>CAVSPU010000001.1:0-436481 GCA_963729815.1 uncultured Acidobacteriota bacterium
CACTTACGACGGCGACGGCAACCGCGTCGAGAAGTCGAGCGGGAAGTATTACTGGTACGGCGCAGGGACTGAGATCCTTGACGAGTCGGACACCAGCGGAAATTTTAGCAACGAATACGTGTTCTTTGGCGGGAAGCGCGTGGCCATGCGCAACGTCTCCAGCGGGACGATTTATTATTATGAAGAGGACATGCTGGGGAGTTCGCGGACGATGGTGCAGGCGGGGCAGACAGCGGTGTGCTACGACGCGGACTTCTACCCGTTTGGAGGCGAGCGGGACATCACCAACACCTGCACGCAGAACTACAAGTTCGAGGGCAAAGAGCGGGACACGGAGACGGGCAACGATGACTTTGGCGCACGCTACTACACGTCGCGGTTAGGAAGATGGCTCTCGGCGGACTGGAGCGCGGTGCCCGCGCCAGTGCCGTATGCGAATCTGACCAATCCGCAGACGCTGAACCTCTACGCGATGGTCAGCGACAACCCGGAGACCTTTGCGGACCTCGAGGGGCATGTTACGTGCGGGCAGGCGTTGCCGGGTTCGCTCGAGAATTGCACGCCCGCTGCACCGAGCCCTGCCGCCACCACAGGTGAGGGGCAGAAAACCGGCGACGGTATCGGTCTATCTATGACACAAAAAACGCAGAATGGCGTCACGACCGTCACGTTGACCAGCAGTGACGCGAACGTAACGACGAACAAGGACGGCTCGATCACCATGACGACCACCACGACAACGCAGACATATAAGTTCAACTCGGCGGGAAACCTGATTAGCGGCCAATCCCAGACCGTGGGAACAGCATTCACCATGAAGGACGGCCAGTCTACAACGCAAGCGATCAACTCTTCGCGCACGTTGACCCCGGCCGAAGCCACCCGCACGCTCGGCGGAACCGACTTCAGTCACATGGATACCAGAGGAACACTTGCTCGCTTCGCTGCCGACACCCGCGCGCACCCGGGAGAGTACGTGAGCGCAGCTGGCGAAATTGGGCTCCTGTTCGTTCCCGTAGCGGATGAGCTTGAAGGTTTCAAACTCTCCCTTGAGCTCCATGTGGCCGCAGTAAAGCTGGCGATTGCATTGGAGGATAGGTAGAACCATCAAAGGACGACCGTCAACAAATGAGACTTCACCTCCCCAATTGGATCATTTCAATCGTGGGAGTCATTTGTCTGATGGATGCTTTTCCAAGCGTATTGGGTAGTCCCTTGTCAGAGGCATGGAGCGATGGCATGCTCACCGCCGCATTGGGGATAATCTTTCTCCTACAAGGGCTGGGTTCCCGTCAGAGGCGCGCGGATGTTGTGACAGCGGCTTGCGTCGCCGCGGCGCTACGCCTAGCGGTTGATCACGGATTTCTGGACGAAAACAGCTTCCTTTGGATCGTTCTATTTCTCCTCGCTTGTACTGTGTATATTCGCGGGGCGTGGATCGAGAAGCGGCAAGCCAAGAGCAACGCCAAGAACGACAACGGCCTTTAACGCAGAGGGACGGAGATACTGGACGAGTCGGACACCAGCGGAAATTTTAGCAACGAATACGTGTTCTTTGGCGGGAAGCGCGTGGCCATGCGCAATGTTTCCAGCGGTACAATCTATTATTACGAAGAGGACATGCTGGGGAGTTCGCGGACGATGGTGCAGGCGGGGCAGACAGCGGTGTGCTACGACGCGGACTTCTACCCGTTTGGAGGCGAGCGGGACATCACCAACACCTGCACGCAGAACTACAAGTTCGAGGGCAAAGAGCGGGACACGGAGACGGGCAACGATGACTTTGGCGCACGCTACTACACGTCGCGGTTAGGAAGATGGCTCTCGGCGGACTGGAGCGCGGTGCCCGCGCCAGTGCCGTATGCGAATCTGACCAATCCGCAGACGCTGAACCTCTACGCGATGGTCAGCGACAACCCGGAGACCTTTGCGGACCTCGAGGGGCATGATGGCGGCACCTGCACGCCCGTGGCAGGCGCTACGTCGTGTGCAACGAAGAGCAGCAGCACTCCTCCTCCTCCTCCGGGCGAGGGCAACACAGGCGACGGCACGAAGAAGTCCACAACCCAGCAGGCGCAACAGCAGAACGCCGGAACGCCTGCGCCAACAAATCCTGACGGGACACCCAAGCCCCCCACCAACGACGTTCCGAAACTACCCGAAGGCAAGGGACCTGACGGAAAGCTAACGCCCAACGAATGGGTGCCAGGGAAAGGCACGCCCGACCGGCCTGTTAGGTGGGACCCGAAATACCCAATCCCCGGCCAGTCGCCACCTAACACGAGCTGGGATTCTGAGCATGGGCACTGGGACTACCATGATGGGAAGAAGAATACGACGCGCTGGCTGCCTGGGGGAGGCGGCCAAGTGGATCACAATAACAACCCAATTGCGAAGGTGGGCTTCTGGACAACCGTTGGAGCGGTGACCGTCCGAGTTGGTGTTGCCGTTGGTCGGGCGGTCGCAGCCGGTGCAGAGGCGTGCGTTGAGTCGGGAGCTTGCGAAGCCATTCCATAAGGGGGAAGAGATGCGGTTCTTGACGAATGAAGAGGCCCGAGACTGGTGCGATGCTCATGGGCTGAAGGTTACTTCCAATCGCTTTCTTTACTATGACGTTGAAGACCGGTACTGCTTCTCCGTCGGCCTCGAAGACAAGCCTTCGAGCGTCATTGGCCTAGCCAACTATTTAGTGCCCACGTGGGGAGAGATTCCCTTTGAGGGAGCACTTTTGTGGATCAGGGAGCGAGGTATCTGGAGCGATTACTCTGAGAATACTGGGGCCACAATCGTCCAGCAAATGCGCTTGGGGAAGGGGGAGACAGAGCCTTTGGAGAAACGCCCAGGGCAGCTCTTCGGCCCAGAAGAGATTTGGGAAACACACTCGTACCTAGTCATACCGATGTTGTTCGGCTGGGATGCGTTTTTGATCCCTGAAGGCAAGGAGTATTTCCTTTTTGTTTGCCACGACGGGGTCGTCGGGATCGTGACTCGAACGCAAGAGACATACAAGCAACTATACGAGCGCGTAATCGACTGGAACCCTCGGGAAGACCGGGCGTGGTATTTCAAGGGAATTGGGGCTCCCGGCGGGTGGCGCAGGTAAGCGCGAGTTAGACCGTCGAAGGGCTGACACACACGCATCCTCACACGACTCCGGTAAAGGCTAGACCGAAACGCGAGGGTGGCGCACCCTTTGACGTGCAAGGGTGCGGTTTTTCGCCGTCTCTTTCGCTTGCTCCGAGGAGAATCTGAGCGTGTCGGCGACGGCGAGCCTGCCTGCGGCAGGCAGGCAACCAGCTTTCATCGACCGGCTTTTCGTACGATGCGGCGGGGAACATGCTGACCGACGGAGCGAATTCCTAGAGGCACTATACCTTCGATGACTCAACTGAGTCTGAGCTACTCCTGGGCATTCGAGGAAATACTTATCAGCTTCGCGATTGTCATCCAGTGCCGTGGATGCGGAAGCCGCTTCCCTTTGCGAATGTCTGTAGCGTAAGGCTTCGAGAGTCCCAGCGCCGACGCTAAAGCCGAAACCGTGAACGTCGTGAGCCTCGCTTGAATCTTTTTCCGATAGTCTTCGCCAGGCATTCGGCGTCCCCGTCACAAGCTCCCATCGCTGTGGCGAAGATAAGGCGAAGAGTGCTAGAATCCCGCCGTGGACGAGGGACGTAAACGAGTGCTGTTGATTGCAGCGAGTATTCTTGCAGCGCGAAGGCTTGCTCAACTCGACCGAAAGCCTTCTCCGGCAATAGAATCGTGCATTGCGGACGCAATCTCCGACGCAGAGAAAATCTTGCGCAGGATTGATCGGATGTGGCCTACGATTGCGAGACGAGGCTAAGAGATGAGACCTTTACCTGTGTCAACCCCTCGGCCCGCGCGGACTGAGCCTAGCTCGCTTTCTGCGTTCGGCGCGAAGAAGCAACTGACTCCGCGTCAATAGTTCTTTCTGTGGGCGTCTCTTCATATCCGATTCCGTTTGTCATTCCTGGGCGAACTTCGCGAACCGAGTTGTCGTCGCAACAATGAAGTGCGACGCTCGACGACGCCTCCGTCGCATCACGAAAATGTGACGGTATATGACGCTGCGACGTTGGGGCTAATCGATTGAATTCAAAAGAACTGTAGCGTCGCAATCCGTTTTTGAGCGGATATTGCATCCCACGTCGCAATGTCCGCCCCCCTTTATAGGGGCGACATGCGCGGGACGCCTCAGACTAATGTGAACGGTCACGAACGAACCCCTAGAAGGTCTTTGAGAGGTGACTCAGCGGTGGCTCTCACTTCGGAATCGTCGTAGGTTATTGCGCCTTCTCCCGACAATCGATGCAGAACCTTGCGCAGAGCGGCGGGTTCGAGGCTGAGGATCGTGCCCAATATCGGGCGGCTCACCGCGCCACCGTGTTCCTGCACGATTTTCCTGACTTTGATCGCCTGTGGACTCCATTTGTGCCCGCCGCACGGAATCACTTGGCCATCGTCGAATCGCAGGTCGAACGGCTCTAACGGAGAGGCCCAGCGCGGTTCGACTGTCACTGTCAGCACGTGGTTCTTCCGGGATGTTTTAATCAATCCATCTCTCCAACCGGCGATGCTGGAATGGCCTCGCGTTCCCTTGGTTGAATCCTTGCCGGTGTGCGTCACAATCCAGACAGTCAAGTCGTAACGAACAATGAGTGAATCTATGAAGTGCATGGCTTTCGACATCTCCAAGAAGCTATTTTCGTCATGGCCCGCGATAAATGATTGCCAAGGGTCGAACACCACATCAGACGGTCTGGCGTCCTTCACGTATTGCTCTATAATTCGCTGTCCATCAGGACGGATCAGGTGAGTGTCAAGATCGCGGACTTGGAGAAAATTATCTAGCGGGCGCTCTAAGCCTTTTGCCGCTGCAATTGTTCGTTTCTTAATTTGCCGTTTGCCCAGTTCGCCATGCAGATACAACACACGGCGCGGTGCAACCGACGTAAGGGGCATTTGCGGGAAGGCTGTCTTTCCTTTCGATGCTGGTAACAGAAGGGAGAGAGCCAACGTGGTCTTAAAATTCTTGGGGCCGCCCTCGATGATGTTCTTACTGCCTGCTTCGATTATTGCCTCATCGGGGCTGCCAAAAACGATTCCGACCGCTGGCTCGTCCGGCAATTCGATCCACTCCTCCGCAGTAAGCAAGCCAGTGGAACGCGGTTTTGTCTCGATGACCATTGGTTAGTTAGAATCTCCCTGTGAAATCCTGCCCCGAACTTTACACAGACGCCTGCGGCCTACGGTTTGGGAGTCCGTCTGTGACCAGGTTGACATCGGGTAGGTCAGAGCCTGGATTTTGACTGATACTGGCTCCGTACTCCGGCCCGCCACAAACATCTGTGTGAGATTCGGGGTATAAATACTCATGGCCTGTCTCCCGCTCCAACCGGAACAAGACTGTCCGCGAGCAGCGCCTCGACATCACAGCGCCGGATACGGACGAGCCGTCCGATCTTGCAAAAAGGAATCTTGCGGCGAAGCACCCACGCACGTACTGTGCTCGGCTTCAACCGGAGCGCGGCGGCGGCTTCGGGCACAGTGAGCAATTCAGACTCAGGCATGGGAATCCAACTTTCGCAGCGATTTGATACGAGCATTCACAGCCTCTTCGGACACAAGCCACTGACGCTCAGACTTTCTCGCGGCCAGCTTCCCGGAGCGCAACAGGACATAGATAAAATCCAATCCAACTCCCAGTCTCTTGGCTGTTTCCGCCGGACTGATTTCCTTTTTGGTGGTGCTCATCACGGTTCCTTTCGTCTCCGCTCTTGAATTCTCTTGCACCATTGTGAGTATGCATGGTAGGATGAGTTATGGCTATAGCAAAAAACAATGCTTCGATAACAAGCAATAACTCACTCCTTCCAATCCTTGTGCCGTCCCATCTCACCCTGACGAAGAAAACGGACGGCTGGGTGCTCGAAACCCGTTCTGAATATCACCGAGAAGCCAATACTTCCGAGGAATGGATAGATCGTATGCCTGTCACTCGGATTCCCTTCGACGTGAAGATTCTCCGCGACACGCTCCTTTTAGATAAACTGCCATTCGGCCATTCCTTGACGAACGACTTGCTGCTGGCAGACGCGCTCGAACGTGACGACGTGCGTGAGGCTAAAGAACTGTCTGAAACCTATGGTGAAGAACAGACCTTCGATGAGGACAACCCTCCGTCCCAAGGCCCGCGCGATTTGACTCCCACGGAATCTCTGGCTCTCCATGTAAACGACGGTCTTTCGCGGACTCGATATGTCATATGGCTCGACAAATCGTCCAACAGACTGCGCCACGGGATTCTTTGCACAACCAAAAAACAGCTCGCGAACGCCCTTGTCGCCGGTTCGCTCGGCAACCTAGGCGGATTAGGAGTTTGCAAACGCTGCGGCAAGCTGTTTCGGAAGCGGCGAGCGTCGCAGCCTTATTGTTCGGCGAATTGCCGCGTCGCCGAAGCCATGAAACGGTATCGGGAGCGGAAGAAAAAACATCAGCGCGCCAATAAACGCACGAAATCCACGAAACGGAGGTCACGGCAATGATTTACAAACGCGGCAAATTTTACTGGTACAAATTCATGTGGAACGGTCAGCCAATCCGTGAATCCACCAAACAGGGCAACGACAAAGTGGCCCGCAACATGGAATCCGCCCACCGCACCTCTCTCGCCAAAGGTGAAGTTGGCATACGCGAGAAGAAAGTCGTGCCGCCACTCAAAGATTTCATGGAAAATCGTTTTCATCCGTGGGCGCTGGCGACATTCCGGGACAAGCCGCGTACACAAGTCTGGTATCTCGGCGGTATTCGCAGAATTTCGGAATTTGCGCCGCTCTCGAAAGCGCGTCTAAATGAAATCACACCCGAAACAACCCGCGCGTATATTGCGAAGCGCCAAAAGGACGGCCTGAAAACGTCATCCATCAACCGCGAGCTTCAAATTCTTCGCCGTATTCTGAGACTTGCCGTTGAATGGGGCGCGCTCGATGCGGCCCCTAAAATAAAATTGCTTCCCGGCGAAGCTCGCCGAGAGCACGTTATCTTGCCGGAAGAGGAAGCGCGTTATTTGGCCGCAGCGCGGGAACCGCTGGCTTCGATAGCTACCGTGCTCATTGATACAGGAATCCGTCCAGAGGAATGTTTTAGGTTGCGATGGGAAAACATCACGTGGATTAATGGGCGGCACGGAGCATTGTTTGTGACTCATGGCAAGACGGCAGCGGCGCGCAGAGTCATTCCAATGAGTCATCGAGTCAGAACGGCGCTGGAATCCCGCTGGATTAGCGCACGGCAGCCCGACGAGGGTTTCGTTTGGCCTGCTGAGACTCGCAGCGGACACGTGGAAACCTCATCTGTCAGGCTCCAACACCGATACGCTCTCGCTGATGGCAAGGTGCGTCGGTTTGTTTTATACTCTCTACGGCACACTTTCCTGACGCGGCTCGGAGCTTCGGGCTGCGACGTGTGGACTCTGATGCGGATTGCTGGTCATAGCTCGATCAACATCTCGGCTCGGTACGTTCATCCCGGCGCAGAGGCCGTGCTGGATGCAATCGAGCGTTTGGGTGGGCACAAAATTGGGCACACCGCCAATTCGCCCACTCAGTTGCATGGCGTAAGTGCATCATAACAAGACCGTTCCCCGGTAGCTCAATGGTAGAGCATTCGGCTGTTAACCGAAGGGTTGCTAGTTCGAATCTAGCCCGGGGAGCCATTCTTCCTCTTTAGTTCCATCCGCTTACGCGAAGGTTGATAACAACTCACTTTGGGTGCAATTGGGTGCAACTTCGGGTTTCTCGGCTGGAAGCTCAAAGCCGATTCCCACTTGCTCCACGACCTTCTTGCGAAATGGAACGTCCTCTTTCAGCTTGCTGTAGCCGTCTGTGACGCTCTTGTTGGCATGGCCGAGCCAGAAGCGTAGCAAGTCTTCCGGCGCGCGCTGTTTCCTCAGCCATGTGGTTCGGAATCGTCTAAAGGCATGGGCACCCATCTTTGGTTGGTTCAGCTTTTTGAGAAGTGGATGCAGGGAGAGTCTCAAGAGGTTCGATTGTAATAGTGGAAGACCGTTCTTCGAACAAAACAGCAAGCCGGAAGTCCGGTCACCTACGAACTCCTTGAGCACCGCAACAATGGAAGTTGGCAGATCGATGTCCCGAATGCCATTCTCCGATTTCAGGAATGGTTGGATCTGCCCCCTCCATACCTTCTGCCGGATATGCAGAGTCGAGAAATCGCTGGAGACATGTTTTTCTATCTCAAGTCCCAGCGCCTCCCCGATTCGCATCCCCGTGGCTCCGAGAAGAACGAAGAGCATCTGCTGTCTTCCTCTGGAGCCACCTGCAATCGCTTCCATCACCGCACTTGTGAAAGTTGGCTGCCGCTGGTTTTTCACTTCAGGCAGGTCGATGAATTCGTGGTTCCAGGTCCTCGGATGGACTCGTTCCCCGTTCTCGTTGACCGCAGATGCCACTACCATCTTGACGACCTGAACCACGTTGTTGACCATCTTCGCCGACATGCCGGCGTCTGTCATCTTGGTCACGAGACCTCGCACCGCGAGATTGTTGACGGATGAGACGGGCATGTCGCCGAGATTAGGTCGGAGCCACTTGTTCAAGTAGCTCTCAAACCCCGCTGTGGTCGCTGGCTTGATCGGTTTCCGCTTGCGAGTCTGCACGTGGTTTAGCCACCATTCAGCTTGTTGGCGAAACGTTTTGCCGTGATTGAACGCTTCCACTTGCTCGAAGTGTTCCTGGCTGTCCGCTCCGCTTGCGGTGATGATTTCCCTTCTCTTCCTGAGACGTTCGAGTTTCGTGAGACTACCAGGGCCGGAGACGGGACAGATCGGCTTGCTGAGATAAGCCCTCTTTTCCTGCCCGGGAACATCTATTCGAAACCGAACGTGATACCAACCACCTTTCACCTCTTCGTAGCCAACTTGACCAGAACGACGAGCCATAGACTTTCTCCTTGGCCGTCTATCTGGTGTCGCTGGTGGGCAGCCTAGCACACCCTGCGCTGACCGTGAACTGGGCTCTTTTGGAATACGGGGCGGCGGATTTGTCGCGGCGAGGGTCATATTGCTACCGAAGCTAGGAACCAGAATTGATGGGACTTCAAGCAAATGTGGGGTCTGCGGCGAACTCAAACTCATCCATGGTGGGATTGTATTTCTTGATCTGGATGACGTCAGAAACAAAGCGGCGTCCCGGCCGGCGTTCGAGCTGAATGATGACGTTGAGCGAGTCGCCGATGTTGGTCTTGATAGCGCGATAAGGGAGTTCTACGCCGCTTTGCAGAACGCAGCTCGTGAATCTTGAGATGGCTTGTTGAGCAGAACTCGCGTGAACAGTCGAGAGAGTGCCTGAGTGGCCCGTGTTGAGGAGTTGAAGGAGGTCGAATGCTTCTCCTCCGCGAATCTCCCCGAGGATGATTCGGTCGGGCCGGTGCCGAAGTGATGCCTTCAATAAGTCGCGGATCGCGACGGCGGGTAGACCTGACTGTGCTTGGCGAGCCTCAAAACGGACGAGGTTTGGCTTTTGGAGTTGAATCTCTGACGTGTCTTCGATGAGGAGAATCCGGTCGTCATCTGAAATGAGTTTCCCCAAGGCGTTCAAGAGGGTCGTCTTGCCGGTGCCTGTTCCACCGCTGATGAGGATGTTCTGTCGTCTCTCGACGTAGGTTTTCAGGCGTTCAACGAGAATTGGTTCAATGCTTCCGCATTTCAGCAAGTCTTCGATCGTGAAGTGGCGACCGTTGAACTTGCGGATTGTGAGCGTGACGCCGTGGATGCTGCACGGCGGGATGACGGCTGCGACGCGGCTGCCGTCAGGCAGCCGGGAATCCAGGATCGGCTTCTGCTCAGAGATGTCGTCGCCGAGTCGCCGCGCAATGTTCTTAACGGCGACCATGAGAGATTTCTCGCTCAAGATGAGGTCAGGGACCTCCTGGACTACGCCAGCGCGTTCGATGAAGACGCAGTTCGCCCCGTTGACCATGATTTCGCTTATGGAGTCGTCGCGAATCAGGTGCTCAATGGGTCGCAAGAACGGCATGATGGTCTCGAAACCGACCATTAGAGTTCTCCTCGCGCTAGCTGCTCGAAGTAGGAGCGATTCACCTCGTTGTAGTAGGGCTTCAGGTAACAGAACGTGGGGGGCATCGGATCAAATCCGTCATAGGCCAGCGTGACTGACTGCGCGTTCTTGAGTTCAGCGAACGTCTTGGTGTCGAACCGGTAGGCGTTGTGCGTGACGTAGCTTTTGGAGGTCGTGACGTTGGCGCGATTCGACAGGGCTTTCCCGCTTAAGAAGCTGACATTGGCATCATGCCCGCTTTCCGAGATGTTGTAGCTGACCTTCAACCGATCCTCGCGGCCGCAGAGTTCGCTTGCTACGCTGGCGGAGAAGTCGTCCGAGAGCGCGAAGAAGATCTTCGTGCGAAACGTCTGAAGAAGGGACCGCCAAGAGTCGCCGGGCAGTGCGGATTTCAACGAGCTGATACTCTGTGTGGCTACGATGGGAATGCACTTCGGCTGGCGCGAGAGGCTGAAGAACTTCTCATCGCCGAGCGGCTCGTTCTCGCCGACTGTTGCGAAGTGCTGGTATTCGTCACACAGGAAAAGCACCTGCCGGAAGTGTTGGTCAGGGTGCGCCTCCATATAGGGAATGCGGTTCAAAACAGCCCTCTCGAAGTCGAGCTTCATCATGACGCCCAGAGCCCTGGCAAGGCCGGCGTTCATGCCGATGGGAAAGTTCAGAGCGCAGACCTTGCCGTTCTCGATAAGCCAAGAAAACGAAGGCAGCGGCTTGCCGTGTCGGTAGTCGGCGTTAGCCTCGGGGTCGAAACACTCGGCAGGCGGGCAGAAGGTCCGCTTCACGTCGGGGTTGTCGTCGAAAAGTGAAAGGAATACGGAGATGCCTTCGACGATAGACGTGCGGAGTTTAGGCTCAAGGCTCTGCCAATCGTTATGGAACCATCGCTTGACGGCGTCGAGCTGTGAGCGCTTGCGCGCCTGGATCACATCCGCCGCGGAGTCGGGGTCGTCGTTGAATCGGATTCGCTTCTTCAAAAGGAAGTCGTGGAGTTCTGATGTCGCGATGGCGTGGTACATCTGCTTGGTTTTGTTGAAAACGAAATGAAACGCCTGAAGCTCGGTGTGATGCTCCGAGATGTAATCCTCTGCCGAGATGTAGATTTGAGCTTCAGCCGAGAGGATGCGCTCGGCGTCCTCGATGCGCTCCTTGAGAAGCGGCGCTGAGATGGCGCATTCGTAGACATCGAAGAAGGTCACATAATCGTAGGCGACCTTGTGGAGCAGGATGATGAATTTGATGAGGTTTGTGTACGCTTGCTGCCAGAACGGCTCCTTGCCCTTCCCGAAAAGATTGTTGAGCAGCGACGCGACGTTGTAAGCGAGGGCATAGGCGTCGAGGCTGTTGTGCAGCGGGTTGTAACGATACTCGGCATCGAGGCTCACTTCGATGTAGTCCTCGCCGCGCCCGTGCTTCTCCAGAATCCCCTTCAGCTTGTGGCAGAAGTCGCCTTTCACTTCGAGCACGAGTCCGCCGATGCGCTCGTCTTTGTTGTCGGCTTTGTAGGCGAAGAGTTGCTCGGCGAACGGGTACATGCAGCAGCTTGTCTTGCCGGTTCCAATCGCTCCGAAGATCGCGATTCCCGTATAGAGACCGCGTTCAGGAATGACGAGCCAGCTAGGGTTCTCTGACGGTATGGGCTTCCGGCGGTTGTGGACTTCGCCCACGACAAGGGAGAGATTGCGGCGCAGACAAGGGTCCGGGTAAGGGGGAAGCTGCGAAGGCTTCGCGCGACGGCCTGCTCTCAGCGTGAAGATGTAGAGCCCGGAGAGAAGGATGGAATAGAGGATGTAGGGCGTCGTGAAGAGCATCGCGGTGTAGGACGAGAGGGCTCCCCGATAAACGAGCGGAGCCCTCAAAGCGATCACGCGGAGGAAGAGGTTGCTCGACGGAAACGGATACAGGAAATAGAGAGCCATCCCCGTTGCCGAAGCCAGCAGGAACGCGATGAAGTTTTTCGAGTTGATGATGCGCTGAATCATGGCTTGGCTGGCGTAGCGGAACCCTGAGTGCGGTTCGGCTTGTCCTCAGCAAGGGGTTTCTGAATGTCTTTCTGCGCTTTCACCCAACGCTTGAACTCGTAGTCCTTTTTGAAAACCAATCGAAGAGCTGTCGCTGTGACATGGTCGGGCGTGCTGTCGATGAATTCGCAGTAGGCTTTCAAAGTTGTGAGTAACGGCTCTTCCAGTTGAACTTCGATGGTGACGATCTTGGGTGGCGCTGCTGGTTTCTTGATGATGGACACGGCGTCTCTCCTTGAGGTGGTTTTTCACTGCTCGGGAATCTGGACTAGGGACGCGGGCAACGAATCAACGCGGAGTTGCGAAAGGGCGGGAGCGATCCCCGGAGCCCGAAGGGACCGGAGCCGCCAGAAGCGGCGACGGTGGGGTCGCTCCCGCCCTTTCCGCGTTTTTGCCCGCGTCCCGATCTTGGCGTCTTGGGTTTGCATCTCATTGTCTCTGTGGGTCTTGTTGAGAAGAGGGGTAGAAAACCGACCAGAAAACCGTGCAGAAAACCGAGTTCAGGCGGTTTTCTGAGTGAAATGCGAGTTCTGTCCAAACGAGGAATAGTCATGGGGCAGCAGGTAGGTTTTGAATTCGATCTCCTGCTTGCGGCGAGGGCGGTTCTCAAGCACTGCGATCAGGTCTCTTTGTGTAAGCCGACCGGCTTTCCATTCCGCGAATGATCGCTCGAAGATGTCCCCTGCGAAGCACTGCTTCGCATGGTTCATGAATTCGATGTCGGGGTCTTTCAATAGTTCGAAACGCTTGGCTTCGAAGGCTGCTCGCAATTTGAAGTAGCGGGCGACTTGCTGCGAGAGGTTGCCCGGCTGAGGGTCCGCGACCTCTTTGAAGAGTTTCTCAGCCGCCGTAAAAAGCCCAGCATCGGGGCTCGCAAAAAGGAATGCAAAGCGACCGATCCTGCCCAGAAACGAAGAATACGCATCGAGATGAGTCTTGAAGGCTTCGAGATTCCCCGACACCTGGATCGATAAAGGTCAGCGTCACGCGCGGGTCGTTGTTGCAGAGTGGAGTCGAGAAATAGAGGGAATTTGTCAACGAAGTAGCGGATGGTGTCGGGAACCTTGTTTGCGCCGCGATACGTGCGGCCCGGCATGTCTTGCGGGCGAATCTGGAATCGTTCCTCGAAGTACTGAACCTTCTCGGCCTCGCCTTCGAGATAGTCGTGCTGCGGATGGCGGAGGACAAAGTCGAGGATGGCGAGACGCGTCTTCATGAATTCGAAGCTGTGCGCACGGCGATTGCGGATGTTCTCCTTGCCAATCGCGCAGTACATGGGTTTGAAGGTGAAGTGGAGAACGCGCGTGTTGTTCTGGTACTTGTGCTCGGAAGCGTGGCCGCGTGCCAAAAGCTTGTTTGTGAATCCGCTGGCGATGCAGCCCGCCTTCCTGGGGCCAAATTCGGTGTACTGCCGTTGGGTAAAGTACCCGGAATGGACAGCAACGATGCAGAGGAAGCGGGCTTCCCGCTCTGTGTAGCCAAAGTTCTGAAAGGCTTGGATGTGTTCTCTTGGGATATTCATAAGCTCAGGATCTCGCGGGTGAGTTCGGGGTCTTTAAGAGCTGCACGCAAGCGATCCGCCTCGTTGCCGGGGGCGTAGATCGAAAAGCCTGCCTTTGATTTCTCTGCGATTCCGCGTTCGCGGTAATCCTGTGTGGCGAGCTCAAGGTCCACGCGTGCCTGCTCGTGGTCTCGCGTTTCGTACTCAATTCGCAGGTCGGGGAGCGGAATCTTGCCGTCAACGACCTTCAGACAATGTTTCTGTGCAATTCGCTCTTTTTCCTCCGCCTGCTGGTCCGGTGGCATGTCCTTCAACTTCGCCAAGTCGCGGTACAGGTTCTTCTTGCGGACGCCAGTGAGTTGAATGGCTCTCTTTATTTACTCCATCTTGACAAGCTGAAGGTGACGGTTTTCGCCCCCGGAGCGGCCTTCGACAATCCAAAACGGAGGGTGCAGGCGGATTTCAAACATCGCGGCGTTCGATACCAACTGTGGGTGACGGACCCTATCGTCGAGCGAAAATACCTCGCGAAGGACGACGGTGAATACGAGATTGGGGAATGTTTTGTGACGGTGAGTCTTGGCGAACCTCATAAGGGAGATTGTTATAAGCTAGTTGCAGCGGTGATTACTCCCGACCGAGAGAGGAAATGAGCAATCGAGCGGACACAACGGTACTGACGATAGGGCACTCGAATCATCAGCCAGGAAATCTTGTGGCGCTCTTGTGCTGCCATGGGGTGACAGCAGTGGCCGATGTGCGGTCATCGCCATACAGTCGTTCAAATCCTCAGTTCAATCGGGAGGAGTTCCAAGAGTCACTCAAATTGAGTGGTATCGCCTACGTGTTTCTGGGCCGTGAATTGGGCGGTCGCCCTAACGATGCGTCTTGCTACGTTGACGGTAAGGTTCAATATCGTAAGCTGGCGGAGACTCCAATCTTCAGGAAAGGATTGGAGCGCGTTCTGAGGGGTGCTCGGTCACACCGGATCGTGCTGCTCTGCGCGGAAGCGGAGCCGTTGGTTTGTCATCGTGCGTTGCTGGTCGCACAGGAACTGGCTGGTATGGGGATACCCGTTAATCACATCCATGCGAACGGCATACTGGAGTCACACGCAGAGGCTATGTGTCGATTGGTCGAAATGGTGGGGCTGGCGGAGACGGACCTGTACCGCACAAAAGAACAGATTATTGCCGACGCCTGCGCCGTGCAGGAAAAGCGAATTGCGTACGACAACAGACAGATGAGCGAGAAAGCGTCTGCGTGAGAATTTTCACCATAGGGTTCACCAAGAAGTCCGCCGAGGAATTCTTTACAAAGCTCCGCAACTCAGGGGCGAAGCGCCTTGTGGATGTGCGTCTAAATAATGTTTCACAGCTAGCGGGCTTTGCGAAAAAGAACGATCTGAAGTTTTTTTTGCGGGAGCTCTGTGGGATAGATTATGTCCATGCGCCGTTGTTCGCTCCGACCCAGGACTTGCTCGATGCGTACAAGAAAAGACGAGGCGAGTGGTCCGAGTATGAGCGCGAGTTTCTGGAGCTAATGAGGTCACGCAAGATCGAAACGAGTGTCTCCGTTGACACCATCGCTGAAGGTTGTCTTCTTTGCAGTGAAGAAAAACCTGACCACTGCCACAGGCGGCTCGTTGCTGAGTATCTGAAACAGCATTGGGAAAACGTCGAAATTATTCACCTCATCTAAAAAGTGCTGCGGGTGGCTGGTCGCGAGCGGAGATCGCGAAGTAAAGTTAAGAAGTATATGAGCTGTTCGATAGAGAAGCCGGAAAGGTGCCCGCGTAGGAGCCGCGAAATCGTCGGGTGGTCAAGTTTGAGAACCCGGGCTGCACTGGCTTGTGTGAGGCGGCAGGCGCGAATAGTAGTGGCTATTCGAAGAGCGAGACAGCTCTTGAGAGTCGCTCCTCTGGGTTCGGAAGGTCAAGATCAGCAAAGATATTCCTGCTGCCTTCCCAGATCTGAAACGCCTTCCTCACGAACGCGTCCTTGACCTCCTTTGGGGAGATGTGCCGATTGGTAGGGTAGGGCACCTCCGAGCAAGCTGGCACCCTGCTCTATGGGATGCTTTTTGAGCGAAGAGCACATTCCCCAACTTCAGATTCATTGTAACGTCGAGCAACACTTTCCTTCTATCCGCGAGTTGATGACGCCGCCCTTGCCTTCATTCGATCCCGGATTTCGTCGAAGTGCCAAGGACGAAAGTCGTGAGTATCCACGCCAACATCCATCGAAGCGAAGTATCGAGGTTGGTCAGTCTGCCGTGGGAGTGCATCCACAGGAGAGGCGAACTTTCATTCGCAGCGTAAAGAAACTGCCGGGTAAATGGACGTAGCGCGCCGTGCGGGAAGATAGGAAGCAGTCAGCGCAACACCCATGAGGAATAGGGCAGCCCCAATGAATGTAGTCGGGTCCGTTGCGCCAATTCCATAAAGGAAACTCTCCAGGAGGCGCGTTACGATAAGTGCGACTATCACACCGAGCATTACACCGAGGAAAGAGAGTCGTGCTCCTTGAGCAAGCACCAGTCGAAAAACATCGCGGCGCTGGGCTCCGAGCGCCATCCGAACACCAAACTCATGAGACCGCCCAAGAACCAAATACGAAATTAAGCCGTAGATGCCCAGCGCTCCGAGGGCAAGGGCTGAAGTGCCGAAAAATCCCAGAAGCCACGCAATAGATCGCGAAGCAGCGCTGGAACCCGAGACAATGGTTGCCAAAGTTCTAACGTCGCTGGGCGGGGGCACGTCGCGATCCAAACTGGCGATGACGTTGGCCAATTCTGGTGCAATGTCACTGTGACCTCCGAGTGTACGCATAACCAACGTCATTTCAGCGAGAGGCCCCTTACTGCCGTTTGCGCGGATCGCTGCGGGGCCGTATGGGACGTAAACCTCACCGTCAATCCAATTGGGAAGGTTCTTTTCCAGTGTGAACTCTCGTGTATCCGCAACGATTCCCACGACCCTAATCTTCTCTCCTGGCAGCCAAACCGGGCTAATAGTCTCTTCGAGAGAATTCCGGCCAGGCCAGAGATGATGCGCGGTGGATGCACTGATTATTACGACAGGAGCTGCGTCGGCGGCCGAATCTTCCTGTGTGAAATACCTTCCACCGATCAACGGTATGCCCATGACTTTAAAATAATCTGGAGTTACGACCCTTTCCAAGAGCAGTGGCGCCAACTCTCCTTGAGGAGGAACATAGTCGTGAACATTCGCAACAATCACATCGTCCATGCCTCCCTCAAGCGGAAGTGCGCTTGTAGCCGCGACATTTTCAACACCTGGCAAGCCGGAAGTGTGCTGTAACAGATCGTGATAGAAACCCTCGCATCGGCCCGGTAGTGTGCATACATCCTGGTTTGGGGTGACTCGCGCTGTCACGATGTGTTCTTCGCGAAAGCCCAACTGGACGGTGGTCAGTTTCCACAGACTCTGTATAAGAAGCGCTGTCGAAATCACGAGTACTACAGACAGCGCCACTTCAGCGATTACTAAGGCTCTCTGGATTCCATAGCTCGTCCTGTTTGATGTGCGGTATGTGCCCGACTTAAGGGATTCCGCAAAATTGCGCTGAGAGAGGGTGAGGGCTGGAGCGAGGCCAAATAGCAACCCTGAGAAAATGACCAACGCCAAAGTGAACGTCAACACACGACCATCCATCGACACATTCTCGATACGGGGAATGTTCGCCGAGAGAATCGATTTGAGGAGATTGACTTCGATGAATGCAGATGCGAGGCCGAGCGCGCCTCCCCCTATCGCGAGAAGGGCACTCTCCGTCAAGAGTTGCTGCAGAATCCGGAAGCGATTGGCGCCCAGCACAGCACGAACAGCCATTTCCTTCTCGCGTCCCGTGGCACGTGCCAACAGAAGGTTGGCGACATTTGCGCAAGCAATGAGGAGGACAAGGCCCGCAGCACCAAAAAGAATCAGTAGTTCAGTGCGGGCGTTGCCGACAATTTCTTGTTGTAAAGTTGTGAGGGTGATGTCGGCACCCCAACGGTCAGGCATCTTCCAGGGGAAACTATTCCGAATCTTAGGTACCAATTGCTTTACTTCGCCGCGCGCTTGTCGGATTGACACACTGGGATGCAGGCGACCAAGAACGGTTAAATAGCTGCTTCCCCAGTAGTCTCCGATGTTTGCGGGATCAAGGTGTAATGGAACCCAGATAGCGGTGGTTGAAGAAGGAAAACTAAATCCAAGAGGCATGATACCGACAATCTCGCGCTCGGAGCCATCGACGGTTACGGGTCGGCCAATTACCGTGGGGTCGCTCTTGAATCGAGTCTGCCAAAACGAGTAACTGAGAACAGTGATGCTGTCCAAGCCTGGCTGATCCTCGCCCGCTTTGAATGTCCTACCCTTGACAGGCTGTATGCCCAACGCAGAAAAGAAGTCTGCCGAAACGATTGCCCCTTTGACCCTTATCGTGCCTGATGGTAGAGTTAGATTGAACTGGGAGTCCGAGTATCCGACCGCGGTGAAAGAATGGACTTGTTCACGGAAAAGTACGAACGGCCCCTTTTGAAGAGGACCAGTGAGGCTAACTAATTGATTCGGTTGGGGAAACGGCAACGGCTGAAGCAAAACGCCCTTCACGATGGTGAAAAGTGCAGTGCTGGCTCCAACGCCAAGACCCAGCGTGAGCATCGCTACCACCGTGAAAGTGGGCGATTTGGCTAACAGCCGTATGCCATAGCATACATCCTTCCAGATTGATGTCACGGTTGACTCGGTCTCTAGCTCGGTTCGTTCTAACGATAAAGAGAAATTTTCCCGACTTCCATCCAGAACCGTCCAACGAAACCGGAGGCTTCGAATCCCATTCCAGTTAGATCCGAACCAGTCCATGGGACCTTTTTTCCGCCCGGAATCATTTGTGTAAGGTTCTTGAATGGCGCCCTAACCAATACCCAACGTCCTGTCGTCGCAAACGGTTCCGAGAAGTAATTGTAGTCTTTCACGCTGGCTGTGTGTACTTGCACAAGATAACGATGGCCGTCGCCTCGAACCCAAAATTGTACTCCAGAATATGCTTGCGCATCCTGGGGACTACCGTTCGGTTCGATATTGGTCTGCATACCAGCGAAAGGAGATATAAAATAGTGAGTCAGTTGGCCTTCCATCCTGACGGCGTGGTGCAGATTCGCCGATCCGTTGGGGAGGACGACGGCGCGACCGGAAGATGTACCTCCTGCAAATTTATCCGAAAAAGTCTGCCACGCTGCACTTAGCGAAATTTGCAATTGCGCTTTAGCTGCACTGTTGAGGACTGCGGTCACTGCAAAGAGGATGACCAACAATCGAGAAAGTCTTTGCATCCTGTTTAACTCCTTTCTGCCTTAGGCGCATCATATTGTGTACGAAGGCGAGGCCACTCGACCATTCACGAATATCACCAGCTCGTCGTGACAAATGTCATGCTACTTATGGATTCGAGGCTCCAAATGGCAAACCGGTGAACTGTGGGGCAAGGAACGTGCATAATTGGACCACGCTTCAGTCAGCGTATTGAGCGTTATGCAGCATCACGCTTTGAAATCTTAGGTCAGAAAGAATCGAGCATGACCGAGGAATTGAAGGTCCTGGCGGTGCGACCGTTAGAGCCAACCCTTGTTGCGGGCAATCCGTGCAGCATCGGTGCGGTTGGTTGCGCCGAGTTTTTGGATCGCTTCGGAAAGGTGATTTCGAACCGTTCCTTCAGAAATTCCAAGCTCCTTAGCGATGGCCGAACTAGGTAGGCCATGACCGGCTAATCTGAGCGTCTGGCGTTCCCTGTCAGTGAGGGGATCTGTCTCAAACCAGGCTTCGACCGCAAGTTCTGGGTCAATTACGCGCAATCCCATGTTCACACGCCGCACCGCGTCCACCAGTTCTTTGGCGGGCCTGTCTTTGAGCAAGTATCCTGAAGCACCTGATTCTAGGGCGCGACGCATATAACCAGGGCGAGGAAAGGTAGTCAGAATAATCGTTCGCGTCGAAATTTTCCTTCGTTTAAGTTCGGCAGCCACTTCAAGGCCGGTCATTTCGGGCATTTCAATATCTGCGATCAGAACATCTGCTTTTTCGCGTATGACAGCGTCCAGCGCTTCTTTTCCATTGTGGGCTTGGCCCGCAACAACTATGTCGTCTTCAATATCAAGCAGTGCCGCAAGCGCCCCGAGAAACATGGCTTGGTCTTCGGCTAGAATTACTCGTATGACCGCATGCTTCTTTACCGAGGAAGTCACGTTTGACCAATCTCCCCTTCGTCACAACGGCAAGGTGATTCTCAATACTGTCCCAGACCCTCGCTTACGAGACAGAGTTCCGCCCAAGGCTTTGATCCTTTCGCGCATGCCGGAAAGGCCATTTCCCTCAAATTCGGACCCGCCGCACCCGTCATCGGAGATCTCGAGGAGGCAGGCTCCTTCTTGCAGGCTCAGGTTCAGTCGGCAAGTACGAGCGTGAGCGTGTCGGATTACATTTGTTACACCTTCCCTTATGGCGAGCGCGAGCACGGTTTCCTGAATCGGAGATAAGGCAACTTGTTCAACGCAGCAGCCTGTGACCACGCCGGCACTTCGCAAAGTGGTTTCGGCACGCGTCAGCTCTGTCGCTATCCCGCTGCCGCGATAGCCCGATACAACTGCGCGGACTTCGGAAAGAGCTTCGCGTGAAATTTGCTCGATGTCCTGAATTTCGGTGCGTTGGCGCTCGGCATCCTGCCCTGCGAGTCTATTTGCCAGCGTCGCCTTCAAAATGATCGTGGAAAGAGTGTGTCCCAAGACGTCGTGTAAGTCGCGAGCAATTCGTGCACGCTCCGCAAGCTGTGCCAAGTGCTCAATCTCCTCCTGAGCTCTTCGTAAGCGGCGGTTGAGTTGATTTTTCTGCACGAAGTGAAAGCTGGTGAATCCTACGACGACAGAAACGACAGAGGTCAAGGCCCAGAACCGAAGACCGAGATGCAGTAGCCATCCCTCAATACCCGTGACGGCCACCAACGCGGCAAGGACGCGGGCGCAAGATCGGGAGTCACCTATGAAAGCACCGAAATAGGCCGCGAAGACGAAAAACACGGAAGCGCCACTATTAAAGGGAACAAATCCGACTCCAAGAAAGGTGATAGCCGCGATGACCCCCAGCAACTGTCGCCCCCTGACCCAATAACCGATGAAGTAAAGTACAGCAAAGGTGAACCCTCCGAGGAATGTGATAAGCCACTCTCGCCATCCTGCGTGATGCGAGGCAGGCTGAACAAAAAAGAAGCTGAGATATATTAGCCAGGCGTACGCCGTGACACCCATATCTCGATTTCTAAGCAAGAGCCGCATCTGATTAATCTACATCATTAATAAGAGCAATCGGCCATGAATATCCGCTTTCTGGCCTGTGACTATTGTCATGTGGGTTACGTTACATTCATCACTTGCCTTGAACTCGGCATGCAGATAAACCGAGTTGACGCTGGCGAAGCCGCGGGATTTGTCTCGGCACCCTGGCCTGCGCTTACATGGCTAACAAGAAAGGAGGAAGGACATGATCTTGGAAGTTCATGCGTTCAAGGAACATCTGAACTCCGGGCGCGAAGACCTCGTCAGCCCAGACGAACTTCGCAGCTTTGCACTAGCACCTGGCGCGTGTACGTGTACCGGCAACGGCTGTACCTCTACTTCCTGCCTCGCAGCCGAGGGAGGATAGTCGGGAACTCGATGCGGTCGCGCGGCGATTGTGATCGCATCACAACATAATCTCGGAACATAGTTGCCACACGGTGCAGGCCAGGCCCCGGCGTCGCAAAAATCGGATCGTAGATAATCAGCCATCTGTGAATCGCTGCCAACCCGCAAGATATATAAAAGGGGCCGAATTCGATGTCTCAGGCAAAAAACTCGAACGTTCGGAAGCTGCCAGGCAGCTCTGATCTCTGGTTTGAAGTCCTTCTGGAGAATACTGTTAAGCCGCTCAATCCGTGGATTCAGAGTTCAGGATTTCAATTCAATTTTTCTCGGCATCGAGCAACTATGCTGAACCACGCGCCAAGGTTGGGCGAGAACTTCTTGTTGAACACTCGTCTGAATCGGCAAGACCGCGAATCAGCGGCTTCGGTCGGGCGATACTTTGGTGACTCGTCCTTGTGTATGGTTTCGATGAATGGCCTGGAATCACCGGATGCGCTTGGAGAGGTGGCTTTACCTATTGGGACAGAGCCTTCTATGCGTTTGTCGCAGTGTTTGCGGCGCCGTCGAAGCCGCCGCACCTTTACCGGAGACCCGATGGAATTGAAATCGCTCGCAACGATCTTGCGAGCTGGGAGCGGAATCACGGGTCACGGAACAGTGCCCCTGAGTAGTGATCCATCCAGCACGGTTGATATTTCGTTTCGCAGCGCTCCGTCGCCCGGGGGATTGTATGGTATCGATGTATATGTGGTGACCCAACACGTGGCTGGCATCGAATGTGGGCTGTATCTCTATTTGCCCCGCGACGACAAGCTGTTCTTGTTACGACGAGATAGGGACGACCAGGTTCTGCGGCGAATGAAGGATTCGTGCACTTACCCCGACCAGTTAATTGCGCACTCACGCGCATGCATTATGTTGTTCTTGGTGGGTCGACCTTGGAAAGTCATGCGCAAATACGGGGACCGCGGTATTCGCTACATGTTTATCGAGGTAGGAGAAATAACCGAGAACATCCATCTGGCGGCCACTGCTTTGGGATTCGGCAGTGTAGAGTCAGCCAGTTTTTACGATGGCGAGATTAACGATGTACTAGGAGTGGACGGCGCGACTGCAACTGTTCTTCATATGGTATTAGTCGGCCATTCAGCGGATCCGTCAAGGTAGGTCGGGCAAGGGAAGAGAACGCAGGAAGGATGTTGACTATGATCTCTCGGGATAGTACTTATCGCGTTCGGTCGCAATACAGCGTTGTGCCGCACAGTCCGGATACCGTCGAACTCAGAGCCGGAGTTTGGAATCCCGTGTCGATCACGTTGAGCGATTCGACGGCCTCAGGGAAACTGCATCGCACTCTAGAGCTCCTGGATGGAACGAGAACGTTGGCCGCCGTCGAGCAGGAATCGGGCATTTCCTGGTCGGAACTGGAGACGTTGGTTTCTCATCTTGAGCACTACAATGCCATTTCGCCCGGCCCAGACAATTTCCTCGATTATCAGGTCGATCTATTAAGAGGAACCCTATCAAATCTTGGCGAGCGAAATGAATGTATGCCCAGAGTGGAAATTTTAAGTGACTCCTCTTTAGGTAACGAGCTCGCGGAGCAAATTTGCGACTCTGGTGACAAGCCGCGCGTGATCGATATAACGGATCCTCTGTTCTGTCTTTTAATGCGAGAGGATTTCACTCTAAGGGAAGATCCGCTAAAAGCTCTCGAGGATGAACAGAGATACGAGGAGTGGCGGGGCAGATTCTTGGTTGCCGCCTTTGAAACGATTAATCCCATTCTATTTCGAAATTTGAATCGTCTGTCGCTGCGGTACTCCTTCGCTTGGATTCATGCTGCCCTAGATGGCCCGTTTATTCTCGTCGGTCCGACGTTCCTTCCGGGATGTTCTTCCTGCTATGAGTGCTTTGAGGGTAGAGTAGCATCAAATATCCGCGAGAATGGGAGTTACCTCTCTTACAAAAAGGTTCTTGCTGAAGGGAAGGTGAAATTGGGACGAAGTGTAATCCCTCGAGCTATCCAGAGTCTGCTTGTATCACTCACCGGATTCGAAGTCCTGAATTTCGTGTCAACTGGTTCGGCTTTTACAATCGGGAAGACTTTGGCCATCTATCTTCCGACACTCGAGTTCACCTTCAACGAGGTACTTAGATTACCTGGTTGTCCGGGGTGTAGTTCAATGAATGAGAAAAACGAAAGAACGCTTTATTTCAGCGTTAAACGTTTTGTCAATGATCTATATTCTGCAGAGGTTGGCGCTACATGATACTCCGACATCGTGAAGTTGTAGCACAGATACGTGAGTGAATGCAATGGCGCCAGGAAGTAAAGGAATACATGGAAGTGTACTGCTCAGGAAGAATCGAGAATCCCGCTGGGCCGAAAGTAGATCGTCTCATCCGAAGAATGGTCGGTCCTCTAACCGGTCTCGACAAAACTATCAGTTATTCGCTGCACGATCCGGGTTCTCCTCACCTCTACATTGTGGTCGCCCAGCTTACCGCCGTCCATCGCATGATCGGTTTGGGTCACCCACTGTCATACCACCTCGGCGGATACGGTGTGACACGGGAAGAGGCGTTCATGCGCGCTCTCGGAGAAACGGTAGAGAGATACGCGCACATGGTCTACCTACTAGAAAACGGCGGATCGATACAGTTCGCCAGACAAAGGGACCTCGCCAAACAAAATGCAGGGGTGTGGAATCCGGAGGATAGTCAGTTTTATGACCAGGAGCAAATCAGCAGACCTGCCTTCCCCTTCCGTTCCTATTCTTCGGATCATCCTCTGGGTTGGGTCGAAGTCCTTGACCTAACGTCCGGTAAGCCAGTCCTTGCCCCTGCGCAACTTCTTGTAGTGGGATATATGCTACGAGTTGACGAGGGTGAAAAAAGACTGAACATGGCGGTTACGACAGGGACTGCAGCTCATACGGATCCAGAGAAAGCTCTGACATCAGCGGTATTGGAGCTAATTCAAATGGACACCGCGATGGGCTATTGGTACTCGGACCGAACGGCCCCGGCGATCGTACTCGATGATCGAATGTGTTTACTGCAGACCATACTAACTGATACGGCAACTCAAAACGCGTACGAAATACGTTTTCATTACCTATCGAGTCCCGATTTCCCTGTTCATGTTGTAGCTTGCATACTGTTGAATCGACATGCGGAAATCCCCGCGTGTGCGGTGGGCATCGCCTGCGATTTCGGATTGCAAATGGCTTGCTACAAGGCTTTCTTGGAAGCCAGTGCAATTCCACATCTCGCGCTGATTGGAATAATGCGCTCACCTCAGCTTGAGAAAATTGATCCATTCAAGATAACAGACTTAGATACCAATGTAGTCTATTACGCGCATCCGGAAAACCGAGCGACGTTGGAGAAGCAGTTTCCACGGGAAACCACCGTTCGTGCCGCGGAGCTTCCTAGATTTTCAAAGTCATTCAGGGAAGGGCTCAGGTCTGTACTGAATGTGTTCCGCGATGCGGCGATGCCCCTCTATTTTATTGATTTGACCACGCGGGACATCAGGGATTTAGGCTTTTGTGTCTATCGCGTATTTTCGCCGGACCTATTGACACTATGTTTCCCATCTTTCCCAGCGAAAGCGCATCGTCGATTTGTGGCTTACGGGGGCGTGAAGCATGAGCATCCCCATCCCTATCCATAATGCTGGGTTCGATATCGTCATTACGCTTTTCTTATGGGACTTGTTTCCCAGCACGGTCGCGAACCAGTTTCAGCTGGCGATCGGCGGTGTTGTGCGTGCGCTCTACATAAGTCCATACGTACTCCTGTTGCTGCTGCTTATTGCTACCAATGCTTGGTTCTTTGGCTGGTCGACGCTCACCCTAGCGGTGCGCAGCAATGTGCTCGTAGGGGTGGGCATAGGGCTTCTTGCGGGCGGTGTGAGCATCATCGCTGAATGGCTAATCGCAAAATTTCTCCGAAGACATCTTAGAGAGTTTCGACTGACGCGAGGAACCGCTCAGCGCGCGAAATCTGCGGATCTAAAACGCCTGGGCAGGTCAGATGTTGGACGGTTCCGAGTGTCAGACGTGCTCGCTTGCGCGGTGCTGGAAGAATATATTTATCGGTACTATCTGGTGTCATTGGCCTTAGTGCTTACGCGCAGCTTTATTCTCGCAGCGACGGTGTCGTGTGTGGCGTACGGGGTGATCCACGAATACTTCGGAATTCATAGTGTCGTAACGAAGATCTTGTCTGGAGCGGTCTATTTTGTTGCGGCCTTCCTCGGAGGAACCCTTGTTGCGGCGATGGTCGGTCACGTGATGCTGAATTCATTTGTCGTTTTGTTTGCGGGATCGGACATTTAGGATAAGGAACGCGTCGTGAGCGATACCAGCCACAGAAGGATTGAGGTGTGTGGGCTAAAGAAGATTTATCCTCCTGGAATCACTGCGCTAGCAGGAATTTCCTTCTCCGTCTGCCGCGGAGAGGTATTCGGTCTACTGGGACCAAACGGCGCTGGAAAGACCACGGCACTTCGCATCCTGTGTACTCTCACAAAATCATTTGAAGGCACCGCGTTTATTATGGAGATGGACGTTCTGAAACACGCTAACAGCGTGCGCAAATGCATTGGCTATGTTGCCCAATCTTCTATGCTGGACATTAACGCCACCGGACGCGAAACACTCATTTTACAGGGGCAGCTATATCGTGTGCCCAGCCATAGTCTGCGTCGACGAATCGATGAAATGATTGAGCTGTTTCAACTCGGCGGTGAGGTGGACCGTTTGGTGAGGACATACTCTGGCGGAATGAAGCGCCGTTTGGAACTTGCTCTATGCCTTATCCATCAACCAAGCGTGGTGATTGTTGACGAACCGACGGCTGGCCTCGACCCAGAGAGTCGCGCCGTGCTGTGGTCGCGGATCAAGGATCTTAGTGAGAAGGATGGGATTGCCGTGCTTCTGACAACGCACAACATGCAAGAGGCGGATGTCCTGGGGGAGCGTATAGCAATCCTGGATAAAGGACAGATCGTAACGTGTGGAACCCCGAGTGAATTGAAGGATTCATTAAGAGGAGATATCGTGGCAGTTGAGTGTGGCGATCATTGCTCGTTGAAGGCTCAAAATGCGCTACAGCACGTCGATGAGATTACCAAGGTCATTCTGGACGGCGACACTATCTATGCACATGTAAATGATGGGGCGCGCTGCATTCCTCTTATCCTTCGGTTACTTGATAATTCCGGAATCTCAGTCAACCGCGCCTCGACGATGCGGCCTTCACTGGAAGACGTTTACCTGTCGGCGACGGGGCGCAAGTATATAGTTGGAGCTGCGCGTCGCGTGCCTCTTCGATAGCGGGTAGGGCTTATGCAGATGATGAAGGACTGGTGGTACTTATTCTTGCGTCAAGTTCGGAGCAGCCGACGCATGCCCGCGGTGTTGTTTTTGGCGATATTTCAACCGATTGTCTGGGTAGTCCTCTTTTCTCAGCTATTTCAATCAATCGCGAGTGTCCCCGGATTCGACGAGAAGTCATACATCACCTTCCTAACGCCGGGGATTGCAGTCATGACCGCACTCTTTGGCGCAGCCTATTCGGGAATGGGATTACTTGGAGATATGTACTCTGGGATGTTGGACCGGCTTTTGGCAACGCCCATAAGTCGCAGCGCTCTCATTGCAGGACCCCTTGGGTACACTACGTTTCAAACTGTGATTCAGGTATCGATCATCGTTGTCATTGGATTCGCGCTTGGAGCCAGGCCGAAGGGAGGCGTTGCAGGTTTTGTATTGTTGCTCGTCGCGTCCGCGCTTCTTGGGTTGGCGTTCGGTGGCATCTCCAACTGGCTTGCCATTCTCACGCATCGGCAGAACTCCCTCATTGCAATGGTAAATTTCCTTTCACTTCCGCTTACGTTTCTTTCGACGATGATGATGGAGCGTAAACTAATGCCGCATTGGATGAGGATCGCAACAGAGTACAATCCTGTCGATTGGGCTGTAACTGTCAGTCGAGCCAGTTTTGAAGGTAGGTGGCAGGCGGTCTGGGCTAGACTTATATTGTTGAGCGTCTTCGCTTTAGTGTCCTGCATCCTGGCTACAACAGGTTTCATGCGATACCAAAGAAGCTGTTAGAACGTTTCGACTCGTCATCGGGCCTGTGGAAAAAACAGCGAGCCGGCGCTTTCAACAAAACAGGCGGTGAGTATTCAAATTGATTCTCTCGGGGAAGAGCGCGATTGAGCTTGGCACACGGGGATTTGGTGTCCTTGCGATCGTCTCTTTCGCTTACTATCCGCTGATGAAACTCGCAAACACATTAACTCGAGAGATCCTGTCGGTTTTTCCTCCAGAGCGGATCAGTTTTTTGGAATCTCAGAGGGTTGTAATTTTGCCGATTTGGGGCATTGGGGTTGCGATCTTGTACGTGGCAATATCACCGATTCTCGGTTGTTCGTTGGTCGAGCTATTTGTGCGGAATTTCCGAACTGAAATGTTGGCCATAGGAGTTCTGTTGGGTATTGGTGAAGGTGCAGTAAGTCTGGTTCTTGCCAGTTTCGCATTTAGAGTAATGGGTCGGGTACGTTCTTCTGTGATTCACAGTGAAGTTTCTCTCGAACTTAGTTTGGTGGGTAAGGCTGGGTGGATGCGAACGTTTTCCGATGCTTTCCGCATCGTGCCGATGCCCTTGTCACTTATTCTTGTGTTTGTCGCGCTGACTGGTGAAGAATTGATTTTTAGAGCGATTGTGATTCCCTTATTCCTTCCGTACTCGACGGCTGTCGCTATTGGAGTTTCTACTCTTCTATTTATAACTGTGCAACTCTCGCACCTCCCTTCGTGGTATCAGGGAGTCGCTCCCGCGTGCGGAGCGGTCGTTATGGGACTGGTGAATGGAAGCGTTTTTGTCGTCTTGGGCAATCTAACGCCCTTGGCGGTTGCGCATGTTGCGTATCTCGCCTTTCTAATTGGGCCAGCAGCCTTAGTTCCTAGAGTCGTGGACCGGGGCCGTTGGTAGGGGCTCGGTGTGCTCGGCCGCCGTAGTTCGTTCCAGCGAAAATCGGGTACCCAGGCTTGGTTGGCTAGGCGCAAGCTTCAGTCTGTAGTCACAGGCTTGGCATTGCTAATGGAGTGAATCCAAACGTTCTCCCACAGGAGTATGCTTTCGTCGACGGACGTGACGGCTCGTGCGTCGCCATCCTGAGAGACAACGAAACCCACACTCTCTGGATTCGCGGCGCAATATCTCATCATTGAGCGATGTCGCATACCGTAATGGTTCACACTGAGTGCCCGGAGTTTCTTGCCACGGGAGTCTTGCGCAAGTTTCAAGCTGATTGGATCTCGTTCAACGGTGACTTCGACGCCGAAACCGCGCAGGCACAGGTTACGGTCAAGCCAGATGAGGCCATCCACTCGCGACAACGAAGTTAGAAAGCGAATGCATCCTGTAACCTTGACCAGACCGAGTTTTTGTACCAAAGGATGTGAGAGAGTGTACATCACTGATCGGACCGGCTTTCTTGTACCAACCCTAGGGTGAGTTTTCGGCTGCTTGCATCCCCAGGAAATCGCGGCTAGCCGCGATTTCCTGGGCGAATTCGTTGGGCGTCCTCTCCCCGAGAGCCCTGTGAGGCCGACTCTCGTTGTACTCCCTGCGCCAAGTCTCTATGATCTGCTGGGCTTCCGTCAACGACGTGAACCAATGGGCATCCAGGCATTCTGCTCGGAAAGTTCCGTTGAACGACTCCACGAAGGCATTGTCCGTGGGCTTCCCTGGACGAGAAAAGGCGATGCGCACTCCGTTCTGATAGGCCCACAGATCCATCGCTTGACTGGAGAACTCGCTCCCGTTGTCACAGCAAAGAAACTTCGGAACTCCTCGCTGGATTTTAATCCGATTCAGCGCCAACACAACATCTTCGCCCTTCAGCCGCTGTTCTGACTCGATCGCCAGGCATTCCCGAGTGTAGATATCCACGACCGTCAGTGATCGGAACCTTCTTCCGTCCACAAGTTGATCCGCCACAAAGTCCATCGACCACACCTGATTCTGCCCCGTTGGATGAAAACGTTCACGCCGATGTTCCGCCACCCGGCGGCGTCGCTTCCGCCGTTGGTGTAGCGTTAATCCCTCTTCCCGATAGATTCGTTCCACCAAGTATTTGCCCACGTTCCAGCCCTCGCGGTTCAGCAGCACGCGAATCTTCCGGTATCCGTACCGCACTCGCGTCTGAGCGATCTCCCGGATGCGCATCCTCAGGGCGGTCCGCGGGTCTTTGTAACCGCGATACCGAAAGGTCCCACGATTCAACCGGGCTACCCTACACGCTCGCCGCTCGCTCACCCGGTAACTGCCGTGCAGGTATTCGACCACCTGCCGACGCCGCGAGGGCGCTAGAATTTTTTTGACAGAACGTCCTGCAACATGGCTTTGTCCAGCGTCAGGTCGGCCACCACCTGTTTCAACCGGGTATTCTCTTCTTGCAGCTGCTTGAGCTGGCGAACCTGATCCACCTCCAGCCCGACGTATTGCTTCTTCCATCGGTAGAAGGTCTGCTCTGAAATTCCCACCCGCCGGATCAACTCCGCCATGGGAACTCCCGCTTCCGCCTGCTTCAAGACCGCCACGATTTGTTCGACAGTGAATCGTTTGTGTTTCACGGCAAATCTCCCTTCCTGGGAATCAGATTTTGCCGGAAACTAACCCTCAGAGTGGCTCAAAAATACCGGGGCCGATCACATTGGCGTGCGCGGTCCCTAGCGGGATACGGAGGAGCCCGTCGTTCGACCGTACTGGCTCGTTGACGACATCGAAGCAGCGTTAGAGGCGGCATCAAAGCAGGGCGCTTTGGTTGCGCACCACCGCTGGAGATTCCAGGAAAGGGTACGTTCGCCATCTACGTCCGGGGAGATGTGGATCACGGGTTGTGGCAACTATGATTTCTGGCCTGACAAATCGCTCCAGCCGATCGCCTTCGGCGGCGGCTGAGCCCCACCGTTAGCCACCGGTTCCGAGGATTCGAATCGACATCCCCTTCGATGCGAAGAAACGTGTAGCCGGGCGTGGAGATTCTGTCCTGTTGGTCGACTACACGGAAGTTATGTGAAGCCGTGTTGTAGTAATGGCGCTTCAAGTATCGCGAGCTGTTTGCAACTACCTCTTGGGTGTAGGATTGGGTGCAGCTAAGAGGGTCAGAATGGCTGCCGACTTCATGTAAGCGACACCAGACACGGCAGTTAGATTTTTGACTACCTCGGCTGTTAACCGAAGGGTTGCTAGTTCGAATCTAGCCCGGGGAGCCACTTCTCTCTGTAGATGAGTTTTACGAAAGACCACTTCGCGTTGTCCTCGGGAACGTAGTAAGACGATCGGGATTTTCAATGGCAAACTTGTTTGGAGCGTCCTGAAAGTCCAATTTTCCCAATCAGACTCTCGTTTTGAACGAGAGTCTGCCGAAAACCGTTCCACGTGCAATCTGGCTGTTCCCTCCGTACGGCGGAGAGGTCCGCGCTCATTAGATATTCACCTGTACGTTCGCGCGTTCCGCATCCTGCGCCGCGAACATCGTTGCCGGTGAAAAGCCGAGCATTCCAGCGAAAAGGTTCCGCGGAAAAGTGGCCTGCGTCGTGTTGAACTTCATAACTTCGTCGTTGTAAAACTGGCGCGCGAAAGCGATGCGATTTTCCGTGGACGTAAGCTGCTCCTGCAGCAATTGGACGCTCTCGACCGCGCGCAACTGCGGGTAGTCTTCGGCCACCGCGAACAGATTTGACAGCGCGCCACTGAGCGCCGACTCCGCCTGCGCGCGATCTGCTACTGTCCCGCTCGTCGATGCAACGGCCTTTGTTCGCGCTTCCGTAACTGCTTCAAGCGTGGAACGTTCGTGCGCCATGTAGCCCTGCACTGCTCCCACTAGGTTGGGAATCAAGTCGTGGCGTCTCTTAAGCTGGACGTCAATGTCCGACCATGCGTTCTGCACGCGGACGCGCAGCGCAACCAGCGAATTGAAAATGGAAATGAACCAGATCAGCAGCGCCGCTGCGATTAACCCAACGACGATTAGCGATAAATTCGGCACAGGGGCCACCTCGCCTTACAAAATATCGTGCTAATGATGCACAAACATCGCGAACAACTGGTGAATGAACGCCATCCATACCGCGAGAAAACCGAGGCTCGCGAACATCAATATGCCGATGAGCAGCAGAATCAGCGCAACTGCGAGGAGCGCAAACGGAGCGAGAAACAAGAACAGCAGCCCTAGGAAAATCACAGCGCCAGGTCCCGTGCGATTCGATTCCAGCTCGATGTGCGCGCCCATGCGATCGAGCCGTTTGAGCCGGCGTTTCAGAGAGGGGAAAAATCCGGCAAAATTGCTGCTCGAATCGTTTGCAGCTTTTTGGGAATCATTGCTATCAGGTTCGTTGGCGTTCATCTTCTTGCTGAATTGCGCCAGCCGAAGCATGGCCGCTTTGTCTCCGTGCTGCGCCGCAGCAAGATCCGAGAGGTTGGGCAGTTCATCTATGGGTTTTCCGAGTGCGGTGGCCGCAGCCTGGCGAAAAGCCATCATGCGAGCCGCGGCATTCTGGTCTCCGGCAATGGCCGCCTGACTGGCAGCAAAGATTTCGGAGGTAATAGACGATAAGCCCGCTCCTGCCGGCGCTGCCGTTGCCGTACCCGAACCGCCGGCCGGTTGAGATGCGGCCCACATCTGCGTCAGCATCTGCTGGTGCGCCGCATTGGCCTTAGGATCGTCCATGCGGTCGCTTCCACCTGGATTTACTAAGAACAGATGCGGCGCCCATGCGCCTCCGGGAATCGCGCGCGGCTCGCTGTTGAGTTTTCGCAGCGCCTCAGCGAGTCCATCCGGGTTGCGCGTCAACTGCACCGCAGAAGCGTCAGCCAGATAAACGCGCTTGCGCCACAGCAGGGCCATGCTCGGTTCCAGCATGCTGAATGAGAAAAACCACAAAGAGAGCTTGATGGCAAAATTCGTAAGGAAAATTGGGAAGAACACAAAATTGCGAATGGAGCGAAGCACCGATTTTTTACGCGAAGTGGTGTCGAAAAAATTATCGATGTCGTCTGTCTCCAGCGCGGCGCCGCGTGTCAGGAGGTCAGCCACGGCGGCGGCTTCCGCCGCGTTATTCTCGCTCTTCCCGCTCAAGCCGTAGCGCACGATGCGCCACAGCGTGTGACGAGCGCGCGGGCCGAAAGGCGCGTTAATCAGCGCCACCAGCAGCCCGCATGTCTCGAAAACACTGGTCACGCGAAATGCGATGCGCAAGTCGCCGTTGCCAATCGATGCGACCAGATGCGCCAGCGCGCCTTCCAGTTCATCGCGACTGAGTCTTTCAATTAGACCTCGCGTCACCACGATTCGTGCGTCGTTCGGCGATGTTCCGATGGCCGCGGCATTCGCTGCAGATGTGTCAATCAGCATGATTTTCGGTGCAGGCAAGCCAGCAGCGATGGCCATCTCTTGAACCACGTCAGAGAGTTGCAATTCTTTCAGTTCGGATGGATTCGGCTCGCGCGCTTTCAGCGCTTGCAATGCGCCGCCAACTCCCGCGCGCCGGAAAAGCGCATTCACTCCGAGCCATAAACCCATCGATAAAATCGCGCCGGGCAACAGCAACACCGCAGCGCCCAACACAAGGGCTTGCGGATTTGCCGCTTTGCCCTGCGTCAGCCAGTCAATCGCGAGCATTCCGTAGCGGGCGAGCTCGTTGGCGTGCTGCCAAAAACTCGGTGGCAGCGGTATCCAAATGTTTATGACATCGCCGATGAGCAGCGCGGCCGCGTAGAGCAACGGCGTGACGGTGAGGGCCAGGGGAATACCCATTACGATCGTTGCCAGGGCGGAAACTACGGAAAGCCGCCAGGTCGCGCGGCGGTTGCGCCGCTGCGCGTCAAAGAAGCTCTCGCGATCGCGAGGCCCGACAATCGCAGGCCTTGCAGCGTCAGTTGCCATGGTCGTTTGGAGCACCTGCTCAGCGCGCTGTCGCGCAGGCCGCTTTCCACTCCGAAAAGCTGCCTTCATGCAGCGTCACTTGAATGTCTTCGGCTTCCGAAGGCATGAAAGGCGAACCATTGGTCCGCAGCGTTCCATTGGGCAAAAAAGCGCGGGAAAGGGTCTTGCGATCGTCGCCAATCAACTCGCCCTGGCCCCAGTGGCCATACAGATCGAAGCTTGGACGATCGTCCGGGCTGAACGTCCTGTATTTGTACATGTAAATGTGGATCGATTTTCCCAGCGAGTTGACGTAGTAGCCGAAGGGCATGCCGCCACCCAAATTCAGATAGAAGCTTTCTCCCTTCGGCGTGCAGAGACGAGCATTCCCCTTGACGGCGTCGGCGGGCACGATTGTGCCTCTGGTGTGCATGTTCGGGTAAATCATCACATAAAGGAAATAATCTCCTGCTGTATTGGAATGCACCCGCCCCCAACCCTCCCAATACCCGAACGGATGAAAATTTCCGCCCATGAAAAACGCCCACGGATTCAGGGCAACGTAAATCACGCCCACCGCGATCAGCAGGAGAAGCACGATGAACCACTGCTTCTTTCCGCTGAAGCGCGGCTTCGGCCGCTTAGGGACTTGCGCGGCCAGGTAATCTTTGATTGCTTGCGCTTCCTGTTCTGGCAGCATTCAAGTTCTCCCTTCGTTGAGTCCTTCGCCGATGAATCCAAGGTGATGATGGAAACGCCGTACCTCAGGCAGTCCCGGCTCTTGGCTGGCCGCAAATCCAAGAGCCTACGGCTTGGTTACATTCGCTTCGTAATGCTCTTTTTCCACCGTGCCGTCTTGGTTGTGCTGCTCCACGTCTAGGGAAAACTTCACCGGACATCCTTCCGGCGTTACCCAAGCCGTGCCTTTGATGAATCCGCCCGCGCCGAGCACGCTTCGTATCAACGACGCATCAGCCGGCGTATCTTTTGAAGTATCGATCCTGTACTCGATGACTTGACCGTCGTTGATTTCCTGCGCGCCCGCGCGCACCGTTGCCGACGAGTTGTTCACCAGCGCAAACGTACTGGCCGGCAGCGGCCCGGTCAAAGTCATTACCGCCGTGTTCCAACTTGTGCCATCCGAACGCGCGCCATGAATCGAGTGCGTGCCTGAACTGTCGATGAACGTTCCGGCGATGGAATCCGGCGTTATTTCCGCTTCCCAATCCGCATCGCTCAACCCAATTATTTTCTTTTTGTACGACCAATGAAACGGCGCCGGTGCGTTGCCAATGTGGATCGCCACGCACTTCAAATCAATTCCCGGATTGTCGCTGCCCGCTGCCGCGGAGGGCGCTCCCGCTGCTTGCTCCGGCTGTTGCATGCCCTTGCCCTGTTCTGCCGTGGGCAAGGTTGAGCCGCATCCCCAAAGCACAATGAGCATCAACCCCGCCACTGCTGATGCACACAGTGAACGCATTCGGCTCATATTCCTTAGGTCTCGAAGCTTAGCCGCGACGAGACTCCGCTGCCGCTTCGCCGCGGTTTCCTAGTTCATGTCCGCAGGACACGTTGCACCGATCCAGTTGCTGGTGTAATCCGCATGCATGTGCACTGATCCGCTGTTACCAAAAGGAGTGTTGCCGTTGAACGTCACATCCATCGCTCCTGTCAGGTGGCCCGAGTCCACCATGTGGAACTTGCCGTGTCCCTCGGCCGTCATGCCATTGCTCACGTCGCACCCTGTGGCTTGCACGTCCACGTCGGTGCCGGTGGATTTCAGCACAGTCATGGAAGAACACTTGTATCCAGCCAACCCTTTGGCCCACTGATTTTTGGACAACTGCTCCGGCTTGACGCAACTCTTGTACGTATGGGGAGTGGGATTTATCGCTGCCGCCATTTGTGGCGGAAGTCCGCTGTACTTCCCGGTCATAGTCGTTTGCCAGACGCCGGTCTTCATGTCCAGCGGCGTGAGCTGCGCGCTTGCCGCCTTCGCCGCGTCTGTCGTGGGCTTTCCCGATTGCGATTGCGCCAGTAGCACCGTAGCCGCAAGAGCGAGAGCCGCCAAACAAATCACTCCCACTGCAATTCCAAGTGTCTTTCGCATTTCCATCCTCCTTAAAGTTATTGATCGAACGAAAATCTATATCCCCCGATGGAATTCAAATGCTCTTGGCAATCGCTGCCGCCAAATCTGTTGTCTGCTTTTCATTTGCAGAACTAATAGACAGGTAGAAACGGACCTTGCCCTTCAACACATGAATCGCACCCTGCGCGTCGATGTACGCCTCATCTCCGATCGCCGGCTTCGATTTGGGCCTGTACCAAAACGCCAGCTTGTCGAATGTTTGCTTCGCCTCGGAAGGAGACGCATCCACGTACACGATGAATGTGACTGTGGCATTTGATTGTTTTTGTGAGCTGTACTCGCAATGCGAGCCCCATGGCTGGTTACCGTACGCTGGAGGCGCTTTGGTCTCTGCCGGTGCACCGAACGGCTGTCCAAGCACTTTTCCGATTTGCGCCGGAGTGAGCATCGAACAGCCACCCGCCGCCGGCGCCGCGGATGTTATGCGTGCCGTGCTGGCCGCGAAAATAAAGAGCGCTGTGAAAACTAGTGCTAACCGAAATTTCGAATTCATCTTCTCCTCCTTGCGTGTTTGTTAATCCACTACGGATTTACAGCCTGGCCAGAACATCCAAAGCCAGCGTTTTTTCCTTCGCTTTGATCTCATCGATGGGGAAGCCGTATATCCGCAGATCAAATGCCGCATTCCCTTTCCTGAAAATCAGGCCAGTGCCGAACCCGGGCGTGGTGGCAAAAATGGCGTCATCACCTACGCCGGTAACCGGCTCTTTCGGAATACCCTGGATGGGTGTTTTGGCCCTGTTGAATCGCTCGACGGGGCTCGCGCTCCCCATTTGCGTATAAATGTTCAACACAACTCTTTTGCGGTCCAGTCCCTTCTGACCCAGAACTTCCCACCCGCACATTGCGGTGCTCTTCGGCGATATCCTTTCACCCGGCCCAACCGACACACCGAGAACCGCGCTTACCTGAGCTGATGTAAGGAGCGAACACGCATCCGCCGGCGGTGCGGCGTATGCCGCTGATGAACCGCATAGACTGAAAACGAAGGAAACCATCAAAAACATCGCAAGTTTTGATTTCATACTCATACTGGACATCCTCCTTGGAAGCGACCATTCGTCAGCGTTTCGAGCACACAGTCCGCTAGGATTTTCTCTTTGGTTTTAATCTGATCCGCCGAGAAGCCATATACGCGGATTTGAAGAATCGAACTCTCCTTTGGAACCTTAACCTCTCCAACTTCTGGCATCGCCATGTAATAGTCACCGCGTCGGAAGCCGTCGGCGGGGATTTTTGTTACTTGCCCGGCCAGTTTTGCGGCATTGTAGGATCCTTGCGAAGGGCTCTGGAGCTCGAGCGCGACTCCCTTCTTGGTCTTGCCGACAAGGACAGGGGCAATCCACTGGCAGAGTTTGATGTTCGATGGGCTCGCAGGCCTGCCCTCATTCACCCTGATGCCAAGCACTGCACTGACTTGCTCCGCAGAGAGCAGCTTGCACGCATCCGGCGGCGCTGCGTGGGCGCGCCTCCCGCCGAGCGCAACAGCTAAGCACCCTGCGCTGATCGCCGCTATAGTAAACTTCCAGTTCATACGTTCTCTCCTCGGAACTCGCTTCACTTTGCCAGCGCAATCTCGACGCGGCGATTCAAGAATCTTCCGTTTGCGGTTGCGTTATCAGCGACCGGGCGCGTCGCCCCAAATCCTTGTGGTTCGAGGCGATTCGCCGCGACGCCGTGGGCGGTCAGCCAGGAAACAACAGAAGCGGCGCGTGCTTTCGATAGCGGAATGTTCAGCCTGTCGGAGCCTTGGTTATCAGTGTGGCCGGCGATTATCCAGTTCGAGCCGGGGCGGCCGTTGATCAGGCCGAGAACGGCTTGCAGGGCCGGCAAGCTATCCGCTCGGAGCTTTGACGAGCCGGTGTCGAAGTGAATTCCATAGATTGTCGCAGTGCCGGTCTGGGCGATGGACTGCTCGAGCGCGGCGGTGCTTTCCTGATGCCGATGGAGCTGAATATCTGCATGTCCGCTTTGTCCTGCTGACAAATCCACGGGCACGGAATTTTCGTCGTATCCCGGCGCGTTTGCAGTTGCGATCACCAGCCCCGCCGGAAGACCTTTTAGCTCGCATTTCCCCTGTCGGTCTGTGGCGGTTGACGTGAGTCCCGCGGTGACCATCGCGCCGCCAAGCGGCTTGTGGGTGTCCGCATCCGTAACCGTCGCGGTGAGCGCGACCTGGTACTTGAAGCTGTGCGGGTTCACCAAAATGCGGACGAAATCGACAGCATAGCCGTCCTGCACGCGCGTGGTCGGGTCATCGATCAACAGTTTGACTGTCCCTGACTTCACAATCGGCCAATACTCGGGCAGGAGTTTTAGCGTTAGCAGCTTCCCTATGGGACCGGTTTGATCGAGGGAATTAATCGCGTACTCGAATGTTGGAATGCGTGTGCCGTTCAAACTCACCTGAAACCGAGAGTGCAAAGGAACGGGTTGGAAATCATCGGCAAAGATCTGGACGACGATGTTGTTGATCTCGCTCGGCAACTGTCCCACGGGCAACACGATGGCAGTGGGCATCGTGAGTGCGCGGTCACGCGTGCATCGCGCGGCTGATTCTGGCTCAACTAAGAAGTACGTGGGCAGCCGGTTTTGCAAAGAGCTCGGCGCCAGGTCGCGTATGCTATCTGGCAAGTTCCTCAGGACGAATTTTTCAGTTAGGGCGCGCCTTACCGGGTCGCCGAGTACATTCGGCATCTGCTGCAAGGCGCCCTCCCGTATGTTGTAGCAGTCCCCGAGCGACGTACCGCTGTACCCGTCTCCGCCATCCGTATGCGTGATGGATTCGAGCATGATCTGGTCCGGGTGCCCGGCAGTCTGTTGCACAATCATGTGGACCGGCATTGCGCTCGTCCCGACCATGATTCGGTCAGTTCCTGGTGGCGCTTGGGCTGGGATCTGATTGATGTTTGGCCAGGGATGCGGGGGCGTGGACTTCCCTGAAAACGGGTCAAACCCCGCGGGCCATCCAAATCCAAGATTGTTGATGTCGCCCGTGCGTACGACGAGATCTGCCTCTGGCCCTCCAACGGTGCGTTCATATTCCAGCGCCCAGTCTTTGGCTTGGTTTCCTGTGGCCGCTACCGGCACAATCGGAGCTGGCTTGGGAAGCGGCGGAGGAATTAGCGCGGTATCCGCAGCCGCGATGGCGGCGGAAGGTCCAGGCGGAGAAGCAGAGGAGGAAGAGGAAGTGGCAGTGGAAGTCGAACCGGACCCAGCGCCAGCAGTGCCGGGAATCGCATTCAACGGATTCGCGCCACCTTGTTTTTGCGCGTTCTGCGCTATGGCATTTGCTGCCGCCGTCAACTCGTTTAGGCTCTTGTTGATGTCCGCCGCCGAAGGGCTATTTCCATTTTGCGTCCCGGATTTCCCAGACGACGCGAGATTCGCGAGGCTCTTTTCGAAATTCTGCGCCGCCTCCCTTTCCTGCGCTTTTTCCCGTGCATGCCGCGCCGCGCTGATGACACCCGCGACCACCGCCACAATAACCACCAGCACGACAATTCCGCCGGCGATCAGAGCAATTTTGGGGATTCCTCCTGGTGATTTTGCCGCTGGCGTCGCTGCAGCTCCCTTCACCGCAGTCTGAAGCGCAGCTTTCCCCGCCACGCCTGAACTTGCTGCCGAAGCGCCAGCCGCCATGCTGCGGCTTATTCCCGCTGGCGCCGCTGCGCCAATCGAGGCGCCTACCACCGCTCCGCATTTCGTGCAGAACTTCGTCTCTGCGGCCAGCGTCGCGCCACACTTCGTGCAAAACCGCCGCGCTGCAGTTGGTCCCGCCGAATCTTCGCGCCCCGCTCCACACTTCGTGCAAAACGCATCGCGCTCCGTCAGTGCCGCTCCGCATTGCTTGCAGGAAATGCTCATCGCCATCTCTCTCCGCCGCTTACTTCTTGGGCATGCATCCCTGAATCGACGGGATTGCCGATACTCCCGTCTTCTTGAACACCTCGACTCCTTTGTCCGGCGGAATCGAACCGCTGATGGAGCCCAGCATCTCTTTGTCTATGCCTGCTTGAACTAAGTAGGTCTGGTAATACTGCTGGCAGGGAACCGGGCTTATCAGACCTGCGCCCATTAGGCCCTGGCCAGGCGTAAGCCACTGACGTGACCCACTGGACGTAAGCTGCGCCGGGAAGCTCGAAATAGTCGTCTTCCTCGGGGTACTTGATGTTGACGGTGTGCTTGCTCGCGTACGCCGCGCCCAACTGCGCTTCCAGACTGTCCGCTAAGTCTGCACCTTTCATATTCAACGCGCTTGGGAGCCGGTTGGCCAAAGCCCAAAGGAAGCTGTCGCTGCTGAGCGTCAACGCAAATTTCGGCGCATTGATGGCCACGACTGCCCCGTGCGCTGCTTTAGCCGATGACGTCGTGCTCGAAATATCAGGTGTCGCGTCGAGAGAATTGTTCACCGCCGACGAGCCGTCTATTCCTCCTTCTCCTTTGTAAGTGATCTGGAAATGGCCCTGTGCAGCGGCCTTCTCTCCAAAGCCGGGCTTAAAAATAAAATTGGCGTAAATCTGAAAGAGAAAAGGAATGTCATCCGGGCTGTCCACCAGTCCGGAATACAAAGGGGCCATTCTCAGGCGCGATTCTCCAATGCCCTGGCCTGCGGCAGTCGTTTGGGCCATCCAGTCAACGTCTAGCGTGCCGTCAGTCGGAACCGTAAAGGTTGCTTGCTGCAGCTTGTCGCTATGAATCACCACGAGGAAGTTGTAGCCCCCGCTCACCTGGCCCTTGCCAATAACGCTGGCTGACAGCCCATTGTTTTCTTTGGACGCGGTGAAGGAATAGCTCGTCGCTGTGCCGCTCGTTGTGTATTTCCACGGCTGTTCTCCCGGGCTTTGCTCGTGATAGGGCTCGGCGATGTCCGCCCAAGGGTTGCCAGAACTGTTCGAGCCGCCTGGCTCCGTCGCAGTCTGTGGCGTTTCTTTGAGCATCTGCAGTGTCCCATCATTTATGAAATCCGTGAGCGCGGCGGAACTCACACCCACCGCAACCTCGGGTGAAGGAGTCTTTATCTTTTTGACCGCTCCAACCTTGAGGACGCCGAAATGCTTGAGGAACATGACGCTTCCCGCGGTCAGGCTGTCAGCGCAGGTGGAATCTTGAAGAACGACCACCTGCACGTCATGGCTCACGCCCACAATCGTCTTTGGATCGATCCGAATCGCGCTGCTGGTGTATCGGGATGGTTGGCCATTATTCTTGCCCACCGTAACCGGAGCGCTCGCGGAGGCTCCCTCCCACGTTGCCGTGATCTTTCCCGAAACAGGAGGAGCAGAAGGCGACATCGCGCACGGAGACACTGTTGAGGCTGTCGCTGTGAACTTCCCCGGTGCGCTCTGAACTTTTACGTTGGCAGGTATCTTCACTTTGCTATTGCTGCTACTCAGAACGACCGTGGCTCCGTTCTTCGGAACGTGGCTCAACATCACCGCCCACGTCGAGGAGCTTCCCCAGTCCATGGCCCCGGTCGGTGTCTGAGCGAAGAACACCGTTACAGGATTCACAAGAAATGAACTTTTTCCCGAGGCTCCAGACCATGTGGCTGCGACGCTGACCTTTTTGGACGTCTTTACATTCGTGGTTTTAACTGTAAATGTCGCCGAGGTCGCTCCCGCCGGGACTATCACGCAACTCGGCACGCTTGCAGGAACACTGCTTGTTGTGGTGACCGCGTGGCCGCACGGCACGAAAATGGGCGTTTTGCCCAGTCCGAGATGCACGGTTGCGCCGCCCGCCGGAGCTGCCTGGCTCAGTTTCACCTTTCCTTTGTTCGAATCCCCTCCAAACACGCCCGCGTCGCTCATGGTCACAGTAATTGTTACCGTTCCAGTTCCGGCGCCTCCTGCGCCGCCCGTTCCTCGCGCTCGAGCGGAAGGCGTGCTTTGCGCTATCAGCAGCGCGATTGTTCCAATCCCTGCGCGCCGCAACATCCGCGATAACCTTTGCTCACTTTTCGCACGCCACATCGTTCGTCCTCCGATATTTCTCCAGCCCTGCCACCCGGCGCCTTCGCGATTGAAATTTCTCCGCAACCCGTCGCTCTTAAGAATCACCCCACCTGCTTCGCTGCAATGTCTCCAATCCACGGCAGCCGGTATTCGCGCTGGCTGTACGCCTGAAACATCAGGAAGAGCCAGAAGCAGAAAACCCCCAGCCAGATCAGCCAAGTTAGGGGCACATCAATCGAGAGAATCCAGAAGCCGGCAACACTTGTCAGAATTCCCCACAGAATGCCCCAAACGATCGCGAAAATGACGCACGCGACACTGAAAAGGATCGATTGCATCGCGTGAAAGCGCACGAACTTGTTGTTCTTGTACGGTTCGAGCACCAGGAACAAAATTCCCGTGATCAGCCCCAGCGCATACGAGAGCGCCGCCGCCAGGTTCATTGTCAGTCCCGCGCCGCCTGCAATCGTCCCGCTGGGCGCAGTGGTGCCAGCCGCAGCCGCCGCTGGACCACCCGCGACGGAACTGCTCGTTGCGACAGACGCGCTGGCCTGGGTCTTGACAGGTTGTCCGCACGACCCACAGAACGCGCTGTCTTCCGCTACTGCTGCACCGCACTTTGTGCAATTCGCCATCTCGAAACTCCTTTCGCCTTTTTTCGGAATCCGGGCCGATTGCCGTTTCTCAAACTGTTTTCGCCTTTCACTGACGCGTCCACGGCCGAATTATTTTTTCGTGACGTCCCCCTCGAAATGCGTCTTCTTCACGCTCCCGTCGTTCTTGTCCTGCTCAAGATCGATCGCGTATTTCACCAGACATCCCGTATCGCTCGTCACCCACGCCGTTCCCACGATTTTGTAATCCTTCACCGCCATCAGCGACTCGAACGTCGCCTTCTGCGACGCCGGCTCATTCGCGGTGTCAATCGTGTATTCCAGCGCATTAAAACCGTCGACGCTCTGCTCGCCCGCGCTTCTTGCCGCGTCCTGCGCCGCCACCAGCTCACCATGCCAAGGCACCGGACCCATCACCGCGAAATCCAGTTCCATTTCCGACATTTGCGCCCGCGCCAGATGCTTGGTTGTCGTGGTCGTCTGCCCGTTGCTCGTCTCGCGTCGTGTGTAGTCAACCGTCGCGGGCGTCACGTCCGCCACCACACTCGCCGCGTGGTTGTCCGAGGACGTCTCCGCAAACGACAGGTGCAAGGGCTCCGGTGGGTTCTTGATCATCTGTTGCATGCACAAACTCGCGCCGGTCGGACTGAACTTGTTCGGATCCGGCCCGGCATTTGATTCCGCGCTGCTCGCGCTGCCTCCAGAAGTTCCGCCAACTCCTGATTTGCATCCGCACATCACGAGCGCTGCCGCTGCGATCGTGACGCAAAGCGTCTGGCGCACGAGCCCAAATTCCCTTCGCTTCATTTCGCACCCTTCCGCGCAAAAACTCATCGCGCGGCCCTCTTACTGTTTTCCCGTTGTCAGGCAAGTTCCCGTGCGCATACCCCTCACCGTGAACTTCATTGACACGCCTTGGCTGGCCTTTGGCTTCACTGTTCTCACCACTGAAAATCCCGTATCGCCCAAGTTTCCTTGCACATGCACGCTACGGTTCGTACAGTCGGCGTCATACGAGATTCGCCCATTCCCGCTTTTCAAATTCTTCACCGCGCATGATTCTTCTTTTTCTTCTTGCGCATCCGTGCGGTCATTGAAAATCTCTTCTGGATTCGCCAAATCTCTCGGCCGCACGCAGCGCGCCGCTGTGCGCGACTGGTTTTGCCTCTGCTCCTGTACTTCATATGTGATGGTCAAAACGTATTTCCCTGGCCTTAGCTCCACACTAGGCGTCGCCGCGAACGCTCGGCGCGCATTTGGCATCGCTGTCATCAGCAAAATGAATCCTGCAATCGCGCTCGTCTTCCGCTTCATTCTCGTTGACGCTTGCTCGTCATTTCTGTTTGCCTATTGCGCGTTCTCCGCCACTTGAAAAGACCACAGCGTGTCGAACATCAACCCCGCCCCCTGGCCTCGCGCCACGTCTCCGCCCGAAAATTTTTCGTTCCGCGACACAGGCCGCAGCACCACCGCATATTCACCCGGCAAAAGCGGCGACTGTGGCGTCATCTGGTACTCGCCGGCCGCTGTTTTTTGCAGGGTGACCGCAACGCGATCTTCGACAAACGACGAATAAATTTCCCAGTCCGCGGCATCGCGTGAACGCGCATCCTCTCTTCCGCGCGTCGCTCCGGCCAGCCGGCAGGTGTTCTGGGCCGGCGTGAGCTTCACAATTTCCGGCGCAAATTCCTCTGGATTCACGCCCGGCGCTTTTGCGAAATTCACGGAAAACGTCGGCGTGCTCGTCTGCAGCACGTTCGCCGACGCTGGTCCCGGAACGCCCCACACGTACGTCACGGTCGGCTGGCGTCGCGCCATCATTCCTCCGAAAATGCCTCCAGCCTGCTCCACCGCTGAGCCCCCGACGCCGTTGTTTATGTGCGACGCTGCGCTCCACGACGCGTCGTTGACGCCAGCTTGAATTCCTTCCGTTACTGCGGAGTCCCCGGCGAGGCTGCCCAGCGATTGTGGCTTTGTTTTCGTCTCCGCCAGCTGCGTCTTTTCCAGCGGCAGCGTCTGCGAAGCTCCGTTCTGAACAACGGCCACCGACGGCATCTGCCATCTTGGCCCAGACGCAGCACCAGGTTCCGGCGCTTGCTGGCCAAATGAGACATCGCAAATCGCGAGCGCCAAAAAGCTCGCCAGCGCCGCCACTTTGTAGCTTCTCGCAATCATGTTCTCGCTCCTTCATCTCATCTCGATTTGCTTCGACTCACTTCCGCATTGTCTCCGCGCTTACCACGGGCTCACGCCGCGCGGGCCCCACACCGTTATCCACAGGCTATAAACGGAGACGCTCGCATAATCGAGTGCATTCCCGGGGTTGCTCGTCGGCCAGCATCCTTGCTCTTGCCACGAGATTTGAACCGATGTCGGCGAGGTGTAGTTAACGCCCCAATTCCCATTCGTTGAAAATTGTCCGTTCGGCGACGACTGACAATCCGCCGCCGTTAGGTCTGAGTGGTACAACTGCACGCCGTTGTTGGCTAGGCGGAATCCCGGCGCAAAGTGGAATTGATAACTGTCCGTGCCGCCAGGAAATGTGTACGAGCCCGGAAGCGTGAAACTAATTAAGTTCCGGTTGACTCCGAGGGTGTGCTGCGGCGCGCTGTATATCCACGGCGTCTCATATAGCGGGAGAACAGCACCGCCGCTCGAGTTATTGACACTGGCCAGCTGAATCGTGATCGCACTGGGCGACTGCGGAACGGTCGTCAGCGTCTGAACGTCGTATGCTGCCGCAAAATTGAAGCCGCCCGCCTGATACAACTGCCCGCCCGCTGTCTTCACCACCAGCGTCACGTTATTGGTGTCATAAAGTCCGCTTGCGTTCGGGTCAATCTGTGCAGTGATTTGCCGATCGCTCCACCCATTCGCGGGGATCTGAAAACTTACTTGGCCCATCGCAACGCCCAACGGATGGTACATAGCTGGACCGCTTGGGTAGTGCACGCCGCTCAAGTACACCTGTCCGGGCGTTGTTCCAAAACCGCAGCCCTGAATCACAAATGTGCCTTCAGCTCCTGCGATCGGACTGAAAAGCACGCCGGACTTTTGCCCATCCACGCCGCCGATCCCATTGATGCAAACTTGTGTCTGCGCCTGTGTTGCCGTAGCGGCTCGCGTCATAATTGACGGAGTAGGGTGTTGCCCTCCAGCCGGCTGTTGGCGCGTCGGGCCGTTTGGTGTCAGCGCGGTGGCCTGCGATCCGGCAGCAGTCCCGACTGGCATACTTCCTTGAGCCGACATTGTCTGGCTCGCGCCGCCGTTCCCGTTGAGCAATGTAGGATTTTGGTTCGCGTTGCCCGCCAGTAATGTCCCGCCTGTCGGCGCTCCCGTTTGCGCTCCGGCCGGTGGCACACCGCCTGTGAACGCGGGCGAGAGCAATGGGCGCGCAGCCGTGCTTTGCCTTTGCAGCACTGCGATCGCCGCAGTATTCGAGCCGTTACCAGGTCCGCCCGGCGCACTCGGCTTCGGGCCCACTGGAATCGCGCGCGTTAGTGCCAGCGTGACCATCCTGTTCTTCTGCCATGGTTGCGTGCCGCCTTGCGTCAGCGGACGAGCAACTACTCCCGTCAAGTTACGCCCATACGGCGAACCCCCACCAGTCCCGCCTGTAACGGAGTGAAGGCCGGAGCCGCCGGGGTTCAGAGCAGGGTTCAGTCCTGAACCCGCTCCGCCGCCGGAGCCACCGCCGCTATTACCTGTGGGTCTGCCTGTACCGCACGCACTGGCTATCTCTTTCGCGTCGACGCCGATGGTGAGAACTGGATTGCTGCCGGTGAAGCGATTAAAGCCGTGATGGGCAATTTGTGCGCCAACGCCATTTCCGAGCGCGGCAACTTGTACGTCCGCCATATCCCAGTTATCTGGAGACTGAAATGCTTGCGCGATGGCAATCGGTGCGGCTAAAGTAGCCAACTCCGGTATGCTCCCGATGTTAAAGCCACCATCCGCTATGTGGACGAGCCGGAACGCGCGAATTTCGCTTGGCGGAACAGGATGGGCCAGGGGAATGGCCACTATATTGACGCTGTTGTTCGGCCAGTTCTGGCTCTTATTGACATTTGGCGCAAGTTGGTACCCGCCAGTCGTGAAATAAATGACGATGTTCAAGTTGTCGTGACCGCCTCGCAGGTCGTCATTGCTCGTCGCAAATTTCATGCGCAGCTGCGTCACTGTGCATGATCCGCCGCTGCCGCCGGACCCTCCTCCGTTCTGGCCAAACGCCGCGCCCGCAAGAAGCACGGCGCAAATCATCACGAACATCATTCGCTCAAGAACTTGTCCGATTCCCCATTCCATTCGCTTCCTCATCGTCGATTCCTCTCACGACAGCGCGTCAGAAAATCTTTGCATCTGAGCACGATGAAATACCGGACAAAAGCCGCACCGTCAAAGGACGAGCTGGCTACATTTCTATGACCTGCTAATTGCAATGGAATGAGTGGGCTACATGACTCCGTGACGAGATGGCCGATTCCGCGCAGCAACTTGTGATATACTCTGCCTCAAGTTTTCAGGCCCCTGCGAGAGAATCCCGTGGACATTCGCGCACATTCGCGCCTGTTTCGTTTTGGGCTTTTTGAAGCAGATCTAGAGAACGCCCGCCTCACGCGAAAAGGTGTGCGAATTCGCCTTCAAGAGCAGCCTTTTCGCATCCTGGCGATGCTTCTGGAGCGCCCGGGCCAGATCGTCACGCGCGAGGAGCTCCGCCCGGAATTGTGGCCTACGGGAACTTACGTTGATTTCGATGGCAGTTTGAACGCGGCGCTCAAGCGTCTTCGCAGCGCTCTTGATGACGACGCGGATAATCCTCGCTTCATCGAAACAATACCTAAGCGCGGCTACCGTTTCATCGCACCCGTCAACATTGAAGGCCCTGCCTTGTCACGAGAACCTGAAATTCCGCCGCCCCTTTCTGATGTTCTTCCGAAACCCGTTGAGATTCGCTCTCGGGCAAATCTGCCCGCCCCTGCAATCGCGCCGCGCGTTTCTGGTCGCCGCTGGGTTTTTGTGCTTGGCCCCGCCGTGATTCTGCTCGCGCTCTCGGCAGTTTTCATTCTTCGCAAACGCGCTGCCGCTCCTCCTCCCGTCCGTCCCGAACAATCTTCCGTCGATATTGGTTCGCTGCGCCGCTCGGTTGCCGTCCTCGGTTTTCAAAATGCTTCTGGGCGCTCCAGTGACGCCTGGCTTTCTACCTCGCTCGCGGAAATGCTTCGCACGGAACTCGGCGCCGGGGGCAGTCTCCGCGTTGTCCCTGGCGAAAATGTCGCCCAGTTTCGCATGAGCTCGCCATGGTCAGAGACTGACTCTCTCAGCCAGCAAACCGCCTCGCGCATCGGCAAGGCTTTGGACAGCGACCTTCTCGTTCTCGGTTCCTTTGCCGCAGTGGGCGAGCCACAGGATGGCAGCGTTCGCGTGGATTTTCGTTTGCAGGATGCGCAGACCGCCGAGATTTTGTACGAAGGCGCGGAGACCGGCAGCGAAAAGCAATTCTTCGGACTTGTGGCCAAGGTCGGTGCCGCCCTGCGCGAGCGTTTGGGCCTTCCGATGATTTCCGAATCGGAAGAGGCCGGCGTAGTCTCTTCGCTGCCTGCCGATCCGGATGCCAATCGCTTTTATTCTCTCGGGCTAGCCAAATTGCGCGACGCCGATGTCGCCGCTGCCAAAGATCTTTTCTTGCAAGCGGAAAAGCTCGTGCCTCGCTTTGCGCTCGTTCACCTGATGCTTTACAGAGCGTGGGCTGGCTTGGGTTATGATCAGAAGGCTAAGGCTGAAATCAAAACCGCTTACGAACTTTCTTCCGGCCTTCCCCAGGTCGATAAATTGCAGATTGAAGGCTCCTATTATCTGACCGTTAAGAATCCGGAGAGCGCGATCAGCGCCTACCGCGCTCTCTACGCGCTCTATCCGGATAGCGTCGACTATGCCGAGCAGCTCATAATCGCCCTCAATAATCCCGGCCATCGCGAAGAGGCTCTGGCCATAATCCAGCAGCTCCGCAAGCTGCCACCGCCCGCATCTGAAGACCCGCGCATTGATTTTTGGCAGGGGCAGCTTGTCTCTTATGCCGAGGGCACGGCTGCGCAGCCATATTTTGAAAAGGCCGCCGCCGAAGCCGCTTCGCGCGGGCAAGAGCTGCTTTACGCGCATTTCCGCTTGAATCAATGCATCAACGCGGTTTACGGCGACCGCCCCCAGGGCGCAGTGGCTCACTGTCAGGAGGCCTACAATATTTTTATGGCCGCGGGCAATCATCTTTATGCTGCTGACGCGCTCCGCACCATGGGCGACCGTCGCGGTGCCAAGGGTGATCTCACTGGCGCGCGCGAGCTGTACCAACAAGCCCTCGCCCTCCTCTTGCCCCTTGGCGAGCACGAAAAGACTGGCGTCGTGTTGAACAACATGGCTATCACTTACGAGAATCAGGGACAAATCGAGAAATCCGAGAAGCTTTTTCGCCAGGCCGCGCAGACCTGGACAGAGTGCGGCGATACCAAGAATGCGGGCGTTGCTCTCGGCAACCTCGGTGACGTCCTGATGTTGCGCGGTCAGCTTCACGCTGCCGAATTGCAGTACAACCGTGCGCGAACCCAGGTCGAAGTCGGCGATCCCAATGGCATTGCCTATCTCCTGTATAGCATCGCAAATATCCGCTTGTACGAGGGCGATATTTCCGGCGCGCAGCTTTATGCCACACAGGCCATGGCCATGGCTCGCCGCGTCAAGAACACCTCCGATGTTGCCGAAGCCAGCGAGACCATGGGCGCTATCCAGATTGCCGCAGATGATCTACCTGGTGCCAGCCAAAGCTTCCAGCAAGCTCTAGATATCCTCCAGAAAAAGGATAGTCAAATCGGTACTGCTGAAATCGAAGCCGGCGCCGCTGGCGTTTCGCTCGAAGAAGGAAAATTTTCCGAAGCGGAGCAGGCGCTGAGGAAATCCTTGGTCGTGTTCCACGCCGAAAGTGACATCCTCAATGAAGTTCCCGCAGAAACGGATTTGGCCCGCGCTTTGCTCTACGAAGGCAAACTTGTCGAGGCTCGCCACGCGATTTCCGATGCCATCGTGCTCAGCTCCAGCAGCACGGATCCAAATCTGAAATTGCCTATTGCGATTCAAGACGCGCGCATCCAGGCTGCTGAACTCGTCGCGCACGCCGGCGCAAAGTCTAGGGTCGATTTCACAGGACCACGCCGCAAACTTCAAAGTGTGCGCTCGGTTTCGCACAGCCTTGGTTATTACGGCATCGAGTGCGACAGCCGCTTGGCCTTAGCCGAACTGGAACTTCGCGAAAATTCTCCGTCTGCCCGCGCGCACCTCGCGCAACTCGCAAAGGAAGCCCGAACGCATGGCCTAAATCGCGTCGCTCGCGAGGCCACTAGCCTCGCAGATTCCGCCACTACATCATCGAGCCATCTGGTTTCTCAGCTGCGGTAGAGACCAGAGCCGTCGGGTGGCGCAAAGCGATCACGCGCTGAATAGGCCAGTAGGCTCGCATTCGGCACGGCGTAGTAAGAACGTGGTATCAAACGCGGGGAACGGAGCAAAAAGCGAATAAGAAAGAAGAAAGACTAAGAGGGAAGCAACTCATCCAGTTTTGCATCAACTCGTCTGGTCCCTTCGGTTTACGTTAGCTCCGGCGATGTCTGATAAAACTACTTCACTGGCTGTTAACCGAAGGGCTGCTAGTTCGAATCTAGCCCGGGGAGCCATTCTTCTCAATCTAGCGCCAACCCATCCGAGCTGGATTCCCCGGCGCGCAGCGCCACGATTCTTCGAACAATCAGTTACTCGATGTGTTTCCGATCAATTCCACAAGCCAACAGCCCTCCGCATTTTCCCGCTAACGATACGTCTTGCCCTTGCCTCGCCCGGAAACGCTCGCCCTTGCTTCGCGTCGCGGAGTGAATTACAGTCGAAGCCGTTCAGCCAAGCGCTGGGCAGAGAGCAAACCGCACGGAACGGATGGCCTGAGCTTGTCGCGCAAATCTTCGAGTGTCTACGAAGTTCAGCCGCTAAACTTTCGCGGCCTGCACACGTATCCGTTGGCCTCGCGGCCGAGCAAGGTAAATGTCGGCCAGTTCGCCAAGCCGCATCGCCAGGGCGCGTCCTTCGCGGAATTTCTCGATTCGCTGCCGCATATTTTGGCTGCTAATGATCTGCGCGCCATTGCGCGAGCCGTCGTCGACGCCCGCGCGCGTCGCGCCACGATTCTCTGGGGCATGGGCGGCCACGTCATCAAAGTCGGCCTGGGTCCGCTGCTCATCGACTTGCTGCGCCGCGGCTTCATCAGTGGCATCGCCATGAACGGCTCGGCCTTGATCCACGATTTCGAAATCGCCATGGCCGGCGGCACTTCGGAAGATGTCGATGCCGTGCTCGGCGAGGGGAAATTCGGCATGGCCGAAGAGACCGGTCGTTACGTCAACGAAATGGCCGCGCTCGCTCGCCGCTCCGGCATCGGATTCGGCGAAGCGGCGGGCAAATTCCTCGCGCGGCAGGGCGCCCGCGCCAAGCATCTCGACAAAAGCGTTTTGGCCGCCGCGTATCGCGAAAAAATCCCCGTGACCGTGCATGTCGCCATCGGCGCAGATATTTCGCATATTCATCGCACCGCTTCCGGCGAAGATCTGGGCGCATCCACCCATCACGACTTCAAATTATTCTGCGCGCTCGTGCGGCAGATGCATCCTGGCGGCGTGTATCTGAACTGGGGCTCCGCCGTGATCCTGCCCGAGGTCTTTCTGAAGGCGATCACCGTCGCGCGCAATCTCGGCACTCCTCTGCGCCCCATCACCACCGCGAATTTCGATTTTCTGCAGCATTACCGGCCGCTGCAGAACGTCGTCAAGCGCCCCACGGCCAATCCGCCCGGCGCCAAACTCGGTGACTCCGGGAAATCCGCGGGCTACGCGCTCACGGGCCATCACGAGATTCTCATGCCCTTGTTCGCCGCAGCTCTCGTCGAAGCGGATGAACCCGTCGCCAATCACCGAATGGAAAAAGAAAGCACGCGGGCAACGGCGCCCTCCCATCGCCAGCGTCGTCCTCGAAAATGACTCTCGCCGGCCCGGAAAATCCGCTCCCGCCCGCCGATTCGCCCGCTCCCGAATCGTCTTCGACCATCTTCCTTCCGCCCACGCCTCCATCGCCACTCGATCTCGAAAATGCCCGCGCCCCAGAAGACATTCGCACGCCCTGGGGCGGCGCCGAGCTGTTGATCTTTTTCGGTTTCGCCATCGCCAGCCTGGTCGTCCTCGAAATCATCATCGTTTCTTATCTGCTGGCGCGCTATCACATGTCCACGGACCAACTGACGCAACTCATGAAGACGAATGCTCCGTTCGCCGTCGGTTTCCAGGCGGTTTGGTCCGCTGTCATACTTCTATTCCTCCTGCTGATGATTCGCGTCTACCATCGCGCGCCATTCTGGCGCTCGCTCGGTTGGCGCCGCTTCGACTTGCGCGAGATTCCTCCTGCGGGAATTGCCATACTCTGCGTCTTCGGCGGCATCGCGTTGGCCGCATCCGTTGGTGTTGTCTCTTACTTCGTGGGCAACAAATCCGAACTCCCCATCGAGCAGTTGTTTCGCACGCGCTCCGATGTCCTTTGGCTCATGGTTTTCGGCATCGCTTTCGCGCCGTTTTTCGAGGAGACGATTTTCCGCGGCTATTTGTATCCCGTCTTCGCTCGCAAATGGGGCATTCCGACCGGCATCATCATCACGGGAATTCTTTTTGGCGGCATGCATGCGGCGCAACTCTGGGGAGGCTGGGCGCAGATCGCCATATTGGTCTTCGTCGGCATCGCGCTCACGTGGGCCCGCGCGCGCGCCCGTTCCGTTCTTGCCTCCTATTTGATCCACCTCAGTTACAACTCAATTCTCTTCCTGGCTTTTTTCGCCGGCACCCAGGGACTCAAACACATCCCGCCGATTCATTGACCTTTGCCTTTTTCGCTTTACGCTGTCATCCCGAACCCAGCGCGTCGCCTGTGCGCGATGGAGGTGAGGCTTGCCTGCCGTGGCAGGGACCTGCTTCTCTAAAACCCGGCAGCATGGGCCACTAACGCGCCAATCATGTACAATCATTTTGAATGGTGGATCAGTTTGAGTTTTCTTACAAACGGGGCCCCCAGGTCCCCGGATAGGGGAGCCTGGGGGATCGTCGCACAAGGAGCCAAAATTCAAACTGACCCATTGCCAATTGTTGTTTGCTGTTGACTCGCGGAGGTGGCTTTGCGAAGCGTGGAACCCATTCGCTGGACCCCTGAAGGCGTCGTCCTTCTCGATCAGCGCCACCTCCCCACCGAAGTCGTGTATCACACGTACACGGACTATCGCGAATTGGCCGCGGCGATCAAAGACATGGTAATTCGCGGCGCGCCGGCGATTGGCGTTGCGGCCGCCATGGGCATCGCTCTCGGCGTTTTGCATTCACGCGCAGCCTCGCTCGACGATTTGCGCGCGGAATTCAAAATCATCTGCGAGACGTTCGCTTCCACGCGCCCCACCGCCGTCGATCTTTTCTGGGCCATCGGCCGTTTTCAGGGCAAATTCGATTCGCTCGCGCGTAACGCCGCGCAAAATAATCTCGAGCCCATCAAGGACGCGCTCGTCGACGAAGCGCAGCAAGTCCATCGCGAACGCCAGCTCGCCGACGAAGCCATTGGTCGTTTCGGCGCGGAATTATTGCCCGCGAGCGGCCGCGTCATGACGCAATGCAACGCCGGCGCGCTCGCCACGGGCGGCATCGGCACCGCCCTCGGCGTGATTCGCGTCGCCGTCGAATCCGGCCACAAGCTCGAAGTGTTCGTCCCCGAGACACGCCCCTATTTGCAGGGCGCGCGCCTCACCGCCTGGGAACTTCAGCAGGACAAAATCCCGCTCACTCTGATCACCGACAACATGGTCGGGCATTTCTTGAAGACCGGCGGCATCGGCGCAATTGTGGTCGGCGCGGATCGCATCGCCGCCAACGGCGACACGGCCAATAAAATCGGCACGTATCCGATGGCCGTGCTCGCGCACGAACATCACATTCCGTTTTTCGTCGCCGCGCCGATTTCGACGCTTGATCTCTCGCTCGCTTCCGGCGACGCCATTCCCATCGAGCAGCGCCCGGCCGCGGAGGTAACGCACATGCGCGGCGTGCGCGTCGCCCCGGAAGTCACTGTCGCCAATCCTGCTTTCGACGTGACGCCCTCGCGCTTCATCGCCGCCATCATCACCGAGCGCGGCGTCGCTCGCGCCCCTTATGATCAATCGCTTCGTCGTCTCGTTGCGGGCGAACAAATTCCCGCCGTCCGCTAAACGCCGCCGCGCGCAGCGCTGGCCGTTTCATTCGAAGCGCAGCAGCACGATTTCCGGGTGTGTACCCACGCGCAGCGGCGGTCCCCATGTGCCCGCGCCGTAATTGATGTAGACGAGCATGTTCCCGAATTTTTGCAAGCCGTGGACAAATTGTCTGTAGACGCGCCGCGCAATTAACGTGAACGGAAAAAATTGGCCGCCGTGCGTGTGTCCGCTGACTTGCAGCGAAACTCCCTCCGCTTCCGCAATCGGCAAGCGATGCGGCGCGTGCGCCAGTAAAATACTCGGCCGGCTCCGGTCGATCGCCGCCTGTTGCAGCACCGACCGATAAACTTCATCCTGTGCCAGTTCTTGGTCGTGCACGCCAATAATCTGCAGTCCGTCCACGTCCACTTTTTCGTTGTTCAGCACGCGCACCCCTGCGCCTGCCATCGCCTCGAGATATTTCGTCCGGTCGCTGAATTCCTCGTGGTTCCCCGTCACAAAATACGCGCCCAGCGGCGCCGTGAGCCAGCGCAGCGGCTCGGCCAGGCGCTTCACGTTGACCGCCGTACCGTCGTAATAGTCCCCGGGAATAAGCACCACATCCGGCTTCAGTTTGTTCAGCAATCTCACCATCCGGCGAATGAACCAGTAATTCCTCACGTGCCCAAGATGCGTGTCGCTCAGAACTGCGGCGATCCGCCCGCGCCACGCCTCCGGCAAATTCGGCAGCGCAATCGAAATGCGGCTCACCCGCGCTCGGCTCGCATTGAAGATCCCGTAGACCCCCGCGAGCGCCGCCAGGCCGAAAATTATTCCAGCCATAGCTCGCGAATTCACGGATAGACCCGCCAGGCGCGTCACGCCGTAAACCAGCCAGCACGCGCAGGAAGCTAGGAAAAAGTAGCTCACAAATCCCAGCCAAATGGCGGCGAGCGTGTAAAACGCCCGCACAATCACGTTGTGGAACTTGAACGCCAGCAGCGATGCGCCTACAAACGTCATGGAAAGCACGACCATCAGGATTCGCAGCGTGAAAACGCCATGTGGATTAAACGGCGCCCAAAATGCAATCCACGTATCGCAGATAACCCAGTGCGCTAGCCACAGGATCGATTGAATGACCGCAATGAAGAAAACGATTCGCGTTCGCAAATGATTGCGTCCTTGGTTCAAATCCCGTTCAACCGCGGCGCCTCTCGCCCGCGTCGAATCCCGAGCCCGCCATCCCAAGAAAAACAAGCAGCGCCACAACCCCGCAAATTACGTATCCAATCATTGCACGCCCCCGATCCCCGCATCCCGCCAATCCACGCCAAACCAAGTCGCAAGACGCCACATCATTTCGTCTCGCTCACTGCACCATCGTGCCTTGTCTCGCTTCATCTCCGGCGCTCTGCATCATTTCCGGCCGGCGGAAATGCCGGTCGAGCGCCTCGCGTAACTGCAACCGCGCCCGCACGGCTCGCGCTTTCACGGCCGGAATCGAGAGCCCCAGCGCCTGAGCCGTTTCCTCCGTTGAAAATTCCTCGATATCTCGCAGTTGAAAAACCGCGCGAAACATTGGCCGCAGCCCCGCAATCGCCTCGCTCAGGATTCTCTGCATTTCCCTCTGCGAATACCGCTGCTCCGGCGTCGGTCCCCAGTCCACCAATTGCACGGGCACCGGCAGATCCTCTTCCACCGGCTCATCCAGCGAAAACTCCTTCACGCGGCGCTTCTTGCGCAGCTTCATCAGCGCCTGGTTGATGGCGATGCGCGTCAGCCACGTGGAAAATCGCGAATCGCCCTGAAATTTGTCCAGGTGCTGAAACGCCTGCACGAACGCTTCCTGCGACACATCCTCGGCGTCTTCGCGGTTCTGCATGATGTTCTGCGCCAGACGAAAAATTCGTCCCTCGTATCGCTCTACGAGCTTTTCGAACGCCTGCGCATCTCCCCTTTTCGCCGCGGCCACCACCGCCGCCTCACTGTCGGGCAGTGTGCCGCCGGCTGCGATGATTCCCGCATTTCCCCCGCTCACTTTCCCTCTGAGTTCAAGTGTCATCCCCTTCTCCTCGTCAGATTGGATGCGTCTCCCCTCAGATAGTTACTTAAAATAACTAGTTGCCTTCATAAAGCAGGAACTTTAAAGTAACCAAGTCACATCGCCCGGCATCTCACGATTGAGGGTATGAACATGAAAAAGGGTCCGTGCGAGGCATCCAGTCAGTGCCCGATGCACAGTCTCCTCCAGGTGCTCGCGCGCCCTTGGACAATGTACATTCTATGGGTCTTAAGCCAGGATGGACCCACGCGCTTTGGTGCCCTTCGTCGAAAAGTCGAAGGAATCTCCTCGCGCGTCCTCACCGAAAGGCTTCGCGCCCTCGAAGACAAGGGCTTTGTCTTCCGCAAGTACGAGGCCTCGATCCCGCCCGCCGTCACCTATGGCCTCACCAAGCGCGTCAAAGAAATTCAGAGCATTCTCAGCCAGTTGAATGAAGTTGCCCGCAAATGGCAGGAGGAAGATGCCTCGGCCAGCGGCGTCGGAGCCGGCACAAGTCCCCAAATTCGCTCCCCTGAAACCGTCCGCCCCTCCTGAACGCGTGCGCAACATTCCCGCGACCATTTTTAGAAAGCAACTTTACCCGGCAAGAGACCGTCTAAACTTAAGCAACCACGGCAGCTTTTCAAAGTTTGGTTTTGCAGCAGGCAGTGTAGAATTGGCAGTGTTTCAGCCCGGCTCATGAAGAGCGAGGAGAGGCAAGCTCCCTGGGGAGCGAGTTGATCCCACACACGGAGGAGATGGAAATGTTCTTGCGGAAACTGCTGGTACTCGTCTTTATTCTGAGCTGCGGCGCCACTTGCGCGATGGCGCAGGACACGTACGCGGACAAGTTCGAAGTGACGCCTTTTGGCGGCGCCAAATTCGGCGGCAAAATCAACGTCCTCGGCTATGACGCAAATGCCAACGTCGAAAATCTTTTCATCAAGAGCAGCATCGACTACGGTGTAATTGCCGATTATTCCATCTTTGACAGTTTCGCGGTGGAATTCATGATGGTGCGCCAGCCGACGAGCTACAGTCAGCAGGACTACACCTACACGCCGCCTGCGACTGAATTTCTCACCAATGGCACTCTGAGCACCTATACCTTCGGCGGCGCTTATACCTTCCGCGGCGATTCCAATATCAGGCCTTTTGTTGCCGGCGGCGTCGGTTGGACGAATTTCGGAAACCTCGATAGCCAGCCGAATACGCTCTACGTCGGTTTCAACAACAAAGTCGCCTACAACATTGGCGGCGGCGTGAAATATTATTTCAGCAAATACGTCGGTCTTCGCTTCGATATGCGCTGGATGGCCAGCCGCACCACTCCGAATCAAACGACGCAGTGCAGCGGCTACTATGGCTGCGGAACATACTCTGGGAGTTACAAGGCCAACCAGGGCGAAGCCAACCTCGGCCTGATTCTCCACTTCTAGTTTTCTTGAATTATTGTAGTTTTCGCAAGAAGAATTAAGAAAAAGAGGAGCCTCTTCTCAAGAGAGGCTCCTCTTTGTTTTTCCAGTTCGCATTTCTCGCTGGCGGAAATCCCTAAACCAGTCTGTCGTCGCGCCACTCCAAAGAGCTCGTCAGCCTTTTTATCCTACGCGCGAGAGCGTAGTGGTATTTCACTCGCCAGCGGGAGCGCCGCTTCGTTTCGGAGAATCGGGCTCGATAATAAAAGCGGCCCGGGTTTCCCAGGGCCGCCGTCGAAAACTGCCACGAAAAAAACGAACTGCCTAGAACGTGAATTGCGCCTTGAGCACGAGCACCCGTGCATTCGTCTGCCCGCCGAGCATCGATCCGAGAATGCTGGTCGGCGATCCGGCCGTGTTCAGAATTTCACCGAAATTCGGGCTCGAAGTATTGTTCACCGGCATGCCGAAATTCGGATGATTGAGCACGTTATAGGCTTGAACCCCGATTCCCAATCGCGCGCTTTGCCAAAAAGGAATGCTCGTTGTCTTCATCAGCGCCACGTCCATGTTGAAAAAGTTCGGGCCCCGGAGGAAATTGCGCTGTCCCGTCGAGAATGCGGATTCCGCCCCGACATTGAATTCGCACGCCGCCGCGGTCAGACAGGTTGACGCCGTGCCCGGCGGCGCCAGGCAGCTCGGACCTGACGATGTCACCTGGCATCCCGTCGGCCCGCTGATATATTGCGGTATCACCTGTCCGAAATAATTGGTCGCCTGCAGGCTCGCGCTGAGCGCGCCATCCACCGCGCTGTAGGGCAAGCCCGTGCGCGCAAAAACGACTCCTGAAAGTTGCCATCCATCCACGAGATAATTCGACCCGTGCTTCCCGACGAACCGCCGCACGGGCAGTTCCCAGACGTAGTTCAGATTTCCGCTTTGCCGTACATCGTAATCGGACGAACCGTAGCTCCCCGAATAATTCAGCGGATCCTGGGGGCTCAGGAAGCTCGTGGGTGAAAATGCCGTGAACCCTCCGTTCGAGACGTCATCGAGCGAGTGCCCAAACGTGTAATTCCCTTGAATCACGCCGCGGCCCCACCCTCCGCTGATTTGGTGGCTGATCGTCAGCGTGGCTCCGTTGTAATGTGAATCGCCGCCACTGTACATCACCGTGACTTCGCCAAACCGCGGGTCGGGAGCCTGCCCCAAGGGCAACGTGCCGAACGCCGACGTGCTGTAAGCGTTGGCGGAATTGGCCACAACCGGCTCGTGCACCCCGTGATTCCCTATGTAAGACAGGCTGACGTAGGTCGCGTTTCCCAACTGACGTTCAAGCTCCACGCTCCATTTCTGATATTGCGGAGTCGTGGATTTTGCTTCGGCCGTGAAAATATTAGGCGGCGTAAACGAGGCGTCGTTTGCCTGAATAGTATTGAACGTCTCGCTGCTGTAGAACCCCTGCTGGAACGCGGTGTTCGCTCCCGTCACGTCGCTGAAGATGCTGGACCCTCTCGCGCCGGTTGTCGCCACAATGAAGTCATTCGTACTCGTAAACGTGGCATTGAATGGCGGGTTCTGCGAGAACCGGTCCACGATCGACATCGGGAGCATGTTGTAGAAGATTCCTATGCCGCCGCGCAAAACTGTTTTCGGTCCCAGCCACCGCGGCTGCCAGGCAAACCCCGCCCGCGGCTCGTACACAATGCTCTGCAGGCCGCCCAACGCATGCTCTTGGTTGATTCCAATCGTCTGGTTATAGGGAATCTGCAACAAATTCGCCTGGTTCGTGCCATTCCCGACATCCTGGCTGAATGGCTGCGTCATTTCTGCAAAGCAGAGATTACGGCAAATAGGATCGGAATCGTGCTCCACCCGGAAGGCGAACGTAATGTTCAGCCGCTGGCTGTATCGAAAGTCGTCTTCGAGGTATCCTCCAGCGGTGTACTCCGCGATTGGCTCGGAAAGCGCTTGCGGAAATGATTGCGTATACGAATCGCCTGTTTGCCCTCCGTTATAAAGATCGTTGATTGTGTTGACGATCAGCAAACCGGTCGCCAGCGTTCCATAATTGTGGTCGCTCATGTCCAGCCGCAGGTACTGTCCGCCAAGCTTGATCGTGTGCCTGCCGGCTGTCTTGGAAAAATCGTCGTTGAGCTGGACTTGAGTCACATTTTGCCCGCGCGGCGTACTGCAGTCCTGGCCTCCAATCAACATAGGGAATCCTGGCCCCAGCGGCGCCGTAGCGCATGGATTTGGCGTGGCCGTGGTGATATAAAACGATCCGTCCGCCATTCCCATCGTCGTCGGGAAAGATTGATTGGCGGAAACCTGGCTTCCGGGCCCGAAAAACGCTGAAACATATTGCCCGGACACTCCGAACTGATTGACTGCCGAAGCGCCAAAACTGTGGTTCCACTCCAATTGTCCTTCGCTGGTAGGCATTGAGGCATTCACGTTGAAATTTCGGCTGATTGGGTCGGTATATGACGCCTGCGTGCCCCAGTCCCGCCCGATCCTCACGAACAGGCGGTCTTTTGGCGTGAGGTTGAAGTCCAGGCGCCCGGAGACAAGCCATTCTTTGGTGAAATTATTCTCCGTCGTCGAGTATCCCATGGCACAGGGCTCCGCCGCGCTCCCCCCGATAGAATAAAACGACGAATTCAAATTGAATGCCCCGCATCCGTCCCCAGTAAAAACCACCTGGCCGTTGCTGTTGGTGAATTGGCCGGGAAACTGGTTATCCGTGGCCGTATTTGCCTGCGGAGCATTGTTAAGCGTGCCGAAGAGAATGCCGCTGTAGAATGCCTCGACGTCCGAGCGGCCAAGATTCTGGAGGTTGGTCAGCGTGGCGGCCTGGAACTGCGGACTGGGCATTACAACGGTCGCCAGCGAATCGTTCAGCAGGCGGTCCCCTTCGGTGTTGAGGAAGAAAAATACCTTATTCGGCTTCACCGCGCCGCCAAGCGAACCTTGCCATTGATTGGCGCTGTCGAAGGGGCGCTGGATTGCCTGTTCGTTGTTGAAAAAATCATTGGCGTTCAGTATCCGCTCGTTCCAAAAAAAATTTCCCTCGCCGTGCAATTGATTCCCGCCCGAACGTGTCACGTAATTGACGTTCGCCCCCGCGAGTTCGCCGATGTTCCCCCCATAATTATTGCTCGAGATATCCACTTCCTGGATTTCGTTCGTTCCCAGCAACATTCCCGTGGCGCCGATGTTATTGATGCTCTTGAACGGCTGGTCTTCGTCCATGCCGTCCCGCACAAATTTGTTCGACGTCGCCGGCATTCCATACTGTGCGAAATTCCCCGTGCCACCCACCGTATTCATCACCACGCCGGGAGCGAGTTGCGCCAGATACGTCATAGCCTCGCCGGGATTCGGAATTTGAGAAATTTGCCGGCGCGTCAGCGCGACCCCCTCATTGCCATTTTCTTTTTTCAGCAGCGACGCCGCCTGCATCTCGGTGGGCTTCGGCTGCACCGACAGTTGAAACAGCACCACTACCGGCTCGCCCAGCGGAACCGTGACCACCTTCGCGGTTGGCTGAAAGCCGGTCGCCGTCACGGTAATCGTGTATGACCCGGGATCGAGCAGCCCGAACTGGTAGGCGCCGTCGGCGGACGTCGTCGCCGTTTGCAACGTGCCTTTGGCATTGTTCTTCAACTCCACCGTCGCCCCGTTCACCAGCGCTCCCTTCGGATTGGTCACGGTGCCTTGCACGCCGCCGGTCGTCATGGTCTGGGCTGCGAGCCGCTTCGAATTGACCCCCAGAATTACCAGCAGCGCGAAGACCACATACATCAAGCGTTTCAAACTCATCAATACCTCCATCCGATTTTCGCCACGGAGCAATTGCGGACCGACGATTTTAGCCGGAAGTCGAGAAATCCCCCAAGATCCGTTTGGCAAGCGCCCCACAAGAGCGATACGCAGTTTACATCACTGCCCAATACGGGCCATACCCAATTTTGATCGCCCAAACTGACTGCAAGTCGCAGATACGCGCCTGCATATCAGCGTTTTCGACGGCGAATGACCTAGAGGGATGCCTTGTCGCGGGAGATGGTTGCAGCGCAGATCGCGCGAGACCCTGCAAACATTCGAGTCGGTAACGCACGATCCATGTAGGACGCGGCCATGGTTGAATCCCATGGCCGTGTCCTGTCGCGATTGAGCGCGATTCGAATCCGCTAGAGCGTTTTCAGAAAATTGACCAGATCTCGCTCTTGCTGCGGCGTCAGGTTCATTTGAAATCGCAAATTGTAAAAATCGACCACCTCGTCCAAAGTGGCGGCCGCGCCATTGTGAAAATACGGAGCGCGCGCCGCGAGTCCTCGCAAAATAAGTCCCTTGCCTCTCCCAACGTCGCTGCACTGCCCGGTGATGAGCGCCTTCCCGGGATCAGACGTGTATGTCACTTGCCCCGCAAGCGTGCCTTGCGTGCAGACCACCTCGAAGACCGGCAGATTGGGGCTGGAGAGCTGACCCACCGCCGCCTGTATCGTTGGGTCGCTCTCGTAAGTCGCCGAGCGGCTTGTCCCAATGTCGAGCGCCACCGCGAGCGAATGGTCTCCCACATTCGGCGTGTCGTGGCATGTAGTGCACGTGCCATTGATCACGGGCTGATTGAGCGCGTCGTTCAATCCGCGCACATCCGTGATCACCAGCGGTTGCGTATTGAAAATCTGTTCGCCACGAGCCACCGACCTCTGCATCGGCGCGCCTGAGTACGTCCACTTCGAATAGATCGTGAATGCGTTTGGAGTGAATTGCGCCGGCGGCCCTAAGGAATCATTGATTCCGGGATAAAATGGCACTGACGAAAGGAACTGAGCCCCTCCGTTCGCGCCATTCGAGTTCAGAAAACCGGCCTGGAAATCAATGGCCTGCGCGGAATTCAACGCCAATTCGAATTTAACGATTTGATCCACTTGCGCGGTTGTCGGCTGTGCCGTCGCCTGCGCGTGGTCTAGCGTCGCATCAACCGCCTGATGCGATAAATCAGTGAACAAATTTGCAGCGTACGTTGACGCGCTATTCAGCGGCGCAACGGTCTCTCGGCCATCGAACATCACCGCGCTCAGAAAACCAAGATTCGTTGCCGGCAGCGGCCGCCGATAGACGGAAACCGTTTCCACGCCGGTGCTCGGATCGGTGACCAAAGCACAGCCATAGGGATCCTGAACGGCCGCAATTGTAAACTGCGGATTCGATGGCATCGTCAAGCCGATGCGAATCAGCCCATTCTGCCGCAGCAGACTGAAATTGAATTGCTGGCCCGGCGCAGCAGTCGGGCAGACTGCGCCATCGACGGCGGAAAAGAGCGGATCCTTGCCGTTAGTCGCCTCATAGACCAACTGTGCCCGCAGCGCGCTCAAGCCCATCGCATTCGAAACAACGTGGCAAGTACTGCATGTCCGGCCATTCGTCCCCAGGCTCTGGAAAAATGGTCCCGATGTGTTAAATGAGCTTGTCGAACTGTACGTTGACACCGCGCCGCTCGAATCGAGGAACGGAAACAGATTTGGTATCGTCAACGCCGCCGCTGTCAGTGCCATCACGCAAAACGCTACTGGCATTACAAGCCAGCGCTTCGTCATCCTCTGGGCTTTCATAGTTTCTTCTCCGCCTTCCTTCTTCAGGTCCTTCCGCGAGACCTTGGACCTCACACAGGTTGCCCGAAGCTACTGAGACCTCAGTTTTCACGCAATGGAATGCAGATGATTTCTCAGTGAAAAAGATGTGACCGTCTAACATACTGATGGCGCAGCTATTACACTTTGTCTTGCCCTTTGAATTTCCAGCGGCTACAATCAAGCCCAGAGTTTTTCTTCAAGTTGACTTTAGCCTATGCCCGAAGATCGGCGCGAGCCCTTGTTACGCTTTGGCGATTTCACTGTAGATACTCGCGCGCGGGTCCTTTACAAACTCGGCGTCCGTCTCAAACTTCACCGCCAGGCCTTTGAGGTTCTTCACCTTCTGATCGGGCGTCCCGGAGACGTGATCACCCGCGAGGAAGTGCAGGCGAAACTCTGGTCTCAGGATACCTTTGTCGATTTTGAAAACAGCTTGAACTCCGTCGTCAAGAAACTCCGCCAGACGTTGGGAGATTCCGCAACCGATCCTCGATTCATCGAAACCGTCCCGCGAATCGGCTATCGATTCATAGCGCAGGTTCAAGTCCAGACTCCTTCTCCTACCCCGCCCGTTCCTGCGAAAGTTTCGCTGGAAACAGGCCCAGCCTCCTGGAGTTTCCCGCATTTTTTGGCCCGCAGGAAATGGTGGGTTGGCATTGCAGGCTGCGCTGCGCTGCTTGCCTTCGCAGCAATCCGCTTTCCCCACTTTCGCCACCACGTCGATGTGGTTCCCGTCGAAAGAAGGACCATGCTCGCCGTGCTTCCCTTCGAGAATCTCACCGGCGATGTCAAACAGGAGTACTTGAGCGACGGCCTCACCGAAGAGCTTATCGCTCAACTGGAACAGGCTGCTCCCCAGCAGTTTGGTGTCATCGCCCCCTCCTCCGTGATGGAATACAAAAGCTCGCCGGGAGATTTGGATGAAATCGCTCGCCGCCTCGGTGTCGAATACATTCTCGAGGGCGGACTTCGCCGCGATTCGCAGCGCGTGCGAATCACCACGCAACTGATTCGTATGCAGGACCGTAAAATCGTATGGGCCCGCCAGTACGATCGTGAGCTGAAGAACCTCTTGGCGGTGCAGAGCGAAATTGCCCAGGAAATCGCGGACGAGATTCAAATCACTCTCGGTCACAGCAGCATCCCCGTCCCTGCCGCACAATCTGCTGCTGCTCCTGTTCCCTACGACGCCTACGACCTCTATTTGAGAGGCCGCTATCTTCTCAATACGAGAAACACTCTGTCGTTCCCGTTGGCCGCGAATTACTTTCAGCAAGCCATCGCCAAAGATCCCAACTATGCCCGAGCTTACGCCGCTCTCGCTGACTCCTATGCTCTGACGAGTAGCTACTATTTATCTTCGCCGGAAGAGATCATCCCAAAGGCTCGCGCGGCAGCCCTGAAAGCGCTTCAGCTCGACAACAGCCTCGCTGAGGCGCACACCGCACTCGCCTTGATCACTGAGAATTACGATTGGGATTGGCAAACGGCAGAGAAGGAATTCCGCTTGGCCATTCAGTTGGATCCCAATTATCCGACTGCCCATCAATGGTACGCAGAATACCTCGCGTGGCAGGGACGATTTGACGAAGCATTTGCGGAGAGCGAACGCGCGCGCCAGCTCGACCCATTGTCGCTAATCATCGCCACCGATCACGCCGCTATTTTGTACTACTCTCGTCAGTACGGTCGCGCCATCGAAGAGCTTCGCACGGTACTTGAAATCGAGCCTGATTTCTCGCGGGCGCGTAGCATCTTAGTATTCTCCTACGCCCACGCGGGCCAATCGGAAGAAGCCCTGAACGACCTCCAGAAATGGCGCCGCATAGACAGTTCCCCGGGAATCTGGGCACTTCAAGCCTATGTATACGGCCTCTCGGGAAAGCTCGTCCAAGCTAGGGATTCACTGGCTAAATTCGAGCGGGCAAGCCCTGCGCCCCAAGACAGTTTAACGTGGGCTTCTCTCATAGCGTATTCGGGCGCCGGCCAAAAGGACCAGATCTTCGCTTGCTTGCAAAAAGCTTTCCTTGAACGATCGAACACTCTTACTGGCCTAAAAGTCGACCCCATGTACGACCCTCTCCGTAGCGATCCGCGCTTTCAAGATTTGCTCCGCCGTGTAGGTTTGCCACAGTAATTTTGCTCCTCGCCCTCGGCTTCGCTTAGCAAAAGTCGCCTTGAGAACGGATCGTTGTCATGCAACTCACAGATAATACATCACATAGATAAGCTTCCCCGCAACAGACATTCGCATCTAAGTTGAAGGGGAACGATAAAGAGTCCAGCAGATGCCTTGGCAAAGATTAGGAGAAAAGCCATGAAGCACAAAAATTCTTGGACCAACTGGGCCGGCATGACTGTGCTGGGTTTGGGATTGCTGGGTATGTTGATTCTGGGGCCTGCGACGGTGAGCGCGGCGGCAAAGACAAGCACCGCTTCCCCGCAAGCCGATTCGAAATATGAAGCGGGGCTGGTGAAGCAAGTGCATCACGCGCTGGCGATGTTGCCGTGGTACGGCGTGTTCGACGATCTGGCCTACTCGGTGAACGGCACGCAGGTAACGCTGACGGGAGACGTCGTCAATCCCGCCACGAAGGATGCCGCCGTCGCTTCGGTGAAACACATCGAAGGGGTAACGAGCGTGGTCGACCAGATCAATGTGCTGCCGCCTTCGTCGATGGACTCTCAAATTCGCCGCGCGGAATACCGCGCGATTTTCTCTTATGCGGGTCTCAACCGTTACGCCATGGGCGTGAATCCGTCGATCCATATCATCGTGGACAACGGCCACGTGACGCTCATCGGCTATGTGGACAATCAAGCGGACGCCAAACTTGCCTACATGCGCGCCAGTTCCGTCCCCGGCGTTTTCTCGGTAACGAATAAGCTCCAGGTCGGGTAAGTTTTCCGCGTTACGAATCTGCGATGTGAATCGCGCCGTCTCGCTTTTTGTAGCTTACGTCCCGCCGGCATCCTTTGCCGGCTGACGTGAGGTTTTTCGCTTCCCTCGCCACTGCCCTTCGGTAGCGGGTCAGTTCGAATTTTCTGGATCGTGCCACAAAGAGTCAAAATTCAACCTGACGCCCGCCGCACGGGTTCGCAGGGGCGCTGCTTGTATACCCTGACGAAGGAAGGGCTGCGCCCCCCAGTCGCGCCGCCTCGCTTCCTGTAGCTCACGTCCCGCCGGCTTCCTTGCGGCTGACGTGAGGTTTTTCGCTTCCCTCGCCACTGCCCTTCGGTAGCGGGTCAGTTTGAATTTTCTTGATCGCGACACAAGGAGTCAAAATTCAACCTGACCCACTACGCAGAATTCTGTCAGCGCATTTCTCCGCGCGATTTTGTGGCATGATGCGGGCATGAAATATCCCGCGAAATGCGCGCCGTGGCTTCCAAACTTTTTCGCTCTCCTCCTCGCGTATTCCGCAATCCTGATCTTCGCGCGAACCGCCGCGGCCCAGACGAGCGTCGTGATCGTGCGCACGCCGGAGCAAATCTGGATTGGCGCCGACAGCAAAGTTTCCGGCGGCGGAGCTCGTCCAACCGAATGCAAGACGCGCCAGGTCAGCGACGTGTTCGTGACCACCGCGATTCTTGGCCAGTACGCGCCCACGGGCTTCGACGTTCACAAACTCGCCTCCGACGCTTTCCGCAAGCCGGGCAGCATTCTCGATCGCGCGAAAATTTTCGAGAGAGACGCGGAGCCGGAAGCGCGCGCGGCGGTGCAATACATTCGCGCGTCCGATCCGGAATACTTCAAAATCGTGAGCAAGGACGCGCTCGAGTTGGCCGTGGCGGGCGTCGAAAATGGCGACCTCGTGCTGGATACCATCGTCTTCCACACGGTGCTCCAGGGCGGCCAGACCGAGCTTTCTTCGGAGATTTGGCAATGCCCCGGCGACTGCACGGGCGATTCGGTGCGAATATATCTGGGCGAGCACGACGCGATCGAAGATTTGTACCGCACCACGCCCACGATTTTCGACGCGCCGCCGGAAAAACTGGTGCCGTCGCTGGTGCAAATCGAAATCCTCGACAAGCCCAACACGGTCGGCCCGCCGATTTCGCTTTTGTCGCTGACGAAAGACGGCGCGGCGTGGCTCCAACAAGGCGTCTGCGACCCGATCAAGAAGTAGCCGCGCCACACAGGACACACCAAATCGCCAGCAGAAATGGCCGTTCCGCATTGGTATGGAACTGCCGCCGGACAATTTCAGGTATAATTGGAAGTAAGTACAAAGGCGTTATGTTTCATTATGGCTATTACGTAAAGCTCGCAGACGGGCGGTTTAAGCTTTCTGGGAATGATTGGGGCCAGACTCTGGACTCCTATAAAGTGGGCGATGGCTTGGGCGTTCGAGGCGAAGTAGAGGGCATCGTAGTGGGCGTTGTTAAAGGGGAGGAAGCCCGACGTAAGTGCTTCGATGTTGTGATACTTCTCGAACAACGATCCGTAAGGACAGGTCAGGTAGTGGCGCCCCACGAGCCAAGGCTAACGACTCGACCTCAAATCCAAGCAGATTTCCAAGGGCATAAATTCCGAGCCGTTGGCAAGAACGTCCATTTGAGGCCTGCAAACGAATCCTTTCACGACTTTCAGGTTCACCACCTACTTTGGCAATTCGGAAAAGATTGGTTTGATAGCGAAATGGCGAAGCCGCCGGACGAGCGGCACGTGATTCTACAATGGCGCCACGAACGTATCGAGCAATTTCGCAAACACCAGAAACCGGGACAAGATCCCAACCTACCCGTCACAGCCCCCGCTACAGGAGGAGGAAGAGCATTGCAAGTGCTTGCGGATGATATCTATCAGCTCGCACACGCGCTCGACACGCCTAAGAAGGTGATTTCTCGTCTCAAGAACAATCATGAATTTCAGGGAGCGCGTTACGAGGTGTTGGTTGCGAGTCTCATTGCGCGTTGCGGATTCTCGATTCAATTTATTGACGATACTTCAAAAAGGAACCCCGAGTTCCTTGCAACTAGGCAGGGAGAGCGCATCGCTGTGGAAGCCAAGAGCCGCCATCGGTCCGGAATTCTGCATGAGCGTGGAGCATATCGGGAAGACGCGCCTGCGGAAATCAAGCGGCTATACGAGACGGCGCTTGGGCAGAATCCTGGCGGACTTCCTTTCCTCGTTTTTGTCGATGTCAATCTGCCGCTTTCTCCGGAAATCCCCATTATGGAGAAGGAATGGGTAAAAGAGGCAATGCAGGCCTTTGAATACAGAAGGGGAGAAGAAAGAGAAGATCCGGACACCGCGCTCATCCTAACCAACTTTGGGTGGCATTTCTCTCGCGAGTCGCTCGCCCTCCCGGGAGAGTATATTGCTGTTTTGGCGGCGAACCCGGGGTACCCGATTAGGGCCGAGACTTGGCAATTGATAGATCGAGCCTTGCAAGAGTATGGCCTCGTGGCTGATGAAGAAGAGTGTGAGCGACGTGCGCGAGGTGATTAGATTCAAAGTGATTGACAGGGGGAGGGTGAATCTGTAGTATTGGGGTTTGTCTGTACACCTTCCTGCTGGACAGGAAGTCCTCGCTTCACAGGATCCGCTCTTTGGGGCGTTTCAGTTGGCGAGCCTGCTCTTTGACAATCGGACGAAACATGCCAGAACCCGTTTGGTTCAATTGAGAACCGAGCGATTTAACAGTTCGCTTCCGGTTTTTTTCGGCGAATGAAAATTCTCCGCGACGAAACCGAGGAGCACCAGATTCAAACGAGAGTTTGATCCTGGCTCAGAGCGAACGCTGGCGGCGTGCTTAACACATGCAAGTCGAATGCGCAGTTTTCTGTAGCAATACAGGAAGCGGGCGCATGGCGAACGGGTGCGTAACACGTGGGCAACCTTCCCTTCGGTGGGGGATACCCCCGCGAAAGCGGGACTAATACCGCATAACACTTCCTTGGTTACGACTGGGGAATTCAAAGCAGCAATGCGCCGGAAGAGGGGCCCGCGGCCGATTAGCTAGTTGGTGAGGTAACGGCTCACCAAGGCAATGATCGGTAACCGGTCTGAGAGGACGATCGGTCACACTGGAACTGAGACACGGTCCAGACTCCTACGGGAGGCAGCAGTGGGGAATATTGCGCAATGGGCGAAAGCCTGACGCAGCGACGCCGCGTGGGGGATGAAGCTTTTCGGAGTGTAAACCCCTTTCGACCCGGACGAAAGCCCGCAAGGGCCTGACGGTACGGGTATAAGAAGCCCCGGCTAACTACGTGCCAGCAGCCGCGGTAAAACGTAGGGGGCCAGCGTTGCTCGGAATTACTGGGCGTAAAGGGTCTGTAGGCGGTGCGGCAAGTCGGAAGTGAAATCTCAGGGCTTAACTCTGGGGCTGCTCCCGAAACTGCCGTGCTAGAGTGTGAGATAGGCGAGTGGAATTGCAGGTGTAGCGGTGAAATGCGTAGATATCTGCAGGAACATCCGAGGCGAAAGCGGCTCGCTAGATCACAACTGACGCTGAGAGACGAAAGCTAGGGGAGCAAACAGGATTAGATACCCTGGTAGTCCTAGCCCTAAACGATCAGGACTTGGCGTGAGCCCTGTACGGGGCTCGTGCCGTAGCTAACGCGATAAGTCCTGCGCCTGGGGAGTACGGTCGCAAGGCTGAAACTCAAAGGAATTGACGGGGGCCCGCACAAGCGGTGGAACATGTGGTTCAATTCGACGCAACGCGAAGAACCTTACCTGGGCTTGAAGTGCACCGGACCATCTTTGGAAACAGAGACTTCCCGCAAGGGACTGGTGTAGAGGTGCTGCATGGCTGTCGTCAGCTCGTGCCGTGAGGTGTTGGGTTAAGTCCCGCAACGAGCGCAACCCTTACTCGTAGTTGCCACCCGCAAGGGGGAACTCTACGAGGACTGCTCCGGATAACGGAGAGGAAGGTGGGGATGAGGTCAAGTCAGCATGGCCTTTATGTCCAGGGCCACACACGTGTTACAATGCGTGCTACAAAGCGTCGCGAACCCGCGAGGGGGAGCTAATCGCAAAAAAGCACGCTCAGTTCGGATTGCAGTCTGCAACTCGACTGCATGAAGCTGGAATCGCTAGTAATGGCGCATCAGAACGGCGCCGTGAATACGTTCCCGGGCCTTGTACACACCGCCCGTCACATCACGAAAGTGGGCTGTACTAGAAATCGCCGAGCTAACCGCAAGGAGGCAGGCGCTCAAGGTATGGCTCATGATTGGGGTGAAGTCGTAACAAGGTAGCCGTAGGAGAACCTGCGGCTGGATCACCTCCTTTCTAAAGAAAACGGCAGTACGGCCTGTTAGGTACAGCAGGCGATTAGGCTGCCCAGCTCGCTGTGGTTTCCTTTCTAACGAATGGGAGCTGCTTCGAGTGATGCTGATTCCCGCGACACCCGTGGGAAATCAGGCGACTCGGTGAAATTTCCGCCTAGCGAAAATTTCATCCTGAGGCGTTTTGCCGAAGGGTCTCTCAATGACCCCGACGGGTTCTGGGATTGTTCGTCCGATGAATTCTCGCGCTAGCGAGGATTCACCCTGAGGCGCTTTTTGCCGAAGGGTCGTCAAAGACTTCGCAGACAAGCGAAAACCCGTCCCATGCAAATGGGGCGGGCTTTTTGTTTTGCGTGTTCTTCCTTTTGCGCTAGACTCTCGCCCACTCGAATCCCATCCGGCCAGCAATCCGCAATCTGCGCCCGTTCGGCGGGCAGGAGGCACAACGCATGCTGCGCAGCATCCTTTCCGTGCTCGGAGGGCTCATCATCATGACGGCCGCTTCGTTCGCCATCGAATTCGTGGTGGACGCGATTCTCCTGCGCGCCTTTCCCGGCTCGTTTGCCGACGAAGCCGCGCTCATGCACAGCACCGGCGTGATGATTTTCACCATGGCGTACACGCTGGCGTGCATGGTTCTGGGCGGCTACCTTGCGGCCACGTTCGCTGGGCGCGTGTTCGTCGCTCACGCCATCGCGCTGGCCGTCGTGCAGGAAATTCTCACGGTCATCGCCATCGTTTACAAAGTCGCGCCCGCTCCGGCGTGGGCTTGGGCGCTCAACCTGATTCTCGTCCCGATTTGCATCATCCTCGGGGGCTCCTGGCGCGCCGCGAAGCAAACGCAGCGCCTGGCGCCATCCTGAAGGACTTCGCCAAGACTCCCAAAGAGCGTACAGACAACCAAAAGCCCGGATCGGTAATTCTGTGCGGGCTTTTTGTTTTTGCCTTCATTCTTGTGTTGCCATTCCGAACTCAGCCCGCCGCATTTGCGGGATGGCGGTGAGGCCTGCCTGCCGAGGCAGGGAGCTGCTGTTGATCTTTCTCGTCACTCGCCACTCGTTTAGCCTGCCCTGAGCAGTAGCGAAGGGTCACTGCCTTTAAAAGCTTACAGACGTTGTGAGGAAATGTCCGGTAAGCCCTGCCGGTTCAGACGGTCGGCTTGAAGGCCGAGCGGGTCAATTGTGGGAGTGGACGGGCGAGTTGTCGAGGAGCCAGACATTGTTTTCGAGAGTGCGGTAAGCGAAGGCAAGGTAGCGTCCATTGGGTGAGGCAGTAAGACTGTCGAGTTCGTGTTTGCCGGCGTCCCAGAGCAGGTGGATGGTGCCATCCAGTTTGATCTCGACGAGGTGGTAGCGCTCCCCCTGCAAGGTAGCAGCAATCAGGGACTTGCCGTCCGCAGCCCAGGAAAAATTGCGAATCGTGATGCCTGAAGGAAGGGCGAGATCTCGTTGCGAATGGGTTATCAAATCGAGAAATCGAATCTTGCCCGTAAGCTGATCGCTGGAAATAGCCACCTGTGTTCCGTCGACGGTGAGGTCGGAAAGGATCTCATGGGCGTTTGAAATTTCCGTGCTGGCGAGCTTTTTTCCCAAGCCATGGTCCATGTCGACAGCGTAAAAGACCAGTTGCCCATGTTCCGGGCGAGAGAGCACACAGGATGTCGCAGGAGCTCTAGGGCATTCGAAGCTTTCCATCGGCATCGGCGTCGTCTCGAAAACCATTCCGGGAGTGCCACCGGAGACGGGAAGTTTCATCAGTTGGGATGAGGGTGAGCCTTGCCTAAGTGTAAAGTAAAGGATCGAAGCGCCATCGGGGCTATATGTTGGAACGCCAAGGTTCCAATCGCTGGATCCTGGAATGAGAAGTTCGGCAGAATCGTTGTCCAACTGCTGGCGAAAAATCTGAAATCTCTGATTTCGATTGGAGTAAAAAAGGAAGCTCTTGCTGTCGGGAGACCAGTCCGAAGGGTAATCGAAATTCTCGCCAGATGAGAGGCGCTTTGGGGAGCTGATCTGCGCAGCGCCCCTGGGGAGCTCCGCCAAGTAAGCGTCATACCAATCGCGGGCCTTTACCATTGCGAAACGGCTGCCATCGCGGCTGGCGCTCACGTACCACGGGACGAAGCCAAACCAGTTGGTGGACTTCTCGGGCTTGCCGAGTGCGCGGCCTGACTTGGGGTCGATTCGAACGGTCCACAGATTCACGGAATACAAAGGCGGAGGCTCATCCTGCTCAAAAATCAGGTGGCCATCGGCCAGCCACACAAGTGGATTAACGCTGTCATGCCGAAGATAGTCTGACGAAAGGATGGTGTTTGTTGACTTTCCGTCTAAGGAGACAGTGGCGATGGTGCCTGGAGACTCTGGATCGCCTTTCGTCGCCGTGTAGGCCAGCCACGTCGAGAGCGGAGACCAGGCGACTGCCCCGTAGGTCTCAGCGTCGGAACCCAAAACCTTTCGCGGATTTTCACCATTGGGTCCGCTGACCCAGATTTCATGGCGTTTGGCAGTTATGAAGGCGATGGAAGAGTCCGCCGAGACTGCAGCGCCCGAGGAGCGTGTTCGCAGCTCCTGAGGGGCACCGCCGAAAATCGACGAGAGCCAGAGGATCGAACCCTCATTGTCGCTGGTCGATTGCAGGACCAGTCTTTGCCCGTCGGGAAACCAGGAGACGGTTCGCAGTCGAGTGCGGATTTCGTCGGGAAGCGGGACGTCATGGGTGTCGGCGGTGTCCACGACCATGAGGTGGAGGCCGAGACTGTCGACGAAAGCGAGGTATTTGCCGTCTGGAGAAATGGCGCTCCCCAATGCGAGATTGTCCGCGGTGTTGTGGGTAAGTTGAGTCTCGTTCCAAGAATTGAAATTCAGGGGCGTGACTTGGTGGCTTCGCCACCACCAATAGGCCGCAGCCAGCGCGAGGAGCACCACAAACAGCGATGCAAGGGTGGCAATCAGACGAATCTGCGGCTTTCGAGCGGCTGATTCGGGGCGCGCGGACGCGGTTGAGACGTGCGAGCCGGAAGTCGTGTCGCGCTTCAGACGCTTGAGATCTGCGCGCAGCTCGGCGGCATGTTGGTAGCGCAGGGTGCGGTCTTTTTCTAAGCACTTGTTGATGATGCGCTCGAGCTCATTTGGAACGTCGGGATTCAGGCGCACCGGAGGAACGGGCAACTTCTCCAGAATCGCGGCGAAGATGACGGCGGTTGTGTCACCGCGAAACGGCAGCGCGCCCGTGGCCATTTCGTAGAGTACCGCACCGAAACTGAAGAGGTCTGTCCGTGCATCGAGCTGTTCACCTCGCGCCTGCTCTGGCGACATATAGGCCACGGTTCCCAGGGCGACGCCTGGGCTGGTCAGATGCTCTTCACCCGGGGCCGAGGACAAGTCGCGAGTCTGCGAGCCGAGCATCTTTCCCGTGTCGAGTGGCGATTGCTTCGCCAGGCCAAAGTCGAGAATCTTGCCGTGGCCGCGTGCAGTGACGAAAATGTTGGCTGGTTTGATGTCGCGATGAATAATTCCCTTGGCGTGCGCCGCATCAAGAGCGTCGGCGATTTCGAACGCCAGTTCCAGCGTTTCCTCAATCGGCAGCGCGCGACCACTGATGCGATGCTTGAGCGTTTGGCCCTCGAGATACTCCATGGCGATAAAGTAGCGCTCATCGTCGCGCCCAATTTCGTAGATCGTGCAGATATTGGGATGATTGAGGGCCGAAGCCGCACGCGCTTCGCGGCGAAAACGTTCGAGGGCATGCGAATCCGCGATGAGATCCTCGGGCAGGAATTTCAGTGCGACAAAGCGACCGAGTTCCGTGTCCTCGGCCTTGTAGACGACGCCCATCCCGCCGCCGCCGAGTTTCTCGAGAATGCGGTAATGCGAGACCGTGCGTCCGATAAGAGACTGGGATTCGGGCATTGTTGCGCATCTTAGATGGCGCGATGTGGCAAGTCAACGGGACGTGGGTGACTATCGCTCATTGCGCTCGGCTGAGGAAGTAAGCATGGGGGAAAAGGACCCAGGCACGAATCGGAGAGGCCGAGGGAAGCTCGGCTGGCCGCTGCAACAAGTGCGAACCGGCATATTCTCCTTGACATATAGTTAATCATCTGGTACACATTATGGAGCAGCCTGGAAAACCCAGGCTGCGGACAATGCGCTAGAAGAGTGCAAGGCCACGGCAACGTGGCCTTTTCGCTTTTTATGCCCGCCGTGGCGGGGATTCTAATCGCTGAGGATATGAATAATTAGAACTCGATGCAACTTACAGAAAACAAACAACGGGAGGTCGTTCTAATCGCTGATTCTTTCGATTTTTTGAAAAATTCGGCGATCGGGGACGCCTGCCTCCGGCTCTCATTGCGCCGTGGGTCTGGCTTGGCCGACTCGCCCTTGTGCCCTGTAGCTTCGGTCCTGCCCTGGCCCTGGGGCGCCATAGCCTCGGCGAAGGCGCCTAATCGAGTTTCTATGGGAAATAAGAACATCATGCAACTCACACAAAACAAAGCATCGGAGCCATTTCTAATCGAGTTTTTTCGGTATAATTTCTCGCTTCCTGTCCGTTTTCAGACACTCGCATCCGTCGGCGAGGCGGCCCGCCACGGCGAGCAGGCTGCCGACGATCCCTCACGAAGTCGCGAAAGGCGAGAGAAGCCGCAGTTTTTGCTTGCGTGCGCGAAGGGCATCCGAGAAAGTAAGGCGCAGCGAGGCGCACGTGGTAACCACGATTCGACAAATCGGCGAAAAAACTGTCCTCAGCTTGAAAGGCGCGATGATGGCGGGGGAAACCGAGCAGGAGTTCCGGCAGCAAATCAAAACCCTGGTGGAGAGCGGCCAGAGGCGGATCGCGGTCAATCTTGCGGGCGTTTCCGAAATGGACAGTTGGGGAATCGGTTCGCTGGTGAGGCAATACCTTCACGTCAAGCGCGCCGGGGGAAGCTGCGTGTTTTTCGCGCCGCCGCGGCACGTTCAGCAGCTCTTGAAAACAGCGAAGCTCGATTCGATTCTGGATATTGTCGAAAACGAACAAGAAGCGCTCGCGCGCATTTAAGTCAACCGCCGCAGAACCCATTCCTCATTTGGAACTCCGCGGGACGAAAATGGATTTGGGCAGCATCATGCTGACGACTTTGTTGCCGTCGACAAGCTCGCTGATGTGCAGATCGGCAGCGACGCTCGCGAGCATGTAGGCGTCGTCGCGCGAGAGATGCTTTTCGTGCATGAGGAAATCGATCATTTCATGCACGGCCATTTCGGTCGCTTTGTTCAAATCTTCCTCGATGCCCATCGTGATGTAGTAATCCGGAGTCTCGGCGCGCGGCCAGAGCAGATGCATATCTTTGCGATCGATCAACTGGAACGTGCCGACGAGCGAAGTTTCCATGGCGGTGATGTCGACTTCGCCATCGCCCTGGCCGGCGTGGCCATCGCCCGCCCAGAAAAGCGCGCCGGGAGCGTTGATGGGAATGTAAAGCGTGGCGCCCGCGACGAGCCATTTATTGTCGAGATTGCCGGCGTGCATCCAGGGCGGAGCGCTGCTGATGTGGCCGGCCGAAGACGGAGGAGCGTCGCCGAGGCTGCCGAAAAATGGATGCATCGGAATTTCGATTCCGTCAGCGAAATGAGCGAGCATGCGCTGCGCGTCGAGCGGAATGATTTTCATTTTGCCGTAAGGAAAATCGTCGGGAAGAAATCCGCGACCGGGGCCGAAGGCGTTGTAAGCGTACGGAATGGCGAGGCGAATCGACTGGATGCGAACTTCGAGGACGTCGCCGGGTTCGGCGTCTTCGACGTAGACCGGGCCAGTGAGAATGTGACCACCCGGGCCGCGATCTTTCACCTGATCGAAAATGTCACGCAATGATTGCTCGACCTGATCTGGCGGAACGCCGGCGTCCTCAAGACGCTTGGGACTCGAGGTGATGAGCGTTTGGATTTCGACGGTGTCGCCGGAATGGACGCGCAAAACGGGAGGCACGTCGGCGGCGTAGTAGCCCCAGGTAACGGTCTTGGGCGTGGGCTTCAATTGATACGTCGCGGGGGCAGGGTTGTTGCTGCCGGTTTGCGCGCGCGTGACCGAAAAAGCGGCAATGATGGCGAAGCCCAGCGACGCCCAGCGAGCAGTTTTCTTCATATCCGTTGCCTCCGGCGCACGAATTTCCATAAGCCTTTCGTGAACTGGACGCGGAGTCTAACACAGGCGGCGAATGAGCGAGGATGCAGCGAGGGGCGTGGAAGAAACGGAGAAATGTGGCGCCTCCCGTTTCAATATGGCACAGCAGCCAAAGCAGATGCGGTGGGGCGAGCGATGAAGTTGTTGATTCGGCTTCGGGATTTTGGCCGGAATAAGTCCGGGCGCGGTTTTGGAGCGCGAGGATTCGGGTTTGGTCACTCTCCTGCAGCACTTTCCAATTTGTGAAACCGACAGACGAAGGAACCGGCGTGAAAGTCATTGTTGCCGAAGACGAACCAATTTCTCGACGCCTCCTGGAGGAATCCCTTCGCAAATGGGGATATCAAGTCATCTCGGTGACCAACGGCGCGGATGCCTGGGCGTTGTTTGGCAAGAACGAATCTCCGCGTTTAGCGATTCTCGACTGGCTGATGCCAGAAATGGAAGGAGTGGAAGTCTGCCGGCGGGTTCGGGAGCGGTCCGGGCGGCCCTATACATACTTGATCTTGCTTACGGCCCGAAATGAAAAACAGAACTTGCTGGAGGGCTTGAAAGCTGGCGCCGACGATTACTTGTCCAAGCCATTTGATAGCGAGGAACTGCGCGCGCGGCTGCGGGTGGGAGAGCGAATTCTACAGGTGCAGGACGAGCTGATCGCGACACGCGATGCACTGCACTTCCAGGCGACGCATGACACTCTGACGGGACTGGCCACGCGTGGCGCGACAGTCGATTTCTTGGCCCGGGAATTGGCGCGCGGCTCCCGCGAAGAGAAACCTGTCGGCGTGGTGGCCGCGGATCTGGATCATTTCAAGCAGATCAACGATACATACGGCCACATAGCCGGAGACCTGGTGCTTCAGGAAGCCGGGCGGCGGATGTCGAAGTGCACACGGTCTTACGACTGCGTGGGGCGCTTCGGCGGTGAAGAATTTCTGATTATCTTTCCCTCGTCGAGCGAGGATCTCGCCTTCCGGCAAGCGGAGAGAATTCGCAAGTCTGTGGAGACCGCGCCGGTGCAAACACCGGACGGAGAAATCCCCATGACGGCGAGTTTTGGCGTGGCCGCAAGCACTGGCCGCGGAGCGAACGAAATGGCACAATTGCTGCGCGCCGCGGACGGCGCGCTGTATCGCGCCAAAAGCAAGGGCCGCAATCGCGTCGAGCGCGCCAGCGATGCCCCGGCGCTGCGATCGGAAACTGTTTCGCCGGTTGTTTAGAGAACGCCCACCCTGAGACGTGCGAGGATTTGCATGGCTGAGGTTTTTGTCCGCCGAACGCGAATCGGAGCGCCCGCCGAAAACGTCTTCGAATGGCACGCCAGTCCGGGCGCGCTTCAATTGCTGACACCTCCGTGGGAACGGGCAGAAGTCGTGGAACCAACGCCAGACATTCACGACGGCGCACGAGGGGCGTTGCGCGTGCGAATAGGGCCTTTTTCCGTGCGCTCGGAGTTCGAGCATGGCGGATATCAAGAAGGCCGAGAGTTTCAGGATGTACAAATCTCCGGCCCGTTCCGCCGCTGGGAGCACACCCACCGATTCATTCCCAACGGGCCGAATGCATGCTGGCTGGAAGATTCGATCGGATCGCGACATCGAAAAATGTGGAGGAGCGCGGATGCCTGAGCCAACAGTGCGCTCATTTGCGATCGCGATTACAATGAAAAAAACTACGACAACGGGAGAACACAACCGTGACAAAACGCAACGGTGGTGAAGTGGATGAATACATAGCAAGATGTCCAAAAGAGGCGCGAGGCAATTTGGCGAAGATCAGAGCCGCCATACGGGCGGCAGCGCCAGGCGCCACTGAACGCACCGATTATTTCCAATGGCCGGGATATTCCCATCCAGGAATTGATTATTATGATGGGATGTTTACTTGGTTCAGCTTCAAGAAATCACACATACGCCTACATGTACCCCCTCCAGTAATACAGAAACATAGGAAGGAACTTGCAGGTTACGCTACGACGAAAGCCATTGTTAGCTTCCCAATGGGAAAACCGATACCAATCACGTTGGTGAAGAAACTGGTGAAAGCAAGTCTAAAGGTTATGAAGGATAGGTCTGAATAAACTTCACCCTCAGGAGTGCGCTGCAGAAATCGGATAAAGGTCGTGCCGATCGGCTTCGGAGTTGTAGCCACGAATGTCGAGAACTTCAGGCACGAAGCGCTCCCCTGGCCGGCGCTCTCAGTTGGATGAGGACGTTCAGGGAATCGGCGATATTGCTCTTGGTCGCGCGACAGGGCAGTTCGATTCCGCTCTGCAGAACGCAGCTTGTGAACCGCGCAAGGGCTTTTGCAGCGGAGCTTGCGTGAGCCGTCGAGAGCGTCCCAGAGTGACCGGTGCGGAAATTAGACAGGTTTTTCGCGTACCGGCACGACGTGATGGCGCGAGCATTCGCGCCGAGAAAAAATTTAAAAGTGCGGAGGGATAATCGGGGCGGGCGCTTTACCGGGCCATACGCATGCGAATGGAAACCATACGCGGCGTGCTGTTTTTTACAACGACAAGGAATCGAAAAATCTCCGCCGAAGCGGAGTTGGTGTAAACTTGAAGTTCAATTATATATTCGCAAGGCCGCGAGGCAGCGAGTGGAGGAGGGCCCCCAAAGTGAATCCAATAAAGCCTGTATCGGCGGTCGTAAGTGATGAGGCGAACGCCGCGCGCCGCGAAACGCTGAGCATCGTCGATAACCGCACGGGGAAACAATATGAAGTTCCCATACAGCACGACACGATTCGCGCGATCGATTTGCGGCAGATCAAGGTGCGCGACGACGATTTCGGAATGATGAGCTATGACCCGGCGTTCACGAACACCGCTTCGTGCATCAGCCGAGTGACATTCATCGACGGCGACAAGGGAATCTTGCGCTACCGCGGGTACGCGATCGAAGAACTGGCCGAAAAAAGCACTTATCTCGAGACAGCTTATTTAATTCTGCACGGCGAGCTTCCGACGCGCACGCAGCTTGAGGATTGGACGTATCACATCACGCACCATACGTTCATTCACGAAAGCATCAAGAAATTTCTCGATGGTTTTCATTATGACGCGCACCCGATGGGCATGGTCATCTCGGCTGTGGCGGCGCTTTCGACTTTTTATCCCGACGCGAAGGATATCTTCGACGAAAATTCGCGGCGCAAGCAAACCTGGCGGCTGATCGGCAAAATGCCGACGATGGCCGCGTTCGCCTACCGGCACAGCCTGGGGATGCCCTATGCGTATCCGGACAACGATCTGAGCTATCCGGGGAATTTCCTCAACATGCTGTTCCGCACGACGGAATTGAAGTACCGGCCCAATCCGACGCTCGAGCGCGCGCTCGATATACTTTTCATTCTGCACGCGGACCACGAGCAAAACTGCTCGGCCAGCGCCATGCGCAGCGTGGGCAGTTCGCAGGTGGACCCTTATTCAGCGATCGCCGCGGCGACGGCGGCGCTCTACGGGCCTTTGCACGGCGGCGCCAACGAAGCGGTGCTGCGCATGCTGCTGGAAATCGGATCGGTGAATCGCGTGCCGGAGTACGTCAAGCACGTGAAGGCCGGAGAGAAAAAACTGATGGGCTTTGGCCATCGCGTCTACAAGAACTACGATCCGCGGGCAAAGATCGTGAAACACATCGCGTATGAAGTCTTCGACGTGATGGGGCGGAATCCGCTGATCGATATCGCGCTGGAATGCGAGAGAATCGCGCTGGAAGACGATTACTTCGTGAAGCGCAAGCTCTACCCGAACGTGGATTTCTATACGGGGCTGATTTATCAGTCCATGGGATTCCCGATGACGATGTTCCCAGTGCTCTTCGCCATCCCGCGGACGTCGGGCTGGATCGCGCAGTGGCAGGAAATGCTGCTCGATCCGGAACAGAAGATTGCGCGGCCGCGCCAGATATATCTGGGGTACGACACGCGCAGTTACATTCCGATGGATCACCGGAGCTGAAGTTTCAGATTGGAAATTTCCCGAATTGGAACACGCCGTGAGTTCCAGCCGTGCCGGTATTGAATTCGCTTAAACCGTAATTTATTGAGGCGTGCAGCGCAGCATGCTCTTGACTTCGCGTTGCGAACCTTCATAATCACTTAACCCCTTCCAGAAGTAATCCTGTCCACATTTTTTGCCGAAGTATGTTGATGCGCCATTTTTCGTGGCGAGGTCTGGCGGCGTGTCTCTTCGGGAAGTTCGCGACGGCAATCATTCAGAGATGCCGTCGCTGAGGTGAGCAGTGCCGGAATTTCTGCGCCAGCTGTTTTCTTCGGGCGACTTCATGCCGCATGGCTACTGTTACATGTGGAACCCCGGGTTGGTGTGGCTGCATGTCGTCTCCGACAGCCTGATCACAGCGGCGTATTTCGTGATTCCGCTGGTGCTTTTGAAATTCATGCGGAAGCGGCGGGACATCCCGTTCAACTGGGTGTTCGTGTGCTTTGGCGTGTTTATCGTGGCGTGCGGGATGACGCATGCAATGGAAGTGTGGAACCTGTGGCATGCGGATTACTGGTTATCAGGAGTGATTAAGGCGATTACGGCGGCGGCTTCCGTCGGGACAGCAATCCTGCTGATCCGGTTGATCCCGAAGGCGGAAGAGCTGCCGAGCCTGAAAACAATGCAGAACGCGATCGATGAATTACGCCAGCAGGCGGAATTACTGGACCTGGCGCACGATGCGATCTTCGTACGAGATCTGCAGGGCAGCATCATCTACTGGAATCGCGGCGCACAAACGCTGTATGGCTGGACCTCCGAAGAAGCGCTCGGGAAAACATCCCACGAGTTGCTCCAAACGCAATTCCCCAAGCCGCTGGCGGAAATCGAAAGTGAGGTCTACGAAATCGGAAGCTGGGAAGGCGAGCTGATTCACCAAACGCGGAAAGGTTCAATGCTCACGGTCGCGAGCCGTTGGAGCCTGCGGCGGGGGCGGGACGGCCAGCCCGTGTCGATTCTGGAAATCAACCGGGATCTGACGAAGCGCAGGTTTGCGGAAAGGAAGTTTGAAAGCCTTTTGGAAACCGCTCCCGACGCAATGGTGATTGTGGACGAGGAGGGACGCATTGCGCTGAGCAACGCGCAAACGGAAAGGCTTTTCGGATACTCGCGCGCGGAACTCGCTGGCCAACAGATTGAGCTGCTGATACCGGAACGGTTTCGAGGCAAGCATGAGGGGCATCGCACGGGGTATTTTCGAACGCCGCGAACTCGTTCGATGGGCGCGGGATTGGAACTGGCGGGGATCCGAAAAGACGGCAGCGAATTTCCGGTGGAAATCAGCTTGAGTCCACTGGAGACGGAAAAAGGGACTCTCGTGACGGCGGCAATTCGGGACATCACGGAAAGGAAACAGGTCGAACGCGCGCTGAAGGAGAGCGAAGCACGGCTGCAGATCACCTTGGATTCGGTGCAGGTGGGAACCTGGGACCTGGATATCGTGAACAATCGATCCGTGCGCTCGCTGCGGCATGACCAGATATTCGGTTACTCGGCGCCGCAAAAGGAATGGACTCCCGATATCTTCTTTCGCCACGTTTACCCGGATGATGCGGAGGTTGCGAGAGCAAGCTTTGCCGAAGCCTACCGAACCAGCGGTTTAAGCATGGAATGCCGAATCGTTTGGCCCGATTGTTCGATTCACTGGATCGCCGCGCAAGGGTGCCTGTACCGCAATGAGCAAAATGAACCGCTTCGGATGATGGGAGTCGTCGAGGACATCACGAAGCGCAAGGAAATCGAACGGGCGATAGAGATTCAGCGGAACGAACTGGCACGGTCAAACGCCGAGCTGGCAGCGGCCAATGAAGAAATGGAATCGTTCAGCTATTCGGTCTCGCATGATCTTCGTGCGCCGCTCCGTCACATTCACGGCTTCGCACGAATTCTGACGGAAGAGTACGAATCGCGGCTGGATGACAACGGGAAACATTATCTCAAGCGAGTGGTCAACGGCGCCGAGCACATGGGCCAGTTGGTGGATGACCTGCTGAACCTCTCGCGCGTCGGGCGGCGCGAACTGCAACGGCAGCCGACGGATTTGAACGAAATCGTCCGGGCGACGGTCGCGGAAATATCGGGGCTCGATGCAGGCGCAGAAATCGACTGGAAAATCGAGCCGCTGCCGCCGATGAGTTGCGACGCGGGATTGATCCGAATTGTATTCACGAACCTGCTCGGGAATGCGGCGAAGTTCACGCGGCGGCGCGAGCGGCGAGTGATTGAAACGGGGTGCAGCAACGGAAACGGCGAGCGCGTGTATTACGTGCGGGACAACGGGGTCGGTTTCGATCCGAAATACGCGGAAAAGCTTTTCGGTGTGTTCCAGCGGCTGCACCGAGAAGAGGATTTCGAAGGAACGGGCATCGGCTTGGCCACGGTCCAGAGGATCGTTCAAAAGCATGGCGGGCGGATCTGGGCGGAGTCGCAGCCGGAAAAAGGAGCGACGTTCTATTTCACGCTGGAAAATCCGGAAAAGGCGGTCCCCGAGGCAGCCCCAAGAAAGGAAGAACTGTATGAGTCAAAGCGATAGCGTCGAAATATTGCTGGTCGAAGATAATCCGGCGGATCTGGAACTGACACTGCACGCTTTCGGTCAGAATCACATCGCCAATCGAATCCAAGTGGCACGCGACGGCGAGGAAGCCCTAGATTTCGTGCTGTGCCGAAACACATTCAAGGATCGAGACCCGAGCACGCCGCCGCGCCTGATCCTGCTGGATCTAAAGCTACCCAAGGTGGACGGACTGCAAGTGCTCCGCGAGATAAAAGGAAATCCGCAGACGTGCTCGATTCCGATCGTGATTCTGACGGCGTCGAAAGAAGAACGAGATCTCGTGGAAGGATACAAGCTGGGAGTGAACAGCTACATCCAGAAGCCGGTGGATTTTGACAGTTTTCGAGAAACGGTCAAGCACCTCGGTTTGTACTGGCTGCTGATTAACGCGGCGCCGCCAGCCGGAACTTTTTCAGCGGCGCGCGCAAAACAAAGGGCATGAACGAAATGGCGAAAACAGAAACACGGAGCGAAAGACCGATTCGACTGCTGGTCGTCGAGGACGATTCGGCTGATGCTGAGCTGTCGCGGCGCGCACTGGAGAAAGAAGGGTTCACGGTGCAGGCGGATGTTGTCTGGCAGACCGAAGATTTCAAAAAAATGATCAGCGAGCACGCATACGACATTGTGCTGGCGGACTATCACTTGCCGGGGTGGAGCGGCGTGGATGCGCTGGCCGTGATTCAGAGATTCGGGCTCGATTTGCCGCTGATCCTCGTGACCGGAAAGCTCGGCGAAGAAAAGGCAGTGGAATGCATCAAGCTGGGCGTCTCCGACTACGTATTGAAGCACCAGCTCTCGCGGTTGCCGATGGCGGTGCGGCACGCGCTGGACCAAAAGGCAATCCGGGAGGAACGCGCAAGCAGCGCCAAAGCGCTGGAACAAAGCGCATCGGATTTCCAATTTCTCTTCGCGAAGAACCCGATCCCCATGATGGTCATGGACCGCGAGACGCTGTGCTACCTGGAAGTAAACGACGCGACGATCAAGCAGTATGGGTATTCGCGCGAGGAGTTTCTGGCCCTGTGCGCGCCGGATATTCGCACGGCGGATGAAGCCGAGCGCCTGACTGAATTCTTGAGAAAGGACACGAGTGAATTATCGAACGCCGGAATATGGCATCACCGCGTGAAGGACGGGCGCGTGATCGACGTGGAAATCATGATGCATGCCATGGACTTCAAGGGCAAGACGGCCCTGTTGATCGCCGCGCTGGACATTACGGAGAAGCGGGCGCTGGAAAACCAGCTTCGGCAAGCGCAAAAATTCGAGGCCATCGGGCAGCTGGCCGGCGGCATCGCCCACGACTTCAATAACATGCTGGGGGCAATTCTCGGCTGGGTCGAGCTCGGCGTCGAAGAGAGTCCCGGGCAAGAACTATTGCAGAGCTATTTTCGGAAGATCCAGCATCAAGCCGACCGCGCCGCGGCGCTGACGCGGCAACTGCTGGCGTTCGCCCGGCGGCAGACTCTGGAACCGCGAAACATCGACTTGAACGTCGCGGTTCGCGACGTAACAGGATTGTTGAGCAAGGTGATCGGCAGCAACATAGAAATCACGCTGAACCTGGCGGCGAATCTGCCGGCCGTCCGGGCCGATTCCACACAGGCCGGGCAAGTGATCATGAATCTCTGCCTGAACGCGCGGGATGCGATGCCACAGGGAGGCCAATTGGAGATTCATACAGCGGCCGTGGAGGTCGACGAGGCCATGTGCCATTGCCATAAGGACGCCAAACCGGGAGCGTACGCCAGACTGGGTGTACGCGACACGGGCACGGGAATGGACGCAGCCACACTGGAGCGAATTTTCGAGCCGTTCTTCACGACGAAAGAAATCGGCAAGGGAACGGGCCTGGGCCTGGCGACGGTTTATGGAATCGTGAAACAGCATAATGGATTCATGGAGGTAAAGAGCAAAATCGGCTGTGGAACGGAGTTCAGCCTATTCTTCCCGGTTTGTGAGCAAGACGAGCCGGCGGAAGAAAAGACGAAGCCTCGCAGTGTGATCAGGCGCGGACAGGAAACGGTGCTGATCGTGGAGGACCATGAAGGCCTACGTGAAATCGACAGCGCCACGCTGGCAGCCCTGGGTTATACGATACGCATTGCGCGCGATGGAGAGGAAGCGGTGAAGGAGTTTCACGCGCATCGGAGCGAAATTGCGCTGGTGCTTCTCGACGTGGTGCTTCCGAAGCTGAGCGGGCCGAACGTGTATGCGCACATCAACGCAGAAAGTCCGGATATACCCGTCGTGTTCGTAACGGGCTACAGCGCGGACACCGAAATCCTCCGGACGGTGCGGGAGAAGGGTCTGCCGTTCCTGCAAAAACCGTACAGCCCGCGCGACCTGGCGCAGAAAATACGCGACACATTGGACCGCAACGCCCACCTGCCGAGCGCGAAGTGACTTGTCATTCCGGGATTGGCCGAGCGGAGGGCGCTTCGCCGCGAACGCCATCGTGGATGGGCGGCCCGCTGCGCTTGTTGATGTACAACGCCTTGTCCGCGCGCTCAATCAACCGGTCCGCGGTTTCGTCTTTTTCGTAGCCCACCCAACCCGCGGCGCTGGTCACTTCGATTTCGCGGCCCTGCAATTCAATCTTCATCGAACCGAGGCGCTTCACGAGACTCGACACCGATTGCGGCTCGCATTCCGGCAAAATCAAGAGGAATTCGTCGCCGCCCAGCCGCACGGCGAGGTCGGAGGCACGAATGATTTTGCTCAAGCGATCGGAAAAGGCGCGCAGCACGAGATCGCCCGCAGCGTGGCCGTATTTGTCGTTGATGTCTTTGAAGGAATTCAAATCGAGCAAGAGAACGCTGAGCGGATGGCCGTAACGCTGGGAACGCGAAACTTCGGCTTCCAGGCGTTCGCGGCCAAGCCTGCGATTTGAAAGCCCTGTGAGGGGATCACACGTCGCCAATCGATGGAATTCCTCGGCGCGAATTTTCAGCCGCGAAAGCATCTCCAAGTCCTGGGCCGTCTGGCGCCGAAGCCGTTTGATCAGCCATTGCTGGTAGATCGTGTAAACATTGAAGAGCAGAACGAGAGCGACCAGGGCATGGATAGCAACGTTGAAATTGATCTCGAAGACGTGATCGGTTTCATGAAGAATGTCGGGCACAGCGACAACAACGACGGCGAGCGTGAGCAGGAGCATCACCGTGACGGCACTCCACCACGTCCACCAGTCGCGGCGTTCGAGCCGCTTCAAATCTTTCTGCGCGGCTTCCATTTCCCGAAGCTGCAAGTCCGAGAATGGTTCGACGACTGCAGGATCGAGATCCGGCACCGAAATGCTCTGGAGGAAATCTGTGGGGGCTCTGGGAGGAATTATAACTTCGCGAGGGCTGCGACGCACGAGGAAGCTGAGCGTGTTGCTTGGGGAGAACGATCCCTCAAGATGAGGGCGCGGCAGCGGGACGGCTAAGGCCGCTGCTTTCGCGCTTTGGCGCCGGCGTATTCGCCGCGCTTCACGGCGGCGACAAAGCGGTCGGCGTCGCGAGTGGGGCGCGGGATGCGGTAGCCGTCAAGCACGGCGACGACGAATTCGATCGCGCTCTTGAGCGAAATGCGGTGGCCCTGCGTGACGTAAATCGGCCGGACATTTTCACGCGTTCGCAGCGCGGCACCCAATATCTCTTCGCCATCGAGCAAAGGAGTCCACGATCCCACGCGATTCGGCGGGTCGGCATGCGTCCCCACCAGGATGGATTTCGCGCAGCCGATGGTTGGACGATCAAGCAGGAGGCCCAGATGGCAGGCGATGCCGAACCGGCGGGGATGCGCGTAGCCGTGACCATCGTAGAAGATCAGGTCCGGAGCGTTTCGGACGCGCGCGAAAAGCTTCAGCAGCGCGGGCATTTCACGGAAGCTGAGCAAGCCTGGAACATACGGAAACGTGAGTGGCGCTTTCACCCAGGCGCGCTCGATCTCTTGCATTTCGGGAAAGCGGTAAACCACCGCGCCGGCAATCGCGCGGTTGCGCGCGCGATCGAAGGCCAGGTCGGCGCCTGCGACAATGCGAATGCGCGGCAGGCGATCAGTGAGTTCCACGCGTTCGCGCAGACGCAACTGAATCTGGACGGCTTCGCGGGGCGTTACGCGCCAGCGATGCAAGCGGAGATATTTCATTTCGAAGAAACTATACGCCCGGTGAGGTTGCATTTGCGAAGCAACGCCGGATGGTGAGTTCCCGCTTCGGGCGTATAATCCAAGCTCGATTCGGCGCTGAGCAAGAAAAGCAAGCGCCGCTTGCCCATGGAGGCGCGAATGCATTTGCTGATTTCGAGCCGGCGGTCCGGCGACGTTACGGTCGTGGACCTGGACGGGCGCGTGGTCATCGGAACGGAAAACGATGCGCTGAATGAGCAACTGGAAAAGATCGCAAGCCAGAAGGCGCAAAAACTTCTGATCAATCTGGCGAAGGTCACGCAGCTCGACAGCTCCGGCATTTGCACGCTGGTGCGAGCATTCACGACAGCGAAAAAAGCGGGCGGCTCATTCAAGATCGTCCACGCCGGGGGTAAGGTGCGCGAAGTGCTTGAAGTGATGCACCTGACGCGCGCGATTCCCACTTTCGACGACGAAGCGAAGGCCATCGCCAGCTTCGGCGCAGCCGCGGGTTCGGCGCAGAGGTAACCCGCGAGAATTCAGCCGGACGCGGAGGCTGACTTCTTTCCGCAATCAGGCGGTCATGACGGCGGGCGTGGCGCAGTCCCGCGCGCCGCGATTATCGGCTTTAAGAAAATGTGCGCGTGCGGCGAGGCCGCTGCGCTGAAATTCCGCGACAAGAAGCCCCGCAATTTCCGCAGTATTTTTTCGCGCAAAGGCTAGAACGGACGAACCCGCGCCGCTAAGAAAGACACCGAACAAATCCGGATGGGTTAGTTTCAGACAGCCCTCGAGGCCAGGAATTAGCGCGCGGCGAAAAGGCTGATGAAGGCGATCGCGGAAAAATTCGCGCTGGAGATCGAGCCGGCCAGAAAACATCGCGGCGACCAATAGTGCCGTGCGCTGAAGATTGTGCACGGCGTCGGCACGATTGTACGCGGCGGGCAAGACCGCGCGGGCCTGAGCGGTGGGCATGGGCAGCTCGGGAATGACGGCGGCAATCTCCAAACCTTCGGGCACTTCTGCTTTGAAGGCCAGCACTTCTCCGGAATCCTCACAGCGCGCGGAGACGACGAACCCGCCGTAATATGCGGCGGCGACATTGTCGGGGTGGCCTTCGATCTCCGCCGCGAGCCGGAGGACGGCGGGAGCATCGAGTTGTATTCCGCAGAGCCGTGCGCCGGCCAAGATTCCGGCGACGATTGCGGCGGCGCTAGAGCCGAGGCCGACACCGACGGGGATCTCGTTTTCGATTTCAATTCTGGCATGAGGAATCTCCGCGTGTCCATGCGCGGCCACGCGGCGAATCGCCTGAGCGACGAGATTCGAGCCATCCAGCGGAACGCGCTCGGGCTGCGGACCGCGATAGACAATTTCAATGCCGGAACGCAGCGGCGGAGCGATGCGAACCTGCAGATAGAGATTGAGCGCGAGCGCGGCGCAATCGAAGGCGCAACCGAGGTTCGCCGATGTGGCGGGAACAGTGATGGCGTGCTGCGCGTCCATCGGAATTCCGACGACAGGCGCGGAAGCGGAGGAGACGGCCATGTTCAATCTCCGGCCACGGGCGCGCCAAGTTCGGCGAGATACGCCTCGAAGGCGGCCAGCTTGGGTTCAATCGCAGGCGACGCGGCGAATTCGCCAGCCAGCGCGTCGGTCGTCTTCAGGCCGTTGCCGGTGATGCAAAGCACGGTCGTTTCGTTGGCGGCGATGCGACCCTGGGCGATCAGCTTTTTAGCGCAGGCGACGGTGACGCCGCCGGCGGTTTCGGCGAAAATGCCCTCGTTTTCGGCGAGCAGGCGAATTCCGGCGACCAGTTCGGCGTCGCTGGCGTCTTCCGCCCAACCGCCGCTCGACCGAATCGTCTTGACCGCGTTCTCGCCGTCGGCGGGATTGCCAATCGCGAGCGAACGGCAGATTGTCTTTGGCCGCTGCGGGTCGATTTCCTCCGACTGGTTTTTTACCGCGGTTGAAATCGGCGAACAGCCGGTTGCTTGCGCGCCAAAGAACTTCACAGGCTTTGCCTCGACGAATCCGAGCTCGACGAGTTCGTGGAAGGCTTTGGCGATTTTCGTGATCAGCGAGCCTCCGGCCATGGGCACGACAACGTTGTCCGGCAATCGCCAGCCAAGCTGCTCGGCGATCTCGAATCCGACCGTTTTTGAACCCTCCGAGTAATAGGGCCGCAGGTTCACGTTGACGAAGCCCCAGTGATAGCGCTCGGCGATTTGCGCGCAGAGGCGATTCACCTGGTCGTAGTTTCCGCCGATGAGCACCACGCGCGCGCCGAAAACTTCCGTGCCCAGGATTTTTGCTGCTTCGAGGTCCGACGGAATGAAGATCCAGGCCTCGAGACCGTTGCGGACGGCCTGCGCGGCCACGGCATTGGCAAGATTGCCCGTCGAAGAGCAGCCAACGACTTTGAAGCCAAAAGCCTTTGCCTGTGCGAGCGCCATGGCCACGACGCGATCTTTGAACGAGAGCGTGGGGAAACATGCGGCGTCATTTTTCAAATAAAGATTGCGCGAGCCGATTCGCGCACCGAGACGCGGCGCTTCGACGAGAGGAGTGAATCCGACGGGCAGGCCGGAGCGATTTTGCGGTTCGACGGGGAGCAGCTCCGCGTAACGCCAGATATTTGTGGGGCGCGCGGCGATTTTTTCGCGCGTCAGAATTTCCCGGATGGCGCTTAAATCATAGGTGACTTCGACGGGCGAGAAGCATTCCTCGCAAAGCACGAGCGGACCATTACCGAGCAAGCGGCCGCATTTGCGGCAGCGCAACTGAAATAAAGGAGCCATTTCGTCTTCCTCAAATCACGCCGAGAGGTGAATTGCGGTTTCGAGCGTTTGAGCGCAAAAAAGGCTCAACGGTCGAGTATGGGAAGAGACGCAAAATGCATTGCTGCGTAAGTCTCATGTCCCCCGCGACTCGGGGCAGGAATTGGCACCGGCGGTTCAGGAGATCCTGACTCGGTTGCCGTGGCGTCCTCGGGCCTGATCCCTCGGCCACTCTTCATGAGACTCAGATCGGTAGGATCTGAGTCTGAAGGCCTAGGATGATAAACTAAAAAGGAGCGCTGCTCAAGCAACGGGAAGTAAACGGTCGAAATTCGGGCGCCATGCGGAGCGAATGGCGGTCGAACTGCGCGGCGCGAATGATTCAGGAGTAATGGAACAGTGCAAAAATTTCGAGTCGGGATTCTGGGCGCGACGGGAGCGGTGGGGCAGCGATTGGTGCAACTCCTGGAAGGACATCCGTGGTTCGAGGTGGCCGAGGTAGCCGCTTCGGAGCGATCGGCTGGAAAATCGTATGCGGATGCGGCCGACTGGCGGCTGGATACGCCGCTGCCGCAAATGGCACGGGATCTCATCGTCAAAGATTTGACGCCGAATCTGGATTGCGATTTTGTTTTCTCGGGCCTCGATTCGTCGGTCGCCGGAGTCGCGGAAGAAGAATTCGCGCGCGCCGGTTATCCGGTGATCAGCAACAGCCGGAATCACCGCATGGATGCGGATGTTCCTCTGCTGATACCGGAAGCGAATCCGGAGCACACGGGGATTTTGCCACGCCAACAAGCGGCGCGCAAATACACGACCGGCTTCATGGTCACGAATCCGAATTGCTCCGCGATTGGGCTGGCGCTGGCGTTGAAACCGCTCGAGGACGCGTTTGGCGTCGCCGAAGTGTTTGTCGTCACGATGCAGGCGATTTCCGGCGCGGGACATTCGGGCGTCGCGGCAGGAGCGATTCACGACAACGTGATTCCCTACATCAGCGGCGAAGAGGAAAAACTCGAGGCGGAGCCGCAGAAAATTCTCGGCAAACTCGAAGGGAGGCAATTCGTGCCAGCCGGCTTTCGCGTCAGCGCGCATTGCAACCGCGTTCCGGTGATCGACGGGCACACGGAAGCCGTTTCTGTGCGCCTGAAGCGAAAAACTTCTCTCGCGGAAGTTCGCGAGGCATTCTTAAAGTTTACGGCCGAGCCACAGCGGCTTGGATTGCCTTCCGCGCCCAGACATCCAATCGTTGTGCGCGACGAGGCAGACCGGCCGCAGCCGCGCCTTGATCGAGGCGTGGAAAATGGCATGGCGGTGGTGGTTGGAAGGCTCCGCCCGTGCTCGATCGCTGATTTCAAATTCACTTTGCTTTCGCACAACATGATCCGCGGCGCAGCGGGCGCGGCCATTCTGAATGCGGAGCTGCTGGTTGCGCAGGGTCATCTGCGGCGGCGAAATGGCTCGGCTTCAGAAAATGAGCAACTGCTTGCGGCGCGAGCGCCGAAAACTGGGCGCTGACGCAGCGAATGGGCTGTGCGCGCGGTTCCCCAGCTTTGAATAACCCGGTTCAGCGGTAGACGCCGTCGCCGACGAAGTAAATGTGGCGGCTGCGGGTGACCAGATAGAAATTCGACGTATCGTAGAGCTTCATGAACGCATGGATTTTGTGGCCATTGACGACGCCGTCCAAAACCAACTGGCCCGGTGAAGGCTGGGAGTAGGACAAGAGCTCCGGCTTCTTGTCGAGATCGTCGCGGAACAATTCGATTGCCTTCGCGCCCGTGTTCACAATGGCAATTCCCGTGTCCGTGTCGTCTGGCTCATCGTCCATGCCGTAAACGACCATCTCTTCCGAATTCGCGAAGCGGCCGTTTTGAAACGTCACGACCTGCCGGCGCGCCCACGGGTGAATGTTCTCAAAGACGATGCGCCGCCAGCGCGCGCTGTCGGTGGTTAGCGGCGGACGCGACTGGCCGTCGAGGGAGAAATCCTGCACGTCCCAGATTCCGTAGAGAGGAGGATTTGGCACGCCTCCAGCTTCGGTCATGCGACGAAGCGAGGCGGAGCGCAGGCCGGCGCCCAGCAAGAACAGGCCCAGCAGAACCTGCACGGTGAGAGCCATGCGATTGGCCCGCGGACTCCGAAAAAGCGGATGCTGCGAAGCAGGTTCAGCGGCGCGGCCCAGGAAAAACAAATTCAGCAACCGCTTGGCATCGGGTGCGAGCAAAAAAATCGCCAAAAGGATCAAGTGGAAGGAGAATCCCTTGACGTTCACGTCGTAAAACATGTTGAGGAGAAAAACGTTGAGCATGTCGGCAAGGCAAATCAACGCGCCAAGCATCGTCGTGCGAGGGAAGACCAAGAGCAGGCCGCCGAGGACTTCCGCGCAGCCGGTGAAAACCTCATAGGCGGGCGAGGCGCCCATGGAGTTCCAAAGAACGGCCATGGGCGAGAAGTCTCCAAAGCGCTCGAGCAGGCGCGTCAGGCGGGGGAACCACATCTGCACGGGGATGATTTTGCCTGTTCCGTAGAAAAACATCGTTGCGGAGAGCAGGACGAGAACGACAATGCGGAACCAAGCGTAAAGGCGCGGGTAGCTTGGGCGTTTTCTATCGAGGATGGACCAAACTACGGTGCCAGCAAACGCGATAACCAGCAAACAGAACAACCTGACCCAATCCACCGGGCTCGGCTCGTAGAACCCGACCGGATGCGCAATCTTGAAGACGTGCCGCGCAACCCAGTACACGGCGTTGGGAAATGGCGGTAGGTCGCCGATGGCGACCCGGTTGGCTGTCATATTAAAGACCATCCAAACGGGGACCACCAGCATGATGTCCAGCGCCATGAACAGGCCGAAGTAGATGAAGCAGAAGCGGAATGCGACGCGTGTGGCCAGGCTCCAGGGCTTCGAATTCGCAGCTGGCCGATCTGGTATTTCCAGAGCAGAGGCGGAGTTGAGAATTGGAGATTGCGAGTCCACGATGGCCCCCAGAACAATACATCTGCCCTAAGTATCTGCTGAGATTTGTAGATTGCCGAAGGGCCGTAATTCTGCGCGGAATCTACATCCAGGTGTTCTCTGGCGTCAACGGGATTCCCCGGCAGGTATCGGTGTCATTCGAGGCAAATATTGCCGCCACCCACTCGCGCACATCTTTCACTGAGCGGGACGCGGGCGTTATATACTTCGCGTTTTGAATTGGAGAGCTTCAGAGAGGGAGGCTTCTTACACGTGAGAAATTTTAGGCGCTGGATATGTTCGTTTGCCGCAGTGATTGTGTGCCTGTCGGTCTTCTTTATCGCGTTCATGGCATCACTTGAACGCGCGGTTGCGCAACAAGTGGACCCGAGCCTGTACAGCGCGATGCGCTGGCGGCTGATCGGCCCTTATCGCGCGGGGCGCGTCACTTCGGTCGCCGGAATTCCCGGCGATGCCTCGACCTATTATTTCGGAACTCCGGGCGGCGGTGTTTGGAAAACGACGGATGGAGGCGTGGTGTGGAAGCCGATTTTCGACGCGGAGCATGTCGCTTCGATCGGCGCGGTGACGCTTGCCCCTTCTGACTCCAACGTCATTTACGTCGGCACGGGCGAGCAAACACAAGGCAACGGTGTTTACAAATCGACCGACGCGGGCGCGACATGGACGAACATCGGCCTCACGGAAACGCACTACATCAATTCGGTCCTGGTCGACCCGCGGAATCCCGACATCGTTCTGGTTGGCGCAATGGGCGACAGCACAGCGAGCGAGAATCGCGGCGTCTACAAGACAACGGACGGCGGCAAGACGTGGAAGAAAGTTTTGTACGAAGACAACATGACCGGCATTGCGGACATGACACTCGACCCGAACAATCCTCGCGTCGTTTATGCGGCATTGTGGCATCCGCGCGAGCGAGTTTTCTTTGCGCCTGCCGGAGGGCCCACGCCGGGTCCTGATGCGTGGATCTATAAATCGACCGACGAAGGTTCCACGTGGAAACGCCTGGACGCCGACGGAATGCCTTCGGACAAATGGGGCCGCACGGGAATCGCCGTCGCGCCGGGCAATCATGGCCGACGCGTGTACGCCATTGTCGATGAAGGCTTGTATCGTTCCGATGATGCGGGGGCGAATTGGCGCCAAATTACAAAAGATCCCCGCGTTGTAGGCAATTCCTATTTCAGCCGCGTGTTTGTCGATCCCAAGAACGCGGACATGGTATACCTCGTGCAGACTTGTTTGTACCGCTCAACGGACGGCGGGCAGACGTTTGAAGCATATAAAGGCGCGCCCGACGGCGACGATTACCACGTCCTCTGGATTGATCCGCAAAATTCGAGCCGCATGTTCCTGGGCGTTGACCAAGGCGCGATCATCAGCCTGGATGGCGGCAAATCGTGGACGACGTGGTACAACCAGCCCACGGGCCAGCTCTATCATCTTTCCGCCGACGATCAGTTTCCTTACATCATCTACGCGTCCGAGCAGGACAGCGGTAGCGTTGCGATTCCGAGCCGCAGCGACTTCGGCCGCATCCGCGACCGCGATGTGTTTTCGCCGGATGGCTACGAATTCGGATACATCGTCGAAGATCCGGCGCACCCATATTTTGTTTTTTCGGATGGCGCTCCGGGGACGATTGTCCGGCTGGATCGCAGAACGAATCAGGCGATGACGGTCTTTGTCGCCGGATTGAAGTACCACGTATCGTCCAATGCTCCCCTGGTGTTTTCGCCCGAAGATCCGAACACGCTGTATTTTGGCGCGCAGTATGTTCTGGAAACCACGGACGGTGGAATGAACTGGAGCGAGGCGAGTCCAGATTTGGCTGTGCGGCCGGAAGTGAAAGCCACGGGAACAACTGGCCGCAGGCCTGGGCCGCGAAATGGAGTGATTAGCGCGCTCGCGCCTTCGCCCATTTCTTCGAACGTGATGTGGGCGGGCACGACGAACGGCCTGATTCAGATGACGCGTGACGGCGGTGGCACGTGGCAGAACGTCTCGCCGCCGGAGCTGGGTGACCGGAGCCTGGTGAGCATCGTTGAGGCGTCGCATTTCGACGCGGGCAGCGCCTATGCCGCGGTGGATGATGCTAATGACTTGCGGCCGCATCTTTATCGCACGCACGATTACGGCAAGACCTGGCAGGAAACCGACGGCGGTTTTCCGGAATTAGGCATTGCGCGTGTCATCCGCGAAGATACGGAGCGAAAAGGCCTGCTGTATGCGGGGACGGAGACAGGCGTTTTCGTCTCCTTCGATGATGGCGACCACTGGCAATCGCTGCAGCTCAATCTGCCGACGTCGTCCGTGCGCGATTTGATCGTCCACGGCGACGACCTGGCGATCGCCACATACGGCCGGTCGTTGTGGGTGCTCGATGACGTGACGCCGCTGAGGCAGGCGAGCGAGCAAGTGGCCAACTCGGATGCTTATTTTTATCGTCCCGAAACGGCGATTCGCACCATTTGGAATGACGATCAAGACACGCCGCTGCCGCCGGAAGTTCCCGCTGGCCAGAACCCGCCCGACGGCGCTTTCCTTGACTACTATCTGAAGTCCGCGCCGCAGAGCGACATCACGATGGCGATTTACGATTCGATTGGAAATCTGATCCGGCAGTACACGAGCGCCGAGCCCAAATCAACCGAGCATGAGCCGGACGCCGTGCCGGAATATTGGTTCGCGCCTCCGACAGTGCTGCCCGATCACGCGGGCATGAATCGCTTCGTGTGGAATTTGCGCTATCCGCATCCGGAAGCTCTGAGCTATGGAGTTTTCGGCGGCCTTCAGAAATACGTGGAATTCTACGGAACGCAAGATGCAGTACCCGGAGTGACGCCGCGAGATCAACCGCTGGGCCCGCAGGTTGTCCCGGGCGATTACGTGATTGCCCTCACCGTGAATGGCCAGACGTATCGCCAAACGCTCCACATCGTGAAAGACCCGCGCGTCCCGGCCTCGCAGTATGACTACGTTGCGTTATTCAATCTGATCCGGCAGATGACAAACGGGATGTCGGCGAGCTACGACGCATTTGGCCACGCGGACGCGATGCACACGGCTCTTGCGGATCGTCTGAAAAGCCTGAAGTCGAATGCACAGGCAAAAGACGCTCTTGACGCGGCGACGGCGTTCGAAAAGAAGCTCGACGCGGCGCAAAACGGCGGCAACATGTCACCCGGATTCGGCTCGATCAACAGCATTCTCACGCAGGAAGTTTATGCCGCGAATATGGGCGACGGCGCTCCGCCCGAAACGGTGAAGGATACAACGGCGCGAGTCTGCGAATACTTGGCCAAGAATTTCGACGCATGGCGCAAGTTAGATACCGAGGATCTGCCGTCCCTGAACACGTTGCTGCAGAAATATAATCTGGCGCCGCTGACTCCGGCACCGATCGGGTCATCTGCCGGCTGCGGCAAATAAGCGCGGTTGCTATTAAAGACGGATTAACGCCAGGGATCCTTCCGCGCTCCGATGATGAGTCCTCGGAGCGCAGGTGCGCGGCTGGTGCGAAATCGATTAGCGCGCCGCGGCGGCAATTTCTTTTTCGATCGGCGCTCCGACCAGGTTTCCCCACTCCGTCCAGGAACCGTCATAGTTGCGCACGTTTTTGTATCCAAGCAGATATTTGAGCACGAACCACGTGTGCGAACTGCGCTCGCCGATGCGGCAATAAGCGATCACTTCGCCGTCGCCGGAAACGCCCTTGCCGCCGTAAAGTTGTTTCAGCGCGTCGGCGGACTTAAACGTTCCATCTTCGTTTGCAGCTTGCGACCACGGGACGTTGATTGCTCCGGGAATGTGCCCTGCGCGCTGCGCGGTTTCGCTCATGCCAGGAGGGGCAATAATTTTGCCCGTGAACTCATCAACCGACCGCACGTCGACCAGCTTCGTGGCGCTGTTCTGAATGGCATGGGAAACGCGATCACGTTGCGCGCGAACGGCCTGATCCGGCTCGGGGGCGCGATATTTAGCCGCGGGATATTGCGGGACATCTTTCAGGAGAGGCCTTTTTTCTTCAAGCCACTTCTTGCGCCCGCCATTGAGCAATTTTACGTCGCTGTGGCCGTAGTATTTCAATTGCCAGAACGCATAGGCGGCGAACCAATTGTTGTTGTCGCCGTACAAGATGATCGTCGTGTCATTCGAGATTCCGGACGCGCCGAGCAGCGATTCCCAGTCCTGCTTGCCGAGCAGATCGCGGCGAATGCCATCCTGCAACTGCGTCTGCCAATTCCAGCCGACAGCACCCGCAATGTGCCCCTGTTCATAAGCCGAGGTGTCCACGTCTACTTCTACGAATCGAATCCTCGCTGCTTTGTTCGTCTCGCTCTTCGGATCGTTCAAATGATCCGCCACCCACTGAGTGGTGACCAACACCTCCGGGTGCGCATACTCTGCCATGGTTTCATCTCCTTAAAAAGTTTACGATTCCCGTAAATTGACTTTCACTTTCAAAAACACCCTCATTGTTATCAAGATTCGATGCGCAGCGCAGAATGGCGCTTCAAAAACTTTATCGTCTGTATTATCTTGGGTTTATTCGCTAGGCTGGGTTCAGCGCGCCGGTCGTCGACTCAAGCTCGATCCTCATGAGCCAATCGAAATGGATTCCCTGTTCCCGGAACCACTTCTCGATCGCTTCGCGATTCTCGGCCTCAAATTCGCCGAGCATTTTGCCCTCATACATGTTCACAATGATGCGCCGCGCGCGCACTTCCGTGCCATGATGCAGGCGCGCGGTCAATTCTTCAGCTCCCTGGCGTGTCAGGCAAGCTAGCGTGTGCAGCGAAATAAAACTGGCCATCGAGTACTCCTGTTGTATCGATTCGAATTCGCAAGCGAAGCAACCAGTGTAATCTTCGCGCGCGGAAACGCAAAAAGCCAAATCGCAAACAGCTCCTGGCGCGGCTCGTCCATCTGGCCAGTTGCCTTACACGCGCCCTTCCCAGTTGCGCTTCGCTTGCCAAGCATTTGCGTTGATAAGATTGTTGCAAAGCGCGGAGGTGTCTTGTGCGGAGAAAAATCGCTTGTGTTCTGGCTATTTCACTCTTGGCCACCTTCAATGCCGTCGGCCGACCGTACACCGGCAAGATCGCCGGCACGGTTGTTGGAACCAATGATAGGCCGGTAGTCGACGCACAGGTGATCATTGAACGTTCTGACGGATCGCTTCCCATTGCGACGCACACAAACTCGAGTGGCCAGTATTTGGTGAAATCCATCCCTGCGGGGTATTACGACATTCGAGCGTCGCGAGGCAGCACCGCTTCGGTCTGGAAGCACAATGTGATCGTGAAATCGGGAAAAATCACGGAAGTGAACCTGCGCTTGCACCACATCACAGCGCCAAAACAGGCTCCGACGCCGCCACGGAGCTAGCATGCTGGAAAGTGCCAGTTAATCAGAGTTTGGCCTATAAGCCTTTTATTTTCAATCGCGGTACCAGCGGCGAAGTACTATTCCGATAGGCCCTCCGCCTTATTGGTGCGCACCAGACAGGCCATTAGGATGAGTGTGCGGGTTGGGGACGTGCTGCGGGGACGACGGTTCCTTTAGGAGCCGGGGCCGCTTCCAACCCGAACCAAGCTCGCTGCCGGTGTTCCCCCAGTTTCGACCCCCACCGGCAGCGGTGCTTTACTGATTCCGCAATGAAATTCCTCTTCGCCTAATGTCCTAGCATCGTTATTACATTTTGTATTCTGTTTGCCGGAAGATCGATCAGCCAAGCCGCGGGAAAGAAACAACATCCAAACATCATAATGTTGTCTTTTGAGAGTGCCTGGGACAGGCGACGCGCAAAGCCACGACGCGCAGGGCTCTTCCAGCGCGCCGAATCGCTTTCGAGCCGCATCCTGCGGAACCGAAATGATTTCAATTGAGCAGTTCAGAATGTTGTGGCTGCGAGAAATATATCTGGAAAAGCGTTCAAGTCGTTAGTCACGAGATTGCTGGCCGCGGAATAAAACGCCACGGTGTGTCCCGCGCCGCTGACAACGGGATTCAGTGACGCACCGTTCCCGGCCACTTTAATCGCCGAAACGCTCGCAATCGCCGTGGTTACGGTGCAGCCTGCTGGCCCTTGAATGCAGGTGTTGCGAGCGTAGATGTTTTCGAGTCCATTTGTAGCCGTCGAGGACAGATTGGTTGCGAGCGAAGCGAAGGCAACAAATTGTCCCGTACTACCCAGGCTGGGATTCTCACTCAATGCATTGGCGGGAGATGATCCGTCCGGCGCCACGGAAATCAGTGAAGTTGCCGGTGTGCAGCCGGTCGTCACGCCCTGGCACGTATCGCGCATGTAGATTTCTTGCGTGCCTCCGGATGCGACTCCCAGAACAGTCGCGGTCGACGCAAACGCGATGAATCGTCCGTCGGGAGTCATCGTCGGCTCGCCGCTCGCGCCATCGGCGAACGTCGTGCCATCCGGGGTCGAAATCAGAGCGGCGGTCGAAGCGGTGCAACCCTTCTTAATGCCGAAACAGAATCCCGTGCGATAAACTTCCTGTGCGCCACCCGAGCCCCCGCCCAGATTCGTCGCTGTGGACGTGAACACGACAAATTGACCGGTTTTCGTGGAAGAGACAACCACCGGTTGCGAACTTGTTCCATCCGCAGGAGTCGTGCCGTCGGGCGTGGAAACCAGATATGTGGTCGGTATGCAAGCCGTTACAGCCACACCCAAGCACGTGTCCCGCAAGAAAACTTCCTGCGCACTTGTTGTCGCGCCGGCCACCAAGTTCGTCGCTGTTGAGACAAAAGCGATGAAGCGGCCTTCCGCGCTAATGGAGGATTGGCTCGAAGCACTGTTCCCAGGAGTCATTCCGTCTGTCGCGACAGAAATGAGAGTGGTCGACTGGGTACACGCCGTTGTGGAGCCCACACCCGCGCAGGGATTCGCGACAAAAACCTGCGATGTTGTTCCGTCGAAATTGATGCCAGAAACGAGGTCGGTGGCAAGCGAAGTAAATGCCACTTCCGTGCCATTCAAGTCCACAACCGGTTGGGAACTGGGGCCGTTGGCTAAAACTGGTTGGGAGTTTATGCCATTGACGATCGATCCGCCCGGTCCAACATTCACCAAGATGGTTCGCGGCACGCAGCCGGTTGCGACGCCAAAACAAGTATCACGCAGAAAAATGTTCGGCTCACCGTTCGTAAGAGGATTCGGCGGTGGATTGATCGTGGTCGTTTCAAGAAGATTGGTCGAAGAAGAAACAAAGATTACAAATCGACCGCTCGGATCCATCGCGGGTCCGGAATTCACCGGGCCCGCCGCGCCGTCATTTGCTTGCGCGCCGTCGGTTGCCACATCGACCAGTTCGGGCAACCCGAGGCCTGCGGATGATGGAATCACCGAAAAAGGCAGAGTCCCAGAAACGCCACCTCCTGGCGCTGGATTTACAACCTGGACAGTATAAGTTCCTGCCGCAGCCAAATCCCCGCTTGCGAGCGCGGCAACCAATTGCGAACCAGAGAATGTTGTCGGTCTTCCGCTACCGTTGATGAGCACCTCGCTCGCAGAATCGAATCCACTCCCTTGAACCCCCAAAGATCCCGTTGTTATGCCCGCGACCAGCACGGAGGGCGATACCGCAGTTACAACAGGGCTCGGGTTCACCACATTGAGCACAAGAATATTCGACGTACCTCCGCCCGGTGGATTCAGACCGACCGCAGGCGGATTCACGACTGCGATCTGCAGGGGACCAGCCGTTGCCAAATCGGTCGAATCGAGAGGAGCCTCAACCTCAGTACCACTCACGTAGTCACCACGCGCATTGCCCTGCATCAGCCGGTTATTCCCGTTTACGGTGACGATCGATGAAAGAACAAAATTGGATCCCGTGATCGTAATCGTAGGTCCGTTGCCCCCGGCCAGCACGCTGTTTGGTGTGATCGATGTAATAAGGGGCACGGGAGAAGCTGTCGGCGTCACTGTCAGCGGAACAGTATTTGATGTCCCTCCACCCGGTTGAGGCGTGAACACGCCAACTTGAATTGTACCTGGCGTGTCGAACTGTGATTCCTGGGAATTTATCGGATTTATGACCGTGCTTAACTCATTGTTACCGAATTTGTCGAAGATTGTGATTTGCGGCGCGCCGTTCAATTCGATCACGGAGCTTGGCGCGAATCCGGATCCATTAACCACGAGAGTGAACACGGTCGACGCGGCTGGAACCGACGTGGGGGAAATAGTGGTAACCGAAGGCGTCGGTAAATTGATGATCTCCCCACAGGAAGCAAGCAGAATGAGCGCGACGGTCAGCGCTACAGCCGAAATCTTGTTTTGTCGATGCACAACAAGCATCCCTTTATTCTCGATTTGCGATCCCGCCCCAGGTTTCCTCTGTTAAAGACAACCAACGATTCTGCGGCAGTCCATAGAGACTACTAGAGATGGCAGAACCGGGCAACCGGGATGTCCCGTCTTTAAAATCAAAACTTCGCTTCCGCCTCTCTCGAGCATCGGCTTGTCACGCTATCCAAATATAATATGGAGACGACGATGGTCCGGCGCATCGTCGGCTCACAGAAATCCGGGGAAGGTGCTCTCGAATATTAAGTAATGACCCGGAGTGATCCTGAATTCCAAACAACATATTTAACTTCCATAACTGGGATATTCCTTACGCACTCGAATTATACGGTATATCTCTAATATTGCTTATCTGTTTATATTTCAATGCCTTACATCATTATACGATACGAGTGCATATGGATTAAGTCGTGCATACTCCGAACGCTGTGACTTCAGATATCGACCTGGCGGTGGCAGTTTAAGTTTAAGACTTCGGGACGTGGAGTTTGTGAAAACCATGGTGGTTTGGCCCAGCCAGGCCACCTTTTTCGCGCCGCTGCTTCCAATTAACGGTGCTGCAACCCGAAATTCCAAGTTGTCAAATACTTCTAGGAGGGATCATGCACAACATAAGCGAGAGGAAGTCCTTCTTTCTCGCGTTCGCACTTCGCTCAGCTGCAACTGTTGCACTGTTATTCGCGTTGAGTTCCGTCGCGCTGGCGCAATCGACCGCCACATTACAGGGAGTGGTGACGGATACATCGAACGCCGCAGTGCCAAATGCCACGGTGCTCATTCACAATCAAGACACAGGCATCGATGTCACTACGAAGACAGATCAAAGCGGCGATTACGTGATGCCCGGACTTCTTCCCGGGCTATACCAAGTGACAATTAGCGCGAGCGGCTTTCAAAGCTACGTTGTTAAGGACTTGAAACTCGACGTGGCCACCACGGTCACGGAAAACGCGCAACTGAAAGTCGGCCAGATTACAGAGCAAGTGGTCGTCACGGGCGGCACGCCTTTGGTGAGCACGAACAGCGTTTCCGTGAGTCAGGTGATCACGCAGAAGACGGTACAAGAAATTCCTCTCAATGGCCGCCACTTCTTGGATCTCGCTCCTCTTACGCCTGGCACGATGACGGCACCGCAGAACGGCTTCCTGGTTGCCCCGCTACAGGGCTTGGGAGCGCTCAGCATAGACACGGCCGGCCAGCGGGAGACTACGTTGAATCTCCTGGTAAACGGCATCAACCTGAACGATGAGGTGCAAAACCAGGCTACCTTCCAGCCGTCGATCGATACAGTATCGGAATTCAAGATCGATAACTCCACTTTCCCCGCGCAATATGGCCGGAACTCGGGCGCGATCGTCAACATTTCCACGCGCTCGGGCACGAACGATTACCACGGCGAGGCGTTCGATTTTCTGCGCAACAATTACTTTGACGCGCGGAACTTTTTCAATCCCGTAGGCACGACGCAATCGCCCCTCAACCGCAATGATTTTGGTGGCGACTTCGGCGGTCCGATCAAGAAGAACAAGGCATTTTTCTTCTTGAGCTATGAAGGCCTGCGCCAACTTCATGCACTGCCGTTGGAGGTGAGCGTACCCGCGCCCGGAACAACTTCTGCCGATACCACGGTTAATAATCTTCTGGCTCTGCTCGCAAAGGAAGCCCCGGCCAACGGCACTTTGGGCGGCCAGCCAGCTTTCTTTGGGTCTACGAACGCGCCGGTGAATCAAGACATCGGGACTGGCGACCTTGACGTTAATTTGACGAATAACGATCAATTGCACGGCTATTACGCGATCGAGAAGGATCATCGCTTTGAACCGACTTCAGGAACAAACGTGCCGGGGTTCGGCGATACGCGCGACGGCTCGCGTCAGCTTCTAACGTTGAGCGAAAGCCATATTCTTAGTCCGGACCTGACCAATCAGGTTCGTCTCGGATTCAACCGCCTGTACATCACCTTCCTGCCGAACGATAGCAATCTCACGCCGTCCGGCCTCGGCATCGGGCTCCCAGCAGGCGTGCCAAACGTGGGCTTACCCAGCATTGTCATACAGGGCCTCCCATCTGGGGTTCTCGAATTCGGCAACCCAGGGGGTGAACCGCAAGGGCGCGGCGATACCACGGTGGCATTCAACGATACGATAAGCTGGCTGAAAGGGCGCCACTCGTTCGATTTCGGCGTAGACGTCAGCCGGTTCTACAACAACAATATCGGCGAAAACGTCGGCTCGTTTACATTTAGCTCGCTCGCGAATTTCCTGAACGATGGGGCCGCAGCATTCTCAACTCTCGAGGGCAACAGCGACGACAAGATTCTGATGCCTGCGTGGGGAGCTTTTGTTCAAGACAGCTTCAAGTGGAGGCCAAACGTCACATTCAGTCTCGGTCTGCGCTATGACTGGAACGGGACACCGTCGGAAGCGAACAGTCGGTTTGCTACTTTTGACCCTACTACGGATTCACTCACGCCGGGGGTCAGCCAGCCCTATCCAACAAATAACAAGCTTTTCCAACCTCGTGTAGGCGTCGCATGGGATCCGTGGGGAGATGGCAAAACTTCCGTGCGCGCTGGGTACGCCATCCTGGCGCAGCAGCCAACGACTAACATTGTGTCCGGGCTTAGCGGGAATCCGCCATACGCAGTGCCCCTCGCCAGCAGTTCTGCCACGAGCAGCATCACGTTCGAGGCTCCGCCGACAAATCCCAAGACAGTTTCGCCCTTCACTGTCGACCCGAACTACCATGACGCCTATGTGCAGGATTGGAATCTAACGATCCAGCGTGAACTCACCGATACATTGGGTCTCCAGGTAGCCTACGTCGGTTCCAAGGGAACCCATTTGCAGCAAGAACTGAATCTCAACCAACCTGCGGTGGTTGGCGGCGCATTCTCGGCGGCCAGCGCTGCTCCCTTTCCGAACTTCAGTGAGATTCCGGAGATCACGAGCGATGGCACTTCGCATTACAACGCACTTTGGGTCACGCTGCACAAACAAGTGACACACGGGTTACAGTTCCTTACGTCGTACACTTACTCAAAGTCTCTCGATGATGCTTCACTGGATTTCCCGAACGTTCTTCCGCAGGACAGCAATAACCTCCGGAATGAATACGGGCCGTCCGATTTTGACGCGCGAAATCGTTTCGTCCTGAGCGGCTTCTATAATCTGCCGTTTAAAGGCAACCGGGCGATTTCGGGATGGGAGCTTGCGGTCATCACGACAGCCCAGAGCGGAAATCCGCTGACTGCGTACATGTCCGGAGTTAGCGGCCTTTTCCCCGGCGCCGTGGTGCGGCCCAATGTGACAGGACCGATTAACGTCACGGGCAATCCTTCCGACTGGATCGCAAACCCAACGGTGTTTACCAATCCCTGCAGCACGTCCAGTGGCACGCTGGTCTGCTCTCCTGGAAACGAGGGGAGGAACTCGATCATAGGCCCCGACTTCGTGGATACTGATTTTTCGCTAATCAAGGACACGAAGATCACCGAACGCGTCAGCTCCGAATTCCGAGCGGAAGCGTTCGATATATTCAACCACCCGAATTTTGGCGATCCGAGTTTTGTTTTCAATGCATCTACGGGAACTCAATTGAGCTCAAGCGTGATTACCTCGACGCGCTTCCCGACAGGGGACTTCGGCTCGTCGCGGCAGCTTCAGTTCGCGCTCAAGCTGATCTTCTAAACTCGGCACCCAAAGCAAGCTAGTCAGCGGGCGGGGTCACTGCAAAGTGGCTCCGCCCTTTTTCTTTACAGTCTTGGCGTCGATTGATTGGTGTAACTGGCGCGGGCTTTACTTCAGGTATGTCCGGATGATGTCGATCACGTCGTCCGCGGCCTCTTCCGAGGATTTCGAATTTCGCGGCATGTGGTTACGGATGTGATCCTCCATCAGTTCGCCCATCAGGCTATTGATGGAGCCGCGCGCGGCGGCGAGACGCTGAAGAACGTCGGAGCAGTGAGCGTCCTCCTCGAGCGCGCGCTGGGCGGCCTCGAGCTGGCCCACGACTTTCTTCGTGCGGTTAATGAGGTCTAATTTTTCTCGCGAAATATGTGACATTGGCCTTGACTACCCTACTGGGGTATGGTATTCGATTTCAGACTCAAGTGCAAAGAGTCTCGGGAAAAAATAGAGCCTATGGAACTCTCCTATCAAGAATCAGAACCTCCGGGTAGTAGCGCCGGAGTTTCGTGAAGAACGAGCATAGCATAATGGTCTTCTGACCTCACTAGGCCGCTCGCTCTCACGGAACGACCAAAACGAGGCGAGCGGAAATCAACGCAAGTAGCGTAACGATCCCCTCCCACAATTATAGCTTCAAGGCGCGAACCGCTTTGGCTGTTGCAACAACAGGTGCGGCGCGTCGCAAGAAGGAAACATGCGCAAGACGAATGCCCATTTCGAGAATTTTGCCAATATGCAGCGGCTGTACTGCGTATGGATTGAAGCTCGCGGTGGCGCGGACGTTCAATTGATCTCCTTGTGGATCGACCCTACCATGGTGGCATTCGAACCAAGTACCCCGGAGCGCGCAGCCGCAGATTCAGCGGCGTCTATCTCTGCGCCAATTCTTGGCGGCCAGGATGAGGCCGGCGACTCCCAAGTTCCAGATGAAACCGATGGGGCCGCTAGAGTCGCTTCGTCACTGCGAGGCTTCGCGGGGCGCCTGATTCCTGTTTTCTTGTTGATCGCAATGGTCAGCGCCAAAACACTCTACGGTCAAACGGCGGCTTCCGCTTCCGGCCAAGGGCAAGACGTGAATTCGATCACACAAAACTGGAATCTCCACGGTCAAGTCACCGAAACTGTGCAGGGCGACCCGGGATTTCCCGCACAATATTCCGGTCCGAATAGTTTGAACAGCAACGGCGAAGTTCAGGAAACATTTACGTCGGACCTGTTTATCGGCGCACGACTATGGCAAGGCGGCGAAATACACGTTGACGGGCTAGTGTGGCAGGGTTATGGCCTCAGCCACACAGAGGGTATTGAAGCGTTTCCCAACGGAGATGCTTATAAGTTGGGCACTACGTATCCCCATTTCATGCTTGCCCATTTGTTTATCCGCGAAACCATAGGCTTGGGTGGCAAGCAAGAGTCTGTGCCGGACGATCCTCTCACGCTTGCTGGCAAGCAGGACATCTCGCGGCTGACCTTTACGATTGGGCGGTTCAGTCTCACTGACATGTTCGACCATAACGCCTACGCGGAAGACCCGCACACGCAATTTATGAACTGGGCGATGCAGACCAATCTTGCATGGGATTTTCCATCGGACAGCGTGGGATATACCACTGGGGTCGCGGTGGAATTGAATCAATCAAATTGGGCGCTGCGTTCCGGCTTTTTCCAAGTGCCCGGCACGAAGAACGGCTTCACTGCTGACGACCAAATCCTGACATTCCCCCATCAAGGAAGCAGCGGCAAGTTTTTCGGCTCTTGGGGAACAGCGATGGAGCTTGAGCGTCGTTATGATGCCGATGCTCGTCCGGGAGCAATCCGGCTTTTGGCTTGGATGGATGAAGCGGACATGATTAGTTACCGAGAAGCGACTCCCATTTTAGAGGCCAGCGGTCCAGGAGCGAACCTCTCAACAGCCCGCGCTCACCGCCGCAAGTACGGTTTCGGCTTGAATTGGGAACAAGAGCTTGCAAATAATGTGGGACTGTTCTCGCGTCTTGGTTGGAATGATGGACAGGAAGAGGGGTGGATGTACACCGATGCGAATTGGACGGCATCTCTTGGCATGAGCGTTAACGGTGCCGCTTGGCGAAGGACCACCGACAGCTTAGGACTCGCCTTTGTCACAAGTGGTGCATCGAACAGCGCCCAAAAATATCTTGAGGCAGGCGGCACGGACATAGTTGACGGCGACGGTAATTTGACCTATGGGAGCGAGAAGGTTGTGGAAGCCTATTACAATTTCGAAATCTGGAAAGATATTCACGCGACCGTGGATTATGAGTTTGTTGATAATCCGGCGTTCAACCGTGATCGGGGTCCGGTGTCAGTCTTCGGTACAAGATTCCACTGGGAATTTTGAGATAACACAGAATAAGGGAGTCAACTATATAATTCCCTGATTTTTCAATGGCATCAGATTTTTCCCCAGAGCGCCACTTCGCGCATCTGGCGCCTGCACCTACCGATTTCCTCGCGCCACGGGATAACCCTGGCCGACCCAATCGTGCGCGAAATCCTGAGGAAGCAATAGAACGACCAGCCGCGTAAATCCCATTTTACGCAGCTCATCGTATGCGGGATGGACGTTGGGGCATTTTTCCCACGGACAGCACCCGCAATAAATCACAATTTCCTGATCCTTCGAAAGCTTTGCTGCCTCCGCTTTCAGGTTCGCCAACCCTGATTCCGACGACGCCGGTCCCGCATAAATGGCGCCCGGAACATGCCCGCCTTCGTAGAGAACGCGGAATCCGACGTTGAGGACGACCGGGCGCTCTCGTTTCGGGCCAGCCAGCTTAGCGGCCAGGGCTGCGGCTGAAATTTGCCGCGCATCGTTCCATTCCGGCGTACGTGCCGGCTCAGGATTAGTTGATGCGGGCGGATCGCCGAGCGGGAGCTTAAGAACGCCCGCCGCGTCCGGCGGAAGCTTATCGGCGCGAGCCAGGAGCGCGCTCACGTCCCACATTTCCTGCTCATTGAGCGACGCGTGGAATCCTGGCATTCCCGTCAGGCGTATGCCATTTTTCACTTTCCAGTACGTGACGCCTGGCGGATCATCCGTCACCGAACCGTCAGGCGTGAAAAGTTGCGGCGGCTTGGGAAACATCCCTTTCGGGGCGGCCGATTCCTGCTGGCCGGGCAATCCATGACAAAACGCGCAATTCTTTTGATAAACGCCCGCTCCAGTAAAGAGATTCGCGTCCGTGAAACTCGAAATATCGCGCTTTGGCGCCTCGCGGTTGATTCTTGCGTGCAGCGCCTTCTTCGCAAAGTACGTCTCCATCGGCATCGGCTTATCGGAAGTGGCCACTGGAGCAAAGCCGTAACTGAAATAGACGAACACCGCGGCAAAAACGATCACAAATCCAACAATGATCCCCAGGATGAGTTTCTTCACAGCTGAATTCTCCTTCCGGCAGCCGCATCTCGCTGGCTACGCTTCGCCTATTTCTATATGCGCGGCAACGGCGACCATAATTATGCGTCGAGTGGTCGCAGAAGCGCGAAAAATCTTTCCGCCATTCGCCGGTCGAAAAAGGTAAGCTCGTGCACCTAATTGTTCCGCGATTGTGCGGCTCTGGGAGACAATCCATGCTTCGAAAGTTTGCCGGTCTTTTCGTCTCGATCTTCTTCACTCTGGTCGTTGCTGGATTCGCGGTACCCGCCGTCGCGCAACAGCCCACGGCCCCTCAAGCTGCCGTGGCCACGCCAGCGGCGAATCCGGCCGATGTATCGACACCGGACGAAATCCTCGCAGCGATGTATGACGTCATTTCCGGCCCCGCCGGCCAGCAGCGCGACTGGAACCGGTTTCGCTCTCTTTTTGTTCCTGGCGCGCGTTTGATTCCCACAGTCGCGAAGCCGGGAGGAGGTCAAACGACGCGAGTGCTTTCGCCCGACGATTACGCCAATCGCGGGCAGGCTTACTTTGACAAGAATGGTTTTTTCGAGCGAGAAGCGGCGCGCAAGTCGGAACGCTTTGGCGGGATCATGCAAGTCTTCAGCACGTATGAATCGCGCCACGCCGCGGCGGATCCCAAACCGTTCGCGCGGGGCGTCAATAGCGTGCAATTGTTTTTCGATGGCACGCGCTGGTGGATCGTCACGATTTACTGGCAAGAGGAAACGCCGTCGATGCCCTTGCCGAAAGAGTTCTTGCCTAGCGCGCACTGATCCCGCGCGCCGACGGACTTCGAATTACGCGGACCGCGCAAGAGCAGAGCGCATTCCAGGAGAGTAGCGATGTTTCAAGCTGACTTGCTGAAAGGCAGGACAATCCTGATCACCGGCGGAGGCACAGGGCTGGGCCGGTCGATGGCGCTGCGGTTCGCCGAACTCGGTGCAAATTTATTTCTTCTCGGCCGCCGCGAAGAGCCGCTGGCGAGCACCTGCGAGGAAATTCGCGTGAAAAAAGCGCGCGCCGCTTATGTGACCTGTGACGTTCGCGATTTCGCCGCGGTCGAAAGCGCGATTGCGGCCGCCGAAAAGGAATTCCAGCGCGTCGATACGCTGGTCAACAACGCGGCCGGCAATTTCATCGCGCGCACGGAAAAGCTTTCGCCGAACGCCTTCAATGCAGTCGTGGGAATCGTGCTGCAGGGGACGTTCCACTGCACGCTCGCGCTGGGCCGAAAATGGATCGCCGCGAAACAGCCCGGCAATATTCTCAATATTGCCGCCACCTACGCCGCTGTGAATTCCGGTTCCGGCTTTGTCGTTCCGTCGGCGTGCGCCAAAGCGGGCGTGCTGGCCATGACACGCTCGCTCGCTGTCGAATGGGCCCGATATCGCATCCGGATGAATGCGATTGCTCCCGGGCCGTTTCCCACCGAAGGCGCGTGGTCGCGCCTCCTTCCGGCAAAGGAATTAGAAGAACGCGCGCGGCAATCGCATCCGATGAAGCGCTTTGGCCGCCACGAGGAGCTCGCGAATCTGGCCGCTTATCTGCTGAGCGATTTCTCGGAATACGTGAACGGCGAATGCGTGGTCATCGATGGCGGCCTGTGGCTTCGCGGCGCGGGCGAATTCAATGATTTCGTAGATTTCCCCGACGCCGCATGGGAAATGCTCGAAGCCGCGCGGAAAAAATGAAGGCTTCTGCTACTGCGGCTTTTTCTTTTTCAGCAATCCGCCCAAAACTCCCCCGAGCTGACTCTGATTCGGAATCTTAAGTTGGTTGAGCGGCGTTTTGTTCAGCCCGGCAATATCTGCCGTGACCTGCGGATTCGATGTTGTGCCTGCGACGTGAAACGGCACGCCGCCACCTTTATTGAAGAGGGGCAATTGCGTCAGCTTCGCGAGCGGGTTCGATCCTTCGAGCTTCGCGATCAAATGGAAATCCAAACTGTTGTTTGCGCCGACGGTCCCTGAACCGGTCACGCTGCCAATCATGGGAATCTCGATGTCCACGCTGTCCGCGCGCACTCCATCCGGCCCGTACCTCACATTCGAGCTTGCGACTTTTATCACCGTGTCGTTGCCCGTTTGCGCGCCCGATTGTCCCAGGGCCCCGGCGAGCTTCGAAGACAAGCTGAAACCAGCCAGCGTGACGTTGCTCAAGCTGACCGGCCCTTGCGTTACAAATCCCTCAAGCGGCCCGTGCAGCGCCAAATCCGCCTTGATTGTCCCGCCTTTGAGTGATGATCCTGCCGGCAGCGCATAACCCAGCACGGAGAGAAGATTCTCAATATCTTCGGCTGGCACGCTCTGCGCCTTCAACTGCCCTTCAAACGGCAAATGGCTCGCATCTCCGGCGCCGAGCGGCCCAACATTACCCGTGAGGTTCAGCTTCCCGCCACTCGGAGTCTTCGCGTCGAATTGAAACGGAAACGCGGCCGTCTGCGAAATATTCTGCGCGGAAATATTCACGCTCTGATAGATGCTGGTGGCTCCCGCTGCTTCACGCGCGCGCCCAAGGGAAACCGTGCCATTGGAAATCTTCAGGCTGTCGACGGTGAGATTGCTTGCCATGGTTGCCGCACTTCCCTGAGCCGCCGGCGGATCACCTGGGGGATCGCTTGACGCCGCGGTCTTGGCCTTTTCTGGCGCCGGACCGCCCAGCGTCGAGAAATTCCACTGCCCGGCCGCGGTGCGGAGCAATTCAACCTGAGGACCGCTGATTTCAAGCGAATGGACGTGCAGCTGTTTTGAAAAAATCAGAGGCATGACATCCACGCCGATGGCCAGGGACTTTGCGGTCAAAAAATCACCGGTGCTGAACGCCGGATCGTCGGCGATGGAAATCTGGTCCGCTTTCAAACTGCCCGAGAACAAAGAAACGGTCAGGTGCCCGATCTGGACTTTTCGGCCGAGTTTTTCGGTCAGCGCAGCCTCGATATCCGGCCGGAAACGATCGGCATCGATGAAAAATGGCGTGATGATCAGAATCAACAAAATTGCCGCGATAACAATCAGAGCGATGATGATGGGTTTTTTCTTGCCGGCCATGGGGCACCTCGCAGGAAGCAACGAGCAACATGACGCAAAATCGTTGACGCGCTGATGGTATCCCCGGTTGGCACTGCGCTGCAACTGACGCCCAGAGGAATACGCGCGGCTCTGTTGCCAACCGATGTCTGATTTGTGTCATCTAAATATTGACCAGCCTGGAAGGCTTAAGTCCAGCGTGCCATCCCGCAGCGGCTTCTTTGACAAGGGTCAGGCTCGGCCCTGGAGCTCTTGCGGGGACGCCACTTTCGCCGCTAGCCTTCCCAATCCAATTCGGAGGAATTCTGAATGCGAAAGTTTGCTTTCTTGCTCGGCCTCATTTTCTCTTTTCTGCCGCTGGCCGCCCATGCGCAAGGCTTCGACGCCTATGGCGGCTATTCTTATTTTCGTCTCGATAGTTCGCCAAACGTCGCGCACCTCAATGGTTACGACCTGGCCTTCACAGACAGTTTTTTCAAGGTTTTTGGGGTCACAGGCGAGCTTGGAGGCAACTACGGCAATATAAACGGCGTCGGCTCCAATTTGCACACGGTCCTGGTCGGGCCGGAACTCCGTTTTCCGTCCTCGATCTCGCCTTTTGGACGCGTCATGTTTGGAGGCGCGCACATCAGCGGCGGCGGAGCTTCAAGCACAGCTTTTGCGACGGCAATTGGTGGCGGCGTCGACATTCATGAAGGCCGCTTCATTTCCTTCCGGCCGGTACAACTCGATTACATCTATTCGCATTTTGGCGGCCAGAAGCAAAACAACATCCGATATTCCATCGGAATCGATTTCCGGTTCTAAGTGTCCGTTCCTGCTAACCGTGGAGCCATTCCGTCAAAGGCCGACGCGACGAAGTCGGCCTTTTCGAGTGATCGCTGAACGCCGGCTCATTCGTCCAAAACAAATCGCACCGTGATCAGCGTTTCGACCTCTACCGCTTCGCCATCGAGCAGCGTTGGCCGATAACGCCATTGCCGCACCGCGATTTCGGCTGCCGCGGCCAGCAACGGACTCCCGCTGAGCGCTTCTACCGAACGCACGCGTCCGTCGCGCCCGATGATGGCGCGTAGCTCGACAGTTCCTGAAATCCTCGCAGTCCGCGCGACCGACGGATACTGCGGCTCGACTCGGTTTACCAGGAGCCCCCCCTGAACGCCTTCGCTCCGCCGAATGATACCTGGTCTCGGGGGGTGGGGTTGCGGTGGCGCGGGGATCACAGGTTCGTCGCCCGTTCCGTGAAGAATTCCAAGCGGCCCAGTTGAAATGCTCTGCGTGCTTCCTGGGATCGAGGGTGGAGAAACATCGGTGATGGCGGCGGGATGCGACGAGTGCATCGGCAAGAGATTGGGATTTGTCGGCACGAACGTTCTTGCCTGTGCGGAGGTTTCGCGTAGATGAGGTGCGGCCGGCCTTTCCGCAGGCGTGCCATGAAATGGGATGCGTGGCAGCCACACATATTGGGGCGGCGCGCCGCTTGGCGTCATGAGGGGCAATATCGCCAGACCTGCCATCGCCAGAGCCTCCACAGCCAACGCAGCCCCCAGCGCGCGACGCCGGCGCTGCTTCGAGCGCTGCTGGCTTCCAGAATCGCTGTCTACCAAGCATCCAGATAAGAATCGACCATCACGCATGGACGCACCTCTCGCAAATGACCTTTCAAACGAAGAACCCTCTCGGACGGCTTCGCTTTAGCCGTACGAAAGTTCTATTTGCGAGTTCGCGCGACCTCTGACATTATGGACACCGTTTTGCGAGGGAAGTTCCTCAAGTTGGCTCCCTCAGGTGCCATAACGGCTCCAATTTGCTGTAATTATAAGAAAAAGAATTACTTAAAGGTGCTGTGCGCCGCCGGCATCATCGTGGCGCGTTTGTGCATCCAATCACTTGTAAATGGGCCTAAGGACTCATACGGAGGCAGTTATTATGAGCAAGACGAGTTTAGAGACACTGGGCGTTCGGTATACGGGGCGCGCGGCGCTCGATCGCGATCCGCAAGACGATCGGCTGGAATTTACTTGTCCGCATTGTGGGACAGTGGGCAGCAAGCCAGCTCGACGCTCGCACGCGGAGTACCATTTCACCGACGGATTCGTGCAGGATCTGCAAGGCGAGATGTCCACTTGCCGCGGTTGCAAGCGGTCGCTCCGCATTTCTCCGGTGGTAATGTTGCACGATCAGGATGAAAAGCGGCGGTTTGAAGCGTTTTTCGAAACCGAGCTTGTACCGGCATCCGTAAATTAAATCTCACAGCGTGCGAGGCGCGGTCCGAGCTTTCTCCTCCAGATTCGGCCGCGCCGGCGCATTGCGTTCTAGCCACTCCCGATTTAAGGCGCACTTCACGCTCCCTGCTTCTTCTCTAACTGGCTCCGAAATTCTTGCGATTTTCCGCGCGGGATGCTGAGCGTGCGCCACTCCGCTCCGGCGTAGTGCTTCGCCAACAGAATGATTTGCCCGACATGTTGCGCCGTGTGCGCGAGTGACCGTTGAATCGCCTTGATCACGGTATGCGGCTCCGAGCGGATCGGGACCGTCTTGTCCAAGTCCGCGGGCGTGAGCTCTTCCAGGGCATCGAACATGCAATCCCAGGCGGCGTCCCAGCGCCCGAGCAGGCTCGCTCGCATATCTTCCGCTTCGTTCAGGAATTCCGAATCGCGGTTTCGATCCGGCTTCTCTCCGTCCGAGGTCAGGAGATCCGTCCAGCGCGACCGCAAATTTCCGGCGACGTGCTTGACAATGGCGGCAATGCTGTTCGATTCGGCGTCGAGTTGCGCAAAAAACTGCTCGTCGTTCACCTGGGCCATGGCCCGGTCCGCAAGTTTCTTTTGGCCGCGAAACTGTTCGATCGTCGTTTCCAAAAAATGCCTCTCTTGCATAACTCCTCCCTTGCTATATGGCGTTGCCTTCAAATCAGATGATTTTCCCAGTGGGAAAGACTCGCGCCAAGGCCGGGCAATCGCGGCGCCTGACGCCTATCCCTCCCAGTCCGAATCCAGCACCAGGTGATATTGTTCGAGTCCGGTGCGAATACGGACGAAGGCCTCGTCGACGGTGTCCGCGAACTGCAGCAGATTGAATTCGCGCTTACTGATCGTTCCCGAATTCACCATCGCCCGCCAGTTCAGCACCTTGTCCCAATACTTCCGGCCATAAATCAGGATCAAATGATGCTGAGGCAATTTTCCGGTTTGCATCAGCGTCAGCATTTCCCACAATTCGTCCATAGTGCCGAAGCCGCCCGGAAAAACGATCAGCGCTTTCGCCAGTTGCGCGAACCAGAGTTTGCGCATGAAAAAGTAATGGAAGCAGAAGTTCAGCTCCGGCGTGATATATCGATTCGGCCGCTGTTCGTGGGGCAGTTGTATACTCAATCCCAAAGTGGAGCCTCCCGCTTCCGACGCGCCCCGATTGGCCGCTTCCATGATTCCGGGCCCGCCGCCTGAACAAATGACGAATCGCCGTGGATGTTCCCCCAGAGTCAGAGACCATGCCGTAATTCGCCGCGCCAGCTCGCGCGCCTCTTCGTAATAGCGCGACATTTCGAGATTCGCCCGCGCCATCCGCACTTCTTCCCGATGTGCCGGGTCCTTCGCCGCGCGCCGATTGCCTTTCAACGTGTTTAGTCTGGCGGCTGCCCGGTCGCGCGGCAGGATTCGCGCCGATCCGAACATGACAATTGTGTCGGCGACCCTCTCCTCGCGCAGCCGTTTTGCCGGGTCCAAGTACTCCGCCAGAATCCGCAGCGGCCGCGCCGCCGGGCTCTCCGTAAAGTGCTGATCGTGGTAGGCTAGCTTGGCCATGGGCAAATGAGTTCGGGACTTCATGTGGTCTCCTGTGCGCAAAAGTGCGAATCCAGCATTCTAGTTCGGTTCGATTTGAATGGCATGCGATTCTTAATGAGCGACGCGCGCTACCGCGGCACCGGCTGGGTCACGCTCCGTTATGTCACTTCGGTTGAACAGCCTGTGTATCCCCTGGATTAAGTTGCAACGTCGACCGGGGAACCGGAATCAGATACAGTAGAGAGATTATGATGCATGCAGCCAAGTCTCTAATGTGCTCGCTGGCCCTCCTGGTTGCCGCTGCCGGGTTTGCGTTTGGCCAGGGCCAGCCTCCGGGGCCGCTCCACGTGAAGCCAGGCGCGCAAGCGGAGCAGCCGCCTGCTCAGACGCGCAGATTAGTGATCCCCGTCAACGTGGTCACGCTGCCCGTCGCCGTGTCCGACCACTCCAATAATCCCGTTTTGAGCCTCGCGCAAAAGGATTTTCAGGTTTTCGACGACGGAAAGCCGCAACAAATCATCCACTTCGGTCAGGGCGGCGATCCGCTCTCGATTGTCCTCGTTCTCGAGACGAGTTCGCGCGTCGCGCCGTTGCTTCCCGAAGTCCAGAAAACCGGAATCATCTTCACGCAAATGGTGATGGCTGCAACAGGCGAAGCCGCGGTGATCGGGTATAACGACGAAGTGGATATTTTACGGCCGATGACCACGGATTCCGACGCTGTCTTGAAAGCCATCGAGCACATCCAGGCTGGATTACCCGGGGCCCGCCTCTACGATGCGCTTAACCGCGCGGAAGATATTCTGGAGAAGGAACCGGCCGAGAGGCGGCGCGTCATCGTCGTTGTAGGCGAAAAGAACGACAAAGGCAGCGAAACGAAGCTCGGACAGGTACTTCGCCGCGCGCAGCTTAAAAATACATCGATTTACACCATTGGCCTCAGCAGCACGGCTGCCGAATTCCGCAAGCCGCCTGAAGCGTCACGCCCTGTCGAAGTGGGACCTCCAGGGACGTATCCGATGCCCCCGCCCCCTGGGACGGCGGAGACGCCGAGCACGGTCGACGAACAGATGGGAAACACCGATAGTGCGTCCCTCCTGCCTCTGATCGTCTGGATGGTGCAACATGGCGCGAACGCTGTGGGCAAGAATTCGCTGGTGCTCGCAAGCGCGGCCACGGGCGGCCTGCACGAAGGAACGTTCAAAGACCGCTCGATGGAGAAAGCCATGAACGCAATCGGCAACGATCTCCACGGCGATTATTTGCTGGCTTATCGCCCTCCGGGCAACACGCCCTACGGCTATCACAATATCGAAGTGCGCGTCACCGAACCCGACCTGAAAGTCCGCACCCGCCCAGGCTACTTCATCGCCCCGCCGACGGAATAGGGCCCCGACCCACTCCGTTGGGCTTCGCCGCGCGAATTTAATCTCATGAACCTTCGCCCGGGACCACGGCAGCCTCTTCTTCGAGAATAGAGGCAGCGGCGGCGATGCGGTCGCCTTCATCGAGGCGCAGCAACCGGACGCCTTGCGTGGAGCGGCCCGCTTCGCGAATTTCCGCGGAGTGCACGCGAATCACTTTGCCCTGGCCCGTAATGATCATGACATCAGAATCTTCCTTCACTTGCAGGGCGGCGACGACCGAGCCATTGCGATCCGTTGTCTTCAAATTGATAACGCCTTTGCCACCGCGCGACGTGACGCGATATTCGGCGAGCGGTGTGCGTTTGCCGTAGCCCTTCTCGGCGACGGTGAGCATCAGCGACGTGAGCGATTCGCGAATCTGGTCGCTTTCGAGCTCGTCCAGATTGTCCGTGGTTTTCTTGAATTCCTTCTTGATGATTTCAAAATCGGGCTGGACGGCATCCATCGAGACAACGTAGTCGTCCTTGCCGAGGTCCATTCCGTTGACGCCGGCGGCCTGACGCCCCATCGCGCGGACTTCGGTCTCGCGGAAGAGGATGGCCTGGCCATCGTGGCTGGCCAAGAAAATCATTTGCTTGCCGTCGGTCAATTTCGCGCCGATGAGCTCGTCGCTGCCATCGAGATTGATGGCGATAATGCCGCTTGGGCGCGGATTGGAAAATTCGGCGAGGCCGGTTTTCTTCACCGTGCCTTGCTTCGTGGCGAGGAAAACGTAGCGGCCCTCTTCCTCGAGATTGCGCGCGGCAACGACGGCGGTCAGCTTTTCGCCTTCCTGGAAATGAACGAGGTTATTGATGGCTTTGCCGCGCGTGGCCGCCGCCGCTTCGGGGATTTCATAGACTTTGAGCCAATAGACGCGGCCCTTGGAAGTGAAAAGCAAAATGTAGGTATGCGTCGACGCGACGAATAAATGCTCGACGAAATCCTCTTCGCGCGTCTTCGCGCCGATGCGTCCTTTGCCGCCGCGCGACTGATGGCGATAGACATCGACGGGCGTGCGCTTCACGTAGCCCGCATGGCTCACCGTGATGGCCATTTCCTCTTCTTTGATCAAATCTTCGAGCTTGATCTCCTCGACGCGATCCACGATTTGCGTGCGCCGGTCGTCGCCGTAATCTTTTTCGACTTCCTTCAACTCCGCGACAATCACCGCGCGCAACTTCTTGTCGCTGGCGAGAATTTCCTTCAACTCAGCGATGCGCACCTGGATTTCCTTCAGCTCTTCGAGGATCTTCTCGCGCTCCATCTGCGTGAGGCGATGGAGTTGCAAATCCAAAATTGCCTGCGCCTGGCGTTCCGTGAATCCGGCAGCCGCGCTCCGGCGAGTATCCTCATAGGGCTGATGCGCGCCCCGAATATCCATGGTCATCAATGCTTCTTTGGCTTCCTTGGGCGATTTGCTGCGGCGAATCAGCTTGATGATTTCGTCGAGATGATCGAGCGCTATTTTGAATCCAACCAAGATGTGCTCGCGCTCTTCGGCCTTGCGCAAATCGTATTGCGTGCGGCGGCGAACAACTTCGACGCGGTGTTCGATGAAAAGCTTGATCAGCTCGACCAGGCCGAGCTCGCGCGGCTGGCCCGCGACGATGGCGAGCAAGATCATGCCGAAGGATTCCTGCATCTGCGTCTGCTTGAAGAGATGATTCAAAATGAGCTGCGGCTCTTCGTCGCGCTTCACTTCGATGACGATGCGCATGCCGTCGCGGTCGCTTTCGTCGCGAATGTCGCTGATGCCCTGAATTTTCTTGTTCTGCACCAGATCGGCGATGTGCGCGATGAGCCGCGCCTTGTTCACTTGATACGGCAGTTCCGTGATGACGATGTTCTCGCGATCCTTGCCCGACTTTTCGATGGCGGCTTTGGCGCGGACCTGGAAAGCGCCGCGGCCGGTTTTGTAAGCCTGCTCGATTCCGTCGCGCCCGTAGATGTAGCCGCCGGTCGGAAAATCGGGGCCGGGGACAAACTTCATCACTTTCTTCAGATTGGCTTCGGGCTCCTCGATCAGCATCACGGTCGCGGCGATAATTTCCTTCAGGTTGTGCGGCGGAATATTGGTGGCCATGCCTACGGCGATGCCCGTGGATCCGTTGACGAGCAGGTTGGGGATTTTCGTCGGCAGGACGGTCGGTTCCTGCGTGCTTTCATCGAAATTAGGAGTGAAATTGACCGTTTCCTTTTCGATGTCCGCGAGCATTTCCTCCGCGATTTTCGAGAGGCGCGCTTCCGTGTAACGCATGGCCGCCGGCGGATCGCCATCGACGGAGCCGAAGTTGCCCTGGCCGTCGACGAGTGGGTAGCGCATGTTGAAATCCTGCGCGAGTCGGACCAGCGCATCGTAAACGGGAGCGTCGCCGTGCGGATGGAATTTGCCGAGGACTTCGCCGACGATCTTGGCGCATTTGCGATAAGGCTTCGTCGACGTGAGGCCGAGCTCGTACATTCCGTAAAGAATGCGCCGATGGACGGGCTTGAGGCCGTCGCGCACGTCGGGCAGCGCGCGCCCGATGATTACGCTCATGGCGTAATCGAGGTACGACTTCTTCATCTCCGATTCGATGTCAACCGGAGTCAGAATCTGCTGCGATTGCTCATCCGCCATTCATTCGCTCCCAAAGGCTTTCAGAAATTAGAATTCGCTTCACACAGATCAAAAACTGTCACGCCTGCTTTGCCGACCAAGCCAGGACGTAAGCCTTCACCGTCTCGAAGGCGGCGGCATTATTCGAAAAGCGTTGCGCGCCGAAATGAGCTTCGAGCTTCATCAGCAAATCCGCGCACTCGGCTTCGCTCGCGCATTCGAAAGCCACGCCGCGATCTTTGTCGGGCGCGCGCGTTGCCACAGCGCGAAAACTCGAGCACGAAAGGCCTTTCATTCCCGGCAACGTCTGCCACGAAAGCTGATAAACCAATTTTCGCCACCGCCTAAATATCGAGGTTGACGACTTCCAGGGCGTTGTCCTGAATGAATTTGCGGCGCTCTTCGACGTTTTCGCCCATGAGCGTCGAGAAAATATCCTCGGCGGCGACGGCGTCTTCGAGACGGACTTTAAGCAGCGTGCGTGTTTCCGCGTTCATGGTCGTTTCCCAGAGCTGGTCGGGATTCATTTCGCCCAGGCCCTTGAAGCGCGTGATCGTAAACTCCTTCTTGGCGTCTTCGAGGACGTAACCGAGAACGCCGAGGGCGTTTTCTTTCGTCACTTTGTCGCCATTGTGGGCAATGCTGAAAGGCGGCTTGTCGTTTTCGGCGATGGCCGCGCGCAGCGTGCGGAAGCGCTTATATTCCGGCGTGGCGGCAAGCGCCCAATTGATTTTCCGGTCGGCCGTGCCGTTGCGCAGGACGATTTCGTGCAGGCTGTGCTCTTCGTCGAATTCGAGCTTGGCTTCGAGCTTCAGTTTCGCTTTCTCGATTTCCTTGAGGAGTTCCTGCAATTTTTTCTTTTCCGCGAAGTCGGTTTTCTTGTCGAGGTCGGACTCAGCCAATAACTCGATGAGCTTGGGATCGCGCAGGCGGCGCGCCAGCTTCGCGGACATTTGCTCGTATTCCTGTACGTTGAGGAGAAACTGCGTGAGGTCGCCGCCTTCCAGTTGCTTGCCGTCCTTGCGCTTGACGACGTGGTCTTCGGTGGCGCGCTTCATCAATTCGCGCGCAAAATCGCGCTCGTCGCGGATGTAGCGGTCCATCTTGCCGCGCTTGACGCGATAGAGCGGCGGCTGCGCAATGTAGATGTGGCCCTTTTCGATGAGCTCGCGCATGTGGCGGAAGAAAAACGTGAGCAGCAGCGTGCGAATGTGACTGCCGTCGACGTCGGCGTCGGTCATCAAAATGATTTTGTGATAGCGGAGCTTCGATGCGTCGAAATCGTCCTTGCCGATACCTGTGCCGAGAGCCGTGATGATGGCGCGAATTTCCTCGTGGCCGAGCATTTTGTCGTAGCGGGCCTTTTCGACGTTCAGGATTTTGCCCTTGAGCGGGAGGATGGCCTGGTATTTGCGGTCGCGGCCCTGCTTGGCTGAGCCGCCGGCCGATTCGCCTTCGACGACGAACAATTCGCAGCGCGCCGGATCACGTTCCTGGCAGTCCGCCAGCTTTCCCGGTAAACCGCTCGAATCGAGCGCGGACTTGCGGCGGGTCAGCTCGCGGGCCTTGCGTGCGGCTTCGCGGGCGCGAGCCGCGTCGATGCATTTGCCGATGATTTTTCGCGCGATGGAAGAATGCTTGTCGAAATATTCGCCAAGCTTTTCGTTGATGAGCTGCTCGACGACGCCTTTGATATCGCTATTGAGTTTGCCTTTGGTCTGACCTTCGAACTGCGGCTGCGGCAGTTTGACGGAAACAACGGCGACGAGGCCTTCGCGGACATCATCGCCCGTGATGGAGATTTCGTCTTTCTGCTCCTTGAGCATGCCAAATGAGCTGGCGTAGTAATTGATCGTGCGCGTGAGGGCGGATCGAAAGCCGGAGAGATGCGTGCCACCGTCGACCGTGTTGATCGTGTTGGCGAAGGCAAACACGTTCTCTGCATAGCTGTCGTTATATTGCAGCGCGATTTCCATCTCGACCGTGTCGCGCTTGCCTTCCATGTAGATCGGCGAATCGTGCAGTGTCTCCTTGCCGCGATTGAGATGCTTCACGAATTCGGCGATACCGCCAGTGAAGCGAAATTCGGTTTTCTTGCCGCTGCGCTCATCTTCGAGGGTGATTTTCAGGCCCTTGTTGAGGAAAGCGAGTTCGCGAAGGCGCTGTGAAAGCGTGTCGTAACTGTAGGTGACGGTACCGAAAATCGACGGGTCGGGATGAAACGTGATTTTCGTGCCGGTTTTCTTGGTCTTCCCGGTGTCTTTCAGTTTTGAAGTGGGTTGGCCTTTTTCGTAGCTCTGCTCCCAGACCTGGCCGTCGCGCCAGATTTCGAGATCGAGCCAGTCGGCGAGAGCGTTGACGACGGAGACGCCGACGCCATGCAAGCCGCCGGAAACTTTATAGGTGTCGCTGTCGAATTTTCCGCCCGCGTGCAGCACGGTCATAACGACTTCGGCGGCGGGCTTTTTTTCCGTGGCGTGCATGTCGACGGGAATGCCGCGGCCGTTGTCAGTGACTGTAACCGAATTGTCGTCGTGAACAACGACATTGATTTCGTCGCAATAGCCGGCCAGGGCTTCGTCGACGGAGTTGTCAACAACCTCCCAGACGAGATGATGCAAGCCGAGCTCGCCGGTCGAGCCAATGTACATCGCGGGACGTTTGCGCACAGCCTCGATGCCGCCGAGGACTTTGATCGAAGTCGCGTCGTACTTATGCCCCGTGCCTTTAGCAGGCGGGTTCTCTTTTTCAGCCATTCTGGCGTGCTCCTAGTTTTCGAATCGGGAAGGCGGGTCGCGCGGATGAGCTCGACACTTGCCTTGCCCATTGGCCTCAGCGCGTCCATTTGCTGGCGCGAGCTGGGCTCGAAGGGTTCTTGCTTCATCCCGCGCCGTTCGGCGGATCCGGTGGCGCGCGGCGAAGACTCTTTGGCCCATTGCGGGCCGTTTCAGGCGAAGCAGCCTCCTCGCGTTCTGGCGCAAACGTAAGAAAAGGAGCTGGACCTTGCCTCGACTAAGTGCCGGTTATGGAGGTCAACCGTACTAAGAAAGGCACGCGACATTGTACCTAAAGCGCGGTTCGGTCACAAGGGTAATTTCAGGTATTGGATTGTATATATTTGTCTTATTTTCTAGGAGTTATGGCTATCTGAAACACGCCGTGGGGATCTTTTGCGGAGCACACAGCAGCAGCTGAACAGGATCATAAACCCAGGCAATTTCGCTAGTTACCGAGTCGTTAATTCGGCTTGTTTCCGTGCCCCGCATCAGGGGGATTATTGGACTCCCATAAACATCTTATGGGATACTAGGCTGTCCAATGACGCGGAAAAATGGTGGCGCGGGAGAACTTCTGCAGGGCACGCTGGATATGCTGATTCTGAAAACGCTAGCGCGCGGCGCGATGCACGGTTATGCGATCGCGGAATTCATTCGACGAACAGCGGAGGACATGCTGCGAGTAGAAGAAGGCGCACTGTATCCGGCGCTGCACCGGCTCGAACTGCGAGGATGTCTCGATTCAGAGTGGGGCCTTTCCGAGAACAAGCGTCGCGCGAAGTATTACCGGCTGACTCCGGCGGGGCAAAAGCAGCTCGCCGAGGAGACGGCGCATTGGGGCCGAATGGCAGCGGCGATCGGACGCATTCTGGAAACGGCCTGAGAAATTCTGATGCTCCATGAATAGATGAGCGCAGTGGTGACGCGGAGATTATGGCCTGGCGCAGGCCCGCTTGGAAAACGGGGCATTGCGTCAAAAAACGATTCGCCAAATGAAGCGACTTGCGATCAACGCACAGTGCCCAATTGAAAAGTGGAGGCCGCCCGCGCAGATTGTGGAGACAATCCATTTTTCGCATGACTTCGTGAAGTCAAGGATTTTTTTCGACAATCAATTGCAAGTGGGAGCTGTGGAAAAGCTGTGAATGAACTGTGCATGATGTTTATGAGGTTCGCTCAATTTTCTCTTGCTCCTTCCGCTCCATTTAGGCAGAATCCGCGCTCGCACTCAATGGCCAGTGCGGTGAGCTTGCACTCCTCAAGGCTTCGGAGCGGGGCCGTATAGGGCGCGATCCCGAACGAAGCTGAATCTTAAGGGAAGCTGAAACGTGCCCTCCGTAATGGGGGTGTTTTCCACAGAATTTCCACCGGTGTGGAAATTAACGGGGTTTCATTGCTGTGAATGCCTGGGATAAAATTCTTCAACGCATGGAGCGGCGCGTTAACGCTCACAGCTTTTCCACGTGGTTTCGACCGACACGGCTGGAAGCTGCGGAGGACGGTCGCTTGGTCATACGCGTCCCCACGGCGCTCTTCCGCAAACGCCTGACGCAAACTTACGGTGACCTGCTCGAGGCGGTTCTGGCCGAAGTGAACATGCAGGGAATGCAGATCGATTTTATTTGCGCCGAGGCGGAAGTTGAGGCCGCCACGCCCCCTGCACAGGCCCGGCTGGATTTCGACTCGGCTAATCACCAGCTCAATGGACGCTATACATTTGAGAATTTCGTCGTGGGCAGCAGCAACCAGTTTGCGCACGCCGCGGCTCAAGCCGTGGCAGAGCAGCCGTCGAAGTCATACAACCCGCTGTTCCTCTATGGCGGTGTGGGTCTTGGAAAGACCCACCTGATGCAGGCCATCGGCCATGCCATCAAACGCCGTAATCCGGCTGCGCGGCTCACCTATGTGAGCGCGGAAAAATTCACGAACGAAGTGATCGCGGCCGTGCGTTTCGACCGCATGAGCAATTTCCGCGATCGCTTCCGCACCATGGATGTTCTCTTGGTGGACGATATCCAGTTCATTGCCGCCAAGGAGCGCACACAAGAAGAATTCTTCCATACGTTTAACGCATTGTACGACCAGCAAAAGCAGATTGTGATTTCATCCGATTGCCCGCCGAAAGAAATTTCCGCGATCGAAGAGCGGCTGCGTTCGCGCTTCGAGTGGGGTCTGATCGCCGATATTCAGCCTGCGGATCTTGAAACAAAGATCGCGATCCTGCAGAGGAAGGCCGAGACGGAGCACGTCAAGCTGGCGGAGGATGTGGCGGAATTCATCGCCCGGTCGATCAAATCAAATATTCGGGAGTTGGAGGGCGCACTGATCCGCCTGCTGGCTTACGCGTCGCTGACGGGCATCGAATTGAGCGTCTCGACGGCGCAGCAAGTGCTAAAAAACCTCATCGATACCGCCGAAAAAAAGGTTTCGATCGACCAAATTCAACGCCGCGTCGGCGAGCATTTCGGATTACGCGGTCAGGATTTGAAGGTGCGGAGCAATTCCAAAGCGATCGCATTTCCGCGGCAGATTGCCATGTACATGGTGAAGCAACTGACCTCGGCTTCCCTGCCAGAGATCGGCCGCCAATTCGGCGGAAAACATCACACTACGGTGCTGCATTCCATTCATAAGATCGAGGGACTCCGCCACACCGATAAAGAATTGAACAAGACGATCAACAAGCTACTCGACTCGTTTGGGTAGGGTTGCGCTACTTTTCCGCAGGTGTGGCCAGCAGGGGTTGTGATTTTTGCGCAAATTCGGATCTCCCTGAGTGGGGCCGCTAGTTTTCCGAATTAGCGCGCGGATGTTCACAGGCAAGGGAGCGAAGTAAGATGGCTAGTGTCAAGGGAATGGCGGGTTTTCCGAAGAATCCACAGATGCGGCGGCTACTACGGTATTTCCTTTGTTTATTCAAGTAAGGAAAAGAAGTAAAGTACATTCGCAAGCGAAAGTAACCTGCGAGGGAAGCGCTCGATGGAATTCAGCGTAAAGAAATTCGACTTAGTGGAAGAGCTCAATCTGACGCAAGGCGTGATTGAGCGCAAGACGACGATTCCCATTCTGTCGAACCTGCTGTGCGAAGCGAAGGGCAACCGCCTTTACATTACGGCGACGGACCTTGAGCTGAGCATTCGCACGTCGTGCGAAGCAAAAGTGAAGAAAGAAGGCGCGGGAACGATTCCGGCGAAAAAACTACTCGACCTGGTGCGCTTGCTGCCGGAAGAGGAAATTAAATTCAAGCTTCTGGACAATCACTGGGTGCAGATCGTCTGCGATCGCAAGACTTACAAATTAGTGGGCATGTCGAAGGACAATTTCCCAGCGCTCCCGCCATTTCCGCAATCGCTGGTGAAGATTCCATCGAAATTGCTCTCAGGCCTTATCTCGAAGACGATTTTCGCAATCTCGCAGGAAGAGTCCCGGTACACATTAAACGGCGCCCTGCTCGTGCTCAATCCGGCCACCGTGACCATGGTTGCCACCGATGGCCATCGGCTAGCCATGGTCGAGATGCCGCACAAGCTGGCCGGCCTGCCGGGCGAAGTTCGGGTGCTTGTCCCAAAGAAGGCGATGACCGAGGTGCAACGGTTGTGTGCCGAAGCAGGCGATGACGGCGAAGTTGATTTTGCGCAGGACGAGAGCCACCTGTTCTTCCAGTTTGGTGGCCGGCTGCTCACCTCCAGAAAGCTTACGGGCACATTTCCGAACTACGAAGCCGTGCTGCCGCGCGAGGTCACCAAAACGGTCGTTCTTGAGCGCAACGAGCTCCAGGACGCGTTACGGCGCGTTTCCCAGCTTGCGGACCAGCGATCGCACGCCGTGAAATTCATGCTGGCCAAGGAAGGCATCGAGATTTCCGCGTCGAGCCCCGAATACGGCGAGGCCAAGGAAGCCATCGACAAGGAATACAAGGGCGAGCCGATTGCGATTGGCTTCAATGCCCAGTACCTGCTAGATTTCCTCGCCGCCACCGCCGATGGTCCCATTTCGGTTGAGTTGAAAGATGACCAGTCAGCCGGCCAGTTGCGGCCGCTCGCGGATGAATCGTGCCGCTACCGCTACGTCGTCATGCCGATGCGCATTTGACGCGGCGCAATTAAACTCTCGAACGTTCAGCCACGCCCCAAGAAACAAAGAAATACGGCAATACCCCTCCGCAGATGACTGGCAACCTGCCTGACCATCAGGACAGGAGATTTCTTCGCGTCACCCGCCCTATGATGCGAGAGTGCCGGCGATGAAAGCCGGTAATCTGGAACAGGCATGGGACTCAGCTGGCACTTTTCTTGTCTCCATTTTCGCGTTCGTTCTCACGCCCCCTATTCGTGCTCGATCGCACGCTCGAGGTTGAACGGTAAGCAAGCGCTGGCACCAGACTTCAATGAAATTTAATTTTCATTTCGGACCTTCGGCCGAAGAACTCGAAAAAGCGGCTGCCGCTGAACAGGAAACCAAAGCGGCGGCAACGCTGACCTATTGGTGCCGGAAATTTGGCGATCCAGAGCTTGACGAAATCGTCGAAGATCACCGCGCATGGGTGGAATCGCACGGCGAGTCAGGCAGGAAAGCCGACCTTGCCGGCGCGAATTTTGAAGGCGCGGATTTGATGGGCGCGCCGCTGCAAGGCGCTAATCTGATGCGCGCGAACTTCAAAGGCGCGGATCTGCTGTTGGCGGATTTGCGCGGAGCGTGCCTGATTGAGGCGGATCTGAGCGAAGCGAACCTCGTCAGCACAAACCTACGCGGTGCAAGCCTGCTGGGGGCGAACTTGGCGACGGCAACCGGACTCGTGGCGCGGCAACTCGCCGGCGCGAGCCTCTTCGGTGCGTCTGTGCCGGAATCTCTTTATCCTTTCGAAGGCCTGACGAAGACGGCTACCGTCTCAAAAGTATTGCAGACGCTGATGGCGGCGATGACGGCGATGTGCGCGGCCGTTTGGTTCGTCGTGGCGGCCACAAAGGACGCGCAGCTCTTGAAAAACTCCCCCTTCGTGCCCATCCCGCTGATTGGCGATGCCATGCCGATGCTCGCGTTCTATTTGATCGGGCCGATGCTGCTCGCCGCGATCTATATCGGCTTTCATTTTTATTTGCAGCGGTTGTGGGACGCCCTGGGCGAATTGCCCGCGGTATTTCCGGACGGCCGCCGGTTGGCGGAGTGCGTGCCTGCCACGATGATTGCGCTTGCACCCGCGCGCCTCGCGGAATTGCATTCGGAGCGTTCGGCGCTTCGCTTCGTGCAGCGGCTCATTTCGAGCATCCTGGCTTACTGGATGGTCCCTGCAACATTGATTTTGATCTGGGCGCGTTACCTGACGGAACAGGACTGGCGCGGCAGCCTTTTGCAGATATTTTTCATTCTCGCCGCCGCGGCCATGAGTGGTTTCTTGCCGGGCAAAGCGAATAGCATTTTCGGCCCCGCGCGCCAGGATGCACGGGATGCCATGGCCGCACCCGGGCCGTGGCAAACGAATCGTCTGACCGCCATTGCGCTCAGCGCGTGCTTCCTGCTTGTCTTGCTCTCTTTGGGCGCAATTCTCGGCGCGCCGCACGACATCGGCCGATCGCCGGACCTGAAACGCTCCGATTTTCGGCGCTGGACGGCCGACATTTTCTGGTCCTTTGGCTACGATCCATTTCCTAATTTAACAGAAGCTCAAGTCTCGTCGGCGCCGCAGGGATGGACGGGCAAGGATGAAGACTTGAAACTGGTCAAAGGCGCGCGGCTGGACAACGCAAGTTTGCGGTACGCGCAAGCCTATGGGGCGTTTTTTGCCAACGCGCGAATGCGAGGCGCGGACCTCAAGGCCGCGTATCTGGTGGAGGCGGATTTCCGGGGCGCAAATCTCACAAATGGGAACCTCGCCGGCGCCAATCTTTCCCGTGCCGACTTGCGAGGCGCAGATCTGATGTACGCGTCGCTCGAGAATGCCATTCTTGCCGGCGCCAGACTCGACGCCGCAAATTTCTATGGCGCGCAAATGACAGGCGCGCAATTTGTGCGAGCCAGCTTGCGGAAAGTGGATCTGCGCGGTGCGGTTCTGCAACAAGCGGAAATGAATCAGGCGGACTTGCAGGGCGCCTATCTTGGGTCGGCGAAGCTCGAAAGCGCGGAACTCGACGGCGCGCAGCTCAGCGAAGCTTTTCTCGACGGCGCCGATCTGCGCGATGCAAGTTTGCGCGGCGCAATCTTTCAGGGTGCGATTTTGAGCGGTGCTGACTTTCACGGCGCGAACCTGGACAACGCGGACCTGCGCGGGGCGCTCGCCGTCACGGCCGCGCAGGTCTGTTCGGCAGCGAGCCGGAAAAGCGCGTTGTTCGATGCTCCCCTGCAGCAGCAAGTCGCAAATCTCTGCGGCGATTCGCGCTGAACTCGCGGCCTATTCGTAGCGCAGCGCGACGATCGGGTCCACGCGCATGACGCGCCGCGCGGGAAGGTAACACGTGGTGAGGGCAAAAAGGAGGCGCGGAGTCCCTAGAGAAGATTACTTTGCCTTTGGCCCAGGCGCCGCGGGTAGGTCGGGACGCGCGAATTCGAATATTCCCTGGGGATCATCGGCGAGAAGAATGCGATGCGGCTCTATGAGAATCGCAGTCGGGTTGAGGTCCTGGCCGCTGGTCATCAACGTGCGGTACTCTTCGCGGCGGTTCCCGTCCTTGTCGAATTTCATCAATTCGTCGCCCAGGGCGAGCCAAACTTCCTGCGTCGCGGGATCAACTCCGATGGCATTGATAATCGTCGGAAGCGCTGGCGGAACATCCTGCTCATCGAGGCGTGCAATGTCGCGCCGCATGGCCTGTGCGGAGGGATAAGTGTCAATTGTGGCAAGCGAAATTTCATATGCAGCATAGCCGAGAGGGTCGAATTTGCGGACGGTCGGCTCTGGCAAATACGTGAAGGCGTAATAAATATGGTTGGCGGGGTCAGCGGCAAGCCGGCCGATATTCAGCAGACGGTTGAGCTGCTTGTGGTCGGCAAGATAAGAGATATCGCCGAATTCGCGAAGGTCCTTGCCATTCTTGTCGTAAATCGTCACGAGTTCCGCGGACCCCAGGTTCGCGACGGCGATCTCACCCGTGGGCAGCGCCACCACGGAAATGGGAGTCGTCACAGGTATGGAAAACGCGAGCACGCCGTCTGGCGTATAAACTTTGACTGCGTTGGCGCCACGATCAGCGACAAACACGCGGCCTGAAGCGTCGACTGCGAAGTCCTCGCCGTAGACGATCGCCGCCGGCCCCTGGTCATTTTTCGGAATCTGGCCTAGATACGTGTTGTCGGCCGTGTAGATACGTACCGCGTGATCCATAGTGGATAGGAAATAGTAGTGGCCTGCGGCATCGCGCTTCATGGCCTTGATGCCCGGGCCGACATCGGGGAAAAGCCTGGCGCGAGCCGTGATTTCGGTCTCCATCTCCTCTTGTGCGGAGGATTTCCCAACGGCAAACAGAAGGAAAGCCGAACACAGGAGAGTGCCGGCGGCAAACAAAATCGCGATTCGGCTGAGCTGGTTTTTCATGGCGCTAATTGATGCTTAACATTTCAGCCCAAATGAGATGCGCGGCGGGCCGCCGAGGTTTGCGCGGATTGTGACGCCGCCGCGAATTAATAACGAAGGCCTGCGACGCATTGTCTGGCGAATCGAATTAGTCAGCGTGGAAGACAAGCTGCTCAATCGAACGTGCGCGGCCCGTGGATTCATCGACGTCAATCAGCACAGTGTGCATTTGCACGTCGCCTTCGGCCACTTCAAAACGCGCGGGGAGGCTGTTCAGAAAGCGCTGAATGATCGGCTCCTTGGTCATGCCGATAATGGAATCGTGCGGGCCGGTCATGCCCACATCGGTGATGAAAGCTGTGCCGTTTGGCAAGACGTGCGCGTCCGCCGTGGCGACATGCGTGTGCGTTCCCACGACCGCGGAGACTTTGCCGTCGAGAAACCAGCCCATGGCTTGCTTCTCGGAAGTGGTCTCCGCATGCATGTCAACGAGAATCACTTTCACTTCCGGAGGAATGCGCGCCAATTCACGCTCCGCTGTGCGGAAAGGGCAGTCAAGAGGCGCCATGAACGTTCGCCCTTGCAAATTCAGGACGGCATAACCCACGCCGTCGCGTGATGCGCCGACATAGAGTCCGCTTCCCGGCAGGCCCTCCGGAAAGTTCGCCGGCCGCAGCAAGCGCGGCTGGTGCGGAAAATAATCGAAGATTTCTTTGCGATCCCAGATGTGATTGCCGCCGGAAAGCACTTCAGCGCCCGCCGCGAAAAGTTCATCGGCAAGCCGTGGCGTGATGCCGAAGCCGGAAGCCGCATTTTCGCAATTCACGATTGCGAGATCGATCTTCTGTTGCTCAACAATGTCGGCGAGGCGGTCTTTCACGATTCGCCGCCCCGGCGAGCCCACAACATCACCCACGAAAAGGATATTCATAAGAGATTCAGATGTTAGAGGTTGAAAGCAGAAAAAACCACCAAAACCATTTGTACTGCTCCGCAGTACTCGACCTACTAAACGAATTCAACAGCTTTCTTCATTGCCCTAATTGAGTATCTCGCAAAACGCCGCTGCAAGGTTCTGACATAGGGATAAGCCAGAGCAGCCATGAAGCTGGGGCGAGAGAATGCGTAGACGTCGTACCACACGGATTGATCATCTGCGTGGAACTCGACCGCGAAGCACTCCTCGCCGCGCTCTCCATGCTGTCGCAGCGTTCCGTAGGCGAAACCGTACCGTTCGCAGGCGCCGTGCTCTTCAAGCACGTAAACGATACGGCAAGCGTTCAAAGACCAAAAGCCGGCATGCGATATGAGAACTGCCACGGTTTCGTTAGCCTTGATTGGAGTTCCTGGCCAATAGATGGAAAGCCACGGCATGTCAAACATCTTCCACTGGCACAGTGCTTTGCGTGCGGTTTCGAAAATTCGGGTGCCAGAGCCCAGTTGAACGCGATTGTGATCAACAACGTAGCCGCGCGGAGCTTGCCGGCGGGACGCGCCAACATGAGCGTATGAAAATCGCTCGCACGCTTGCGCCAAGAGAAATTCGTGAATAAAGTCTGCAGACGGCTTGGATAGCAAGAGCACAGAGGAGCAATTCTGGTCTTCCACGTGGAACAAAAGCAAGCGGAGCGGTCCACTTCGCCGTGGCGGCTAGGCCGCTGAACCCCTGAAGAAAGTGGGCGCCCAACGCCTGCCTTCAGGCTTTCCGATCCCGATTGCTCGGGAGGGACATGCACACCGGCAGAACGACAAGGACTCCCGGGGACTCAGTGTTGGTTCAAAAAGGCCATCGCAGCAACACGCGCGTCGCAGGCCAACCCCGGAATCCATTGTAACAGGAATAGGCCGCGCGACGTTTTCCCTCGCTTTCGTGTGCCGCAAGAGATGGGAATGAAAATAAGATGAGCTTTCTCCACGAATTTCCGGATGGAGGTTCGCAAAAGAAGATCGCGAACCTCCGGCCAGGAAGGCTCTCGGTTAGAAGTGGAAGCCGATTTCGCCCGTCAAAGTCCGCGGGGTCACATAGTGGGTGCCGCTGAACGTTGACAGGAAGTTGTAGAGCACGTAGTTGTTCGTCATATTGATCACGGTGAACTGCAAGCTCCATCTATCGCGGTCACCGCGGAACAGATTGTCATCGCCGACGCTTAGATCAAACAGGTTGCGCGGCTGGATGCGCTGCGGATTGTGGTCGTCGTTTTCCCTGTTCGGGGCCGGTATTTTCACCAGAGCAGACGAGAGTTCAGATGCAGGGCAGACAGATGGCAACGGTGTTGTCGGTGTCGCAGCTACTCCGTTGCACATGAGCCCAGCCTGGAACTCCTGATCGGCGGTAAGAAGCAATCCGTTGACGTTATTCACCAAAGCGATATCGCCCTGTGGAATGTTGGCTAGTCCCATCCCGCCAGGATCTTGACTGGACGTCGAAAACGAGCACGTCGCCGTCTGTGCCTCGCAGGGTAGTGCACCACTGACAAGTCCACTGTCATACCGCCAATTGAAGCCGACCCAGGGAGAGTTCTTGAAGGGTAGCTGGTACTGCAGGTGTGTTGTTTGGCCGAAGTTCTCATCATGGTCGATGCGAAAAACGCCCGGCGGCGCAGGCGGTGCGATTCCGCTGACTGTTGGTGGGAAGAAGCGCGCATTGACATGGGACATTACGACGAATGCCGTTACGCCGTGAAAGTTCGGGACGCTCGCGCGAATCGCATATCCGGGGATCTTTGAACGCTGCCATTCGATGGGCAGAGTTATGGGGCTGGTGCCAAACACGTTGAAGTCGTAGCCGTTGTGCGTGTATTTCCAGATGTACTCGCCGCTCAGAACGAAATATTTCCCGAAGGCCTGTTGCAAGCCAGCATGGAATTCGTTGCGAAAACCGGGAGTCAGCGGCGCCGTTTGGCACGCGAAGCCCTCGGCGACGGTCATAATCGCGTTGACGACGAGATCATTGCATCCAGTGCTGGAGAGGACCAAGTTCTCGTTGAATGGACTTTCCAGAGTGCGAGCGTAGGAAACCTGGAGCACGGTATTTGATTTATTGATGTGGTAGGCGACGCCCAGACGTGGCTCCGCCTCGCTGTCAGAAGCCTGAAGGCCATCGTAAAAATCTGCCCGGAGGCCAAGGTTGAAGACCCAGGGCCCTTTGGTGATGTCATCTTGCACGTACAGCGCGGTCTCTTTGACATCCGTGTGCCCACGGTAATGGTAGAGCTGGCCGCCAGTGGTCAGGTCGTATGGTCTGAGAGTCGTGCAAGCCTGGCTTGCACAGCCTGGAAGCAGTCCTGGATTCACAATTCCAAAATTGTCATTTTCCGTAAGGAATGTGTGTTCGAATGTGGCTCCGACATCTAAGTTGTGAATTCCCTTAACGTATGACCATCCGACGCGAACGCCTGCGTTGGTCAGGAAGCGGAGCTGAGAGACGGTCTCATCCTGAAGCGGGCCCAGGTCGTTGAATGGGTCGGGGCTGGGGTAATAGTTATATTGGTCGTGCCGCACCCAGGTGCCGAGGGTGAACACGGCGTCGGAGCCCAGCAAGCGGGTCCACGTGGGCGCAATGTTGAAGGTCCTGATTTGCGAGCTCTGATCGGTCGGTCCCAGAGGATTGTGGGTGATCGGGTTGAGCACGACTGAGCCAGCGGCATACGTGCCGGGGGCGCCACTGCACAATGCGGATAGAAACGTACATTCTTGAAGTTGCTGGTCCCACGTATTGGGAGTCTGGAACCACGAACGAGTAAATTGCAGATTTAATTGAATCGAGTCCGCATTCGAAGGCTTCAAGTCAAAGCGGTCGAAATAGTTCTCCTCGTTGCCCTTGTCGTGCAAGACAGTGAACTCCGGCGGGTCAAGGAATCGACCGGTATTCAATCCGCCCAAGGAAATGAAATCCCCCCATTGCTGCCCTCCGTATTCAGCGTCCGCGTTGATGGTCGACGAACCGAAGGTGCCGTAAGAGGTTGTCACGTCGCCGTGTGGTGTAGTCACTCCCATCCCGGATCGCGTAGTCACTTTAGCAACGACGCTGGTCTTGCCCCCGTATTCGGCGGGCGGCGCCCCTTCGATTACTTCGAGCGATTGAATGGAACTGACGGGGATCTGGTTGGAGAAGACCTTGCTTACCTGGTCAGTGATTGGTTGGCCATCGACCGAGAATGAGTTTTCCGCATGGTCACCGAGCCCGTGGAAAAGGCCGTTCGAATCCGCGACGACCCCGGGAGAAGCCAGTGTTATGAGTGAACTTAGGGACGAGGACTGGCTTTCCAAAGGAAGCTTATTGAACAGTGAGCGGTCGATATCCGTGTGCGTCGTAGGAGTATCTTCGAGCAGATCGCCGGCTTCTCCGCTGACTGTCACAGTGGTGCTGGAGCCTGCAAGATGTAACTTCACTGTCACCTGAACAGGAACGGTGGAACGTACGTCCACATCCTGGACATAAGAAGCGAACCCTTTCGATGTCACTGTAAAGTGATACGGATTGAACGGCACGTTCGGGAAGCTGAAGTTGCCGGAGCTGTCAGTTATGGCCGACCTCTCGTAACCACTGACCGGATCGTGGATGCTTACAGTGGCGTTGGCCACAACGGCGCCGGATGGATCAAACACCGTGCCCGAAACAGTCGACGAATTTCCCGTCTGCGCCTTGAGCGCTGCGGGCAAAACCGCCAAGAGCAGGCACACGAATACAGCACGCAAAACTTTTATGAGTTCTCGCATATCATCCTCTCTCCGTATGAACGTTATTCATCCGCATGTAGCGGTGGCTAAGGGTGACGTGATGCTTCGTCTTCCTTGACGCGATGAATTAATCGTTGGAACGCACAAATGCGCCCGACTGGACGCGAATGGCGTTAGAGGGATGAAGGAGGTGCGCGAGCGGCAAGACGAGGGCCGACTGGGCTGAGGGGTGATATGGGGTCAGCAAGAACAGCGCTGCTGCCAATCGCCACCAGCATCAGGGCGGATCGGACGACTGCGGGCTGCTGCGCCGGCTGGTGTCCCAGATGGCACAGCGCGCAAGTCGACTCTGACGACGCGTCAGCGTGGTGATGCCAAATATTCCCCGCCGTGGTCGCCACCAGCAGCAGTAGTGCCAGAAGCACCGCAAAGAAAATGCGCCGGATTTTCTTGCCCTCAGGGATTCTCATAATGACGTGCTCAGTACAAACCCCAGTTCCTGATGCTAATCTCAGATGCACTAGGAGTGCAACAGGTTACAACTGAACCGCGTCCGCAATGTAACGCGGTTCAGTGCGAGCTTTCGAGCGTCCTTTCCACCAAGTTTACGCATTTTTCGACGCGCCGCCGCAACGGACCCTCGAGCTCTTTCTGGCGCTTGCGCAGCGCGAAGAGTTCGTCGGAGATATTGAGTGCGGCCAGCACCGCGATGCGCATGGAGTCGACTTGGTGAGTCGCTTCGGAGATGGTCCGCATTCGTTCATCGACGAACGATGCCAATTCGCGCAGATAACTCTCGTCGTCTTCTGACTGAATGTTGTAAGTCTGATCGAAGATCTCGATTTTCATTTCATTTCTCCCGCCGGGTGCGCCCATTCTGGGGCAATGCCGGACGCAACGCAAGCAGGGCGGGTTCAAACGACTGGCGAAAAGAAGAATCAGACGCGAAGAATCATTACTTCGGTGGACTTGATCAGCGCGGCGGCCATATCGCCCTTCTGCAAGCGCATCTCGCGTACCGCGTCGGCCGTGATGATTGCCGTGATGTGCTGTTCGCCGATCGACAGCGTCACTTGCGCCATCAGGCCGCTGGTCTTGACGTCCACGACACGGCCAACCAGTTGGTTGCGGCCACTGATGCGGCGAAATGTGTTCCGGCGATCGGCTACGTCATCGCGCCGCAGCGTGCGGGAAAGAAAGCGATCGATCTCCGACTCGGGAACGCGATGGTGGCCTCCAGCCGTCTTCACGGTGCGCAATTTGCCGTGGTAGATCCATTGTTTCAGCGTCGGGTAGCTAATGCCGAGGACTTGCGCGGCATCGCGCGGCTTGATCAGGTTTTCCGATTTCGTGCGTGTCGTCATGGAGGGGTCATTCTGGGCTAATGACGAAAGCAACGCAAGACCGCGGGCTCTCGCCATTGGGTACTTATATTGCGCGGAGTGTCGCCCCGAGCTTCGCGGTTAGCGCCTTGACGATCCGCTCGGAAGTATCCGTGAGCTGCGCCTCGGTGAACGTGGCTTCCGCGCTCTGGAGCGTCACGCGCGCGAGCAGCGAATATTTGCCTGTGGGAATTTGTCCGCCACGGAACAAATCCACGGCTTCGATGCGGCGAACCTCGGGAATCTTGAGCGCGCGAATGGCTTCCTCGATTTGCGCGAACTTTGTGCCTTCCGCAAGCACGAGAGAGAAGTCGCGCTCGACGGCCGGGAAACGTGGCAGGGCTTCATAGCGCAGCCCGGCGCGCGCCGCGGCCACTGCTGTCACCAGCGGTTCGAGGCGCAACTCCGCCAGGAAAACATCCTGGCGAATTTTGAACCGTTGCGCGATATGTCGCGCAAGCTGGCCCGCCGCGCCAATGTGCCCGCCGCTGCCTTGAGCCAGCGAGAGTTCACCAGCACAATCAGTTGCCAGCCAAGCCGGACCACCGGGCTTCCATTGTCCACTGCCCGTGATCGCGAGAACCTGATCGATATCTCCCTTGAGATCGGCGAAGCAAAACTCGCGTGCTGCTTCATGAATTGACTGCTCGCGAGCAAGGCCGGCAGCGCCCAGCGTAAGCACGCGCGTTTCGATCGGCTTTCCTTCGCGCGCCTCGTATACCTTGCCAAATTCAAAGAGCCGCAGATTGCGCTGGCCGTGATTCAAGTTCCATTCGATGGCGGAAACCATGCTCGTCGCGCCAGAGGCGCGCATCGTCGAAGCGTCTTCCGAAAGCGGATTGGCGATTGTGATGGGGCTCGTTCGCTCGTCGCGAAAAAGCAAATCACGCTCCGGATCGACGAGCGGGATCGTGAGAATTTCCTCGTAGCCAAGCGCGACGAGCCGTTCGCGCAATCGGTCTTCTTCATGCGCATGAGGGCGTCGCGCGGCGGGTTGCTTCGCCGCCGGCAAACGCGAGGGAAACTTGTCATAGCCATAGTGCCGGGCGATTTCTTCTATGAGGTCGACCGGCTGCGAAACATCGCCGCGCCACGAAGGGACTTTGCACTCCCAGCGTGCGACAAGCGATTCAGCGCTCCCGCGATTGGGATCGACGCGCACGGGTTCGAATCCGAGCGCGGAAAGAATCTCCTCGATGGCGCGATCCGGCACATCGGCGCCCATCACGCGCAGGAGTTCCTTGCGTGACAACTCGATTTTCTGTTGTTGCTTCGGATGCGGGTACACGTCCACAACACCGGCGAGGACATCGCCGCCGGCAAGCTGCTGAATTAGTTCCGCAGCGCGGCGTGACGCGAAGTCCGCCAATTCTCGATCGACTCCGCGCTCAAAGCGCAACGATGCTTCCGTGCGCAGGCCCAGCGCTTTCGACGTGCGGCGAACCGAGATCGGGTCGAACCACGCCGATTCGATCAGCAAATTCTTTGTGCTGAAACTGATTTCGCTCTCCGCCCCGCCCATCACTCCGCCGATGGCCACCGGCGTGCGCGCGTCGCAAATCAGGCACATATCCTTCGAGAGCCTGCGGTCAATTCCATCGAGTGTTCGCATCGTCTCGCCGGGCCGCGCGCGGCGCACGACAATGCGATGCTCGGCAAGCTTGTCATAATCGAACGCGTGCAGCGGCTGGCCGAGTTCCAGCATGACGTAATTCGTGATGTCCACCACATTATTGATCGACGACTGCCCGAGCGCTTCCAGGCGCTGGCGCAACCAATCCGGCGACGGCTGAATTTTCACGCCGCGGACAATGCGCGCCGTATAGCGCCCGCAAAGATCGGGGCATTCGATTTCCACGCGCGCCGCTTTCGCCGCCGGCTCCGCGCTTTCTTTGAAATTCGGCAGGATGCGTTTCAGGCCGAGCCGGTACAGCGCCGCGATTTCGCGTGCGATCCCGGTGTGGCCGAGCAAGTCGGGGCGGTTGATAGTGATCTCCGCATCGAGCACAGGGCCGGCCGCCGTTTCTTCGATCGAATCCACGGAAACGCCGGCCATCGAGAGACGCGAGCGCAGCTCAACCGGCGCCGCGGTGAAGTCGGCGAACTCTTTCAGCCAGTTGTAGAGAACTTTCATGGTCTTTTTACTTTTCCGCTGTCCTTACGCCGTTTTCTTGATTGTCACGCCTGCGATGTGCGGCCGCCACGCAAATATGCTCTTGCGAAATCGCCCGCTACAGCGGGTTCAAAGTTGGCCGGAACCGTGGCCGTGTTCATGGCCTATGGAAACTGGCGCAGGAAGCGCGCGTCATTCTGAAAAAAGACCTGGATGTCACCCAAACCGTACTTCAGCATTGCCAGGCGGTCCACGCCGATTCCAAACGCGAAGCCATTCAGTTTTTTCGCGTCGTAGCCGACGAAGCCATAGACAGCCGGGTTCACCATTCCCGCGCCAAACAATTCGATCCAGCCAGACTGCTTGCACGTCCGGCATCCCTTGCCGCCGCAGAAGACGCACGAAGCATCGAATTCCGCCGAAGGTTCGGTGAACGGGAAATAGCTCGGGCGGAAGCGCGTCTTCGTCGAGGCCCCGAAAAACTCGCGCACGAAATATTCGATCGTTCCCTTGAAATCGCAGAACGTGATGTCTTCGTCGACGGCGAGCCCTTCGAGCTGGTGGAACATGAACGAGTGCGTCGCGTCGGGATTGTCGCGCCGGTAGACCTTTCCGGGCACGACGATGCGCACGGGCGGTTTCTGCTTTTCCATCGTGCGAATTTGCATCGGCGAAGTGTGCGTGCGCAGCAAATAACCCGGGGCGCTCTCGAGGTAAAAAGTGTCCATGTTGTCGCGCGCGGGATGATGCTCGGGAATGTTGAGGGCCTCGAAGTTGTAATACGGCGTCTCAATTTCCGGCCCTTCGACGACCGTATAGCCCAGCGAAAGAAAAATGCGCTCGACCTCGTCGTAGGTCTGGCGAATCAGGTGGCGCGTGCCGATCGGACGCACAACGCCCGGAAGCGAAAGATCGATGCGGTCAGCTGAACCAGCAGCCGAAGGCTGGGACTTTCGAGCGACAAGGTCTTCTTCGATTTTACGAAAACATGCATTAAAGCTGGCTCCGACCCATTTTTTCGCCCTCGCCGCAGCGGGCTTCAGCCAATTTTCCTGCACGCGCGACTTGATGCTGTTATTCCGCCCCAGCCAGCGCACGCGAAAAGACTCCAACTCCTCGGCAGTCTTCGCGCTTGCGATTTCCTCCACGGCGCGGCGCAGTAATGCATCGAAGAGCGTCGACACGTCCGCCTCGGAAGACACGCCGAGCGTGTCGAATGCGTGATTCGTCTTTTCGAGAGCGTCAGACATATTGGGAAGGCGCTCGCCATGCGCCTGAAAAAATGTCCCGCTGCGCGTTACGCCGAAGCAGGAGCCGGCCGGGCAGTGAGATGCTGCTTCGCCTGCGCGACCAGCGCCGTAAACGTGGCCGCGTCGTTCACGGCCATGTCCGCCAGAATTTTGCGGTCGAGCTCCACGCCCGCTCCCTTCAGCCCGTGCATGAACTGGCTGTACGACATCCCGTTGTTGCGCGCGGCCGCGCCGATACGCTGAATCCACAGCGTGCGGTAGTCGCGCTTGCGCGTGCGCCGGTCGCGATAGGAATAGCGCAGCGAGCGGTTCATCGCTTCGCGCGCCGAGCGAAAGAGCTTGCTCTTGGTCAGGAAAAATCCCTTGGTATGCTTCAGAATCTTCTTGCGACGCGCACGGCGTTTGGTCCCGCGTTTTACTCTCGGCATAAGTAAAGCTCCTCAAAGGCGAATTTATCGAACTCTTGCGCGGATTGCGGCGCTTACATCGAAATCATATTCACGGGAGATCAACCGAGACAAACAGGCCGCGCACGCGGCGCAGGGCCGCATGACGCAACGGGTTTGTCTCGAAGGTACCGCTGGTGACTCGCCCCGCTCTGCGGAGCATCTGGCCGGCAGGCACCCGTGACGCACTGCCTGGCCAGAAAAAAATCAAAAGAACGAATGCAAATTATCGCCGCCGGCTAGCCGTAAGGCAACTGCCGGTGCACTTTGGCGGCATCTCCCGGCGTGAGCTGGATTTGCTTCTTCAGCCGCCGCATCCGCTTCGGCTTCTTTGTCGCCAGCAGGTGGCGCTTGCCCGAATGCATCCGCATCACTTTGCCCGTCGACGTGATCTTGAACCGCTTTGCCGCGCCGCGATGGGTCTTCAGTTTCAACTTCACTCTTGGTTTTCTCGGCACAATTCCCTCTCAAAATCCCGAATCGTTTCCAGTTTACGCTTGGCCCGCCGCCGGCGCCGGACGAGAAGCCACCGCGCCCTTCTTCGGCGCCAGAAGCGCCAGCAGAATATTCGCTTCCATGCGCGGCCCGAATTCCACCAGCGCGTGCTCTTCGATCTCTTTCAGCAGGCGAGTCATCTTCGCGCGGCCGACGTCCTGGTGCGCCATTTCCCGCCCACGATGGAAGATCATCGCCTTGACTTTATAGCCCTTGCCCAAAAACTCGACGATTTGATTCTTGCGCACCTGAAAATCGTGCTCGGCCGTGGAAGGGCGAAACTTCACTTCTTTGATCTGCGTGCCCTTCTGGTGCTTGCGCGTCTCGTGCGCTTTCTTATTCTGCTCGTACAGGAACTTGCCAAAATCCGTGATCTTGCATACCGGCGGCACGGCATTGGGCGAAATCTCGACTAAATCGAGGCCCACATCGCGCGCAGCCTTCATGGCGTCGAAGTACGTCATCACGCCAAGCTGATTGCCTTGATCATCAATCACGCGCAATTCGCGCGCGCGGATACGTTCATTCACCCGCGGACCGCTACTGACACCACCACGTTCGGCGATAAACCCACCTCCGGAGCAAGCTAACCCCGCCACCGCTCGAACGGAAGAGCACCTCGAGGGGACAGGTTCGAAAGTATAGCACGGCAGCCATGGCGCTCGGCAAGCGCTTCACTTGGCCATGCGAACGATGGGCAGCGTTTCGCCGCCGGGGAGCGGAACGCTGAGATGCTCCAATTCCGCGTAACCTTTCGATCGGTAGAATGGCACGCCCGTCAACGTGGCGCCCATTTCCAAGCGCGCAAAGCCCGCAGCCTTTGCGGCCGCTTCGCACTCATTCAGGATCATCGTGCCGATGCCGCGCCGCGCCCAATCGGGATGAACGAAGAAGGCGCGAATTTTCGCCGCGTCACGAAGTGGATCGAGCAACGAGTCCTCGCGCCCGGCGCAATGGTCCGCGCCGTAGAGCGTCTTGCGTTTGCTCCAGCCGCCGCAGCCGGCAAGCGCCGCCGGCAAGTCCGCGCGCCTCTCTTCAACGACAAAGTACGTTCCGTCAGCAATGAGCTGGGTATCCACGCCGTAAACTGTTTTCAATGCTCCTTCGATTTGGGCGGGCGTATAGTCCCGCGCCTGCAAGCCGCGGACGGATGCATCAATCAGGGCCGTCAATGCGGGAATATCTGCAATGACTGCCCAGCGAATGTGGATATCATTTCCCATGGATTTCGCGCAGGATTTTCGAAGAATCGAATCAGCTCGCGCTCTTGCTTTCGATTTCGCTGTGCAGAGAGGCGATGAATTGGTCGAGGGGTTGCGGCCCAAGGTCGCCCTTCGAGCGGTGTCGCACGGCGACCGTGCCCGATTCCGCTTCTTTCCCGCCCACAATCAGCATGTACGGAATTTTTTGCAGCTGCGCGTCGCGGATTTTCGCCTGGAGCTTTTCGTTGCGGTCGTCGAGATGCACGCGAATCCCGGCGCCGCGCAGTTTTTCCTCGACTGATTTCGCGTAGTCCGAAAACTTCCCGCTCACCGGCAGGACACTCGCCTGCACGGGCGCGAGCCACGCGGGAAATGCGCCGGCGTAGTGCTCGATAAGGATCCCGAAGAAACGCTCAACGGACCCCAGCAGCGCGCGGTGGACCATCAGCGGCTGGTGGCGCGCGCCGTCTTCGCCGACGTATTCCAGTTCGAAGCGCGCCGGCAAATTGAAGTCGAATTGCACGGTTGTGAGCTGCCACGGCCTCCCAATCGCATCGATTAATTTCACATCGATCTTCGGGCCATAAAAAGCAGCTTCGCCTTTGATGTGCTTGAAGGGAATCTTCATGCGCCCAAGAGTGTCCGAAAGCGCGGCGGTCGCGCGATTCCAATCCTCGGCTTTCCCCGCGTAATTTTCGGGATGCGCCGCGTCCCAGTCCGAGAGTTCCACTTCATAGCGATCGAAACCGAAAGTCTTCATCACCGCAAACGCGAAATCCAGGCAGCCTTCCACCTCGGATTCGATTTGATCCGGCCGGCAGAAAATGTGCGAGTCGTCTTGCGTAAAGCCGCGTACGCGCAGGAGGCCGTGCAGCACCCCCGAGCGTTCGTAGCGATATACGGTTCCGAGTTCCGCGAAGCGCAAAGGCAGCTCGCGATAGCTGCGCAGATGCGACTTGTAAATCAAGATGTGGCCCGGACAATTCATCGGCTTGATCTGATAATCCGCCTTCTCGATTTCGATAGGGCTGAACATGCTCTCGCGATAAAAGCCCGTGTGCCCGCTGGTTTTCCACAGATCAAGAAGCATCACGTGCGGAGTGAAAACCAGGTCGTAGCCGCGGCGCAGCAGCTCCGCGCGCAGCCAGTCCTCCACGATGGTGCGAATGAGGCCGCCCTTCGGATGCCAGAAAATCAGCCCGGGTCCGGCTTCTTCTTGAATGCTGAACAGATCGAGCTCCGTTCCGAGCTTGCGATGGTCGCGGCGCTTCGCTTCCTCGAGTTTGTGCAGGTATTCGTCCAGCTCCGCCTGCGTATAAAAGCACACGGCGTAAATCCGCTGCATCTGCGGATTGCCTTCGTGGCCTTTCCAGTACGCGCCCGCCACACTCGTCAACTTGAACGCCTTGATCCGCCCGGTGGAGGGAATATGCGGCCCACGGCAGAAGTCGATGAACTTTCCGGTGGTATAAAACGACACCATCGGTTCGATCGCTTTTTCCTCCACCAGTTCGCATTTGAATTCTTGCTTGGATTCGCGATAAAGCTTCAACGCCTCGGGCTTGGGCAGCAGCTTGCGTTCGTTCGGAATATCCCTCACCGCAAGCTCGTGCATTTTTTTCTCGATGCGCTCGAGGTCCTCGGGAGTGAACGGTTCGCTGCGCAGAAACTCGTAGAAGAAGCCATTGTCGATCGGCGGACCGATGCCCAGCTTCACGTCGGGGAAAAGCTCGATTACCGCGGCGGCCAGAAGATGCGCCGCGGAATGGCGCAGGACTTGAATCGCTTCCGGATCCTTGGAGGTAAGAATCGCGAGCGAAGTGTTTTCCTCAAGCGGGCGCGAAAGATCCCACAATTGTCCGTCGACGCGTGCAACCAGCGCCTCTTTTTCCAGCCGAGGCGAGATTTGCCGCGCGATTTCCGCCGGAGTGGTCCCGCTCGGGACTTCGCGCTTCGCTCCGTCTGGTAGCGTGATTTGTAAAGTGCTCATCGTCGACCCGCTTGCGGCAGGGAGCCTACACCTCACCCATGCTCCTCGCCGCCTTCTCCGGAAACACCTAGCTTACTGGCCGCGCGCGGGATGGTCAAGGATGGCGGCGGGGGGACGGACGTCCCTGTGCTCTTAGAATTGGGTTTCGTCCGCTGAGGTGCTGAGCTCGTTTCGCGCAGTGGATTGGCCGCCAAAGTCCGCGGCGAGCACTTCCTGTCCCTCGATCATCGGGAAGCCCTTCGAGGAAGCCATGACTTTAGCCAGAGCCTGGTAGAAGTAGAAATTCTGCTCGCCCGCCTGAAGGTCCTCCATCGAATTCCACACGGAGATAATGTGAACCTCCACCGACGCTGCGCTGGCGTCCCCGCGCAAAGCCAGGAGCGCGCGATATCCCTTTTGCTCGCGCGCGTGCGGCATGGCTGCCTGGACGGCGGCAAGGAACTGGTCGAGCTTGTCGGGCACGATGTGGAATTGCGTCAGACGCGCGTACATGATGCCTCCTCGAAGCCGGGCAATCAGGGGAAAGATGCGCCTAGCGTACTCTTCTGCACGGGATTCAGTAAAGCGCGTTGCCTCACTCGCATTGCGCTAGCTTCTGATGATTCCGAGTCATCTGGACGAATGGCCAGTGATTGCCGTTTTCGTTGCGAATTGCGACGCGACTCTTGCCCGAACGCAACAATGCCCCTAAGTTTGGTTCGAGGAACTTGTGCGCACCCAACTCCTGGCGCCGATCCTGGTTCTCATGCCGCCCGACTGGCGCCGGGGCCTGCAATCCGCGGACTCGATCAACTGGCGCCGCGCCGCAGTCATTTCCGGGCTTGTCCAGGCGATCGTCGCGCTCTCGGCTTACATTGCGTGGTACTACCACGCAACCGGACATTGGGCGCATCAGGCAATTCACGCAGCCGTGCAGGCGCATCCTGACCTGAATGTTGGCAGTGGCACCGTCGGGTCGCTCACTTTCGTGGTCATCGCGCTGCATCCCCTGACTTGGATCCTCTGGTATTTCTCGATCGAAGGCATTCTGCGAACGATCAACGCACGAGCCAACGTCGAAACACCGGGCACGTTGCCGCTGCGGCTTATCGATCGCGGCATGCGCTTCGCCAAGTATGGCGAATGGAGCGCGCAACATCGGGTGAAGGATGAAGTCACGTGTGGCGAAGGGAATGGGGACCTGAAGATTTCTTCCGGCCAGCCCAAGCGTCACTGGAAATATCCGCTCACAATCCGTTACCAGGGAGAGTTCTTTCAAGTGCACGGAGAGGAGCACGTCGCCGCTGTGAGCGAGCGTCCGCATATATATCTGCTCCGGCGTTTGCCCGCAAACGAAATCATCCGCGGCCTGGAAAATTACGACACGGAAGAGTCCTTCGCCGAAGATAACCCGCCTGGCTTCTTCGCCACGGTGTATGGGGAGATGCGCAAGAAACTTGCGAAGTAGCTCCCGCAATCCAGCCGCTTCACGGATCCGCCGGAAACGAGCAACAACGTGCCAGGTTGTTACGCGCCACAACGAGGGCCTTATCCGGCGCTCCGATGAACTGGTAACGGCTGAGCGTCGTCACTTCGTGCAGCTCGAACGAGAAGAGAAATTTTCGTCCGGAAATATCGTATTCATAGTGTGTGGGCTCCCAGATGTCCGATGCCGCCTGTGCCTGGTCCATCACGAAATGCGTGCCGTGGTAGACCTTCCCGAGAATTCCACCACCGATCGAGATGTCGCGGATAATGTCGGCTTCCACTCGCGCAATCTGCGCGGATTGCGCGTCGATCCAAACCGTCGCACGAGCATGGACCAGCCAATCGGTGGAATCCCCATGCGGCTGGTAGTTTGGGTTCGGCTCGAATCGTAGTTTTTCAAGAACGCGCCCGTCGCGGACTTCGCGACCCTGCCAGCTGACAACAAACGCCCCAGCAACGGAGTCTATGAGCTTGGCGCGGTCTTTCAGCCTGCGTTGCTGTTTGGCGGCGACAGCGACCTCTCGCGGGTCGTCCGGATGAATGGCAATTTCGAGTGCGCGCTCCCAATCTCGCAACTGACGCTGATAGACGTCAGGCGAAACTGGTTTGCCATTCTCACGGATGAGAAGCCTGAGATTTCCGCTTCCGGTCGGTACGACACGATACGTCTTATCATTCGTGACCGGACTATCAGGGCCGTCTTCGCGCTCGACGACATGTTCGACGCGTTCGAAAGAATCAAGCGTCGCGTCGTCGCGATGCTGATTGCTTCCTACCCGCATCAGAAGGTCGTGGATCTGCGTGTTCGACAGCGGAGATTGATCTGGAGCGCTGACTGACTGATTGCCCGCCTGCAGCAAGGTGCGCCCGCCAGAATTCGGCTGCGCCAGCGCCAAAGCGCTCACCACCGCTATGGCTACTAACGAAGCGGGTAAGAATTGGAGCAGACGCTCCATTGATCCGTTTCTCGGCATCCTGACCTTAAATTCGGGCCACAGAAGATTGGGCCGTTATTCTTCCCTGTCTTCGTCGCCTTGGCTTCTCAAGCCATTGTAGCGGCATTCGAAAGTGTGCGAATCCGGGCACTGCCAACGCGGTGGCGAGAGCGTTACCGCCCCAAATAAATACTTGGCCAAGCGAACTTTTGACCTCTCCCAAACGTCTATAATGATTGGATGCCGGATAATTCAAATTTGAAGCTCGGGTGGCGCCAGGCGGCCATCTCCCTGCGCGAGGCAACGTTGCTGGCCTTTGACACTTTGCGTGCGCACAAGCTGCGAAGCTTCTTGACGCTGCTCGGGGTCATTCTCGCTGTAACGACGCTCGTCTCGGTCATGAGCGTCCTGAACGGACTCAATCTCTACGTCGCCACGAAGATCGCCAACCTGGGCTCCAATGCGTTTGTGATTGACCGCATCGGCATCATTACGAATTACGACGATTTCTTGAAAGCCGACAAACGTCCCCCGCTGCGCATGGAGGATTACCTCGCATTAAGAGGTCACTTGGAGTATGCCAGCCGGGTCGCCGCCGAAGAGAACACAATCCAGGATGTCCATCGGAATGAGCAGTTGATGGAAGACGTCACCGTGATTGGCGCGACGCCTGAGTTCGCCGAAGTCCGCGATTTTGATATTGCCAGCGGCCGATTCTTTACCGAGGCCGATGAAGATCACCGTACGCCGGTCTGTTTCATCGGCAATGATTTGGTTGTTCGACTCTTCCCCGGGGTCGACCCGCTCGGCCGTGAATTGCGCGTCGGCTCGCAGCAATGCCAGGTGATTGGAACCGCCAAGGCTCTCGGGACCCTGCTGGGCCAGACGCAGGATAGTTTCGTGATGTTGCCCCTTACGACCTACCGCAATGTGTTCATGACCGCCGACGACTCGATTACTTTTTTTGTCGAAGCGCTCACCACGGATGCGATGCCGGCTGCCGAAGACGAGGCACGCGTGCTCTTGCGCGCCCGCAGGCACGTGCGCGTCCAGGACGCCGATAATTTCGGCATCATCGAACCTTCTTCGATCACGGACTTGTGGAAGAGCCTCACTGGAAACCTCTTCGGCATTGCTGTGTGGCTGACAAGCGTCTTCCTCGTTGTGGGCGGCATTGTGATCATGAACATCATGCTCGCCAGCGTTACCGAGCGAACCCGTGAAATCGGATTGCGGAAATCCCTCGGCGCCCGGCGCCGCCATATCGTGCTGCAATTCTTGATGGAGTCGTCCATCCTGTCGGCAACCGGCGGGTTGCTCGGGGTCCTTCTTGCCCTGGGGATCGCCATGCTCGTGCGGGCCCTTTCGCCGCTGCCCATCTCCACCCCGATCCATGCCGTGGTGATCGCCCTTGCGCTGTCGACCGGCGTTGGTTTGTTTTTTGGAATCTATCCCGCGGTGCGCGCGTCGCGTCTCGATCCTATCGAGGCGTTGCGCGCGGAGACCTAGATTGAGCGCATCATGAAACAGGACCTACGCGAAAATCTGACACTGGCATTCGACACTCTGCGCAGCCACAAAGCGCGCAGCGTGCTCGCGGTCCTCGGTGTGGTCATTGGCGTCGGTGTGATTATTATCGTTTCGGCATTGATCACGGGCTTCAAGGCAACCGTCAACGCGACAATCGAAGGCTATGGCGCCGATACGGCTTATATCGACCGGTTCGATCAGGGCCCCACAGTGGGTAGGCCATCGAAGCAGGTGCGCGAGCGTCCGCCGCTCAAGCTCGCCGATGGCCAGGCGATACTCGCGTCTTGCCCTTCGGTGCAACAGATTGCCATTTCGCTCTTCAATTGGCAGCAGGCCCACACGGCCCGCAACGGCAAGAATCAGGTCCAGAACATGGAGTTTCGCGGGACGTTTCCCGCCTATATGGAGGTTTACGGCAACGCGGCGCTGCGGGCGGGCCGTTTCTTCACCGAGCCGGAAAACGATCACCGCGAGAAAGTCGTCGTGCTCGGCGAAAACATTGCCACGGCTCTTTTCCCGACGGCTGACGACGCTATCGGCAAGCTTGTCCAGCTCGACGGTTCGGATTTCCTCGTCATTGGCGTTTTCGTGAAGCCGCCCGGTGGCTTCGGTATGAACGATCAGGACGTCCGAGTCGTCGTCCCGTATTACACGTTTGCGGAAATGTTTCCGTCCGCGGAAGACAATGGCTTTCGCATTCTGGCTCGCCACGGAAAAGTGGACGAAGCCGTCGACGAAGCCCGCGAAGTGCTGCGCCGTCGCCGGAAAGTGGCTTATAGCGCCCCCGACAACTTTTCCATCACGACGCAAATTCAAGAGGAAGAGCAATTCAACCAGATTATCGGCGGCGTGGCTCTCGTGCTGATCGTCCTCAGTTCCATCGGCTTGCTGATCGGCGGCGTGGGCGTCATGAACATCATGTTGGTCAGCGTAACCGAGCGCACGCGCGAAATCGGCGTCAGGAAAGCCATTGGGGCGCGCAGCAGCGACATCACCTGGCAATTCTTGTTTGAGGCCATGACGTTGACCGGTTCCGGCGGCGTGCTGGGCGTCGCCATTTTCAGCGGTCTTGCCATGATGATTCCGCACATAAGCTCGATGAAGGCCGTTGTGCCGATTTGGGCTATCCTTGTCGGCATCGCCGTCTCTGTCGGCGTCGGCTTGGTTTTCGGCGTCTGGCCCGCGATGAAGGCCGCGAAGCTCGATCCTATCGAAGCCCTGCGCTACGAATAGCCTGCGCGATTCTGCGTCCGCGCCGTATCGGCGATTCAATTCTCATCGGGAGGATAAAAACGCTCGTGAGGAAAATCAGACCTGTCGGCCCATTTTGGAATCGAACCACTATCTGTAGACAACTTGGACACTCGCACCCAAATATTTTGTGGTGTGCTTGCGATTTTTTCTTGACACGTTTTCCACAACCCGGTAATACTGCCCTCCCAGATTCGGGGGATCGCAGTTCGACACGCAGACCGTAGGAATCAAAAAAAGCTGCGGCGTCGCACTCGGGCTCAAAACCGACGACACAGAGGGCAAGTCGCCCGAACGCAATCGCGGTGTAAAACGATGCGGGCGGAGCTTTCCCTTTTTTTGATTTTTGGCGGCGGGAAATTCGGTGTTACGAAGATCTCGCTGCGATACTCGAGGGACTCGACCAGTTCTTGTCGCCCTCGTAAACAATAACAGGCTCGGGAATGCGGTATACTTGACACAAGCGCTTCCCTGGGCTTGGAACAGCAAACATCAACGGCAGCACTGCCTGCGCGGAGGCGGAATATGGCGGAAGTAAGAGCGGCTTTGACGGGACATCTGGCAGCGAAAATGGAAACGGAACAGCACGATCGCAAGACTATTTCGGGCGGCCTCGAATTCCGCCGCCGGTTCACGGACGGAAAAGTGGCTCCATTCGACGCCGTCGAGTGGGAGCGGCGCACAGCCCAAATTGGAAACGAAAAGGGCCAGGTGATTTTCCGCCAGGAGAACATCGAAGTCCCGAAGTCATGGTCGCAGACAGCTACCAACATCGTCGCTTCGAAATATTTTCACGGTAAGCCAAACACGCCGGAGCGTGAAGGCTCGGTGCGGCAACTGATCAGCCGCGTCGTGGACACAATTGTGCGCTGGGGCGAGCAGGGTGGCTATTTTGCTTCGCCTGATTCGCAAGCCGCGTTTCGTGACGAGCTGACGAACCTGTTGGTTGAGCAGAAGATGGCTTTCAATTCGCCCGTGTGGTTCAACGTGGGCGTGCAGGCCAAGCCGCAATGCTCCGCATGCTTCATCAATTCGGTCCAGGACAGCATGGATTCCATCATGAACCTGGCCAAGACCGAAGGCATGCTCTTCAAGTGGGGTTCCGGCACGGGTACGAATTTTTCGACGCTCCGCGGCAGCAAGGAAACTCTTTCCGGCGGCGGTATTGCTTCAGGTCCGGTGAGTTTTATGAAAGGCTTCGACGCCTTTGCCGGCGTGATCAAGAGCGGCGGCAAGACGCGCCGCGCCGCCAAGATGGTGATTCTCAACGTCGACCATCCGGACATCGCCGAGTTCATCGATTGCAAAATGAAGGAAGAGCGCAAGGCGCAGGTGCTCATCGAACAGGGCTACGATTCATCGATCGATGGCGAAGCGTACGGTTCGATCTTTTTCCAGAATGCCAATCATTCTGTGCGCGTCACCGATGAATTTATGCAAGCCGTCGAGGAAGACCGCGACTGGTGGACCCGCAACGTGAACGATGGCCAGCCGGTCGAAAAGTTTCGAGCCCGCGATTTGCTGAAGCGCATGGCCGACTCCGCGTGGCATTGCGGCGACCCGGGAATGCAATACGACACGACGGTGAATCGTTGGCACACTTGCAAGGGAACCGATCGCATTAATGCCTCGAATCCGTGCTCCGAATACATGTTCCTCGACGACACGGCGTGCAATCTCGCGTCTCTGAATCTGCTGAAATTCTTGGGATCGAACGGTCAATTCGACGTCGAGGGTTTCCGCCACGCCGTCGACGTGACCATCACGGCTCAGGAAATTCTGGTCGACAATGCCAGCTACCCAACGCCGAAAATCGCGCAGAACTCCCACGATTTCCGCCCCCTAGGCCTCGGCTATGCCAATCTCGGCGGGCTTCTGCTCTCGCTCGGCGTTCCCTACGATTCCGACCAGGGCCGCGATATGTGCGGCGCTGTCACCGCGCTGATGACCGGCGAAGCCTACGCGCAATCGTCGCGAGTCGCGGAACGCCTGGGTGCGTTCGCCGGATACGCGAAAAATCGCGAGCCGATGCTTGGCGTGATGCGCATGCACCGCGATTCTCTGCGTCCGATTAAAGAAGAAAACGTTCAGCCCAATTTGCTGCGCGCCGCTCGTGAGTCCTGGGACGCCGCCGTCGAGCATGGCGAGAAATTCGGCTACCGCAATTCGCAAGTCTCCGTCCTTGCTCCCACCGGCACCATCGGTTTCATGATGGATTGCGACACCACCGGCATCGAACCCGATCTGGCGCTCGTGAAGCAGAAGCGCCTGGTCGGCGGCGGCGTGATCAAGATCGTCAACAACACGGTGCCAATGGCGCTGATGCGTCTCGGTTATTCGGACGTGGAAACTTCGCTCATCGTCGACTGGATCGATCATCACGGCACGATCGAAGGCGCGCCTGCGCTCAAGCCCGAACATTTGCCGGTCTTCGATTGCTCGCTCGCGACAGATGGCGGGCGCTCGATCGCTTGGCGCGGCCATTTGAAAATGATGGCCGCGGCGCAACCGTTCCTCTCCGGCGCCATCTCCAAGACGATCAACATGCCCGAAGAATCCACGGTGGACGACGTGATGCAGGCTTACATCGAATCGTGGAAGCTGGGATTGAAGGCCGTCGCTATTTATCGCGATAATTCAAAGCGCTCGCAACCGCTTTCCGCCGCCGGCGCGAAGAAGACCGAAACGCCTGTGGCAGCCACAGCCGCGTCCGCGAAAGAAGAAGTTGCCGTTCCCGCGCAGCAGGAGCTCTTCCGCGCCGGCCGCAAGAAGCTGCCGAATGAGCGGCGCTCCATCACGCACAAGTTCAATGTTGGCGGCCACGAAGGCTATTTGACCGTCGGCATGTACGACGACGGCGCACCGGGCGAAATCTTCATCAAGATGGCCAAGGAAGGCTCGACGCTCTCCGGCATCATGGACGGCTTCGCGCTTTCCGTCTCGATCGCGCTGCAATACGGCGTTCCGCTCCGGGCGCTGATCGATAAGTTCGTGAACGCACGCTTCGAGCCCTCCGGCTTCACCGGCAACCGCCAGATTCCCTATGCGAAGTCGATCATCGACTACATCGGCCGCTGGCTCGGTGGAAAGTTCATCTCAAGCGACTATTTGGTTCAGATGGATGCGGCCGAAGACGCGCCCGCGGCGAAGGCGGCCGTGGCGGACCCACCCGCAGTGGTAGTCGCAAGACCTGCCGAAGAGGACAAATCCCGCCCTCGCGCGGCCATTGACGATGCGCCCTCGTGCTCCGAGTGCGGCATGCTCATGACTCCCAACGGAAGTTGCTACAAATGCGAGAATTGCGGCAGCACATCCGGCTGTAGCTGAGGTTTAGTCCAGGCAACCAACCAGTTCGTGAAGGCAATCAAAGCCGGTGTCACATCGAGGACACCGGCTTTTCTTTTTAATCCCGGGAATGCTCCAAAGTGATAGAGTTGAGCCTGGATCCGGATAAAATATGCAAAACTCCATTCGCCTTCGTCATCAGATTCCGGCACTCACCTTGCGCACTTTCGACGGTCGCAGCGTATCTGCCTGGGATTTTAAGCAGAAGCGCAATCGCGTCATCGCCTTTCTACATGCTGATTCGCCGGCCTCCTGGAAGTTCGTCCACGACATCGTGGCCCACGCCGCCGACTGGAAGGGCAAGGACGCCATCGGCCTGATTGTGTTCTCGAAGCCGCCGGCGTCGAATCTGCCCGGGACGCTACCCCCGGAGGTCATTACTGGAACGGACGCGACGGGCCGCTCGTTGCTCCGCTATCTGGGCGATGAAGCGATGGGACCCGGTGGGTCGGCCCGCCAGGGAGTTTTCGTGGCGGATCGTTACGGCGAGCTTTACGCTAAATGGATTTTTGCGAGCAACGGCGAGCCGCCCAGCATTTCCGCGATTCTGAAGTCCCTCGAACAGATCGAAATCGCTTGCGAGGAATGCGAGCCTTCCACCTGGCCTCTCGAAGGCTAAAGTAATTTCGGGGAGCTTGCAACTCGCTCGTCCCATGCAGCGCTCTGCAGAACGAGACGCGAGGTTCAGTCCAAAGTTCCCCGCATACACATCTATCCGCTACTGCCCCGGCGTATATCCAAACTGGAATGGATAGTACATCTCCTGCGCCTTGCCATTCACCATCAGCGGCGTATAACGCCACTTCTTGTACGCATCTATGGTCGCTTTCGCGAACGCACAGGTCCCTTCGATGACGTGCAGGTTGCTCACCGTCCCATCGATACCGATTACACCCCAGAGCTTCACGAGCCCATTATTCCGCCGCTGGTCGAACCCGGATGGATACACGGGCGGGACTTGGTGGATCACCTTCGGATACTGAATATCAGGCCTCGAACCATCAGGTGATGGCTCCACTGCAATTTGGTTCTTTGGGGCAATAATGGTCAAATTGCCCAGGTATCGAAAGCCTCCATCCACATAAGCAAACGGAAACAGCAAACGGTAAGTCGTGTCTTTTACGAAGCGAACTTCGTAGAGCGGTGTGGATTGTTGTTCGCGAGCAGCCAGAATCGGATACTCGGACTCACCCGCCCGCGAGTCACAGGCGTCCTTGAATCGATATACCTCCACATGGTCAAATTTCATTCCCGCACCCGGCTCGAGCGCGCTCGTGAATATTTCTGGCATGAACTGTGGCATGTTCGCGTAATTCTGGGCGAAGGATGTGGCGTCTGCGGCTCCAAATTGCGACGCAAACCACGAGTCGGGATTCGGGAGAATCAGTGCATTGTAATAAGTAGTCAGGCCGGCGTTGTCTCCGCGTTTAGCCAGGTCGAGGATCTCTTTCATCATTTTCGTCAATCCACCCGACGATTCGGAATAGCTGGGAATCGAAGCGCTCCGTGCGGCAGCTCCCGGCTGGCCCGCTACGGCAACTTGCCCCGTCAGATGGAAGTTCACTGTGATCGTGGTCTCAACCATAACCGGCGATCCATTGAGCAAGATCGGCTGGAAGCGCCATTGCCTCACAGCGGCGATCGCGGATGGAACAAATACCGGATTGCCTTCCACTGCATCCGCTGTTTGCACCGAGCCATCGGGCGCAACTACGAGGTGAAGCGCGACAGCGCCCTCGACCCGATTTTTTAGAGCATCCGGCGGGTATGCGGGTTCGACGCGGTGAGTTAAGTGTGATTGCATAATTGTGCCGTCGATGTGAACTCGTTTCGACAACGCCATTCCGGAATTTTCTTCCGTGTTCGCGTCGCCGCTCTTCTCCGCCGGTTGTGCGGCAGCACTGCCCGCAACCAGGCGCAAATCGGCGAGCGGCCCCAGATACCGGAACGTCCCGCCCTCGTAAACGAAATACGTCCAGCGCATCCCGGCGCCGTTTTCTCCCTTGAACACAACGGCGTAGAGCGGCTCCCGATGCTGGCGCAGACTCAGAAAGTAGTCGTCCTTGTTGGTCGTACCCGGATCACCGGCTTTTTCGAATTGAAATGCGGTGACGTCCGTCATCTGGGCCGCGACGGCGCGCGCCAAGTCTCCGGAGATTTGCGCATTCCGCGCGTCGGACCATGCATCGTAGAAAACCGCCAGTTGTCGGCCATTGTCAGCGCCGAAGACGTCCGCAAACCACGACGCGCTATCCGGCAGCGCGAGAGCCTGCAGATACGGCGCAAGCCCCTGCTCCCCGCCACCCTTCTGCGCGCCAACCATGTCCCACACAAGCTGCTCCAGCCCCGTGGTCGAATTCGGGTAGGCCGCGGCCGTTTGTGCCTGCGGTCGCCGTTTTCCGATTGCAGGCCACGCGACAAACGATAGGCACATGGCCAATGCCAAAACCATTCTGGGCTTCATGGCTTCGCACCTCCGAGAGATGGGTGATGGTCGGCAGTAATTTACGAGTTTATAAATAAAACGCAAGGAATTTCGGGCCTGTGCTGGCCCGAGTGTGATCCGTACGTAGGGTCAGGCTGCTCCAAGGGCGGCCTTGATGGCGGAAGCAATCGATTCGGAATAGCGGTCCACGTCTTCTTCGCGCTCGGCCTCGATCATCACGCGTACCAGCGGCTCGGTTCCGGAATAGCGCACCACCACGCGGCCGGAATGGCCGAGCGCCTTTTCCGCTTGAGCGATTGCCTGCGAAACCGCCCGAAGCGAATCGAGAGGAGGTTTCGAGCGCACGCGCAAGTTCACGATTTTCTGCGGGAAAATCTTCAAATCGCCGGCGAGATAATCCAGCTTTCCCTCGAGGGAAACGAGTGATGCCATTTTTACTGCGGTCAGCATGCCGTCGCCGGCCGTCGAATCGTCCAGAAAAATGATGTGGCCTGACTGTTCGCCGCCAAGATTCGCGCCGATGCGAAACATCTCTTCCAGAACGTAGCGGTCCCCCACCGGCACGCGCGCCAGTCGCAACCCTTCGCCTTCGAGGGCCCGCTCCAGGCCCAGATTCGACATCGACGTCCCCACGATCGTGTCGCCTTTGAGCGCGCCGGTTTTCTTCATGAAATGCGCGCACACAAAAAGAACCGCATCGCCGTCAACGTAGCGTCCGCTCGCCGTGGAAAAAACGGCGCGATCCGCATCGCCGTCGAATGCCACGCCTAAATCCGCGCCAGCCGTGGCTGTTTTTTCCTGCATCTTCCGCGGATGCAGCGAGCCGCAGTCCGCATTGATATTCCGGCCGTCGGGATCCGTGTGAATGGCGATCACTTGCGCGCCGAGCGATCGGAAGAGTTCCGGCGCGAGCGTGCTTGCCGCGCCGTTCGCGCAGTCCAGCACGACTTTCATCCCGCGCAGATCCTTGTTTCCGAAAAGTTTCGTCCGCAGCGCAGCCAGATAATCCAGATGAATCGTCGCACTTTCGGGAAGACCGCCCGGGGCAGGTTCTGGGATGCGCGCTTCGCTGTTTTGCGCGGCGAGGATGCGCGCTTCGATCTGCGCTTCGACTTCATCCGGAAATTTCATTCCACGCGATGAAATCAGCTTTACGCCATTGTCGTGATACGGATTGTGTGACGCGGAGATGACCACGCCCGCCGAAAAATCCTCGTTGTGGACCAGGTAGGCAACACCGGGAGTGGTCAGGATTCCGGCGGAAACGGGTTCAGCGCCAGCGGCGCGCAGGCCCTGCGCAAGCCCGGCCATCGCCGGGCCCGATTCGCGCGTGTCCATGCCGATCAGAACGCGCATCGGCTTGCCCGCATCGCGGTGGCCCGCAAGATATTCCCCGAGCGCGACGCCGGCGCGAAATAGCGTCGCATCGTCGAGTGGATACTTGCCAGGGATGCCGCGAATGCCGTCTGTGCCGAAGAGTTCTTTGGGCATGAGTTAGAAAAAATCTGGAATTGGCTGGGCCTCACAGTTTAGCACACCAACTGCGCGCATCGTTTCACGGAGAACTACCGCGCGCAACCAGGTGAATGCGAAGCTGCTGCGGATCGATTCGCACGATTTGCACGCCATAGGGTGCGTCGACGTCCTGTGCCTGCAGCAGGATCATGCCGCTGCCCGCCGCGCGGCCCGAAAGGTCCAGGCTGATTCCCAGATCGGATGGCGTCAGGCGCCGGAGCAGTGCCGAGCGTCCGCGCACGCGAATGTGTACGGACATCGGCACGTCGTTGGCGATCTCCAACTGCGCCGGGACGTCCACGAATTCAATCGGCACCGCGAATCCTATCTCCGCCACCGGTTGTGCGCTGTACGTGGCCCACAGAAGAAACGAAATAAGCAGCGCCATCAGTTTCAGGCTCCAGTTGTGCAGCACCCATTTGCGGAACCAGCGCATTTTCATTTCCTCGCCGCGGCGCGATCCGGTGCCACCGTCGGCAGCACCGGCAGACGGCGCGACCGCGTCGTGAGTCGCGCAAGTCTTTCCGTTAACTGCTCTGGCGTCAAATTCAATTCGATCGTCCCGCCGCTCGCTAGGCCGATCGAGCCTGTTTCCTCCGATACGATCAATACAATCGCGTCGCTTTCCTCGCTGATGCCGATCGCCGCGCGGTGCCGCGTTCCGAGCTGATTCGAGATCGTCGGATTGAGCGAAAGTGGCAAAAAACACGCCGCCGCAGCCGCACGCCCTCCGGAAATAATCACGGCGCCATCGTGGAGCGGCGCGTCCGGCCGGAAAATCGCCAGCAGCAGGTCGTAGCTCAGGACCGCGTCGAGCGGGATTCCACTCTCGATGTATGTGCGCAGGCCAATTGCCTGCTCCAGTACAATCAGCGCGCCGATTCGGTTCTGCGAAAAATACGTCGCCGCCAGCACGAGATCGTCGTCCGCGCCTTGCGAGAAATAGGGCCCAAAACTCCGCCACAGTGGCGCGCGGCCCAGCCTCGAAAGCGCGCGCCGAATTTCCGGCTGAAACAGAATGATCAGCGCGATAACGAAGTAAGGCAGCAGCGTCGTAAGCAGCCATTCAATCATCCCCAGCCGCGCCCAGCGCGCTCCGTAATAGAACGCAACGAGCAGCACGACGGCGACCGCCATCTGCACGGCCCGCGTGCCCTTGAGCAGATTCAGAATGTAATAAACGATGACGGCGATAACGAGTATGTCGATGACGGCCCGGACGTGCAGTTGAGAAAGAGAGCGCAGCGGAAGTGCGAAAGCCATCGCCATGCCGTGTAAAGTAGCCCAGCTTGCGCGTGCCAGGCAAGCATTCACCATGCGGCCGGTGTCTGTTTTCGCTGCGGCTGTGGTATCGTCGGGCGAATGGCCGAATCGATTCCCGGAACACCTCTGGAACAGAGACCGGTACGCCCGGCAAACACGAGCGCGCGCATTATCGCCGCGGGAATCGTGATCGGGTTTTGTTATCTCGCTTCAAGCGTGGTGGTCACGTTGCTTGTCGCTATTCTCGCGGCGTATTTCCTCGACCCTTTCGTTGTCTGGCTCGAAATGTTTCGGCTGCCACGCGTGGTTGGTTCGCTGATTATTCTCTTGGTGGCTTTCGCGGTGGTGTTCGCTGCCGGGTCGTTGTTGGTTACTCGCCTCGACCAATTCGGCGCGAACTGGCCGGAGTATCGGGCCCCGATTCGGTCCGTGGTCGGCAGCGTCGAGAAGCGGCTCAATTTGATCGAGTCGCGGGTGAATGAAATTGCGCCCACCACGCGCGAACCAAAAGGTGTTGTGGCCATCGCGGAGTCGCATCCCGTGCGCGATGCCTTGCTGGCGCAGGTCGGCTCCCTCTATACCGCCATTTTCGCGGCGACGTTTGTGCCCTTCCTCGTCTTTTTCATGCTCGTGGCAAAAAGAAAAATCTGGCACACCACCATGGAATTGTTTCCCGTGAAGGAACGTACGCGCGTCAAACTCGCCCTTTCGGAAGTCAGCAACATGTTGCGAAGTTACGTGGTTGGCACAGCCGTGGTCGCCCTCATTCTCATCATCGCAAGCTGGGTGTTTTTTTGGGCCATCGGTCTCGATTTCCCTTTCCTGACGGCGTTAGCTTCCGGATTGGCGAACATTGTGCCGTATATCGGTTTGGTGATTGCGTGGCTCCCGCCCTTGATTATTGGAATGAAGCATTTCCATGCGGTCGGCCCGTTCCTCGGAATCTGCGCCATGCTCGGTTTTTTCCACCTGATGGCGGCGAATTATCTGTTGCCGGCATTTATCGGCCGGCGCGTTCATCTAAACGCCGTATCGGTGACCATCGCGTTGCTTTTCTGGGGATGGCTGTGGGGCGCGATGGGTCTGCTGCTCGCGATTCCGATTACCGGAGTCATCAAAGTCGTTTGCGACCATGTGGAAGGCTGGGAGCCAATTGGCCGCTGGCTCGGCGCCTAGCTCAGCGCAATCGGCAAAGGTTTCGGCGTTCTCATGAGCGGAGAGCTACGAAAGAGCGCGGAGGTGCGCAACCCGTTCCAGTAGTGTTGCGCGGTCGGGCGCTTGCTGGAACATGCGGATTGCCGCGATTCCTTGGGCGCCGGCGCGGAAACACGCCCCGGCGTTTTCCTCCGTGATGCCGCCAATCGCAAGAACGGGTATGCGCACACTCGAGCAGACTTCGCGCAGTTTTTCCATTCCTTGCGGCGCTCCGAAAACGATTTTGGAAGGCGTTTCGAAAATCGGTCCGAAGAAAATGTAACTTGCCCCGGCCTTCTCCGCTTCCATCGCTTCGTCCAGCCGATGGCAAGAGACGCCAATCAGAAAATCAGACGCTGCGTTTTCTTCGCGTCGCCAGCGCACAACCTCGGCAACGGGCACGGAAGTCCCGCCCAGATGAACGCCTGCCGCGCCCGCGGCAAGTGCCACGTCCAGCCTGTCATTCACCAAAACGCGTGCGGGTGTGCCCGGCCTGTTTTTAACTGCCGTAATTCCCCGCCGCGCCAGCTCAAGCAGCTCCCGCGCCTCTATGCCTTTTTCGCGGATCTGTATCCAGTCGATGCCCGCCGCCGCGGCGCGCTCGATGCACGCCAGCAAATCCGCAGCCGGCGAATCGGAATCCGTAAGATGCCGGTCGGTGACGTAGCACAAAACCATGAGGGTGCTCCGGGGGAATCAGGAACGTGGCGCAACTGCAGGGCCCTTGTGCCGGAACGAATCCACCGCGAGAACCGCGTCAATCACCCCTAGGCCGGAAATCGCGCCGCGGATATACGGATTGAGCAGGATCGGAATCAGCAGGGGATAGCGGTTCAGGAAATAGTTCGCGTCCCAGACGTTCATCCACGGGATCACAATGAGGATTAATCCCAGCTCGAGCCAGAGGAGCAGAAGCAGCACGCGAAGTAGGCGATTGGCCAAAGTCGGAGTCAGGGCTTTTGGAGCGCCGCGATCCGCTCAGCCACGTCGCGGTAGTCAATATTCATCGCATATACCTGGCGGAAGCTGTCGAGTGCCGCCTTGGCGTTTCCAGCTTGTTCCTCGGCCACGCCCAGATCATACCGCAAGGCGAGAATCGTTTCCTGATCGAGGTCGGGTATCTCCAGCGCGCGGTGATACCACAACGTGGCGATTTTCGGTTCTTGCTTGTCCATGAACGTCAGCGCAAGCAGCGTCGAACACTGCATCGCATATCGGAACGGTCGGCCTTCATGCACTGCCTTGGCGACCCTCTGGAATTCGCCGATTGCTTCATCCAGCAAGCCCATTTCGCGGTACGCAATGCCGAGATTGTAGTGCGTCTCCAGGTCTTCGTCTTCGTCCTGCTCGCCCATTTCTCCGAGCTCGGCTCGAAATTCCTGGAAGACTTCGCTCAATTCGTTCACGTCGCCCGCTGCCGGAGTCATACCCTGCGCCTGCGCCACCACTGGCTCGCGCCGCGCCGGAGGAGGCGGTGTCTCCCGGGGAATGGGCGCTGTTTGGGCAGGTTCGGGTTCTGGTTTAGCCACGGGTGCAGGCTTCGAATCCGCCTTTGCAGCCGCTGGTTTTTCCGGGGCCGTAGTCTCCAGGTCTTCCACTTCCGCGACGAGTTGGTCGAGAAAACCCTCAGTCGTGGTTGCTTCGGTGCCCGCACTCTCGCTCGTCCCGCCCTCGGCTGCAGCTTCCTCCACGAGTTCGAGTTCAAACTCCGCCACTTCCGATTCGGCGATCTTCGCATCAGCCGATTCTGCCGGTGCAGCGGGAAAAACTTCTTTCGGTGGATGCGCGGGAGGAGGATTTTCCTGGGTCGGCGGGATTTCGGCATTCGCGGTCGCCGGCTCCTGTCCGATGGACGACGCGATCTGAGCCCATTCATCGGAAAGATCGATCTCATGTGCAGCCGGCATTGCGGAATGAGCCACCGGCTGCGCCGTTTCTGCCGTGTGAGCTTCCGCTTCCGCCGCCCCACTGGGAACCGCAAACTCTGGCGGCGCCTCTTTCTGTTCCTCGACGGGGCTGGCGCTGGCAGCTTCTGGCGGAGCAGCTGCGGGTGGCTGCGCCGCGGCTTGAATGAGCTCCTCATCGGTTGCGCCAGAGGCGCGCTGGAACCGGCGGCGAAGCTCCGTGAAACGTTCGGCGCTTTTCGCATCGCCGCGCTGAATGTAAATCTGTTCGAGCTGCGCCGCGAGTTCGGCTGTGCGCCGGTCATTGCCGGCTCCCAGAGTCATGTCGAGCAGGCGCTCGAGCGTAGGCGTATGGCCCGGTACGCGCTGCAAAATATGTTCGAGCAGTTGGACCGCCTTCTGCGAAAGTCCGTAGCTCGAGAACAGGTCGACATCCGTAAGCGCTTGCGTGATGAATCGCTGCGTTTCGTCGTCGAGGCCCAGTTCGCTGACGGCGGACATTGGCGCAATCGGCGCCCCGATCAGCGGCTCCCGCGATGGCTCGTTCGGCGCCGCGCCGGCAAGATCAGCCGGCCCCGAAGCCGCGTGGCCCATTGTTTTTCTGATTTGAGCCAGTCTCTGGCGCGCCAGTTCGTTATCTGGCTCGCGCTCGAGGACCTCGTTCAGGATCGCCTCGGCGCGGTCGAATTTTCCGAGGTTGGCGAGTGCATTAGCGAGTTGCGACTCGGCTTCGGAAAGATTGTTGTCGCCCGTGCGCCGGTAGAGATCAACGAGCCATTCCTGCGGCTCAACGCGGTCTTTCACGCGTTCAGCGACGGCCGTGAGCACTCGCGCGAGGTTTTCCTGCTGCCCCGCGGTGATCGCCGGTTCGCGTATCCCATTGATGAGCGCGAGCGCCTTGTCCACATCCTCTGCTTCGATCAGTGCGTTTGCCACGCGAAGCATGAGTGTGAATTTCTCCGGGCCCTGGAGCCCGGAGTGTTGCAGCAATTCGACGGCGCGTTCGTTCTTTCCCCCCTTCAGGCAAATATCCACCTGCAAGGTCATCGTCTCGGAATTCGAATCCGCCGCCGGCAGTTTTGCCAGCGTATCCAGCGCCGCGTCCGTATCTCCGGTCGCCCCGAGCATGCGCGCCTTCAGCAGCAGCGCGGCCGTGTTGCCGGGTTCCGCCGCCAGGCCTGCGTCGACCATTTTTTGCGCTTCCGCCGCGTCGCCATGCTCATAGAGATAGCGCGAAAAATGCAGATAAGTCTGCGCCGCCTCTCTCTTCTGTCCCATCGCCAGGTACAGCTCAGCCAGGCGCCGCTGCACGCGGGGATTGTCCGGCTCCACGTCCAGCAGCCGCCGCAGCACATCGACCGCTTTCGCCGTTTGATTGCCCTTCAGGTGCGCTTCGGCGAGCTGCAGAAAAATCGGTCGCGCTTCGCTCAAAATCCCTTGCTGGACGTAAAGATTGGCGAGTTTTTCGAGTGGCTGTGTTTCGTTGGGAGCCAGCTTGGAAATCTTCTTGTAGATCGCGATCGCTTTGCTGTTGAAGCCATCGTTCAAATAGAGCTGCGCCAGCCGCTCGAAATATTCCACGGCCTGCGGCATGCTGTTCTGCCGCACGAACAGATCGCCCACGGTCATCAGCACGACCTGATCGTTCGGATCACTCCGCAGGATCGTCTGATATTCCTGAATCGCCTGAGCGACTTTGCCCTGGTTCAGCGACTTCAGCGCTGATTCCATGGCCTTGGCTTTATTCAACGCCATGCGTCTTCGATACCCCTACCCGCGCGTTTCTCGCGGGATTCCCCCGTCAGGGCTTAATTCGGCCGGTTCTCTGGAGCTAGGTTACGGTAGCACACGCGAAAAACTGGGGTCAACGAACTGCCGCGTAGCCGTATAAGAACTCGATAACACCCAGCTTACAGTGTCGTCCTTGCGGATTCCAGCTCATCCTGCTCTGCTTCTCCCATTCAGCCCGTCTGTCGTGACGAGGAACGGCAGCCTATGGACGCGACAATCGCACATGGAATTATGACTTCTGCTTGATGGGAGGTTCAAAGGAAACCTTAAATAAATAACTAACACGAGAGGGAAATTTCTCCGAGTTGGATTGTCCCTCTCTCGTCCAGCGCAACGTGATTTTCTGAAGTCAGTCGCGGTATACGAACTCCATCTGAATCCCTGCCACTTCGATGATGTCCCCTGAAGACAGTTTCGCCGGATGGATCACCGGCTGCCCATTGATGGTCGGCACCTTGTCGGCCCCGCCAATGTAGTAGGAATTGTCCTCGCGGCGATTGATCTGCGCGGCTGCTTTCGGCGCAAACCACGCCTTGAGTTTTACGGTCGCCATGGCGGACCTGCCGATGACCGTCAACTTATCGCTCAGCGTGTATTCTCGCTGATCGGTCTTCCCTTTCTTCACTACGAGCGTCGCCACTCTTACGCGCGCTGGCGCCGGTTGCGCGCTTTCGCCCACGGCCGCGACTTTCTGCAGAAATTCGCGCCGCTCCTTCGTGTCCAGCATCACCGTTTCATTGATTTTCGGCGCTGCGGGCCGGGGCATGCCGCCTTTGAAGAACGGGTCTGTCGTCTCGCGCGAATCGGCCACCAAAATCGTGTGTTTGCCGATCTCCACTGCGTCTCCTGGCTTCAGCGCGACCATCTTCACCCTCTGACCATTTACGAATGTCCCGTTCATGCTCCCAAAATCCTCGAGCATCAGCCGCCCTTCTTCGTTGAATACGCGCGCGTGGTAGTGCGACACCGCCGGATTGTCAATCACCAGTCCGTTGTCCGGCGAGCGCCCGATGCTCAATTCTTTCGGGCCCACCGCCGCTTCTTTCAGCACTGAATTCTCGAATTTCAAGACCAGTTTCGGCATTTCTTTCCTCCTTGGAATCCCGCGTCAGGAGCCCTTGAACCATTTGCCGATTTTGGAAATTGTCCCCACAAGCCTTGGCGCACTGCGTATCACAATGACCGTGATGTTGTCTTCGCCGCCCGCTTGGTTTGCCAAATCCACCAACCGGTCAGCTGCTTCCTGCGGGTCTTCCGTGTCGCCCAGCGCCCCCGCGATCTGCGCATCGGTAAGCTCGTGCGTCAGTCCATCCGAGCACAGCAAAATCGTGTCGCCGTCCATCAACAGTTCTTCGCTGGCCTCGACTTCAACCTCTGCCTCTGCTCCCAGCGCGCGCAGCAGCACATTCTGCAGATTGCTGTTCGCGGCGTCCTGCTCGTTCATCAACCCGTGGCGCACTTGCTCGGCGATAAAAGAGTGATCCTGCGTCAGCCTTTCGAGTTCACCGTTCCGCAACCGGTACGCGCGGCTGTCTCCCACGTGCGCGATGCTCATGCGCTCTCCGCAAACCATCACGGCCACCGCCGTTGCGCCCATCCCCGCCTGCGCGGCATTCCGTTTCGCCGCCTTGTGCACCACTCGATTCGCCAGCCGCACCGCGCTCACCAACCGGTTTGAAATTTCCGAAATTCCTTCCAGCCGCTCCCCGATAAATGGCGATGCCGGATTCTGTCCCGCATCGCGGCAGTGCGCCACGATCGTCTCCGTGGCCAGGCGGCTCGCGACTTCTCCCGATGCCTGCCCGCCCATGCCGTCGGAAAGCACGAACAGGTTTATCTCCGGCGCGACGCAGGAGCTGTCTTCGTTGTTTTCGCGGACACGCCCTGTGTCGCTTCGCGTTCCGAATTCGATTCCCGTATCACCCATCGTCGTTTCCTGAATCTTCCCGCGCCCTGCTATTTGCTCGGAGTCTGATTCACGGCTGGGGCCCGGACTTGGTGAACGAAGAAAAATCCCTGGCTTTCGAGCCATTGCTGCACGTTCTGAGCCTTCTTTTCGTTGTAGGGCCCAGTGAACACCACAAAAAACTGGCCGCCCTTCGGATTTGGTTTCGGCAGCACAACCACCGGATATCCCTGGCTTTCGATTTTTCTGGAAACGTTCTGCGCGCGCTCTTCTCTCTCGAATCGGCCAATCCAAATGTAAACTGGCCCAGTGGCTGCCGCACCAGCGCGACTCTGTGCCGCTGGTTTGTTCGCGTATTCCACGTGCGGGAAAACCACTGGCGAGGACGGCTTCGGCGCGGGAGGTTTCGTGCTGACGGCAGCGGATTCCTTCACCACAGGAGGCTGCGGCGCTGGCCTCGGGGGGATCACGTAGGCCTTCTCCGGAGGCGTCGGCGCTGGCGCCATGTCCGGCGCGGGAACTTGGTCCGCCGCTTTCACCACTGTCATAGCCCGCAATCCGCCGAGCGTCGCAAGCACGAGAAACGCACCCACGAGAACCCACACAATCGGCGACGTTAGCTTTGCTTTGGCCGTCGCCGGCAGCAGCGTGCCCGCGACCGCAATCGTCGGGGCCGTCGGATGCTTCACCAGCCCGCTCGCCGGCGTGATCGCAGCGGCCGCAGCGGGCGTGGGCGTAGTCGCCACCGGCGCTGAGGCTGCCGTTGCTCCGGTCGCCCGCGTCGAGCGCAGCGCCGTCTCCAGCTCGCCAACCGATTGAAATCTCTTCGCCGGATCTTTCTCCAGGCATTTCAAAATCGCGCGCTCGATATAGACCGGAATGTTTGGCTCGATATCGTGCGGAGGTGTCGGGGCTTCCTGCATCTGCTTCACGGCGATGGCCACGGCTGTATCGGCATGAAAAGTTTCCGATCCCGTGAACATCTCATAGAGCATCAGCCCTAGCGAATAGATATCCGTGCGGTAATCGACCGGCTTCCCCGCCACTTGCTCCGGCGCCATGTACGCCGGCGTGCCGATCATCGCTCCCGTCAGCCGCGTTCCCGCTTCCATCGAACGCGCGATGCCGAAATCCATGATCTTCACGTTGCCGTGCTTGTCGATCATCACGTTTTCCGGCTTCAGATCCCGATGCACGATCCCCTGCGCGTGCGCCTCTTTCAGTCCCGAGCAGATTTGCGACGCCAGATCGATCCCTTTGCGCACCGGCAAGCCCCCAAACCGGTTCAGCACCGACCGCAGGCTTTCGCCTTCCACGAATTCCATCGACGTGTACGCCACGCCGCCGATGCGGTTGAAGTCATACACGCGGCAAACATTCTTGTGCGTGATTCTCCGCGCGAATAGCAGCTCGTTCTTGAACCGGTCCATCATCGCCTGATCTGACGCGATCTCCGGCTTGATGAGCTTCAGCGCCACCGTCTCGCCCGTTTCGCGGTCGCGAGCCTTGTAGACATTTCCCATGTTGCCGTGCCCCGCTTCGCTCAGCACGTCGTAGCGCTGCGAAAGCGCCGTCAGGCTCGACGTCGTCAAGCTCAGTTTGGCGGGCGTCGTGGCGGCTTCGTCGATCAATGTCTGTGCGTCGGGAATGTCGCTCAGCAGCACGGTCTTCTGGCTTCCCTCGCGGCCGCGCTCTTCTCCGGAGGGCGCGGAACTCCCATTCGACTTGGTCGGCTGGTCCATATTGTCCCTGTCTACAGTAAACACGAATCCGGCGAACTGGTGCTAAATTGAGCGGAATGTGTAAGGAAAAAGTATCTGGTACTTTCGTCCTAGTGGGCTTTTCTCTGCCTATTATGCGGGGTTATGCGGGTTATTCAGCTGCCACGCATCCAGTCGCGCCGCGGAACGATTACCGGTCGCTGCCGTCTGGAGGTTGCGATTGCAGGCTCGTTGCAGCCGTAGCCGTCGGCGCGAGCGGCAGGGTTTCCTGCGTCGCGTGCACGGCCCAGCAAGTCGCTTCGCGCACCGGCGCGAAGGAAAATCGGTGCAGCGGTGTTGGCCCAAATCGTTGCAGCGCTTCCAGATGATCCGGCGTGCTGTAGCCGCGGTTCGACGCCAGCCCGTACTGCGGATAGAGCTGGTCGAAATCGTCCATCATGCGGTCGCGTTCCACTTTCGCCAGAATCGACGCAGCGGCAATCGACACGGACCTCGCGTCTCCGCGAATCAGCGATCTTTGCTCGATCGGCAGCGGCAACTCCATTGCATCGATCAGGAGATAATCCGGCGTCGGGCGAATGCCTTCCACCGCCGCGACCATCGCTTGCCGGCTCGCTTGATAAATATTCCAGGCGTCGATCCGGCTCGCGTCGATTTCCGCCACGGCCCACGCCAGCGCATGTTCGCGGATGCGTCCCGCCAATTCCGTCCGGCGGTCGTGTGTCAGCTTTTTCGAATCATCCAGCCCCACGATTCGCCGCCTCGGATTCAGCACCACCGCTGCCGCTACCACGGGGCCGAAGAGCGATCCGCGCCCGACTTCGTCGATCCCGGCAATGCGCATCCATCCGGATTGTCGCGCAATCCGCTCGTATCGAGTGCCGCACAGCCGCGTCATCGCGCCGAATTCTACCATAGCGTTCAGCACGGCATTCAGGTGATCCGGGAGACTCTGTGGAAAAAGAAAGGCCGCCCCATCCTATCGGGCGGCCTGCAATGGAAAACTCCGATTGCCGTGAATTTATTCGCTGGTTTTCGCGGGAGCTTCCGCGCCGGGCCGTGCCCGCTCCACGCGCTTGATGCGCGCCGATTTGCCCTTCAGTCCGCGCAGGTAATACAGCTTCGCGCGCCGCACGTTGCCTTGCTGCACGATTTCAATCGACGCGATGGTCGGCGAATGCAGCGGGAAAATCCGCTCCACCCCGATTCCAAAGCTCACGCGCCGCACCGTGAAGCTCGCGCCCGCCGTGTGTCCCCGCCGCTTGATCACCACGCCTTCAAACGGCTGGACGCGCTCTTTTTCTTTTCCGGCTTCGCCTTCGCGCAACTTCACGTTCACGCGCACCGTATCTCCCGGGCGGAACGCCGGCAAATCCTTGCGAACTTGTGACTCCTGCACCTTATCGATCACGCGACTCATTTCGAATTGTCCCGGCAGACCCGCTCAGGTGGGGCCAGCTCACTCAGCGCAATTCCCAACTATAGCGAAACCGGGCGCATTTATCCAGAGGATTGCTATAGGGCAGGGGTCAACTTCCGATAAGCGAGACAGCCGCCGAGCGGAAATAATGCGTTCACGGATCTAACCACTCGCGCTAAGATTCTTTACGCTCAATTGGTATGAGATATCTTTTGCATCACGCTCGGTCTTGAACAAAAAAAGAGTGAGCGCGACCCTGAAGCCGCGCACGTGAAAAACATGCGACAGAGTCCTAAGAGAGAAACCCTCCTTAAAAAGGCTAGTATTCTCAGACGCGAAATTGAAGAAATTCAATCGCACCTCTACAACATACCTGACCCCGACGATCTCGAAAGCACCTGCTATTTTCTTGATCTGCGTAGGCAAGACAGCGTTCGTATGGTTGTCCTTCAGCTACATCTAGCGCTTGAGGACCTAATGAGCCATTGGCTGAAATATTGTCTCCTCGGTATCAGCCCTACGGACAACAAGTCTATCAGCCGTCTAAAACCGGCCACGTCAAGCTCGTTAGAATCCCTCCTCGAGGGAGAAAGATCCCTCAGATTTCCGCAGAAGGTGGAACTTCTCCGCGGACTTCGCTTGATAGACAAGCGTTTTCACAAGAAGTTAAAGGACTTGAATAGAGTGAGAAATTCGTGCAGTCATAATTGGGAACTGAAGGGACTGGTTCGAAAGGGAGTGAAGAGACACAATCCCAAAAAACCGGTGGTGGAGTACCGCCATCAAAATCTCTATCGGCTTCCCGTAATTAAGGAGTTCATCGCGGAATATGGTTCTCTTTATTACAAGCTTTTCCTGAAATTGTATTCCTAGAATTGCAGGAAACTGGTGCGCTACTTTCGCGGTTATGAACGTAGCAACCGCGCTGCATTTCCGCCGAGGATTTTCTCTTTGTCCGTGGCGGGAATCGTCAGGCCGCGCAGCGATTCCAGCATCGCGGAAACACTCCCAATCCGGTGCGGATAGTCGCTGCCGGCCAAAATGTGCTCGACGCCCGCAAAATCGATCGCCAGTTTCAGCGCGAGCGGGTCGAAATTCACAGTGTCGTAATAAAACTGCTTCAAATACTCGCTCGGCGGCCGCGAAATATTCACGCGGCATTCTTTGAACGCGCGATAGCCGCGATCCGCACGCTCGGCAATGTACGGAATCGCGCCGCCCAGATGGCTCAGCACCCAGCGGATGCGTGGAAACCGTTCCGCGACGCCGCTGAACACGATTTTCTCCGCCGCCAGCGTCGTATCGAACAAAAATCCCACGAGCGGCATCAGCCAATACTCCGTCATCGCTTCCACGCCCACAGGATTCGTGGGATGAATATGCAGAATCGCTTCGCGATCATTCGCCGCTTCATAGAGCGGCCAGAAACGCTTGTCCGCCAGCGCCACGCCGTTGATGTTGCTGAAAAGCATGGCCCCGCGAAAATGCAATTGCCGGCACGCGCGCTCGAATTCCTTCGCCGACGCGGCGGGATCGTTCAGCGGAAGCGTCGCCAGCGCTGCGAATCTCCCCCGCTTCGTGCGCACTACTTCCGCGAATGCGTCGTTCACCAGCGTCGCGAATTTTATCGCGTTCGCCGGCGTTTCCACGTGTGTCCCCGGCGTCGTCAGCGTGATCACCTGCGTGTCCACGCCGTATTTCTGCATTTCCTGCTCGCGGAAATCGATGTCGCGGTGTCCGCGCACCGCCACGTTGTAATCGCCCGGATAGTGCAGTCGCGGATTTCCTTCCGCGTCGAAATCGACTTTCACCGCGCTCGAACCCGAGCGCAGCGCCTCGATATACGCCGGTGGGTAGTAATGATTGTGAAAATCGATGACAGTCAAGCGCAATCCTCCCTGGAAAAAATCGCAGGTTAAATCAGCGGGCCGTGCTTTCGCAAGCCCCAATCTAGCTACGTTTCGCTTTTGCCGCGGCCTTCCGTCTCGTTTTTTTCCGCGCCGAGCAACTCCGGCCGGTTGCGCCGCGTTTTTTCCAGCGCCATGCGCTGCCGCCAGCGCCGGATTTCCTCGTGATTTCCGCTCATCAGGATTTCCGGAACGCTCCAGCCGCGGAAATTCTGCGGCCGCGTGTAATGCGGATAATCCAGGATGCCGCGGCTCTCGGCGTACGCCTCGCCGAGTTTCTCTCGTGCAACGCCCTCTGCCGCCGCGCAAATTTCCGCGTTTGCTGTCGGCGCCGAAAACGATTCATTTTCCGCCGAGTCCTCATTCCCCAGCGCGCCGGGAATCAGCCGCGTCACCGCATCGAGCACCATCGCCGCAGGCAACTCGCCGCCCGAAAGAACAAAATCGCCGACGGAAATTTCATCCGTCGCCAAATGCTCCGCGATGCGCTCGTCCACTCCTTCGTAGCGCCCGCAAATCAGAATCACGCGGTCGAGTTGCGCGAACCTCCGCGCGGTTTCCTGGCGAAATAATTTTCCTGAAGCCGAAAGAAGAACAATCGCCGTTCTGCTCAGTACGTTCGCACTGGGTGCATCCGCCATTGGGCCCACGAGCGATTCGACCGCATCAAACAACGGCTCGGGCTTCAGCACCATTCCTTCACCGCCGCCAAACGGACGGTCGTCGACCGTGCGATGGCGGTCATGCGTGAAGTCGCGCAGGTCCGTGACGCCGATTTCGATCAGTTTTGCTTCGCGCGCGCGCCGCACAATCCCATGGTCCAGCGGCCCGCGAAAAAACTCCGGGAATATCGTGATCAGATCGAATCGCATCGGACGAAATCTTATCGCACTCGGAGTTTTACGCTTGATTTAAATCCGCAAGCCCTTCGGGCAGGACCACCTCAATGCGCCGCGCGGCCGTGTCGATGCGCGTGCAAATTTCGGCGGCGAGAGGAATCAGCAGCTCGCCGCGCGCGGTGTTCACGGCGAGGATCGGTGTCCCTGCGACGTTTTTGCCGCCAAACTGCACGTCGCGCACCACGCCAATGTTTTCGGCCGTATTGTTGCCGTCGAAGACTTCGCAGCCGATCAAATCCGTGACGAAATAAGTTCCCGCCGGAAGCGCCATGCGTTCGGAAAGCGGAATCTGAATTTCCAGCCCTGCAAGTTTTTCCGCCTCGGAAATGGAATCGCAGCCTTCGAAGAGAAAAATGGCGCGGCCGTTGTGCAGCCAGCATTCGCGCACGGCGACGGCGCGCGGCGGATTTTTCCCGTCCCAGAGATAAACGGATTTCAGACTTGCGAGGCGCTCGGGAAAATCCGTGAACATTTCCGCCGCGACTTCTCCGCGGCGCCCGCGTGAGCGCAGGATTTTGGCCACGGTGACGCGGTCGGCTGGGGTGTCGCTCACGCTATTCCAGAATTTCCAGAGTGAATCGCTTCTTCAATTTCATGCCTGCCGCGCCAAGCAGTGTGCGAATGGATTTGGCCGTGCGGCCTTGGCGCCCGATCACTTTCCCAAGATCGTCCGGCGCAACGCGCAATTCCAGCACAGTGACCTGTTCCCCTTCGATGGAATTTACGGACACTTTTTCGGGATGATCGACAAGAGCCTTCGCGATTTCCTCGACGAGTTCCTTCATGAGAACCTCCGGGCGGCATGGAGAATCCGCGGGAGCTGGTTCCAGCGTTGGAAATCCGGTGTCTGAAGAGTCCGGGCTTTACGCGATTTTCTGATTGCGCAAAAAGCTGCGGACGGTATCGCTGGGCTGGGCGCCGCAGCCGAGCCAATATTTGATGCGCTCGGCGTCAAGGTTGATGACGGCAGGATTCTTCAAGGGATCGTAGGTCCCGACAATTTCAACGAAGCGGCCGTCGCGCGGGCGCGTCTTCTCGATCACAACCACGCGATAGCTGGGCTGCTTCTTCTTGCCAATGCGGGACAGGCGAATCGTCAACACTCGGTATATCCTCCAACTTTCCCCGCAATTATAGCGCATCCCCGCTAAATTGCCAAAGCCGGAATACGTCCCGCGGGCTCCGCGAAAATGCGCGCGGTCATTCCGCGCTCGCCCCGAGTCCGATCGTCCGTTGGATGTGTTCTCGCGAGGGTTCGCCGCAATTTGTAAGAGTGGCGTCGGTACACTCGCGTTCTATGGCGTCGACGGGATTGTCGATGGCGCCCGACAGAATCCGGCCGTCGATCAGGCTCACCTTGATTTTCACGGTGAACGTTTCCTTGCCCACCTCAGCCGCGTACTTGCCGTCTCTTTGTTTCTCGACTTCGACCCAATTGTTTGGAGTGTCCGCGACAGGCGCGCGCATCCAATCGGCCGGAAGCTTGATTTGCGGCTGCGCTGGAGGAACATGACGCACGATCACCATGGCTGTGTGAGCGTGCTGGTCGACGACTACCAGAGTCATGTCGAAATCGATCGAGCTTTCCCCGAGTATGACGCGCATGCCATCGGCCCAGGAGCTGGGCGTCCCGTATTTGAAGTAGAAATGATCGCCTGCGTGGTTTAATTGGCCGGTGTGGGCGGCGAGCCACAAATCGCTATAGAAAGTGAGGAAATCCGTGATTGGACCAATCAATCTGGGTTGAACACGCCTGAGATCGGGAATCGACAGCCGGTATCTCGGGTCAAGCGACACCGTTTGTCGAAACGACGCGCTGGCGGCCGAAAGAGGAACCGCAGTTCCTTCCACTGTCAGACTCGACCACTCATACTCTTCCACGTAGGTTCCATCGGGAAGTCTCTTGACGACACCGTCTGCACGAATCTTGTAGTGGCGGCCTTGATTCACTCCCGTCATCCGATAGCTGAGCTTTTCGCCGACCCGATAATGTCGGGTCAGTAAATTGGAACTTACCGAATCGGGCTGTCGGAAGTTCTGACTCCGTTCAGAAGACGAGACGCTTGCGCTGAGGCCAGCCAGCAGGAGGCCAATGAGAAATAGAGAAGTCGTTTTAGGCCTCACCGGCCTAGCCTGACAGACCAGAACGAAGTTTGCCGATGCCGCGCATTTTGCCCTTCATGGTGTTGCCGTACATCTTCATCATGCGGCGCATTTCGGAGTATTGCTTCAGGACTTCGTTGACTTCCTGGACCGAGGTGCCACTGCCGCGCGCGATGCGTTTGCGGCGCTTGCCGTCGATCAAATTGTGGTCGGAGCGCTCGGCGGCGGTCATCGAATTGATGATGGCTTCGGCGAATTTCAAGCGCGATTCGTCGATGGAAGCGTCCTTGGGTAACTTGGCGAACGGTCCGATTTTCGGCAGCATGCCCATGAGCTGTTCGAGGGAGCCCATCTTGCGGATTTGCTGCAACTGATCGCGAAAATCCTCGAGCGAAAATTCGTCGTGCTGAATTTTGCGCTGGAGTTCGCGCGCCTGCTTCTCGTCGATGGTTTTCTCGGCTTTTTCGATGAGCGTGAGGACGTCGCCCATGCCCAGGATGCGCGAGATGATGCGGTCGGGATGAAACGGCTCGATGGCGTCGTATTTTTCGCCGATGCCCGCGAATTTCACCGGCGCGCCCGTGACTTTGCGAATCGAGAGAGCCGCGCCGCCGCGCGCGTCGCCATCCAGTTTCGTGAGGATGACGCCCGTAAGGCCGAGGCGTTTGTGAAATTCGCCGGCCGAGCGCACCGCGTCCTGGCCGATCATCGAATCGGCGACGAAGAGAATTTCCGCGGGCGACAATTCTTTTTTCAGCAGCGAAAGTTCGTTCATCAATTCATCGTCGATGTGCAGGCGGCCCGCCGTGTCGACGAGCACGACATCGTAAGCCGAGAGCTTCGCTTCCTTCATTGCGCCGCGAACGATTTCGAGCGGCTTGTCGGTGCCGGCGCCGGGCCATGCGGGAGTGCTGGTAGCTTTCGCGACTTGCGCGAGCTGCTCGCGCGCGGCGGGGCGATAAACGTCCGTGGAAACGACGATGGGACGGTGGCCATTCGCGCCCAGCCATTTCCCTAGCTTGCCCGTTGTTGTGGTTTTACCCGAGCCTTGCAAGCCGACGATCAGCCACACCGACGGCGGCCGCGATGCGAATTGCATGCGGACTTCTTTGCCGAGAAGCTCGGTGAGTTCATCGCGAACAATTTTGACGACTTGCTGATCCGGAGAAAGCTGTAAGAGAACTTCGGAGCCAAGGGCTTTTTCGCGAATGTGCGCGATCAGCTCGTCAACGACGCCGAGATTGACGTCGGCGTCGAGAAGCGCTTCGCGAATCTGCACGAGCCCGGCGTCGAGATGCTCTTCGGTCAGCTTGCCCTGGCCACGAAGATTCTTGAAGGCGCGCTGAAGTTTGTCGGTGAGATTTTCAAACATGGGCTATTCGTATCCAGTTGTCAGGATAGCGTACCGCGGCGGATTTGGCCAACGTGCCTTCCGCCGCAGTGGCGGGTCAGTTTGGATTTTCTGGATCGTCGCACAAGGAGTCAAAATTCAAACTGACCCATTACCCCCGCCGCGCCTGCACGAACCGCAAATCGCTTCTCATTTTCGTGTGTTAGCATCGAATGTTTAGCGATGGCATCGGAAACCATAAGGGGTCGAGTGTGAAAAACGGGACAGTGTACATATTGAGCGCCGTGAGGACGCCGATTGGGAAATTCGGCGGAGGGCTCGCGGAACTGACGGCGCCGGATTTGGGAGTCATCGCGGTGCGCGCGGCGCTCGAACGGGCGTTTGGCAGCGCACTGCCTGCGGAACGCCAGCCCGGCGAAGGCGGAAGCGTCGAGGAAAGCATCAAAAACGCGCAGAGCAAAAATCGAACGCCCGCAAAAACTCCGTGGCATGTGGATGAGTTGATTTTCGGGAATGCGCGGTCGGCGGGAGTGGGGCCGAATCCGGCGCGGCAGATTGCGTGGCGCTCGGGGCTGGGCGACGACGTGCCGGCGTTCACGGTGAACATGGCCTGCGCGTCCGGGCTGCGGACCATCATGCTGGGATGGCAGGAAATCTTGGCTGGGGAAGCGGGGATCGTGGTGGCGGGCGGCGCGGAATCGATGTCGCGCGTGCCGTACCTGGTGGAAGCGCGCTGGGGCGTGAAGATGGGAAACCAGCCGCTGGTGGACGCGATGTATCGCGACGGCTTTCTGTGCCCGATTTCGAAAATGATCATGGGCGAGACGGCCGAAGTGCTGGCGGAGCAGTACAAAATATCGCGCGAGGAGCAGGATGAATTCGCGGTGGAGAGCCATCATCGGGCGGCGCGCGCGCAGAGCGAAGGAAGATTCCGCTCGGAAATGATTCCCGTCGAGCGCAGAGACAAAAAAGGCAACGTGACGCGCCTGGAGATGGACGAGCACGTGCGTGCGGACGTGACGGTGGAAAAAATGGCCAAGCTCCCATCCGTCTTCAGCAAGACGGGAACCATAACGGCGGGGAACGCCAGCGGAATCACGGATGGCGCGTCGTGCGTCGTGCTGGCGAGCGAGGAACGTGCGCGTGAGCTCGGCGCGAAACCGATCGCGCGCATCGTCGACGCCACGGTTGCGGCGGTGGATCCGCGCGTGATGGGAATTGGTCCCGTGCCCGCGGTGCGGAAACTGCTGGAGCGCACGGGAACGAAGCTCGAAGACTATGCAGCGATTGAGTTAAATGAGGCGTTTGCCGCGCAGGTGCTGGCGTGCGACCGGGATTTGCATTTCCCGCGCGAGCGGCTGAATCCGAACGGCGGCGCGATCGCGCTGGGGCATCCGATTGCATGCACCGGCGCGCGGATCATGACGACGCTGATTCACGAGATGCGCGGCGGCGATGGAAATTCGGCGGCGGGAAAAAAGGGATTGGCGACGCTGTGCGTTTCGGGCGGAATGGGCGTGGCTGTGGAAATTGAAACGCTGTGAAGGGCAAGAGCGCCCTGGCCAGGAATGGCCAAGACCTGTAACCATCACGCGAGGCGTGACGCGAACCGCGGAGCAGGGTTGCGGCGGCAGAACCACGAATGAAACGCGCACTTAGCCTTGCGCGCATTCCGCAGTAGGATTTCTTCAGTTCCTTTTTCAATCGTCAGGGTATTCCGGAGAAAGCGATGCGAGTTCAGAATCGCGAAGCAAAAGCGGGAAATGCGGCCGTGGCGGGGCACGTTGGACCACTGCCGCCGAAGCCCGAGGAATTTAAATTCGTGCAGTTCGTCGTCGAGGGCAGCGTGGCGCGGCTGACGCTGAATCGTCCCGAGCACAACATGCTGAACGAGCGAATGCTGGCGGAATTGGCGGCGGGCATCGATTCGCTCGACGGGCTGCCGGACGTGAAGCTGATCGTGCTGGATTCGGCGACGCAATCCTTTTGCGGCGGTATCGAACTGGGCGAATACACGCCGCGGCGCGCGTTTCAGGCGTTGGATGCGCTGCAACGAACATTTACCGTCATGCTGGACACGGCGAAGCCGCTGCTGGTGATCGTGAATGGGCCCGCGTTTGGCGGCGGCGCGGAATTGGCGGCGCTGGGCGACCTGGTGATCGCGACGCCGCGCGCGAAGTTCGCGCAGCCGGAAATCAAGCTAGGCGTGTATCCGCCGCTGGGCGCCGCGATCCTGCCGTACATCGTGGGGCCGAAGCGCGCGCTGGAATTGGTGCTTACGGGCGAAGTAATCGGCGCGGAGCGGGCCATGGGCCTGGGGCTGGTGAACCGCGTGGTGGCGGAGGACAAGCTCGAAGCGACGGTGAAGGAATTGACCGCTCAGATCACGGCGCATTCGGGTGCCGTGCTGACGATGGCGAAAAAAGCGATTCTCGGGTCGATGGGACTGTCGCTGCGCGAAGGTGTACGGCAGTCGATGGAGATTTTCCTGAACGAATTGTCGTCGCTCGAAGACGCGAGCGAAGGGCTGCGCGCGATTGCGGAGAAAAGATCGCCGCAATGGAAAAACCGCTGAGCTTGGGCATCGCGGCGGCGCGCGGCGAACAGAAGATTGACTCGGCGCGCGGTTGCGCATAGACTCGAATTCGAAAAATTTAGCCGGCTTGCGGAATCGGAAGGCCGTGAAAATCGGCCACGGTCCCGCCACTGTGATCGGCCGGCGCTGCGGAACGGGAGAATCCTCACTAGCGCGACAAGACCGCGCTGGGAAGGGCCGCGCAAGCGGGCAGCGCCAATGTTCCGGATGATCCATCGCGCGATTGGAAAAGCGCGGCGGCGGAAAATCCGGAAGGCCGAGAGTCAGGAAACGTACGCAAGCCGCTAGAGCCGACACTCTTCGCGAGAGAGGGTGTGGCGTGACGCCCCATTGTTTCTCGTGGGGCTTTTTTGTTTTGGGACGGACGAATTCGAGATGCCGAGCAGGGGAATTTTGACGGGACAGACAATGCGAAAATTGGCCGCGGTATGCTGCGCGATCGCGCTCACGGGTGGCGGCGCCCTGTGCGCAAACGCGCCAGCGCCAAGGGTGGCGAGGACGCAAGCGGCCGCACCAGCTCCAGCGCCGGCGAATGTTCCCGCGAAGAAAATGGCGCGGGAGTTCGTCGATGAAGCGGGGCGGCACGTGACCGTGCCAGGCGATGTGCGGCGCATCGTTTCGCTCGCGCCGAATCTGACGGAAATTGTGTACGCGCTCGGCGCGCAGAATCGCCTGGCGGGCGTCTCCGCTTACAGCGATTATCCGCCGGAGGCGAAGGCGAAGCTCAGCGTGGGGATGCCCGTGAATCCGAGCCTGGAAGCGATTGCCGGAGCGCAGCCCGATGTGGTGCTGGCGACGTCGGCGATCAATCGCCTGGAGACGGTGAAAGCGCTCGAGCAGGCGGGCATCGCGGTTTACGCCACTGATCCGCATACGGTCGAGGGAACACTGGAATCGATCCGGCATATTGGTGAAGTGATTGGCGCCGAGGCGCAGGCGGAAGCGCTCGTGGCAAGACTTCAGCAGCAGCTCGATGCCCTGAAATCGAAACTGGCCGGGGTGGTGCCGTCGCGCGTTTTGTTTGTGGTGTGGGACGATCCACTGATTTCCGTCGGCGACAATACGTTTATCGCGGATGCGCTGCGGTGGGCCGGGGCGGAATCGGTGGTGCATGCCAGGCAGAATTGGCCGCAGGTGAGCCTGGAAGAAGTAGTGCGCCTGAGCCCTGATTATCTGATATACGCGAGCGGCGAGATGGACACAGCGACGGACGCAGAAAACGGCGAATCGCCGAACGATACCGCGAATGCATTGCGCGACGCGATTGCCGAGCGGCTCGCGGAGCTTCGAGGCAAGGACGGCTGGCGCGGGCTCGCCGCGGTGCGCGAAGGGCGCGTGGCCGTGATCAGCGATGAAGTGGATTTGCCGGCGCCGGGGCTCATCGATGCAATCGAACAACTAGCGCGCGAGTTGCATCCGGAAGCATTCACGCAAAAGCCTGCGGTTCCGGTAAGCGCGCGAGAAGAACGCTTGGCGTCGCGCGCATCTTTCGCGTTGCGGCAGCGAATGAAGATGGAGGAAATCCAGTGCGCCCGCTGACGCCACGTCAGATCGCGGTGATTTGCGCGGCGCTGGGCGCGATTCTGTTCGCCGTTGTGGTTGTGTCGCTGCGCGTGGGCGCATATCCCATCGGCGTGACGGACATCGCGATGACGCTTTTCCGCGGTGCGATTCACCATTGGAGCAGCATCCCGCCGGATTATTCCAACGTGATCTTCGAAATCCGTTTGCCGCGAATCGCGCTGGGAATTCTGGTGGGAGCGGCGCTGTCTGTTTCTGGCGGATCGTTCCAGGCGCTGCTGCGGAATCCGCTGGCTGATCCGTACGTGCTGGGAGTTTCGAGCGGGGCGGCGCTGGGCGCGATCGTCTCGCTGGCGTGGTTCCCGCACCAACTTTGGACCATGCAAGCGCTCGCGTTCGTGGGCGCGCTGGCGACGATCGCGGCGGTTTATTTTCTGGGGCGGCGCGGAGGACAACTGGACAGCACAACGCTGCTGCTGGCGGGAATCATCACCGCATCGTTTCTTTCGGCGGTGATCATGTTCTTGATGACCACGATCAGCGGCCGCGAACTCCGGGGCATGGCGTTTTGGCTGATGGGCGATCTGGCGACGCCGCCGGAAATCAAGTTGCGGTATCTGTATCCGCTGTTGCTGATCGCGATTGGTGCGATTTATACGACGTCCTCGGACTTGAATCTGATTCTGACGGGCGAGCAGGAAGCACATCACCTGGGAGTGAACGTGGCGCGCGTGAAACTGGTCGTGTACGTGGGCGCGTCGCTGCTGACGGGGCTGGCGGTTTCCGTGAGCGGGGCGATCGGCTACGTCGGGCTGTTGGTGCCGCACGTGATTCGCATGATTTTCGGCTCGGACCATCGCCTATTGATCCCCGCGTCGGCGATCGGCGGCGCGATTGCCGTGGCGCTGGCGGACACGCTGGCGCGCACCATCGTTGCGCCTACGGAACTTCCCGTCGGGGCCATGACGGCGGCGATCGGCGCGCCGGTATTCATCTACCTGCTCAAACGGAGGCTGGCATGAGCACGCAGGGCCAGCCAATGCCCCCCGCTGGGCAAAGTGTCGCGACCGGCTGGATGCAGAATCCCGTGCGGCTGCTGGTGGAGCAAGCGAGCTTTGCATACGCAGCGTCGGGACGCGAGGCGCCGGAGTTTACTCTGGGCCCGGTGACGTTCAGCGCGCGGCAGCGCGAGATGGTTGCGGTTCTGGGGCCCAACGCGAGCGGAAAATCGACGCTGCTGCAACTGCTTTCGGGCGAATTCAAGGCGCTCTCGGGCCGCGTGGAGCTGGACGGAACGCCGCCGAGTCATCTGGGGCTGCGCGAGCGCGCGCAGCGCGTCGCACTGGTGCATCAGGAGAGCACGCTGCTGTTTCCGATGCACGTGTGGGAATACGTGATGCAGGGACGCTACCCCTACGGGCACCGGCTGCGATTCGAGGGCGAAGCAGATTGTTTGCTGGCGGAGAATGCGCTGACGCAAGTCGGCGCCAAGGCGCTGATTGACCGTCGCATGGATCGCCTTTCGGGAGGCGAGCGGCAGCGCGTGATTCTGGCGCGCGCGCTGGCGCAGCAGCCGCTCCTATTGCTCTTGGATGAGCCGACGCGGCATCTGGACATCGGCGGAAAAGTGGAATTGATGCGGCGGCTGCGCGACCTCGCGGAACAAAGTCGCTATACCGTGGTTGTGGTGACGCACGAATTGAATCTTGCGGCGGAGTTTTTCGATTCGATCGTGCTGATGCAGCGCGGCAAATGCGTGGCCGCGGGAAAGCCAGCGGATGTGTATCGCCGCGAGCTGCTGGAACAGGTGTTCGAAACGCCTTTGGATGTCGATCGAGCGCCAAGCGGGCGCCCGCGCGTGATTCTGCGCGGCGTCGTGGACGCCACCGAAATCGCGGACGAAGTCGCAGGCGCGGCTTCCGATCCCGCGCCGAAGAATTGAAGTGGAGAAAAGGATGCTGGACTGGTTTAGGCGCTATCGTCAGAGGCAGCGTGATCTTGCTGCGGGCGTCGACGCAGACTTGGTCCGAAGTAACCGCCGAAAATCTAGATTCGCGCTGTGGTGTGTCGGAATTGGTTTTCTGCTGTTCGGAATCAATGGAAAACTGAACGGTGTTCCGAAAAAGGTCGTCGGTCTTGTTGCTGGCGTCTTCCTTGCGATAGGGGTGTTCGTGGGAAGATGGGCTATGTCGGAGAATTCGTTTCTGAGAAAACCAGATCCTAAGGAACCTCCTAGTCTTTTTAAGAGGTAACTAACACCGGCGCTCTCTCCAAGTTTCATCTGGGATGAGGCGCCGGCCACAATCACACGAGACTCCGTGCACGGGAAGACGGTGAAAAGCCGTCGCCGCTGCGCGACTGTAGGGCGGAAAAATCGGGCCCGCGCCACTGCTTCGGTGCTTCGTCGCCAGACGCGACACCGCGGCGGGAAGGCCGCGCCAGAAAGTGCCGCCAAGCCAGGAGACCGGCGGAGTCTCATCCTGAATGGAAAAGCAGCTCGCGTGGAAACGCGCGAGCGGCTCGGCCTTCGGGACAGCCTTCACACTCCTGCGCGAGAGGGAGCGGAGGATAAAATGAGACTCTACATTCGACTGCTGTGTCTTTCCGCTGTTTTTGTTCTGGCATTTCTCAGTTTTTCAGATTCAGCTTGCGCACAATCGAAAGCAAAGCTCGCGGGCCGCGTGATGGACCGCAGCGGCGCGGCCATCGTCGGCGCGCAAATTTCCATTCAACCAGCAGCTGGAAACGCGGCCGCAATTCACTTGAAAAGCGGCGCGGACGGAACGTTTTCGGCGGAGCTCGCGCCGGGAAGGTATCGCGTGCACTTGAGCAGTCCTCGGATGGCGAGCGCCGAAAAAGAATTCAGTCTGGCGGCCGGCGAAAGGCGATCGTGGGACGTGCGTATGGAGCTCGCGCCGCTGTCGTCGCAGGTGGTGGTGTCGGCGGAAGCGGAGCCGGCGCCCGCGAACACCGTGGCGTCGCCGGTGACGGTGCTGACGCAGAAGGACATCGAAGAGCGGCAGGAAATGTGGCTCGCGCCGCTGCTTTCTTCGACGGCGGGAGCGAATATCGCGCGGCTAGGGCCGCTCGGCGGTATCACGTCATTCTTTTTGGACGGAGGCAATTCGAATTTCACGAAAGTGCTCGTGGACGGCACGCCGATCAACGAGCCCGGAGGCGACATCGATTTTTCGAATCTCGACTTATCGAATGTCGACAAAATTGAAATCGTGCATGGCGCGTCCAGCGCGCTTTTCGGCTCGGACGCCATGGACGGCGTGGTGCAAATCTTCACGCACCGCGGCGACACAACCACTCCCCTGCTGACGATTACCGGCGAGGGCGGAACGTTCGACACCGGGCTCGGCAGCGGCGATTTGAGCGGCAAGCTCGGGCAGTTCGACTATTCTTCGGCGATTTCGTATTTCAATAGCAGCGGCCAGGGGCCAAACGACGGATTTCGCGACACGACGCTTTCCGGCGATTTCGGTTACAAATTCAGCGACACGGATCAATTGCGCCTGTCCCTGCGCAGCTCGGCGAGCGACGCAGGGCAGCCGGGGCAGACTTTGCTCGAGCCGCCGATCTTGGGGCAGTATTCCGACCTGCACGATTTCGCGGCGAATCTGAGCTGGGATTTTTCGACGGGCGATCACTGGCAGCATCATTTGACTGGAACGGATTCGTATTTCCGCGACTTGGACACGGACGTGTCCGTTTTTACCGACATCGATCAATTCAATCGTGCGGCGTTCGACGAGCAATCGTCTTACCTGTTCCGGAATGGCGCGGTTTCGCTTGGCTACAATTACGAAGTGGAAAATGGTTCGGCGGCAGGGCCGCACGAACGGCGGAACAATCAGGGCGGCTACTTGGAGACGCATTACCAATTCGTCCGCCGGCTGACGGCGATTGCCGGAGTGCGCGCGGAAGACAACGCGAGTTTCGGGACGCGCGTTGTCCCGCGCCTGGGGCTGGCGTACTTGGCGCGGCTTGGCCGGGGATTCTGGGGCCAGACGCTGCTGCGAACTTCTTACGGCCTCGGAATCAAGGAGCCGGACTTCGTGCAATCGTTCGAGGCCGATCCGTGTTTTCCGGGAAATCCGGACTTGAAGCCGGAGCGAAGCAACACGTTCAACGCGGGAGTGGATCAGGCGTTGGCGGGGGATCGCGTGAAATTCTCGGCGACTTTTTTTCACAACGACTACAGCGACATCGTCAGCTTCGCGTCGTGCCCGCCGCCGTCGTTTGGCCCGTGCGCGCTGGCTGTGCCGCCGGGATGTCCCGCGGCGGAGCTGAACGCCGATGGCTACGGCGAATTCTTCAACACGGATTCCGCGCGCGCCTTCGGAGCGAACGCGACCATCGAGGCCAGGCCGCTCGCGTGGGTCGGAATCGTGGGTAACTACACCTACGACGACACGCGCGTGCTGAAAGCGCCGAACGCGTTTGATCCGACGGAAACGCCGGGCAATCGTTTGTTCTTGCGGCCGCTGAATTCGGCGGATTTGATCTTGAACGCCACGATTCACCGCATGGACTGGAACGTAGCGGGATATTTTGTGGGGCGCGAGACGGACAGCGATTTTCTGGGGCTGGGATTCACGAGTAATCCGGACCACTTCCGGCTGGACATGGGCACGCAATTCACGCTGGGGCACGGCTTCACGGCCATGGCGCACGTCGAAAATCTGCTCGATAAACAATATCAGGACGCGGTCGGATATCCGGCGCTGGGCTTGAATTATCGAGCAGGCGTGAAATACACCTGGGGCGGAAAGTAGCTCAAAAAGTAGGCGTCGGCGATGCGAGTCGCGAATTTCCGCCAGAACCTGCGTTAGAGCAGCGCATTCGTCCGCCGCAAGGACAATTTCGCCATGGGTCAGTTTGAATTTTCTTGTTCATGACACAAGGAGTCAAAATTCAAACTGAACTATCACCGACAATTTGGCCTGCTTCCAATCCGCGCGCCTCTGGCAGTCGAAACAGTGCGTTCCGCGAGGGATGCTATAATCTTGCCTCGATGAGTCCGGCAAACACACGAACGGCGGAAGAAAAGCGCGGGATTCCACCCGAAGTGCGCACGCGATATGAGAGCGTGATCGGGCTCGAAGTGCACGTGCAGCTCGCCACGAAGACGAAGGCGTTTTGCGGATGTTCGACGCGTTTTGGCGATCCGCCGAACACAAACGTCTGCCCCGTGTGCCTGGGCCTGCCGGGGGCGTTGCCTGTGCTGAACCGGCGGGCGCTTGAACTGGCGGTGCGCGCGGCGCTGGCGCTGCATTGCAGCGTGCAGGAACGGTCGCGGTTCGCGCGCAAGAATTATTTTTATCCCGATCTGCCCAAGGGCTACCAGATCTCGCAATTCGAATTGCCCGTGGCGCTGGGCGGCTGGCTCGACCTCGAGCTGCGCGAAAACAAGAAACGGATTGGCATCACGCGGTTGCACATGGAAGAAGATGCGGCGAAAAATCTGCACGAGGGATTCGCGGATGCCGACCAGTACAGCCACATCGATTTCAATCGCTGCGGCGTGCCGCTGATTGAAATTGTCTCGGAGCCGGATTTGCGCGCCCCGGAAGAAGCCTACGCGTATCTCACGAATTTGAAACAGGCGCTGGAATACACGGCGGTGAGCGATTGCAATATGGAGGAAGGCTCGCTGCGCTGCGATGCGAACGTGAGCGTGCGATTGCGCAACGATGGAAAATTCGGCACGAAAGTGGAAGTGAAGAATCTGAATTCGTTCCGATACTTGCAGCACGCGCTGGAATATGAAATCGAGCGGCAGATCGGCGCCCTCGAAGGCGGCGGAACGGTCGTGCAAGAGACGCGGTTGTGGAACGTGGCCGGCGGCAGAACCGAATCGATGCGCTCGAAGGAATTCGCGCATGACTATCGCTATTTTCCGGATCCGGATCTTCTGCCCGTGCAAATTCTCAGCACGTGGAAGGAAGAAATCGAGCGTGCGATGCCCGAGCTGCCAGACGCAAAGCGCGCCCGTTTCTTGAAAGAGTACGGCGTCACTGCATATGACGCCGGAGTTTTGACGGAGACACGCGATCGTGCCGATTATTTCGAGGCCGTCGTTCGCGCGGGCGCTCCGGCGAAATTGGCGGCCAATTGGATCCAGACCGAGCTGCTGCGGCGGTTGAATGACGCCGGGAAGGATATTTCCGAATCGCCGGTCAGTCCGCAAGCGCTGGCGGATTTGCTGCGCCGAGTGGAAAGCAGCGAAATTACCGGTGCGATTGGGAAACGCGTCTTCGCGAAGATGTTCGAAACGGGGAACTCGGCGTCCGGCGTGATTGCCGCCGAAGAGCTCGCGCCAATCACGGACAACGATAGCGTCGAGAAGATTTGCCGCGAAGTGATCGCCAAGAGCCCGGAAAATGTGGCGAAGTATCGCGCCGGGAATGAGGGCGTGTTCAAGTTTTTCGTCGGCCAGGTGATGCGGGAGACGCGCGGACGCGCGAATCCGCAAGCGGTGAATGAGATTTTGAAACGATTGTTACAGCAAAGATAGAAGGAAGAAATGATGCGTGAACCATTGAAGGTTGGCGAGCGCGCGCCGGAATTCAAATTGCCGGCGGATGACGGCAGCGCGATTGAGCTCAGCGATTATCGCGGAAAGAACGTGGTGCTGTTCTTTTTTCCCAAGGCGCTGACGCCCGGCTGAAGCAACGAAGCGTCCGAGTTTCGCGACGCAAAGAAGAAATTCGAAAAGCTGAACACCGTGATTCTGGGGTGCAGCGGCGATTCCGTGGATCAGCAGGCGAAGTTCAAGGCCAAATACAATTTGAATTTTCCGCTGCTCGCCGACACGAATTTCGCGGCCATCGAGAATTACGGCGCGCGCCGAATGAAAAGTTTCCTCGGCAAATCATTCCTGGGAATCGTGCGGATGTCCTACTGGATCGGCCCGGACGCGAAAATCCTGCACGTGTGGGACAAGGCAAGCTCGAAAGGGCACGCCGCCGAAGTATTGGAAGAAATCTCCAGAAAACAATAAGCACCCGCCACTCCGAGCCGTCCTCGGCTTGCTACGATTCGATTCGACCAAATCTCAATCTCCTTTTTCATAGCGAAATGATGCATTCTTCGCGCGGCACGGCGTCTCGTGTCACGATGCGGACGAGCATGTTGTCGATGAGGCGCGTGGCGCCAAATCTTGCGGCGACCAGAACCAGGCAGTCATTGCGAAAAAACTGGACCGGCTCGAAGGAATCCGCGTCGACAATTTCTGCGTAGTCGAGCTTGGCGAGAGGCTCGGAAGCGATTGCGGCGCGGAGAGTTTCAAGCAATGGCGCCGCGGCGCGAGCGTCGCGTTCGATTTCGAGGCGCAGAGCGTCGAGCGAACGATGGAGAACTGTTGCGGCGCGGCGCTCCGCCAGCTTAAGATACACGTTGCGCGAAGACATCGCCAGTCCATCGGCTTCGCGCACGATAGGACAAACGACAATTTCGGAATCGAGATTCAAGTCGCTCGCCATTTGGCGAATGATGCGGGCTTGCTGAGCATCTTTGCGGCCGAAATAGGCGAAGCGCGGGCGGACAATTTCGAAAAGCTTCAGAACAACTGTCGCGACGCCTTGAAAATGGCCGGGGCGAATGCGGCCTTCCAATTTCTCGCTCAAACCTTCGACGCGAACCGCGGTGCGAAAATCAGGAGGGTAAATCGTGGGCGGATCGGGCGCGAAAAGATAATCAACGCCAAGATTTTCAAGATGAGCGCGATCTTCCTCGAAGGCGCGTGGATATTTCTGAAAATCTTCACTCGGACTGAACTGCATGGGATTCACAAAAATCGAGACGACGACCGGAGAGCATTGCTGTTTCGCGGCGCGGACGAGAGATAGATGGCCTTCGTGCAAGGCTCCCATGGTGGGGACGAAGCCAATCACGCGCCCGGCGGCTTCGGCCGTCCGCGAAGATTGCCTCATCCAGTCGACGGTGCGAATGATTTCCATTTGCGCGTGAAAAATTTCCCCCGCGAAGTTTCAGTTGTGCGGCTTGCCGGAGCGCTCGCGGTAGAAGGCGATGAGGTCCGTCGTGGACGGAGTGGCGCCGAGCTGGCGAAGCATGGTGGTGATTTGGCCGCGATGATACGTGCCGTGATTGACGAGATGCTGGAGCATTTGCCACATGGGATTCGAAAACGCGTTGCCTTTCGTGTTTTTATATTCAACGACGCGATCGAGATCCGCCGCTGACAATTTTTGCATGAACGCGTTCAAATCCGCTTCGATTGTTTGCCAGCGAGTGCGAATGGACGCGAAGTCAGAAAAATCACTTACAGGAAAAGCCGGCGAGCGGCCGAGCCAGCGTTCGAGCCACAACCACTCCGCGAGCATGATGTGCGCGAGCGTGTCGCGCACAGAAGGAAAACTCGAACGAAGGTCGCGCGTGAATTGCTCCGGCGAGAGAGGAGAGCATGCGTCGAGGACGCGGCGATTGGCCCAGGAATTGTAGGCGTAAAGCATTCGAACATTGTCGAGAGTCATGTCCTGTTGGGCCTCCCCAATTCGTGAACTTGTTCCTGCGGCGCTTCGGCCGTTTGCTGCGGCGAATGAAACGATTCGGCGTCTGACGGAAATTTGCCGGCATGAACGTCGTCGCAAAATTCGCGAGCCGCGCGCGAAATCTCCTCGCCGATGTTGACGTAGCGGCGCGCGAATTTTGGCGAGCCGCCGATGGTCAAGCCCACGAGATCGTGGAAGACGAGTACCTGGCCGTCGCAATCCGGGCCGGCGCCAATGCCGATGGTGGGGATGCGCAATTCGCGCGTAATGCGGGCGGCGAGCTCGCGCGGAACGGATTCGAGAACCACGGAGAAAGCGCCCGCGGCTTCGACGGCGCGCGCGTCGCGCAGGAGGCGCTCGGCAGCATCGGGCGTCTTGCCCTGAACGCGGAAGCCGCCGAATTCGAGAACGGATTGCGGCGTGAGGCCGATGTGCGCCATCACGGGGATTTCCGAATCCACGAGGCGCGCGATCAGTTCGAGGCGCTTCTCGCCGCCTTCGAGCTTGACGGCTTCGGCGCCGCCCTCCTTGACGAGGCGAAGCGCGTGGCGAAGGGATTCCTCAAGAGAAATGTGGAAGCTGCCGAAAGGCATGTCGGCGACGAGCAGGGCGCGATGCGTGCCGCGGCGCACGGCGCGGACGTGATGCAGCATTTCGTCGAGCGTGACGGGAAGAGTGTTTTCGTAGCCCAGGACGACCATGCCGAGAGAGTCGCCGACGAGAAGAATGTCGACGCCGGCGTCGTCGAGCAGGCGCGCGGTGGGATAGTCGTATGCCGTGAGGCAGGTAATTTTCGGCTGTGAATTTGGCGAATCGCTGACAGGACTTTTGCGATGAAGAATGTCAGGCACGGTGATTTTGCCGTTGCCCGCACTTTTTCCTGCAGGGGGAACAACGCTCATGTGGACCTCCGGTGCCGCCCCTGAAAACGGGTGCAGCCCAGCAACAGCGTTATTATAGCAAATGAGATGGGATGGGAAGCAGTGGAAACGAGGGCCAAAAGGCCGGTGTCCGATTTCGCAAAATTTTCCAAAAAATCGAAAGAATAAGCGATTAGAAAACGGTCCGAATGTTTGTTTTGTGCGAGTTAGGGTCAGTTCTAATTCTTCATAGATTAAGCGATTAGAATTGAGATTTTGAGGGCAAATTTCGGAACCGGACAGTAAAGAGATGACTAGGCAAGGCGAATGCCCCACCGCGAGCCTCGGGGGTTGCGTTGAGCGGCGAAAGTTGATGAGCTAGCCATACTACAAGTTTCTAACACATGTTAACCGAGTTGTCAACAGGGTTCGCAGAGTTAGTTTTGCCGGTTTGTGTAACTGAACGGCAGATTCCCTGCCTGCGGCAGGAAGGCTCGCCGGATGCTGGCCGCGTCCACGCCCACCTGGGCGGACAACCTCGGAACGACAGTGAAAATTGGGCCAAGCGGAGTGCGGAAGCATGAAGCATCAAGGCGAGGTACTTCGCTCAGGATGACAGCAAAAAAAGCAAAAGCAGGACCCTGCCTGTGGCAAGCGCCGCGCTGCAAAAAAGCAAAGGCCGCAGATGTTCAAAGAGCGAACGTCTGCGCTACAGAAGCAAATGCAGGTCCGTCACGCGGTTCACGCCTTCTTTCGCATTGGCCGCGCCGAACGCGGCTCGGCGAGTCACGCGGGCGCAGCAAGCAGCGCCCCTACGAAAAGCACAAGCGAACAGCAGGTCCCTCACCGCCATCCCGCAACAGCCGCGGGCTGGGTTCGGGATGACAGCGAAAAGCAAGAAGCGCTCAGTTCGTCGGTTGGTCTCTTTCGGAGGTGGGTTGGATATGGAATTTGCCGTCGGTGTTGTGGACGTGAACCCAGCTTCCTTCGGTGATGCCCAGCTTTTCGGCCAGCCAGTCACGAATCTCGATCACCAGATAATCACCTTCCACCGAAGAGATTCCACGCGCGGACTGAATCAACTCCTCGCCGCCCACAGCCAAAGGAATTCTTAGCACCAGTTTTCCGCCAACTTTTTCCACAGGGCCCTTTAGCGATACGACGCCGTCGTCCATCGTGAGTTACTCCGGCAAGGTGACGGGGGTGGGGATTTCGGGCTTGTGGGGCTCGACGCCGCGCCAGCCGACGGGGCGGCCCTGGACGGCTTCCTTGAGCGAGCGGAAGAGGACGAAGTACATCATCTGGCGATAATAGAAGCGCTGGATGAGGAGGGGGATGAGGAGCGACCAGTCTTCGCCTTTTTCGAGAGCGAAAGCGATGACGCAGGTGAGCAGGTCGATCAACATGAAGGCGGCGAAAAAGATGAGCGAACGAATTACGTCTTCGCTGGTCCAGAGCGGCGGCAAATGGGTGATGCGAAATTGCGCGAGCCCCCAGAGAAGAATGGAGAACAGGAACAGAAAGTCGATGAGCGGCGAGACGAGCGGGAGAAGAATCTGGAAAAGAAAGACGTTGGGAAGCGTGATCCAACCCATGGTGCCGTAGCGCGGACGGCCGACGGCGTCGCGATGCTTCCAGACGGCCTGAAGAGTGCCGAAAGTCCAGCGAAAGCGCTGGCGAATGAGGGCTTCCATGGTGTCGGGAACTTCGGTGCGGCCGATGGCGTCTTCGTCGTAAAGGATCTTCCAGCCGTGGCGGCGAATGGTCAGGGTGAGGTCTGTATCCTCGGCCACGGTGTCACCCGCAAAGCCGCCGCAACTGCGCATGGCTTCGGCGCGCCAGGCACCGACGGCGCCGGGCACGACAGGAATGCAATTGAGAAGATCGAAGGCGCGTTTCTCGAGATTCTGGCTGGTGATGTATTCGAGGGCCTGCCAGCGCGTGAGCCAGCGATTGCGGTTCATGACTTTGACGTTGCCGGCAACGGCGCCGACGGCGGGATTCGCGAAATGGCGGATGAGGCGGGGAATGGCTTGGCGATCGACGATGGTGTCCGCATCGATGGTGACGATGACTTCGCCGGAGGATTCCGAGAGGGCGTGATTGAGGGCGGCGGACTTGCCGTAATTGGCCTGGCGAATCAGGCGAACGCGCGAATCATGGCCGAAGGATTCGAGGACGCGCGCGCTGGTCTGGTCAGTGGAGCCGTCGTCGACGACGATGATTTCGAGATTGGCATAATTCGAAGCGAGCACAGAGGCGACGGTGCCAAAGATGACAGCTTCTTCGTTGTACGCGGGAATCAGGACGCTCACCAGAGGCTTATATTCCGGATGATCCTCCGGAGCAGCGCGAAGCTTTTCGGCGAGGGCCAGAATGCCGATAAACAGGGCGCGTCCGCCGACGAGAACGATGCCCGCGACGAAAATGAAAGCGATGATCAGGCGCAGCCAGTGAAAGATATTGAAAATGAAGGAGTCGGTCTTAGCAAAGAAATGCTCTTCGTCGCTGAGCGGGGGCATGACCTGCGCGCGATCCTGATTGAGAAGCTGCGAGACGGTGACGAATGTGTATCCCTGAGCCTTGAGGCGCTCGATGATCTGCGGAAGGGCGGCGAGGGTATGGCTGCGGTCGCCGCCACCGTCGTGCATGATGATGACATTGCCGGGAAGTTTATCGACCTGGTCGATGACACGTTGAATGATTGTGGCCGCAGGAGGCGGAGGAACGCCGCCTTCTTCGCCCCAATCGTGCGGGTCAATGTGGCCGGCGACGAGCAGATAGCCCATTCCCTGCGGAATGGGGAGATTGGCTACTTCGTCGGCGGTTTCCGGCTCTTCGTCGATGCCGTAGGGCGGGCGGAAAAGAAGAGTCTTCACGCCCAAATCGCTTTCGATAAGGCGCTGGGTGAGGTTCAACTCAAATTCAATTTGCGTTTTCGAGGCCTGGTCGAAATCCGGATGGGTGTAAGTGTGATTGCCGATTTCATCGCCGTCGGCATACTCCTGGCGAACGACATCGGGATAGCGGTCGACTTCGACGCCGATGACGAAAAACGTGGCGGGCACATGCTCTTGCTTGAGGACTTTGAGGATCGCCGGAGTCCAGGGCTTGTCGGGGCCGTCGTCGAAGGTGAGCGCGAGCTCTTTCTTGTTGGCGCCGCCCATGCGCTCGATGCGCCAGGAGAGGGGATATTTCGTGAGCCGCTCGTCGGTAAATGTGTCGGTGGAAGGATCGTACTTGAAAGTGCGCTGGCCACTCTGCGGGGTAGCGGTGATGCGCCACAAATCGCCGGCGCTTTCGAGAATTAAGTCGTAGCCAGGAGGAATCGATTCCAATTGGGCGCGGGTTTGATCGCTGGGATGCGCGGTGTCCCAAATACTCCAGATCGAAGGGTCCTCGGTGCCGAAACGCCAGAGGGCCGTACCTTGAATGCCAGCGCGTTCGGCGGCGCGAAGTTCGTTATAAGCAGTGAGGGCATCGAGCATCCAGACGTTGTGGACATTGCTGGATTCGTCTTCGTAATTATAAAAAGGGCTGAGCGAGGCGGGATCGAATTGGATGGTAGCGTCGGACTCGAGCGCGCGGACACAAGCAGATTGGAACGATAGCGCTTCGGCGACGGGATGGGGGTCTTTTTTCGTAGGAGACGCCCAGTCATAGGCGTAATTCGCGATGCCCATGACAAGTTTCTGCGGCGGGACAATTTTCAGAATCAAGCGCAGATTTTTCAGGTACCAGTCCTGGGAAACGATGGGGCCGGAGGGCGACTGCGGCCAGTGAAAATCATAGTTCATCAAAATGATGGCGTCGGAATCGGCGCCGAGGGATTTGTAATCGTAGGTCCAGTCGGCAGCAGGAAGCGCAACCATCAATTTGAGGCCCGCGGAGTGCAGAGCAACGCCGAGTTCGCGAATGAATTCGGTGAAGTCCTTCTGGCTTGTGTCAGGAACTTCCTCAAAGTCAACGGCGATGCCGGCGACTTTGTGGGACTGCGCGTAATCGGCGAGAGACGCAACGAGGCGCTGGCGCGAATCCGGACGCGCAAGCATCTGAGCCATGGGCTCAACCTGCCAGACGTTGCCGTCATAATTATTCAGAAGAGGCATCATGGGCATCTCGACGCTTAGCGTCTTGAGCCAGGCGTCGAGTTTGGAATCTTTGTCGATGGCAAGGCTGCCGTCGGCTGCGAATGCATGCAACTCCTCGGGGATGAGGAGGTCGATATCGTGATAATGAAGTTCGAGAGAAGCCAGGCTGTTTGAATCCCAATTGACGTAAAAGGCGGCGCGTAACGGGTCATATTGCTGGGGGATTTCGCCGAGAGCCGCGACCTTGCGTTGGCGGCCCGGGCGATAATTGGCGCGCTTGAGTTTCTGCTGAGTGAAGTGCGTGGGCGCGTTGACGGGACGATAGGCGGGGCCGCGCTCGGGCAGAAGAAGCTCGGGCAGATTCGGGCGGCGCATGATATTGAAGAAAAAGACGACAATGACGAGCGTGAAGAAGATGCCCGAGACTTCGAGAACTCGGCGCGTCCGGCGCCAGCGCCGCCGCTCTTCGTCATAGAATATGGGCTTGTGTTTTACCATGCCGTCGTTCCAAGCTAGCCGCCCACGGAAAGACTGTCAATGACAGCCTCCCATAAGATGCGCGCGCACGTTACGGGCGCTGTATTCGCGGCGCTTGCGCTTCGGATCCTCTTTGTCTGGAGATTTCCGTTCTCCGACGCTGGAGATTCTCCGCTTTATCAATCCCTTGCGCACAACTGGCTCGTCCACGGAATTTATGGGATCGCGATTTCAGGGCGCCTCACGCCGGTCGATATGCGAACGCCGGGGTATCCGGCATTTCTTGCCGCGATTTATACGATTTTCGGTGAAAGTGCACGGGCCGTGATGATAACGCAAGTTACGGTTGATGTATTGACTTGTTTGATTGTGGCGGCAATGGCGGCGGTGATTGCGCCGCGCGAGTCACGGCGACGAGTGGCGCTCGCGGCCTTGTGGCTGGCGGCGCTCTGCCCGTTTACGATGAACTATACGGCGGTGGTGCTGACGGAGACCCTGGCGATGTTCCTGACGGCTCTGGCGCTGCTGGTGCTGATGGAGGCGCTGCGTGGGGAGAAGGTTCGTGAACGGCCTGGACCCGCGGGCGAGGTCCATGTTGGCGAGTTGACGCCCGGGATGCGATGGCTGCTGGGCGGAATTGTCGCCGGGTTCGGAACGCTGGTGCGGCCCGAAACGCCTTTGCTGCTGGCGGGTGCAGGGATCGCGCTGCTGGGATTTTGGTGGCGGCCGAAAAATTGGCCGAAGCTTCTGCGTGCCGGCGCGCTGATGAGCCTAGGACTGGTATTGCCGCTGGCGCCGTGGGCCGCGAGAAACTGGCGGACGCTGCATAAAGTGCAATTCCTCGCCCCACGATACAGCGAATTGCCTGGCGAATTCACGCCGCACGGATTCTTTTCATGGGAGAAAACGTGGCTGTGGCGATTCCGCGACGTTTTCCTGGTGTCGTGGAATCTGGACGGCGGAGAAATTCACATCGACGATATTCCGGCATCGGCGTTTGATTCGCCCGCAGAACGCGAACGTGTAGCGGGGCTGCTGGCGCAGTTCAATGAGACTTCAGAAATGTCCCCGGAACTGGATCGCGAATTCGCCAATATTGCGAATGAACGAACGGCGCGGCATCCGCTACGAACGTACGTCGAAATTCCGCTTCTGCGGGGATTGGCGATGTGGTTTACGCCGCGCGTTGAAATGCTGCCGCTATCGGGGAAATTCTGGCCCATCGGTTACTGGTGGGAGGACAGCCCGTCGCAATATTGCTACTCGCTGGGGCTTTTTCTGGCCGGAATTGCCTATGGAGTGATGGCGCTTGGCGGAGCGTGGCGCTGCCGAAAAGATCCCGTGGTGCTGATGCTGGTGGCTTTTATTCTGGTGCGGACGGCGTTTCTGACGACGATTGAAACACCCGAACCGCGTTACGTTTTGGAATGTTTTCCCGCCGCGTTCGCGCTAGGAGCGCAGCTTTGGTCAAAAAGCCGCAGTGTAGCTACTCCCGATTAAAGATCAAGATCCCAAGTTTCTGCGACAAGGTCGAGACTGAAGCTGTGATGCGGTTCGCTGCGGACTCGCCGAAATCCGGCGGCTTTGTAGATGCGGCGGGCGGAATCGAGATGGCTCTGCGTCCAGAGCGTGATTTTCTTGTAGCCGGCCTGGCGCGCGAAACGGATGCATTCGTCCACGAGGCGGCGGCCGATGCCGAGGCCGCGCGCGCTCGGTTCGACGTAGAGTAAGCGGAGTTTCGCGACGGATTTCGATTTCTTGACGAGGAAGACGGAGCCGACGATTTCGCCCTCACGCTCGGCGATCCAGCAGCGCTCGCGTTTCGCATCGAAATTCTGAATGAACTCGCCGACGATGCGCGCACAGAGCGCCTCGAACTGCTCGTCGTAGCCATACTCCTGCGAATAAAGCACGCCATGACGGTGGACGATCCAACCTATGTCGCCGGGCTGATGGAAACGGAGGAGATAAGGCGCGCTGTTGCCGGGCTTTTCTTTGGCTTCGCCGCCAAGAAGGTTTTCGATGGTGTCGATGGCGCTCATGAGGCGAGACTGCTCGCTTGCCGGCAGGGCGTGGAGCATGGCGCCGACCTCTTCATTGGCGCGGCTGTCGAGCGGAGCAAGGGCTTTGCGGCCGCGAGCGGTCAGCGCAAGAAAACTCTGACGGCCATCGGTGGCGGAACGCTTCTTATCGACGAAATCGCGGCGAACAAAATCGCGGAGGATGCGGCTGAGATAACCGGCGTCGAGGCCGAGATTGCGCGCGACGGCGCTGGCCGAGGGATTTTCGAGGCGCGCGATCTCGTAAAGCACGCGGCCTTCGGCGAGCGAGAAGGAACTGTGGAGGAAACATTCGTCGAGGACGCCGATGCGCTTGGTGTAGAAGCGGTTGAAGCGGCGGACGGAACCGATGCGTGCGGCGAGTGAGGAGCCGGCGACGGGCGGCTTGGGCGCAGTGGCCATATACACGACACTGTCACATATATAGTTGACATTGTCAACTAATTGAAAGGCGGTAGCGACCGGGCTTTCGATGACCGCGCTGATTAGGGCTTAGCGGGTCTCCGGAGTTAATCTCTGTTGCTGACGATTCTGCTGCAAATCGAAAATGCCGCTGTGTTTAGCGAATTCTCGCGGCTCGAGATTATGTGTCCATCCGTTCGACCCATCGCGCGCGCCATGCGGGAGCCGGAAATGGATCCGCAAAGTATTGTGTTTCCCGCGCAACCTTGTCGCCCCTGAACTCCATGATGCTCACGGTGTAGGATGGCTTGCCGTCATATGTCAGGATGAATTCGGTGACCCAAAGATTACCGCCGCCAATGATTCGTCGGACAGTGAACCGCTTTTTGCTCGGCTGACTAGCGCGTTGGTTTTGTATGTTGCGTCGGTCGCGGGTTCGCTCGCCTGACTGGGGGTATTCCAGCACAGCGTCCTCATGATAAATGCGATGCTCCGTTTCAAAATCGTTGGCATCGGACGCCGCCCAGTGCTGATCCAGCGCCGCACGGATCTCTTGATCTCGCACTCCAGAATACTGCTCGTTCTTTTGTTGCTCGTTCATCTTGAGCCTTCGATTTGACAAGAGGCCAAAATGCTCTAGCGCAATCGGAGCGTGCGACTCGTCAAGCCGCACTGTTTCTTCGATCACCCCAGAGTCTACACCGCAACGCAGCGTCTAACTCCTGATTCGTTGGATTATCGGAAGCTGCTCCACCAGACCGATCTGAGTCACTACCAACGGGCGCCAACGCATTGGGTTCCGGCGCGGAAGTTGCGAAACTGGGAGAAAAAGCCGCGGGGGCCCTGCTGCAAATTCCGCGTAACCTTTCGACGCCCGGGCGGTTATGGTATTGAAGGCGCCCGCCACGGCGGGCAGGCGTACTTCTGGAGCGAGTGTTGAAGGGTCGAGAAAACGAAGCGGACGAGCGGCTTCTCGTGGAAGCGGCGCGGAGGGATCCGAGCCGGTTCGCGGAGCTGTACGAAAACCACTTCGAACGAGTGTACGCGTACGTCGCGCGACGCGTGGGGAACCGGCAGGAAGCGGAAGACATTACGTCGGAAGTGTTTCATCAGGCGCTCGCGAAGATCGGCAGTTTCGAATGGCGCGGCGTGCCGTTTGTCGCCTGGCTTTTCCGCATCGCTGCAAATGCCACTGCGGACCGATGGCGGGAAAAAGCGCGCGAGCGGGGGAATCCGGAAGAGGAAGCGAGCGAGGAATTCGATTTCAACGAGGCGAATGAGCGGGCACAGCTTTTCCGGCTCGTGAAGGAATTGCCTGTGGAGCAGCGGTTCGTGATCGAAATGCGGTTCGCGGAAGAGAAAAGCATTCGCGAGATCGCGCAAACGATTGGCCGCACGGAAGGCGCGGTGAAGCAGTTGCAATTTCGCGGCATTCGGGCATTGCGTACAGAGTTCGAAAAGGCGACTGGAAAGAAGTTGAGTAAGAACGATGGTTAAGCCAAACCTGCATGAACAATTCGATGCTGTCGTGGGCCGCGTTCTGGCGCAGGCCGATGAGATATTTATTCCTGGCGGAGAGGAAAAGCTGGCGGCGCCGGTATTGCTAGCGTTTGGCCTGCGCGGGCTGCCGCGGGAAAATTTCAAAGCGAGATTGAAGGCGGATCTGATACGGAAAGCAACGACGATGGCGGGAGAGTCCGTAAAGGGGGCAGTCGAGCCACAACCAACAGTGATTCCACGTCTTTGCTTCAAGGATACGAGACGAGCGATTGAATTTTACCAGAGCGTTTTTGGAGCAAAGGAAATCATGCGCCTGGTTGATCCGGATCAGAAAATCGGCATCGCGCAGATACAGATTGGCAACGCGCGAATCCTGCTTTCGGACGAGTATCCAGAATTTGGCGCGATCAGCCCGGAGACGCTGGGCGGCTCGACGGTGAAGATCAAGCTGATGGTCCCCGATGCGGACACCGCGGCCCAGCGGGCGCTGGCCGCCGGGGCAAAGATGGTGAGGCCGGTGCAGGATGAGTTTTACGGCGAGCGAGTGGGCCAGAGTCGCAGGATCCTTTTGGCTACACGTGGATTATCGCCACGCACAAGGAAGATATGTCGGTGGAGGAAATGCAGCGGGGACTCAACGAGTGGAACGAAAGATCGGAGGAAAACAATGGAAAGCAATGCGGTAGTGAGCAAGGCGGAAAGCAGCGAATCGGCGAAAGCGGTTCCATACATACGCGAAGGATTCCACACCATCACGCCATACATTTTGGTGGGCGGTGCGGCGAAATTCATCGAGTTCATGAAGGAAGCGTTTGGCGCGGAAGAAAAAGGACGCGTGCCGATGCCGAACGGCAAAATCATGCACGCGGAAGTGAAAGTCGGCGATTCGATGATCGAACTCAGTGACGGGAACGAACAATATGGCCCGACGCCCGTGGCGCTTCATTACTACGTGGAGGATGCGGACGCAATATACGCGCGCGCAATCGAAGCGGGAGCGATCCGGCGCTTTACGCGCATGATGGATCAGCCGTATGGAGACCGCGAAGGCGGCGTGAAGGATCCGTTCGGGAACAGTATGGTTCATCGCGACGCCGAAAACCTACGCGCCGATGCCGGGGCAATTGGGCAGCGTGCAGTCGTATTTGTTCCTGCGCGACGCGGAGAAAATGATTCCGTTTTTGGAGAGCGCGTTTGGAGCGAAGGCGGAGGGCGTGCACGAATCACCGCAAGGAACGTAATTGCGCACGCGACGGTTAGAATTGGCGACGCGACGCTCGAGTTCAGCGAAGCGCACGGGGAATATTAGCCGTCGCCATGCCATTTGCACCTGTACGTGCCGGACACGGACGCGGTGTACGCGCAGGCGATGCGCGCGGGCGCGACGACGATTGAAGCGCCGAACGATAAGCCCTATGGCGACCGCAGCGCGGGCGTGCGCGATGCGTGGGGCAATAGCTGGTTCATCGCCACGCACATCAAGGATGTGGCGTTTTAGAGGTTAGAGGCTGGAGGTCGGAGTTTGAAAAGCGAAGCAAACGGAGACGTATCGAATCGAGGCAATGACAGCAAGGGACGCCGCGCGATCAGGATTGCGCTCGGCGCTTTTGCCGGCGTGGTTGTGTGGACGGTTGCCGTGACAGCGATCGACATCGTCATTCGAAAGTTGTGGCCGCAATACGCGCTCGTGGAAAAGTCGCTGGCGTTCACGCTGCCGATGATGATTATGCGACTCTCGGAGAGCGCGGCGTGTTCAGTGCTATCGGGTTTCGTGGCGGCGCTGGTTGCAAGGGAGACGAGTCAAATCGCCGGCGGCGGCCGGTTTGGTGTTGCTCGCGCTGTTCCTGCCGTTTCATATTTCCATTTGGAGCAAATTTCCTGTGTGGTATCACCTCGTTTTCTTCACGTCGCTTCCAGTGCTGAGCCTGGCGGGCGGATTGCTGCGGAAGCCTGCGGGAATTTCGAAGGCGGTGGTTGCAGAAGCGACGCTGCCCGAAGCGTAAGGCTTCGGCGCCCCGAAGAAAATCAGTCAGATGCCGACGGCGCGGCGCGGGCGATTTTCGCGAACCCAGCGCGTGTCCTGAACGGGCTCGGCGTCGCATTCGACTTCGAGGACGGTCGAGAGCGGATCGGGAGGATGATCGGGCAGGCCGGTGAACTGCACGCGAAATTCCTCCTGCGTGAATTCGACGGGCTGCTTGGTGGTGAACATGCGCGCGGCGAGCACTTTGGTGCGCAGGCCGCCGACGGCGACTGTGCTGCCGGGCCAGAAATGAACGTGGACGTAAAGCGTGTTGCCTTTGCGCGTGAAGCCGGCCATTTCGGATGTGGTCGACTTTGCAGCGCTCGGATTCGTAGATCGTGGGGCCGTTGTCATCCATCCAGCGGCCCACGGCTTCGAGTGTGGCGATGGATTCCGAAGGCACGGAGCCGTCGCCGGTTGGCCCGATATTCAGCAGATAATTTCCGCCGCCCTGCGCGCATTCGACTAAGTTGCTGACGATGGTCTTCGGCGATTTCCAATCGTCGTCGGCGCGCTGATATCCCCAACTGTCGTTCATGGTCATGCAGGATTCCCAGGCGCGGCCCTCTTCGGAGGCTGAGATTTCCTGTTCCGGCGTGCTGAAATCGCCGGGGAGAAGATTGCGGTTGTTGACGATGATTTCGGGCTGCAGGCCGAAGACCATTTCGTTCATTTTCACGGATTGCCAGCCCGCGGCGTCGAGAGGCCAAGCCACGTCGTACCACAGCACGTCGATTTTGCCGTAGTTGCTCATGATTTCGCGGATCAGGCCGTGCGTGTAGGCGACGAAACGCTCGCGGGTGGCGGGATCGGTGGCGCAGCGAGCGCCATCGGGATGGTGCCAGTCCATCAGCGAATAATAGAAGCCGACGCGCAGGCCTTCGGCGCGCGCCGCTTCGACGTATTCTTTCGCGAGGTCGCGGCCGGGGCCCTGGTCCGGCGCACAGTAGTTCGTGAGCTTCGTCGCGAAATTGCAGAAGCCCTCGTGGTGCTTCGAGGTCATCACCATATATTTCTGGCCGGCGCGTTTCGCGAGCCGCGCCCATTCGCGCGCGAAGCCCGGTCGCGGATTGAAAACGGTGCGCAAGCTGCTCGTACTCGGCGACGGGAATGCCTTCTTCCTCCATGGCCCATTCGTGATGGCCATAAACGCTATAGAGGCCAAAATGAATGAACATGCCGAATTTCGCGGCGTGCCACCAGGCCATGCGCGCGGCGCGAGTGGCGTCTTCGCGCTGCTGCTCCGCGATTTGGCCGGCGCTCGGGGCGGACTGGGCCTGCTGCGCGGCGGAGGCGAGAGGCGAAAACGCAACGCGCGCGCCGGCCGCGGCGGCGCCGAAGAGCTTCAGCGTGTCGCGGCGGGAAATCGTTCGCGGGATCATGGTTTCCTCCAGGAAGCGTCGAGGCGTCGACACGCGTTCCGTTCAGATGCAGACGGACTTTATGACGCAGACAGGGTGCGCGTCAATGCGGCGCGCGCGATGGCTCGGGGGCGCTGGCTTTATTGCGATGCACATCAAGGATGTGACGTTTTAGAGACCTACTCTTTTTCAGACGTTTCATCAGTATCGAGCAACTTGGCACCGGTGATGAGCCCCTTATTCTGAAAGCCAGATAGCTTGTCTAACGGCCTGAATACGAGTAGATCAAGTAGTGGGGCGAGATCTTCTTCTGTGGCTCCTAGGTTTTTGACAATGCGGATCCGACCCTCGAGTGCTTGATTTCTTAGGATTTCATTCTCAAGGGAAAGCCTCTCCTTTTCCAGCGGAATCCGATACTCATCCTTCTTCCTATCGTACCTGTCATTGATGTACTTACGGAGTGCCTCGAGCGCATGTGAGACGCCGAAAAAATCCCAATTGCCCGGTGATTCCAGCCGCACCCGAAGAAGCACTAGTCGTTGGCGGCCGCTTACAAAGGACGTAATGGATGACGGCTGAAACGGATTCGGTCGCCTGCCTTTCCGGAAATCGAATGGCCAAAATCCCTGGGCAGATAGGGCATATATTGGGAATTCCCGGCCCCAACGTCCCGCATCGTCAAGTATCTTTTGAAAAACGAGGACGCCGTTGTAGGCTTTCTCGACGGCATCGAGTAAGCTTGCAACTTCAGCGACGCGAACTCCTCCGTCCGATTCAACGCGTAGAACGCTATTGTTTTCGTTGGCGGGCATTTTGCCTCACGATTCCCGTAGAAACTATCACATGAGCATTGCCTCCTCAATAACATCTACGCGCCAGTAAGGAGCGTCAGCTTTCGTCGAGGGGTTCGGGGTGGATGGTGATGCGGCTGATCTGGGGGAAGTGCTCCTTGACGCGGTCTTCGAGGGCGGCGGTGACGTCGTGGACATGGGTGACGGGGAGATTGCCGTCCATGGCGCAGTGGCAGGAGACGAGGATTTTGTGCTCGACGAAGCGGACGTGGACATCGTGGCAATCGGTGAGCTCGTGATATTCGGAGGCGAGGCTGTTGACGAAATCGCGGACGCGCGCCGCGAGCTCGGTCATCTCCTCGCCGCCGGGAATGTGCGTGCCGAGCGGCTCGATGTGAATGTTGATTATGGCGTTGCCGCCTGCGGCGTCGATCAAATCGCGCTCGAGTTCGGTGGCGAGGTGATGGGCTTCGCGCAGGCTGGAATTTTCGTCGACTTCGAGATGAAGCTCGATGAACAGGCGGCCATCGACTTGATGCGCGGCCAATTCGTGGACGGCGAGGCCGCGGCGCTGCGCGGTGGCGCGAATCGTCTCGAGGAAATTTTCGCCGGAGCGCGCACGCGGCTCCATGTGGACGACGACATCGGAAGGAACGATTTCGGCGATGCGGCGCTCGACGCGATCGCTGGTGGCGTGGGCCTCTTCGATGCTGGTGGTGCGCGGGACGCTGATGGTGACGTCGACGAAATAATGGTTGCCGGCGCGGCGCAGGCGAACGCGATCGACGCCGAGGACTCCATCCACTTTTTCGGCGGCGGCCGAAATCCTGTCGTGCAAACCAGCCGGGGCCACATCGAGTAATGCGTCGAGTGTGCGCCTGCCAAGGCGCGAACCCACCCAGATAATCACTCCGGCGACAGCGAGAGCGGCGAGCGGATCGGTGTAACGCAGCCAGGGAATGCCGAAGCGCTGGCCAAGCCAGACGGCCATGATGCCGATGAGAACGACGGCCGTGCTCCAAACATCAGTGGAAAAATGCAAGGCGTCGGCCTCGAGTGCCTCGCTGGGATACCGCGCGGCGACGCGGGAAATGGCGCGAGCGCGAGTGGCGTCGATCAGGATCATCAGAGCGAGCAAGGCGATGGCGAGAAAACCAGGGCGCACGAGCGCCTGATGAAAGAGCAGCCGCTGCAGGGCTTCCCAGATGATGTAAAGCGCGGTGAGGAGAAGCAACGATGTTTCGACGAAGGCGGAGAAGCTTTCGAACTTCTGGTGGCCGTAGGTGTGGTCGGCGTCGGCGGGCTTGTCGGAAATGCGCACGGAAAGAAACGTGATGACGGCGGCGACGAGGTCGAGGCCGGAATGGAGGGCCTCGGAAAGAATGCCGAGGCTGCCCGTGCGAACCGAAAGGAATATTTTGAGAGAAAGGAGTACGAGGGCCGCGGCCATGGAAGCCAGCGCCGCGAGTTTTTTTTGCCGGACTGCCTCGGTGGATGCACCCATGGGAGGATTCGCGCCGATTATACGATGGCAGCGGCGGAAGGTAGTGGGTCAGTTTGAGTTTTGACTCCTTGTGACACGATCAAGAAAATTCAAACTGGCCCATCATCAGGCGGAATTGCCGGTTCGCGCCAGAGAAAACCCCGGTATAGTGGAATATGGGAACCGCGAGAGGAAACCAGGCGTAATGAATGGCGAGACACGGGTGACAGAGCGAAGGAAGCCGTGGTGGCGGAGGCACCTGATCTGGACAGCGATCTTAGTGGCGTTGGCCGCGCTTGTTGTCGACGGGTTCTGGATCGAGCCGAATAACATCGAGGTGACGCACTACACGATTCAGACGGGCCAAGCGGGCCAGTCTGGCGTAAGAACTCCGCTGAAAATCGCGGACCTGACGGACCTGCACACGCGCGGGCTGGGGCGCCCCGAACGAAAAATGCTGGCGATCCTGGCGCGAGAGAAGCCCGACGTGATTTTGATTACAGGGGACACGCTGGCGGACCCTTACGGGAATTACCGGGCATGCCAGAAGCTTTACAAGCAACTGCATGCGCCACTCGGTGTTTGGTTTGTGCGCGGCAATTGGGAGAACTGGAGCCCGGTGAGGCATGAGCGTCTGTTCTATCACGAAGTGGGAGTCAATCTGCTGGTGAATCAGAGCCACGAACTGCGTCCCGATGTGTGGCTGGTGGGGCTGGACGATCCGTTCAGCGGCCGGCCGAACCTGAACGCAGCGCTTGAAGAGGTGCCTCCGAATGTCTACACGATTGCGATGTTTCATGCGCCGGCGTTTTTCGATCAGGCCGCGGGGCGCGTAAACCTGGCGCTTGCGGGACACACGCATGGGGGCCAGGTGCGAATTCCGTTCGTGAAGCCGTTCTGGCTGCCGGGCGGGAGCGGGCGATTTCTTGCGGGCTGGTATGAAGAAAATGGCTCGCGAATGTACGTGAATCGCGGGATAGGAATGTCTGAAATTCCTGTGCGATTTCTCTGCCGGCCGGAAGTAGCCTTCATCACACTCGAGCCGTAACGGCCGGATGTCCCCAAAGATTTACCTTCTATTGAATTCCTCGCTTATATAGAATGGCGCGTTTTGCCGGGAGGTTTCCGATGATATTTCAGCGCGCGTGGTTATTTCGCCTGCTGGCTTGCGCGGCCGCGCTATGCGGCAGTTTTTGCGTGATGCAAACGAGCGCAGGACAAGACGCGACGGCTGCATGGAACGCTGTAAACCAAGCGCCTTTCAATGCAGTCACGGCGGCGCACGTTGAAAATCTGACTCTCGTACGCGACCGGATTCGAATCACGCTGGTAGATGGCACGCTCCAGTTCACTCAACCGGCGAACGGATTCGTGTTTGGGGCGGCGTTCACAGGCCGCGGGCGAATCGAAATCACGCCGCCGAACCCAACGGAGGCCCAGCAGCTGCAACTCTTCGCGAAAGTGCCCACGCTGAACGCGGATTTCGATCAAGCGACGGTCAGCTTCACGGACGGCACGTTCGATGAAGTCGCAAAAGAAGTGAAATGGACGAGCGCGGGCGACAACTCGCTGGCTGATCTCTACCAAAAGCGGCAACGCACGCGCGAGGACCTGGCCGCGGAAATCGTGCCGCGAATCTTTGAAGGCGTCCTTTCGGGCGATCACCAGCGGACGGCGTATTTCGCGGCGGAGCTAAAAACAAGCAACGACGGCTGGATCCTCGCGAAATATGACGCTCTGGAACCCGAGGAAATCAGCGTGGGACGATACGCGTCGCGCGGCACACCAGCGATGCTGTTCGATACGTGGATGAGTTTTCCCGCCGGAGGCGCGAATGCGAGCCAAGTGTTTCAGGAGCCTCTGAAGAAGGATGTTTTTCTGGCGCATGGATACCAGATTGACGCGACCGTGACAGGCGGGGCGGACCTGAGCGCGACGACGAAAGTGAATCTGCAATATCAGGCGACGGGTGAACGCGTGCTCGTTTTCTCCTTTAGCGCGAATTTGCGTGTGTCTTCCGTGAAGGACGAAGGGGGAACAGCGCTGCCGTTTTTTCAGCCCCGGGAGCCAAACGATCGATTTCCGACCTATGGCGATTACGTTGCGGTGGTGCTGCCTCAGCCAACGCAGACGGGACAAGCGGCAACGCTTACCTTCCAATATGAAGGAAAGCACATGATCGAAGAAGTCGGCACGGGGAACTACTTCTGCCCAAGTTATGGGTGGTATCCCGGCGTGGCCGATGATTTCGCCACGCGCGCCGACTTCGACATGACCTTTCACACACCTAAGAAGCTGATGCTAGTGGCCACGGGCGATAAAGTGGGCGAGAGCACCGATGGGAATTGGACGGTTACGAAATGGAAGAGCCCGATGCCGCAAGCCGTCGCGGGATTCGCGTTTGGCGATTACAAGGTGTACGACGAGAAGGTGGGGAATATCGACGTGCAGGTTTATGGAAACCGGAATCCGGATGATTTCTTCAGCACGATGGCGGGAATGTCTTCCATCGGCAACCTGGATCCATCGACCATGATCAAGACCACTGGAACGGAAATTGGAAATAATCTGCGCGTGTTCCAGGATTACTTTGGGCCGTTTCCCTACCAGAGATTAGCGGTGACCAACATCCCATACAGCTACGGGCAAGGGTGGCCCATGCTGTTGTATCTCTCGGTGCTGTCGTTCATGGATGAAACGCAGCGGCACATTCTCGGCATCACCGATCAGATCCGGATCAGCGATTACTTTCGCGCGCACGAGGTATCACATCAGTGGTGGGGGCATGAAGTGGGATGGAAGAGCTATCACGACCAGTGGCTTTCAGAGGGGTTTGCGCAGTTTTCCGGCAATCTCTACGTTGAGTTCCGCGACAGCCCAAAAGAGTATGTGAATCGATTGCATCAGGACAACGCGGAAATCCTCAGCCGAAACAATTTCGGCCATCGATATGACGACTTGGGGCCCATTTGGCTGGGCCAACGGCTGGCGTCTTCGCAGGCGCCCGACGGATACGACACAGTAATTTACGACAAAGGTGGCTACGTGCTGGAAATGCTGCGCGCAATGCTGATGAATCCGCGCAACCCATCGCCGGATGATGGATTCAAGGCGATGATGCAAGATTACGTGAAAACTTTCAGCGGCCAGGCGGCGTCGACAGAAGACTTCAAGACAATTGTGGAGCGCCATATGCTCTCCACGATGGACATCGACCACAACCATCGAATGGACTGGTTCTTCAACGAGTACGTCTACGGAACAGGCATTGCGCAATATCATTTCGAGTACACGGTGCAGGGCCAGCCCGACAACAAATGGCTGGTGAGCGGGACCGCCTCGCAATCGGGTGTGCCGGAGGGCTGGAAAGATCTGCTTCCGATCTACGTTCACGCGCAGGGAAAGTCGATGCCGGTTGGCTGGCTGCAGATCCGAGGCAAGACGAGCGCATTCAAGTTCGCGCTACCCTTTCAGCCGGAGAAGATCTCTCTGAACGACAACGCGGAAATTCTCTGCGAGATCAAGTAACGCAGGAAGCGGAAGCACTATTGCAATGGCGGAGCGGGCAGAAGGGGAAGGCGGCGCGGTTCACCGTGGTAGCCGCCGAGTTCCACGTCTTCGAGCAGCAAGGATGGGGCGACGATGGAACTGGGAATGCCACCCTGGACCGAGCCGAAGGTCGCGAGCGCTGTTCCGCCGATGCCCGCCTCAGCGTTTTGCATGAAGTTGTAAACAGTGAAATCGTTTCCGATTCCCGCGATGGTGCGGAAGGCGCGAAGATCGAGACCTTTGATGTGCGAGCCTCGGACCAGTTCTTCATGGCCGTCCGAGACATAAACCCGGTAAACCATCAGCGGCAGACGGTCGCCGCTGCTCAAGCCCTGCGCCAATCCCGAAATGATGTCGGAAAAATCCTGCTGCGTCTGGGATGCGAGCGCGGGATTGTCCATGCGCTTGATTTCGATGCACCATTGCTGGCCGTTCGACTTGCAAAGATCGATGAATTTCTTGCGCAAATCATCCGGGCTCAGCGTGCCGGTAGCTTCCAGAATCAAATTGCTGCTGGCGGGCGCGGGAGTGGAAAGCAAGGCCGAGCGCGCATGGCCGTTGGACTGTTCGAAATCGGGGCCGGGGCGGCGCGACATGAGGAGATTTTTCAGGATGCCGTCCTCGATGATGCCGACACGCTGCGCATGCACCCCTTCGTCATCCACGTCATATGAGCCAAAAAGCGGCTGACCTTCAAAATTGGGCTCGGTCGGGTCGTCGGTGAGAGAAACGTTCAATGGGAAAACGCGAGTATTGAGGCGGCCGCCCCAATCGCTGTGACCACCCATTTGCGCCATCATTTGATCGAACTGGGGCACGGAGGAAAGCGGTGGGCGCGCGCCGGAGAGCGAAGGCTCAAGGGCCTGAGCGAGCACAGAGGCAGCGGCCGGCGCATCGAAGAGGACCGGGCCTTCGTAGTCCTGAACATTGGGAGCGACGCGCAAGGCTTCGAGCTGCTGAGCAACCTGGGAGAGCGAATTGCCGACATCTTTGGGATGGGGAAGGTCAGCGGCTCGCTGAGCGTAGTCGGAATAATAATTGTGGAGGGGCATGCCGTCAGTGGCCTGCGTGTCGAGACTTGCCTCGATGCCCGAGACACCGTGCGAGATGCGAAGCTTGGTGCCTTCGCTGGTCAGCAGATAGTAGGTCGTATAAACGATGTAATAATGAACGCGCGTGCCATAGAGGTCCGGATAATTGCGCAAAACTTTGGAGGCTTCGCGCGCTTCATTTTCCCAGTTGCGTGAAGTCCAATCGGATTTGATCAGCGGCTGGACATCGACGACGGGCGGCTCTTTTGAAAAATCGGGAATCTCCGGCGGACGTGAGAGGCTATTCAAGAAGGCCTGTTTGTTCGAGAGATTGACCAGTGCTTCTTTGTAGGCCTGGTCCGTGGCGAGCCAGAGATCCTGGCGCAGCGAATGGTAATCGCGGTCGATGCCGACCTGGCCGGCGGATCCGAGGAAACCCTGAAAGCCGTTTTGGCTGATGAAATTCGAGCTATCCAGCTGATAACTGCCGACGCGAACGCCGACGGACATGTAACGGCTGCGCGTGTGCGTCGTGGAAATTAGATCGCCGAAGGAAGCGCTGATGCTGCGGATGTCGACGTCGAGGATGCGATACTCGAGGTAATAGGGCTTCTGCTGGCCGGGCAGTTGCAGGCGGGAAACGGAACGATTCATTTCGTCCTGCATGGCCTCCAGCGTGTGATCGTTGTCGTTTTGCGCGGCAGCGGGACGAGCGCAGACAAGCGCGAACACAAGGGGCGCAAGAAGCAACCAAAGATATTTCAGGCGACGCAGGATCACTGGCTGCCTCCCTTATCCTGTGGATCATGCGCGGGCGGCGGAAGAAGGGGCGGAGTGTCAGTGGAAGTTTCCTTCTTCGAGACTTCCATTTCGGAAATAAGAATCTCGGGCGCCACGGCGGACACAGGGACCGAGCCGGATTCGGCGCCGCAGTAGCCGTCGAACACCTCGGGCGTGTCGCCGGTGGCGATGATTTTGGTGATGGAAATCAGCGGCGTACCGACGATGTTGACGCCGCGGACCATCTCATCGGGACGGCCGTCCGGAAAAACCTTGTAGACGATCAACGGCTGCACTTGAAACGCTTGAGGCGCAGCGCGGCCGGTGAACGTGAAGCCGCCGGCGATGTCGTCGATGAGCAGGCCGAAAGGCTTGTTTTGCTTCTTGATTTCCTCGATGAAGCGCTGGCGCAGCGCGGCGTTCGTCATTGTCTTACTGCTTTCGACAATTGTGTTGCCCATGCGCGCAATCGGCTGGTAGCCAAGCTGGCGGCGGCCATGCCCGTTGGAATGCGGGAAATTAATCAGCGGAGAGCGTCCCATCAGGAAATTCTTGAGGACGCCGTGATCGACGAGAAAAACGTTCTGCGAGGGAATGCCCTCATCATCGAACGGATAGTAGCCGAGCAAGACCTGGCCGTTGACATCTTTTGTGGTGGGATCGTCGCGAACGGTAATGAAATCGGGAAGAATCGCCTGCCCAATCTTGCTGGTGAAGGTCTGGCCTTCACTGACATCCTTTTGCCGGAACCCTTCCAGGCGATGGCCAAGAACTTCATGGAAGAAGACGGCGGCGGCACGGCCGGTGAGAAGAGTGGGGCCGGCGTAGGGTTCGACGAGAGGAGCTTTCTGAAGCGCGGCGATCTGCTGAATCAAAATGCTTATTTGATCCATGACGGCCGCATCGGTGGGAGCCTTGGACGGATCCACCCAGTCGAAATTGGCGTAGCGCTCGAGGTCCATGCCGTCGGGCGCCTTGCTCTGAACGAAAAGCTCGAGACGATAGCGAATCTGGCCGAAGGCGAGCTTGGAACCATCGCTATTGACGAAATACTGGTTCTCGGCGCGCGCCGTGAACGTGACGATGGAGTTCAGGACCGCTGGCGAAGCACTGAATGCGGCCGTGTACTTCCGGACTTTCTCCTCCCACGGCTTACGGTCGACCTGCATCGAAACCGGAGCGCTGACGGAAACATGCGGCTCCTCATGAGAGAAATCGGGCGCGCGCTCCTCTGCGGTCTGGGCCTCGACTTCCTTGCTCGTTTGGACGGCGATATAGGCTTCCACGGCGGCTCGGTACTGACGATCCGTCTCGCGCCAGATTTCGCGGCGCAGGACCGGAACATCGTCGTCGACCGTGGCTTGCGTGCCGGGACTGGTCCAGGCGGGCTCGCGCCCCTCGATTTTATGGGTGTTGTCGAGGTCATAGCTGCCGACGCGAGTCTGAACTTCGAGCCAGCGGTCGCGCGTTTCATCAGACGTAAGCAGAGCGCCATTCGACCCGGAGACCGTGTCGGTGTCCTGGTCGGTGATGGTGTAGCTGACAAAATAGGCTGGAGGATCAGCCTTGCCGTATACGGCCAGGGTGCGCTGGAGCTCCTGCTGCATGGCTTGGAGAATCGCCGAGTCCGCAGGAGAGTCCGATTGACCCGTACCCGCCAAGCAAAAACTCGCCGTTGCGAGAACAACGGCGGTGGCCGAGATGCGAAGCGCGCTAGGAAGACGAAACATTCGTTGCGTCAAAGTCCACTAGTTTACGGCAGTTGGCTCCAAAACCCAAATCAATCGCCGAAACGGATGCTGAAGAAGAAAACGGCCAAGAGCTTAGATGCACGCAATGACTCTTGCGAGTACGGCCGAACTAAAATATTTCCTGGATTGAATTCTATGGCTGCGGACTCGCCGCCGGAGCAGCCGGTTTCACGAACACAGCCGGATCAACCTGTGGATTGACCTGGATTTCCTGGACCGTGGAATCCGTGAACTTCGCGCCAGCTCGATATGTGACGCTCTGATAAGGAAACTGCCGCCCATCGACGGGCCGGAAGTCGCTCCAATGCTGATCGGTTTCCACGCCCTGAGCCAGATATTTCGCTTCGACAAGCAAGTGAGTGGCGGAATCGAAATAGAGCTTGATTGTTCCGAAAGGAGCGATCCAGTTCACTGTGTCCACCTTTTTTCCGTCGGGGTCCTCCCGGCCCAGATATTCCGCCTGGACGTGGCCCGCCAGCGCTTGCTGGTAGAGGCCCCACGCGCCAAAGAGATTAATACCGCGCTGATATTCGCCGAGAGCTTCCGGAGACGCGTCCTGCGTTCCCTGTGGAGTCTGCCTCCACGCCGATTTTCCGTCGGTGACTTGTGACATCTGGCCCATGGGGAGCGTAATTTGTGCATTGCTCTTGTCCGGATAGGCAATCTGCCACTTCACAGTGATGGGCAACGCGCCCTGTGGTGTATAGATGTTGGCCTTCTCGGTGAACTCGAGCGTGGAGACGGAACGGATGGCGTCACCCCCGGCGGCTTGGGCGGCTGCCATTACGATGTCGTGACCGCGAGATAGCGATTCGGGAGTCGCGGCTGGGGCGGGCGGCGCGGCAGCTTCGTGCTGGCGCAAATCGGGACTTAGTAAATCGAGCTCTTTGAATGGAATCTCCTGCCATTGCGCGTCCGGGAATTCAGCCTTCAAGGCGGAAAGGAACTGGCTCGCGTTGCCGACGAGAACGATATCAAGATCATGCGGATTGAAATACTGCGAGGCCATGCTCTTGACGGTCGAATCGGTGACATCGAGGATTTTTTGCTGGTACGTTTGGTTGTAATCCTGCGGCAAGCCGTACTCGGCGACGGCAAGAATCCTGCCGGCAATGTCTTCAGCCGTTTCGGATTGAATCGGATAGACGCCAGCGAGGTAGTCCTGCGCGAATTTCAACTCAGCGGGCGTGATGTCCCCGGTGGACATCTGCGCAATCAAATCGACGACAAGTTTGGTGGCTTCGGCGGTGGCTTCGGTGCGCGTGTAAGTGCCGGCGACAAATTCGCCGGCGAAGCGATTCGCGTCGAAGGAAGAATTGGCGCCGTAGGTGAGACCTTTCTTGATGCGGACTTCCGTATTGAGACGGCTGTTGTAACCGCCGCCAAAAATGCGATTGGTTACGAGCAAAGGAATATAGTCGGCATTGTCGCGGCGAATGCCGGGCTTGCCGACGCGAATCTGCGTTTGGACGGCGTCAGGTTTGTCGACGACGATGAAATGAAGGCCCTGGGCGGGAGGGGGCGTAGCGACCTGTTCCTCAGCGACATCCTTTTTCTGCCATGCGCCGAAGTATTTCTGAGCGACGGCGAATGCGCGCTCGGGAGTTATGTCGCCGGCAAAAGCAAGGAGGGCCTCGTTGGGTGCGTAATTGGAGTCGCGAAATTTCGCGAGGTCGCCGGGCGTGATTTTCGCAACGGTTTCCGGCGTGCCATCCGATGGCAGGCCGTAGGGCGAAGCGCCATAAACCGTGCGGTCGAAGACGGCCGAGGCCAGATAATCCGCGTCGCTGTATTCGACTTGCAGGCCGGAAAGCTCCTGCTGACGCTGGCGATCGAGCTCCGACGGAGAAAAAGCAGGATGAAGAACAGAATCGGAAAGCAAATCCATGCCGAGGTCGAGATCGCGCGAGACAAGAGCGGCCGATACAAAAGTGGCGTCAGCGCCAGCCTGCGCTGAAATGTGGCCACCGACGAAGTCAATGGCCTCGGCGAACTGCTGCGCTGAGCGCGTTTGTGTGCCCTGCGTGAGCATGCTGGCGGTCATCGAAGCGACACCCGGCATTCCCGAGGGATCGTGGATCGTCCCTGCGGACATCAGCACCAAACGAACCGCAACGACCGGCAGGCTGTGATCGGCGACGACGAAAACGCGCATGCCGTTTGGCAGCGTGTGTGTATCCGCATGCGGGAATCGAAACACGCCCGTGGGCTGAGCCGGAGGCATTGTCGGGACCAATTTCACGCCTGGCGGCACGACGCCCGTCCCGTGCTGATTTTCCGGCGCGGAAGATTGTTGCGCCTGAGAGCCGGATTGTGACTGCGATTGCGCGTGCGCGTTGAAGGCAGCCATGAGGCAGAGAACAGCGGCAGCGAACAACGAGACGATAACCGGGCTTCTGCCGGCCATTCTACACATGCGGCCGCTCACTTTTGGCTCCCTGGCTGACCGCTCTGGCCCGGCGGAGATTGCTGCGGCAGATAAAAAAGTACTGTTTCACGCGTGGGAACCAGGTATTCGTCGACGGCGCGCTTGATTGCGTCGGCGGTGACTTCCTCGTAGCGGGTGAGCTCGGTGTTGACCAAATTCGGATTGTTGCCGAGAACCGAGGCTTCGCCGAGTGCATCCGCTCGTGCCTGGTCCGTCTCGCGGCCAAGGATGAAAGCGGAGATTTCCTGATTCTCGGCTTTTTCCAACACTTTCGGAGGAACGGGCTGGCTCTTCATCTGCGCCAGAACGGCATCGAGCGCCTTCTCGCCCTCCTGGGCCGTGTGGCCCGGATTCATAATGGCCAGCACCCAAAACAGGTTTGGATCTTCGGTGAAATTGCCGAAGCCGGCGGCCTGCAAGGCAATGCGATCTTTATAGACCAGGGACTGGTAGAGCATGCTGCTCTCGCCGCCTGCGAGGATGTCGGAGGCGAGGTCGAGAGGGTAGGAATCCGGTGCGTACCTCGCGGGCATCTTGAAGCCCTCGATGACCGCCGGAAGCGGAACGCCGGGATATTCCTTGGTCACGGTGCGTTCCGCGGTCTGAGGCGGTTCTTTCACTGTGACGCGCGGAATCGGCTGGGGCGAGCGGGGAATGCCACCGAAATACTTTTCGGCCCAGGCGAGCGCCTGCGCGGGACCGAAATTGCCGACGATGACGAGAGTTGCATTATCCGGGCGATAGTAGATGTCGTGGAACGCCCGAACTTCGTCGACCGTGGCCTTGTCGAGATCGGCTATGCTCCCGATGGTCGTGTGATGATAGGGATGAACAGAAAACGCAGCTGCATACAGGTCTTCTTGGGCGCGGCCGTAGGGTGAATTGTCGACGCGCATGCGGCGCTCTTCTTCGACGACCTGGCGTTCGGACTCGAAATTTTTCTGGTCTACGTTGAGGCTACCCATGCGGTCGGCTTCCAGCCAGAGAACCCGTTCGAGATAATTGCTCGGAAAAGTCTCGAAAAAGACGGTGGTGTCGTCATTCGTGTAAGCATTGTCGAAGCCGCCCATGGATTCGATGATGCGCGAATGCTCGTCCGGTCCGACGTGGGCGGAGCCTTTGAACATCAAATGTTCGAAGAGGTGGGCGAAGCCGGTATGGCCGGGCTTCTCGTCTTTTGAACCGACGTGATACCAGACTTGAAGATTGACGACCGGGACGTGGTAGTCCTCTGAAGTCACGACCTGGAGGCCATTGGATAGAACGTGAAACTGAATCGGGAGTTGAGGCCCATGCACCAGCGCCTGCATGGCCTGGCGTTCAGAGGCGGAGGAAGAAGCCACTTTTTTCTGTGCGAAGGTTGGAAGCGACAGTGCCAACAAGAGGCAAACAACGGAAGGAACGATTGCCTTGCGGAACCGAACACGTTTCATCGGAATCTCCCTCGCGACCGCGGCATCAGTCCAGCGGACCGGACTTAGAGGTCAACCATCGTATGGGGCGCTGGTTTTGATGTCAAATGCCCCTCGCGGGATGCAGCCCGTCGCCAGCAAAACCTCGAGAAGCTCGCGAGTTTATTTGGGCGCTGCGGTTGGCGGAGCCGAAGGGACCATGTTCAGGATCGGCCGCAAAAAGCTCGCGAATTCCATTGGGAAAATGAATTTCGTGGATGGGCCGGCGCCGAGATTCTTGAGTGTCTCGAAATACTGAAGCCCCATTGTGTTTGCGTCAAGAGTCCGGGCGACTTCAAAGATTTTCTGGAGAGCGAGGGCGTAACCTTCGGCGCGAAGGATTGCCGATTGCTTGTCCCCTTCGGCTTTGAGAATGGCGGCTTGCTTTTCGCCATCGGCGACAGTGATTTTCGCCTGGCGGTCGCCTTCGGCAGCGGTGACCATGGCGCGGCGGCTGCGCTCGGCGCTCATCTGTTTGGTCATCGCATCCTGCACATCCTTAGGCGGCTCGATTTCGCGGATTTCGACGGAAGTGATTTTGCCGCCCCAGCGCGAGGTGACCTCGTCGAGCTTTCCGCGCAGCACGTTGTTGATGTCCTCGCGCTTGGCCAGGACGTCGTCGAGGATGAGATCGCCAACGACGGCGCGAAGAGTGGTCATGGCGATGCCGCGCGTAGCACCGCCGAAATCCTGGACCTGCACGACGCTTTGCACGGGATCGCTGACTTTCCAGTACACGAGGAAATCGATGGAGATCGAGGCATTGTCTTTTGTGATGCAAGTCTGCCGCGGCACTTCGAGATACTGCTCGCGCAGATCGACCCAGCTCGCTTTGTCGACGATGGGGATCAGGAAAATAATCCCCGGCCCCTTCTGGCCGATGCAGCGGCCAAAGCGGAAAACGACCAAGCGCTCATATTCGCGGACGATCTTGATCATGTCGGTGACGAACTTCAAGGCGATCAGCAGAATGACGACCGCGACAATCAATGCGATCCAGCCGCTGCTCATGTGAGTCTCCTCGGGCGAATCAAGCCATCAAGACCTTAAGCGATTTTGCGGACGCGTAGCGTCAAACCTTGAATTTCCATGACCTCGATTTTTTCGCCACGGCCAATCGGCGGCGCATCGGCGCGCGCGTCCCAATCTTCCCCGTTGACGAGCACCACGCCTCGAGGCGCCAGCTCCGTTTTCGCCCTCCCAATGCTGCCGACCACCCGCTGAACGCCCGTGATCGGAGGCGCACGGCGCGCTTTCAGAACCAGGCGGACGACAAGGCACAGCATAACGACCCACAACAGCGCGACAGTGCCAATGGCCCAGATCGATATGCGGTAGCCGGGCAGGCGCGGCAAGAGCAGGAACGACCCAAAGATAAACGCGACAAGCCCGGCTAGCGTCAGCAAACCATGAGACGTAATTTTCAGTTCGAGACCAAAAAGCACCATGCCCAGAACGAGAAGCAGGACGCCAGCGAGGTTCACGGGGAGGTTCGCGAGACCAATCAACGCGAGCAGAACAGCAACGGCGCCCAGCGAGCCGGTGACGAAGCCGTGCGGCGCGAAAATTTCGATGAGAATGGCGAGCATTCCGATCAGGAAAAGAAGGTATGCGATCGTGGGATCGGTGAGCGTGTCAAGAATCTGCTCGCGCCAGTTCATGCCGATGAAAATTTGCTGAGCTCCAGTGAGTGAAAGCGTGACGTCGCCGCCGGTCATGTGCACGACGCGGCCATTGAGCTGGCGCAACAAATCAGGAAGATCGTTGGCGGCGAGGTCGATGACGTCCTGCTGCAAGGCATCGGATTCGGGCAGTGAAACGCTCTGGCGCACAGCTTTTTCAGCCCAATCCGCATTGCGGCGGCGCGCGCCCGCAATTGAGCGCGCGTACGCGGCAGCGTCGTTGAGGATTTTCTCGGAGACTGTGCCGCCGTTGAGAAATATCGGATGAGCCGCGCCAATGTTTGTCCCCGGGGCCATGGCAGCAACGTCGGCGGCAAGGACGATGAAGCAGCCCGCAGAAGCAGCGCGGGCGCCTTTGGGCGCCACGTAAACAACGACCGGAATGCGAGCGTTCATCTCGGCCTGAACGATCGTGCGCATGGAAGAATCGAGGCCGCCCGGCGTGTCGAGCTGCAGAATCACTGCGGCGGCGCGGCGCGCTTCGGCATCGGCGATGCCGCGCGAAATATAGCCGGCGCTCGCCGGATTTATGGGACCTGTGTAAGTGAGTACGACGACTTCGCCGGTTGCCGCGGCCGGAGCGGGAAAAGCGAAAAGCAGCATGAAAAGGAGGGTCGAAAGCATGGCGAAAAGGGGTATTCGTTTCATGCCAGTTAAGCGGCTGCATGATAGCACACGGGGCGGAAGGCAATGCAGGCCGCAAACCATCTGCGGCGGCTTGTTGGGGAACATATCGCGCACTGAAAGCGTATCTTCCATCGAGAAAGGCCGAGCGTGAATGAATCGAGACGACCCGCGCGGCGAGGAGGAGGATAATGTCGGACAATATCGTTGGACTTGCGGCCGTGGTGTTGGCTCTCGGGTTCCCGATTGCGGTGGTTTGGGCGTGGGCGTGGCAGCGCGGACGAAAATTCCGCACGGAAGAGAGACTCGCGGCAATCGCGCGGGGGATTAATGTGCCGTTCGAAGCGGACCTGGGACAGCCGGCGGCATCGCGCCGAGCCGGTATCCTGCTGCTTGCAGCGGCGATTGGTTTTTCGCTGACGTTTGCGATGCTCAGCCGCTGGGAGCCGGACACGATGGAGGCGGCGGTGCTGGGAATCATACCGTTTGCCATCGGCCTCGGGTTCTTTATCGACGCATATCTGATTCGCCGGGAGACGCGGACGTCGAGTTAGGCGTGCGAGTGCAACGCGCGAAGAGATAGGCCGGTAGACCCGGTGCAGGCTTCGATGTTGGCTTGCGCCGGGCGGCTACGGCGTGCGTTTCTGGTCTGCAACGACGATGCCAGCCTCTGCATAATCAGTTGGCGGCACGTCGACAAAGCTGACGTGAACGTTTTCACGCTTCGCGCGGCCATCTTCCACTAATGCCACAGTGATCCGTTCAGCGAGCTTGCGTTTTTGCTCGGGCGTCCGTCCCGAGACCCATGTGATTTGCACGTACGGCATCGGTTCCTCCTCATTCAATCCGAACCATAATTTAAGACGAAGGAATTCTAACGGCGAGCGAAAATGAACCCCAAAGCTTTTCGCGGATTTCCGCGACGAGAAGCCGTGGATTTCTTGTTCAGCCTTGGGCCGGGAGTTTCGTGCCGCAGTGGGCGCAGTTGCTCCAACCTCGTTCGACGCTCTTGCCGCATTGCGGGCAGTAGGGCCGGAGCGCGTGTCCGCAGTTAGGGCAAAACGTGAATTTGCCGGGGACCGCTGCGCGGCAGTTTGAGCAATCCGTTGGCAGCGGATCACGAATGCAGAAATAAATAATTACGCCGATCAAGTAAGGAACGAAGAGAGCGAGGAGCATCCATCCAATGGCGTTCATGCCGCGCCGGCGGGCGTCGCCGAAGACGTAGCCATAGAAAGCGACCACCGGGAAAACAAACAAAGGGACTAGGAACTGAAAGGCAAGCTGGCCAGCCAGCGGCCACTGGGACATTTGAGGGTCCTGGCTCATGCCAAAATGAACACCAATGACGCATCCGGCGTAAAAGATGAACGCAATGATCCATGCCGTCCTTGGAATCACGCTGAGTTCGCGACGGAAGCTCATGCGACCCTCCTCTCCTGCTGGCGGCGCTTCGCCAGGGCCACCGCGGCAACGGCGCCGCCGGTCCAGCACAACGCCGTGAACACCGCAAAATTCTCCCAACCTTGCTCGAAGCCCAGGCCAACGAGGCTCGTCCAGCCCTTCGCCAGAAACTGAGCCAGCGGCCAGCTCAACGCAACGAAGACCCACGAAAAGACGACCACGAACGCAATCAACTTCCGTTCCGAGCGCCTTTGGGATTCTTCGGTGAGGCGCGCCTGGGCCGCGGAGATCGTTCGCGCAATCAGTACAGCCGGCGCTTGCGGCGTTGGAAGCCGGCGCAAAGCCGCGCCCATTTCCTGCCAGGAGCTCAATTCAGAAGCGCAATCCGGGCAGGATCGCAGATGCGCCGAGAGGCGCGATTCTTCGCTCGCGTCGAGCGCGCCTGCGGCGGCCAGTGCCAAAAGCTCGCGGATTTGATCGTGTTCGCTCATTGCTGCGTCTCTATCATCAATCATTGCCATGCTGCACCCGGATAACGCTTTTCAAGCACCTGCCGGACAAATCCAAGACCGCGGCGCAAGCGGCTCTTCACGGTCGAGAGCGGCGCGTCCAGCACCTCGGCGATTTCTTCGAGCTTCATTTCCTCTTCGAACCGCAGGACCAGGACCTCACGATACATCATCGGCAGCGTCTCTAGCGCGGCGGAGATCTGATAAGACCGCTCGCGCGCGATGGCCAGGTCGAGGGCCGGTGGCTCGGAGGAACGCAGCGCGGCGGGCGTTGCGGCGCGTTCGCCGGGCTCCTGATCGTCAAGACTCTCGGGCCGCACGCGCCGGAGGTGGTCAATCGCAAGATTGCGCGATAGTGTGAAAAGCCACGCTTCGAAATTCCGTTTCGGATCGAAGCGATGAATCTGGCCAGCGACGCGAAGCCAAGTCTGCTGAAAGAGATCCTCGGCTTCCGCCGGCTGGCGCACGATGCGGAGCAGGTAGCGATACAAGCGGTGCTGGTAGCGCGTCACGAGTTCCGCGAGCGCGTCCAGGTCCCCGCGTCGAAGTCTGGAAACTTCGGCTTCGAGACCCACGAGCACCTCCATCGAAAGTGCCGCTTCGGCCATCATATCTGACATACGTTTGAGACGGGGAAAAGGACGCATCGGCACCGCTGAAATTGACAGGGGCAGACGCGCGTCACGGCGGGCGGCTTTTCGGGTGTAGTAGCATGGGAATACAAATGGCGACGTCAGATATCCAAACCGAGACTTGGGCGACGGCGGGCGCGCGGCTCGAAATCGCGCCGAATCCAGCATTCATCGATGAAGATGTGGCGCTTCGTGTGCGCGGATTGCCGCCGAACGCGCGAGTCACGATACGCGCAAGCGTGCGGGATGACGCCGGAATGCTATGGGAATCACGCGGTGTTTTCGTGGCGGATGCGTTAGGTAACGTCGATCCCGCGAAACAGGAATCGCAAGAAGGAACATATCGTGGGATAGATGCGATGGGGCTTTTTTGGTCGATGAAGCTCGAGCGGGCCACTGCCAAAGCGCAGGCGACGTTTCGCAAGGAAGGAACCGAGCCGGATTGCATGAGTCTGACGGCTGACCTGGCCGACCGCCCGATTGCTTCAGGAGAATTGACGCGGAGATGGCTGGCGCCAGAAACGAGAATTCGCGAAGTTCAGGAAGAGGGTTTGGTGGGGCAACTCTTTGTTCCGCCGGGGCGCGGGCCGCATCGCGTGGTGATTGTTCTTGGAGGTTCGGGTGGCGGCTACGACATTGACAAGGCAGCGGCTTTATCGCGCCACGGATTCGCGACCTTGGCGCTGGCGTATTTCGGTGTCCCTTCGCTTCCCGCATGGCTGCACCGCGTGCCGCTCGAATATTTCGAGCGAGCGCTGGGCTGGCTCGGACGCCAGCCGGAAATTGACGCGCGGCGAATCGGCGTCCTGGCGATTTCGCGCGGTTCGGAGCTGGCTCTGATCCTCGGTTCGATGTTCCCGCAAATCGGCGCCGCGGTGGCATACGCGCCAAGCGCAGTTTCATGGGGCTCCGGTGGAAGGGATAAGGCGACCGGCGAAGTAATCCCATGCTGGACGTGGCAGGACCGGCCGCTACCATTCGCGCCGCTGCCGCTTCGCGGATTCATCGCCCGTTCGGCCGTGCCCGTGGCTGTGATGAAGCGGCCGGTAAAATTTCGCAATCTATTCCGGGCGGCCCTGCGAAACCGCCAGGCCGTGAAAGACGCGGCGATTCCCGCAGAGCGAATGAGTGGGCCGATTCTGTTGATTTCAGGCGGCGACGATCACGTTTGGCCAGCGGCGGAAATGGCGGAAAGGATTGTGGCGCGGCTGCGCGCGAACCGATTCGCGCACGGGGTCGAGCATGTCCATTATGCGAAGGCGGGACATGAACTTCGCTATCCGTTTTTGCCGACAACCACGCGAACGTCGCGATCAGCCAGCATGAAGTTTCCGATTTCGTTCGGAGGCACGGCGGAAGCAGACGCGGAGGCCCAGAAGGATGCGTGGCGGCGCGCCGTCGCGTTCCTGGACAAGGCCCTCTAACGGGACACATACAATCACCAGCGGGTCAGAACCGTTCGCTGTGCTAAAATGCAGTGCAGTGAGAGCAATCCTCAAGGAACTCCTGGGGCTACAGGACGTCGATAAGCGGCTGAACGCTGTCCGAGAGCGGTTGGCGACATTTCCGAAGAGGCTGGCCAATGTGGAGGCGCGCCTGGCGGCTGGCAAAGCGGAACTGGAAAAAAACAAAGAGTCGCACACGACGGCGCTCAAGGACCGCAAGAAATACGAGCTGGACGTCGAGCAATGGAAAGAAAAAGTTCGCAAGTACAAGGACCAGGCCTTCCAGGTAAAGACGAACGAGGCTTATAAAACCCTCCAGCACGAGATTGAAATGGCCGAAGCGGAAATTGCCAAGGCTGAGGATCGCTTGCTCGAGGAAATGGTCTCCAGCGAACAGTACGACCGCCAGGTGAAGGCCGCGGAGAAATCGTACAAGCAAATCGAAGAAGAGATGCGCGGCGAGCGCGCGCAGATCGAGAGCGAAAAGGCCGTAGCGGAAAAAGAGCGAGCGGTCTTGGAAGGCGAACGCGCGAAAGTGGTCACGGCGATTCCCGAAGACTTGCTCGACCATTACCAACGCATCGCAAAAAAACACGGCGGAGTGGCCGTGGCGGAAGTCCGGGGAGAAGCGTGCTCAGCTTGCGGGGCGCGGATCCGGCCGCATGTTTTTCAGATACTCAGCCGCGACGATAATCAGCAGGAGCTTTATCACTGCGAACTTTGTACGCGGATCCTCTACTACATCGAGCCACCCGCCGCCACGCAAGCAGCGGCGCAGGCCACAGGCGCGCAAACCAGTGAAAAATGAAAAACGAGCTGGCAAGGGATTTCCGCTGACTTTCTTCCTTGGTCTTGTTTGTGTTTCCAATAGCAATCGCTTTATCGAAATCGCATGATACGGCGCTCCTCGAAATCTTCTCCGCCATCCAGCGCGCGTTTGTTCAATGAATCGCATTCCGACGCGCCGCCAGCAGGGGTTCACATCGCCAATATTGACGGCGCTTCGCGCGGGAATCCCGGGCCTGCGGCGTATGGTCTGGTGCTGCGCGGGCCAAGCGGCGACAAAATCTCCGAGATGGGCAAATACATCGGCAACGAGACGAACAACGCCACGGAATACTACGCGCTGATTGCCGCGCTTGACTTCGCGGCGGCGCATCAAATTCGCGCGCTCCGGGTGAGAAGCGATTCCGAGCTGATCGTGCGCCAGATGCAAGGCCGCTACAAAGTGAAAAACGCGGAGCTCAAGCCGCTCCACGAGCGAGCGCAAAAGCTTTCGCGGGCGCTGGATTATTTCGTAATCGAGCATGTACCGCGCGAGATGAATCGCGACGCCGACGCGCTGGCCAACCTCGCGCTCGACCGCACGGGAAGCGTGAGCCATTCGGAGCGGATGGGTGCGCAAGTCGGTCCGGTGGAGGAGAATAAAACGCCAGCGGCAGGCCACGCGAGGGCGCGCTTTAGTGGCGGCGTGTTCATTCCGGACGAGGCGGTCAAGATTCCAGAAGGCGCCATTGTTGAGATAAAGTTCCGTATCCTCAAATAAATCTGTCACTTGCGCCGGAATTACTCACTTCGCACGGAATAGCAGAATAGTACGTTGGATGGATTGCTGCCCTCCTGTTTGCCCTGCTACGTTCGCATTGCAATCCTAAATAACGAAAGGCACATTGTGGCTGGGCTACTCGAAAAACTGCCGACAATCCTCGTTCTCGCTGTTCTCGTGGGGACGTTTATTTCTCTGCGGAAGCATTCACCTTCGGTGCGAACGCGGCTTTGGATTTTTGCCTGGGCGCTGATTTTCCTGCATTTTTTCGTGCAGGTCTTTGAGACACACACGGGTTTCGTCGAAAACGTCATCGAGTCGGTCGATTTGGCCGCGCTGGAACTTTCAGGCGTGGTTTTCCTTGTTTCCCTGGCGCGATCCGCGGAAGACCATATCCGCAGGAACATATTGCTGGCGATTCTGGGGCCAGCGGCCGCCTTCCATGCGTTTGCAATCACCTTCGGATGGCAGAATCGCTGGGCGCTGGCCGGCGCGCTTGCGATTTTCTTTTTCGGACTTGCCGGTTTCGCGCTTCTTGCCCATGAGAAACGATCGCGCTCGAATTCGATCCTGGCGATGCTATTCATCGCCATTGGTGCGTTCGTGGTACACGCGCAGTGGAAAGGCGATTTTAATCCCGGAGTACACGCGGTTCTCGCGGTCACTTTCGGCGTTTGCGGTTTCTTGTTCTGGATGCGGTTCCCTCGCCGCTCCGTCGGCGTGATGATCGTCTCCGGAGGATTTTACTGTTGGGGCGCTGTGTTTCCCATTGGCGCTTTGGTTGGCAGCCTATACCCGCACCTGCAAGTGAATCCGGAACTCTGGAACGTGCCGAAATTCTTCGTAGCCTTCGGAATGATTCTCTCGGTGCTCGAGGAAAAATCGCGGATTGTCGAAGAAAACGGGGCGCGCGAACACGCAGAAAATTCGCTGCTGGTGCGTTTTTCGCGCATCACTTCACGACTGCTCAGCGGCGCCGATCCCGCGACGGTTTGTGACGAGATCGCAGCGGCGCTCACGGAGACGGCCGGTGTCCATCGCGCGGCGCTGATTCTGGCACGCGAAGATGGATCTCTGTTTCTTGCCGGCTCGAGCGGATTCTCCCCGGTGGACCAGGAAGCTTTGAAGAAACTAGCGATGGGATGGAGCCTGGGCCGCGTGGGCGAACTCTGCGCGGCGGGGCAAAGGGTGGCGAACAACTCATTCCAGTTGTCGCCGGACACTTCCATTGTCAGCGACGGGTGCAGCACGGCGAAATCGCCTGAGGTCCCCGAAGTCATTGTGCCGCTCGTGACGTCGCGTGGCACATGCCTGGGATGGATCGTGCTGTCGCCATTCGATTCGAGCGGGTTGAATTCATCGGAAGTCATGAAAGTGGAGATGCTCGCCGCGGACCTGGCGGTCACGATCGAAAATACGCGCCTGCACCACCAACTCGTGAGGTCTGAAAAACTGGCCGCCCTGGGACAGTTGGTCGCGGGCGTGGCGCACGAATTGAACAACCCGCTGACGGGAATTATCGGATACTCGGAATTGCTGTCGGAAGAAGTGAAAGGCGAAAGCGCGGCTCGCAAGGTGTCCAAACTCGCAAACGAAGCGCGGCGAATGCACCGCATCTTGAGCGGGCTGCTGCGCTTTGCGCGTCAAAACAACTCCAGCGAGCGAGCCTCCCATTTCGAAGCCATTTTGCGTGACGTTCTGCAATTGCGGGAGTTCCACGTGCGGAAGCTGGGAATCGACCTGCAAACAGAAATCGAGCCGTCGCTGCCCGCTCTTTCGATCGGGGAAGACGAACTGAAGCAGATTCTGCTCAATCTGCTCAACAACTCATGCGACACGCTCGAGGAAAGCCGCAAGAGAGTGATCCGCATTCACGCGGCCCGGCGTGACGGCCGGGTCATTTTCGGATTCGAGGATAGCGGTCCGGGATTCCTCGATTTGAACCGCGCGTTTGATCCGTTCTATACGACGAAGCCAGTCGGCAAGGGAACCGGGCTCGGATTGAGCATCTGCTATGGCATCGTGCGCGAGTGCGGCGGTGATGTTCACCTCGCGAATCGCCAGCCGTATGGCGCGAGCGTGACGGTGGAAATACCGGTCGCGACAGCGCGCGGGCTGATTCGCGCCGCGGATTAACGTACACTTCTACTAGCACTGAAATCGCCAGCGTTCACGCAGACCTAACACAGCCTCGATCCGCCGCTCTGCATGTTCCGGGACTATCCGTCCGTTATTTGAGGAAATAAGCGCGGTAGAGAGTGTCGCGCTGAGCGGGGATGAATCCTGCATCGGAAATCACGCGGCGAAGTTCGGCTTCGTTGGTGCGGTTTCGCACGCCCGCCGCATAAACGACATTTTCCTCGATCAAGATGCTGCCGACGTCATCGGCGCCAAACTGCAGACCGACCTGGCAAACTTTAATTCCGGGCGTGAGCCAGCTCGACTGAATGTGGTCGATGTCATCGAGAAAGAGGCGGCTGACGGCAAGCGTCTTCAGATACTCCACCGCCGTCGCTTCGGGAACTTTCTTGCCCAGAGGCGTGTTTTCGGGCGCGAACATCCAGGGAATAAACGCCGTAAAGCCGCCGGTATCTTCCTGGATTCGCCGGACACGTTCGAAATGATTGACGCGATGGCGATATTCCTCGCCGCAGCCGAACATCATCGTGGCCGTGGTGCGCATACCGAGGGAGTGCGCCGTGCGGTGAACGAGCTCCCATTCATCGGCAGTGCATTTTAGCCGCGAGATGCGCGAGCGAATTTCGTCGTCGAGAATTTCCGCGCCGCCGCCGGGAATGGAATCGAGACCGGCGTCGGCAAGCCGCGAAATGGTGTCGCGAACGGAGAGGCCGGAAACCTCGGCGATGCAAGTGATCTCCGGCGCTGAAAAACAGTGCAGATGAAGCGCGGGGAAACGCTGCTTGATCGAACTCAGCAAATTTTCGAAATAATCGATGCGCAGATCGGGATGCAGGCCGCCCTGCATCAAAATGCCCGTGCCTCCGAGCTCGATGGTTTCTTCGATTTTCTGGTAGATATCCTCGAAAGACAGGATGTAGCCATCCTTCGCGCCCAGCGGACGATAGAAGGCGCAGAAGGAGCAATACTCGGTACAGAAATTCGTGTAATTGATGTTGCGGTCGATCTGATAGGTGGCCACGCGCGGATCGTTCTTCTTTCGGCGTACCTCATTCGCGGCCATGCCGACGCCGACAAGATCTTCGGAGTTAAAAAGGTCGAGCGCTTCCTGTTGCGTGATGCTCATATGTGAATTGCTTTCGCCTTCCGCTCAGTCCACTGCATAAACCGCATCGCCAGCGCGCACGATTCCTTCGCGCAAAACCGAGCCATAAACGCCGCAGCAACTGGCGTGATTCCGCGCGACGACTTCGAGCACCCGGGGCGTCGCTTCCGCCGTCGTCGGGTCGAGATTGATGATAACGCAGCGCTCGTTGTTTTCGACAACCATCATAATGAGTTTCTCGCCAATCCGCAGCTTTGCGCCCACCAGTTCCTGCTCGTAATACGGCTTTCGATTCTCCCAACGAACATAAAAGTTCGCTCGAAAGCGGCGATGATCCAGCGGGAAGCCCGCTTCATCGGAGAGCTTTCGGACGCTATCGAGACCGAAAAGGGAGACGGGACAAGCATCCTGCATGGCGCGTTCGGAAAAACGCAATTCGAGCGAGCGCTGGAAGCGCTTCTCAAAATATGCAGTGAAGCCGGGGTCGTCCACCGAAAGCTTCTCACCTTCGGGCGTTCTGACCTCCGCAACAAAATCCTTGCGCGAGGGATGCTCCTGTTTGGGGTCTGGAGTGGCCAGGAAGCGCGGCTGAAAAAGAATCATTTCGCGGACCAGCCGGCCCGTCATCCACGGAAAATTCGAAGGGCGGCTGGGATCGACGAAGGCGTAAGCGCGATCGCCGATAAGGCCAGGGAACGTCACGAAGGCTTCATCGATGTCTTCGCCCCTCATGCCCTTGAAAGGATAGCGGCGAAGAATCTCCAGAGTTCCAAGTTTCGCTGGGGCTGTCTGTGGATCCACTGAATCAGGCTCCATGCCGGGTGATTGTCTGCGCGGGGAAGCTTGCAGAAATCGCAGTGAATTCGAGAGCCCGGGCGCGGGGAATCAGGCCGGCAGCGGCGCACTTCTGATAATACAAATTAAGGCCTTCGAGATTCTCTTCGTCGAGAGAAAAATCGATATTGTCGCGAAGATAAGTCTCCAGCGATTTGGGAGGCAGATCGAGCTTGACGGACGCGGCTTCGGCGATGTCTTCGATGTGGCCGAGGCCGAATTGCTTCGATGCCTGGAAATCCGCCATGACTTCCGGTGTGATCTTATCGCGGCGCCCCGCCCAGATCGCCAGGACGCAGGGCTTGCCCGTCATCTCGCGCCATTGGTAAGCAACGTCGTAAACGAACAATGCCGGATAGCCGGGGACAGGCATGTCGTCTGGATCGCCCTGGCAACATGCACCTTCGCGCGGCTTCTTGTCCGCCAGATAATCGAGCTTCACGGCGATGCGAAGCGCCGGATCGCCGATCACGAGTGCGGCATCGGCTTCCGAGAGCATCGCGGCGGCATCAGGCGCGGCGTCAATGAACTCGGGCTGAATACCCCATTCTCCCGCCGCGAGCAGGCGGACGAGAGCGGCGGAACTGCGCGAACTCGTGTCCAGCGCGATGCGTTTGACCATGTCGATGGGTTTTTTCGCCACGACCAAAATGCTGCGCACTTCGCCCTTTGCGGCAATGGCCATTCCGGGCAAAGCCACGAGGCCCTCCATCCGCTGGTACTCGATCGCGGGAATGATGGCGACGTCGACGTCACCGGCGCGCAACGCCTCAGCGCACTGAGACGGCACAGTGAACGACAGGTCGTACTTGCCCGTGAGAGGGCCTTCCGTGAATCCCCACACAAGTGGCGCGGTGTTGAGATATTCCACAATTGATATTCGGAGTTTGCTCATAGCCATTTCGTTGAAAGGGCAAATTGCCAATATAGCACAAAGGCTCAACGCGGATTGAAACCGAGGAGTACGGCAGCATAAGATGTCTTAAATGGGTTCGGCCAGCCGGAACAGCTTACAGCTCAAGAAAGCGAGCGAGCATCCTATGGAGCGTCGAGGGGAGATTCTGTGAAGCGTACAGTCTGGTGTCTCGCCGTTCTGCCAGTTGCGGCCATGGCAATTCTTTATGTTCCCCCGCGGGCCAGGAACGTCGCGCCGCCTCCGCAGATTTCGAGTGCCAACACGCCGATCGCATTGGAAGGCGCGCGCATCTATGTCTCGCCATTCGTGCTTCCCATCGAAAATGGCGTCATATTAATTCGCGACGGAAAGATCGCGGCCGTCGGCTCTCATGGCAATGTCAAGGTGCCGGAGGGGACGGGAGAGTTGGACTGCCGCGGAATGTTCATCACCGCGGGATTTCAAAATAGCCATATCCATTTTACGGAACCGCAGTGGTCGAATGCGGCGCAGGTGCCCGCCGCGCAGTTGGCGCGGCAGCTTCAAACCACGCTGACGCAATACGGATTCACGACCGTCGTCGACACAGGCTCGGACCTCGCGAACACGGAGGCAATTCGAAGCCGCATTGATTCGGGCGAAGTGGCTGGCCCGCGAATTCTGACCTCCGGCTCGCCGCTCTATCCCCCGAACGGCGTTCCCTATTACTTGAAGGATTCCATGCCTGCGGATATCTGGAAGCAGTTGGCGCAGCCAAAGACGCCAGCCGAAGCGGTTCGGATCGTGGATGAACGCGTCGCCGGCGGGGCGGACATCATCAAGCTGTTCACTGGATCGTGGGTGGAGAAGGGCCGGGTCGTAACCATGCCGTTGGACGTTGCGGAGGCTGCTGTCGCGGAAGCGCACAAGCGCGGCAAGCTCGTTTGGGCGCACCCATCCAACGTGGCGGGATTTCAGATTGCGCTTCAAGCGCATGTGGATGTGCTGGCTCACGCCGTCGAGGACCTGCAGGGTTGGAACCCGTCCTATCTTCGCCAAATGAAGTCGCAGGGGATGTGGCTGATTCCTACGCTGGCTCTTTTCAGCCAAGACTCGAACATTGGCCAAATCATGAGAGAGGTTAGCGACTACGCAACCCTGCATGGCGACATCCTTTTCGGCACGGATGCAGGATTTCTTCCGGACTACAATCCAGCGAGCGAGTACCTCATCATGCAGCGAGCCGGGCTGACTTTCCCGCAAATCCTCGATTCGCTCACGACTGAGCCGGCAAAACGATTTGGCGAATCGGACCGGCGCGGGCAGATCAGAGTTGGAATGGAAGCTGACTTAGTCGTTCTCGGGCAGGATCCGCAACGAGACATCGAAGGCCTCGCACACGTGAACTACACATTCCGCCAGGGCCGGATTATCTATTCCGTTGCAAGTCAGTAGCGCTCGAACCCGCGCCAGGGCGTAATGTTGCATCCCTCCCGCAATAGAAAATGACAGAAAGGCCGCTCCTCAGCTCGCCGTTTCTGATATAAACACGAACGACCGATTTTTCTGCCGGAGGAGATTCATGAAACGGGTCTTCATTTTGTGTTCGCTATTTCTTTTTATTTTTGCAATTCCAGCCGCCATTCAAACTTCTGCACAAGCCGCGGAAGAGAAACCGCTGCCCGGCATCGGGCAAAAGACAGCGAGCATGGAGAAGATGCCTGGTTTTTTTACGTACTACTGGGACGCACGCGCGGGGAAAATCTGGCTGCAAATCGACAAGTGGAATACGGAATTTCTCTACGTCGAATCTCTGCCCTACGGCGTCGGCTCAAATGACATCGGGCTCGATCGCGGCCAGCCCGGCGAAACACAAGTGGTTCACTTCGAGCGGAGCGGGCCGCGCGTGCTGCTGGTGGCCGAAAATGAGCGCTACCGCGCCGTGACCGATGACCCGAATCAACAAGAGGCCGTGAAAGAGGCGTTTGCGCAATCCGTGCTGTGGGGATTCGACGTTGCTGCCGAAGATGGCGACTCGGTGCTGGTGGACGCGACGCCATTTTTTCTGCGCGATGCGCACAATGTCGCCGGAAAGCTGCAGATGACGCATCAGGGCAGTTTTCATCTCGATCCGTCGCGCTGCGCCATTTATTTGCCGCGCACCAAGAATTTCCCGGAAAACAGTGACGTGGAGGCGACGCTGACTTTCACGGGGGAAAATCCAGGCCGCTGGGTGGATGAAGTCACGCCCGATCCCATGGCGATTACCGTGCACGAGCACTCCTCATTCGTGCAAGCGCCGCCCCCCGGATTTCACATGCGCGAATACGACCCGCGGTCGGGATTTTTCGGCATTCAGTACATGGATTTTGCAACGCCGGTCGCTGAATCGATCCACAAACGCTTTATCGTTCACTGGAGAATTGAAAAGAAAGACCCATCGGCCGCGATGAGCGAGCCCGCGAAGCCGATCGTTTATTATGTCGACCGCGCCGTACCAGAGCCGCTCCGCACAGCGCTGATGGAAGGCGCCAGTTGGTGGAATCAAGCATTCACGGCCGCGGGGTACATAAACGCGTTCCAAGTGAAACTGCTGCCCCAAGGCGTGGACCCGATGGACGTGCGCTACAACGTGATCGAATGGGTTCCGCGGGCCACGCGCGGCTGGTCTTACGGAAGCGCGATTGCTGATCCGCGGACGGGCGAGATCATCAACGGACACGTGAATCTGGACGCGCTGCGCATTCGGCAGGTGTTCTTGATCGCGCAAGGACTGCTCGATCCGTTTGGAAACGATCCGGCGAAGCTGCGCGAAGCGAATGAAATGGCGCTGGCGCGGATTCGCCAATTGGCGGCCCATGAAACGGGTCACACGCTCGGGCTGATGCACAATTTCGCCGGAAGCATCGTCAATCGAAGCTCAGTGATGGACTATCCATCGCCGCTAATCACCGTCGGGGCGGATGGCGTGCCGGATGTGTCCAACGCGTATGCCACGGGGATTGGAGAATGGGACAAAGTTACGATTGATTATGGCTATCGCGAATTTGCGCAGGGAACCAATGAGAAACAGGCGCTCAATAAGATCCTCGACGACGCATTTTCGCGCGGGCAGATTTACTTGACCGATCAGGACGCGCGTCCGCTCGGATCGGCGAGTCCCTTTGCGCATTTGTGGGACGTGGGAAGCAACGATCTTGACGGCTTGAAGCAGGTGATGGCCGTCCGGGCGGCGGCGCTGAAGAATTTCTCCGAGAGTGCGATTCCGGAGAACGCGCCGATGGCCACACTCGAAGATGTCCTGGTCCCAATTTATCTCTATCATCGTTATCAAGTCACGGCGGTGACGAAAATGATCGGCGGGCTGGATTATTCGTTCAACGTGCGGGGTAGCGCTCAGAAAGATGCCGAAATTGTGCCTGCCGCTGAGCAGCGCGAGGCAATTCATGCCGTGCTCGACACGCTGCAGCCCAACGTCCTGGCGTTGCCGGAGCGTATATTGAGGCTGATCCCGCCGCGTCCGCCCGATTACCCGGACACGGAGGAGAATTTCGCGCGGCACACCTCGCCGGCATTCGATTCATTGGCGCCGGCCGAAGCGGCTGCGGAAATTGTTTCGAGCCTGCTGCTTGAGCCGAATCGCGACGAACGCATGGTCGAATACCATTCGCGCGAAGACAACTATCCGGGCTTTGCCGAACTGGTGGATGACTTGGTAGCAGCCACTTGGAAAGCCAAGCCGGAGACGGGCTACGACGGCGCGATTCAGAAAACGGTCGACTTCGTGGTGCTGGACCATTTAATGGCGCTCGCCGCGGATGACCACGCGGCCGCCGAAACACGTGCAATTGCCTCCCTGAAGCTCGACGAGTTGAAAACCTGGATGCAAGGTCAATTACAAATGTCCTCGGGCGGAACTCGCCAGGCGGAACTCTTCTATGCGTCGCATGAAATCGATGCGTTTGAGAAGAACCCGACCGGCGTGCATTTGACTGTTCCAGGGCCGCCGCCGGCTGGCGATCCCATCGGCGACGATGTCTGGCAATAGATTTCTGACACAGTCTCGTACGGCGAATCGACGAGCGCATAACGCGGGGAGTCGCGTCTGTTCCGGAAATTAGTTGAGACGCTCACGGCTTGTCATAACCATTCTGCACATCATCATCCTTGACAATACCGCAATGCCGTGCGTAGGCTCACGCGTCGGCATTCGACGCAAATGGAGCCCGACCAATACTTGGGATGGTTGGCGCTCGCGCTCACTCCAGGGCTGGGCGCGCGCACGGCTGGTAAGTTGCTGCGTGCGTTTGGCAGTCCAGGAGCAATTTTCAGCGCGTCGCTGACTTCGCTCGAGGCGCAGCAGCTTCCCGCGGCGGTCGCGCAAGCGATTCATTCGCGGCAGCCTCTGAGCACGGCGGCCAAGGAACTGGCGCAGACGGAGGCAGCGAAATGCCGGTTAATCACCTGGGATGAGCCTTCCTATCCGCAACTGCTCAAGGAAATCTACGATCCTCCGCCCCTTCTGTATCTTAAAGGAAACGCTGAACTTCTAAATCGCCACGCCATTGCGATCGTCGGCACGCGTCGTCCGACACCTTATGGGAATCAAATGGCGGAGAGGCTGGCGCGTGACTTGGCTGCTCGCGGCCTGGTAATCGTCAGCGGATTGGCCCGCGGAATCGATGCCTGCGCGCACAAAGGCGCAATTAGCTCGGCGATAGGCGGTACCGTGGGGGTTCTCGGCTGCGGGATAGACGTTATCTATCCGAAAGAGAACCGAAAGATTTTTGCTGAAATGGAGGAGCGAGGGGCCATCATATCGGAGTTCCCCATCGGGACGTTTCCTGCGCCGCAGAATTTCCCGATACGAAACAGGATTATCGGGGGCATGGCGCGCGGGGTTGTGGTCGTGGAGGGACAGCAGTATTCGGGCTCGTTGATCACGGCGCGGCTGGCAATGGAATTTGGGCGCGAAATCTTTGCGGTGCCCGGCAATGTGACTCAGCCAGCCAGCTTTGGTCCCAATCAGCTGATCAAGCAGGGCGCGAAGCTGGTGACGAGTTGGGAAGACGTGGTCGAAGAGTTGCCGACGCCAATTCGTGCCGAATTGGTTCCCGTCGAAACAACGGATGGGGCACAGCGCGCATCATTGGCGGAGCAGAGCCTGGGGCCGGCGGAGAAAACGCTTTACGCGATGCTGGAAGTCGATAGCGCGCGGCACGTCGACGATTTGGTGGAGCACTCGGGAATGAGTTCCTCGGAAGTGCTGTCGTCGCTGTTTGAGCTGGAGATGAAAGGGCTGGTCCAGCAATTGCCCGGCAAGCAGTTCCTAAAAGTGATGCTGTAACAGGAAACGGGAAAGGAACATAGGAAACACATGGGACGTTCACTCGTGATCGTCGAATCGCCGGCCAAGGCGAAAACGATCAACAAATATCTCGGACGCAACTACGCCGTGCGCGCGTCTTACGGCCACGTGAAGGATCTGCCGAAAAAAGAGCTCGGCATAGACATTAAGAAGGATTTCGAGCCGACGTACACGGTACTCCCGGGCAAGTCGAAAATTCTGAACGAGCTGAAGAAAATCGGCAAAGAAGCGGATGCGATCTACGTCGCGACCGACCCGGACCGCGAAGGCGAAGCGATCGGAGCGCATCTGGTTGAGTTTCTGACGGGCAGCGAAATCGCGGTGGAACCCGAGGACGCCGAAAAGGCGGACGAAAAAGGCGAAAAGAAGAACAAAAAGAACGGCAGCGCCAAGACGACAAAGAAGGTGCCGAAGAGCAAGATCGACAAACGCAAGATTTTTCGGGTGATGTTTCACGAAATCACGCCAAAGGCGATCAAAGCTGCGTTTGATCAGGCCGGCGCCTTGAACACGAACCTGGTGGATGCGCAACAGGCGCGGCGCGTGCTCGACCGTCTGGTCGGCTACAAGATTTCGCCGCTGCTGTGGGACAAAGTGCGCCGCGGGCTTTCCGCTGGGCGCGTGCAGACTGTGGCGCTGCGGCTCATCGTGGATCGCGAGCGCGAAATCCGCGCGTTCAATCCGAAGGAATACTGGACCATCCATGCCCTGCTTGCGGCGGGCGAGCCGCCTGCCTTTGAAGCCAAGCTCTGGCGCTATAAGGGCGAAGAAATCGAAGTTCTGAACGAGGCCAGGGCGCAGGAAGTCGTTGGGGCTGTCGAGAAGGCCGATTGGCAAGTTTCGAGCGTTATCCAGAAAGAAAAGCGCCGCTGGGCGCCGCCGCCGTTCACCACTTCGAAGCTGCAGCAGGCCTCGTACAACCGGCTGCGATTCTCGGCGAAACGCACCATGACACTGGCGCAACGGCTGTATGAAGGCGTCGAGCTTGGCGAGGAAGGCTCTGTCGCGCTGATCACATACATGCGCACAGATTCCGTGCACGTTTCAAACGAAGCGCTGGCTCAGGTGCGCGACTTCATCGGCACGAGCTACGGCCCGGGCTATTTGCCGGAAAAGCCGAATTTCTTCAAATCCAAAAAGCAGGCGCAGGAAGCGCACGAAGCCGTTCGCCCGACCGACGTGTCGCGTTCTCCGGAGGAGGTGAAGCGCTATCTCGATGACGACATGTTCAAGTTGTACCAGCTGATCTGGCAGCGATTCGTCGCCTCGCAAATGGTTCCGGCGGTATTCGATCAGACGACCATCGATATCGCCGCGGGCGACTATATTTTCCGCGCCAGCGGCTCTGTCATGAAATTCGATGGCTACCTGGCCGCCTATTCGGCGTCGCGGGAAGATGAAGACAAGGGCGAAGCAGCCGATGCCATGCCGGGCGCCGCGCCAGTGGCGGAAGAGGACGCGGATGCCGAAGGCCGCACTTTGCCTCGCGTGAGCGAAGGCGAGAGGTTGCGGCTCGAAAAGATCCGGCCCGATCAGCATTTCACGGAACCGCCGCCGCGCTATACGGAAGCAACTCTGGTAAAGGAGCTCGAAGAAAAAGGAATTGGGCGGCCCTCCACGTATGCGGCGATCATTTCGACGATCGTCGAACGCGAGTATGTGAACAAGGATCAGGGCCGATTCACGCCCACCATGCTCGGCGAGAAAGTCAGCACCCTCTTGGTGAAAAGTTTTGAAGACATCTTCGACGTGGGATTCACCGCGCGCCTGGAAGACGAGCTCGACGAAATTGAAGAAGGTAAATTGCCCTGGCGAAAATCGGTGAAGGGATTCTGGAAGCATTTCGAAGACGACCTGGAAAAAGCCGAAGGAGAAATGGAGTCGTATAAGGCGGGCATACCGACCGATGAGGTCTGCCCGAAGTGCGGAAAGGGCAAATTGCTCGAGCGCATCAGCCGCCACGGATTTTTCCTCGGCTGCGAGCGCTATCCGGATTGCGACTACATTCGGGACATTTCAGACACCGGCACGGAAGAGGTCGAAGGCGAAAACACCGTCGAATATTGCCACAACTGCGGACGCGAAATGGTGATCAAACGCGGGCGATTTGGCCAGTTCCTCGCCTGCTCGGGCTATCCGGATTGCAAGACCACGCGGCGACTGGCCGCGGGAACGAAAAAGGCACGGCAGCCGGACGAACTGTTGGACGAAAAATGCCCCAAGTGCGATGAGCAGCTCTTGAAACGCCACGGACGATTCGGGGAGTTCATCGGATGCTCGAAGTATCCGAAGTGCAAGTACACGCGGCCGATCACGCTGGGGATCAAGTGTCCCAAATGCGCCGAGGGAGAGTTTGTCCGTCGCGGCACGGCCAAGGGACGCGGGCGCGGCAGAATTTTCTATGGCTGCAGCCGCTATCCGGATTGCGACTTCACGACTCCCCATGAGCCCATTCCTGAACCATGCCCGAAGTGCGGAGCATCGTTCACAGTCATGAAGCGGACGAAGCAGGGCACGTTCCGGTCGTGCTTGAATCAAGGATGCGACTACGAAATCCCGGTGCAAGAGGAGGTGCCAAGCGCTCCTCCATCCTTGGCCGCCGAACCAGCCGTTGAAGTTCCCGCCAAGACATGACCCTGCGCGCCAGGTAACTCCACTCATGTTTGTGAAGCCAACCTTGCAGCGAAGCATATAATCTAATGACAACCGAAATGGGAACACTCAAGATAATGCTTGCGAAGTATCTGCACTATCTGGAGTACGTGCGGAATGCCTCGCCGAAAACGATAGAGAATTACAAGACCGACCTCGAGCAGTTCCTGGCCTATGTGACGCCGCCCGGCGAAGAGGCAATGGCAATCGCGGACGTCGATCACCTGGTGATTCGTGAATTCCTGGGCCATTTGTACGATCTGAAGTTGCAGAAGAGTTCGGTTGCCAGGAAGCTGGCGGCCATCCGCTCGATGTTCCGATACTGTGTTCGAGAGAAATTCTTGAAGCAAAATCCGGCTCGTTTGGTGGCCCGTCCGAAGCTGCCGAAACGAGTGCCCAGCGTGATGACAGCGGAAGAGATAAACCGCATGCTGGATAATCTCACCGCTCCAATGGCCGCGAGAGTCGCAGGTAAGAAAAAAACCTCGAGTCAGGAAAAGCGGAACGCGGAGCGTATCCTTGCACGCGACCGCGCGATTCTGGAGCTCCTCTATTCTTCTGGTTTGCGCGTCAGCGAACTCACGGGCCTCGACAAGAACAGCGTCAATCGTGAGGAGAAAATGCTGCACGTGTTCGGCAAGCGCCGCAAGGAACGCATGGTTCCTTATGGGAGGAAAGCCGGCGAAGCGCTCGAGAATTACTGGCCCGTTCGTGAAGAGATTCTGGCGCATGCAGGAGCTCGAGGAGAACCGAGAGCTGTGTTCCTGAATCTTCGCGGCGGCCGATTGACTCAGCGAATGGTGTTGAACATCGTGAAGCGATATGCTCGATTGCTCCTGCAAAACAACGATCTGCACCCGCACTCTCTGCGCCACGCATTTGCCACGCACCTGTTGGCAGACGGCGCGGACCTGCGGTCGATTCAAGAGCTGCTCGGCCACTCGTCGTTGTCGACCACGCAGCGTTACACCCACGCCACCATCGATCAACTGATCGCGATTTACGACAAATCACATCCGCACGCCTGAAGTTTTCATGTCGAGCGCCGGTTCGCGTGCCGGGCCTGCGCCCGTTCACGTGGGTTCAGGCATAGCGAAAGAGCATCATGAATCCGAAGTCCATGTGACTCTGCATATGGCAGTGGAAAAGAGTCGCGCCGGGATTGTTCGCCGTGAAATCTACTTCCGCGGCGGTGTTTGCCGGAACCATGACGACGTCTTTGTTCAGGCCCGAGAGCGGCGCGCCATTCAGATTTGTCACTTCGAAAGTATGCCGATGAAGATGCAGCGGGTGATCGTCCGTGCTGCGATTCATCATTTTCAAGCGATACCTTTTTCCCTGCCGGAGCATTATGGTGTCCGTATTGGGGTACGATTTGCCGTTGATCATCCAGGAATCGAAGGCGCCCTGGCCGTGAAACTTTGACTCGAAGAGTAATGGAATGATTTCATCCGGCTCGCGTGTTGCCGCCTGGGCCGCAGCGAAGGGACGGTAATCCCACAGCGTTTCCGGCGGCTCGACCCACTTCGGCTTGCCCTGCTGGTTGGCGTACTCGACCACGATTCCCATACCCATATTGCGCATCGAATTGCGTGTTTCGCCCAGAATCCACACTCCGGGACGATTCATCGTGGCGACGGCGTCGATGCGCTCAGCCGGACCTAAGCGGAGCGCGCGCACCGGGCCGGGCGTGGGCACAGGATTGCCGTCCATCGCGACGACGGTCAGTTCGTGTCCCGCCAGCGCCAGCCAATGAGCCATGCTGGCGCTCGCGTTCAGAATATGGAAGAGAACGCGCTGCCCTTCCCGCACTCGCAGAGGATCGGCGAAGCCGAGCATGCGGTCGTCGATGGTTGCGTACTGGTAGGCAGCCTCCATCGACGAATCGCCGCTCGCGGCCATGTAGGCGTTCCAATCGTGCAGCGTGAGGAAAATTTCCTGGTCGTAACTGCTGGGATCATTCTTGGGTTCGATGTAGAAGCAGCCGAACTGTCCCGTGTATGTTGCGCGCTTCAAGTCGTGCCCGGCGAAAGTGTGTGTGTGATACCAGCGGAAGCCCGCAGGCCGTGGCGTAAAGCTATAACGGAATTGCGCGCCGGGCGCGATCGTCGGCGCGCCTTCTTCGGCCGCGCCGTCCATGGCCGAAGGAATGGTGAGCCCGTGCCAGTGCACGATTTCCGGGATGGCGGTTCGGTTGACCACGTCGATGACGATGGGCTTGCCTTCGGGCCAGCGAATCAGCGGTCCTGGAACGCGGCCGTTGTAGGCCACGGTATGAATGACTTTGCCGGGCGCGATCTCGAGCGCCAGAGGAGCAATATCGAGCTTGACGTCAGGTTCGGTTTGCGCTTGGGCCCATGCGGGAAGGGAGGAGGCGAGGGTTGCGCTAGTGAGGGTCGCGCCCGCTTGTGCGAGAAATTTGCGGCGGTTTATTTGGCTCATTGCGGCCTATTGCACGCTGTCAGAGCTGCCGGGGCGGCGATGCGACCAATCAAAATAGCGGCCGATGACGCATTTCAGGATCAGATGGTCTGTTCCCGCCGTGGCGCCCCAGCCCGCGCCGATATTGATCTCCCATTTGGGCGAGACAAACAGATTCACGACGGGAAAAACCTGCTGCTGCTGATTGTGCAGAGAGACGAAGTTCCCGAGTTCGCCGTAGTACGAGTAATACTCCACGCCAAAATTGTAATATTTCGAAGGCGCGTATGTGAGCGTTGCCGCCGGGCCGAACGTCACGCCCTGCGGAGCGACGTCGCGATAATAAGTCTGCTTTTCTTGTGGCGTGAAATTCGCTGGCGGCGGAACGACGTGCGTGTCCCAAACCATCGTTGTATTGACCGACCAATACCAGCGCCCGATGGTCTGGTCGATAATCGGCATAATCTGCCACGACCAGGTCGGATTGGAGTAGGCCGGTCTGGCGTATCCGAACTCGGTCGAGAGGCTCACTCCGACCGGCCAGTGCCAGCTCGGCGGGATGCGCACGCGCGGGCGGATGTGATCGCCCACCCACTGCACGCCATGGCCGTTTTGCTCCGCCGTGAAAACGTAAAAGCCAATCTCGGACCAATCGTTGATGCCCTCGGTGAATTCGACGGTTTCATGTTCCTGGCCCTGGGTGGGCAGCATGCCGAACTGCGTCGCGGTGCTGCCGTCCGCGGTAAAGTTACTGTGCAGTTCGATCAGCAGCGTTTTGGGGGTCATCGTCTGGGAGGGATAAACCTGAATTTCGTAGTTATCCTGCGCGCGCGCAACAGCCGGGTACAACAGCGCGAGGCACATGACGGGAAAAAGCAGCACGCGAAGCACGATGCTCGCGGCTCCTGCGATGGAAAGTTCCTTTTTCATCCCGCCGTTGCCGCAATCCGGCCAACGGCTGTTAATGGAATCGCCCGGATACCCGATTTTCTTGAGAGTCCCCATTCAGCATTTCCGATTCAACTTCTGCCTTGCGCATCGTATTTCTCCTGCCGCCTCGGACGCAATGGTTTTATCGCCAGCCCGGCCTCCAGCGACGTCGTGGGACGTGGTCTTCCTCTGGCCCGCCGCGCCCACCAACTGTTTGCCGAGTGTGTGGAGCGCCAATCAAATTTGGACTAGCTTATTGCGCCACATGCGCGGTGAGTGTTTCCAGAGAAGGACTGATCGAAGTCGCAAAGGTGGGTCGAGTGGCTGGACACAGCGCCGCGGCCCGAGCCAAGCAGGCTGAAAAGCAGCGCCGACATGCCGCCGAGGTGAAGGCATGGAATCCGGCAGATAAACCGGACTGGCTCACAGAAGCAGCGTATCGCGAAAAAATTCAGCCTTTCCTGGCGAAGATCACGGTTCCTGTCTTGTCATCGGCATTACGGCTTTCACAAGCTTATGCTGCCGAGATTCGGGCTGGCCGACAACTTCCGCATCCACGGCACTGGATGACAATCGCGAAGCTGATAAATATTTCCTCGAATGCCCAGAAGTAGCTCAGACTCAGTTAAGCCATTGAAGGTACAGTATTGCTTAGCCTGCGCCACCCGCTACCCAGAAGAAAAGTCAAGATCGTCTTTGCGCGTTAAGGGTGCTCCACCCGCCTAGAACATCAACAACGCGTTACCCGCGCCCGTGAAGGATGTTCGCCATGAGATTCAGCAGTCCCGCCAACAGGAGAAACCCATAAAAAAGACCCATGTGCATCACAGTCGCAGCAACTCGCAACGCAGTCTCGAGAGGCGATCCTGCCTGACTGCCGATCGCACCGCCCATGGTATGTAACTCCTGGAGTCTTCGGCGATAGCGCACTGCCAAAAACCACAGCGAGATCAGTGCTGCGGCGTTGACGACAAGCCAAAAATGCGAAAAGGACGATAGGAGTGCCCAGTACTTCGTCAGAACAAAGATATTCAATGCAGTCGTAACCAAAAGTAATACGAAATCCAAAATAAAAAAATAGGATTTGAAAGCTGATTTTGTATAAAATTCATTGCCTAGAAGATCCGGGTTCGACCAGAGCCAGCCAAGATTCCGCATTTCTTCTCACCTCCACCAACCTTAGAACGAACAATCTTCTAGCATCCGCCGAATTTCCCTACAAGGCGGGTGGCGCACGCATCGCGGCAGTTTTCCTCTTGTGACATAGCGCCTGCGGACGCATGATACCACCACGCCAGTTCACCGAACAGTGACCTAGCTGGGTTGGACGCGGGTGCCGCACCCTTTGGTTTGCAAGGGTGCGGTTCTTCCATCTCGGACACACGAAACAAGGTGGCTCGGGTCCATCTCTGCATAGCCCCTCATTTGCGCGCCCGACGACCATCATCGGCTCCGCGGCCAATTGCTTGGCCCTGAAGACCACCGGCCCTGAAATCATCGTCGCCCGTTTCTCCTTGGAAACTCCACACCAGATATGTTAATCTAGTTACGGCGTCAACTGAATACGAAGGAGCCGGATGAGCAGGCAGCACGCCAACCAAAAACCGGCTTGCCAGCCGCGGCAGGCCCGGAGCGACCCTCCCGCAGAGAGAATCCTCCAAGAATGCACCATTTCTAATCGCCACACCTCAGAATTAGAATCGCCCGTAACTCACACAAAACAAAGCATCGGCCAATTTCTAATCGCCAACTTTGGCGTCCTATTGCGACTGCGCGCCCGTTGGCCAGAACCTCTTTGCCCGCACAAGTGTGGCTTCACTCTCTCCTCCCCAAACCGTCTCGCGCCAGCTTGCTCCGCCAGGTCCATACTACGGAAATCAAGCGGTGAACCCCCCGAATCCGCGGTTTCTCGGATGTCCATTATCCTTGTCCCGCGCAGCCTCCGCGGCATCCTGCACCGCGGGGTTCCGCTCACGCCCAATCCGGGGGGTATCCGTTGACGAATCAGCCCTTGGACTCGTATAATGAAAAATTCGCATTTGCTTCAGGAGGCTGTATGTACGCCGTGATTCGCAGTGGGGGCAAGCAGTACCGCGTCGCGCCGGGCGAGACGATCCGCGTCGAGAAACTGGCCGGGAAAGTCGGCGGCAAAGTGACATTTGACGAAGTGCTCGCCGTGCACGACGACGATAAGAAGCTGCATTCGGGATCCAAGGCCGGAAAAGCTACGGTCACGGCCAAAATCGTGGAACAGGGACGGGGCGCGAAGCACCTCGTCATGAAATATAAGACGGGCGGACAATACAAGATTACGCGCGGACACCGGCAAAGCTACACGGCCGTGGAAGTCGGCGACATCAAAGTGGAATAGAGGCTTTCCAGTATGGCGCATAAAAAAGGCGGCGGTTCATCGGTCAACGGGCGCGATTCCCACGGGCAGCGGCTCGGCGTGAAGCGCTTCGGCGGGCAGCTCGTAAATGGCGGGAGCATCCTCGTGCGGCAGCGCGGAACGCGTTATAAGCCCGGCCGGAACGTCAGCCGAGCGAAGGACGACACGCTTTTTGCTCTGATTACGGGAATTGTGCGCTTTGAAGACAAAGGCCAAAAGGGCCGTTTCATCAGCGTCCTGCCGGCGGAAGAAGTCCAAGCGAGTGCCTCTGCCAAAGCGCCCGCTGCGTAATCGGCGTTCGTGACTTCCAGGTGTTGCTTCCTCGGGCTGCCATAACATCTGCCTCGCCATTTTCTGTTCCTTTGTATTTCCGGTAACCCCTGTCGTATCCTTTCCCTGAGAATTGAAGAGGCTCTATTGTGTTTGTAGACGAAGCGAAGATTTTTGTGAAGGGTGGCATCGGCGGGAACGGCTGCCTCGCGTTTCGGCGCGAGAAGTTCGTCCCACGTGGCGGACCTTCCGGCGGCGACGGCGGAAACGGCGGCGACATCTACCTTGAGTCCACGGAAAACGACAACACGCTGCTGCATTATCGCTACAACCGCGAATTCAAGGCGGACCGGGGACGCCACGGCGAAGGCTCGAACTGCCACGGCAAATCAGGCGCAGACATGGTCCTAATGGTTCCCGTCGGCACGATCGTGTTTGATGAACAAACCGGAGAGCAACTCTTCGATTTCGCCGCAGCAAACGAGCGATTTCTCGCGGCGCGCGGCGGCCGCGGCGGAAGAGGAAACGGAAATCCTCACTTCGTGCGGCCGTGGCATCAGGCGCCGCGCGAGCACGAAGATGGCCGGCCGGGCGAAGAGCGCCACTTGCGCCTGGAGCTGCGGTTACTGGCGGATGTGGGCCTGGTCGGATTTCCGAATGCGGGGAAATCCACATTTATTTCACGCATTTCCGCGGCGCGGCCGAAGATTGCCGATTATCCGTTCACGACTTTGGAGCCGCATCTTGGCGTTGTCTCCGCGGATCCGGATGCTGCGCCGGGCGCCGGCCGGACGTTTGTCGTCGCGGACCTGCCGGGATTGATCGAAGGTGCGCACGAAGGCGTCGGCCTGGGGATTCGGTTTCTGAAGCATATCGAACGCACGCGATTGATCGCGCATCTTGTCGACACCAGCGACGCCAGTGATCGCGATCCAGTGCGCGACTTTGAAATTATTCAAAACGAACTGCGCGCATTCAGCGAGACGCTGCTTCTGAAGCCGGAATTTGTCGTCGCCACAAAACTGGACGCGACGACGAATCGTGAACGCCTGGATCGTCTTCGAGATTTCGCGGAGAAGAAAAAACTGCCTTTCTTTGCGATATCTTCGGCAACTGGGGAGGGTGTGCAGCCGCTTGTACGCGCCATGGCCGATGCACTCGATCGCTTGCCCAAACCGCAGCACCCGGCGGCGGAAAGTTCCGCGAACGCTGGCGCACCATCTGCGCAGGACATTTCCGAATCTGCAGAGCACGAAACGCGGCCCCATTCGGAGGAGCGTTGAATCCGCACGGAGCTGGCAAGGCGCACAGGCCGCGTTCGATTGCGATTTTCGGCGGCACGTTTGATCCCATTCACAGCGGCCATTTAGCGGTGGCGGAAGCGGCCGAGAAACGCTTCCGCCTGGACGCGATTTACTTCGTGCCGTCGTCGCGGCCGCCGCACAAGAATTGGCAGGAATTGGCCGGATTTGTGCATCGTTACGCAATGGTCAGTCTGGCGTGTGGGGGCCAGTCCCGCTTCCTGCCTTCACTGGCCGAGGCGCCGCCCGAGGCGGGAGCGGCGCAAGTATTTTATTCCATCGACACGGTTCGCCGCTTCCACCGGGAACATCCGGATGACCTGCTCTACTTCATCGTGGGAGCAGATTCGTTCCTCGAAATTCCGATATGGAAGAGTTATGAAGCGCTTCTCGATTCCTGTGATTTCATAATCGCGAGCCGGCCCGGATTCAAATTGGATGCGCTGCGGCTCGTAATTCCGCCGGAAATGCTAGGCCGCGCAGCGTCACGCAATCCCGGCGCGATTTCGCTGCGCAAATCAACCGTGCATTTGCTCACGGCCGTGTCCAGTCACATCTCGTCGACCGATATTCGCAGGCGGCGCAAACGCGGAAATTCGATTCATGCCCTGGTGCCCGCGCTCGTGGAAGATTACATTCTCAAACAGGCCCTCTACCGGTGAATCTGACCTCGTTACCCAACGTACTTGGCTGGGCTGTCGAAGCGGCTCAGGACAAAAAAGCAACGGCGGTGACCGTTTTGAACTTGGCCGGCCTCGGCGCCTTCGCGGAGTATTTCTTGATTTGTTCGGCGGAAAGCGCGCGGCAGATCGAAGCAATCGGCGGCGCGGTGGAGGAAAAATTGCGGTCCCAGGGCGTGCGCTTGCCACATCGGGAAGGCCGCGCGGGTACGGAGTGGCTCCTGCTCGACTACGGCAGCTTCGTCGTGCACATCTTCAGCGAAAAGGCGAGATTGTTCTACGACATTGAGCGGCTTTGGCGCGCTGCAAAACGGATCGATGTCGAGGCCAGCCGATCCGCCGCGCCGGGAAAAGAATCATGAGCGAGACGCGCCTGGAATGGGCCGGCGCCGATCCGGCAACCCAGCGCCTGCTGGAAATTGCCGCTAAAGTCGCCGATACCTCGACGACGATCCTTATCACTGGCGAGAGCGGCACGGGCAAAGACCACCTCGCGCGATGGATTCATGAGGCCGGCGAACGGCGCGATGCTCCATTCCTAAAAATCGATTGTGCAAGCCTCCCTTCCGAGCTGCTTGAGTCCGAGCTTTTTGGCCATGAGCGAGGGGCATTCACCGGGGCGGTTGCGCGCAAACCCGGCCGATTCGAGCTCGCACAGAAAGGCACCATCGTTCTCGATGAAGTGGCCGCGCTAGCACCTGGCGTGCAGTCGAAACTCTTGCGCGTGCTCGAAGAGCGGAAATTCGAGCGGCTCGGCGGCACGGATACCCTGGAAATGAACTCGCGGCTGATCGCGCTGACGAATGCCGATCTCGAGCATGCGGTCCGCGGCGGATATTTCCGCGAGGATTTGTATTTCCGGCTGAACGTCCTCGTCATACATGTCCCGCCGTTGCGCGAGCGGACGTCCGATGTTCATTTGCTGGCCAAGCATTTCCTGGCGCGGCTCGGCCCCGTTCATGGGCGCCCAGGCGCAGAGGTGGACACGGCGGCGATGCAAGCACTGGAAGCCTATCCCTGGCCCGGGAATGTACGTGAACTGAAAAATGCCATCGAACATGCGTTAATCTTCGCGAAAGGCAACACGCTGCACCGCGAGGATTTCCCGGCAGTTCTCCAAACAACGAGTAACGCCACTGGCACAGCGGGACGGCTGGCCTCGCTTGAAGAGCTTGAGAAGGAAGCGATTCGGGCGACGCTCGATTCGACGCACTATAAGATCGCGCGTGCCGCCGAAATTCTTGGGATTAGCCGCAAGACGCTGCTCGAAAAACGAAAGAAATACGGTCTCGGCTGAGGGCTTCAGCAAAGCGTTCCATTCGCGCCGCACGAAGATGAAGATACGTCTCATCCTGCTGGGCCGCACTCGCCGCGCGGAGATCCGCGCTCTGATGGACGATTATCTCGCGCGCATCCGGCGTTATGCCGAGGTCGAAGTCACCGAAGTCCGCGAGGCTAGCGGTGCGGCACTGCGCAAGCTGAAAATCGACACGAGTGCGACGGTCGTGCGACTCGATGCGGCGGGCAGGCAATTCACCTCCGCGGAATTCGGGCGCTGGCTGGCGGATTTGCGCGACCGAGGCATGCGCGAAGTCGTTTTTCTTTGCGGCGACGCCGAAGGCTTCCCGGAAGAGCTGCGTCGCGAGGCGAAGAATCGCATTTCGCTTTCGACGCTGACGATGCCGCACGAATTCGCTCGCGTGGTGCTGGCCGAGCAGATTTACCGGGCGTTCGCGATTCTGGCCGGCCACCCCTATCCGAAATAGGGAGATTCAATCCGAGCATTCTGCGAGAATAGGCCCCATGTCCATTCGCATAACGCACGATGCGCATGCGCCGACGGCGTCAGTCGAACTGAAGATCACGCAGCCGCTCGAAGACTTCGACCTTATCGAAATCGAGGCGCCGACGCCGCGCGACGTGGACCCGATGCTGGCTTCGCAGGGTTTCAAGGACTTGCTCGATGAAGCGCGAGCGATTCTGGAACGCGAATTTGCGGGCCACGGCCTCAAAATCGATCAGCTCACCGGCGCGATTTGCCACGACAACGACACGCATCGGCCCGGAATCTGGATTGTGGTGCGCGAAACAAGCGCCAAGCAAGAGGGCATGTCGCCAGAGGCTCGTGCGCGTGTGGCCGCCGCGGCTGAATCCGTGCGCGCGAATCTGCGATTGTCTTGAGAGATCTGCGCGCGCGGAGCCGCCTGTGTCTTAGAAACGCGCCCCGCAAATACTTGACCTTTCCTGGGGCAGCGGCGAGACTGGTGAATTATCCTGCGAGGGGAAATGCCCGAAGGAAAGGGCCTGCTGATTGTTTACACAGGGCCGGGCAAGGGCAAAACGACCTGCGCGCTCGGCACAGCGTTTCGTGCGGTCGGGCAAGGTCTACGCGTTCTCATGGTGCAGTTCATTAAAGGTTCGTGGCATTACGGAGAGCTCGATGCCGCCAAGATGCTCGGCGACGACAGATTCGAGATTCGGCCCATGGGCCGCGGCTTCATCAAAATCGGCGGAGCGGAGACGGACCCGGAAGATGCGAAGATGTGCGAAGAATGCTGGAATTTTGGCCGCGAGCAGATTTATAGCGGCAAATATGACCTGGTGATCCTGGACGAGATTAATTACGTGATCAGCTACAAGATTCTCGATCCCGAAAAGGTCGTGGAGGCGCTGGCGAAGCGACCCGAACAAGTGCACGTGATTTGCACAGGACGAAACGCGCACCCGAAACTGGTGGAGCTGGCGGACCTGGTGACGGAGATGCGCGAAGTGAAACATCCATACACAAAAGGAATTCTCGCGCAGCGCGGAATCGATTACTGAACGGAAAGATTTTCCAACTATGGCCTGGTTCAAAAAAGAAAACAAACCGACCGAAACGCCGCCCAGCGAAGAGCGGCGCGTGAAGACCGAAGGTCTCTGGATGAAGTGCGAGAATTGCCGCGCCATCATCTGGAAAAAGGACCTGGAAGCGAATTGGGAAGTCTGCCCAAAATGCGAGAATCACTTTCGGCTCGGCGCAAGACGGCGGCTCGAGCTGCTGCTCGACGACGGGAAATGGACCGAGTACGACGCGGAGCTGGCTTCGACGGATCCGCTGAAATTCGTGGATACGAAGCCTTATTCGAAACGGCTGCGGGACGCGCAGGACAAACTGGGCGTTAACGACGCCGTGCTGAGCGTGGAAGGCCGCTTGAACCAACGTGCCGTGATGTGCTGTTCGATGGAATTTGCATTTGCCGGCGGCTCAATGGGCGCCGTGGTCGGCGAAAAGGTGACGCGCGCGGCGGAGCGTTCCGCGGAGCGCAAGACGCCGCTGATCATCGTTTCGTGTTCGGGCGGCGCGCGCATGCAGGAAGGCGCCGTGAGCCTGATGCAGCTTGCCAAAGTCTCAGCCGCTCTCGCGCGATTGGACGAGGCCCGCGTGCCGTACATTTCCATCCTCACCGACCCCACTACCGGCGGCGTAACCGCCAGTTTTGCCATGCTTGGCGATTTGAATATCGCGGAACCGGGCGCGTTAATCGGTTTCGCGGGCCCGCGCGTGATCGAACAGACGATCCGGCAAAAGCTTCCCGAGGGCTTCCAACGCGCCGAATTTCTGCTGTCACACGGCTTCCTCGACGCAATTGTGCCCCGCAAGGATTTGAAGGGATATGTCTCCCGCGCGCTCGATTTTTTCGTTGGCTGAAATGAATTACGAAGAAGCAGTTCAGATGCTCCTCGCGCTTGGGAAGGAGCTCGCTGCGCCGCGACAGGCGCACGTCCAGAAATTCGATCTGGAAAATATCCGCGTGCTCTCCGATTATCTTGGGGCACCGCACCGGGCCGTTCCATCAGCGCACATCGCCGGGACGAACGGCAAGGGTTCCACAGCGGCGATGCTCGAATCCATCATGCGGACGGCCGGCTATTCCACTGGTCTTTTCATTTCACCGCACCTCGAACGCATCAACGAACGGATTCAGTTCAATGGCGAGCCCATTTCCGACGAAGAGTTCGCCGCCGAATTTGCCGCAGTGCAGTCCGCAATTGAGACGCTCCTGGCTTCGGGACAGCTTGCCGCGCACCCCACGTTTTTCGAATGCGTGACCGCCATGGCCTTCGCGGCGTTTGCGCGGCGCCCTGTGGATTTTGCGGTGTACGAAGTAGGCATGGGCGGCCGGCTGGATTCGACGAACATTCTCGATCCGCAAGTTTCCGTCATCACGCAAGTCGACATGGATCACGAGAATTTTCTGGGCCACTCAATCACCGAAATCGCTGCGGAAAAAGCGGGCATTATCAAGCCAGGAGGATGGGTGGTCAGCTCCGCGGAACGTCCGGAAGCGCGGGCTGTGATTGCGCGCCGCGCGGCGGAACTCAACGCACGACTGGTGGAGATCGACTCGGCATGGAGAGTCGAAATGGCGAGCGATGCAAACGGATATTACACGGTCACCGGGACGCCGTCGAATTCCGGCAAATCACTAACCCTCGAGCTTCTGCTCCCCGGACGATTCCAGGTCCGCAACGCGCTGGCCGCGGCGACAGCCGCGCGAATGCTTGCCGCGCGCGGATTCCTCATCAGTGACGAAGCCATCACGCAGGGCATCCGCGATGTGCGCTGGCCGGGCAGACTCGAGCGCCTCGCGGACGAACCGCTGGTGTATATCGATGGCGCGCATAATCCCTCGGCTGCGCATGAACTCGCGGCCTTCTGGCAAGCCCATCTTGCGGGGAGACGTATCTGGCTGGTTTATGGCGCGATGCGCGACAAGGCCGTCGACGAAATTGCAGGATTACTGTTCCCGTTAGCTTACGAAGTGATCTTTACAGAGCCTTCACAAGGACGATCGATTTCCGCGCCGCTGCTGGCCGAAATGACTTCGCACCTCGCGCGCCGCCACCAAGTCGTCTCTGATCCCGCCGCAGCGTTCGACTTGGCGATCTCTTCCGCAAGGCCCAGCGACGCCGTATTCGTGACAGGTTCACTTTATTTGGTGGGTGCGTTGCGAGAACACGCGAAGAGCTGTTCGAAAATGAACGACCCGAACACTTCTGCTTCAGTTAGGAAAAGTAGTTCTTTGCCTCTCTTTCGCATGAACTGCTTCAAAGAGTGACAGATATTGCTCCCACAGTCTTGAGGGTCCGCTTGGCAGGATTCTAAGCTTCCCGCGACATATCCCACCGGCGAACACGAAATCCCACACGTGGACATCTGTCACACCCATGAAAATGGGCTGTAACTGCAAGAAACACGAATTAGGGCACATGCAAGAATATTTTGTATCCATTTTAGGCAACAGAATTGCGATTCGTGCGTCTAATAAGTTTTGAAGAGGGAGATCTCCATGCTACCGCAAGGACCGCAGCAGAGTTTGGAAGTCTTTGGACGTGGACCAATGCTTCTTTCCGAGGCGCTTTCGCGCTGCCCTAAAAAAATGTGGTTGTATCGGCCTGCGCAGGATCGTTGGAGCATCCACGAAATCATTCTGCACCTGGCTGATAGTGAAGCCGAGTCTTACGTTCGGTGCCGTCAATTTATCGCGCAGCCTGGGTCAGCCGCTATGGTGTATGACGCATCCACATGGGCCAGCACTCTCGGCTACTTCCACCAAAGCACGCGGGAAGCGCTGGGCCTGATTGTGCGGCTCAGGCGCATGACTTACCAGATCCTCCGCTATATTCCGGATGCCGTATGGGAACACACGGCACATCATCCGCAAAAAGGCACGCTGACGCTTGAAGCGTGGCTGGAGTTACAGGCGCGCCACATCCCGCACCACGTCGAGCAAATTCGACAGAACCACTCCGCTTGGCTAAAGACGCATCGCCAGCGCAAGCCGGCAACTCGCTCCGCCGTCGGGCTTCCCGCAAAGGAAACCGTGCTCGCGCCCTTCGCGCGAGCAGTGGAATTCGCTGACTGAGATCCTCCCGGCCGCGCAGCTTGCCTCTCGCGGAAACGTCAATCCATTGGTCTGAGCTCGGACGCAGGATTAGAATCTCCCTGAAACGACATGGGAGAATCACAGACCTACGACGTCGCAGGTCCATCGGGCGCTCGCCCAATCATTTTCCTTCATGGCATGCGCGTCACGCGGCGCATGTGGCAGCCGCAGATGGAGCGCTTGGCCAATGAATACCGCGTCATAGCCATCGATTTGCCTGGGCATGGCGCGCTGAAGGCAGCTCCCTTTCGAATGGATAGCGCTCTGCGAGAAATTGCGCGCGTGATTGATCTAGAGGCCCGGGGTCGCGCGCTCGTCGTCGGGCTGTCACTGGGTGGATACGTTGGCATGGAATTCGCTGCGCAGCACCCGGAAAAAGTCACGGGTCTCGTAGTGGCAAGCGCAACAGTCGAACCTCGTGGCTGGCATGCCGTGCCGTATCAATTCGCCGCTTTGCTGATGGCCAAGCTACCGGCAGCGTGGCTCAACTGGATCAGCAGGACATTTTTCCTCTGTTTTTACGGCAGACAGCGTGCCCAGCCCCTGATTGCGCCGGGCTTCTTCATGCGCGGCGCAGCGCAAGGGCTGCGCGAGGTATTTGGAAAAAAATTCTGCCCCAGACTTGCTGCGTATCAGGGGCCAGTCTTGCTGCTGAACGGCAAGCGCGATCTTGGCTTCCGCTTGAACGAACAAAAGTTTCTGGCAGCCGCGCAGCACGGCCGGTTGGAGGTCATCCCAGGAGCTTTTCACTTGTCAAACATCGATCAGCCGGAAGCCTTTTGCGATGCCATTAAGCGCTTCGCGCAGTCTATCTCCTGGTAGTCTTCCGTCCCTTCATCTCTTTCCGTGGGTTGCCGCGGCTGCATGCCAATGGTAGGATAAATTGTTCATGCCAGCCCAAGCGATATTCGAACGGCAGCCATCTCCCCGTGTCGGTGTCCCGTATCGCACACACGATGAAGAAGTTAACGGCATTCGTGAAAAATACAACAGGTACCTTCGATCGGTCGAGCAGGCTGGCGGTATGCCGGTCGAGATCTCCCTCGGTTTGTCGCCGGAAGAGCTGGAGAGATTGGCGCGGTCGCTGGACGCTGTAGTGTTGCCCGGAAGTCCGGCAGACGTCGACCCATCGCTTTATCACACGCAGCGTCACCGCGAATCCGCCGATGCCGACGTGAATCGTGAGCGGACCGACATGGCGCTACTCGAGCATGCCTTTGGGGAAGGCAAGCCAGTATTGGCCATTTGCTACGGCGTGCAAATTCTAAACGTCCATCTGGGCGGGAACCTCATCCAGGATATCGCGAGCGAGTTGCATACTCCGACCGAGCATTCCTGGACGGGTCGCAACGAGGGGAAACCTGAGCCATTCCATGCAGCGCGCCTCGATGAAGGTTCGCGCCTTGCGAAGATCGCCGGTTCCGTCGAGGTGCGTGTGAACAGCTCGCATCATCAGTCGGTTCGGGAACCGGGCAAGAATCTGCGTGTCACCGGGCGCGCACCTGATGGTGTGGTCGAAGCGGTGGAATGGACCGGCGATGCGAATTGGGTCGTTGGTGTGCAATGGCATCCGGAGCGAATGACGGACGACGCGCTGGCGCAGGGACTGTTTCGCGAATTGGTAGCGGCGGCGCGCGGCGTAACGGTTCGCGGTTAATTTCAGCGCCAAAGACAGGAAGTTGATCCTTTCGCAATATCGTAAGGCTGAATTCTAAGAATTCACTTGGGAGAACCATGATTTCTCTGGCGGGAAAGGCAGCGCTCATCACCGGCGGATCGCGGGGCATCGGTGCGGCGGCGGTTCGGAGCTTTGCGCAGGCCGGCGCGGATGTGGTGTTCAATTATCACCGAAACCGGGACGCTGCGGAGCAGTTGGAACAGGACGCGCGCAAACACGGCACGCGCGTTGAATCCTTCAAGGCCGACCTCGGAAAAATGGCGGAGGCGAAAAATCTCGTCGAATTCGCGCGCGACCGGCTGGGCCGGCTGGACATCCTCGTGGCGAATGCGGGCATCTGGAATGCAGAGGATGTTTCGATTGCGAAGTTGTCGGAGCGCGAATGGGACGAGATGATGCGAGTCAATTTGAAGAGCGTTTACGCCGTGATCCATTATGCCGTCCCCCACATGATCGCCCAGAAAAGCGGCCGGATCATTGCGATCAGTTCCACCGCTGGCCAGCGCGGTGAATCCTTTCACTCCCACTATGGCGCATCGAAGGGCGGAATCATCAGCCTCGTAAAAAGCTTGGCCACCGAGCTGGGGCGCCATAACATCCTTGTGAATTGTGTTGCCCCTGGTTGGGTGGACACGGAAATGTCTGAGTCTGTGTTGCACACGAAAAAGGGTTTGAAATTCGCGACCAGCGTGATTCCGCTGGGCCGCGTAGCGAAGGCCGAAGAAATCGCCGGGCCGATTTTGTTTCTCGCTTCTGACCTTGCCACATTTATCACCGGAGAGATATTGAACGTAAACGGAGGCGCAGTCCTGTGCGGTTGACGCATCGCCCGCTTTCCATATTGGCGATTTCCGCGGCGATTGCGTGCGCGGCCTGCGCGCCCGTGTGGGCGCAGGATGACGCGCAAATCCTGATGCCCGAGCAGAGCGCCGCGAAAGCCAAGCAATTGCTTCAGCAGACAATTCAGGCTTTGGGAGGAAACGCGTACCTGGACGTGAAAGACTCATCGTGCATGGGTTGGCTGGGTGAATTCGGCCACTCCGGCGCGCTACAGTCGTACGACAGGTTCTGGGATTTCGTGAAGTTTCCCGACAAGGACCGCACCGAGTTCTCCAAGAAGCGCAACATCATCCAAATTTTCAACGGCAATCAGGGCTGGGTGCTCGATCGGGGAGGTGTCAGTGACGCGGACGCCAGCCAGATCAAGGACAATGAGAATCAGTTGGAAATGGACCTGGATAATATTCTGCGATTTCGCATGAAAGATCCGGGCATGATTTTTCGCTACGATGGACCCGATGTCGTGGACTTGAAAGAGGCAGACTGGGTTGAACTCGACGACCCTCAGGGCCACGAAATTCGCATCGCCATCGGCCGCTTGGATCATTTGCCGATTCGCAAGGAAGTGGCCATGCGCGATCCCATAACGCACATGCGCACGGAAGAAGTGGATTACTATTCGAATTTCCATCCCATCGATGGCGTCATGATGTATTTCGACCAGACGCACGTCCGTAATGGACTTAAGACGTTTACCGTTTCTTACATTCCGGATGGCTGTAAATTCAATACCGGCCTTCAGGATGCCTTCTTCACCAAAGCATCGCTGGACGAGCGCTGGGCAAAGGTCGGCAAGAAGGGTAAGAAGGACAAGACCAAAGAAAAAGACGCCTCAGGACCGTAGAAAAAGCCTTTCCGCGTTCGATTTTCAACAGCCAATATCGTCACTTGGATTCTAATCCCCACGCACATACGTTTTTCGTTTCAGGGCGAATGCCGGGGTATAATCGCAGGATGCCAATGAAGCGCAGAAAGCCACTGATACGCAGCACGACGGTACTGTGCGTGCGAAAGGATAGCCACGTCGTGATGGCTGGCGACGGGCAGGTGACGCTCGGCGAAGGCGTCGTGAAGCACAATGCCAAGAAAATTCGGCGGCTGTTCAGCGATAAAATTCTGGCGGGATTTGCAGGAAGCACCGCGGATGCGCTTTCGCTTTTCACGCGATTTGAAAATAAACTGCAGGAATATCACGGCAATCTGGCGCGCGCGGCCGTGGAACTGTCCAAGGAATGGCGTACAGACCGCTCTCTGAGACATTTGGAAGCGCTTCTCATCGTCGCGGACGCAAAATCCACATTCCTGCTTTCCGGCAATGGCGACGTCATCGAACCGGATGACGGCATCTGCGCCATTGGTTCGGGCGGGCCTTACGCTCTCTCAGCGGCTCGCGCTCTGTCAAAGCACACAAAAATGAGCGCCAAGGATATCGCGCAGGAAGCCATGCGCATCGCGAGCGAAATCTGCATTTTCACCAATGCGAATTTCACCATCGAGGAATTGTAAGTGACAGGCAAGCGAGGGGCTGTGAGTGAGAAGGGCAAGGATGAAAAGAACATGGTGATTTATCTCAATGGCGAATCTCCGGCGGCTGAACCGGAACCGATGCCGTCGTTTGACGAGCTGACGCCTCGGGAAATCGTCGTCGAGCTTGATAAATACATTGTGGGCCAGACTCCGGCCAAGCGAGCCGTGGCTGTCGCCCTGCGCAACCGCGTCCGGCGGCAAAAGCTGCAGCCCGAAATGGCGGAAGATGTTCTTCCCAAAAATATCCTGATGATCGGACCGACCGGCGTGGGCAAGACGGAAATCGCGCGGCGCCTGGCGCGCCTCGCCGGCTGTCCTTTCGTGAAGGTCGAAGCGTCAAAATACACTGAAGTTGGCTACGTGGGGCGCGATGTGGAGTCGATGGTGCGCGATCTCGTGGAAGTCGCCATCGACATGGTCCGCGAGGAAAAGCTCGACGAAGTGGCGGAACGCGCCGAACAAGCAGCCGAGGATCGCTTGCTGGATTTGCTGCTTCCTTCTTCGCCACCGCCGCCGACAATCGAAGGTGCGACTCCAGCCTCGGAGGCGCAGCGCAAGGAAACTGCGCAACGCACGCGTGAGAAGCTGCGGGCCCAATTGCGCGAAGGAAAGCTCGACCAGCGCATGGTGGAGGTCGAGGTCCGCGAACGGATGACGCCGGCGTTCGAAATCGTTTCGAGCCAGGGCGTGGAAGAGATGGACATCAACGTCAAGGACGTGCTCTCCGGAATGTTTGGCCAGCAGAAAAAGAAACGCAAAATGACCGTCGCGGAGGCCTACGATTACTTAATCCAGGAAGAAGAAAACAAACTGCTCGATATGGATCAGGTGACGCGGATCGCCGTTGACCGCACCGAGCAGATGGGCATTCTCTTCATCGACGAGGTCGACAAAATCGCCGGCCGCGAATCAGGCCACGGGCCGGACGTCTCGCGCGAGGGCGTGCAGCGCGACATCCTGCCGATCGTGGAAGGCACGACGGTCAACACGCGATACGGCATGGTGCGAACGGATCACATTTTGTTCATCGCGGCAGGCGCATTCCACACGACAAAGCCCTCCGACCTGATTCCCGAATTGCAGGGCCGCTTCCCGATTCGCGTTGAACTGAGCTCGCTCACCGAAGCGGATTTCGTCCGCATCCTGACGGAACCCAAGAACGCGCTCATCAAGCAATACGTTGCGCTCCTCGATACGGAAGGGCTGAAAATGAATTTCAGCGACGATGGCGTGGCGGCGATCGCGCGCTTTGCAGCTCTCGTCAACGAGCAGACGGAAAACATCGGCGCCCGCCGCCTGCACACAATTCTCGAGAAAGTCCTCGAGGAGATTTCGTTCGACGCGCCGGACATGAAGAAGCGCAGCATGAAAATCGATGCCGCTTATGTCCAGAAGCAGCTCACCGACATCGTTAAGGACCAGGACCTCAGCCGTTACATCCTCTGAAGAGCGCGAATTTCGCCAATGGGAATTCGAAACTCGGAAAAACTCTCGAGAGCGTCCGTTTCCGGGGCTCTCGTCTGGCAAAGTTGGGCGGTTCCGGCCACGATTTTCTGCGTGGCCCTATGCCTCGCGGGATGCGCTGCGCCGGGCGTGCCGATCACGCGCCGCCCTGCCGCAGCGAAAGCGATCACCGATCTTGCTGTGCACCAGGAGGGAAATGGAGTGGTCCTGACGTTCACGCTGCCCAAGGAGACCCTTCAGGGGAAACTGCTGGCCAAACCACCGGAAATTGAAATTTATCGCGCCTTTTCGCCAGCCAGCGTTTCTCTGGCATCCGCGCAGGAGATCTTCGGCGCAGGAGCGAAAAGCCCCGCGCTCGAGATTCCTTCGCAAATGGTCGCCCAGTATCGTGTGGGGAATCAATTCCAGTTTCGCGACGCCTTGACGCCCGCCGATGTTTCCACACATGCCGGCGAAAATGCCATCTACATGGTCCGCGCGCGCATTTCCCGACATGATTCGGCGGATTCAAACCTCACGGCTGTTCCGATTTTTCCGGCCCCTCTGCCAATTCAGGACTTGCGCGCGGAGGTCACGCAGTCGGCGATCAAACTTTCCTGGACAACGCCGCCGCTTCCTTCAGCTGGCGCTCTGCAGTCCAGCTCAATTGGCTACCGGATATTCCGGTCGAGCAATGTCGCGAATTCGCCTGCGAACGCCTCGCCAACCGGCGCGAATGCGCAAAGCGTTGCGGGATCGCCTTCTTTCCGGCAAATAGCCGAAACGGCGTCATCCTCATACAGCGACACCGATTTTAAATTCGGCGAGACGTATGCGTATTACGTCGTCAGCGTGGCGCAATTCGAAAAGGCCTCCGTCGAATCGGAGGAATCGGCAATCATCGTGGTTACTCCGCGTGACACGTTCGCTCCCCAGGCGCCGCAAGGGCTTGTTGCTGCCCTCGTGTCAGCGGCGGATTCCAACGCGCCGGAAATCGATCTGTCGTGGGCAATTTCGGAAGAAAGCGGCGTTGCGGGCTACAATGTATACCGCAGCGTTGCCGAAGACGCTCCGGGGACTCGCCTGAATGGCAGTCTATTGCTTACCCCAATTTTTCGTGATATTTCAGCATCATCGGGACATAAGTATTTCTATCGCGTCACGGCGGTGGATGGCTCCGGGAATGAAAGCGCTCCCAGCGCTCCGGTGGCTGTAACTGTTCCGGCAACGAACAAATAGGAGAAATGATGGGCCAGCCCGCGCCGCTGCTGGACGGGCAATCCCCATCGCCGCCGATGAAACTTTGCCGTTTCCAACTCTTAGATTCGCAACATCACGCGCAATCGCGCACCGTTGCTCCCGCGCATTTCGGAGCCATCGAAGGCGAACAAGTGTTTGAGATCTCGAGTGTGTACGAGCCGCGGCAAAGGACTGGGAAAAACTGGCCCTTGGCGAGCGTGAAGCTTCTGCCGCCCTCCGAGCCTTCTAAAATTGTCTGCGTGGGAAGAAACTACGCCGAACACGCGGCGGAACTCGGCAATAGTGTCCCCAAGGAGCCGCTCATTTTCTTGAAGCCCCCTTCGGCGATCATCGCGCCCGAAGATCCGATCATTCTCACGCCGCTTTCGGAGCGCGTCGATCATGAAGGTGAACTCGCCATCGTCATCGGCAAACGCTGCGCCCGGCTGAAGCCTTCTGATGATGTGCGCCCCTATGTTCTCGGTTATACGTGCTTGAACGACGTCACGGCCCGTGACTTGCAAAAAAAAGATGTGCAGTTTACGCGCGCGAAAGGCTTCGATACGTTCTGCCCCTTCGGTCCGGTGATTGAAACCGAGCTCGATTTATCCACGGCGACGGTGGAAACCTTTGTTAACAAAAAGAAACGCCAGTCCGCGCGCATCGCGGAAATGATTTTTCCCGTCGATGTTATAATTCGATGGATTTCGCAGGTCATGACGCTCCTGCCCGGCGACGTGATTGCCACAGGGACTCCTTCGGGTGTCGGGCCGCTCGTCGCGGGTGATGTGGTCGAAGTCAGCGTCAGCGGCATTGGCACGTTGAGGAATAGGGTAGTCGCGGCTGATTGATCGGCCAGTGCGGATTCCTGGATTGAGATTGCGAAAGTCATGCGCCGCTCTCGGCGACGTCGTCCGATGGCAGCAGGAAAAGCCGCTCGGTGCAAAGGCATTCATTGAAACACCTGATAGCAGATTGGCATGAAATTGCTTATGTGCTCGTCGCCGCATTGGTGATTGCGGCAGCGGCGGCTGCTTTAAAGTTCGGGCGTGGGAAAGATTCGGCGGAACTTGAACGCGAGCGGCGCACTTACTTGAACCGTGTCGGCCGCATCGTCGATGGCCAGGTTCTGGAGATTGTGGAAAGGCCTTCGGAGCCCGAGGGCGCCTCGACTGCCGTCCTCTTGGGCAAGCGCAATCGGAAAACGAATTCCGGGAATCACAAGCTGCTCCTTTACACCTATTCGATTTCCGGCGTCACGTATGAAGCGGCGCAGGACATTTCCGGCCTCGAAGAACGCGCCTGCCTCGAACGCGTTGTGGCCGGCCAGCCGGTGGGCGTGAAGTACGATCCTGCGAATCCCGGCAATTCAATCCTGGTCGCGGATGATTGGTCCGGGTTGGGCTAAAAAGACATCCTGGCGCGACTCAGTTCCCGAAACAATCGCGAAGCGATCACAAATCAATCACAATGACAAATGACTTACCGCCGCTTTCCCTGCAGCAAATTGGCAAACAATTGTTCTCCGTAGCTTTTGGTATTGCTATTCTTCTCGGCATTGTCGGCCTTCTTCTTTCGGCCACGCTTCGCATCATCGCGATCGAATCCCCGGCCATTCGCGTTTTTGCCGGGATAGTGGACATCCTGTTTGGAACTACCCTCCTTTTGCTTGCGATGCACTTCACACTGCGCACATTTGTACTTCTCGCCGGCAAGCCAGAATAATTTTCTCGAACGCCGCTTGCCGCGCCCGCCCGGCTGTGGCACGCTAACTCTCCGGCCATGGACACAAAAAAACAGCATCACGACCCCCTGGACGAGTTGCAACGGCGCAGCGCCGAGGCGGAAGCCGGCGGTGGCGCCGCGCGGCGTGAGCGCGAGCACAAAGAAGGCAAGCTGAGCGCGCGAGAACGAATCGAATTGCTCCTGGATGAAGGCACGTTCGAAGAACTCGACAAGTTCGTCAAGCATCGCGGCACGGATTTCGGCATGGCCGAGCAGCGGCCCTCGGGCGACGGCTTCGTTTCCGGCTTTGGCCGCATCGATGGCCGCCTGGTTTACGTATTCGCGCAGGATTTCACCGTTTTCGGCGGATCGCTTTCCGAGTCCAACGCCGGGAAAATCACGAAAATCATGAAGCTGGCCATGAACAATGGCGCGCCCGTCATCGGCTTGAATGATTCCGGCGGTGCGCGCATCCAGGAAGGCGTGATGTCGCTAGCAGGCTACGCGGATATTTTTCTGCTCAATACGCTGGCGAGCGGTGTCATTCCGCAAATCAGCGCTGTGATGGGCCCGTGCGCCGGCGGCGCGGTCTATTCCCCGGCCATCACCGATTTCATTTTCATGACCGAAAAAACCTCCTATATGTTCGTCACCGGCCCTGACGTCATCAAAACCGTCACGCACGAGGAAGTCACCAAGCACGAACTGGGCGGCGCCATGACGCATAACGCCAAGAGCGGCGTCGCGCACTTCGTCGCTCATGACGATAAAGAATGCCTCGCGATGATGCGCGAGCTTCTCGGTTTCTTGCCGTCGAATAATCTCGATGATCCCCCACGACGTGCCACCAGCGACCCCAGCGATCGCGCGGACGCGGCCCTGAAATCGATCGTGCCCGAAGATCCGATGCAGCCCTATGACATAAAGGGCGTGATTCATGCCATCGTCGACGACAAGGATTTTTTCGAGGTGCATGAGCATTTCGCAAAAAACATCGTCGTTGGCTTCGCGCGCCTCGCTGGCCTGCCTGTTGGAATCGTCGCCAATCAACCCGCGTTTTTGGCCGGCGTGCTGGACATCAACGCGTCGGTCAAGGGCGCGCGATTCGTCCGTTTTTGCGACGCATTCAACATTCCGCTCATCACCTTCGAGGACGTGCCGGGTTTCTTGCCCGGCACGCAGCAGGAATTTGGCGGCATCATCAAGCACGGCGCGAAATTACTTTTCGCGTTCGCCGAGGCCACCGTCCCGAAAATCACGGTGATTACGCGCAAGGCCTATGGCGGCGCGTATTGCGTGATGTCCTCGAAGCACATCCGCACCGACATCAATTTCGCCTGGCCCACAGCGGAAATCGCCGTGATGGGCCCCGAAGGCGCGGTCAACATCGTCTATCGGCGCGAAATAGAGCAGGCACCGGAATCCGATCGCGCGCGCCTGCGCCAGGAGAAAGTCGCCGAGTTCCGCGAGCGTTTTGCAAATCCCTATGTTGCGGCCGAGCGCGGTTATATCGACGCCGTCATCAAGCCTTCCGAGACGCGCTCGAAGCTGATCACCGCGCTGCGCTCACTCGAAAATAAACGGGACACGAATCCGCGGAAGAAACATGGGAACATTCCGCTTTGATGCAGTTGTGCGGAGGCATTTCCTCCGCGCTCTACAGAATACGAACGTCGGCGCTGGAGTTTTTTCGGGTCTAGAGCATGTTCAAGAAAATTCTGATCGCCAATCGCGGTGAAATTGCCGTACGCATCCTGCGCGCCTGCCGTGAAATGGGAATTCCGGCCGTCGTCGTTTACAGCGACGTGGACCGCGCCTCGCTTCATGTTCGCTTGGCGGATGAGGCGTATCGCATCGGTCCCGCGCCATCGCGCGAAAGCTACCTGGCGATCGACAAAATCATAAGCGTTGCGCGTTCGGCCGGATGCGACGCCTTGCATCCGGGCTACGGATTTCTCGCCGAGAACCCAAGACTCCCGCGTGTTTGCGCCGACGCAGGCATCACGTTCATCGGGCCCTCGGCCGGCGCAATGGAGCGCCTGGGCTCAAAAACCGCGGCGCGGCAACTCGCGCGAGAAGCCGGCGTGCCCACGGTTCCCGGAACGCTCAATCCCATCGAGCGAATTGACGAGGCCGCAGAAAAGGCCCGGCAAATTGGCTTTCCCGTAGTGCTCAAGGCCGTGGCGGGCGGCGGCGGCAAAGGCATGCGCCTGGTCGAACACGAGGAGGAACTCGCGGCCGCTTGGCGCGACGCTGCTTCCGAAGCGACAAACGCTTTCGGCGACGGCCGGCTGTATCTCGAAAAATTCCTCCTGCATCCACGCCATATCGAAATCCAAATCGTCGCCGACAATCATGGTCACTTCGTTTATATCGGCGAGCGCGAGTGCTCGGTCCAGCGGCGCTATCAGAAGGTCATCGAAGAAGCGCCCTCGCCGATCATGACGCCCGAATTGCGCAGTGCCATGGGCGAAGCGGCAATCAGGCTCGCGCGCGCGGGCGGATACACGAACGCGGGCACGCTGGAATTTCTCGTTGACGCCCAGCGCAATTTCTATTTCCTGGAAATGAACACCCGCCTTCAGGTCGAGCATCCCGTGACGGAACTGGTCGCGTCCGTCGACCTTGTGAACTTGCAAATCGAAATCGCTGCCGGAAGGCCGCTGCCATTCAGTCAGGAAGACATTCACCTGCGCGGTCATGCGATGGAATGCCGAATCTATGCGGAGGACCCGGAGAATAACTTTTTTCCTTCGCCGGGGAAAATACTTGATTTGCGCGCTCCATCCGGCCCGGGCATTCGCATGGATGATGGCGTCTACTCCGGCTGGACTGTGCCGACGGACTACGATCCCATGCTCGGCAAATTGATTGCCTGGGGCAGCGATCGCGCGGAAGCCATTGCGCGGTTGCAGCGCGCGCTCGGCGAGTATTACGCGCGCGGCATCCGGACGAACGTCGCTCTCTTCCGCCGGATTCTTTCGGAGCCGGAATTCTTGCGCGCTGAAATTCATACGAAATGGCTCGATGAATTGCTAAGTCGCCGGGCAGTAGCGCCTGCTGAATCCCAGGAGCGCACCGGGCGCGCTGCGCTCGTTGAGGACGCCGCGGCCCTGGCTGCGGCGCTTTGGCACGCGAATCGAGATGGCGCGTCAAGCCCGCCCGCGAGTGGTTCCAGCGAAAGTCCGTCGAATTGGAAAATCGAGGGCCGGCAGGATCAGTTAGTCGGCCTTCCACGGCGCAAATGAAACTCAATCTGAAAATTGGCGGGCGCAATCGAATTGTGGAAATCGAGCGCCGCGACGGAAGAACATGTTTCATCCTCGACGGTCACGAAGTGTCGGCGGACTTGGTCGAAGTGCAGCCGGGAATTTATTCCGTGCTTATAGGAGGGCAGGCATTCGAGGCAAGCGTCGCCGCCGATTCAGGAAGCTCGCGCGTGAAGATCAGCGGCCGCGAATTTCCTTTCGAGATTGCGGACCCGCGCCGCTGGAGCCGCGGCCGCCGCGGAGTGGCCGGAGCGGAAGGGGAACAATCCGTCGCCGCGCCAATGCCGGGAAAGGTCGTTCGTGTCCTGGTTAAAATTGGAGACGCAGTGGAGATCGGTCAAGGATTGATCGTTGTCGAGGCCATGAAGATGCAGAATGAAATCAAATCACCCAAGGCTGGAAAGATTGATCGCCTTGCCGCAAGGGAAGGCCAGGCCGTGAATGCGGGTGATATTCTCGCGGTGATTGCCTGAAGAGCCGGGAAAGAAAGGACGCGCAGGAAGAACCGCGCAAAAAAAATACGCAACCAAAACAGCCCGCCTCAATCGATGTGATTCGTTCCGTTAGTTCGCCGCGCTGTCACTCGGGAGCTTTCCCGCCGATTCGATCACTTCCTTGGCAAGATAATTGACCACGCGGGCTTGGTCGCGCGCCGAAGCCACGTATGCCGCGCGGAGCAACTGTTCGCGCCGATTCTGCAGCGTCGTGCGGATCGTCTGCTGCACCTGCGGGTCGGAAAGCAGACGCTGGCCCGCCGGCTCGCGCGCGATCAGCTTGATAATGTGATAGCCATCCTTCAGCTCTACCGGCTTACTCACCTGGCCGGGCTGCAGGCCCAGCACGGCGGTCTTGAGCGCGGCGTCGGTCTGATTGAGCGAGGACTGGGGAATGAAACCCAAATCGCCGCCGTTCGAGGAATTGGAATCTTCCGAGTAGTCCATGGCTTCTTGCGCGAAATCCGCTCCGGCGGCAAGCTGCGACTCGAGCATCTCCACTTTGCGCTTCGCTTGTTCGAGAGTTGTCGCGTCGTCATTCTTGCGATTGTGAATTCCGGGGTCGGGGTGCGGCGTCACGACGATCTGCGCGACGTGGTACTGCGGCTCGGTGACGCTGAACTGCGCCTGATTCTTCGCGTAAAAATCCGCGACATCCGCATCGGAGACGGTGATCTTCGCAACCACTTCGCGATTCAGCAATTTCTGGATCGATAGCTCTCGCCGGATTTCCTTCTTCAGGTCGTCGACGGTCAGTCCGTTTTCCTTGAGCTTGCTCTGGAACTCATCCTCGGTAAACGGCGCCTTCGACTGATTGAACTTGTCCTGAACTTCGCTGTCGGTCGCGATCAGATTCAGCGTTTTCGCGCGTTGATACAGGAGTTCGTTGTCGATCAACTGATCGAGAATGCTCAATTTCAGCGAGAGCGCTTCGTCATGCGACGGCACGGCGCCTTGCGCCTGCACTCGGCTGCGATAGTATTTCTCCACGTCGTTGCGGTCGATCTCCGCCCCGTTCACCGTTGCCCATACATTCTGGTTCGGTGCTTGCTGGGTCCGGCAGGAAACCGCCAGGACGCAGGCCACGAAGGCCGCGAGGAGTGCTGGTTTCTTCAACAAGGAGGAACTCCTTTGAGTGGCGAGATAGGAGGACAGGTTCAGGCAGCTTTCTTGACGCGGCCGGCTCGGATGCACGCGGTGCAAACGCGAATATGTTTGCGCGCCCCGTCGACGAGGGCCTTCACGCGCCTTAGATTCGGATTCCACCGGCGCCGGCGCAAATTGTTGGCGTGGCTGACGACGTTTCCATAACTTGGCTTCTTGCCGCAGATTTCACATGCGAGTGACATTGATGCTCCGCCTTAAAGGCATTGAATGAAGGCATTATCCTATCAGAGATTCTCCGCGCCGCAAAGCCGGCCGCTCGATCGTGTTTTCGTTTCACAACTCAAGAGTGGCTATACGCGGTCAGAAGAAACGGAAAGCCGCGCGGTGGGCGGCTTTCTGTTGCCGATTGCGTGCAGACGACTCACCAATCAAGCGGTTACGCGGCGGCTACCGGACGGCTACGCTGCGCCCGCAGCGGCTGCCGGCTGGAAGGGCTCGTCGTAGCTGCCGCCGTAAATCGACGGCACCTTGGATCCCATGGGCCGCAGATACGTGGCCAGCGCGCCGCGATGATGAATGTGGTGGTTGTTCAAGAATCCGAGATACATGACGGCCGGGAAGTTGAAAACGCCATAGAAGTCGAGTGGCGTGCACAACTGCTCCGCCGATAGGCCGGCAACGCGGCCGGCCGCGCGTTTGAAGTTGGTGCTGTACCATTCGACCAGTTCCGCGACGTTCTTTGGTTTTTGTTCCGGCGTGGCCATGTCGAACTTGAGTTCAGCAATCCCGTCGAGAAACTGAACGTCGGTGTTCGCGATATGCCAGGCCAGTTCCCATGCCGTACGCGCGTTGGGATCGGGACGGTAATCCGCCTTGGAGTCTGGGACGGCGGCAAGAACCTTCTTCGTGATTTCAAACTCACGCATAACACCGTCGAGCATGAGTGCTCGAAGGCCAAGAGCAAATTCTGGAGACAAAGTCTGTTGTTCAGGCATTTTTTCCTCCGTGCGGGTCTTCTCTGGCTTTCCTGCTTAGGCTGGAACCTTCCTCTTTGGACTACAGGAATGCCAGCGATTGTACACCTAATTGGGGAAGCGCATCTTCGCTTGCCAAAAGAAAAAGGCCCCGACAATAGCCGGGGCCTTTTGTGATGTTGAACCGCTAAGCTGTGCTAATTAGTCGCCGGCGACTGTCTCCGCTTCGGTGACTTCGGGCTTCGCGGCGCCGTTGCCATTCCCGCCGTGCCCGTTCGAGCCGTTCCCGTTTCCATTGGCGTGGCCGTTCGTGCCCGAGATCTGAACGGGTGCGACGCCGGCGCCAGGGATGGCCGTCTTCATCGCTGTGAGCGAGCCAATCTGCACGACGCCCTCGGTCGGAGAAGGCTTCTTGAGGACCATCTCCTCGTAGATCGCCCGGACCTTGGCAGCTTCTTCCATGGCCTTGCGACGGCGAGCGCGGTCTTCCTCAGCCGCAGTGAGAGGAATATCGTGCTCGAGATGGCGAACGCGCGCCGCGTCGGCCGCATCCACGTTGAGCGAATGCTCATAATGCTCCAGGCTGACCTTCTTGCCCTTGGCGTAGATTTCGTGCCTGCCGTGCTCCTTGTACCACTGCGCGACAGTCGCGTTCTTGTGCATGTTCTCGATGATTTTGCGCCAGCCGATTCCCGTGTTGTATGCGCAGAAGGAAATTTCACCCTGCTGCGTCGCGTACGGGATGATGCACATCTCCGTACGGCGGAAGTCGTAGTTGAAAAGGTCCTGGAACCACATACCGGCGACAAACAGCATGTTCCACGGGTCTTCCGAGCGGCGCTTCATGGCGTCTTCGTAAGTCCGATTCGGGTTTGTGCGCCCATACTTCTTGTCGGAGTCCTTCGAAACCGCCCAGGTCTTGTCGAACTTTTTCAAAAGGTCTTTCAACTTCAGGCTAGGCGGCGCTTCGAACGGGCTGTAGTTCTTGAGCATCGCCAAGACCATCATGAAAGCTGAGAACTTCTTGCCGCGGGCCGCGTCCGTGATCGCCGACACATCCTTCACAAGCTGCGGACAGTCGAGGAAACGCGGGATCGGCGCCCACTCCTTCGTTTCCTTGTGGACCATCATGGCCGTGCCCACGCCGCAGTTCGGATGGCAGCCACAGGAAAGCGCGCCCCACTGAGCTTCTGGCCCGTGCACCAGGTCCGCAAAGCTGGCAAACGGTGAAATGAACGACAGCGGGAACCAATCGCGTGTCGGCTCGACTTTCCCGATCTGCGCGCTGACGTCCTTCGCCAGGTGCGAAAGCGTGTACCGCTGGCGCATGCGGCGCTCGGGCGTGATGTCTTCGTCGCGGCCCGTAAATGAAACGGGCTGGAAAGACACAAACGCGATTTTCTTCGGGTTTTCCATCGCGAATTTGACGATCGGGCCAACCTGGTCGTTATTGACGTTATTTACGATCGTCGTCACCAGCACGATCTCTATGCCCGCCTCATGCATGTTTTCGATGGCGCGCAGTTTCACGTCAAATAGATTGCCGACCTGCCGATGGCCGTTCGCGTCGTTGCCGATGCCGTCGAATTGCAGATAGGCGTAGCGAAGGCCGGCTTCAAAGGCCTTCTTCGAAAATTCCTTGCTCTTGGCGAACTCGATGCCGTTCGTTGCGGCCTGCACGCTGTTGTAGCCCACCTTGCGGGCATAACGCACGGCGTCAAGGAAGTACGGGCTCATCGTCGGCTCGCCGCCGGAGAACTGTACGGACATTTGGCGGCGCGGCTTGATCTTCGTTGCGTTCTCCAGAATTTCCTGGATTTCTTCCCAGCTCAATTCATGAACGTAGCCAACCTGATTGGCGTCCATGAAGCAGGGGTCGCACATCATGTTGCAGCGGTTCGTGAGGTCGACCGTGAGCACCGCTCCACGGCCATAGCGAACCGTGCTGGAGCCGTGGCGATGGAGATCTTCGTCATTGTGCGCGGGAATATCGCGGCCAGGGAAATTCTTCTCAATCCATTCGAGGAATTTCGCGTCGATGGCCATCAGGTCTTCGCATACGCCATGGATGGGGCATTCTTTCACCATCCAGACCTGGCCGTCGCGCTCCACAATCTGCGCCTTGATCTCGCCGACTTTCTCATGGACGAGATCGGTCCAATCTTTTTTGCCGCCGATGATGGCTTCGCGCGCGTCCTTCACGCAACCCGGACAAAGAGAATCCGTGGTGCGCGGCCAGCCGAGCGTCGGCTTGCTCTTCTCCCATGATTTGAGCATGGGCTTATCGGACCACTTTGGCGTGAACGCCGGATTCGGGTTGTGCTTGTTGAAATACTGAATGCTATTGAAGGTGACGGTGGCCGCTTTGCACAGCGCCCAGTCAAATGATTTCCAGATGCGGTTACGAACCGTAATGGGCATGGCTCGAACCTCGCTTTCCTCAGAGTTAAGAAGACCCTATAACAACTGACAACTTTGAATTTTGGCTATCACAGCGAAGCCGTCCATCCCCCAAGTCCCCGGACAGGCAGCTCCCCTAAATCTTTACCACGCCATAGTTTGCAGGCTTTGGGACGGTTCGTCCAGCGCAAACAGCCAAGCGGTTGTTTTAGGGGTTAAGCGGCAGAATTGGGCAGCCAATGGGGCGGCCAATATGCCGGCGCCACTCATCCCCACGGGGGCAAATGGCTGGACAAACCCGCATGGAGCCCGGTTCGCCCCCTTTTCTTCACCTTCCCTTGGGGTTCAACTTCAGAGTGTCGATTCATTCTCTCGTAACACAGACGATATGAAACCGTAACGTTCAGACCACAGAATGCCCCGGCTTTTGACGACGCGCTTCGAAAAGGGCAGTTCAGGGTGCAGATATTCACAGGTCGGCTTGACGCTTCGCGCAACTGGTAGTAGAAGCACAAACTATCTTGCCGGGTGGGAGACGAAACTCATGATGCTGAAAATTGGCCGATTTGGTTTCGCGGTACTGTTCGCGCTGCTGTGGACGAGCATGTTTGCGCCGATGGCGCTGCGGGCGCAGCAAACCCTCGGCGCTATCAATGGAACCGTTACGGACGCTTCGCATGCCGTGATCGGGAAGGCGACAGTGCAGGTGAAAAACCTGGGGACAGGGCTCACGGTGGACGCCACGACACAATCCGATGGCTCCTACAACATCGCCGATCTGCCGATTGGGACGTACAGCGTCACGATCTCCAAGCAAGGCTTCAAGACCGAGGTGCACTCGGACATTTTGATTCGTGGAAATTTGGCCACGACGGTGAACGTGACGCTGCAGCCAGGCGAAGTGTCAACGACCGTTACGGTGAGCGGAACTCCGCTGATGAACCAGACGGACACGACGAATGGCTACACGCTGGGCGCTGAGATTATCCAGAACACTCCGCTCGGCACTGGCAGCTTTACCCAGCTCGCCATTTTGGCGCCTGGCGTCAACGCTGATCTGCTCAGTGGTTCCGGAACCAACGCCGGCCTGGGGAATCAGGACATTTTCGCGAATGGCCAGCGGGACACGAGCAACAGTTTCAGTTTTAATTCCGTGAATGCGAACAATTTATTTAATGGACAGTCATCGAGCGCGGTTGGCGAATCGCGCTATGTACTGAACACCAATGAACAATTCCTAGCCGGTGGCCAGATTCAGACAAATACCTCCGTCTACGACGCCATCGGTCAGGGGTTGCCGACGCCTCCACAAGAGACCATCGAAGAACTTCATGTGAACACTTCGATGTACGACGCCTCACAGGGTGCCAATAGCGGCGCGCACGTCGAACTCACGACGAAATCGGGCACCAACGACATCCACGGAGGTCTCTATGAATATCACCAGACTACCGGATGGGATGCCGCTCCTTTCTTCTTCAACGCCGCGGGTATAGACCCGAACACCGGAAAGCCTCTCTTGCCTCGGCCGGCATTGCATCGCAACACGTTTGGCGGGCTGATCGGCGGACCCGTGATCAAGAACAAACTCTTCTTCTTTGGTTCCTATCAGGGAGTTCGTGTGACCGACGCCTTCAGCGGTGCCACAGCCATTGTCAACGTGCCCACAGGTCTTACAAACGACCGCAGTGCCGCCACGCTGGCCGCTCTCGCCGGGGTTCCGCAGGGCAACATTGACAACGCGGCTTTGACAGTATTGCAAGCGAAAACGCCGGGTGGGCAATTACTCGTGCCTTCCCAAAACATTACAAATGTGAACGAGATCAACGTGCTCGGCGGTAATGCCGTCGAGCAAGGTCCGCCTAGCACGTTCAACGCGGACCAAATCAATGCCAACATGGACTACGACTTCAGCGCCGAGGACCGCATTTCCGGCAAATATTACTACCAGCGGAATCCTTCCACGAGTCCGTTCGCGGTCAGTCAGGTTCTCGGGTTCCCTCAGTCTCTCAATGCTGGCAGCCAGGTCTTTTCACTCGACAATACGACTGTGCTGACCCCCAATACAACTTGGGAGCAGCGCCTCGGCTTTATCCGCGAAGTTGCCGACGCGGCTACCAGCCAGCAACTGACGCCTACTACTGCCGGAATCAATTTGCTCGGGAGTACGTACTTCCCCGGCATCACAATCAGCAACGCAGGTTCGGGCACCGGAAGCGAACTGCGTATCGGTCCAGCGAACAATTTTGCGAACGCAGGAGTTTTCCAGAATCAATTTGAAGGAGGCACGAACTACGACTGGGTTCACGGCCACCATGACTTGTCGTTTGGAGGCGTTTTTGATTACGGACAACTCAATGTCATCAACCGCGAAAATCAAGTTGCCACCTTCGATTTCAGCAACTTCGCGAACTTCCTGACAGGGGACCTGGGCGGCAGAAACGGTGGCACCATTCTGAACGGTGAAACGAACCGCTATTTCCGTTCGAAGCAAGCTGGTCTGTTCGCTCAGGATCACTGGAAGTTGAAGTCAAACTTGACCGTCGATCTTGGTCTGCGCTGGGATTGGGACGGGCCGCTCTACGAAAAGAATGGGCTGCTCACCAACTTCTATCCGAGCAACTACTCTTACGACCTGTCCACCGACACAATCAATGACATCGGCTTGGTAATTGCTGGAAACAATAAAGAGTTCTGTGGGACAAAGTCGAGTTTCTGCACCAATGATTCCACTCTCACCGGGCGGCAGTGGATGTTTGAACCGCGGATTGGGCTTGCGTGGAGCCCCACGTTTGTGAAGAACGTCGTCGTGCGGACAGGCTTCGGACTTTACGCTGACCGCGGTGAATTTTTCACCGAGTTTTCACCGAGCGCGGGCTTGGGAATCAGCGGGCCCTTCGGTGTGACCACCGAGGAACCGTTCACAGTTCCGGTTCACGCGAGCTGCTCGGGCGTGCAGTGCTTGCAGAACAATCCGTTCGGCACCGCGCCTCTGACACCTCCGCCGAGCAATCTTTCCGGAGTCGCGGGGCTGGTTTACAACCAATCCGGCTTGAGCGGCTGCCCGGAGCCGGTGACGCCGACGTGCACGCCAACCGGGACGCCTCAATTTGCCTTTCTCTTTGGTGGTTATGATCCGAAAAACACTCTGCCCTACTCCGAAAATTGGACGCTCGACCTACAGTGGCAGCCCTACAACACGCTTCTTTTTGACTTGGGCTATGTTGGCAATCACGGTCAGCACGAACTGATACCGGTTCCATTTAACCAGCCCGGAATTGCCACTCCGGGCAAACCCATCAATGGCCAGATCTACTCCTACGGCTTTCAGGCCACGGACGCGGACGGCGGATTTGGCGCGTTGCAAACCGAGCAAGTGATGACGACGATTGGAGAGTTCACGGGGGCCGACGGCAATACGGCCCTTCGAGTGCCTTACATTGGCTACAATCCGAACTCGAATTACTGGGAATCTGAAGGGATTTCAAATTACAACGCTTTGCAGTTCAATTTGACTAAGCGGATGAGCCACGGGCTGCAGCTCAACGCTTCCTACACATGGTCCCACGTGCTTGACGAAGGCAGCGGGCTGGCGGAAGGCCTCTTTTATAATGGCAACAATCCTCTGGACCCGAGGAGCGGCTATGGCAGCGCGGGTTACGATCGCACTCATGTTTTCACCGTCAACTACGTTTACACCATCCCGAACCTTATAAAGTCCGAGGGTTTCGCGGCGAAAGCACTCAACGGTTGGGGTGTTAGCGGCATCACCGTGGCGGAAAGCGGCAACCCCTATAGCATTTACGATTTCTCTGGTGACGTTGCCAGTCAGTTTTTCGGTGCCGGCGACGACAACATAACAAATCCGCTTTTGACAATCATAAACGGCAACGTCCACTCTGTGCAGCTCCAGGGCACAACCGGCGTCAACGCGAACAATCCGGTCATCAACGGCGCCGCGTTTGGCGCTAATGTGAATGCCCCCGGAACCAATGGCGTACCGCCCTGTGGCCCGACCACGGATGAGCCGGGTAATCCAACCGCGGCGTGTGATTATTCGGAAAGTGGCTTTGCGACGGGGAACGCTCCACGCAATCCCTTCCGCGGACCGTTCCAGACGCGCTTCGACCTTGGTATCTTCAAGGATTTCAAAATCAACGAACGTTTCCATCTACGCTACGATGCGCAGTTCTTCAATCTGTTCAATCATCCGAGCTTCGATGCGCCGGGCAACGATTTCGAGCTAAATCCGTGCTTCGGTCCGAACATACAGTCTAGCCCCAATAGTTACCTGATCTCGCACGGCTACGTCTGCCAGTGGCTTGGCTCGACCCCAGCTGTCGCGGGATTGACGTCGCCGATTGGGAACGGAACCGTGCCTTCTGGAGAGGGATTCATTCAAAACACTCTCGGAAGCTCCCGGTTCATTTCCATGGCGTTGCACTTGACGTTCTGAAGAGGGCGTTCGAACTACGGGAAGTCTGCTTGGGAAATCAAAGAGCCCCTGCGGCCACCACCGCAAGGGCTCTTTTGCATTTTCGAGTTGAGATCGCCGCACGGAAGCCCCGCAAAGCCTATTTCCCGTGCTTATGACCTGTTCCTGTGATTCGTGTCTATGTCCCGCACCGTCCAATCTAAGTTTAATCTATGAGTTTATTCGACGTTGAGCGCGGGCCGCAGGACCGCGATCGCGAAGTGCGCCACGTGCGGCGCGTCCTCGTCGAGCTGCAGCCAGCGCACCACGCAATGCTTCTTCAGGTAGTCGCTCACCTGCGTGTCGTTTATTTCCAGGTGCTCGGCCAATTGCGAGCGCAAGGAGGCCTTGCCCTCCGTGCGAGCGCCCCGGCCCGCGCGTCCGGCGCGCGCAAGCTGGCCCGTGCCGATGCGCAGTGTCTGGCAGGCTTCAACGTAATAATTCGTCATCAAATCTGAATCGGAGAGCAGAAAAACGCCCGGTCCGGCGGGCGCTTCGTCGAGTTCGTCGGCGCGATGCAACGGAGCCGAGATCAGCCTCCGCAAAAGCGATTCGAGCTGCGCGAAGCGCGAAGCCAGCGCGGGATCGCCCGCGCGGATATACGTGGAGCGTTCGACGAACGGGCCGGTCGGCTCCGGCACAAAGCGTGAAAGTGGCGTTGCCGCAGGCTCTGTGGGTTCCGCCGAAGTTGGCGAGGAAGGCGGTGGCGCAGGCGATGGCCGGCTCGGCTGCGCGTACACGCGGTCATCCATGCGAGAGCCTGGAGTTCGCGCCGACGGCGGCCGCCCCGGTGCGGAAGCCGCCCGATCTGTCGCCGGCGTCGCTGCCGCTCCGTGGCGCTTGTGCCGGCGGCCGCCCCTGCGTCCTCGGCGCCGTCCTCGGCGCTCGCCGGGCTGCTCTTTGATCGAAGTGCCTGCGGTCGAAGCCCCCGGGCGCGCTATCGTCGATTGTTCGCGATTGAAAACCTGATCCTGCGGATCTTCGTGAATTTCTTCCGCTTCGAACCTTGCACTTGATTTTTCAGCTTCCGAATTTCCAATCAATTCGGAGCCAGCGGCGGCTTCGTCGACTGCGAAAGTCTCATTGTCTTCGGGCGCGGCACTCTCCGACGAGTCCGGCGAAGACAGCTCGGATGCAGACAGCCCCTCGGGCACAGGCGCGCCCAGGCGGGTCAGCGCCTCCGCGGCTTTCTTTTTCCAATCGGCGCGCCGAAAGCGTTCCGCGGCGGCCGTGAACCAGCGAACCGCCTCATCGTTATGGCCGGCTTTTTCTTCGAGCGCGCCCGCCTCGAACGCCACCATCGCGTCGCGCGTCTTTTGAAAGAGTTCGGTGAGCTTGCCGAGCGGGTCCGCGCTCGTGCGCGCCCGTCGAATGCGTCCTTGAACTTGCCGCCAGTTTGCCATGACTCAGGATTGTATCAATGCTGGCCAAGGCATTCCAGCGCAGCCGTGCGAATTTTGGTGCATCATAGGCCCATGCTGGCGGAAGCGCGACACGGCGAAAAGACACAGCAGCTTGTCGAGCAGGCGCGAGCCTTCGGATTCGATTTGTGTGGCGTCGCGCGCGCGGAAGAATTTCCCGAGCTGCGGAAATTGCCCGAATGGCTCGCGCGCGGCTACGCGGGCGAAATGCGCTATTTGCACGACGCGCGGCGGACACGCGCGGAGGACGTGGTGCCGGGCGCGCGTTCCGTGATTGTGTGCGCGTTGAATTACAACGCCGCGCCGCCCTATTCGACGGCCGTCGCCGCGAACGATGAAGATGGCGCCCGCGTTCCGCGCGGGTGGATTTCGCGCTACGCCTGGGGAGACGATTACCACGACGTCCTCAGCCGCAAGCTCAAGAGCTTGCTCGTGTGGATGCGCGCGGAATTCGGCGAGGATTTTCATGCCCGCGAATACGTCGACACAGGACCCGTGCTCGAACGCGTGGCGGCGAAGTACGCGGGGCTTGGCTGGCTGGCGAAAAACACCTGCTTGATCAATCAGAGCCGTGGCTCGTGGTTATTTCTCGGTGTCATCGTGACGGATCTGGATTTCGCGCCAAGCTTGCAGGCGGGGGCGCTACCGCCGCGCGATATGTGCGGCACGTGCCGGCGTTGCATTGACGCCTGTCCCACGCAGGCGTTCGTCGAGCCCTATGTGCTCGATGCCCGCCGATGCATTGCCTATTTGACGATCGAGCTGCGCGGGCCGATCCCCGAGGAATTTCGCGCGCCGATGGGATCCATGGTTTTCGGCTGCGATATTTGTCAGGATGTGTGTCCCTGGAATCGCAAAGCGCCCGCAACAGCGCTGCCGGAATTTCAGCCGCGTCGCATTTCGCCGGATTCTTCCGAAACGTTCTTTGCCCCGCAACTCGAATGGCTGATTTCGCTGAGTGAAGAGGAGTTTCGCAAAATCTTTCGCGGCAGCCCCGTCAAACGAGCAAAGTTCCGCGGCCTGATTCGCAATGCCTGCGTGGCCATTGGGAATTCGCATCTGCGGCGCGAGGACGCCGCGTTCAGTCGAATTTCCGCGCGCCTGGAAGAGATCTCTAAGTCTGACGATGCCATAATTGCCGAGCATGCGCTCTGGGCCCTCGAACGATTGCGCGCAGGTGATCGTTCATCCGCCGTGGATTGATGGCATCGCGAGGAATTTTGAATGTTTCGATTCGTGATATTTTCATTGTTCTGGAGGAGTCATGATGCTGGTTAATTCTTTGGCAGCCCATTTCATTCTGTTCCAGCCGCACTTCAGTTTTCCCGAAGGCGCGGTTGCGAACGAAGAGATCGTTCTGCGGTGGCTTCACATCGTATTCGGCATTATCTGGATCGGGTTGCTCTATTTTTTCAACTTGGTGGGCGGGCCAACCATGAAAGTTCTCGAGGATGCGACGCGAAAGAAAGTTTATCCCGTCCTGATGTCGCGGGCGATGTCCTGGTTCCGATGGTCCGCGCTTGTAACGGTTGTGGTGGGTCTGCGTTATTACGCCATTCTGCTGCAAGCCGACGCGGAGAATGCCGGGCATCCGGGGCTTCTGGGACGCTGGATCGGCGAATGGTTTCTCGTGTGGCTCGTGGCCTACGCAATTATCTACGCTCTGCAGATGCCGTTTGGCGGCCCACTTGGGAATGGCTGGGTCCGCGCGGTTTTGATTGCGGCCGTCGTCATTGCGGCGTCGTGGGTGATTCTCGATTGGAACGCAGGGCCCGACGTATCGAATGCTCACTTGTCCATCAGTGTTGGCGGCGGCCTGGGTTTGGTGATGCTCCTGAACGCCTGGGGGATCGTCTGGCGCGTGCAGAAGCGCATGATTCAGTGGACGCGCGCGAACGCGGAGAATGGCACGCCGATTCCGGAAAAAGCAGCGAAGATGATGCAGTTTGCAAACATCGCCTCGCGCACCGCGTTCTGGCTGTCGTTTCCGATGCTTTTCTTCATGGGCGCGGCCGAGCATTATCCCTTTCTCAGCAGCATTGGGCACTGAAGAATCGTAGGATCCGGTTAGTGCGAGAGAACGCGGGTCTGCGTTTCGGAGATGAGTTCGTAGCGCACGCCGCGCCAGCGTATCCGGCGCTCAAACGCGGAGACAATGAAGTTCCAGAGAAAGAGGAACGGCACCACCGGCGCGAGCGCAATCCACGCCCAGCTCCAGCTTTCGCATTTCGAACGCCATTCGTGCAGTAGGTCCTGGATAGCCACCGCGCGCATCGCGCCTTTGCCAGCCGCGAGCATGATCACGAGAAACGCGAGCAAGAGTATGCCGGTCCAGGAATCGCCGGTAAACATGCGGTCGAAAATAAAGAAAATCGTGAAGAGAACAGTCACGCAGTAAGAGAGGTGTGCAAGCGCCGCTATCGCCCAGCGGCGTGGCGAATAGACGCGCGTCAAGATCATCTGCCTGTTGGTGAATTCAAGGAGTTGCTCGGGGTTCACGTCGCCAAGCGTTGGCGCGAGGCATTCGGGCACAAACAGGATGCGCAAGCCAGCGCGTTCTAGAGCAGCCGTAAGCGCCCAATCGTCGCTGACGGCGCCCTCCCACGCCTCGAGAACTGCCGCGCGGTCAAATACGTCCCGGCGAATGGCCGTGCCGCCTCCCCAGCAAAAGTTGTGCTCGTGGTCGCCAAGCTGCGTGGCGATCGCCGCGTTCCATGCGGAAAGCATGGCGCTCGCGAAGCCCCCGCGATTGGGGAAATACCACCGATAGGTGCTGGCCGCGCCCGCATTCGCATCCGCAAGCGGCGCGACAAGGTGAGTGAGCCAGCCGCGCGCCAGGCGCGCGTCGGAATCGACGAAAACATACACGTCGAATTTATCGCCCGCCTCGCGCACGCCGGCGCGAAGATTATTCACTTTCTCGCCGCATTCCTTGGGCGAACCGGCGACAACGAGATGCGCCGGCTTTTTTGCCGTGGAAGAAACGCGGTCGATAATCATTCGCGCGGAATCCAGAGCGCTCGCAACCACGAAGAAAGTCTCGTACGTCGGATAGTCGAAATTCACCAGCGCGGAGAGGTTCGGTTCCAGGCCGTTTTCGGAGCCCTTGCACGGGCAGATCAGGGCCACGCGCGGCGCGTAGAAGCCTGAATGCGCGGTCAGCCGCCGCCGCACCATCAGGAACCATTTCCAGCCCTCCCACAGCGACACCACGCCCTGCGCGATCTGCTGCATAACGAGGATGTAGAACAGAGTCAGCATCTGGCACCAGCATAGCGGATTCCTTGCCCGGGCCAATGGTCAAGCGCCGGGGCGACGCCTATGAGTCATTTGTTCTTTCGGACAGGTCGAGGTCAGGCCTCAGAGGCTTCGCTGCGAGAAGACCTTCTTCAAAACGCGGGACGCCGTGGCGATGAGCTCCGTTTCGAACCGCGCCGCTGCGCGGCGGCCTTGGTCGAGGATTGGCGAATCGATCAGAAAGCCGCAGCGATCGGCAAAAGGCCCGGCGGGCGCGCTGGATGCGCCGCGGTGACTGGACGACTGCGTCACCGCCGTGCGCAGCGATCGATAAAGCTCTAGATCGGCGCAAAACCCCTGAAATTCCTCGTCCCCCCAGTTGAGGCTGCGGCCCAGCGCAACGTAAAACTCTTCCTGGAACAGATCGACGAGCTCCTTCTGCGCCGGCATGATTCTCTGTGGCGCGCGCACGCCAAGGCGCTGAGGCATTTCATCGTCGATTTGCAGCGCGAGAACGAGAAGTGCCTCCCGGCGAACTGTTTCCACCAGTTCGCGGTACCGCGGCGGATTGGCGATGCGCCCGGGGCGCAGATTCTCGTTCGCGTACCGCCGCAGAAATTCCGGGACGAGCGCGCCGCGATCGAGCGCCGCAAGGAGCGAAAACGCCGTCTCCTGGGCGCGAATGGCCACCTGCCGCGGCCGAAGCAACGGCGCCGAATGCGCCGTCCGTCTTGCGACGGTCCTTCGCCGCCCCGATTTTAGTTTGTGCTTCGCGTGTTTCCGCGCCGCCAGCTTGCGCGGGCGAATGCGTTTCGCTGGCGCGCGTTTCTGGATGCGTCCCGTGCGTTTGCTGCGAGGCTTATGTTTTGGTCGAGGCCTGCGTTTTCGCGACGCCAAGGAAAAACTCCCATGAATCCTGCCGAAAAATGAAAGAGCCCGGCGAGATTCGTCCGGGCTCTTCATTATGCAACTTTTCGGCTGATTCCCTTACGTTCAGTGAACCGGGCTGACCGTTGGCCGCTTCTCGCGCGGCGCCGACCCAACCGGCTGCACCCACGGCTCGATTGGCCCCAGCGCGATTCGCAGCGCTTCGTCAATGTTGTGGACGAAGTGAATCTGCAAACCATCGAGCAAGTCGGCCGGCAGATCTTCCTGCACGTTCGGCTCGTTTTCGGCCGGAAGAATCACTTCTTTGATCCCCGCTCGTTTCGCGCCAAGCACTTTTTCCTTGATTCCTCCGACCGGAAGCACGATCCCGGTCAGTGAAATCTCTCCCGTCATCGCTACCCGCGGGCGAATCGCGTGTCCGCTGAGCAGACTGACCAGCGCCGTCACCATCGCCACGCCCGCCGACGGCCCGTCTTTCGGTATCGCGCCCGACGGCACGTGGATGTGCACGTCCTGCTTCCGGAAGAAGTCCGGATCGATGCCGTATTGCTCCGCGTTTGCGCGCACCCACGACAACGCCGCCCGCATGGACTCCTGCATCACTTCGCCCAGGTGGCCCGTCATCGTGAACTGCTTCCCGCCGCGCATTGTGCTGGCCTCGATGAACACGATGTCGCCGCCCACGGGCGTCCAAACCAATCCGATCGAAACGCCTGGGCGCGCAACGCGCTCCTCCACTTCCTTCTCGATGTGCACTTTTGGCACGCCCAGAACTTCGCGGACGATTTCCGGCGTGACGGTGAGCTTTTCCATCTTGCCTTCCGCGATGCGCCGCGCCTGTTTGCGAACCAGCGTGGCGATTTCGCGCTCCAGGTTGCGGACGCCCGCCTCGCGCGTGTAGCCGTGGATGATTTCCCGCAGCCCTTCGTCGCTGAATTCAATCTGCTCGCCCGGCTTCAGGCCATTTTCCGTGCACTGGCGCGGAACCAGAAACCGCTTGGCGATATGGATCTTCTCTTCCTCCGTGTAGCCGGGAAGTTCGATGATCTCCATGCGGTCGCGCAAGGGCTCCGGAATCGGATCCATCCAGTTCGCCGTGGCGATGAAAAGCACTTTCGAGAGATCGAACGGGACGTCCAAATAGTGATCGCGGAACGTCGAGTTCTGTTCCGGGTCGAGCACTTCCATCAACGCCGCGGACGGATCCCCGCGGAAATCGCGGCCAAGCTTGTCCACCTCGTCGAGCATGCAGACCGGGTCCATCGTTTCCGCGCGGCGTATGCCCTGGATGATTTGTCCCGGCAATGCGCCGATGTAGGTGCGGCGATGGCCTCGGATTTCAGCCTCATCGTGCATGCCGCCCAGCGAGATGCGCACGAATTTGCGTCCCAGCGCGCGCGCGATCGACTTGCCCAATGAAGTTTTGCCCACGCCCGGAGGCCCCAGGAAGCACAGAATCGGGCCCTTCATCCCCGGTTGAAGTTTTTTCACGGCAAGGTAATCCAGTATGCGTTGCTTCACTTTTTCGAGATCGTAGTGATCTTCGTCCAGAATGCCCTGCGCCTTGGGAATATCGATGTCTTCCGCACCGGAGGTTTTCGTCCACGGCAGCGAAGTCATCCATTCGAGATACGTACGCGAGACCATGTACTCGGCCGAAGCCGGCGTCATGCGCGAAAGCCGCTTGAGTTCGCGCTCGCATTCTTTTCGCGCTTCAGCGGACATCCCCGACGCTTCGACTTTCTCCCGCAGTTCCGAAACTTCCGCGCCGCTGTCGTCCGTGTCGCCAAGTTCCTTCTGAATCGCTTTGAGCTGTTCGCGCAGCAGAAATTCGCGCTGCGACTGATTCACCTGCTCTTGCACTTGCTCGTGGATTTTCACGCGAAGTTCGAGAACTTCCTTCTCCTTCGTCAGTTCGCGAATCAGCGTTTCCAGGCGGCGGCGAATGCTCGCTGTTTCCAGCAGTTCCTGCCGCAACAGCGTGTTCAGCGACGGTAGTGTTCCCGCAATGAAGTCGGAGAGTTCCGCAGGAGAATCCATGTTTGACGCAACGCCTTGCAGGTCGTCCGAGAGCTGCGACGACCGCGCCACCACTTCGCGGAACAATTCCTGGGCGTTGCGATAAAGCGCCGTCAGCTCCGCCTCCGGAACGTCGTTCGTCACGTCCGGCATCTCTTCGACGCGCGCGCGCAGAAACGGCTTGAGCCCCAGGACTTCCGTGACGCGGATTCGCGTGATCCCTTCCAGAAAAACAACCACATTTCCCCCCGGCGTCCGCACCATCTTGTGGACTTTGCCGAGTGTGCCCACGGAGTGTAGGTCCGTGCCGACAGGATCCTCAATGCGCGGGTCGAGCTGCGCCACCACGCCGAGCACCTTTTCGTCGCCCTCGAGGGAATCGAGCAGCGCGAGCGAGCTATCACGCCCCACGGTCAGCGGCATCACCGCGCCCGGAAACAGGACGGTATCCCGCAACGGCAAAATAGGTAAATCGGCAGGAACAGTTTTTGGAGACTTCTTAGCCATGTTCAAACCTTCCTCGCCAGCTCGGGAATCTGCCCCGGATGGCGGGTCCACTCATTTCGATGCAAACTCAGGCCGAATGGTTACAATGAATCACATTCGAAACATAAGATAATCTTAGCATAGTACGCTAATATATCGCCGCCGTCCACTATCCGCCTTATTTCCCTTGTTCTTCTCTCCTGCAATCAACGCTATCAGCCCCTTCCTCATATCCTTCATCGGAATAGGGTTGCCAAAGCATTAGCCCGCTCTTCGCGCACCTCGGCTCTGCACAAACTGCACCGCCTCCTCCCGGTCATGGATTGCCCCCTCAAGCTGCGCATCCTCTACCGCTTGCAGGATCTCCTTAAATGCGGGGCCGGGTGGATATCCCATTTGCTTCAGATCGTCTCCCGTCAGAAGGCGTGGCGGGTGAACGTCCTCGGGTGGCGTTTGCGCCAGGAAGCGTTGCATGAATTCGTAGTTTTCAAGGCTGCCATGGCTAGACAAGCAGTCAATTCGGTGCAACTCCATGTGCTCTTCAAAATGGGGAAGCCGGACGAATCTCTTGAGCGTCGACGCGCGCATTTGCGGCACGTCCTTGAAGCGCATGTGATTCGCAACAAGCGACGCAATCTGTTCGGTGTCGTCGTTCGAGAAGCGAAAGCGGCGGCAGATGTGCTCCGCCATGCGCACGCCCACCTCAACGTGCTCATTGAAGCGGATGCGGTCGGCTGGATTTGAGGGAGGCGTGAATGTCGGTGGCTTGCCCACGTCGTGCAGCAAGACGCCCCATGCCAGCGTCGGCGACACCTGCGCCGGGAGTTTCTCGAGCATCAGCAACGTGTGCGTCCACACGTCGCCCTCCGGATGAAACTGCGGCGGCTGCTCGACGCCCTTCATCCGTGCGATTTCCGGCAACAGCGGCTCGAGCAAATGCGTTTCATCGAGAAGCTCGAACGCGCGCCGCGCGGCGCCTTCCGTCAATAGTTTCGTCAACTCGTCGCGCAGGCGTTCCTGCGATACTTGCAGAATTTGCGAAGCGCGCAGGACGATGGCAGCATGCGTGTGCTCTTCGATTGCATAGTCGAAGCGCGACGCGAAGCGAACCGCGCGAACCATTCGCAGCTTGTCTTCTTCGAACCGGCGTCCGGGGTCGCCGATCGCACGGATAATCCGCGCCTGTAAATCTTCTTGCCCTCTGACAAAATCCAGCACGCGCCCATCGCGCGGGTCCATCATCAATCCATTAATTGTGAAATCGCGGCGCAGCGCGTCATGTTCGGGAGAAGAGGAAAATTCCACGCGCACCGGATGCCGTCCGTCTTCATAGCCTAAATCAGAGCGAAAAGTCGCCACTTCCACCTGCACCGGGCCCTCGACCACAACCACGACGCCGAACTGCGCCCCGACGGCGAGGCTGCCCGGAAAAAGTTCCAGCACCCGCTCCGGCGTCGCATCTGTCGCCACGTCGTAGTCGGCCGGTTCGCGCTCCAGAATGATGTCGCGCACGCAGCCGCCCACCAGCAGTGCCTGATAACCGGCGTCGCGCAGCTTCGCGCAAACTCGTTCGGCAGTGTCGCGTGCGCTCACGCTTGGATTATGTGCCTCAACGGGAGGCCGCGCAAATCCGGGTGTGTGTAAGACGTTTACAAGAAGCGTACGGCCATGCAGGTGATGTCATCGTGCTGGTGCGCGGGACCGACATAGGAGTCGACGTCACCCATCAAGACGGAGAGAACTGCCGCGGCCGACTCGTTTGTAAAGGTGGCGACGCGTTGCTCCAGTCGTGCCTCGCCGTACTCCGCACCGGTTGTATCGACGGCTTCGGGCATGCCATCGGTGAAAATCACGAGAATGTCGCCGGGTTCGATCGCCACAGCTTGCGAACGGTACTCGGCGGAAGCGTCGATGCCAAACGGCATGCCGCCTTCGCCGAGGCGTTCGATAGCTCCGGAAGGGCGGCGCAGAAATGGTGCATTGTGGCCGGCGTTGACGTAGCGGATGCGGTGCGCGGATAAATCATATTCCGCCAGAAACGCCGTCGTGAAGCGCATGCCGTACAGGCTGTGCGCGCAGGCATAGTGATCGAGGTCGCGCGCCAGCTCGTCGAGACTTCCCGGCCGCGCCGCAAGCGATTGAAGACTGGCTTGAAACGTCGCCATCAGCAGCGCGGCGGGAACGCTTTTGCCGGCAACGTCGGCGACAACCAGCAATAGAGACTGGTCGGCACGGCCCTCGGGCCCCGCGCGCAGGAAGGCGTCGTAATAATCGCCGGCCACCGTATTTTGCGGTCGCGTGGCAAACGCGATGTCCACGCCGGGAACGCTGGGTGCATGATCCGGTACGAGCCAATTCTGAATCTCGCGTGCGATTTGCAGGTCGCGCTTCATCGTCACGCGATCCGCCAGCTCCAGCGCCAGCAGAATAAACAAAATTAATGTACCGAATCCGCCGAAATCCAGGGTGTATTGCTGGCCGCCGAAGTTGAATCGGAAGTCCAGAATCAGGAATACGCACGCAACCAGCAGCAGGACGCGCCGCGCCGGCGTAAGCTTCATCAGCATGGCCTGGAAAAGCGCCCAGGCCACGCGGAACCATCGTTTCCATCGCTTGCTCTTGTTTATGGATTCCCAATCCACGTCGTGCGCGTAGAACGAATATGTGGAGCGGGCGTCGGCCTTCATCTGGCCCCAGAGCTGCTGGACTTTCAGCCCATCGGTTACGCGCTCCCAATAATCGCGAAGAGAATTCTTCGGAGGCGGGCGATTGCCCGGCGGCACAGCTTCGGTCGTTCCAGGCGTGGCCATCGGCATGATTATACGTGATTCCGCGATGCCAAAGGACTGTGCTCGCGCGCTTGCGTGGGAAACTTTGCCGGGCTATCTGTCGTGTGGCGCGCGCAGCGATCCGCCGAGTTGAATTTTCGAGAAACCAAACTTGTCGCGCAGCCGATCCGCCGTTTTGGCCAGCCGTTCGAGTTTCTCGCGGCGCCCCGCATCGAGCAATTCGAGCTGCCCTGTCGCCGATGAAGCGGCGAGAAATGACGTGAGAGCTACGCCGACAAGCCGCACCTTCGCCGAACCGTCCCAGGCAGTCTGAAATAATTCCTTGATCGTCGCAAATATCACAGCGTCAAGATCCATCGGCGCCGCAGGTGTGCAGCTGCGCGTAATCGTTTGAAAATTTGTGAAGCGCAGCGTCAATGTAATCGTGCGGCAGAAAAGCCCCGCGTCGCGAAGGCGTTTGCCGGCCTTTTGCGTCAGCAGGCTGAGCATGGATTCAAGCGCGTCGCGGTCGGCCGTGTCCGCGCCGAATGTGCAATTGTGCGAAATCGATTTCGGCTCGGCATCCACGAAAAATTCGTACGTGTCCTGCCCGCGCGCCTTGCGGTGGAGCGCCGTTCCCCAGCGCCCGAAGAGTTCTTCCAGCCGCTCAAGAGAAACTGCCGCGAGTTGATGCACTTTTTCGATGCCCAGCGCATTGAGCGCCGATTCAGTCACTTTCCCGATACCGGGAATGTTGCGCACGCTGAGCGGCGCGAGAAAAATTTCCTCGCTTCCCGCAGGCACCCAGACAAGGCCGCGCGGCTTGGCCTGGTCGCTGGCGACTTTGGCCACCAGCCGCGTGCTCGCCAGGCCGCCCGAACAAGGCAGTCCGGTCGCGCGCGTGATTTCGCGAAGCAATTTGTCGGCGGCCGCAACAGGGCGGCCCAGCAGTCGCTCCGTGCCCGTAAGGTCGATATAGGCTTCGTCGATCGAAGCCATTTCGACCACCGGCGAAAATTTCGCCAGGATTCCGGCCACGCGGTCGCTCCACTGCGAATAAAGTTCGTGCCGGTTATCGAGAAAAATCGCGTGCGGGCAGAGTTTTCCCGCCGTGCGCAGCGCCATCGCCGAATGAACGCCGTAGCGCCGCGCCTCGTAGCTCGCCGACGTGACCACCCCGCGCTGATTTTTTTGCCCGCCGACCACAACCGGAAGTCCGCGAAGTTCCGGCCGGTCGAGCAGCTCCACAGACACGAAAAATGCGTCCATGTCCACATGCAAAATCGAAACGTTGGCGGGTGCAGCGCCGGGTGATGCGTCTTGCTTGGCGCGATATTGCGCGAGCTTCGCCACGGTGGCCTCTTATCGGGAATGATACACGCGTTCGGCGGAAAGAACTCTCGGAATGCCAGCCAAGTCGTTGGTCACACGAAGGCCGCTCCATGCTGGAGACGCATCGAGCAGCGCGCGCACGCGCTCTGCTTGTCCAAAGCCGATCTCGATGACCAGCAATCCGCCGCGCCGCAGCAACTCCCCAGCCTGCACAACAAGAGGCGCATAAATTTCCGTCCCCGATGCGCCTCCGAATAGCGCGCCAGCCGGTTCGTGCTCGCGAACATCCGTCGGCAATTGCGCCTCTTCGTTGCGCGCAACGTACGGCGGATTGCTAACGATCAGATCGAAGAGGTTTGCATCATCGCCGGTGTCACCAGCGTCGCCCGCGCCACGTCGTTCGTGAGCGATGCCATCGAGTAGATTGCGTTCGAGAAACCGAATCCGCTCGCCCACGCCATGCCGCGCCGCGTTGCGCCGTGCGACTTCCAGCGCCGCGGCGGAAATATCCGTTGCAACAATCTCCGCGCCGGGCAATTCGCGCGCCAGCGCAATCGCGATGCAGCCCGATCCTGTGCCAATATCCGCGACGCGCAGCTGTTCCGCCTTGCGCATCTCCCCGAGCCGCTCCATCGCGACTTCGACCACATGCTCGGTTTCCGGCCGCGGAATCAGCACCGCGGGCGTGACTTCAAATTCGAGCCCCCAAAATTCCTGCCGGCCGGTCAAATATTGCGTCGGCGTGCCGCGCCCGCGCTGTGCCACCAGCTCAAAATATTTCCGCGCATCATCCGCCCCGAGCGGCGCTTCCGGATGCGCGTAGAGCCACGTGCGGTCGCGTCCGAGCGCATGCATCAGCAGCAATTCCGCCGCGAGCGCATGCGACGGTACGTTCTCTCGATGCAATTCCGCCATCGCATCGCGTAGCGCGCTCCGCACCGTTGCCTGCGTTTCCGTTTTCGCGCGTGCCGTCATTCACTTTTCCCGCTCGATTTTCCTCCGGCATCGCCGTTATCGCTCAGTTCCTGCTTCAGCCGCTCCGATTCGTAATACGTCACCAGCCCGTCGACCAGCGGTCCGAGCTTTCCGTCCATCACCTCGGTCAGTTGATGAATTGTCAGCCCGATGCGATGGTCGCTGACGCGATTTTGCGGGAAATTGTACGTGCGAATTTTCTCCGAGCGGTCTCCCGTTTTGATTTGCCCCCGCCGCTCCGCCGCGATTAGCTGGTGCTGTTTTTCCTGCTCCAGTTCGTAGAGTCGCGCGCGCAGGACGCGCATGGCCTTCGCGCGATTCTTGATCTGCGATTTTTCGTCCTGCTGCGACACGACCAGCCCCGTGGGAATGTGCGTGATGCGCACCGCCGAATAGGTCGTGTTCACCGATTGCCCGCCCGGCCCCGACGAGCAGAACGTATCCACGCGCAAATCCTTGGCCTCGATTTTAATGTCGATTTCGTCCGCTTCCGGCAGCACCGCCACCGTCGCCGCCGAAGTGTGAATCCGCCCCTGCTGCTCCGTCGCCGGAACGCGCTGCACGCGATGCACGCCGCTCTCGTATTTCAGTTTCGAATACACTTTTTGTCCCTGAATCGACGCGATGATCTCTTTCGTGCCGCCGATCGACGAAGCCGAGCTCTCCAGTACCTCCACGCGCCAGCCCTGGGATTCCGCGTAGCGCGAGTACATTCGGAACAGCTCGCCCGCGAAGAGCGAAGCTTCGTCGCCGCCCGTCCCCGCGCGAATTTCCACGATGACGTTCTTTTCGTCATTCGGGTCTTTCGGCAGCAGCAGGACTTTCAAATCCTTTTCCACCGTTTCGCGCCGCGCCTCGAGCGTGTGCTCTTCGTCGTGCGCCATCTGCTTCATCTCCGGATCGTCCGCTTCGGAAATCAATTGCTTCGCGCCCGCGATGCCTTTTTCGATTTGCTTCCACTCGCGGTATTTCTCCACGACGCCGGAAAGCTCCGCGTGCATCTTCGCCACTTTCTGGTAGCGGCCTGAATCCGCGTGCACTTCCTGCGACGAAAGCTCCTTCGTCAGCTCCTCGAAGCGAGCCTCGATCTGCTCCAGTTTTTGAAACATATTCGCATTGCTCATCGCGAGCTCCCGTGAAACGCAATCCCGCAAAACAAAATCAAGCTGAAGTTGGCAATTGGAAACGACAAAAACGGCAAACGGCGGCCGAAAAAACTGCGTCGGCGACCCCGGACGGGGCCCATGCGGGAGCGCTAATAGAACGCGGCAAACATCTTCTTCGCTACGGAGGTCCTCATTCTCACTGAATTAGATGCAGCATAGCCGTCCCCGGTTCCCCTGTCAATTCACCGTCGGGTAGGGGCCTCAGTCAAGCGCCGAGATGCGCCGGGCATGTTCCAAAACCGAGCATCGAAATCTCGGAAAATCCAGTAGTGGGCTTGATGGACGCGAATGTATGCCGGGCCGTGACCTAATGTCTCGCGGATGCCAAGTGATGCTGTTCTTTTTGCGCTTCCGTCTCTGGCGGCTGAACCTTTCCAAATGGGAAGCTTTTCTGGATATTTCGTTTACGGCTATTTCGTATTTCTTTCCATACGTATCCAAAAATCAAGAGGGCTCCTGCACAGAGAAGGTAAAGGGCCAGAATCAAAAGTTGAGCGGAATTCATGTTTCCCTCCATTTCTCGAACAGAATCCCGATTATCCCGAATACAGCGGCAACCGCGAAAATTCCAAGAACATGGCTAACGATTGCCCAAAAACCCAACCCTAATTTCCACAGTTCTCCTGTAAAACTTTTGAACCAGATATCCAGATTTCCAAAGACAAATATGAGCACTGCCGCTTCACGGCAGAACTCGCCAACCATTTCATAAATACCTTTGCGTTCCTCAGCCACTTCTTGACCGTAGTTGGATAATCTTCAAGTGGCGTGGGTTGTACCCCATTAATCGGGGTTCTGTAAAGGTTTTTTAATTACGCTCCTGTCCATTGGACGTGTCAATGAGTCTCAGGTTGCAGGTTTCTACTCCCAGGGGCTAGTGAAGCCATAGTACCACCGGAGACTAGGTGGAATCAAAATGAGTCACTGCCGAGAATCCAGTTGACTTCTGCCAAGAAGCAGCAATATCCTAATCTCGTAACACCTGCAACTCCCCCCTTCCAGAAAGCATGTTGAACATTGTCCGCAATTACTCCGCACCATAAAATTCTCATTATTCACGATAATCTGGTCATTGCCCACGCGACTGAGGCCGCTCTCGCCGGCTCCAATACTGGTTCGTTTGATGTGGAATGGGTCCACACACTTTCCGAGGGCTTGGAGCGCCTGAACAAGAAAGAGATTGCCGCAGTCATACTCGGACTGTCGTTGCCCGATAGTAGCGGTATCGAGACGTTTGACAAGTTGTTCGTCGCCGCGCCGGGCATTCCGATTCTGATCTCCGGAGGCGATGACGACGAAATCCTCGCAAAGCAGGCCGTGGAGCGGGGCGCCCAGGATTATCTCCTGCCGGATCACCTGAATAGCTATTCTCTGCCGCGCGCGCTGAAGAACGCAATCGAACGCAAGCGTGTCGAGGATGCATTGTTTTTGGAAAGAGAGCGCGCCATAGTCACACTCAACTCGATTGGCGACGCCGTTCTCTGTACGGGGAGTTCCGGGACAATCACTTATCTCAATCTGGTCGCGGAGGCCATGACCGGTTGGGGCCGCGATGAAGCCACTGGCAAACCGCTCTCGGAAGTCTTCCGTATTATCGATGGCACTACGCGCGAGACTGTTCGGGATCCCTTGGAAATGGCCGTCAGCCAAAATAAGACCGTAGGAATCACGCCGAATTGCATTCTCATCCGCCGGGATGGATTTGAATCTCCGATTGAAGATTCCGCCGCCCCCATACACGACCGGGCTGGCTCGGTCATTGGGGCAGTCATCGTTTTCCATGATGTCAGCGCCGCGCGCGCCATGTCGCTCCAAATGACTCACGCTGCCCAGCACGATGTCCTCACGAATTTGCCCAATCGCATTTTGCTCAATGACCGCATCGCTCAGTCGATTTCCCTGGCTCGCCGCCAGCGCAGGCCGGTTGCCGTGCTATTTATGGACCTGGACAAATTCAAAAACATTAACGATTCGCTCGGACATGCCATGGGCGATCGGCTTCTTCAATCCGTTTCCAAGCGATTGATAAATGTGCTGCGCCGTTCCGATACCGTCAGTCGTCAGGGCGGCGATGAATTTGTGATGCTGCTTCCGGACCTCACTTCTGAGGAAGATGCGCCGGCTAGCGCGCAAAAAATTCTTCTTTCACTCAACGCACCGCACCCCCTCATGGGCGACGGCCTTTATATCGGCGCCAGCATCGGTATCAGCCTCTACCCGAAAGACGGAGAGGATGCCGAAACGCTGATCAAGAATGCGGACGCGGCCATGTACCACGCCAAGAATGCCGGCCGCAATTGTTTTCAGTTCTTCAAGACGGAAATGAATCGGGAGGCGGTCAAGCGCCAGTCTCTCGAAGCGAGCTTGCGTCACGCTGTCGAGAGAGAAGAGTTCTTGTTGCATTATCAGCCGAAGGTGAATCTCGACACGGGTGAGATCACGGGCGTCGAGGCGCTGGTACGCTGGCAGCATCCCGATCGAGGGCTCGTTCCTCCCTCTGAGTTCGTCCCCGTCGCCGTGGATTGTGGCCTGATTATCCAGATCGACCGCTGGGTCATGGGCGAAGCATGCAAGCAAGCCACGGCCTGGCATCAGCAGGGGCTATCGCCCTTGCCCATTTCCGTGAATGTTTGCGATGTCGACTTCCGCAATCCAGGTTTTGTCGCCGGCGTCCAATCAACGCTCTCGAAAACTGGACTGGAACCGCGATATCTCGAACTCGAACTTACCGAACGCGGCCTCATGGAGAATGTCAAATCCGCCGGTAGCGCGCTGCATGAGCTGAAAACCATGGGGCTGCGCCTCGCCGTCGATGGTTTCGGCACCGGCTATTCCAGCCTGAGCTATCTTCAGCAGTTTCCCCTGGATGTCCTGAAAATTGACCGCACCTTTATCGATCGCGTATCCGCTAATCTAAAGGACGCTGCAATCGTCCGGGCCATAATCGACATGGCGCGCAGCTTTAATCTTCGAGTTATTGCCGAGGGTATCGAAACGCAAGAACAGCGGACATATCTGCAGACGCAGCATTGCGCCGAAGGACAAGGCTATTTGTTCAGCCGCCCCATGTTGCCCAGAGAGTTCGCCCATCTGCTTAAAGCGGGGCTAACAAACGCCGTCGTCCGCGGAGGGAACGGCCTTCGCGCCCGCCTTTGACACTGGGCTCTCATCTTCCCCGAACGCCGCGAGCGCATTGCTTCGAGCCTTTCTTCGGGGTGCTCGAACTCCCCGCTGACGCTGGCTTTCCTTCGCGTGTCAAGGCTTGGGCGGAGCGTCCGCCGCAACCTGGCCACAGCGGGTGCGCACCCATTCCCGAAACTTGTCCCGTTCCTCGGGTGTCATCTGCTCCCAGCGGTCCTTGTCCCGAAGCTGCCAACGGCCGCGGTGGCCCGACCCGTATCGGCCAGCTCCGCGCAACCCGCCGAACAAAAGCCAACTGAGGATCATGATGCCCACTGCTTGCCAGAAAGTGATCATTGGGAGATGGAAGAGCATGGGCATCAGCCAGTTCCACAGGTGATAGACGGCCTCGCCGACCACAAAGATCGCTATCGGGATAAAAACCAAAACTCCGATGATAATCCCTACAATCTTCTTCGTTGTCCTGTGCGCGAACTCTGAATTCATTTTCTTATCTCCTCTCCCTTGCGTTCAACTCGTCGTGGATGCTTCGAAGCCTCTGGCGCAAGAAAATCACCGCGTAGTGCTTACGCGAAAGCAGCGTGTTCACGCTGAGGCCGGTTTCCGCCGCCAGTTCCTTGAAGCTGCGGCCCTCGATTTCATGCGCGATGAACACATCGCGCTGTTCTCGCGGGAGTTCATCCAGAGCATTCTCGAGCTCTTCGACCAAAACAGTCCGGGCATAGGCCGTCTCGGGGCCGGCGTCCGGCGACGGAAGCAGCTCTTCGAGCGCAAACGACTCGCCGTCGATTTCCGCCGTCCGTTGGCCGCGCAACGCGTCCGGCCTTCGCTTGCGGAACAAATCCGTAATCCGATTGCGCGCCACGCGGAACAGCCACGCTCCCGCCTGTTCAATCGGTTTCATCAGGCGGTAGGCCTCCACGAGTTCGGAGAAGACATCCTGAAGAATGTCTTCCGCGTCCACGCCATCGGGCACCCGCCTGCGGATGAAGTTGCGCAGCCGAGCTTGCTCCCGCACGACGGTTTCGGAGATCTGCCGATCCTGTTCGTCGACCATCTCGATTACGCTCAACTCGCTTGCGCTCAGCGCTTGCTTCATCTGCCTGTGTAGACGGATGAGCCGCGCGGATATTGTAGAGAAAAGCGAGGAATTTGCGACGGATACTCAGGGGTGTTGCAACTTTGAATGCTGCTCGGAGCGATCGTAGACTACTTGCGTGAAGTCCGCTCGGGATGCTGCTCTCGCTGCGCGGGCGGGCTGGCTGCAGAGCGCTTCATGCCATAGAGTGCGCGGTCTGCCGCCGACAGGAGTTTTTCAATTGTCTCGCCGTCTTCGGGGAATACGGCGCTTCCGACGCTCACGGAGATCGGCGGAGTTTCTCCGTCTGAGGCGAGGCGTTCGCGGATTCTCGTCGCGATCTGCGAGGCCTGCAGCGAATCTGTCTCCGGAAGCACCACGGCAAACTCGTCGCCTCCGTACCGCGCCGGTATGTCGACCTCCCGGCAATGGGCTTGCAGGACTTCGGCTAATCTGCACAATGCCCGGCCGCCCGCCAAGTGGCCGTGTGCGTCGTTCACTTTCTTCAGTTGGTCCAGGTCGAGGAGCAAGACGGCAAGCGGTCGTCCCGAGCGCCCGTGCCTCTTGATTTCCGAATCGAGCGCCTCAAGAAGCCGTCGATAGTTGGCAAGCCCGGTGAGCGGGTCGGTAACAGCCAGCCGCCGCACGTCTTCCTCCGCGCGTTTGCGTTCGGCAACTTCCGCGGCCAGAGCCAAAGCTGTTATGGACACAATGCCCATGAACACTTGCGCCAGCAATAGAGATGTGTTTGGAGCCTCTCCTGAAAATGGGCCAAACCCGTGCAATGTCCCCCACGTCGCAATTCCCGCCAAAGCGCAAGTCGCCGTCCCTGCCGTGCGGCGGCCGAAACGGAACGCCGCCCAGATTAAGAATGGAACGCAGATGTATTCCAGAGGATAGTTCTTGACCTCAGGGTGAAAACGCCCTCCGAATACGATCGAAGCCGTAAGAGAGAGACCCAGAAACAAAAGAATGAGCTCGATGATCTGCTCACGGGTCCATTTCAAGTGAGGATTTTCTTTCCAAAGCAGCACAACGGGAGCCACAACTACCGCTCCCACTCCATCCCCTAACCACCACGTGCGCCAGATGGGCCCGTACATCGACCAGTGAGCGAAGCCGCCCAGGGAGAGGGTCGTGACACCAATCGTCGCGCTTATGGTTGTGCTCACCATCCCCGCAAGGAAGGCAAACTTGAAAATATCCTGCGCTCTTTCGAAGGCGCGCTGGCCATGAGCAAATTGCATTACCAGGTAGCATCCGGCCAAGCCCTCCAGGGTGTTTCCCGTCGCAATGCCGATCGACGTGAGTACCGTCCCTGCGGTCGTCAAGTTCGCGAAGAATGCGCCCAGGAAAATTCCCGGCCACACGCGAAAGCCGAAAATCAGAAAACCCGCCAGGGCAATTCCCGAGGGCGCCCACACTGCCGTGGCGCTGGGATGGACGAAGGCAAACCTCAATCCCAGCTTGGCCGCCGCAAAGTAGACCACGGCCAAGACTGCAGCCGCGGCCAAATCCTTCCGTTTCTTGTTCATCGCCTAATTCGCCCTGAGAGTTCAGCCTTTATGATATAGCCCGCCAATGTCATTTGGCGAAGCTTCGGCCCTTATGGACATTTATCGATTAACTGGACGACGGCAACCCAGCCTGACCCTTCGGTCAGGGCAATCGTCCCTCCCGATTGCGCTTCGGAAGTCTCCCGTTACAGCGAAAATGGACGGATAGGGCGGGATCAGAGCGAGTCCAGACTTGCCGACGTGTTGTCGGCAAGCCGGAAGTTGAGCGATTGTTTCCGGTTAGCTCGTCACACGGGTGCGACGGCCAGGAATGTCACCCAATCTCCAGATGTTTGCCCTAGATTGTTCCGAGGAGGAGTTGCGCGCGATCTGCGAAGGGTCATTCGTGCCTGAGTGCGACCATCGGATCGACTTTCGCGGCGCGCCATGCGGGGATACAGCTCGCACCTACAACAACGGCAAACACGAGAACAACGACCATTGCAAAAGCGACCGGATTGTCGGGATTAATGCCAAAGAGCAAGCCCTTGAGCAGGCGCGCGCTTGCGAGAGAGACAGGCACGCCGACGATCGCCCCGACGATCACGAGGTGTAGTCCTCGACGAATTACGTGCATCACTGCGTCTCGCGGCTGCGCACCGAGGGCCAGGCGCAGGCCGATCTCTTTCGTGCGCAGCGTTACACTTCGTGCGAGCACACCGTAGAGACCCAGAGCGACAAGCAATAGAGCGACGCACCCGAAGGAAAGAGAGAGACTCATTAGCATTCTTTCCTTTTCCAAATGATTCTTGATGAGCTCGTTGAACGTGAATATCTCCGGGTCGGGAACACCCGGGAGCTGTTTTCGAATGGCGTTGCGAACCGCTTCGGCGGCTAGGCTCGCGCTCGAACTACGGAGCGCAAACGAAGCCTGAGTTCCCCAGTCCTCGCCGGTCGCGAGATTGTAAAGCACCCGCGGAGGAGCTTCACGCAACGAAAGAAACCGCGCGTCCTCGGACACTCCGACCACGCGGCATGCGTTCCTGGGATCCAGATCTTGACCGTCTTTTTGCGGATCCTCGCCACCGGCGTAAACAAACCGGCCGACGGCGTCTTCGTTCCCGAAGAAGTACGCGGCGGCAGACAAGCTGAGGATGCACACAGGCGCGCCACTCTCGTCCGCGTGCGTGAAGCCACGGCCTTCCAGGACTCTCGTTCCCATAACCTCAAAATAGGCTGGAGAGACGGACTCAACCCAAGTCTGCATATCGGTATTAACTGCGCCGTTCTTTGTTATCGAAAAGTAATGCGATGCAGTCCAATCACTGATCGGAACAGCGGAAAGGATGGTCGACGCCTCCACGCCTGGGGCGGATTTTAGAGCCGTCGCAATATCTCGAACATCCCGGGCCGCTTGTTTTGGCGTAGGCTTTACAGAACTCAAATCGACAGCGGCGATGGTCACGCCGTCAGAGCGGAAACCCGCATGTTCCGACAACAGATGAAAGAAGGTCCCACCCAACAACACGGCCGAACTGAGTAGCGTGATGCTGAGAGCCACTTGAGTCGGTACGATCCAAGTGCCGAGGCGCTTCGACGAGAACGAGGAAACTGCTTCGCTCCGCTTCAAGTCTAGAGCGGGATCGATGCGGCTGGCGCGCAACGCGGGCCAAAGTCCGGCGACTAGAACGGAGACTAGAGTTGCGCCCGCCGCAAATGCCAGGATCGCGCTCTGCGGGGTGACATCCAGTGCCGGTAGTTGACCGATCGACCCCAGCATCGAAATCAGCGAGCGCGCCGCTGCCCATCCCAACCAAAGGCCAAAACAGAGTCCGCACGCCGCCAGGATCCCCACTTCGATGAGCATCTGCCGCAGCAAGCGCCCGCGTGACGCGCCGAGAGCCCCGCGAACGGCAAATTCGCGACACCGGCCTGTGACGCGAGCGAGCATCAGGAGCGCAACATTTGCGCAGCAAAGAAGCAGAAGCACCGCGACCAGCAGTTGCAATATCAGCAACGGCTGACTATAATCGGCCCTCAGGAAGGATCTGCCTGACCGACCGCTTTCTACATGAAATTGGAGCCCGCCCATAAACCGATGGCTCGGATCGGCCTCCTCGCGCACGATTTCCGCTGTGGCTTGCACATCTGAACGCGCCGACTGCAACGATTCTCCGGGCTTTAGCCTCCCGATTACCGTCAGCCAGTTGTTGCCCGCATCGTCCGGTGTCGGCGCGTTGATCTCGAATGAAAGTGGCAGGATGATATCAGCGCGCTCGCCGACGATCAGACCATCGAAGCCGGGCGGGAGCACGCCGATCACTCTTACCGACCTCCCATTGATCGACAGCGCCTGACCGAGCGCGGTTTTCTTACCGTCGAAATGTTGCTTCCAATACGAAAATCCAAGCAGCGCTTGATAACCGTTCGGTCCGCCACCGGGCGCGTCATCCTGTTCGCCAAACGTCCGCCCGATGTAAGGCGCGACCTCCAGGACGCGAAAGCCGTTCCCTGTGATCACCGCGCCGCGCACATCCGTTACGCTGCCGTTCTCGCCGACTGCCAGATCGAGTCCGCTCCAAGCCAGAATGTCTTGATTGACAGTTTCGTGCTTCCGAAGCGCATAGTACGCGGGACTGGAAATCGAAAGGTCTGACAGACCCAGTTCGCTGAAAGAGTAGCGGGCCAGCTCATCCGGGTGTGGCACTGGCAGGCTCTTTAGGATCACGGCGTAGGTTAGGCTGAAAATAGCAGTATTAGCGCCAATGCCCAGGACGAGAGTGAGGACAGCGACGGCGGTGAAGCCAGGGGATTTGCGCAGCATGCGCAGGCCATAGCGCAAGTCTTGAATCAAGCTTTCAAGAAAATGCGCGCCTTGCGCTTCGCGGATTTCTTCCTTGTATTTCTGGTATCCGCCGAACTCGATCCGGGCTCGTCGCTCGGCTTCTGCGCGCGTTACGCCCGAGCGCTCGAGATCGTTGGCGCGATCCTGGATGTGCGCACGCAGTTCCTCCTCCATCTCCTTGTCCATCCGAGACCGATGAAACAGCGCCGAAGCCACGGAACGGAGCGAAGCGAAGATCCTCATATTTCCTCCGGCTGCGCCTTAAGCGCTGAGGCAATTGCGGCGACGAGACGGTTCCAGCCATCCTCCTCCTGGCGCAAACGTTTCCGCCCGGCGGTTGTCAGCTCGTAGAACTTGGTCCGTCGGTTGTTCTCCGAAGTGTCCCAGTGAGCCTTCAACAATCCCTGCCGCACCAGTCGAAACAGCGCGGGGTAGAGCGCGCCCTGTTCGATTAGCAGCGCTCTCTGTGAAATCTGTTCGATGCGCAGCAGAATGCCGTAGCCGTAGAGCGGGCCCAGAGAGACGGCTTTCAGAATGAGCAAATCGAGAGTGCCGGGGAGAATCTGTGCGTGTTCGGCCATCCGAGTATCCTAATCTGCTTATGAAACTAAATCCGTATTCCCAGCCTGTCAAGAAAAAAAGCAGCGTAGAACCGCTGCATTCGCCCCCACATCACGGGCGTATGGTCGGCGAATCGGAAGCTATTCGCGGAGTTGATTTGTCGGGCCGTAATTTTCCAACCTCTGATAAGTCGCGTTATTCGGATACCGCCCCTGACTTTCCCATGGCAACGGAGCCCGGTGTATGCTAATCTAGTTACGTCGTCAACTGAATAGCAAGGAGCCGGGTGAGCAGGCAGCACGCCAACCAAAACCCGCCCTGGAGCGACCCTCCGGCAGAGAGAATCCTCCCAAACCGCAACATTTCTAATCGCCAACTCCCAGAATTAGAATCGCCCGTAACTCACACAAAACAAAGCATCGGCCCATTTCTAATCGCCAACTTTGGAGCCCTGTTGCGACTGCGTGTCCTCTCCGCATCGCAATCCCTCTCCCCGCAACGACCCTGCCCGCCGTGGCGGGCCTCTTCGCCTTCAGAATTCCCCTCCTTTCGCGCTTGTCCTGCCTGCCCTGACGTGTTGCCGCCAACCGAGCGCTGTACTACGATACAGCGCCTGCCTATGACCGAAACTCCGCGCGCCGACGGCAACGAACAGGATCTCGGAATGCTGTGGGACTTTTGGTATCCCGCGCTGCGCTCGCGTCAGGTGCGCGGACACCATCTCACGCGCGCAATGCTGCTCGAAGTCCCTCTGGTGATTGGCCGCGACGCAAATGGAAAATCGTTTGCTCTGCGCGACGTCTGCCCGCATCGCGGCATGCCGCTTTCCTGCGGCCAATTCGATGGCGAAGCCGTCGAATGCAGTTATCACGGCTGGAAATTCGAAGCGCACACCGGCCAGTGCCGCGAAATTCCATCCATAACGGCGGATTCGAAATTGCGCGTCGACCGCATTTACGCCGGCAGTTTTCCTTGCGAGGAGCGCGACGGCTACATCTGGGTCTACATGGCCGCGCCGAATTCGCCGCGCATCGAGCAAGCGCCCGTCGCTGCGCCGGAGTTGCCGAAATTCAGCGAACGCTACAGCATCGCGCACCTTTCCGCGGAAATGCCCGTACACGTCGATCACGGCGTGATCGGGCTGATGGATCCGGCGCATGGGCCGTTCGTGCATCAATCGTGGTGGTGGCGCAGCCGCCGCAGCATCCACGAAAAACACAAGCAATTCGAGCCGATTCCCGACGGCTTTCGCATGAGCCCTCACGCGCCTTCCTCGAACAGCCTGCCGTACAAAGTTCTCAAGCTGATCACAGGCGATCCAGTCACGACGACCATCGATTTCACGCTGCCGAGCTATCGCTTCGAGCAGGTGCGCACGGGAAAATTGTGGTTTTCGAGCCGCGCGGTGGTCACACCGATTCGCCGCGATTTGTGCCGCCTGGATTTTTGCGCGGCGTGGAACGTGATGCGGTTTTTTCCGGTCGTTGGAGCCATCATTCGTGTGCTTGGCCCGCGATTCATCGCTCAGGACACCGAAACGATGACCAAGCAATCGGTGGGGCTGAAATCGAATCCGCATCTGATGCTGATCGACGACGCGGACCGTCCCGCGAAATGGTATTTCCAGCTCAAGGCCGCGCATTTGGAATCGAAGCGCACGGGCGCGAAATCGCCGCATCCGATGAATGGCCCGGTGGAGCTACGGTGGCGTTCATAAATACAGCACTGCTTTAAGCGGCAGGATCGCTGGAGGGCGCTCCGAACGCGCGATCGGTGCGGAACAGCACCCACGCCGTCGCTGCTCCCGCGGGGATTGCAAGCCACCAGCCAGACTTAAACACCATGCTCGGCCCCCCGCTGAACACATCGATGAAATATCGCAGCAGCCTTTCAAGATGCATCTGGCTCAGCCCGCCCATCCATCCAAGCGCGGCGAAAATCAAAGTGATGATCGCCGTTCCAAGAAGCATCCACTGCCACACTTTATCGCATTTCGCGAGCCGCGCCGCACGCCGCAGCAAGAATGCGCTCAGCAGCGCAGCCGGTGCGCTGTACATCAACCCGTAAAATAAGGAGAACAGCAAACCGACGATTCCGTCGAGACCGCCAAATTCGGAGCTACCGGCGACGGACGTTTTCGCCCAAATACACAAACTTATGAACGAGCAGCCGCAAACCCACGCCGCGAGGTAATACGCCAGACTCCCGCGGCGCGTCATATGCGCCGCTGAATGTTGGGGAAGTCCTGCCAGACTTTCACGCCGCAGAAATGCGAGCCTTCCGTGCAAATCGGAGTGGCGATGCCCGCGCGAAGAAAACACGGCGGGCCGATATAGCGCGCGAGCTCCGGAAAAACCGCGCGCACCTGTTGCACTTCTTCCATCGAAGCTTGATAAATTTCTTCTTGTGCGTTGAAGCACGTGCGCATGGTCCATTTGTGCAGCAGATGCAGCAGCGAGCCGGATTCGACCAGGCGAATCGATTTCGCGTTGGGCAAAAGATACAGAGCGATTTCAGCGGGAACGCCGCGATCGAAAAGCTCGTTCTTGGCCGTCCACGCTTCAGTCATCGCGCCCTCGTAGATTTCGCGCGCGCGCGCATTGTCGCGGATGAGCATGGGGACGATGTAATCCGGCGAGTGCGTGTCGGCGAGCGTCAAAAGCGGGCGCGAACCGGGAATCATGCGATGGCGTTGATCCTGACTGTCGGCTGTATGGCTGATTTTTTTTGCGAATGTGAAATTGGCATGCTGAAGCGCGCGCATCATTGGCGCGTTAATTCCGATGTCGAGCGTTTCGCGGCGATAGGAATTGCGCGCTGGATTCAACAGCCGGTCAATCGCTTCAGCATCAGAACAATGCGCTTCGGTGATGCCGACAACCGCGCGATATGCCGACGCCGCGACGTGAATTGCGCGCGGCGAATAATCGACAAGCTTGGAGATCTTGCCGGAGAGCTGCGCGTCGAATTCAGCGGCGAAAGATTCTCCCTTCTCTACGTTCGCTGGCAATTGCCATTCGGGCAAATCTTCCATCGGCGGCGTATCGAAGCGGTCGAAAAATTGCGGATCAATTTCTCGGACGCGGCCGACCATAGCCTCGAGAACGGCGCACGATTCCGAAGGTGTGTCGCATGCGGCCTGCATACGCCAGAGGCGATGCAGGACAATGCCGGATAGCGTGTGCACCATCGTGGTGAATGCGGCGACGGGAAGAACGTAACGGGCCACCTCGATGGCGCGCTTTTCGGCAGCGCGCTTGATTTTCTCGATGCGGCGAGGATGAGACATTGCGCCAACGTGCCAAATGTCGCTGAGGATGGCCATCGCTTCCGATTCGAGAACCTGGGAGAGTTCGCGATAATACGACCAGGCACGCGCGATCGCTTGTTCGTATATCACGCGCTCGGCGGGACCGAAATGTTCGCCTTCCGGAGGGATATAGGCGTGCGCGCGGTCGAGGCGCACGTAGCGCTGGCTCTGCTGCTCTGAATTATAAAAAGGATGCGCGTGCAGGAAAGACCAAACGAATTGCCGGCTGACGTTTTCGAGGCCGAATTCGAAATGAGCGTGCTGATAAACCGTGTGATGGCCGCTATAGAAAGTGGCCGCGCCGATGTTCGTGCGCTGCTTCTCCGTGATTTCTTCCGGATTGATAATACGGGGGGCGTAGCAAGTGCGGGCAGCGGCGATGGCGGAGTCGTACGGATGCGCGAAGGCATTTCGCAACGTTACTCGAGGAGCGGCGGTTTCCACAGGATCCGCCGGAAACGCTGGAATTGGCATCGCCATGATCGGGAGACATTCTACACCTTACGCCGAATGTCGAAAGTCAGATGACCGGTCGGATTTTCGGGCGATTTAAGCTGAACCCCACCCGATGCGATGACCCAAGCAACGCAGTACCATCGTACCGTTGACACCAACGGAAGCGGCGGCTACGCTGACCGCGGAAAGTGAAGCGAGGCTCTGGTTAAGCCAGGGGCCGGAGGGGTGTACCGTTTAGACACATAGTCTGAAAATTTACCCCTTGACGGCACTACACCGCATAGAATCCACCAGGTTGTTACCTGACTTGGGGGGTTCCTATGAACAAGTGGTTGATGGTGGGTGTGTTAGTGCTGTTGGTCCTGGTGAGCGCAGTCGGGCTTAGAAGCCTGACGGCGAATGCGCAGATGGTCGCGGGTGGCGGCGCTCCGATGCCGATCACGCCTTGGACAAATGCCAAGGGTGGTGGTGCACCGATGCCGATCACACCTTGGACAAACGCGAAGGGTGGCGGCGCTCCGATGCCAATCACACCCTGGACGAATGCCAAGGGCGGCGGCGCACCGATGCCAATTACGCCTTGGAACTAACAGGGCGTTAGCGGCAACTGGGCCTGGCCTCGCAGAAAGAAATAATGCTTGGCCCATTTGATTACGTGGTTTGGATTGCGAGTTTCCTCGCGGAACTCTACGTAGTGGTGTGGGCGCTTACACATAGGCAGTTTCTCCGCAATATATCCCTTAATATTTATATCTTAGCGGTCGCTCTCCAAAGTATCGTTCTGTATCCGCTGATCAAACACTATGGTGCGGCATCGCTGCAATACCGCTATACGTATTACTACACAGACAGCCTGCTGATCATCCTGTTGTTCTTCGTCATCATGCGTTTCTATAAAGAGATGTTCCGGGAAATGCAGGTGGGGAAATACGTGCAGGGCGCATCCGCAATGCTGCTTACCGCGACGGCGTTATTCTCCTATATCGTCATTCACCAGAACAAAGACCACCTGACCAGCCGATTCGTGGTGGAGCTTGGCCAGAACCTCTATTTCGTTGGAGTGGTGCTGACGTATCTGCTTTGGGGCGCGATCGTGAAATTGCGCGAGACGCGCGCGCGCCTGGTCCAATTGGTCCTAGCGCTGGGCATTTATTTCAGCGCGAACGCCGCGGCTTATGCAATGCGGAATCTGTTCCCCGGGCTGCAGGCAAGCGTCTTGCATTTCATTCCGCCGGTGATGGGAGCCTTCCTGCCGATAGCGTGGGCCTATACGCTTACGCGCATCCCCGAAAAGGCGAGACTGGAACCGGCGCGCGTTGCGGCGGCTCCTCCGCACGTGGCGGTGCACCAACACTCATGATCGCCGCCCTTATCTGCGTCGCGTCGATTGCAGTACTCCTGCAATTCTTCATGGCTTATTCACGCTCGGTGATCGCTGCCTACAGCAGATCGGAACTATCGGAGCAGGTGAAAGAAGTTGCCGGGATTGAAGGCCCAGAGGTCAGTAGTGATCAATTCGGACGGCTGGTACAGCTTGTCCGGCTGTGTCCCCAGAAGAGCGACGACCAAGCCGATCTGCAGGTGGTGTCGGCTTATTATGGCATGATGGGCGTTCTACGTTCGATCGGGCGCGCCTTTTCCTCGCGCATTTCGGCGTGGGCCGAGCGCGAACGCAGCGCCTGCGCGTATTTCGCAGCAGTAGCTCTGGACCGCCGAATCGCGAACAGCCGCGACCTGCTGGCCCAGCAAATGACTGAAAGCTAGATCGGCTTCTCCCCCGAGATCTTGCGAGACTCCAGCGCTATGCGCGATTCCCTGCGGCTGATAAAATGGGCGTGAGCTGATCCTCGCCTCCTACAATGAAGATTGCTCTCCCAAGGTTGGTCAAAGGCACGATCCAGCGGCATGAGATGTTGCGAGCCGGCGATCGCGTGGGCGTGGCGGTGTCGGGCGGCGCCGATTCCGTTGCGCTACTGCGGCTTCTCGAGGAACTGCGGAACGAAATTGGATTCACGCTCTGCGCGCTGCACTTCAATCATCAATTGCGCGGAGCCGAATCCGACGCGGACGAAAACTTCGTGAAGACTCTCGCGGGCGCGTTGAATCTCGAATGCGTCGCAGTTCGAGAGGATGTCGGCGCGGTGGCGGATCGGAATAACTGGAATTTGGAAGACGCGGGACGCCGATTGCGATATGAGTTTTTCGAGCGCATGGCGGCGCGCGGCATGGTGACGCGAATTGCGACGGCACATACGGCGGATGATCAGGCTGAGACCGTCTTGACACGGCTGCTGCGCGGAACGGGCCTAACGGGGCTCTGCTCAATCTATCCGGTTCGAGACCGAGTTGTTCGTCCACTCATTGAAGTCCGGCGCGCGGATCTGCGAGATTACTTGGGCCAGATCAAACAAGAATGGCGCGAGGACGCGACGAATATGGACACGCAACGGCTTCGGGCGCGCGTGCGGCATCAATTAATCCCCGAATTGGAAAGGGATTTTTCCAGTGCAATTGTTGACAAGCTCTGCGACGTAACGCGTCTTGCGCGCGACGAAGAGTCATTCTGGATGGCGTTCACGGAGGAACGCTACCGGGCCCTAGCTTCGCGGACGGCGAACGGCGCATCAGTGAAAGTGGCGGAGCTGCTGCGGCCAATTCCAATGTCTCCGGCGGGAAGCGAAGATAAAAAACAGAGCTCATACCGTGCGTTGACGGGAAGACTTGTGCGGCGGTTGTACGCAGGCGTAGCAGAAGACAAGGGGCAGCTTTCTCTGACGCATGTCGAACGCGTGATTCATCTGGCCACTGCGGGATCGAGCGGACAACGCATCGAGCTTCCCGGGAGAGTGATTGCTGAGAGGCAATTCGATCGATTGACTTTTTCGCGTGCTGACACAGAGAAGAGCGTTACTTCAGCGAAAACGAAAGGGCCTGTTTCGCGGTCTTACGCATACGAGGTACGGATTGCTGAGGGCGGCTCGACTGCTGTTTCCATTCCGGAACTGGGACGGGCCTTCCATTTGAAAGTGATTGACTGGCCCATGAGGGAGCGCGACACTAGTTATGAGGGGGTATTCTTGGATTTGGAGAGGCTTCGGGCTCCGATTGTGCTGCGGAACTGGAAGCCTGGGGATGCCTATTGCCCTTCTGGACGACGGCAGGTGCGGAGACTGGCGCGCATGCTGGCTGCCCGCCGGATCACGGCAGCAGAAAGAGTTCGGTGGCCAGTCCTGACGAGCGAGGGCAACGTGGTATGGGCCGCGCGTATGCCGGCGGCAGCGCAATATTCGGCTGCCGAGACGACGCGGACCGGGTTATGGATTTTCGAGGAAGACCTGTGAGGCAGGCGTGAGGGCCGCCTATTCGCGCAAGCAGATTGCAGCGCGGGTGGTGCAAATGGGCCGGGCAATTTCGAAGGATTACGCCGGCCGAACCCTGGACGTGGTTTCGATTCTGGAGAATGCGTTTCTCTTCGCGGCTGATCTCGTGCGGGAGATATCGCAACCGGTGGTTTGCCATTTTGTGAGGTCCGAGTTGCGGCAAGTGGAACTCGGCGGATTTGAGCGGTCCGAGATTTTCTTTTCGACGCCGCCTGAGCTGGAGGGGCGCGACGTGCTGCTGGTCGACGCGATTCTGCACACGGGCGTGCCGCAGGATTTTTTGTGGAAGCGCCTGGAAGAATGCCGTCCGCAATCGCTGACGCTGGCCGTGCTTTTCGACAAACAGCGCGACCGGAAAGTAGGGCTCCAGGCCAAGTACGTTGGGTTCGCTTCTGCATCTAAGTATTGGGTGGGTTACGGCCTGGCGGGACGCAACGGGCTGTACCGCAACCTGCCGTACGTGGGAACTACAAACAAGGCCGGAGAACTTGCGGCGAAACGAAGATCCGGACGGCGGACGCGGCGGCGGGATTAGCGAAATATCTCAGGCTTCAGAGTGTGAGGTACAACGGTGAACTCGACAGTTAAAACGGTTTTGTTCTGGATGGCGATGATCCTGCTCGCCGTGTTGCTGTGGGAGATGGCCTCCAAGGGAGGCCAGACGGCGCGCGACCAGACGCCGAGCTATACCGATTTCCAGGCGCAAGTGCAGAAGGGCAACGTCAGCGAAGCAACGATCATGCTCTCGCCGGTGAGTGCGGAAGTGGACGGAGAATTCCGCGAGCCTAAGGCAAAATTCCACGTCACGGTGCCCAAGGAAACCCTCAGCGATCTGACCAAAGAACTGCAGGACAAAAATGTCGAGGTCAATATCAAGGAAGTCCGCAACAACGATTGGATCAGCTTTTTGATCGATGGCGTTCCTTTCATCGTGCTGCTCGTTTTTTTCCTGATCATGATGCGGCAAATGCAAGCCGGCGGAAACAAGGCGCTGAGCTTCGGGAAATCACGCGCGCGGCTGTTGACGGCGCAGCAGAAGAAGGCCACGTTCAAGGATGTGGCGGGCATTGAAGAAGCCAAAGAAGAGCTGCAGGAAATCATCGACTTTTTGAAGGATCCGCAAAAGTTCCAACGGCTGGGCGGACGCATACCGAAGGGCGTGCTGCTCGTCGGCCCTCCGGGGACGGGCAAGACATTGCTGGCGCGGGCGATTGCGGGGGAAGCGAACGTTCCCTTCTTTTCGATTTCGGGATCTGACTTTGTCGAAATGTTCGTGGGCGTCGGCGCGAGCCGCGTGCGCGACCTTTTCGAGCAAGGCAAGAAAAACGCTCCTTGCATTATTTTCATCGACGAAATCGACGCCGTGGGACGCCACCGCGGAGCCGGACTCGGCGGCGGGCACGATGAGCGCGAGCAAACGTTAAACGCGCTGCTGGTGGAGATGGATGGCTTCGAATCGAATGAGGGCGTCATCTTGATTGCCGCGACGAACCGCCCCGATGTGCTCGATCCGGCGCTGCTTCGGCCGGGCCGCTTCGACCGGCGAGTGGTGGTGCCCCGGCCAGACGTCAAGGGCCGCGAAGAGATTCTCCGGGTGCACACGCGCAAAGTACCGATCGGTGAAAACGTGGATCTGTCGATTCTGGCGCGCGGGACACCAGGCTTTTCCGGCGCGGATCTCGCAAACCTGGTGAACGAAGCGGCACTCTGGGCAGCGCGACAAAATCGCAAACTCGTGACGATGGAAGATTTTGAGATGTCCAAGGACAAAGTCCTGATGGGCGCCGAACGGAAATCGATGATCCTCTCCGAAGAGGAGAAAAAGAATACGGCGTTCCACGAAGCGGGCCACGCGCTGGTTGCGGCGATGACGCCGGGCGCTGATCCGCTGCACAAAGTCACGATTATCCCCCGCGGCATGGCGCTGGGCGTGACGATGCAATTGCCGATCGACGACAAGCACACGTACACGCGGGAATTCCTGGAAAGCCAGCTCTCGGTGCTGATGGGCGGACGCGCGGCGGAAGAAATCTTTCTGCAACACGTGACGACAGGCGCCGGAAACGACATCGAACGCGCGACAGAAATCGCGCGGCAGATGGTGTGCGAATGGGGCATGAGCACGCTCGGACCACTGACCTTCGGCAAAAAGGAAGAGGCGATTTTCCTCGGGCGCGAAATCGCGCAGCATCGGGATTATTCCGAAGATACGGCGATCAAGATTGACGCGGAAGTGCGCAGCATCGTGACGTCCGCCTACACGCGAGCGCGCAATATCATCGAAACGCATCGCAACGAATTGGAAAGCGTTGCTCGCGCGCTGCTCGAGCGCGAAGTGCTCGATGCGAATGAACTGAAGCTGCTGATGGATGGCAAGCCGCTGCCCGAAAAACCGCCGACGCCGCCACCTTCGGCGCCTCCCGTGCCCACGAAGGAACCACAGCTCTCCTTGCGGCCCGAGCCGCGTCCAGTGCCAGGCCTGGCTAAAGGGGAGAAACCCGCTCCCGCTTAGGAAGACTTTCAACTTTCGAGTTTTTTGTGCTCCAATATTCGGCGCGGCAAGGCGAACTTGTCCGCGCCGAATTAGCGTAAAATAGGGACATGGCGCCGAAACCTCCTTTTACCGTCGAAGTCGACTGTCCTTGCTGCCTCGCGAAACTGACTGTCGACCCTGAGCTGGGCGTGGTCCTATCGCATATTCCGCCGCCGAAGCCTCCTCCCTCGGTGGACCTCGACGACACAGCGCGCCTGCTTCGTGAACAGGCCGAGCGCGTGGAAGCAAAATTCCGGCAATCGGTGGAGGCGGAACGGACGAAAGAAGACGTCCTCGAACGCAAATTTGCCGAAGGACTGAAAAAAGCCAAAGATAAGCCCGTGGAAAAACCGATTCGCGATTTCGACCTCGACTGAACTGCGCTCGCTTTGCGAGCGATTTTTTCACCGTAAACCGAATCCATGAAACTCTTCCGCCGCAACGCCTTTGCGATTTGCATCTTCGGAATGGCGTTCGCGTTTGGCGCGGAAGCATTGGCGCAGAATGGGCAGAGATTGCCTAAGCCCGTGCCGATGGATTCTGGCGTTCAAGTACAGCGCGACCGAGCCACCGGCGATTTGGTCCTTCGGTATCCGAAGTCCCCCGGCGCGACGACGGAGACGCCGAAAAACTCGCCGGCGGTGCTGCGGGTCCGAGTTAATTTGGTCGAAGTGGGGTGTAACGTTTTTTCGACTGACGGCACCGCAGTGCGCGGAATACCGAGAAGCAACTTCCGCGTTTTCCAAGACGGAGCCGAACAAGACATCGCGCATTTCGACGCTTCGAGCCAGGGCGCGAGCATTGCGCTTGTCATCGATGCAAGCCCCAGCGTCCTGCCAGATACAGATGCGATGAAAGCGGCTGGACAGCAAATCGTCACGAACCTTTCGCCCGCGGATGAAGTCGCGGTGGTGGATTTCGCCGAGCACACTTACCTGTTGCTGCCCTTTTCACAAGATCGAGCGTTGCTTCAAAAAGCGATCGCCCGGGTAGACGTGCGGAGCCTGTTCTCGCAAGCCGTCGGTTCGAATATTTACCGCTCTGTTTATCTGGCGGCGGATGAGCTGTTTCCCGGACGCACAGGGCGCAAAGCAATCATCCTGCTGACGGATGGGCAGGACAGTGGTCTGGGGCTTAATCTGGACGGCGAGGGAGTGCGGCCGCGGCCGGGCGATCCACCGAATCGAGCGACATTGGAAGACGTGGTGAGGGCGCTGTCGTCGCAGGGGATCGAGGTCTATGCAATTTCGACGCAGAATCGGCCACGCGTGATGACCCCAGAATGGCTGGCCGCGCATCAAGCGAACTCCTTGATCACACCGGACGCGATCAATCTGGGCATTCCCGCGTACACGGATTTTCTCGCCGAGCTCGTGCGGCGCGCAGGCGGCCAAATCTATTTCTTGAATGAAACTCGGACGATTGCCAACGCCTATCGTGAGATTATCCAGAATCTGAGCGCGCAGTACACGCTGGGTTTCTACCCGCCGCCACAGAACCGCGCGGGCTGGCATTCCTTGCGCGTGGAGGTCAGCGGGCAGGGGACAGTCCGCATCGTGCATCGCCTCGCTTATTACGCGTCCGCCGATTTGCGGTGATGTTCCGAGAAAATGCGGCGCGCCGGCGTCTGGCATGACAGTTAATTTCGCGATCTTGGAAGCGGCATGACTAAATCGAACCGCCATGGTTAAGAGAAAGAAATTCCGGCTGCGATTGCCGTCGCGGACTCTGATCCTGGGCGAGCGCACGCTCGTCATGGGCGTGCTCAACGTGACTCCAGACAGCTTTTCCGATGGCGGGCAATATCTTGATGCCGAAAAGGCAGTGGAACGCGCGCTCCAAATGGAGCGCGAGGGAGCGGACATTCTTGATATCGGAGGCGAATCGACACGGCCGGGCTCGATGGGAGTGCCGGTGGAGGAAGAGCTAAGACGAATTCTACCGGTCATCACGGCGCTGCGCAGGCGATTGAAAATTCCGATTTCCATCGACACGCAAAAAGCGGAAGTGGCGGAAGCGGCGATTGCCGCAGGCGCGGAAATGGTCAATGACATCAGCGCTCTACAAGCCGACCCAGAAGTTGTCGAAATTGCGCGGCGACGCGGAGTGCCGGTTATTCTGATGCACATGCGTGGGACGCCGAGGACGATGCAGAAAGGACCATTTGCGAGGGACGTGGTTGCGGACGTACTCGAAGGGCTGCGGCGTGCCATTATACGTGCGCGCCGCGGCAGAATTGCGCAGTCGAAAATCATCATCGACTCCGGAATCGGTTTCGGCAAGAATTGCCGGCAGAATTTCGAGCTGATAGCTCGTTTGCCGGAGCTAGCGAAATTGGGTTATCCCTTGTTGGTGGGCGCGTCGCGCAAAGCATTCATCGGTGACGCGCTCGGTGGAGTCCCCGCGGAGCAGCGCCGCTGGGGCACGGCGGCGGTGGTTGCCGCGTCGATTTTCGGCGGCGCGCACATCGTGCGCGTGCACGACGTAGCCGAAATGACGCAAGTCGCGCGAGTCACGGATCGAATTCTGCCGGATCGAGCAAAGCACCGGTAAGATGAATTTCGCGGAGGTTTGGAAAATATGCTGCGCCGTTCGGCGATCGTTACTGCAGTAGCCGCGTTGACATTTTCGCTTTGCGTGGCGCGCGGAAATGCGCAAGGGCTCCCGCCGGCGCGGAAACCTTTTGAGCCGAAGGTGCCGCAAGGAACAAGCGCGTGTGCGATCGACAGGCCGTGCGCGGATGTCGCGCCTCTTATCATCGCGAGCGCGCTTGGGGCGTCGCCGTTGGAAAATAATTTGCGCGAATTGACAGACGTGATTGGCGGGCGGGTGACAGGCAGTCCGGCGAATGACAAGGCCATCGAATGGGCGGTGGAGGCATTTCGCCACGCCCGAGTGGATGAAGTGCATACGGAAAAATTCACGATGCCCGTGAGCTGGGCCGAGGGCCACTCGCAGCTCGACGTGATATCACCTGAGCCGTTTCCGGTGCGCCTGGTGTCGATTGGCTGGTCACCGGCGACGCCCAGCGGCGGCTTCACGGCCAGCGTCGTGGACGCAGGGATGGGCGACGAAGCGGGATTTGCGCGCCTGGGTGACACGGCGAAGGGCGCAATCGTGCTCGTGCATACGAACGTATTGAAAACTTGGGACGATCTGATGGGCGAATATCTCTACGAGCCTGCGATCATCGACCGGGCGGTGAAAGCAGGCGCGGCGGCAATTTTGTGGATGTCGACACGGCCGTACATGCTGCTCTACCGGCACAATCTTTCGATCACAGGCCAATTGGAGCGATTGCCGCAAGCCGTCGTGGCGCGCGAAGACGCCATGCGCATGGCGCGCTTCATCGCTGCCGGCCAAACGGTGAAAGTCCACCTCGACATGCCGAACAAAATCGGCGGGCCGGTCGATTCGGAAAATGTCGTCGCGGAAATACGCGGGAGCGCGAAACCAGATGAATTCGTAATCCTGGGAGCGCATCTCGATTCCTGGGAATTGGGGACCGGCGCGCTGGACGACGGCTGCAATGCAGCGATGGTGATCGACGCGGCCCGCGCCATTCGGGCATCCGGATCGATTCCGAAACGATCGATTCGGTTCGTTCTTTTTTCGGGCGAGGAGCAAGGCATGCTCGGTTCGTGGGCTTATGCCGCAGCGCACAGGAAGGAGCTCGACCACATGGATGCGGCGATCATTTTCGATTCGGGCGATGGGAAAGTGACGGGCTACTCACTGGGCGGACGAAAAGACATTGCGGCGGCGCTGGCGCAGGCTCTCGAACCTTTGAATCCGTTTGGGCCATTCGAGAATACCGCCGATGCCGACGTTGGTACTGATAATTTAGATTTCTTGCTCGAGGGCGTGCCAACTCTCGTTGCCAATCAGGAGCCCGACGATTACATGATGAATTATCACGCTGCGTCCGACACTTTCGACAAGGTGGACTTCGCGCAACTCAAGCGCAACGAAGCGATCGCGGCGGTTACGGCCTACGCTGTTGCCGATCTGCCCGAAAAACTGGGGCCGCGACAAACTCGAGGGCAAGTGGAGAAGCTGGTGGAGGATACTGGCTTGAAGAAAGAAATGCAGGAGACGGGCTTCTGGCCACTTTGGCTCGATGGCACGCGCGGACGGCAGCGGGAAGTTGGTCATACCAGCAGCCGGTAACTTTCCGCGCTCCACACGCCACAGCAAGGATTTGGGGGCCGTGAGCGGGCTATAATGTTTACAGATGGAATCTACTCGCGCTATTCCTCGTTCCGCAGCGCCACAATCCCGCCGCATACTTGCGATTGATTATGGCCGGCGGCGTATCGGATTGGCGATTTCCGATGAATTGCGTCTGACGGCAAGCCCACTGGCGATCATCGAAAGGAAAAATCGCCGAGAAGACATGCGGCGGCTCCGCGAGATCGTGCGGAAAAACGGGGTGGGACTCATTTTGGTCGGTTCGCCGGTGCACCTTGGCGGGCACGCTGGTGAGATGGCGGAAGAAGCGGCGCGATTTGCCGAGCGCATCCGGAAAGAACTCGGATTGCCAGTGGAGCTGCGGGATGAAAGATTGACAAGCTGGGAAGCCGAGGAAATCGCAAAAGAAGTCCTGGACAGGAAAGACGCGAAGAAGAACATCGATTCCATGGCGGCGGCGATTCTATTGCGCGAACACCTCGACGAATCACGCAATGGAAAGCCAGCAGCGGCGAAAGGCCAATAACGCATGCGGCGATTCGCTGTCGCGATTGTCGTTCTCATCGTTGTCGCGGCCGCCGGAGCCGAATGGGTCAAACGTGAGCTCAAGCATCCATATCGTGGCTATTCGCAGACGCAGGTTTTCGTCGATATTCCGCGCGGCACGCCCCGATGGGGTATCTCGGAGACGCTGCAGAAAAGCGGCGTGATTCACAGCCGCGTTGCGTTCGTTTTGCTGAGTGAATGGCACCACCGTGGCGTCCTGCAGGCAGGCGAATACATGTTTAACCGGCCGATGACGCCGCGAGAGGTGTATGCGCAAATTGCGGGCGGCCATATCTATGTGTACACGGTCGTCGTGCCCGAGGGCTGGACGATGTTCGACATCGCCGGCGAACTTGATCGACAGGGACTCTGCAGCAAAGAGGATTTTCTTCGCGCGGCACAAGATCCTTCGCTGGTGCGGGACATCGCGCCAAAGGCGCCGACGCTCGAAGGATTTCTGTTCCCTTCGTCCTACCAATTTTCGCGGCACACCAAGCCCGAGGAGATTGCCGCGACGATGGTGAAGCAGTTCCGCGACGAGTGGGGAAAACTGCACAGCGAGTCGGCTCAGGATCCGGGCCCAACGCTCCCGAGCGCGCAGGATAGGTCGGCGATTCACAAGACGGCTGCCTACGTGTCCCCCGCGGCAAAGCTTTCCGTGGCAGAAATTGTGACGCTGGCGTCACTGGTCGAGCGTGAAACGCCGCAGTCTCCGGAGCGGCCGATTGTCGCGAGTGTTTTTTACAACCGGCTCAAACTCGGAGTGCCGTTACAGTGCGATCCAACAGTGGAATACGCACTCGATCTCGAAGGGAAGCCGGCTGTCAAAGTGACTCCAGAGGACCTCCGTGTCAGTTCGACGTACAACACATACCGGCATCGCGGGCTCCCCCCCGGACCGATTGCGAATCCGGGAGACGCATCGTTGCGCGCGGCGCTCGACCCGGCGCGAACAAAGTATCTGTATTTTGTGGCGAACGGTTCGGGTGGCCATTTTTTCAGCCGCACTCTGGAAGAGCACAATCGCAATGTGCAACGGTACCGGCGGATACTTGAAGGCTTGCCAGCTGAGCCGCCGCCCACGCGCGCCAAAGTGAAATCGCTGCACAAGGGATCGACGAGCAAGCGCCACACGGCCAGGAAGAAATCGCGGAGCCCCTCATGAGCAAAGACAAAAAATCGGCGAAGAAAGAAATGATTCTGACGGCCGCGCATGAAATGAAGAAGGCAGTCTATACGCCGGCCGAAATCGAGCAAATCCGGAGAAAGCTGATTGCAGAGCACGGGGAAGCCGGGAAAACCTCCGCCGATTACATCGCCGACGTGCTCGCGGACGCGAAGATGCGCGTCGTATTGTCCGCCCGCACCGACACAGAGGGCCTCTACGAAGAGGAGTTTCACGACCTGTTGCGTTTCTCCACGTTCGAAGACGCGGAAATGTGCCTGGTGCGGCTGGACGAGCTCTTGCGAAAATTCGAGACGGAAGGCGAAAGGGCAGCAGAGGCGCGCGTCCTCGAGGTAGCAAGACTCGGGCGGCGGCGGGCCGAAATGATCGCGCGAAATCACAAAGTGGACGCGGAAAAACGAAGCGAAAAAGAAGAAGTAGCGCGCTGGTTTGCCGTGTGGCTGGAACAACCCGATGCCTTCTTCGACTGGCTCGAGCTGCGCAAGCAATCCCCCGAATTCCAGCAGCGCTTTCCGCAGCGCGAAATACAGGCCGAGTAAAATGGCCACATTAGAAGTCGAAGTAATGGACCTGGGACCAGATGTTCGAGCCATCGGCCTCGAACTGGTCGAAGGAGCGGATCGCGAGCCCGTTCGAGGTCCCGACGCGGCGCAAATATGGAGCCGCGCCCTTCCGGCGATCGCGGCACAAGAGCCGTGGGCGCTCGATTTTTTCGGCCATCTCGAACCTTTACGCGAATTCTGCGAGAGCAAGAAGATCGAATATCGGGAAGCCTCCAGACAATGCATTGTCATTCCCGCGCCAGGGCAAGAGGAGTTTTCTCAATTGCTTCAGCGGTTCGAGCGCGAGACTTTCGGAGTGCGCGCAGGAGACCAACTGAGAACTGGCGATCCAGCCCTCGAAAATGAGCTCTCCCGGCATGGCCCGGACGCCTACCACCAGGCATATTCAAACTACAATTTCTGCGCCATCTGCGATCTCGAAAACGGCTCGGTGGTTCTGCTGAGCAGGAAACTCTGGGCCAGCGAGGTTGCTCGGAGGGTACGTCCTACGCTCAACAGCCTGGATGTACAAGTTCGAATGGGAGCGTAAAACACTGGCACTCTTTCCTGCCCGCCAGAAAATGTCACCTTCTGTAACTTACTGGTTCAGACGAGACATAGCTGGGCCTTCGGTACTTGTCTGAATGCGCACGCTGGTACCGCCGTACCATTCCCACTGGGTTACTATACCAAGCAGGATGCTACGCAGAGATATTTGAGGTCCGCCCATGCCCAGCGCCAACGAGTCATTGCCCTCCCTGTCGAGAGCATTCGTGCGCAGCCTTAACCTGCTGCTGAAATTCGCCCGCCTATATGGATTGGAGCACACGCGCACAGCGAGCCAGTTAAATGCCGCCTGGGTTGAATTAAACACAGCCCTGAATACCTCGGGTCCGTCGGGGCTCGTGCTGGGCACGTCGGGAACAGACCTGCTGGTGGATGGGATGACGCTGGAGTCCACAGCTTCCGAGCGCAGCCTGGCTCAGCTCCTCACGAATGCAAATATCGCGAGCATTGTCTTCACGCACGAATTAACCAGGGAAGCGTTTACGACTTTTGTACGCGCTTTTGCCGAGGCGGGACTCAAGCCAACGGAATTGGTCCGCAATCTGAAATCGTCTTTCGGCGAAGGGCCGGCGTCCGGAATTCGCATCAATGAAATTCGCTTTGTGGCAGCGGATTCGGATATGGCTGACTCGGCGATTGCAGCCCAACTTGCGGCAAAATCACTGGGCGTGGATGCCAGCAAACTGCAGGACTGGCTTCGAGACCCCGAGAAGCTCATTCAACTGATATCCGCAGCGGAAGGATCGGGCCTCTCGGCGACTTCAGGATACGCCTTCGGAGAGGAACTGATCGGCACGGCGCATGAAGCAAACTCGGCGCAGGGCCAGGGCGTATACATGCTTTCCGAGCAGGACATGCAGTCGCTGATGCAAATGGTGACGAGTCTAAATGCGGCATCGCACGGACCGGCAGGGGAGGCGGAAAAAACAAATTGGAAAGAGCGCTTTGCGACTCTTCCCGCTCCTGCTCAAGCGACTCTACGGGAAACGCTGGCAAGAATAAGCTCGAAGCATCCAAACCAGAAGCTCGATGACGCGGCTATGCTGCAATTGGCTGAAGACATGGCCATCCATTACGCCATCGAACGATTCCAGCGCGGCGACCTCAAAGTAGACGCGGTGCGGCAGCTGCTGGACAAGCTCGGGAAAGAGATCGAAACCCTGCGAAAGGTACTGGCGTCGCACGAAGACAAGATGGCGAAGGCCGGAATGTCCATTGAGATGCACGCGGATATTTTGGACCGGCAGTTCTGGTCATCCGTGTCCGAATCCGGCAAGCGCGGCGTGCTGCTGTCACCGGAAAGCTGGTGCGTCCCGGCGAGAAATGTGCGGCAATACTGCGAGGAACTGCTGAGCCATGGAGACTCGGGCACGGCTGAAAAAATTTTGACGCAGTATGCTGGCTGCGTGAGCCACCATGACCCGGAGGCACGAAAGAAGGCGGCCATGGGCTTGAGCCAAATGGTCGATCTTTACGTCCGCGCCGACGGGGCACGCCTCGACGAAGCGGTTCGGTTGATCGGAGAGCAGTTGAGCGTCGAGCGCGACGCGGAGTTACAAAGCCTGCTCAGCGCGGCGTTCGTGCGGTTCAGCCAGGAAGCGGCGGAGCGGAAATCCTACCCCGCGGTACGGCACACACTTGACACGCTGGCCAAGATCGAAAAATCGCGGCCAAACTGGTCGCAAAGTTTGGAGCCTCGGATTGGGATAGCGAATCGAATCCCGGAATTTATCGACCATGGACTGAACAGTGCGGGCGCAACGCCGGAGCTCCTGGAGGTATTGCGGCGCGTTCCGGAAGCGGCAGCCGACCAGATGTCAAGCCGGTTAATGCGCGTCGCACGCGGAGTGGAACGCGAACAGCTCGTGAGAATGGCGCGCGCGCTCGGCGAACCAGCGAAAGAGCATCTGCGGCGGACGCTTGAATACAGCCCGATCACGAATGCGGTTCGCGTCGTCGGACTCTTGAGCAGGATTGAGCCCTCCTCGGTCGAGCAGCTCTTGCCCGAGAGGATTCGCAGCGGCGAGAGGTCCGCGCACGACGAAGCGTTGCGGCAGCTCTCGGTGGGCGGAGCGCCGGAGCGGGGCCGAATGTTGATGGGCATGATCGAGCGGCTGGATCGCATGATCGTTCCCATGGCGCTCGATGAAGTGGGCATGTCCGGCGATCCTAGCGTTGCGCCGGAGCTCTTGCGATTGGCCGAGGGCGACCTGTTGCCAGACAGTTCGGAGTTCTTGCGCGTGAAGGCTATCGAGGCGCTCGGAAGGTTGCGACCGCCGGATTGCGCCACTCATTTGAGGCAAATCATTGAGACGCGGCACGCATGGCGCTGGGCCTATCCGACAGAAATGCGGCTGGCGGCTGGGCAAGCGCTCATGAAGCTCGATCCCGAGCAGGCACAGGAAGTGCTGGCTCGTTCCGGACTCGACGCGGGCATGCTGAGCCTGGCGCCATTGGATGCGCGTTTGGATCGCGATTTCGTCCGGTTCCGGCGTTACCCCCGGATTCGCATGACGAAGCCGGTTTCGGCTGTCATCCAGTCGAAACGCGGCAAGTATCAACCCGCGGTACAGGTCTTGAGCCTTGAAGGGGGTCTTCTCAGCGGGGATGTCCAGCTCTCCGTGGGGACGGCTGCGGACTTGCGAATCTCCTCCGGGATGCGTCCTATTCGCCTGGAAGTTCTGGTGCGATTCACGAAGACGAATCAAGCCGGAGTCGAAATGGTTGGCATGGACCTCGAAGACCGCTCGCGACTGCGGAGCCTCCTGGTTTCGATGGCGGGCGCCACGCCTGAGCCTCAACCATTGCCTATGTCTGCTTGAGCGATATCCCTCAAGTTGATACCTCGACCGCTGTGGTTGCGTTGACACCCCCCAGATACGGCTGTTAAATTCGGTGTTTCGCCTCTTATGGGGGATTTCGCTGCGGATTCGGAAGACACTCTGGGTGACGGGATTGTCCTTGGCGCTCGCGGGGTTGGGCGGTTGCGCCGTGAGCCGGAAAAAAGTCACGGTTCCAACCGCGATGAGACCGGCGCTTACGGCCACAAAGGCCGAGTTAATTGCCCGGTATAACAGCGCAGCATCAGCTGTGCAGACTCTCAATGCCGCGGTGCGAATGTCACCAACGGCGGGCTCAGCGCTGAGCGGCGTCATTGAGCAATACCATGACGTGAATGGTTACATCCTGGCTGCACGGCCAGCGTCAATACGAGTGATCGGGCAGGCGCCGATCGTAGCAAAAGACATTTTCGATATGGCGAGCGATGGCCAAACTTTTCGGATTTACATCCCGTCGAAGAACAAATTCATTGTCGGGCCCACCAATCTTGGAGAGATGGCGCGGAAACCAATCGAGAATCTCCGGCCTCAGCACCTGTTTGAAGCCCTGGTGTGGACGGAAATTGCGACAGATGCGGCGGTGCTGCTCGAAGAGGTGAGCGAACCGCCTGCGCAGTATTATGTACTCATTGCGGCGACGCATGGCGCGCAAGGATGGGATCTGGAGCGCAAGATATGGTTCGACCGCGGCGATCTGCAAATCGTTCGGGTGCAGATTTTCGGCGGCGAGGGCGAAGTTGTGTCTGACATTAGACCGAGCGACTGGCAGCTTCAGGGAGGCATCGCGTATCCGCGCGAAATCCTGCTGGCCCGGCCGGCCGACGAATATCAGCTCGATATTGCGATCACGAATTTGACGCTGAATCAGCCCATCTCCACGGACCGATTTCAACTGGCACAGCCGGCAGGCACCGACCTGGTGCAACTCGGCGAGGAGAAACAGCCGTGATCCGGCACATGATCCTTCGCAACATCCTGTATCGCCCGGTGCGGACGCTTATCACCATCATTGCCGTCGGCGTCGAGGTGACGCTAGTCCTTACGGTCGTGGGCTTGACGACGGGGATGCTTTCCGACACGGCCAAGCGAATCGAAGGGATTGGCGCGGATATCATGGTACAGCCACCTTCCGCATCCATCTTCATGGCGTTCAGCGGCGCGCCAATGCCGATTGAAATTGGGCAGAGGCTCAGCCAGATCAAGAATGTTCAATCCGTCGCGCCCGTGCTGCTGCAATTCAATTCAACAAACGGCCTGGATATCATTTATGGCATTGATCCGCTGACGTTTCGCGAGGTTTCCGGCGGATTTGTTTTTCATGAGGGGCATGATCTGCAGGATCCGGACGACATCCTGGTCGATGACTGGTACGCGAAAGGGCGCAAAGTGAAAATTGGCGAGACGCTGCACGTTCTCGGACATGATTTTCACGTGGCGGGAATCGTCGAGCATGGGAAGGGCGCGAGACTGTTCGTACTCATGTCGACGCTTCAGGAATTATCCGGTGCGCGCGACAAAGCTTCCGTGTTTTTCATCCGGTGCGACCGGCCCGAACAAACGCAAAAAGTGAGCGCCGAAATCAGCCAGCTTTTACCGCATTACGAAGTGCGTCCTCTGCGGGATTACATGTCGCTGATGACGTCGTCGAATTTGCCGGGCCTGAAAACTTTCATTGATTCGATGATCTGGCTCGCGGCTGGGATTGGTTTCCTTGTCATTTTGCTGTCAATGTACACGGCGATTATTGAACGGACGCGGGAGATTGGCGTATTGAAGTCGCTGGGGGCGTCGCGGAGTTACGTCGTGCGCGTGATATTGAGCGAAACCACGGCTTTATGCGTGGCGGGCATCCTGCTGGGATTTGGGATGAGTTATGGCGTGCGCGCGCTGTTCCTGACCGTCTTTCCCACGTTGAGCATCGTGATCACGGTGGCGTGGCTGCTCAAGGCCGCGGCGCTGGCGATCGTTGGCGGCTGGCTTGGAGCAACGTATCCGGCCTGGATCGCGAGCCGGAAGGATCCCATCGAGGCGCTGGCGTATGAATAATGGCTCCATGTTCATCGATGACGGCAGACTAGCCATGAGCGGCTTGACCGAATAGAATAACCGTATCCGCGAGAACTGGAATTCCTTCAGCTGGGAGCAAGTTGGAACCTATACTCAAGACCGAGAATCTTTGGAAAGTGTTCCGCGCGGGAAGCCTGGACGTGGCGGCCCTGCGCGGGATCAATCTGGAGATATTTCCCGGAGAATTTGTTTCCATCATGGGCCCATCGGGGTGTGGCAAGTCCACTTTGCTGCATGTGATTGGTGGCTTGGCGCGGGCGAGCCGGGGACGTGTATTGCTGGACGGCAACGACCTGGCGACTTTGGGTGACGCGGGGCGGACGCTTCTCCGGCGCCATAAGGTTGGGTTCGTGTTCCAGCGTTTCAATCTGCTACCCACGCTGGACGCACGTGGGAATATCGCACTTGCGCAGCACATCCACGGCGATGGTTTCGATCCGCACCGGTTTGACGTGGTCACGCGAATGCTGGGATTAAGAGAAAGGCTGGGTCACCGGCCGTCGGAACTTTCCGGCGGCGAGCAACAGCGAGTGGCGCTCGCCCGGGCGATCATCAACGAACCAAAAATCGTCTTGGCTGATGAACCAACGGGCAATCTGGATACCAAGAATTCCGAAAACGTCCTTGGTCTGCTGCGGCAACTCAACAAGGACCTGGGGCAAACGATTGTGATGATCACACACAATCCGGAAGCGGCGGCTTACGGCAACCGAGTGCTCCACATGCGCGATGGCCTCGTAGTCGACGGCGTCCCTGCGAATTGAGATGCGCAAACTCTGGCGCGGTCTTGTGAACACGGTCTTATGGTCATACGAGCGCGGGAGCTGGCCGTATGATGTGATGGTAATCGTGATCGTAATGTTTGTGCTGATCACGCCGCGAAGCTGGTTTCACGACCGGCAGTCGGCGGACGGACAGACCAATGGCGGTATCACGCTGATCGCGCAGGATCAAGCCACGCACACAGAAACGTATCGGGTCGACAGTAGACTTCTCCCACCCTCCCAATCAGCGAGCACGGCGGACCCGCAGCTCGAACGACGCACGCATGAAATCCTCAGCCAGTCCGTGGATGAACTGAGAAATCAGACGTTTCAGATCCGGAGAATTCAGGCAGTGCGTGGCAATAATGGCGCAATTCTCTCCTACGAAGTGGACGTAAATCGATAACATAGGAATCCGTCCACGCCAGTATTACGACGACACCATTAGCTCACTGCGTCCATCCAGCGGTCCATGCCGCTATGCTATGATCAGCCTTTCTCAGTGATGAGGCTCTTAAGTCCACCCGTGTTTCGAAAATACATTTTGCTCTCGACGGTCCTGGCGATGACGACGATGTTGGTGCCTGCAATTGCCGAAAAGGCACAAGAACGGGCACCGCTGACGCTGGGAACCGTGCTGCGTGACCTAAACGATCAAGCTAACGGTTTCCAAAGCCTTACGGCTGATATCGCGAGGACAAAGGTAACCGTGGTCGTGGACGTAAAGTCGACTGAAACAGGCGTGCTTTATGTCCGTGGCGAAAAAATGAGACTGGAAATGAAAACTCCGGATCCTCGCACGATTCTTCGAACTGGCGACACGATTTACGTCTACACGCCTGGATTGAAGCGCGTTGAGGAATTCAATCTGGGCAAGCATCGGGAACTGGTGGACGAATTTCTTCTCCTGGGCTTTGGTACGTCAGGGCGCGATCTGGAAAAAGGCTTTCTGGTAACGCTCCTCGGCGAGCCTACACTGGATCATCAGAAGACCGCGCTGCTGGAGTTGACACCAAAGTCGGCGCAAGCCCGAAACCAGATTTCGAAGATTCATTTATGGCTGGATGAGTCTTCCTGGCTGCCCGTGCAACAGAAATTCTTCGAGACGGGATCAGACGATTACTTCATCATTCAATATTCGAACACTGTCCGAAATCCAAGCATCCCCGATTCGCGCTTCAAACCGCACTGGCCCAAAGACACGCAGAAGATTCGTCCTGCGGGATAACGTCCCGAGCGAACTTATTTCTTTTTTCGAGCCAGTTCTCTTTCGTGAGCGATCAAGGCGCTCTTGCGATCCAAGCCCCAGCGATACCCCGCAAGACTGCCATCTTCCCGCACTACGCGGTGACAGGGCACCACGATCGAGACAGGATTGGTTGCGCAGGCGCGTGCGACAGCGCGAATGGCGCTCGGCTTGCCGATAGCTCGGGCGACTTCAGTGTAAGAGCGCGTGGAGCCATAGGGAATGCGGCGCAATTCTTGCCAAACACGACGCTGGAAGGCCGTAGCTTGCACGTCGAGGGGAAGATCGATATGCGGCTCGCGTCCGCGAAGATGCTCGACGATCTCACGAACCCACGGGCCGAGATCTTTCGCGTCGCGGTGAATCTCGGCATGCGGATATTCGCCGGCGAGCGCTTTTTCGAGCGGCGCATCCGAATCGCCCAAATAAACCGCGCTGACGCCGCGAGACGTGGCGGCAACGAGCACCCGGCCAAGCGGACAAGGGACGATCGTATAGCCGATGTTCATGCCAGCGCCACCGCGACGATACGTGGCGGGCGTCATGCCCATTTGCGCCGGAGCGCGTTCATAGAGGCGGCTGCTTGAGCCATAGCCTGCGTCATACATTGCGGTGGTCACTTTTTCCCCCTTGCGAAGTTTCGACTTCAGCTGCGCCATGCGTTGAGCGTCAGTGAATTGTTTTGGCGTTATGCCGAGGATGCGCCGAAACAGGCGCTCCATCTTGTGGGATTCGAGACCGAACGAGCGGCCCAGCTGGGACAAAGTAAGACGAGCTTCCGGATCGACTGCAAGAGTTTCATCGATCTTTCTGCAGATTTGATGGACGAGGCGAGCCGCCTGGGTTTGGGGCGACTCGCTCTGTGGCCGGCAGCGGAGGCACGGACGATATCCGGCGAGCTCCGCTTCTTGAGGTCCTTGAAAAAAAATCACACGATCGCGATGGGGGCGTTTGGAAGGACACGTTGGCCGACAATAGATTTTTGTAGTGCGCACAGCGTAGACGAACTTGCCATCGGCGGCAGCACGATGATGCTGCACATCTTGCCAGTAGCTGGCTGCGTTTGCTCGTCTCGCCGAAATTCTATTTGTCGACATAAATCCTAGGCCCCTCGCCATTCCTACGTTCGATCCCATCCCCTCTGGCACCAAAGTAGTCCATCTGCAAGATGATATCTATCCGATTTTTGCGCTGAAATAAAATAGCCAGAAATCGGAGTCGCGGGGGTTCCGGCCGCCCAGAAACCTTGTTGAATTAAAAGACACATTTCTCTTGACACGGTTGACGCCCGGCAGGGGTGCGAGGCATATTGCCTTACCCGGCAAAGTGGTGTTTGCCGGACGTTTGGGGGGCATCCGCATGGGGGCGAGTTCGAACCTGAAGCCACGGTTGTCTGTCAGTCCGTTCACATTTCCTGTTGAAAAATCGCGTCAAAACTTGGAAACCCTGCCGCCGCGGCGATTTTTGCGCGTGCCGACTCATGCTATCAGCGTGGTCGAAGACCGCCGGCGAAGCCCCCGGGCATATTTGAGTCTCCCCTTGCAATTGACGAAGATTGGCGAGCGCGCCGAGGTGATGCCGGTCACGCTGGTGACCAAAAACATCAGCTCGTCGGGAATCTATTTTCTGGCGCCCCGGATCATCGAACCCGGCACAGGCATAGAGCTTGAAGTGGCGCTCATCGAGCGGCCGCTCGGCCGCGGAAGCGTTCGGCTCAAAACCGCGGCGCATATCGTGCGCATCGAGGTTTGCGAAGTTCCCGGTTGGAATGGCTACGCTGCTTCTTTCGACGACATCGATTTCAGGCGTGACGACGTGATTCCGCTCAACGGTGCGTCCCAGTAAGTATTCATTGGAATTTCCTGCTATTCTTTGGCTTCGGTGGGACCGCCTCGAATTTCCGCACGCGCTACTCTGTAACAATCCAACAAATTCACGTTAGTTTGAAGGCTTCGGGGTGGGCGCGGTAACTGGCGTCGCCGGAGGGGCATTCGGCTTGAAATTCTGCGACCGAACGATCAGGCGAATCGCTACGTCACCGTTCGGCGTCTTCACGTGGCTCTCGGAACGGATGTACGTGGGAAACCACAAGTGACCCTGCAGATTCTCGCTGTAAGTCTCGAACATCGAAAATGGGAAAGAAGCGTAGGCATTTCCCGTGATCGTGAGGAACTGGCCATCGCTCTTGACTATGGCGAAATCCTGGTCGTCGACCCAGATGGCGCCGTCGAACAGCGGCTTGTCACTCAATTGCTTTGCCTTCACGCGAAAAATGAAAGCGCTGATTTGATCGAGTTTTTCCCGTCCTTCGTAAGTCAAAGTGTATAGAGGCAGGTTGTCCGAAGTTAGGAAAAACAGGGGCAAACTGGTCACCGTTTTCACGTCCTCGAGTGAGAACTCTGTATAGCGTAACGTGGAGGTGGGTGGTTTGGTGACGTTCTCATAGCGCTGGCCATCCGGCTTCGCGTATTCCTGCCCGGCGAAATCGAATTCTCCGCCATTGTTCACCAGCTCTTCGACCTTGACGCTTTGATCGAGGCTCTGTGAATTGTACGCCGCCTTGATCAGATCCTCGTTCTTGACGAGTCGCTGAATGATTTCTTCAGCAGGTATTGGCGGCGCGCCCGGATTCGGCGCGGCGGCAATACTCTTCACTTTGAATGTCGGAGGAGGAGTGATGGGACCCACGGTTTGCGCGCGGGCAGGCGCCATCGCAGCGGCGACAAGGCAAAACACAGATGCCTTGAAAAAAATCAATGGCCTCATTTTTAGCATGTCGTTCTTTTATGTTCCTTGCGTCCTTATTTTACCGTGGATTAGATGCAAGAAAACACTTCCACGACCGCCGCAATTTTACTTTGTCTTGGCCACTGAGCCCAAGCGGAAGCGCAAAGTAACGTGGGCTTGCCACCCTCTCAGACTAGGCCGGCGCACACAAGCGATGGCCGCGGAAAAAAGGCTGCGCTGCTTGCAGGTGCGGGGGAGCTGAGTCATAATCCCGTGATTCCTCGCAGATTCCTAGGAGAGAGAGCAGGTTAAATCATGATCTGTCCCCAGTGCCGGACAGAAAATGCCGATGAATCTTCCTCCTGCTCGAAGTGTGGATCGTCGTTCGATTTGCACATCTCCGGAAATCTTGATGCCGAAGCGGATGCTGACCAGACGCTCGATTCTCCGGCGCCCGTTTCGCGAACCTCGGCGGCCGGTCCATCGTCGAAAGAGGCCTCGCGCACGCCTATCTCGTCCTCTTCTGGGTCACGATCGCGTACAGGCGCGCGTTCTTCAGTAAGCATTTACGGGGTTCTCGAACCCGGTGATGAACTGGGAGAGCGATATCGAATCGAGGCGCTGCTCGGGCAAGGCGGAATGGGGCGGGTCTACAAGGCGTATGACAAAGAACTGGACCGCCCAATCGCACTGAAAGTCCTCCAGCCTCAACTGACAACCGACGCAAACGCCATGCAGCGGTTCAAGCAGGAATTACTGCTCGCCAGCCGCATCTCGCATAAGAACATCCTGCGCATCCACGATCTGGGCGAAGCAGATGGCGTGAAGTTCATTTCCATGGCTTTCGTCGACGGAGAGGATTTGCATCATTTGCTCCGCGCACAGGGAAAGCTGCCGCTTGCCCGTGCCATCAACATTGCACAGCAACTTTGCGAAGCGCTCGATGCGGCGCATTCAGAGGGCGTGGTCCATCGCGATCTGAAACCGCAGAACGTCCTGATGGGCAAAGATGACCACGCTTACATCTCGGATTTTGGCTTGGCGAAATCCCTCGAATCAAGCTCCTCTGGAATGACGCGCACAGGGCAATACCTTGGCACGCCGAAGTACATGGCGCCGGAGCAAGTGGAAGCCAAGCCCGTGGACAACCGGACGGATTTATATGCGCTTGGCTTGATCCTGTTCGAGATGGTGACTGGCACGGAGCCGTTCAAGGGCGATTCGACACTGCAGATTATGTACCGGCGCGTGCAGGAAAAGCCGCCGAATCCGAAACAGCTTGACCCGGAACTGCCCGACAACATCGCGCGCATAATTCTTCGTTGCCTCGACCGCGACCCCGACCGGCGATATCAAAGCGCCAAAGAGATCCTGGCCGATTTAGGAGCGGGCAGAGCAACTCCGGCAGGACCAGGTCTGAGGATCGCGCTGCCGGAAATTGGCCGCCGCTGGTGGTACGTGGCGGCCGCAGTGGCCGTGGTCGTAGCGGGACTCTTTGCAGTTCCGTCTGTAAGGCATCTCCTGTTCAGGAGCCAACCCGAGACCTCGGGTACGGTGACTCCCGTGGGAGTTCCACCGCTATCGAGCGGCCGGTTCGTGGCCGTTTTGCCGCTGCAAACGTTGGGCGACCAATCGCAGCTAAGCTACCTGGCGCAGGGCATCGAGGAGGCGCTGTCGGCGAAGCTGTTCCAGTTGAAGGACGTTCGCGTCACGTCGACGGACGCCGCCGGAAAAGCAGACCAGAAACAGAGCTTGCCAAAAATTGCTCGCGCGCTCGGCGCGAACTTGCTTGTTCAGGGAATGCTGCAGGGTTCCGGCGACAAGATTCGGATCATCGTAAATTTGGAAGATGTGGCTGACGGGAAGCGCCTCTGGAGCAAGGAATTCAACGGCGTCACGGGTGACCTCTTCACGCTGGAAGACCAGATTTACGATCAGTTGGTTTCCGCTTTGAATGTCAATCCAACGAATGAGGAAACGGCGCGCGCAGCTGTCCGCCCGACGGACAATATTGCTGCATACGACCTTTATTTGCGCGGACGCAACGCGTTGCGAAATTCACAAGACCCAAAGAGCATCCAACAAGGCCTTGATTATTTTGAGCAAGCGCTGAAACAGGATGCAAAATTCGCGCTCGCGTATACCGGGATCGCGGATGGCAGCCTGCGAATGTACCATATCAAGAAGGACAGTTTCTGGACCCAAAAGGCGCTCGCGGCAGCTCAGCAGGCGGACCAATTAAACGATAATCTAATGGAAGTGCATATGGCGCTGGGTAACGTCTACAGCGCGACGGGGAAATATGTCGAGGCCATCACGGAACTGAGACGCGCGTTGGCGTTAGGGCCGAACTCAGAGGAAGCTTACCGCTCGCTTGGTGATGCGTATATGCGTAGTGGGGACAGCGCGAAAGCGATTGAGGCGTATCAGAAGACGATCCAACTCGATCCGTATTACTGGTTTAATCAAAATATTCTTGGAAACGCGTACTTCCGGCTGGGTGACTATCAGAAGGCACTCGATGCTTATCGGCAAGTCACCCAAATGGACCCGGACAACGCCACGGGCTATGACATGAGCGGAATGGTATTCGCGCAGGAGGGGAAATATGCGCAGTCCATCCCCGCTTTTCAGAAGGCAATCGAACTGAACCCCGACTGGACGGCGTACACAAATTTGGGAACCGCGTATTTCCTTCTCAAGCAGTATGGGCAGGCCGCCGACATGTTCGCCAAGGCCGTGCAATTCGATCCCAATAACGAACTGAACATGGGAAACCTTGCGGATGCATATCGTCTATCAGGACAACTGGATAAGGCACAATCAACCTACCAGCATGCGATCTCGCTTGCCTATAAGCAGTTGCAAACCAATCCGCAGGATGCCGATGTGATGGATCACATCGCACAATATTACGCCAAGACTGGCAATGGGCAACAAGCGGATAATTTCATCCGGCGCGCTCGCGCGATTCAGCCAAATGCCGTTGACCACATCTACGACCAGGCTCAGATAAACGCGATCCTGGGACGCACAGACGAGGCCTTGAAATTACTCGGAGAGGCATTGCGGAAACACTATCCCGCGGATTTTGCTATGGCTGATCCGGACATGGCAAACCTGCGAAAGAACCCGCAATTCGCCAAGCTCTTGAAGCAATACACCAGTGAAAAACCCTGAAGCGACGCCCTAGCTCAGCAGCCTCTTGCGCAGGCTCCAGAAGGGAAGTAGCCCGCTCGCAAGGAGAACCAAGGTCCCAGGCTCCGGCGTCGTGGACACATTGACCGTGAGGTCTTCCCCAGCCCAATCGAGCGCCGTGTTGGTCCCGCCTGGATTGGTAAACTGGAGAGCAAACGTCTCACCAGGAAGAATTCCGCCACACTTGTCATCGGCGTCGTTGTCGCCATCCGGAGTGCAAGAAACCAGTGGACCTAAATTCTCGAGAAGAACTTGGTATTCATTGTCACCAGCAATAGAGGATTTTATCTGTGTAACTTTGCATGTATTGAAAAATGCATCGATCGTGCAGTTGAAGAGACTTGGCGTAACACTCAATCCGGTAAACAGATCGAGGTCAAGACTGGAAAGAGTCACGTTACTCGAGCTGTTCTCGAACAATAGATTGACGGTCTTTCCGGCTGGCACGTCCGGCATCGTGAATGAGAATGTGGAGGACGTAATCAGTGTGCAGGAAGACGGCGAACAAGGAGGGTCCTTGATCCCGAAATTCACGTCCGCGGGATTGGCCACCGCGAGGCCAGCAGAAAACAAAACCGCAACGCCAACCATCAAGAAGCGCGAGACTCTCATGACCTTCTCTCCCTTAACTAAAGACAGACCCTCATCTGTAAGGTCTCCCAGAGCAAGCATTTGGCCAAAGAGAGCCGTAGTTCTAATAGCTGTAACTGCTTATGATACAGGTACTTAGGGTGCCGTGCCAAATGGACTCCCTTACTCTAAGGCCAATTGCGCAAAGCTTTTCGTCTTTTCTGCAAGGGCCGCTGCACGGGAAGACATGGCGAATTTCCCCGGCTCTGATAGACTCCCCGTGAATTCGACCAATGGAGTGGCATTAAGGTGACACAAAGCAGGCTGGCAAGGTTGTTTTACGTCTCGGGAGCAGTCCAGGGTGTGGGTTTCCGCTACTTTGCTCAACGGGCGTCGGTGCGTTTTGGACTAACCGGATATGTGAGGAATCTGCGGGATGGACGCGTCGAAGTATATGCAATGGGAACGGAATCGCAGCTTTCCATGCTGCGGCAAGAACTCCGACGCGGGCCGCGCGCGGCATCGGTAGCCGAAGTGATGGAAGAGGAAGCCGAAGTTGAAGAAAAGCACACGCATGAGTTTTCGATTGAACAAGACATATAGTGAAAGGGAAACGACTGAATGAATGATCTAAAGAAGCTAATTCGCGAAGTGCCCGATTATCCAAAGCCAGGAATCCTCTTTTACGATCTGACGACTCTTTTGCAGGATAAGAAGGGCTTTCATGAGTTGATCGAAAGGCTTTGCAATCAGTTCGCGGGCAAACATATTGACGTTGTCGCGGGAATCGAAGCGCGCGGATTTATTTTTGCGCCTGCGCTTGCCTACCGGCTGGGTGCGGGATTTGTGCCGGTTCGAAAGCCGAATAAGCTTCCGTGGAAAACCGCTCAGGTAACATATCAACTCGAATATGGAACGGACAAACTGGAAATTCACGAGGATGCCGTGAAGCGCGGAGAGCGCGTGCTCGTTTGCGATGACTTGCTCGCAACCGGCGGCACGGCTGCGGCGGCGATTCAACTGGTGCGGCAATTGGGCGGCGAAATTGCGGGCGCGACATTTGCCGTGGAGCTGAGTTTCCTGAAGGGGCGGGAAAAACTCAAGGGGACGGAAGTCTTTTCGCTGATTCAATACGACAGTTAATCTTTTCGTGAGGCTTGTTTGCGCTGGCGCACGGCCTCAAAGAGAACGACACCGGCAGCGACGGAAACATTGAGCGAGCGAACTGGCCCCGTCGTCGGGATCGAAACGAGAAAATCGCAGCGCTTGCGGACAAGGTCGTGCAAGCCCGTGCCTTCGCTGCCCATGACAATCGCGATGCGGCCCTTATAATCCACTTCCGTATAATTTTTCTCTGCGTGCTCGTCAAGCCCGACGAGCCAAAAGCCAGCTTCCTTGATCTGCTCGATGGCGCGAGCCAGATTCTTGACCCGCGCGACAGGAAGGTGCGCGAGCGCCCCGGCGGAGACGCGTTCCACAGTTTCCGTGAGTCCGGCAGCGCGGCGCTCCGGAATTACAACGCCTGTCGCGCCGGCAGCCAAAGCAGTTCGGACAATTGCCCCGACATTGTGCGGATCTTCAATACTATCGAGGAGGACGAGTAATTCTTCTCGGGCATTCCCGGTCGCGTCCGTTTTGCCTCCACCGGCTAGGAGGTCCTCGATTTCGAGCGCGCGGCGCGAAGCGGCAAACGCTACGACGCCCTGATGATGCTCCCCGCCGGCCGCACGGTCGAGTTGGACGCGATCCTCGAAGCGCACCGGCACGCCGTTCGCCCGAGCCTGATCGAGGATTTTCTGAATGCGGCTGCCACGCTGGCCACGCGCAATCAAGATGCGGTCCAGCGGCCGCGAAGCAGCGAGCGCTTCTTCAACAGCGTGAATTCCTGCCAAAAGATTCATCTCATCGCCATTTTCATAAATTAACGAGGAAGCTTGAATTGGCTTCTCATCTTATTTGTTAGTCGAGCGCGGCGCAAAATTCGATGATGCGCTGGCGCGTTCCTTTGACCGGCACTGCAAAACTGAGATTGGCTGCGTGATCGATAAGCAAGATGACGCGGTCGAGGCCGCCTTCCCCGGCGCGTCCAGCAAGCGCGAGTCGAATGGGATGAAACAACTCCCGGCCGCGAAAGCCAAGAGACGCTTTCAGAGTTTCGATGATTTCATGATACCGCTGAGAATCAATCCCGGCGCCCTCGGATGCGGGCTGAGACAGAACACGATGGGCGAGCTCGCGAATGACCTCGCGAGCGCCTTCGCGCGCCATCACGGTCTGATGATCCACATCATCGAGCAGCGCGCGCGCGTCGTAGAAGAAAATCAGGGACAGGAGATCCTGCAAAGCGGCGCGCGCGCCACCGGAGGAAGCGGGATTGGCCGCAGCTTGCGGCCCGAGGAGCGCAGCGGCGGCGCAGAGCCAAGTCTCTATGCCGGGAGTGACGTCAGCGGTCAACCAGCCCCGGTCGCGCAGGATCGCTTCGACGTCCGTTGCCGAAAATGGATTGGCGGGTGCGAGGCCTTGTTCGGATGCGGATTCTATTTTCATTGTTGGATTCATCCGCAAGGATTGCATAGTACGGTGGCTGGATAACACGGGAAGCGCATCAACGCTCGATCGTTGCGATGGCATGCGCGGCGATTGCTTCGCCGCGGCCAATTTCGCCGAGCCCTTCGTTGGTTTTCGCCTTCAAGTTGATCTGGTCAGGAGCGATATCCAGCGATTTTGCAAGCGCTTCGCGCATAGCGGGAAAATAGGGGCCAAGCTTCGGTCGTTCGGCAACGACCACAGCGTCGATGTGGCGAACTCGCCAGTTTTTCCTTTCGAGAAATTGCCGGACCTGGCGGAGAAACACCAGGCTCGAAACGCCCCGCCACTTCGGATCAGAATCCGGGAAATGCGTGCCAATGTCGCCCATGCAGGCAGCGCCGAGCAGCGCGTCGCAGACAGCGTGAGCGAGTACGTCGCCATCCGAATGCCCGAGCGTTCCTTTCTCAAACGGGACGTCGATGCCCCCGATCATCAACTTGCGGTTTTCGACCAAGCGATGCAGGTCATAACCGATGCCGGAGAAGGATGCGCGTTGTTTTTCGCCAGCCGCAACGCGAGCGCCGCGAGACAACTTGGCTGGTGATTCAGCGGCAAATCCGGCTCTTGCCAGGCCTTTGCGAAGCTTTGCGTTCGTTGCAAGAATGGCGGCCAGGAGATGCACTGGGATGACTTGCTCGGATCCCGATTTTTTTGCAATCTCGGCCGCAGCGATTAACGCGCGCTTCGCTTTCGCATCGAGAGGAACGTCACCGGCCATCTGGCTGGCCTCGCGCAGACTTTCAGGCGACAAATAGGCCAGCTTTATTGGTGACTTGGCCCAGTTCACGCCTCGAAAAAGACCGGGGCTTTCCTTACGAATCCCCGATAGGAAATGTAACGTGCCAATGGTTTTCGATTTCTCAGCGAGCGCGGCCAATCGTGCCATGAAAATGCAGCGGCGCGCCTCTTCGTTGAATTTCTCAAACATATTATTTTTTGCGGCGCTCCTGGTTGAGGTAGAAGCGGGCCAGCTCCATATCCGCGGGGCGAGTGATTTTGATGTTTCGCTCGGAGCCCAGGACCACGTACACATCGCGGCCGAGGCGCTCGACAAGGGCCGCTTCGTCCGAGGCCGTATATCCGTCCTGCTCGGCCCGCACGAAGGCTTCCTTCAAGATAGTCACCTGGAACCCCTGGGGCGTCTGCGCCAGCACAATTTTCTCGCGCGGAATTGTCGCCGAAATGAGCGCGATGTCTTCCGGGAGCGCCGAGCGCCTTACTTCCTTGACTGTGTCTATGGCCGGAACACCAAGGATGGCCGCACCGCGCGCACGGGTTTCGGCAATAACGCGCTCCACTTGCTCCCGCGTGACGAATGGGCGTACGGCATCGTGAACTAATACGAGTTCCGTGTCTGGAGAGATTCGAGCCAAAGCATTGCCAACCGACTCCTGCCGCGTTTCCCCTCCTTTGACCACGTGGACCGGGCGGCCCAGATTCTCCTTGGCCAGGCGCTGCTCGACCGCTTCGACTTCCTCGGGGCGCGTAGCAATCAAGAATTCCGTGATCGCATCACATTCTGCAAGGCGCCGAATCGTATAGAGAAGAAGCGGTACGCCATCAAGCTCGAGGAATTGCTTGGGGACTTCGGCGCCCATGCGGGTGCCGAGTCCGGCGGCGGGAAGTATGGCTGCGATTCGGCTCATAAAGGGTGTCGTAGTCTATCGCATTCGAGACGGCAGATAAATATGCCTCGCGGCAAAGCGCACTCCTGCTTCGCGGATTTCCGGCTAGCTGTGGCCCGTCTCCGGCGCAAGCGAGCGAGGCGGCCGATCGCCAGGCGCGGCAGGCTCCGGCGGGCGGCTTTCCGGCGGAGGCGTGCGGAGAATGGCCGGGTCCATCGGCGTCACGGGGCGGTTGGGAGACTGCTCCCCACGTTCATCGTAGCGGCCGAAGATCATTTTCCCTGCTGTGGTTTGATGTACCGACGTGACGGAAATATCGATCGTCTTGTTGATCATCTTGCGCGCTCCGTCTACGACGACCATTGTGCCGTCATCGAGGTAAGCGACGCCCTGGTTGTATTCTTTGCCTTCGCGAAGGATAAAGACGCGCATGATTTCACCGGGCAGGACCACGGGCTTCAGCGCATTGGCGAGCTGGTTGACATTGAGAATTTCGATGCCTTGGAGAGTGGCGACCTTGTTCAGATTGAAATCATTGGTGATGATCTTGGCGTCGTAGCGTTTGGCGAGCTCGATCAGCTTCAAATCGACTTCGGCGATGTTTGCGAAATCATCTTCGGCAATCTGGACATCCAGATGCGGCATCTTCTGAACCCGCTGGAGAACTTCCAGCCCGCGCCGGCCGCGCTGGCGCCGCAGGGGGTCGGCTGAGTCAGCAACCATTTGCAGTTCGTGCAAGACAAATTGAGGAATGATAATTGTGCCGTCGATGAAATGCGCTTCGGCGATGTCCGCAACGCGGCCATCGATGATCACGCTGGTATCGAGAATTTTGTAGACTTGGCGGGTGCCCCGCTCCGTGCCGAAAAGGCCTCCCAGCGCCTGAAGATTGAGCATATCGCCTTTGTTGGCGCCCACGATCAATCCGATATAAGCCATCACCAGAAAAACCGCGAGACTGATGAATGAGCGCGTGCTCTCCGGCATCGAAGTGTGCGCCAGCACAAGTGTGGTCAGATACGCGCCGAGTATTCCGAGAATCGAGCCAATCACGGCGCCGATCAGACGTCGCAGGCTCGCTCGCCGGAGGCGAAGTTCAAAGAAAATCACGGCGATTGCAAACGCCAAACCTACGATTGAGCCAAAAAGGGACGAGAGGCTGAATGGCCGAAAATGGTATCCGGCAGCGACGCAAACCACGGTAAAGATAAGCCGAATCGCGAGCATGTCCCAAAAGCTTCCCACCCGACCCACTTCAGACTTGGACAGCAAAACGGATTTCGCGGCAGAACTTTCCGAATTGACAGACTGCGAGGGGAGCTTGGAAAAATTAGAAGTGCGGTTCATCATGGGCCCCTTATAAGAGAAATAGGAAGCTATGAATTGCCAGCTTACATCTGATTTGGTTACGGTCCGGTTGGATGATCGAATCTCGAAATCACACCGGAATGAATTGGATAAAACTATGAGTACTCACCAAAGTATACCACTTGGGAAGGAAAACGAGGTCAACGAACGTAAAAGCGCGAGACGCGGCGTCCGATGGCACAAAGCAGATCGGAGGTAACGGTACCGATCTGGCGAGCAACCTGGTCCGCATGAATGGACGCAGCGCCATCCTGGCCATAAATGGTCGCGACATCACCAATTGCAGCCCCTGGGACGTCCGTAACATCGACCATGGAGAGATCCATCGAAATGGTGCCCACGAGCGGCACCGTGCATCCCCTGACCATTACGCAGCCGCGATTGGTACGCTGCCGTACGATACCGTCCGCATAGCCAGCAGCGATCACGGCGATACGAGACGGGCGCGCTGTGATGAAGCGCGCGCTGTAGCCCACGCTTTGTCCGGCGCCGAGGTCGCGGAGCGAAATGATGCGCGCACGAAAACTGAGGCACGGCTTGAGCGACATGGCGCTCCGCACGCCTGCGGCCCGCTCCGGCGGCTCGAATCCCTGGTGGTAACCGTAAAGCACCGCGCCAGGCCGCACCATATCCGCCCAGGTGTTAGGGCGAGCGCAAATCGCTCCGCTATTCGCCATGTGCACGATTCCGGGGGAAATACCGGCCGCCCGCAACTGTGCCAGTGAGTCGGCGAAGATTTTTTCCTGCTGTTCGTTCTGACTCGTTCGGAAATCGTCGGACGAAGCGAAGTGCGTGAACGTCCCGCCAAGCTCAAGATGATAGCAATCGGCAAGCTCGCGGACGAACGCAGGAATCTCATCCGGCGAAATACCGAGGCGGTTCATGCCGCTGTCGATCTTGAGGTGGACAGCGAACTTCCTTCGCGAATTCTTGCCACGCCATTTTGCAACGGCGCGGTCAAGGGAGCGAAGTTGGCCCAGGCGCGCAATCGTAGGCGTTAGATTATGCTTCAGCAGGCGCTTTTCTTCGCCAGGCCAAAACCCGGTGAGGAGCAAGATCGGCTCGCGGATTCCGGCTTTGCGTAATTCGATCCCCTCCGCCGAACATGTGACGCCAAAAGCGTCTACACCCATGCGCGACAACGCCTTGCTGACTTCGACGGCGCCGAGTCCGTACGCATTTGCTTTCACAACGGCAAGCACTTTCCGCCGCTTCCCCACTGTGCGGCGAATGAGACGCAGATTGTGCGCAAGGGCAGAAATCGAGATCTCGGCCCAAACCGGGCGCCCTTCGAATTGGATTCCTTGCGTCATCGTGGTCGTATGCCTGAAGGCAAATTATGAGCTTACTCCGCGCCGGTATCCGGAGCACTCAGATTCCCGCACCAGCAACGCCGTTTAGTAAACAACGAGGAAATGAGATGCAAGATGCGTGCCGCGACGAAATCGATCTTGGATTTTCGGAAACCCTTTGTTTTGGGACTGTTAGCTGATTGCCTTTATTCCCAGTGTCAACGCGGGGCACGGACATCGAGTGCCGCGCGACACAGTGTCGCCGCCAAAAGACACCAATGCGTTATTCGGGGATCGCGCTGAAGGAATCGGGTGCAGCCTGCTCGAAACGGGTGTAGCGATTTAGAAACACGAAATCCAAATTGCCGGTTGGGCCGTTGCGTTGCTTCGCGATGATCAGCTCACATTTTGCGCGTTCTTCTTCGGGAAGATCCGTCTTGTAAAAGCCAGGGCGATTGATGAAGAGCACCACGTCGGCGTCCTGCTCGATCGCGCCCGATTCACGAAGATCAGCCAACTGCGGCTTGCGATCCTCGCGTTCGGGAGCGCGCGTCAACTGGCTCAAGACGAGCACCGGAATTTTCAACTCTTTCGCAAGCCCCTTGAGCGACCGGGAAATGCTCGATACCTCTTCGTTGCGATTTCCAAAGCGGCCGCGTGCGGAGATGAGCTGGAGATAGTCGACAATAAGCAGGTCAAGGCCCTTGTCCCTCTTCAAACGCCGTGCCTTCGCGCCCATTTCCATCACCGTTGAGGACGCTGAGTCGTCAATCCACAACGGCGCGGCGCCGAGCCTCGCCAGCGCCGGGCCGATTTTCGCCCAGTCCTGCTGGCCCAGATGGCCCGTGCGGAACTTGTGCGCATCAATGCGGCCATGAGAAGCGAGCAGGCGAAGCAAGAGCGATTCCTTCGACATTTCAAGGCTGAAGATCGCCACGGCACGGGGATCATCGCTGAGGGCCACATTTTCCGCGATGTTCAGCGCCAGTGAAGTCTTTCCCATCGACGGGCGCGCGGCGAGAATGATCAATTCGCCGGGTTGAAGCCCAGCCGTATCGTTATCGAGATTGAGATATCCGGTCGCGACGCCGGTGAGCCGCCGCCCCTGCTCCATCATTTTTTCGAGGCGGGCGTAATTATCCTTGATGAGATCTTTGACGCCGATCAGGCCGGCGCGAACGCGTTCCTCGGCGACTTGAAAAATGTCCGATTCAGCCTTGTCGAGGATGGCGTCCGCATCTTCTTCCGCGTCGAGAGCGCGCTGCTGAATCACTTCCGCCGTGCGAATCAAATGCCGCAGGATGGATTTCTCTTTGACGATGCGCGCGTAATGCTCCACGTTTGTCGCCCGCGGCAGGCCATCCATCAACTGCGAAAGATAAGCCGGGCCGCCCGCGGCTTCGAGTTCTCCGTGGCGGTCGAGACACTCGCTCAGCGTGACCAGGTCGATCGCCTGCTGCGCTTCGGCCAGCTCCACAAGGCGCTCGAAAATGCGGCGGTGCTGATCGAGGAAAAAATCTCCGCCTTTCAACTTCTCGACCGCGATGTTCAAGGAATGATTGTCGAGGAGAATCGCGCCGAGGACGCTGCGTTCGGCGTCCGCGTTATAGGGCAGAGCACGTTCGAGGACAGTCTCGGATGCCATATTATTTCGCTTTATTTTCGCCTAACAAAACGCCGGTGGCAATGAATTTTTCCTGCGCGCGATCACGGGGAATTGCCGCTTCACGATTTCCGCCGGGTCTGAGGCAGGCATTGTCCGCGCCAGGGAACGAAGAGTCAACCCGTAGTGGTTGTGGATTTCACAGATGCCTGTTGAAAAGCATCGGGGAGCAACAAGGCAGCGATGCAAAAAATGCGGCGCCAGGAGCAATTTCCAGCCGCCGCACATGGCGCAAAATCGAGACCTAGGCTTCGCGTTCCACGGTAAGCTTGACCGTGGCTGTCACGTCGCGATACAGCTTCAGCGTAATCGGAAATTCGCCCATCGTCTTGATCGGCACGTCCAGCTGGATTTTCCGCTTGTCGATTTCGTAGCCCTGGGCTTTGAGCGCGTCCGCGATGTCGCCGGACGTAACCGAGCCGAAGAGTTGCTCGTTTTCGCCGGCCTTGCGCGTAAGTTTCACCGCCACTGTGGAGAGCTGATCCGCCTGCTTCTGCGCGCTCTCGCGTTCCGTCGCTTCCTTTTTGGCAAACGAGGCGCGCATTTTTTCGAGCCGCTTCATATTGGAGGCATCGGCGGCGACGGCCAGCTTGCGCGGCAGCAAATAATTGCGCGCGTAGCCCTCCTTGACGTTCACCACTTGGCCTCGCGTGCCAAGCTTCTCGACATCCTCTTGCAAAATGATTTCCATGGCTCCATCCTCAAAACTTCAAATACGCGGCGCGACGGCCGCGCGATTTCGTGCTCATTCCTCGATGCGTTCCGCTCAGAGTTCTGAAGCGAACGGCAATAGTGCGATGTTCTGTGCTCGCTTGATCGCGATGGTAAGCCATCGCTGATGGCGCGCGCATGTTCCGGTCATTCGTCGCGGAAGGATCTTGCCGCGTTCCTGAACGAATGACTGAAGAATCTCCGGCTTCTTGTAATCGATGAGATCGACCTTGTCGACGCAGAAGCGGCACACTTTCTTTTTACGAACGTAGTTGCGCTTCCCGCGGCGATGCGGTCCCGCCGGCCGGCCACCCGGACCTCCAGGGCCACCGGACGACCTGCCTCCGCCCGACGAATGCTGTGACGAGGAATGCTGCGATGATTGGTGCTGTGGTGCGTGCGTTTCTTCAGCCATTCGATTTTCCCCTTATCCCTGCGCCGCAGCTTGTTCGGTTGTAGCCGGAGCGGCTGCCGCTGTCTTGCGCGGACGCCGCGCGGCCCGCTTTTCGCGGCGCTTCATTAGTTTTTCCTGGCGCTTGATCTCTTCGTCGAGGCGGACCGTCAGGTATTTCACGACGGCGTCCGAAACTCGCAAGCGCCGCTCCAATTCCTTGAGCAGTTCGCCATGGCTCGAGCGGAGAACCATATAGACAAAAAATCCTTCGCGCAATTTCTTCACGCGATAAGCGAGCCGGCGTGTGCCCCACTTTTCCACTTTTTCAAGCTTCGCTTTCTTCTCTTGGATTGCATGCTCCAGCGTTGCAATCAATTTGTCGATCTCCGTCTCCGGCGTATCCGGCCGGCAGATGAAGATCAGGTCATACAATCTTTCTTCCATGTTTCCTCTTTTCGTTCACTGCAACGAGCGCCAACTCAGGAACTTTGCTCGCCAATCTCTTCGGGCGGCGTTTCCCGGCGATTGAATCGGGACATCGCTCGCCCAGGACCTTCCGCAAGAATCATCTCAACCGCCTCGGCCGCCGCGCCAACCATTTCATCGGCGATTTCAATAACATCCTTGCCCATGGGCGCAAGAACGTAGGCCGCCAAATCGCCAGGCGGGAATTCCGGCTGGATTCCCAGCCGGACCCGCAAAAATTCATCCGTTGCCAGCGAGCCGATAATCGACTTCAGCCCGTTGTGGCCGCCAGCGCTGCCGCGTTCCCTAATGCGGATCGTTCCCCATGGCAACGCTGCTTCGTCGCTCACGACGATCATTTCCGCGGGATCCGCGTCATACCGTCGAATCAATTCGCTGGCCGCTTGCCCGCTCAGATTCATATACGTCTGCGGCTTTGCGAGCACCACGTCGTGGCCGGCAATCTGTCCGAGACCGACGAGAGACTGTGCCTCCGGCCGCGTCACGCGAATGGCGAAACGCTCCGCCAGCCGGTCGATCACCTGGAAACCGAGGTTATGCGGCGTCCGGGCGTATTCGCGGCCGGGGTTGCCAAGCCCCACGATAATTCGATTGCCAAGGCCCAAAATGATTTGCATCCGCGTGTGCCCGTTTTGGGCGCCGCTTTACTTCTCTTTGCCCTTTTTCTCTGGCTTTTCGGCCTTTGCCGGCTCCGCGCCTTCTTCGCCTTCCTCGACTTCCTTCTTGCCCTTCTTGATAACCTCGGGCTCGGCGGGGGCCGTTTCCGTCGCTGCAGCCGCGGCCACTTCGGGAGCCACTTCCTCTTCCTTCTTGAGCACGACCACGTGCGCCAAAACGCGCTGTGGATCAGTGATCAGCTTGACCTTGGCCGGATCAAACGGCAGATCGGCCGCGCGGAGTTGCTTGCCGATCGTCAAGCCACTCACGTCCATCTTGAATTCTTCCGGAATGTCCGCGGGCAAGCATTCAAGTTCGACTTCGCGCGTGACCATTTCAAAAATGCCGCCCTGCAGCTTGACGCCTTCCGGTTCGCCGAAAACGTGCACAGGAACTCGAACGCGCATGCGAACGTCCATCGCGATGCGGAGAAGGTCGACGTGCAGCAATGAGCCGCTCACCGGATCGACCTGCCAATCTTTCACCATGGCTTTCTCGTCTTTGTGCCCGGACACATGGACGGTGAAAATCGTGTTGTGCCCGGTTTCCGAGCGGAGAATCCGAGCGACCTGGCGCGCATTCACGGTCATCGGCAGCGGTTCTTGCTTGCCGCCATATAGCACCGCCGGAACCTGGCCCGTGAGCCGAGTTCGCCGAGCGGCGTTCTTGCCGCGTTCCTCGCGCGGCGCTGCTTCCACGACAAAGGCTTCCATACGTCCTTCCTTCCCGCTATATAAACAATTCGCTAATCGAAGTTTCTTCGTGAATCGACCGGATGCCGCGCGCCAGCAGTTCAGCCACGCTCAGCACTTTAATCTTCGGGACTTTCCGCGCTTCCGCGGAAAGCGGAACCGAGTCCGTCACGATCACTTCCTTGATCGGAGACTTGCAAATCCGGTCCACCGCGGGTCCCGAGAGAATCGCGTGCGTGCAACCCGCATAAACTTCCGTCGCGCCTTCTTTCAGCAGCGCTTCGGCCGTTTTCACGAGCGTGCCTGCCGTATCGATGATGTCGTCGATCACCAGCGCCGGGCGGCCTTTCACGTCGCCGATCAGGTGCATGACTTCGCTCACGTTGACATCGATCCGGCGCTTGTCGACGATCGCCAATGGAGCATCCATTCTCTTAGCGAAGAATCGCGCCCGCTCAACGCCGCCTGCATCCGGCGAAACAACGGTGGCCTTGCGGATCCCGCTTTTCTGGAAATATTCCACCAGCACGGGAGCGGCGAATAAGTGGTCCACCGGCACGTTGAAATAACCTTGAATCTGCGGCGCGTGAAGATCGAGCGTGAGCGCGCGGCTCGCTCCCGCTGTTTCGAGCAGGTCCGCGACAAGTTTCGCGGAAATGGGCACGCGCGGACGATCTTTGCGGTCCTGTCGCGCATAAGCATAGTAGGGAATCACCGCCGTCACGCGCCAAGCCGACGCGCGCTTGAATGCGTCGATCATCAACAAAAGCTCCATCAGGTGGAAATCCACCGGATGGCAGCAGGCCTGCACGACAAAGACATCGGCTCCGCGAACGTTTTCCAGTATCTGGAAGCGCGACTCGCCGTCGCTGAATTGGCCGCGCTCGGCGTGCCCACGCGGCACTCCCAGATAATGGCAGATCGCTTCGCAGAGCGCTGGGTTCGCGCTCCCGCTGAAAATTTTGAATTTGTCGTCAGCCAAAGAAGTCCTCTTAAACGATGGCCCGCTGGAGCAGAGCCCTGCGATACTCTTCCCTGGAAAGGGTTCTGGTTACAAACACTTGGTCTTTCGGAAACGCTTGAGCGGCTCGGCGCGCCTTCGCTGGGGATCGGAAAACTCCAAACACCGCCGACCCGCTACCCGCCAGCGCGGCTTCTGCGGCTCCTTCCCGGAGCAAAACCCGTTTGATCTGACCTAAACGGGGATGACGGTGGAAAACGGCATTCTCGAAGTCATTCGATATGCCGCTACCCTGCCGACTCCAGCACAGAGCGCAGAAACCCCATATTTTATGGGTAGGTGGGGCCTTTGTCAATCGCCGATCGATCCAGGCATAGGCGTCCTTCGTGCTTACGCTGATGTCGTTAGGGGAAACAACGAGGAGGGTCCGCCTGGGCCCATCCGGCAAAGGATAAATCTCATCGCCGCGATTCACTCCGAGTGCGCGCCCTCCAAAGAGGAAAAATGGCACGTCGGCTCCCAGGCTTGACGCCATTTCGATCAATCGCGGAAGCGGCATCTTGCGGCCTGTCAGTCGCAGCATGCCGAGGAGTGCAGCGGCGGCGTCGCTCGAACCACCTCCCAAGCCGCGCGCCACGGGTATTCGTTTCGTGAGACGCGCGTGGATACCTTGCCGAATGCGAAACTCGCGGCGCAAGATATCAGTCGCGCGCCAGACAAGGTTTGTCGAGTCTGCCGCTAAAGCAGGATTGTCGATTTCGAGTGAAATTCCCCGTGTGGATGAAAGTCGGAGTTCCAGCGTGTCATGCAATGAGATTGCCTGGAAAATCGTTCGCAGCTCATGGTAACCATCGGGCTTCCGGTCGAGCACATGAAGGCGCAAATTCACCTTCGCGAACGCGGGCAGGCGAACTGATTTCTTCATCCGCAGAGGATATTACGGTTTGCCCTCGTTGCCGGAGGACTTTTCGGCAACGCGACGCTTGAGATCCTTGAGTTTCGCTTGCAGGTCCGCGACCTTGCCGGGCTCGTAATCGGCCGGCAGCGCCTTTTGCCAATAGACGAGCGCCTTCTCCCAAGATTGCTCCGCGCGATCGTTCTCGCCGAGCTTGGCATAAACTTCGCCCAAATGGCCGAGCACGGTCGGGTCATTCCCGCTGTGCGAAACCGCCTGCTGCAGATATTGCTGCGCTTCAGTCAGGTTTCCCTGCTTGTAATATGCCCAACCCAGACTATCCAGATATGCGCCGTTCGTTGGGTCCTGGGCCACGGCGCTCCGGATCATCGAAATCGCTTCGTCGAGCCGTATACCGCGGTCCGCCAGCATATAACCGTAATAGTTGAGAACCATGGGGTCGTGAGGGTCCGCTTCGAGCGATTTGCGGAACATTTCCTCGGCTTGGTCGTACAGCTTTTGATCGTCGTAAATCGCTCCCAGCATGAACCACGCCGCTTCCTTGTCAGCGGATGCCTGTGACATGCTCAAGGCCGTGTTGGCATCTTTCGCGGCATCGGAGTACCGCTTGCCGCGCTCCTCGACTTGCGCCAGATCAAGATATGTTTCGCGGTCCGCGGCGTTTCCGTGCGCCAGGACATGCAGGGCTTTTATTGCATCATCAGTCTGGCCATTATCGCCGAGCAGCATGGCATGAGTAACAGCGAGATTCTGGTCCTCAGGTTCGGCCGTCGAAGCCTTTTGTGCTTCGGCGATGGCGGCTTTGATGTCGCCGCTGGCGCGATAACTGTCGATTAGCAAGAGCTCTCCGCGCTTTTGCGTCGACGGGCCGAGTTGCTCCAATTCCTGGAACGTGCGTTCCGCGGTGGGGTAATCTCCGGAGCTCCGGTAAGCCATGCCGAGTTGCTCGTACAAAATCGCCAGCGCATTTGGCGCTGGTTGGCCTTCTTGCTGCTGAGCCTTTACGCCGGCAATCGCGTCGGAAAGCACATCAATCGCATCTTTGTAGCGCGCCTGGGCTTCGTAAAGGAGTGCTTCGTTGTAAAGCACCTCCAGGTTCCCGGGAGCGTGTTTCTTCGCCTGCATCAGGCTGCTCTCGGCCTTGTCCAGCTCATTGAGATGACGATAAATCTGCGACATCCGCAGATAATTCTCTGCGGAATCCGGCTCGAGCTGCGTCATCCGTTCGTACTGCGTGAGCGCTTCTTCGTAATTGTTATTCGCCAACAATGCGTCCGCCAGTCCCTGGCGATGGCTGGGTTCATCCGGATCGAGACTCACCGCGTGCCGGTATGCATCCTCTGCTTTCGGCGAATTATTCATCTTTGCGTACGCGCTGCCGAGCAGGTCGTAAATCGCGGGATCTTGGGAATCTGTGGCTGCATTCTGCAACACCGAGACGGCGTCCTGCGGGCGCCCCTCGTCCAAATAGAGCTGGCTGAGCTGTTCCAGCGCCCCTTCGTTGTCCGAGGCGTGGCTCAAAATTGCCTGCAGAACTTTTTCCGCTTGGGCGGGCTTGTTCTGGAACCGGTACAGATGCGCGAGCCAAAGCTGCGATTGCGTGTCGCTCGGGTCCAGGCGCTGCACGGCCTGCAATTGCTCCACGGCCTGCGCAATCGTTTCCGCTTGAGCGCCTGTCGCGTTCGTATCGCCAAGTTCATGGATGTAGATCCGTGCCAACAAACGATGAGCAGCCAGATTATCGGGATCCTGCTGGAGAGCGGCCTGCGCTTCGTGAATCGCATCATCGGTCCGCTGCGCGACGGCGTAGACCTCTGCCAGCCTCTCGGTGATGGAAGCATCCGAATCAAGCGTGAGCGCTTTCTGGTAATAGCTGATTGCTTGGTCGGCCAGCTCGGTTTTTCCCGTCTCGCTGAATTGTTGTTCGGCCAAATGGCCCAGCATGAAATCGGAATAGGCTTCTGCGCGTTTTGACTGATCCGTCTGGGAGTAGTCCGAATGGTTCCCGGCAGACTGTGGAGTCGAGCCCGGTGAACCAGTTTGTGCTGCCGCGCCGCTGGCGCTCAACGCAGCCGCGAGAATCGTGCCCATCAGATAGTTTTTCATGCCCACTCCGCAATATCTGTATTCATTATGGTCTAGGCCGCCGGGAGCGTCAAAGCGTTCCCGGCCGTTGTTACCACCGCCGCGATGCTCTAGGGTTGGATGCGCGAAATCCCTCCGCAGGTCAACTCAATTAATGGCGGAAATGCCGCACGCCTGTAAAGAGCATCGCCATCCCGAGTCGATTCGCCGCCGCGATCACGTCAGAATCGCGCACCGAACCGCCCGGCTGAATCACTGCCGTGGCGCCGCCTTTCGCCGCCTCTTCGACGCCATCCGGAAATGGAAAGAACGCGTCGGAAGCGACTACGCTTCCGGCAAGGGGCAATTGCGCTTTCATCACGGCAATTTTCACCGAGTCCACTCGGCTCATTTGCCCAGCTCCGATTCCGAGCGTTTGGCCGTCGCGCGCAAAAACGATCGCATTCGATTTCACGTGCTTGCAAACCTTCCAAGCGAAGCGCATGGCCTGGCGCTCCGAGTCTGTAGATGCGCGGTCAGTGACCACGCGTAATTCGGATTCATTGAGTTCGTGCTTGTCCGGCTCTTGCACCAGAACACCCCCAAGAATGCGCTTTAATTCCAGTTCCGGCACTGGTTCCTCGGCAGGCATTTCGAGCAGCCGCAAGTTCTTCTTGGAAGCTAATTTCTTTTGCGCTGCTGGCTCGTAGCCGGGCGCCACGATACATTCCACGAAAAGTTGCGCCACTTCGTCGGCGGTCTCGGCGTCGAGGACACGATTAAAGGCGATTACGCCGCCGAAAGCAGAAATCGGGTCGCACGCCAGAGCGCGGCGGTACGCTTCGGCAAGATTCGCGTGTTCGGCGGCTCCGCACGGATTGTTGTGCTTGATAATCGCGACCGCCGGCGCGGAAAATTCGCGCACGAGCAACCATGCCGCGTCCAGATCGACAAGATTGTTATATGAAAGCTCTTTGCCCTGATGCTGGCGCGCTGCTGCGAATCCCGCGCGCGGTCGCCCGGCGGGAACGTAAAGCGCGGCTTGCTGGTGCGGGTTTTCCCCGTAGCGCATGGGCTGCTGGCGTTCGAGCGCATAGTGGAGGCGAAGCGGGAGGCGCTCCGCCGATCTGGCGAGATGCAATTCATGATTGGCGGAAAGCCGTTCGAGTTGCGTCGCGATTTCGCTGTCGTACCGGGCAGTTTGCGCAAAGGCTTTGCGCGCGAGATCCAGCCGTGTGACAAGACTTAGTTCGCGGCTTGGCCGCAACTCCTCCAGAACCCGAGGATAGTCTTCCGGATTCGTGATCACCGAAACGCTTTCGAAATTTTTAGCCGCCGACCGCACCATGGTCGGCCCCCCAATGTCGATATTTTCAATCAACTCTTCGGCGGTAACGCCTGGCTTGCTCGCTGTCGCGGAAAACGGATAGAGATTTACAACCACCATATCTATGGGAGAAATTGCATGCTCCGAAGTTTGCTTGCGGTCGCTGGCATTGTCGCGCCGGAAAAGAATTCCCCCATGAACCTTGGGATGGAGAGTCTTCACGCGCCCACCCAGCATTTCCGGCCAGCCAGTGAGTTCCGCTACATCGCGGACAGAGACTCCCGCCTCGCGCAACAGTCGCGCTGTGCCGCCCGTTGACACAATCTCGATTCCCAATGCTGCAAGCTGGCGCGCAAAGTCCACCAAGCCCGCCTTGTCGTAAACGCTGATTAGCGCGCGCTCAATCGCCACACAATCCTCCTTATCGAAAATGGGCATACTAGTGTATGCGGTCGCGGAAAAATCGAAAAGGGGAACCTAGGACAAAAAAGTGGCGACGAGAATGCTGCTCACTTGCTGAGGCGAGCTTTCAATTTTACACGCCCGCCTTCCACGCTGACGGTGTATTCCACTTCACCAGCGCCTTTCTGGGTTTTCAGCTCGCGAGTTTTTTCGCGGACGAATTTCCCGAAATCCTCGAAGCTTGGCGTACCGCCGGTCTCTCCTGTGGAGGCTCTCGCTTCCACAAGTTTCCGGTAGAGCTGTTCGACTCGCTCCTTCTCCCGCTCCGGATCGCGAAGTGCCATCGAATATTCTTCCGTTAGAAGCCGAGGCGATGTCTCTTTCGGCGGTGCTGAATGCTGCTCAGATTTGGCGCGTTCGGCTTCGATCGCACGGGCGGCAGCGCCGAAATGACGCTGGGTTACGCCCTCTTCCCGTTCCTTCAGTTTTTTTCGCCAGATTTCACAGTACTTGGCGAAAGTTTGCGCAATATTGGTATAGCGAAACCTCTGTGCATTGTTCATTTCCGACCCGCGGTCGCCATAGCGCTTTATAATCGTCTCAACGCGCCATTGCGTGTCGGCCGGAGGGCGCTTGCGTCCGCCGCCAAAGAACTGTTCGTACTCAATCTTCAGCTGGCGGATGTCCTTCTCGAGTTGGGCGAGATCTTCCTCGGCGCTTGTGGCCATAATCGATGGGCAGGGAAAGGCTCCTCGGACAATCCTAGTTTCGCTTCATTCCGAGGGTCAACGGCGCCGTGAAAAGCTGTGTCGGAAGGGTATTCAGCCCAATGGTCAGGTTGCTTCGGCGCGCAGCGTATGCTGAAATAGCCCCACTATGGCTTCTCCCTCGAAACGCCCCGCGAGGCTACAAGATCAGCGCGCGGCAGCCCTCAGGCAAATTCCTTCAGTTGATGAACTGCTGAACTGGCCGGGAATCACGGAGATGATTCGCCTTGCGGGACGCGAAATGGTGCTAGGGATTGCGCGGGATGTCCTCGCCAGCATCCGCGGACAGCTTGCCGAACAGCCTGCTAATGAGCAGGAGTCATTGAGCATCAGCGCGGCGGAAATCGAAACTCAAATCGCCGTGCGCGTCGAGCGCAATTTGGCGCCATCGCTGCGCCGCGTCATCAACGCAACCGGCGTCGTGCTGCATACGAACCTTGGCCGAGCGCCGTTGGCGAAGGCCGCGATGGAGCATCTCACCGCCACAGCCGCGCGCTATTCCAACCTCGAATACGATCTTGAGCTGGGCGCGCGGGGCAAGCGCGATGTCCATACCAACGGTCTTGTCGCGGCGATGGTCGGCGCCGAAGCCGCGATTGTCGTGAACAACAACGCCGCGGCTGTCTTTCTCGTCCTGAACACGCTGGCGAAAGGCGCGGAAGTAATCGTGTCGCGGGGAGAGCTGATTGAAATTGGCGACGGATTTCGCATCCCGGACATCATGGCGGAAAGCGGAGCCGAGTTGCGCGAAGTGGGCACGACGAATCGGACGCGTATTGCCGATTACGAACGCGCCATCACGGATCGAACGCGGCTGCTTCTGCGTGTGCATCCTTCGAATTTCCGCATCGTCGGCTTCAGCAAGCGGCCGGAGCTCGATGAACTTGTCGCTCTCGCACGGCGCTTTCATATCCCGCTGGCCGAAGATCTCGGTTCGGGCTGTTTGACGGACTTATCCGAGTCGGGAATCGAAGAACCCGTTGCGCGCAAAAGCTTCGAGGCTGGCGTGGACATCGTCACGTTCAGCGGCGACAAATTGCTGGGCGGTCCGCAGGCGGGAATTATCGCCGGAAGAAAAGAAATCGTCGAGCGGATTCGGCGGAATCCGCTCTTTCGCGCGCTGCGTGTCGATAAATTGACGATTGCCGCGCTGGAAATGACGTTGCAGGCGTATCGTCGCGGAGCATTCGATGAAATTCCCGCGCTGAAGATGATCCGTATGCCGGCGCGGGAGATCGCGCAGCGCGCAATGTTGCTCATTGACAAACTGAGGGCTGAACTGCCGGAAGGCGCCATCGCAGAAGTTCGCGATGGTTTCTCCGTAATTGGCGGCGGCTCGACTCCGGATCAGAATCTGCCGACAACTTTGATCACAGTTGCCAGCGATCGCCATTCTTCAACCGAAATTGAAGAACGTCTGCGCAAGCCACTTGCCGGAACGCCCGTGATCGCTAGAATCGAAGACGATCGCGTCGTCCTCGACTTGCGAACCGTATTCCCCGAGGAAGAACAGCCCCTCGTTGCCGCACTCGTCGCGGCCCTTGCCTAGCGCACGTCCGTGGCCACCGACGCACTGCTCTCAATTCAAACCCGATTGATGCAACTGGCAACGCAGGCGGCCCCGAATCCGTTGTCGATATTCACCACGCTGACATTCGAAGCGCAACTGTTGAGCATCGCAAGAAGCGCGGCCAGCCCGGAAAAGCTTGCGCCGTAACCGGTGCTCGTCGGCACGGCGATCACCGGAGCGCTGACCAGCCCGGCAACAACGCTCGGCAGTGCGCCTTCCATCCCCGCCGCGCAAATAATCACGCGCGCCGTTGTCAATCTCTCCCGATGCCTCAGCAAGCGGTGCAGCCCCGCCACGCCCACGTCATAAATCGCCTCCGCTCGATTGCCCATCATCTGTGCGGTGACCAATGCCTCTTCCGCGACGCGAATATCACTCGTGCCTGCCGTCACAATTAGGATCAGTCCTTTGCCCGTGATTTTATTATTGCGCTCGATCGTGATCGCGCCCGATGCGGCGTGAAATTTCGCCTGGCGCGAAATTCGGCGCACTCGCGCATAGATTCTCTTATCGGCCCGCGTGATCAAAATATTATGCGATGACTTCGCTCGCAGCATCCCTCGTACAATTTCCGCGACTTGCTGCGGCGACTTCCCCGCGCCAAAAATCACTTCGGGATAGCCTTGGCGAAGCTCGCGATGATGGTCGATTCGCGCGAAGCCGAGATCCTCGTACGGTAAATTCTTCAGCCGCTCGATGGCCTGCTCGCCCGAGACGCGCCCCTTTCGCACCGCCTCCACCAGTTCGCGTATGTCTTTTTCGTTCATGTCTCCGCACCCGCATTCTAGCATTGCCGTTTTTGACTGGTTAAGGTTACAGAGACGCACGAAACCGGCCCCCCTTTGAGTTCATTGCTGATTGGAAACATCTGAACCCTGGCCAGATCGCTTCCCCCCGAGGACAAGAGTTGGTCGAAAACTAGCACACTGCTTGTTTTAGTCCCGCTCTGTCTTGACTTTGCCCAAACCCGCTGCCTAGACGACGAGTCCTGCGTTGGCAGCACGGCGAGGAAATCCCCGCTACTGGTTTTTCGGCGTAGAATTCCCTGCGGATTCTCGATTGCCGCGCAGATTGAGTTGAAGAAAATGGTCCTCAGTCACGCCTGTATCCAACCTCGAAGGCGCGAAATCAAAGGAACAGGCATGGTCGAATTCCAGAGCCTGAATCAATTCGGTGGTAAATTCCTCCCCCATTCCTTGTTCGATCTCCAATGCCACGGCATAGGCGCTGAATTTTTCAAAGTTGAGAAGTGATCCTTGCGCTTGATCCCTGCGCGACAGCTTATCCGCTTCGGTGCGCATAAGGAATTCTTTGAAATCCTGGAGCTCGGAAAGAACTTTCTTTCCTTTCTTGGTCGGACCTTCTAACAAGTGCCGCGACGTCGTGCAAACGACGACGATTGCAGCAATCAGAAATGCAAAATCAGCGGAGGTTTGGCTCGCGAGCAGGCCCAGTCCGAAGAGCGCACTGACAGTCAGGAACACCGGATTGGCATCACCATATTTGAGAGGGATTCGTGGCCGGTTCACGCCGGGCAAGCGCGCCACGATCTTACGGAGCGTCGCTGGCCAGAGGCGTAGAGCAGCAATAAGACAAGCAGCTCCAAGCACCATCCAAATGCACGAGTAAAGTAGGGGACCAACGGAGACAGACGTGCGCGACGTCGAGAGGATTGTCCAGGCGAGTAGCGGAACGTATGTTACTGAATACAGGACGCCGACGACCCAGTATGTGGTATGCGGAGAAAGCAAGTCAGAGCACGCGAGACGATCGATGGCTTCCTGAAAAACGCGCAAAGCTTGTTCAAGGCGGCCCGGATCGGTTCCAGAGAATTCGCAATCATCTCCATCGTTCTTGGGGAACAGCGCCAAAAGCAGAGCGGATTCCTCCTTAGGAACAGAGTTGTCTGCGTCACGAACTTTCGCTGCGCGAAATTGTCCTCCCGAAGTTTCAATCCTCACACATCCTCGAGCAGCCAAAGAAATAATGCCCGCGGCGAAAGCTCGCTCGCACTCGCCGCCTTGATTCAAATACGCTGCCATGCAGGGAGAAATCCCGGCAGGTGGCTCGTATCTTGTCATTTGAACGCGATGAATGTCCCACCGCAGAGCGATGATCAATACGGCGTAGCAGCACGTAACAGCGCCCAGAGCGCCCCACGTGAAGAAATCTGCCTCCGAGATAGAAGGGGAAGTCATCATGAACGAATAGTATTGATTATTATATCTCCATCCGGCCAGGGCGGTCTCTTTTTCACACCTCTGTCAGCTACCCTCACTCATCTTGACTTTGCCCAAACCCGCTGCCTAGACTCGATGATTCGACTCACCCCGATGGCCCACACAGAAGCCAAGACCGTCACCGTAGGCATCACCGGCGCAAGCGGCGCCGTTTACGCGCAATCGATCTTGCGCATTCTTGATGCTGACTCGCGCGTTTCGCGCGTCTACCTGGTTGCGAGTGAGACTGGCCTGCGCTTGATTGGCACCGAGCTTGGCATCGTCGCGCCAGAGCCGAAAAAACTGGCATCGCTTTTGACCGGCACGCCTGCAAAAAAAATCGAGTTCTTGCCGAACCGCGATGTAGGCGCGTCGATTGCTTCCGGAAGCGCGATGGTCGACGGCATGGTCGTGATTCCGTGCTCTGCGGGAGCGCTCGGCGCGATTGCGTCGGGAACGAGTGACGATTTGCTGACCCGCGCTGCGGATGTGTGCCTGAAAGAGCGTCGCACGCTTGTGCTGTGCCTGCGCGAAACGCCGCTCAACCGGATTCACATCGAGAACATGCTGCGCGTGACCGATGCCGGAGCGATTGTGATGCCGGCGATGCCTGCGTTCTACTACGGCCCGAAATCGATTGGCGACATCGTTGAGCAATACGTCTATCGCGTTCTCGCGCAGCTTAGCCTGCCGCAGGATGAGCAGTATCACTGGCAGGGCGGCGCGCGCGGCGGCGGGAAGACATGAGCGCCGGCGCCTCAATCAAGCCACTGGCTCACGGCCGAATTCGCACCGTGCTTGAAATGATCAAATTCGAGCACTCCGTGTTTGCGCTGCCGTTTGCGCTGGTTGGCGCCTTGCTCGCGGAACGCGCCGGACGCAGCGGCTGGCCTCCCGCGCGTACGCTGGCGTGGCAGCTCATCTGGATCGTCATCGCCATGGTCGGCGCGCGATCGGCGGCCATGACCATGAACCGCATCGCGGACCTGCACTACGACAAGCTGAATCCCCGAACGCAGAATCGCGCGCTGCCCGCCGGCCATCTTTCGCTGCCATTCGCGTGGATCTTCACGCTCATCTCCGCTGCGGTGCTTGTCGTTGCCGCTTGGCAATTGAATCCGCTTGCGCTGGAACTTTCGCCGCTCGCGCTGGCGATTCTGTTTCTCTATTCTTATACAAAGCGTTTCACGATGTGGTCGCATCTCGTTCTCGGTTTTTGTCTGGGAATGTCGCCAGCCGCCGCGTGGATCGCCGTGCGCGGTTCGCTCAACTGGCGCATGCTAATCCTTTGTGCGGCTGTGACTCTGTGGGTCGGCGGTTTCGACGTGCTTTACGCCTGCCAGGATGTCGAATTCGACAAGCGTGCCGGGCTGCATTCGATACCAAAACGCTTTGGCGTCCGCGGTGCTTTGTTAATCGCGCGCGCCATGCACATCATCATGGTGGCTCTTCTTTGCTGGCTGGCATGGAGTTTTGGTCTCGCCTGGCCGGCGTGGGTCGGAGTTGGCGTCGTCGCCATTCTTCTCGGATATGAACATTCCCTTGTCAAACCGAACGACCTGAGCAAAATCAATGCTGCGTTTTTCACCATCAATGGCTATATTAGTCTGTTATTCTTGATTTTCTGGGGCGCGGCCACTTTTGTGACGCGCTTTTGATTTGCGGCCACTTCCGATGAATACGGAACCACACATCACCGATCATCACCTCGAACCCATCGCGAAGAAAGTGCTCGCAAACGAGCGCCTCTCCGCCGAAGACGGCTTGACTCTCTATCAGTCAAACGATCTCTTGGCGATCGGTTGGCTCGCGAACCACGTCCGCGAGAAGCGCCACGGGAACGTCTGCTACTTCAACGTCAACCGGCACATCAATCCGACGAACGTTTGCGGCGCGCATTGCCGCCTGTGTGCATTCGGTCGGGACAAAGACGTAGCGGGCGCCTACACCTACTCGCTCGAGGAAATCTGGCAGCGCGCCGCGCAGGGCGTCTCCGAAGGTGCGACGGAATTCCACATCGTCGGTGGGCTGCATCCCGATCTGCCGTTTTCGTTTTATCTCGAAATGATCCGCGGCCTTAAGCAGCGCTTTCCGCAGGTGCACCTGAAGGCGTTCACGATGGTCGAGGTCGGCTTTTACGCGCGCATCTCGAAACTATCGGTGCGCGACACGCTGCTCGCCATGAAAGAAGCGGGCGTCGACTCTCTGCCCGGCGGCGGCGCGGAGATTTTCAATCCACGCGTGCGCAAAATCATTTGCGACCACAAGACCAGCGGTCGCATGTGGCTCGACATCGCCCGCACCGCGCATCAAATCGGCCTGCGCTCCAATGCGACCATGCTTTACGGCCACATCGAAACCGCCGAAGAGCGCGTCGAGCATCTCATTCTATTGCGCGAACTTCAGGACCAAACGAAAGGCTTCCAGACTTTCATTCCGCTCGCGTTTCATCCCGATCACACAGCACTGGATCATCTGCCGAAGCCAACCGGCATCGATGACCTGAAAACAATCGCGATCTCGCGGCTGATGCTCGACAATTTCGACCACATCAAGGCGTACTGGATCATGCTCACGCCCAGCATCGCGCAGATCGCCCTGCGCTTCGGCGCCGACGACATTGATGGAACGGTGATCGAAGAGAAGATTTACCACGATGCGGGCGCAACCACGCCCCAGCACATGACTCGCGCCAGCCTCGAACGCCTGATTCGCGCCGCCGGCCGCGTTCCCTTCGAGCGCGACACCATGTACAACCCCGTCGACCGCTCCAAGATGCCGTTGCCGCCGACGGCCGGCCGCACCAGCGACTTCATCCCGCAGACTTCGCTTTCCCTCAACGTTTAAGGCTTTATGAATCAAATGTTATCGATCTTTGCCCTCTGTGTTGTGTTTGCGGTTGGCGGCGCGAGCACGCAGGCGACCAGCGCCCAGAAGAACATCTGGCAGCCGTCGCCAAGCCATACGCAAGTGCCGATATGGCCTGAGGCGGCGCCTGATGCGCAGCCTGTTCCGGGGCCGGAGACGATAAGAACCGATTCAAATTCTATGGTCGGCGGCAGGCCCGTGACAGGGGTGTACAACGTCACCCAGCCAACGATGACGGTCTATTCGCCCAAAGGAAAGAATACAGGCGTCGCAGTTGTCGTGTTTCCCGGCGGAGGCTTTGAGGGACTGGCTATCGATCTGGAAGGCACCGAGGTCTGCGACTGGCTGACGTCCAAGGGGATCACATGCGTGCTGCTGAAATATCGCGTGCCGAGCTTACCTTATGATTGGCACTGCGACTGTCGTCCCCACAATCAGATGATATCGACATTGTCTTTGGAAGATGCGCAGAGAACCATGGGACTGGTGCGACTTCACGCCGCCGAGTGGCACATCGATCCGCGCAAGATAGGAGTGCTCGGATTTTCGGCGGGCGGGTATCTGGTGGCGGAAATCAGCACGGACTTCCAACACCGTTTGTACCCGCTTGTCGATGCAGCCGACAAGGAAAGCTGCCGTCCGGATTTTGCGGTGGGCGTTTATCCGGGGCATCTGTGGGTTGGCGGTGGCTCTTACGGATTGAATCCGAATGTTCCGGTCACGCGGCAGACGCCGCCAACGTTTTTGGTGCAGGCGGAGGATGACAATGTGGACGGCGTAAACCAATCGGTGGCGTACTACATTGCGCTGAAGAAGGCTGGCGTTCCCGTGGAGATGCATCTGTATGCTCACGGCGGGCATGCGTTTGGGCTGCGGCGCACGAATCTTTCGATCACCGAGTGGCCACAGCTGGTCGAAAAATGGCTCGGAACGATAGGGATGATTTCACCATCGGGTCGATAAATTTCATCAAAAGCCTATGTGTTCGTCAATCTGTAGACCGGCCTAGCCGCGGTGAATGTTTGCCACCCCAGCCATGCATAAAATGGGACGTATTCCAGCCAAAGCATCAGCGGGCTCCAGTGCCATTCGCCGAGAATTCCGTAGCGAATGAGAACGCTGTAGGAAAGGAATTGGAGCACGGTGAGCAGCAGCCACGCCGGATTGGGAAAGAAGCAGAGAAACGGAATGATCCACGTGAAATACCAGGGATAAGCATTCGGCGACAAAAGCAGGATGGCGCCGAAAATCAAATACGCAGCGCGTTCGGGCTCGAGCCGTCGCACGGCAGCCCAGAGCGACAGTGCAACGACTGTTCCCTCGCCGATTCCTGCGGCCCAGTCCGCTGATCCGCTGAAAATCCTCAGCACCGAAAACAGGCTGGCGTTGTTGTCGTGCCAGTGCGCTACGAAGTACGCCAAAGTCGCCGGAATGTGTGGCAGGGCGGCTCGATAGGGCCAAAAGCAGATCAATCCCAGGGCGGCCGAGGCGAATCCCGCAGCCCATGATATCCATGAGCGAGGCCAGCCAGCTCGCTTCAGCCACAACGGGAAAAGCATCACAGGAAATATCTTGAGCAGCGCTGCTGCTGCCAGCAGAATCGTTGACACTCCAATTCGCGACCGTATAATTAAGAGCGCTGCCAGCAGCGCGGCCAGGGCCAGCGCGTCGCTGTGCCCCGTACCCGCGAGTTCAACGATGACCAAGGGATTCCAGGCATAAATCGCGAGACGAAAGTTCCGGTTCGTGCTGGACCTCAGGCAACCAGCCAGCAGGAAAACAGCCAGCAGGTCGGCGAAAAAGAACGGAAGCTTAAACGCGATGGTGCCTGGCAGGTAACGCGCCGCGGCTTTGAAAACGAGTTCCGCTAGCGGCGGATAAATGTTCGGCATGTCGTGAGCCGGAAGGGCGTGGCCGAGCGGCGTGATGCGCGCGCCGATGTGGAGATCGTCGGGGCGTACTGAATACGGATTGTAGCCGGCGAGCTGAATCTGGCCGTCCCAGTGATAGCGATAAGGATCGTCGGAAAGTGTCGGCGCAAGTGGCAGAAGCGTGAGGCGGAAAAGTATCGCGCCAAGCAGGATGATCCAAAACGTGGCGCGGCGATCTGGCGAATGCTCCAGCCCGTAGAGGACGATGAAATACACAACGCCCGCGGCGAGGCCAATCGTAATTGTACCGATGACGTGCGCTTCCAAATTGCCGAAGCGGTAAAGAACGAAAAACAGTGACTCCAGAAGAATGAAACCGGCCACGGCGATGAAACCGCTTGTATTTCTGCCATGGCTTGTCATGCGAGGGTGAATAGGAAGTGGATTTTCATTCGATGATGGCGTTGCTCGCTGTGATCGCCGCGAATCCGTTGACGGATTACCTGCGCAAGTTCACCAATCGCACATTTAGCGGAATCTACCAACCGAATGCCTTCGACATGGCGATGATGATTCCGTATTTCGTCGTGCTCGTCATCCTCGCTACCTACGGAATCTATCGCTACGTCCTCGTCTATAATTTCTATCGCTACCGCCATAATATTCCCGGTCCGCCGCCTCCGGTCGTCGAGTGGCCCAAGGTTACCATACAGCTTCCGATCTTTAATGAGCGCTACGTGGTCGAGCGTCTCGTCGACTGCGTCGCGCAATTCGATTACCCGCACGAAAAACTGGATATTCAGCTGCTCGATGATTCCACTGATGAAACGCAGGATGTGGCCCGCGCATGCGTCGAGCGCCACCAGCAGCTGGGCGTGCCCATCACTTACATTCACCGCGAGAATCGCGAAGGATTCAAGGCTGGCGCGTTGCAGGAAGGGTTGAAAACAGCCACCGGCGACCTGGTCGCGATCTTCGATGCCGATTTCTTGCCGCCCGCCGATTTCGTGAAGCGCACCGTTCCCTATTTCGCCGATCCCAAGCTGGCCATGGTGCAGACGCGCTGGAGCTATATCAACCGCGATTACTCGGCGTTGACGGAAGCCGAAGCGATTTTACTCGATGGCCACTTCGTCATCGAACACGGCGCGCGATATCGCCGTGGCTCATTTTTCAACTTCAACGGCACGGGAGGCGTTTGGCGCCGCACGGCCATCGTCGACGCGGGCGGCTGGCAGCATGACACGCTCACCGAAGACACTGATCTTTCCTATCGCGCCCAGCTCCGCGGCTGGCACTTCCTTTATCTGCCTGAGATTGACTGCCCGTCGGAGCTCCCCGTGGAGATGAACGCTTTCAAATCGCAGCAAGCGCGCTGGGCCAAAGGGCTGATGCAGACGGCGATCAAAATTCTGCCGCGCGTCCTCCGCTCCAATGAGCCGGGCTACGTTAAAGCGGAAGCATTTTTTCATCTCACCGCCAACATCAGTTATCCGCTCATGGTGATTCTCTCGGTGATCTTACTTCCCGCCATGATCGTTCGCTTTTATCAGGGCTGGTTTCAGATGTGTCTCATCGACTTGCCGCTTTTCCTCGCTTCCACCTGCTCGATTTCATGCTTTTACCTGGCGTCGGAGCGCGTTTTGTACCCGAAGACGTGGTGGCGTTCGATCATTTATCTGCCATTCGTCATGGCCGTGGGAATCGGGTTGTCCGTGCGAAACGCGGTTGCCGTAATTGAAGCCCTTGTCGGCAAGCAATCGGAATTCGTTCGCACGCCGAAATACAAAATCGACAAGAACGATCGCGGCGCGTGGCTCAAACGGAAATACCGCAAGCGCGCGGGTTGGATTCCTTACGCCGAAGTGCTCCTTGGCCTTTATTTTGCCGCGACTGTCCTCTATGCCATTCAGAATGAGAATTACATCACCGTTCCGTTCTTGCTGCTGTTCGTTTGGGGCTACCTTTATACCGGACTGATGTCTCTCGGGCAGGGATTGTTCGATCGAATCCGCTTGGGCCGTGTCCCGGAGGCTGCCGAGGTTCGCCCCGCTGCCACCGGCGCCCCCGGCTTCTGATCGGCTCTGGCACAACTTTGCATCGAAAGTTTGTTCTGATTCGCGCGCGTTTTTGCGCGCGATGTCTTCGCTTTTCATTTTTCACTGACTATTTTCTTCTTCCAGTACCGGGCGCATTGACCATCCCTGCCGCCTCCCGCTATAATTGAGCCTCAAACAATCGATTCGCGGGACAAGCTGCCCACAGCTTCGACTGCAGGGAATCCCAAAAAGACTCAGGAGTCTTTCGATGGTAAAAGCGACACAACTGCGCCCGGGAATGATCATTCAGCACCAGGGCGATCTCTACACCGTTTTCAGCGTCGAGCACCGCACGCCCGGCAACAAGCGCGGCTCGATGCAAACGAAAATGCGCAGCCTGCGCACCGGCTCGATTGTGGACTATCGCTTCCGCGCCGAGGAATTCATCGAGCGCGCCATCATGGACGAAATGGAATTCGAATTCCTTTACGGCGACACCTCCGGCTACCACTTCATGAATTCGCAGACCTATGAGCAGATCTCGCTCGACAAAGACCTTCTCGGTGAAACGACCGACTACCTGATTCCCAATCTGCCGGTAAAAATCGAATTTTACGAAGGCAAACCCATGGGCGTTCTGCTCCCGGACACGGTCGATCTCACCGTGACTGCAACAGAACCGACCATGCAAAAAGCGACCGCGAGCGCCGTCGGGAAGCCCGCCACTCTTGAGACGGGACTCGTCATCACCGTTCCGCCGTTCGTGAATGCCGGCGACAAGGTCAAAGTCGATACTTCCGAAGGCCGCTACATCCAGCGCGTCTGACACCTCAGCTCGACCGTTTTTTACAAGGCAACGGACCGCAGTCGGCCGGCACGGCAGAGCCTCACTCGCCGGTAAGTGCAGGTGTCCGAAATCGCAAAGTTTTCTGAAAAATCGAAAGAATAAGCGATTAGAAAAGGGTCCGAGTGTTTGTTTTGTGCGAGTTAGGGTCAGTTCTAATTCTTCATAGGATAAGCGATTAGAATCGGCTTTCGAGAGAATTACGGGTGGCTTGGGGCGGGTCGGGAGGGCTAGGCGGAGAGGAAACTCCACCGTGGTGCCCTTCGGAGTGCTGATGTCGAGATGGTAGCGTTAGCCATGCACCAGTTATATAACATAGGTTAACCAGATTGTCAACAGAAAAGCGAGTTTATGAATGTACGCTTGCTATGCGGGGGCGTTATAATCCGCTTCCACTGCAGCTTGGGAGACCAACATAGCCATCAGAACGAGCAAACCGGGCGAGATTCACCGGCGGATAATCGAGATAATGAAGAGGTTCCCTGAAGGTGTAACCGGCGGCCAAATTCGCGAAGAGCTCGAGCGCGAAGGGCTCAAGCCGGGCGAACAAACGCACCTTGATCGTCGCAAGAGAGACCTGAAAAAGTGGTTTTTGATCGAGAAGCGAGTCGAGATCCGCGGTACTGGAGGGACTGCGCGAAAGGTCATGCTGTATCGCTACATTGGAGAACGCCCACAGATAACAGACGAGGGTGGCGTTGGTATAAGACTGCGGGCACAGGTCATTCGGGCGGCTCACGGAAGATGCCAGATGTGTGGGCGCACAGTCGAGAGGCATGGCGTTACCTTGGTCGTTGACCACAAATTACCAAGAGATTGGGGCGGCACTAACGATAGGGAGAATCTTTGGGCAATTTGCGAGGATTGTAACGCTGGAAAGAAGTCCTATTTTTCTTCGCTGAATGTCGCTCCGGAGATGATGGCGTCAATAATGAAGCATAAGAGCGTGCATGTCAGGATTGGAGAACTTCTGAAGAGTTTTGGAGTTGGCCGTCCGGTTCCCTCCTTCTTAATCGAAGAGGTCTCTGGAGAAAACCAAGATGATTGGAATAAACGGCTGAGAGAGCTCCGTTATCCCGTGATTGGATGGAGGATCGATTTTGAGCGCCGCAGAGGTCCTTCGGGAAAAAGCCGAGTAAATTACATTCTCCGATCATATAGGCCGTGGCCGGACGATCCCGGCGGGGCAATTAGGAGATTTGAAAAGGAACGCCAAGAACGGAATCGACACTCTTCTGGCTAGTTTGCTAGAAATCTATGTATTCGTCTTTCTAATCTCGATTGTCTTGATTTGAAGGTCTGACATTCCCAAACTATCAGAACCCGCCACCCTAACCTACGCAATAAGCGAATGTTTCTGTGGTCTCGTTCTACGTTTTTCTTGAGCTTTGGTTTCCAGTACGATTTTCTGGATTTCGGAATATGCGAATCTATACATGAATTATGCTGGTGCCAGAAGCAGCCCCGCACTTCGATTATTTTTCTTAGCCTCGGAAATACGAGATCAGGCTTTCCCGGCAAATCTCTTTTATGCAGGCGATATCTATAGCCCAATCTGTGTGCAATTTGACGCACGGTAACCTCGGGCTTCATTCCTGTGCTCTTAATGCGCCGCATGTTCTCGCTGCGACGTTGTGGAGAGAGACTATCGGTCACGGCTCATACGGCGACCCGGGTGCGTTTCATAGATGCACTGAGGCATGCAGCTATGCATCGCGCCACGGCATGTGCAAATGGGGGAGGAAAAGCATTCCCGACCTGACGGTACGCCTGTGTTTTCTTGCCAAAGAAGTGCCACGTATCAGGAAACCCTTGGAGGCGAGCCACCATGCGAACTGTTAAGCGAGGCATACCGACGAAATCTCTCGGCGGGGCCCCGTCAGCAATACCCAGGCCGTCCACACCGAGAGTTGCCCAAGCGGCGCGTGACCGTGTAGGTCCAAGATCGGGTCCGCCGTGTTTGAGGGAACCCCCGACAATCGTCGGGGCCACCTCATTCGCCTGGGCGCGCCAAGCCTTTGCCGCCCGCCAGCCGTTTTCGGCAATTAGATCGTAGAGTACTTCGCCGACGGTCCTGGTCGGTACGTTGGTTTCTGCCGGCCACGAAAAATGCTCTGCACTGTTTGCTTTAATAGCAACGAATACAACCCTGGGGCGCAATTGCGGCACGCCAAAGTCGCACGCATTCATGAGCTTCCACCCAGACTGATAACCTAATTTCGATAACTCCCGACCAACATATTGTCTGTAATCGTCAAATACAGCGTCTAGAATTCCCCTTACGTTTTCGATTGCCACAATTCGGGGGCGCGTTTCGTCAACAATTCTAATTAGACTCGGAAATAGATTACGGTCATCCTTGCGACCCAACTGTTTTCCGGCGACTGAAAATGGCGGGCAAGGGAGTCCAGCAGAAACGACGTCAATACCGCGGTAAGTCTTAGCGTGAAAGGTTCTCAGGTCTTCGCACAAGGTACTCCATTGGGGACGGTTCATCTTGAGAGTTTCGCAAGCACTCCGATCAATTTCGACAAGGGCTGCATGATGAAAGCCTGCTGTCTCATAGCCGAGCGCTTGCCCGCCCGCCCCTGCGCACAGCTCCAATGTGGAAATGCCAGTTCCAATTTGAGGAAAGGCTATTTCAGAAGGTTGGGACCGCGTTTGCCACGGGTTTTCGGCCGCCCGTCCTATGCCTGGCAGTAGTATCTGCATCTCCTTGCGTGCTTTGTGTCCAACGAGGAAGGGTCGGCGCCGGAGTTCGCATTTTGACTTCATAAGTGCGTCAGTGGGTTCCATAACTCCAGTTGCCAGGCAACTGTCATGCCAGAGATTATGGGCGCGGACAATATAGCATACTTTTTTGAGACCGTTTCCGCGTCTGGTTCGGCGTCTGTGTAAACGTAAGAACGGCGTCGAGCCTACCTTCGGCAGGCAGGCCTGTGCCACTGCAGCAGGTTCCTCGTCGGATGCTAGTCGCATCCTCACCTACCCAGGCGGGCGAGCTCCGAATGACAGCGAAGAGCGAAAACCGCAGACGTTCAGAGGGCGAACGTCTGCGCTACAAAGGCAAAGGCGCTGCGGCCCGATAAGTCCGATCGGGCCCTACAAAAACAAAAGCAGATCCCTCGCTGAAGGCGCTTCGGGATGACAGCATAAATGCAAAGCGGCGTCGAGACTGCCTCAGCAGGCAGGCTCGTCGGATGCTCGTCGCAACCTCGCCCACCTAGGCGGGCGAGCTCGGAATGACAGCGTTGACGGATTTGAGGTGGGGCACTACCGAGGCAAAAGCCTCAGGTCAGTCTCGCAAGAGTCGCGAGACGGGACCTGAGCTACAGATGCCAGCGCGATGTCTGGGGATCTTTTAAGGAGTCATTACAGCACCAAGGAATTAGTGCAAAGCGGCGGAGGATTTGGCGGCGAAGACGCGGGAGAAGATGGCGTCGACGGATTTGAGCCGGCGCCCGATGGAATCTATCGCAATGCTGCCGAGGATTTTTTCTTAAACACCCGGTCGAAAATCGCATCCACTGATTTCAACTGCCGCGTCAAATCGAAAGTGTGCTCGAGGGTTTTCGCGTCGAGGAATTTGGCGATGTTGGGATCGGCGGCGACGCGGTCGCGGAAACTGGACTCCGATTCCCATGCGGCCATGGCGTGGGCCTGCACCCATTTGTAAGCGTCCTCGCGGGGCGCGCCGTGCTCGACGAGATCCTGCAAAAGCTGGCCCGAAAAAACCAATCCTTGCGTCGAATCCAGATTTCGGCGCATGCGCTCGGGAAAGACTTTCATTTTTTCGACAATGGCGGACATGCGATCGAGCATGTAGTCGACGAGAATTGTGGAATCGGGGAGAATCACGCGCTCGACTGAGCTGTGCGAAATATCGCGCTCGTGCCATAGAGCCACGTTTTCCATGGCGGCAACTGAATTGGCCCGCACGACGCGAGCGAGGCCGCAAATCTGCTCGCAACTGACGGGATTGCGCTTGTGCGGCATCGCTGAGCTGCCGCGCTGCCCGCCTCCAAACGGCTCTTCCGCTTCGCGAACTTCGGTGCGCTGCAGATGGCGGATTTCGAGCGCAATGCGCTCGAGCGATGCCGCCACGATCGCAAGCACCGCAAGATAGTTCGCGTGGCGGTCGCGCTCGATCACCTGCGAGGAAATCGGCGCGACAGTCAGCCCGAGCCGATGGCAAATTTTCTGCTCGATCTCCGGCCCCAAATGCGCGCATGTGCCGACGGCGCCAGCGATTTTTCCGACGGCCATTTCCCTGGCCGCCTGCCGAAGACGCGCGAGATCCCGCCGATTCTCGTCGTACCAATTGGCGATTTTCAATCCGAACGTGATGGGCTCCGCGTGGACGCCGTGCGTCCGGCCAATCTGCGGCACGTCCTTAAACTCCCAGGCGCGCCGTTCCAAAATTTCGCCGAAGCGCTCGATTCCTTTTTCGATTCTTTCGGAGGCCTCGCGCACCAGCAGCGCCTGGGCCGTGTCGACCACATCGTTGGAAGTCAGCCCATAATGCAGCCAGCGCGCCGCTTCCGGATCACCGATCGAATCGCCCACGGCCACGGTGAACGCGATGACGTCGTGGCGCACGCGCGATTCGATTTCGAGTATGCGAGGCACGTCAATTTTCGCGCGCTCGCGCAACTGCGTTGCCGCCGCGCGTGGCACGATTCCGGCGTCGGCGAGCGTGTCCGCCGCCGCGAGTTCAACTTCGAGCCACTTATGGAATTTATTTTCTTCGGTCCAGATCCGGCCCATCTCCGGCCGCGTGTATCTTGGAATCAAAGCCTATTCTCCCAGCCTGGCAGCGGAAACACACATGGCTCACATTGCCGCTTGACCATAGCTCAATTTCGGAAAGTGGAAAGCTTACGTATCCCATGATAACCGAAATCAGGCATTTCACGGGGCAGGAAAGCGTCAGCGCGAGAAGGTGTCGTGGGCCAACCGAACATCACGCCGAGTGCAATCGTCCGCGGATCGCGACCACGCGGTTCTGCTTTCGCTCATCATAGCCGCTCATCGGAACTGCTTGTCCATTTGGCGCGATTCGGTTTGAGGAATTTCGCGGCGCAAAATTTCGCAGCTCCTGGCCCAGCTCTTGATTTCCCAGGATTCGCCCGGCCTTTTGAATCAGATCCCAGCGGCTGCCCACTCCGAATTTACAGAGGAGAGAGGAAACGTGAAATTTAACCGTGCGAACCGAGATGTTGAGGCGGTCGGCAATCTCTTTATTCCCGCGGTTGCGCATCAATTCTTTCAATACTTCGCTTTCGCGGGGACTCATCGCCACCGAACAAGATAGATTGCGCCCCAGATGCAGAAGATCTTCCGCGTCTCGCGTGATTCGGTCGATCAACGTATCGTGCGCGGGAACGCAGATGGCATAATCCTGCGGCAATTCACCGCGGGCCATGCAGCCGAGAGCCAACAAGCTCGCGGCATGACCTACCGCTTTTTCCGCATCGCCGTTGACTTCCACCTGGAAACGGCGCAATCCCGTCTGTTTATCGCAAAAGATCAGAACATCGGTTTGCTTCAAACAAGCTTCTTCCTGCTCTTTTTCTTGTTCCGTTTTTTTGGTTTGGAAAATCCGGCGTGACTTACGAGTCTTGCGAAGAATAGCTGCCCCCACATTGCCGGGATGTTTTCAACTTCGGGGGCCGATCCTAGGCTGTTCCGGGAATTCCATGCGAGTCTACGCCATCGAGTGCGATGCGAAGCAGCCATCACATCGCGAGTCATTTAACAGCAAATGGTGTCAAGAGTCGCCTAGCCCAACGCCCGGCAAAGGATGTGCAATTGGCTCACCGTAACGCATGTAAGATTTAAGCGGGGCGATATCAGGATTTTACCCGCCACGTATCGGGCAAATATTGGATTGCTTTGGGAGAATATTGCATGCATCGCGTAATTTTTGCTGGGCCAAACATCGAAGGCTCGATGAATCGCGGAATCTATAGATTTAATGGGCCGAGTGGCACGCGCTGCGAAGCGATGAGCAGTTGCCCGCGAAACGCCGCTTCGCTCGGCCTGCGATTCAGCGCCTCAATGGCGGAGAGGTGCACAAGATCGGGATTGTTGTTTGTCTCCGATACATGCGCCAGAACAAGGAATTGCGCTCGGCCGTCAAAACCCTCCGGGTCGGCTAGGTATTCGCTAACAATGTGGTTCGACAAATGACCCGTGCGGCTCATCACGCGCTGCTTGATATACCACGGATAAGGCCCGACCTTCAGCATTTCCAAATCGTGATTCGACTCCAGGATCAGGCAATTGGCTTCGCGCAAATGGAACTTCACCAGCTCCGGCAAATAACCCAGGTCGGTGACGATCGCGACCTTCGTCCCGTTCACTCGGAACGCGTAACCGACGGGGTCCGCCGCGTCATGGGGCACAGAGAATGGAGAAACCTCGATATCGCCGATCGTGAACCGCTCGCCAGCCCGAATGTGCTCCACCCGCTCCATTTTCTTGCTCGAGCCTTCCGGCAGAGTCTTGACGATTTCCTGGTACGTCGCTTCGGTCAGGTAGGCAGTTGCTCTCCAGTGGGTTGAAAGTTGCGGAAGGCCGTTTACATGATCGGTGTGTTCGTGGGAAATCAGAATGCCATCAATGCGTTCGGGAGCCTTACCCAATGCGGCGAGACGGCGGAATGTTTCCTTGCGTCCGAGCCCGGCGTCCACCAGAAGACAGGTTCGGTCTGTTTCAAGCAACGTGGCGTTGCCCGAACTCCCCGAAGCCAGAATGGAAACACGTAAGGAGATGCGCCCTCGCTAGTCTCCCGAACCCGCGGAGACTTGCGTGGAATCATGGCAAACCGGAAGAGATACGTCAATCAAAACCGTGGAAAACTTGCAAGAAGTGCAGCATTTTTCGCGCAACTCAACACGCAAAGTGCGCGGGAGTGAGGGCAAATCCGTTCAAATTGCCCAGCATTGCCGCCGAGACGCGGTCGGACTGAAAAATCTCCCGCGCCACTTCCTGGATCTGCTCCGCCGTCACCGCTTCCATCGAGGCGATGCGTTCTTCGATGGAGGTATACTCTCCGAAATAGAGATATTGTTTTGCCAGGTCGCTCATGCGCGAGCCGCTCGATTCGAGCGAAAGAAGCGTTGCGCCCTTCAGATTCGCCTTCGAGCGGCGCAGCTCTTCGTCGGTGACTGCATTTTGTTTCAGGTCACTCAGCTCCTTGAACACCGAGCCGACCAATTGCTCGACGGTATTCAGGCTCGTTCCCGCATAGATCGAGAGCATGCCAGCGTCGCGATAGAGGTTCGTATCGCTGAAAACAGCATAGGCGAGCCCCTGTTTTTCACGGATGTTTTGGAACAGCCGCGAAGACATTCCGCTGCCCAGCAAGTTATTCAGCACCGAGGAAGCGTATCTTCGGGAATCCGTCATGGAGCAGGCGGGCACGCCCAGGCACAGATGCACCTGTTCCAATTCACTCTTTGAACGCGAAACAATTTCCGCCCGCGGCGACGGCGGCGCATTGGAGTGTCTATTGATTGCCGCCACGCGATCGCCAAAGCGGGGCTCGATCAAGTCCAGCATTTGCCCGTGCGACACGTTGCCGGCTGCCGTGATGATCATGTTGTTCGGCGCGTAGCATTGTCGAAACCAGGCCTCCACCGTCTCCCGGTCAAATTTTTCCACTGTGTCGAATGTCCCCAGGATCGGCCAGCCGAGTGGATGGTGTCCCCAGAGATTCTTCGAGAAAATTTCATGCACCAGGTCTTCGGGGTTGTCCTCGACCATTCGAATCTCTTCGAGCACGACGGAACGCTCGCGCGCGATTTCCTCTTCCGGAAATTGGGGATTGAGCATCATGTCCGCGAGGACGTCGAAGGCGACAGGAAGGTGCTCGTCGAGCACGCGCGTATTGAAGCAGACCATTTCTTTGGCCGTAAAAGCGTCGACCATTCCTCCGACGCGATCGACTTCCCGCGCGATGTCCTCGGCCTTGCGGCGCGCCGTCCCTTTGAAGACCATGTGCTCGATAAAATGAGAGATGCCATTGAGTTCGGCTGGCTCGCATCGCGAGCCGTCGCGAATCCAAATGCCCGCAGAAACGGAGCGCACGTGCGGCATGGTCTCGGTCACGACGATCAGGCCGTTGCCGAGAGTTGTTTCTTCGATTTTTCGCGCCTCGCTCGCCATGGAACTCTTTCTATGATGTCATGACAACGCCGGAATTGCTCTCAGGAAACAGCTCGGATGCCCTGCGGAATAACTTGCGCCCGCCGTATGGTCAGAAGATCTTTTCGGCGGGATTGAGCTTACCGTATTCGCTCAAGTAGTGGCGCGGCATATCGAAAGATATCCAATTCTCGCCGCATGATATCATTAACAAAAGGGAAGTGACGTGCCCCAATCCATCTTGAATCACCCGGTACACGCGGAACGCATCAGCTTGCTTGGCAAGTCAAGCGAAGACCTGCGCAAGCTCGCCGTTTCCCTGGGCGAACCAGCCTATCGCGGCTCCCAGATTTACCGGGCGCTCTATGCCGAGCGCCGGCTCGATATCGGAGGAATGACGGGGCTTCCCGCCAGTTTGCGCGCACGGCTTGCGGAAATCAGCGAAGTTCGAATGCCGGAAATCGTGCAGACGCATTCGTCGACGGATGGCACGATGCGATACGTACTCCGGCTCTCCAACTCCGGCGAGACGAATCCAACGACCATCGAGACAGTTTTCATGCCCGAAAAGAAACGGCAGACCATTTGCATTTCCACGCAGGCGGGTTGCGCAGTCAATTGCCGATTCTGCCTGACGGCCACGCTCGGTTTGGTGCGCAATCTGACGGCAGGCGAAATCCTCGGGCAGGTTCTGGTCGCACTTGCGGAGAACCGCGATGCGCTCAGGCCACAAACGAATGTCGTCTTGATGGGCCAGGGCGAACCGCTATTGAATTACGACGCGGTCCTGGCGGCGCTGGGAATTTTGCTCGACCCGAAGGGATTCGCCATCTCGCCGAAACACGCCACGCTTTCGACCAGCGGCATCATTCCGGGAATCGAACGGCTGGGCAGCGAAAAAGTGCGGCCCAAGCTGGCGATTTCGCTCAACGCATCCACGGACGAGAAGCGCGATGCCATCATGCCAATCAATCGCAAGTATCCAATTAAGGACCTGCTCGAAGCTTGCCGGCGTTACCCGCTGCGCGCATGGGAGCGATTGACGTTCGAATACGTTCTGCTCGGCGGATTCAACGATGCGCCCGAAGACGCCCGGCGCCTGGCAAAATTAATCTCGCACTTGCGCGCGAAAGTGAATTTGATTCCGTGGAATCCTGGAGAATTGCCGTATCGCCCGCCGGAAGCCGCGAACATTGAGCAATTTCGCAAGATCCTCGCGGACAAGGGACACCTCGTTTTCGTTCGGTATTCGCGCGGCCAGGATGTGATGGCCGCCTGCGGCCAACTGGCGCTGCTCGAGTCGGCACCGAAGGTGCAGGCGATATCGGCGTCTCCGGCTGCTCTCTGATTCACTCGCCTTTCTTCTGCAATGCAATCCGAGAAATCATTTTATGCCGATGACGGCCATCATGCGGCCCGTCTCGCCTTCACGGCGATAGCTGAAAAACAAATCGGTGCGGCAGGAGGTGCACAAATTCACAGCGAAAATATTTATTGGAGAGACGCCCGCGGCAGCGAGAATTGCCGAATTCGCGGCGTGCAAATCCAGATGGCATCGCGGAGGAGGAGGTTCGTGGCCCGGCGGCATCATGGTGAGCCACGGAAGGGGATTCGGATCTTCGCCCGATGCGAGCGCGTCGAACGGGCCCTCGAACCATTCCCTAGCCCGCGAAAATTGAGCGGCGAATTCTTTGACGACTTCGGGGCCAATCTCATAACAGCAGCGCCCGATTCCGGGTCCCAGCGCGGCGACGATATCCGCCGGACGCGTGCCGAATTCCATCTGCATGCGGCCAATCGTTTTCGCGGCAATGCGGGCGAGCGTGCCGCGCCATCCGGCATGCACCGCGGCCACGGCGCGATTTCTTGGGTCAGCCAGCAGGATCGGGATGCAGTCGGCCGTTTGCACGCCGAGCAGGAGATCCGGCGCGCGAGTTGCAAGCGCATCTCCTTTGCATACGCCCGAGGGGGCGCGGCCGATGGCATGCACCACGTCGGAGTGAATTTGCCGGAGCGTCACGAGCTCAAACCTCTTCCCACCAAGCGCATCCACAAAGCGACGCCGATTTGCTTCAACGCTTTCACGGCGATCCCAATCCGTGAAGCCGAGGTTCAGTACTTTCTCGTTTCTTGCACGACTGGGTCGCGACGTTCCTAATTTGCTTGCACCGCCCGGCCGCGTGCTAAACCCGTGCACGAGCCAATCGAATGCTTTGAGCGGGGCCGCTTCCAGGATTTGAAGCCCCGCGCTTTTGCGCAAAGTCCAATGCTTATCGAGCGCAAGAGGCCGGCGAGTTGCGGCCTTCGACCGATTTTGTCTTGCAGAACCAATCACGGACACGATCATCTCCGCAGTTCCCTGCTATTTGACATTATAATGCTGACGCATAGCGTGCCGGGAACTTAGGAATAAAGGTTCGCAGAAGTGATAGCACGGCCAGCGGACCGCGCAGCTTGTTTTGAGCATCTTTTCGCCGGAGAGATCGAAGGAAAATGATTGTCGGTATCGGCGCAGACATCGCAGAGATCAACCGCGTGGAGGCGGCGATCACACGGCACGGGCGGGCGTTTCTCGAACGCGTTTTCACTCCGGTCGAGATCGGTTACTGCGAGCGGCACAAAGCGAAATTCGAGCGCTACGCCGCGCGATTCGCGGCCAAGGAAGCCACGATGAAGGCGCTGGGGACGGGATGGACCAGCGGAGTGCGTTGGCGAGATATCGAAGTGAAGAACGAGCCGAGTGGCAAGCCGTGTCTTACTCTCGCTGGCAAGGCCGCAGAACATGCGTCGAGGCTGGGCGCAAAGCATTTTCTGCTCTCGATGACACACAGCGGAAATTTGGCGTTCGCGCAAGTGATCTTAGAGGGCTAGAACTTCCGCAGAGATACCTTCCATTGCAGCGTCGTGATTGTTGAAGATTACATCGAGCCATTGGTTGCGCGGCCACAGACCGCTGATGCGGACCTTCAAATAGTTCCCGCTGAGTCCTTCTGTCCAATCTGCGCCCTGGCGGCCCAAAATAAGGACACGAAGTGCGACGCCGTCCTGGGTGGCACGAAAGGCGACGAGTTTTTGTTGGCCCAAGGCGCGCAACTCTCTCGCGCGGCGATGAATCTCGGAGAGCGGAACCGGCCGGTTTATCGTGGCAGCTTCCGTGCCGGGCCGGGGAGAAAACGAAAACACGTGCAGATAGCTGAGTGGCAACTCCTGAATGAATCGCGTCGTGGCCTCGTGGTCTTCCATTGTTTCACCGGGGAAGCCCGTGATGACGTCTGCGCCGATTGCTGCGCCGGGAAGCCTTTCGCGAATGATTTCGACGCGCCGGGCATAATGCGCCGCGCGGTACCAGCGATGCATCGAGCGGAGAATGCGGTCCGACCCCGATTGAAGCGGCATGTGAAAATGCGGGGCGATTCGTTCCGTTGATGCGACAAGATCGACGAAGTCCTGCGTGACGTCCATTGGCTCGATCGAACTAAGGCGCAGTCTCTCCAAGGAGGTTTCGCACACGATTCGGCGAATTAATCCCTGCAGCGTGGAGCGCGGCGACAGGTCTCGTCCATAGCTACCCAGATCGATTCCACTCAAGATGATTTCCCGCGCGCCCGTTTCGACCAGACGGCGGATTTCATGCGTCACACGCTCCGGCGCGAGGCTGCGGCTGTGCCCACGGACGAGCGGAATCACGCAATAAGAACAGCGATGGTTGCACCCATCCTGAATCTTGAGAGTCGGGCGGGTGCGGTCGTCCGATGAATCCGGCGACGCGACCAAGACATCTTTGATCGATGCAGCATCGTTGTGGACAACCTGAACGAACCGGGAAGGCGATGAAGCGAGGCGGTCGGCAGGCACGAAATTATCCGGGCCGTGGTCCGCGCCGCGTGAAACGAGAGAGGCAATCGCGGACTGGTGCGAATTGCCGATCACCCAGGTAACGCCTTCGAGCGCCGCCAATTCTTCCGGGGCGCGCTGCGCATAGCAACCTGTCACGACGATGCGCGCGCCGGGGTTTTGGCGATGGATGCGGCGAATGGCCTCGCGCGCTTCGGCGTCCGCGGCGGAGGTCACCGTGCAGGTGTTGAGAACCACCAATTCCGCGGCGACATCCGATTCGATGACGTCGTATCCGTGCGACTTTAAGTCCTGACGGATCGCCGAGGCGTCAGCCTGCGTGGCGCGACAACCAAAGTTGTGAATGAAAAAAGTCGACACTTGCCAATCATCCTATCCAAACGCCATTGCGCCGGGGCGATCGAGCACTCCGAAATATGAAACGGAGTCAGTGCGCATAAGCCTCTCGATACCATTTCCACGTCCGGCGCAATCCTTCCTCGAAATTCACGCGAGGTTCATATCCGAGAAGCCGCCGAGCGCAGGTAATGTCAGCCTGAGAGTGGAGAATGTCTCCGGTACGGGGAGGGTCATACTTCGCGCTTACCCGTTTGCCGCAAATTTGCGCGAGCAATTTCAGAACGTCATTCAGCGTGATTCGTTCGCCCGTTCCGCCATTAAAAACTTTCCCTGATACGCCGGGTGTCTCGCAGGCGCGCAAAGAAACGTCAACCACGTTGTCGACAAAGGTGAAATCGCGCGACTGCTGCCCATCGCCATAAACAACGGGAGAAAGGCCTTGAAGCACAGCCAGCATGAAGCGCGAGAGCACGCCTGAATATTGCGATGAGGGGTCCTGCCTCGGGCCGAAGACATTGAAATAGCGCAGCGAAACGTTCTCGAGGCCATAGACGCGTCCGAAAACCTGCGCGTATATTTCCCCAACGAGTTTAGTGACGCCATACGGCGAAATCGGCGCGGCTAGCATGGTTTCGATTTTGGGCAACTCCTCCGTTTCGCCGTACGCGGATGATGACGCGGCGAAGACGAAACGCCGAACCTTGGCGTCGCGAGCGGCAATCAAGACGTTAAGAGTGCCATCGATATTGACGCGGTTGGTTTCCAGAGGATCCATCACAGAGCGAGGAACCGACGTCCGCGCCGCCAAGTGCAGCACGTAGTCGGCGCCGTGGCACGCTTCATGGGTGGCACCCAGATCACAAATGCTGCCACGGACCAGGCGAATTTTGTCGCGCACACCGGCGAGATTTTCCTCCTTGCCGGAAGAAAAATCGTCGAGGACAGTCACGCCATGGCCGCGGCGCACGAGTTCATCAACGATGTTCGAGCCGATGAATCCCGCGCCGCCCGTTACCAGGTAGTTCACGAAGCTCTCCTATGAAGGAAAGAGACCAACCCTAAGGATTATGCACAGTTGAGAGAAGGATTACAAAAGTCGATGCGTGTCAAAAGCGATGACGCGCGGACAAAGAAAAGCTCTGGACAAATCTGCTCTCTGCGCAGCCAGAGCAAAAAATACCGACGTTAACAGTGAACGACCTTCTCGCGATGCTTGGCGACGCGGCGCGTCGCATTGCGCGTGTCGATGACCAGCCTGGACGCGGCGACGATCATTTCGTAATCATAGGAAGAGTGATCGGTGGCGATGAGCACGCAGTCATAGGAAGCCAAGGCAGCGGGATCGAGCGCGACCGACTGCATCATGGAATAGTCGTAGTGCCGCATTTTGTGGAGAACGGGGAAGTACGGGTCGTTGTAATCGACGAGCGCTCCCTGTTCTCTCAGCAACTGCATGAGCTTCAGCGATGGTGATTCACGCAAGTCGTCGATGTCCTTCTTGTAAGCCACGCCGAGCACCAAGACGCGCGAACCCTTCAGACTCTTCTCCTGCTCATTCAATGCTTTTGCCACGGCGTCGACGACGTGGTAAGGCATCGAGGTGTTGATTTCACCCGCGAGCTCGATGAAGCGCGCAGCAAAGTCGTATTCGCGCGCCTTCCAGGAAAGATAATACGGATCGACGGGAATGCAGTGCCCTCCGAGTCCGGGACCCGGGTAAAACGGCATGAAGCCAAAAGGCTTGGTTGCGGCGCTATCGATTACTTCCCAGACATCGACGCCCATGCGCTGGCAGAGAAGTTTGAGCTCATTGACGAGGGCAATATTGACGCAGCGGAAGATGTTTTCGAGGAGCTTCGCCATTTCGGCCGCGCGGGTGGAGCTGACCGGAACCACTTTTGCAACGATTTGGGCGTAAAGATTCGCGGCCGCTTTGCCGCTTGCCGAATTGACACCGCCGACGACCTTCGGGATCTGCGCCAGGCCATAATGCTTATTTCCTGGGTCTTCGCGCTCTGGTGAAAAGGCCAAATAAAACTCCGCGGCTGGCGGCTTAGCGTTGCGATCCTTTTCGAGGGGGCACCTCAAGCCTCCTTTTTCGAGGATAGGGAGAACGAGTTCCTCCGTCGTCCCGGGATAGGTCGTACTTTCGAGGACGATGAGTTGATCGCGCTGCAGGTGGGGCGCAATCGAGCGCGCGGTGTCCTCGACGAAGGAAAGGTCCGGCTCGCGGCGCTCATCGAGGGGAGTGGGGACGCAGATCAATACAGCGTCCATGTCACGCAATTTTGCAAAGTCAGTTGTAGCGGAAAATTGCTGCGCGTGAACGTGCTTGGCGATCTGCTCGGCCGAAATATGCTTGATGTACGATTCACCGCGATTGAGCTTTTCCACTTTGCCGGGGTCGGTGTCGAAGCCCCAAACATGGTGGCCCGTCTCGGCGAAACGCAGGGCCAAGGGCAAACCCACGTAGCCGCAGCCAATGATGCCAATCTTCAATCCCTTGTTCGAAAACGATTCTGGTGTACGTTCAGCCACGGGGGAGCTGGCTCCTTACACTGAGATGAAACTGCACATTCCGGAGCCAATCATCATCTCACAACGTCCGATTTCACGACAGCGGCCCAGAAAACGCGGCAGAGATGCGAAGCTTAGACGTCGGGGTCGTAATTGAGATTTGGGGCGAGCCAGCGCTCGACTTCGCGAAGGTCCATGCCCTTGCGACGATGGTAGTCCTCGACCTGGTCGCGATCGATTTTGCCAACGGCAAAATACCGCGACAGCGGATGCGAAAAGTAGAGGCCACAAACGGAGGCGGCGGGATACATCGCGTAACTTTCCGTAAGGTGAATTCCCGTGTTTTTCTCAGCGTCCAACAGATCGAAAAGTTGCCGTTTCTCGGTGTGATCCGGCGACGCAGGGTAGCCGGGAGCAGGCCGAATGCCACGGTAGCGTTCGCGAATGAAATCTTCATGCGACAGTTTTTCGTCCTGGCCGTAACCCCAGGCGTCACGGGCTTTCTTGTGCATGAATTCGGCAAGGGCTTCAGCGAGGCGATCGGCGAGAGCCTTGGTCATCAGGGCGTTGTAGTCGTCATGAGCGTTCTCGAAATTCTTGACGACAGGTTCGATGTTGATGCCGGTGGTGACCGCAAATGCGCCCAGGTAATCGCGCAAGCCAGTTTCCTTGGGCGCGATGAAGTCGGCCAGGGCGTAGTTCGATTCGCCCTCGGGCTTGGCGATTTGCTGGCGCAAGGTGTGGAACGTGTCGAGGACGCGCGAGCGGGAATCGTCGGTGTAGATTTCGATGTCTTCGAGCACGCTATTTGCCGGAAAGAAGCCGATCGCTGCGCGCGCAGTCAGTAGTTTTTCTTCGACGATCCGCTTGAGCAAAACTTGCGCGTCGTCGAAAAGCTCTTTTGCGCGGGGGCCGACCCCTTCTTGGTCAAATATTTTAGGGTAGATTCCGCGCAGCTCCCAGGCATGGAAGAAAGGCGTCCAGTCGATGTACGGCGTGATTTCACCCAGAGCGACGGGCGCAAAGACGCGCACGCCCGTGAATGAGGGCCGCGGAGGCTTGTAGCCGACCCAATCGAACACAGGCTTTCGGCGGCGAGCTTCCGCGAAGCTGAGAAGCTGCTGCGTTTTCGGACCGCGATGCTTTTCTCTGGTCTTTTCCTGCTCGCAGCTATTTTCAGATACGAAGGATTTTCGCAGGTCCGTGCTCAGCAAGCTGCCCACGACACCAACCGCGCGCGAAGCGTCCTGGACGTGGACGACCGGCTGGCCATACATAGGCGCGATCTTGACAGCAGTGTGCACGCGGCTGGTCGTGGCGCCGCCAATGAGCAGCGGAACATCGAAGCCTTCGCGCTGCATTTCTTTAGCGACATGAGTCATTTCCTCGAGCGAAGGCGTAATCAGCCCGCTCAGGCCAATCATGTCGGCTTTGATATCGCGAGCCGTGGCTAGAATTTTGACGGCTGGCACCATGACGCCGAGGTCAATCACTTCGTAATTGTTGCAGCCGAGGACCACGCCGACGATGTTTTTGCCGATATCGTGAACGTCGCCTTTCACCGTAGCGAGAAGGACTCGCCCTTTTGCCTGGCGGCCACCGACGGCAGCTTTTTCGGCCTCCATGAACGGCTGCAAGTAGGCGACGGATTTTTTCATCACGCGGGCGCTTTTCACCACTTGCGGCAGAAACATTCTTCCGGAGCCGAAAAGATCGCCGACGACATTCATGGCGTCCATCAGCGGACCTTCGATCACGGCGATGGGCTTGCCATATTTCTGGCGCGCTTCCTCCGTGTCCACTTCGATGTAATCGACAATCCCTTGCAGAAGCGCATGCTTGAGGCGTTCTTCGACGGAGCCCTGACGCCAGGCACTTTCTTCGACGGGCGTCTTGCCCTTCTGCTTTACGGACTCGGCAAACGCGAGCAGGCGCTCGGTGGCGTCCGGGCGTCGATTCAAGAGCACGTCCTCGACAAGCCCGAGCAGGTCCTTGGGGATTTCCTCGTAAATCGCAAGCTGGCCTGCATTGACAATGCCCATATCCATGCCAGCGCGAATCGCATGATAAAGAAACGCGGAGTGCATGGCTTCGCGGACTGCGTTGTTTCCGCGGAACGAAAATGAAATGTTGCTGATTCCTCCGCTCACCTTGACGTACGGAAGCTTGGCCTTGATCCGGCGCGTGGCCTCGATGAAGTTCACGGCATAGTTGTTGTGTTCCTCCATGCCGGTGGCGACGGTGAGAATGTTGGGATCGAAGATGATGTCCTCGGGCGGAACGCCGACTTGCTCGGTGGCGATTTTATACGAGCGAGTACAGATTTCGAGTTTCCGCTCGACCGTGTCGGCCTGGCCCTTTTCGTCGAATGCCATCATCACCATGCCAGCGCCATAGCGGCGAACAAGGCGAGTGCGCTGCTTGAAAGCCTCCTCGCCTTCCTTGAGGCTAATGGAATTGACGATGCCCTTGCCCTGAATGCACTTCAGCCCCGCTTCAATCACGCTCCATTTGGAGCTGTCGATCATGATGGGCACACGCGCGATGTCAGGTTCCGAAGCGATGTAATGCAGAAACGTGGTCATGGCCTGCTCGGAATCGAGCATGGCTTCGTCCATGTTGATGTCGATGATCTGCGCGCCGCCGGCCACTTGTTGGCGTGCAATTGCCAGCGCTTCCTCGAATTGGCCATCCAGGATCAGTTTCGAGAACTTGGGCGAGCCGGTGACGTTCGTGCGTTCGCCGATGTTGACAAAATTCGTGTCCGGACGGATGACCAGCGGCTCGAGGCCGCTGAATCGCGTGTAGCGCTCCGGCTTCGACAACACGTGCGGCTTCAGGCCCTTTACCGCCTCGGCAAAGGCCCGTATGTGCGCCGGTGTGGTGCCACAGCATCCTCCCACGATGTTGAGCCAGCCGTTCGCGGCGAAGTCACGCAGGTCGGCAGCCATGGACTCCGGCGTTTCGTCGAAGCCGCCAAACGCGTTGGGCAGACCTGCGTTCGGATAGCAACTGATGTAAATCGGCGCGGCGCGCGAAAGCTCTTCGATGTAGGGACGCATTTGTTTCGGCCCGAGCGCGCAATTGATCCCCACGCTCAGCAGGTTCATGTGCGAGACAGAAATCCAAAATGCCTCGACCGTTTGACCGGACAATGTGCGGCCACTCAGATCCGTGATGGTTACGGAGACCATGACCGGAACACGCGAGCCGGATCTCCCAAAGAATTCGTCAATGGCAAAGAGCGCGGCTTTGGCGTTGAGCGTGTCGAAGATCGTTTCCACGAGAAGAAGATCGACGCCGCCATCGATGAGCCCGCGCACTTGCTCCGAATACGCCTCGCGGAACTGATCGAATGTAGCGGCGCGGAACGCCGGGCTGTTGACATCCTGCGACATCGAAGCAGTGCGGCTGGTCGGCCCGATGGAGCCGGCGACAAAACGCGGGCTGCCGGGATTTTGAGCGACGAATTGATCCACTGTGCGCCGGGCAACCTCAGCCGCGGCTTTATTCAGATCATAAATGCGGTCCTGCAGGCCGTACTCCGCCATGGAGATGGCATTGGCATTGAACGTGTCTGTCTCGATGATATCGGCGCCGGCCTCGAGGTATTGGCGGTGAATCGACTCGATGATCTGGGGCTGGGTGATAGCCAGAACGTCGTTATTGAGCCGCAGGTCTTTCGGATGATCGGCGAACTGCCGGCCGCGATAATCCGCCTCGCTGAGATTGCGAGCCTGGATCATCGTGCCCATCGCGCCATCGAGAATGGCGATGCGCTTTTCCAGGATTTCGCGCAGTTGCGCGGCGCGGCTCTCTTTAGGGTTCAACCGACATCCTCACTGGGCCAATTCGGGTCAGTCCGTCAATTCGATGACCTGCCCTATTAAAAGAATAACACGTTGATTTCAGGGATTTTGCAGTCGTGTGGCCGAGTGGCGCCTAATGCATGTCAAAGGGCGTGCCAGCGCCATTTAATGGCACGACGGCGGCGTGCCGTCGGCGTTCAGGCGAGCCACGTTGAAGTTTGTCGCCGCGGCGAGCAGGTGGCCCGAGGGATCAAACAGCCGAGCTCGGACGATGTGGAAACACTGTTCACGGCCTTCGCCACCGAGATAAATACTTTGCGAAAACGCCCCATCGGGTGCGCCGGGGCGGATTCTTCCTCCCTGGCCGTACCATTTGTTCGTGAAGACGTCGATGCGAACGTAGTCGCCAGGCTGGATTCCGCGTACCATCCCCGTCAGAATCGTCGCCGTGCGGTCGGTGCGAACGATTGCGTTTGCGGCAGGGCTTTCGATTTCAATTTGAGTGGCGGACGGGGCTGGCGCAGACGGCGGCGGATTCTTTCGCGCGTAAATTTCGATGGGATGCTCGAGAGTCGGGTCCGGCATGCTTTCGACGAGCGCGTAACGATTCGAGAGCTGCGGTTCAATCGCCGTGCGCAAATTCCTGGCATCTTCGCCAATGCCGCCATCGAGGACAATGTAATCAAAGGAGCCGTCGCGAGTGGCGGCAGCATATGCCGGAGCTCCAGTATCCGAACCGTAGCGGAAGTAAAACGGATCGACGATTTGCCATTGATGCAGCGGCGGCGAAAAATAGTAGCGAAAGACCGTGTCGTCGATGAGCACGCGGTCACTCGCAGCCAAATGGCCTTCAAAATAAGCAACGATTGGCTCGGCATTGGGCCAGAAGACGAAGCGGTCGATGTTCCAGGCGTTTCCCATCCAACCGAGGCCAGCGGCCAAGGCGCTGACCAGAATCGTTCCCGAGATTGCACGCCCCGCAGGAGCAATTCGCCGTAACACCAGAAGCAGGCCCTGCATCGCCAGCGGAACGAGAAACAATAAGGAATAATCGATGTGCTTCCAATAATCGTAATCCGCGCGGGAGACAAGTTGGAAAACACACATAACGGCCGTGCCGCCGTAAAGCTGCGCAATGATTCGCCGCGGAACCCCCGTGTCGTGAAGCCAGGCGAAGAGCGCCAGAGCGAAGAGAATCCAGAAATCCAGACGGTGCGAAAAATAAATTTGCCAGGCTACGGAAGCCGGCGCTCTCAAGGAGCCATACGAGCGCCCGTACCGCCAAAGAGCGACGATAGAGCTTCGATAATAAACGGCGTATGCGGCGCACAGGATTGCGAGGGGCGCAGAATAAGCAACGATTCCCTTGCGGCGCCTCCATAAAGTGAGAATCACGAAAAAGGGAAAATAAATCGCGATCAGATACTTGCACAAGAACGCCGCGAACATGGAGAGCGCGGCCGCAAGCCACACGGGCCAACGGTCTTCCTGCCATGCCTTGACGAAAAGCCAGAGACCGACTGCGAGGAAGCAAAGCGAGCCAATATCTCGCGTGGCAACGCGCGAGACGAGAATGGCGGGACCCAGAAACGCGAAGATGAGGGCCGAAGCCCAGCCAACCGGGCGTGAAAAAACGCGCCTCGCGAAACCATAGACTGACCACACCGTGAGCGCGCCCATTGCGGCACCCAATTCGCGCACGCCCACAAGGCCTGCTATGCGGTCGGCCCACGCGGCCAGCATGGGCCACAAATACCAGCCGAAACTGAAATTGAGGGGATGATCGATCGGAGCTTCGAAATGCCGGCTGAGAAACATGCGGCCGTAAAGGACGTAGATGGACTCGTCCATATATGCGCTGGAGTAGTGCGGATTGAGGGCGCGCAAGTACCAACCGATGGCAACGATTGCGAGAATGAGCCATCGGAACCTGAGGAGCGAGATCCAGATGGAAGAAGGCTGCAAGTAAGAGGCGAAGGACGGCCTGCGGACGTGCGACGCGGGATGTATGTTCGGCGTGATCTCGGGAAAGAGACTCGAATCGTCCACGTTAGAAGTAGTGACGCCAGGTGACGAGAAATAGGTGCCGGTGAAAAGCGTTAAACGTGTTCAGGTAATCGTAGCCCAGGCGAAGATCGTCGCTTCCGGTCATATTCCAAGTCAGGTGAGCGGATGCGGTCGAGGCAAATTGTACGTCGGAAAAGGAAGTAAACGTTGTTTCGGCATTTTGAGCGCCGCCGAATCCGCCAAAGTCCCATTTCGCATGGCGGCCAAAATTCCCAGAGAACAAAATCTGCGCGTAATTCAGCAAGAAGCGCGTCGGGCTGTAATAACCTCCGGTCACACGCGCGGGCTCGCCGCTTCCCGGATCGAAATCGGCATCATGATCGAAACTCAAATAGGTGAAGCCGTAAGCGACGCGGATGTACGGATGGTTGCCGCGAATCGATTTGCCAAAATTGCCGTCAACGCTCCATCGGCGATTCGACGCCAAATTCTCGCCTGTGTAGACGCCGTCCGTGTAGGTCACTGAAGCGTCGTAATGATGGGTTGAACTCGAATAACTGCCGCCGATGCTGGCGAGATTGGTCTCGACCTGGCCGACAAAAATCCCACTGGTGTCCGCACCGAGCGTGGAGACGAGCGATTCCTGGTCCGAACGCCGCTCGAGAGAAGTTTGAAGTCTGAAAGAGGGATTCACCGTGAACGTTGCATCGAATCCGCCTTCGATTTGCGAAGGAACTCCGGGATAGGTCCGTCCACCGATATCCACGTGGGTAGTGACGCCTTCGGAGAGCTGCGAGTCCAGCGCCACATCGTAGTAATTGGAATTGAATATTCGCAGCTGCGTGTTGAAGCGATAGGGCTGATAGAGCAGACTCAATCGATTGGAAGCGCCAAGAGGCGTCGAGACGAGCGCATCCGCGGAATCGTAGTCCAGAATCTGGCCGTCGCGGCGGCCAGCATAGCCGAGCTCGAAATAAGTACCCAAAGCGTGGTTCACGTTGCGTTGAAGGTCTTCATATTCTGGAGTGTCTATTCCCTTCACTTGCGAGAGGTACGTGCGCGCGTCTCTATAATCGCCCAGGTCATATTCCGTTTGCGCCAATTCGAGCATGGTTGCCGAGTCGTTGGGCGCCAGGCCATGGGCTTGCTCGAGAGTGTCGAGCGCCTTGCGATACTCGCTGCGCCAGTTCAGAATCTCGCCTTCACCGCGAAGGGCCGCGACGTTATTGGGATCTTTCGCGAGGACTTCGGCGTACATATCCATCGCCTGAGAGGAGTGGCCGCTCCAAGCAAGAAGTTGGGCTTCGCCCGTAAGAGCGCGCGCATTGTTGGGATCCTGCGCCAAGACTTTCTTATAGGATTCGAGGGCCTGCGAGCGGGTCGCGCCATTCCAGGAGAGAATTTCCGCGTACGAAAGAAGCGCATTCTCATCGTTGGGATGAGCGGCCACCAAGGCACGCAAGATGCTGAGCGCCTGAGGCCGCGTGGCGTCATCCCAGCTCAGCACCTCCGCGTAGTATTCCTGATATTGCACATTGGCAGAATCGAGATCGATCGCGCGTTTCAACAATTCCAGCGCCTGGGCGCGCTGGCCTTGCCAGCTCTGCATTTGGCCAAGCTGGAAAATGCGAGCGGCGTTGCCGGGTTGAAGTTGATTAAGATGCTGAAGCGCGGGCATGGCATCGCGCCAATGGCCTGACGCGACGAGCGAATCGGTCAAGCCGCCCAGAGCGTCTACGTCGTTCGGAGACGCGGCAAGAACTTGCCGGTAAAGCAGGCTGGCGCGATCGTAATGCCCGGCCGCAGCCTCTGTTCGGGCTTGAGCGATGGTCGAAGACTGCGGAGCCGCTGACGCCAGTTGAGCACAAAGAGATGCTGTCAGGAGCGAAAACAGCAAAGCGGCAAAGCGCTTCATGTTCGAACGCCCCGCGTCTGGCTGGTGCGGGTCAGCTTCAACATATTTGCGTGGCGCGGCGCAACTTCCCAGAACAAGTGTTTGGAGATGGCGTCCTGGTCTGCCGGATCAATTTGCTCGAAGACAATCCCGCTCGAAACGCGTTTGTTTTCTCCGTGGAAGAATTCCTGATTGCGCACGACGCGGGCATGGGCATGAATGGTCCCGCTGGGCAACCCGATTTCGAGCGCCAGGATGGTTCCCATGGGAATCGCCAATTTTTGCGTCAGGGACAAACCATTGCGATTGAGGTTCCTGGCGAAGCCGCGGCCCACGATGTGCCCTCCGCCATTCGTGTTGTAGCCAAAAAGGACTGGCACGTCCAGGCGATTCGGAAAGCGGTACGTGGCGCGGAGTTCCTTGTGGCGGCAAGCGCGCCAGATCACAGGAATCAACAGGAAAACATAAAAGATGGCCCAGGCGACGTTCACCGCGACAGCCCAGAAGAAATAGCCCGACGGCATATGCGCGAGCTTCCATGCACCGACGCCGATCGCCAGCAACACTCCCAGCAACAGCAAGCTTTGGAGCCAGACCTCCGTCCAGCGAGCGGAGGTGTCGCGTGCCTTGGGCGTGACTTTGAATTCCGCTTCACTCCGGAAAAGGCCGGTGAGCGTGGTCATGAGAACGGGCATTTTGATGAGGTTGAATTCCTCGCTCAACCAAAATCCGCTTAGACCGCCCTGGAGCGACGCTGTGGCGATGATGTTCAACAGAAAGTACGGAAGGAAATAAATCGCGAACGTCCGCGGAACAGCGACGAGGGGATAAATGCCGCTGAGAAGGCAGAAAATGGGCGTCGCGATGTAGATGAACTTCTGATAGCTCATCCAGTAGAAATAAAAAGAGGCAAAATAGCTCACCCGCTGGCCAAAGCTCAGGCCGCGGCCAAAAAGCGGATTTTCCTCCCGCAGCACCTGCATCGCGCCCTGTCCCCAGCGATTCCATTGCGTCGCGAAGCCGCGGTAGGTTTGCGGCGCGAGACCGCGGGCAACCGTGCTGTTGTAGTAGACGAGCTTCCAGCCTTTTTTTTGCAGGCGCAGGCCAGTATGCATATCCTCGGTAATGCTTTCGGCGGCGAATCCGCCAATTTCTTCGAGGGCCTTGCGGCGCAACATGGCCGGGCTGCCGCAGTAAAAGGTCGCGTTGTAGCCATCCTTGCCGGGCTGAATTACGCTGAAAAACAATTCCTGCTGCTGCCAGCCGCGCTGCTTTTCGATTTGCGTGTGATGCTGAAAGGAATCGAGATTGTAAAAATCCTGAGTGGTTTGCACGACCGCGACCGCGGCGTCGTTGAAGAATCCGATGAGCCGATCGATGAGGTCCGGCATGGGGACATGGTCGGCATCGAGTGTGACGATGAATTCGCCATCGCTCGATTTCAGCGCGTTGTTCAGATTGCCAGCCTTCGCGCCCACGCGGTCTTTCCGGGCCAAGTAGCTGCAATTCAGTTCGCGCGCCAGTTCTTCCACTTCGGGCCTGTTGCCATCGTCGAGAAGATATGTCTTGTGGGGATAGGGAAAGCTGACGGCGCAGAGCGCGGTTTCTCGAAGCAAACTCACGGGCTCGTTGTATGTGGTAATGAAAACGTCGACCGTGCGACCCTTGAGCGGAGGGGGAGCGGATCGAGCGGTCGGCTTCCACGTCGTAAAGTAAAAAAGGGCGGCTTCCACGAAGTTGAGCATCTCAGCAACGAGGAAAAGGTAGAAAAACCACTTCGCCGCCGGATTCATGGTGTCGGCGACGCGCCAATAGAAGTAACGAATCGTGAATACCAGTGCCAGCAGGATTACAACGCGGATAATCCACATCCTCGGTCCTGGCTTCAGGGCGTGCTTCGGCGCGGGAACAGCTGGCTGGGCTGATTGTGCGAAACTGCTCATCGGATCAGTCGTCTGTCTAACGAAAAAACAGTCACTCTCTATTTAGCAGCCAAAATGAAACAGCAGCAATCCCCCTAAAGCTTCGCCTCCGAGGTGACCAAAGTACCAGTACTCGCACCCTCGGGCGTTGGTTGGTGCTGGCAACTGTGGGTCCCTACCTTTGAGCACGAGCATTCCCCGGCGGCTGTAGAGTTCACACAGAACCCATGTGCGTGATGGCTAATGGGGCTTCATACAATCTGGCCGTTTGGGCTGGAAGGGGGCGCACTGATTTAATCAAAGAAACCGCTATGAGGGCAAGCGAAAGTCACACCGAAAACTGAGATTCCTGAAAACGCATGACGATGAGGTCCGCGCGGCGTCGAACATTGTGCTTCTCGAGAAGGTTCGAAACGTGAAACTTGACCGTTCGCTCGGAGATGTTCAGTTTGCTGGCAATTTCCTTGTTCGAGAGATTCTGGAGCAAAGATTCAAGAACCTCGCGTTCGCGGCGGCTCAGTGTACTCGGCGTTTTGTCGCGAGCGATGGTCGCCTTTCGTGATCCGAGAATGGACTCGACAAACCGCGAAAGAACCGCCCTGGGCACCCAATAACCGCCTGCGGCGACGAGCGGCAGCGCGGTTTGCCATTGTTTTTCAGCTTGCCCATACGTCAGCAAACCTTTCACGCCGAGCCGCAAGAACTCAAAGGTTGCGGAGTCAGTGTGCTTTGCAGACAGGACCAGAACGCGCGCTTTGGCATAACGCTCGAGGACATTCTCGATCAATGCCTGGATGTTCGTCTGGGATGATTGGGCGTCAACGACGTAAATAGCGGCCCGCGGAATTGGCAATTCTTTTAGCTCGAGAGGAGAAGCTGAATTCACGGCTCTGAAGGAAATCTGAAAATCCTTGGCTGGCAAGACTCGTTCAAATTCCGACCGAACCAGCGGATGCGGAGAAAGCAAGCATACCTTAAGGCGACGCGCGCGCGCGGTTGCAGACATGACAAGTCAGGCTAGCGAATTTACGGCGAATGGGCAACAAGCAGGTTTCATGTGTGTGGATGAAGCGTAAACTCGCGGATCGTGCGGAATCGGGGCAGGAGCGCGAGGGCATCGCTCCTTCACGCGGCGCCGTACCCTTTTTGGAATCGCTGCTTCCATGCCCAGGCAGTCGCGACGATAGATTCCAAGCTTGAGAATCTTGGTTCCCAGCCCAGTTCCCGCCGGGCACGCTCCGAACTGGCCACAAGCGAGGCGGGATCGCCAGCTCTCCGCGGCGAGGTGTTCACGGCAATTTTCCGGCCGCTGATCCGTTCCACCGTTTCGATCACTTCGCGGACGGAATAACCGCGGCTGTTCCCCAAGTTGAAAACCCGTCCCGCAAATTCAGAGATCCGCTCGACTGCGAGGGCGTGCGCTTCGGCAATATCGATGATGTGCACGTAGTCGCGAACACATGTGCCGTCGGCGGTGGGATAATCGGCGCCGAAAATGTGAAAGGCTTGCCGCTGGCCGAGCGCGACCTGAAAAAGAATCGGAAGAATGTGCGTCTCAGGATTGTGATCTTCGCCATATTTCTTCGATGCGCCTGCCGCATTGAAATAGCGCATGGTGACGTACTCGAGACCGGAGTTGGATTTGAATTCCGCGAGCACGCGCTCGAAGAGCAGTTTCGACGCGCCATAGGGATTGATGGGCTTCGTGGGGTGCTCTTCGGGAATCGGATTCTTTTCGGGTTCTCCGTAGGTTGCCGCCGTGGAGGAAAAGATGATGCGCTTTACACCGTGGCGGAGCATGGCATCGAGCAAGTTGATTCCAGCAGCGACGTTGGCGCGATAATAGACACTCGGCTTCTTTACGGACTCCTCAACCAAGCACAAAGCTGCGAAATGCATAACGGCATCAATGGGGTGATCGCGGAATACTGAGTCCAGCGCGGCCTGATCGTGGAGATTCACGGGGCAAAATTCGGCGCGTGGATCCACGGCTTCGCGGTGGCCCTCCGAGAGATCATCCAGCGCTATTACCGCATGTCCCCGGTCAATAAGCATTTCGGTGCAGACACTGCCGATATAGCCGGCGCCGCCTGTCACAAGAATATTCATCCAACATCCTTCTTTGGGTGCCGCTGATTCAATTGACAAAGCACCCATGCGTAACGATGACTGGAGATTGCCATAGCGGTCATTCAGATGGAAGAGCGGAACGCGAAAGTTATTATAAATGACCACTTGAGGAATGGACTGCGGAAAAAAGTAAGCGCCCTCACCGTACCCCTCTCATGGAGAGGGGGCCAGCGAGGGCGCTCAATTTCCGGAGGAGGTAAGTCACCCTAGGTAACCGTTAAGTCTCCCAGGGGCGAAATCCATTAACTCCGAATAAACTAGCTCGCCCAACGACGACGAACCATTGCGCCCATCCCGAGCAGGCCTGTGCCAAGAAGCAGCAAGCTGGCCGGTTCTGGGGTAGGAGTAATGTCCACGTCAACGCTGAACGCAGCGCCGCCCTTAACGTCGAAGCTGACGAAGGAACCATTACCGCTGCTGTATCCCGGGATATTCCAATTAACGTCCAAAATAAGTTGGGTCTCCGGGTTAGACATGCTGCCGACTGCAGTAGCCGTGAAGCTGAGAATCGTCCCCGTGATCGACACATCGCCATCCGTATCGGTCAGCGAGATCGTCTTCGCGGCCGTATCAAACGCCAACGTGAACGTTTCGCCAGCCTCATCTCCGTCGCCAACGGGTAGAATCCATGGTGTGGACGAAAGAAGCTGAATCGTTGTGGCGGAATAGTTACCACCGCTCACGGTGACATTACCACCGCAGCTGGTTACGCCGATGCAGCCAAAATCCTGCTGTGCCTGAGCCTGAGGTGCGAACATCGCAACGGCCAAAAGGCAAAGTGCAGGCAATACAAACTTCCCAAACATCCGGATCATAAGCCTCCTCCTTGAATATTGTTCCCCCGAATCAAATCCCAGTGGGATTGATAGCAAGCTGACTGCCAAACTGAACTTTTGCCACGGTTAGTTCATGCGATGTAAATATCTTGTAATGAGCGTAATACAGGAGCCGCGGGTCATAGACGCGCGCCTGCGCGCCTAGAGCGCCAACCAGATTTGCACTTCGCTTGAATTTATCTGCAAGGGATTGCATATCGCCTTGTTCCCTTGGAATCGAGCCATCCTGAGGACATATTTGGGGTGTAAGCGCGTTCTGGCATGGATTGGCCAGTAGGACCTGAGGGATTGCCCGGATATGTCGCACTCTCATGTAAAATGGAATGCCTGTTTACTGCGCCTTTGCCAGGATTTGGCGTGCCTGTTCGGCGTCGTCACTCTTCAGATTGTTCATGTGCAAAGCCGCCTGGAGCTGCGCCTTGCCTTCCACCTTCTGGCCGTCAGCCATCAAAACCATTCCCAAGTGGTAATGGTACTGAGCAAATTCAGGGTCCCTCTTGACGCACTCCTGAAGCAACGGAAGAGCCTGAGCGTATTTGCCCTGCCTGTACATGATCCAAGCCATTGTGTCTGAGAAGTCGATGATTTGCGGATTCTTCGCCTTCGCCGTTTGCGCCAAGCTCAGGGCAACGTCGAGATTCTGCCCTTGTTGAGCATAGACCCAGGCAAGATTGTTTTCGGCAATTGCAAAGTTAGGGTCAATGTTGAGAGCCTTTTGAAACACTTCGCTCGCCTTGGTTAAATTGCCTTCGTCAATATAGATATTCCCGATTACTGTCATGATCGGGGCGGACGGGGCAGTGAGCGCCATCCCTTGCTGGTATGCTTGGAGCGCAGCGTCGTTGTTATGCTGGTCGCGATAGATTTGCCCTAACTGGAGATAACCGCTGGCGTTTTTTGGACTCAGTTGGACGGCCTTCTCCGTCTCTGATTGCGCGGCCGCATAGTTCTTCGCTTGTTCCTGCACTTGGCCCATCATCAAGTGGGCGTCGAGGTCGTTCGGATTTTGAACCAAGAACTGCGCGATCAGCGCCTCCGCCTTGGGCTGCTGCTTTTGAGAAATTAAAAAATTCACATAGGCTCTGAGAATTTCCGCATTACTGGGAGCCGCGGCGAGCGCACTCTTATATTCCTGTTCCGCTTCTGGGAATTCCTTTTCCGCGACGTGGAGAGACGCGAAAACAGCATGAACGGAAGGGTCGTTGGGAGCCAGTTTTTGAGCAGCATCGAACTGCTCGGCGGCCTGCTTGATTTGCCCTAAACTCAATAAAATTTGGCCCAACTCAATCCGATACTTCAGGTTACCCGCATCCTGTTTTACGAGCTCCTCCGCATAAAGCTGTGCCACCGAATAATTATGCTCGGAAACGTTCAAGTCGACCAGGGCGTTCAACGCAATGGGAAGCCCGGGTGACACTCGAATTGCATTCTGCAGCTGAGTATTCGCATCGGAAAAATTGCCATAGGCTTGAAATGCCGCGGCAAGGAAAAAGTGAGCTTGAGCCGAATCCGGTACGTCGGCTACAACTTTCTGCAGAGCATCGACGGCCTCCGGGAGCCGGTTTTGTGCCATGAGCAAACGGCCATGGTCAATGCGGACATTCACATCCGTGGGGAACTGTTTCACTAGCTCTTCATCGAGTTTTGCGGCAAGGTCAGTTTGGTGAGTCGAAAGATAGAGATCCTCGATCCGATTCTGAATCTCCAGATTTTTTCCGTCTATTGACAGAGCGCGCTGATATGCGGAGAGTGCTTGGTCAGTCATTTTTCTCTGGAAATAAAAATCTCCGATCTTTTCGGCGACATCGGTCGACTTGGGCATTTGGCTCGAGAGCTTCGCGAGAACGCCGTCCACGTCGGATTTTTTGCCCTCGCTCCACAAAAAGTTCGCCGATTCCATGTATAACGGCACGGAATTGGGGTTAGCTTGCATGCCCTGCTGCAAAATCTGCTCTGCCTGGGACTGTTTGCCTTCCGACATGAAAACGACTGCGCATTCCGCGTACAGTTTGAAGGCATCCGGGTTCGCCTGAATTCCCTGTTGGAGGGCCTGTTCGGCCAGGGCGGGTTCTTTTTCCACCCGATAGATGTCAGCCAAAGCGGAATAGGCCGCCAAGTACTTTGGATTCACTTGGATGGCTTTCTTTTCATTCTGCTCGGCGTCCGATGTGTGTTGTAACTGCAAATCGATTAAACCCACGTCGACGTATGACCGCGCATCTCCCGGATTCATCGCGGAGACCTTCGAGAATTCCTCAAGAGCTTGGTCAAATTTGCCTTCTCTGCCGAGGATCATTCCGAGAAGACGGTGAGCATCAGCGTTCTTTGGGTCCTGTTTGAGAACAAAATTGGCATCGTTGGTGGCCTCGACAAAATACTGGGGATTTTGGGTTCCCAGAAGCAAGCCACCGTGCGCGAGACGTATGTCCATGCGGCTCGGATCAACGGCGATCGCTTGGTTCAGTGCATTGTAAGCCGATTTGGGGTCGCCCTGCGCCTCACTGGCGAGCGCAAGCTGGTAATAGGCCTCCGCATACTTCGGGTCGACTTTGAGGGCATTCCTAAACTCGATCGCAGCACTCGAGTATTGGGCCTTTTTCATGTAGTCTTCGCCCTTTTCCAGATACTTGAGCTTGGCCTTTTGCGGGTTGGTAGAGCACGACGCCAGAAGCAAAAATGCCGCGAAGACTGAGGCTAACGTTGCCGTAATCCGAATCCACGTGCGTTTCATAAAATGTCTCCCTAGCTAGACCACTAATTCGGAATGAACTTGCTAAGTAAAGGAAAAAGCTGCTGGGTGAATTTCACCAAGCGAGCATGCGCCAGAGCGACGTTGTTACCGTGAATTGGGGTGATTACTCGAACCAGGGCTCCGTCGGTTCTGTTTCGTGTAATTGCATCTCCGACCATCCAAAACTTTCCCCAATATTCGCTCGCGATGACGCGGCCGCGCCCCTGATACCAATAAAACACCTGCTCCTTGTCGAGCCCGAGCGCGATCACATAGTCGTTGACGACGATTTGTTTGCCGTTCAAAAGAGTGATCGTAGTGTCGCCGACATGGGTGGGCTCCCAGCCCGCGCCAGGCAAGCAATTCTTAGGTGAGTGAATCGTATCTCCAGACCTCTGGCTCGCGTAATAGCCAATGTAAAGATCGACAGGCGGGACGGATGGGTTCACATACTCACGATTCGTATAGTCAGTAACGCTCAGCGCCTCCACAATGCGCGCGTCATCGGTGGGATTACCCGTCAATGGGATTGTCCGGCCAGTCCAATCGCCGATTGTATACGGCAAACCGCTGAGCAATTCGCGAGCTACTACAGGTTCGCCGTGGCTCATGGCATGAAGGAGAACCGTACCGCCCAAGAGCGTGGCTGCAACGATGCAAAGACGAATTGTCATCCGCCAGCTACGCATTGGCTTTTCTCTCTCTCCCGAACGGAATTTTGCGAAGCGCCCAGTGGCAGACAAACATCAAGACCAATGCCGCGACAAAGATCACCCATCCGGAGAACTCATGGAAGAATCCTTGTGCCATGCTGGGGCCGAAATGATAAGTCAATAAACCCGCACCCATGATTCGGATGGCATTACTGACAATGGCGATGGGAATCATCAGGATCACCAAGAGCCACCGCACCCAAAGCCTGCGCTCGGTCAAATAACCATATGCAATCGCAAGCGTTATGAGAGTCATCAGAGAACGGATGCCACTGCATGCGTCGACGACCTCGAGGGTATAGTTAGGCAAAATGATGAGATTGCCTTCGCGCAAAACAGGAACGTTGATCAACTGAAGCCAAAACGTGGCGAATCGAGAAGCTATGAGCTGCAACGGGAAAGTGATCTGATTGTAAATGATCGTGGGAATTGGAATCATGAGGATCAAAAAGCCTAGCGGGAATGTTACGGCGCGAAGAAGTCTCCAGCCACCCACGAACAGGACGCAGCCGCCAATCAGTACTAGCATCGAAAACCGGCTGGTAAAAAGTTCCGCGCCAAGCGAGCCCACTAACAACAGGGCGATCGCACAAAGCATCACTACCAAGCCGAAATTCGATGGTTTCAGGGCAATCTTTGTTAAGCGGTCCCGCCCTTTCCAAAACACATAACCCGCAAAGACGGGTACCAGAAACCCGTGCCCGTAATTAGGATCTCGCCACCAATTAAGCACCAAGGACTCTAGAATCGGGCCGTAAAGAGCAAGGAAAAGCACTGAGAGCAAGCCAAGCCAAATGCCCCATGGGACGCGGTCTTGGATCGTGTTGGGTGCCACAAGTGCTCGTGTTGTCGATGGTCCCATTGGCTTTCCTGAATGCCGAACTATTCAGTTGTTAAGCACCCGAGCGGGATCAGGGTACAAGTGATAACGCTTTGCGCTTGCCGTCCACAGCTTCCATTGCAAGACGATTACCTAAGTGCCGGTTTTCTAGCATAAACTCGTCTGTATATGGTTCATTATGAGCGACTTATATTGAGCATTTGTGTGCTGCCGATGAAGGTTACCACATGTGGCGCAATATGCAAGATTTTGCATCTCGGCGGACACTTTGTTTCCCGGAACTACGGCGGGAAAGGCAACTGGCCTGGTCGATTCGGGATCTCTTCTTTCTTCTTCTGATTCCAATCAAACGGGAATTTGACACTAAATCTAAAGACCTTATCGTAGTTCGTTTTGTAAATTTATGAACCTGCAACCTCAACTCAGAACAAAGCTCAAATGCCTAAAGCCACCAATTCCAATCTCAAGTCTAACTTTCACAAACAAGAGAATCTCTCACGCACTTACTTCCAACTTAAGATAAGGAGGAGTCACTTGGCCCTTCCGCATCCAGTTGCTGGGATAATCGTTTCGGAATTGGGTCCATTGGGTCCGGATAAGGCGTTCTACGCAAGAAGTCGATGGGCTCAAACTTACCTCTCCATATAATTGAACATTCGTTTGATTATGAAAATACGAGAGCGCTCCATGACCGTCGAATGTCAGTGATGCAGAGGAGTTCCGCCACCCACGTCTTGAATGTCGATTTAAATTTCGCTTACCTCAAAAAACCTTAAGAAAGAAGAGATTACGCCTGCATCCAGCCTCAATGTGCGCTAGTCACGCAAGGCTGTGATGCCAGTCACTGCTTCCTGTGAGTCTCAACGGTATCGTTTGTTGAACAGAAGTTCAAAGCGGGGACGGAAAGAGGTCCACAGTGACGAGCGTTCGAGGAGGATACGGGTTCCAATTGAAGGCTTCGAACGCTCCTCTGCAGCGAGTTCAACTTCCGACTCTTACCCCTGCCCCTGACGAAGTCGTCATTGAGGTCGCCGGTTGCGGTGTTTGCCACACTGACGTTGCGTTCGCTATCGACGGTGTGCCCACGCGTCATCAACTCCCTCTTATTCTTGGACACGAAATCTCCGGACGCGTGGTTGCGGCAGGTGGCCAAGTCGGAAATTGGTTGGGACGATCCGTGATCGTTCCCGCGGTGATTTCCTGCGGCGTGTGTCCCGCCTGCCGGGCAGGACGCCCCAGCGTTTGTCGCCAACAATTTATGCCCGGCAACGATGGCAATGGAGGATTCGCAACCCAGGCGCTGGTCCCGGCGCGCGGTCTGTGTGCTGTCCCTGAAATTCTCCCATCGGGCACGACGCTCGCGATGCTTTCCGTTGTAGCGGACGCAGTGACAACTCCATACGAAGCGATCCGAAGGTCAGGGCTCGGACCTGACGATGTGGCCGTCTTCGTGGGCGTCGGGGGTGTTGGCGGATTCGGAGTTCAGATTGCGGCCGCCCTAGGTGCGGCAGTCGTGGCCATTGACGTAGACCGGGAGCGACTCGACCTTGTCTCACAACACGGTGCACGACTGGTCCTTGAGGCCGATTCTACAGACCTCAAGGGCCTCAGGGCTGCGGTACGCACGTTTAGCAAAGAATCCGCGCGGAAAGGCATCGGCCTCAAGATTTTTGAAATGAGCGGTACGCCTGCGGGTCAAATCACTGCCTTTGGGCTCCTGGATCACGGTGCGTATCTTGCCGTGGTGGGCTTCACGCCCAAGCCGGTCGAATTGCGTCTTTCCAATCTCATGGCCTTCGATGCGACTGCGCGCGGCAACTGGGGTTGTCCACCAGACCAATACCCCGCGGCGCTGCGACTGGTTCTCGAAGGAAAAGTCACTCTATCTCCGTTTATTGAGATGCACGAACTCGATGATGCTCCGGCAATCATGGAAGCAGTTAAAAAGCATGCATTGCGGCAGCGCGTGATCCTGCGGCCCAGGCGCAGTGAGCAAAACCTATCGATGGAGACAGCCCAGTGAAAAATCACAATCTCGCCGAAGGCGTTGCTTCGAGGGAGATCCTGGTGGAACGACGACCAGTACGCGATCGCTCCGGGAAAAAAGTCGAAGGTCTCCATAATGTTTGGATCACATTGAACAATCCGGGCGAGCTCAATAGTTACACCGTCTCGATGGTCAAAGAAATAATTCTGGCATTACGCGAGGCGAGCAACGATCGCGCAGCGGTGGCTGTCGTTTTGACAGGCACAGGAACACGCTCTTTCTGCAGCGGCGGAAACACGCGCGAGTATGCCGAGTATTACGCCGGCGCGCCCGCCGAATACCGCCAGTACATGCGTCTTTTCAATGACATGGTCACGAGTGTTCTGCAATGCGACAAACCCGTTATTTGCCGGGTAAACGGAATGCGCGTCGGCGGCGGCCAGGAAGTGGGCATGGCCTGCGACTTCTCGATCGCCAGCGATCTCGCCATCTTCAGTCAGGCTGGACCGAAGCACGGTTCTGCCCCGGATGGAGGAAGCACCGATTTCCTTCCCATATATGTCGGCATCGAGCGTGCCATGTATAGCGGAACTCTCTGCGAGACATGGAGCGCGCATCGTTTCTATTGGTTTGGCGGGCTGACGCAGATTGTTCCTGCGTTGAAGGTTGACGGCCGATGGATCGCAAATCCCTTGGTGGTGACCGACCGTGTATTGGATGAATACGGACGCGTGGTGCTCGGAGAATGGAAGACGGCTCAGGCTCGCGAAGAAGGAAAATCACTGCTGGCCAAGAGCGTTGTGGATCTCTCGCTGCTTGACGACGCTGTCGAGGAGATGTGCACGAAGTTCCTCTATACGATGCCCGATTGCCTCATCAAGACCATCGAGAGCCTCCGCAAGCACAAACTCCAGCACTGGGACAAGAATCGGGAAAGTAATCGCGCATGGCTTTCGCTCAACATGATGACGGAGGCCAACGCGGGCTTCCGCGCTTTCCATTACGGAAGCAAAGAACAACGAGAAGTCGATTTCATTCGCCTCCGACAGCGGCTCGCCGAGGGCGTACGTTGGGGTGAAGGTCTGGTTCGCGAAATCGCTCCGTGGGTGGCGGGAGCAGAGACCTTGAAAGCTGCAAAGTAATTTGAGTCTGGTTTGACGGGTACAGACTGGCCATGAGGTAAGAGAAGAGGCTTGGGATGCAAGCGGAGTCGGGCGCACTTGCGGGAAAGGTTGCGATTGTGAGCGGCGGGTCGGGGGCAATCGGGACCGCGATCCTGGACGCCTTCGACCAAATAGGTGTGCGGGCGATATCTCTTGACCTTTCCGGACCCAGTGAGAACCACAGGTGGGTCAAATGCGATGTCCGTGAAGATAATTCTGTCGCTGCCGCAGTTGACTCTGTGTACAAAACAGAAGGCCGGATCGATCTCGTCGTCCATGCCGCTGGCATTTCGCGCGATTCAGTTCTTTGGAAGATGACCCTCGAGGATTGGGATTCCGTGCAGGCTGTGAACCTCCGTGGGGCGTTCCTGCTCATCCGCCACTCTCTCCCGCTGTTACGCCGCGGATCGAGTGGGCGGATCGTGCTGATCGGTTCCATCAACGGCTCGCGCGGAAAGTTTGGTACCTCTGCCTACTCCGCAAGCAAAGCCGGACTGATCGGACTCACCAAGAGTCTCGCCAGAGAGGTTGGCCGTTTTGGAATTCTCGTCAACGTAGTCGAACCCGGGTGGGTGCGCAGCCCGTTGACGGAAGTTGTGCCGCAAGCGGTGAGAGATGCCGCGCTCGCAGAGAGTGTCTTGGGAAGTTTCTTGGAGCCCGCAGATGTCGCAGCATCCGTCGTATTTCTTTGTGGGTCCGGTGCGAACCATATCACTGGGCAGATTCTTCGCGTGGATGGGGGACAGTATCTCGGGGGCACTTAATTGGGCCGCCGTATCGAGCAAAGTTTCGTTGCGAAAACCGGAAAAAGGAATGTCACTCTCATGAAAGCTCGCACATTTGAAGCCTGGCGGGGCAAACCGCTCGACGAAGTCCTCTACGAGTGCCGGGAACTGTTCGAGGATATGACTTTCCCAACAGTGCGCCGCTGGCGCGAAACCGGCGGAAAAGTCGTTGGTCATTTCCAGGTGTACTTCCCGGAAGAAATTGTCCATGCAGCGGGTATGCTGCCTTTCAAAATTCATGGCGCTCAAATCGAGGCTGTTCAAGCCGATTCGCGGTTCGGTTCCTATCTCTGTTCCATCTTGAAGACTTCTCTCGAGCTGGCCTTGAGCAAGAGGGTCGAGCTCGAGATGTTCGTGACTCACCCCATCTGCGACGCGGCTCGCAACCTGGGAGCAATATGGGGCCGCAATTTTCCATATCCGTGCCAGATTCTTTATCTCCCCCAGAATACAAATTCGCCGGCTGCGATCACATATCTCCGAAACGAATACGCACGGCTGCAGGGCGAGATCGAAAAACTGATTGGACGGCCCGTCGAAGAGGACGATCTACGCTGGTCCATAGCTGTGTACAACCGCAACCGCGCTCTGCTCCGTGAACTGTATGCGATGAAGCGCGACACACCCTGGCTAATTTCCGTGGACGAAGCTTACGTTCTGACGGCCATCGGCGGGCTGATGCCTCGCGAAGAGCACAACGAACTGCTCCAAGCGGTGCTTCCCCAAATCGCTGCGCGTCCCAACAAGAAACAGGACAAGATACGGTTGGTCTTCGAAGGCGGGTTCTGCGAGCAGCCGCCGCTGGACCTGATTCGCGCGATCGCCCGCTCTTGTTACGTCGTCGATGATGATCTCTTGATCGGACTTCGCTGGATTTTGGAGGACGTGCCCCTCGACGGTGATCCGCTATTTAACCTCGCCTCGGCCTATCTCGAAAAGAGTTCTTACAGCCCCGTCCAGCATGATCTCCGCAAGCCCAAGGAGAAGATGCTGATCGAACGCATCAGGAATTCCCGCGCGGATGCAGCCATTCTGACAGCAGCGAAAATGTGTGAGCCTGGCCTGGAAGAGCAAGTGGCTTACCTCCACGCGTTGGACAAGGAAGGTATCCCCTACTTCATCAGTGAGTTCGAAGAAAAAATGACGACCTTCGAACATATGGAAATTCAGCTCGAGACTTTCGTCGAGAACATTCTCTTTAGTTAAGGAAGGATCAAGCGATGGGCGATCGACAACAGGAAGATGGCATTGTTGGCCGCGGCAATCGTGAGGGGGCTCGATCTTTTCCGCGAATGGTTTGCGGAACTGAACCGCACGGCGGAGCAGGGTGGCCCTTCGGCCTACGTTTTCGTGATGGGCAGCATGTGTGAAATCATGCGCACTTTCAACCTGCCTGTCGTTTTTCCGGAAATCAACTCCCTCCAGATGGCCGTACGTCACGTAGCGCATGAATACCTCAACCAGGCCGAGGACTACGGCTATTCGCCGGACATCTGCGGCTACGTGAAGGCTGACGTTGCCGTCCAACTTCGTGGCGGAGAACACCCAATGGGCCGCATTCCGAAGCCGTCCATCGCCGTGCTCACCAACGCCTGCAATACTTACATCAAATGGGCGGAGATCTGGGAGCGGATGTATCACATTCCGATCTTCACGCTCGATGTGCCCGGGACTCGAGCCGCGGGAACACAAACCTGGCCGGGTGATCCGGACTTTGAAAATGACCGGCGCTACGTGCAAGCCCAAATTACAGAGCTAATCACGCTCTGCGAACGCGTAACTGGCATCCGGTTCGATATCGATCGGCTCCGCGAAGTCATGTGTTGCGCGAATGAAATGTCCCGTGGATGGAAACAGGTACTCGAGTTCAACAAGACTCGTCCGTCGTTATTCAACGCGCTGACGGATGGAACCATCTACCTAGGTGTCACGAATAGCTTCCGCGGAACGCCGGAGGGCGGCCGTTTTTTCACCAACCTTGTGGAAGAGATGGCCTATAAAGCCGCGCACGGCATTGGCACACTCACCGAAGAGAAGTACCGCCTGACATTCATTGGCGTTCCTTGCTATCCGATCTTTCGCAGGTTCAACGAAATGTTCACCGAATGGGGCGGAACGTTTGTCCACTCGACCTACCTGTGGTTCGCCTCCGGCGGCGCCAATCTCGGTTTCGAGTACGACCTCGCGCGTCCGTTGGAAAGCCTGGCGGAAGGGGTCCTCATCAGCGTCCGCGATGCCATGGACAGCATGTTTTATCAGGAGCGCGCGATCATCGAAATGGTCGACACCTTCCATCTGGACGGTGTTGTCTACCATCCCATCAAGAGTTGCCGGACCACCTCTACTGGAATGGCCGACAATCGCCGGTCGGTGATGGCCGTTCGCGACATACCAAGCCTCTTCATCGAGTCGGACATGATGGACCGTCGTGTGGTGGGAGAAGCCCAGATGAAGAATCGCATCGATGCATTTTTTGAAGGCCTCGCATCCCGAAAACAACAGGAGGCCGCCGTCCGTTGAGACGGAAGAATCTTGTGGTGAAGGAAAACGAAGATGGCCTACGCCGCCGGAGTTGATGTTGGGTCCACGCAAACAAAAGCGATTGTGATCGACGAGGCAAAGAGGATCGTTGGTCGCGCACTTATCGATACCGGAGCGAATGTCGTGATTGCGGCCGAGCAAGCATTCGCACAGGCGCTTAAAAGCGCGAACGTTGAGGAAGAAGAGGTCGAGTATGTGATTGGTACTGGCTACGGCCGTTATCGCGTGACCTTTGGAAACTCCCAAGTGACCGAGATCAGTTGCCACGGCCGCGGGGCAGTGCACATGTTTCCAGCCACGCGTACGGTAATCGACATGGGCGGCCAGGACACCAAGGCCATCCGGGTCCGGCCGTCGGGCGAGATTGTGGATTTTTGCATGAACGATAAATGCGCTGCCGGCACAGGAAGATTCTTGGGAGCGGCGTCCAGTGCTCTCGACATTCCCCTCGATCAATTAGGCCCCACTGCGTTGCGTTCCGAACGGCCCGTGCGCATCAGCACCACCTGTACAGTTTTCGCCGAATCCGAAGTACTTTCCTGGCTGGGTCGAGGGAAAAAGATTGAAGACATTCTTCAGGGGGTTCACCTGTCGATTGCCGCGCGCTCCATCGGTCTGCTGCGCCGCGTAGGAGTCGAGGAAGCAATCACTTTTACGGGCGGTGTGGCGCGCAACATCGGAATGATTGAAGCGCTGCAAAATGGGCTCGGCGCCAAGTTGAACGTGAGCGAAGATTCGCACTTCATGGGTGCCCTGGGGGCCGCGTTATTCGCTTGGGATCATGTTCTGGCGGGGCGCGCGCCGGCTGCCACCGGGAGGTCGTCATGATTTGTACTGCCGGAATCGACGTTGGCTCAACATACACAAAAGCCGTCATCATCAATGAGCAAGGCAAAATCCTAGCCCACGTTCTGAACAACACTGGCTTCAAGCTGGCTGAAGTGGCCCGCCAGGTCTACCAGAGTGCTTTGGACAATGCAGGTCTAACGGAATCTGGCATTTCCTACGTTGTGGCCACCGGCTTCGGACGTCACATGGTGACATTCAGCGATGCTCAAGTGACGGACTTGACCGCGAGCGCTCGCGGCGCAACCTACTTTTTCCCGCGAACACGTACGATTCTCGACGTTGGCGGCCAGACCATGAAAGCCACCCGTCTCGATGATTCAGCTAAGGTCAAATCATTTCGCCTGAACGATAAGTGCGCTGCGGGAACCGGCGCCTTCCTGGAAAAGACGGCACGCTATATGGGTTATGGAACAGCGGAGATTGGCCCTCTCGTGGCGACTTCCAAGCAACAGGTTGCAATCTCCGGCGTCTGCGCTGTTTTTGCCGAATCTGAAGTAATCAACCAATTGTCCCTGGGGAGCGCGCCGGCGGACATCATGCATGGCGCGGTTGCTTCTTTGGTGGATCGCTCGGTACAGCTGATGAGGCGCGTTCAAATGCAGCCGGAGTTTACTTTGATCGGCGGCATCCTGCGCTTCGAGACCATGGCGCGCGTGGTTCGTGAACATCTTAAGGCGGAAGTCAATGTCCCGCCGGAAGATCTCGTGCAGTTTGTGAGTGCGTTGGGAGCGGCCATACTGGCGCACCGCAGATGGCAAAAACTGCATCTGCCCGCCGGCGACGGCCCACATGGTCCGGAGACTCAGGTACCAAGCGAATTCCACAAGAGCGCATGATGACGAGGATTGTCAAAATCGAAGGTTCATTGGATGACCTAGGAAAGAGATTTCTTTCTGATGCCCAGCTTGAGGCTGATCCTGCATTAGTCGCTCAAGGATGGGAACGCCGCTTCACGGCCGATGCTCAGCGTGTTCCGGAGGTCACGGAACTGTATTCCCAATTGGGATATGAGGTGCGAGCGGAACCAGTGCAATCCGACGACCTGAAGGATGATTGTGAAGATTGCCACTCCCTCATCATTTCGAGGTTTAAGACGATTTATACCCGCTGGAAGAGAACGTGACTCGCAAGACTCCAATTCGCCCGTACGAAAGTGCCTGGTCTCCGGCGTTCATTAAAATGCTGCAAAATCCCTGTGATCGCGTCCCGTTTTCTCTGGGATTCTCAGTGGGAGATTCAGAATGACCGCCCGGTCTGGCCGGAATGGCGAAATGCGCTTGGAAATCCTCAAGAGTGCTGCCGCTGCCTTCCGTCGGCGAGGTTACTACGGAGCAAGCGTCGATGAAATCGCCGGCGAGCTCCACATGACCAAGGGAAATCTCTATTATTATTTTAGGAACAAAGAAGACATTCTTTTTTCTTGCCATGAATATGCCCTGGACCTTCTCCTGAAAATGCTGACAAAGGTCGAAGACAGTTCCCACCCGCCCCAGGAAAAATTGCGACGCGTCATCGTCTCGTTCGTGCACATGATGATTGACGAATTGCGCGGAACGGCGCTGACCATGGACGTGCAGGCGCTTTCGACATCCCGGCGAAAGAGCGTGATCGCAAAACGGGATCGTTTTGATCGCGGCATTCGCCGCATCATCGAGGAGGGAATCAAGAAAGAGACCTTTCGGCCCGTCGATGCCAAACTTGCCACGTTTGCAATCCTCGGTTCACTCAATTGGATTCCGTACTGGTTCGATCCGCGCGGCGAGGCAAGCTCCATCGAGATCAGCGAGGAATTCGCGGAGCATCTCATCCAGGGACTCCTACGTAACGAACCCTCAATCCATCTTTCCGTGGGAAAATGCAACGCGCGCGAAGAAGCTATGTATGTCCCAACGGATGCGGAAACGCTTCGCTAGGCCTCGCTTGACTGTCGTCTGCTGTTAGCTTGCTCGTGCCAGGTTGGCCAGGAAAATTAAACAAAGCTGGACATCGCGAAACAGATTGAAGGGCAGCCGGAGCGAAGGAAACTGAAACCAACGGCGTTGTGTCCACCGCTGCTTTGCCGTGTGCCAGAAGCAGTCCAGGTCGGCACGGGTGAGGACCTTACCCGGAGCGAGCAATGGGTACCACTTGACCCAAAATAATTGCAGTTTGGAGGGAACTTGCAACGCCGGGAAATACGCCTTGGCCCTTCGATAGGCGAGTTGCAGATCAGCCAATTTCAATCGGCCGTAAGTTGCCGCGCGGATTCTGCCCAACTCCTCGATCACTCGCTGCTCGGCTTCGCCTCGTTGGCGGGTTTGTAGCCACAGTTCTTCCATTTCGAATAAGAGGCGAAACATCGCCGCAAGATGGGCGCGAATCTCTCTCGCACGAGATGTGGCGTATCCCCAACGGGACTCGATGGGATAGCCCGGCCGGCGGTTCTTGCGGCCCTTCAAGCGGAAAAAGCCGCACATCATGGGATGCCGGCCTTCCGTCTGGATGGAGTTCTTGTACCAAACGAAGCGAAGAAAATTGTTCCAGTAATCCCGCCGCGGGCAGCGTTGCAGGATCGCTTTCATGTTTTCGAAGCTATAGAACCTCTGCCAAGCTTCGCGATAGAGATCCTCCCAAGAGCCGTTCTTCAAGTGCGGGTGCACAGTGACAGCATGGTGAGAATCATATTGATTGAAATCGGGGTGCATCCATTCTCCGCGGCGGGACATGAGGAAATGGTCCCGAGAGCCTGGCAGCGGCATGAGCATGAAAAAAGATGCGTGATCCGGACGCACGTCTTGCATGAGCTGCGTGAGGTCTTGGCGGACGGAATCGACCGTGTCATTTGGAAAGCCAATGATGTAGCCGACATGCGTCGAAATCCCTGAACTGCGGTAGGCCTCAATCAGTTGCGGGTATTCTTGTACGTGGTTTTGCTGTTTGCCCGCAGCCTTCAGACTGTCCGGGTTCAGACTTTCCATGCCGATAAAAACGCTCGAACACCCCGCGCGGCGCGCCTTGGCGATGAAATTGGGGATCTTCCAGGAGAGCACATCGACCTGCATCATGAATTTCACCGGGATATGTTCTTCCTCACGCAATCGGATGAGGGCATCAAGAATGGCCTCCCACTTCTTGTTGCGCGCGAAATTGTCGTCGGTGAAGAAGTAGAAAGTAATGCCGTGAACGTTATAGTTGTGGCGAATCGTCTCGGTGGTGCGTTCCGCGGAGCGGAAGCGCATCTTGCGGCCCTGAACATTGATGATCGTACAAAAACTGCAATCGTATGGACAGCCACGCCCGCAATCCAGCGTGCCGAAATTGGAGGCAATGAACTTGCGCAAGTACTCCTTGCGAATCACAGGAAGGGGCTTGTCGGAGAGGTCCGGCTTGTCGTTCGTAAAGTCATAAAGGGGCTTCAAACAACCGCCCATCGCATCGCAAAGCAGGTCGCCCCAGCGTTCTTCCACTTCGCCCTTCACGATCGTTGTGCCATCGTCCATCAATTCCTGGATGTCCGGAGGGATGCTCGGCATCAGAGCCAGATAGCCGCTCACATGGAAGCCGCCGATCATCACCGTTAATCCTGCGCGGCGAAACACGCGAGCGAGATCAGCGGCGCGCGGGAACTGGTTGGTCTGAACGCCCGCAAGGCAAATTATCGTCTTCGTCTGGCCGTCGCGCTGGGACCTGCAAATGCGCTTCACCGGAATATGATCCACTGTCTCGTCGAGCACGTGGACCTTGACTTGCACGGATTCACCTAACCGTTTTTGCGCGACGACATCTTCGGTCAGGCCCGCAAGGCAAGCCAGCGTGTTGCTCGGCAGCACGCCGTGCCAATGCCGTACGACGTAGCCTTCGTCGTCATACTGCGTGGGTCTGATCAGATACAGGTGCAGCTTCTTCAGCATTCATCCGGTTCCTTCAAAGATGGTGGCGAGCGGGCAACGCAGCACCTAGTGCGAAGACATGTTCGTAGTATTTCGGTACGTGCACTTTCAATTTAAATCGATGCTCCAATGCCTGCACCATCCCTGCTCCCCGGGACGACGTCGATGAGCATCTGTTCGCCGCCCGACGCCACTTACTTCAACATGATCAAGGCTCGACCTGCCAGGGAATCGTGGATCCCCAATAGAATTTCTTCCTCGGGCTCCCCCACTTCTCGATACGCCGTTGTGCTCCGTCGGGCCCTCCGCTCCAGTTTGCACGGACGTGCCAGCCTCATTCTTTGCTAGCAAGTCGCCACAATTTCGCGACAATCGCGGCAAAGATAGGAGAAGCTCGTGTTCACCTTCATCCAGGAGACTCGGCACGCCGCGCAGCCGTCCTTCGATCGCGACTTGCATTCCAGGCAGTATTCGTCCGTCGGCAGGAGAGACTCGCTGAGATAGTCCCGCAACGGCACTTCGCCATGGCACTGGCTGCATTCCAATATCGTTGGCATAGAAGCCACCTCGATTTTCCGAATGTTCCGTCCCAACTTTTTCGCATTGAGACGCAGCACGCGCTCGGCGATATGCTCCCCGGTCAGGCCGAAAGTTTGAATCAGCTCCCAGGGCTTTCCCGAGAACCCGAAGCGATCCTCGATTCCAACCATGTCGAAGAGGAGCGGCCGCTCGAAATCATTTCGCTCGCGCAGTATGGCCCCGGCGATCAGGTTTCCGAAGCCGCCCTTTTGGTGTTCTTCCACGGTCACCAGAATCCGCGTCTCCGCGGCGGCAGCGATTAACGCTCGCGTGTCGAGCGGCTTGATTGTATGCATGTTGATGACGCGTGCCTCGATGCCGAACTCCTCCTTCAGCAGCCACGCCGCGCGCATCGCTTCCGGCACCATCGGGCCGCACGCAACGATGGTCGCACCCTCGTTTTCGTTCTGACAGTCGCTCGACAACACGGTTTCAAATGCATCGATGAATCGCGGACGCGACGCGCGATACCGGATGACATTGGCGACTCCGAACTGATATGGTGTTTCCGCTGTTGTCACCACCGGGGTCGCTTCGCGCGCAAACCGCAGATAGACTGGCCCTTGGACTTCCAACAGGCAATGCCGCGTGGCCTTCTCCGTTTCGCCCGAATCGCACGGGGCTTCCACGTGCATATTGGGCAGGATGTTCATCAGCGAGATTTCCTCGAGCGACTGGTGCGTCGCGCCATCCGGGCCCACCGATATCCCGCCGTGCGCACCGGCGATCTTCACGTTGAGGTTGTTGTAGCACACCGTCGTGCGGAGTTGATCCCATGCACGTCCCGAGGCGAACACGCCATACGTGCCCGTCACCGGGATATAGCCTTCCTTCGCCAGTCCGGCCGCAACGCCCATCATGTTCTGTTCCGCGATCCCCACGCTGAACACTCGCCCCTGCCTCTCGGGATGCTTCGCGGCAAAATCGGAGATCCGGATCGACCCTGAAATATCCGCTTGAATCGTGCACACGCGCGCATCTTGTCCCGCCGCTTCGAGCCCCCGCCCGAATCCCATCCGTGTCGGGTCCATCTCCACCTTCATTATGTCGCGCGCGTTCCACCAGTAATTGCGGTCGGCCATTGGCACCTGCTTGCGGGCGTCCTCCGCTGCTTTTTTCGCTCCTTCCCACGCGATTGTCAGCATTCGTTCGATACGCTCCCGTGGCACGGCAGGAGTAGCCAGCTCCGCCATGGCCTTTTCGAATTGTTCCGCATTTGGTGCCGTCCCATGCCACGCGGCCTGATTCTCCATGAACGAAACGCCCTTGCCCTTCACCGTATTCGCAATAATTACGGTCGGATCTCCCTTGTGAGCCGCCGCGGCGTCAAAGGCGCTCAGAATCTCGTCTATGTCGTGGCCGTCAATCTCAATCACATTCCACCCGAACGTCGCATACTTTAATCCTAGCGGCTCGACGTTCATCACATCCTTTACCCGCCCGTCTATCTGCAAGCCGTTCCGGTCCACAATCGCGCACAAGTTGTCGAGCTTGTAGTGCGCCGCCGCCATCACTGCTTCCCAAACGCTTCCTTCCTGGTGTTCTCCGTCACCCATAATGCAGAATGCGCGATAATCTTGTGCACGCTGCTTCGCCGCCAGAGCGCTGCCGACGGCGATACTCAGTCCTTGGCCCAGCGAGCCGCTCGAAATTTCCACGCCGGGGAGTTTCAACCGGTTGGGATGCCCTTCGAATGCCGAGCCCAGCCGCCTCAGCGAAACCGTATCCTCCAGCGGAAAATACCCGGCGCGTCCCAGCGCGACATACAGCGCGGGCGCCTTGTGCCCCGCCGACCAGAAAACGCGGTCGCGCTTCGGCCACGTCGGACTCGAGGGGTCATGGTTTAGCGCGTTCAGGTAAAGAGCGGCGGCAAGGTCCATGATGGAAAGCGAGCCTCCCGGATGTCCGGACCCTGCGGCATAAATATCGATCATCGCGATGGCGCGCATCTCCTGCGCGGCCAGGAGAAGCTCTTCGCGATTCAGGCGAGGACCGCGGCGCTCATTCCTCAACTCCATAGAGGGCCTCCGGTGTGACCAAATTCTGACCTGTAAATCGACCTTGTCGAAGGCTACGTGCTCCAGTAACAGTTTGCAGTGACCCTAGTCACGTTACCCTGTGACGCCGCCCCGTGCTTTGTTTCGCGTTCTTTGCTCTTCCCGAAATGTTCCTCGTCATTCATCGCTTACGCCGGCGCCCTTCGCCAGTTCAGCGGTTTCTTCGATAGCCTTGGGGCAATCGGACGTAGCAGGCCGTCCCTGTTCACTACGCCAGCGCAGTAAGCAGTCGAACCTGCTTCTTCAAGTGCGATGGCAAGCCATATCGGATTCATAGCAAGAAGGGCAAGTACGTGAGTTGGATAGGAATTGTTCGGGGTATCTCGGCTGCCGAGCAGACAGACACCGCTAGACTCTCCTGCTAGGGCAAGAATAATTCGACGGATCCACTGATTGTCACATCATGCCAGCCTTTGCACCGTCATTACCGAACGGCCCTAAAAATTCGCGCGAGGTTCCGCCATATCTGTGCCGGGCGTCCTGTCTGCGCGTTTCGCCCGAGGTGAAAGCTAAGGCTAAGTCCGTAAAGATCGATCGAACGCGGCTCGCCAGGATAATTTTGACGCCGGGGACGAAAGTCTAGCAAACCGCCAGCGGCTGAGGGGCCAAGTTGCACGTTTTGCATGTCAAGCGTGCTCGTGAAACCATCAAACTGAAAACGTCCACCTCCCAAATGCACAAGCGGTAGACTCGACTGCGTGCTAAACAAAGTCTTAACCTCGCGCATCTGCGACGGACTCTCCACATACTCCAGCCCTTGGTCCCGGTCGTAGGTCCCTGCAACCAGATCACTGAAATGAGCAGAGGATTCTCTGGAGTTCTCGGGCCGCACCAAGGGCCTTGCGAGCAACGGCGCCGGCAGTGCTCGAACCATGGTCGTAATCGGTACAAGCCGGCCTCGCGTCGTCACAATCTGTGGCGCGACAGTTTGTGCTGTCGTCGACACATACGCACCCAAAAACATGCCGAGCAACAGGGTGAAATCTTTGTACATCGCTACCTCTTCAAATGGATCATCAGGAGGTGGCACTGCCGCTTCAAACAATTTTCATCGGCAAGGTTAACGTAACGCGCTACCGGAGATATGTAACTCTGGTCACGGGCTGAGGTGACGCTCATCACCTGCCTGAGGCTCTACTCCTGTTTTTCGATTGCTCCAATCGCTTCCAAGAATCCACCTGTTCGCCAGATGGCCAGCGAAAGTCGTAGTAAAATGCACGTATCCCGACGGACTACGCTGCGAATTCTTACGCGCGTCGTCGGAATCGCGGTTCTATTTTTGGGCCCAATCTTGCTTGGGCGATTTGTTCAAATAACTAGCGTTAGAATCACCAGCGCGACCGTCAGACCAATGAGCCATCCCGTCAGTTTCGGGCTCGCGGTTGAGGCTCTTTATCGCCTCGCAGGGGTTTGCAAGTGTGCAAGCCAGGGTGCTATGCTCCGCGCCAAGGTCTGCTGGACTTGACGCGGAGCAGATGGCAGAACGCAAGATTGGCTGGCTCGACTGGGGAAACATGGATCGACAGCTTTCGCATCGCCCGGACGGGAACTAGCGCAGAAAAGTTGATGGAAATTAGGGGGACGCACATGCGCAATGGGATTTTCAGCATCGCCGTCATTGTCGCGGCATTCGCTTGCCTAGCCGCGCAACAGGGATCGACTCAGCCACCACCGCCGCAAATGTCGGACAACGTGGCGGGCTACCGCCTTGCTACTTCCGTACCGCTGCCCGACGAAGGTTTCTGGGATTACCTCGGGATTGACGAAGCGAACCATCATCTATTTGTTTCCCATAGCGATGAGATTCTGGTGATCTCTACCGATACGAATCAGGTCGTCGGCAAGCTTGCTCCGACTCCGCGCAGCCATGGCGTCGTCATTTCACAGAAGGACAATCACGGCTTCACCAGCAATTCCGGCAATAGCAGCGGACAGCAAGGTGTAAGCAGCTTTACGGAGTTCGAGCCGAAAACGCTGGCCATCATCAAGCAGATTATTTTGCCCATTGGCGGTTCCGACGGCATCGTCTACGATCCCGCCTCGGATCGCGTGTTTGGATTGACGCACGGCAAGAAAGATGTCGCTGTAGACGCTGCGACAGGAGACGTGGCCGGTGTCGTCGATATCCCCGGAGCGGCGGAATCGGCGGCGGCGGACGGCAAAGGGCACCTCTACAACGTCATGGAAGACCTGAGCACCATTGTGGACATCGACACGCATACGCTGAAGGTCGTCAACCAGTGGCCGCTGGCACCGTGCGAGGGGCCGTCGGGAGTTGCCATGGATACGGAGACGCGGCGCATCTTCATTGGTTGTCATGGCGGCGGTGAAAACAATGGTGGGGTGATGGTTGTGTTCAACCCGGACGCCGGAAAGGTTGTCGCGACGCTACCGATCGGCGGCAGCGGCAACGACGCAGTGCGCTTTGACCCGGGACCCAAACTGGCGTTTGCGTCCGAAGGCGAGGGCGACATCACCGTTGTGCACGAGGATTCGCCTGACAATTTTACCGTGCTGGGCAACGTCAAGACCGACATGGGCGCGCGCACGATGGAGTGCGATACTTCAACGCATACGCTTTATTCGGTGACGGCCAAATTCGGTCCGCCGCCTCCGCTGCCTCCGAATGCTACGGAGCGCGAGAGGCGCTTCCGGCGCGGACCGATGATCGCGGGAAGCTTCAAGCTGCTAGTGATTCCGAATCACTAGCGGCGGCTCCATTTCGCTCGGTCTTTGACTCATCGCCTGTAGCCGCTCGCGGATTCGCTGTTCCCTACGAGTTCAAGTGAAATGCTGCCGCCCTGCAGATGATCTGCAAGCAACACGGTTTCTCGACCAGCCGAGCAGTTTTTTGTCGGAGAACGATTTAACAACGAATACGCCGCCAACAGCCGGCGTCGATTTGAATACTCTTCTGGCCGTAGTCTCCAGCGGGAGTTCTTGCCACTGGTCCCCGTCGTTTCCTCGACCCTGCAGCCATCAATGAAGCCTTAAGAGCTGGCCGGATGACCACTGCGCGTACAGGTTTATTCCTGCCCTTTTTCCCGTCCTCCGAGCAGGTGCTTCCCTGCCACTGACAGTTCAACATGGTGGCAGATACGGACAGGAAGTTAGCCAGCCTTAGTGAGCTGCGGAGGAACAGAAAATGGGGCGCAATCTCCATGGAATCAGCATATTAAAGGATAGTGCTCGGATCCATCCTGAAGCTCCGAAGATGCGAAACAAGCAGATCGGAGATACGATGCGGGCGCTGCTCACCCTGTTACTCTTCCTAGTGTTACTTCCTGTTTTGGAATCGGGCTGCGGGTTGACTTCCGGTGCTGGAAAAGGAACTGTATCGCAATTATCGAATGTCAGTATCACCACGTCATCGCTGCCGGCAACACAGCCGCAAACATCCTATAAAGCTTCGCTTGCTGCATCGGGTGGGAAGACGCCATACCTATGGAGCATCGCGTCAGGGACTCTTCCCCCAGGACTTTCTCTTACAGGCGCAACCGGGACAATCGCAGGTAAGGCGACTGTTGCCGGCAATTACGCTTTCACAATTGAGGTCCAAGACTCGGCTTCGCCGACTGGAAGCGCGAGCCAGGCCTTGGGAATTGATGTTGCCACACCGGGCAGCGCTCTGAAGATTTCCACAGTGAATCTGCCAGGCGGGCAAGTTGGTGTCACATACAGCACCGCAGTTATTGCGACGGGCGGGACCGCTCCTTACACATGGAGTATTTCCTCCGGAGCGCTGCCGGTCGGATTGGCTCTTTCGTCTGCCACGGGAGGAATCGCCGGAACGCCAACACAGACGGGGCAATCGTCATTTACGGTGTCGCATCTCGGACAGTACAGGCTTGTCCGTACAACAATCCCTCAACATTCAAATCGGCGCGACCCTACCTCCGTCGTCGTTGCAAATCAGTACCACTTCTTTGCTTGGCGGAGTCGTGGGTCAAGGTTACTCGGTGGCTCTTCAAGCATCGGGTGGTACGCCGGGATATAGTTGGAGCGTGGCATCCGGACAATTCCCCCCAGGCTTGGCGCTGGATAGTGCCAGCGGGGCCATCGGTGGGGTACCAACCGCCACGGGGCAATTTTCATTCACCGTGCAGGTGAGCGATTCGGCTATGCCCATGAATACCGCAAGTCAATCCCTGAGCATAACGATTTCCAACAACACATCGGGCAATGTTGGGCCGGGTTCGACGATGGCCGGAGGGCTGATTGCGCTTCGCGCCCAGCCGCCAGCTCGGGGCGAACGTGCTGCCGAACGGTGGGCTCGAAGGCGGGACTACGGGATGGTACATCCCGGCCTGCTGGGCCGTGGACTCAACAGTGGCCCACACGGGCACGCATTCGCTCAAGTATACGACCGCTTCATCCTGTTCGACGACGGCGTACGCCCCTGCGTTCATTTTTCAAGCCAATACGTCCTATACAATCGGTGTGTGGGTCAAGGCATCGAGTGGCAGCAATCTCCAGGCACAAATCGACCTGGCTGACGATTCGGACAGTAGTCTGTCCGTTGGCGGTGGCACAGGTGTCCCGATCGGCACGAATTGGACGTATATTCCTTATCCCGACTTCGACCTCCTCGCGCTCCACAACGGCGACAAGATTCGCACTCGCTTATTGGTTTTCGCGCCTTCTGGCCAGACGCCAAGCGGGACATTGTGGTTCGACGATGCGACCGCTCAGCCTGAAACACCGCTGCCTATCTCCACTTTCCTCCTCTATCCCAATTTCCACGGCTATCTCTGGCAGAGCGGCCCGCAGCAAATTCGCCTTCACGTCGAGGTCGCCAGTCCTAGCGGCATGACGGCTCAAATTGTCATCCAACAGGAAGGCGGCAGCACGGTCAACACGGTTCAACAGGCCGCTCAAGCCTCGCAGGAAATCGACGTGGATGGCTCGCAATTGGCCCTGGGCTCTTATCTCATCCACACCAACTTGCTCGATAGCAGCGGTTCGGTTGTATCGAGCTATCCAGATTACCGTGTGACGAAGGTCAGCGACGCATACAAGAACAGTCTGGTGAACTACGTGGATACGGATAATTTTCTGGTGCACAACGGGCAGAAGGAATTCGTCTGGGGTGTCTACGACCGCACCAGTTCGATTCGCTGCAGCCTTTGCATGTACACGACAGCCGCGGCCTACAATGCAAATATCGCGGGGTTCAACAACATGGGCACGCTGGCCAATTACCAGGACACACAGCTGAACGCCATGACTAATTTCGATCCGTGGTCGGCGATGCTACCGGGACCGCCAGCTGTTTACGACTATCTGGATCCCGCGATGCAAGCGCTTCAGGCTCGTGGCGTCGGCTACCTACAGACTGTTAACAACTGGATTTCAAGCGATCAATACCGTCCGTCCTGGGCCAAGTCGTTAACCGATCCACAGTTGTGGCAGTTGGCAGCGAGCATGATGGCGGGAAAGTCCGGCGGCCTCGGCTACTACACGTACGATGAGCCGACGCTCGGCTTGCTTCCGGGTGTTTTCGCGCAGTATCAGACGTTGCGCCAGGGCAATCCCGGTTCCGTGACGTGGGGAACACTGATCAACGCCGACCGGATCTATCGGTGGCGCGACATAAGCGACGTGATTGGTTCTGACCCTTATCCTGTCGGAATTCCCGTCGGGGCCGACGAATACGCGGTTGGAAGCCCTGAAGTTGCGGCTACATCTTCTTTGTATATAGCGCCAACGGTTCGAGTGTCTCTCTGGACCGAGGGAAGTGAACAACAGGTGTTCAATAGCCGTCCTGTCTGGACGGTGCTGCAACTCTGGCGTCAATGGGGACAGTTCCCGACTTACGCGGAAATGAAGCAGTCCGCGTACAAGGCCATCATCGGCGGCGCAAACGGCATCATGTGGTGGGGATTCGTGAGCGCGGCGGGCATTGAAGAAGAATGGTACACGCGCCATAACTACCAGGCTTACTCCGACTTCAAACAGCTATCGCTCGAAGTCCAGGCGTTGCAGCCTTACCTGATCTCCGCGCCACAGCCGCAGGACCTGAGTTCCGTGTCCGATCCAAAGATCGAAACTCTCGTGAAAGCGAGCGCGACGCAGATCGTGATTTTCACGACCAGCGATTCGGCGTCCCCGGTAAACAACGTGACGTTCAATCTTTCTTCGCTCGTCACGCCATCAACTTCATCGGTGACGGTCTACAGCGAAAATCGGACGGTCAGTCTCAGTGGGTTGACCTTCACGGATTCGTTCGCGCCCTACGACACACACGTCTACATCATCACATTCAATAGCCATCGATTCGCAGGCAAGAGCCGCTCCGTCAAACTGCGGAGCAGCTCACCTGCGGCGAGATTTTCCGAAAAAAAACGTGCGCCACGCTCTGCGCACGTCACATCGCATGATTCTGCGCAACGTTCAGGAAACCTATTACTGGGACTTAACCGCCGGAGACGTAAACTTAGGTTATCTAATTGTTCCAGGAACGCTCTATCGCATCCCGAAGTAAAGAATCCGGCCAGCGTCGAGCGCGCGGCGTTGGAGCCGAATGGGACTTATGTCGGATACGGCGGAAGCGCTCGGCCGGATACCCACCCACTCTTTTCGGTAAACGCCTTTCGGGCCTCCGCTCGAAAAGTGTTCACGCAAATAAGCCCTAGCGCGCAAAGCGGGCATCAGCCATGTCCTCCAATCTCGTGGAGTCAGAGTGAACGCAATCATGCCGCCTGTCTTAGTGACACGGTACATCTCGGCCAGGTAGGACTTCAGTGCGGTATGCGACGGTAGGTGCTGGAAAACACAGTAGCCCAGTGAAAGATTGGCCGAGCTGTCCGGGACTTCTGGGAGCGAAAAACCCTGCGCCATACGGAACTCGACATTTGACAGGTTCGCTTGCCGGGCAATGGCAAGCATATTCTCTGAGATGTCAAATGCAATCACCCGCCCAACTTCCGGCGCGATCGCGCGGGTCAATCTGCCGATGCCGCACCCGATTTCAACAACCGTATCGCCCGATCCAGGCGTGTAACCCATCACCCGTTTTATGTCCATCCAGATCGTATGCCCACTGGCCCAAAATTCGTCAAGGTTACGATGAGCATCGTAGCTACCGTAAGATGAAACGTACCAGTGGGGATTCTGTTCCGCCGCTCGGTTCCAGAACGACTTAATTGTCGGCACTGTGGGCATACACTATTCATGTACTACTTCGCAGTGATAAAAGCAACCGGGCGAATAGGTTCGAAAAATCCTTGCGGGGGATGTCGCGACGCCATGCCAGGCAATCGCGAAGTTTATGGAAGATTGCGAGTTCGCTTGCGCCCTGGGATAAGGCGCCAGGAAGGTGCTGCATGCCAGGATTTTAATTGATTATATTGATTATATTGATTATGAACTTATATTATGGTTGATATGGTAAGGCCCCTCTGATGAAAGCGTCGGTTATCGTCCCGACGTTCAATCGCGGATACATCATTGCGGATACACTGCAAAGCGTGTTTGCTCAGACGTATCTAGACTTCGAGGTCATCGTGGTCGATGACGGCTCAAAAGACGACACCGCGCAGGTCATCGCCCGCTTCAACGACCCACGATTGTGTTACATTCGCCATGAGGTGAACCGGGGCTACAGTGGCGCGTGCAATACGGGCATCCGCGAAGCGCGCGGGGAGTATATCTCGTTTCTCGACTCCGATGACTTGTGGAAGCCCGAAAAGTTGGCGAGGGACGTCGATTTCCTCAACCGACATCCGGAGGCGGACGCGGTCTTTACGGATGTCGAAAAAGAAGACGGGCCAATCAGGACAGCGTCCTCTATACGTGAGTCTCCGTGCATGGTCTCGATGCTCTCCGCCAGAGGTTGGCCGAAGGAAGCGATTTTCACGCAGCGTGAAATGTATCTTTGCTTGCTGCAGGAAGTCCCGGTAAAGCCCAGTGCGTGGACCGTCCGAAAGGTTGCGCTCGATGCGCTCGAGGCTTACTTCCTTGAGTCTTGGCCCTCAGGATCCGATTGGGAGATTTTATTGCGATTCTCGAAGCGATTTCGTTATGGTTACATCGACGAACCGCTCGTCGTACGGCGCGTCCAGGCCGACTCCACATATCGCATACATGCCCTCGCCGACAAAGCAAACCTTCTCAGAATGTTCCGACGTGAGGTCGTTCGCGCGTCCGATCCCGAGATCCGCCAGGCGGCCAAGGTAGGGCACCGAGACACCGCCTTGCATTACTACTGGGAGTGCCTCAAGCGCGGCCAGAGACTGAATGGTTCTGTGGCGCTGACTCGGAGTTTCCTTGCCACTGGCGATTTGGGCCTTCTTGCCAGGGCGGCATTCGCATTAGTACGCCCGAAATATCCGCAGCAGCCCCATTGAACGAGCATGGTACGGGGCTGGCGAATCACGAAAATATGCGATTACACTAGAGAATAACGGCTGGTTATCCCGACCCGTATGTAATAAAACGGCGCGCGACAATCAAAGAGGCCGCTTGCGGAGCTTTCGTTTTGTTATGAATGTGCAATCTCAAAAACTCCTCTTCAGAAACCCGAGGACAGTGTTTTGAAAGTTTCCGTCATTATTCCGGCGTTCAATCGAGCCTGGATCATTCAAGAGGCGCTTCAGAGTGTCTTCGCGCAAACGTTCCAGGATTTTGAAGTCCTCGTCGTCGATGACGCGTCAACTGATAACACGGCTGAGGTAGTGAAGTCCTTTACTGACGCGCGCCTCAGGTACATCAAGAAAGAGCAGAATGGCGGCTGTGGCGCCGCATACAATAGCGGAATTCGTGCCGCTCAGGGCGAATACATATCCTTCCTCGACTCTGACGATCTCTGGAAGCCGGAGAAGTTAGAATTTGAGACTGGATTTCTCGATAACCACCCCGAAGTTCAGGCTGTGTTTAGCGACTTGGAAAAAACCGACGGTGGAGAATTCACTCCATCCTTCATGAGGCAATCGCCCAATTTTTGCCTGCTTCTTGATGGAATAGGACCGGCGAAAGAGAAAGTCCTCACTCAACGCGAGGCGTATCTGTGCTTACTCCGAGAGGTTTTCATTAAACCTTCGGCCATGACGATCCGCAGGAACGTTTTGTTGAAGACGAACTTGTTCGATGAATCGTGGCCGTCAGGAAATGATTGGAAACTCTTGCTCGAATTCTCACGATCATATCGGTATGGATACATTGACCGTCCTTTGGCGGTCCTGCGCGTCCAAAGCGACGCCACTCATTGGCGGCATCTTGTCCGTGATAAGACGCTGACGATCCAAATGCTGCTGAATGAAATGCGGACATCTTCGGCGGATGCCTCCGCGGTCAAATCCGCGCGCTGGGGAATTTCGAATTTGGCGAAGCAGCTTGGCTGGTATTACTTGGGCCATGGCCAGCGCGTCGCAGCGGCAAAGGCGTTCTTCGAGGGTTACCGCAATTCCGGGGATATGGGCCTGCTTATTCGAGGCGCAGCTGCGCTTCTGCCAAAGTCTCTAAGATCCGGCGCAAAGCGGATTCTAGGGCGCCGGAATGAAGCGTTCGTGCCCGGCTCCAACACTGAAAAAAAATAACCGGTCGGCCCCCGCGTAATCCGAAAAATCCCATCACCTTTGACTGGCGGAGACCGATTCGCCGTTGAATTCAGAGAGGTTGGGCGGCCCGGGCGCGCGATCGAGGATGGATGTAAAAATCGAATCTAAAGCTCCGGCACGTGCGATCAGGTCACAAAACGACTCCGTGGCGCCTGAGCCGCGGCTATCACCCAGCCGGCCTCTGAAGCTCCGAATCATAAACTAATTCCGAAATCCTCTCCTTGAGACCGTTAACATCGCCGGAGGAAACCAGCAGGCCATTGTGGCGGTCTTGCATAATTTCTAGGACCACTCCCACGGGAGTTGAAAAACTGGCTTGCCTAATTGCATTGCCTCTACGAAGGTTAAGGGACCGCCCTCCCAGAGCGACGAGCAAATAAAATATCCAGGGCGGCTAGGAAGTTGGCCGGATCGGAACGAAAGCCGACAAGGCGGAAATGTTCCTGCAAACCCAGGGAGTCTACGAGGCCTTCGAGCTCTGTTCTCTGGGCGCCATCGCCAGCGATCGCAAATCGGACATTCGGTGCTTCGGACAACGACGCGCGCCGCGGCACGGATCAGAAATTCAAAACCCTTCTGCGGATCGAGCCTGCCAAGCGAGCCGATCAATACCTCTCCATCGCCCAACAGCGAATCACGCAACGCTCGAGATGACTTGGGATCGACCGAAACGCGTTCAACCGCATCGTGGCATGTGACGACGCGCAGCGAGCCGTCCATTTTCCGAAGATTTTCCGAATGAACCTCAGCGACAGACACCAGGCAATTCGCTCGCCGCGCAAGAAATCGAGCGAATTGGCTGTTCGGTACCGGGTTACGCACATGCGCAACGACGGGAACGCTAGCGAGTTTGGCGCCAACGAGCGTGGGGACCTGATACGTGAAAGTGTTGTTGATGTGAACTATCTCGTAGCCGCCGCTTCGAATGAAGCGCGCGAGGCGGGATGCTTCTGGAAGCTGTTTGATCAGCGATATCCAGTTTCGCAGCGCGGCCACACTTGGACGCCGCAATAAGCGTCGCACGGAACTTTTGGAACGAGGTTGAGCTCCAGGAGAACCGGAAAGCCATGCGGGAACAGTCGCGTATAATGTCGATATCTTCCGGACGTGCGGCGACAGTCTTTCCATATTGGGCGTTGGGTAATAGAAAAGAACGTCGTGGATCAGCTGAGCGCGATTGCAGTGCGCTAAATAGAGTTCGAGCGCTCGCAGCGAACCGCCGTAGCTGCCACCAACTTCGACGTGCAGGATCTTCGTCTCGGCTTCCAAGTCACGCTCCGGCGGAACGCTCGCGTATTCCCGCATCTCCATCGGACAATCGCAGCGGCTTTCGTCTCTGAATGAACCTTGCGAAAGTGAGCGCTGCGCGCAAGCACAAATTTAGTGAATCTTATACTAAAAGTCCCGTTTCATCCGAATGCGGTCGCCGCGAAGCCTCAAAAGGAAACGCCCTGCGGGCCCCGGAGGTGTATTCTTAAAGCAGGCCCTCAGGAGCGAAAATGAGACCGATGATTCTGGGGCTTCAACGTGGCATTGCTGTTACGACCGTTTTTCTGGCCGTGATTATCGGCGGTTCGACGCTTGCCTGGAAAGCCAGCGCCAAGAAAGATAGCGGCGTCGGCCCTGGCTCAACATTGGCCGGAGGGTTGATGGCCTTGCCGCCCGCGCGGCCGCTCGGGGCGAACGTCGTTGAGAAGCCGGGCTGGAGCCGGGCACGGCCGGCTGGTTTATTCCCCAATGCTTTACTCTCGATTCGGCTGTCTTTCATTCCGGCTCTCATTCGTTGCGCTACGATGCAGGCGTTGTATGCGGAGCTTTTGCATCGGCTCCCGAATATTGTTTTCAAGGGCGGCTCGCCTTACGCCTTCGGCGCGTGGGTAAAATCCTCGCCCGGCAGCAATCTTCAGGCCAGAATTTACGTCTTCAACGACACGGCTGGAACCCTCCCGGTGGACAGTACGGACGCAACAGCGGTCGGCACGGATTGGACGCAGATCGTGCTTCCGGACATCGACGTTTTGCCGTTGCACGACGGCGATAAGCTGCGCATCCGCCTAATAGTCGGTGCCCCTCGCGGGCAGGTGCCCAGCGGGACGTTGTGGTTCGACGACGTTACAGCTCAGCCCGAGCTTACCTTGCCAATTTCCGGCTTCTCTGCTCTACCCGAATTTCCGCGGCTACCTTTGGCAGAGCGGTCCGCAGCAGATTCGCCTGAATGTGTCCACGCCGAACGCTCCAACGGGAGCTCAAGCGCAGATCGTGGTCCAGCAGGAAGGACGGGCCGACTGTTACGACGGTAACAAAGTCGGCGGCAGCAGGAGAACAGGAAATCGAAATCGATGGCTCGAAACTGGCGCTCGGGTCGTACTTGCTGCACGAAAACCTGGTGGACTCCGGCGGAAAATTTCTCGCAAGTTATCCGGATTATCGCGTCACGAAGGTCAGCGATGCATTCAAAAACAGCCTGGTGAACTACGTGGATACGGATAATTTTCTGGTGCACAACGGGCAGAAGGAATTCGTCTGGGGCGTCTACGACCGCATGAGTGCAAAATACCGCTGCCAACTCTGCATGTATCGCACGGTGCAAGAGTATGAAACGCGCGATCAATGGCTTCAATGGCATAGACACGCTGGCAAATTACCAGGACACGCACCTGAATGCAGTCATCAAACATTCGCGCCTTGGTCGGCGATGTCGCCGGGGCGCACCGGCGCTTTACGATCACCTCGACCCGGCCTTGCAGGCTCTCCACGCTCGCGGCGTCGGTTACCTGCAGACCGTCAATAACTGGGTGAGCACAAACCGCTATCGTCCATTTTGGGCACGCTCGCTATCGGATGAAAAGCTCTGGGAATTCGCTGGAAAAATGATGCGAGGGAAACGCGGCGGCATCGGCTATTATACTTTTGACGAACCGAAGCTCGATGAACTTCCTACCGTATTCGACCAATATATAGTGCTGCGCGAGAACAATTCAGGTTCGGTCGCCTATGGGGCGCTGATCAATGCCAAGCAGATTTTTCGCTGGCGTGACGCCGAGGACGCCATCGGCTGCGACCCGTATCCGGTGGGCGTTCCAATCAATGCCGACGAATACGCGCTCGGCTTGAAGCTGGCGATGCCGTCGCTTCCCGCTTATGAGCCACCCATGGTTCGCGTACCGCTCTGGACGCGGGAGACAGAGCGGCAGGTCGACCACGGCCGTCCGGTGTGGATGGTCTTGCAGTTATTCCGGCAATGGGGAAAATTTCCAACATACGACCAGATGAAATATGCCGCCTATAGCTCCATCATTCAGGGAGCGAATGGCATCCTCTGGTGGGGCTTCGTCAGCGTGCAAGGGAATCGAGGCTGAATGGTATTCGCGCCACAATCAGCAACCTTATTACGATTTCAAGAAACTGTCGGGAGAAGTCACCGGGCTGAATTCATTTCTTACCCTGCCTCCTGAGACCAAGTACGTAAAGCCGGCCTCCGACTCGAACATTCAAATTCTCGTGAAATCCGATTCGTCGCGCGCCGTGATCTTTTCAAGCAATGATTCTCCCTTGGAGGCCAAAGACGTCCGGTTTTCCCTTTCGGACATTCCTCAAGGATCACAGTCGATTGAAGTCTATTCGGAAGGCCGAACTCTTACACTCGATTCTCAAGGTGGTTTTTCGGACTCGTTCCGCCCGTTTGAGGCTCACGTTTACATACTGAAACTGAAGTGAGCCACTGCGCCGGACCACAACAAACGCGATTCATCGGGAGCGAAAGATACGCGCGATGGCCCCGAGCCATGTTTCGGCGCGTCCGGTTGCAGTAACGAATCGGGGCCCAAAGAGCGGCGGGCGTCTCAGTTCAGCGTCCTTCGTGAATCCGATAGAGCGAAACGCCCTCGATGAAGCTTCGTTGCGGAAATGAATCACGGCGTAAATGTTTTGGAAGCCGTCGCGGCGCAGCGAATCGCAGGCACTGGCGATAACAGCCTTGGCCAGCCCCCGCCCGCGAAATTCCGCAAGCGAATAAACGCTTCGAATCTCCGCGTCTCCCGGGCTCATGCGCAGGAAATGCGCGGGCTTCGTATGGTCATATGACCAGGCAATCGCCGCGAGCCGTCCATCGGCGCATGCGAAAAAGCAGCTTTGTATGTTATCGATCTCGTCGCGATAAAATTCAACGGGCAGGCCGGCAGTTACTTCACGGAGCCGCTTCAGCTTCTCGACGGCGTGCGGCCCGGCAAGAATCTCGTCACCGGGAGTAACCGCATTTCGCTGCGAAATATTTTCGCTCGCGAGCTTCCACACCTCGAAGTGCGTCGGCAAGAGCGTTCCGGCCGCGTCTCTGGTCGCGGGCCAAAATCCCTCGCGCTTAATTCGCGTTATCAGGCTTCTTGCGAGCATTGGTTCCGAGAACGTTAAGCGTCAGCCCACTGAGCGGGTCAGAATCTCGAAATGGCTGGCGTGTCTGCGCCAACAGTTAGTCAACGCGCAGCCTTACTCTGGAATATCCGCTGAGCGGCCCACTCGCCCTGCCCTCGGCTTCGAGTTATAAACAGGAAGACATCAAGAACTGATTCGCACTAGCACACACTCGGGTTTCGTTTCAGCATCCAAATCACGCTCCGGCGGAACGCTCACGCTTTTCTCGAGCGCAGCGCCGGGAAACTGCGGGCGTCCGGCAAAATGAAATGCGACAACATGCGAATTTCACGGACCGAATAGCCAGCCAGAACAAGATAAACGAAAATCAGTACAAGGAAGATGCCAAATAATAAAAAGAAAGACGTCGAGGCCGACAAACGCAAAGCAAGAATCGGCAGTCCCACAAGCACCACAATCGACGGCCAATAGGTTCGCAAGTAATGATAACGAAATGGCGCTTTGGCCACAACAAAGCACAAATTGATGCCATGATAAAAGACCTCGCAGGCACCCCATGTAATGACAACTCCGAAGTAGCTGATACATGTGCCACAACGGAAAAAAAAGAATCAGGAAGAGCGCAATTCGCAGCGTGCGTAGGAAATGCATACTGCAATCGGGCCGCCCAATCGCGCTGAGGATGCTGCCCGTAATCCAGCCTACACCTTGTACGACGGCAAATGGAGCCGCGATCCACAGCATTTTCTCGAGCCCCAAATATCGCCGGCCGAGAAGCATGACAATCGGATGAGCGAAGAACACCAGCAGTCCGGCCATGATTAGCGACGCAGGAACTACGATGCGGATGCAAATTTCAGCCAATTCTTCCGAGGACTTCAAATCCCGCCGGGCAAGCGTGTTCGTGAGCGATGGAAGCAGGCTGTCCAAGAAGAAAGTGACCACTTTGGAGATGGGGAGCAACAGGCCCATTAAGGCAACGTACTTGCCCAGCAGAGCGAGACCGCCAAAATAGAGAAGCAACAGGTAATCGAGTCGGCCACTGAAAAAACTCAATATGCTGCCGCCCTGCAGGCTCAGCGTGTATCGCCAAAAACCATCGGGAAGAAGAAAATGAAGGCGAGACCGAGTGAACCCGGGATTCAAACGAAGGAAGCGGCGAATCGCACTATAAGCAATCAGGAGAACAAGGCCGAGGTAAGCCCCCCAAATAACGGCCGTATAGTGTTTCGCCAACAATGATCGCGCTGCCACAAACAGAATCACGTAAATCGTGAACGAGCCGATCGTGACGATTCGATCCAAGCCCTGCGCCCATTTCAGTTCCAGCATTCCCTTCAGGGCCGCGAGAGATGCCGAATAGAGGATGTAGATCGGCGAGAGATATAGCAGAAAAATCCAGAATGGCCCCGTGTGCCCTTCGCCGAACAAATATCGCAATCCTCCGGGCCACAGCGTGGCCGCTGCGAGCCAGGGCACCAGGGCGATGCAATTCAGCGCGAAATAAGAAACAAAGAAGGAAATTCGGCCGGTAGTGTCCAGTTCAGGAATGAATTTGATCAAGACGGCGTTGCCGCCGACGAAAAAGAAAACAGAAACCACGCCGATATAAATTTGCAGCAGGCCGAACGTTCCAATCGCTTCCGGAGCAACGCGCGCGAGAATTACGCTGGTGCCGAAGCTGAACGGAACCGAAAGCGCCGAGAGCCAGAACGTCCATCGCATCCCGGAAACGATGGAGCGCCGCATTTCGGGCGAGGCGCCGGACAAAACACCAGTGGGCGCAGTCACCGGATCGGCCATGGAAATATTGTGACCCGTGAGAGTGGAGGGCTCTTTTTTCAATCAATCCTCGTGATTCGCAAATCTAACCGATTGACCCGACGCCCGGAATAACCTGCTTCGCGCGCGATGTGCTCACACCAGCGGCCGCTCGCGGTGCTTCCTCAACCGGAGAAGCAATCCGGGTCGCTCGGAGGTGATTTCGTCCAGTCGGCGCCAGCCCGTCTGGGAGATCCGCGTGTGCTGCAATTTTTGCAGACCCGCCACGCCGTCGCGCACTCCGCGAAAAAACTTTCCAGGGTGGCCGGCGCGAAAACTAAAAAACGCCATCATGCCCCAGTGGTAGCCGAGGTACCGCAAGCGGCGCAATCCCGAATAGTCCTTGAAAGCGATCCATAGGTAGTTTCGCGTGTAAAAATAAAAATTCCTTCCACTCGAGCGCGTCTCCTCGGACATGGCATGGCGGACGCGCACCTCCGGGTGATACGCAATTTTCATGCCCGCGTCGATCATTCGCAGCGCCAGATCCCAGCCCTCGCAGCCGATCCAGAGCGGCTCATAGTAGCCGCCCATTTTTTGGAAATCGCTGCGGCGAAATGCCGAAGCGCCCTCAGGAATGAAACACGTTTCAAACTCGGTATCCGAGAAATCCCAGTAGCTGCGCGGGTGGCACCAGTCCCGCAGATGAACCCGTCCCGTGTCGCCTTCCAGAACCTTAAACACGATGCAGCTCGCCTCCGGCGAGTGATCAAACGCACTGCGAATTTTCTGCAATTCGAATGGCGAGTCGAAATACACATCGTTGTCGATCGTGACCACGATATCGCCCTGCGCCGCGGCCACGCCGCGGTTGCGTCCCGCACAACCGATGTTTTCCGGCAAACTGACCACGCGAACCTCGGGAAATTCCGTTTTCAGGAAGTCCGCCACGCCATCCGCTGATGCATTGTCGACGACGATGACCTCCCGCGGCTCATACGCCTGCGCTCGCACCGATTCCAGCGCGCGAACGAGGTTCGTCCGGCGGCGGTAGTTCAAAATCACAACGCTAATAAGAGTGTTGCTCATGTGTCACGCGAAATGATTTCGCAAGAAAACGCGCCAGCTCTTCAGCACATCGTCCCGAAGCCTCCACCACGGGCGCTGCTCGCTCTTGTTTTCTTCGAAACTCACGGGCAGGAACCGATCCAGGCCGGCGAGTGCGTTGGCGCCAACGCGGCCCGAAAGAGCCGCCGGCAATTCAAAATAAAGCTGAGCAGCGACACCGTAGACCAGGTACCGAGGGCTGCCACGAAACGCGAGCCGCGAAAGACGGTCAAAAAAACCACGTTCCTGCCGCACAGCCGGCATTAACAACAGTTTTGCCCAGCCGCGAAATTTTTCAGTCATTGGCTGACTTCGAAGCACAGCGCGTTGCAGAGTGTCATCTGTCACGTCCGGGCTTTCGGTGCCGCCGGCGAACGCGGCTGCTTCCCAGCGCCAGATTTCGCGCACGAGCGGCACCAAATCGGTCAGTGCCTGGCGCAAATCGCTCCTGAATGCTTCCGCGTCATCCGCATCGATGCGCACCGCGAGGGGATTCGCCGCCGCATTCGGATCGAGTTTATACGCGGTGCAAACGGCAACCTTCTTCGCAAGCGGGCGAAGAAATTCCAGCCCTGGTTTCGAGCCCGCCTCGGACGCCCAATTGGTGAGCGCCGCCGAGCGACCCCCATAAGTGCCTTCATATTTTCCCGCGAAGACCAGCAGCGTTGTCGCCAAATCGATGTGGCATTTGATGAGCTGATAATACAAGCACATCAATCTTTCGCGGTGGTAGGCTGTGATTCGATCTATCCATTCCAATTGCTCGACGATGCGATTGTTCAGCATGCGCCAGGCATCCCATCGTGGGATTGCTTCCCAGGAAAACTTCGAAATGGCGGACAGAACGGAGGAATCGCCCCAAACTGTCCGTCCGTGGGCCAGAAGCTCGTATCCGAAAATTTGTGGACGGAGAGCATGAAGGTATTCCGATGTAATTGCCCGGAATTCGAGGTCGCAATCCACGCCTCGGGAGGCCAATCCCTGTTTGAGTTGCTTCGCTTGCTGGTCAAGGGATTCTTGCAAAGGCCCGCGATCGACGCCTATAGGAAAAACTACCATGTATTCCATGTCGCCGAGAACGCGGAATCGATTCGAGAGCCATAAGCACCGAGCCCTCGTCCCGGGCGAAACTGCCAGTCAGCACAATTGCTCTTGGCGGGGTGGGAAGATGGCTCGCGAGGCTCTCGCAAATCTCCCTAATCATCGAGGCAGTCTTCTCCCGGACCGCCGCATTGTCCATTTTGGAGGGGATCGAGACCGGCAATGGTGGCACCGCCTTAGGCTGCATTGGCAACCGGGACCTCTTTCCGCATGGCTCGCGTGCGCGCGAAGCGCTCTAGTGGAATGGAAAGAAACACGACAATCCAGAATAGTTTCAGATATTCCGCGGACAAAAAGAAATCTCCCACTGCACATGCCACGATTCCACACTGCAGTCCCGCGGCCATAGGATAGAGAAGCTTGTCGCTGGAACGCAGAGTGATTTGTCGAATTTTTCCGAATGCGCGAAACGTCGCCCACAGAAGCCAAAGGAAGAGCAATAGAGCCGGAATGCCCAACTCCGCGGCATATTCCAAGTATGAATTGTGAGCGATCTGCTGGAAATCCGGATCGCCGGAGTATTCGCCCAGCAGCGGCTTGTACAGGCCCAGGCCGATCCCCGTCAAGGGCTTGGCGCGGATCATTTTCAGGCCCGCTAGCCAGGCTTCTTCTCGTGTCTGAGAGCCCATTTGGTCCGCGAACTCTGGATGAAGAAGGCGCTTCAGTGGGCTCCGAGGAACGATTAGCATCGGCACCGCAAGCAGCACGAATAGAACGGCCGCGTTGCGCGCCCGGTTGCGCGACGTCCACACCAAGTATCCCACGCCCGCCACGAGACCGAGAAATCCTCCACGGGAAGAAGCCAAAGCGACGGCAGCGGAAACCAAGATGAACATTCCAATCACGGAGTATCGGTAGAATTCCTGCCTTAGGCTGCGGAGCCAAAAATAGGCGACGGGCAAAATTAGCAATGCGGCCAGTGTGTAATAGTTGGGATCGCCGATGACTGCTCCCGGACGAAGATCCGCATAAATGGAATGGTATTTTTGAAACTCCCGGATCATGTACAAGGCGCCGAATGCGACTCCTGCCAGCGCAGCCATCAGTGACCAGAACATTTTCATGGGTGTATCGACGATCGTCAACGTGACAAGAAAAAGAACCAGAAAGGAGAGGTAACTGAACGCCGGATCGGCGGCCCAGGACCTCAATGCGCCAGTGCCGAGATACGACAACAGGCCCCAGAAGCAAATGACGAGAAAAAGCCTTGCGCGAGCCGTCCCGAAATAATTCGGCGCTTTGCCCTTTGTGAACATGTAAAAGAGCGCGTAGATTGCGCAAATCGCTCCAATTCCTTTTACGATTGTGAAGGAACCGAACCCGCGATCAAAGAACGGGTGGCGATAGAAGGGCGACGTGAACATCAAGATGTAGAAAAAAATCATGACAGGGCGAAATCCCTTCGTGCTCTTTGCGGCTGCCTTGCTTCCAGCAAGCGCTCATAAAGGGTGGCCGTTTCCCGGACCTGCTGTTCCAGTGAAAATAAGTCGCGCGCGCGCCTCGCGCCTGCCTCGCCCAGCGCCCTCTGTCGTTCCGGATCTTGCAGCAATACAATGAGCGCGTCCGCCAGCGCCTCCGAATGCGCGGGAGGAACCAGCACGCCGCTCTCGCCGTCGACAACTACTTCGCAGGTTCCATCGACAGCAGTCGCGACTACCGGCTTGGCCATCGCCCCGGCCTCGATGGGAACAAGTGGCATCCCTTCGTAAAGCGACGGCAGCGCGACGACATCCGACACTTCCATCCAGTTCATCCAGTCCTGGCGATATCCCAGAAAATGCACGAAGCGATCCAGTCCCAGCGAACGAACGGAGGCGTCGAGCTCTGCGCGCATCGACCCGTCTCCCGCAAACAAAACGTGCAGTGCCGGAACTTTTTCGAGAACTTTCGGCAGGGCTTCGATCAGATAGCGATGGCCCTTCTGCTCTTCGAGACGTCCAAACACGCCTACGATCGGATCGTCGGATGCAATTCCCAGATCGTGACGAAGCGCTTGCCGCCGCTCCAAATCAGGTACAAATCCAGTGAGGTGGCGCCCGTTGCGAATCACCACCACTTTACGTGCGTCGAGTTTTTTCTCTTTCAGAAGGAAATCTCGCGTGGACTCGGATACGGCGACTGTCGCATGCGACCACGCCGTAATCCGCCGGTCATACCAATATTGCCGGCTGAGCCATTTCTTTCTCCAGGCTTCGCGGCCATGGCACGTGTGGATCACCACAGGCACTCCGGCGATTCGCGCGAGCGGAACAGCCGCAGCGGCGGCGCGAATCATATGCGCGTGGACGACGTCGATTTTTTCGGAGCGCAGGTAGTTGATGAAGCGCCGCGCCGCGCTCCATTGGAATGGACTTTCAAGAGTCAATGCCAATGCTTTCGCATCACCTACCTGCCAGTCCTTGCCAAACGCCTCGAGCAAAGGCCCCGGACACACCAAATAATTCCGAAATCGCTGCGGATCAAGTCCGCGAACCAGTTCCAGCGCGACTTCCTCGGCGCCGGAACGCACCGGGGAAACGAGGAATTGCAGCACACGAATTCGGCTATCGTTGGGCATGCACTCCGTTCCCCAGCGTTTCCGCCCATTCGTGCATGACTTCGTGAACATCAACCAAAGTATTGACCCGCCGGCTGGGTGGCAGATTGCTCAAGAAAATCGCCGAAGAATACGCATCGTCCGGATGAAATCCGTGCATGCCTTCGGGCGCCTTGTTTCCGAAAAAACTCGGCTCGATCAGTACGCCGGGATTCATGAGAAAAACAATTTCGCCCTGGCGGTGATCCGCAAAATCAATGCCGAGGTCCCGCTTTTCCGCGCCGCTCAAAATATGCCCGCAATCCAGCTCGTTGAGCCGCTCCGTAATTTGTTTCCGGGCGCGGTCATTGAAAAACCAGAACCGCGCCATGGTGGAATCATAAAGCGAAAGGTAGTCGCGCGGCATCTCGAACCCGAGCGGGCGTATTTTGCCGACCAGATCGTATCCCGCGCGCTTGGGCGTCATTCCGTGGTCAGAAAGAACGAAGAAAGCAACTTCCTCATCCGCGCGCCGCGCTTCTTCATAGACTTCGCGAAGCCAGTTCTCATACTTGTCGAGCTCGCGCGCGACGCCAGCAGCATCCTGGCATTGGGTATGCAGAAACGCATCTAGCTCCGACAAATAGAGAAAATAGAAATCACATTTCTTATCCGTAAATCCTGCCGCGCCGTGCGAACGATCTCCGCATCCGTCATCTCGTGATACGAATACGTCCGATAGCGCACGCCGAGCGCTTCCAATTGATCAAACAGCGACGAAGGAACGCCGCCGGGACGATAGATGTCCTTCTTCTCGCAGATGTCGAAGTACGGCAGCAGCTCGACAGGAACGCCATAAATCTGAAAATATCCGCCGAACTTGCTCATTCGTTGCGACACGACGCGAATCACACGTCTCGTCACGCGATGGTTCAAGACCGGCTTCGGCAAAAAAGTAAGCCAGCGAACCCATCGAAATGGGGAATGCTCGGGATCGTAATAAAATAAGTTCCAGTGGCCCGAATCCTTCGGCATTTTGCCGCTCAGAAGCGTCGGGATTGCGCCGGAACTGAATCCCAAAACGGTCCGCACTTCATTGCGGTATTTCAAAACGTCGGGCATGATGGGGCGGTCTTTCACGTAGGTCCAGCCAAGCGCGTCAATCAGCGTAAAAACGGCGATCATTCATTTCTCTCCGCGTTTATCAATTGGCTTTCGCGCAATTCCGAGCACCGCAGCGCCATGGCGCGGCGTCCCATAAAGATCCAGATGAGCCAGCGTTTTGAGCAGCGGAAATAGCGTCACGTAGGCAATTGGATTTGGCTGGCTGTCCCCAATCGAGAAAAATAAATCAAAGCAGAGCGTGCCGAACGGCCCGTATGTGTGCCGGATTTCAACCGGCTCGGTTCCCGTCTCTTCAAATAATTTCTTCAAGTCCGCAGTCGAGTAGCCGTCCCTCACGTGGCCATACTCGGAAGGATGGAATCCGATTCGACGCTCGCGCCACGCCACAGTCCCCAGATGCTTCGGCTGCGGCACGGACGGTGATGTAATCACCAGATATCCGCCCGGCTTCAGCGCGCGCGTCAAATCCGCGAACGCCGCGCGATCGTCGGCAATGTGCTCCATCACATCCGAACAAACAGCAACATCGAATTCATTTTCGAATGGTAAGTGGCAGATATCCGCTCGAAGATAAGAGATGTTTTGAAGATTGACGCGCTGCCGGATGGCCTCGGCCATTTCGACCCGTCCGCCTTCCAGCTCCAGCCCCACGAATTTCCAATTCGGTTTCTGCTCCGCGAGATAGGTCAGTAAATCTCCGCGGCTGCAGCCTGCGTCCAGAAAGCGTACCTGATGCCCATTCAACGGCAGGCTTCGTACCGATCGCAAGAACATGCTGCAATCGAATCCAGCCCGGCAGGTGCGGTTCACCCAGGAGAGAATAAGCGAAGCGCCGCTTCCAGTCTTTCTCTGTGAATTTCTTGCCCTCACCCAGCCGCATTCTGGCTTCTCCCTTTCAACGCAGCGGCGGGCGAATCCGTGGGGCTGTGGGCCGGCCGATTTTCATTCAGGAAAATCTCGGGCATCATCGCAAAATCCGAAGTGACGACTCTTTGCGGAACTCCGTGAGACTTCAAATGCTCACGAAAGCTGGTGCAAGGAAAATCCGCCAGGATGCGGTCGACCTTCATCCGCGTACTGTTCAGATTGACGTACGACTTAAACCGGCGCGATAGCTTCATCGCAAGCCGCGGATGCTTGGGGTCGATTTCGCGCGGGTGCACGTAAAAAATGACGGGCCGGCCGGATACCGCAACCTGCTTGGCCATCTTGCGAATCAGCCAGTACGGAAACAAACGGAGATATCCGCCGCCGAAGAAGCAGAGGCGCTTCCCCATGCAGTCCGCAACCGTCAAGGGAAACTCCACAATTGTTCCCGAAGGCGTTGAGACGACGTGAGGCTCGAAGGGAGCGAGCGGGATTCCGCCATGCCCTCGTTCCGCGGGAAAAATCGACGAATCGTATTCATATCCCGCCGTGACGAGTTCTTCGAAAAACCACGGCGAACCTTCTGTGCTCGAAAACCCTGCGGCGCGGTATCCCTGCACCGGCGCCCCCGACAAGTCTTCGAGCAGTTTCCGCGACTTCATGGCATCCTCGCGGAACTCCTGCGGCGTCATTTGAAACACAAGCCGGTGCGCATAGCCGTGCGACGCCACTTCGTGCCCGCGTTCCGCTGCCTCCCGGACCAGATGCGGAAAGCGTTCCGCAATCCAGCCCAGAAAAAAACAAGTTGTGCGAACGTTCCTCTCGCTAAAGAGGTCGAGTAAACCGCGGAAATTGGCTTCGACCCGCGACGGCAAACTCGCCCATGCTGATAGCGGAGGCGCTGAAGGAATGTCGAGGATGTGATACCAATCCTCCACGTCCACCGTGAAGATGTTTCGCAGCTCCGAATTGGAATCCATTTTCATTCTTGGATTTCTCTTTTCCCTGTGCGCCCTACGGAATTGCTCGAACAATTCTTGGTCCCAACAGATTGGCGACGCTCAAAGGCAAACGCTTCCATGCCTCCACCGCAAGACGAAGACGCGGATTATCCGGCCGCAGTTGGGGAAGGGTTCCGCCCTCCTTCAGCCAATAACTCCACGGAAGCGGAACTTCCTCGCACAGCCATTGCGTTTTGAACCGATGAGTTCCGCTGCCCGGCGTGCAGCGCCCCAGATCGACACGCCGGAAGCTGTTCTGCGCCGCCCATTCCAGCGCAGTCCAGTAGAGGAAAACCGTCGAGTATTTTCCTCGAGCAGCCGGCGTCGACGCGATCCACGGCAATTCCACTTGGTCGCGATACGTAGTGATGAATGTCCCGGCAACCGGCTCTTCGCCATCCCATACCAAGAGTATGTAGCTGGTATCGCGCGCCACTCGCAGAAAATTCTCGAACCATGCGCGAGGATAAACAGGCGTGCCAAGATTCCGCATATTGCAGGAGAAGACTTTGTAGAAGTCCTTGACCAGCTCTTCTTTTCCCCATTGGGCGCGAAGCCCTTGCTTCTGCGCACTGCGAATCTTGTTGCGTAGGCGCGAAGCCAGCGAGCCGAACAACTTCTCCGATGTTTCCGGCAACGGAACCGACATGGATACCTTCGCCGTGCTGGATTGCCAGCTTCCGTTGAGCGCCTCCGCCTGCCGCAGCTCGATGTGCTTCGCGCCCCAGTCGCCTGCGAGGCTCTCGGCTTTGTGCAAGAGCTGTTCGTGGGCCTCCGGCGTATCCGCCAGGATTCCGCCATAAGAGAAAAACGGCATGGAAACCAGGAAGCGGCCCCAGAGCCAACTCTTGATCCCGACGAGTGGAAGAACGCCGCGAATCTTTCCGTCTTCCCGCGCGGCGAGGTAAAACGTCCTGTGGCCGTACGTGCTCTCAATCAGTTGTTTCCAGCGCCAGCGGTGGTAGTTCGTCGCGCGCGGATTCGCTTCCACGTATGCGTCCCACGGCCCGGAGTCTTGGCATAGCTCGACGTTCATATCTTTTCCACTCCGACTCGCGGAGTCTCCCGCCCGCGGGACTGCGCAGCGACGTCCCACACGGCGAATCGCTTGCCAAAGGTCGTCTCGAAAACGCCGAGAATTGCGGCCACATGAACCAGCAGGTAGTAATACGGGATTGCCAGAAAGCCCTGGACTCGCCTGCCGCGCGACTCGCGAATCATGCCAAAAAGTGCCAGAACATAGGCTGAACACTGTAATAACAGGCACACGAGGAAAAACGGCCGCGCGACCAGAAATGCATTCGAGATCAGCAGAGCTGCCAGCGGAATCGGAATCAGCCAGCGAAGCAGCTTGCGCGAAATAAACTGCCAGCGGCGCAAGCCGCGGATGGAATGCCGGAGCCTCCAGAATCCCAGCATGCCCTGCGCGCAGATGCGGCGCTTGCGGTTGAACTCCTCACGCGCCGATTGCGTCGCTTTTTCCAGCGATCGCGCCGATGGCTCGCAGAGCACCGCATAGCCCTTGCTCCCGATGTGCAGTGGAAGCTCCAGGTCGTTGGCGAGGTCAGGCTCGAGAGGAACGTACAGCTCTCGCCGGATGCAGAAAATCGAACCGTCGCAAACCAACACTGACCCTAGCCGGCTCTCCAAATTAATGATTAGGAATTCGTATTCCAGGTACTTCTGCGTGCCTGTGGCGACAGCCTGATCCTCTCCGTCGCGCAGCGTTTTCTCCATTCCCGTAACGCATCCGACTCGAGAATCGCCAAAATGCCGCGCCATGTTCCGCAGGCAATCGCCGCCGATGTGTGAATTCGCGTCCGTGAAGAAAAGCAGGTCGCCGGTCGCCATTTGCGATATGCGGTTCAGGGCCTCGTTCTTGCCCACGCGGCTTTCCATGCGAACGTACTTCAGGCGCGGATCCTTGATGCTTTTCAGAATGTCATCCGTCCGGTCTTCCGATGCGTCGGACGCGACGATGAGCTCCAATCGATCCGTCGGATAATTCCAGCCGAGCGTTTCAGCCACCTTCCATGCGATATCTTTCTCTTCGTTGCGGGCGGACATCAGCACGGAGACTTTCGGCGCGTAATCAGCCCCGCTCGCGGGCGTGAAGGTCCGCCAGCGGCCAATCAGCCACAGGCACAGCGGGTAGCCGGCGTACACGTATGCCAGCCAAGCGACACCCGTCCAAAAAACGATTTGGCTGAAATGATTCATCGAGAGCCGCGGCTCAACAACAAAATCTTGAGTGTCCTGAACATGATCAAGAGATCGAGGCCAATGGAGATGTTCTTGATGTAAAACAGATCGTATTCGAGTTTTTCAGTGTTGTCTTCGATGGTCGCGCAGTAGCCGCGGTTGATCTGTGCCCAGCCCGTCGCGCCCGGTTTGACGGACCAGCGCTGGCGATAATAAGGAATTTTTTCGACGCACTCCATCTCCTGATTTTGCACGAACGGCCGCGGCCCGATGAAATACATATCGCCTTTCAGGATGTTGAACACCTGCGGCAATTCGTCGATTCGTGTGCGGCGCAGCAATCTACCCACGCGCGTGAAGCGTTCATCCGATTTTTCCGCGGGACGAAAATTGTCGTCATGATCCGCTCCGTCGATCATGGTGCGGAATTTGTAAAGCGTGAACAGCTTTCCGCCTTCTCCCACTCGCTTTTGTTTGAAGATGATCGGTCCCTTGGAATCCAGGCGAATCGCAATCGCGGCTAGAATCATCAAAGGCGCCCCAACGATCAGACACAACAGCGAAATCAAGCATGAGAATGCTCTCTTGTACAGAAGCAGGGGCTTCGAAACCCGGAAACTTGGCGAAAAAAGCAGCCAGCTCAAGCGGAGGCTCCCGATCGGCACTTTCCCCGTAATCGCTTCGTAGACGTCCGCGCCATCCTGAATCTGGACGCCGCGCCCTTTCAATTGCAGAAGCGCTTCCACCGGCATGCGTCCTCTTCGTTCACCCATCGCGATGATGATCCGGCCCGCTCGATAAGAATCGACTTGCCGCGCCAGCAGCTCGAACTGCTCCTCGTTCGAGAAACTTGCGTAACGAGGATCGCCGTTTTCGATCTGGCGCATTTGCCCGACCACGCGGATTCCCAATTCCTTCCGCGCTTCGATCTCTTCAATCAGTGGCTTCGCAAGCGGCCCGTCGCCCAAAATCAGTGCGCGCTCCGCAAATTGCGGCATTGTATTGACCACCAGAAATAGGCGGCGCCATGCGAACAGGAGCAGCGCTACAAAAATCAAACCAATCGAAAAGATTCCACGCCCAAGTTGCAGCGGCGGAAAAACGAAATACAGCAGAGCCAGCAAAATGCAGACCGTGCCAAGGACCTGGACGAGGCGGGTTAAAACTTCTCTACGATTGCTCAGGATGAATGAATCGTACAAGTCGAAATAATACATGCAGAGGATGAACACGATCGCTACGACAAGGATCTTCAGGAATCCCTGATTGTAATTCAGCATCACACTCGCATCGTTCATCCCCAGCCGTGCGAATGTAGCCCCCACGAAAGCCGCCGTGATGAGAAGCGTCTCCGAAATCCCCAATAACAGCGTGCGAGCGGGGAAGTAGGTATGAAAAAAACGAATCACTCATGAACCTCCGGCGTCTTTTCCTTGGCTCGATTTTTCTTCGAGCCATTCGCGGCAGAGTAATACTGGTCGTAATAAGTGACTCGGTCGAATTCGGAGGCTCCATTGAGCACCACGCCGATCAATTTCGGATCATCCAGACTCGCCAGGCCCTTCTTGAGCGCGTTCACCGGAGAGACGTTCTCCCGGACCACCAACAACGTTCCATCCACGAGACGATTCCAGATGTTCGCATCCGCCATGGGCTGCAGCGGCGTCGAGTCCACAACGGTCCAATCGAACAGGCCCGCAAGTTGCCCAAACGCCTCGGCAAATCGGCCGGATTGAAGCAGCGCCGCCGGTTCCTCCAATACTCGTCCGGCCGGCAAATACCAAAGCGGCATATCGTTGATGCGATAGACGAAATCAGAGATTGAGCTCTTCGTGTCGGCCCACCATTCGCCGATGCCCTTCAGGTGGCTCAATCCCAGAAGCGAGTGCAGGCCCGGATTGTGAAGATCTCCCTCGACCAGCAGGATCCGCGTTTGCGAATGCCGCGCGAGCGTCACCGCGAGATTCGCGGAAATCAGCGTCTTGCCTTCTTCGGCGACACCGCTGGTGACTTGCAGCGACTTCAATTCGCGCTGGCCTCGAAGATTGTCCAATCGCGTGAGCAACACGCGGAACTTCTCCGCCGCAAGGCTGTGTGGTTCCGTCAGCGCGACGACATGGCTCTCCGGAGAAATCCGCGGCTGAACCGTCTTCGCCATTTCCAGTTCAACAGGAGTCGACACCGCCTCGGAGTCCACGCTGTTGAGCGTATCTGTCGAACGGGAAGTCTCGGTCAAAGCCACAGCTTTTTGTTGATTTTCCTGTTCTGATTTGCGCAACGCTTCGTATAGCCGGCTCATTCTGCTTTTACTCCTGACTCCAGATTTGCATCGTCCAGCGGTTTCTCCGGCCCTCCGTCCAGCTCCTCGATCATCCGAAACAATGCCTTCAGGGCCTTCTTCCTCGTCTCTCCGTCTTCTGGTTCCGGAGCCGCCGTTGGCGAGCTCACATCCAGGCGAAAATCACTGGCGACTTCCTGAACGATATCCGCCGTAACCTGTTTCGTCTGCTTCGCGTAGGCGGATACCAGAGAGTTCTCGCAGAGGGTATTGATCAAGCGCGGAATCCCTTTGGAAAAATCATGGATGGCGCCGACCGCCTCTTCCGAAAAAATCGTGCCGCCATGCGAATTCGCTCCTGCAAGTTCCAGCCGGCGGTGTATGTAGCCGCGAAGTTCGTCCGGCCGCAGTGCCTCCAGGCGGCAGCGCAGGCCCACCCGCTGCTTGAGTTGGCGCAAGTGCGGCGAGTCGAGCTTGCGGTCGAGCTCCGGTTGGCCCACCAAGACAATCTGAAGCAGCTTTTGCTGCGATGTCTCCAAATTCGTCAGCAGGCGGATTTCTTCCAGCAGTTCCCAGCTCAGCAACTGAGCTTCATCCACCACAAGCGCGGCCGTCGTGCCGCGGCGGAAGCGCGCGATCAAGTAATTATTCAGATGAGCCAGCATCTCGCTTTTCGTGCGGCCCGTGGTGGGCAGCCGCAAATCGGTCAGCATGTATCGCAGAAAATCGGGCACCGACAGCCGGGGATTGAATACGTACGCGAACGCAATCTGATTGTGATTCAGCGAATCGAGCAGGCATCGCACCAGAAGCGTCTTGCCTGTCCCTACTTCACCCGTGACCACCACGAATCCCTTTCGCCGTTGCACACCGTAATTCAAGTTCGCAAGCGCCTCGTTGTGGCGTGGCGTCGGATAGAAGAAATAGGGATCTGGGCTGATCTCGAATGGATCTCGCGTCAACCCGAAGAATTTTCTGTACATGCCGATTAGCCTCGATAGAACGCGTAAATATTGCCAACGACGATTAAGACCACGATCGCCGCCGCGGCCCCCCGCGCCATCCAGCGGACCATGGTTCGCCGCTGATTTTCAGCCGGAGTGCTCATCTGCGGAATACCCACCAGGACCCGAGCCGGCACGAGCCCTTCTAAATCCTTTTCGCGCCGGACGCGCGCGCCCGTGAGCTCGAGCAAAACCGCCAGGCCAATGGCCAAAGCGATTCCAAATCCCAGCCCTCCAAGACTGATCAAAATGTGATTCGGCGCGGATGGCTGTGCCGGCACGCTCGCCGGATCGATCAATCTGAATTGCGCGCCTTGCTGGTTCTCTTCGAGTGTCGTGGCCAGTTGTGACTCGTTCTGCTTGGCGAGAAGCGTGTTGTAATTGGTCTGCGCTTCATCATATCCACGCGAAATATCCGCCAATTGCTGTTGGATCGCAGGCGTCGCATTCAATCGCCCTTGGTAATCGGCAATACGAGCCTCCAGATCCTTCTGGTGTCTTTGCAGATCTTGAATTTCCAGTTGATTCGCCTTCAATTGACTCTTCATCTGCATCATCGGAGAAGCCTGGCCGTTTTGCACGTCTGTCGCAGCCCCAGCATCCACGGTTGCGCCCGTGGCGCCCGGTTTCTGGTTTGCGGCAATTTCACTTTCGATTTGCTTCTTTAGTTTTTCCGTCTTGTCGATCTGGTCCTTCAGAGCGATTACGTCTGGATAATTGTCGGTATACTGGGAACGCTCCTGGGCCAGCTGCATCCGCAGGTCCTTGATTTCCTTGTCCAGCGCCGGCGGCGTCACGGTCGAGTCACTGTCCCCGCTTCCCATATCCGCCTGAGCTGACTCGTACTGTTGCACCGTGGATTGCAGATAGAGTTTTTGTTGCTGGGCCCTGTCTAATGCGATTTGGATGTTCTGCAACTCCCCCTGCAGCCCTTGAAGGATCTGCATGTTGCTCTGCAGCTGGTCCGGAAGCTCACCGAGATGCTTGCCCCGGAATGACTGCACCTGTGCCTCTTGTTTTGCCAGGTCCGCCTTCGCGTTGTCCAACTCGGTATTCAAGAACGCCGTCGTGCTTTCCGACTGTTGCTGCTGCACATTGTTTTGCTGCAGAAAAAGTTCTTCTAGTCTTTTGTCCACGTCGAACGCAACTCCGGGAGTGCCCGCCGAGTAGGTGATCTTGAACGCTGTCAGTTCCTTCTGGTTTCCCGACGTCTGCACGAGCTCAATCTTGATATCCCGGTTCATCTGTTCTACGTGGTCGGCAGGTTCGAACAGAGCCACCAATCGATTTTGGTGAGAGTACAAATGAAACTGATCGATGACGCCTTGCAACTTGCTCCGGCTCAGCACCTCAGTCGTAATGAGCTGAACCTGGTCCTGCATGCTCGTCGAAACGTTCGGTGCCACCAAGCTCGAGGGAACCTGCTGCTGGACCACTTCGATAGTTGCTTCCGATTCATATGTTTCCGGCAGGAACCATCCCAGTCCCCAGACCACCAGCCAGCACACAAAGACTGTGACCAGCATGAGCCAGCCTCTTCGCCTTACGATGGCCCAATATTCTTCCAGACCTCGCGACTGCGAATCCTGTAATTCGTCCAGCATTCCTACCTCCCGAGCGGTTTCAGCAATGTATACGTCAGTGACGCGCCTGCTAAATCGTGGTTGCCGATCGGAAACCCGGCGAACCCTCCAGTCTGATTTAGCCTTTCGTAAAACCAACTCATCGATATGTCTCGCCAGATCTGCTGTCGCAAACCGGCCCTCACCGAATAAGTTAGCAGACCACTCTGGGGACTGCTCGATGTCAGGAGCTGATCTTGAGCCCCGGATATCGTGGAGAACACGTCCCAGTGGGACGACAACTTTCCCGTGAATGTTGCCGTTCCTGAATCCAGTTCCACCGCGCCCACTAAACCTCCCCCATCGCTGACGCGTCGCGAATAATTGATCGCGACAGCCATCCGATCTCCCGTCCAGTTGTAAATCACGCCGCCGGCCCCGGACCATTGATTGGCGTTTACAGGGATCGTGATGACGATGAAGCCCAGGCTCAACTCCACTTCGTTAAATGTCAGGGAATACTCGGGCCCGCCGTAGATCGTGAAACTGCTGTTCGGGGAAATGTTTACTTGATCGAATACGAGAAACGAGTGTGTTGTAGTCCGCGCGTTCTGATGCGGGAATTTCAAGACCTGAAGGCCGTATTGAAAGCCCAATTGATTCTTCGCGCTAAATTGATGGGAAATGTAGGCTTCCCCGGTGACTGCCTGCGAATAGATCAATGCCGTGGTCGGACCCGTGTGCGGCGTATCGTCAAAACGGGTCTGGTTGAAGCCGCCTCCCAGCCCAAATGTCGTGTGCTCGCTTATCTGGTACGAATACAGAGCATTCGACAGGATGGTCGTCCGCCGGAGATTGGGGATATAGATCGACTGATTGGGAGAAACGCCCGGGCCCGGCGCATTGCTGCCTTGGCCCAGCTGCGAAAACGGATCTGTGGAGACCACGTAGTATTGCTGCGCCGTGAGAACACCATGCTCCGACACCAGCCAGGAGACATGCCCATCGAGGTGCTGTGTAAACTGGTTTCGATAGTCCAGATTCTGGCTGATGTCAATTCCCGGCGTATAGTCAACCCCCCAGTTGAGGCGGGGAAGAGTTTCCGCAAACTCAAGCTTGGGCATGAACATGTATCCCAAGTCCCACTGCCGCGTCGGTGCGCCGACAAGCACGTTGTCGTCAAAATGAGTTCCCGCGGTAAGGTCCAGCTTGAAAATGTTCGTCAGCTCAGCATCAGCGCCAGGGATCGCCGCAGGCATTTGGCCGCTCGCCAACACGGGAACATTGGAAGCCGTCGACGTCCCCTGTCCCCACACGAGCGCTGGGAGCGTAAGAAACGCCAGACAGGCCACTGCCCGAATTAGCACCGGATGCCACACTCGGTTTCGCCTCAAGGAACAACCACCGTATCGCCGGGTTTCAAGACCACGTTCTCTTGCAGATCGCGCCCCCGGATCACGGCCTTATAATCGAACGGGATTCGAACTCGAATGCCACCCGGCATTGGCCGCAACACATAAATCTTTGTTTCCTTGGCAAAGTCCTTGAATCCACCCGATTCAGCAATCGCGTCTAGCACGGTCATGGATTCGCTCAGCGGGTAAGTGCCCGGACGCGCTATTTGCCCTACGATGTTGAATTGATGGCTTCGCGGGTCGTCGACAATGACCGTGACTTCTGGATTCTCGATGTACGCCTTCAACTTCCGTGTGATGTCGTCCTGCAGTTGCAGCGGAGTGAGCCCGCTCGCTTGAATCTCCCCGATCAGAGGAAGCGAAATCTTGCCATCGGGCCTCACCGGGATCTGTTGTGATATCTCTTTCTCTTTCCACACGTCGATGGTGAGCAGGTCGTTCTCCCCAATCACATACGTCTTGACATCAATTACAGGCTTCTCCACCGTGGTTGTCGGTTGCGCAGGCTGAACCGCTTTGGATGGCGGATCCGCCGCCGCGGACGTCGTCTTCTTGTCTTGTCCGGCAGCACTCAGCATCCCGATCACTAGTGCGGGCACAATCAACATCCATTTTCCTTTTCCCATAACACCGACTTTCATGTGTCCCAACTCCTTTTGCGGGAACCCGGAGACAATCTCTCGCCTAGCTCCGGGGTTGCGGATTCTCCGAGACCTTACGGCCCGGCACGCCCGCTTCTTTCAATTTGTACAGTAGGGCGCGGTAGCTGATATTCAGCGCGCTGGCTGCCCGTTTCCGGTTCCAATTGTGAGTTTGCAGAATTTTCAGAATGATCTTCTTTTCAAACTCACGCATCGCCTGGCGCGTAACTTTCTTCAACGAAATCGATCCGTTTACGGGTACATCTGGAATGAACGACGAAGGACTTCCGCTCGAGAGCTCCACCGCGATGGCGTCTTCCGAGCCCAAAATCACGTAGCGCTTGATCATGTTTTCGAGTTCGCGAATATTTCCCGGCCAGTGATATCTTTGCATCATATCCAGCCGCCGGGCGGAGAGCGGGTGCGTCGGGCGGTTGAATTTCTCGCTGTAAACTTGCCGGAGGAAATCGCAAATGACGGGGATATCCGCAGTCCGCTCCCGTAGGCTCGGCAGCTGAATATTCACCACGTTGATTCGGTAGTAGAGATCCTGCCGGAAACTCCCCTGCTCGATTTCCTCTTCCAGGTTGCGATTCGTCGCGCACACCACTCGCACGTCAATTCTTTTGTCTTCTTGCGCCCCGATCGGGCAAAACTGTCCGTCCTGCAACAGTTGCAACAGCTTCGCCTGGAGACCCATCTCCAGCTCCGCGATTTCATCCAGAAAGAGCGTCCCGTTCTGCGCGAGCTCTACGCGCCCCGGTTTCGTTCCATTCGCTCCAGTGAACGCGCCTTTTTCGTAGCCGAATAGTTCACTCTCCACAAGCGTTCCGGGGATCGCTGGGCAATTCACCTTCACAAATGGACCTGCTTCCCACGGCGAACGTGTGTGAAGCATTTTGGCGATGATTTCCTTCCCTGTGCCACTCTCTCCTTGCAAAAGAACGGGAATATTTGCGCCCGCGACCTTATCCAGTTTCTGGCGAACAAGCCTCATACCCTCCGACCGGCCGAATACAACCTCGTCAGGAGGTACGGTGAGATTGATTTCTCCGCTCAGTCGAGTTGGAACTTGACGCGTTGCCGTTCCCACCGTTGCACCACTCCAAGACAGGCCCTTGACTTCGGTCCTGTGCAGACTCATTCACATGCACACTGAAATCCAATGTACATCCCTTGCGCAGAATCAGAAAATCATCTGTCAAATCTCATGTACGTCATTTATTATCATGCATTAAACTGCCATTCGCAAACCCGAGGCACAGGCTGGCCTGAGCACTAAAACTATACAATAATCGCGAAATAGTGGTAAATGTTTTCACTTCGCGGAACCTGTTTTCCTCCCTGTTTCGAGATGAGAGAGACAACTTCCCTAACCGCAATTCCATGGCATCCGGACACTGCTGTTTATAAAGAACTTAACCAGATATAAGTATAAAACACTGATTATGCGTGACTTACATTAACAATGTCGGTAATTCTCGCGAGGATGCGGAACCAAGAGGCAAACGAATCTATCGGATGATTCTATGTGGCGGATACAAGTCGTATGGTCTTTAGGAGGCCCGAGCCGACTCGCCGCGAATAATGTCGTAGCGTTCAATCACTGCGGCAACGCCGATGTCCGCCTTGGACTCTGCTTCGATGCCCGAATGATCGACGCGCACGACTCGGCCGTGAGCCCGTACAAATACTTCGGTGCCCTGCGTTATCTCGGCAGGAAGCGTCAGCGTAAAATCCAACTCCGTACCCGGAGTCAAATCCTTCTGCAATCTGAAATAGACACCGCGGGTTGAGATGTCCCTGGTCTGGCCATTGTGAGCCCCGGACTCACTATTGGCTGGCAGATGAATAACAACAGGAAGGGTCAGGTCATACCGGCGGGCCACACGACGCTCCGTCATCCCCAATGCTCCTCTCAAACTGCCGTAGGCAGACGCACCCTATCCCGAAGTAAGGGGCAGCAATCCGGCTTCCAAAGTCTGGATTCCCAAGAATCGATGCAGTTCTTGCGCGAGGATTGCGTGTATCTCGCCACACCCCCGAAGGTCGCCCAGCGTGCGCTCCTCATCTTCCAGGGAGGCGCAAGCCCTTTCTTAACAGCCGGGAACCTCTTCCGAACTCTCACGCAAGCTGCGGCGACAATTTGTGCCAAACTTCCGCGAAAGAAACAAGAGGAATATTTCGGGTAGATGCCTGATTCGCCACCGTTTTTTTGCCGCATCCAGCCTTCTGCACTCAATATGCAAGTAGTTGCAGGCTGATTACAGCTATGATCCTCGTACTACAGGAACCCCTGGCGCCATACCAGCTCGTACTCCACGCCCCGAATCGAGATTGAATTGCCTCATCTTGTAAAGCAGTGCTTTGTAACTGATCCCCAGCATCTTCGCCGCATCCTTGCGGCACCAATTTGTCTTCTCGAGTGCGTCGGCGATTGCTTCCATCTCGGCTTCATCTTTGAGGCTACGCACCAGCGCCTTCAGACCCTGCTCGCGGGGCGGCGCAGCGTCTTCCTTCGACGAAATGCGCTGCTGCGATTCGTTCAATTCAAGCAGCTCGCGCAAACTGCCGTCGTTGTCTTCGAGGATCACGTAGCGCTTCACGAAGTTTTCAAGCTCACGCAAATTTCCCGGCCACGGATAGCGCATGGCCGCCTCGATCAAGTGCGCCGACGGTTCAGGGACCGGCTTTTGAAACTTTTCGCAATGCTTCGCCAGGAAGTGGCGGAATAGCATCGGTATTTCGTCGGTGCGCTCGCGCAGTGGCGGAATGTGCAACGACAGAACGCTCAAACGATAGTAAAGGTCTTCGCGAAACCTTCCCGCTTTCATGGCTTCCTGAACGTGGACGTTCGTGGCCGCCAACACGCGAACGTCCACTTGAATTCCGGCGCGCGCGCCCAGCCTTGAAAACTGGTTGTCCTGCAACACGTGCAGCAGCTTCGCCTGCAAATGCGGCGGGATTTCCGCGATTTCATCGAGGAAAATCGTTCCCTTGTTCGCCAATTCGAATTTTCCGGGCTTGGCGCGGACCGCGCCTGTGAAGGCTCCTGGCTCGTAACCAAACAGTTCCGATTCCAGCAGCTCGCCCGGCAGGGCCGCGCAGTTCACCTTGACGAACACCTGCTGCCGGCGCGCGGATCGCAGATGGATCATCCGCGCAACCACTTCCTTGCCGACGCCGCTTTCTCCGCTGATGAACACGGGTACGTCCACCGGCGCTACCTGAAAAATCTGCTGGCGGATCTTCAGCATCTGCGGACTTGCGGCAAGAAACGACAAATCCTCGGTCAGCTCATCGCAATACTCGCGCAATGCCTGGTTCTCAGCTTTGAGCTCCTTTTTCTGCCGGCATTTCAGCAACGCCGCGTCGAGTTCTGGCTTCTCGAACGGCTTGGTCAGATAATCGTGCGCACCCAGTCGAATTGCTTCTACCACGGTGCTCACTTCGTTGGAGCAGGACAGCATAATCACGTTCAGGCTGCGGTCCATTCGAATCAGCCGGCGCAATGTTTCCAGGCCATCCATCTCCGGCATCAGCACGTCCAGGATCACAAAGTCTGGTTTCGCGCCGCCGCCGATGGCTTCCAGGCCCTCGCTCCCGCTCGCCACCGCGGACACGTCGAAGCCGTCCACTTCCAAAAGCGTCTGGAGATATTTCCGGATGCTGGGCTCGTCATCGATAATCAGGACTTTTTCTTTTTCGGCCGCTTCAGTTTGGCCCCGGGATCCGCTACGCATAGCTATATGCCTCGACTTTCGTTGGTAACAGGAACTTGAATGAGCTACCGCGGCCGGGTTCGCTATCAACCCAGATTTTGCCGTGGTGTGCTTGAATGAGTCTCTTGGTGATCGCTAATCCAAGCCCCATTCCCGACGAAGACGGATCGACGCGCACGAAATCTTCGAAGATCTCTTGATGGTACTCCGCCGCGATCCCCACGCCTGTATCGCTCACGGAAATCATGATGCTGTTCGGCTGCGGGCGCCTCGCCGATCGCCGCTCTTTTGTCGGTGCCGTGGGAACCACGCGTCGCTCCCAGAAGTACGGTTCCGCGCGCAATATTACTTTTCCTCCCACGGGCGTGTGTTTTAATGCGTTGTCCACCAGATTCGTCACGCACTGCTGCACCTTGGGATAATCGAACTTGAAGATCGGCAATTTCTCATCTATCTGCACTTCGAAATGTACATTTGCCCGCCGGAATGTTTCCTTCCACCTCACCGCCACATCGTTCATGCAATCCTTGATGTCATTGTCTTGAAACTGCAGCACGAGCTTTCCGCTTTCCAGCGCTGTGTAATTCAGGAATGTCGAGACCAGACGCACCAGACGGTCGCAGCTCTGTTTCGACTCCTGCAAAATGTCCCGCTGCTTTTCCGTCAACTGCCCGAGCGATCCGGAAAGCATCAGATCGTAGTAACCCTTCATCACTGCCAGCGGCGTTTTCAATTCGTGCGCCGCCGATCCTAGAAACACAGTTTTCTGGCGATTAACCTCCTGCAACCGCAGATACGCCGCCAGCAAATTCCGATAGGTTATCTCTCTTTCTTGCAGAAGATCTTTTACCGTACGCCTCATCTGATCCTGATCGATCGGCGCTTCCACAAGAGCCGGCTCCGCAAAAATAACCAGCCAATCCGGTTCTGGCAGCCATCGGATCCGCGCGCGCGCCCGCCCGCCGGTGGATTCAACCTGTAGGTCGACCTCCTGCTCTCCGCGCTCCAGTTGGCCGAAAAGCCCCTTCGCGTCCACGTGCAAAATGTCGCGAAAAAGATTCGGCTGGGTGCCCTCTTCTGTTGGCTTGCAACCAAGCGAGTCTTGCGCATGCAAATTGGCGAAGAGGATTCGGCCGCTACGGTCCGTCACAAGCAAGGGCTTGTCGAGGGCATCAAGCAGACTGGACATCAGCCCGAAGACTGTGGTCCCGGTCGCCTGCGACTCGGTTGATACACTTCGATTCAAGAACGCCTCCTGGCGCTATCGGCACAAAAAATCTCGAGATTCCGAGTCATTTCTTCCTGATTGAGCTGATGAGGTTGAGCGGAAACCGCCATGCGCATTGATGGTGGCAAAGGGGCATAGGAGTGTCAATGGTAAATGCGTTTCGTTTGCACTTAAGATGCAAAGAAGTTCTGCCGAATTTGGCTTTTCCGCCATAGTTGCTTATGCGTACCCAGGATGCATCGTAAAATACAGAAAATACACATCTTATACAGATAGAAATGTTCGGGTATAGCCACAAAATTGCTCCAATCGGAGTACTACTACCCCGGTTCTAGAGATCGGGTCAAATGTAGCGTCACTGAGGGTGCGCATGAGCTCAAATAACGGTCACGTGGAGCGTCGGAAGTTTCAGCGCATCCGCTTGCAGGTTCCCCTTTTCATTCGCGGAACAGATGGTCGAGGCATCGAGTTCCTCGAACTCGCGAAAACAATCGACATAAGCGGTTTGGGCGCACGCTTGGTTAGCCCCCACCCGCTGCGGCATGACGAGATCATTTCGCTTACGATCCCAGCTCCCCTTCCCGCCTCCGCTGAGCTTGGCGAATCGGGAACGCCGCCGATCCAAGCCCGTGTACGCCGTCTCGAGTGCAGCGGGGAGATGGAACTGGCTGCTGTCGAGTTCTTAAAGCCTCTCGAATAGACATCTTACGGCTGAGCCCCCTCATGCACGGGATGTGCGAAAAGTGGGAATTCGTTTCTCTTTCACCGTCCTCGCGCGTGACCAGCATTTCGACCCCATCATGGCTGCCAATTTCCTCCTTTCTTTCTGTAGCTTACGGACCTGCCCTCCTCCACAAATTCCTTGAGCGTTGGCATTGCCATTGCTATTCTGCTAGTGTCCCCGCAGGAGCGCCACTCGCATCGGAATAATGTAATCCAGTTCCGAAGAGCAAAACCGAAACTCTGATGCCCCAGCCAGCGGAGTCGAATAGCACGTCCTCGTCGGACGATTCATTTTTCGACCTTCTCGTCGAGACTCTCGACAATCTGGAGGAGTCTGTCCGCGCGCAATTCCTGCAGCAATTTTTCAAATCGATCGCGCGCATCGACGTAACACAAGCGCAGAGCCTGGATTACTGGAGCCAGATTTTGGTGCGGCGCGGAGAACTTTCCGAAAGCATGGGCCGGAAGGTATCGCTTAAGACCGCAATGGTGGATGTACTGGCCTCGACCAGTTTTCTTCGCGTGCCGATCCTGATGGAGTACGAAGAATTCAAGAAACTCCAATTGAATGCGGCGACGGATGCGCTGACCGGCCTCTACAACCGTAGGCTATTCGAGGAATACTGCGACAAGGAATTCAATCGCGCCAAGCGGTACGGCCAGCATTTAGCGCTGGTTCTTCTCGATCTGCACCGCCTGAAAGAAGTCAACGATCTCTACGGCCACTTGCAGGGCGATCAGGTCTTGCAACTCGCGGCCACGACTTTGCGAAAAAATCTGCGCGCCTCGGACTTCGCGTTTCGCATCGGGGGCGACGAATTCGCTTTGCTGCTCCCCCAGGCGGACCCCGAGCAAGCTGCCACGCTTTGCGATCGCCTGCGCACGCACTTTGAGGGCGAAATCGCGCCGCTCAAACTGGAAGTTGGCGTGACGATCGATTACGGCATCGCGGTTCATCCGCAGGACGGCGAAACAAAAGATGTTCTGCTCCGCCTGGCAGATACCCGCCTCTACCAGCTCAAGAATGCGCAGCGGGCGCATGTTCGGCCGCGCGACATGCAGCGGCCCGCGCCAGGAGCGCCGCCGCAGGCTTCCGCGCAAGCGCAGCAGTCGCCGGCGCCGCCGCCGAAGGCGCAAGCCGCGCCGACAGACGCGCACTCCGAAGCTCCAACGAAACCGCGCGGAGGCAGCGAACGGCGCAAATGGGAACGCGTGTCGCTGGCCGGGACGAAGGCGTATGCGGTGATCGCGGGAAATGAAAAGAAAACCGCGACGGTTGTGGATCTGTGCACGGGCGGCCTGGCGCTGATCATGGAAGGCGCGGAAGATGTGCCATCGCCATTTTTCGCGGTGCTGCACGTTCCGATATTGCCGCCGCTGCGCGTGAATTTGCGCAAAGTGTATACGCGCAAAGCGGAAGGCGGAAGCATGCGCGTGGGCTGCACATTCGTTTCGTAATTTTTCCCCGAATTATTTTGGAAACAGTTCGAGCGCAAAATTCCGAAGGCGTGCGTTAATCGTATTTTTCAAAGCGGATCTGTTTGCGGTCGAGTCCGAATTCCTCCTTCAAGATAAAGCGAACTTCGTCGACCATGACTTTCAAGCCGCAGATGTACGCCTTGAAATCCTTGCGGCCGGCGAAAAGTTTTCGCAAGTGCTCCTGGACGTAGCCTGTCTTGCCCGACCAATCGGCGGGCGGGCGGCTGAGCGTGGGCACGAAATGAAAACGCGGATTGGAGGCGGCCCAGGCCTCGAATTCACGGCGATAGAGAATCGTCTCCAGATGTCGCACGCCGAAGAGCAGCCAAAGATCGCGCGCGAGCGGTTGGCGCGAGGCAAAAATTTCCGCGAGCATGCCGCGAATCGGCGCGATGCCGGTGCCCGTGGCGATGAAAACCAAATCCTGCTCGACGGGTTGCGAGACGACGAACGAGCCGTGCGGACCATTCAAGTTGACGATGGTGTTTGCGGCGATGTCGCACAAATAATTCGAGACGTAGCCGCCCTCGACGCGATTGAGGCAGAGGTCGAATTTCGAATCGCCGCGCGGCGCGGACGCGATGGAGTAAGGCCGCGCTTCCTTTGCGCCATTGCGAGCGACCTCGAGCGAGACGAATTGGCCGGCGTAAAATTCGAACGGGCCGCCTTCGATCACTTCCCATTCAAAATGTTTTGTGGCGGGCGTGAGCGGAACCACGCTGCGCAAGATGGCGCGGAAATTTCGCGGCGGAATGAAAGGTCGTGTGGGCATCAGTTGATGGCGCGATAGGCTCCTCGGATTCCATAGTATCGCACTCGGCGAGAAAGTTCGCGCGGGGCGGAGGATTGCGAAATTGGCGCGGGGAGAATGTGGCGCGGAGGAGGCTGCGGAGGAGCCTCCGAAAATGGGGAGGGGGAATTTGTAAAAACGGAAAATTCCGTGATTAGAAATAGGTTCGAGTGAGTGTTTTGTGTAAGTTACGCGCGGTTCTAATTCCCCATAGGTGCGGCGACGGGGAGGAAGAAAGCGGGGATTGCGCAGTCGCGTCGGCTTTCCACTCTCACCGCATCGGATGCGCCACACATTCGCAACCCATCTGGTGCGCGCCGGAGTTGGTCTGGTGACGATCCGCGATCTGCTCGGGCATCGGCTGATCACCAGCACGCAGATCTATTTGCATGTCACCGCGGACGATCTGCGCGCCGCTGCCGCGCGTCATCCGATCAGCTCACTGCTCAACACCGTTAAGCACCTATTTGCTGTTGGACCTCTGCCATTCCAGAAAACACACGCGATTTATGGCAGCGGATAGCTGGCATCGCTGCCAGAAAACGCACAACAAAAGGCCCTTTTAGGAAAACCACAAATTAGGTAATGATTCGCTGCGCCCAGAAAACACGTTGAGCGCAAATTACCAGTCTTAGTCCTTGAACTTCGGTACTCTGAGAGTAATATCTGTGCCGGTGCTGACCATGCGCGTACTGCGAAGAGTGCTTGTCGAGTTCGTAGGACGTCGAGACTGCACCATGAGTGAGCCTCGGACTCGAACTAAATA
>CAVSPU010000002.1:0-1359301 GCA_963729815.1 uncultured Acidobacteriota bacterium
CGTATGGCTCGGCGGGAAGCAACAATGGCCAGATTTCCAGCATCACGGATTATGTGCAGTCCGGACGCAACATCACCTACACGTACGATGCTCTTTACCGCCTGACCAATGCAGCGACAACTGGCAGTGGTGACTTTCCAGCCTGGGGGCTTTCGGAAGCGTACGACCGCTATGGGAACCGCAGTGCGCAGAGCATTTCCTCCGGCTGTTCGGGAATTACGTGCCCGACGAATTCGGTTAGTGTCAGCGCGACGACGAATCACATCACCGGCTCGCCGTATCTTTATGATGCCAGCGGCAATATGACTGATGACGGCTCGAATACAATAACCTACGATGGCGAAGGCCACGCGGTCACGGCAAGTGGCGGCCTGGGTTCCGGGACGTACACCTACGACGGGAATGGCTTGCGAGTGAAGAAAGTTGCGGGCAGCACGACGACGGTGTACATCTTCTCAGGATCGAAGGTCGTTGCTGAGTACGCGAACGGTGCTGCGCCAAGCTCACCCACGGTTGAGTACATTTACGGGGGCAGTGCGTTGCTAGCGAAGATCAATTCCTCGGGTACCTTCTATTATCATCAGGATCATCTGTCGAACCGCATGGTGACGAATTCAAGCGGCGGGGTCTATACCTTCATGGGGCACTTCCCGTTCGGTGAATCGTGGTACAACGGCACGAACGATAAGCTGTACTTCACGACGTACGAGTACGATGCAGAGTCGGGGAACCATTACGCGATGGCGAGATATCACGTGAGTCGGTTGGGGCGGCTGTCGTCGCCTGACCCGCTTGCCGGATCGACGGCAGACCCGCAGTCGCTGAATCGCTATAGCTATTCGATCAACGACCCAAGTAACGTAACTGATCCCTCGGGAGCCCTCGCAGGGTGCTCTACAGCGCAAGCAAAGCCGAAGGACAAATCGCAGCAGGCGTCTGGAGGCGGCCACTCAGACACAGACGCTTTGGATTCCGGCACAGATGCAAACGATGCGAACGCAGACCCTCCGCCGCAGAACGGATGTGTGTCACATGCTAATCCGTTTGGCGGAGGAGGTGCCGATCTCGACGGCGGCTACGCGGGGGACGACAGCGGCGATCTCCCCAGTGGTGCATTCTTGCCCGGCCAAAGCACACCCGGCGGAATTGACCCTGCCAGTCAAATTGCCTTGGAGAATGTTCCAGTTTATGGATTAGTAGCAGATTGGGGACAGGTCGGACACTACGAGGTGAGCGGTGGGAATACGGGCTGCACTAGCGGCGCTGCAATTTGCCTTGTGAGCGTCGGAGTGCCTGAGTATGGGGTTACTGGCTATGAGGAGGTACAGGTTGGGTCGGGCCTGGACCTTTTGGGACTCACAGGGCCACAACAATCTGGCCCCATCAGCAACCCCGGCCCCAGTTCGCAAAAGCGGCAGCCGCAATCGCAGGCAAATAACAAACCCGGCTTCTGGTCGTGCACCTTTAGTGCGGGAACCGGCACGGCGTTAGGGACAACAGCGCTTGACGCAATCGGAATAATTCCGGGTGGCGGGAACGTGCTCCACGGCGTCCAACTCGCCGCGGGAGTTGGGGCACTAGGGCTGTCTCTTGGAAGAGCCAGCTTCAGTGAAGCGGCCGTTGGCGGCGCGACTACCGGACTGGCTTTTGCGGACGCAGCTGGCGAGACAGCAAATATCGCTGTCCATGGAGTCGAGATAGTTCCAGTATTAGGCAATATCGTCTCTGCAGGTGCAACTGTGAACGATATCTTCGGCAAAGAAGGCGTAATATCGTCTTACAAGGCTTGTTTATCCGGGGGGCACTAAATGGCGGAAAATCGTGAAAAGAAGCCTACTGACTACACAGGGCTCATCATTGCCGCCATTCTGGTACCCGTGCTCCTTCTGTTCATGTACTTCGGTAATGAGGATTTGGGCTGGACCGTTTTCATTGCTTTAGCGGCAGTAATGGTTGCCATTAGAATCCGTTGGGATTTGAGGCGGCAGCTATGGTTTTGGGAGACCATCGGCTTTGTGTTGGTGTTACACATTCCCTTCTTCTATTTTGTTCGAATTCCTCCAGCATGGTTTCATTCGGTTGCCATGCTGCCGATAGTGATTCCAGACTGCTTGCTCACTGTGGGGATTATTCGAGTTGTCGAAAAATTTCACGATAGAAATTCGCGTCATAGTGCGCCCGTTTAATGCCGCAAACGCCGGGGCCACAATTTCAACTATCTCCACAGCCAACGAAACCAAGCTGCGCCTCGGTATTTTTTAGTACGGCTTTCGACGATTTGAAAAACGAGGTCTTCTTTCCTTTCGGTCAGGGACCGGAAGCCGCAGCAACGGCGACAGCGACAGCTGGCGCGATGCAGTATACGATTAGCCAAGGATTAGCCTACCCGCTGAAATCATCAATCGTACGAGGGATTTTGGACCTCGGCGAGACTGCATCTGTTGCTATCGTCGGCATACCCGTTATCATCGCGGGCAGTAAAGGTTTGGCGGCAGAGTTCAACGCAAACCGCGCGGGAACTTGTTCGACCGTATTTGGTAACTAGTGGACAGAAGACAATGAAGGAGAAACCGAATCCCTGGTTCATAGGATTTGTAATGGGCGGCGGGATAGTTGTTGCAACAATCGTGATGGCGATTTGGTTCCCCAACGCTCCTGAACCGCTCGGGCGGATGATTGTTGTGGGCGGGATATTTTGCATCGCAATCCTTATTGCAACATTCTGGAGATTTCTTTCGAATTGGCGATTTTGGGTTCCAGTCGTATTCGTGATTTTGCTTGACGCGGCTTGTGTAGAAACCCTATTTGATGAAATCCGCAAACTGAGCATGTGGCACCTCGACTTCATTATGGGGTTTGAATTGTTCGCGACGATGCTGTTCCTCAGTTGGTTTCTAGACAAAGACAAGAAGCACCACGGTAGGCCTTCGAGTGACTCATCCATGCGAGATTGAGTTGTTGCCGCAATCGCAGGCACCAACACCGCAGCCGCCGCCGCTGACCCAGCAGCAATGCAATCTACTGAATGAAGGGTTGAACCAGATGACCGATCTAGCGGACATTTGGCTGTTTGTGCAAGGAACGCAGTTCCCACTATTGAGTTTTGCCGAAGGTTATGGAATTAGCAAAACGAACCAGTATATAAACAACAAACTTTGTGGGGGGCCACAGGTGCATTTGCCATGAGCGATGTTTCTTCAATCACGAGCTACTTTCGCAGGTCTCCGTTCCGTTCTCTGAATTTCGACGTGACAACCGCCGTCCTAACACTTTTCGTATTCTCGGGTATAAGGACAATGCGCGTGCAGTCACCGACCCTCAAGGCCAGCGCAGCGGTTTTTGGATTAGTACTGCTTCCTGTGGCGGTTTGGGTCCTATCGTTGCTCTCGCATTGGGAAATTCGCGCTATAGTCGAACAAACCAATGGCACGCCAAGTGATCCGCAGCTCGTGCGGATGCACTACGCGCGGCTCGCTAGGCTGCATTGGAGTCTTACCCTCGGGGTGACGATTATTGCCTGGGGAATCGTCCAAGCGCTAATGACGGCGATCCATTAAAAGCCGCAAGCGCAGCAACAATCACCACCACCAATGCCGCTCCCGCCGCCGCCCACGCAAAAAGGTAACTGGAACCTTTGCGCTGGAGCTGCTGTTGTGTCGCTGTACGGGTTCACCTGGGGAACGATGGCCCAATTCGGGGTCGTAACCGCACCCATTGGTTGGGTGGGTTGGGCCGCCGGTGGTATCGGCCTCGGGATAGATTTGATTGCATGCCATTGAGATAGGGGGGTGCTATGCCTATGAATTCCTGGGCTACGACAAAGCATGGCGCATTTGAATCAGCGGAGGTGTTTGCTCAGCCGCCGCATAAGTCTCGACAATTCCTTGCTGTGACAGCGCTAGTAACTCTTTCAATCGCGTTGGGGGTCGGCATACTAATCATTTTTTTCAATAAGATGCCTGTATTGGCAATGGCATGGATTTTGCTAGTACCCGTTACGGTTCTCGGTAGTTGGATACGCACACTGATTGTACATAAGAGGTTGCACGAACTGTACGTCTCGGGCGCAGTGAGGGAAAACCCTGCAGGAGACTCCCTCGATTTAGCGCTGCGGGGCGCGTCAAGCCTAAGTTACTGGGGAACTTGTGGAACTGCTGCGGCGGGCATAGCTGGCCTCGCCGCAGTTATACAACTCATCGGCAGGATAAGGTAACAGCTTCACACCCCGGCAGGGCGGGCTGACCCAAAAAAAATCGGGGCCGAGAGGGAAGCTCGACCCCGCAAATCTTACGAGCCTGCCCCTGCCCCAGATGTTGAGCCGCCCATCCAACAAAAAGCTGCGCAATCACGTCCTCCGTTTCTGCTGCTGAACACTTTAGTTGATTTTTTGTCATCTCCGAGTTGCCCTCTCTTTCCCACCCGCGGCAAGATTCTACACCCTATTTAGGACGTGGAAAAACGAAGACGCCGTGCGGATGCACGGGGGGGTGACCCGAATGGCTTCGGAACAAATCGAAAAGATTATCCGAGAGTTCACGAAATTGCTTCGAGCGTACTTTCAGTTGCAGGCTGACGCGATGGGCTTGGAGATTATTATCCGAGCGTCTGTACAAACTAAAGCTCCGATATCTGAACTATGGCTGGAGCTTTTGAATCATATTCGGACGACGCAACAGTACCAAAAAATCTCCGAACAGGAAGTTGGGGACGAATGCTGCTTGGCCGCAATCGCCGACACAGTCTACGCAACCGACCGTCGGTCCGGCGCTCCCTGGGGTGGGACCAGACCCGCTTGGCTGCTCTGAATACCTGGATGGAACGGGCGCGGGGGATATGCTCTTCAAAATTTGCACAAATAGTCCGAATGGCCCATGGAGTAACTGTGTACGAGGAAATCTTCTGAATCAGTACGTGCAGAACGGCAACCCGTTCCAGCTTGGGTGGTACCTCTTCGCCGACCACATTTACGATTTCGCCGCCTGCGGGGTGCAATAGCCATGTACAAGGTCGGATACTTAATCCGCGTTGTCGGGGAGAGCACGCTCGTGCTTACGGTTGCGGCATTCGCGTTGGCCTTTGCTGCTGTCCTTGTGTTCGGGACTTCGAGGCCCCCGGCCAGGCCGTCGATAGCTCAGGCGATTGCGCTGGTGGTCGTTATCGTTCTCCCGGTCGGAATCGGAGTCTGGAGGATCTTCAGAAAGCTCCGAAACCGTTGGCAACGACGCGAGGCTCTTGCGGTGGCCATTTGCTTCGCGGTGTTCAGTCCCCTGTCTCTCGTTGTGGCGTTACCTTTAGCCGTAATACCAGGTGGCTATACGGGGTACTTGGGAAGACCATTTGGCTTAATCGGCGCGTTCGTGAGCATCGTGTTGATGCTCTGGCTGGCAACTTTTCTTCCGAGCGCATTCATTTTGTGGCTTCTGCGCCGACTCAGACGAACTGAAGGAACGTGATCGGTAGCTGTGGTTCGGCATGGCAACCGGGGGCCGGTTGCCGCTGGTTAGAGGGAAGCGCCGGAGGGCACCGGAAGAGCCGTGCTTCGCACGGGGAGCGCTGGGGACATGACAAAGAACCTCTACGATTTCCCAGCGCGCGAATATGGCATCTAGCGCAGATGGTCCTCTCCCGGCCCGGCGGGCATCGCTGTGGCAAACCCCGTGAACCCTCAATTTTGGAACTGCTACGTAACGTTACGTACGTTATGTTACGTCACTGAAGAAAGTGCAAGTCTTCTGCTAACAGAGGAATTTCTGCTTTACATTTCCGGCAGGCATTATCGAGGGCGGGGCCTTTGTACCCGCAAGTACATTCTATGTAGAACTCTTTTCGAATAACCCTATACGGAGACTTGGCCCGCTGTTTTGCCCGCTCATCAGAGCAAATGTCACGAGAGCTGCGCGGCGTGACATGGCCCAGCCCCGCAAGAGAATCTGCGAGGTAATCAAGTTGGGCTGACTTTGTTTTTGGAAAAGTCTTCTCTCGAAGGATCGAAAGGATCAGCGGAAGGAATCCACCAAACTGACTTTGGGCATAGTGTGGGGCAGCATCAAGCGCCTTGCGCAATTCATCCTCGCTGCTTGCAGTAAGCATTTGTTCTGCCCACGGCCAGGGCCGATCCCGGACCACTTTCTTCTTCTTGGCATCTAGCTGCTGTTCCCAGAAGAGCTGGCGGTAGTTTTCAGCGCGTCCGCAAATCTCATCAGCAGGCATGCTTCGGGGCCTGCCTCTGCCTCGTTTTTCACCATATGTGTCAAGTGCTATTTGGGGCTTTTTTGCAGTTTTCTTGCGTTTTTTCATTTTCGCGGAGAGTCCAGAATAACAAGTCTCAATTTTACGGAAGGTCCCCGAAAAAATGGTAGGAATTTTGCGGAAAGTGTGTCGTCAATTTCTAGTGTTGTAAGCCGCAAATCCCGAGTTCCTCGAAATTTGGCCGTATTATGTACATGCCCGGAATGTTCTGAGAAGCCAATGAAGCACTCCGTAGGAGGGCCTGACGGTATGGCGACGAATACAGAGTTCAAATTTCCTTGTCCGGTTTGTTTCTGCGTGCGTGAAGTCCGGCTAACCAGAAAGAACAAGCCGTACATAACGTGCGATCCGTGCGGAATCCAGCTCTTTGTTCGCGGACCGGCTGGTATTGCAGAGTTTAGGCGTTTGGTCGAGCAGGGAGAGCGTGAAGGATTGACTGTCCGCATTCAAGAGATTGAGAGCCGCTTTCGGCTTGCTTGCCCGGAATGCGGGAATAAGTTTTGGGCCGAGCCGAAGTTGGCAAAGACGAGCACGTTCGATGGAAGCCTGAAAGGATTTCGATGCCCTGAGAAAAGGTGCGGGGCAATCGTGCCCTGGAGAGGCAAACAATGAAAATAACAGTTGTTGGCTGGCTCGAAATTGCCGGAATCGGACTCGCGGTCTTCCTTTTTATTTCGTATTTGCAGAAGCAACAGAAGCCCGAACCACTACCTGGGCAGGCACCAGTAATTCAAGCAGCCCCGAGTGAGCAAAACCTTGCTGACTAACGAATCCCAAGCGGATTTCGCAAAGGAGACCCTAGCTCGTGAGGGACTTCTGACGATTCGCGAAGCCGCTCAATATCTCGCCGTATCCGTTTCAACGCTTTACGGCTGGGTCTGGCAACGGCGGATTCCTTTCGTAAAGATCGGAAGAGCCTTACGCTTTGATTCGCGTGATCTTCAAGTTTTCGTAGAGGCCAACAAGAAATATCCACGACAGCAGTCTTCCCATTCAGGCAGCCGCACTATTCCTTGCTACAATACCCGCGCGGCTGGCAAAGGGTAGAAAAGAGAGCCGCAGATGGGAATCTACAAAAGAGGTCGTGTGTGGTGGGTTGATTATTTCGACCAAAACCGTGAGCGAATCCAAGAATCGTCGCGGAGCACCAACCGCCGTGATGCCGAATCGCTCTTAAACATCCGAAAGTCTGAGATTTTGCGGGGCGTTTTCAGACGGCCTGTAAAAATCGCTTTCGGCGAATTCGGCAAACGCTATATGGAGCACGCGAAGATCAACAAACGTTCCTGGTTGCGAGATGAACAGATGCTTGGGCATTTAGAAAGATTCTTCGGGAGCGAAAGACAGCTTACCGAGATCACTTCGGCGGATATCGAAGGCTACAAAATGCACAGAAGGGCCTCGGTTTCCGGTTCGACGGTGAATCGGGAGATGGCTTTGCTCAAGCGAATGTTCAATCTGGCAATCGAATGGGACCTCTATCTGGGTTTGAATCCTTTTCGCAAGGTGAAATTCTTTCGAGAATATAACACCGGGCTTCGGGTTCTGAGTCCAGAAGAGGAAGAAGAACTTCTTCGAAATGCAGCCCCGTATATTCAGGACTTGATTCGTTTTGCCTTGAATACGGGTTTGCGCATCGGGGAAATTTTTGGCCTGCTTTGGTCTAGTGTGGATTGGGAAAGGAACATTCTCAATGTTTTCGCCCCCAAGACTCAGAAAGTCCGCGAAGTTCCGCTCAATGCGGAAGCTCGCAAGGTCCTTGAGTTTTGGCGGTTGGGCAAGAAGAATGAATTTGTTTTCTACAATCCCGAAAGCGGCAAACCGTTTGTTGATCTCAAGACCGGATTCAAGCTCGCGTGCAATAAGGCGGGGATTACCGATGTGACGTGGCACACTCTGCGCCATACGTTTGCTTCTCGCCTTGTGAATCGAGGCGTCGATATTGTCACGGTGAAGGAACTCTTGGGACATTCCAGCCTCAGCGTGACGATGCGCTACGCGCACACAAATCTCGATTCGAAGCAGGCGGCGGTCGAAAAGCTCGCAGGTCACTGTGACAAAAGTGTGACAGTATGCACCAAAATGCAGCAACCGAAGAGCGGACTGTCACAAAATCGGGTCCTAAGCTACAATGCAGCAAGAAGTTAGTTTCGGAGAGGTGGCCGAGAGGCTGAAGGCGGCGGTTTGCTAAACCGTTGTAGGGCCAAAAGCCCTACCGGGGGTTCGAATCCCCCCCTCTCCGCCAGTTTTTACCTTTCCCAATAAGAACACGTCTATTTCGCATTTGACTCTATTATTTGTGGAGCATTAGTGGAGATATTTGTAGTGCTCCCCTCCAAAACTGAACACCTCAGTTGTTCCGGGCTTAATCTAGTGGCAATCATTCCGATGGTCGAGAATCGTCGGTCCGGTTTGTTGTGGCCAGCGCTTTCCCGTTGGTCACACGGCTACCCGGCAGCGACCAACACCAACAGGAAAGTGCCCCAGGTCACCGCGAAGACGCGCCGCCATTCAAAGGAATGATCGAAGAAATCGAGTGCCGATTGCCGCTGGACCGCGCGTTGATGCTGCGCCGTGTCCAGTCGGTCCTGCCCACTTGATTCCATTCCCCTTGTTCAATCCTGCGCCCGCATGGTTTTGCCGGATCACAACCTCGATCGAAAACACTCAATTCTTCTCTTGTCGGATAACTTCCACCGGCATATGGCTAAGCTTCGTATAGATTTGGCCCCTTCGACGTAATGGCCACCAATCATAAAGATAAATCTGCATCGGCCGCCACATCGCGACCCAGCCCGCGATCGTCAGACTCTCGCGCAGCACGCCCGCCCACGTGCCAGCCTCACCGTGCAGCTGCGTCTGAATGATAATGAGGCAGGAAGCCAGGAACACCAAACCGATGAACAGGCTGGTCCTGCCCTGTTTCATCAAGCGGCTGAATTCCAATTTAGTCAGGGTGGCGCGGTGGGCGAAGTAGTTGTGCACAGCTTGCCGGATCAGTTCCTTCGGATCCTCGGCCGGCCACTGCTCCAGGTAGATGTGCAGCTTCAGCGGTGCGCCGGGCGGAAACTCCTGCGCCCAGCCCATGATGAATTCCTCCGCGTCGTCGTCGAGGTCCTTCTCGACGAAGGGGGAAGGATCCATCGAATTGAAGAGCTGGGTGATGTCACGCAGCTTCAGCTTGATGCTGTGGGAGTGTGTCATTGGAGGGCAACACCCGGTTCGTCCTCGTAAGGCTCGAATTTCAAGATTGCACCGGCAATACGGAATGGATGCTCCGCTCCAGAAATCCAACCCTCGCGGAATTTGTCCGCGAACCGGATCGCTCTAAGAGGAGTTGTGATTGTCCGAAGGTCGCGTGGCGATGAACGCCAGAGATATTAGGTAGACCACGATGCCCAGTCCGATAAGCGCCACGCCAACGAACGTGAATAGGACGAACGAAAGGGGGTGGTACCAAAGCAGGCTTGCGATCTCGACGATCAATCCAAGTATGATTAGAGCGCTGGATATTCGCAGAAACCGGCCCATCCCGATCTCACTCAGTCTCATTGGCCAGGCCTCCAGAATTTGACGTGGCTTAGCTGTGCCACATTGTGAGTGTTGTCATGGCACCCACTCGTCAGGCAGGACGTCTGATTCGATTTCAACGTATCCATGACCGCCGCGTGGATTGGATTCTCCTCGAAACTGCGGGCTCCCAGGTGACAGTGCAAGCATTGGCCGTTGTCGTAGCCGCCCGGTATGCGGATTGGATTGGGTGGCGTGCTCACGTATTGCATATAGATTCGCGTCAATCCTCGCAGCTTGTCCTTGAATGGGCCATAGAGTGAATAGTCGGCGTGGCACGCGTAACAGGCCATGTCCGCCGGCACTCGGTGGTTTTGAAAGTGCTGCGCAGGAATGTAACTTGGATCGTCCACGTAGAGACTCTGCCGGTAAGGGGCCATCGCGTGGCAGGAAGTGCAAAATTGCGTCTGTTCGGAGCGTTGTATATGCGTGTTTATTCCGCCCACGATACAAAGAAAAGGAAGCACGCATAAACCAATAAAGGCCACGATCTTCCACGCCGTACCGGTTGTCACCGAGGGACGGATCAAAAATATGGAGGCTAAGATAATGCTGAGCGCAATCTGAACAACAAGCATGCCAATCACGGAGCCTCCTGCTCACCTCTCAAGGAATGAACGTGATTCGATTCGACACAATCCATTCCCTGCACGTCTGCAACCAATCGCTTTCGTTCGACCTAGGTCGCATTCGACGACAACTCTCGACCTTTGTCTGTGACGTCAGTCACAACGCGATCTCCATCGAAAAATAGGCTGCGCGAAAGGAGTGAATTCGTGGCCAAATCCAGAAAACGATTGGTAATGTTTCGCGCCAATTCCGGCCATCGGGGCATCACTGGCTCCGGCCGGAATCCCTCGAAAAAATCCTGCATCGAATGAGCGCCGGTATACGTCTGCAATAGTATCATCGCAAAAGGCAGGCAGCGGAGCGCGGCATAGTTCTGCTACATTATCGCGCGCACTTTGACCGAGCATGTCCCTGCCGCCGGGGTTTGGTATGCCATCCGGCGAAGAAAACACCGGGAGTAAGAGATGTGGATTGTTCGAATCGCCTTGCGGCGGCCATATACGTTCGTCGTCCTGGCGCTGCTCATTCTCATCATCGGGCCTCTCTCCATCATCCGCTCCCCGAAAGACGTTTTCCCCAATATCGCCATTCCGGTCATTAGCGTCGTCTGGGATTATCAGGGTTTCACGCCTCAAGAACTGAACAATCGGATTACCGCGCCTTCCGAGCGCTCGCTTTCCACTCTGGTCAACAATATCGAGCACATCGAATCCCAGTCGATCAACGGAAAAGCAGTCATCAAGATGTTTTTTCATCCCGACGTGAATATTGCGACTGCGGTCGCGCAAACTACCGCCATCTCTCAAACGATCCTTCGCCAGCTCCCCGCCGGCGCCACTCCTCCCGTCATCCTCATTTACAACGCCTCCACCGTGCCCATCCTCCAGCTCGCTCTTTCCGGCCACGGCATGTCCGAACAGGAAGTGACGGACATTGCCATGAACACGATGCGCAATCAGCTCGCAACCGTTGAGGGCGTATCGATTCCCTGGCCCGACGGTGGCAGGGTCCGGCAAGTCCAGGTTGATCTTGATCCCGCCGCGTTGCAAGCGAAGTCCCTCTCTCCTCTCGATGTGGTCAACGCCATTGGCCAGCAGAACCTGATTCTTCCCTCCGGCACGGTAAAAATCGGCCCCTTTGAATACGACGTCGACATGAACGGCAGCCCCACAGTCGTCGACCAGCTCAACAATCTTCCGGTTAAGACCGTTGGCAGCACGGTCATCTACGTTCGCGACGTCGCTCATGTCCGCGATGGCTACCCGCCGCAGACGGAAATCGCGCGTGTGAACGGCCAGCGCGCCTCCATCCTCACCATTGAGAAATCCGGCAGCGCCTCAACCCTCGATGTAATCTCAGGAGTCAAAGCAGCGCTCCCCCGAATCAAGGCCATCATGCCGGACACGTTGGAGGTTCGCCCTCAAGCGGATCAGTCCATTTTCGTGCGCACGGCGATCAACGAAGTAGTTCGCGAATCAATCATCGCCGCTTGTCTGACCGCGCTCATGATTCTTCTCTTCTTGGGTAGCTGGCGGAGCACCGTCATCATCGCCATTTCCATTCCTCTCTCGATCCTCACCTCTCTCATCGTTCTCGGCGCCCTCGGCGAAACCATCAACATTATGACGCTGGGTGGTCTCGCTTTGGCCGTCGGCATATTGGTGGACGACGCCACCGTCGCAATCGAGAATATCAATTACCATCTCGAGCAGGGCAAGGAATTGGAGCCCGCGATTCTCGACGGCGCACAGCAGATCGCCGTTCCTGCCCTTGTATCCACGCTCGCCATCTGCATCGTTTTCGTGCCCATGTTTTTTCTGACGGGCGTCGCGCGCTACTTATTCGTTCCTCTCGGAGAAGCCGTCGTTTTCGCGATGCTCGCTTCGTATCTCCTCTCCCGAACGCTCGTCCCCACGATGGCCAAATATTTGCTCAAAATCCATCATGGAGACGAGCTCGAAGCGAAGTCGCAGAGTCGCAATCCTCTTGTCCTCGTGCAGCTCCAGTTCGAGAATTTTTACCACCGCGCTCGGGCGCGTTACCGCGAGATCCTCGAAGGCTGTATCGAACGCCGCGGCATTTTCGCTGTCATCTTTCTCGGTGTTTGCCTCGCCTCGCTGGCATTGATTCCGTTCATCGGCGAGGATTTCTTTCCCAATGTCGATACCGGCCAATTTCGCATCCATCTTCGCGCTCCCACGGGCACTCGCATTGAAGATACTGCCGCCCTGTGCGCCCGGATAGAAAGCACGATCCGTCGCGCAATTGCGCCCGGCGAGTTCGACAGCATCATCGACATCATTGGCACGCCGTATAGCAGCATCAACCTGAGCTACAGCACCTCTTCTCCGATTGGTCCCGGAGACGGCGACATCCTGGTTACGCTGAAATCAAAACATCATCCGACCGCTGGGTACGTCCATGATTTGCGTCTCAAACTGAACGAGGAATATCCGGGCGTCACCTTCGCCTTTCTGCCGGCGGACATTGTCAGCCAGATTCTCAACTTTGGTCTTCCGGCGCCCATCGACATTCAGATTGTGGGCAACGACCGGGACGCCAATCGCGTTTTCGCCGACCAGCTTCTCCAAAAATTGAAGTACATCCCCGGCCTTGCGGATTTGCGCATTCAGCAGGCTTTCGATTATCCGGACATTCGTGTCAACGTCGACCGCACGGAAGCGAGTCAGCTTGGCCTCTCGCAGCATGATGTCGCGAGCGACGTGCTCATTTCACTCAGCGGAAGCTTTCAGACCACGCCGACCTTCTATCTCGACCCAAAAAACGGCGTCAGCTATCCCATTGCAACGCAAATGCCCCAGTACAGTATCGAATCGCTCCAGGATCTCTTGAACATTCCCCTGACCCCCACGAATGGAGCTCCTCCGCAAATCCTCGGCAACGTCGCCTCCGTCACGCGGGGCGCGGAAATGGCCGATGTATCCGACTACAACATTCAGCCCGTCGTGGATATCTATGGCACCGCCGAAGGCCGCGATTTGGGCGCTTTGTCCCGAGACATCAATAAGATTCTGAACGCGAGCCGCGGCGGTTTGCCTCACGGCTCGTCGCTCAATGTTCGAGGCCAAATTGAAACGATGCACACATCATTTGTCGGATTGCTCGGAGGATTGGTGTTCGCCATTCTGCTGGTTTACTTGCTCATTGTCGTGAATTTCCAATCTTGGCTCGACCCTTTCATCATAATCACGGCCCTGCCCGCCGCCTTGGCCGGAATTGTTTGGATCTTATTTGTCACGCACACCACTCTCAGTGTGCCCGCGCTCACCGGCGCGATTATGTGCATGGGGGTCGCCACCGCGAACAGCATCCTGGTCGTGAGTTTCGCCAAGGAAAAATTGCATGAGGGGAAGAGCCCGGCCGACGCCGCTATCGAAGCGGGCTTCACACGCTTCCGTCCCGTGCTGATGACGGCCCTTGCCATGATTATCGGCATGGTACCTATGGCTTTGGCTCTCGGAGAGGGTGGCGAGCAGAACGCTCCCCTCGGCCGCGCCGTAATTGGTGGCCTCTTATTCGCCACGGTAGCAACACTGTTTTTCGTTCCCGTTTGCTTCAGCCTCTTTCATCGGCAGCGCCCGAAAGAGGTTCTGAAAGAGTCGCCGTCAGCTTAAACTGAGCGTGTCACTGCGTTTCTGCTAGGGAGAGGTTTATGGGAGTTGGCATTAGTTCGGATTCGGCGGCGGAGGAGCGGTTCTCAGCTCCTCCGCCTGACATGCGTTCGCGCTCGCGCAAGCGGTCCGCGCATCGCTGGCTTTGGCTGTTATTGCTTCTGGTGCTCGTTCTCCTGGTCGTTGGCTGGGGCCTTTATTCGCGCTCCAGGGCGGAGTCCGCGCTCACGCAGGAAACCGCTTCGCTCGCCTTGCCCACCGTTTCCGTCATTCACGCGGGGCGCACAGCGCCGCAGCAGGAAATCGTTCTGCCCGCGAACGTCCAGCCTTTTTCCGACGCACCCATCTACGCCCGCACCAATGGCTATCTCAAGCACTGGTACGCTGACATCGGCGCGCACGTCAAAAAGGGCCAGCTCCTTGCCGACATTGACACGCCCGAAATCGACCAGCAACTCGCGCAGGCTAGGGCGGACCTTTCCACTGCTCAGGCCAACCATCGGCTCGCGCAAATCACGGCCGACCGCTACCAGGCTCTCCTCAAGACGAACTCCGTCGCCAAGCAGGACGTCGACAACGCCATCGCCGGCATGCAGGCCACGCAGACGCAAGTCCAGTCCGCCCAGGACAACGTCAAACGCCTCGAAGATTTGCAATCCTTCGAGAAGGTTTACGCTCCGTTCGATGGCGTGATCACCGCGCGCAATATTGACGTCGGAGATTTAATCAATGCCGGAAGCAGTTCGCCGGGGCAGGAAATGTTCCACATTTCAGCCATCAACGTGCTGCGGGTATACGTCAGCGTCCCTCAGATTTATTCCGCCGTGGCGAAGCCCGGCATCCAGGCCTATCTCACTCTCCCGGAATTTCCCGGCCGCAAATTCTTCGGCACACTTGTGCGCACGGCGAACGCGATTGCTTCCGCTTCTCGAACTTTGCTCGTCGAAGTGGACGTTAACAACTTCTCGCGCCAGCTTCTCCCCGGCGCGTATGCTGAGGTCCACATCGACCTTCCGGGGAAAGCGTCCACCTACCTCTTGCCCATCACCGCTCTGATTTTCCGCTCTGCGGGGCTTCAAGTCGCCACCGTCGACGACGGCAAACATGCGAAGTTGGTTACGATCGCGCTGGGGCGCGACTTCGGCACTCGCGTGGAGGTTGTGTCCGGCATCACCGACCGTGACGTCATCATCGACAACCCGCCGGACTCGCTTGTCGATGGCGAAGAAGTCCGCGTCGACGCGCAATCTTCTCAGCCGTCGCCCTCAACCGGAGGGCAGCAGTGAGCCAGCTTTCTCCCCGGCGCCCGCTCCATCGGCGCTTCGCGGGCGACTTCTTGAAAAAATTCAGATGCCTTTCGTTTCCAGGTGGAATCCTGGCAACTCTGCTCTTGCTCGGTGGCTGCACGATTGGTCCCAAGTACGTCAAGCCGCTGGCTCCGGCTCCGGCGCCCGACACCTACAAGGAAGCTGCGAACTTTCAACCCTCGCAGCCCGATGATGCGGCCCCTCGGGGAAATTGGTGGGAAGTCTTTCAGGATTCCAGGCTGAACGCTCTCGAGCAGCAAATTGATGTTTCCAATCAGAACCTCAAAGCTGCTCAAGCTCAATATATGCAGGCACGCGCCGCCGTTCGCTATTACCGCGCCGCCTACTATCCGATTGTCGGCGTCAATCCGGCAGCCTCTCGCACCGGACAATCGCAGAATAAAGCATTGTTCACAACGGGCGAATTGGTCCAATACAATGATTTTCTTCTGCCCGTCGATATTTCCTATGAGCCCGATATCTGGGGCCAGGTTCGCCGCACCGTTGAATCTGCGCGCGCGCAGGCCCAGGCCAGCGCTGCGGATCTAGCTACCGTGAACCTCAGTCTCCATGCGGAATTGGCGATGGACTATTTCCAGTTGCGCGGCCTCGACACGGAAGAGCAGTTGCTCAATAGCACGGTCGATGCTTTCCAGAGCTCCTTGAATCTCACCGAGGACAGATTCAAGGGCGGCCTCGCCTCCGCTGTCGATGTCGCGCAAGCGCAAGCCCAGCTCGAGACCACTCGCGCTCAGGCCATTGATGTCGCGGTCCAGCGCGCCGCTTTCGAGCATGCCATTGCGGTTCTGATTGGCCAGCCCGCATCCAGTTTTGCTTTGGCCTTCACTCCCTTGCTCGTCCCGCCTCCGGGCATTCCTCCCGGGCTTCCTTCGCAGTTGCTTGAGCGCCGTCCCGACATTGCCGCAGCCGAGCGCCGCGTCGATGCCGCCAACGCTCAAATCGGCGTCGCCAAAACAGCCTATTATCCATCCATCACGCTTTCCGCTTCGGGAGGATTCGAGAGCAGCGCCCTGACCACCTTGATCTCCGGACCCAGTGCGCTTTGGGCCGTTGGCGCGTCCGCTCTCGAGTCGATTTTCGAAGGCGGCCGGCGACACGCGGTCACCGCCCAGGCCCAGGCCGCATTTGACCAATCCGTGGCGGAGTACCGGCAAACCGTTCTCGTCGCTTTCCAGGAAGTCGAAGACAATTTGGCCGCGCAGCGCATTCTCGAGCAGGAAGCGGCGACTGAAGACGCCGCCGTTGCTTCCGCGCAGCACTCGCTCGCCCTATCCGACAACCGCTATAAAGGCGGCGTGACGTCCTATCTCGAAGTCATAACCGCGCAGAGCGCCGCGCTTGCCAACGAACGCGCTGCCGCGGATATTTTGACTCGCCGCGCGGTCGCCAGCGTCTTGCTCGTCAAGGCTCTCGGTGGTGGATGGAACGTCGCGAAATTGCCGCTGGATTGATCCTCAGTTGATCAGGCTAATCGATTCCATGAATGCGCATGGAAATCAATTGATCGATGCTGAGGTTCTGCATGCCATGCGACCGCAATCCGGTAATGTAGGTGGCCGTGACGCCGTGAATCTGCATGGCGATTAATTGTTCGGGCTCCGTGTGGGAATAGCCGAGCTGGCTTATCTGCTCGATAAATTCGGGCGTGACGCCATGAATCCGGAAGGCAATCAGCTGGTCTGGCTCCAGGTGCGAATACCCCAGGCCTTGGAATTTTCCGATCTCCTCGGGTGTCACTCCGTGGATGCGGAACGCGATGAGCTCGTCGAGATCGACATGGCTGTAGCCCGCCTTGGCTAACTGCTCGATCCACTCCGGCGTGGCGCCGTGGATCCGCATGGCAATCAGCTTGTCCTCGCCCGGCGCATATCCTTGCTGATGCAGCGCGCGGATCATCTCCGGCGTCACTCCGTGGATGCGAAACGCCACCAGCTTATCGCTGTCCGAGATGTTCAGCCCCGCCGACCGCAGGCTTTCGATAAAATCGGCAGTGACCCCGAAAATCCGAAAGGCGATCAGCTTGTCGGTGTCCAGTCCGTCGATGTGTTCGCCCTTCATCTGCTTCGCGAAGGCCACGCTGACGTCGTGAACCGCCATGGCGAATTGCTTATCGGCATCGATGCCGTCAAAACCGAGTGCCTTCATCTCTTGCGCGTAATTTGCGTCCGGAGAGAAATGGAAGATTCCAGCGCCTTCGCCATCTTCCAGGAACCCTTCGCAATCGAATTTCCCCGCATCACGGGTAATCGAGAATTTCACGTCCTGCCGGCCCGCCTTCGAAATATCCAATCCTTGAAATGCGCTCAGCGGCCAGTCAGAACTCTCGCTGAATGTCTCGCCCGGATGCGACATCATCAGTGAAAAGTGGATTTGTCCAGCCGTGTCGGAGCGCGTGACCGTCCAGGCGCCGCTTCGCGTCGTCGCCGCCCCGATCGTCGCTGCGCTTATCAGCGCGCAGGCTGCCACCACGCCGAAGATTCCTGGCCATCGAGTTTTCATAGGAGGCTCCTTCTTCTTTCCATCACGTGTGGCGCTCAGAAAATATCCGCGTTCTTGAGCTGAATCAATTTGTCCAAGTCGAGATCTTTAATGCCATGGCTCCGCACTTTCTCGATAAATTCCGGCGTGATGCCATGGATTTTCGCTGCTGTGTAGTTGTCGGCGTCGTCCTTGAAATCCTGCATTCCCGTGGCCCGCAACGCTTTCACGTACTCCGGTGTGACCCCTTGGATGCGCATGCCAACGATTTGATCGATCGTTGCGTTCAGGCCAGCGGCGCGCATATCCCGTACGTAATCCGGTGTCACGCCCTGTATCTTCATTCCCACCAGTTCATCCCCGCTCGGCTTTAGCCCCAGAGCTCGGATTTCTCGTACATAGTCGGGAGTGACGCCCTGAATTTTCATTCCCACCAATTGTTCAATCGTCAGATTCAAGCCGAGCGCGCGCATTTCGCGGACGTAATCTGGCGTGACGCCTTGTATCTTCATCCCCACCAGTTCGTCCGTGCTCGGCTCTAGGCCCAGCGCACGGATTTCTCGCACGTAATTGGGAGTGACGCCCTGAATTTTCATTCCCACCAGTTGTTCAATCGTCAGATTCAAGTCGAGCGCGCGCATTTCGCGGACGTAATCCGGCGTCACGCCCTGTATCTTCATCCCCACCAGTTCATCGCCGCTCGGCTTCAGCCCCAGCGCTCGGATTTCCCGCACGTAGTCCGGCGTAATCCCCTGGACCTTCATCCCTATGATTCGATCGATGTTCATATCGAGACCCAGCGACCGCATATCGCGAATGTAGTCCGGAGTGACTCCCTGCACTTTCATTCCAATCAGTTCGTCGATGCTGGGCTTCAGTCCCAAATCGTGCATCGCTCGCACGTACTCGCTCGTCACGCCCTGGACTTTCAGTGCAATCAACTGGTCGGCCGTGAGGTTGTCGAGGCCCGCTGATTTGAGGCCGTCGATGTACGATTCATTCTTGTTCGAATTGCTTTGCGTGGTTTGTCTTTGATCTTGAGTTTGCTCCTGGCTCTGCTGCTCCGCCGCGCTCGCCATGCTTGCAGCGGGCCTTCTTGCCGGTGATGGCTGCAAAACTGGCCGGCGTTCGCTTTCATTCAATGTTTGCGGGAGGTTTGCCGATGCGCTCGCTACTCGCGCGCCTCCCGTGAATGCGTTCGGGACAAACGAACCGTACGATACGCCCGCGAACCCGCCGCCTGCCAGAAGCGCGCCCGCCAGGAAAACAAAGCTGACCGCGAATTCAGGGCTGCGGATTCCGCTGTGGATTTTCTCCACGCCCAGCATCCTCGCCACGCGGCCCATGAGCGGACCGCGATTTGCCGCCATTGCCAGCGAGGGCGCCGCCCGCCGCTCTTCCATCTGCGCCAGAGCGCGCGCGTAGCCGACCGCATCGCCGCAAACGGAAATCGCCACATCGTCGCAGCAATTCTCCCGCTCGGCGCGAATGCGGCGGCTCACCCACCAGATAGCCGGGTGATAGAAAAGCAGTGTCTCGGCCGCGATTTGAAAAAGATTCACGAAACAATCGAGCCGGCGAATATGCGCCAGTTCGTGTGCGATCACTGCTTTCAGTTGCTCTTCCGTGAGGCCTGTCAGCGCGGTCACCGGCAACATGACCACGGGACGGAACCAGCCAATCACCGCGGGCGCTTCCAGCACTCGCGACTCGCAAAACCGGATCGTTCGGTTCAAATTCAATCGCCGCTGGATCCCCGCGCACATCTCGCGCAGTTCGCCATGAACAGGCGTCGCATCTTTGCGGCGCAGCCTTTCGATGAGCAGCAATCCGCCAGCTGCCCGCAGACTGAAGAAGATTACGCCGGCGAGCCATGCCTCGACGAACCACAAAAGTGCGTCGGCAGGCGCAGGTTCGCGCGTCGCCGCTGAGGCGCTCGAGAGCACGGTTGAGACAGCGCTCCGCATGGCAACCATCGCGGTGGAGGGCGTTCCTGTTGCGAGAGTGGAAGCTGGCGCGCTTCGATTCACCAGAATCATGAAAGTCACTGCCGGCGCGGCGATCATCAGCGCCAGCGCAGCCACGCTGAGGGCGTATCGCGTCGTCGCCCGGCGGCAGATCGCGAGCGACGCCGAAAGCAGCGCCGCGAGCGCCAGGCCTTGCCACAGGAAATGCACTAACGCCCATCCGAGCGGCCTCAAGATCTCGGGCGAAAACCAATTCGTGAGGCTAGTCATCGCAGCTTCCTTTCGCACTGATCCAATAGCCGCCGTAATTCATCGAGCTCTTTTCGGGACGTTTTCCGGCCGGAAAGCGCATGCATCATCAGCTCGCTCGTCGAGCCTTTGAAAACCCGTTGCAACACGTCGCCTGCGAATTGCCTCTTGGTTTCTTCGGCCGGTTGGCATGCCTCGTAAACATGCGCGCGCTGATCCTCGTTGCGCCGGACAATTTCCTTGACGGTCATGATTTGAAGCAGCTTCAAAACGGTCGTGTATCCGACCGCCCTTTTTTGGCTCAGTGCCTCGTGAACTTCGCGGACCGTCGAAGGGCCGCGCTCCCACAGGACCCGCAGAATCTCCAGTTCAGAGGCAGTTGGCTTTTGTGGCGCGTCGTGGCTCATGCGAAATGTGTACTACGAAGCTCTTCGTATTGTCAATCGAAATCTTGCTCGTTGATTGAACGTCGGCTGAATGTCGGCTCGGTCAGGTTTATTGCGGGTATCTTTCCGAATGGGCAAGCGTTCTTTCCGCGCTTCTGCAGTCCTCGCATTTCGCGCGCACTCTCCCGGACCCCATCGTTTCCTGTAATTTTATGCGCACCTGCAGCAGCGCAGCGGAGTGGATTTGGGAGATGCGCGATTCGCTCACTCCCAGGATCAGGCTGACCTCTTTCATCGTTTGTTCCTCTGCGTAATATAGTGCCAATACTTGGCGCTCTTTCTCGTCCAAGCCCCCGATAGCGCTGGCCATCAGCGTTTTTATCTCGGAGCGCAGGCACAGAAAGAAGGGGTCATTCTCCGGGCCGTCGGGACGAGATTCGGCGAAGTTGCTTGGGGCGCCGCACTCATCGCCGCCGAGTTCGTCGAGGCTCCCGAGGCTAAGTCCGCGAAGTTCGCCGAGCAGATGTTGGAAATCACCGAGTCCCATTTGCAGCTCGCCCGAAATTTCAACTTCGGACGGTGCGCGATTGAGCTCCACTCTCAATTTCCGAATCGCTTCTTCAATTTGGCGGCCCTGGCGGCGAATATGGCGCGAGCCCCAGTCCAGCTCGCGAAGGCTGTCGAGGATTGCGCCCCGAATACGAAACTTCGCGAAGGATTTGAGTTGAACGTTCTTGGCGGGGTCAAACCGATCCAGCGCCTCGATTAATCCGATGACTCCGGCGTTGATTAAATCCTCAAGCAGCACGTGAGCGGGCAGGCGGTCGTGGATACGCCGCGCAATGTACTGGACCTGCGGAAGATGGTCGATGAGCACATGCTCGCGCTCCTCCGCGTTCATTTGCCGCGAAGTCTGATATGAGCCAGTTGCGTTCATGGCGTCCTTTACGTTTCGTCCGTCCGTGCGCCTTCGCCCATCGCAGTCGTCCTCTGCTGCACCACGCTCACCTGCTGAACCATGTCCGCGTCGCCTGTGGCTGCCTCGGCGATGCGAGTTTCCGAAGACAGTCGCTCGCGGAGTCCCATTCGATCGGCTTCATTGGGGCGCGTGATGGGAATTCGCATCGCTTCCGCAGACACCACCCCCGCCGCAATACAAGCCACGTTTTCTTCTCTCTGAGAAGTCTGGGCGCGCAAGGTTAGAAATCAATTAGAGGGAGATGAGAAGTTTCTAATTTGCTCAAGTTCTTTGCGCCTGTGCCGAGCAGGCACTGCCAGACGGCGGGGGGATGCGAAATTTCGAAGTGTCGGAATGCCGGTCCGCGATTAGTGCGCCTGTGCCAGATCTTTTTCCTTCGGGCCGCCGACTTGATAACCGACGCCGCGAATCGTCCGGATCAGTTTCTGCTCGCGGCCTGCGTCAATTTTCTTGCGAAGATAGTTGATGTACACGTCCACCACATTCGTGGCCGTATCGAATCCGAGGTTCCACACGTTCTCCACGATCATGCCGCGCGTCACTTGCCGTCCCGCGTTCCGCATCAGGTATTCCAGCAAGCCGAACTCTTTTGGCGTCAGCTCGATTCTTTGCTCGCCGCGGCGCACGATTCGCTGCACCCGGTTCAGCACCAGATCGTCAATCTTCAGAACCGCTTCGAAGGGCCGGCCGCTCCTTCGCAGCAATGCGCGAATGCGCGCGGAAAGCTCGGCCAGCGAAAATGGCTTCGTCAGGTAATCGTCCGCGCCCAGATCAAGGCCCTTCACGCGGTCCGGGATCTCGGTGTTGCCCGTCAGCACCAGAATCGCAAGGTTTGGTTTCTTTTGGCGTACGTCCTGAAGAATCTCGAAGCCCGTCTTTTTCGGGAGATTTAGATCTAGGATCACCAGGTCGTAGTCGTAGTTCTCCGCCATGTAATTCGCTTCTTCGCCGTCAGCCGCAACATCCACAGCGTATTGTTCCGCTTCGAGGCTTTTGCTCAGGAAGGCGGCAACAGGCCGGTCATCTTCAGCGACAAGGATGCGCATATGCGGAAAATCCTATTCCTGGGAATCTGCTGGAAGGGAATCCGAGTATGCCGAAGCGCGCGCGTGGAGTCAAGCCGTCATCTCCGGCAGTCGGTTTAGATCTTGAACACACCATTTTGAACAGGCAAATGTCAGCACGCCAACCGGCGTGTCTTCGGCTTGGCGCCCAATCTGGGCCAAAGAGGAACTCGCTGCACGAAGTGAGTCCCGTTTCGGAAGCAACGATTTGTCCTAACCGCCCCCATCCATCCTGTTTTCAGCAAGGCACTTATCGGAACTCGATTGGACATCAAAGCGCTCTTAGAAATGCCTCCGCTATTCTCGGAGAATGCGGGGCCATATTCTATGGATTCGCCTCATAGAGCACGCTCTCACTCCGTCAGGGGTGCAGCCGCCGCGGTTGCGCAAGCAAAATCTGCGTCCAACTCCAAACCGGATTCATCCGGCGCCGCGCGCACCCAATCCATTGCGAGTTTGGTGCCCGGCGGCCCGAATGCGGAACAAATCGTAAAAATGATGCATGATTTCAATAATCTCCTCACTCTGGTTCTCGGCTATGGCGAAACAATTCTGATGAGCTTGCCGGACACGCATCCTTTGCACCAGCATGCCGCGCATATCTGCAACGCCGCAAAAGAGGGCGCTCGGCTCTCCCGCGACCTTGCGGCGCTCTTTCAGCCGAGGCCGGCGCGGAGCTGAGACCGTCCACTTCTCTGCGTTCGTTCCCGTTTCCGTTTGAGCGTCGCTGGACGCCGACTCATCCGATTTGCCGACACTGAATCGCGGCGCGGGTTCTCCAACCAGGCAGTCTTACTGGCGAAGCAAAAGAGAATCGCCGGGAGAGACGCTTTCACCTCCTAAAGTGTCCCCCTCATTGCGGCGCCAGCGCCAAATCCTCTATACTTCAGAGGTAAACGGAATCCTCTCAGGAGCCTTGCGAAAAAACGCTACATCGGCTCAAAGAAAGCGCGGCTCCCGCTTACGCACAGGGAAAATGACCGACATCGGCGAAAAACTCAAAAAGAAGCTTCAGGCGGAAATTGCGCAGCTCGAGCATGAGTTCCACACGGAGTTGCCGAAGGAGTTGATGAAAGCTCGCGCTCACGGCGATCTTTCTGAAAACGCCGAATACAAGTACGCCAAGGAGCGGCAATCCTTCGTTTCGGCGCGCCTCAGCCAGTTGCACAGCCGCATGGCCGAAATTTCCATGGTCAACCTCAACAATCTCCCGAAAGACCGTGCTGCGTATGGGTCAACCGTCACGCTCTTGGATATTGGCAAATCGCAAAAGACCGAGTATAAGCTCGTAACCGCGGAGGAAGCTGACGTATCTAAGGGTATGATTTCGACTTCTTCGCCCATCGGCCGCGCCCTTCTTGGCAAGAAGGTCGGCGATGAAGTCAAAGTCCAGACGCCGGCAGGGACCAAGGAATTTGAAGTCACGCGGCTTACGACGATCTACGACGAACTCTAAGGAGTAGAGCGCCGCCACATGCGGATGGAAACTTTTGGCCGGCCTTTTCGCTGGTTGCTGGATCGCGCAGTCGCCGCCCTGGCTAAGGCGCGTGTCCCGGCGAACCTTCTCACGCTGACCGGCTTTGCCTTCTGCCTCGTTGCCGCCACCTTTTTCGGCATTGGCCGCTTCACTTCGGCGGGCCTGGCCATGATTCCCGCGGCGCTCTGCGATTTACTCGCGCGCCCGCTCGCGCATCGCCAGCAGCGAATCAATTTTTTCGGTGCATTCCTCAAATCCGTCTTGCATCGCTATGCCGACCTCGCCGTATTCCTCGGCCTGCTCGTTTACTATTCGACAGTCGATCGTTTTTTGTATGCATTGCTTACCGGAATCGCATTGGCTGGCGCCGTGATGGTCAGCTATTCGCAGGCACGCGCCGAATCCCTAATTGATCGCTGCCGCGTCGGATTCTGGGAGCGTCCGGAGCGGCTTGGCCTGATGATTTTGGGCGCGGTCTTCAATCGCATTCCGATCGCGCTCCTGATTCTCGCGATCGGTTCCAACGTCACGGTCATTCACCGTATCTGGCACACATGGAAGGAAACGGAAGGCCGTCGCGCCGCCGCGGAACTCGCGGCCCCGTCGGCCGTCGCGGCTCCTGAACTCAAGGCATCGCAGCCGGCCCAACCCATGGCGGAACGGAAAATGGGCGAGCTCATCGCGCGCACCGCGAGGCGGGGCGCGTGAACGTGCGCGGGCCTTTGGCGCTTGTTGGCATCCTCGTGGTTCTTGCTGGCTTGCATCTCCTCTGGCAATCGCGGCGCGAAATTTTTTTCTGGCTGGAAACTTATCTGAAAATTTTTCGCTCTTCTCTTCGCGCGCCGCGGGAAAAAATTGAGCGGCCGAAGGCTCTGCGATTCGCCGCCGAGCGCGAACACGTGATGCGTCTCCTGCTTGGACTCAGCCTCGTTTTGATTGTTGGACCGGTTCTCATTTTCCTGGGCCTGACGTTCTGACGTGAATTCTCAAAAATTCTCGCTGATCGTTCATGGCGGCGCGTGGGAAATTCCAGACGCGGCTGCCGCGGATTGCCGCGTCGGCATTCGCCGCGCGCTGGAAGCCGGCCGCGAAGTGCTCGCCAATGGTGGCGCGGCCATGGACGCTGTCGAGGCCGCAATCGTTGTGCTCGAAGATGACATTACATTCGACGCGGGCATTGGCGCGCATCTCAATCGCGACGGTCGCGTGCAGCTCGACGCGATTGTCATGGACGGCGCCACGCTCGAATCCGGCGCCGTCGCCGCCGTCGAGTGTGTCAAGAATCCCATTCGCCTCGCGCGCAAGATCATGGAATCGAGCGCGCACATGATGCTCGTCGGTCCCGGCGCGGAATTATTCGCCGCGGAAAATGGACTTCCGTTGTGCGATCCGGCGGAGCTTGCGATTGACCGCGAGCGCATGGCCTGGCGGCAATGCCGGGAAGGGAATCACGCCTCCGAATTCCACTTCGGTCATAAACACGGCACGGTCGGCGCGGTCGCGCGCGACGCGCAAGGCCGAATCGCCGCGGGCACGTCAACCGGCGGCACGTGCTGCAAATTTCCGGGGCGTGTCGGCGATTCGCCGCTGATCGGCTGCGGTTGTTATGCCGATGCGGAAGCCGGCGGCGTCTCGTGCACCGGGCACGGCGAAGCGATCATGAAAATCGTCATGGCCAAGACCGCTGCCGACCTTCTTCGCGCCGGTACTCCCGGCGCCGCAGCGGCGCAAGAATGCATTCGCCTGCTCGATCGCCGCGCGCATGGCACTGGCGGCCTGATTCTTCTCGACTGCGACGGTGAGCCTGCCGCGGCGTTCAGCACATCCCGCATGGCGTACGGTCATCTCGAACCCGCGGGCTCATTTTTCGTCGCACCCTGATTTTTTCGATTTTCGCGCAGGCACAAAAAAACGCCGGGCCGAAGGAGAGGGACGGCCCGGCGCGATTACATCAGCCTTTGAAACTCAAATCGAAACCTAGAACTGAATCCCAGTCTTAACTTGCCGAATCACGCGCGAGCGCCCAGCTGCGGCGCGCCGCAAATCCCAGCGCCAGCAATCCGGTCACAAATAAAGCAAGTGTCCCCGGCTCGGGAGTCACGTAGGACGAAGAAAGCCCTTCCAATGTGACGTTGCCACCGCACGAACCAAGAGGCGCCGACGGGTCCGCTCCGCACGGCGAAAGCAGAACCAGAAACTCGTCTCCCGAGTTCAAATTAAACGTGGAAGAGTATTGTTGCGGATTGCCGGGCAATGTTCCGGGGTTGCCAACCCATGCCTTGGTGTTGGAGCTGTTCAGCGTGAAGGGGCTGCTCGAAAACGGATTCGACCCGTATCCCAGCACCGCATAGGCTTCCCCCGGTTGCCAGCTTCCGAAGTCCAGCGTGATCGAAGTCGCGCCAAGCTTGAAAAGATTGCTCACGTCGAGGCCGATCAGGAAATCGGCGCTGTTCGAATCCATTCCGAATTCATGATCTTCTTCTCCCTCGAGCCCCAATCCTACCTCCGACCCGCCGTCACTCTTCTGATAGAGGTTTGCAGCCGTGCAGCCGGAAAGCGTCCCGCTGGTGGTGGCGTCCGTCGCGGAGCATTCGTAACCATACGCCGTAATCGTTGCGCCGTTTGACGTATAGCTGGCGCTCGTGCCCAGCGGACCGTCAGGCCCGCCAAATCCCAAAGATACATTCACATTTCCTGCAAATGCTGGCGCAGCCGCAAAAGCCGCCAATCCCAGCGCCAAAATCGTGTGCTTGAACTTCATTTAGCCCCCTAAATATGGCCCGTAACTGATGTACATGAATTCTTCAGCATTTTGGATGCCACCAGCCGTACTTTGCCTCCACTTAAGTTATTCATTCCACAATGTTAAGCGGCGCTCGGCTGCCGATGGCATTCTCGCATGCGCAAACATTTTGCGCAAAGTCCCAAATGCCTGCGCTTTGCCAGGCGCCGCCGCCGGCTGCAATCCGTCGGCATGGCACACGCAATTCGCGCGCACAGGAGACGAAGCTGGGCGCATAGAACAAAGCTCTGGTTGGATCGCGCCGGGCGCGGTCGCGAGCCTTGTGTTCATTCTTGTGATTGGCAGAGGGACCATGTGGACGCGCCAAGGCTGTGACGCAGAAGTGCGCTGTGACAAAAGAAAAGCCGGGCCGTTGGAGAGGAGAGCGGCCCGGCCAAACTTTGATAGAGCAATAGTTTCTAAGTTAGCGCCGTGCGGCTACGCGGATCGACCCGCAAGACGACGCCGCATGATGAAACCCGCCAAGAGTAACCCAGTCCCGAACAGAGCTAGCGTACCCGGTTCCGGAGTCGGACTTGGCGCTGTGCCGCTCAGAGAATCGAGCAACACATCACCGCATTGCGATGTGATCACCAGAAATTGGTCGTTGCTGTTCAGCGAAATCGTCGACGTGTAGTCGGCCGTGGAATTGCTATTCCCGAAGACCGAAAGAAGCTGGTTGGAAAGGGTCACGTTGGTGCCGAAAGGATTCGAAGCGTAGCCCCACACAGTATAATTCTCCCCCTTCTGCACGCTCCCGAAATCCAACGTCAAGGAAGCCATATGCCCGGCAAAAAGGCTACTGACGTCCAATCCGAGAACATAATCGGATTTCTTCCCGTTCCATCCGATTTCCTGGTCGTTTTCACCATTCAGGCCCAGCCCGGTTTCGCCGACGCCTCCGTTCTTGCCGTATAAATCACTTCCAGCGCACTTCGTCAGTTTCGTGCTGGTAGCGCTGCTCGCATCGCATTTGTAGCCGTATGCTGTGACCGTGAACGTGTTTGAGGTATAGCTCTGCGATGTCCCCAGTTTGCCGCCCGGAAGATTGAAATTGAAACTAACTCCGCTCGCGAACGCCGGTGTCGCGGCCACCAGCATCCCTGCGAAAATCAGCGCTCCTGTTCTCAGCTTCATCAATGTCCCCCCGATATTTGGTCTCCACAAGCTGAGTGGCTCAAGCATCTTGCGTGCCAAAGGGTCGTCCAGCAAACGAGCTTGACTGCCTTTGGAATCAAGAGACTGGTGAACACCGAAATTTTCGCACGGCCGCGTGCGCAGAATCCTTCACTCCCCCGCATGCTATTCGGCAAGCAGTTTGCGGCTCTATACTTCCTAGAACGCGTTCCCGGAGGCTGTGTTTTCTTCTGCTCAGCAATCGCAAGAACTCTCGTATGGCGAGCCGTGTGGAGTGGAGTTGCAGGCGCGACGTTTTCTCTTACCTCTTTCATGGCACAACCCGTAGGCGCGCCAGGTTTTTCCAGGCCCTCCGGTCGTGGTTGATGGTGTGTCGTCCATGTGCTAGCATCCGGGGATTCCGCAGGGGGCGAACGGCTTGCCGATGCGCCTCAGAAATACTTGGGTACGCTGCTTTTCTTTCGACCCGCCAGCGCCAAGCGGGCCGCTGCTAGAGCACTGCAATCGATCCGAAACATTCGTAGCCGCCGTAACTCGCCGCCGCGCAATTTCTCCAATGAATTTCGGCCCTTCGCAAAAAACGCTCAGAGTCTTCGATCCTTCGCATAAGAGGCCCAGCATCTTCGGTCCTTCCAGGACCTCCGAGGTGAAAAATGAAAACATATAACACGGAGCAAATACGCAACGTGGGCATTGTAGGCCACGGCGACACGGGGAAGACGCAGCTCGTGTCGTCGTTGCTGTTCACTGCGGGAATGACGCAGCGGCTTGGCAAAGTGACCGAGGGCTCGACGGTCACCGACTGGGACGAAGAAGAAATCGCGCGGAAGATATCGATTCAGACGGGCATCGCCTACGCCGAATGGCAAGCCACGGGCGCGGCGGACAAAACGAAAATCAATTTCCTCGATACGCCGGGATACTCCACGTTCATCAATGACACGAAAGCTTCGCTGATCGCTGCCGACGCGGCGCTGATCCTGGTCGATGCTTCGGCGGGCTGCCAGGTGGTGACGGAAAAAGTTTGGGATTACGCGACGGAATACGAATTGCCGCGCGCGTTCGTCATCAACTGGATGGATCGCGAGCTGGCGAGCTTCGAGCGCGCGCTGGAATCGATTCAGCAAGTTTTCGGGCGCGGCGCGGTGCCGGTGCAACTGCCCATCGGCGCGGAGAAAAATTTCAAGGGCGTGATCGATCTGGTGGCCATGAAGGCGCTCGTGTATACCCCGGACGGCGACGGCAAGGCGAAAGCCGAGGAAATTCCCGCGGACATGGCCGACGCGGCGAAGGCGGCGCACGAAGCGCTTGTCGAAATGGTGGCGGAGGGCGACGACGAGCTGATGCAGGAATTTTTCGACAAAGGGACGCTGCCGGTCGAAGATTTGAAGAAAGGGCTGCACAAGGCGGTCAACGAGAAGCGGATTTTCCCGGTGCTGGTGAGCTCCGCGCTGCGCAATATCGGCAGCGACGCGATTCTCGATTTCATCGTCGAGGAATTTTGGTCGCCGGCGGGGCGCGGCAAGGCCCCCGGATATAAGGAGGCCGAGCGCAAGGGCGATTCCATCGAGCGCGCGGTCAGCGACAAGGAGCCGCTCGCGGTTTTCGTTTTCAAGACGATTGCCGACACGTTCGCCGGGCGCATCAGCTATTTGAAAGTGATGAGCGGCGTGCTGCACAACGACGCGAACGTCGCGAATTTCAATCGCAATTCCGTCGAGCGCTTCCAGCATCTCGAAGTGCGGCAGGGCAAGACGGCGACGGCGATCTCCGAGCTGCACGCGGGCGACATCGGCACGATTGCGAAGCTGAAAGAGACGACCACCGGCGACACGCTCGGCGATAAAGCCGCGACGATATATTATCCGGCGGCGCGCCTGCCTGAGCCTGCCATCACGTTCGCGATCGAACCCAAAACGCGCGCGGATGAAGACCGCATCGGCGTGGCGATTCATCGAATTCTGGAAGAGGATCCGGCGCTGCGTTTCAGCCGCGATCCGCAGACGAAAGAGTTTCTGCTTTCCGGCGCGGGCCAGCAGCACATCGAAGTCGTGGTCGCGAAATTGCGCAAGCGCTATCACGTCGAGCTGACGCTGCATCCGCCGAAAGTGCCCTACCGCGAAACGATTCGCGGCAAGGCCGACGCGGAAGGCAAGCACAAGAAGCAAACCGGCGGCCACGGGCAGTTCGGTTTGTGCCGCATCAAGATGGAGCCGCTGCCGCGCGGGAGCGGCTTCGAATTCGTCGACGATGTTTTCGGCGGCGCGATTCCCAAGAACTGGATTCCGTCGGTCGAGAGGGGAATTCACGACGCCGCCGAGCGCGGATACCTCGCCGGATTTCCCGTGGTGGATTTTCGCGCCAGCCTCTACGACGGCAAATATCACGACGTGGATTCAAGCGACATCGCGTTCAAGATCGCGGGCGCGCTGGCGTTCAAGGAAGGGATGAAGCACGCCAAGCCGGCGCTGCTCGAGCCGATCATGAAAGTGGAAGTCTACGCGCCGGACCAGTATTCGGGCGACATCATGGGCAACATCAGCTCGCGGCGCGGGCGCATCAGCGGGAGCGAAGTGCGCGGGCACAACGTGGTGGTGCGCGCGCAAGTGCCGTTCGCGGAAATGCTCAGTTACGCGAACGATTTGACGTCCATGACGCAGGGGCGCGCGGGATATTCGATGGAATTCTCGCACTACGATTTCGTGCCCGCGGAAATCGCGGAGAAAATCATCGCCGCGCACAAGCCGCACGCCGCCGAGGACGAAGAATCCGCCTCCGCCGCCAACGGCCACTGATGCATTTCGAAGGAAGGTGCCAAAGTTGGCGATTAGAAATGCGCCGGTGCTTTGTTTTGTGTGAGTTGCGGGCAATTCTAATTATTGCGGTTGGCGATTAGAAACAATGCGGAGATGTGCCGTCCCGCTGAAGGCATCGAGCCGATGAAGCCGACGCTTCGACTGTGCTCAGGACAAGTCGGCCTCTACAAATGCCAGGAGCAAAGCCAATGGCGAAGAGGAAAATTGCGGCACGAACGAGGGCGAAAGACCGCGCGCAACGGAACTGAAAAGTGGGAGATGTGGCGAGGGCGAGATAGACCTCAGGCGCACGAGGAGCTGAGGTGGCTGGGGTTGTGGAATGCGGCCGTGTCGCTGGAAATATCGGATTGGGAGTCAACCAATGGGAGACGCCGGTTGTCTCGGTAGAAGGCAGTACTAAAGTCTTGCACACGGGGAGACCAGGAACGAAACATTCTTTCACGTTGGCGAACACTCGTGGTCTTAGGCGCATATTCCATGAATAAGTAAATGAAAGCGTTAGCTGCGAGGCCACGCGATACGAATGTTTGGAAGGGCGCGTGCATGGTAAGGCCAGCTTCTCGTGTGGTTTGAAGACCCCAAGGAAAACAGAATCTAATTTGTTCGGGACCCGGGCCCCTCAGATTCAGAATGGCCATTTCAGCCCTTACAGGCGGAGGATCCTTAGATGAACAGGGTGCGTTTAACTCTCATGGCACTTGGAGGCTTTGCCGCGCTGCTGCTGGCGCAGGCGGCCATGGCCGGACCAGTGCTGGTTTCGACGATTAACGGGTACTATGACGTGGATTACTATGATACGCCTAGCCTCCACATCAGCAATACCACAGGGTACGCCTTCACCAACGTGACGCTGACGTTGACGGGCTATCAGGGCGTGAATAACGGGATGGTGCAGAGCGTTAGCTTGTCCGATATTTCGGCGGGTTCCACGGACATCCTTACTTGGGGATTCTTTGGCCCCGGAACTGGGCTGTTCAGCTACGACTATGATGATACAGCGGGAGGAAGCTCGCCGTGTCTAGCGCCAGACCCGGCAGGCAACAACATGGGTCCGTCTTATGTTAGTGGCACGGTAAGCAGCTTGTGCGGAAAGCCGGGAAACTTCTACGTGACATTCACGGCGATGTGGAACGGTCAGAAGATTTATTCGCAATTCAGCCCCAACACTAACGCGACCGGAGGTTTCGTTGGCTGGGAGGGGCTGGATCAGGATGGCTATTCCGAAACGAGTTATGACTCGCACAGCAATGGCGGGCCGAACGGCGTCTTGGCGAATATCTACGTTGGCACTCCGCCGCCGATCACCGGTACTCCTGAGCCCGGCACGTTGCTGCTACTGGGAACGGGGTTGATTGGATTCGCCGGCCTGCGCAAGTGGCTGGCGTAATCGGTCTGCTTGTCGATTAAGGGCTAGCTCTAGCTTGAGACCAGGGGCGGTTTTTCCGGGCAGTCAGTTGAGCCCAGGCCGCCCCTAATTTTTTTCTTCAGGGATACCGCAGGCACCGAGCAGCAAGAAATCAGGACAAACTCCCAGGCTCCCCCTTAGAGTAAAAGAATTGCGCACAATGAGGCGGTGTGATTCGTGGGCGCGCAGGCCAAAATGGCGGCGTGATACGCGTGGAAGTGCGCGCGAAGAGGTCGCGTGGCACGGCGTTCTCTGAGATGATATGCGCCGAAATACGGCGAGAGGGCAAAAGCAGATTCCTCGCCGCCGTTTGCGGAAGGCGCGACCCTTCCTGTGCCAGGGCGAGCCGGGCTCGGAATGACGACATTATGGCGGCGCGAAGGCCGCAGAGTTCTTGATAAGGAAAGAACTCTGCGCTACATACTGCGTGCCGTCCTGCGGACGGCATCGGGCCGACGATGCCGACCCTTCGACTGTGCACAGGGCAAGTCGGACCTGAGATGATATGCGCGAAATCGCGATGATTCCGAGGAGAGATTCTTCGCTGCGCCTGCCTTCGGCAGGCAGGCTCAGAATGGCAAACAGGATGGAGTGACGCACATGGCGAAAAAAGACAAGTTACACAAGTGGGCGGACGCGACGGCGGCGATACACAGCGGGGAGCCGAAGCATGGCGTGGGCGGGCCCGTGGCGCCGGCGATCATACGCAGCTCGACGTTTACGTTTTCGTCGACGGCTGAGATGAAGCTGTGGGCCGAGGGCAAAAGCTCGGCTTACATCTACACGCGCTACGGCAATCCGACGCTGGCGATCGCGGAAGCGAAAATCGCGGCGCTGGAAGGTGCGGAAGCGGCGATTGTCACAGCGTCGGGCATGGCGGCGATTTCGAGCGCGCTGCTGGCGGCGCTGAGCGCGGGCGACGAAGTTATTTCGACGGCGCAGCTTTACGGCGGAACGTACCGGCTGATGCGCGACCTTTTTCCGCGCTTCGGGATTCGCGTGCGGCACGTGGAGCCGGACCTGGCTGGCGTCGAGGAGTTGGTGACACCGCAGACGCGCGTGCTGTATGTGGAGACGCCGACGAATCCGTCGCTGCGGCTGGTGGATTTGCGGCGCGCGGTGGAGCTGGCGCGCGAATTCAAGCTGACGTCCATCGTCGACAACACGTTTGCGAGCCCCGTGCTGCAAAAGCCGCTCGCGCTGGGATTCGACATGGTGGTGCACAGCGCGACGAAATATCTGGGCGGGCATTCGGATTTGATCGCGGGCGCGGCGGCGGGTTCGCGGCAATGGATCGGCCGCGTGCGCGAGTACATTATTTATCTCGGCGGGTGCATGGACCCGGAGGCGGCGTTCCTGCTGATCCGCGGGATGAAGACGCTGGGCGTGCGCATGGAGCGCCAGTGCGAGAACGCGATGGCCATCGCGAAGTTTCTCGAGCGGCACCGCAAAGTTGCGCGCGTGAATTATCCCGGGCTGGCGTCGCATCGCGATCACAAATTGGCGCGGCGGCAGATGAGCGGCTTTGGCGGGATGCTGTCGTTCGATTTGAAAGGGGGGATCGCGGCGGCGCGGCGATTTGGCGATCGCGTGCGGCTGTTTTCGCTGGCGGCGAGCCTGGGCGGAGTCGAATCGCTGGTGATTTTGCCGATGTACTCGTCGCATTACCGGATGTCGCGCGAGGAGCTGCAACGCGCGGGCGTCGAGCCCGGGACGGTGCGCGTGTCGGTGGGCCTGGAGGATTCCGCCGATTTGATCGAGGATTTGCGCCAGGCGCTGGCGTGAGCTTCGTTTTTCCTCTGTGACCTGTCCCTCCGCACAGTGGCGGGATGGTGGAACCACGCTTCTCGCTCCTGGCACACCCCAGACGGATAGCTGGTTGACCCACCCAGGCCCGGCTCGTACAATTTTTGGTAGCGCGGCGCATTGGCAGCCCTTGGGACGCGAGGCAAACGTTTGCGGAGGCTTGTCGTCATACTATGTGACGGCCTGGAGGGCGAATGAGGGGCAGGACAGGATTTGGGTTACTCGTGGCGGCGCTGGCCGTGTCTCTGGCGACGCTCACCGGTTGCGAAGAGGGCGCCAAAACCGCAGCCAAAGTGCGGCCACCGGCGTCCATCCCCCAGGCGTCAGCGACAACCACAGCGACCGCCAAGCTGGGCGACCTACCGATACCGGCCGCAACTCCTGATTTATCAGCCCTGAGGGAAAATGTCCCGCCCGCCGTAGACAGCCTGATTGCACAGGTGCAGGCGAGCTACGATGCCGGCCAGGTAGCCTATAAGGCTGGCCAGCTCGATGTGGCGCGCAAGGATTTCAACGCCGCGCTCGATCGCCTGATGAATAGCCATCTCGAGACGACCGGCGACGTCCGGCTGCAGCAGCTCTTCAATCAAATTGTCGACACGATGCAGGGCTATGAGCTGGAGGCCGAGAAGCAGGACGAAGCCACGGCCGCCGCGGCGGACGAAGATAATGGAGACGCCGACACGGACACAGGGGACGAGACGCAAGCTCCCGCTGTGGGCGAATCGACCGCGCCAATCGAAGAAATCGCCAACATGGAAAGCCTGCCGGCAACTGATCCGCGCCTGGCGGCGCTGGCGGAAAAGGAACTCATCAACGTTCCGCACGACCTGCCGCTGACGATCAACCAGTCCGTCCTGCAATATCTGAGCTTTTTTGAGTCGCCGCGGGGCCGCGAAATCGTGGAAGCCGGCCTGCAGCGCAGCGGGCGCTATCGCGCCATGATCGAATCGACGCTCAAGCAGGAAGGCGTCCCGCTTGACCTGATTTATCTCGCGCAGGCGGAATCCGCATTCAAGCCGCGGGCGGTTTCCAGCAAGGGCGCGCGCGGGGTCTGGCAGTTCATGCCTTACACAGGGGCGGAATACGGCCTCTACCGAAATTACTGGGTTGACCAGCGCGATGACCCGGCCGCAGCCACGCGCGCCGCGGCAGAGCATTTCCGCGACCTCTACCAGATGTTCGGCGACTGGTATCTGGTGATGGCGGCGTACAATTCCGGGCCATTGAATGTCGCGCGAGCCGTCGAGCGCACCGGATACGCGGATTTTTGGGAGCTGCAGAAACGCAATGCGTTGCCGGCGCAAACGAAAGATTACGTGCCGATCATTTTGGCGCTGGCGATGGTGGCCAAGGACCCGTTGCTATACGGCATACACATCGACCCGGATCCAGCCATGCAGTACGACACGGTCAAGCTGGACCACTCGATCAGCCTGCGACTGGTGGCCGACGCCACAGGCGCGAATATGGACGATCTGGAAGCGCTGAATCCCGAGCTGGTTCGCGGCATCACGCCCGCCGAGTCGGGTTTTGCATTGCATGTGCCTCCTGGCGCGGGAGCGGAGTTGCAAAAGGACATCGCGGCGATTCCGCAGGATAAGTGGGCGACATGGCGGCTGGCGAAACTGGCGCCAAGCCAGACACTGGGCGAGGTGGCGCGGGAATATCACGTCACGCTGGCATCCCTCGAGAATGTAAATTTGATCGATCCGCACGATCCCCCGGCCGTGGGCACGGAACTGATCGTTCCGGCGGCGCCGCCGCGGCAGCGCTTGGTGCACTATCGCGTGAAGCGAGGCGACACGCTGGACAACATTGCGTCGCGGTATAGTGTGAGCACGGCCGAGCTTCAGCGCTGGAACCATTTGCGCACGGAACGGGCGCCGCGCGGCCGCACGCTGCGCATCTATGAGGACTATTACCCAACTGCGACAGTCGCCTCCGAGCGCCCGGCTACGGCTGCTCCCGCGCGCCGGAGCACTTCATCGCCAGCGGCGGCCACGGTCAAGACTGCGGCGCACAATGGAACGGTGGAGCACAGCGTGCGCGCCGGCGAGACGCTCTGGTCGATCGCGCGCGCGTATGGCACAACGGTGGACGCAATTAAGCAGAGCAACCCGTTCCTGGCCACACGCGGGCTGCAGGTCGGCGACCGGCTCAGCATCGCGCCACACCAGTAAACATAATAATATCAGTGAATTGCGGTGCATGTGCCCGGCGTGGCCGGACGTTGCGCTGCGGCCCCAGGTTCCTCGAATCCCCGGTGTATGCCGTGTTTTTGCGCCTTGACAAAGTTCTGAAACTACGATTAAAACAAGCGGGTGGGAAAGTCTGCCGCCGAGCGCTTTGACCCACGGAGGAGAGACATGTTCGACGCGAAGTTCCATGACGACGAAGAAGAGAACGAGCTCCCTGGGTTGGAAGAAGACGAAGAACAGGGCGAGCTTGGCGGCGATGAGCACGAGGAAATCGCCGAAGAGGAAGTGGCCGAGATCGTGGTCGAGACGGATGATGACGAAGAAGACCACGGTGGCGCGCCCATAGGCCGCCCGGCGCCGAGTCGTGCACCGGCCAAGCCCGCTGCCAAACCGAAGGCGAAAAAGAAGGCGAAGGCCAAGAAAGCCAAGGCGAAGAAGTCGGCTCCGAAAAAGAAAAAAGCCAAAGCGAAGGCCAAGGCCCGCCCAAAAAAGAAGGGGCGCCGCCGGTAGGCTTTCTGTCTTGGATTTATTTTTGGACGTGCGTCCATCGCAAGACGCACGGCAAGTAATTATGAGAGTGCCGCGAGTTCGTGCCGCGCCCCTAAGGGCGGGCGCTGCTCGCGGCATTTTTTATTGATGCGTATGCGAGCATTTGAGGCGCGGCTTCAAATCGGCGGGTCCTGCACTGTGGCGGGACGATCATCGCGAGTGGCTCGAATCACGCCTGACTGATCCATAAAGAAATTCCGATAGCCGTAATTCCTCGGCGCGGCGGTGAGCGCGTAGCCGTGCGCGTTGCCGTTTGCGCCGATTTGCGTCGCAGTGTAATGCAGAGTATAGCCGCCGGTCATGGCTTCCTGCGCGGCGGCACGAACAGGTTCGCCGAGCGCTTCGAGCGAATCGGGATAGGAGTTCGCGCCATTCTCGTAGGCCGCGAGTTCCTGATGCAGTTGCTGCAAGGATTGAATCGCGGCGCGTTCGGCGGCAGGGCGCGGATTTTCGAATCGCAGCGGCAGGGCGAACCAGATGATGGCCCAAATTCCCGCGACGACGATGGCAAACGCGATGGCGAGTTTTGCCGGGCTGCGCTTTTTCGCGGGCTTCGCCGAGGCGTCCGGCTCCGGTTCAGTCTGCTCCGCGCCGCAATAGGGGCAGAGATGGCTGGCGGAGTTAATCGGCTGCTGGCAATTGCGGCAGACGTACATCGTCAGCGCCGGGCCACTGCGGGTTCGAGAAAAATAGGCATGGGAAATTGTCTAGGGCAGCGTCACGTGGCCGTTGATGACCAGGCCCAGAGTTACCGGGGAGCTTCCCACGGTGGCCTTGAAATAAACGATCCAAAAATCTTCGTTGGTGTCATGGCTCACGCCCGGGAGCGACGCCGGCGCGCTGTCGGCAGGCACGAGGCTCCATACTGACGGGTGGCCCGCGCGCGAAGCCTTGCGGCTGAGCACGTACATGTCTTTGTCCGCCAGATTCGCGACGGAAGTGTCCTGGTCGGGCGGCGTGAGCAAAAGGAAATCGCGGTAATCGGAAACGCCCTGATGGTTTCCGTCGACTGGCTGCAAGCCGTAGCGGAGGACGTACGTTCCGGGCTGAATGGGCTGATTGCGGACGTCAATGACCGGCGCATCAAAATGAATGGCGCCGAAGATTTCGCCGTCGACGAGCTGGCCATACGAGACGCCCAGAGCCGAGTTCGCTTGCGCGGCGGCGGGAATTGCACTGCGCAGCCAGATTTCACAATAGGGGCCGCTGCGTCCCGTGACATTGAGCGAGCCGGGCGCGAGCAGCGCGCGCACGGGCGCGGCGAGTTCCGCGGGCGCGGGCGTGTTGCCCGCGGCGACTTTGTAATCCTGGGCAAAGAGTGGATTGGCGAAACACAGAACAGATAAGAATGCGAGTGCGGCAAGAAATTGCGCGGGCCGACGAATCATCTCGACTCTCCCGATTCCGAATTTGCGTACATATCGTATGTGATGATTATGGCGTCCGCGCGGTTTCCGGGCAATCGGAAAGCGATGGCGGTAGAATTTGATTCGCGCAATAAAACAAAAAGCCCGCCGGAGACGGCGGGCCTTTGAATTGAGATCGATGAATTGAGAGCGAGCCGAGCGATTTACTCGGCGAATGCGGCCACGAAGGAGCTGCGACGATTGGAATCGTCCCACGTGACGCCGAGCGAAGCGCCCTGATAGCTGCTGTCGAGCGCGACGACCGGCATGGAATGCTCGAGGTGGCCGACGAGCGGCGGATAATACGTTTCTTCGTTGTGGCAAATCATGTCGCCCATGTTGATGGCGCGCGTCGAGAGCTTCACGATCTTGCCGACGGCGAGCGTCTCCCAGCCCATGCGGCCCGTGTCCGCGCCAAAGGAAATCGGCGCGAGGTTCGTGGCCACGATGTCATTCAAGAGGCCGCCGGCCTGCGATTGCGCGAAGGAAATCAGCGCAGCTTGCTGCGCGTCGCTGGCGGCGATGTCGATGAAGAAAACTGTCTTGGCGGGCAGCGGATTCGCGTAAGGATCGCCGAGCGTGGCGCTCGCGCGTACGACCGCGACGACGCTCAATCCGGAAAGCGACACGCCGTTCCATTCGCCGCTGGCAACGTGCCAGGCGAGCACGGCGTTCTGGCCCGTGAGGCCGACTTCGGAATTCGCGAAGCACGGGCCGGTGTAAACGTCCGCGTTGCGAAATTCCATGTAGTTTCCGGAAATGTGATTCGCCTGAGCGAGCACGGGCATGGCCATCAGGAACGCTGCTGCGAGAAGCGCCAATTTCGTTTTTGTCTTCTTCATTATTCTTGGCCTCCAAAATCCCTTCTATTGTCTCACCGCGCAATGGCCGGTGCAAGAGCGTGATTGGGCGCGTGTCCGCAGTGAAGGCAGGCTCGCTTATTCGTAGCGCAGGGCGATCATGGGGTCCACGTCCATGGCGCGGCGAGCGGGGAAATAGCACGCGGCGAAGGCGACGCCCGCGAGCAGCAGCGCCACCGCCGTATACGTGAGCGGATCCGCCGGCTGCACGCCGAAGAGCATTGACGAGAGAAGGCGTGTGAGCGCGAGCGCGCCGCCAATGCCGAGGGCGAGGCCGAAAAAAATGACGACCATGCCGCGGCCGATGACCAACGAGAAAATATCTCGCGGCTGCGCGCCGAGAGCCATGCGTATGCCGATCTCCTGCGTGCGCTGCTTCACCCAGTAGGAAATGCTTCCGTAAATCCCCACGGCAGCGAGCAAAAGAGCGATGAAGGCGAATCCGCCGAGGAGACAGGCGTCGAATTTGCGCTGGGATTCGTGGATGGAGAGGATTTCGCTCGCGGCTTGGAAGCGGTCGACGGCGAGGTTCTTGTCGACGGCCTTGACTTGATCCCTGATGGCCGCGAGCAAGGTTTTGGAGCCGCCGTTTGCGCGGACCACGAGATCATCCGCGAAGTAACCCGAATCGGGAACGTAAGTCATCGCGCTGGCGGATTTTTCGAGCCCGTCCTGGCGGATGTCGCCCACGACGCCGACGATAGTGAATAGAGGGCTTGGGAAATTGGGATCGTTGAATTTGAATTGTTTGCCGACCGGGTCTTCATCCGGCCAATAGCGCCGCGCGGTGGTTTCGTTGATGATTATGACCGGAGGCGCGTTTCGCGGCGTGTCCGCGTCCGTAAACTCGCGCCCGCGCAAGAGTGGAATGCCCATGGCGCGGAAAAAATCCGGCGTGGCTTCGCCGTTGGTGACTAATTCCGTCTGACCAGTAGAGCTGGGGCGTCCCGGGATCACGAAAGGAACATGGTACATTTCGCCAGGGAACAAGGCGTTGGAAGTGGAACCGACGGCGCTGACTCCCGGCAAGGCGCGAATGCGGTTCATGATTTCGACGAAGCGCACGTTCGCGTCGTCGGTTGTGCCCTTCACCGGCGGATAGTAGATGCGCAGGGTGTAGACTTTGTCGGCGTCGAAACCGGGGTTCACGGAAAAAATCTGCCACAGGCTGCGAATCAGAAGGCCTGAGCCAGCGAGAAGCACGAAGGCGAGCGAAACTTCCGCGACGATGAGGATTTTGCGAATGAACTGCGCGCCCGGCGCGGCCATGCCTGTGCTCGTATCGTTGAGCGCGCGATTCAAATTGAGGCGCGAGGCGGAGAATGCGGGCAGGACGCCGCAGACGAGCGCCGTGAACGCGGTGACGGCGATCGTGTAGCCAAGCACGCGCGCGTCGAGGACGCTGCCGCCGAGACGGGCGATGTCGGGATTGAATTTCGAGACGAGGGCGACGGTCCACGCGGCGAGCAAAAATCCAGCGACCGCGCCGGTCACTGCGAGCAGCAGGCTTTCGGCGAGAAATTGCCGGACGATGCGGCCGCGTGTGGCGCCGAGCGAGAAGCGCACGGCGATTTCTTTTTGGCGACCTGTGGCGCGCGCCATCATCAAGTTGGCCGCGTTCAGGCAGGCGATCAGCAGCACGCCGAAGATCGCGCCCCACAGGACGAGCAGCCCCTGGCGCACCTCTTGCGAAAGCTGCTCGCGCAGCGGCACGATGCGTATGCCGATGCCGCTATCGACTTTGGGATATTCGGCGGCGAGGCGATTGGCGATTGTGTCCATTTCGGTTTGCGCCTGCGCCCAGGCGACGCCGGCGTTCAACCTGCCGATGACGCCCATATTGGGATACTGGCGCATGTCGAATTTGCCGAGGGAAAAAGCGGTCTGGACTTCACGCGGTTTCCACAATTGCGTTTCCGGCGGGAAGGCGAAGCCGCGCGGCATCACGCCGATGACTGTGTCGCCCTGATTGTCGCCGAAGCCCAGGCGACGCCCGAGCGCATGCGGATCGCCGGCGAAGCGCGACTTCCACAGCGCGTAGCTGATGACCACGACGCTCGTCTTGCCGCGCAAGGAGTCGTCGGCTGAGAATGCGCGGCCAAGAATCGGATTCACACCGAGGACGGAAAAGAAATTTGTCGAGACCAGCGCGCCGGGGACGCGTTCCGGGCCGTTCGCGCCGCTCAGCACTTCCTGCGTGCCGCTGCCGTTGAGAATTTCGCTGGCGAACATGATAGAGGCCATGTCCTGGAAGCTGCGGGATTGCGCGCGCCAGTCGGCATAGTTTGGATAGGACACCGCGCCTTCGCTTTCGCCGGTGCGCTGATTGTTCTGCCAGAGGAAGGCGAGGCGCTCGGCGTGCGGATAGGGAAGCGCGCGAAAAAACGCGGCGTTGGCGAGGCCGAAGATGGCGGTGTTCGCGCCGATACCGATGGCGAGCACGGCAATGATCAGCGAAGAGTAACCGGGATTTCGTGTCGCCGCCTGCCACGCCGAACGCAAATCGCGCCAGAGCATCGAGCACCTCGCTTACGTTGATGCGGCTAGGCTCGCACAGGAGCAAGGCTCGTGCGAGAGGATTTCGCGGCAGAGAGCGAAGTGGTCAAGAGAAGGCTTGGCACGAAATGGGTTAGAGAATACGGCATGGCGAAGAGCCTCACGTCAGCCCGGCAAGAGAGCCAGGCGGGACGTGAGCTACAAAATACGGATTAGGCGGTTTGGCAGCAGGAGCGGCCGGGGCGGCAGGCGTCGAAAGCGACGAGTTTGCCATCGGGCCCGACGGGCGATTGCGTGCGCGAGCACCAGAAGGGCGCGGCGTTGCGGGCCTCGGAGGCGTCTTCGTCCTGCTGATAGAAGAGTTTCTTCGAGCGCACGGAGCGGCAAATTTCGCCGGTGGAGATGAGGACGTTGAGGCTGGGTCCGGCGGAAGTCTCGCCTAGGCGAACAGGTTTCAGCATGGCCATCGACTCCTTCACTCGAAAATCGCAAAGCAAAATCTGGCGGCATGAAGCCGCCCCTACAAAAACGAGCAACAAATTCAAAAGCCGCAGAGCTTTTGAAAGGCCCCTCGAAGCTCGGCGTAAACAAAGCTCTGCGCTACACGAAAATCACGCCATGGCCGCGGCGGAGCGTTCGCCGACGGCGGCGAGCAGGGCGCGTTTCACGGCGACGCGCACGAGCTGAACTTTGTAGCCGTTGCGGCTGAGCGGCGTGGCGCCTTGCGCGGCCGCGTCGCCGGCTTTCGCGGCGGTTTCTTCGTTGATGGTTTTGCCCGCGAGCCATTTGGCCGCATCGTCGGCAGGCCAAGGCTTGGGCGCAACGTGGCCGAGGACAATGCGCGCGCTCTCGACCGCACTTCCGTTCATTTTCAGCGCGACAGCGGCGGCGGCGAAGGGCCAGTCCATTCCTTCTTTGTGGCGCACTTCATATGTGGCGCTGCGCATGCCGTGCGATGACGCGGGAACGATGATGTGCGTGACGATTTCGCTGGGCGAGAGGGCGTGTTCACGTTCACCGGGCTTCTGCGGAACCACGAAAAAGTCGGCGGCGGAAACGTCGCGGCCACCCTGCGGGCCTTCGATGTGGAGTTGCGCATCGAGGGCGACGAGCGCGGGAGCGAGGCTCGACGGACTGACGAATTTCGCCGGCCCGGAATTGCCGAAGATCGCGTGATAACGATTGTCACCTTGCGCGACGAGCGATTTTCCGTCTTTATCGAGCGCGAGCAGGCCCATTCCGTTGCGGTAATACCAGCAGCGCGGGCGCTGGCAGAGTTCGCCGGCGACGGTGCCCATGTTGCGAAGCTGCGGGCTGCGAATGCCGTCGGCGGCATCGGTGATGGCGGGAAATTCCTTGCGAACGTCGGATGCCGAAAGCAATTGCTCAATGGTGACTGCCGCGCCGATTCGCAATCCGCCATGCTCGTTCTGGACAGCGTGGAGTTCTCCCACACTCTTGATGTTGACGAGGCGCTTGGTTTCCTCGATGTCGTCCTTCAACAAGGAGATCAAATCGGTGCCACCGGCAAAAACCGAAGCGTCTTCCCAATCGGGACCGAGCAGGCCGATTGCTTCCTTCACGGTCGAGGGCTTCGCGTATTCGAATGCGTCCATTAGGCCACGCCTCCTTTTCCCAGCGCCGCGAGGACGCGGTCTGGCGTCAGCGGCAGTTCCGGCACGCGCACGCCGATGGCGTTGGCGACGGCGTTGGAAATGGCCGCGCCGGGCGAAATCACCGGCGGCTCGCCGAGGCCAATGGTGCCGCGCTCGTCGTAGCCGGGTCCGGTCATCATGTGAACGACAATTTCGCCGATGTCGCCGATGCCCGCGAGTTTATAGAACTCCATATTCGGATTCAGGCAGCGGCCGGTCGACTGGTCCATGATTTTTTCCTCGAAGAGCGCATAGCAGACGCCCATGATGCACGCGCCGTAGACCTGGCTTTCGGCCGTTTTCACGTCGATGATCAGGCCGCAGTCCTGTACGGCGACGTGCTTGACCATGCGCACCACGCCGGTTTCGGTGTCGACTTCGACTTCGCTCATCTGCACGCCGGAGACGCCGCTGGACATGAGGTCATTTGAGGTGCGGCCCGTGCCGGTGATGGACGAAGCGCCCAGCTTCGCGCAGGCCTGTTTCCAGGAGATTGATTTCGACGGATCGCCCTTCACCTGGATTTTTCCGCCCCAGGCTTCAAGTTGATCCGCGGAGGCCCCCAGAGAAGGCGCCACTTTCGCGAGCAGTTCGTTCAAGGCTGTGGTTGCCGCGCGGCGCGTCGAAGTGCTGACGCCGCTGACGGTGGTTGAGCCGCCGGACGCGCCTGCGGGCGGATAGTGATTGTCGCCGAGATTGACTTTCACGGCTTCGAGCGGCAGGCCGAGCGTCTCCGCTGTGACGATGTTGATGACGGTGCGTGTGCCGGTGCCGAGGTCCTGGCTGCCGATGTTGGTTTCAACCGAGCCGTCCGGATGGATGACGACCTGGCAATTGCTCAGATTTCCGCGACCGCCCCAAGTGTGCAGCGAAAGCCCGAGGCCGCGCTTTACTGGTCCCGCGCCGCCCTGCCCGCGCGGATGCCATTTGCTCTTCCAGTCGATCAGGCCGGAGGCTATGGCGAATTCTTCCTGATACGATTTCGCGCGATCCGGGACGGTCAGATTCATGTTTTTGAGCATGAAATCGAGCGGGTTCATATTCAACTTCGCGGCCAGGTCTTCCATCGCGCCATTGGAAATCAAAGCCATCTGCGGATGATTTGGCGCGCGCCACGATCGTGCCGGGCCGATGTTCGTCAGAATCGCGGTGTGCTTCGCGCGGGCGTTGGGTACCTGGAAAATGTAAGGAAATTGCGGCGTTCCCGCATCGCTGACGCCGCCCGTGCCCCAGGATTCGGAATCCCACGCGACGAGCGTGCCGTCGCGCTTCGCGCCGACTTTCACGCGGGCGTGCATCGACGGGCGGCAGCCGGCGACCATCAATTCGTGGTCGCGTTCAAGCATCATCTTCACCGGGCGGCCGGTTTTCTTCGACAGTTGCGCGCAGGCGATGCCCCAGGTGTCCGCCGCGAATTTGCTGCCGAATCCGCCACCCATGTATTGCATCATGACGTGGACGTTGTTCGCGGGAACTTTGATACCTTGCTGGCCGAGACCTTCGACGTATTCGCCGGCCATGCCGCTGACGTTCTGCGTCGATTCCCAGACGTTCAAATCGTCGCCATTCCATTCCGTCACCTGGCCGTGGGATTCGAGGCAGCAATGCGTGATCACTGGAACGCCGTAATGGCCTTCGCTGATCACTTCGGCTTGCTGGAACCCCTGGTCAGGGTTGCCGTTGACGTGCTGCTCGAGCTGCTTTGAATATTGAGCGCCGGCGGTTTGCGGATCGGCGTCCGCGACGAGGTAGGGAAGCGGCTCGTAATCGATCTTGATGGCATCCGCCGCTTCTTCCGCGCGTTCTTCCGTGTCCGCCGCGAGGGCCACAATCTCCTGCCCGGCCCAGAGCACTTCCTGCCCTTCCGGCACGATAATCACGACGCCCTTCACGCCCGGCATCTTTTCCGCCGCGCTGGTGTCGATTTTCGCGACTTTGGCGTGCGCGTAAGGCGAAATCGCCATTTTGCCCCAGAGCATTCCCGGGCGATTGATGTCGTAGGAATATTTCGCCCGGCCCGACGACTTTTCGGGGCCGTCGATCCGCTTGATGCGCTTGCCGATGAGCGCACGATGATCCGCCGGGGGCCAGTGATAATCCGCCATTAGGCCAGCCCTCCCTTCATTTTCGTTGTCTTGGCCGCGTCGAGCACAGCCTGCTTGATGCCCATGTAGGTTCCGCAGCGGCAGAGGTTACCGCCAAGGGATTTTTCGAGGCCTTCGCGTGTGGGGTTGGGCTCATGGTCAAGATATGCCGTGCAGGCCATCACAAAGCCGGGGGTGCAGAAGCCGCACTGCTGCGCGTCGTTGTCCCAGAAGGCTTGGGACATCGGATGCAGCCCTTCGGCGGGTTCGAGCCCCTCGATGGTGGTGATGTCGCGGCCTTCGGCGTCGATGGCCAGCGTTGTGCAGGAATAAACGGCGCGGCCGTCAATATGCACGGTGCAGGCGCCGCAGGTAGCGCGATCGCAGACTTTCTTCGAGCCGGTCAGGTCGAGATGATTGCGCAACGCATCGAGAAGCGTGACGCGCGGCTCGGCGCTCAGGCGCTGCATCTTGCCATTGATCTTCAGCGTGATGGGCACTTCGCCCGGGCCCATGACGCCCCCGCTGCTGCCGCCGCCCGTCTGGGGCCGCGGAGTTGCGAGCACGCGGTCGGCCAGCAACGCTCCCGCAGAGGCGGCCACGCTCGCGATGCCGGCTCCTTTAATGAATTGGCGCCGCGACAGGTCGGGAGTGTTTTTCTTCTCCGCCTTCGCACGCGATTTTTTGGGCTTGTCCGCGACGTCCGTGCGCGGGCCTTCCTCGTTCGACGACATCAGTGCACCCTCCCGCTGATGGAAATGTCCGTGATGGCTGAATGAAATTTCAAATAATCAATACTACGAAGGCAGGACTTTCGTGTGGGTCGATCTCGGGGAATCCTTCGAATCACAGGCAGGCTCCCTCAGAACCGTCGCGCGTATGATAGTTTCAGTCGGACGCCAAAGTCAAAGGCTTAGACGCGGGTTCGATTTCCGCCGTTTCCACTGTTCGTTTGCACTCACGTTGACTTGCTCCGCGCTGCACCCTTAAGATGCGCGGATGCCCGATCCGCAATCATTCATCGGCAGCACGGTCAGCCATTACCGCATCGTCGAGAAGCTCGGCGGCGGCGGGATGGGAGTGGTCTATAAGGCCGAAGACACGAAGCTCGGCCGCTTCGTCGCGCTGAAATTCCTACCGGAAGATCTGGCCAGCGATCGTCAGGCCCTCGAACGTTTTCAACGCGAAGCGCGCACCGCTTCCGCCCTGGACCATCCGAACATTTGCACGATCTACGAAATCGGCGAGCATGAGGGAAGGCTTTTCATCGCCATGCAGTGCCTGGAAGGCCAAACGCTGCGCAACCGCATCAGCGGCCGGCCTTTGCCGCTCGACATTACGCTCGACCTCGGCACGGAGATCGCGGACGCGCTCGACGCCGCGCACGCCAAAGGCATCGTCCATCGCGACATTAAGCCCGCGAATATTTTCATTACGGATCGCGGGCACGCGAAGATTCTCGACTTCGGTCTGGCGAAGCTGACCGTCGCGACGAGTTCACCAAGTGATGACACTTCGGATTCGGCGACTGCGGGTGTGGATTTGCAACTTACGAGTCCCGGGACCGCGCTGGGCACGGTTGCTTATATGTCGCCCGAGCAGGTGCGCGGCGAAACGCTCGACGCGCGCACGGACCTTTTTTCGTTCGGGCTGGTGCTCTATGAGATGGCGACAGGGCGGCAGGCGTTTTCCGGCAACACGACGGGTGTGATTCAGGAGGCGATTCTCAATCGCGATCCCCTACCCGCGAGCCGCGCGAATCCCGAAATCCCCGAGAAACTCGAAGGGATCATCAATAAGGCGCTCGAAAAAGACCGCAATTTGCGATATCAGCATGCCTCCGAGATGCGCGCCGATCTGGCGCGGCTCAAGCGCGACACGGATTCCGGCCGAACATCGGCGCGCATGGCCGCACGCACGGCGGCAAACGATTCCGCTACGGTAGCGGCATCGACGCAATCCGGCGCATCGCGCATCAGTTCGGAATTCACGCCAGCAACGGCTGTTCCTGCAGCGGCAGCTACGGCATCCATTCCATCGTCTTCAAGTGGAGCGGTCGCGACGGCGGAGAAAAAGCGCTGGCCGCTTTTCACAGCGCTGGCCGCCATCGTGGTTGTCGCGATTGCCGCCGGCGCATATTTTTATACGCATCGCAAGCCGATGCTGACGACGAAGGACTCGATCATCCTCGCGGATTTCGTGAATACCACCGGCGATGCGGTGTTCGACGACTCGCTTCGCGAGGCGCTGGCGGCGGAGCTGGCCGAATCGCCCTATTTGAATGTGGTTTCGGATTCCTCCGTGCAGCAAACGCTGCATTTCATGGAGCAGCCACCCAATGCGCGGCTCACACCCGAACTGGCGCAGCAGGTTTGCCAGCGCGACAGCAGCCGCGCGGTTCTCGAGGGAACGATTTCCGGAATTGGCGATCAGTACGCGCTGACTTTGGCAGCCTTGAACTGCGAGACGGGCGCGTCGCTCGCCAGCGTCGAGGCCGACGCCAACGGAAAGAACAGCGTTCTTCCGGCATTGGGAAAGCTGGCGTCCAGCATGCGATCGAAACTCGGCGAATCGCTTACGACGATTCAGAAATTCGATGTCCCAGTGGAAATGGCGACGACGAGTTCGCTTGATGCTTTGAAGGCTTACTCGACGGCGCGGCGCGATCTGGAGACAACGGATTACTCGACGGGCATTCCGCTCCTTCAGCACGCCATCTCCCTTGACCCCAACTTTGCCATGGCCTATGCGACGCTCGGCACGATCTATTCCGACATAAACAATGGGAACAGCAGCGATCAAGCCAAGGACAACATGAAAAAGGCGTTCGCGTTGCGTGACCGAGTCAGCGAACGCGAAAGGCTTTACATCGATTCGCACTATTATGAGTTTGTTGACAATGATCCCGCCAAGGCGGAACAGACCTACCTGCTCTGGGAACAAACCTATCCGCGCGACGATGTGCCGTGGATTAATCTTGGCAATGTCTACCGGCAGATGGGGAGAATCGAGGACTCTATTCAGCAGGAATCGATGGCCGTGCAGATCAGTCAGGGCAACGTGATCGCGCGCAGCCAGTTGACCAACGCTTACATCACCGCCAGCCGTTTCGGCGAGGCGCGAGCTGTCGCGCAGCAAGGCTTGGATAAGAATCCCAAGAGTCCGGCGTATCATGCGCTGCTTTGGCAGATTGCGCTCCTCGAAGGAGAAGCTGGCGCTCAGAAGTCAGAGATGGACTGGCTTCGCTCGAATGACACGGCGGATGCCGACCGACTGCAGGCATTTGGAGATATGTTCCTGGGACGAGTAAACGAGGGAGAGAAGCTGTTTGCACAGCAAATTGCCCGTGCGAATTCAAAGAGCCAAATGGCCGATACGCTTGCTTTTCAAGCGGGCGCAGAATGCGAGTACGGTTCTACCGAGGCTGGGCGTGCTGATGCGCAAAAAGCACTGGCAATGGCTGGCTCGCAGGCGGATGCCTCCGTGGTGGGAGCACTTGCCGTTTGCGGAGACACTGCGCGCAGTGAAGCAGGCATTGCCGCTTTGGCCAAGGCAAGACCGCAAGACAGGTTGCTTAACAATGTTGACTTGCCATTGATTCGCGCGATTGTGGCGCTAGATCGCAATGATCCGCAGGGCGCGTTCGCGGTCCTGCAGCCTGTGGAGCCGAATCGTCTGGCGCCGGGCAGTGATTATTTCTATGTCGTGGGACTGGCGAATTTGCAGGCGAAAAAAGCCAACGAAGCCGCGACGAATTTTCAGGCAGTGCTCAATAATCCCGGGTTGTATTCGTTCGATCCGAGCTACCCGCTCGCGTATTTTGGTCTCGCGCAGGCGCGCACACTAGCAGGCGATACGGCGGGCGCGCGGACCGCCTATCAGGATTTTTTTGCTTTTTGGAAGGATGCGGATCCGAATCTCCCTGTCCTGCAGCAGGCCAAGGCGGAATACGCCAAACTTCACTAATATTTAATATTAATCCGCACGCCCGCGGCGAGCGTCTCCGCAGGTGTACATTTAGAATCCTTGATCCCTCTGCGATTCTTCAGCGATTTCACAACCCGCGTTGCGGATGGCGAGTGTTGTGTGAGAAAAAATCACGAAACTCACGGTGCGGCCACGGAATCAAAATAGTGTGAACCCGGTTGGGCGTCCAAAGCGGTATAATAGGGGTGATAGGTTTGGCAGCCCTCCAGCCGCTGCAGGGAGAACCGCCGTGAAGCCGCCTTTTCGCCATGCACTTAGCCGTGGGTTTCGATTCCGATGTCCGAAGTGTGGCGAGGGCCACGTCTTCTCGAGTTTTTTCAAAATGAACGACAGTTGCTCCGTGTGCGGCCTATCGTTTTATCCGGAGTCGGGCTACTACGCGGGCGCGATGTACCTCGATTACATGATGTCCGCGGGAATTTTCCTCGCGGTTTTTGTTCCCTCGCTTTTCTTGCCGACGTTTACGCGCTTTTCGTACATGACCAAAGATCTCCTCTGGGTCATCTTTGGCGCGCTCTTGTGCCTCAGCCTCGCGAGGCCATCTTATAGCCTGTGGCTGGCCATCGATTTTTGGATTGCGCCGTGGAAGGCGGAGCCGCCCGCAACAAAAGAGGATGATCGCCTCGAAGTTCCGCTCGTCAGCTTGACGATTCGCAGCGGCGGGGATTCCCTCGAGGACAAGCGGCGCACGCCGGAAAGTTAATTGCTTTCCATCCGCCAGTTTCCATTCTGTTCTGTTTCTTATAGCGCTATTGCGAAGGCGGCTGCGGGATGCGCTTTTGTCCGCGCAACTCCTGGTCCGTGTACTGAATATCGAGCTTCGCAAAACCGAAAAAGTTCCATGAGCCGTATTTCTGTTTGATTTGCGGCATCACGGCGTCCATCAGCGCGTCGCCCGATTTTCCCTGCGCCTGGGCTTGCGCGATGAAGTCCCGCAGATCGCTCAGGTAGCCGCGAAAATCCCGCACATCTTGCGCGTGGCCGACTTCGCCATGGCCCGGAACGAAAGTCGCGGTGGGGTAATCGGCGAGGAGCGTGTCGAGCGAGCTGATCCACGGCTTCGTGGACGCGTCGATCAGATTCGGCAGCGTGTGATCCCAGAATAAATCGCCGCAAAAGACCACATTTGCAGCGGGATCGTAAACGAAGGAATCGCCTCCCGTGTGTCCGGGCAGCGACCGCACGATCAGTTTGCGCGCGCCGAGATAAATCTCCACGCCATCTTTATAAGTGACGGAAGGCAAGCCCAGCGATTCGACCATCTCCTTTTGCTGCGGCGTGATCTTCGCGCCGAAAAATTTCGAATTTTCGGTACGTTCCCAGACGCGCACGTTTTCCTGCGCCATCACCGTAGCGCCCACGGCGGCGAAGATGTTGTTTCCCGCGACGTGGTCGAGGTGATAGTGCGTGTTGACGACGAAGCGAATGGGAAGTTTTGTTTTCAGACGGATCTGGTCGAGCAACTCCTGTGCCGCCGCCGGATTTTCAAACGTGTCCACGACGGCGACGCCGTCGTCGCCGATCACGAATCCCGCATTCGCTCCGGAACGCGCGGCTTTCGCATCGGGATTATCGATCGCCGCCCACGCGCCATGCCCGAGGTCGTGCAGCGCGAAAGGTGCGGGCGCGTCGGCAATCGCGGCCACGGACATCGACACAACGATTGGAATGAGAAGGGCCAGGAATTTCATTCGCGTCGGCATCATTTTCACCTCGAAAATTCGCGCGCGGGCTTCCGTTTGGCCGGCTCAGCTCCGCCCCGAAAAAGGCGGCCATTCTATCCTGCGCCGCGCATTTGGCCAACTGGGATAGCGCATTGGCGAATGCGCGGGTCCGCGAAGCGGATTCGATGCGCGGAACTATGGAAGGGGGAGTAGTAGCGGGCGCCCGCGCAGCCACGGCAAAGCGTGCGGCCGTCGACAACGACTTCGCGCTTGAAGTTGATGCCCTCGCCGCATTTTTCGCAGACCACGCGCGGCGCTTTGTAGCCGGGCAAATCCTCCGCGCGCACTTCCACGCGCACGGGGCCCTTTTCAAACAGCTCTTCATCCGAAAGCGTGCGATACGCCTTCTGCTGCGCGTGCTCTTTGTCCAATTCAGGAAACATTTGCTGCGCACGCGCCTTGGAGTCTTCCCTCGCCGCGATTCTCATGCCGCGGCCTGTTTGCAAGTCGACGAACGTCGCCGCCATTTTGCCCCAGTCGAGAAATTTCAAGCTGCGCTTCCCCAAACGGCAGCCCGTGACGAGCGCCACGGCGTCCGTAGCGCAGCGGTCGATTTCGACGTACGTGACGAACCGCTTGCGCTCGCGTTCCGGATCCTCGATGCCAATCTCGCGCAGCCCCAGCATCGCCAGGCGCACGCCGAGCACTTGCCCCGCGCAGATGTGGCCGTGAGCCTGCCCGGCCAGTTCAAGATACTCGTCAAGAGTTTTCATGAGAGCTTTCGTGAATCATTCGGCGCGCTGGCGCCCGAGGGACAGTGAAATCATTGAGCGGGAAGCTCGGCCCGTGGTGAGACGGGATTCGCCAGATGATTCCGCCGGTGAATGATGAACGCGCCGATGACGACCGCAACGCCCAGAGCGAAGAAGCTGCCATCGCGGACCAGCGTCCACCCATCGAGCTTCTCATTTGGGCCGAAGCATCCGCAATTAATCGCGAGATGCAGCGCATACGACCGGATCACGACTGCGTAGAACAAAGCCAGCAGCAGGCTCGCCGCGATGCTCACATACCGCAGCGCGACTCCCGCCAGCAGCAATACTCCAACTGCCAATTCCACCCACGGCAGCGTGCGTGCAAACGGATTCACCGCCCACGGCGGCAAAAGTTGATACGAGTCGACCTGCATCGCGAAGAACGTCATGGACAGGTTGAGCGATGAAGGCGTGACTTCGAGCGAGCGCAGCGTCCACGGCGTCACGTTCTGCGGACGGAGTTTTCCATAGGCTGCGGCAAGGAAGGTGATCGCCAATGCAAGGCGGCCAATCAACAGCAGGATGTGGCCTGTCGTCCATCGAGTGGATGCGGACATGGGATTATTTCTGGCTCAGGAGCTGATCGAAAAACTGCCTCATCAGCGGCCAGGAAATCGCACCCGTTCCCGGAGGATATTTCTCTCCACCGTAGGTGACGACGAATGTCGGCGTTACGGTAATGGGAAGCAACTGGCCGAGCGCGATGTCATGCTGAATCGCCTCGTCGAGGGCGCAGCCTTTGATCTCGTCCTGCGTGTTGATTTCGCAGCCCTTCATCAGTCGCTCGACGCGCTCGAATTCCACCGGCGTCAGCGCTGCTTTCACAAACGGCTTGATGATTCCCTTGGGATTCTCGGTTCCGTACTCGGACCACGCCATTTGATTGTCAAAGAGGGCGCGCTCGACCGCCTCGAATTTCCCGATGCGCGCGGCTGCATTCACCCAGCGCGCCGCCTGGCGGGAATACAAGTGCCCTGGAAGAGGGAAATCGCGATGAATTAAATATACTTTTCCCTCGGCCACGTAGCTGTCGATCATGGGCCGCAACGTTCCTTCATATAATTGGTCGCATGCGGGACATTCGTAATCGTCAAAAACTTCCAATTTGATCGGCGCGCTCGGATTGCCCAGGGATTTTTCCGCCGTGAAACGCGCCAACTCTGCGGGCGTCTGAGCCGTGGCCGGGGGCGCGCACAGAGCAAGGCAGAAAAGCAGAGATGCCACAGCGCAAACAATCCCCGGCATTCGAAGAGAATCGTGACTCGAGTTTTTGGTAATCAAGCGGAAAGTGGGTGTCATGTTCTTATTCTTATTTTTGGCTGAGGAGCTGATCGAAAAACTGTTTCATCAGCGGCCACGAAATCGCGCCCGATCCCGGCGGATATTGCTGCCCACGGTAGCTGACGACAAATGTCGGCGTTTGGTTAATAGGAACCAGCTGGCCGAGCGCGATGTCATGTTGGATCGCAGCGTCGACGGCGCAGCCCGCGATTTGATCGTGCGAGTCGCTTTCGCAGTCTTTCATCAAAAGGTCGGCGCGTTTGAACTCCGCCGGCGACAGCGCCGCCTGCACGAATTTCTTCATGTCCCCGGTCGGGGTCCATGCGGCTTGATTGTCATACAGGGCACGGTCGACCGCTTCGAAATGCCCGACGCGCGCGGCCGCATTGGCCCAGCGGGCCGCCTCGCGGGAATACTGGTGCATCGGCAGCGGAAAGTCGCGGTGAACGAGATACACCTTGCCGGCGGCGACATATTCGTCGATCAACGGCCGCAGCGTTTGCTCATAGAAAAGGCCACAGGAAGGGCACTCATAGTCGCTGAAAACTTCCAGTTTGATGGGAGCGCCCGGCGAGCCAAGCGACTTTTCAGTGGACAGATCGGTTGCGCTCGCGGCACGCGAAGACTGCGCGCGGGCCGGCGAAACGCCCAGCGCGATGGCAACCAGCGAAAGCAGGCCGCTGAATAGGATGGCCACGAAGCGACGTGTATTGCCTTTCAATTTCTCCTCCGATTGCGACTAAAATGAGCCATCATTCTAGCGCGAATTATCGGCGCGGGTGATTCGAATTCGGCAGCGCATGTGCAGAATCGAAAAACTCGCAGGCCGCGAGCTAAGATGCCTCCCAGTGGCTGGTTCGATGCTTGCATGGGGCAATTTCTGAGGCTTTAGGCGCCACGAGGGGCGATTGAGGGAGGGGCACAGCTAAGTGCTTTTCTGGCATTATCATGCGAGCGTATGCAATAAACTTGACAACGGAATACTCAATGTGTACAATGCTCTCCCGTAAGCATATAGCCATGATTCAGCGAGCCCTGATCTTAGGCTAGAAGACCCAGGAGGGGCAACACCAATGAGCAAGATTATCGGAATTGACCTTGGCACGACAAACTCGGTTGTAGCCGTCATGCAAGGTGGCGAGCCCACCGTCATCCCCAACCAGGAAGGCGCGCGCACAACGCCCTCCGTGGTAGCCATTACGAAGACGGGGGAACGTCTTGTAGGCCAGGTGGCCAAGCGCCAGGCGATCACCAATCCGGAGAACACTGTTTATTCCATCAAGCGCTTCATGGGCCGCCGCTATGACGAAGTCGGCGAAGAGATGAAGCGTCTGCCATACAAAGTCGTCCGCGGGCCGCACGATGACGCGCGCGTCGAAATCCTGGGCAAATCGTACAGCCCGCCGGAGATTTCCGCGATGATTCTTCAGAAGCTAAAGACCGCAGCGGAAGATTTCCTTGGTGAAAAGGTGACCAAGGCTGTCATTACGGTTCCGGCGTACTTCAACGATGCGCAGCGCCAGGCCACCAAGCAGGCCGGAGAGATCGCGGGCTTGGAGGTTCTTCGCATCATCAATGAGCCCACGGCTGCCGCGCTGGCGTATGGCCTGGACAAGAAGAAGGACGAAACCATCGCCGTTTATGATCTCGGTGGCGGCACGTTTGATATCTCGATTCTGGAAGTCGGCGAAGGCGTCGTGGAAGTGAAATCGACGAACGGCGACACGCACCTCGGCGGCGACGACATCGACCAGAAAGTGGTCGAGTGGATCGCTGGGGAATTCAAGAAAGACAATCCGAATATCGACCTGACGAAAGATCGCATGGCGCTGCAACGGCTGAAGGAAGCCGCTGAAAAGGCCAAGATCGAGCTTTCGCAGTTGCAGGAGACCGAAATCAATCTTCCGTTCATCACGGCCGATGCGTCGGGCCCGAAGCATCTGGTGCTGAAGCTGAACCGTTCGACACTCGAACGCCTGATGGAAGATTTGCTCCAGCGGACGGTTGGGCCGGTGAAACAGGCGCTTTCCGACGCGGGCATCACGCCTGACAAGATCGACGAAGTGGTTTTGGTGGGCGGCTCGACGCGCATTCCGCGCGTCGTCGACATCGTCAAGGGGCTTTTCAACGGCAAAGAGCCGCATAAGGGCGTCAACCCGGACGAAGTCGTCGCGGTCGGCGCGGGAATTCAAGGCGGCGTACTCGGCGGGGAAGTGAAGGACATCCTGCTGCTCGACGTGACGCCTCTTTCGCTCGGCGTGGAAACCATGGGCGGCGTGATGACTGTGCTCATCCCGCGCAATACGACCATCCCGACGCGCAAGGCGGAAATGTTCTCAACCGCGTCGGACAATCAGACGTCGGTTGAAATTCACGTGCTGCAGGGCGAGCGGCCTGTCGCCGGCGGCAATCGCACGCTGGGGAAATTCCATCTCATCGGGCTTCCACCGGCGCCGCGCGGCATTCCTCAAGTCGAGGTCACGTTTGACATCGACGCGAACGGCATTTTGAACGTGTCGGCGAAGGACATGGCCACGAACAAGGAGCAGAAAATCACCATCACCGCGTCCACCGGCCTCAGCAAGGAAGAAGCCGAGCGTATGCGCAAGGAAGCGGAATCTCACTCGGATGAGGATAAGGCGAAAATCGCCGAAGCCGAGGCGCGCAACCGCTGCGACAATCTGGCGTATCAGACCGAGAAGCTCATTCGCGAGAACCGAGAGAAGCTTGCCGAAGCCGACGTCAAGGCCGCGGAAGAAGCGGTCGAAGTGGCCAAGCGCGCGCTTGCGGAGGGCGGCACGGAAAAGCTCAATGCGGCCGTGGATCAATTGACGCAGGCGTCGCACAAGCTCGCGGAAGCGCTTTATCGCGCGCAGTCCGCTTCCGGCGCAGCGGCCGGAGCGCAACCTGGGTCGGGTGGTCCGGGCGGCGCAGGACAGGGCGCGTCAACTGACGCCAATCCGAAATCAGGCCAGGGTGAAGTCGTCGACGCCGAATACGTCGACGTGGACGATTCCAAGAAGCCGAATTAATTCCGGCGCAAATTGCTTCGGGCGGATTTGATTCCGCTCGAAGCGCCGCGCTCTCTGCGCGCAAAGAAGGCAGGTGACATTGGCGATCACGGGAGATACCGCGGGAATCCGGCGGTCCGGTCCGCCGCAGGCAATACAAAAGGTGCGCGAGAATTATTTTCTCGTTCAGGTGCTGCTCACGGCGTCGCCTTCCGCGGATTGGCGCCGGCTGTTCTATGAAGCGAAGCACGAAAAGGCCAGCGACTTTCAGCCGCGCTCGGTGGAAATTTCCGGCGCTCTGATGCGCTTTCGCACGGAGCCCGAGGCCGTCGAGCAACGCATGAAGCTCATCGACCAATGGGCTGCGTTCGCCAACGAGAAAGATGCAGCCATGGGCAATCGCAATGAAGACCAGCGCCGCAAGCGCGAAGAGCTGGCGCACGAGGCCGAAGAATTGAATCAGTGGAACGGCCGCTGGGCGAAGTTATAGGCCGTGGCTTGTATTCCGAGCGCAACTGTGAAATTGGCGTTCGGATTGAAATCATGACGCTGAGAATTTGCAGCGCTCACAAGAACAATCTATGCCAGCCACAACGAAACAGGATTATTACGAACTCCTCGGCGTCCCGCGCAAAGCGGCGCTGAAGGAGATTCGCCAGGCGTACCGCAAACTCGCCCGCAAGTACCACCCGGACTTGAATCCCGGCGACAAATCCTCCGAAGAAAAATTCAAGCAAATTCAGGAAGCCTACGAGACGCTCTCGGACCCGAAGAAACGCCAGATGTACGACCAATTCGGCTTCAACGGGCCGAATGCGCAGGGTGCTCCGGGCGGATACGCCGACCAGGGTGCGCCTCCGGAAGACGTCCAATTCGATTTCGGCGGATTCGATTTCGGCGGCGCGGGCGGCACCAGTTTCCGCGACCTCTTCAGCCAGGTTTTTCGCGGCGCGAATGCCGCTCACGCGGTGAATCAGGCCGAGCCCGGGACCGACCTCGAATATCAGATCGACATTTCTTTTTCCGAGGCGATGCGCGGCGCGGTGAAGAAAATCACCATCGCGCGCCTGGATGTCTGCTCCGTGTGTCACGGAACGGGCGCGCAGCCGGGCACGGGCCAGCAGGTTTGTCCCACGTGCGGCGGCTCGGGGCGAATCACGCAAGTGAGCGGCGGCATGCGCTTCCAGATTGCATGCTCGCGCTGCGGCGGCACAGGCAAGCTGCACACGGTGTGCCGCACGTGCGGCGGCGAGGGACGCGTGCGCCGCGCCGATACGATCGACTTTCGCATTCCGCCCGGCGCGCAGACAGGATCGCGCTTCCGCGTTCCGGGGCGGGGCAACGCGGGAACGCTCGGCGGCCCTGCGGGCGATCTCTACGTCATCACGCGCGTAGAACCGCATTCGTTTTTCGAGCGGCGCGGCGACGATCTCTACACGATTGTGCCCGTGACGGTCACGGAAGCCGCCCTCGGCGCAAAAATTGAGGTCCCTACGATCGATGGCCGCGCGCAGGTGCGCATTCCGCCGGGGACGAGCAGCGGAAAAGTTTTGCGCTTGCGCGACAAAGGCGCGCCGTCGGTGCGCCGCCACGGGCATCGCGGGGATCAGCTTGTCGAAGTGCGCGTCGTGGTCCCGCGGCCGGAAGACGAGCGCGTCCGGCAGCTCTTGCGCGATTTGGCCAAGCACGATCAGGAAGACCCGCGGCAGGAAATTTTTTCCCGCGCGGCGCTGTAAGAGGAGTTTGTGATGGCGCGTCCCAGAAAAAGAGCCAAAGCCGGCTATATGATCAGCGCCGTTGCGGAGCTTTACAAACTTCATCCGCAGACGCTGCGCCTTTACGAACGCGTCGGCCTACTGAAGCCCTCGCGCTCGCAGGGCAATACGCGCCTTTACACCGATCAGGACCTCGAGCGGCTCGAAGTGATTCTCACGCTCACGCGCGAGCTGGGCGTGAATCTCGCCGGGATTGAAATCATTCTCAATATGCGCGACAAAATGTCGGAAATGCAGCAGCAGATGGAAGCCTTCATCGGCTTCGTGCGCGGCGAGCTCTCCAAAGGCTTCAGCGCCGAAGATCGCCGCTCCATGCGCAATGCCATCGTGCGCGCCATTCCTCCCAAGTCAATTCACATCGAGAAGTAGGGCGCTTTCGCGGTCGCAAGAAACAAAACGAAATGCTAGCGGTATGTGATTTCGGAAAATTTCATTCTGCCTTAGGCGGCTTTGTATTGCGGCAGCGCTCGTTTTCCAGCGGGAATTAGGTCAGCCCTGCGGCCAGGGGTCGGCGGGAACGATATCGGGATCGTCGAAGATGTTATCCGTGGTCACGGCCTGTTCGTTCGGCGCTTCGCCTTCTGTGCGGCTTGCGAGTTTTTTCTGCGCGCGGCGCTCGGCCTTCATGCGCTGTTTTTCTTGGCGCTTCATTTCCTTCTGGCGCTTCTGAAAAGTGGATTTCGAACGCGATGCCATCAAGTCTCCTTGGACTCAAGCGCCCAGCCGTAATGCGGCCAGCCTTAGAAGCATGTGCGGGCCGGTTGGTGCGCTACCAGCGAGGCTCGCGAGGCTGGCGCGCCGACTCGCGGTAATCCTCGTTCGAAAATCGATTCCTGCCGCCGCTGCCGCTGCCACCACCGCCGCGATTCCCACCGCCGCCGCGGTTTCCGCCGCCACCCTTATCATATCCGCCCGTGCGTTTGGGTGCGCCTTCGCCTTTGGGCCGCGCTTCGTTCACTTTCAAATTGCGCCCGCCGACTTCTTTTCCATCGAGTCCCGTAATCGCCGCGGCAGCTTCCGCGTCATTCGGCATCTCGATGAAAGCAAAACCACGAGCGCGTCCCGTCTCGCGGTCCATCGCGATATGCACGCGCGTCACTTGCCCGAACGGCGCAAAGAGGTCGCGCAGTTCGCTCTCGGTCGTCTGAAAACTCATATTGCCCACGAACAAACTCTTCATTGCAGCTTCTCTCCTTGCTTCTTTGGTTGGCGTGCGTTTACGACGGGGTCTTGCGCCGAACTGCGTTCAAATGCTCCCGGACGCGATGAGGAACCGGATGGTGTCAGGCAGGGCGGCCACGAAAGCTGGCCCGAACTTCAATGACGCAATCCGAACCTTCTTCGAAGTGCAGTGTGATTATAGCACGGAAATGCAATAACGCGATTGTCTCCATTCGTCCCTCGGGGGAGGGTAGCGCGCCGGGCCTGCCGCTTGGCGCGAGTATCCACAGCTTCCACACCTCTGCACAGGCTGTCCGCTTGCGCCGCTGGCACGCTGCGCATATCCTTGCGTCATGGCTCAGGCAGACTGCCCGCATTGCGCCGGGACCGGTTGGAAAGTTGTTGAGCAGCCCGGCCCGAATGACGAAGCACGCATCTTCGCGCCGCCGGATGGCGCCCGCTCAGGCTCGGCCGCCGGCGAACCGAAAACGGTTTGGGCGGTGCCATGCGATTGCACCACTGGAGACCGCCGCTCGCGCGTTCTCGATCGCGCGCGCCTGCCGCGGCGCTACGTGCACTGCAATTTTGAAAGCTACGATACGGACCTGGATTACCGCAGCGGTGAGGCCAAGGGCTGGAACCGCAGTCTGGCGCAAGCGAAAATTGTCGTGCAGGGCTTTGCGCGCGATTTTCCTGTTGGCGCCGAGCACGGACTTTTGCTGATGGGGCCGTGCGGCGTGGGCAAGACGCACCTTGCGGTCGCGGCGCTGGAGGAAATTGTGCGGCGCGGCCACTCGGGGCTTTTCTACGACTATCGCGAGCTGCTGAAGGAAATTCAGGACAGCTACAACCCGGAGAGCAACTCGACGGAGATGAGCGTCCTCGAGCCTGTGCTGAAAACGGAAGTTCTGCTGCTCGACGACGTAGGCTCTTCGAAGCCCTCGCCGTGGGCGCTGGAAACGGTCGGCCACATACTTAATACGCGCTACAACGAACATCGCGTCACGCTGCTGACGACGAACTTCCTCGACAAGGATTTCAAGCGGCCCCCTGTCACGCTGCCTTCCGGCGAAGCCATCGCCGCGCCGGGCGGCGACACGCTCGAGGATCGCGTCGGGATGCGCATCCGCTCGCGTCTCTACGAAATGTGCCGCACGGTGGAAATTCTCGCGCCGGATTATCGCAAGGAAGTCCGTCACGCCGGCTTCCACGCTTAATCTAAATTCTACTTAAGATGTCATGGGCTATTTCGTGCGGCAGAGAATCGTGTGCTCGGGATCGATCGCGAGTTTCAGAGGGCGCACGCGCGACTCGAGCCGGAAATTCGTCGCCGCGCCGGTTGTTACCACGTTGCCCAAGTAAATGGTTTTCTTTCCCGTGCCTGGCCGCGACCGTTTCATAGATTGGGACAGATTCGGTGAAAACATCGGGCACGCCATCCTGTTGCAGCGCGCCTTCGATTTCGAATCGTTCCGCGCGGGGCCGCACGTGAAATGTCACGCTATATTCGGGGATGCCCGTTGCGCGCACCCACTCGTCGAAAAACCAATCCATGGACCGGTCGTCTTCCAGATCCATGGGTCGCGTCATGACATGATTGACATCCTCTTCGAATTGTTCCGTCGAGAGCGGCTGGAACCGATGCTCTTCCAGCACCCTTCGCAGCATCCCCTCGAATCGCGCGTCGGGATTCTTAGCCCGTGGATCGCGCAGCATCATTCGCAGCATGTGAATCACCCATGCGCCCTTGTCATAGATGATCGTGTTATAGGCGTCGGGCGTTTTGGATGAATCCACGCGATAGCCGAAATCGAGCGGGCCAGCCTGTTCGACCGTCGCATCGCCGGAAGGATCCTTCGCGAGCAGCGCGTCACGATATTCCGAAAGCCAATGCTCGATGGAATGCTTCCCCGGGTGGCGGCTCTCGTCGTACATCAGCGACAGATAATCGGCCATGGCCTCTTCCAGCCAGACGTCCCTGTAGCTGGCCGCGTTGACCACGTTTCCCCACCACTGATGCGCGACCTCGTGGTATGGAACCAGACGCTGCACTTCTTCCTGCGTCTCCGCCGCCAACCCAGCTTGTTGCTGAGCCTGCGGCGGAAGGAAAACCAACGTTGTCAAATAGAGGAGCCCGGGCCAGCCTTGGCCAAATGATCCGGGGATTTGCGACACGCTCAATTCCGGGAAAGGGAACGGCCCATTCAGTTTTTCGTAGAAGTGGACCGAGCCCGCAAGCTTTCCTCCGAGTTCCTTCAACACGCCCGATGGATTCGGCAAAGTGCCTGACCCCCCTGAGGAGTCAATGGATCCGGGAATTCGCCCGGGCAACAAACGGTCGATCGAATTCCGTTGCAATCGATTTACGATCGCTTGTTCGAGTTCATGATTGGCGAAGAGGTTGATCGTCGGTTTGCCGGGAACCGTCTGCGCGACGTAGTCGCCCAGATTAAATCCAGCCACTGAAATCGGAGAGGATGTCTGCCAGTGGCCCGTGCGGGTTTCGCCATCGACGTCTGTTTCCATTTGCTGGCCCGTGGCCACCAGCGTCAGCCGCTTAGGCCAGCGAAACTTCAAATCATACGGCACGAATAACTGTGGCCCGTCCACATGCGCGTACCAGCTCCCGCGGTCGCCGACGAAATACACTCCGTTGCCGTCGTCCTCGATCACCGTTCCTGCATACGCCACGCGCAGGCGGTATTCCCCGTTCGGTGGGGCCTGGGCCGGGAGTATGACGAACAGCGCGTCGTTTCCCCGCCGGGCGATTTCCTGGCGGCGCAGATCCTGATTTTGAAAGAAGGCCAGCGTCTGGCCGCTTGCGTCAGTGACGCTTTGCACATGCAGGAACCGCGAGAGTTCGAGTTCGAGCATGCGCTCGTCGGCGCCCGGCGTCTTCAGGTGAATCTCGGTCACGCCGGAAAGGCTCAGATCGTCGCTGATTGTCGTATCAATCGCGTAGTCGATGGGCGTGAACTCGGTTTGCGGCGCGGGCAGATTCGGGGCGGCGAACGAACTCCAGGTGTCGAAGTAGGAGACTCCGTTCGCATCGTGAAATTGGCCGATCGTCACCGTATCCGCGCGCCGCTCGTCGACATACACGTCGAATTGTCCCACCGCGTCGGAATTCAGTGCGGCGTAAAGATATGGCGCCGGTGCGGCCGAAAGCCAGCCTTCCATCGCCCGCAGGGCCAATCCCGGATTCATCTTCGCCACGATGGGCCTCCACGTTTGCGCGAATTCCGGATCGCTCGACGCGGCGGCTTTCTGCGCCGCCAGCGCGCGCTCGATTTCTTGCGTGACGCCATCGTCAAAACGCAGGTAAGCCTGCGAGATGTCCGCGTCGATCAGGGGAACCTTCAGGAATCGAAACACGGAGGCGCGCTCAGCGGCGTCGGGAGGCAGCGCGAAAAAATGTCCTCGTCCCAGGAAAACTGCTCCTGTGACGCGGCCATCGACCGGCTCCAGGAACGCCAGTTTGCCGTCGCCCAGCGTGAGCGCGACCCCGTCGCGGCGCAGCGTCAAATCGCGAACCGCGTAGACACGCGCCGGGTCCACTTGAAGAGCGCTCAGCGTTTGATAAAGTTGCTGGGGCGTTTGCGTTTGTGGGGAAGACTGCAGTCCAGACGTGGCACCGCTGGCGAAGAGAAGTCCCAAGACGAGTAAGGGCCCGCTACGCACGGCCACGACTCTAACAACTTAAAGTACAAACCGGCAAGTCGCGCGGGTGCGCCCGCGCCCGCGTCGAGTCCAAATTGAATTGGAATCGGATGTCCGAAAACGTCCAACTATTTCAGAGGGTCGCCAGCAGGCCAGCCAGAAGCGCCGCACGTTCCGGCAGCGCGCGAATCAAGACATGTTCTTTCGGGCTGTGCGCGCCGTCGCCGACCGCACCCAGGCCATCTAGCGTCGGAATGCCCAGCGCGGCCGTGAAATTTCCATCCGAGCCGCCGCCCGTTGACGCCTCGCGCAGCTCGATTCCCATCTCGTGCGCCAGTTCCCGCGCGTGAACGAAAAGTTTGTGCGCTTCGGCCGAACGCTCCATCGGCGGACGGTTGAGGCCGCCGCGCACTTCGATCTTCGCGCCCGGCAGAATCGGTCTTATCGCATGGAGCCGGCGATTCACAATCGCCGCATCCGCCGCGTGCGCCACGCGCACATCAATCAGCGCGCGCGCATGCTCCGCGACGACGTTCGTCATCGTCCCGCCCTCCACCACGTTTGCCTGCACGGTGATCCCGCGCCGCGGACTGTTCAGCTTCAGCAATCGCGCGATTTGCAACGAAATCTCGTGCACGGCATTCACGCCGCGCTCTGGATCGATCCCCGCGTGCGCACTGCGGCCCGTGACGACCAACTCTGCCTCGCCGACGCCTTTCCGCTCGGTCTTCAGTCGGCCGTCCAGTCCAAACGACGGCTCAAGCACGAACACTGCGTCGCTTTCGCGCGCCATGCTTTCAATGGCGTGTCGCGAGCTGAAGCTGCCTGTTTCTTCGTCCGAGGTCCATAGGAACGCGATTTTTTTTTTCGGCCTGATCCGCAGCGCTCGCAACGCGTCGGCGGCCGCAAGCGCCATGGTCAGTCCACCTTTCATGTCGAATGTGCCCGGTCCCCATGCGCGGCCCTTCGCCGCGCGGAATGGCATTTTCTCCAGCGTGCCTGCCGGGTAGACAGTGTCGAGGTGGCCCAAAATCATAATCTGGCCCGCGGGGCGTCCCCGCCCGAGCCAGAGATCCGCGCGAACGTGATTTCCGCGTTCGCGTTGGCGCAGCAGACGGACTCGCGCGCCGCGCCGCTTCCATTCTCCGGCGACCATCGCGCCAAATGCGTCCACGGCGGCCTTGTCGTCCGAGGGCGATTCCATCTCGACCATGCGTTTCAGCAGGCGCACAATCGGCTGCTCGTGTTCGCGCAGCCAGCCCAGCAATTCACGCATCGCAATCGCCGTTCCCTTCGTCGTCATCGTGCCGCGTATCCTAACAATCGTCCGCTCATTCAGCAACGCCCCTCGCGCGTCTCTATTTCATCTCCGCGGCCCGGCGCTGCAAATTCCTGTTTTGTGCCCGCCCGCGCGTCCGGTATATTGGTCGTGCGCTTCTGTGCGGGTTTTCTCCGGAGTCTTACCAGGGAAACCGGGTGTCTGCCCGTTAATTCTTGGGGCTGGCCGGCAGCGCTATCAAACGCATGAGTCAAGACGTCACCAAGCATCTCGAGCGGGCCCGCAAACACCTGGAGAAGAATAAGCTTCAGGATGCCATTGCCGATTATCAGTTGGCGCTCGAGGCCTCTCCAAATCACGCCGAAGCGATCCAAATGCTTTCGGACCTTTACGTCCGCGCGGGCGATCTGGTCCAGGCTGCCCATTATTTCGGATTGCAGTTTGACCGTCTGGCCGAATCTGGCGACGCGGTCCGCGCTACGGCGATTTTCACGCGCTACCTCAAGGCGTATCCGCAGCCGGCCCACCGTCTGGTCCGTTATGCGTTCCTTCTGCAGAAACAGAATCGCACGCCCGAAGCAATCGAATGCTATGCAGCCGCCGCGCAGCAGTTCGGCAATCAAAACGACTGGAAGTCGGAGTTCGAGTGCCTCCAGCGCGTCGCGCAGCTCGACCCGGAAAACGCGGAGCGCCAGGTGCAACTGGCTGCGCTGGCCGAAAAGCTCGGCAATGCGGAAACCGCTGGCCGCGCGTATCTCCGTGGCGCTCAATTGACCCAGGCTGGCGGGGATTATGACCGCGCCCTTGAACTTTTCGCGCACGCTCACCGCGTTACTCCGGAGGACCGCAGCGTGGCTCTCCTTTTCGCCGACGCGCGCCTGCACCGTCGCGATGCCGCCGGCGCCGTCGCGTTGCTTCAGCCGTTCGCACCCGCGGATCCGGCCGACACGGCTTTTCTTTCGACATTCGGCGAGGCCTTGCTCCTGACCAACCAGCTCGATTCGGCCCGCGAGGTTCTCTTCGCCTTGTGCAAACAGAAGCCGGAAGGCTTTGACATGCTTTTTCAGCTCGCCGAGCGTTATTTCGAAACGGGCAACGACGAGCAAGCCATCTCCGTCCTCGATCAGACCAAGGAGTGGATGCTCGCCATCCGCAGCGAATCGATTTTCGCCACGCGCGTCGACATGATCGTCGAAGCCCACCCAAAGTCCGTGCCGCTCATTCAATTTTGGGCCAAGCTCTACGATCAGCTCAATCGCGAAGTGAAGTATTTCGACGCCCTCGTTCGCCTTTTCGATCTTTGTCTCGAAAACGACAATGTGAACGAAGCCTGCGATTCTCTCGATCGCCTGGTGGAAATTGATCCCTACGATTACCGCATTCACGAGCGCATTTCGAAGCTGGAAGGCAAGGCCAGCGCCGCGTTTCTTCGCAACATCAGCGTTCGTGCAGCGAAAGCCTCCGGCGGAGCGCAAGCGTCGCAAAGCATGGGCGGCGCGGGATTGGGTGAAGCGGCGCGCGCCCCGGCCACCGACGAAGAGAAGTCGCAGCGGGCGCTCGACGACTTGATCGTCCAGGCCGAGATTTTTTTGCAGTACACGCTGCAGAGCAAAGCCATCGAACGCCTTGAGCGCATCGCCGAGTCGTTTCCCGGTCAGGAAGAAAAGAATGATCGCCTGCGCATGTTATACGAACGCGCGAACTGGTGGCCGAAAGGCTCGCCGAGCCGGCCGCAGGCATCGGGAGCGCCTTCTGCCGCTCAGCCTCCTGCTGCGCCAAGCCCTGCCATAGATGCCGCCTCGGCTGCTGATACGCATCGCGATCTCGGCGAGATTGCGGAGATCACGCGTCTGATGTATCGCGAAGTCACGCCGCGCGAAGTCCTCGGCACCGCTGTCCGCGAGATTGGCAAATATTTGAACGTTCGCCGCTGCGTCGCGGTCGTAGGCACGCCCGGCAAGGCCGCTCCGATGGTCGCCGAATTTGCGTATTCGGGATTGAAATCGGCTCCTGCCGCCGCCATTGCGAAAATCGCCGCCAGCCTCGGAAAAGCCTCGCCCGACGCTATCGGCGGCATCTCCGTGCCGGCGTCTGATCTTCCCGACTTGCGCGCGCTCGACGTGGAAACGGTCCTCGGCGTTCCTCTCACAGACAAGGACACTCAGGTTGGCGCCGGCGTGCTTTTCCTCGGCGACACGGCTTCGCGCCAGTGGAAGCCAAACGAAAGCTATTTTCTCCAGGCCGTCGGCGACCAGATCATGATTTCGGTCAATCACACGCGGCTGCGTTCGCTGGTTCGCACGCTCGCCGTTGCCGACGAAAAAACCGGTTTGCTCGGCCGCGGAGCGTATATCGATTGTTTGCTCGCGGAATCCAAGCGCTCGCGCACGCAAGGCACGCCGCTCACGCTCATCATCTTGCAAATGGATCACGGCCCGGACTCGCTGCGCCAGGAAGGCGACGCCGTGCTGGAAACTTATCTGAACCAACTCGCGCGCTCCCTGGAGCCCTCGATTCGCCAGGGCGACCTCGCCGTGAAATACACGGCGTGGTCGCTGGCGTTTGTGCTGCCGGATACGCCGCGCGAAAATGCCGAGGCTCTGGCCGAAAAGTGGCGTCTCGCGGCTGCTCAGGTTCAGCCTGGTTGGGCTGGTTCTCCCGTGACTTTCAGCGCCGTCGTGGCTGATGCGGCTTCGCGGCCGGCCGATGAAAATGAAGATCGCGTCACCGAATGGATCAACCGCGCGGAATTTGGCCTGGATGAAATTCGGCATCGCGGTGGCAACACGCTCGTTTCGCTGGCGGCGCCGCAGCCCGCATAGCTTTCATAAACTCGAGGAGGAATCATGTTTCCCACGGATGTTGTGATTCTCGCTGGAGCGCGCACGCCCATGGCGCGCTACAACGGCGAATTCGCCAATATTTCGGCGATTGATCTCGGCGCGCTCGCCGCGAAAGAAGCCATCAAGCGCTCCACGGTCGATCCTGGCGAAATCGAGCATGTCGTCTTCGGCAACGTGCAGCAGAGCAGCTCCGACGCCCACTACGGCGCGCGCCACGTTGGCTTGAAAGCCGGCCTGAAAGTTGAGGCTCCCGCTGTCACCGTGAATCGCCTCTGCGGTTCCGGCATGGAATCCATCAGCCAGGCCGCGCAGCGCATTCTACTTGGCGAGTGCCTGACGGTTCTCGCCGGCGGCATGGAGAATATGACCCAGGTCCCGCATGTGATTCGCGGCGCACGCTCCGGTTTCCGCCTCGGCGAAGGCAAACTCGAAGACGCGCTCATGGCCGGCCTTCTCGATCCCATCAGCGGCTGCACGATGTCCGACACCGCCGAAAATCTCGCCGTCGAGTACAAAATCACGCGCAAGGAAGCCGATGAATATGCACTCCGCAGCCAGCAGGCCGCCGAAGCTGCCTATAAAGCCGGCCGCATGAGCGAAGAAATCGTTCCCGTAGAAGTTGGCAAAGGCAAGAGGGCGCATCTTTTTTCGCAAGACGATCACCGCCGTCCGGACACGACCATGGAGAGCCTCTCCGCGCTTCCTGCGGCATTCCGCAAGGACGGCATCGTCACCGCAGGAAATGCCAGTGGCATCGTCGATGGCGCGGCCGCGGTCATCATGACCAAAGAATCCGTGGCCAAGCAGCGCGGCTGGAAGCCGCTCGGCCGCATCGTTTCCTGGGCCACCGCGGGCGTCGAGCCAAGAATCATGGGCATTGGTCCTGTGCCATCGACCAAGAAAGCTCTCTCGCTCGCCGGCCTCAAGCTCGATCAAATCGATCTGATCGAAGTGAACGAAGCCTTCTCGCCGCAATATCTCGCCGTCGAAAAAGCGCTGGGCCTCAATCGCGACAAGACCAACGTGAATGGCGGCGCGATCGCCCTCGGTCATCCGCTTGGCGCGACGGGCACGCGCTTGGTTCTCACTCTCCTTCTCGAGTTGCGCCGCCGCAATCAGCGCTACGGCCTCGCGACCGCGTGCATCGGCGGAGGACAGGGAATCGCCATGATCGTCGAATCCATGTCGTAGCGTTCATGATCCATAGACCTCATACTCATACAGGAGAACGGAATGGCCATTGAAAAAGTTGGAGTCGTCGGTTGCGGGCTGATGGGCTCGGGCATTGCGCAGATCGCCGCGCAGGCGGGCTGTCAGGTTGTCGTCCGCGAAGTCAGCGAAGAGCGTTTGAACAAAGGCATCGCCTCGATTGAAAAAAGCCTCAACAAATTCGTCGAGAAGGGAACTCTCTCGCCCGCCGATCGCGACGCCGCGCGCAGCCACCTTCGCGGCACCACGAAGCTCGAGGATTTGAAAGACTGCGACCTCGTCGTCGAAGCCATCATCGAGCAATTGCCCGACAAGCGCGAACTCTACGCCGCGCTCGACAAAATCTGCCCCAAGCACACGATTTTCGCCAGCAACACGTCTTCGCTTTCCGTCACGGAGATGGCGTTTTTCACCTCCCGTTCCGAGCGCTTCATCGGCCTGCACTTTTTCAATCCCGTCCCGCTGATGAAGCTCGTCGAAGTGATTCGCACCATCGCCACCGACCCGAAAGTGTTCGACGATGCCGTGGCCTTCGCCGGCCGCGTCGGCAAGGTGCCTGTCCGCACGTCCGACCGCACCGGCTTCATCGTCAATCGCCTGCTCGTGCCGTATCTTCTCGACGCGGTTCGCGTTCTCGAGCAGGGCGTCGCATCCATCGAAGACATCGACAATTCCATGAAGCTCGGCTGCGGCTATCCGATGGGCCCGCTCACGCTGCTCGATTTCGTCGGCAACGACACTACCTATTACATCGCCAACATCATGTTCGACGAATTCAAGGAACAGCGTTTCGCGCCGCCCGCGCTGCTCAAGCGCATGGTTCTTGCCGGTTGGAACGGCCGCAAGGCTGGCCGCGGCTTCTACGATTATTCCGATCCGGCCAAGCCGCGCGCCATGCAGCTCACTTGACGCGAATTCGAGAGACGGAGCCTATCCCATGCCCTACGAAAATCTGCTCTACGAAGTGAAAGATCAAATCGCTTACATCACTTTCAATCGCCCGAAAGTCTTGAACGCGCTCAATACACCCACGATGAGAGAGTTCGGCGAAATTCTCGGTCGCGCACATGAGGACGCTTCCGTCCGCGTTCTCATCATCACCGGCGCGGGAGAAAAGTCCTTCATCGCCGGCGCCGACATCAACGAGCTCGCCGTCCGCACAGCCGTCGATGGTAAAGATCATTCGCTTGCCGGGCAGGCCGTGCTGCATCAACTCGAAACCATGGGCAAGCCTTCCATCGTGGCTATCAACGGCTTCGCGCTCGGCGGCGGTTGCGAGCTCGCGCTAGCCTGCACCATGCGCATCGCCAGCAAGACCGCGCGTCTCGGCCAGCCGGAAGTGAAGCTCGGCATCATGCCCGGCTACGGCGGCTCGCAGCGACTCGCGCGCCTGTGCGGCAAGGGTGTGGCGCATGAAATGATTCTTGGTGGCGAAATGATTTCCGCCGACGAAGCGCTGCGCATTGGCCTCGTCAATCGCGTCGTCGAGCCCGCCGAATTGATTCCCGCCGCGGAATCCATAGCGAAAAAAATCATCGCCAATGCGCCGCTGGCCGTACGCTTCGCCATGGAGGCCGTCGAGCACGGCATGGAAATGTCTCAGGAGGAAGGCCTCTTCCTCGAAGCCACTCTCTTCGGCCTCTGCTGCGCCACGGAAGACATGCGCGAGGGCACGCGCGCCTTCCTCGAAAAGCGTCCCGCGCAGTTCAAAGGAAAATAGTCCGCATGGCGAAAATCACTGCAAAAGGCAGCGTGGAAAATCCGGCTCGGGCGAATGAGAACGCCGTTGGCAAGCTCCATCCCGCGCCCATCACCGGCGAGCTTTCCGCTGCAGGCCTGCATTTCGGAATCGTCGCCAGCCGCTTCAATCAATTCATCACCGACCGTCTTCTCGCCGCTGCACTCGACGCGCTCGAACGCGCCGGCGTCACGGAAAAACAAATCGAGCTCGTTCGCGTTCCCGGCTCGCTGGAAATTCCTATCGCCGCGAAAAAACTCGCGCAGACGCGCCGTTGCGACGCCATCATCTGCATCGGCTGCGTGATTCGCGGCGCCACCGCGCACTTCGAATATGTTTGCAACGAAGTCGCGCGCGGCGTGCAGCTCGCCCAGCTCGATACGGGCGTGCCCATGCCCTTTTGCGTTCTCACCTGCGACACGCTCGAGCAGGCCATCGATCGCGCCGGCTTGAAAAGCGGCAACAAAGGTTTCGATGCCGGCCTCGCCGCCATCGAGATGGCCAATTTGTCGCGTAAGCTCGCCGGAAAAAAGGCGGTCAAATCCAAATTTTCTCGCCGCCAATCCAATCCCCGCGTTCGCCGCCGCTAACCATGACCCTTCGCCGCAAGTCCCGCGAGTGCGCTTTGCAAATGCTTTTTCAGTGGGACATGAACCATGAGTCTCCCGCTCGCGTCGAGGCCTCCTTTTGGAAATCCGCTCGCGCTGCGGGCTCCACGCGCCGCTTCGCCAACCAGCTCTTCGAAGGCGCTGTCGCCCAAGCCGAATCGAACAACAAATTGATCGCTGAACTCTCCAAGAATTGGCGCCTCGAACGCATGCCCGAAATCGACCGCGGCATTCTCCGCCTCGCCATTTACGAGCTTCGCTCTGGTACTGCGCCCGTGAAGGTGGTCATCGACGAAGCCCTGGAACTTGCCAAGAAATTCTCCACCGCCGAATCCGCTCCATTTCTAAACGGCATCCTCGACGCCGCCTCCAAGTCCTTCGAAAAACCTTAGCGCCGGCGCCCGCAACTATTTCGCTGCGCCTGTGTTTCATAAACGGAAAGAGAACGTCTTGACGTGGGCCGCCAGGAGGCCTCGCATGAATTTCACGAAAGCCATTCGCTGCAGTTTCTTAGAAATCGCGGTCGGGAGCCTGATCGCCATCGGCGCCATGGCTCCGCCGGCCAATGCCGCTCCGCCCTATGGTGCTTACCGTGATCTTCACAGCGACCGCCGCGATATTCGGCAGGACGTTCGCCAGCGCCGCGCTGTGAATCGCGATATTCGCAGCGACTTCCGCCAGGTGCGCCGCTCCAATCGTGAATTTGGCGTTCGCAGCCCTGAATCGCGAGCCATTCGCCGCGACATGCGCCGCGATTTCCGCCAGCGCCACGCCATGAACCGCAATATTCGCCAGGATCGCCGCGACCTCTGGCGCGACCGTCACGGCCGCTGACCCCTGGCGCGCAGCAACACGCATGAACGCAAAAAAGGGCCGGCTCACTGCGAGCCGGCCCTTCCGTTTCTGCCGCGAAAAATCCGCGCCGTTAGATTTCGATCTGGCCTTCGAAAATCATCACCGCTGTCCCGCTCACCCGCGGCACGAGCCTGCCTTTTTCGTTCGAAACATTCACGTGAATCTCGCTCGGCCTGCCCATCTCGACGCCCTGCTTGATCGACAAATCCTCGCCCGCTTTCATTTTCCCGTGCTGAACCAAATACGCGCCCAGCGACCCGCCCGCCGAGCCCGTCGCCGGATCCTCGATGATTTCCCACGGCAGCATTCCGCGCGCAAACGCCTTCCCGCGCCCGCCGAGCGCAAAGCAGTAGGCCATCGTGCTGTTCCCGTTGAGTGCGCGAAATAATTCGTGCATCTTCAGTTGAATTCGGCCGAGCGCTGCCTTCCCGCGCAGCGGCACCATCAAATTGAAAATTCCCGTCGACACAGCTTCAATCGGCAGCTCCGAATCGATATCGCCCGGCTTCAGTCCCAGCGCTTCGGCCAGAGCGCCGCGCGAAATCTTCAGCGTTTTGAATTTCGCATCCTTCTGCGTCATCGTGACGCGCGCCGGCCGCCCGTCGTGAAACGTAATCTCGACCGGCAATATGCCTGCCCCGGTCTGCTGCTGGATTTGCACCGCTCCCTCCGATGCCGGAACCACGCCCAGTTCCGCAAGGAGAAACCAAGTCCCGATCACGGGATGCCCAGCGAGTGGGAGTTCGTGTGTCGTCGTGAATATTCGCAGCCGCGCCAGCGCGCGATTATTGGTCGGCCGCTGCACGAACACCGTCTCCGCCAGATTCATTTCGCGCGCCACGGCCTGCATTTGCGCCGCAGTCAATCCGTCGCCGTCCGTGACCACGGCGAGCGGATTTCCCGCGAAGGGTTTCGTCGTGAATACATCGAGTTGGTAAAGGCGTCGCTTCAATTTATCTCCGTGAACTTCTTCGGTCTTCCTTGCCTAAATGCGTTCCAATTCTGCCACGGTTCGCTCGTTGTGCGTATTGCCCGTATTCAGTGTCGTCTTCGGTTCGAGCAGGACAATTTGGCACTCTTCATCCGCGACGGGCATGTGCTCCACGCCGCGCGGCACGATAATGAACTCGCCCGGGTTCACTTCAACATCGCGATTGCGAAATCGCATGCGCAGCGTGCCTTTCACGACGAGAAACATTTCGTCTTCATTTTCATGATGGTGCCAAATAAATTCGCCGCGCAATTTGACAACCTTCACGTACGAATCGTTCAGCTCGCCGACAATTCTCGGATGCCACGCGTCGTCGAAGAGACTGAATTTCTCTTTCAGGTTCACTTTGTCCATGATTGGCCTCCGCGGCTAAAGGGCAAGACATGTCCGGTGAGTCAGATGCAGCTTAAAGCTTCCGCACCTTTGCGCAAACTTCTTCCAGCACGCGCGCGGTTGTTCTCGCATGCGCAGTTTCTGCGTACACGCGCAGCATGCGCTCCGTTCCCGACGCGCGCAGCAGCACCCACCCTGTTTCGCCGAGGTAAAGTTTCTGCCCATCCAAATTCTCGCGCCTCTCGACGGACCATTCCAGCACCTTCGTCACTTTCGCTGACCCGTAGTATGCGATGGCTTTTTCTTTTTGTCCTGCGCGCAACTCCAAATCCACGCGTCCATAGTGATGCTCGCCAAATTCCGCGTGCAGCATTTTCACCAGCTCGCCCAGCCGCTTCCCATGCCACGCCATCACTTCGGCCAGCAGCAGCGCGCTCACCGTCGCGTCGCGCTCCGGCACATGCAGCTTCGTCGCGAACCCGCCGCTTTCTTCCCCTCCCAGCAGGATGTCGCGCTCCAGCATCAGCTCGCAGATGTATTTGAACCCGATCGGCGTCTCGAAGAGTTTTCTCCCGAATTTCCTCGCGATCTTGTCGATCATCTTCGTCGTGGAAAAAGTCTTTGCCACGTCGCCCGCGAGCTTCCGCGTGTCCGCGAGATGCCACAGCAGAATCGCGAAAATCTGATGCGGCGTGATGAACGTGCCGTCCGCGTCCACGGCTCCGAGCCGGTCACCATCGCCATCCGCGGCAAATCCTGCGTCATATTCGCCGTCCTTCACCGCTTTTTGCAGCGCGGCGACATTCGGCAAAATCGGCTCCGGGTTCACGCCGCCAAACAGCGGGTCGCGCGTCCCGCGAATTTCGTCGCACACGATTCCGTGCCGCACGCAAAGGTCGTGCAGCAGCCCGCACGAAGCGCCGTGCATCGGATCGGCGACGAACCGGAACTTCCGCGCGCGCAGTTTTTCCCAATCCACCAGTTTGTCGACTGCGTCCAGATACGGCGCGCGCACGTGCAACGGCTGAATCAAATCATTTCGCGCAGGCAACGGCGGCACGCTGTCCGCCAGCACGGCTTCCAATTCCTTTTCGATCTCCGCGACGATTCCCGGCAGCGCCGAGCTTCCGTAGCTCGCCTTGTATTTCACGCCGTTCCATTTCGCCGGATTATGGCTCGCCGTAATCATGATTCCGCCCGCCGCGCCGCGCTGCCTCACGAGAAGCGAAATCGCCGGCGTCGGACACGGCTCTTCCGAAAGCCATACCGGTATTCCCGCGGCCGACACTGCCTCCGCCGCCGCGCGCGCGAACATCGGGCCGCCGAATCGCGTGTCGTATCCCACGATCACGCCGCTCCGCGATTTTTCCGCGCGCGCCACGTAACGCGCGATTGCCGTCGCCACTTTCCGCACGTTCGCGGCCGTAAAATCCTCGGCGATCACGCCACGCCAGCCGTCGGTTCCAAAGTAGATTTTCGTCACGGTCGAAAAGTATATGCGATACGTTGCCGTGCGGAAAGCTCCGCGCGATGAGGGTAACTCGGAAAGGGAGTCAGACGCGATTGCGGCGCCGCGCGGCCTATAGAAGCTCGCGCCGGTGCTTTTCTTCGAGCCATTTCACGGCCTTGCCCACGTCCTGCGCGCGCTCGCGCGGGCAAACGAGCAGCGCGTCGGCAGTTTCCACCACGATCAGGTCCCGCACGCCGATCGCCGCCACGAATTTCTTCGGGCTCCACAGAAAATTCCCGCTGGCATCGAGCGCAAACGAATCGCCGGCCGTCACGTTTCCGCCTTTTTCCCGCGCCAGCAATTCGTAGACCGCCGCCCACGAACCAATGTCGCTCCAGCCGATGTTTGCAGCCGGAAGCACGAACACACGTTCGGTGCTTCCGCGCCTCGTCGCGGGCTCCATGATCGCGTAGTCGGCGGAGATATTCGTGAGTCGCGGATAGATTTCCTTGAGCGCCCGCGCGTAGCCCGGCGTGCCGATCGATTGTTGCAATTCGCCCAGCGCGTTCCACGTCCTCGGCAAATATTTCCGCAAGCACTCGAAAAATGTCGACACGCGCCAGAAAAACATTCCCGCATTCCAGAAATATCGCCTCGACTTGACATACTGTTGTGCGACCGCCGGCCCGGGCTTCTCTGTGAATCGCCGCACCGCGTACGCTGGAAAACCGCCCGGCCGCCCCGTGCTTCCGCCGCGCTCGATGTAACCAAACCCCGTCTCCGGGCGCGTCGGCGGAATTCCCAGCACGACTAAATTTCCCGATTTCCTCGCCAGCTCCATCGCCGCGCGCGCGATCCTTCGGTACCGCCCCACATCCGCGACGTAATGGTCCGCCGGCAGCACGGCCATAATCGCGTCGCCATGCGCCTGCGCGATATGGATCGCCGCGAGCCCGATCGCCGCCGCCGTGTTCCGACCCACCGGCTCGGCCAAAATCTGCTTGCGCGGCACGCGCGGCAGTTCGCGCTCCACCGCCGCGGCCTGCTCCTCGTTCGTCACTGCCCAAATCTGGCTCGGCTTGAAAAGCGGCGCCAGCCTGTCCACCGTCTCTCGCAGCATCGTTTTCGCGCTGACGATGTCTAGCAGTTGCTTCGGCGTGCGCGTCCGGCTTCGCGGCCAGAAACGCGTCCCGCGCCCTCCCGCCAGCAGCACCGCGCATACGTTCATGTTCTTGCGTTTTGGCATTTCAAAATTTTCCCCGCCGCTCAGGATTTTCCCGGCGCGCTAACGCGCAGCAAAGTCGTCGGCTCTTCCGGTTCGAAGTAACAATCCTGCGACGCTCCCGGCACAAGCCACGCCTGCGCCGGAGCGTACTCCACGCTCGCATCTCCTCGTTCTGCGCGCAGCGTTCCGCGTCCCTCCAGCACGACGACCAATTCCATCCGGCCCTCTGGTTTCGCCGCTCGCTGCGGCCCTGCGAATGCCAATTTCACGACTGAAAAATGTGGGCAGTCCACCAGAACGCTGATTCCATCATCGCCATCTTTGCGCTGCCCCAGCGCGACTTTGCCTCCCTGCTGTTTTCCAAATCGAATTACGTCGAAAGCCTTCTCGACGTGCAACTCGCGCGGTTTTCCTTCCGCTGTCCGCCGGTTGTAATCAAACACGCGATACGTTATGTCCGAGTTCTCCTGAATCTCGCAAAGAACCATTCCCGGCCCAATCGTGTGCACTGTTCCGGCCGGCACGAAAACCGCATCGCCTGCCTGCACTTGAACTTTTTCGACGCAATCCTCCGCCGTGCCGTCCGCAATGGCGCGACGAAATTGCTCGCGAGTCACGTCGTGCTTCAATCCTACGCGCACTTCCGCCCCAGGCCGCGCCGAAATCACATACCACATCTCCGTCTTTCCCACGCCGCCAGCGGCCGCTTCGTTTTTCGCCGCGTATTCGTCGTCCGGGTGGACTTGCACGGAAAGTTTGTCTTCTGGGAAGAGGAATTTCACAAGAAAAGGGAAGGGCCGGTCGCGCCACGCATTCTTCCCCGCCCATTCATCTTCCATCCGCGGCCACGCGTCGCCGAGTTTTTCGCCCGCGAACGGCCCATCCGCGAACCGGCATTCATTTCCCGTCAGCCACACTTCGCCGACCGGCTCACGCAGCGATTTTTTCTCGGGAAACAGAGGCGCGAGATTTCGCGCCCCCCAGATGCGCGGAACGAATTGCGGTTCCAGCCGGGCCGGCCGCAGCGTCACATGATTATCCGTGATTCGCCGCGGAGGTCACCGCCGCCGTCTGAGCGCGAAAAAAAGTGTTGAGCCGCCGCAAGCCTTCTTCGATCGTCTGCATCGACGTCGCGTAGGAAATCCGCAGATAGCCCGGCGCGCCGAACGCTTCGCCGGGAATCACCACCACATGCGCTTGCTCGAGCAAATCCTTCGCCACCTGCAGCGTGTTCGCCGCTGTCGTCGCGCCCGCCACGTTCGGAAACACATAAAAACTTCCATCCGGCTCGTGGCACGTCACGCCAGGAATTTCCCGCAGCCCGGCGACGATTCGCGCGCGCCGCTTCGCGAATTCCCCGATCATGATTTGCACGCTGTCCATTCCGCCGCGGAACGCCTCGAGCGCCGCGTATTGCGCGATCGACGTGGGATTCGACGTCGACTGGCTCTGCAGCTTCAGCCCCGCGTCCGCGATCGCCTGCGGCGCCAGCGTGTAGCCCATGCGCCAGCCGGTCATCGCGAATGTCTTCGAGAGCGACCCGGAAATAATCACGTTCTCCTTCGCGCCCGGCAGGCTCGCAATCGAAAACGGCCTCGCCTTTCCGTAGACGAAATGCGAATAGCATTCATCCGAGAGCAGCATGACGTTGTGCTTTTTCGCCACTTCCAGAATTTTCGCGAATTCGTCCTCGGGAATCACCGCGCCGGTGGGGTTCGACGGCGAATTGATGATCATGATTTTCGTTTTCGGTGTGATGGCTCTTTCAATCGCCGCGGCGCGCGAGATAAATCCATCCTTCGCATCCGTCTCCACGATCACCGGCTCGCCGTCCGCGCATTTCACCATTTCCGGATAGCTCACCCAATAGGGCGCGAGAATCACGACCTCATCGCCGGAATTGATCAGCGCGTGAATCGCATTGAAGAGCGAATGCTTTCCGCCTACGTTGATCACGCACTGTTTCGGCTCGTAGCTCGTGCCCAGGTATTTCGCGTGCCATTCCACCGCCGCTTGCCGCAGCGCCATGATTCCGCCCGCGGGCGTGTACTTCGTCTTGTTCTCGTCGATCGCCCGGACCGCCGCGCGCTTGATGTGCTCCGGCGTCGGAAAATCCGGCTCGCCCGGCCCGAAATCCACCACGTCGATTCCGCGCGCCACAAGTTTTTCCTTCTCGTTCAGCACCGCCAGCGTCGCCGACGGCTCAATGCGTTTCACCCGCTCCGATAATTCCATATCCACGCTCCTGGCTCGAATTCAGTTTACTTTTGCCTTCAATCGCTCTTCCACCACTCGCGGCACCAGATCCTTCACGGGCCCGTTCAACCGCGCGATTTCCCGCACCAGCCGCGAGCTCAAATAGCTGTATGCTTCCGCCGGCATCATGAACACCGTTTCAACCTTCGGCTCGATTTTCCGGTTCATCAACGCCATCTGCAACTCATATTCGTAATCCGAAATCGCGCGGATTCCGCGCAGCACCACCTGCGCATTTTTCTGCCGCGCGTATTCCATCAGCAGCCCTTCGAAGACGTCCACTTCCACGTTCGGCCACGGCCGCGTCACTTCCCGCAGCATCTCCAGCCGCTCGCTCACCGCAAACAGCGGGTCCTTCTCCATGTTGCGCAGCACCGCGACGATCAGCCGGTCGAAAATCTTCGCCCCGCGCCCGATCAAATCCAGATGTCCATTGGTGACCGGGTCGAACGACCCCGGATAAATCGCCAGTACCGGCTTCCCTGCGGCAGTCACGGGCCGCATTCTAACCTAGAATCCCGGCACTCGCTCCAAAATTCAGCCTGCGCGCACGCTTCTCTTCCCGAGAATTTATGCAGAATTAACCGGCTATTAACACTATGACGGGACATTCACAATAGGCTGTCGCTCATGCCAAATGAAACGCTGTCGGTCGAACGCTCTTCCGGCTCGCGCGAGAATCAGACCGTCCTGGCCTGCAAAGGCCCGTTCACCATGCAGACGCTCTTCGCATTTCAAGGCGCCGTGCGCGAACTAAATGGCGCGGGCGCCGTTCTCGTCGACCTCACCCATGTTCCTTACATGGATTCCGCCGGCCTCGGCGCACTCGTTGGCGCGCATGTTTCCTCGCGCAAGGCAAATCGCAAACTCGTTCTCATCGGCGCTGGCGAGCGCATCACCGCGCTGATTCGTATGTCCAATCTTGAGCAGTTTTTTCCCATGTACGCGTCCCGCGTCGACGCCGATTCCGCTTTAACCTAGCCTCTCCCTCGCCACACGTTTTTGTCATTTATCGCTCGCCACTGACCCGTGCCTCACTCATACCTCAGCGCCACCATTGGATCCACTTTCATCGCTCGCCGCGCCGGCACATAGCATGCACCCAGCGCGACGATCGTCAGCAGAATCGCCACGCCCGCGAACGTCGCCGGGTCCGTCGCGCTCACGCCGTAGAGCAGGCTCGCCATCAGTCGCGTGAGCGCCAGCGCGCCCGCGACGCCAATCGCGATTCCGATGAGCGTCAGCTTCGCTCCGTGCCCCACAATCAGCCCCAGCACGTCGCGCGGCTGCGCCCCCAGCGCCATGCGTAGCCCGATTTCCTGCGTCCGCCGGCTCACCATGTAATTCATCACGCCATAAATCCCAACGGCTGCGAGCAACAATGCCAGTCCTGCGAATATGCCGATGAGCACCGCTGAAAAACGCCGCGGCGACACCGTGCCGGAGAGCACATCGTCCATTGTCATCACGTCCGTTACCGGCAAAGCCGGGTCGACTTTGTGGATGACGTCAGCCGCAGCCAGGGCTGCTCGGTGAGGATCGGATGCCGTGTGAATCACCAGATACGGCGTCCAGCCGCCGGAGAAATAAGCGTCGTAGGTTGGGGCAGCCTCCAGGCCGAATTGATGCACGTTTCCAACGACTCCGACAATCGAAATCCAGCACGGCTTCGGATCGAACGAACAAAAGTTGATGCGTTTGCCGATGGCATCCCCCTGCGGCCAGAATCGCCGCGCCATCGCTTCGTTGATGTCGATATTCAACCCATTCCAATCTTCCTGACCCACCGTGCGCCCCCTGAGCAAAGGCATGCCAACCGTGGAAAAATATCCCGGAGTCACCGTCCGGGTTTCAGCGAGCGGGCGAACTCCTGCATCGGTAATGGGCTGTCCCTCGATCACGAATCGTGAAGCCTGCTTGAGCTGCGAAGCCAGCGGCAAAACGTCAATGCCGGCTGCGGATCTCACTCCAGGCAACCCTTCAACCTGCTCGACGATCTGCTGGAATTGCAACGACTCCTTCTGTGGCAATTGGTCCAGTTCTGCATGCGTTAATTTCCTGAGTTGCGCCGGGGGAATGGCAGCTTGGGGAATGTACATGCTCAGAACATGATCGACGCGGAATCCCGGGCTCACGTTCAGCAGTTCATGTAAGCTGCGCAGCAACAATCCCGCGCCGATGAGCGGCACGAGCGCCAGCGCAATCTCCGAAACAACCACCAGGTTGTGCAGTTTGCGCCCGCCGAATCCGCCCGCTCCCTTGCTTCCTTGCTTCAACGCGATATTCACATTTGTCTTTCGCACCTGCAGCGCCGGCAACAGGCCGCACACGATCCCCACGGCCACGCACACCGCTATCGTGAAGAGAAACACTGTGCCATCCAAATGCGTCTTCTGGACCACCGCCAGATTCGTTGGAGCCAGCGCCCCCAGGATTTTCACGCCCGCTGCGGCCAGCGCAATTCCCAGCCCGCCTCCCAGCAGAGCCAGCAGCGTGCTTTCGGTCAGCAGTTGCCGCACCAGCCGCCACGGATTCGCTCCGAGCGCGGTTCGCAGCGCGATTTCCTTTTCCCTCACCGCATTCCGCGCCAGCAGCAGATTTACGATGTTCGCGCACGCGATCAGCAGCACAAGTCCCACCGCCGCGGACAGCACTAGCAAACTGCTTCGCAGTTCAGCTGCGGAAGCGTCCTGCATGGGCCGGACTTCGACTTTGAAATTCTTGTGCTGCGCCGGATACGCAATCGCCGACTGCCGGTTCAACGCTTCAAACTCCGCCCGCGCTTGTGCGATCTTCACTCCCGGCTTCATCCGCGCAATTCCCACGATTTCGTGATGTACGTGCTCGCTCAGGTCGTCGGCAAACTGCCCCAGCGGCATCCACAAGTCCGGCGAATCGAGCAGGCGGGAATTCTCCGGAAGCACGCCGGCGATAGTGTAACGGAGCCCATCCAGCGTAACCGTGCGTCCCACCACCCCGGGATCCCCTCCAAAACGGCTTTGCCAGAAGCGGTGCCCCAGGACCACAATCGGCGCGCTGCCCGGCCGGTCCTCCTCCGGCACGAACAATCGTCCGGCGACCGGCTTCACGCCCAGCATCGGAAACAAATTCGACGTCGCGTAGCTCACTTGCACTCTCTGCGGATCGCCGTCGCCCGTCAGGTTGACGCCCTGCTGAATCCACGAATACCCGGCCATTTCCGATACCGTCGTCGCTGTCCTCCGCCAATCCTGAAAATCTCCCGGCGACAATCCCCCCAGTGGAACCACCGGAAGGTACGTGTTCCAGATCTCGATGAGGCTTTCCGGATGGTCGTACGGCAGCAGCCTCAGCAGGACGCTTTCGACTACGCTGAAAATCGCAGTGTTCGCGCCGATGCCCAGCGCCAGTGTCAGCACCGCGACAATCGTGAATCCCGGATTCTTCCGCAGCATCCGCGCGCCGAATCGCAAATCCTGCCACAGCGTTTCGATGAAATGCCCCGCGCGCACTTCGCGCGTTCGCTCTTTCACTTGTTCAATTCCGCCAGCTTCCATTTTCGCCTCCCGTCGCGCCTCACTCGCCGTCAACCCGCGCTTCACCTTTTCATCGGCGACCATCTCGACGTACCCGCGCACTTCCTCGTCGAGCTCCGCCTCCGCCCGCCTCTTCCGCCACCAATTCCTCACCGCATTCTTCAGCCACATACACTCTTGCCTTTGCCCTTCGCTCCCCACTTGCCACTAACCACTCATCACTGCTTCTCTCACGCCTCTAGCGCCCGCTCGATGGCCAGCGAAATTCGTCCCCACTTCTGCGTTTCCGTTTCCAGCTGCCTGCGGCCCGTCTTCGTCAGCCGGTAATATTTCGCGCGCCGGTTGTTCTCCGATTCGCCCCACGACGCTTCGAGCCATCCCTCCTCTTCCATCCGGTGCAGGGCAGGGAAGAGCGATCCCGGCTTCACCTGGAAAGTTCCCTTCGTGGTTTGCTCGATCCGCCGCGAAATCCCCAGCCCGTGCATTTCCCCCAGCGCGAGCGACTTCAAAATCAGCATGTCCAGCGTTCCTTGCAGCAATTCGGTTTGAACCCTCGTCATTCCTCCTCCTATAGACATTCTGTAGCGCGCAAGGTTAGACTCGCTCCTATCGAATGTCAATACGTACCATCCGGCGCAAATGTTCCCTCGGCGCAATAGTTTCCTTGCGCTCGTGTCTCGCACGGCACCCCGCCTCTCATTCGCGCGTCGCCGGTATTTTCAGTTGCCTTTTATGGTTGTCTTGCTATGAAAGGGAAATCCGCCTACGCAAATTGCGTCGCAAAAAAATACGCCGCCATCCCAAATCCCACCACGATCACGATCGCCCGAATCGCCCGCGGATTCACTTTCTGCGCCCAGTACGCCCCGCCATACCCTCCCGCCGCCGCTCCCGCCAACATCACGATCGCCTCGGGCCACACAATCACCTTCGCGCTCACAAACAGAATCAGCGCCACCGCATTCACCACGCTCACCAGCAGCGTTTTCGTTCCATTCATGGCGTGAATGTCTTCGATGCCCAGCAGCGCCAGCATTCCCAGCGTCAAAATCCCCGCGCCCGCGCCGAAGTATCCGATGTAAATTGCAATCGCCAGCTCCAGCGCCATCCCGCCCGCAAACAGCATTCGCCGCCCGCGCGCGTGCCCGCTCTGCCCGCGCACCCACGCCGTGATGCGCCCGCTCGCCAAAAACAGCAGCGTCGCACCCAGCAGCAGCCACGGCACCAGCCGCATGAAAATATTTTGCGGCGTGCGCAGCAGGATGTACGCGCCCAGCGCGCCGCCCACGATTCCGTTCACCAGCAGCGGCGGCAGCAGCTTGCGCACTTGCGGATTTCTTAGCGCGTCGCGGTAGGCCACCGTGCTCGCGATCGTCCCCGGCCACAGCGCCATCGTGTTTGTCGCGTTCGCCGAGATTGGCGCGATCCGCGCGAACAGCAGCGACGGAAACGAAATGAAACTCCCACCGCCCGCCACCGAATTCAGCGCGCCCGCCGCCAGCGCCGCGAAAAAAAGGAAAGCCCCCTCGCCCCAATGCACGCCTCAGAATATCTTTTCCTTTTCAACGTGTCATTATTCTTTCCCGCATCCGATCTGTTTTCCTGCACCGCCCTCTCGCCGCGAATTCCTCGCCCCGGTCTGACCCTCGCGTCTGTTCCTGTAAGCGGCACTTTAACTGCCGTTTCGCACCGCGAGTATGGTACTGTCTCGGTAATATGCTGAATGATTACTCTCTTGATGGAGGTGATTTCCGTGCGCGCGTGGCTTGTCACTTGCGGCGAATTTCTGACTCTTTGTGGTGTGCTCGTGGTTTCCTTGTCCGCGATAGGACAAGCCACATCACAGATTCACGGCACCGTGCTGACGAAAGACGGTCGTCCGCTAGCCGGCGCATACGTGTTGGGGAGCGAGTGGAAGAATTGCTGCCCAGTGCAGTATGATCACATGACAACCGGCGCGGAGGGAGAATTTACACTGGCGCATCGAGTGCCGGTCATTCATTTCACGAGGGATGGTTTTCAACCTCTCACTGTCATTGTGGCTTCTGGTTCGAATGAGCTTCATGTCACTATGGAACCTGCAACCGATGGCTTGGTCCTCCGCCCGTGCGGGCCGCCGAAGCCGGGTGAGCGCAAGATTGGATCGGGGGAATATGGTCTTCAATTCGCGGTAGCCAAACATGCCGTGAAAATACTCGGCGGAAAACCGGACACCGATTACGTGCGGTACGTGGTCAAGCCCAAGAAAAGCCAGTCTTCCTTAGAATTGTGGTTTGGTCCTTATGCGATGTCTTCGGAGCCCGAGGAAGAACAGTTTGAGAAATCAGCGAACTTCGTGCAAAGAAGCCTTGTATTGCCCAACGGCGGAGCCATTGGCATGGATAGTTGGGGACAGCTCCCTGATGGGACTCATTGGCGACAGATGGCAATGTTGGGTTCGGGGGCGAGATACACCGACGTGGCCGCGGAAGATGCCAAACTCTTCGACGAGATCATCAACTCCGCGTGCTTTACGCCATATTCCTCTCACTGATCCGCAAGATTTAAAACGTCGTGCGTCGCGCCACCCTCGCGTCTTCTCTCGTGTCGCACACACGCACAGATTGGCGTTGACTCACTCCCTCCGCGCACCTAGACTATTTCTAGGACATAAATTTTGATTTAGGACTCGCCCAGCCCATGCAGAGTCTTGCGGTTTCTGTCTTGTGTTTCGCCAGTCTGTTCGCCACTGCCGCTTTCGGCCAGGCCTCGAGCCTCGAGCCCATTCACGCCGCCGCGGGTACTGTTCTCACCTTTTATTTGCAGACGCGGTTGAACCCGGCAGGCCGAGATCCCCTCGATGCGCTGCGCGAGGGCACAATCCTTCGCGTCAAGCTGCTCAATTCCATCGATTCGCGCCTGAATCACGATGGCGACGTGTTTCATGGTGACGTGGTTTCACCACTCGTTTCCGGAAACGAGGTCGTAATCCAATCCGGCGCGTACGCGCGAGGCCTGTTCACTCTTCTCAGAAGCAGGAATCATCCCCAAGGATTCCGTTATGAACTTCTGATCACCGGCCTCACGGATCGCGGAAAATCCTATGCGCTCACGGCCTCGCTCGACCCCTCTCTCTACGACGCCGCGAATCATTCCAGCGCAATCTCAAAGCCGGAGGCGAGGCAAATTCCAGCCTCAACTAGCCGCGCCCAGGCCAAGCCCAACGAAAACAATCATAATTAGCTCCGCTGGAACTGTATCCCAACGAAACACAATTATCCGCTCGCAGCCCTCTTTCTCCCAGCAACATGCAACCGTTAGGGACATTAAGGCAATTCCAGGTAGAGATTCCCGGTCTAGTACTAGGCGTTCTCTAGCACCAGGACCCGGGTAGCTCCCATAAGCTCCCCATTCGATTGGAGATCGAGGTTTATTGATTTGCATTGCTGTTGTGGCGTGCTGCCTGCTCTATGCCACTGTGCAGTAGTTTGGCCACTGAGGAGGTTTCAATGAAATACGCATCTCGATTTATTCTCTGTACAGCAAGCAGTCTGATTCTAGCGGCGGCGATCTGGGCTTCGCCGGCAAATGCGAATCGCAGCGCCACGCATTCACCCGCGGTGCAAGACCAGGCCGCTCCGCAAACGCAGTCCGTTTCCGGAACGATTGCCTCGTTTGACAAGACTTCCTTCACGCTCACTGTTGCTTCCAACCAGTCTTCTGCCCAAAAACAGGCCGAAGCTCTGCAGTCGGCCAACACCAAGACGATGACCTTTCTCATCGACAAGAACACAACTGTCGATGGCACAATGAAAGTCGACGCCAGCGCCGACGTCACCTATCGGCTCGACGATTCCGGCAACAACGTGGCGATCAGCGTTCACATCACTCAGTAACCGCCAATCTGGCGACGAGTTCAGATTGTCTTGGGACGCTTCGCATAACGCTCCCTGCCCTCGAAGCTCCCGAGACAACCGGGCTCTCGCAACATTCGTTTGAACCCGCCTCCGCGTTCTTCTTCCTCGAGTCTAAGTTTCCGCAAGTCCAAATTTCATCGAAAACCAATCTTCAAAGCGGATCAAGAAAACCTGACACCCTATCAGTCCAATGGCGGCCGAACGATCCAGCTTGGATTTTATTCTTCGTGAAGTGCAGCATCTGATCAGCGCGGGCGCGTGGTGAGGCCGGCTTGTTTCCAGAGCTTCTCCCATTGCCATATGCCGGCAGTTTTGTAGAGGACGCGGTAGCCCGCCTGATGGGCCAGCATCAAAATCTGGCCGCGATGATGCGCCTCGTGCGCGAACATGTAAGCGAACATGGTCCCTCCGGCGGGCCACGTTGGCATCCAACTGTCACGAAAGAACTTTGAAACGCGGCGGTTCGGAGCTGCCGAAAGAGCATCCGACAACATGCGCAGGCACTGCGCGGCGCTTCTCCTGTGCGCCGCGGCGGCCTGCTTCATGGTGCAGCGGTGGGGATCGAGTGCCGGCGGACACTTCAGATGCGGCGCGGAATTCTTCAGCCACTTAAGACGTGTGTTGTGCAGATGCGCGAAGATGGCCGCGATTGTCCGCCCACCATCTTTTTGACTCGGCGGCTGGGCGCGCCACGCGCGAGGGTCGAGATGCGAGAGGATGAGCTGGTTCATTGCGTCGTTGCTCGCGTAGGTTTCGAGCAGCGTGTCGCGAATCTCGGCAAGCGCCGCCTGGGATGGGAGTGCCATGGAAGCTCCGCCAATTTTCAGGCATTTCCGATTTGGACTCCGAGTTCGCGCATCCTAATGCTACCCCCACCCTCCGCGCAATAAATTAATAATATTGATAATGATGTCAGGCGCGGTCGTGGCTCGCCTCAAATGCGCTCTTGATTAGTACGCCCAATACGGTCCAGCTCCCGCCGGCGTAGTCTGCCCGTCGATCGCCGTGTACACACTGCGGCCAAAGAAGAACGGCATCCCCCAGTCGAAATAACCTGACAACGGCACAGCCAAACCGTTGATTGCGCCGTTCGAGGAATTACTGAGCAGCGAATTTGGGTCGCCCACTGTGAAGTTGATCGCGCCCGAAGTTCCATTGATGCCCTCATTCGTCGCCGTAAGATTCACCGTCGGATTCGGGCAGTAAAATACAATGCCGCTCAACGTGCATTCTATCTGTTGCAATGCCGTTGTCGCCGGATCGAAGAAGAGGACCTCCGAGCCACTGTCGAGGAAGCTCGCATCAGTAAGAGTTTCGCCCTCGAAAACGGTCGTGAAGTTTCCTGTCGTAGGATCCACTCCATAAATCGTCGCGCTGCCGAGCGCATTGTTTGTTTCCGTGCCGATGCCGAAGATCAGGTAACCATTCACGCTCGTTACGGCGGTATTCGACGCAACCCCGGGCAGCTCGATAATCACGCCATTATTGTCTGTCGGAAACATCACCACTGGGTTCAACACCTGTGAAGAAAGAGCTTCCGTTGTCACTGCGCAGGTCGATGCAGTGGCGCACGAGTAGTAGAAACCGGGGTTCGACGGCCCTGCCAGGGTGCAACTGGCGCCGCAATCCTGCACGGACGTTCCCACTCCCAATATGCCGTTCGCGCCCATGTGGTCCAAAGTATTTAAGTCGGCGCCTGTGCCGGCTTCGCCGTCCGAACAAGTGGAGGCTCCGCCCGGATCTGTATCCGGATAGTTCGCTGACCCCACCACTTGAATCGGCACGGAGCTTGCCTTCTCGCCGGAAATCGTCAAATCCACGGTTTGCACGGGACCCCAGGTGAAGCCCGACCCGAATTCACCGCATTCGACGATTGCATTGTTGCTGGAGTCGACCTGTTGCGGCAGCGAAAGTCCCGTCAAAGCCGAAGATTGAATCCTGAGCCCCGACGACCCCGTATCAATCAGTATTCCAGGGATCGTTTGGCACTGCGTCGTGCTCCCGGGCACGCAGACCGAAACACTCGTAAACGCCCCATTGGGGTACGGATCACCGTCCGCGGCAGCCGGTCCCGTGTTGACAGAAATCGCCTGAACGTTTGTTCCCGTTGGCGGAGGCGTGGTTGTCGATGACGAAGTAGAACTCGCGCTTCCGCAGCCCACTGTTAACACCAGTACTGCTGACAGCGCCAAAACGAAGAACTCCCGCACTCGGTTCCGCGTCATCGGATTTCCTCCATCTGAACTCCCGCCGGCACCATGTTGGGAACATACGCCCTCCCGACGAGCCACCTCATGTGTCCTCCCATTTCCACCACGAGTCCTGGCTGCCTGATGACGAGTGCGCCGCGAACAACTCGCGAACCTCTTTGCGCTTGCAGGGCTTCCGTGAACGTCGTCATGTACGTGCCCAGTACTTGCCGAAGATCAGGCCGCGTTGGCCCATGCCACGTGACTGCGAAGACGGTTCCGCTCGAGGAAACATACTCCCGCACGACCACGCCCGTTGGCGCTTGGATTTCCTCGATCGTATACGCGCCGTTCGCCGTGCTGCTCAGTTTTCCCTGCAGGCGCGTTTGGTCGGCCTGCACGGAATTGATGTTGCCGCCCAGCGATGCTTCCGCCGGAAACGGAATGGCCAATATTGCAATCACCGCGGCGATTACAAGCAGGATTCGTTTCACGGAATCGTCCCTCCTCGGTTTCCACACTTCATCTCATCGGCTCGTTTGTTGCTTTTGCAGTACCTGTCTTAGGTAGACGTGCCGCGCTGTGCTTGCAGTTGCTTTCGTGTGCTCGGTCTTCCGGCATTCCGTGCCGCGCCTTTGCCCGTTGCCATTGTATGGCTCGACTCCCGGCCCGGCGCGCGCGGTTCCGCCCGTGCCGCCTAACAGTTATTCCTCTCCGCAGTCCGCAAGAGTTCCATTTTATTTTTTGCGGATGCTTCCGGGCCATCTTGCATCTCTCAAGCGGCTCTGCAGTTTTTGTGAAACTAAAGATTAAGAGGATTTGGCTGCGGCCTCAGAATTCCAATCGCGCCTGGAGAGCAATCATGCGCGGGGAGCTATCGCCGCCCAGTCCGACGCCGAGCAGCCCCGTGGGTGGCGACGTCGTATAAGTCAGGGCGCCGAATCCCGTCTGCGTCGAAGCCTTGCCCGGAATGCCGGCGAGAACGATGCTCGGCAGTCCAAAATTCGGATGGTTGAACAAATTGAAGAACTGGCCTTCGAGCCGAAGTTTTACGCGCTCGGTTACAGGAAACCATTTTGTGAGGTAGAAGTCGCTCCAGAAGAAATCAGGGCCGCGTAAAGCATTGCGACCAAGCGTTCCGAACTGACAATCCTGCGGATTGTCTCCGCCAGCGCATGTTCCTGTGCTCGGGTCCACGGTCGAGACGAACGCGTCGGGATTGAGCCACTGAACCGTGCCCGGCTGCGTTACACCTGGAATGGCGTTGTGCGCATAAAGTGGGGCGCCCGGCACGACGCTCGCAAATTGCGGTCCCGCGCCTTGCACAATGCCGTTTCCGTTCCCCGAATAAGGCGTGCTTACCACGGAGAATGGAATCCCGCTGTGCCAGAACGCGGTCCCGGACACTTGCCATCCATTCAGCGCCCAGCCCAGCTGGTGATTCCGAGCTTTGATTGGCAACTGATACATATACTCGGCGTTGAGGTTGTGGCGGATGTCGTAGTCGCACGGCCCGTAGTTCCTAGCCAGCTCTCCCGGCAGGGGAGAAAGAATCCCTCCTGCCGAGAACTGGAGAAATCCGCCATTCGACACTTCGTCCATGCAGCGGCTGAACGTGTAATTGATTTGCCCTTGAAGGCCGTGCCCCAGTCGCTTCATGGCCGTCAGTTGCAGGCCGTTGTAATGGCTGTTCGCGCCCGTCGAAAGTTGCGTCACCGCGCCAAATCGAGGATCGGCCGGCTGAAGATACGGGAAGGGAACGAAGCATCCCTGGCACGCGGTTTGATAGCCGTTCACTTGCGTCTCATAGGGCTGATTCACCGCGCGAGTCCCTACATATTGAGCCTGCAGTCTGGCTGTACTCCCGAACTGATGCTCGATTCCGAAACTCCACTCCATGAAGTACGGCGCATGGAGTTCGCCGTCGGGCACCGCCGTGATCGCCACCGGCGGAAGACACGTTGCGGGTTTGGCCAGTGAAGATGCACAGGAAAGCTGGCCCTGCGCAAATCCCGCTTCGAATTTCTGGTTTGCGGCGGCTGTTGCATCGACGGCACTGTTGGGTACTCCCGGCGCAATCGCTGTTCCGCCAACCGTGCCTAAGAGTCCTCCCTGGAACGTGCGAACGTACGGCGGATTGACGCCAACAGCATCCGCCACGCTGCCGGGCAAGATGTCGCTGAACAGCCCGAACCCGGCTCGGAGTACGGAATCAGGCGCGAACTGCCACGCCAGCGCCGTCCTCGGTTGCCAGATCGCCAGCGGCGTCGAAGCAAAGATGTTTCCCAGATGCGTTTGAATCGCGCCATTCAGCGGCTGATTGACATCGTGAGAAATGGAATTAAAAGAGCCATTGAGTCGCGCGATTTCGTCATGCGGATTCAAAGGATTCGAATTGAGCGTGTCACGGATGCCGATGGTCCACGTCAGCTTTGGAGTGAGCCTCCACGTATCCTGCGCGTACAGATCGAGATTCAGAAAATTGAACGGCTCATTCGACGTTGACGGGAAAGTCTCGGTCGCGGTGGACGCGACCCCATAGATGAATTGCGGCAAGGTCGTGTACGTTACCGTCGGAACCGTGCCTTCGCCGAAATCGTAGTCGTTCAATCGCAGAATTCTGGTGTTCGTTCCAAACCGGAATTCGTGCGCGCCATGGCTCCAAGCCAGATTGTCGTTGAGGAACAGCCGCGAGGCACGCCTCCCTTGCACCCAGGTGTTGTCGAGACCTCCGATTGTCGTGAATGGCGCATTGGCCCCGCTTCCTTGCAACACAATCGGGAAAGCCGCGAGCGTCTTCTGGAAATCGCTTGGCGCGAAAAGGCTTTCATACCAGGAAAATCCAGGGTTGAAATAATTCACGACGTTTTGCGAAAGAATATGCGTATATCCTGCCGCGAAGGAATAGAGCGGTTGCGGAGAAACCGAATCGAACACCGGATTGATCGGATCGGTGTAGGCTGCCTGCAAGCCCGTGTCGGCCTGAAAACGAAACCAGGCCGTGTTGTCCGCGTTGATGTTGTAGTCCACGCGCGCCGTCTGCACCTGCTCATGATCGTCGCTCGAATGCGAAACGCTTTGCCGGTTGGCGCAGCCATTTCCACTCGGCGGATTGCCGCCCGCCTGGCTGCCGTCTGAATTGAACGGGCAGCCAAGCACCGCGAGCGGCGTCCCATTCAGATTTCCGTAAAGCGAGAACATTTTTTGATAGAACGGTACCTCCTGCGGCGCCGCCGGATAGCTCGATCCCGTTACCGAGTCCGTCCCACCCAGCAGAAGCTGCCCGCATCTGGCGGTAACTCCAGGAGCGCAGGGCAGCACGTAAGTCTCGAATGCCGCGGTTGGTACAGTTGTCGGTGTGACAATCGGCAAAGCGATCCGCACCCATTCGCTGTCGAAGAAGAAAAACAATTTGTCGTGAACAATCGGGCCGCCCAAACTGCCTCCAAAATGATTCACCGTCGAGCCCGGCTTGTGATTCCCCGGCGTCGCGTTCGTGAAATAGTCCGCTGCGTTCAATATCGCGCCGTTCCAGATCTCGTAGAGATTTCCGTGGAATTGGTTTGTGCCGGATTTCGTGACGTAGTTGATCTGCGATGCTCCATATCTTCCTTGATCCACCGAATAGGAAAGCGTATTGACCGTCACCTCGGAGATCGAATTCAGGCCCAGCACCAGATTTGTCGAAAGTCCGCTATTCAGGTTCGTCAGCGGATCGTTCGTTTCCAGTCCGTCCACGATATAGCCATTGGAAAGCGCCGGAAGGCCGTTGAACTGCACGTTGCCATACCCATTCGACCCGCCGACAAAGTCATTGCTGCTACCCGCCGTATTGATCAGCGCGCCCGGCGCGAATTGCAACGGATACGTCATGTCGCCGCCCGGATTCGGAAGATTCTCCAGCGCCGGAGCGTTCAGATTCGTGGACGTGTTCGCGTTTTCCGGGTTGATGAGTGGAGCTGCGCCGCTTACCTCGACGGTCTGTTTCGATTCCGCTATTTTAAGTGTGAAGTTCACCGTCTGCTTTTGTCCCAGGCTCGACAACACATTGTCGTTCTGCTGTGAATCGAAGCTATCGGCTTCGGCTTTGACCGAGTATGTGCCCGGCTTGAGTTGTGGAAAATCGAATCGACCTTCGTCGTCGGACTTGAGAGACCGCTGCAGGCCATCTTCGCGATTCGTGATCGTCACTGTGGCTCGGGGAATCGCCGCGCCAGTTGCGTCTGTAACCTGGCCGACGATGGCGCTGGTGGTCTCTCCCTGCCCGAATGCGAACGTCGTTAGGAAAAATAAAAACAGGCTCGAAATGGCTGCTCTGGCAAAGATGCGCACGATACTGCACGCTCCCATGGCCTTATCTTAATCCACGTTAACAAATAAAGTAAAGTACAGTGAATATTATAAAGAATTAAGGAACGGCATGCGGCAAGCTCACGAAGACCGGCGCGCTTGTTAGCTGGACTGGACGGAGAATTCTCGATCGTCAGGCAACGCCAGGATTTCTTGGACGCTTTTCCCTCTCCAAACAGCGGTATCACGCTCGGCCTTCCTCTGCCGCGAGCAACAAATTGCACCAAAATGGTGCAATCCAAATTCGCCTTTTTTCGGCCAAATTGTCTCTTTGGATTTTGCCAGTTTCGCGCACATCCGAATCATCACGACAATTTCGCCGACATCGCTGCGAGGCCCATTTTATGGCCCTTTTCGCGCACTCGTCTCCGCGTCGCGTCGCAAAAACACTCAAAATCGCAAAATTCAGTGGCCTGCTCTACCAGGCCAATTCGTCAAAAAAAGTACCAGGCCAAAGAGACAATTCTCCCGTAAGTCCTTTAGATTCGCTTGCGATTGGCCTGTTTAGGAGGCTATTTCTGGCGGCGGGGAAATTTTCCGCAGGACAATATGCGTCGGCAAATAAATCACCACAACGAGCCCGATCCACATCAGCGCGAGATGCGCCGGCTCCGGGCCCCACATGCGATGCAAGATCGGATCGCTGAAAACGTAATTGATGTTCTGCGCTGGATTCGTGTAGCGCGCCGCAACCATCGCCAGCGCGGCGATCGACGTTTGAAAAATAAATCCGCTGCGATCGTATCCCGCGCGCTTCAGCGACCACAGCAGAAGAATCGGCCACACCACGTGAAACAGCGAAAGCATGCGCACCCAGTGCGGAAAATTCGCGTCCCACAAATAATCCGTCGCGCCGAGCAGCGTGTGGCCGAAAAATATTTTCCACGCGGCATCCAGATCCCAAAGCAAATCGATGGCGATGGAAGAAACCGCCTGGCTCGAAAGCAGCCGCGCATTTCCCAGCCAGATTCCCGCGCACGTGAGAATCACGGCAATGTCGCAGAGATGAATAAAATTTGAGGCGCCCCACGTGATCCAGTAGGCGGGAATCCACACGGCGAGCCACGCGACACTCGCCCAGCGAATCCACTGAGGAAATGTATTTGTTTTTGTTGTCGCCATTTTTTCGCGCGGACTCTTGCGTGGAATGTTTTTCGCGCGCACGAATTCACGAGCGCCGACATGGTATCAAATTCCCGGCGCGATTTCGTGAAGCTCGCCGCGGCGAAACGAGAATTTCACGCGGCGAAAAAAACGGCGCTGCGTCGCGGCGAACGCGCGAGCGGCGCGAAGTGGCGGCGGCGGGAGTTGCGTGCGAAAATGGCGGCGTGAATAAAACAGAATGAATGCGGCACAGATAGCGGGCGCGGCGGCGATTGGCGCGGCGGCAGTGGGCGCGTGGGGCGCGGTGCATCCGCAATCGCAAATATTCGGGCGCACGATTCGCGAAACGGGTGAGGCGCAAACGCTCGCGCTGACGTTTGACGACGGGCCGAATCCAGCGGCGACGCCGGCGCTGCTCGATTTGCTCGAGAAGCACGATGCGCGCGCGACATTTTTTCTGATGGGCTCGCGCGTGCGTGCGTTTCCGGAAATCGTGCGAGAAACCGCGGCGCGCGGACACGCGATCGGAAATCACACGGAGACGCACGCGAATTTGATTTTTCTTTCACGCGAAGAATTGCGCGAAGAATTGAATCGCTGCCGCGAAGCGATTCGCGAGGCGGCGGGCGGCGAGGAATTGCGCTGGATGCGTCCGCCATTTGGTTTTCGCGGGCCGCAGCTCGGCGGGGTGGTGCGCGCGCTCGGATATTCAGGCGTGGTGATGTGGTCGAAGTGGGCGTGGGACTGGAAGCCGCAGCCGGCGAGCCGCGTGATTCATCGCTTGCGGCGCGTGGGAGGCGGGGATATCGTGCTCTTGCACGATGGCGATTATCGCGTGCCGAAAGGCGACCGGCGGCACACGGTGGAAGCGCTGGCGCACTGGCTGCCGCGATGGAAAGATGCGGGAATTCGTTTTGTAACGCTCGATTCGGTGGGCGCCGCGGCGGCGGAAAATGCGGCGGCGACGGCGGGCGGGAAAAGTTGAAAGTTCGTCAAGCGAGGATGGGAGAGCCATGGACGACAGAAGATTTTACGACGAGAAAGACGAAACGAAACAGATTCCGCTGAAGTGTCCGCACTGCCGGGAAGAGAATACGTATCCGGTGCGATGGAAGCTGAGGACGAAGAAGGCGGAATTGCCGCGCGGGTCGAATGAAGAGGACCGTGCGCATTATGCGAAGGCGCGATCGTACATGGTGCGCGTCGACGACATGGTTGCGTGCCGAAACATAAAATGCAGGAAACGATTTGATTTGACCGGGCAGACGGTGATTTTGGTTTGAGGCGCGAGACGAAGAGAAATCGTCCCATCTTTCGCTGAGGATCGCGAAGGATGGGGCACCCGAAAAATCTCAGACGAGTTTACTTGTGCGGCGCGAAAGCGTTCCCGCCCGTCAGCCGGGCGGCTATCCCTGGAACCGAATTGCTCCACCCAAGCTCTAGTTATAGTAGGCTCGTCCTATGCGAAGTTTCCTGCATTGGGTTGCCGGAATTGCTTGTCTGGTCGGCTTGACCATACTTGGTTGGACTAGTCACTTAGCAGGGATTATGCTATTGGGCTTCGGAATTGTCTTTTGGGTGTTGACTGAGGAATCTGTAATACGGCACCTAAGAAGTGCCCCGAACCACGGTGCAGTGCCCCTCTTGGAAATTGCTGCCGCGTGTTGTGGAATAGTCTTTGTGGTTGGGGCAACTGTAAGACATCAAGATCGAAAAGCCCCGGCGAGGCTATCATCACCCGATCAACCTTACGTGTTCGGAGAGACAGCGCAATTCATAGATGACGATTCCAAAGTGCGGTTGTTCGTTCACAATAGCGGAAAGACTCCTGCTCTCGATTTGACGCTTACATTTCGGTATCTGATCGCCAGTGCTGCCTTTGACCTGAATAAAATTAGACCTAGTGAGCTCAGTGTTCCGACGGGTGAAGGAAATGCTGCTGCCGGTCAGATTTTGATTTCAGATGTTTCGAGTCACAAAATAGACCATCCCGAAATCTTCGGCCAAGCAAAACGAGGCCTTCGCCCGATGTATGTATTTGGAATGCTGCAGTACGGCGATATTCAAGGATATTCGCATGAGACGCGATTCTGCTTCAAGTGGTCAACTGTAGACAGCGCGTTTATGAACTGTCCACCAAATGCGTTCGTTGAGGCCCAGCAACCGTGATCTGTTAGCTCAGTTGTTGTTTTAGTGTGTGCCTCAGTTGAGTTGCCTCGTGGAGTATAATTGATGCACGCTGGATTATGTGATAAGCATATTAATCTTCAATGAGTGAGACTGTATTCATTCTCGGTGCTGGGGCGTCTCAGGGAGCGGGGGCGCCTCTGATGGCGAACTTCCTCGACGTCTGCGACGATCTCAGGAAGAACAATAAGGTGCAAAGACAGCGAGGCGGATTTCAATCTTGTATTCGATGGGATCGCAGCCCTCCAGCAAGCACATTCCAAGGCAGCTGTCGATTTACTGAATATCGAATCTGTATTTGCCGCGTTTGAAATGGCGCGGCTTCTCGGACGGCTCGGCACCCTCACAAGCGAACAAATTGATCGCCTGCCTCTGTCTATGCAAAAAGTAATCGCCGAGACGATTGAGGCCACAATTCTATTCCCGTATGCTGGAGGCAAGTTGGTGCCGCCGCAGTCATACGCCGAGTTAGCGAGATTGATTAAGCAAGCCTCTCAGCCAAATGGAGCCGGATGGAAGAAGTTTACGGTGATTAGTTTCAACTACGACATCTGTATGGATTATGCGCTATTCTCTGAGCAGATACCTATTCGCTACAGCTTAGAACCTGTCAGTGGTGCAGATAGTGTCGCACTCCTGAAGTTACATGGTTCGTTAAACTGGGGCGAGTGCTCACACTGTCATCAAATCGTCCCCTGGCAATTGTCCGGCTATTTCAAAGTCCACCCCGTTGCAGCTTTGGCGGCCACCGCTAAGTTGCCCGTATCCATGAAAACCATGAGCCAGGATGTCCATCACTGCTCTAATGGAGAGGTGTCAGGCCCATTTGTTGTGCCGCCCACTTGGAACAAATCCCAGTATCACGTGCAGCTTGAGGAGGTTTGGAGAGCCGCTGCGACAGAACTTTCTGACGCCGAAAACATATTTATTTGTGGCTATTCGCTTCCAGACACAGATCAGTTTTTCCGATACTTATATGCCCTCGGCACAATCGGAAGTGCTCGGCTCAAGCGGCTTTGGGTGTTTAACCCTGACGGAACCCGGGAGCAGAAATTCCATGATTTGCTTGGTCAAGGCGCACTGCCGAGATTCAAGTTCTATCCGGAAAGATTTGAAGGAATCTTCCGTCACATTCGACCGGCCTTAAATCTCATCTAAGACTGGCTCTAATTCGTTGCACGGCGGGGCCAGCGCCGTGACGGCGTTGTTCGAATTGTTCCAGTTGGCCCGGAGTGTGGGTTGCAACGCCGCCGAAACGCACGCTAAGAGCACGTGCTGCATGCGGACGGCATCGGGCCGATGAAGCCGATCCTTCGCCTAGCTCGCTTCACACGGGACGTTCAGCGCAAGCAGGACGAGCGGCCCTGCAAAGGCGAAAGACCCCACCCTTTGCGAAAGGCGCAAAGGATGGGGCACCCGCAGGGCCGAGGCGAGATTCTTCGCGAAGCAAAAAGCGAATCGCTCAGAATGACAGCCTGAAAAAACTGGCGGCATGAAGCCTGCCTGCGGCAGGCGGGCCGCCGCTGCACAGGCTGAGAAGCTGTGCCCTTACAAATGGCAAACGCAAAGCGGGGCAGTCTCTTTACGAAAGAGACGAAAATCCCCACCCTTTGCGAAAAACGCAAAGGATGGGGCACCCGCAGGGCCGAGGCGAGATTCTTCGCGAAGCAAAAAGCGAATCGCTCAGAATGACAGCCTGAAAAAACTGGCGGCATGAAGTCTGCCTGCGGCAGGCGGGCCGCCGCTGCACAGGCTGAGAGGCTGTGCCCTTACAAATGGCAAACGCAAAGCGGGGCAGTCTCTTTACGAAAGAGGCGAAAGATCCCACCCTTTGCGAAAAACGCGAAGGATGGGGCACCCGCCGCAGAGCCTCAGGGTACGAAGACCTCAGGTCAGCCCCGATGCGACAAAGACATCGGGGCGGGACCTGAGCTACAGAATAATGGGACGACCGGGAGGGTCTCCCGCCCCTAAACGCTAGAAGTCAGCGTTTGGGACCCCGCCAAGAGCCGCCCCTACCAACGCAATGCCGCAGCCGAAGCGGCGTCGAGCCTCGCCGTGGACTGCAATTTTCGCCGGAGGCGAGTCATACTCGGGTCGCTCTCTCTTTTTCTTGACAGGCGGGCGCAACGGCCCCAACCTTCCGGCTGGAGGCGCTTGTAGCCAGATGGACCGAAGAACATTTCTAAAGAGATCCGGGTTGGCGGCGCTGCTGCCTTTGTGGGCGCGCGAACTGCAGGGAGAGGAAAAGGGCGTTGCGCGCGATGCGAAAAATGCGGGTGCGCGGAATGCGGCCAGCGCTCGCGCGGGATTCCGGCGGCGGCGTCCGTCGGATGCGGATTGGCCTTCGAAGGCGGCGTGGAAGCGGCTGAATAATGCCGTGGATGGAAATTTGATTCCCGTGGAATTCCCGATTGCCGCGTGCGTCAACGATGTAGACAGCGCGACCTGCAAGAGCCTGATCACGAACATCAAGAATCCTTACTACATCGGCGACCAGCCAGGCTTGACGCAAACCTTGGGCTGGGTTGACGCGTGGTTCACAAAGCCGAGCGTTTACGCGGTGGCCGCAAAAAATGCGGAGCACATTGCGGCAGCGATAAATTTTGCGCGGGAAAATGATTTGCGGCTTGTGGTGAAGGGCGGCGGGCACAGTTATCAGGGCACGTCGAACGCGGCCGATTCGCTGCTCGTCTGGACGCGGCACATGCATGACATCGCGATGCATGATGCGTTTGTTCCGCAGGGATGCGAGAGCACGCACGCGCGGCAACGCGCCGTGACGCTCGGCTCTGGAGCGATTTGGATGCAAGCGTACGACGCGGTGACCACGAAGGGCGGCGCGTACGTGCAAGGCGGCGGCTGCACGACGGTGGGCGTGGCGGGGCTGGTGCAAAGCGGCGGATTCGGGAGTTTTTCGAAGCATTACGGAACCGCGGCGGCGAATTTACTGGAAGCGGAAGTGGTGACGGCGGACGGGAAAATACGCATCGCGAATGCGTGCACGAATCCGGATTTGTTCTGGGCGCTCAAAGGCGGCGGAGGAGGGAGCTTCGGCGCAGTGAGCAAAGTGACGCTGCGGATGCACGAGCTGCCGGAGTTCGCGGGCGGAGCGATTTTCAAGATCAAGGCGGCGTCGGACGACGCGTTCCGGCGATTGGTGCGGCAGTTCGTGGGCTTCTACCGCGAAAATCTTTTCAACGAGCATTGGGGCGAGTCGGCGCACATCCGGCCGGAGAATGTGCTGGACATCACCATGGTGTCTTATGGATTGAGCACCGAAGACGCGAGGAAAGTGTGGCAGCCGTTTTTGAATTGGGTGGCGCGGTCGCCGGGCGCTTACGCGATTGAGGGGCAGATGATTCTCGTCAGCATCCCGGCGCGATATTGGTGGGACGTGGAGTGGAGAAAGGAGCAGCATCAACCGGTGTTTGTTTCGGATTCGCGACCGGGCGCGAGCGCGAACAACGTGTGGTGGACGGGAGACGGCGGGCAAGTGGGCTGGACCATTTATGGGTACGAATCTCTTTGGCTGCCTGCATCGCTGCTCGAGGACGATTCGCAGGAGCGTCTCGCGAATGCGTTGTTCGCGGGCTCGCGCTGCCAGGAAATCGAACTGCACTTTAACAAGGGAATTGCGGGAGGGCCGCGCGAGGCCATCGAGAGGACGACGGATACGGCGATGAATCCAGCGGTGGTGAGCGCGTTTGCGCTGGCGATTGTTGGAGATGCTGGCGGAGGGTATCCGGGCGTGCGCGGACATGAGCCGGATGTTGCGGCGGGGCGAAAATCCCGTGAGCGGATCCATCAGTGCGTGAATGAACTGCGAGCCATCACGCCAAACGGAGGAGCGTACGTGTCGGAGAGCAATTTTTTCCAGGAGGACTGGCAACAGGCGTATTGGGGAAGCAATCATGCGCGGCTGGCGGCGGTGAAGAAAAAATACGACCCGGCGGGGCTGTTCTTCGTGCACAACGGCGTCGGCTCAGAGGAGTGGAGCGCAGACGGCTTTACAAAACTCTAAGAGCAAGCCTATTGGGCGGAGCGAAAGCGTAGGCCGCCAGTCGAAGAGGCGAATGCAAAGCAGGGTCGAGCCAGTCAAATCGCGGCGCGCGAGTTGTGGAGTCGCGGCGGGCGCAGCCCTTCCTGAGTCAGGGTAAACAAGCAGCGCTCCTACCAACGGGAAACGCAAAGCAGGGCAGTCCCTTTACGAAAGAGACGAAAATCCCCACCCTTTGCGAAAGGCGCAAAGGATGGGGCACCCGAAAAAATGGAAGGGCGGCGCGACCCAGGGAGTCGCCCGCCACGGCGGGCTGGCGGCGTGCGCAGCCCTTCTTGTGTCAGGGCAAACGAGCAGCGCCCCCACGAGAGCACGTTTGGAGTGCAGAGCAGCGCGAACGTGCACACGATTGCGTGGCGCTACTGTTTGTCGTAGACCGCGATAGTGGTCGTCCTCATGCCCTTGGCATCCGTCGAGTGGACGGTAACGGTGCGGGTCTTGCCATCGGCGGAGACAACGATGCGGGCACGGTCGGTCACTTTGCCGCTCTTGGAATCCGTGGCGGAAAGCGTGTGCGAGCTGATCATTCTGTAGGAACGCATGTCGCTCGCGGGATCGCCAGTGACGGGGTAGTCTTTGCCGTCGAATTTCCCGGTCCACTGGGTATGGAGCGCCTGGCCGCTGCCGTCGGTGCCATCGATGGTGCATGTGATGTTGTCGCCGGACATTGCATAGACGACCGTGGAATTCTTCGTCGCACCGGCAGCCATTTTTGACTTGGCTTCGTTCAACTGCCAAGTGCCCATGAATGCGTCGCCCGCGGCCGCGTAGGATATTCCGACGGCAACGAACAAAACAGCAGCGGCGCAGAGAAGCATCTTACTGAGCATTTTCCTACTCATTTTCCTGTTCATTTGATCTCCAGTTTTGAAGTGACGTTCCGAATACGGGATTGGCCGGGAGTGTACAACAGAAGCACTCTTGAGGCGCAAGTGAATCGTTGCGCAAGGCGTTGGCTTGCGCGTTGCGTCCATGAGTTGCGAGCAGACAAAGCATGCGCAGCCGAATGGCTCCCCAAATCCCGCCGAAGAAAATGCGAGCGGCAGGCTGCGGAATTTTCGGAGGCGCCTAATTGACTTGCTGAGCGGGCGATAAGCACAGGGCCATTTCTTCCAGCGCGCGAGCAAACTCAGAAGGCCGGAGGGCCGGCAATCCCAGGCATTCTCTTCCAGAATCGATGGCGGGCAGCCAAAAGCAACTGTCTTCGACCGGCAAGCAAAGAAACGCGGTGACCGGCAGGCCGGCCAAAGCCATCAGCAGGCCGAAACCAGTTCCATCGGAAAGGTGAGTATTGCTGAGCACGAGATCAACCGGTTGCGCGCTCAACAGAGCGGAGGCCACTCGCATGTTGCTGGCAAAGTGGCATCGAAATCCACATCGGCGAAGGCGATCCGTCAGAGCCTCGGAATCATGATAGCCCGACCCGACGAACAACACGTCGGTCCTCAAGATTGTCATACTGCTACCTCCCGCATTCACGAAGAGAATTCCAGGCCGTCCATGTCGGTTTGCGCGGGCTCCGGATCGGCGGTTTGTGGATCCACACGGCCCTCGATGGAGGAGCGATAGCTGGAAATATCCGCAAGCGATTTGGCCAATGCCGGCGGCGTGGAAGAGTGCTGTATTTCCGCCGACGTTTGAGCCGGCGCTTGCACACCTTCGACATGCCTGGCATTGCGGATCAACTCTTCCAGAAATTTCGCCAACACTTGCTGATTGCTAGTATTCGGAGACGATTTCATAACGGTTCACCTCGCAAACCTGCGCAAAGGGCACTTACTCGACAAACCACAACAGCGCCTTCCAGGGCCCCGAGGATCCAAGATACGAGAGGGCCACAACGAGAACGGGGCCACTCTCCGGAATGGCAAAAAAGAGTACGCCAAGGACCAGTCCCAAGAAACCTCCCGCGATGGCCCCCACTTTTCCCCAATGCTTTATGCGGTCGTCTGTCGCGTGGTATGCGGCCACGCTGTCTTCCGTGCGACGTTCCTTATCGATGGCTGATAATTTTGTGGAGTCGAATCCAAATCCTCGGATTTCCATGATGGCTTCTTCGGCAGCCGCATGGTTCGGATAAACAGCTATTGCAGCATTCGCTTCAGACAATTGCATACCCCTCATTCAGTCGCTCAGTGGCGGTCGCTCACCGGGCTGCTTGCGCCCAGCATGCACATGATGGCTGAGCAGGAAATTGAAATCTGTTCAAAATCAGACACCACGGATATTTATGCACCACTGATTACGGTTCGTTCACGCAACTCCGATGGTCTTTTTATTCAAAAACTTACCAGTGAAGTCAATTGGGCCGACAGGACTCACATCGTGCTATCTGCTGACCGAATAGGGGCCGTCGGCCATCAGGAAGTAGTCCGAGTAAATCAGAATTCTGTCGATGTCGAGACTCTTGAGGAAAAGGATTCTGGCGTTTGCGCGCATTTCGATGCGCTTCGGCACCCAGACGCCGTCACCGACAGACATCTGGTCCAGGACGATGTGGGAACCGCGCTGAACGCGCGCCACGAACAATCCCATTGAGATGGGCTGCATTACCTGACCGTCGACCTTGACCCAGCCAAAGTCCTTCTTGGCGACCCAAAGCTTTACTTGCACCTTGGCGAACAACCTGGCGTACTTGCCGTGCGCCTGATAGCCAGGATGTGGCGTCGCCTGAAGGACGTAAGTTGGATTGCCCTCGACCATTTCTTCGCCGATGAGCTGGAAGTCGAAGGCCCCAAGCACGTCCTGGAGGAAAGATCTGGCTTCCTGGTCTTTGCTGAGACGCGCAGTTTGCTCCTCCGGCGATTCGTGCTTCATCTTGTCGATATCCTGGTCGCGTTTCCGCGCTTGCTCAGCCGACGGAGGCTGCCCGTTGCGTTCCATGAGCTGCGCGAAGCGAGCGCCGTTGATCAGAGTCACTCGGGTGATATTGACATCTTCCGATTTCACCTGCCCCAGCGAGTCCAAACGGCGATCCTCGTCCCGCTCCATGTATGTGTAGTGATCCCGGACCTGCCAACTGCGTTGGGTGGCTGCGACGGACAGGGCGGCGATCTGGCGGGCGTCCAGGGCGCTCGGATGATTTTGAGGGCTGTTTGGAGAACTCCCGCCACTTTGAGCAAAGAGCGTGGATGAAGCCGCGAGCGGGAGCATGAGAAGGATCATTCCCATTCGGGATATGGCGAGAACATTCATTTTTGACTCGAAGGTTCGGCCGGAGCCGCACGCTCCGGGGCATCCTTCAGTAGACTAATGCGTTCGAGCGTGAGCGTCTGTGCAAAAAGGAACGCATTTAGCGGATGCGCAGTGGAACAAACGGAGCACGGATCAGGAAGTGTCATTCATTTGTAAAAACCAGCCAGCCATGTTCATTCTTGCTTCGGTAGATGGGATGCGATGAGTCGTGTGGTAGCGGGCATGGCTTTGTTGGCAGGATCGCAATCGCCACGCCGCAGCCTTCCGCTCCAGTGCCGGCCGTTCCCGTGCTTGCAGCGCCCGTCCCACCCGGTGAATTCAGAACTGGCGTTGGTTCTCCGCCTGGTGGCTTGCCGCTCAGATATGCGTCGATGTCTTTTTCCACGCCGGCGGGGAAGGGCGGCACGGGGCCAACCAACTTTTCCTGGTACACCTTCAACATGATTCCCCTGAACACGGGAAGCGCGGTCTTCCCGCCTGTCTCGTTTCCGCCCAGCGAACGGTCGTCGTCGAAGCCGATGCGGACCGCGACTGTGATGCCGTCCTGGCCGTATGTGGAGCCGACAAATAAAGCGTCCCGGAAGTCGTTCGTCGTGCCGGTCTTGCCCATCACCGGGATGGGAAAGGCGGCCGAGTCGAGCGCGTGCGCGGTGCCACTGGGAATGCGCACAACGCCTCGCAGCCCCTCCTGAATCAAGGACAATCCAAAATCGCTTTCGTTCACTGAGCAGCAAGGCGGCTGGTAGGCGTAGACAACATCGCCCTCCGTGCGCTCGACCTTATCAATCACGTGCGGCTCGGCGTGAATTCCGCTAGCCATGAAGCGGTAGGCGTCCGCGAGTTCCATCAAGGTGACTTCCGATGCGCCGAGGGCCGTGCTTGCGTAGGGCCGCAGCTTTGTGCGGATGCCAACCTCTTGCGCCGTTTTCAGCACAGAATCAATTCCGATCTGCCCGGCAATCCATACGGCTACCGCGTTTCTCGATTCCGCGAGCGCCTGCCGCGCCGGTATCATGCCCTCAAAGTCGTCTTCGAAATTGGAGATCCACTTAACGGGAAGATCCCCCGCAGTACCCACAGAGATGGGTTCGTCGGGCACGAGGGTATCGAGATCGAGAGCGCCTTGGCGAAAGGCTGCGAGGTAGACAATCGGCTTCATGGCCGAGCCCGGCTGCCGAGCGGATTGTGTTACACGGTTGTAGTCGCTGTACGTTGTGCTATGGCCTTTGTACACTTTCCGCCCGCCTATTTCGGCTAGGATCGCGGAGTCACTGTTGCGCAAGACGACCACGGAGCCCTGAATCAATCCCGTGCTCCGAGGATGCCGCCTTTCGTATTGCTTCAGGCCGTTCTCGAGCGCAGCACTCGCGATGAGCTGGATACGTTCGTCGACAGTGGAATGCACCTGGATGTGGCCTTCGAGGAGTAGGTCGATTCCAGAATTGGGAGGGTCGCCGGAGCCAAGATTCAGGCTGAGTCCTTTCAGTTCGTCGAGGACGTTTTCCACCGCCGCAGGCGCTTCGATCGGCTCGGAGGCATGGGACGCCAGAAGAATCGGAGCCTTCTGGCAGCGCAGGGCTCTCTCCGGGGAAAGGAAGTGGTTCGTAACCATGAGGGTCAAAATCTGGTTTCGCCTGTGCAAGGGTTTCTGAAGATCTGGCGCAGCGGGATTGTAATCGTCAGGCGACTTGGGGATGCCGGCGAGTAGCGCTGCTTTGCCGGCGTCGTCGGCGGTGAATGTTTCAATCGGCTTGTCGAAATAATATTGCGAGGCCGCTGCAAAGCCGTACCGGCCATGGCCCATGTAGATCAAACTGGCATACCGCGCGAGCAACTCTTCCTTGGCCCTGCGCTTCGATCCGTAGCGCCTCTGCATTTCGCTCTCGATCCATAGGGCGAGGCGCATCTCCTCGACTTTCCGCAGGACCTTATTCGTGCTGGGCACGCCGATAACCCACGCCAGGGCGCGCGGGACGAGGCCATGATGCTGCGGCGTATCGCTGTTTTCCGTGCTGGTAAGATTCTGCAGAAAATACCCGCGGACGAGCTGCTGCGTGATCGTCGAACCGCCTTGCGGAAACACCAGTCCGCGCTCCGAGGCATCCCCGCCATCCGAGCCTTTGAAGCGGGCCATCAAGGCGTGAACGTTCGTCTTGGCGAGCAAGCGCAGGAAGACGGAATAATCCACTCCTGAGTGCGAAAAAAAGTTTTCATCTTCGGCCGAGAGTATCGCCTGGCGCACGACTTGAGGAATGTCCTTGTACTGGACTACCTGGCGGCGTTCTCGCGCCAGTTCGATCAGCACTTGACCATTGGCATCGTAAACGTGGCCTATGGTGGGAGGCTGGAAGCGAATAAACCCGTCGAGGTCCGGCAGATTCGTGCGATTGAAGTTCACGTAGACCATGACGAGCATGGCGCAGACCAATGGAACAGCAGCCAGTGCGGCCGCAATCCAGAGAACGCGACGAACCGCGCGAGTGCTCCACGCGGCCCTAAACGGCCGGTGAAAGCCCCGAGATAATCGTCGAAAGATTGAGTGAGTTTCCAGCACGCCACCAGCTGCAATCAAGGCGCAACGCGCGCGGCGCCTGCTCAGCTCCCGCCTTCGCGCACCTCGCCATGAGTTATGCCTTTACATTGATGAATCTGCCAGTTCGCGGACGGGAAGTCTGTTCGATATGGGTCACATGCAGAGGGGTGAGCCGGAGCTGCTGTCACTGCGTCAAAAGGGTGTTAGGACGAAGAGAAACACGGAGAGCCGCAAGCGCCTATCGAGCCGAGAACTCGAATACCATCATGCGGATATATGACATGGATATATGGAAACGGCGAGGATGCTACAAGAACTCGGCCCCAGCCCTGCATACCGGCCCTTGTGACTCTCTCCTCGCCGTTTATGGGAGTGATTCTACGAACACTGAAAACGGGCGTCTGTCCAATTTTGCACACATTTGCATTTTGGCTCGGCCCTCCAACTTCGTGGTGATTGTGCCTTGGCGGCGCGCGCCGACCTCCAGGCTGTTGCCTAACGCGTACGGCGTTTCGGTCTTGTTTCCTCGGGATATTCGATCCATCGAAATATTCAGTCCATCGGATCGATTTTCACGGAGGCGACTTGCAGCCGCGGGAGGTTGCAACGCGACGTTGGCACGTGACGTTGCAACGCTTGAACGCTACTAGACTATGACGTTGATGGAAATACGCGAGCCGGGATGCATCCGGTCATATAGGAAGTATCCGCCGTCGGTATAATCGATATAAACGTCATCGGTGTAGTACCAACCAACTGGCCACGGATCATATAACCCGAACGAATAGCCGCCATACTGAAAGCGCGAGTACCCGCCGATAACATACGGACTGCCAAAGCGGAATACGTGTTCACTACCGAAATTGGCACGAAACCGAGCGTCCGAAATGCGGCCGGAACGATTCGTGTAGCGTCCCGACTGGCGTGAAGTTCTGGCGCTAGCGTATGAAGCATTTCGTGACGACGCAGCATGCTGCGTGCGCGAGGCCCGCTGGGTGCGTTGCGCAGATTGCTGATGCTGCTGCGGTCTCTGGGCGTGCTGCGCGACCTGCGACTGTTGAGATTGCTTCGCGGGTCTAGCTTGCCGTGCCTGCCTTGTGGGCTGCGCACGTTGTGAATTCTGGGTGCGCTGCGCGGGCTTCCTGCTTTGTTCTTTCTGTTGCGTGGGTCTGGCTTGCTTGTCCTGCTGATACGGTCGTGAGTAAGCTTGAGTCGCGGCGCCGAGAAATACTAACAGAACCGCTGAACCGATTATTCCAACGAGTTTCATGGGTATCGCCTCCATCGGGCCCCATCTTAGAGGCAGCCGAGACAAAACGATGTACGCTATTGAACAGTCCGATGAAGGATGCGAAGGTAATTGCTGAGGTCAGGCTTCGTTTCGCGGCGAGGGCCGCACGCGCAACCGAGTTCAAAAGCACCGCGGCGGAATGTCAGCGAAATCGCATCGCAAACTTCGTTCCGCGTGGCAAGGCGATCCATTCGATGAAACCGTCCATAGCTCTGCCCCGCGGATAGTTTCTGTTCCGCTGCACGCCGCAGTGCTTTCCTTCGGCGTTTTTACAGACGCAAACCGCCGAACAGGTAAACCACCAGGAGGATGACCAGGACCGCACCAACGACGCCGATGCCTCCGCCTCGTCCCCATCTCGAATATCCGTAATAGCCGCCGCCTCCGCCGAACAAGAGGACCAGGATGATAATCAGCAGTAACATGTGGATCTCCTTTTCGTTTGCATAATGAACCTGCCGTTCTACCTGCCTGCACCACGGCTCCTGTCCCGGACAGATGCTTCGCAGGACTAGTCTTTTTCCGACCGGGCGGAGCCGCCCTGCTATTTGCCGACAACTCTCTTCATCTGTCCGATTTTCTTCTGGACTTTTCCGGCTATTTTCTCTGCTTGGCCTTTGGCTTCCAGGCGAGGATCATTCGTCAGTCTTCCCGCTTTTTGTTTTACGTTCCCCTTCAAGTCGTGGATGTTGCCTTCCACCTGATCCTTCATGCTTGACCTCATCGTAATTAGCCCCCAGTTCACAAATTCGTTCGCAGTTCCCATATTAGGAGAGGGAACCAGGGATGTCTGTTCACAAGAAGACATTCGGTCACGAAGATTGCGCTTGTTAGGTCTTTCTGCGTTTAACCAGGAAGGTGACGATGAAAACCGCAACGGCAGCGACAATCAGACCGACGACCGTCACGAGGACTGGATGCCCATGTCGCGAGATGAACACCAGCATTGAGTGTCCATAACGGGCTGCCAGGAATGCCAGGAGGATGAATCTGACAATTCGGCCCAAAGTGAGCGCGGCCAGGAACTTGCGCACCGAATATTGCATGGCCCCCGCGGCAAGCAAGAATGGAACCATTGGCACAGGGGGTGGCAATAAGGCGGGGATGGCGATTGCGCCAAAGCCCCATCGCTCGAAGATCGTAAAGACCTTCTTCAGCGTGGCGGGTGAAAACCTGCGCGCGAGCATTCCCTTGCCTCCCTTACGGGCAAGCCGGTAAGTGGCATAGCCTCCGATCACCGAGCCTGCGGTGGCCATTAAGGCGTAGTACAGCCAAAGCTGGCCATTCCGCGCAGCCAAGACGATTGTCAGCACATCCATGCTTCCCGGGACCGGGATGACAGAGCTGTCGAGGAGTCCGAGGGGGATGAAGCCCAAACCGCCGAGGTGGTACATCCAGCGCTTCGCGCTTTGCGCTAGAGTGGGTGCGAAGGCTGCGATAAGCAGGCGATGTAGCATTTTCTGCGAGAGTGAACTTTCATTCTTGCACGCAAGGTGCGTCCAAGCCTATTCCAGCGCTTATGATCCGCCGCACGCTGGCCCCAAACAGCCTTCACATCAGATGAGTCTCCGCAAGGAACACGAATAGCGGGGAATGCCCCTTGGGAAATATGTAATTTGCCGCGCGCGTTAACTGATCTCGGGCGAGTCGATGCCCAGCGCCGTGGCGAGGGCAATCAAATGATCCTGTTCGTCGATTAGAATCTCGCGAATGTGCTCGGCGATTGCGAATTCGCCGAGCTGTTCGCACTGGCGAACCCGCTGGCGATAGTTTCGGATGGTCTCACCCTCGCTCGCGAGATCGAATTGCAACATTTCCTTCGCTTTTTCAGATGTTTGTATGGGCTTCGGCTGCACCGTCGGCATGCCTCCGAGATAATCAATCTGGTTGGAGATTATCAGGGCGTGGCTCAATTCTTCCGCCGCGTGTTTTTCCAGCTCGCCGGCGATATTCATGTATTCGGCGCCCTTCAGCACCTGAGAATAAACCACGTAGGCGATGATGGCTTGATATTCGCGCGAGAGGTCTTCGTTGAGCAACGCGATCAGCTGCTTGCGTGAAATTTCCGTCTGGGTCTGCAACGCCTGCTTCGTTTGACTCATCTGGTTCCTTCCTTTCTCCCAAGGTTCGAGTTCAGGACGCAGCCTTGACATGAGCCATTTCCGGTTCTCCAACCAGTTCCTCAAATAGAGTCCGGTAATGAATCATTGCCTGGCGCAGGTCCTCGGTGGTGGCGTGACCTTGTGTTTGGCGGAGCGCGATTTCGTGCGCGGCGCGATAATTTTCCAAAACCACGGGATGATCCACCGAGATGTCTGCTGCGCGCTGTTCAAAATCAGCCATGGGATAGCCACGAGTGTACATCACATCGCCGAGCAGTTGGTCGGCTTCCACGACTGCGCCCGCGGGACCGTCAACGAACCGCGCCTGGACTCCGCGCCACGACTCGACGAAGCGCGCGCGATCGCCCGGCGCCAGCGGCCGGAGGTGGAAACTTTCGACTCGTTCTTTGCGCTCTTCAAGCCCGGCTTCCGCATGCCGCCGACTGCCGCCTTCCTGCAAGGCGCGGTCATACTCGGGATCACCAAAGCGAGAACGCAATCCGGCAGTCCGGTGTTTTCGGAGAAGAAGGAACGCGATGGTGCCTCCAACAACGATTACGACGGAAGCAATAAGCAACGTCCACTGCATTGTGCTTAATACGGGCATATTCATAAGTTGCCTCCAGTTTTCGTGCCACCCTCTGGGTTACTCCAAGAGCCCCGAGTGAAGCAGAGGGAGACCGCAAGTTCCTAGCGCCGATTTGGACGAATACACAGCGACCCAATCGAACGGCTGAACGAGGGAGCTTTGCTTTGCCTCAAGCTCCCATGTTAGAGGCCGTGAAAACGAGCGTCTGTCCCATTCTGAACATGTGCCCCGCGATTGCGACTGGTCCTGGAGAGCGGCCGAATATCTCGAGCATGTTCGGCAGAGGCGGATGCGCCGCCCGGCCTCTACAGAGCCAGTGCGCGAAACGCCATGAGGGCTCGGAAAATGAGCCGAGGAACGCCTATTTTATTTAGAAGGTGCGGGCCGTAAAGATCAGGTAGCCCGCCAAGATGACACCAAAAAGCGCGGCGACCACAGCAAGGAAAACGATTACAGCGGTCGCCGGCTCGAACTGGTCTGCATCCAGACGACGCATCGTGGTCCGGTACCGGATCAAAGCAACAATCGACATGAAAATACCCATAACCATGAATCCCACGCCGATCCCCAGCGATACGCCGCTCTCTTGCACAGCGTGGCCCTGGACACGGAGAAATTCGCGCAGGGTAATTCCAAACTTGGCGACAACGAAGCCAAATACGATGATGCTGATGCTCGTGCGAATCCATGCCAGGAATGTGCGTTCGTTTGCAAGGTGGTCGCTGGCCTTGAACGCTTTGTTGGGGCTAGCGGGAGTTTTCATTGGCAGGTGATCCGTGCACCCAGGCGACTCGGCTTGTCGTGAGACATCAAGCTTCCGAAACCCCGGCCGAGCCGTGAGCCTAGCGAACGATTTGCGCCAAGCGGTGCCATATCTGGACCGGGCGTCCTGTCTGGACGATTCGCCCAAAGTGAAAACTTAGACTGAGACCGCAGAGATCGATGGAACGCGGCCCACCAGGATAACTGCGCCGCTCGGGACGAAAGTCCTGCAAACCACCCGCAGCGGAAGGACCAAGCTGTATATTCTGCATGTGAAGTGTGCTCGAAGATCCGTCGAGTTGCAACCTGCCACGCCAAAGTTGCAAGAGGGGCATTCTCGACTGCGTAAGAAACAAAGTCTTAACCTCGGTGATTGAGGAAAGACTTGATAATCTTTGGCTGCGGTCGTCAGCCTCCGTGAACGATGAGCTGAGATGGGCGACGTACTGCCGAGCGTCGCGGGAAATTGCGAAGGAGGAAACGAGCAACCGGGCGGGCGTCTCTGGCAATGTGGCCAAGTTCGGCGAAACACGCTCATGCGCCACGAAAGATTGTGGCGCTAGTGCTTGTGCCACCACCAGCGACGGCGTACCCAGAAAAAATCCCAGAAGCAGGATAGAAAATTTGTGCCGCATCACGTTTGCGCCTCTCCCGGCCAGAGAGACAACCTTCTTGAACCAGAAATAAGAACGGGCCGGTTTCCCACTTTTCCTTCGAGCACTTGATAGCCTAGAGTTCAGGGAAGGCGTTTTTGTCTTCCGCCCGAACCAATCCGCGCGAAACTGGTGTGATCCTATCGCGCTAAGCACGGACAAAAGGGGCTCGATTAAGGTTAGTAGATGGACGCTCGCACGTCTGTTTCAATTCGCACACACTTGATGCGGTCCGTTTGCAGCCCTTCTTCAGGGCTTGGCAGGACAGGCCAGCACGCGCACGTCACCTTGACGCAGGGGATTTCGCGGAAGTGCCTCGCCGCTTCCTGTGGTTCTGACCAGGTCCTCTCGCTCCGGCGCGGTTTGCATTTCCACCGCGTGCGGATTCCGCCATGCGTGGCACGGCCATCTCTTCCTTGACGGAGGCAAAGGTCGCCTTGTTTGAAACCTTTTTCTTGCTCATGTGCTGATGATGGCACCAAACGGCGAAGGACGAATGTTCATTTGGGTACACTCCGGATAGCGTTCAAAGATGTCAGTTGCGGCCGCCGAGGGAGCGCAGAGCTAGGGTTCGCGGCCGACTAGGATTTGGTTCGGGAAGCCGGCCGTGGCGGTGTTCGGCGCCATGATCGTTCGCGCCGCTGCACCGGCCACTGGAATCAATTTCTGCAGGCCTGGCCCATAGCTTTGAGCGAGGCTGTGCGCCACCAGCTCGTCCAATGTGAAGCCGCCATCCACTTTCACGGCCATGCCCACGTGCTCGAAAAGGGCGAGCGGCGGCGGGACGTGCGGCACGATGTCCCAAATGTTGACGACGCGAAAACACGCGTCGATGCGCACATCGAATACGTTTGCAAAGTCGGCATGCCCCGCCCGCGGACCGGCGAAATTCTGCACTTCGGGCGCGATGCCGAAGCCGCTGTTCACCAGAATATCCGGCGCGGCAAGCTCGCTGAGCGCGGCTCCCAGGCTGTGTCCGGTCAAAATCAAGCGACTGAAATTGAAATTTGCGGTTTTGAGGAGCCCTTTGACGCTGGCGGCGATGGACAAATACACGGACTGAAATCCCTGGTGGACCGTGCCGTAATTCGCCACCGGCACGTAAGGCTCTGGCAGAAAATCGAAATCGTCGAGCCAGTCGTGCAGGTCCGCCGTTCCGCGAAACGTGACGACTGCGGTCTTGGCGGCCTGATTCTGCAACACCCAGCCGAACGAATTTCCCGCAGCTTGAACTTTGGCCAGGAACGCCTGGTTCTTTATCGATGCTTTCGCGATCATGGCGACCAGCGTCGGCGGGTCGATCATAATCTGGCCGATCACGCTGTAACCGGCAGGCAATTGAAACTGACTCGATGTGTGGTCAGCCAAATAGGCATCTTCCGCAAGCGGGAGCAGAACGTTGTAAGCGAACTGAGGATCGAACGAGGACATGGGGTCCTCCTAGAAGCGCATATTAACTAATAAATACCGCGCTTTGCAATTCTGTTAAGTTCTGAGCGCCGAGCTCGGCAGCCGCCGTTCACCAACTGCCGATCAGCACTCCAGCCGCGAAGACGAGCGCGCCGCCCAAAGCCACCTGCAACGCCGCCGAGAAAACCGGCGTGTCCATGAAGCGACGCCTTACCCAGGTGATCGTTGCCAACTCGATCAGAACGACCCCGATTGCGACCGAGAGCGCGATATTGAACTGTCCAATGAGAAAAGGGAGCGTGTGTCCAATTCCTCCAAGCGTCGTCATCAAGCCGCAGACCAATCCGCGAATCCACGGGAGGCCACGGCCTGTCAGGCTGCCATCGTCGGAGAGCGCTTCCGTGAAGCCCATGCTGATCCCCGCGCCCACGGACGCGGCAAGGCCAACGAGGAATGTTGTCCATGTCTTGTGGCTTGCAAAGGCGGCGGCAAATACCGGAGCGAGCGTCGAGACCGAGCCGTCGATCAAGCCCGCGAGCCCCGGCTGGACAATTTGCAGGAGGAGCAATTTTCTGTGCGCCTCTTCCTCCCGAAGAGGCACCACGGGATTGAGGTCGCCCTTGGCTCGATGTTCGTGCGTGCGTTCTTCCTGAGCGAGATCGTCGAGAAGCTGCCGCGTGCCCGCATCCTGCGCTCGCGCGGAGGCTTTTTCGTAAAAGAGGCGAGTCTCCTCTTCCATCGCGCCCGCTTGATTACGAATCGCTCCAAGGCGCAGCGGCCGCGCCAGCCAGATGGGCTGGCGCTTCACGAAACCCTTTACGTCTTGGCGGCGAATCAGCGGGATATGCTCGCCAAATCGCTGGCGATATAGATCGATCAAGCGCCGGCGATGATTCGATTCGTCTCCGCGCATCGAATCAAATGACGCGGCCGTTTCGGGAAACTCGTGCTTCAAGCCCTCGGCGAAGTCGGCATAAATCCGTTCGTCGTCTTCCTCCAGCGAAATCGCCAGCGCCAGAATTTCCTGCTCGGACAAACTGTCGAAGCTCTTCATGTTTGCTCCCACCTTATGCGGTCTAATCCAGGTGAACTTGGGACATTATATCCATGAAACGGTCTGCGGCCGCGCGAGGAAGACTCCTGCAGTGAGGAGTTTGCTAAGCGTTTGGAGATGCGGAGTGACCAGGGCTCAGTGAAGTGAACAGGCCGCAGAGCTTCGCCTGCGACGAGCGAGGCCCAGAGCGCAGTCGAATATAAGATCTATTTTTCGGCGCCGCCAGATTACTGCGCGGCCGCGGGTTTCACGTACAAATCGAACCAGCGGAGCATTTCCCAAATCATGTGTTCGATCGATTCGCGTCCCTGATAGCCGTGCGCCTCATCCGGCAGTTGGACGTAGCGTACTGAGCCGCCATTTCCCTTAATCGCCATGTACATCCGCTCCGATTGGATCGGGAACGTGCCGGAGTTGTTGTCCGCCATGCCGTGAATCAGCAGGATCGGCGCGTGAATTTTGTCCGCGTACATGAAGGGCGACATTTTGAGATAGATTTCCGGCGCCTCCCACAGCGAGCGCCGCTCATTTTGAAAGCCGAATGGCGTCAGCGTGCGGTTGTACGCGCCGCTGCGCGCGACTCCGGCGCGAAATAGGTCGGAATGCGCCAGCAGATTCGCGGTCATTAACGCGCCGTAGCTATGTCCGCCGACACCCACGCGGTTCGGGTCGATCACACCCATGTCCGCCGCCTTGTCGATCGCCGCCTTGGATGCCGCGACAATCTGCTCGACGTAAGTATCGTTAGCCGTTCGCGGCGGCCCGATCACCGGCATTGTCGGGCCATCCAGCACCACGTAGCCATCCAGCAAAAACCACAGCGACGACAGCCCAGTGAATTCCGTGAAGCGATTCGGCGAGCCTGAAACTTCGCCGGCGGTTGCGGCGTCGGCAAACTCGCGCGGATAGGCCCAAATAACGGCCAGACGGCGTTCGCCTTCCTTGTAATCCGTGGGAAGATAAATTGTCATCGACAGCGGCACGCCGTCGGCCCTCTTATACGTCACGAGTTCCTTGTGAATCGCGCGCAATTGCGGAGTGGGGTCTGCGTAGTGCGTGAGCGCTTGCGCGGAACCTTCTCCGGCGGTCCGCAGGAAATAATTCGGCGGGTCGTTCGGCGTTTCATGTCGCGTGATGAATTTGGAACCGTCCGGCGACGCGAGCGCCATGGCCTGTTCGTAGCTCTTGTCATCGCAATGGAACAAGCGATCAGCCTGCAGCGTCTGTGTATTGAAGCGATCCAGGAACGGCCGGTCGCCTTCGGAAGACGCTCCCTCGCCTCTCAAGAATATGTTGTCACCCTGCTCGACCACGGCTTCTTGTCCATTCGCCATCGTGTGCATCATGGGCAGGCCTGGATTCTTGTAACGCTCCTGTTGGCTCATGTCCCAGACGAGCCGCGGCTTCGCGGACGGATCCTGTGGATTCAAGAACCACGTGCGTTCCCACAAACGCGTGTGATCTTCCTCGCGCAGGATGGCGAGGTTGCCGCGTTCACCCCAGGCGATGCCCATGAAACGATACTCCGTGCGAGTCAGCTCGGAGGGTTCTTGATTGAATGGCGCCTTGGTCCACATCACCTTGTCGCGGTTCGGAACTTTCGCGTGCGGATCCCCGCCGTCCAATGCCTCCACCCACACCAGCGTCGCGGGAGCGGCGGGCTCCCAATGATAATTGCGCGGTCCGGTCGGCACGCCTCCGATGGGGATTGTTTCCCGCAGCGGCAGATCGGCCAGTTTGTAGGCGACGTGTCCAGCGCGGTCCCACACTTCGACCGTCTGCGCGAAATCTTCGAATGGCCGGACGTACGAATACGGATGATGGATGCGCGCGATAAGAATGTAGCGTCCATTCGGCGCGGGATCGGCTGTTTCAAAAATCCCCGGCTTTCCAATTGGCGTGGCTTTGCCAGTTGCAATATCAACGAACGCGAGCTGGCATCAGCGCGTTTCAACACAGGCGACCCGCTGGATTGCGCTAAACGAGCGTGGGCCTTTCTTCCGCCTTCCGCGATGTGAATCGTTGTAACGCGGCGTCGCCTTGCGCCGTCTCTCTAACCGCGCTGTGGACAAGCGGGGTTGTGTTCTATGGGGTGTGTGCTGCCTCCGCTCGGCGGAACCCGATACCATCAACTGGAGTATTCATTTTTCGGCGTGAATGCGATATACATACGCCACTTCGTCTGCGGATTGTGCCCGGGGTGGCGTCATGAATTTGTGGCCGTTCGCATGGAGACTTAACGCGCACGAAGAAAAATTTGCGTCTCAGGGAAGCCTTTTCCGAGATTTTGTTTTTTGGCATAGGAGGAGTTGGATGCGAGCAATGATGCGAGCAAGAATTCGTCTCTTCGTTTCATTCGTTGTTCTGATAATTGCCGGCTTCGCGGCCGCTATTCCGGCCGCCGCGCAAACTTTGAGCAAGGACTCGCTTTCCGGAATGTCGTGGCGGCAGGTTGGCCCATTCCGCGGAGGCCGCACGGAAGCGGTCGCTGGGGTCATCGGCAATCCCAACGTGTTTTATTTCGGCTCGGTCGCGGGCGGCGTCTGGAAAACGACGGATGCGGGCATTTCGTGGAAGCCGCTCTTCCAGCATGAAGCGGTTGCGTCAATCGGCGCCATTGCCGTCGATCCGCAGGATCCCAACGTAATTTACGTCGGCACGGGCGAGCCTTGCCTTCGTGGCGACATATCCGATGGCGACGGAATGTATAAGTCCGTCGATGGCGGACAGACCTGGACGCACATCGGCCTCGATGACACGCGCCACATCGCGAAAATCCTGGTTGATCCCTACAATCCCAATATTGTTTTCGTCGCGGCGATCGGCCACGCTTTCGGGCCGAACGAAGAGCGCGGCGTTTTCCGCTCCACCGACGCCGGCAAGACCTGGCAAAAAGTTCTCTACAAAGATGACAAGACAGGCGCCGTGGATCTCACGTTTGCTTCGACGAATTCGCACACGCTTTACGCGGCGTTGTATCAGGAATCGCGCAGCCCCTGGGGTTTCACCAGCGGCGGGCCGGGCAGCGGAATCTACAAATCCGTTGACGGCGGCTCGACGTGGAAGCAGCTCGACGGCCATGGATTGCCGACCGGCGTGCTTGGCCGCGTCGGAATCGCGGTTGGCGCCGATGGCCAGCGCATCTACGCCCTGATCGAAGCCGATAAAGGCGGGCTCTATCGCTCCGACGACGGCGGCGAAAACTGGCAATTCATCAACGGTGACCACAATTTCACGCAGCGCGCCTGGTATTTCATGCACATTTTCGCCGATCCGAAGCAGACCGACACGCTCTACATTCTCAACACCGGAATGTCTCGCTCGACGGACGGCGGCCAGACCTTCAAGGATATCGACGCTCCCCACGGCGACCGTCACGATCTCTGGATTGACCCGACGAATACCGATCGCATGATCGAATGTGACGACGGCGGCGCAACCATTTCCGAGGACGGCGGCGTATCGTGGTCTACCGAAGATAATCAACCGACCGCCGAGTTTTATCACGTCTCGACTGATAATCGGTTCAACTACTACATCTACGGCGCGCAGCAGGACAACAGCACGGTCGCCATCGCCAGCCGCACCGATGGTTTCGCGATCACCGATAAGGATTGGTACGACGTGGGTGGCGGCGAAAGCGGCTTCGTCGTCCCGAACCCGAAGAATCCGGACATTGTCTACGCCGGCTCTTACGACGGCCTAATCACGCGCTTCGACAAAGCCAACGGGCAGGAGCAGGACATTACCGCATGGCCGCTGAATCCCATGGGCCACGGCGCCATCGACACAAAGTATCGCTTCCAGTGGACCGCGCCGATCGCCATGTCGCCCTTCGATTCGAACACGATTTATCACGGTGCGCAGGTCGTCTTCAAGAGCACCGATCAAGGCCAGCACTGGACAATTATCAGCCCGGATCTCACGCGCAATGACAAAACCAAGCAAGGCTCCTCGGGCGGGCCGCTTGAGCAGGACAATACCAGCGTTGAATACTACGATACGATTTTTGCCATCGCGGAATCGCCACTCGAGCGCGGCCTGATTTGGGTTGGCAGCGACGACGGACTGGTTCACGTCACGCGCGATGGCGGCAAGGCATGGTCAGATGTGACGCCAAAGGATCTTCCCGATTGGAGCCGCATCGATCTCATCGAGCCTTCTCCTCACGAGGCCGGCACTGCTTATATGGCCGCCGACCGCAGCCGCTGGGACGATTTTCATCCGTATCTCTATAAGACATCTGACTACGGCAAGACGTGGACGAAAATTGTTAGCGGTCTTCCCGACAACGTTTTCGCTCATGCGATTCGCGAAGACACGGTCCGCAAAGGGATGCTCTTTGCCGGCACCGAAACCGGTATCTACGTTTCCTTCGACGACGGCGCGAACTGGCAATCGCTCCAGTTGGATTTGCCGACAGTGCCGGTTCATGACATGACGATTCACGGAAACGATCTCATCCTCGCCACGCACGGCCGCGCTTTCTGGTCGCTCGACGACATCACGCCGCTGCGCCAGTTGAATTCGGACGACGTCAGCGCGGATGTCCATCTCTTCAAGCCGGAAACCGCATACCGATTCCGCGGCTTCGGCTTCCGCTTGCCCGGAGGCTCTGCTGCGGGCTCCAATCCGCCTTCCGGCGCGATCATCGATTACTCGCTGAAGACAGCGCCGAAGGATCCCATCACCCTCGAAATTCTCGGCTCGGACGGCAAAGTGGTCCGTAAGTATTCGAGCAAGTCCGAAGCTGCTGGAGGCAGAAGAGGTGGCTTCTTTGGCGGAGGCCGCGCGAGTCTTCCGGCAAAAGCGGGCCTGAACCGTTTCGAGTGGGATTTGCGCTACGAACCAGCGACAAGTGTTCCCGGCGTTGTGGGTTGGGGTGGTGGGCCGGCCGGACCGTACGCGGTTCCGGGGAACTACCAGGTGAAACTGACTGTCGCCGGCCAGAGCTACACGGCTCCGCTCACTCTGGAAGAGGATCCTCGCATTCACGTGTCCACCGCCGATCTCCAGCAGCAGCTCGATTTCAGCCTGCAAATTCGTGATCGCGTTACTGCGGCGGACGTCGCCGTGAATCAGATCCGCGAACTCCATACGCAGCTCGCCGATCTCCAAAAGCGGCTCGCCGGCGACGACAAGGAAAAAGCCACAGCCGACGCAGCGAAGGACCTCGACAAGAAACTGACCGATGTCGAGGACGCGCTCATCCAGCCGAAGTCGCAGAGCGGCGAAGACCCGCTGAACTTCCCGATCATGCTCATCAACCAATTGCAGGACGTTGATGGGACGGTCGAGAGCGCGGACACGGCCCCCACGCCTTCCACACACGAGGTTTATGATCTCCTGACCAAGCAGATCGATGCCCAGCTGGCGACGTATGACCAGCTCAGGGATAAAGACCTCGCCGATCTGAACCGGCGCATTCGCAGCGACAATATTCCGGCCATCGCTGTCACGGCGCCGCATGGCGGCGGGGCGGAACATTCCTCGATGTGATTTCAAGGCAGGAATAATTGCCGGGCCGCGCAATTCCGTTGTGGTTGCGCGGCCCATTTGTTTCACATGGCTTGAGGCAGCGCTGCGGCTGTCGTATGATTTATTCCTGACGCGATGAAAGACTCGAAACCGCCGTTTTGGCAGCCCGTCACGCACTGGATCGGTTCCGGCGCGGGCTGGCTTCTCCGCCACGTGGTCAGCGGCCTCGCCGCAACAGGAATCACGCCCAACGTCTTGACGGTTGTGGGCATGGCCGTCAACGTCTGGGCAGCCGTCCTTTTCGCTTACGGCAATTTTCTCAGCGCGGCGGCTGTCCTTTTTCTCGCCGGTTTTCTCGATATGGCCGATGGGCAGGTGGCGCGGCGCGCCGGCCGCGTTACCGCGTTTGGCGCGTTCCTCGACTCCACGCTTGACCGTTATTCCGATCTCGGCCTGTATATGGGCCTCGTCGTTCACTACACATACATCAACCGGCCGTTTTATATGGCTCTGGCTGCGGTGGCCATGGCCAGTTCCTTCATGGTCAGTTATTCGCGCGCGCGCGCCGAGTCGCTGATTCCTTTGTGCAAAGTGGGCTTCATGGAGCGCCCGGAGCGCTTGGTTCTCTTGATTATCGGTGGAGCGTTCGATCGTATGGCGCCGGTTTTGTGGGTGATCGCGGCCCTGTCCACGCTCACGGTGATTCATCGCATTGTTTACACTGGGCAGGAAATCCGCGCTGGCCGAATGATTCCCGGTTATCGCGAACCCTTCTAGTTTTTGGTCGCGTTGTGTCTCTTGCGGGACGAACGGAATCTAGTTCTTTGCCCGCCCGGCGATATGTTCTTCCACCCGCGCGGAGACGATGGTGTGCACGCGGTCTCTTAATTCTTCCGCAGCCTCCTTTTTCATTCCTTTGGTCTCAATCGTATCGTGCAGCAAGACGGTAATCTTTCCCGGATTCAGCATCCAGTTGCCCGTGCGATGAAATTCGTATGAGCCCACGATGCTCATCGGCACAATCGGAACGCCGAACTGGATCGCCAGCCGGAAAACGCCTTTCTGAAACGGGCCAACGTGCCCCGTGCGCGTTCGCGAACCTTCCGCGAAAGCGATCAAGCTAATTCCCGAATCGAAGGACTGTTTTGCCTTTCGCGCCATCAATTCGAGCGATGCCCGGCTGCGGTCGTTGTTGTCTGGCACCGGCACGTTCCCGAAATGCTTCATCATCCAGCCGTAAGCAGGCACTTTGAAATGCGAGGCCAGCTCGAATCCGCGCACGAATTGCGGAATGGCGGAATAGATCACGAACGGATCGAAAATATTCACGTGATTGCAAACAAAAAGGCTGGTTCGCCGCGTGTCGAATCCGGGCGAGCAGCAGACCTCGAATTTCACTCCCGCCACCCGCAAAATATTGCGAAAGAAAATCCGCTGCGGACGGTCGTTCTTGCGCGGATCAATCAACGTCCCCAATACGACGAGCAGCGTGCAGAGCACGAAAAAATGCAAGCCGCTTGCCGCCCACAAGACCGCGGACCGCGCTTTCAAGTACGCCGATTTCATACGAGCACGTCCAGGGCCCCTGGCAGGACGTCCAGCCGCTCGCACTTCAGATGCAAGCTTTCGCCGTCGATCATCACGGTGACAGGCCCGTCGAGCGAAAATTCAACCTTGCGTACCGCCGCGCGCGAGGCCAGCGGGTGCTTGATATGCGTCCCATCGAAAAGCGTGTGCAGATTGCGCAGCAATCCGAGCCGTCCGATGGGTCCCCAGCGCACATATTCAATCAGCGCGTCGGAAGAATCCGCGTTCGGCGCGATCATCATGTTTCCGCCGGTGAATTTTGTGTTACTGAACGCAAGAAACAGGCAGCGCCGGCGATCAAACTCCACCGCGCCGTCCGTGCGAAGAGGAAAAGACCGGCGATTCAGGCGGGCCAGACACGCGAGAACGCTGAGCGCATAACCCGTGTAACCGAAGCCCTTGAGATGCCGGTTCGCAAACTCCGCGGCGTCGGCGGCGAACCCAAGCGTCAACAGATTGATGTAGTAGAGTTCACCTTCCGCGTGCTTCAGCCGGATCACGTCGCATGCCCGGCGTTGGCCACTTGAAATCGCGCGCGCAACTGCGTCCGCATCCTCCGCGCCTCGACGGTCCACAAAATCCCGCAAGAAAGAATTGCCCGTGCCCAGCGGCAGAAACGCCAGCGTGTGCCTCTCGCCGGAATCTCCCGGCAACAGCGGGAAAATGCCATTCACGATTTCGTAGGATGTGCCGTCGCCGCCGACCGAGAGGAAATTGCGATGCCCCAGCTTCTGCGCTTCTCTCACCAGTTCCGTGGCGTGCCCGGCTGAATGCGTTTCCGCCACGTCGATTTCGATGCCCGCGGCGCGCAGCTGTGCGAGCGCAGCCGGCGCAAGCTTGCCGCATCGTCCTCCGCCCGCCGCCGGATTCACCACCGCAAAGAAGCGTTTCACCACTCGCGGCCCCTCACAGCGAAATCGCGGCCGAACTGTCCGTCGCGTTCCGAATTTCCTCGGCCAATGCCTCGCGCTTGATTTTCAACGACGCCGTGCGCGGGAAATCCCGCGTCCAGACGAGGCACCCGCCAACGCGCTTGAAATCGGGCAATCGCCGGTTCCGTTCGATGATTTGCGCGCGCAATTCATCCGTGAATTGCGCGTCGTCATCGAGCCGCATCACCAAAATAAGCTGCTCGTCGAGCATCGTCCGCTGCGGCCACACGTAATTCGCCGCGAAGATGCAAAACTCTTTCACGGGCAATCCTTCAAACGCATTCTCGATGTCTTCGGGATAAATATTCTTGCCGCCCGCGGTGACGATCATGTTTTTCTTGCGCCCGAAGAGCTGCAAATGCCCCGTCGCATCGATCTTTCCGAGATCCCCCGTCATCAGCCAGCCATCCACGATTGTCGCCGCGGTCATTTCCGGGTCGTCGAGGTAGTGCGACATCACCGTCTTGCCTCGCGCGGCGACCTCTCCGATTCCATCCGCGCCGGCGCTCATGATGTGAACCTCCGTGCCCGGCAACGCTTTGCCCACTGTGTCCGCGCGAAAGGGCTTGAAGTCGTTCAGCGTGATCACCGTGCCGGCTTCGGTCAATCCATATCCGTTTCCCACGGCAATGCCGAGGTCGTAGAAAAATTGCAGCGTCGCCGGTTCGGTGAATGCTCCGCCGACGAAGATCGCTCTCAGCTCGCCGCCGAACGCCTGATGAATGTCGCGCACCAGCAGCAGGCTCAGCCGGACGTGCGGCCGTCTGCGCGTGAGCGCGCGATTCACGCCGATCAAGCGGTCCAGCGCGAATCGGCGCGCTTTCGGCAGCGCATCGAATTTCTGCCGCATGCCGCGCTCGAGGTTTTTCAGCACCATCGGCACCACGGTTATATACGTGATGCGGTAGCGCGTGAACGCATCGCGAATGAATTCCGGCCGCAGCGTCCGCAAATGCACCACCGACGCGCCGCAGACAAACGGCCCGATGAATCCAATCATGAAATCGATCGCATGATTCGTCGGCAGAATGCTCAGATAGCGCACGCCCGGCCAGAAAGGAAAAAGCGACGCGAGCGACGCGCACTGCTCGAGATAATTCTCATGCGTCATCACGCAACCCTTGGGCCGTCCTCCCGTTCCCGACGAATAAACGATCGACGCCCAGTCGGCGCGCTGCCTCTCCACGAAAAGAGGTTCGCGTTTATCACGAAACTCTTCCCATCGCTTTACTCCTCGCAAATCCGCGCCGGCTGGCGCCTCCGTCACGAGCACCGTCTTCACGCGCAAATTCGCGAAACCTTCCGCCTGCGTGATCGCGCGCCACAAATGATATTCGACGATCAGAATTTCAGCTTTGGAGTGCGCCAGGAGTTGCAAATGCTCCCGCGCGGTGAGCTTGTAATCGAGCGGCACCAGCACGCCGCCGCAATAAAAAATCGCATATGCAGAAATCAGCCATTTCGACTGGTTCGTCATGATGATCGACGCGCGCCCGCCAGCGCCGAATCCGGAATCCTGCAGCGCGCGCGCGAATGGCAAAGCTGCTTCCTTGAACTGCCGGTAGGTCAGCCGGCAGTTCTCGCGCTCGCGATCCGCTTCGATCAGGCAGACTTCGTCCGGCCAGCGCTCGAGTGCCGCGCGCAAGGCTGCGCCCAGTGAGGAGTATTCCCGGAGGTCGAGCATCAGAGGCGCGCTTGAATGCGCGCGGAGAGCGTGCGGAAGTCGCTCACACCCTGCAATTCGTAGTCCGGCAATTCGATATGGAAATGGTTTTCGATCCGCGTCAGCAAATCGAGCGCCTGCAGGCTGTTGATGTTGAGCTTCTTGAAGAAATCATCGTCCGGCGCAAGCTGTTCGCTCGGCACCTTGAAATGCGCCGCCGCCAGTTGCAGCACTTCGTCCGTCACTTCGTCAAGCGATGGCATAAGCTCCCATTTCTAGCAAAATTCAAAGCCATGGCACAAGCGCCATGCCATGTCCCTTGCAAATTTGTCTGCGCCCCGCCGCCACTCGGTTATTTCAGATATTGATTGACCCAGCCGACCCACCGCGTCATCACGTCCGCCGCGCGCACCGGATCTCCCGGAAAATGCCCGCCGACCGGATATGCGTAGAATTCCGTCGTCACGCCGTTGTCCTTCAGCGCATGAAACATCTCGTACGACTGCACGATCGGCACGCGGAAATCGCCTACGTCGCACAAGATCAGCGTCGGCGTCTTGATTTGCGCCGCGTACGTAATCGGCGATTCGTCGCGGTAAATTTTCCAGTTGTCGCCGACCCACGGTGAGCCGCCCATCGAATAATAATCCGTGCGGTTGCCGTCGGCCACGGTCGCTTCCATCGTCAAATCATTCACCGCCGCGCCGGACACCGCCGCCTTCCATATATGGTAGTGGCCGATCATCCAGGAAGTCATGTACCCGCCGTAGGACCAGCCCGTCACGGCGATCTTGTCCGTATCGACGAAGCCCATTTTCTCGACTTCCGCGAGCCCGGCCATCACGTCCCGTCCGGGCCCGGCGCCCGCGTCGCGATAAATCGCGCGCTGATAGGCATTGCCCAGGTTATCGCTGCCGCGGTAGTTCGGTTCAAAGACAAGATAGCCTTGCGCCGCCAAAACCTGCGGCAGCGCGCTGAACGCAAGTGTCGAGCTTGCCTGCGGCCCACCGTGAATGAGCAAAACCAGAGGATATTTTTTGCCCTGCTCGAAATCCGGAGGATACGTCAGCGCACCATCTTCGTGAAAACCTTCCGCCTGCCACTCGATGCTTTGCGTTTTCCCCAAATCGAGCGCTGCCGTTTCCGCGTTGAAATCGGTCACCTGCTTGGGCGTCGCATCAGCCGATGTCATATAGTAAAGTTCCGTCGGCCGCCCCGGCGTGCTTCCCGTAAACGCGATATCGCCCTTCGACCCAACCATTGCGTCGATCCAGAAGCTCCACGACGGCTCGATCTCTCCGAGATTGAGTTTCCGCGCCGCGCCGCGAATTGACTGGAGCCACAGCGACGTCGTTGTGCCGTCGTGCCCGCCGGTCAGCAGCGATTTGCCGTCCGGCATCCAGATCGCCCGCTCCACATCGCGATCGATCGAGCGCGTCGCGTCGTCGCCATTTCCGCCGGCGCTCGACGTCACATAAATTTCATTCTCGTTGTTCGGATCCCCATCCCGCGAATACCAATATGCGATCTTCGATCCATCCGGCGAAAACTCTCCGGCGCTCTCGAACTTGTCGTGTGACGTCAGCTTCCGCATCTGTCCCGTTGCGACGTCGAGGATTTGCAGCGTCGTTTCGTCGCCATCGCCCGGATCGGGCGTCTCCTGCCGCGTGATGACGATCGATTTTCCATCCGGCGACCACGAAAGCGGCGACGACGGCGGCGATGGAGGAAACACGATCGGCAGGCTCCATGCGCCCGACGTCAACCGTTTGGCCTCTCCTCCCGCGGCTGGAATCAGCCACACATGGGAAGGCTCGGCTGCCGCGGTTTCCAGAAAATCGGTGTCACCAACTTGAAACGCATCGTGGTGCGCTTCGATCGCCTTCTTGTCGGCGGGATCCGGTGTCACATACGCAAACGCTTTTCCATCGGGCCGCCACGCAAATTGTTCGACGCCATCGGGCGCCTTGGTGATTTGCTGCGCGTCGCCGCCATCCATGCGCAGAAGAAAAATCTGCGGCGCAGCATTTTTTTCTTCTCCAGCCGTCGCGAGAAACGCCAGGCAGCTTCCATCGGGTGACCACCGCGGCGCGCTCGCGCCCTTGCGCCCATAGGTCAAAGTCCGTTGCGCGCCACTTGCGATATCGATCAGTACGATTTCACTGTCCGCGCGGTCTTCCTTCATATTCGCTCGCGCAACGACTACGGCAATCGATTTGTCGTCGGGCGAGATTTGCGGATCGGCGACGTGCACGATTTTCGCCAGGTCGGATATTTCAATCCGGCGCTTCTGTGCGTGTGTGGCCGGCGCATTGGCGGCGAAAATCACTCCCGCGGCCAATAGGCCCGCCACGCTCGCGACAATCTGCCGGCTTGTCCGGCGCTTCAAAACGCGCTTCACTTCGGGGGTTGGGCTGCTTGCATATCGCATGTGCGCTCCTGTTTTTGAAACCGCTAAGGCAAATACGGCATGGCATCCGTGCTTTCCGCGAACTTGCGGAGCCCTTCGTCCACCGCTGGCCGCCCGAAGAGCTCGCAGAAGATTTCGATTTCCGTGCGCAGCTCCTCATAGGGAATCTGCTTGATGAATCGCTTCGCAACGATTGCCGTCTCGCGGTCGAATTTGCAAATCTGCGCCGCGGTCGCGCGCGCCGCGCGCAGCGATTCGCCTTCCGCGGTCACTTGGCTCACCAAGCCGATCGCCTGCGCCTTCGCTGTGTTGAAGCTGCGGCCCGTCAACACCAGGTCACGCACCACGGCATTGCCAAGATCCCTCTTGAGTCGCGGTATCCCGCCAAAGCCCGGAATCAACCCCAGCCGCAATTCCGGAAAGGCAAATCGCGCCATTTTGTCGGCGATAATCAGGTCGCACGCCAGCGCCACTTCAAATCCGCCGCCGAACGTCACGCCGTGGACGGCAGCGATTGTCGTCAGCGGCGCGCTGTCGATCGCGTTCAGGACGCGATGGATTCTCTGCAGGAAGTCGCGGACTCCCGCGATACGCTCCGCGACAGGAAGCGTCTGCGAGCGCCGGTAGAGTTCGCGCAGATCTGCACCGGCGCTGAACCCCGCCGGCATCGCGCTGTAAATAATCAGCGCGCCCGCTTTCTTCCGCGCGGATTCGAGCGCCACTGTAAATTCCTCGAGCTCTTCGAGCGTCTTCGAGCCGATCTCGTTGCACGGCTCATGGTGGAGCTTTAGCTCGATGACGCCTTCGTTGATTTCCCAGGAAAGCGTCTTGCCTTGAAAGCCAGTCATACTTGTCGCTTTCGATAGAGCTCTTCGATCTGCGTTTTCAAATGCGCTGCAATCGCGTCGCGCTTGAGTTTACCATTGGCCGTCAGCAATCCGCTCTCGATCGTAAATGACTTCCGTTCGATGTGGAATGCGCGGATCTGGCGGTAATGCGGCAAGCGCGCATTCATTTGTTCGAGCGCTCCCGTAACGTCAGCCTCCGTCAGCCCCAGGTTTGCCTCCGTGGTCACGATAGCCGACAGGTAACTTCGTTCGTTGCCGACCAGCACCACCTGCTGTGCTTTCGGCAGCAAACGCGCAAGCTCTTCCTCGAGGGGCTCTGGCGCGATATTGTGTCCCGAATTCAAAATGATCAAATTTTTGATCCGTCCCGTGATTTTCCAGTTGCCGCGCTCGTTCATCTCTCCTTGATCGCCTGTGTGAAACCAGCCATCGCGGAGCACCTTCGCTGTTTCCTCGGGCCGGTTCCAGTAACCCGAAAAAACGTTTGGCCCGCGCACCAAGATTTCCTGATTGTCCCCGACTTTCATTTCGAGCCCCGGGATCGCATGCCCCACGTACCCGGGCTCGACGCATGCGGGATCATCCATCGTGCAAATCGCCGTCGTTTCGGTCAGTCCGTATGCCTGCAGCACTTGAATCCCAAGCATCATGAAGAATTTTTGCGTTTCGGCCGAAAGCGGTGCCGAGCCGCAGATCAGCGCCTTCAAATTCGGGCCTATCCCCTTGCGAATCGTGGGAAAAATCAGCCTGTCCGCAACCATCAGCCAAATGGAGTCAGTATATGTCGCTTCATTTGTTCCGCGCCGCAGATACGCGCGTTTCGCTTTCAGGAAAGTCTTCGCGATCCAGCCGCCTCGCTCGCGAATATTTTCCTCGACCTTCGTTCTCACGCGTTCGAGCAGCGTCGGCACATTCAAGAAATAATTCGGCGCCGCGACGCGCATTTCATCGGCGAGTTTCGTGAGGTCCGTCGATAGAGAAACGACGCTGTTTCGCGAAAGGGAACTTAGCAACGAAATCCACGACGCGGCAAAATTGAACGGCGTCCAGTGAAACACCTGTTCCGGCGCGCTTGGCTTCCTCATCAACTCATCCAGCCGCGCCGTTGTGCACGCAAGCATGTGATCGACGTTGCGGTCGTTCAGGACCACGCCCTTCGCTTCGCCGGAAGTTCCCGACGTATAAATAATAGTCACGGGAACACTCTCATTTGCTCTTTCTTCAAACTTGACGACCGAACTAGCTGGTTTCGCCGCGAGAATCTCCTCGAACAGCACAATCGGAGAAGCCTCCGGATACGCGCGCAACAGAGCGTCGCGCAACTCCGGACCATCACAGAAAATTGCACATGCGCCGCTGTCGCGCACCATTGCCGCCAATTCTGCAGGTTCTTGCCTCGCGTAAAGCGGCACGACGATGATCCCCTTGGCCATCAGCGCCAAATCCACCGCGACCCAGCGAATGCTGTTCGGTCCGAGCAAGGCGCAGCGGTCGCCCGCCTGGAGCCGTGGCTTGGCTGCGTCAAGGAAGCCAGCAGCCTTCGCGATTAGTTCCAGCACATCTTTCCCGGAGGCCTTGCGGATTTCCTGCCCGTGAATTTCTTGAATGACGGTGGCGTCTCTGGCTTGACCCAGTCGCTGGAGAATATTAGCGAGAAATTTCATGCGTCGTACTTTTCGAGCAGTTTTCGCAGATTCGCGCTCAGCGGCGGCAGATAGTCTTCCCAGTCCAGCGCGCCCTTGCGCAGGGGAAATTCCGGATACCGTTGCGCGACGAATCCCTCGAAATACATGCCCATCCGCGACATCAGCCGCAGATTTTGCGCTACCGTGCGTCCGATTCCTTCGCCCACCGTTTCCTTCTCGCACCACAGAGTTTTCAGTGCATTGAATAGGTTTTCTTCCAGCTCCGTGTCGTCGACGTCGAGCGTCAAGTGCGAATGCCCGCGCTGCCGCATCAGGTTGCGAATCCGTTCGTCCATTGTGATTCCCAGCGACGGCACGCCCGCGGGCATCGAGGTGACAATCGCGTGGTACCGCGACGACGCCATCAGATGGCACACTCGCAGAATGCTCACGATCTCGTACATGTCGTATTGGTCGGAGCAGAAAATCGGCGCGCCGCCCAGTTGCGCTGCCACGCGCTCGCATGCATTCCGGTCGAGCATTTCCATTCCGACGCACACCGTGAAAACCTTGTGCTCCTTGCGAAATCGCTCAACGGCGCGCGCGAACGCATTGATATATCGGTTGTACGCGCTCTCCACGCTGCGGCCCGAGCGGTGAAAATAAATCGACCGGTAATGGCTTTCCTTGTACGCGCCCGTCAACATTCGGGCGGCAGCTTTCGCCAGCGACGCCTTTACCGGCCACCAGAAAGGATTGATCGGGCACAGCACGAGCACCGGCGTCGCGCCGTCCCAACCCGCGTCGCGCAACACTTTTTGCCCGTATTCCGGCGGGCGCGGTTCGAACGTCCACGCCGTATCCGTGCCTAGTTCCGTCGAGATTCCCAGCTTCCCAAGGAGCTCCTGCGATTCTTCGCTGCGCGTGATGACGACGGAATTGCGGCAATAATGCCGGCACATTTTCTCGACGAGCGGGTCCATGTGTCCCGCTTCCGCGCCATATCCAATCGACAGCCGGTTGCGCGCCGAAGCCAGCGCAAGCGATCCGATCATCATCGTCGTCAGCGCGTTTGCGAATTTGCTCTTGAACATCGATCCTTCGCACGCCACCACGCCGTCGTATTGCGGCACCTCGCGGTTCAGGAACGGAGGAAAAACATCCGGCAATCTCACCTGCCGCGTGCCCTCGAAATACCCGCGCGTCAGGTTGAAGTCTTGCGTCATCACGGCGAGGTCGACATTCTCATCGCCAAGCACCCGCCGCACCTGCCGCAAAATCTCTTCCACGCGTAGATCCGACCCGGTATTTCTCGCGCCGCAGTAGCACGCAAAGAGCAGCCGCAGCTTCTCGCCGGGCTGCCAGCTTTTTCCGCGCCCGAGCATCCACTTTAATTTCGCCCATTCAATCGAGCCGGCGACCCAGGTTTCCAGCAACAAATCCATCATCTGGGAATTTCCTGCGTGGCGGATCGCGGGATGGCCGGCGCAGCGTCCCGCGGCCAGTCCTTGTAGGGGTAGGTGAAGTGATTTTCGCGGCTGAATTTCAGCAGGGAATAGCAATATTTCGAAAATGGTTCGGGCTTGCGCCTCATTTCGGAGACGACGCGCGTGTTGTCAAATACCGTGTTCCATCGCAAGTACGGCAGAAACACTTTCAGCAATGTCGCCAGTTTTCCCGCCTTGCCGAACTTGCCCGCCGCGAAATTCACCGTGCCCACAGTAGGCTGCTCGAGAGACGGCATGAAAACAGGCGGCCGTTTGCCCTGCGCCCCAGCCAGCGCCAGCGTCAGTTGCCGGTACGTTTCGGACTCCGTGCCAGAAGACAAATGATAAATCTCATGCGCAGGCCTTTCCTTCTGGTGCAGAGTCGAAATCGCGGTGGCCACGTAATCCACCGGCACGATGTCCACGCGATCATCCGGCCGGAAGGGTAGCACCGGCAGTCCGGCGAGAAACACGAATGCCTGCACCATCTCGAACTGATTTGTCTCCGGCCGGCGGCTGTCGCCCAGCACGATGCTCGGCCGGAAAATCGTTCGCGGCACGTCGGGCAGGAGTTCACTCAGCATGTGCTCGCAGAATTTTTTCGTGCGCGCATAGGGATCGTAATCCGAGCGATTCCAGTCAATCGCCGAATCCTCTTGCACGATTTCGTTCTGCCGCTCGCCCGCGACGGCCACGGTGCTCACGTGACTGAATCGCCGCAGCCCATGATCGTCGCGCGCTCGCATGCCGAGCTCGATCACTTGCAGCGTCCCGCGCAGATTCACGTTCAGGCAGCTCTTCTCCGATTTGCGGTTCAGCGACGCCGCGCAGTGAATGATCGAGTCGGTCGAGCGCACCAGCCGCCGGTAATCGTCTTCCTCGATTCCGAATTTCGCGCCCGTCAAATCGCCGCGAAAAATCTGGATGCGCGAATCGAGAAACTCGCGAAACCGCGGGAAATCCATATGGAGCTGCAAGGCGTGCCACAGACGTTCGTTTGCTTCCTGCGGATTTTTTGCGCGCACCAGAAGGTTCAGCGTTTCGCCGCTCTCTTCGAGCAGGTTTGCGGCGATGTGCGCGCCAATATAGCCGGTTGATCCGGTGATGAAAATGGCCACGGTTCGGAGGTCTCAGGGCGTTGCCGCAGACGCGTTTCGCCCAGCCGCTGCGTCCACGCTCGGCTGTCCCGCTGGTGGCACACTTCTCCCGTTTCGCGCCTCCACCGGGCGGCCTTCGATGAGAGGATAGCACCACTTCCGCAGTGCCGGAATGTGCACATTGACCCAATAATCCAGCCAATCGATCGACCGGGCATCGTAGCCAAAATCGGCTCGCTCTTCCGGCGGCAGCGCTGCCGAGAGTCTTTCGACATTCATGGCTTCAAAGATGTGTTCATTGTGCAAAATGAAAGGCTCAAATAAGCGGATCAGCTTGATCACCCGCTCGAGCTCGCGTTCGCGCCGCACGAGTGGCGCGTTGCTGATTCCCACGCTGGAAACACCGCGGTTGATCGCTTGCACGATGGCTTTTTGTGCCGGCGCGGAGAGTTTCTCATAGCGCGCCTTCGACACGGGGATGGCGTCGAATCGCGAGCGCAGCCAGTGCTTGAAGCCATCCTGCGTGCGGTAAAATTTCCGGTGGGCCAGGCTCGTCAGTTCAATCGATCGCCGCATGTTGCAGGGATTGGCGGCGGAAGTCGCAAGATGATAGACCGGTTGATGCTTGCGCTCCACCAGCGCCGCGGCAATCAGCGTCATTCCGCGCGTCACCTGGTCGACGGGAATAATGTCCAGACACTTGCGTTCATTCGTCGGCAATTGGCGGAAATATGTCCCGAGCAAATAAGAAAGCGAAGCTGAGGTATTGATTCCCTCGTTCCACCCACGGAATGGCTTTTCGAGTGACGATTCCACGATCGACGGCCGCACGATCGCAATCGGCAATCCGGCGCCGCGCGTTGCAATCAGCGATTCGGCCAGGCCCTTCGTCAGCGTATACGTGTTTGGCCAGCCGAGTTCGTTTGCCCGGCGCGTTCCGGCGTCCATCAACGTTTGCCGCAGCCACCGTGTGCGATTCTTGCGGATCTGATTGTCGAGCGCCGCGCCACCCAGGCCCTTCGCCGCCGTCGGCTTTTCGATGGCGTTCTTGCGTAGCTCATCTGTCACCGTCGTGCTGTCGGCCTGTGCCTCGGTACTGCGAATCAGCGCTTCCAGAGAGCGCCATTCCTTTTCCGCGTCGAATCCCGTCACATTCGCGGGCGTGTAGTTCGGCGTTAGCGTTTCCGTGATCCTTCCGTCGCGTTCTCCCGCCACGTAGCAGGTCGAAAGATGCAGCAGCGCCGCGTGATCCGTCTCGCGCATGAATTCGAGTAAATGCGCGGCTGAATCCACGTTGGCGGCAAGCGCGTCGCGCAGGTCCGGATTGAAATCCGTCAGCCCTGAACTGTTGATCACCAGATCGAGGGTACGCGCCAGCCGAACGCGCGTCGCGTCGTCCAGCCCCATTCCCGGCTTGCTCAAATCACCGTCGATCACCTCGATGTGCTCCGCCAGCATTTCCTCAAATCGTGAGCCATATCGTTGTGCCAGGAATTCAAATAGCGGCGACTCATCTACAATCTTGCGAAATCGTTCCGCCGCCGTCGTGGAACGCCGCCGGCGCACCAGCACGAAAATCTTGCCGACTTCCGGCGCGTCGATCAGCAAATTCACCAACCAGACTTTGCCGATGAATCCCGTCGCCCCGGCCAGCAAAATATTTTTCCCGCGCAGCGCTTCCCGCACCGAGAGCGCTCCAATCCTTGTCGCGGGCCTGCAATGCACTACGCGCAGAAAAGTTTTCGATTCGAGCCGCTCGGCTGACTCCACTGCGCTATCGATAATTTCCGGACGCGCCGCGAATCCCAAATTTTTCGCCAATCGATCCTGGCCGACTCGGCCGTTCGGATTGCTTCCTGTCAGCCGCGCCAGCGGTCCGCGCGGGCGAATCACTGGATCGATCAATCGTCCCGTGGCCATGCCGTCGCGAAATTCCAGCCGATTCGAAATCAGGAAATTCACGCCCAAGTGCTTCGCCAGCGGCCGCATCACGTGATCGAGTCCCTGGCTGACGAGAACGATTTTCTCGCCGCGCTCCTGCGCTTTCTTCAACTCTTCCACTCCGCGCGGCTTCAGCATCGGCTTCAGCAAATAAGTGAAATACTCTTCCCCCAGCATTTCGAGGCGGTCGCGGCTCACTCCCCGCAGGATTGTGTGCAGCAGCCGCGTGGCCATCGCGCGATTCGTCAAGTAGAGAACCGGCCGCGCCACCGCGAGCGTCAGCATTCCACCGCGTCGCGCCCATCGCTCGAGAAAGCTTTGTGCGTTCCACGCAAAAAAGCCCACTGGCCGCACTGCGGTCAAATTCAGCAGACTGCCTTCGACACGCCAAAACGTGGGATTTCGAGGCTTTTCGCGCCGCGCGCGACTCGGCTGTCCATCTTTCGCGGGATGGTCTGAACCTGCGTGCAATGTAGTTCGGGAGTCCATTAGCGGAAAAAGACTATTTTAGGGAAGTCTGAAAATAACATTGTCTGCGACTCGAAGCAAGGACGCGGCGGCCAGAAGCTTGTTTTTGCCTTGAGTCCCATGACGCACATCGTTCAGACTGCCGTATTGGCGCGTGCGATGCTGGCGATCGCAAAAATGTAAAACAGAAACATCAGCGCGAGACACGTCTTCGCTTTCTTGTTGGCGCCGCGGAATTCATGCCATGCAAACACGCCCCAGAGCGCCGCGACCATCGGCGCGGACTGGCCAATCGCGTACGAAATCGCGACGCCGGTGAAATTCGCGGCCACAAGATTGAAAACGGTTCCCACTCCCCACACGATTCCGCCGGCGAGCCCCAGCAAATGCCCACCCGCTGTCGCGCGAAAGAAGCCGCCGATGCCCACCGGCTCGCCGATGAGCGGTTTTCGCATGAAATAGAAATTGAAAATGAAGCAGGAAAGGAGCGCGCCCAGCGTCAAGAACACGGCCGTGCTGTACGGCGAGAGCACGTTCCCAGCCGTGAGCGCGTGGGTCACAAACGGAGCCCACAGGCCCATCAGGATTCCGGAAATTATGCACACCACAATGCTTTTCCGTGATGCGCCCCGTCCGCCGCTGCCGAGCGCCGCGTATGCTTTGCCGTCGAGGATTACCGCGACCAATGCGAACGCCACGCCAAGCGCCAGAAGACCAGCGTTGCCCCTGGGTTGAATCGCGTAGCTTGTTACCACGCCGACTACCAGTGCGATTCCAATCGAGACGGGAAACGCAATGGCCAGTCCCGCCATATCGATTCCGGCGACGAGCAGTAGATTCGCCAAATTGAAAACCGCGCCGCCGGCCATCGCGTAGAGCATGTTCGAATGGTCGGCGACGCGCACATTCGCGAGAAAACTTGGAGCGCCTCCGTGCGTGCTCCCCATCGTCAGCGCCAGAATCAGCGAAATCACAAAAATGCCGATGGCGTAATCCCAATAGAAAAGCTCGAAGCGATAATTCTTCACGCCTTTGTACGTATTTGCCCACGAGCCCCAGCAGACCGCGCTGGTCATCATCATTAAGAGGGCGACGGGAAAACTGTGCGGTGTGAACATTAGATTTAGAGTCCGATTTAGAGTACCCGGCCTAAAGTCCCGCGGCGGCCGCCGGCCGTTGCGCGCGAATCAATGAGACGACTTCATCGTGCTTGGACATCGCGCGCGCGCCGACTCTCGTGCAACAGAGCGCCGCGCACGCATTCGCGAATATGCCCACGCGCTCGAGCTCCCAGCCTTGCAACAGCCCGTACGAAAGGCCGCCCATGAACGCGTCGCCCGCGCCGGTCGTGTCCAGCACTTTCACGGCGAATGCGGGCACATGAGCCATTTTGTCCTTGGTCGCGATGAGGCAGCCGTTCGTGCCCATGGTCACGGCCACGAGCTTTGGGCCGTGGGCGAGGAGCTTTCGCGCGATTTGCTCGTAATCTTCTTCGCCGGTCAATTCGCGCGCGGCGGCTTTGCATGGCTTCAACACGTCCACCAGTTTCAACGACTCGGTCAACTGCTCTTGCGTTCCCAGATTCGACTGGCAGAAAAAGCTCGGCGAAACGTCGAGGTCCATCAGCACGCGCGCGCCCGCATCGTGCGCCACTTGCATCGCTTCGCGTACCGGGCCGATCGGCAATTGCGAAGCTTCGGTGTGAAAATGCCTGGCCGCCTTGATGTGCGGCGCAAAGCGTCCCAGCACCTGATGCACGGTGATTTTGCCGGTGACGTTCGGAAACATGTAAATGCAGCGCTCGCCTGCCGTGTCCACCGGAATCCATGTGAGCGACGAGCGCTCGCCCTTCACCACTTCGATTCCGGAAATATCCATTCCATCGTCGGCGAACGCTTTCTGGATGATGTGCCCGTTGTCGTCGTCGCCGATCAGGCCGAGCCAGCCGGCCTTCGTTCCCAGGCGCGCCACTTGCGTCAAATTATTCGCGGTGACGCCGCCCGCGTGAATTTCCAGCCGGTTGGCGTTTGTTTTTTCGTCCGGGCCGAGCAATCGCGGCACGATGGCGAAAAAGTCCACCGTGCAACTGCCGATTCCGACGACTTGGGCCGATTCAGCCATGATTGCTCCTAGCCAGTTTACGACCGGAACGCCCTGCCGGCGACGGGGAAAAAATCCGGGTCGGGGTGCTTATAGTTCCCGTGGCGGCGGGTGTCAAGGGGAAGGCTGCGGAGGGCAGGGAACGGGAGGGAAAAGATGGCGGCAATAATTTGCAAAAACGGTAAATTCCGTGATTAGAAATGGGTCCGAGTGTTTGTTTTGTGTAAGCTACGAGGAGTTCTAATTCCCCATAGGTTGCGCGATTGGAAGTTCGAGGGGGTGGGGAATCAGGGGCCGGGAGGCCGCCCGGGAGGAGGGCTAGGCGGGGAGGAAACTCCACCGGAAGCGCCTCAGGGAGCCGTAAGTCGCGCAGATGCATAGGCTAACCATAAAGTACTCATATAGCATGAGTTAACAGGATTGTCAATGGGATTTTGCGGAGATACAGGCCGCAGAGCATTGGCAGGCAGGAAAGGGCATCCTCCGAAGCGTGGTGAAAAGAAACTCTGCGCTACCCTGACTGCAATGACGCTGGGGCTGGTCGAATGCTAGTCGGGGAGATAAATCACCCAGCCGATACGCAGGCCGATATTGTGTTGGCTGGGTGTCGAAGGCGAATAATAATCCCGCAACTCGAACCGGATGGCGTCGGCGTGGCTCAGGCGATAGTCAACGCCGCCGCCGAAATTGACTGCGTTGCCGGTGCCGAAGAGCCTCGTATAGCCAGCGGAAGCAAAAGGAAGAAATTTCCACCCACGGTCGGCCCAGTATGTTGCGCCCTTGGCCGTGCGCCCCTTTCCTGTTGGACCGAAATTCCAAGCGGTCATGTAGTCCACGGAGAAAAACGCGCCGCCTACCCTGGGATTCGCCCACGGGCCACGATAGCCGCCCTCCGCAGATATGCCGAACCAAGAATCAGGCGGAGCCTCGTCCAAGGATGCACCTCCTTGGGCCTCACCCTGCCAGTGCCCTTGTGAGGCAAGGGCACCGGCGCCCGCGAATAGCGTGAACTTCGGGCTGGCTGCATCCTGTGCGTGTGCCGAACTGCTCGCCGCTAATACAAGAGCGATTGGAAGGAGGAAGAGTAATGTTCCATGTGCGAGTCTCCCTTGCACGTTACCTCTCCTCAATCGCAGCCGAGCGCGCCCAGGCGTCGGAAGATGCCTATGTTCGCAAGTGTAGCACGAGGACGTTGGACGTTAGGTGGCTATCGATGCGGAGTCTCTCGGGCCATTAGGTTGATGAAATCGCGCAAGAAGGCCGATGGCGGGATAAACCTGCTGCTACGACTGATGTCGGCGCCGTCGTCAGTTAGGATTGCGCGGGGTGGGGCGGGACATTAGGTCGACAAATTCGCGATAGAACTTCGCGGCGTCCAAATCCACGTTTACGGTGACGGCGGGGCGAAAAGCCGCAGAGTTCCCAAGGGCTTGGAACTCTGCGCTACCAGAGGTGTCTGCGGGCTGGCTGCCGGGCGCCCAGGCGAGGGTGTCGCCGTAGGTGGCGCCGTGGTCGATGGAGACGTCGAGGTACATTTTTTCGGTGCGCGTAATGATGGAGGGGTCGAGCCAGGCGATGGCGGCGAGCTCGTCCCACATGTATTCCGAATCGGCGTATTTGGCGATGTACTGAGCGGCGAGCGATTTCGATTTGGCGATTTCGGCGATCATTTGTTTGGTGAGGCGCGTTTCGATGGAGATGTCGACGGGCGTGTCGGTGATTTTGGCCCAGCGCGCCTGCAAAACGGCGTGAGTGGCCTCGGGGTCCATCCAGAAATTGAATTCGCGGCGCGGATTGGTGCGAAATTCCGGATCGTTGGTCTGCGGATTGATGCTGCCGCCCATGACGACGAGTTGCTGGGCGAGTTCCGCGAAATGCGGGTCGATGGTGATGGCTAGCGCGAGGTCGGTGAGCGGGCCGCCGGCGTAAATGGTGACTTCGTGCGGATAGCGATGCACCATGCGGATCATGAAGTGCGCCGCGTCTTCGTCGGAGGGCTTCGTCGAGGGCGCGCCTTCGATGAGCGGAGGGATTTCGAACGGGCCGTGAGTCTTGCCGGGAGGCCAGTTCCAGGCGCCTTGATAGATGACTTTGCCGTAGAGCGTTTCCCAGCGGTCGATGAATTGCGGGCTGTTGTCGATGGGGAAGACGGCGCCGGGGAGGACCGGGATGTCGGTGCGGCCGATGATTTCGAGCATGCGGAGCGTGTGGGCGACTTCCTCGTCGCGCCAGGCGTCTCCGGTGACGACGGTGACGCCGAGGACGTCCGTTTGCGGAGACTGGATCAGCGCGAGAATGGCTTGCTGGTCGGTGGTCGCGGGGCCGCGCGCATCTTCGTCGATGATGACTTTGCGCGGGGACTGGGCGCGGAGCGGAGAAGCAACGGCGAAGATGCCAAGCAGAAAAATTCCGACGAGAATCAAGCGCCACGAGCGAATATTCATGCGGGCATTTTACGCCGCGGATTTGCGTTGGAGGAAAGAATAAAACACGGGCATGAGCAACAGCGTGATGAACGTCGAGAGCAGCAGGCCGCCGATGACGGCGAGCGCGAGCGGCTTCTGCATTTCCGCGCCGGCGCCGAGTCCGAGCGCGAGCGGCAGGAGGCCGAAGAGCGTGGCGAGCGTAGTCATCAGAATGGGGCGCACGCGAATTTTTCCCGCCTCGACGAGCGCATCGAAGAGCGGCATGTGGTCCTCTTCCCAGAGCTTGTGGACGTATTCAAAGAGGATGATGCCGTTTTTCACGACGAGGCCGACCATGAGAATGATTCCCATGAACGAGGAGACGTTGAGCGCCGTGCCGGTGGCGAGCAACATTCCGAATACGCCGACGAGCGAGAGCGGCGCGGCCGACAAAATGATCAGCGCGGGCGCGAATTGGCGGAACTGCACGACGAGTACAATGAAAATCGCGCCGAGCGCCAGGAGCAGCACAAACAGCAAGTCGTGAAACGCGCTTTGCTGGCTTTCGTATTGCCCGCCGATCTCGTATGTGTAGCCGACGGGGAATTTGATCTGGCTCATGACTTTCTTTACGTCGCTGACGACGCTGCCGAGATCGCGATTTTCCAATTCGCCGGTCATCGAAATCATCAGGCGCTGATTCTCGCGCTCGAGCGCGCTTTCGCCCTGCACTTGCTGCACCTGCGCGATGGCTGAAAGCGGGACAATTTGCTTGCTGGGCGTCAAGACCGGAAACTGCAGGATGTTGTTGTAACTCATGCGGAAGGAATCGGGGAAGCGCACGCGAATCGGCACCATGCGGTCGGATTCGCGCAAATTCGTATCCGTGGCGCCAAGCAGGCCGGCGCTGACTTGCTGCGAAACGTCGGCGGGCGTCATGCCGAGACGGCCCACCGCACCCTGGTCGACGTCGAAAACGATTTCCGGATTGCCCTTTTCGATGGACTTGAAATCGGCGAGGCCGGGGACTTTTTGCAATTGCGGGCCGATTTCGTCGGCGAGCTTTTCAAGCTCCGCGATGTTGTCGCCGTAGACTTTCACTTCGACGGGCTCGGGCGTGCCTTCGAGGTCGCCAAGCATGTCCTGGAGGATTTGCGAGAATTCGACGTCGACGCCGGGAATGTTGGCGGCGATTTGATGACGCAAATCATCGATGACTTCGTCGATGCCGCGCTTGCGCTCCGACTCCGGCTTCAGCTTCACGAGGATGTCGCCTGTGTTTTGCTGCGTGACGTACAGGCCCATCTCCGCGCCGGTGCGGCGCGAAAACGATTGCGTCTCCGGCAACGCGGCCACACGTTTCTCAATTTTCTCGAGAATGGCGTTTGTTTCGTTCAGCGACGTGCCCGGCGGCGTGATGTAGTCGAGGACGAAGCCGCCTTCGTCCATCTCAGGCAAGAATCCTGTGTCGAGCTTGGTGTAAAAGAAAACGGCGAGCCCCACGAACGCCAGCGCCGCGACGGCAACCACTTTTCGGCGGCGCAGCGACCAGCGGACTGCTTTTTCGTAGCCGCGATTCACCGGCGCGATCAGCTTGTCGGACGTGCCTTTATGCGTGCGCGCGGAAAGGAAACGCAGCGAGAAAAGCGGAATGATGGTCAGCGCGAAGATGAGCGAAAGGAGAACGGAAATCCCGAGCGTGAGGCAGAGTGCAGTGAAAAATTCGCCGGTGACTCCGGTGAGCAAGCTCAAGGGCAGAAAAACTACGAGTGTGGTGGCCGTCGAGCCAATCACCGCGCCGAGCAACTCGCGGACGCCATTTTCCGCAGCTTCGTTCGGAGGCTCGCCGAGGCCGAGGTGACGGTAAATGTTTTCGATGATGACCACGGCGTCGTCGATGATGAGGCCGATGGCGATGGCGATTCCGCCGAGAGACATCAGGTTGAGCGTGCCGCCGAGTTCCTTCAGAAAGAAAAATGTGCCGATCACGGAAAGCGGCAACGAGGTGGCGGCGACCAAAGTGGTGCGCCAGTCGCGCAAGAATACGAAAAGAATCAATACGGCCAGAATCGAACCGAGAATGATTGCGTCACGGACGTTTTTGATGGATTCGGAAACGAATTCCGCCAGATCGTAGACAACCGACAGGCGCAGAGTGCTGGGAATCGCGGAGCCGAGGTTCTGGATCATGCCCTTCACTTGCTTGCTGATTTGCAGAATGTCTCCGTCCATTTGGCGCGTGATGTTGATCAACGCCGCCGGGCGGCCGTTGCCGGTAATGAGCATCACAGGGTCAGCGACGCCATCGCGCACAGTGGCGATTTCGCTCAATCGCACAGGGGCCTGGTCTTGCGTGGCGATGGTGGCGTTGCGAATGTCGTCAAGGCTGTGAAATTGATCGTCTGTCAGGATCTGATATTGCAGGTAGTCTTTCGGCAGGCGGCCCACGGCCGTGACCTGATTCGTTTCGGCGAGTTCGGTGGCCACGTCATTCAGCGACAGGCGATGCGCCAGCAATTTCTGCGGATCGGCGATGACGGAAACTTCGCGCTGGTCCGTCGCCTGGACTTCGACTTGACCGACGCCTTGGACGCGCGTGAAGAGCGGGCGCAAATCGTAATAGGCGTAGTCGTAAAGGTCGGCGTCCGGGACATTCCCGTTCAAAATCACGCTCAGGACGGGATAAACGGTCGGCGATTCCCATTCCACTTCCGCTTCGGTGTCCGCCGGGAGAGAGCCTTTCACTTCGCTGACGCGCCCCTGCACGAGCTGCAGCGCGTACTTCATATCCATGCCGGAATTGAAGAGCACGCCGATTTCGCACGCGCCGCGAATGGTCTTCGAGCGAACGCGATTAACGCCCTGCACGCCGCTCATGGCCTCTTCGAGAGGACGCGTCACCGAAAGCAGCATGGCCTGCGGCGACAAATCGCCCGAATGCACCAGAATCATGATGCGGGGAAAATCCAAATTCGGATAAATGTTGCTGGGGAGAACGAAGAAAGAATACGCGCCGGCGATGGTGAGAAACGCCGTCAGCAGATAAACCGCATAGCGATTGTTGCGGCAGACTCGGACGATGTTCATGGTTTGACTTTGATTTTCGCGGTGTCGCCGAGGCCGTAGCCGCCGGTCAGAATCAGGGTGTCGCCGGGCTTCACGCCGTCCAGAATCTCCGCGCGGCCGTTCGACTCGATGCCTACTTTCACGTCCACCGCTTTCGCAGTATCGCCGCTCACTTCGTAAACCTGAGTCTGACCGGATTCGTCGTGGTAGATCGCTTCCGCGGGTACGGTGAGCGCGTTCGCGTGCGTTTGCACGGGGACTTGCGCGGTGAGATACATTCCCAGGCGCAGCACGCCATCGCGATTGGCGATGCGAATTCGAATCGTTCCGACGTTCGTGGCCGGATCAACGGCCGGCGAAATCGCCACGACACGGCCGGCGAAGGTTTTGCCCGGAAACGCATCGCTGGTGATGGGAATCGTTTCTCCGACGTGAACTTTTCCGAGATATGCCGCGGGCAAATTGCCCGTCAAGTCGACTTCGGCGATGTTCGCGACTTCCACGATGGGCTGCGCCCCGGTGCCGTCAACCTGCTCGCCGACGCTCGCGTATCGCTTGGCCACCACGCCATTGAGCGGCGAGACGATTCTCGTGCGCTCGATTTGGACTTTCGCCGTTTGCTCCGCCGCTTCCGCCTGCGTCTGCGCCCCTTCCGCGACGCTGGCCTGCGTGCGCGCGTCCTCGAGGTCCTTGCGCGCCACGATTCCGCGCTGGAAGAGCGTTTCGTTGCGCGCCAGATTCTGCTGGGCATTTTGCAACGTCGCTTTCGCTTGCGCGAGCGCTGCCTCCGCCTGCTGCGCCTGGCTCTGATACGTGCGGCTGTCGATTTCCGCAAGGACTTCGCCGTGGTGCACGAGATCGCCTTCCGCGACGTTGAGCGCCGAAATTCGCCCGGCGACCAGCGCGCTCAATTTCACGTCCTGATTTGGCAGCGCTCCCACGTTTCCGTTGAGCGTCACCATTTGCTGAATGTCCGCGCGGGTCACTTTCGTCACTGTCACTTCCGCAGTGACTTCGGGTTCCGCTTCTTCATCGCTCGCGCCGCCGTGTGAGCACCCGGCAACGAGGAACGCCGGCGCTGCGATCAACAGCGGGGCAGCCACAAGCACGGCGCCAGTCCACAGCCATTTTCTTCGCATATTCGTCCTTCGCATCATCTTCCCGCCCATTCATCCCCGCCCACTCAGTCGAGAGGCGCTCCTACCGTATCTTCCAATTGCGCGAACGCCTGCTGGACAGCGTAGAGGCTCTGCAAATATTCTTCCCGGACCTGCTGCACGTTTTTCTGCGCGTCGAGGACGGAAAGAATGTTGGCCTTGCCCGCGCGATAGCTTTCTTCGGCCATGCTTTCGAGGCGTTCGCTGGCGGGCAACAGCGATTCCTTGTAGAGCTGCGCCTGCGCCTCGCGCGAATCCAGCTCGAGATAGGCGGATTCAACGTGGCCCTCGACGGCGCGCCGCGTGGCGGATGCCTGCGCTTCGAGCGCCATCAGGCTCGCGGAAGACTGCGCGATTTCGCCCTGGTCGCGCGAGAAAATCGGGACTTCCATGCTCGCCTGGCTGCGCGGGCCGTAGCGAAAATTGTGAGGCGAGGCGTAGTCCATTCCGAGCGAGAGCGTGAGATTCGGGATGCGGTCGGCCTTATAGAGAGCGAGCTGGGTCTGCTCGACTCTCTCTTCCTGCGCGATCTTCTGCAATTCTGCGTTGGCGCCATTCGCACGCGAGAGCAGGGAATCAAGCGTGGGCTCTGACGGCAAATCCGCAAGCGGATTCACCAAGTCCCAATCCGTGGCCGGCGGCTCGCTGAGCAGTTCGTTCAGCTCGTTGAGCGCGACTTTTTCTTCCTTTTGCGCCACTTGATAGTCGGCCTGCGCCTGCGAGGCAACGAGGCCCGCCTGAAACACTTCAAGTTGCGGCACGTCGCCCGCCTGGAAGCGTTGCTGGGCGATGTCGTGCAGACGCTGCGCTAACATGAGCGCGTCATTTTTTTCGGCGGTCACGCCGCGCGCGAGCGCCAGGGCGAAAAAAGCGTCGCGCACGTTTTGGCGCAACTGTTTTTCGAGCGCGGAGATGTCGTCGTCGGTCAGCGCGTTTTCAGCGTGAGCCAAGTCAATGCGGCGCTGGCGCTTCGAGCCCAGCTCCAGAGGCACATCGAACCACCAGCCCTCGTGCGGATCGTCGCGCAAGGCAGTGAAATTGCCGGTGGGATTGGGCCGTTCGCTTGCGATTCGCACGCCCGCAGCTGTGACGGCGCGTTGCGCGCGCGCGGCAATCAAATCCAGATTTTGGCGTTCTGCCATGTCGAGAGCTTGCGCGAGCGTCAATTTCTGCGCCGGTGAAGCGGTCGACGCTGCGGGCCCTTGCGCACGCGCGGGGAATGCAGTTGCGCACAAGGCGAGCAGCGCCAGGCCGAACATTTTCAGGTACTTCTTCACGGACTTCTTCGCGTACTTCTCCATGCGATTCACCGTGGTTCCACTTCCGCTCGCCATGCTTCTGGTCTCGGGGAAAGGTATATGGACAGAGGCGCGCTCGCAAGCATCATTCTCACGGAGCCCCAGTTTAGCTGGCGGCTTCGCGCCAGAGCCTGTAATGAAGATTAATTTTCATTTAGTTTTTTGATTGGCCGTTTTCAGCTGGACGAGGAAGGGAAATGGTAAACGTGGAGCCGGAGCCCGGCTCGCTGGCGCATTCGATGGTTCCACCCTGCGCGCGGACAATGGCCTGCGCGATCGCCAGGCCGAGGCCGCCGCTTTGCGCTTCAGCCGCGTCCGCCTGTGGAACGCGATAAAATCGCTCGAAAATGTGCGGCAGATGGCCCGCCGCAATTCCCACGCCCTGATCCTGAAACTTGACTCGCACCGTTCCGTTGTCCGCCGACATCTGCACGCGAATGCGGCTTTCGTTTCCGGAATATTTCAGCGCGTTGTCGAGGAAGATGAGGAAGAGCTGGCGCAGAAACGCTTCGTCGCCCGTGTAGGGGACCTCCGCGGCCAACTGCCGCTCGACCGTGATTCCCTTGGCGCGCGCGCGCGGCGCCACCAGCGCGCAGGCTTCTTCGAGGACTTCGTTCAAATAAACCGGATCGTGAGCCAGCCGCAATTGGCCCGCGTCGGCCATGGCCAAAGTGAAAAGGCCCTCGACGATGCGGCTGAGCTTTTTCAGTTCACTGTCGATTATTTCGAGGGCGCGGTGATATTCCTCCGGCTTGCGCGGCTCCTTGAGGAGCAACTCGGTTTCGCCCTGCAGGATCGAGAGTGGCGTGCGCAGCTCATGCGACGCGTCGGAGACGAATTGGCGCAATTGCAGTAGTGCGCCCTCCATGCAGACGAAAAGTTTGTTGAAGGCGTCCGCCAGGCGGCCGAGCTCGTCGTCGCGATTCGCCGCAGCGATGGGCAATCCGCCGGGCGCGGCGCGCTCGGGCATTTTCCCCGGCGGCGTCACCTTGACGCGTTCAGCCATACGAGACGTTTCTTGCGTAAGCGCAGCGATGGGTTCGAGGCTCCGGCCCACGTACCACGCTGAGACACCCGCCAGGATCAGCAGCGTGCAGGGAAATAAAATGAACAGCAGAGCGCGGAAGCGCGTCAGAATCTCGTAAATATCGCGCGTGGGCATGGCCAGGATCAAAATACTGTTGCCGGTGGCGCGGTGCACGGGCGCGATACCCAGGCGCAAGCGGCCGAGCGATTGGTCGCGAACCGTTTGTAACTGGACCGTATCGCCGGTCCAGGCGATCGCGTGGCCGTTCAGATTTTTCGAAAGCGCGCGCACATGGCCGGACAAGTCGACGGTTTCGAAATACTCCCCGGGAATATCCATGGCCACGATGTCTTCGTCGTCGGCGTCGGTCGCGAGGTCCGCGGCGACGGGGGCTTCGGCTTCGATGAGCCTGTGATCGAATTCCGTGTGCACCACGCTGCGCAGCGCGAGATAAAAAACCACGTACGAGCCGGCCAGCAGCACTCCGACGGAGATGCAGAAAAGCAGCATCATGCGCACGCGCAGCGAAAGCGTACGGCTCATTCCGCCGCTCCCATGCGGTAGCCGACGCCGCGCAATGTGTGTACGAGCTTCGCGCCGTGGCCCTGGTCGATTTTTTGGCGCAGACGGTTGATGTAGACGTCGACCAGATTGGTCTCGCTGTCGAAATGGCTGTCCCAGACGTGCTCGATGATTTCGCTGCGCGTGACGGCATCGGGCGAGCGCATGAGGAGGAGTTCGAGGAGCGCGAATTCCTTGGAGGTCAGCGGGACTTTTTTCGCCGCGCGGGTCACGCTGCGCCGGTGGCGATCGAGCTCCAAATCGCCGCAGCGCAATTTCGCTTCGCCGCGCCGGAATCCGCGCCGGACGAGAGCGCGCACACGGGCCTGCAATTCCGCGAGGGCGAAAGGCTTCGTCAGGTAATCATCCGCGCCGGCGTCGAGGCCTTCGACGCGCTGTTCGACGAGGCTGCGCGCGGTCAACATCAGGATGGGCGATTGAATTTCCGCCTGGCGCAGCTTGCGGCAGAGATCGATGCCGCTCATTCCCGGCAGGCGCACGTCGAGGAGAATCGCGTCGTAGGAATTTTCCGACGCGAGGCGCAAGCCCTCTTCGCCTGTCGCCGCGGCGTCGACCGCATAGGCGGTCTCGCGCAATGCACGAGCCACGAAGCCCGCCACCTTGCGTTCGTCTTCCACGAGCAGGATGCGCATTGCGGCTTGTCTTTGCCTATGACTGTGACTGCTACCGCGACTGATATCGTGGATTATACGGCGAGAAGCGCCGCGATGCCCCATCGCGACAGCCTAAACGACATGATCTGGCTCGGCCTGGCTCGATCTACCTCGGCGGCTGCTCCAACGGATGGCCAGTCGTGTAGCGGCTCGCCTGCATGCGCGTTTGGATCACGCGCAAAATCGAATCCCGCGCAATGATTCCGATAATGTGGCCGCTTTCGAGCACGGGCATCTGATTCACGTCCTCATTTTGCATTCGTTCAAGCACGCCGGTGACAGGCTCGTTCGGCGACACCCAGTGGATTCCCGCCTGCGGCACCATCGCGGCTTGAATCGATGTGTTGGCCCATTCGTCGCGCGGAAAACGCTGCACTTGATGCAGCGTCACCAAACCCACGGCCATGCCGTTGCCGGTCACGACGTGGCATCGCCGGCCGGTGCGCAGAACTTCACGAACGTAATCTTCCAGTGAAATGTCGCGCGGCACCGTGGGCACGTCCGCTGACATGATGTCGCCCGCGCGCAGACCCGTGAGGGTGCTGCGAATGGCCACCTGCGCGTACGTTGCCTGCGCTCCCGACAAAAGAAACCAGCCAATAAACGCCAGCCACAGACCGCCGAACCAGCCACCGAGCAATCTGGAAGCTTCGCTGTCCCGCTGAAACACGGCCCAGAGGCCGAACACGATGAGCATGTACGCGACCAATTGACCGCTGGTGGAGGCGACCTTGGTGGCCTTTTCGAAATTCTTCGTGGCGCCCCAAACCATCGCGCGCAAGACGCGTCCGCCGTCCATCGGGAAGCCGGGAATCAGATTGAATACGCCCAGCGCAAAATTGATCCAGCAGAGCCACAAGGCGCCGGTTTGAAATCCTCCGGGAGGCATGACCCGCATCACGCCAAAAAATACGGCCGCCAGCACGAAGCTCGCGATCGGGCCCGCAATCGCGATATTGAATTCCTGCCTGGCGTTGTCGGGGTCGCGCGCGATCTGCGCCAGGCCGCCAAACACAAAAAGAGTGATCGATACGACGGGAATTTTGTAGTGCATCGCGACCACGCTGTGGCTTAGCTCGTGAAACACGACCGAGGCAAAAAACAGGAGACTCACAATGATGCCGAGCAGCCAGTATTGTCCCTGCGACCAGCCACCATGCGCCTGCTGGAACATTTCCGACAGAGAAAAAGTGATCAGGGCAAAAATGATGAACCAGGTAAAGTGGAGGTAGAGCGGAATGCCCAGCACCTTCCCCAAGCGGATGCCTGAATGTTGTTGCTCCATTTTGTCTTTCTCTGCCAACCCTTCAGCTCAATTATAGCTAAGACGCGGCGAATGCGTCGCGGTTTCACACTCGTGTCCCGCACGACACGCGATGAAGCGAGTCGATTTCCGCTATCTCCCTTATTTTCAATCGGCCGCTCGATGGCCTCTGCCGTGCCATATCGCGCGTGTACGCAATCAAACTCGTTTATTCACAGAGGGCCAGCGCGCAGTAAACGGAAGCAAACGGAGGCCACGAAAATGAACACACAAATTGCAGACAAGATTCTCAGCACCGCAGTTCTTTTGACCGCCGGCGCCACATCTGTCGCCATTGCGGCGGGCCTGGAATGGCTGTGTTTGCGGACGGTCATGGTCCTGATGCCGGCGAAGATGGCCGCGCGAGACGAGATTCGTATCCCAGTTCGGGCCAGGTCCTGAACGAGAAGCAGGGAGCGAAAAAAGGGAGGGGAAGGAAATGCTTTTTCTCAGGGGGTTGCTCTTTACTGCTGAAATCGTCTTGCTGATCGCCGCGGTCTCCATCGCGGCGTACGACTTGATCCGATTTTACGAACTTGACTGCCTCGCGCGGCGACTCTTCACGAAGGCCGCGACCGATGCGCCTCCTCTTCTTCCTTATTCCCCTCCTCCTCCTCTGCGTCCGCGCGCAGCGATCCGCTGGCTGATTGCCGGCAAGATCGCCGCCGCCTCCGCCGTCGCTTTTCTGATTGCACTGAGCATCATCGTGATTCCCGACGGCATGGCCGGCGTGCGCGTCAGCCAGATTTCCGGCATTCGCCCCGGAACGCTTTATGCGGGCGTGCATCTCGTCGTGCCGCTCGTCCAGCGCGTCTCCACATACGACATCCGCGACCAGGTGTTCGCCACCGCCGCGCAGGAAGACACGAAGGATCACCTCGCCGTGCTGAACGTGGAAGCGCAGGAAGGCCTTCCGCTTGGCCTCGCGGTACTGGTTCGGTATCGCGTCGATCCCCGCCGACTGGATTACGTGGAAGCGAATATCCCGCAGCCGATCGACAAGGAAATCGTCGGGCCGGTGGTGGAAGCCGCATTTCGCGAAGTGGCCCCCGACTATGTGGTCCGGGATGTTTTCTCCTCGAAGCGCGACGAATTTCGCCAGCGCGTCGCGGGCATCATCACTGCGCGACTCGCCGAAGATGCCATCGTGGTGAAGGAAGTTCTGGTGCGCCGCATCGTTCTCCCGCCGGAATACGCGCAAGGGTTGCAAAACATTTTGCTGAAGGAACAGCAGGGCGAAGAAATGACCTTCGAGCAGGAAATCGAAGGGAAGCGCGTCAAGATCGCCGAATATCAAGCCGATGAAAACAAAGTTCGGCAGGTGAAGCAGGCCGAAGCCAGCGCGCAGGCGCGCGTTATCGGAGCCAAAGCCGAATCCGACGCCATGCAGTACACGCTGCCGCTGAAGCAGAAGCAAATCGAGCAGGCGCGCCTGGAAGCGAAGGCCCGCAAGGAAGCGACAATCGAAAATGCCCAGGCGGAAGCGCAGGCCAAAGTCATTGATAGCCAGGCTGAGCAACAGAGCCAGGAACTGCTTGCCAAGGCCGACGCGGATCGCATCCGCATCACCGGCGCGGCCGAGGCGCAGCAAATGCAGCTCGAAGCCGCGGCGCTGAAGGGCAATCCGCTGCTGATTCAGAAGATCGTCGCGGAGAAGTTGTCGGACAAAGTTCGCATCATGCTCGTGCCCATGGACGGCAAATTTTTCTTCACCAACGGCGTGTTGGATACGCCCCTGGGCGCTGCTGCGTCTCCCGCCGCCGCCGGTGATCCGCCCAGCCCGCGCGGAGGCAATCAGTGAGGCGAGTTCCCGGCCGGCTGAACAGCCGGTGCAGTCGGGCAACTGCTGGCCAAACCCCTGTGGGTGGCTTCGCTCCCGCCGCAGCGAAGCCACCCGCCAGCGGTCTCGCCGCACGGCTTATTGACTGGTGCGAACTCGTTGGACACATCCCTCGCTGCGGCGCGCGTTTGCCGAAAATCAGACGTGCTATGATGGCCCGCCACGCGCGTGTGGCGCGACTCCATGCGTCCCTTCCGCCGAAACTTATTTTTTCTTGCTGCATTTGCGTTTTCGTTTGCCGTTTTCGCCGCGTCCGCGACGCACGCATCTCCGCAGTCTTCGACGCAATCCGCGGCAGGACCCTCGCCGCAGCCCGCGGCGCAGGCGAAATCCGCATCCTCAGGGAAACAGTCAGAGGGCCAGCAAAAAGCACAGCCGGGAGAACAAGCATTGACCTCCGCTGCGCGTGAACTCGCACGCAAAGTCGCCGCGTCGGTCGGCGTCGACGTGCAGGCGCTGATCGCGCTTTCGGCCGCGCCGGCGAATCTTTCTTCGGTTTCGCCGGCGGAATTTCAGCAGGGCTGCGACGCTTTCCGCGACGAAATGGCTAAGGCCGGAAAAACTCTGCAGCCGGCGACAGCGCAACCGCCCGCGAATGTCTCGCTGACGATCGCGCTCTCGGAAAATCTCACCGAGTTTGTGTGGATCGCGCAAGTCAGCGGGTATAACGGCGAGAAAACATTTTTCGTCACCGTCGCGCGCGAAAGCGTGAGCGCGGCGCCGCAATTTCAGCCTTCGATTGTGTTGCAGAAGGAATTCCTTCTCATCTCGCCAGATCCGATTCTCGACGTCGCGCTGCTTCCTGCGCGGGAGGAGAGTCCGCCGCAACTTCTTGTATTGCAGGCTGAGCGCATCGCGCTCTTCGCGAAGCAGAGTGGCTCGTGGCAATTTCAAACCGACGCGCACATCAACAACTTTGCTCCAATGCAGCGCGATATTCGCGGGCGATTGCAGATGAGCGCGGATGGCAAACAAGAGGAGGCTGCTCTACCCGGCGTGGTGTGCGACATCAAGATGGGTGCGGCACTAGGAGTCTCATGCAACTCCCTTGACGAGCTGTGGAGCACATCTGCCGGTTTCGGTTCAGGCGCACCGCCGCGATTTTCTGCGGACAAAATCGAATTCACTTTTCCGATCAGCGTCCCCGGCGCGCAGTTTGAATCCGTCGCCGCGTTTGCACCGGAGGGCCTGGCGGCAACGCTTTCCGATGGCCGCACGCTCGTTTTCGACAATTCAGGCGAGCCGCCCGCGGCGCTGTCAGGCTGGGGCAGCGACATCGCCGCGCTCTCGTCCGCCAGCCGCACGCATTGGCCGATTCTTGCGACGGGCACCGGCGATTGGGCAGTCCCCGATTCGATTCAAGCGTTCGACGTCGCTGGCCGGCAGGCGGTTCCGCTGAGCGGCGAAATTGATTTCGACGGGCCGATTACGGCGCTTTGGTCCGAGGGCGAAAATACCGCGCTCGCGGTCTCGCGCAACCTGAAAACAGGAATGTATGAGGCGTATTTCATTCGCGCGGCTTACAACCAGTAGCCTGCTGCTCGCGGTGCTCTTCGCGGCAGTGGCCGCGTTCGCGGCGCGCCGGCCGCGCTATGGCGGCACGCTGTTCATCGACTTCGAAGGCCGCGCCACGTCGCTCGATCCCACGCAGCCGCCCGCCGCGATCGAAGACAAAGTCGCGCAGGATCGCATCCTCGAACTAATTTCCAACCGCCTCGTCACGCTCGACGAGTTTGGCCAGGCGCAGCCTTCGCTCGCTATCTCGTGGACGCACGATGCCGCGTTCAAGCACTGGGAACTCGTTCTACGTGACGTCAAGCTTCAAGATGGCACTCTTGCCGGCGAGCAAACGGTGGTTGATTCACTGCAAGCGGCGAATCCCACGTGGCATGTTTCCAGCGCGAGTGAGATGAGGCCAGCGGTGGCCGGTGGCGTCCGCGCCCCAACCGTGATCATCGATTTCGATGCGCCGCAGCCGGATCTGCTTTATCGTTTGGCCGAGGCGCGCAATTCGATTCTCATTCATGAGGCCGACGGGTCGTTCGCCGGCACTGGCCCGTTTCGCATTACCACGTGGGAGCCCGGCAAGCACGCTGTCCTAACCGCCAACGCCGATTATTGGGGCGGGCGTCCATTCGTCGACGCGATCGACATTCAAATGGGGCGCACGATTCGCGACCGCATGATCGACCTCGATCTCGGGAAAGCCGACATCGTGGATGTCGCTCCCGATCGCGCGCGGATCGACGCTTCGCGCGGCGTGCGAGTTTCCGCTTCCGCTCCTTCGGAATTGCTCGCGCTCGTGTTTCTGCGTTCGAGCGCTGCCGCGAAAGATATTCGCGTGCGCCAGGCACTTTCGCTGGCCATTGATCGCGCATCGCTCGTGGATTTTGTGCTGCAAAAAGAGGGCGAGCCCGCCGGAGGTCTGGTGCCGCAATGGTGCTCCGGCTACGCGTTTCTTTTTTCGCCGCCGCCCGCTGCGTCCGCGCAAGCCGCTCAGCTCGCCGCGCAAATCTCGCCTGCCGCGGCGCTCAAGCTGGGCTATGATTCGGCCGACGCCATGGAACGCACCGTTGCCGACCGCATCGTCGTGAACGCGCAAGCCGCGGGAATTCCAATTTCCGCGCATCCGATCGGTGACTCGACTGCGGGAGGGGCGGCGCTGAGTGACGCCGTGATCCTTCGCCTGCCGCTGTCTTCGCCCGACCCCGCCGTGGCGCTCGAGGATTTTCTACAAACGCTCGCGCCGCTTGCCGATCTGGATTCTTCGCTTGCCGCGCCGCTTGCCGATCCCGCAAGCCTCGACGAACTTTATTCCCGCGAGCGAGCAGTTTTGGACACGTACGAAATCATTCCGCTCGCGCATGTGCCGGAAGTCGTTGGACTCAGCGCGCGTGTGCGCGATTGGATGCCCGCGCATTCCGGCGCATGGGGGCTCGCGGACGTGTGGCTTGATGGAGCGCAGCCGTGAGCTTTCGCTTCAAGATGTTCGTGCTCTTTCCGCTCGTTGTGGTCGCGGCGGTCGCGGTCGTTGCGGCAGGCGTCACGATTTCCACCCGGCGCGCTTTCGAGCAGCTCGATGCTTCGCACACGGAAGCCATCGTCGGCCAGTTCCAACGCGAATTTTCGAGCCAGGGCCAGGACATTGTCCGCCGCATCGAGGACATCGCGGATTCCGAAGCAACGCTCACGATGGCCATGAACCTGAGCACGCATCGCCAGGACCCTTCCGTTTACGGCAACGACGCCACAGGCGTCGGCTCGTCTCATCAGCTCGACTTTCTCGAATTCGCCGGCAGCGACGGCAGCATCATTTCCTCCGAGCAATGGCCCGCACGTTTTGGCTACAAGGAAAATTGGCTGCTCGAAAAAGTGGACTGGCCTTCGCGCGGCGCGTTTCTCGCAGTCGTGGACACGCCGGATGGCCCGGCGCTCGGCTTGATCGCCGTCCGCGCGCTCGCTGTCGGTAATTCGAATCTTTATGTCGCGGGCGGCCAGCGCCTCGGCAAATCTTTCTTGGCGTCTCTCAGTTTACCCGTGGGAATGCGCGCGCTGCTCTATACGAAGCTGACGCCGGATTTTTCCACCGCGAATTTGACCGGCGTGAATGGCCCGGTTGACCAAGCCGCGCGGTTCGCGCCGCTCGTCGAGCGTGAGTTTGCTGAGCCCGGCGAATTCGCCACCTCAATTCAGTGGACGCGCAGCGCGACTTCAGCCGAAGCGTTCCACGTTCTGCCGCTCATGGGCCCGAGCAGCAACGCCGGCAGAAATCTTCTCGGCGTCTTCCTGATCGGCAGCTCGCGCCGCGATTTGGTCTTGCTGGAGCGCCGCATTCTCTGGCTGGCGTTGGCCGTCGGCGGCGCCGCACTCGCGCTGGGAATTTTCCTTAGTTGGTGGGCTGCCGTGAGCGTCACGCGGCCTGTGGGTAAGTTGGTGGCTGGCGCGCGGGAAGTCGCCGGAGGCAATTGGGACGCACGCGTCAATATTTCCTCGGGCGACGAAATCGGCGCGCTTGCCCTCGCGTTCAACTCGATGACCGAGCAGCTCGCGGGACAGCGCGAGCGCCTTGTGCAGGCGGAACGCGTTGCCGCGTGGCGCGAACTGGCACGGCGTCTGGCGCACGAGCTGAAAAATCCGCTTTTCCCGCTGCAGATCACGCTCGAAAATCTGCGCCGCGCCCGGGAGCAAAACTCCGCGGAATTCGACGAAATCTTTCACGAGTCCACGGCCACGCTTCTAGCAGAAATCGAAAATCTGAAGGCCATTGTTGGCCGCTTCAGCGATTTCGCGAAAATGCCGCAGCCCGAGCTGCAATTCACCAACGTCAACGAAATCGTCCATGGCATCATGCGCCTCTTCGAGCCGCGCTTCACCGCGCCCGGCGAGCCCGAGATCAAAACCGATTTGCAGCTCGCCGACAAACTGCCTGTCATTCAGGCGGACACGGCGCTGCTGCATCGCGCGCTGGGCAATTTGGTTCTCAACGCGCTCGACGCCATGCCGTCGGGCGGCACGCTCACGATTCGGACCATGCGGCACGATGGCGGCGTGCGCCTCGAAGTCGCGGACACCGGCGCGGGCCTGACGCCCGAGGAATGCGCGCGGCTCTTCACGCCGTATTACACGACGAAGCAGCACGGCACGGGCCTCGGGCTGGCCATCGTGCAATCCGTAGTCAGCGACCACGGCGGCCGCATCTCTGTTTCGAGCGAGCCGGGGCAGGGCGCGACGTTCGTCATCGATTTGCCCGCGAGACCGCTCACTGAAATTCAAGCGCGTGAGGAAGCTCGCGCGGCGAGGGAGGCCTGAGCGCGGATGTCGGCGAAAGCGCACATACTGATCATCGACGACGACGCGAACACGCTCGCGTCGCTCTCTCGCGCGTTTCGATTGTCCGGGCACGAAGCCGCCGTCTGCGACAACGCTGCCCGCGCGCTCGAGCTCGCCCGCGACGGCCATTTCGATTTGATCCTCTCCGATGTCGTGATGCCCGGCAAAGACGGGATCGCGCTACTCGAAGAAATGAAAAATCTCGGCGTCGCGTCGCCCGTCGTGATGATGTCCGGCCAGGCGACCATCGAGATGGCCGTGCGCGCGACACGCCTGGGCGCCGCGGATTTCCTGGAGAAGCCGATTTCGACGGACAAACTTCTGCTCACGGTCGAAAACGCGCTCAAGCTCGCGCGCCTGGAGCAGGAAAATCGCGATCTGCGTCGGCGCGTCGGCCGGCACCAGCTTGTTTGGGCGAGTCCGGCGATGAAATCGCTGATGGCCGAAGTCGAGCGCGTCGCGGCAAGCGAAACGCGCGTGTGCATTCGCGGCGAGACGGGCACGGGCAAGGAACTTGTCGCGCGCACGCTGCATGAAAAGAGCCCGCGGCGGACGGGGCCGTTCGTCACGCTCAATTGCGCCGCCGTGCCCGCGGAGCTGATGGAATCGGAGCTCTTCGGCCACGAAAAAGGCTCGTTCACGGGCGCGGCTTCGCGCCACATCGGAAAATTCGAGCAGGCGCATCGCGGCACGCTATTTCTCGATGAAATCGGCGACATGCCCGCGCCGATGCAAGCCAAGCTGCTGCGTGTGCTGGAAGAAGGAGAGATCGAGCGCGTCGGCGGCGACCGGCCGATTCCCGTCGACGTGCGCGTGGTGGTCGCGACGCACCGCAACCTCGAAGAGCAGGTTCGGCGCGGCGCGTTTCGGCAGGATTTGTATCACCGCATTTTCGTTTTTCCGATTGTGCTGCCGCCGCTGCGCGAGCGCGTCGAGGACATCGCCGTGCTCGCCGAACATTTCGCGCGCCAGGTTGCGGAGCAAAACGCATGGAAGCCGAAAAAATTCTCGGCGGAGGCCATCGAACAGTTGTCGCGCTACGCCTGGCCGGGCAATGTTCGCGAGCTGCGCAACGTGGTCGAGCGCGTCCTGCTGCTCGCCGCGGGAGATGAAATCGACGCGGCGTCCGTGCGGATGGCGCTTCCGCAAGCCGAATCGACGGCAGGAGCCGGCGGAGATTCCGGCGCAGTCTCAGGTGGCGGATTCGGCGCTGCGCTCGCCTCCACGTCCGGCGGTCCGCTGGTCCAGCGCGTCGAAGCGTTTGAGCGCGAAACGATTCTCGCCGAGCTCAAGCGCCACCATCATCACATGACCAACACGGCCAAAGCGCTCGGTCTCGAGCGCAGCCACCTCTACAAAAAATGCCAGCACCTCGGAATTGACCTGCGTTCGCTCCGCAAAGACGACGATTGAAGCAAGAACTGTCGGCGCGCATCAGTTTCTTGACAGATATGCAGAATGGCTCCTCGCTTCTTAGAAGATTGCGAGTGGTCCACCTGCGGCGGAAAATGAAACAGGCCGAAGAGGCGATCCTCCCGTAAATTCGTCAAAATGGATTTCGATCGGCGTATCAGTTCAAAAAGTCAGGCGCGCGCCGATTTGAGCCGCGAACGGAATGCCGACGGTTGTGCCGGGACCAAAAAAATCCCCGAGCGCGCCCGCCGGCACGCGCAGCTGGTTCAGGCTCGTGATCGGCTGCATGTTCGTGCACGCTGGAGGATCCATGCAGAGCGCCGTGGCATTGGCAAGATTGTTGACAGGATTCGGCAGCGCGGCGAGATTCGTGACGTAGTTCGCGCCGGGATTATTGCGATTGAAAAGATTGAAAAATTCGATGAACGGTGTGGCCGTAAAGCGTTCGTTGATTTTGAACGGACGCATCACGCGCGCGTCGACTTGAATGTAAGGCGTGCCGCGAAATTCGTCGAGCGAAGTTTGTACGCCGTTAATCACCGCGCGATCGTCGACGGCATCGCCGAAACCGTTGACGTCAAGCGGCGTGGTCAGGGTGAACGGACGCGCGCTTTCGAATTGCGAAAGCGTGCTGACTTCGAATCCGGCGGGTAAATGAAAAACGCCCGCGACCACGGCGCGATGCGTGACGTCTTCGCCCGACGGGCCGTAGTCGCCCGGGCCAAACGGATTGAGCGGATTGCAGACTCCGTTGACGTAATCAAAAAGTTCGGCGAGGACGCAGCCCCAGGTGTCGGCGCTCGACAGCGTGTAATTCACGATCAGATTAAGGCGGCGCGTGACGTTGCCCTGCAAATGAACCGAGAGGCCGTCGTAGCGCGAACGATTATCGCTGCGAAAAACCTGCAAATTCGGAACGACGGCTTGCTGATCTGCCTGATAATTCGGATCGGAAGTCGCAATCAGCGGAGTGAAAAGGGTGTAGCCCGCCTCGTATTGATAGCGACGAAATCCGTGATTGCCTTCTTCGTGGGTCCAGTCAGCGCTTATCAGCCAATTTTGATTGAATGAATGCTCGACGCCGGCGCTGGCGTGCAACGCGTATGGCGTTTTATATCCGGGAGCGATGATGGAACCTTCGGAATTTCCGGGAAGGCACCCGGCATCGTCCGGATTGCTCAACGTTGGATCTCCGGCGGGGTTCGTGCATGGGCCGGGAATCGTGTTCACGGCTTGCAGCGCAGTGACCCAGCCGTTTTGCGCGAGGTCGTTGTAGTAAAGACCGATGCCAGCGCGAATCACAGTGCTTTCAGAACTCCCGGGCGAGTACGCGATGCCGAGACGCGGCGCGATTTGCCCGCGATAGTCGTGAGGCGCGCTGCCGACGAGGGGAATCTGCAAGGCTTGCAAAGTGAGAAAGGCAGGATTCTCCAACTGTGATTGGCCGGAGCCAATGAACAAGCCAAATGTCGTGTCATAACGAATGCCGGGATCGATGGTGAGATGCGGCGTGACGCGCCAGAAATCTTCGGCGTAAAAACCGAGGCGCTGGACATCCTGCGAAAAACTTCCATTGCCTGCAGGCGTGGACATGCAGGTTGTACCCGTTGTGACTTGCAAGCCGCCGCCTGGCGTGCACGTGAAATCAACAGTGAACTGCTGCGGATTGCCGGCGTAATCGACGGGGTCCAGCGCGAATGAGTGAAGAGTTTCGGTGGTGCCCGAAAGAGCGCCGCTGAGAACCGGTTCATGGATGAAATCGATTCCGAAGCGCGGATTGTGCTTGCCGGTCGCGTGGCTGACGTCGTAGCGGAACTGATATTTTTCCTGATTGCGCAGAACCGGAAACGCGGTGATAGGTGTGACGAATTGATTGTCGCCAAAGGTCTCGAAACCAGAAATTGTTTGAGACGTGGAGCTGAAGGGAAACGCGAGCGCGAAACCGAAATCGGAATTGCGGACTTCGGTTAAATGCAGGCCGCTGGCATCGAAAGTGAAAGAGCCAAGCCAAGTGGGGCTAAACGTGAACTGATTGCTGATGACCATGTTCAGATAATTGCTGTGCCAGTCCGCGCCGGTCGATGGCAGAGTGCCTTGCTGCACCGCGAAATTGTCGGTGGTGTAATTGTCCTCGGAGCCGCGCAGGAACCATTGCGAACGAGTGGACTGCGCCCAATCGATGCGCGCGGATCCCAGCGCATCGCGAAAGGGGATGGGAACATTGTTGGGAACGGCGATGGAGCTGACGCCGGGAATCAAGCCGAGCGAAGCGAGCGATGCGAGGGCATTGAATTGCGTGAGGGTCGCGGGGCTGTAGGCGATGCTGGCATCTTCGTGGGTATATTCGAAAGAGGTGAAGAACCAGAGCTTACTTTTCACGATCGGGCCGCCGAGCGTGGCGATGTAGTCTTGGGAGGAGAAAGGCTGCTTCGGAAGCGGCGCCGGATTCTCGATGGGGTAACGCGCGTCGAGGGCGGCGGCGCGTTCCGTAAAAGCCGCATCGCCGTGCCATTCGTCGGTGCCGCGCTTCGTGGTGATAACCACGGAGCCACCGACGGTGCGGCCCGTGTCCGCGTTCTGCTGCGAAGATTGAACGGCGAATTCCTGGACGGCGTCGGGCGAGAAATTCTGGAGGAAGCCGCCGATATAGTCATCGGAATTGTCGCCGCCATCGACATTGAGAACATCGTTGAGTCCCGAACTGCCGCCGAAAGAAACGGCGGTGATGCGCGCCTTGGTGGGATCGGAAGGCTCGACGGGTTCCGTGCCGGGGACGAGAAAAGCGATGTTGGCGAAGGTGCGATGCGCGAGCGGAATTGTTGCAAGGTCCTGCGACGATACGGCGCCGCCGTGAACGGCGCTGGTGATGTCAATCGGCTCGGTGGTGATGGAAGAAGAGCCGCCATGGACGGTGACACTTTGCTGGACGGGCGCGGGCTTCAACGTGACGCTGACGTCCTGAACGGAGCTGACGACCGCATCGACATCGGAAGTGGCGTCGGTGAATCCGGAGGCGGAGACAGTCAAGCGATAGGGTCCGGGAGGAAGATCGGCGAGGCGAAATTCGCCCTGCGCATCGGACGTGGCCTGGCGCTCGAAGGATGTTTGCTGCGAGCGGGCGACGATTTTCGCGGATGGAACGCGCGCGCCGGTTGTATCTACGACTTCTCCGATGATGCTGCCGCGAAAATTCTGCGCGTGCGAGAGCGGAGAAATCAGGAAAAGTGCGAAAAAGAAAATGATCATGCGCCAATTTTTCAAGGTGCGCCCCAAGTTGATTTAGTGGCAGCCGCCCGCGATTCATGAACACGCTAGACGAGTGAAAAGCGGGCTCGCCAGGCCGGTAAACGGCCACGGCACGTAAACTACTGCAGAGGCGGAATTACTACCACGGGTCGTAGTTAAAATTCGGCGGCGGGGCGGCGAAGTGGGTGGAATTCGCGCTCGGGCTAAAACAGGCTTCCGCGAATAAGAATCCTCGGGCGAGACGACGCGAGCGTCAGTGCTGCTGCTCGGTCACTTGCTGAACCGCGACGGACGGCGCGGCGGCGTGGAGCCCTCCACCGAAGAAGCCCTGCCTCACCAGTTTGAAAATCGTGCGACGATTTTCGAGAATGGATTTGAGCCAAGCGAAGCGGCCCATTTGTGGAAAATAAATACCGCGGAAACAGAGACGCGCGATGAGAATGTTGATGCGATAACCGAGCGGCTTGTGATTGATCGAATCCACGGCCTTCTCGATGGCCTCGGGACTGTAGGAATTAAGCCACCCCTTGCGAACTTCGTCATGAGCTTCGTCAATGCTCATCTTCAGCGGTGTGTGCGCCATAGCGAAAGGAATGAACTCCTGCCAATGCTTGACACGCGTGAGGCGTCCCGCGGCTTCGAGCCTCTTGTAAAGGGGCGTGGCAGGCAATGGCGTCAGCAAGCCAAAAATGGGCAGCCCGGGAGGCCAGGTGCGGATTTCCTTCAAGGTGCGCTCAGCCACGCCGGGCGTGTCATTGTCCATGCCGAAGATAAAGGAAGTGATGGCAAAGACGTTGTGGCGGGCAAGACGGTCGAGGACGACGGCGTATTCGCCCGGCTTGTTGAAGCCTTTTTTCACGTCTGCAAGATTGGCGGGATCGATGGATTCCATTCCGATGAAAATCCACTTGCCTCCCGCGGCAGCGATAAGACCCACCAGTTCTTCATCGCGCAGGAGGTTGGCGCTGATCTGCGCGACCCAATGCACTTGAGCGTTAGCGGCGATGATGTCGCGCAGCAGGGATTTCGTGCGCTTCACGTTGATGGCAAAATTGTCGTCGATGAAAAAGACGGCGATCTGGCCGCCTTCCTCGCGAGCGCGCGCTTTCAGGAGCAATAATTCGTTGACGACGCTTTCATTGGTGCGAAAGCGGATGGAATCGCCGAAAAATCCCGTGACGGTGCAAAACTCGCAGCCGTAAGGGCAACCGCGGCCGGATTCGACGGGAATGATGCGAAATGTTCCCCAGCCAGCGCCGACGCGCTTGAGCAACGGTTGCAACATGCCCGGAAGCAAATTGAATTGTTCCAGCTTGATTTTGTCCCAGGGAATCACCGGGTAGGGTTGCAGCGTAGGTTTGCGCTCCTGGCCAAAGTCGTCGACGGGAGCGTAGATGTCCCTAAGGGAGCCGCGTGCGGCGTCTTCGACGATTTTGGGCCACGTCTGATCGGCTTCGCCAAGGGCAACAGCGTCGGCGTGGCGCGAGCCGCCGTCCCGCCCGAGCGCCTCATCGGCCATTTCGGTGACGTGAGGGCCGCCCATCACGACTTTTACGCCTGCGGCGCGGACGGCGTCGGCCATGCGATAGGCCTTGGCGATCATGCGAGTCATCGCACCGATGCCGACCAGGCCGATATTATGCTCGCGCACGTAGCGCGCGATGCTTTCTTCGTCCATGGGCTGCGCGTTGCCGTCAATCAGCACGACTTCGTGGCCAGGAGGAGTGAGGGCTTGCAGAAGAAACATCCAAAGATGAGGCATGAAGTTGCGGGTCACGCCGTTGTCGGGATTGTACAGTAGGATTTTCATTGAATCCTTTGCAGCCGCAGGTTCGTGACAAATTAAACTCGTGACACGGCAGGCCCAATCCGCGCCAGCTCAGCAGCTCTAATAAATTATGCGATTACCTGAGTGAACCGGTTGGCACGCAGCGTGGAGGGGCAATTTCAAGAACGATTCGCGCTGCGGCCCGCATCACAAATTGCGAGCTAATCACATGTCGCGGTCGGAAACAACAGAAAAAACAAATTCGTGCCGGGATGCCAATATGCGCAACACGGAGGCGGGTGAATTAGTGGATGAAGCGTTCGAGGAGGCTGTGGATAGAATAGAAAGTTTCAGGGCGCGCGAGGACGACGACGAGAAGGGCGAGAGCCGCGAGGGTGGCGACGGCGAAGAGCGCGCGCGTTCCTTTGCGCGGCGGGCGAGCAGGAGACTTGACGCCAAGGAGGCGGTCGACACGCTCGGAGAGATCGCGGCCGCTGGCGAGCAAAGAGCTGGCGAACGGCGAAATTCCCGGAGCGGCGCCCAGTTGAGCGGCGCGAACCAGCGCGGCGGCAAGAGAGAGCGAACGATAAGAGTCCCCCGCGGCGGCGTGATCGTCAGCGGCCAATTCGGCGAATCGCGCCCAGGAACGATCGACAACCGGGAAGCGACGCAAGAAAGGAAACATTCCCGGAGCAAAAAGAAGAAGGAGACGCTTGAGATTATCGTGCGAAGCGTAATGCGCGTGTTCGTGGCGCAGGGCAGCGTCAAGCTGTTCCGGCGGCAAGGCATTCAGAAGGCGGTTGGCCACGAAGATGCGAGGACGGAGGATGCCGGTGAGGGCAAGGAGCGGGGCCTCACTCGGCACGACGAGGAGAGGCGAAGCGCCGCCTGCGATTCGTTTGCCGAGAGATCCGCGTTCCCATTGCCGCTGGAGCCGGAGGGACGTGCGCCATGCGGAGGCAACGCGCACGATGGACGAAAACCAAGTCGCTAGGCCAAGAATCGCTGCGATGACGCAGAGAGTGCCGACCTGCTCCGAGGTGGCGCCGGGCTCAAGCCACAAATAACTCGGGATGCAAAACGCGGCCACGGCGAAAAGAGCCAAAGCAAGAGGCGAGAGACGCAGAGCGAGGAGAAGGCGCGCGGCGAAACGTGGGCGCATGGACTCACCGAGACGAATCATGGCCGACGAGGAAGCCCAAACGGCCGCGCTGAGCGCCGCGTGAATCAAGAAAAACGTGGCGAAGCATAGGCAGAGCAAACGGAGCGTGTAAGGAAGAATCATGAGCGCTCCCGCCGAAAAAGCTCCCTGCGCCGCGTGCGAATTTTCTTTTCGAGTTCGTCGAGCAGGGCCTGGTCATGCTGACCGACGGCGTCCACGAAGCAGGAAATAAGAAGATCGCGCGAGGGCTGCGGGCCCGAGAGAAATCCGGCGACGATATCATCAGCGCGCTTGCGTTCCCAGTCCGCACGCGAGAGGCGTGGGGAATAGAGAAAGGCGCGTTCGGATTTGCGGCGCTCGAGGAGATTTTTCTTATAGAGACGATCGAGCGTGGTCATTACGGTGGTATAGGCAAGAGGGCGAGCGATTTTTTGAACCACGTCGCGGACGCTGGACTCGCCACGTCGCCAGAGAATTTCCATGACGCCGAGCTCGAGGCGGCCAAGGGCGAAGGCCGGGGGTTGAGCATCGGGATGGACGTCAGTGCGAGTTTTCATGAAGCGGAGCATGGTCAGGCAGCATCTATGTCAGGCAGCGCCGTAGTCGGGCGCAAATTGCATAGGTAACACTTGCTGAGCCAGAGATGCATCCAGGATTCTATCGCTGCCTGGCGATGAATTAAAACGTATAATTTGGACTTGATGGGGCGAGGCGACCGTATGCGATACGCGAATGCGGCGCGCCGGGGAAGCAGACGGCGATGAGACAAATGAGAAGGATGAGCTTTGGGGTCGCGGTGGCAGCCCTGATAGCAGGGGTTTGGACGGCCTGGGTGCCAGGCGCAACGGGCCGGGCGAGTGCGTTTGCGCGGGCCCGAGCGGTCGCGCAAAATTCCGATGCGACATCGAGTTTCGCGTCGCTCGATGCATGGAAGGCGGCGGTGCTTTCCGGCGACATGGATACGCTGCGAGCAATGTACAGCACAGACCCGCCGGCAATGCAGACGACGCCGAAGGGCAAGAGCCAGGATCCGGCGGCGGAGGCGGAATTCTGGACGAGTGTGAAAGCGGCGGGGCTCGAGCGAATGGAGACGAAAATCGTACGAAGGGAATCGCCGCAGTCGGGAGTGCAGCTCGTGATGTTTACGCTAGAGGCGACTTTGCGAGGCAAGAACGGAATCGAAAGGCGCTTTGCGTCGATGGCGCAATATTGGATGGAGCAGAATGGAAAGCAGGTGATCGTGGCGACGCAGCGGACGAATCTGGCGACGATGCCGCAGCCATTTGAGTCAAATCCAAGTCTGTATCCAGACCCGACGGAGGCGCGGACGGACATCGGCCTGGCGCTGGCGGCGGCGAAGCGGGACCGTAAGCGCGTGCTTCTCGATTTCGGGGGAAACTGGTGCTACGACTGCCACGTGCTGGACACGGCGTTTCATTATCCGGAGATCGAGAAAATTCTCGAGCCGAATTACGTCGTGGTGCACATCAATATCGGCCAGTACGACAAAAATCTGGACCTGGCGGAGAAATATCAAATTCCGCTGAAAAGAGGCGTGCCGAGCCTGGCGGTGCTGGACAGCAGCGGCGCGTTACTCGTGTCCCAGAAGCAGGGGGATTTCGAGAACACGACGAAGATTGGGCCGAAAGACGTGGAGGAATTCCTGGAGAAGTGGAAACCGTGATTTGAGGGCAAGCGCGCAACGCGAGATCAGCAATCCAGTGGGCGAGACGGTTTGGGTACGAAAGATGACCGTTCAAGTCGAGAAAATTGCCGTTCGCTGCGAGCAATACCCGTCAAATGGGACTAACTCAGTCGGGATTTAACTGCATGGCAATGCGGGATTTGCGACGATTCTTCCAGTTGACAATCTCATGGGCTAGGTTTATCATGAATATGCGACTGGGGAAGTCGTATATGGTCGCATAGGCATGCTGAAGCTATCGAAAAAATCCGACTACGCGCTTATCGCTCTGAAGCACCTTGCGGTGCATGCGGAGGAAGGCTCGTGCAGTGCCGCGGACATTGCCGAAGCGTACGGCATTTCGGCGACGCTGATGGCGAAGGTGCTGCAGAGACTGGCTCGAGTGGGAATCGTCGCAGCGCGGCACGGGTCGAGCGGCGGTTACACACTGGCGCGAGATGCAAGGCTGATCACGGCCCTCGAAGCGATTGACGCGATCGACGGGCCGTTGTCGCTGACCTCGTGCGTGACGCACCACGGGGACTGCGAACAGACGAAAACGTGCACGATCAAAGAACCGCTGCGCAAGGTGAACAACAGCATTCTGGAGATGTTGAGCAAAGTAACGATTTCACAGATGGCGGACGACGCCCCGGCTTCGGAGGTTGTCGAATTGCGAATTTAGGAGAGCAGGAATGGCAATCAAACTACCGATTTATATGGATAATCACGCGACCACGCCGGTGGACCCGCGCGTCGTCGCGGTTATGACGCCATACTTCACGGAGATATTCGGGAATGCGGCGAGCCGCAACCACGCGTTTGGATGGTCGGCGGAAGAGGGCGTGGAAAACGCGCGCGCGCAAGTGGCGCAGCTCATCGGCGCGACGCCGAAGGAGATCGTGTTCACGAGCGGCGCGACGGAATCGGACAACCTGGCGATCAAGGGCGTCGCTGAGATGTACCGCGAAAAGGGCAATCACATCATCACGCAGGTGACCGAGCACAAGGCCATTTTGGACACGTGCAAGCGTCTCGAGAAGGAAGGGTACGAAGTGACGTACCTGCCGGTGGAGAAGGACGGACGGATCAATCTGGACGATTTGCGCCGGGCCATCACGCCGAAGACGATTTTGATCACCATCATGTACGCGAACAACGAAATCGGCGTGCTTCAGCCCGTCGCCGAAATCGGCAAGATCGCCAAGGAGAAGGGCGTTTTCTTCCATAGCGATGGCGTGCAGGCCGTGGGCAAGGTTCCGGTGGACGTGCAGAAGGACGGGATCGATTTGCTGTCTATTTCGGCGCACAAACTTTACGGACCGAAGGGCGTGGGCGCGTTGTATGTGCGGCGGAAGAATCCGCGCGTGCAACTGACGGCGATTATTGATGGCGGCGGGCACGAGCGCGGGATGCGGTCGGGGACGCTGAATGTGCCGGGAATCGTGGGATTCGGCAAGGCCTGTGAACTATGCCGACTGGAAATGGCGGAGGAGACCAAGAAGTTAAGCGCGTTGCGTGACCGGCTGAGAGAGCGGATTATGTCGAAGCTAGACGAGACGTTCATCAACGGCACGATGGAGCATCATCTGCCGCACAACATCAATATCAGCTTCGCATACGTCGAGGGCGAATCACTGCTGATGGGAATCAATGACGTGGCGGTGTCGAGCGGGTCGGCGTGCACATCGGCGACGCTTGAGCCAAGCTACGTGCTGAAGGCGCTGGGCGTCGGAGAAGATTTGGCGCACACGTCGATCCGGTTCGGGCTGGGCCGGTTCAACACGCAAGAGGAAGTGGACTACGTTGCGGATCGCGTGGTCGAGACAGTGAACCGTCTGCGCGAGCTTTCGCCGCTGTACGAAATGGCGAAAGAAGGCACGGACGTGAGCAAGATGAACTGGAAGACGGCCTAGGAGACTCGATGCGTCTGACCATTTTACTCACGCCTGCCGCTATTGGGACAGTGGCTGTCCTGCATTGGCACTGGCTCGAACACGAGGCCGTATATCACCTTAAACTTGAGGCCATACATCATATGGTTTCGGAGGTATGGCACGCTCTGTCGTCTGTGCTAGAGCGCAAAATGGATTCCCTATTAGGTTCATTTATCGCGCCTCTAATCCCAGACCCGTCAGCCATTCTGAACGTAACCATGATTTTGGGTGGCATGGCGTCACTCGTATGTGTAGGAATGGCTCCCCCGCGTGCGCGAGGAATTCTGATCGCTGGCGGAATAACGGCTGTTGCCGTCGGGCTGTCACGCGAGGCCGCTCGCAAGAACTCGTCGCAGCAGCTTAGGCTAGAGGCTTGACGCTGAATTTGTAAGGGTACGGTTTTAGCCGTGCCGATTAGGATCGGTAGAACAGCGGTTTTAACCGCTGAGGCCATTTTTGGCAGCGAATTTGAACAAATTTTTTGGAGGGCATGATGGCTTATAGCGACAAAGTGATCGATCACTACAATAATCCGCGGAACGTGGGGTCGCTCGACAAGAAGGACCAGAACGTGGGCACGGGGCTCGTCGGCGCGCCGGAATGCGGCGACGTGATGAAGCTGCAGATGAAAATCAACCCCGAGACGCGTGTGATCGAGGAAGCAAAGTTCAAGACGTTCGGATGCGGGTCGGCGATCGCGAGTTCGTCGCTGGCGACCGAATGGGTGCGCGGAAAGACTGTGGAAGAGGCGCTCGCGATCAAGAACACGGACATCGTCCGCGAGCTTTCGCTGCCGCCGGTGAAGATCCATTGCTCGGTGCTAGCCGAGGACGCCATCAAGGCGGCGATTTCGGATTGGAAGAAGAAGGCCGGCGAAGAGACGGCTGCCGAAGCGAACGCGGCTGCGCACAGTTAAATCGCGAGCGCTGTAGCTCATGTCCCGTTCGCGCCGTTTGCGAACTGACGTGAGGATTTTGCATTCACGAAGGCTTGAATGATTCATGTCACGGAAAAAGCGGCGGAAAAGATTCGCGAACTGCTGGTGAAAGAAGGCGTGCCAGCGGATTCGGGCGGGTTGCGCGTGGGCGTGCAGGGCGGCGGCTGCTCGGGGCTTTCGTACGCGATGCGGCTGGAGACGCAGGCGCGCGACCGCGACAAGGTGATCGAGGAGCACGGGGCGCGCGTGTTCGTGGACCCGAAGAGCTTCCTCTACCTGGCGGACACGACGCTGGATTTCGAAGAGACGCTGGTGCGGCAGGGATTCGTGTTTCAGAACCCGCAGGCGACGCGAAACTGCGGGTGCGGCAGTTCGTTCACGGCTTGAGATTTTTGCGTTCTGCCTGCTGGGCGGTGCGGGGATTGGCGGCGAATTCCAGTTGAATGTTCCGCGAGTTTGGTTTGCCTCCGGATGATTGCCTGAGAAAATCATGAACGCGACGAAGACACAAACCGGGACTGCGTCCGAAGTGGCTTGCTGGAGCTGCCACGCGGCGACCGATGAAGCGCACTTCTGCAAGGCGTGCGGGAAGATTCAGCCGCTCGGGCGCGGCGTGGATTATTTCGCGTTCTTCGGATTGCCGAGGAAATTGAAAATCGACGAGGCGGAACTCGAGCAGCGATTCCATCAACTGAGCTGGAAACTGCATCCGGACAATTTCATGGCGGCGCCGGAATACGAGCGAAATCTGGCGCTGGAGCGGTCGTCGGAATTGAACGACGCGTACCGGACGCTGCGCGAGCCGATTTTGCGCGTCGAGTATTTGCTGCTGCGCGCGGCCGTGCGCAAGGAAGGCACGACGAGGCAGCAGGCGCCGCCGGAATTGCTCGAGGAAGTGTTCGAGCTAAATGAATCGCTCGATGAGTTGCGGGACGCGAAGAGCGAGGGTGGTGATTTGAGCGAGCTGCGCGCGCGGCTGGCGGAAGCGCAGAAAAACTTCCAAGAAAAATTGGATGAGGTCGATGCGGAACTACAGGGCGTTTTCGCCGAGTGGGATAAAGCGATGGATGCGGGAGCGGACGGGGCGGCGCAGCGCGCGGTGATGGCGAAATTGAACGAAGTGTTGAATCGAAGGTCGTACATACGGAATCTGGTGCGCAACGTGGCGCAGGAACTAGAGGCTTAGAAAAGTTAATGGGGAAGACGGTTGGAATTGACTTGGGGACGACGTTCAGCCTGATCGCGTTCGTGGATCCGGCGACGGGGGAGCCGCGGTGCATTCCGGGGCCGTATGGCGAGACGCTGTGCCCGTCGGTCGTGAGCGTGGATGCGGATGGAACGATTATCACGGGCGAGCCGGCGCGGCGGCGGCTGTTGACGCAGCCGGAGCGGACGATTTATTCGGTGAAGCGGCTGATGGGGCGCGGCGTCGAGGACGTGCAGCGACGAGCTGAAAATTTTCCCGTTCCGCATCGATCCGGAAAGCCGCAACGTGATTCGCGTGCGGTTGGGAGACAAGTACTTCACGCCGCCGGAGATTTCGGCGTTCATTCTGCGCGAACTGAAATCGTGGGCCGAGGAATTTTTCAAGGCCACGGTGGACCGCGCGGTAATCACCGTGCCGGCGTATTTCAATGATGCGCAGCGCCAGGCGACGAAGGATGCAGGACGGCTGGCGGGACTCGAAGTGCTGCGGCTGGTGAACGAGCCGACGGCGGCGGCGCTGGCGTATGGGCTGCACAAGCAGAAGCGCGGCCGCGTGGCGGTGTACGATTTCGGCGGCGGGACGTTCGACATTTCGATTCTGAAACTGATTTCGACGACCGAGGGCGATATCTATCAGGTGCTGGCGACGAACGGCGACACGCACCTGGGCGGCGACGACATCGACAACGCGCTGGCGGCGATGGTGCGCGGAGAAATCGCGCAGAAATACAGGATCGATTTCGCGAAGCATCCGGAAACCGTGCAGGAACTGCGCAAGACGCTGATTCACACGAAGCATCAGCTTTCGAGCGCGGCGCGGGCGACGATCCGGTTCGCGCTGCCCGACGACCGCGTGTATGCGCGGGACATCACGCGCGAGGAATTCGACGAAATGATCGAGCCGATCATCGCGCGGACGATGGCGCCGGTGAAAATGGCGCTGGCCGACGCGAAATTGCAGCCGGCGGATATGGACGAAGTGGTGATGGTGGGCGGGTCGACGCGGATTCCGCTGGTGCGGAAAACCGTGGGAGATTATTTCGGGCGCGCGCCGCATTGCGAGCTGAATCCGGATGAAGTGGTGGCGCTGGGCGCGGCGGTGCAGGCGAACATCCTGGAGAGCGGCGTGAAGGACATGCTGCTGCTGGACGTGACGCCGCTGTCGCTGGGAATCGAGACGATGGGCGGCGTGGTGGCGAAGATGATTCCGCGAAACTCGACGATTCCGGCGAGCGCGCAGGAATTGTTCACCACCGGCGTGGACAATCAAACAGGAATCGACATTCATGTTTTGCAGGGCGAGCGCGAGCTGGCGCGGGATTGCCGTTCGCTTTCGCGATTTCAGTTGAAAATGCCGCCTGGGCCGGCGGGGCTGGCGCGCGTCGAAGTGAAATTCCTGATCGATGCGAACGGGATTTTGCAGGTGGCGGCAAAGGATTTGCGGACCGGCGAGCAGAGCTCGCTCGAAGTGCAGCCGAGCTACGGGCTGACAGATACCGAGATGGAGCGGATGCTGGAGGAGTCGATCGAATTCGCCGAGCAGGATTTCCAGCAGCGGCAATTGATCGAAGCGCGGAACGAGGCAGAGACGATTCTGCGCGCGACGGAAAGGACGCTCACGCGTGAAGAGACGCAATCGCTCGCCACCGAAGAGCGTGCGAAAATCGACGCGTCGGTGAAGCGGCTGCGCGAAGCGGCGGCGGGGACGGACTACAAACTGGTGCGGAAGTGCACGGATGAGCTGAACGATGCGACGATGAATTTGGCGGAGATGGCGATGAACAAAGCGTTGCAAGCCGCGGTTGGCGGGCGAAAGCTGGACGAAGTCTAGGAGCAGGCGCGATGGGCGGAAAAAATCCTTATATCGAAGAGACAAAATACACACCGGCGACGCAGAAATTCAAAGTGACGTTCGCGAAGGATGGGAAGACGGTCGAGGTCGATCCCGCGAAATTTCCCTACGGACACGACGGATTGCCGGGAAGCATTCTCGACATCGCCACGGGATTCCACATGGGGCTGGACCATGCATGCGGCGGAGTATGCGCGTGCTCGACGTGCCACGTGATCGTGCACGAGGGTCTCGAGTCGTGCAACGAAGCGACGGATGCGGAGCTGGATCAACTGGACGAAGCGCCGGGCGTGACGCCGAAGTCGCGGCTGGGATGCCAGTGCGTGCCCGACGGGACGAAGGACATCGTGGTGGAGATTCCGGCGTGGAACAAGAATTACGCGAAAGAGGCGGAGCACTAAAGCGAGGCTTGGGGCCGAAGGTCAGAAATTCAAGCGGCGATACTGTGACAGGGAGCGAACATGCCGGGAACATTCGATTGGGACAACGCGGAAGAGATTGGGATCCAGCTGTCGGAAAAATTCCCGGATGTCGACCCGCTGACGGTGCGGTTCACGGATTTGCGTAAGTGGGTGACGGAGCTGGAAGGGTTCTCGGGAGATGCGAACGCGTCGAATGAAGGGAAGCTCGAAGCGATTCAGATGGCCTGGCACGAAGAATATGAGGCCCGGGAAGAGTAAAGAAGGCGAGACGAGGAGACGCGAATGAGCGACGCGGAGCTGCGATACCCAGTGGGAAAATATCAGCCGACAGAGAAGCTGACGGAGGAAGAGCGGCGGAAGCTGATCGCGCAACTGGAAGAGGCGCCAAAGCGGTTGCGCGCGGCAGTCGGCGGTTTATCGCGCGAGCAGCTCGCGACACCGTATCGCGAAGGCGGCTGGACCGTGAAGCAGGTGGCGCATCATCTGGCGGACAGCCACATGAACGCGTATGTCCGATTCAAGCTGGCGCTGACGGAAGACGAGCCGACGATCAAGCCCTACAACGAGACGCGCTGGGCCGAACTGAGCGATTCGAAGACGACGCCGGTGGAGAGTTCGCTGGCGCTGATGGATGCCCTGCACGAACGCTGGCTGAATTTAATGCGCGGGATGAGCGCGGCGGACTTTGCGCGGAAGATGCGGCATCCGGAGCGCGGGACGATGACGCTCGACGATACGCTGGGCATGTATGCGTGGCACGGGCGGCATCACGTGGCGCATATCACGGGCCTGCGAGAACGCAAGGGGTGGAAGTAGCGGCTCGGCGGGTTTGCGCCTCGTCTTGTTAATTCCGCGGGAATCCTGAATAATGGTTCGCAGTTTCGCGGCGCTATTCGGCGCTGCGCACGCCGTGGCGCCATGGTGCAATGGTTAGCACATCGCCCTTTCAAGGCGGTAATACGGGTTCGACTCCCGTTGGCGCTACCAGAACTTAAAGCTTATGGCAGACAAACCTCCCGACGCTACCCCGAAAGAAATTGCAAACGAAGAGGCGATAAAACGCTTCGAAGCCGAAGCTGCCTTTCGGCAGAGCAACGTCTTGCCGTTAGATTCGGCGATGAACGAGGGGCGATTTTATGGGCTGCTGATTCGGAAAGGCCGCCCGCTTGGGATCGCGCAGCGGCTGGGATTTTTCTTCATCGGGATCATGCTGAGCGGCTTCGCGTTCCTCGAAATTTGTTTCATGTTTCCCGCGCTATCGGCGGCACTCGGAATGCCGCGCGCTGAAATCGCGGCTGCTCCTTCATTCTATGGAATTCTCTGGCTGCCATTCGATGCGATACTTTTCGCCGCAGGGCTTTGGCTGATTGTGACGGCGCTGCGGCCACGCCGTCGCCGCGCCGAGTGATTTCATTGCCTGCCTGATCACAACGATGGAGAAGTGCGCGCGGGATGTGTAGACTGCGGGGATGAAAACGTGGCAGACGTGGATATGGATTCTGGCGGCGGCCGGAGCGGTGGGGTTCGGCGCGTACTCGGCGCGCGGCGCGACGTGGACGGCGCATCAGATTGCGGGCCTGGCGATTGGCGTTCCGGCGTTTTGTTTATGGGCGCTGGCGCGGCTGCAACTGGGGAAATCATTTTCCGTCAGCGCGCAGGCCAAAGATCTGGTGACGCACGGGCTGTATGCGAAGATTCAGAATCCGGTGTATGTCTTCGGCGCGATTCTCATCGCGGGCGGGCTGGTGTATTTCGGGCAGCCCCGGCTTTTCCTCATTTTCCTCATTCTGATTCCGATGCAGTGGATACGCATCCGGGAAGAGCGGCGCGTGCTGGAAGCGAAGTTCGGCGACGCGTACCGCGAATACCGGAAGAAGACCTGGTTCTGAAAAGAGTTCACGCAGGGCAATGGCAATCGACAACAAAGCGACGGTGAAGCTGCTGGAAGAATTGGTGGCGATTGAGTCGGTGAACTCGACGCTCGTGCCCGGCGCGTGCGGCGAGGCACGCGCGGCGGAGCATGTGCGGGGATTTTTGCGCGCGAACGGAATCGTGGCGGAGTTGGAGGAAGCGGCGCCGGGCAGGCCAAACGTGGTAGCGACGATGGGAGGCGCGCGGAGCGAGGCCGCGGAAAGCGAAAAGGCGACGGCGGGGCTGATGATTGTGGCGCACCTCGACACAGTGGGCGCGAGCGACATGCGCGAGCCATTCACGCCGCGCGTGCGCGACGGGAGGATGTACGGCCGCGGAGCGCTGGACATCAAAAGCGGCGTGGCGGCAATGTGCGCGGCGGCCGCGGCAATTATGAAGGAAGGCGCGCGGCTGGCGCGGCCGCTGATGATCGCGGGCGTCGTGGACGAAGAGTGCAACAGCCTGGGTACGCAGGCGCTCCTGCGGCGAGGGCACCGGGCGGAGGCGGCGATCGTGCTGGAGCCGACGGATTTGAAACTCGTGATCGCGCACAAAGGCTATGCGTGGTTTGAGATCGTGACGCACGGGCGCGCGGCGCATGGAAGCTTGCCGGGCGAAGGGCGCGACGCGATTCGAATGATGGGGCGCGTGCTCGCGGCGCTCGACGAAATGGAGAAGAGGATTGCGTCGCGTGGGACGCATGCGCGGCTGGGGAGCGTGTCGCTGCACGCGTCACTGATCGAAGGCGGGCAGGAGCTTTCGAGTTATCCGGCGGAGTGCAGGCTGCAACTCGAACGGCGAATGCTGCCGGGAGAGACGGAAGCGAGCGTCGAGGGGGAGTTGTGCGAAATGCTGGCGGCGATTACGAGTCGGGATGCGGAGTTTCGCGCGACGCTGCGCGGGGGATTGGGTTCGCGGCCTGCGTACGAAATTGCGGAAGAATCATCCGTGGTGAAGCGCGCGAGCGAAGCGATTCGGCGCGCGTGCGGGACGTGCGAATTGAGCGCGATGGCCGCGTGGACCGATACGGCGCTGCTCGCGGAGGCGGGGATTCCGGGAGTTGTCTTTGGGCCGAGCGGGCGCGGGCTGCACGGCGCAGAAGAGTATGTGGAGATTGAGTCAGTGGAGAAGTGCGCGGAGGCGCTGAGGGAGATGATTTTGGAGTTTTGCTAACCAACCGTTTTCGACGCGGCGTGCCAAGCTGACGGAGGTCTGTGCAGGTTCTTAACTCCTGCTAAGACGTCCATCTTGGTTTTTCCTCCGGCAAACATCTGTTGCATATAGTCCAGATAGTCGCAGAGTTTTTGCCAGTGCTGTACATGTTTCTTGATGTATGCGTGGCACCCAGGGTCAGCCGCAATTGCCATGCACGTCATGATCATTGCAAATGAAGCGTGGGCGCTGTCATTCAGGATGTCCATTGTTGTAAATTCTTCACCGCTTAATCCAAGGTGCGGCGTTTCGAGAGCCCCTCTCTCTTCCAGGATGCCTTTATTGACCCGTCTCCATATGTGAGCAAAATTGTTTGGTCTTTCGCCGGAAAAAATGTGAGGAAGTTCAGTTTCGTCCGCAATGAACAAAATGTATAAAGTGCGATAATACAATTCTTAGGGATGTCGCCAGCGGGTAAGGTAAGCAAAGAGCCTATTTTTGGCCAGGTCGTCGATAACGGAATTCGCCAGTTCAGTGATACAGCCATTGACAAACAGAGTTAGTTTCGCGGGATCAGAAAATTCTCTAACGAGCGCCTGAACAGTAGTGTCCTGCGAGTGCGGACGTCCTGTAGTGCAGCCTGGCACAGGGCAATGCGGGTTGATTTTTCTCCTCTTGGGCATACCATTTTGCTGACCATCCAGGCGCGCCACTTCAACTACGAGACCCGCTGTGCGACCAGGAGCTAGCTTTGAAACTGAACTTCCTTTTTGTCCGCCGGCACATAGTCGTGCGTCTGGTTGCATTCGGGGCACAGAAGGCGTTTCGGTTCCTCATCCAGGCGCAGGGCGACATATGTCGTCCGAAACGTGTCCTCTGGCATATCGCAAATTGGAAATACTGCCGGGCAACCTGGGGTCTTGCATTTGCACGCTAAAGCTCTATGCATGAACTTTCTCTTCACCTCTAGTTGCAAGAGTATCACTCGGTCATTCCTCGCACAATAGATGTGTTCGCTTTTTCATCGCCATGCGCGAGGCATCGCGGTTTCTCCGCCCGACTCATGGCTGTAGGCGCGGGGCGAAATTTGTGTTGAAGGAGGGGAGGGTGCAGGGGTTGGAGGAGCTGGAGGAGCAGAGGCCGGCGAAGGCGCCGGCGATGTCGCTGGCCTGCACGAGGCCGACAAAAGGCTCGGCGTAGATGACGTAGCTGTGGCCGACAGGGAGCGGGCCGAGCGTGTAGGAGCCGTCGAACTGTGCGGGAGGATTTGCGGGATCGCACGTCCAGCCGCCGAGCGTGGCGGCGATGACGGAGCCTGAAGCGGCGTCGACGGCGACGACTTGCGCGCCGAAAATTCCGGTGACGTACTGGCCGGGAGACGTGGCGGGAAAATCGGCGAGCGCGAAGGGATTCGCGGGCAGGACGCGACCGGAGATCCAGCCGATGTTGATTGTGTCGGCGGGGTCGGGATAGAGCGAACGGAGGCCGGAGCGGTCGACATCGGCGAGAGGCGCGTCGGGCGCGGAGGGCGTGGGGCGATTGCCGAGGAAGGAGCCGGGAGGCGGCGCGTAAGGAAACATGATGGCGCGCCAGACGCCGGAGTGATCGAGGCCGAAAAGATGGCCGAGCTCGTGCGTGAGAAGCGATTCGAGATCATAGGCACCAGGATTTGAGGCGAGAGCGGCGGGAGTGGCGAAAGTGACCTGACCGTCGTTGCGAAAGAAGATGTCGGCGTCGACGATCTGGCCGGCGAAGATCGAAGCAGGAGCGGAGCCAAAGGTTTGCGCGGGAGCGTCGGCGATGACGATGCGCGTGAAGGAAAGGACGCCGGTGGTGAAGGCGGAGGAGGATTCGTTGAAGCAGATGGTGTCGATGCCGTCGACGTTGGGGGGAACGCCATTTGTGGGATCGAGCGAGCAGGCATTTTGCGCGGCGGTGCGGGCGAGCGGGGCGAGGGCGTTGGGGAAGGATGAGGCGTTGACGAGAGTGCCGGAGACGCCGGTCCAGATAGCGAAAGATTGCGCGATGGTGGATTCGATTTCGTTGAGCTGTGCGGCGGTCCCGGGCGCGGCAGCGGTGAGAACCGTGGGCGGGTTGATGTTGGGGAGTGACGTGCTCCACTGAATTGGCAATGGCGGGGCGCCAATGGCGAAATTCTGGCGCTCGACGACAGGGCAGCCGCCAGCAGCGGGCACGGTGAAGTCGCGCGTGTACGCGAGCGCGATGGGCGCGATTAGAGATTGGAAGAGCAGAGCGCAGACTGCCATCGCAGAGATGCGGTACGTGAGATTGCTTGTGACAGGACGGTTCATTGCGGCCTCCGCTGCGAATTTTCCGCAGCGAGGACGCGCGATTTGAATTGAGCGAGAGGCAAATCGCGAATTCCGGCGGCGCGGAATGCGCGGGTTAGAAGATCGAAATCGGGCGCGAGCGCGGTGTCCTGCGTGACGCGGGCGTCGCCGGTGCGAGGGTCGCGGTGAATACGAAATGTGCCTTCGCCCCAGGCAGTGATGGAGAGCGAGCCGGTGCGCGCGGGTTCAAGAAATAAGACGGCTTCTTCGCCTGGCGAGAAACGCGGCGCGCCGGGAACGTAACTCGTGATGGGTTCGACATGGCCGCCGATCATCCAGACTTGAATTTCCTGCGGGGAATCTCCTTTCCAATTTTCGAGGACGCGGAAGGAAGTGGCGGTCCAGATTTCGCCGTCACGCCAGAGCGATTTGTTCGAGAGGCATTGAGCGTGGACGATGGACTGCGCGGAAGAAGTGAGCTGCGCAAGAGAAAGCTGCGCGAGAGTGGTCGAACGGGCGAGTGGGACGACAAGCGCGGCGAAGGCGATGACAACGAGAAGGGAGAGCGATTCAGTGGCGATGAGCTTCATAGCTATTGCACCTCGAGAATGCCGGTGGCGGCGGCGATGTCGCCATTGGGCGTAGTGATGAAAAGCGAGCGAAGGCCGGGGGCAGTGGAAGTTGAAAGAGTGAGCGTCAATTCGACGAGATTCGGGAAAAGGCTGGCCATGGACGCGGTGGTGATGCCGATGTCGCCGCCCGTTTGCGGGGCAGTGAAGGCGTAAGAAAAAGTCGGGTCGAGGAAATTTCCCTGCACGCAGATGCTGACGGTTGAGGTGCCAGAAGTGGGGAGCGCGACGGCGAGAGGCGAGCCCTGAATCTCGCAAGTTGAACCGTCGGGACTGACCATGCCGACGAATTCGACGCTGATGGGCGATGTGGTGGCGCCGGCGGTGGTGGGCTCGGGGACGATGATGTCTTCGGCTTGAACGAGCGGAGACGCGGCCGTGAGCGAAATAGGAGAGGGTGGAGCAGGCGCAGGGAGAATGACAAGCGAGATGGGATTCGAGAGCGCGGGTGGCGTGCCTGCGTTTTGGAGTTCGATGGTGAGCGCACCGGCAGCGGCGACGTCGGAGGGTTGCAGCGTGATGGTGCAGGTGTTGGACGTGGGGCAGTTCGTGGTTCGCGGGGAATTATTGACGAGGAGTTGCGACGTGCCGCTGCTGGTGGTGGCAAGGAAATTGAGGCCTTCGACGGCGAGGAGGAAGTTACTTTGAGCGCCAGCGACGACGCTTGAGGGGAGGACGGTCTCGATCACGGGCGCGGAAGTGAGCGCCACGGTGGCAGTCGCGAAAAGCGATGGGTTCGCGACGCTCGTGGCGGTGATGGTGATGGCGTTAGGGGAGGGCGCGATCGCGGGAGCCGTGAAATTGCCGGCGTTGTCGATGGAGCCGCATGCGGCGCCGGTGCAGCCCTGGCCGGTGACAGCGGAGGAGACGCTCCACGTGACGGACGGACTGGCGAGCGCGGAGGTGTCGGCGATGAATTGGAATTGCTGCGACGGTGCAAGGAAAGCGTAGAAGGGAGCGATGCTGACGCCCGGCTGCGCGGGAAGAGTGATAGTGATTTGAGCGCTCGCGGTAGCGGCAGGAGCAACGACGCTCGTGGCGGTGAGCGTCACGATGCTCGGCTGCGGCGGAGATTGCGGCGCGAGGTAGTCGCTGGAGGATTCAGCGCCGGATGGTGGCGCGCAAGGGTTTGAGGATGGCGCGCAGACCTGGCCGACGGTGGAATTGCCGTTGATGATGCCGTTGACGGACCAGGTGACGGCTGGATTCGCAGCTCCAGCGACGGAAGCCGTGAAGGGAGCAGTCTGGCTCGGCGCGAGCGATACAGAGGGCGGCGAAACGGAAAGCGAAACCGAGGTGATGTTGAGAATGGTGACGGCGGCCGATGCAGATTGCGAGCCGACGACGGCCTGCACTGTGACGGGATTCGCGGCAGGAACGCTGGCAGGAGCGGTGTAAGTGGCCGTGGCCGCACCGGGTGACGCGGTGGAAATTGTGCCGAGGATTGAGTTGCCGCCGAGAGTGCCGTTGACTTCCCAGGCGATTGGCGTGCCGGGCGCGACGCAAAGCGACGCGGTGAAGTTTTGCGTGGCGTTAAGGTTGAGGCTCGCGGCAGCGGGCGAAAGAGAATTTGCGGCGGGGCAAGAAATCGTGACGCTCGCTGTCGCGGATTTCGAAGGATCGGCAACGCTGATCGCCTTGACGACAACCGCGTCCGGAGAAGGCGCGATTGCGGGAGCCGTGTACGTGGCGGAATCGATGCCCGTGGAGGCGATTGTGCCGAAGGTGGGGGTTCCGCCGGGAACGCCGTTTATGCTCCAACTCACGGCGAGATTCGAGACGGCGGTGCCAGTGACGCTAGCCGTGAAATTTGCGGAGCCGTCTGGAGCGAGGCTCGCGGAATTGGGAGAAAGAGAGACGATGATGTCGCTCTGGAGCTGTACGGCCGCAGAACCGGAGGCCGTGGGCACGGATTGAGTTGTGGCGGTGACGGAGACGCTGGGCGGATTGGGCAGCGAGAGAGGAGCCGTGTAGAAACCGGCCGACGAGATTGTGCCAAGGCTCGAATTGCCGCCAGCAATGCCGTTGACGCTCCAGGAGACGGCATCGGACGCAGCGCCGGAAACAACGGCGGCGAATTGCTGCGACTGACCCATGAGCACTGTGGCACTTGGAGGTTGGACTGTGACCGTCACGGTTGGCGGGGCTTTGATGGATGACGCGGGGACGAGGCCGCATCCGGCGAGAAAAGTGGCGGCGACAAATACACCAGAGAGAGCGCGAAAGATCTTGCTCGGCAGGGAATTTTGTGAAGACGGCGGAGAGATTGACGCTTTTAAGCGCTGCGAAAGTTGGAGAGAGGATTTCATTTTCCTGTGACCCACGAGCGAGGGAAGGCACGACATGTTCCAGAGTGGAGCAGACCTTGTAGGAAGGCAGGTATCACCAGACAGGTTGCGGCATCTGATTGAAACAAAATGCGATGACGGCTAAAACTTGAGAATGCGAGAAGATCTGGAAGGCAGAGAGAGGAATTGGGCATCGCAGTTGTGTTTCGAAACGGAACGGCAAAACAGGAATTTGTTTCGTTTTGGGAATGAGAGGAACGCTCAGTGCGCGTGAGGATGAAAGCACGGGGCGGCAGATCAAACGATGGGGAAAGCAAGCACAGTTGGAGTGATCGGAAACGAGGTGAGCGGCGTCTTGCTTAGTGGGAAGGCAATGGATGCATTGGCGGCCGGGTGCGGCGAGATCGTAGTGAGCCGGGACGATTCGCTTGAGCGCGAATTTCAGGCGCGGCTGGCGGAATGCGCAACGCTTGCGTTCCGCGTGGCGCTGGGCGTCTTGCGGGATCGCGCCGAAGCGGAAGACGTGGCGCAAGAGGCGCTCCTGCGGGCGTATCGAAAGTTTCATTGGCTGCGGGATCGGCAGAAATTCCGCGGATGGCTGGTGCGAATCGCGTGGCGGATGGCGATGGATCACCGCCGCGCTGGCCGGCGAAGGCTGGGTTACGAGCAAGGTGCCGCGGCGGATGGTGCGCGGGAAATGACTCATGCGGCGCAAAACGCGGAAGAGATCGCGGCGTCGAGGGAATTCCAGAGGCGATTGAATGCGGAGATGGATGCGCTGCCGGAGAAATTGAGGATCGTGATGGTGATGGCGGGAATCGAGGGATACGACACGCGCGAAATGGCGATGCTGCTTGAGCTACCGGAAGGCACCGTGAAGTCGCGGTTGCGGCTGGCGCGGAAAAGATTGGCGGAGAGACTGCGATGAGCGAGGCGGCGAGAAAGGTGACGATGAATTGCGAGCGGTGCCGAACTGCGATGATGGACGCGGCGACGGAAGGTTTGGCGGCAGCCCGGCGCGCGGAATTCGAAGCGCACGTTCACGTGTGCGCGGCGTGCCGCGAGGAATTGCAGCGCGTCAGGATGCTGCTGGGAGCGACTGACCGCGGTGTGGCGGCAGAAGTTGCGGCGGAGCCTCCGGCGGATTTGATTCGCAGAGTGCGGCAACGGATTGCAGAGGAAGGCGCGGCGAAAGATGCAAGTCCGTTGCGATGGGTTCCCGTGGCGGCGTGCGCGGCGATGGTGATTTTGGCGGTGGCGTGGATGGTGCGGTCGCGCACCGGAACGCCGCAAAACGTGGCTGGAACAACGCAGGCAGCGGCAAAAAATCCGCCGCCGAGTTCGTCTACAAGCTTGGTAGTGCGCGGGAGCGATGTTGCGGTGAAGCAGGGCGATGCGGACAGGAAGCCGCTCGTTGTGGAAGTGCATCGCGTTGCGGAGCGCAGGACGCTGAGAGTGGAGCGAGAGCCGGAGGTGCTCGTGCCGCCGGGACAGATGGAAGAAATCATGAAGCTGGCGGCGATGTTGAATAGCTCCCAGGAAGCGAAAACGGCAAGCGTGGTCGCGGGACTGAAGCAAATGGGGACAGATGAGCCGCTAGAGATCAAGCCGCTCGTCATCGTTCCCCTGGAGGCGGCGAAGGAAGACGGAACGGCAGGCGGAGGCGGCCCCGACGGTACGAATCCAAAGTTTGTGGGCAGCGAAGAATTGCGATGAATGCGAAGCGACTCAAAAGGAGCTAACGATGAAATTCGGGATGCGAATGTTGGGAATACTGATGTGCCTGGCGTTGGCACCGGCAACAGTTCGAGCGCAGGATCAAGCAAAGAGTTCAAGCCAGGAAGTGGTAAAACATTTGCGCATCGATTTTCTGCTCACGGAATATAACGGGCAGGAGAAGATCAGCAGCATGCCGTACACGATGTACGTCGAGGCGGCATCGCACTATCTGCGCCAGGGAAAGCTGCGGATGGGCGTAAAAGTTCCGCTGGCCGAAGGGACGAATCAATTCCAATATACTGATGTTGGAACGGATATCGATTGTTCGGCTACAGTGACTGAGGACGGTTCTTACAACCTGGATTTAAATGTTAACCGGTCATCCGTATATTCCGCAGGCGATAAGCAAAGTGAAACGGATGCGATCCGCGGCGCGGGAGGTCAACCAGTCATTCGCAGCTTTGGCAGTGACTTCAGCTTGAAAATGCATGACGGAGAAACGACGGAAGGAAGTTCAGCGACAGATCCATTCAATGGGCACGTGCTGAAGGTCACGGTGACACTGCACGTGATTAAATAGCGGCTGGCGCAAGACTTGCTTGGCAACAAGAGGGCGCTTCCCGCGAGAGGCGCCCTCTTTTATTCCGGGATGATGACGATCAGGGTCCGGGGAAACTTACAGGGCTTTCGTGGTGCCTCTCGTGGTGGTTCAAGATGATCGCGACGGCCGTGATTGCGCCAATCGTTGCGACCGCGAAAATAACGATCAAGCCGCGGCGGCGCTTTGCCGAATGATTTGTGTCGTCGTCGGGTGGAACCATGTTCACGGCGATCGCGGAGCCGGAAGGAACCAACCGAGTCGCGCCATCATGCGCGGTGGTGACGAGGAGATCACCCTTTTCGGAGCCGATGACCGCCGAAGTCGGAGACGTGAAATAAACGTAGCCGGAAGCCGTCGGTGAATTGGCCGGGCGAATCGTGGCGTCGTAAAGAAAGCCCTGAACGGTCGTTTGGGGCGTGCTGCGAAACTTGACCGTGCCCTGGGACACGTCGAAATCGATCGGGGCGCTGGGAGCATTTGGAGTCGAGGAATCTTTGCTGACCTGAACCTGCGTGTCTTGCCCGAGAAGAATTCCCGCGCCGCCGGGCAGTGCCAGCCAGGCATCGCCTTTGTCGCCGGTTTGAACGATGTCGCCATCGTAGATGTTGGTGCCTTCCGCGAGATCGACGCCGCGGACCGTGGCGGCTTGGCTATTGCTGACCGTTCCGATGACGCCTGGATTTCCCCACAGAGGAACAGCAACGAGCGCGGCAACTCCGATGGCGAGAACTTGGCGAAGAAACAGCGGTATGACTGAAGACTGACCGGCCGGCTTACGCATCGCGTTTACTCCTGGACGCTATCAGCAAAATAAAATCCATCTCGCCGGGGTGATTACAGGCTAACAAAATGCGCGGCGATGTCAAGCCGGGAAAAAACTGAAAAAAATCGCGGAGATTCAGGCCGGCGCGATGGTTCAGCGAAGCAGCGATTGAAAAGCCTCTTTGAGGTCCGAATGGCGGAATTGGTAATCGCGTGACTGCAGCTTCTTCGGAAGCACACGCTGGCTCGAGAAGAGCAGCGCATCGGCCATTTCGCCCAGCGCAAGACGAAGAATTGGCCGGGGAGCCGGAAAGAACGCCGGGCGATGCAAAACGCCGGCGAGTATGCTGGTGAAGTGGGCGTTGGTGACCGGATTGGGAGAAACGGCATTGACCGGGCCCTGCAGGTCATCCTTATCAATGGAGTAGCGAATCGCTGAGACCACTTCATCGAGCGTGAGCCAGCTCATCCACTGACGCCCATCGCCGAGAGGTCCACCAAGACCGAGACGAAAAGGGACGAGAAGGCGTCCGAGCGCACCGCCTTTCGCGGCGAGAATGATGCCGAAACGAAGCGAGACGGTGCGGATGCCCGATTGTTCGGCTTGAGCGACTTCCGCTTCCCAGTCGCGGCAAATCTGCGCGAGGAAGTCGTTGCCGGACGCGGAAGATTCGGTGAGAAGTTCGTCACCGCGACTGCCGTAAAAGCCAACCGCTGATGCGGAAACGAGGACGCGCGGCTTGCGTTGCAATTTTTCGAGGCCGGCGACGAGATGTCGCGTGGCGTCGACGCGGCTGCGGCGCAGGATTTGCTTACGCGCGGGCGTCCAGCGGCCCTCGGCGATGGAAGCGCCGGCGAGATGAACAACGGCATCTGCGCCTTCCATGGCGGCCAGGTCGATTGAGCCGGACGGCGGCTCCCAACGAATGCTTTCGGAGGCGGGGCCCGGTTGCGAAGGCGAGCCGGAACGGACGAGGCGGGCGATCTGGTGACTATCGGCGCGAAGCGAGATGATGAGAGCGCTGCCGATCAAACCGGACGAACCCGAGATGATAATCCTCACGCCGCGCTCCTTCGGAGAACCGGGCGATTCAGAGATTAGGACCTTCCAAGTTACGTTGAGTTCGCGAATGCGTCAAGGACGGCGCGGGGCGGGAGTGAACGCGGCGGGAGCGGAAAGATAGCGGGACAGGTTGCGGAGAGATAGAATGGCACAATGCGGGTGCGGGTACTTTTCTTCGGACAACTCAAGGAGATCGTGGGCAGTGGAGAAGCGACGTTTGACGTTTCCGAAGGCGCGCGCATCGAAGATTTGTTTTCGAGCTATGCGGAGAAATTCCCGCGGCTGAGCGGTTTTCGCGAGTCGGCGGCGGCGGCGGTCAATCAAGAATATGCAACTTGGAGTACCGCGCTGCGCGCAGGTGATGAAGTCGCATTTTTGCCGCCGGTGAGCGGCGGGTAGGAGACGAAGATCGTCGAAGATATTTACCGGATTGTGCGCGAGAAGATTCCGGCCAGCGAAATCGCGGCGGAGCTGAAACGGCCGGAAGATGGAGCGCTCGCTGTATTCGAGGGAATCGTGCGAAATCATTCGCGCGGGAAGCAGACGCTGTATCTCGAATACGAGGCATACGAGGCGATGGCGCTGGCGAAAATGCGCGAGATCGGCGCGAAAATGAAAGAGCGGTTCTCGATTGACCGGCTGGCGATGGTACACCGGCTGGGGCGGCTGGAAATCGGCGAGACGAGTGTGCTGATCGCGGTGAGCGCAGCCCATCGCGGCGCGGCGTTTGACGCCTGCCGTTATGGAATCGATACGCTGAAGCAGACGGTGCCAATCTGGAAGAAGGAATATTTCGCCGATGGCGGCGTATGGGCCGAGGGTGAGAAAATCTCCCCGGAAGCCTTTTCGCCCGGGAACACATCTACACACTAGATGAATCGACCGACAACATTCCTGGCGGCCATAGCGGCCGCTTTTTTGGTGCTCGTGCCCATTGTGGAGGCGCAATCGGGCGGGCGGATCCGCGTGGAAACGGATTTGGTGAGCGTGCCGGCAAGCGTGCTGGACGCGGAGGGCAAGCCCGTGGCCGACTTGCCGGAAACGGCATTCAGGCTCGACGAAAACGGCGTGGAGCAGAAAATCGCGAGATTCGAGACGCAGACGAACCGGCCGCTCGAGCTGGCGCTGATGGTGGACTCGAGCATGAGTACGGTGATGGAAACGAAGTTCGAAAACGAAGCGGCGGCGCGGTTCATCAAGCTGGTGGTGCAGCCGGGGGATCTGCTGGGCGTCTTCGAGTTCTCGGACGACGTGACGGAACTTTCATTCAATTTTTCTTCGGATGTTTCAAAATTGCAGGCGGCGGCGGAAAAGATCACGCCGGGAGGGGGAACCTCGCTTTACGATGCGATCGTACTGGGATCGCGGGAGCTTGGAAAATTGCCGGAGGACCGACGGCGAGTCATCGTGCTGGTGACGGACGCCGGGGAAACGACGAGCCGATCATCGTTCGAGACGGCACGACAAGCGGCGATCAAATCCGAGGCGCTGCTTTATACGATCCTGGTGCGGCCGGTGAAGAACGAGAGCGGGCGGAACACGGCGGGAGAGCATGCGATCGAAACGATTATCGAGTCGACCGGCGGCGCGGTGTATTTCGCGGATGAAATGAAGCAGTTGAATGCGATGTTCGAGCAGATCAGCCGCGAACTGCGAACGCAGTACCTGCTGAGCTACTACCCATTGCCGAAGGAGAAGCCGGGAACTTACTGCCGAATTGAGTTGGGGGTTTCCGGCGGGACGTACACGCTGCATTACCGGCAGGGATATCTGGCGACGGGAGCGCCGGGAGCCGAATGAGCCACGGGAACTCGGAAGCAAACGAATATCTGGAAGTGGCCGTGGCAGCGGCGCGGAAGGGTGGAACGATCATTGCGGAGGCCATGGACCGGCCGAAGAATGTAGCGTACAAGGGCGAAGTCGACCTGGTGACGGAAACGGACAAGAAATCGGAAGCGGCGATTGTGGAGTGCCTGCGGAAGCATTTCCCGGAGCATGCGATTGTTGCGGAAGAGGGCGGCGCGTCCGGACCGGATGCGGCGGCGAGATACAAATGGTATGTGGACCCACTCGATGGGACGACGAACTTCGCGCATGGCTATCCGGTGTTTGCTGTGTCGATCGGGCTCTTTGAAGACGGGCGCCCGCTCATTGGCGCGATTTACAATCCGGTGACGCGAGAAATGTTTACAGCAACGCGCAGCGGGGGAGCGTATCGAAACGAGCAGAAGATTCACGTTTCGAAAGTGGATAAGCTCGCCGGGAGTTTGCTGGCGACAGGATTCCCGACCTACAAGCGTGTGCAAAACCCCAATATTCATTATTACTGGGAGTTCACGCTGCGATCGCACGGCGTTCGGCGCGCGGGGGCAGCGGCGCTGGATTTGTGCTCGGTGGCATGCGGGCAATTCGATGGCTTCTGGGAATTTGGGCTGAAGCCGTGGGACACGGCTGCGGGAATGTTGCTTGTGCAGGAGGCGGGAGGCGTCGTTTCGGATTTCGCGGGACAGCCATACGTGCCGGGCGGCCGTGAACTGCTGGCGTCGAACGGGATCGTACATGCAGAAATGCGTGAATTGGCTTCGAGAATTGCGGAGCGAAGACCGGGAGACGCTCTCAGGAATCCTGGATAACCTCCCGTTTGTCAGTGAGTTAGCGGCATGGTCCGTGGGATTGCGTGACCTTACTGACTGAATTGATTAGAGGTGCACCAAAGGACAGGTAATCGGCGCGCACCTGCCGGGGAATTGCAGCTTTACTCTTGCAAGCGGCGAGTGATAGCCTGCCAGTTCGGGTAAGTTTCCGGGGAGAGAATGTCTTACGCACACGCGTTAGAACAACCCAGACGGCGTCCTAATCTCGCGGAGCCATGGCATCGGCTAACCGGCCGATGGCACAATGGCGGCGTGGAACAGTATTCGCTGGGACAATCGCACGGAATGCACAAGTTGCGGCGGCTGCGGTTTCGCGGCGGATTCGAAGTCACCGAGCACCGGATGGGGCTGGAAAGTCTGCCCGAGGGATTTCGCGGGTTCCGCATCGTTCACCTGACCGACATTCACTACGGACTTTATTTCCCGGCGGAGGCGCTGGCGTCGCTCGTGGAGATGACGAACGAGCTCGAGCCGGACATGGTGGCGATCACGGGAGACTTTGTGACTCGTTCGCGCAACTACATCGAGCCAGTGGCGGAGATCCTGAGCGGGTTGCGGGCGAGCGAAGGCGTTTATGCCGTGCTTGGGAACCACGATTTCCGGGTGAGCCCGGATGAAATCACGAACGCGCTGGAGCGGCACGGGATCGACGTCCTGCGCAACCAGCACACGACGCTGCGGCGCGGCGGACAGAAGTGTTACCTGGCGGGAATCGACGACTTTTATTATCGCGCGGATCTGCCGAAGGCGATGCGCGGAATTCCGCAGGGCGCGCCGACGGTGCTGTTGTCGCATAATCCGAGTATCATCGACGATGCCGCACAAATGAGAGTCAGTCTGGTGCTTTCCGGGCACACACACGGCGGCCAGATTCGCTTGCCCTTGGTGGGCTGCCTTTACGGGCGCTCGGAGGAGCGGATGCGGTTCAAGAAAGGCCGCGACTCGCTGGGCGCGACGCAAATCTACGTTAGCAGGGGCATCGGCACGGTGGTTTTGCCGGTGCGCTACGGATGTCCTTCCGAAATTCCTCAACTTGTCCTCGAACCGCATCGGGAGTATTCGGCCCGACCCGCGATTGCTGACGGCTGGCATTCCGCCCGCCCTCATGCGTGCAGTTGATCTGATCCGCAAAAAACGGGACGGCGGGGAAATGTCCCGCGAAGAAATCGCTTTCCTTGTCGAAGGCGCAGCCCATGGGACCGTGCCGGATTATCAGCTCGCGGCGTGGCTGATGGCGGTGACGTGCCGTGGGATGTCGCGCGCGGAGACCGCGCTGCTGACGGAAGCGATGCTGCGTTCAGGCGATGTGATGGATTTTTCCGACCTGGGCGCGGCGAAGGTCGACAAACATTCCACCGGTGGAGTCGGCGACAAGACTTCACTCGTGGTGGCGCCGGTTGTCGCAGCGGCCGGTCTTTACGTGCCCATGATCAGCGGGCGCGGGCTGGGGCACACGGGCGGGACGCTCGACAAACTGGAGTCGATTCCCGGATTTCGCGTGAATCTTTCGCTCGAAGAATTTCGGGAAGCGCTGGTGGCGTGCGGATGCGTGCTGGGAGGCCAAACGCCGGAAATCGCGCCGGCGGATAAGCGACTGTATGCGCTGCGCGACGTGACGGCGACGGTGGAGAGTCCCGCGCTGATTTGCGCGTCGATCATGAGCAAGAAGCTCGCGGAGGGGATTGATGCGCTGGTTCTCGACGTGAAGGTTGGCGATGGCGCGTTCATGAAAAACGAGAAAGACGCCGTCGCGCTAGCGGAGTTGCTGGTGGATACGGCGAAGCGAATGGGGAAGCGCGCGGTGGCGCTGATTACGGACATGGACCAGCCGCTTGGGCGAAAAATCGGGAATGCGCTGGAGGTGGAAGAGTGCCTGGAAGTATTGAACGGGCGCGGGCCGGGCGATTTGCGTGAACTTTGCATGGAACTTTCGGCGTGGATGATTTTCCTGGGCGGGCGCGCAGCGAGTGTGGAGGAAGGCAAGCAACTGGCAGAAGAAATGATTGCGAGCGGGCGGGCTCGTGATACATTTCGCCGGGTGGTGAAGCAGCAGGGCGGCGACGAGCGTGTCGTGGACGACCCGTCGCGGTTGCCGCAAGCGCGAAAAACGGAAATTGTGCGCAGCAAGCAGAGCGGATATGTGGCGCGCATTGCGTGCGAGCGAATGGGCCGCGCGAGCGTTGTTTTAGGAGCCGGGCGCGAAAAGAAAGAGGACGCGATCGATCCCGCCGCGGGCATCGTGCTCGATAAGAAAGTTGGCGACACGGTGCGAGCCGGCGAAGCGCTGTGCACGATTCATTACAACGCCGGCGAGCGGCGGAGCCAAGCGCTGCGGATGCTCGAAGAGAGCTTTGTGATCAGCGTCGAATCGCCGGTGCGAGCGCCGCTCATTCGCAAAGTGGCGGGTGCGTGAGGAGCCGCAGTTAACCGCAGTTCCCGGGGGAGAATGCATCGCGATTGGATCGGCCTTCTCGGCATGGCCACAATCCTCGGCCTCGCCTGGCTTTTTTCCACGAACCGGCGGGCGATTCGGATCAAGACTGTCGTGTGGGGCCTGGCGCTGCAGATCGCATTTGCTTTTTTTGTCCTCGACACGAATTTTGGCCGCGATCTCTTCGGTTATATCGGCGCGGCGGTGAACAAGCTCCTGGATTATTCGTATTACGGGTCCACGTTCGTCTTCGGTGAGCTGGGGAAAAAGAGTTCGCACCTCGGGATGTCCTTCGCCTTTCAGGTTTTGCCCACGATTATCTTTATCGCCGCACTTTTTGCGCTGCTTTACTACTACGGGATCATGCCGTTCATCGTGAAGCAGGCGGCAAAAGTGATGACGAAACTGATGGGCGCGAGCGGAGCTGAGTCGCTGAACATTGCAGCGAGCGTCTTCATGGGGCAGACGGAAGCGCCGTTGACGATTCGCCCATTTTTGCCGGAGGCGACACGCTCGGAACTGATGACCATCATGACCAGCGGAATGGCGCACGTCTCCGGCGGAATCATGGCGGCATACATCGCGTTCGGAGTCGACGCAAAGCATTTGATTACGGCGGTGATCATGACGGCGCCGGGGACGCTGCTGCTCTCCAAGATGCTGGTGCCGGAGACCGAGACGCCGGTGACGGCGGGGCGAGTTGAAATGGGAGCGATTGAAAAAGATCCGAACGCGCTCGGCGCGCTATCGCGCGGGACGATCGACGGATTGCATCTGGCGCTGAATGTGGCGGCGATGTTGATTTCGTTTATCGCGTTGATTTATTTGTGCGACGGGATTCTCGGCGGGCTGCACAACTGGCTCGCGCCGCACGGGCTGACGCGTTTTCCATCGAGCCTGGAGCAGATCTTCGGGTGGCTGCTTTCGCCGGTCGCGTGGCTGATCGGCGTGCCGTGGCGCGACGCGGGCAAAATCGGCAGCCTGCTGGGGACGCGGATGGTGCTGAACGAATTGATTGCGTATGGGAAGCTGGGACCGATGAAGGCGGCGCTCGATCCGCGGTCGTTCACGATTGCAACGTATGCGCTGTGTGGGTTCGCGAACTTCAGTTCGATCGGGATTCAGATCGGCGGCATTGGAGCGCTCGCGCCAAACAAAAAGGATGAATTGGCGCGGCTGGGAATTCGCGCGATGCTTGCGGGGACGATGGCGAATTTGATGTCGGCGTCCATCGCGGGAATCATGCTGAAGTGAGCGCCCGAGCAAAAACGGAGAAGAGCGGAAGCGGGGAATTCGCCCGCGCGGAACGCGCCGCGAAGTTCATTCGCTCGAAAACGAAATTGCGGCCGAAGATTGCGGTGGTGCTGGGCTCGGGGCTGGGCGCGTTTGCCGACGAGCTGAAAGATGCGGTGCGGATTCCGTACGAGCGAATTCCACATTTTCCACGTTCGACGGCAATCGGACATGCGGGCCGCCTCGTGATTGGCAAAACAGGTGAAGTTCCCGTCGCCGCGATGCAGGGGCGCGTCCATCTTTACGAGGGATACTCGCTCCGAGACGTGATTTTTCCGATGCGCGTTTTGGGCAGGCTGGGAATTCGCGCGGCGATCTTGACGAACGCGGCGGGCGGCATCAATTCGACACTCAAACAAGGTGATCTTGTCGTGCTGCGCGACCATATCAACCTGCAGGGTTCGAACCCGCTGATCGGGCCAAACGACGAACGATTCGGACCGCGCTTTCCGGACATGACGCAGGTATATGCGAAAACTTATTGTGAAATCGCAATAGAAGAAGCGCGCCGGCTGGACATGGGAATTTCGGAAGGTGTATATGCGGCGCTGACGGGGCCGAGTTACGAAACGCCGGCGGAGATTCGCTATCTGCGAACGATTGGCGCGGATGTGGTGGGAATGTCCACCGTTCCAGAAGCCATCGCGGCGCGGCAGATGGGAATTGGCGTGCTGGGGATTTCGTGCGTGACGAATATGGCCGCGGGAGTGCTGGAGAAGCCGCTCGATCATAACGAAGTACTCGAAACCGGCGCGCGGGTGAGCGGGCAATTCACCGCGCTGCTGCGGGTGGTGTTGCCAAGGATTGCCGCGAATTTGAATTGAGGAAGACGGACGCTGATTGGAATGAGTGAAGAAGAAAAATTGATTGCGGCGGCGAGGCAGGCGCGAGAGCACGCGCACGCGCCCTTTTCCGAGTTTCGCGTGGGCGCGGCGGTGCGGACGAAGTCGGGGCGGATTTTCGGCGGGTGCAACGTCGAGAACGCAAGCTACGGACTGACGCTGTGCGCGGAGCGCGTCGCGATTTTCAAGGCCGTGTCGGAAGGGGAGCGGGATTTTGACGCGATTGCGGTGGTCACGGACACGGATGAACTGACGCCGCCGTGCGGCGCGTGCCGGCAAATCATCTGGGAGTTTTGCGGCGATGTGCCCGTGGTGCTGGCGAATTTGAAGGGCAAAGTCGAACGTGAGCGGTCGGGCAAATTATTGCCACGGCCATTTGACGCATCGCACCTATAGAAATGGCACTCCTCTCCCGTGCTCACCGGTTTAGAGCATCGAGGTAAAACGTGAAACGAACAGCCTTCATACTTACTTTGTTTCTGATTGCGGCGAATCTTCACGCGCAGTCAAAAGAGCATGTGGATTTGATTGTCTCGGATGGAACTGTCGTCACGATGGACGCAACGCGGCAAATTTATGACGACGGCGCACTGGCCGTTCGCGGCGACACGATTGTGGCAGTCGGGCCGGCGGAAAAGGTCGAGTCGCGCTTTGAATCAACCAAAACGATTGATGCGCGGGGCGAAATTGTGATGCCGGGACTGATCAACGGGCACGCGCATGCGGCCATGAGCTTATTTCGAGGCCTCGCGGACGATTTGACGCTGAATGATTGGCTGCAGAAATATATTTTCCCCGCGGAAGCACGGAACGTCACGCCGGATTTCGTTGAGTGGGGAACGCGGCTCGGAGTGCTGGAGATGCTGCGCGGGGGAATCACCACGTACGCCGACATGTACTACTTTGAAGACGAAGTGGCGCGCGTGACGAAGGAAGCGGGAATGCGCGGCGTGCTTGGCGAGACGTTCATCGATTTTCCGGTTCCGGACAATAAGAACGTGGCGCAGATGCTTGCGTACACGGAGAATTACATCAAGCATTGGCAGGGTGACTCGCTGATTACGCCGGCCGTGGCGCCGCATTCGATTTATACGTGTTCGACGAAGACGCTGCAGGAGGCCGCGGCGCTGGCGCGAAAATATCATGCGCCGATTTTGATTCACCTGGCAGAAGCGCCGTCGGAGAGCGCTGGAAGTCGGGCGAAATATGGGCTGTCGCCGACGGCGTACCTGGAGAGCATCGGTTTTCTCGGCCCGGACGTCACGGCGGCACACTGCGTCTGGGTGGACGCGGGCGACATGGAATTGCTGGCGAGCCGCGACGTGGGGTGCGTGCACAATCCGTCGAGCAACATGAAGCTGGCGAGCGGCGTAAGCCCGGTGGCCGATCTGATTGCGGCAGGCGTGCCGGTCGGCTTGGGAACTGACGGCGCGGCGAGCAACAACGACCTGGACATGTTTGAGGAGATGGACATTGCCGCGAAATTGCAGAAGGTGGCGCGGATGAATCCGCAGGCGCTGCCTGCTGAACAGGCGGTGGCCATGGCGACGATCAGCGGGGCGCGCGCATTGCACATGGAAAAAGAGATCGGGTCGCTCGAAGCGGGAAAGAAAGCGGACGTGATTCTGATCCGCACGGACGCGCCGCATGCGACGCCGATGTATAACGTATATTCGCAGCTTGTTTATGCGCTGAAGGCGAGCGATGTGGATACAACGATCGTCGGCGGGAAAATCGTGATGGAGCACCGGCAGATGCTGACGCTCGACGAGGCGCAGATTCTGGCGAGGGCGCGAGAATACGCAAAAAAGATCGAGGCTTCGTTGAAGACTCCCTCCGCTGCACCAGCACACTGAACTCTCACAAGATAATTCTTCGGCTCACGCCCGGATTTGCCTGCTTGGAGAAATCTAATCCTTGCGGGCTTCGTTACGCTTGACACCCATTTTTGCAGCCATGGAGCGGAGAGTTTCCGGGATGTTTTTGTTCGTGGAGAGAATTTTCAGGTCGCGCTGGTTAAGGCGCGGCAGCAGGTGCAGGGTAATGTCGAGAGGAGTCTTCGAATTGGACGTGAGGTTGCGGGCGACAGAATAGTTTTTCATCCAAAGTCGATTATTGGCAATGATGCGGAGCACTTCGGCGGTAAGCGTGGTCATGGCGGCAAAACTCTCGACTTCAGACTCGGTCAACCGCGGCGACTGGAGGACGGAGCGCTGGACGACCTTGTTGGGATCGCGAATCAGAGCGATGCGTTCTTCGCGGCCGCCGAGCAGAGCCAATTGAACGCGCTGGAGAACATTCATTTTTGCGAGGCGCTGAATGAGGGTTTTTCGCTTCTCTGGATCGACAGAGACGGTGGAGACGGCATCTTCAAGTTCTTTCTCGTCGAGAGCGCCTTTGGGGAGCTCGGCGAGCAGCGTGCGCTGCTCGGGACTTGCAGCTGGCGACGAAGTGAGCGTGGCGATGAGAGAAGGAGAAGACGTAAGGCGCTCCAGATTGTCGAGTAAAGCCTGAATGCCGGCGGCGGAAAGATAGCCGGCAACCCTGTGCACGGTTGCGACGGGGCACGAGGCATTCTTGGCCATCGCGTCGGCAATTCCCGGCTTGGCCGCCACGTTTTCCGCGCAATAGTCGAAGAGCGCAGGAGCGGCATCGGAGCGCTCCAGCGCAGCCACAAAGCTCTCGGGAGGAATGCTGAGAAGCACCGAGGCCGAGCGCTGGGCGATCCCTTCCTCCAGATCCAATGCGAGAACGGTGAGAATTTCAGCCCGATCGGCGGGAGTGAGTGAGACGCCGCCAGTGCAGACGGCCATCTTGCGTTCGGGACGAGCGCGCCCCGAAATAATTTCCGCGCGAACGTCGTCGCTAATTGGCGCCTCCAGAATTCGATTTCAGGTTGTCGCGCGTAAGCGTGATTTTGCCCGGCTGGCCGGGAGGGCCGAGCGGAGGCACTGTGCGCCCATTGAGTTCCAGAAGGACAGCACTGGATTTGCTGGATGAAACCGTGAAGCTCGTCTGGGCGTGCAAAGTCAGTGTGCGCAAAGCCTCCAATTTGCCGGAGAAAACCGTCTTCCCATCGGCGAGGACGACAACATCGGAGGTTTCGCCTGCTTCGACCTTCAATTCCATCGGGATGGCGAGCAGCGCGGAATTTGCGGACGCGGGCGGCGCGGACGGTGACGATGGATTCCTGGTAGTGGAGTCGCCGGAAGTCGCGGCGGGTTTGGCCGGCTGCGATTGAGCCGCGGACTGAGGCGCGGTTTGCGGCGAGGCTATGGAATGCGGCGGAGGTTGGATCGGCGCGGCGGTCGCGCTTGGCGGATTAGGCGAAGCGGAAGGTTTTTGGTGACCGAAGCGCGCGAAAACTGTGCGGAAAATCGGATGAGACTGGTGCCATGCGCTGACGGCCGGACCGTAGCGGCGATGCCCGTAGAACGCGGCCGCGACAACCAGGAAGATGACAACAACTGCGGCCACAATGGCGGCCCAGTTTGGGCGTTGGCGAACCGGCTCTTTGGTCCAGACAGCGATTTCGGGCCGCTCGCGCGTTTCAAGCGCATATTCAGCGACGAGCCCTTCTTCATCCATGCCGAGGAATTTGGCGACGGAGCGAATAAAGCCGCGATTGAAAATGCCACCCGGAAGCCGCTCCCACTGCTCGTTTTCCAGTGCTTCGAGGAAGCGGATGCTAATGCGCGTGGCAGCTGCGATTTCCTCCAGAGAGACGCCGCGCATCTCGCGCTCGCGCTTCAAATGCTCGCCAAATACGTGCGATGTGGAATTCATGGGGACGTGCCCGTTAAAAAATATAGGCGGCCATGGGAGGGGTGTCAATCAAAGCTCTTACGGCTGGTACCATGCCGTTGAACGGATTTGACTCTTACGCACGGCGAGAATGCCGTTGGTTGCAGTCCCGCGCCGGGGTACCTATAATGCCAACGATGCCCGAAGGTGAACCGCATCCAGCCGAACCGACTCTTGGCGGGCTAGACCGAAAAGTGCCCGAATCTAAACCCTTTCACGGAATCGAACGCCGCCGAAACCCCGCCGTAGTGCGAGCTGAACCCGTGCCGCAAGGAAACGAAGTTGCGGTGTTCCACGAGCTCGGCAAAGCGCTAACTTCTTCGTTGCAGCTCGACCAGGTGCTGCGCACCATCATGGAAAAAATCAACGAGGTGCTGCGCCCGGATACGTGGTCGTTGCTGCTGATGGACACGGAAAAGCAAGAGCTCTACTTCGAAATCGCGACGGGCGAGGGTTCCGACGCGCTGAAGGACGTGCGAATCAAGCTCGGACAGGGAATCGCGGGCTGGGTGGCCCAGACCGGAGAAGTTGTGGTGGTGCCGGATACGCGGACGGACTCCCGGTTCTTCTCGCAGGTCGACGAGAAAACGAAAACGCAAACGCGCTCCATTGTAGCCGTGCCGGTGCGCTTCCGGGACCAATGCCTCGGCGTGATCGAGCTGATCAATTGCGTGGGGGACGCGGGTTTCAGCCCGCGGGAATTGGCTTTGCTGGAGGCGCTAGCCGACTACGCGGCGATTGCAATCGAGAACGCGCGGCACGTGCAGCGGATTCACGAGCTGACGATCACCGACGACTGCACGAGCCTTTACAATGCGCGGCATTTAAATTTCATGCTTGACACGGAGATTTACCGCTCGCATCGGTACAGCTACGAATTTTCGATCATCTTCATCGACCTGGACCACTTCAAGAACGTGAACGACACGCACGGGCATTTGATGGGGTCGAAACTGCTGGGAGAAATTGGCAACGTGATCAAGGGGAATTGCCGGCTGATCGATTTCGCGTTCCGCTACGGTGGTGACGAGTTCGTGCTTCTCTTGCCGCAGACTTCGAAGGAAAACGCTTGCCGCGTGGCGCGGCGGTTGCACGCGCTGATTCGAAGCACTACGTGGCTGAAGGACGTCGGCTTGAACGTGCATGTCACATCCAGCGTGGGAGTGGCATCGTATCCAGTCGACTCTGCGGATAAAGCAGGCCTTCTGCATCTCGCGGATGAAGCCATGTACTTCGTGAAGAACAGTACACGCGACCGCGTTGCTGCCGCCAGTACGGGCGTCCTGCCGGAAAGCTAAAGCGGGAATGCGGCGATTCCAATCCACCGCGGTGGCTCGGGTGTCAGGTCTTACATCGTCAGCACAACGCGAAATTCGGCCTTGCCGCTCGCCATGCGTGCGAAGGCTTCGTTGGCTTTGACAAGGGGAAATTTTTCAATCATTGGCCGCACGCCGGTCAACTCCGCGAACCGAAGCGTATCCTCCGAATCCGTGGGAATTCCCGACGGCCAGCCTTGAATGCTTTTCTTGCCGCCGATGAGCTGGCCGGGCGCCGCTTCGATTGGATCCATCGCCGCGCCCAGCACGACCATTTTGCCGTTCGGGCCGAGACCGTTGATGAGCGAAGACATGGCCTTCGAATTGGGCGCGGTAGCCAGGATAACTCTCGCGCCGCCGAGTTTTTGCAGTTCTTCAGCCGCATTGGTGGCCTTGCTATCGACGTAGAAACTCGCGCCGAGCTTTTTCGCAAGCGCCGCGTTCGCGGGGCCGCGGCCAACGGCGACGACTTTATAGCCGAACTTGCTGCCGAATTGGATTCCCAGGTGGCCGAGTCCGCCAACGCCTTGCACGGCGACCAAATCGCCCGGAAGCGCGCCCGAATGCCGCAAAGAGTTAAATGTGGTAATGCCTGCGCACATCAGCGGCGCAGCTTCCGCAGCGTCGAGGCTATCAGGCATCGACGCGAGACCTTCGACCGGGGCAATCATGAACTCTGCATAGCCACCGTCGTAACTGATTCCCGAAATTTCGAGGTGCAGGCAATTGCCAAAATCGCCGCGGCGGCACGGAAGGCATATGCCGTCGTGTTTTCCATGCCAGCCGACGCCGACGCGCTGGCCCTTCTTCCACATCGCGACACCCGCGCCGACTTCGTCGATTATGCCCGCCACTTCGTGGCCTGGCACGCGAGGGTACGTGATTCCCGGCCAAAGATTCTCCTTTGTGAGATGATCGCTGAAACAGATTCCGCAAGCGCGTACTCGAATGCGCACGTGTCCGGGCGGCGGTTGCGGAATATCGCGTTCGACGATGTCAAAATCTGCGCTGGGTTTCGTAACTTGCGCTACTTTCATTTTCGGCATGATTTTCTCCCGACAGTGAGATGCTGGAGATGCAACTGAGGATTCGGGCGCGCTGGTTTCTATTGTGAGGCGCAAACCTGTTTTCTATACTCAGCCTCTAAGTAAGCAGGGAGCGAGATGGCCATTCAGCAGGCGCTGATCGCATGAAAAATAAGGAAGCCGCGCGATATGCCCGGTGGTCCGCTGGCGTTGCGATTGCCATCGTGCTCGCGGTGCTTGCTGTGTACATGCGCGGGCGCATGGGCGCGCGGGCAGTGCAAAAAAATCTGCCGGCGCCCGTGCCGGCCAGTGTTGCACAGGAGTCGGCGGGATTCACGATTTCGAGGACGGTGAACCACCACACGCTGTTCAAGGTGCGCGCATCGCGGGCCACCGAATTCAAGGACCAGAACCGCAGCCTCCTCGAAGACGTGACGATCACAATTTATGGACCACAGGGTGACCGCAATGATTCGGTGCAGGCGGGAGAGTGCAGTTATGAACCAAGTACGGGCGGCATTCGATGCCAAGGCAAGGTAGAAGTCGATTTGAGAAACGCGAAAGCCAAAGCATCCACGAAGAGCATGCATTTGGAGACCAGCAATATTTCGTTTGACCACGATACGGGCCGAGTCACCACGTCCAGCGAGGTCACGCTGAAATTTCCCGGAGGTGAAGGACAAGGGACAGGAATTGTTTACGAACCCGAGAGCGAGGATGTGAAGCTCGAAAGGAACGTTGAATTGAAGCTGACTGCGCCCGGGAGAAATCGGGCGCTTCCCGTGGACTTGACCGGCAGGGCGCTCGAATTTCGGAGGAGCACAGGGGTCTTGGTGCTGTCAGGCCCGGTTCGGGCAGTGCAGGGGAAACGGACGCTCGCGGCTGGGGCGTTGGAGGTAGATCTGGATGCCTCGATGCAGCCGAAAAGCGTGGTTGCTACGGGCCAGCCGGAATTGAGCGGGACGGATGCGCGCGGCACGTCGTCTGTCGTGGCCGAGCAAATAGTGGCCTTCTTGGGGGCGGGCGACGCGTTGGAAAAGATTGTTGCCAGCGGCAATGTACGTGGCCAGAAGGGTGGGCCGGGTGGCGCGAACCGTTTTTCGGCAGATCACGTCGAGCTGACGATGGTTCCGGGAGACGGCGGGAGCGAGCCTCACGAAATGTTGGCTACCGGACATGTGCGTGCAGAAACCCGGACAATACAAGCGAAACGAGATTTGGAAACAGAGGCGCTGCGGCTGGATTTTGCTCATGACGCCAGCGGAAGTGGCATGCACATGGATACGGCGGAGACATTGGCGCCGGGGCAAGTGGTGACAAGCCAGCGCGGCGAATCCGACCAAATTCGCGGCGGAAAACTCACGGCGGACTTCGATGCGCGGAGCCAATTGACACAGCTCCACGGCACATCCGGCGTCAAAGTGATTCACAAATCCGGCTCCGAGCCGGCGCAGACGACCACGGCGCAAAATCTGACGGCCACATTTGGAGCGGGCGACAGCGGCTGGCAGACGATTGATGAAAATGGCTCGGTGAATTTTCGGCAAGATGACCGAACGGCCCAGGCTGATCAGGCGAGATTCACACAAGCCACGGATCAACTTGCACTGGGGGGATCGGCGGAGATAGCAGACGCTACTTCGCGTTTGGCGGCATCACGGATTGAGATAAATCAAAAAACAGGCCAAGCGCACGCGCAGGGCAGCGTGGTAGCAAGCTATGTGACGCGCCAGGGCGACCCGGGCAGCGGCTCAGGCACGGGCCCGGCGAATGTGTCGGCGGACGAAATGACGGGCACGTTTGCGCCGCGCGGGTCTGGTGTTTCGAAAGCCACAGGGCAGGCAATATTTTCCGGGCATGCCCGATTTTGGCAGGAGACTGCGGTACTGCAAGGGCGAGCAATTGAATTCTGGCGCGACGAGAAACGCGCCGAGGCGCGCGGAGAAGTTTTGGCGACCTTTGCCGAACCGGCAGACAAAGGTGCGAAGGACAAAGAGCCGACGATTTGGCAAGTGCGTGCGCCCAAGGTCGACTACTGGAGCGACGCGGGCAGAGCGGAGCTGAGCGGCGGAGTGAAGGCGCATTCGGATAAAGGGACGATTACTAGCCGAAAGATGGAGCTCTTGCTTTCTGGTGACGGGGGTGGCCAGCAAAAACTCGAGCGCGCCATCGCCGAGGGCGCTGTCCGCATCGAACAGAACGGGCGCACAGGCACTGCCGAGCGAGGTGAATACGATGCGGGAGACGGGAAATTCATACTTTCGGGAGGGCAACCCACGCTTGAAGATGGTTCTGGAAACACGACGACGGGCCGCGAATTGACCTTCTTTTTAGCGAGTGATACGATTCTTGTGGAGTCGGAAAAAGGCACGCGAACCGTGACCATGCACCGGGTTGTGAAATGAACTGGCATGTTGAAACTCCAAGCCGCCGAGTTGAGCAAGAGCTATCGAGGGCGCACGGTCGTCGATAACGTCAGTTTGGAGATTCGACAGGGCGAAGTGGTTGGGCTGCTCGGGCCGAATGGCGCTGGAAAGACCACGACCTTTTACATACTGGTTGGGCTGGCGCGACCAGATTTCGGACGAGTTCTGCTGGATGGCGAGGATATCAGTGACCTCCCCATGTACCTTCGTGCGCGTGGCGGCATCAGCTACCTTCCCCAGGAACCTTCTGTCTTTCGCAAACTGACCGTAGAAGACAACCTGCTGGCCGTGCTGGAAACGCTCCCAATCACCGCGGAGCAGCGGCGTGATCGCGTGGAGGAGTTGCTGTCGCAGATGGGACTCGAGGGGCTTCGCAACAGCAAAGGCTACGTGCTTTCGGGCGGCGAACGCCGGCGGCTCGAAATCGCGCGATCGCTTGCGCTGCAACCTTCGTTTGTCCTGCTGGACGAGCCCTTTTCAGGCATCGATCCGCTGACGGTCCTGGATTTGCAGAAAATCATCACCGACTTGAGCGCGGCGGGAATAGGGACGCTCGTGACCGATCACAATGTCCGGGACACGCTGGCCGTGACGGACCGCGCGTACATCATCCACGGCGGGAAGATATTGAGTTCAGGAACGCCCTGGGAATTGAGCCAGGATGCGGAAGTTCGGCGGCTCTACCTGGGAGAAAATTTTCGTTTGAATTAGACCAATGAACTGGCTACAGCCCAAATTAAATCTCCGGCTTGCGCAAAGGCAGGTTCTGACGCCGGGACTCGTGCAGATGGTGAGCGTGCTGGCCCTCAATCGGCTCGAACTGCGCGAGATGATCAATCAAGAGGTGATGGAAAACCCGATGCTGGAAGTGCTCGGGGATGATGGCGTGGTCAGCGAAAACTACACGGACGAGACGTTCGTGAAAGAGGAAACGGAAAAACTTCCGGAGACGAAAGAGGCGAATCCATTCGACGAGTTCGATATTGGCTCGTTTTTTACGAAGTACTTGGATACGGGCGCGTCGAGCGGCGCGGGAAGCGAGCGCGAAGAAACCGAAAAGCCGGGCTTCGATAAATTTTTGTCCTCGCCACAAAGTCTCGCCGATTATCTCCTCTGGCAGTTGAGAGTCAGCATCTGCAGCGAGCAAGTGCAGAAAATCGCCGAAGTCATCGTCGGGAACCTCGACGAAAATGGCTATTTGGTGGCGACGCTCGAGGAGATTGCGCAGTCGGGCGGGTACTCGGCCGAAGACGTCGAAGAAGCGCTGGCGGTGGTGCAGGAATTCGATCCGCCGGGAGTGGCGGCGCGCGATTTGAAGGAATGCCTGCTTCTGCAAGTGAAACTGCTCGATCCGCAGAACACGCTGGCGCAGCAAGTCATCTCCGATCACCTGAAAATGCTGCAGAATAATCAGCTCAAGGAAATCGCGCGAGCACTGAACCGTCCGATCGAAGCCGTGAAGCGCGCCGTGGACGTCGTAAAGCGGCTCGATCCCAAGCCGGGCCTCCGCTACAACAGGATTGAGCCGCGGCTCGTCGAGCCGGACATCCAATTCCGAAAAGTCGACGGCGAATGGCAGGCATTCTTGGACGACGATGATATGCCGCAACTTCGTCTGAGTCCGGTGTACCGCAGGTTGCTGGCACGCGACGCGGCGGATCGCGACGTGCGCAACTACGTCAAGGAGCGTTTCAGCGCGGCCGTGCAATTGATGAAGAATATCGAGCAGCGGAAACACACGATTGTGCGCGTCTGCCAGTCGATTCTGCGGCGGCAGCAGGATTTTTTGGCGTACGGTGTGGACCATCTGAAGCCGATGATGATCAAGGAAGTGGCCGAAGAAGTTGGCGTGCATCCATCCACTGTGAGCCGCGCCGTGGCGAACAAGTATGCTCACACGCCGCAGGGCGTCTTCGAACTGCGATATTTCTTTTCGGAATCAGTGAACGGGCCGCAAGGCGGCGACATGTCGCTCTTGTCTCTGAAGCGGCGAGTGAAAAAAATGATCGAGGAAGAAGATGCGACGCACCCGCTGACCGACGAGCAGATTGCCAAGCGATTGGACGAAGAGGGAATTCACGTCACGCGGCGGACGGTAGCAAAGTATAGGGAAGACCTGCGCATTCCCAGCACGCATCAGCGCCGGCAAAAGAACTGACGAGCTGCCCCTGTGGCCCCCAGCCATACTCAACAGAACCGTCAACTAGTTATTCTCACGGGCCTTTCCGGCTCGGGAAAAGGCTCGGTCCTGCGGACATTCGAGGACCTGGGATTTTATTGCGTCGATAATCTGCCGGTATCGTTCATTCCCTCTTTCGCTGAATTGTACATGGCGGGAGGCGGTGAATTTGATCGCGCGGTGTTGCTGATGGATGCGCGCGAAGGAGAGCAATTAAAACGCCTGCCGGATGTGTATCGCAAATTGCGGCGCGAATATCCGGCGACGCTCGTGTTCATCGAAGCGAGCGATCTGGCGCTTGCGCGGAGATTCAACGAGACACGGCGCCCGCACCCGATGGGCGCCGAGTTTTCCATCTCCGAGGGGATCCGCCTCGAGCGAAAACAGATGGCCGCGATCCGCGCGCTTTCCGACGTGGTGATCGATACGACGAAGTTCACTGTCCACGATCTGCGCCAGTTCATCATCGAGCGTTTTCAGAAAGCGGGCCGGAAGCCGCTGTTGATTTCTCTGATGAGCTTTGGCTATCGATTCGGCTTGCCGGCGGATGCAGACCTCGTCTTCGATGTGCGCTTTCTGCCCAATCCGCATTTCGTGGCCAAGCTGCGCCCTTTCAGCGGCAAGAATGCGCGCGTGGCGAAGTACATCCGGTCGTTCAAGCAGACGGGGCAGTTCTTGCGGCGCATCGAAGGGCTGCTGGAATACCTGATCCCGCATTACATTCGCGAAGGGAAAAGCTATCTGACCATTGCGTTCGGATGCACCGGCGGCCGCCACAGGTCCGTGATGATGGCCGAGGCGGTTTCCAAGGCGCTGGCGAAGCGCGGCTACACGACGAAACTCGAACATCGAGATCTCGAGCGTCCTGCATCGTGACTTATTGGACGACTGACGCTGGCGCGGGCAAATTGCCTCCGGTAATGTGGAAAGACAGGCGCTGGTTCATCCTAAGGAAAAATCGCGAGTGAAGACTTCATCCGAGCCTCGGGGCTTGTTTCAATTTGTGCGGCCATACCGCCTGCGATTGATTTTCGGGGTTGCGCTGCTGGCGATCGTGGGAATCTGCGAAGGATTGATCGCGCTAATGATCATCCCCGCCGTGGACACGATCTTGAATCCTCATAGCACCGCGACGAAAGTAAAACTAATCACGCTGCCTTATAGCCACCGCGTCATCTATCTCAATTCGTTTTTGCCCTCGAGTATTCACTATGTGTGGACGGTTTTCGCGTTGTGCCTCGTGGCGATTTTTTCCTTCAAGGCCGTGGCGGAATTTTTCGGCAGCACGATGATCCAATATGCCGGGCACGCGGGCGTAACGGACCTGCGAAACCAGGTGTATGACAAGCTGGTACGGCAACCGATTGGCTTCTTTCAGCATAATCCGACAGGCCGGGTGATGTCGGCTGCGATCAGCGATGTGGACCAGGTGCGGAGCGCGCTGTCGGAACATCTTGCCGATTTTTTTCAGCAGGTGTTCGCGCTGACGGCGTTTGTGTGCGTGCTGATCTGGCTGAATTGGAGGCTGGCGCTGGGGTCGGCGATCATCATTCCGCTGGTCGTTTATCCCGTGGGCAAGCTCGGGCGCCGCATCCGCCGCTCGGTTCAGAATAGCCGCTCGCGCGTCGCGGACCTGAGCCAAATCCTGCAAGAGACGGTGAGCGGGAACCGCGTGGTGAAAGCGTTCGGCATGGAGAATTTCGAAATACAGAAATTCCGCGATACCGCGCGGCGCTTATTGCGGGAAAACATGCGCTGGGTGAAGGCTTACGTAGTGACGTCGCCGATGATGGACTTGCTCGGGGCGCTTGTTTTCGCCGTTCTGCTGCTGTACGCCCGCGACGAGATTCGACGGAACGTCATGACGACGGGAATGGTGATCGGATTCATCTATTCTCTTTTTCGCGCGTACGAGCCGATCAAACGCCTGGGCAGTTTGTATCATCAGTTTCAACTCGCCGTGGGGGCGTCGGCGGAGGTCATCGGATTCCTTGCGCTGAAAGAAGAAGTCGCGGAGAAGGAAGGGAGCGTTGTATTGCGCCGCTTCTCCAGGGAAGCCGATTTCCAGGACGTCGGATTCGCCTATGAGAGCGGCCCCATCATACTGCAAAATGTTAATCTGAAAGTGCCTGCGGGGAGCGTCGTGGCGATTGTAGGTTCGAGCGGCGCGGGGAAGACGACGCTTGTCAATCTGCTGCCGCGATTCCACAGCCCGACGATGGGAACACTCCTGATCGACGGATATAATGTCTGCGATGTGAACCTGCGCTCCTTGCGTGAACAATTGGCGATCGTGACGCAGGAGACGATTTTGTTTAACGATACGGTGTGGAACAATTTGTGTTATGGGCGCCCGGATCTGCCGGAAGCGCGCGTGGTGGCCGCGGCAAAGGCGGCGCTGGCGCACGATTTCATTACGCAATTGCCGCAGGGCTATCAAACGAAGATCGGGGACCGCGGGCAGCGCCTTTCGGGCGGGCAGCGGCAGCGGCTGGCCATCGCGCGCGCGCTGCTGAAAGATGCTCCGATCTTGATTCTCGACGAAGCGACATCGGAATTGGACTCCGAGTCGGAGATGCTGGTGCAGCGGGCGCTGAACACTCTGATGGAGAATCGAACTGTATTCGTGATCGCGCACCGGCTTTCGACGGTCCGGCGGGCCGATTTGATCGTGGTTCTGGAAGAGGGAACGATCAAGGAGCGCGGGACGCACGAGGAGCTGCTGGCTCACGGCGGCGCCTACGCGCGGCTCTACCACCTCCAGTTCCAGGAAATCGAGCCACCAATGCCGGCTGGACCCGTGTAATATGGCTGCCCCGATGCTGAAGTCGATGACGGGATATGCGCAGGCGCGCGTCGAGCAGAATGGCTGGGCCGTGCAATTGAGCCTGCGAAGCGTGAACCATCGCTTTCTGGACGTGCGTGTGCGAATGCCGGAAGGATGGGATGCGCTGGAAACGGAAATACGGCAAGTGGCGCGGGAGAGAATTCGCCGCGGGCACTTGGATGTGACACTACAGGTTGAAGCGGGAAAGAAGAACTCGATTACAATTCACCGGGAAGTCGCCGCGGAATATTTGAAGGCGGCGAAGTCGCTAAGCGAGCAGTTTGGCGTGAAGGCGGACCCTGACGTCGCGGCGATTCTGCGGTTGCCGGGCGTTGCGTCGTCGGGTGCGCCGGCGGACGATGAAATCGAGGAACTGGGGGCGCTGGTTCGCGCCTGTCTCGGACAGGCGATCGAGCGCTTGGAGCAGATGAAGCAGGTGGAGGGGCGGGCGCTGGGCGCGGAGCTGTCGAGTCGGCTGGATAACGTCACCCTTGTGGCACGAAAGATTGAAGCGCTGGCCGAACGCGCTCAGCCTGCATACGCGAAGCGGCTTGAGACGCGGTTGAAGGAATTGCTCGGGAATTATGCGCTTGATCCAAACAGGCTGGCGCAGGAAGCGGCATTCGCCGCCGAGCGGAGCGACACGACAGAGGAATTGGCGCGATTGAAAAGTCATGTACAGCAATTTCGCGGTTTGCTCGAAGCGGGGGGAGAGACCGGAAAGAAACTTGATTTTCTCCTGCAGGAAATGCAAAGAGAAACAAATACGCTGCTTTCGAAGACGAATGGAATCGACAGCGATGGACTCGAGATTACGCAACTTGGGCTTGAATTGAAGTCGGAAATTGAAAAACTTCGTGAACAGGTGCAGAACATCGAATAACGATGGCTGATTCTCATGAACCTCTCGTGCTGATCGTTTCGGGACCGTCCGCGTCGGGCAAATCGACGCTGGTGAAAAAAATATTGGAGCTCCCGGGAACGATGCTGTCGATTTCCGCAACCACGCGGCCGCCTCGACACGGCGAAAAAGACAGCAAGTGGTATCATTTCGTATCGGAAGACGAGTTCCAGCGGATGGTTCGGGACGGGGAATTCCTCGAGCACGCCCGCGTCTTTGGGAAGCACAGTTACGGGACGCCAAAGAAATGGCTGGATGAAGCGCGTGCGCGGGAAAAAGATCTGGTGCTTGAAATCGACGTTCAGGGCGCGGCGCAAGTGCGGCAGACGCTCCCTCAGTCGGTGGCAATTTTTATCGTGCCGCCGTCCCCGCAGGAGTTGGAGAAGCGTATCCGCGCGCGCGGCCTGGATAGCGAGGACGAAATCAGGAGAAGACTCGAGCGGGCCCGCTTGGAGATGGAGCATTACGTGGATTACGATTATGTGGTCATCAATGAGGACGTCGAAAAAGCCGGCAATGCCGTGCAGGCCATTGCACTCGGTGCGCGTTGCCGGACCGTGCAAAATCGGGATCGCGTTCACAAAATTCTGAAATCATTTGGGGGGTAGCGTACTTATGCAGGTTTCATCCGAAGCACCAGAGAGCAAGTTCGCTTACGTTGTGCTCGTGGCGCGCCGCGCCCGGCAGCTTATGGCTGGAGGCCGGCCTTTGATTGACAATCCGAAAAATCACAAATTCACCCGCGTGGCCGAAGAAGAATTGCAGAGAGGGATGCTGGAATTCGAGCTTCCGGAACCGGCTGACGCGGCGAGCGAAGACGGGAAGCGCAAGAAGTCGTAGGTTTTCACGGCGAGGATCGATGCGCATCGCGCTGGGAATCTCGGGAGGAGTGGCTGCCTATAAGGCGGCGGAGCTCGTCCGCCGGCTGCAGCAGGAAAAGATCGACGTGCAAGTGGTGATGACGCGCGGAGCGCAGGAATTCATCACGCCGCTCACATTCGCGGCATTGACCGGGCAAAGGGTAATCACGGGGCTTTTCGGAGAGAAGGATGAGCCCGCGAACGTCGAAAGCGCGATCGAGCATATCGCGGTTGCCCAGCGAATCGATCTCTTGCTCGTCGCGCCGGCAACGGCGGACATTCTGGCAAGACTCGCAAATGGCATCGCGGATGATTTTCTGACGACGCTTTACCTTGCGACGAAAGCGCCGGTGATTGTCGCACCGGCCATGAATGTGAACATGTGGGAGCATCCGGCGACACAGAAAAACCTGGAGACGCTGCGCGCGAGAGGCGTGCGAGTCGTTCAGCCGGACGAGGGCTATCTTGCGTGCGGAATGACCGGGCCCGGCCGCCTGGCCGGAACGGAAGCGATCGCCAGCGCCGTGTGCGAAGCGCTCGGGCTGAAGCATGACCTGGAAGGAATGACGATTGTTGTCACCGCCGGACCTACGGTGGAAGACATCGATCCGGTGAGGATGCTGACGAACCGCTCGTCGGGGAAAATGGGCTATGCGCTGGCGGATGCTGCGGCGCGGCGCGGCGCGCGCGTTGTGCTGGTGAGCGGGCCGACGGAATTGAAAGCGCCCGGGGAAGTGGATTGGGTGCCGGTGCGTTCGACCGAAGAGATGCATCGCGCGGTGCGCGAGAATGCGCAAACGACGGACGCGGTGATCATGGCGGCGGCCGTGGCGGATTACAGGCCAGTCTTTCCCGCGACGCAGAAGATGAAGCGCGGCACGGGGCACGTGATGCTCGAACTCGAGCCCACGCTGGATATCCTGGGGGCGCTCGCGCGGGAGAAAGGCGAGAGGATTTTGGTGGGCTTTGCCGCGGAGACGGAGCGCGTGGCGGAGAACGCGCGCCACAAACTCGAAGCGAAGGGCGCCGACATGATCGTGGCGAACGACGTGACGAAGGAAGGCGCGGGATTCGACACGGACACCAACATCGTGACGCTGTATTTGCGCGGCGGGCAGGAGATTTCGCTGCCGAAGATGTCGAAGTTCGACGTTGCGAACAGCATCCTCGATCGCGTGGCTGAACTCCGAAAGGGCGTGAAGTGAAGCCCGAGAGCCGCGCGCAGATCGAGGCCTGGCTTCGGTATTTCGGCGACTTGAACATTTCCTCGTTTTATCTCGACCGCGTTACCGGGACGGTTTTGAGCGGCGAGATCTCGGCATTAACTCCAATCATGAGCCAAAGCAAGCTTTCCGCGGCCAGCAGGCCGGCGCCGGCTCTGGCTTCACCGGCCAGCACACCGCCAAAAGCGCCGCTGGCTGCCGCGCTGCCCGTGGTCAAGAGCGCCTCGCTATTTGAAGCCAACGAGCGGATCGAAGACGATTCGCTGCCGCGCATTCGCGAGGATATTGGCGACTGCAAACGCTGCAAACTCTGCGAGCAGCGAACGAACATTGTTTTCGGCGCGGGGAATGCAAACGCCGAGCTTGTTTTCGTCGGCGAAGGGCCCGGGCATGACGAAGATATCCAGGGGCTGCCGTTTGTCGGCCGCGCGGGGAAATTGCTGACTCAAATGATCGACGCCATGGGCCTGCGGCGCGATGACGTGTATATCTGCAACGTGGTGAAGTGCCGCCCGCCGCAAAACCGCGCTCCGGAACCGGATGAAGTGGAGACGTGCTCGCCGTTCCTTTTCCGGCAGCTTGCGGTGATCCGGCCGAAAGCGGTTGTTTGCCTCGGCGCCACCGCATTTCAATCGCTCATGGGTTCGAAGCAATCGATTTCGCGTCTCCGCGGGCAATGGCTGGAATTTCGCGGCGTGCCGATGATGGCCACTTACCACCCTGCTTATCTGCTCCGCAATCCGAATGCGAAGGGTGAAGTCTGGGAAGATTTGAAGAAAGTGATGGCCCATCTCGGGCTGAAGCCTCCCGCACGGCGATAAGTTTCTCTCGTTTGTTCCTTCGCGATTCCGCTTTCGGCTGAATCCAAACCTCCTGATACACTGTTGCGCTGCAATCGCAGAGTGGTTGCAGCTTTTAGCCTGATAAAAATAGAGCTTTGTTGCATGGAGAAGTATTTTGGGAATTTTGCTCGGACTTTCGGCGGCGCTCGGCTGGGGAGTGGCGGATTTCATGGCGCGGTTCGCGACGCGGCGGACGGGTGCGCTGCGAGCGCTGCTTTTTATGCAGGTGGCCGGATTCATTGCGCTGACGGTGTGCATGGTATTGATGGGCCATTGGACGAGATTTTTTCCGGCGTTCCGCTGGGGCATTTGGGCGTGGATTGTGCTGGCGGGAATCCTGAGTGCTCTGGCGTCTTTGGCGTTGTACCGTTCGTTTGAAATTGGTGTGCTTGCGCTCGTGTCGCCGATAGCGGCGAGTTATCCCGCGCTGACGGTTATGCTTTCGCTTCTGACCGGCGAGCGTTTGACGCGAACGCACGCGGCGGGAATCGCCGTGGCGATCGTTGGAGTGATTATGGCCGCGCTGGCGCAGCCGGCAAAGGTCGAGGCGGAAACGGAACGCGAATCCACGGGGCATCATCGAAGGCACGTGCTCCGCGGAGTGCCGTGGGCGCTTGCGGCGGCGCTGGGATTCGGGGTGAATTACTGGATCCTGGGATTTCGCGTGATGCCCGTGTTCGGCGGATTTGCGTCCGTGTGGGTGATCCGGCTGACAACATTCGTCGTGCTGGCGCTGCTGCTGCGGCCGCTGGGAGCGTCGGCGGAAATTCCGAGGGGCTCCACGGCGTGGCTGATATTTTTCATTGGCTTGGCGGACACGGCTGGATTTGTGGCGAACAATCTGGCATTCAAGCGCGAGGAGATCGCCATTGCGACGGTGCTTTCTTCTCTTTACGGCGTGATCACGCTGTTGTTTGCAGCCGTGTTTCTCCGGGAAAAACTTGGGCGGAGGCAGTGGGCGGGAGTCGCGCTGATATTTGCAGGAGTGGCTCTCGTCAGCATGTAGCGAGCTGCGCGCCTCCGCGCATTTCTTGCGATTGCGCATGCTTGTGCAGCGCTGGCGCGGGTGGCGCGTGAGTTCTGCGAGTTGCGGCTTGCTGTTAGACTAAGAGCCGAATATGACCCCGCGGTATTGTGAAGTTGCGCTGCCTGTCCCGCTTCGCACGACGTTCACTTACGCGATCCCGGAGCACTTGGCGTCCGCTGAATTCGTCGGGAGCCGCGTGGTCGTGCCGTTCCGCAACCGCGCCATGGTGGGCGTGGGCGTAAGCACCGGCGCCAAACCCCCGGAAGGCAAGACCACAAAGGAAATTGTCGAACTGCTGGATGCAATTCCCGCGCTGCCCGCGAAACTCATCGAATTGGGAATGTGGGTGAGCCGCTATTACGTCGCGCCGATCGGCGAGACCATGCGCGCGATGCTGCCGCCTTTGGCGGAGATGCGGCACGGCCGTGAATACGAGATGACGGAGCACGGAAGGGCATTCCTTGAAGAAATGAGGGAGCGAGGGCCGTCCGATCCAGGAGAATCCATCGATCTTGCGCTGCTCGAAATCCTCGAGCGCACTGGCAAGCCTGTTACGCCATCGCGCCTGCAGCGAATCTCAGGAGGCGAAGCGGCGGCGGAGCGGCTCGTGCGGCGTGGATGTTTGCGCGCACGTGGCCGGCTGCGTCACAAGCGCGAGCGCATGCAGAAGGTTGTCGCGTGGAATTTATCCGCGAACGCCAGCGGAGCAACGGAGGAAAAAGCGCGCGAAGTTCTCTCGGCGGAGCGCGGCCCGCTGCCTTTACCGCTCCTGCTCAAAGAAGGCGTTTCGCGCGCGGTGATCGCGCGCCTGGAGAAGCAAGGCAAGGTTTGTACATGGGAAGAACCGCTCACGGTCGAGGAAGACTCCTGGGAGGCGGATTTCGTGCCACCGGCGAATGTGTTGAATGCCGAGCAGGAGCGAGCCGTGAGCGCCGTGCGGGAATGGCTGGCGGCGCGAACGTTCACGGCGGGATTGCTGCATGGCGTTACGGGAAGCGGGAAGACAGAAGTTTATCTCGGCGCCATCCAGGCGGTCCTTGCGCGGCAGAAGACCGCCATCGTCCTCGTGCCGGAAATTGCGCTGACGCTGTGGCTGAGCCGGCAAGTGCGCGCGCGATTTGGCGACCTTGTGGCCGTGCTGCATAGCGGCCTCACGGAAAACGAACGCACGCGAGAATGGTGGCGCGTGCGGCGAGGGGAAGCGCAAATCGTCGTGGGCACACGGTCCGCGGTCTTTGCGCCGCTCGAAAACCTGGGCCTGATCATCGTCGACGAGGAGCAGGAGTCAAGCTACAAGCAGGAAGAAACGCCGCGCTATAACGGACGCGACGTGGCCATTGTCCGCGCGCGGCTGGAAGGCGCCGTGGCGCTGCTTGGATCGGCGACGCCTTCGCTGGAGAGCTTCCACAACGCGCAGACGGGAAAGTATCAGCTGCTGGAGCTGACGACGCGAGTGGAAAATCGTCCGCTGGCGGAAGTGAAGCTCGTCGACCTGCGCGAGGAATTCCGCCAGAGCCACCGGTCCGCGCCAGTTTCATTGTCACTGCTCGCGGCGATCGCGCGGCGATTCGAAGAACGCACGCAGGCGCTGATTCTGATCAACCGGCGCGGGTATTCGTGGTACGTGCTGTGCCGGAGCTGCGGAGCAGGGATCGAGTGCAGGAATTGCAGCATCGCGCTTTCGTACCACAAGCATCGCGCCCGGCTCGAATGCCACTACTGCGGATATTCGTCCGCGGTGCCTAAGATTTGCCCAAAGTGCAAATCGGAGCATTTGTATTTCGTCGGCGACGGCGCGGAACGCGTTGAGGAATTCTTGCGCGAGCAGTTTCCGGAGGCGCGAATCGGGCGGCTCGACCGCGATACCGTGCGGACGAAGCGCGAATATCAGAAAGTGCTCGGGGCATTTGCGCGCGGCGATCTGGATCTGCTCGTTGGCACGCAGATGGTCGCAAAGGGGCACGACTTCGAACGCGTGACGCTCGTTGGCGTCGTCTCGGCCGATTCGGCGCTGGGGCGTCCGGATTTCCGCGCTGCGGAGCGGACATTTCAATTGCTTACGCAGGTAGCCGGGCGGGCGGGGCGCGGGAAGCTGCCCGGCGAAGTGCTCATCGAGACGTATTATCCCGAGCACTACGCGATTCAGCATGCCGTGGATCAGGATTATCGCGCATTCTTCGAGCGGGAAATTCATTTTCGCCGGATGATGCATTACCCGCCCTTCATCGCCCTGGCAAATGTGCTGGTGCGCGACCGGAAGATCGAGAATGCGATTCGATGGTGCCGCGCGATTGCGGGCTATCTCGATTCGAGGAAAATCAGCGAACTGAAAGTGCTCGGCCCGGCCGCCGCGGCCCTGTCGAAATTGCGGCGCGAGTATCGTTTCCAAATCCTGCTGAAGACACCAAATCGCGCCTTGCTGGCACAGGTGCTCGACGGATGCCTGAGCTTCTGCGCAGAAAAAGAAATCCCGGATGGCGCCGTGATCGTGGACGTCGATCCAACGAGCCTGCTCTAGAGTTGGAATCCGCAGTTTTGGCCGCGCGTCAATGCGGAATGCTCAGTGGCATCGGCGTGAAGCACAGGACGAAAATCAGCAGCGCGACGACGGCCCACGCACGCCGCTTGCCGTCGAGCGGCGTCCAGGGATCAATCAACGGCGGATGCCGAAATCCGAGGAAAAGAAGAAGCACGGCAAAAACGACCCATTGGTGCCAGTAAGCGATTCCGACAATCAGAAGACCGATCCCGAATAACGGCGAAATCAAGCGATGGTAGTGAGTGGCGACGCTATAGACAATGTGGCCGCCATCGAGCTGGCCGATGGGCAAGAGATTGATCGCCGTGACGAGCAAGCCGACCCAGGCGGCGACGGCAATCGGGCTGAGAAGTATGTTGCTTGGCCTCACGCCCGGATGAAATAACGCGAGAAAAAATTTCATGAGCGGCGGGCTGCCGAAAATCACGAACGCGCTGCTCTGCACTCCCGATACAATCTTTGAGGCATGCACGCCATAGGCCAGAACGGGCACAGCCAATACGAATCCGACAAGCGGGCCGGAGAATCCGACGTCAAATAGCGCCTTGCGATTGACGATCGGCGAGCGAATGCGAATGAACGCGCCGAATGTGCCGATGATCGTCGGCGCCGGAAGGAAGTAAGGATAGCTCGCGCTGATTCTGTAGTAGCGGCAGGTGAAATAATGGCCCAGCTCATGGGCCAGCAGGATTCCAATCAAAGTGAACGCAAAGGGAATGCCGCCGAGAAGCAAACGTGGGTGGATCAACGTCTGAAACGTGGGAATGAAAGGATTATCCACGCCAGAAAAAGGCGGACGATTCTGCGCATAGGATAAGGAAAACTCGCGGCCAACGGCGAGCGTTGAAATCAGCGTCAGAGAAAAAAGAAAGAGCGCGAGAACGAATGGACGCTCCTGCGGGGAGGGATTGATGGAGCGTGCGTCAAGGAACAGGGGATAGCCCCTCGAGTCAATGATTTCGATGGGTGCGCGGCCGTGCCCGTTCTCAGGTTCCACGGTAATAGAGTACACGCGGGCGGGAAGCTCGCCAACCGAAGAAGACGCGAATTCAATTCTGTGGAGCGAAGTTGAAAAACGGTGCTACAGAGCTTGCAGCTCTTTACCGGGTTTGAAGCGCACCGCTTTGCCGGGTTGAATATTCACTTGCTGGCCCGTGCGTGGATTGCGGCCGATTCCGGTTTTGCGCGGCTTGACGTTGAAAACCCCAAAACGGCGAAGCTCAATTCGCTCGCCTCGCCCGAGGGCGTTCTTCAAGGCTTCGAAAACACTCTCGACAGCTTGTTCGGCCTTCGTGCGTGGAATACTGGTTCGCTGCACAACCGCATTGACGATGTCGAGTTTAATCATGGAGAAAGGCCGCTCCTTTGCGAAGCAGTATGCTAGTTGGCGAGGTTGTGGGTTGTCAAGCTGCGCGCGGTGTAATAACATGCCGCGCCTTTTCGAAATCGGGCGCGTGGGAGGAATGGAATGAGCGTGAAGGCGGATCGTTGGATTACAAAGATGGCGCGCGAGCATAAAATGATCGAGCCGTTTGCGGATCGCCAGGTGCGCGAAGGCGTCATCAGTTACGGCGTGTCGTCGTATGGCTATGACATGCGCGTGGCCGACGAGTTCTGCATTTTCACGAATGTGAATTCGACGATTGTCGATCCAAAGAACTTCGATGCGCGCTCGTTCGTGGAATTCAAAGGGCCGGTATGCATTGTTCCGCCGAATTCTTTCGCGCTGGCGCGGTCGGTGGAATATTTTCGGATTCCGCGAAGCGTGCTGACGATTTGCGTGGGGAAATCAACGTACGCGCGGTGCGGGATCATCGTCAATGTGACACCGTTTGAGCCGGAGTGGGAAGGCTTCGTCACGCTGGAAATCAGCAACACGACGCCGCTTCCGGCGCGCATCTACGCCAACGAAGGACTCTGCCAGGTGATATTCTTCGAATCCGACGAAGTTTGCGAAATCTCCTACAAAGACAAGAAGGGCAAGTATCAGGCGCAGCAGGGAATCGTGCTGCCAAGACTGTGACAACGCCACGCTGCCGAACTCCACGGCGCGAATTCAAGGCTTTACGATAGGCGCCGTTTCTCTCCAACGCCCGGAAAACACAAAAGACTCGATTGGCTTGCGCGTGCGCGGCGCAATTTCGCGAACGCGCAGTTTCTCCGGCAACCGATCGGGATCGCCGGGATAGCCGACGGCGAATCCCGCGACCGCTTCGAAGCCATCCGGAAGTCCATAGGTCTCTCGGATCTTTTCGACAAGTATGCCGCCCATCTGGTGCACAAAGAGGCCGCGCGATACGGCTTCGACAGTAAGCTGCGCGGCAGCTTGGCCGACATCGTGAAACGCGTGGCGATTAGGCTCGCCGGTTTTTTCCCAGCGCAGATTCGCGACAGAAAACATCAGCAGGGGCACGTCTTTGCACCAGGCGATGTTGCCCTCTGCGAGGCAGTGCAGCATGAGATCGAATTCCGCCGTGTCTTCCTTGCGGGCGATCAGGTAATGCCACGGCTGGGAATTCCCCGACGAAGGAGCCCAGCGCGCGGCTTCGAAAAGGCTGCGCAGCACTTCTGGTTCAACCGGGCGATCGGAAAACGCGCGCGGGCTCCAGCGTCGCCGAAGGATGTCATGGATCGGGTACTGAATGTCAGCCGGCTTTTCCACGATGACTCCTCGCATTCTTACGCCAAATCGAACAACAAAACCTCGGACGAATCCTTTGCTTCGAACGCGAGATTGGTCTCGTCGGTAATGGCTGCGCCATCTCCGGCCTTGAGATTTGTGCCGTTGAGTTTAACGCTGCCGCGCGCGACCTGGACCCAGGCATGGCGGCCGGGAGCGATTGCGTGCGTGATTTTTTCGCCCGCCTTCATCCGAGCGGCGAAGAGCTTCGCATCCTGATGAATCGCGATGGGTGCACCTTCACCGGCGAGGAGGCGAAATTCGCCGTTCCAGCCGTTTTCCGGGAACGCATGCTGCTCGTAAACGGGCTTGAGTCCGTTTTTCTCCGGGAAAATCCAGATTTGGAGCAGATGCACGGGCTCCGTCTCCGATGCGTTGAATTCGCTGTGCATCACGCCAGATCCCGCGGTCATGTGCTGCAGCTCGCCCGGATGAATCACGCCGCTCGAACCGGTGCTGTCGCGATGCTCAAGCGCACCTTCCAAAACCCAGGTCAAAATCTCCATGTCGCGGTGCGGATGCATGCCGAAGCCCTGGCCGGGCGCAATCACATCTTCGTTGATGACGCGAAGTTCGCGGAAACCCATGTGCTTTGGGTCATGATAGTCGGCGAACGAAAAAGTAAAACGAGTGTTGAGCCAGCCGATGTTGTTGTGTCCACGTTCATCGCTGGGACGAATGGTGATCATGTTTAGCTTCTCCTCTTCTGTCGATGATTCCTGCGCCTGTCCGCCCTTGCCGGGATTTCGGCACATTGGATGCGTCAGGCGGCCCTCCGGCGCCAGGGCCAACGAACGGCCCGCCCCATTAGATGTTGGAGGGTTCTTTTGGCCACTGTCCGAAATCGCAAAGTTTTTCAAAAAATCGAAAGAATCAGCGATTAGAACGACCTCCCGTTGTTTGTTTTCTATCAGTTGCATCGAGTTCTAATTATTCATATCCTCAGCGATTAGAATCATAAAAAGCGCATAAAAAGCGAAAAGCCGCGTTTCCGCGGCTCGCGTTTCTCCTGTTCAGTTTTGTTACTGCCCGGCTGGAATTACCAGCCGAAACTACTGTGTACCATAGAGTTATCAGAAAGTCAACGAAAAACGGGGGTTAGGTTACAGAGTGGGGAAAAGTGCTACACCCCGGTTGGGTGCCGGGACAAGTATAGAAAGATCCCAAACACGGGGTCAGACGAATGCGGGGTATGCGTACACGGCCCGGAAGGGGACCACCCATCCCGCGCGCAGGACAGGGCGCGTGCGTGAGTTGCCTGCGAGAGCGCATGTGTCAAATCGCCCGCCAAAGCGGTTGACGTTCTGGTGGACAATGCCTTTGAATATAGGACGTGAAACGGAAAAGGAAAAAGCAGGAACGTGTATATCAGCAGAAGATGTGGGATGCAGGAAAGTTCTATTGCAAAGAGGCCAAGAAATCCCACAAAGCCAAAGCCTATTTTTGTGCCCTTGTTGCCCGAGGCTGCGAACTGGAAGCCCTACTCCGTATCTTCGACTTCGTTGAAACCAATAAGCCGAAGGATCGTTGCCGCGACCTGTACGGCCTAATCAATCGCGCTTTTGCGAAACATTGGATTCCGCACGATGGTCTCCGGTGGTGGAAGAAGACACAAGACACACCACTCAAACAATGCCTTCACGAGATTCGAGAGGCTAGAAACGGAGTGCATGCGCATCTTTTTGATAAGGGTCTGTTCACGCGGAGAACCTCGGCCAACGTAACCTACCTTGTCCATTCCATGTACTCCGCCTTGGAGGTCAAGAATGCGCGCAACTTCATGAAGACACTATATGAGCGCGGCAAAATCACTCCGGCGGAATACTGGGCATGGAAGAAGAAGGCAGGGAAGATCTAAAGCCCGGAGTAGAATCTGTAGCCGCGCAAATGCGGAGTATCGGTGCGATTGGAGCCTCAGCGTTAGTGAACAGGCGAGTCTGTGGAAAGTGTGGGGCAAGATTCCCGCTTGTTCGTGGTTCTGCCGCTCGGCCACGCGGGTTTCACGATCACGAGAGTCAAGTCCGGTGCCTGGCGACACACCTGCCGAAATATCCCGCGATAAACCCGTTCGGAAGCATAAGAGTCGGCGTTCGTGTCCTTAACAGCCCACGGGGAGAAATATACGCGACCGTCGGCCATTACCTCACGCGCAGACCGAGGCAGTTCCGACTCTCTTCCTTGCGGAATCTGCAAGTACGCATCCACTGCAATACCCGAGAATTGGTGAAATGAAGCGCCGTCGTCCCAAAGCGAGAACATGTTAAGGATGGGCGTTACGACGAATAGAAAGATTACGACACCGCGCATCACATCGCGAACTGGGAAAAGGCGAATTGGCTCGTTGAAATTCCAAAACAAAACTACAATCCACGCTGCCATGGCAGCGTTCCATGCCCAAACGCACTGATAAACGTTCGATCCAAGCGGGCCAATTAACACGAGGATGAGTAGGTGCAACGAAACGGCGAGATAAACTCCCCAACGACGGCTGCGCCTCCAGAAAAGCAGGGGTGCAACGCTTAGCTCGCACGCCGCCGATGCCGCTGCCATCAATCGCCAGTGACCTAAGTAGGAGAGCCAGTGCGTGATGTGCGGCGTGAAGAACACCCACGGGAATACCCGAGTTAAGTATTGACCATTAAACTTGTGGAATCCGGCCCAGAAGTAAACGAAAGGTAGCGCCAAACGAAAACAATCAAGACGATCAAACAAGAGGCAAACGGCAGCAACTAGCGAGATGTAGATGTAGGCTAAAAGGCGAGACTGGTCTTCGAGAACCAGAAACGCGGTGCACAGAAAAAAAACTAAAAGCCCCGCTTTGCGGAAGCGATTCCAAAGTGATGCCAATAGTCCCACGCAGGCGAGAGCGAATACTCCAACCGAAACAGCGCTTGGATGCAGCCAGGGAATATATGGGATTGCTGGGTAGGTTCGGTAGGGCGTCCAGACTCGCCAAGTTACGGCGAATGAGGCAATGCCCATAAATGCGAGGATGCGCGCAGCCCACTTTGTACGCGCTTCGTCCGAGATCACGGTCTGAGACGCGCCAGACATAATCCTGGTAATCGTCAGCAGCCCGTTCTCCATTTTCATTTCCCTTGACACCTTTCAGGACGGCACGCGCAGCTATGCTAAATTTATGCTAGTACGTCAAGGTTTGAGTGTTGAAACTTAGTTTTTTTCGAAGGAGCGAAAAATTGTTGCTCATCCAGTCTCCCTGACTGCTCACGCCAGCAAATTATACCCTCACTGTCATTCTGGCAGCCGCTTGTCTGATGGTCGAGAGGGTTTGACGACGAACCGGTTTACCCTTGCGTCGAGCTCCGGCGCAGCCGGAGTCCGCAAGGCGGACCGCCGCACTCCAAAGAGGCAAAGCAGATTCCTCGTCGCCCGCCCGAGCGGGCAAGCTCGGAATGACAGCATAGGCAATGCAAACGCGACTCGCGGAGTCGCGCGACGGGCGGGCCCTTCTTGCGTCAGGGTAAACAGGCAGCGCCCCTAGGAAAGCTAAAAACAACAGCAGGTCCCTCACCGCCGTTCGCGGAAGACGCGGCCGGGTTCGGGATGACAACGTAAAGGCGCGGGACGCGATGCTGCGCATCGCCCGCCGAGGCGGGCAGGCGCGGGCGGTGGAGGCGCGGGAAGACAGCCGTCTGGTGCACGTGCCGCTGAGTTGGCTTGTCATTCTGAGGGCCGTTTTCGAGCCCGAAGAATCTCGCTTCGAAATGAGATCTTTTGCTGCACAAAGGGCGGTCCATCTAGACTGACATTACAAAGAGGAGCGGCGCCCCCCAACTCGTGATTGCTTTACCATCCGTCGCTCAGGTCTTTCCAATCGCGGTTGGCGGATTCAATCAGGGCAATTTTCTTGCTTCGGAGCCAGCCCTTAATTTGTTTCTCGCGGCGGATGGCGGCGAAAACGTCGCCGAAACTTTCGTAATAAACGAGGCGGTTTATGTTGTATTTCGCGGAGAATCCTTTGAGGAGTTTTTCGCGATGCTGGATTACTCTGCGTTGCAGGTTACTGGTGACTCCGGTGTAGAGATTGAGGGATTTGCTGGCCAAGATGTACACGCAGTAGGTTTTCATGTGGTCTTGGTTTTGCACGGTAAAGATCGCAAATCATTGCGTCCCGGTCAACCATTCGTCAGGGCCACTGGCGTTCCCTGGGTGCCGAACTGCTTCGAGGCGAGATCCTTCGCTGCGCAAGAAACGCTCCGCTCAGGATGACAGAAAATGCGCGGGCGACCCAAGGGTCGCCGCTACGAAGGCAAAGGCAGATGCCTTGACTTTTAGTTAACCCTATGGTATATAGTGTCTTCGGCTGGGCACTCCGGCCGAACCGGAAAAAATGGAAGAAAGGGCAGCCAGGCCGCGGAAACGCGGCTTTTTGCTTTTTATGCGCTTTGCAGATTCTAATCGAGTTTCTATGGGAAATTAGAACATGACGCAACTCACACAAAACAAAGAAACGGAGTCGTTCCTAATCGAGTTTTTCGCGTCATTTTTATCGATCCCGTCCGTTTCCGGACATCGACTTTGTGCGGCGGGCAGGCGCGCGGCAAAGAAACAGCAGATTCCGAGGCGAGATCCTTCGGCTCCGCGGAAGGCGCTCCGCTCAGGATAACAAAACCGCGCGGGCGGCAGGCAGGCTCCGGCTGCGCCGGAGTCCGCGAGACGGACCGCCCTTCGGCTGCGCTCAGGGCATGCCGCATTCCGAAAGAAGCAAGTTATGGCTTCTGGGTGGGGCGGAGGAGGACTTCGCTGATGAAGCTTTGCGGAGCTTCGGTGAGGATCATGGCGACGGCGTGGGCAACGTCTTCGGCCTGGAGCATCTTGCGCGGGTCTTTGTTGGCATGAGGCGAGAACTCCGTCGCCACGGACCCGGGACAGACGGCGGCAACGCGGATGCCGTGGGCGCGCAAATCCTCGGCCATGGAATATGTCAGGCCGAGGAGGCCCCATTTCGACGCGCAGTAGATGCTGCCGCCGGGGAATGAATTTTTTCCGGCGAGCGAGCTGATATTCACGATATGGCCGCGGCCCCGCGAAATCATTCCGGGGATAACCGCGCGGCTGGCCAGGAACACTCCCTTGAGATTGGTGTCTAACACAGTGTCCCAGTCCGCATCACTGAACTCGTGGATGGGGGCGAAGCGGCCAACGCCGGCGTTGTTGACAAGAATGTCGATGCCGCCGAACTTTGCGATGGCGGCATCAACGAGGGCAGAAACTTGATCGTGACTTGCGACGTTTGCGGGGAAAGCAAACGTCTCGATGCCTTCCTGTTGGAGCCGCGCGCTGGCTTCGCCGAGGGTTTTTTCGGTTCGTCCACAAAGGGTGATGCGCGCGCCCATTTGGCCGAGCCGGCGAGCGATGGCTAAGCCAATGCCGCGGCTTGCGCCGGTGACGAGTGCATGCTGGCCTTTCAGAGGGAATTTGCTGTCCATGAGATTAATCTCCTTCGGGTGTGGGGCGACATTTGGGCGTCATTCATCATCTCATCACTTAGGCAGGGACGTCACCGGGGTGCATCATGGCAATGCAGGCTCACAAATAAAAGGGGAATTCGTCTTGCGCGGCCCTGGAGCTTTCCCTATAATCCGAGGGTTTCTCCATACCGCAATCTTGACACACGCAACCTCGGTGGCAGTCTCGAGCGTTGCGGATCCAACCGAGGAGGCAAGAGGACGATGATGCGAAAGTGGTTCGCCGGGAACGGGATTTTGGCATTGATGGCCGCTTTGCTGGCAATGGCCGCCCCACCGGCGCTCGCCCAGGATCAACAGCAAGGCCAGCAGACTTCGAAGACGCCTTATACGCTCCCTGAATACAATGCTTACCAGGCGGCTGCGGGGCAGACCGACCCGCAAGCAAAGATTCAGGGCCTCGACGATTTCGTTTCGAAATTCCCCAATTCTGTTTTGCTGCCGCTCGCGTACAAACTTTATTACGGCGCGTACGAACAGACGAAGAACTACTCGAAAGAGATCGAATACATCGACAAATTCTTGGCGCTTCCTGAGAGTAAGGACCTGGCTATTCCGGGAACAACCAAAGAGAGCCTGGTGATCGACCAAGTTCAGGCTTTCTATCATCGCGCCTTCGCGTTCAATCAATCCTTCAATGAGAAAGATCCAAATGCGCAAGACGAGTTGACCAAGGCGCGGCAAGCGGCCCTGGACGGTTTGAAGGCGCTGGATCAGATTCCCAAGCCGGCAAACCAGACCGATGATCAGTTTGCTCAGCAGAAAAAGCCCGTCATTCTCCTTCTCAATTACACCGCCGCGATCGCGGCATTTGATATGAAGGACTACAAGAGCGCCATCGATTCGTTCAATGCGGATATTGCAGCGGGCGGCAACAGTACGGATCAGACGACGGCCGCAACCTACTATCGTCTGGGCGTTTCGTATCTCCAGCTAGCCGCGCAGCAGGCGCCTCAACAGCCACAGACGCCGGCTACGCCGCCGAACGGGACTCCGCCGGCGACTTCAACTACCACGCCGGCTGCGGCCACGCCGCCCGATAATGGCGCGCTCACGGATTTGTATATGAACGGGTTCTGGGATCTGGCACGAGCCGTCGCGCTAAATGGGGCTGGGAAGGAACAAATCCAGTCCTATCTTCGTGCGGAAATGTTCAATTATGAGCAGCCCGCATGCGGCAGCCTGCTTGATGCGCAGATGAACGAGCTAATTCAGTTGGCGGGCACGCAGCCGACGCGGCCGACAACCTATTCGCTTCCGAGCGCTTCGGACTTGGGCAAAATTCTGCAGGCCAGCAACCTGCTATCGATTCTGAGCGATTTGCAGACCGGCGGTGACAAGGGGAAAATGACTTGGCTGGCGGTTTGCGGCCAGGAGATTCCGAATGTTGTTGGCAAGATCGTCGACGAGACGCCGGGAACGGACTCGATTGATTTCAAAGTGTTCACGGCGGCCACGGGAGAAGAGATCCAGGCCGGCACGACAGCGAACCTGGACGTGACGGTCCAGACGGCGCCCTCGACTGCTGCCACGCCAGCCGCACAGGCTTCTAGCACTGCCGCCGGCGCGCAAGCCCAGACGGATACCACTGTCCAGCCTGAGGCGGCGCGTTTGCAAAAGGGAGATGACATCAAGTTCACTGGCACGCTGGTGAGTTATGATGCGCAGCCGTTTCTCGTCCATTTTGATAAATGCAAAGTCGATCCATCGGTCATTCCCGCGGAGAAGGGCGCAAAGAAGCCACGCCGACCGGCTGGGCGATAAGAGGATCAGATTATTCGGGAGAGGGCCGTCGCGGTTTTCGCCGCGGCGGCCTTTTTTTGCTTAGGTTTGTTTAGGAATGAGCGCCCAACTTGGGGCTGAGGTTTCTCTCCGCGCTAAACGCGACGGTGCCCGTTACTCTCCAGCTTGTACTCATCGATCTTGCGGCTCAGCGTATTGCGGTGAATGCCCAGCACGCGCGCGGCCCGCGTCTGGTTGCCTCCGGAGCGCTCAATGGCGTGCTTAATGAAGCGCCTCTCGAATTCGGCCAATGCTTCTTCGAGCAGGATGCCGCGCTCCACCATCTGCCCGACGAGGGCTTCCAATTGATCTCTCACGTATTCATCCTCCGAAGTCCTGCTCCGGGGATACGCTGCGGGCCGGTGAAATAGAAGCCTCAGTCGAGCGGGTGTCCGGTCAATCGCTCGTAGGCTTCGCGATACTTTGCACGTGTTCCATTGACGACGTCCAGGGGTAGCGCGGGTGCAGGCGGCTGCTTCGCCCAGCCGATACGCTCGAGATAATCGCGGACGAATTGCTTGTCAAACGAAGGCTGTGCTCTGCCCGGGGCATAAGAGTCCGCAGGCCAGAAGCGCGACGAATCCGGCGTCAGCGCTTCGTCGATCCAGATCAATTCCTTGCCGTCGAGACCGAATTCCAATTTCGTATCGGCAATGATGATGCCGCGCGCCGCCGCATATTCAGACGCCCGGCGGTAAACTTCGAGGGTGATGTCACGCAGCCGCTCGGCCAAGCCTTGCCCGATGCGCGCCGCCGTTTCCTCGAACGAAATGTTCTCATCGTGCCCTGTCGTGGCCTTCGTCGCCGGCGTGAAGATCGGTTCCGGCAAGCGATCGGATTCTCTCAATCCCGTTGGCAGCGGGATGCCGCAGATTTTGCCGGTCGCGCGATAGTCCTTCCAGCCGGAGCCGGAAATGTAACCGCGCACAACGCATTCGATGGGAAGCGGATCGGTGCGGCGGACGATCATCGAGCGGCCATCGAGCGCTTCGCGATACTGTGCCAGAGGCCCGGAAAAATCCGTCGCACTGATTACGTGATGCGGACAAATGCTCGCGAGCTTGTCAAACCAGAAAAGCGAAAGCTGCGTGAGCACGCGCCCTTTGTCAGGTATCGGCGTGGGAAGGATGACGTCGAAAGCCGAAAGGCGATCGGTTGCGACGATCAGCAGCCGGCCGCCGAGATCGTAGATGTCGCGAACTTTTCCGCGCGCGATGAGCTTAAGGCCTGCAAAATCCGTTTGTGAAATTGGATGATTCGCTGGAGTCGCCAAGGTTTTTTATCCCGGTAAAGAGGACGCAATTCTAGCGCAGGGGAAAAAGTTGTCAACGGATAAGGTAGGCTCTCACGAAAATATTTTCACACTGCGCAATATATTGCACAGCGCGTTTTACGCCGCCGTGGATTGCGCGCGTTCGACAGGCTCGTCCCACCGAACCGAAACGAGCTTCGATACTCCGGGTTCTTGCATCGTGACGCCGTAAAGCACGGAACCCATTTCCATGGTTTTCCGGTTGTGCGTGACGATGATGAATTGCGTTTGGTCGCCCATGTCGAGGAGCATGCGATTAAAGCGGCCCACGTTGGCTTCGTCGAGCGGTGCGTCGACTTCGTCGAGGATGCAGAAGGGGCTCGGCTGGAAGCGAAACACCGCGATGAGCAGCGCGAGAGCGGTCATCGCCTTTTCGCCGCCAGAGAGCAGCAAAATGTTTTGCAGGCGTTTTCCGGGCGGCTGGGCAACGATATCGATGCCGCAATCGCCGGAACTGTCGGCCTCGGTCAATCGCATTTCCCCCGCGCCGCCACCGAAGAGGGTGCGGAAAGCTTCGGAGAAATTTCGATTGATGACCGTGAAAGCTTCTTCGAATTTCTGCCGGGAAACGACATCGAGCTCCGTGATGGCCTGCTGCGTATTCTGTATGGATTCGACGAGATCATCGCGTTCGCGCGTGAGGAACGAATTGCGCTGATCGCATTCCTGATATTCCTCGAGGGCCATCATATTGACGGGGCCCATGGTTTCGAGGCGTTCCTTCTTTTCGGCGTAACTTGCTTCGGCGGCCACGAGCTCTTCGCCCACAATCAATTGCGCTTGCTGCGCGACGAGCTCCTCGGGTTGCGCATTGGCCTCGGCGATGCAAGTCTGGCGCAAATACTCGCGGTCGGAATCGTTGCGCGCCTTTTCGATTTCGCGCTGGCCGCGATTCGCGCGCACTTCCTCCAGGGATTGGCGCTTTGTGCGCAGGCCGTCATCGAGGTTCGCGGCGCGGTCGCGAAGCGCATTCCATTGCGCCTCGAATTCCGCCTGACGCTGTTCAAGCTGAATTTTCTCGCCCCGGTGATGCTCGATTTGCTGTTCGAGCTGAGTGTTGTTTGCCTCGCGCTCGGATTTCTCACGCGCCAGGGTATCGCGCTGCTCGTTGAGAGCGCCAAGGCGCTCGCGCGCCTGATTCGATTCCTCGGCGAGGCGAGCCTCGAGAGTTTCGGCATTCGCCAAACGCTCCGACATGGCGGCCAATTCCTCGCGGCGGGCGGCAAGTTCTCCTTGTTGCGTTTGCACTTTTTCGCGCATGGCGGCCAGGCGCTCGACTGCTTCGGTGGCCTGCTGCTCAGCGCCGGCGCGGGACATCAAAGCCTGTTCGCTCAAGCGGCGCGCGTCGGACGCCCGCGCGCGAGCCTGCTCCGCTTCGGCGGCGAGACGGGCGACTTCGCGTTGCGCTTCCGCAAGCTGCTGTTCGAAGCGCGCCAATTCTTCGCGCGACTGTTCCAATTGATGAAACGCGCTAACGCGAGCCCGCTCGGCCTCGACGTGTTGCACGAGATTCAATGCCAACTCCGCTTCGATGCGGCGTTGCTCCTCTTCGAGGCGCGCCAATTCGGCTTGTGTTTCCCCGGTCGCCCGTTCCAGCCGCACGGCATCAGCCTCATGCATGCGCAATTCGCGTTTCAGCGCGAGCGGACCAGCTTCGCCGGGCCGTCCGCCCGTGACCATGCGGCCGTGATAGCACGTACCGTCGAGCGTGACGAAATGATGCCGGGGATTTTCGCGCGCGAGCTGCTCGGCCTCCGTGGCCGTCTCCACCAGATAGGCGTCCTGGAGCTTGGAGAGAAATTGTTTGGCCGCCGGACCAAGCGGATCGCGAAAATCGACAAGCCTGTCGAGCCGGGAGACAATTCCCGTGGATGACAACGCCGCCGGATCTGTTTTGGGCTCGTACTTCAAGTGACGCAGAGAATCGACAAAGAATGTGGCGCGGCCGCCCATTTCTTCGCGCAACAGCGTGACGCCGGCACGGGCATTATCGAAGGTTTCCACCACGACATATTCGAGCTCGTCACGCAGGAACTGCTCGACAGCGCCTTCGTATTGCTCTTCGACTTCGGCGTAGTCGGCGAGCACGCCGACGGCGCGGAATCCGCGCGATTCGCTCTCGCCATTGACGGAGAAGAGCTTTTGCACGGCCTCGGCGGTATACGCCCGGTCATTTAGGATTTGTTCGAGAGAGCCGCGGCGCGCGCGGGCGGCGCTGAGCTCCTCGCGAAGTTTTTCATTGCGCTGCGATGCCTCCTGGTGCGAATGACGCAAGGCCGCCAGCGCTTCCTGCGCGCCGCGAACCTGTTGCTCAAGGGCGCGAGCGCTTTCTTCGGCTTGCCGATGCCGAGCGTCCGCGGCTTCCGTCTTTTCAATCTGGACCGCCTGTTGGGCATCGACCTGGGCGCACACTTCCTGGCGCTGGGCTTGCTCGGCGGAGATGCGTGTCAGCGTATCTTCCGCTTGCAACGATTCCACCTGGGCGCGAACCGAATCCTCACCGCTGCGCGACGCCGTGTCGCGCAGGTTCGCGATCAATTGTTCGAGCGCGGCTTGCTCGGCGTTGTCGAATTCGATCTGCTTCGCGAAATCCTGCAAATGGGAGTCGAGCCTGGAGGATTCGCCGCGCAAGGCAGCGACGCTTTCGCGATGGCCGGCGAGGCGGCCTTCGACTTGCGAGGCCTGCGCTTCCGACTGCGCAATTTCCGCCGCGAGCTGGCCCGTGCGCAAGTCGATTTGCGCGGCCTGCTCACGATTGAAGGCGATGCGGTTTTCAGCGCGATCGAGCTCGAGCGCCGATTGATTGAGAAGATTCTGAAGCTGGCGCAGCTCGCCCTCGAGTTCGTAATTGCGGGCATTCAGCCGCTCTTGCTCTGCTTCGAGGTCGCGGATCGCCGCGACGTCGTGATTTTCCGTGGAAATGATTTCGCCAAGGAGCGTTTCGAGCCTCTCCGCTTCGGATTCGAGCCGGCGAGCTTTGCTGGCGAGCACGATGCACATCAGGCCGCGCATTTCCTCGCGCAATTCGGCGTAGCGGCGCGCTTTGGACGCCTGGCGTTTGAGAGAAGCGAGCTGCTTTTCGACTTCTACCAGAATGTCGTTTACGCGCGAGAGATTTACCTTCGATGCTTCGAGTTTGGCCTCCGCGAGGCGGCGCTTCGTTTTGTAGACTGTGATTCCAGCGGCTTCTTCGATCAGCGCGCGGCGATCCATGGGACGCGAGTTGAGGATCTGGCCGATGCGGCCCTGCTCGATAATCGCGTAAGAATCGGGCCCCAGTCCCATGCCCATGAAAAGTTCCTGGACGTCGCGCAAGCGCGCCACGCGGCCGTTGATGAGATATTCGCTCTGCCCCGAGCGATAGAGACGCCGGCCGACGACGACTTCCCCCGGCTTCGCCGTTATCTCTGGTTTTTCAGCGCCGCGCTTCTTGAATGTTTTAACTGGCTTGCCCTCATCCGGCACTGCCTCAGCCGTGAGGGCTGCCTCGACTGGTTCGTCGGAGGCAGTTTTCGCTTCCGCAGGGATTTCTTCGACGCGTGCATCGGATGGATTTTCAGCCACGTCGCCAAAAACCTTGGAAACAGCGGCGGTGAGCTCCGGGTCAACGAGCGTCAAGGAAACTTCAGAAACGCCCAGGGGCGGCCGCTTGGCCGTGCCATTGAAAATGCAATCGGACATGCGCTCGGCGCGAAGCATCTTGTGGCTCTGCTCGCCGAGCACCCAGGAAATCGCGTCCACGACGTTGGACTTGCCGCAGCCATTCGGGCCGACAATGCAAGTGACCCCGCTGCCGCTGAAGACGATCTGCGTCTTTTCGCAGAATGATTTGAAGCCCAGCAATTCGACTTTACGCAGTTTGAGCACGCCGCTCCTTGGATTTTGACTGGCTCTTCCGCTTTATACGCGGATTTGGCCGCAACTCGACTTCCGGAGAAGGAAATACCGAGACAAAAATCGTGGCGGGTCGCGCGGAGCAGGCCCAGCCGCCTGGCGCTTCGGGTCGGCGGTGATGCGGAAGACGATAGCATGAGGCCAGAGGCGTGTAAAGCCTTTGGCCTTGGAATGTGCTCGCTGAGAACGCGGAGCCGGAAGCTTGGAAACGCCAAAATTCAGGGCCTATTTCAGATACTCCTGGTACCAGGCAAGAATCCGGTTGAGCCTGTCGAGTTCATGCTTTTCCTCGTGGAAGCCGTGGTTCTCGCGCGGATACTCGACCAGCTCCGCCGGCGCGCCGTAAAATTTCAATCCGCGATAGAGGCCAGTGCTCTGGCCGAGCGGATCGGTTGTGTCGTTTATCCCTTGAAGTATCAGGATTGGCGTGTGCGCGTTCTTCAGATAAAGATACGGCGAGTGCTTCAGCATCTCTTCTTGTTTGTCATAGGGAAGGCCCCAAAACCATTTGTCGTAGGATGGGCCATTTTCCGTTTCGAATTCGGCGATCAAGTCCACCATGCCCGCCCCGGAAACCGAAGCCTTGAAGCGATTGGTTTGCGTGATGGCCCATTCCGCCATATATCCGCCGTAGGACCATCCGCCGATGCCGAGCCGATTCGGATCCGCGACGCCTTGGGCAACTAGACAGTCGACGCCGGCCATTACGTCCTTGAAATCGGCGCCGCCCCAATCGGCGCGATTCATCTCCACGAATTTTTCGCCGTAGCCGGTCGAGCCGCGAATGTTGAAGTAGGCAACCGCGAATCCGTGCGCGGCGAGGAGTTGCCCCCAAGAATCAACATTGTCAGACCACGCGCCGGTCGGGCCGCCGTGAACAAGAATGACTGTCGGCATCGGTGAATTTCCCGCGGCATCGAGCGGTCGAAGCAATTCACCTTCGATTGTGATTCCGTCGAAACTCTTGTAATGGAAGAATTCGGGTTTCGCCAGCGTGATCGAGTCCCAGCTCGAATTCAAATGCGTGACGCGCTCCGGAGCGCCGCCGTTGGCCGAGAGGTAGATTTCATTGGCTTCGGTCGCGGACTCGCCGACGAACGCCAATGTTCCCGCAGACGAAATCGCGAAGTTATGCGGATTCGGTTCGATGTTGTCGATGGGCTTCGCTGAGCCGTCCATCGCGACGGAATAAAGCGTCGTCTTGAATCCCGTTTGCGCAACCGCCGTGAGGCTGCCGTCCGGCCGCCATTGAAATTCGAACGAAGGGCGATCCAGACCCGCGGCTGTGAGGTTACGGCTCGGATCGGAGGGTGAAGCGTCAATCGAACGCACATAAATGTCGTGTGGCTCGGGGCCGTCTACGCGAGCGGCGGCATACGCGAATTGCTTGCCATCCGGCGAGACGCGAATATTGCCGAAGGGGCCTGTTGGAGCGAAGAGCAGCGACATTTTTCCGGCTGAAACGTCAACCGCGAAAATGCGGTTCGTATCGTTCTCTGATTCCGGATGGTCCGTGGCGGAGACGATGATCCGGTCGCCCTGCGGCGTCCACTCGAGTTCTCGAACTTCCCAGTTCGCAGCGGTAATCGCGCGTGCTTTTTTCGTCGCGACATCGAGAATCCAGAGGCGGTTGTTCTTGTCCTCGTGGTCGACCACGATCGCGTCGTCTTTGTCTTTTTCTTTCTTCTCTTCGGCGGCGGTCGGCTCATCGGGAGCGAGGAAAGCGATTTGTTTGCCGTCGGGCGACCATTCGAATGAGCCAACGTTGCGCTTGCCCTCCGTGATCGCATACGCATCGCCGCCATTGGACGGCATCAGATAGACCTGCCGGTTTTCGTCGCGGTTAGAGAGGAACGCCAGGAATTTTCCGTCCGGCGACCATCGCGGCGAATCGTCGGATTTGTCTGAGAATGTGTACTGGCGCGCCTCACGAGAGGCAACGTCCAATATCCAAATGTGGCGAGGATTTTCCGCGTCCTTGGGAGGCTCAGCAACGGTGAATGCAAGGCGCGTGCCGTCCGGCGAAAAGCGCAGATCGGAGATGCGCCGCATGTTCAGCGCCTGCTGCGGCGTCAATCGCTGGTTCGCCGGAGAATCGCCGGCACGGTTTGGCTGGGCAAATATCCCCGGGCCCGCGAACGACAGAATCGCAATTGCAACGGCAAGAACACGGATCTTCATGGCTGGCTCCTCAGTGAACCGACAATGTATTGGCGCCGAGGCGATTCGTCAACGAGCAATTCTTCGGTCCCGGAGCCGCGCTCGTTGACTTGGCCATGCGCTGGCAATAGGATGACCGGCACGTTACCACCAGAATGGAGAAGCCGTGAACCCGACCGACAATTCACCTCGAGGCGGCACTTTTGCCATCGCGCTCTTGCTGTATGCCGCGGTCATTTGTTTTACGGCCTTTCGCGCGCAACCCCCGTCGCCGAAGCCGGCCGATGCGCCGACGAATGAATTCTCCGCCATGCGGGCAAAGAACATTCTGCGGCAGCTTATCGGCAACGGCGTGCCGCATCCGGTCGGCAGCGCAGCCGATGCCGCGGTGCGCGCTGGTATCGTTGCGCAGTTGACCCAGTTGGGCTATCAGCCGCGCGTTCAAGACAGTTTTGTCTGCGGCGAATTTGGCCAATGCGCCGAAGTGAAGAACGTGGTGGCGCGCCTCGACGGGCGGGAAGCTGGCGCAGCGGTCCTCGTTTCGGCGCATTACGACTCCGTGCCGGCGGGACCGGGAGCGTCGGATGACGGCGCAGGAACTGTTTCTGTGCTCGAAATTGCACGCGCGCTGAAAGCGTCGCCACCGCTTCGGCATTCCGTGATTTTTCTGCTCGACGAAGGCGAAGAGGCCGGTTTGTTTGGCGCAGTAGCTTTTGTCCAGGACGATCCCTGGGCGAAGGAGATCCGCGCCGACGTCAACATGGACAATCGCGGGACTTCGGGGCCTACCGCGATGTTTGAGACAGGAAGCGCCAACGAATGGCTGATTCGGCTCTTCGCAAAATCAGTGCATCATGCGGACGGGACGTCGCTCTCTTATACGGTTTATAAAAGCCTGCCAAACGACACGGATTTCACAGTTTTCAAGCAGGCAGGCTATCAAGGCTTTAATTTTGCGTTTATCAACGACGTCGCGCACTATCACACGCCTCTCGACAACTTCGCCAACGCCAGCACAGCCAGTATTCAGAACGAAGGGGAAAACGGCCTGGACGCGGTTCGCGCGCTTGCAGACTCGGATTTGAATTTCGGCACGCCGTCGGATGCCGTTTATGCCGGTCTGTTCGGATGGAAAACGATTTGGTGGCCGGCGCGATGGACCGTGGGTTTTGCGCTGCTGGCGCTCGTGCTTTTGATTCTGGAAATCAGTGTGCTCGTTCGGCGCGGCCAAATGCAGATGAAGGCGTATGCGCTCGGCCTGTTGGGTTGGCCCGCAATCCTCATCGTCACCGCAGTCATTGCTGCGTTCTTGCAATGGTTCCTTCGTGTGATTGGCGCGACGCCTGCGAACTGGGTCGCGCACCCGGGGCCACTGCTGGTTGCATTTTGGGCGTTGGGATTTGCCATTGCGACAGGGGTCGGAGTCGTGTTCGCGCGCTCGGCGGGATTCTGGGGGCTGTGGAGCGGCATTTGGATTTGGTGGGCGATTGTTGCGCTGCTTTTGGGGGTTTTGGCTCCTGGCTTGAGCTATTTCTTCATCGTGCCTTCGCTTGCTGCGGGAATCTTAGGATTGACTGCGCTGTTCGCCGGGCGCGACAGCGGCGGGGCAATCGCCATTGCAACGGTTATTCCTGCCATCGTCACGGCGATCGCTGGCGTCGGCATGCTGTGGTTTCTGTACGTCGCACTGGGCAACAGGTTCCTGGCAGGAATCGCCGTGTTTGTCGCGCTCCTTGCCGCGCCACTGGCGCCGTTCGCCGCGTCTGTTTCCTCGGGAAAGCGTTGGAGATTCCCCGCTGCGGCGTTGGCGGCGGTTGTCATTGGGGCCGTCGTCGCGTTGTTCGTGCCGCCATTCTCCGCTGCTTCGCCGGAGGGGCTCAACCTGCAATACCATCAGGACGCGGACGCGGGCAAATCGCAATGGCTGGCGTTTCCGGATTCTGGCCGGTTGCCTCGGAGTTTAATGCGCGCGGCTTCCTTTGTGCGCGCGCAGACTGCGGTTTATCCATGGGATCCGAGCATGTCATTGGTTGCCGACGCACCCGCGCTAAATTTTCCGCCGCCGGAATTGACAGTTCAGCAGGCCGTGTCTTCCCAAGGCAAATGGGACTATGACGTGCTCCTGAAATCGCCGCGCGGCGCTCCACGCATCATTCTGGGCTTTCCTCCCAGCGTAAACGTCGAATCCGTTTCCTTCTCAGGGCATTCGATCCCGCCGGTCGACAGCCGGTTGCTCCGTTACACGCATGGCTGGCGATTGTATGGTTGTGCGGACGTCCCGCCCGAAGGAGTGCGAATGAAATTCACGGTGCCGAACAGTGCGCCCGTGGAAGCGCTGCTTCTCGATGAAAGTTATGGCTTACCGCCGCAGGGGAGCTTTCTCTCGAATGCGCGGCCGGACACTGCGGTGGCGAACAACAACGGCGACGCAGTGACCGTCACGCGTCACGTCACGCTGAAGCCGCAGTAGTTTGGCCTGCGTCACCGTCTGCGACCACCGCCGTTTGCCACGCTGTGAGGCCTCAGCTAGAATGACCAATTCTGCGTGTTCGCTTCGCATGTGCGGGAAGCGCCACTGCCAGAAACGCATATCGCAGGCAATATTCGACATGGAGAAAGCGCCGGAATGGGCGAAATACTGCTGCACAATACGCTGACGAATCGCAAAGAGCCTTTCGTGCCGCTCCATCCGGGCGAAGTACGCATGTACACCTGCGGCCCGACTGTCTACGACTACGCGCACATTGGAAATTACCGCACGTTTGTCTTTCAGGATATCCTGCGGCGTTTTTTAGAATCGCGCGGTTTCCGCATGAAACACGTCATGAATCTCACGGACGTCGATGACCGCATCATTCAAAATGCGGCGGAGAAGGGAATCAGCATCTTCGATTACACCGCGCAATACATTCAGGCATTCAAAGACGACATGAAAGCGCTGAGCTGCGAGACGCCGGAACATGTGGTTCGCGCCACCGATTGCATCGAAGATATGGTCGCCTTGATCGAACGGCTCGAAGCCAAGGGCATGACCTATCGGAGCGACGGCTCGATCTACTTTCGGATCGCCAAGTTTCCAAATTACGGCAAGCTCTCCAAAGTCGATTTGAGCGGAATTCAAGCCGGCGCGCGCGTGGAAGTCGACCGCTATGAAAAGGCGGACGCGCGCGATTTTGCGCTCTGGAAGTCGCCGAAGCCCGGCGAGCATTTTTGGGATACGCGCATCGGCCCGGGACGCCCCGGGTGGCACATCGAGTGCTCCGCGATGGCCATGAAATTCTTGGGCGACACGCTCGATATTCACACCGGCGGCGTGGACCTGGCGTTTCCCCACCATGAAAACGAAATCGCGCAGAGCGAGGCCGCCACCGGCCATCCGTTCGTGCGCTACTGGCTGCATGCCGAACACTTGATTATCGATGGCGAGAAAATGTCGAAGTCGCTCGGCAATTTCTATACGCTGCGTGATCTGCTGAAAAAAGGCCACAAGCCTTCCACGGTGCGTTACCTGCTTGCGTCCGTGCCATATCGCCGCCAGCTTAATTTCACCGGCGACAGCATTCAGCAAGCGGCAAGTTCGGTCGAACGGCTGCGGAATTTTGTGGCGCGCCTCAGAGAAGGCAAATTTCCCGCCGGCGAAAATCCGGCAATGCAAAAGCGCGCGCAGGAAGCCATTGCGAATTTCGAAGCCGGTCTCGAGGACGATCTCAACACTGCTGTGGCCCTGGCCGCGATCTTTGATCTGGTGCGCGACGTGAATACCGCGATGGACCGGGGCGAATTCCGGCATCAGGATGCCAGGCACGTGGTGGATGCGATGAAGAAGTTCGATCAGATTTTCGCGCTGCTGGACGACAACGACGCCGCAAAGTTGCGTGCGCTCGGATTCGAATCGGGCGGCTCAGAGATGAGCGCTGCGGAAATCGATGCGCTGGTCGCCGAGCGTCAGCAGGCGCGCAACCAGCGGAATTTCAAGCGCGCCGATGATATCCGCCAGGAACTCGCGGAACGTGGTATCCTTCTTGAAGACACCCGCGATGGCGGGATTCGTTGGAAAAAGAAGTGAGCGCTCAATTTCAAAATCCGGCCTCGTGGCACAGTTTGCCCTCTCGGCAGAGACCCAACCTTTTCGGCGTTGACTAACAGCACTTCCTCACTGGACGGCGTTGCGGCGCCTGGCTGCGGCGAAAAAAATCAATTCGGGAGGAAGTCATGAAGAAAGCAGAGAATTGGAAGCTGCCCTGTCTCGTCACACGCTTGCCGGGACCCAAAGCAAAGAAGCTCGTCAAACTCGATTCGAAATTCGTCTCCCCGTCATATACGCGAAGCTATCCGCTCGTCGCCAAGACCGGCCGCGGCGCGGTGATCGAAGACATTGACGGCAATCGTTTCCTCGACTTTGCCGCGGGAATCGCCGTGGTCGCCACCGGCCATTGTCATCCGGAAGTGGTCGCCGCGATACAAAAGCAAGCCGGCGAATTGATCCACATGTCCGGCACGGATTTTTATTACGAGAACATGGTCACGCTGGCCGGCAAGCTGGCGGCGATTGCGCCGGGAAAGGATTCCAAACGCGTTTATTTCGGCAACTCGGGCACGGAAGCGATCGAGGCGGCCATGAAGCTCGCGCGCTATCACACCAAGCGTGAAAAATTCATCGCTTTCTACGGCTCTTTCCACGGACGAACAATGGGAGCGCTTTCTCTGACCGCGAGCAAGTCCGTGCAGCGCAAAGGATTTGGTTCGCTCGTGGGCGGCGTGATGCACATGCCGTATCCGAATGCATATCGCTCGCCGGGCGAGAGTGGCGAAGAAGCTACTGCACGATGCCTGGAATTTCTCGAGGATCAAATTTTTCATCGCTTGGCTGATCCTTCCGACGTTGCCGCGATTTTCATCGAGCCGATTCAGGGCGAAGGAGGTTACGTCCCGGCTCCGGCGCCGTTTCTGCAGGAGTTGCAGCGAATCTGCCGCAAGCACGGCATATTGTTCGTTGCCGACGAGGTGCAGTGCGGCATGGGGCGCACCGGTAAATGGTGGGCCTCCGAGCACTCGCAAATCGATCCGGACATCATTTGCGTGGCGAAGGGAATCGCTTCGGGCATGCCCTTGTGTGCGACAATTGCGCGCGCCAGCATCATGAACTGGACGCCCGGTGCGCACGCGTCCACGTTTGGCGGCAATCCGGTGTGCGTTGCGGCTTCACTGGCCACGATCGACCTGATCGAGCGGAGTTACATGCAGAACGCGCGCCGCATGGGCGAATTCATCATGCGGAAGTTGGCAGACTGGCGCGAACGGTACAAAATCGTCGGAGACGTTCGCGGGCCCGGGCTGATGATCGGCATCGAAATCGTGCGCGATCGGGAGACCAAGGAAAGGGCGCCCGACCTCCGAAACAAGATCGTCGACCGCGCTTTTTACAAGGGCTTGCTGATTCTGGGGGCCGGTGACAATACAATTCGAATCGCTCCGCCGCTTCTCATAGACGAAGAGCAGGCGGAACATGCTCTGGGCATTCTCGGCGAATGCATCGCCGAGGTACAAAAGAAAATCTAGCAATCCCGCTAAGCGGTATCGCGGGTTCGCGCGGAGGAAGATTGCCTCGTATCTTGGACGTCGGCTGCGGCCAGCAGAAGTATCCGGGCTCGATCGGCATCGACATGAATCCGGACACCGCAGCCGATGTTCTCTGTCATATCGATCGAGGTTATCTGCCGTTTCGCGACAATGTGTTTGATGAAGTCCGCGCGATTCATCTGATCGAGCATGTGGAGAACGTCATTCGCACCGTAGAAGAATTTCATCGCGTGACGCGGCCCGGCGGCACGGTGTTCCTGGTCACGCCGCACTATACGGATTTCAGTTCCTTTTGCGATCCGACTCATCGCTGGCATCTGAACAGCTTCTCATTCTGGTATTTCTATCCAGAGGGTCTGCACGGCCACGCATCATGGTATTCGCGAGTGCGTTTGCGGCAGCGGCGGCTCCGCGTGCGGTTGCTTCAGGTCTGGCGTTATCTTGGCTTCGAGTTTATGGTCAATCACTCGACGCGTTTCCGGCGGTTCTGGGAATTTTATCTCTGCTATATTGTGCGCGGCAAAGTGATGGAATTCGAGTTGGAGGTCATCAAGTAGCCGTGCCATTGTTTTCACGGGCGGTATTCGGCGTACTGCATTTGGCCGCGCGGCGTGGGCTTGCCGAATCGCGTGCCGATGAATCCACGAAGGAACGAGCGCGGCGCACGGGAATTCGCGGCGAGACGTATGCTTACTGGTATCTGAGGCGCCACGGCTACGTCTTCGTCGCACGGAATTACAAAGTTCCCGAAGATAAGGGCGAAATCGATCTGGTGGGTTACGATGGTCCGGTGCTTGCTTTTGTTGAAGTGAAAACGCGCAGTGGAACCGAGGAGCGTCCTGGCCAGCCGGAAGAAGCCGTGACTCCTCAGAAGCGGCAGCATCTCGAGCGCATGGCAAAACGATTTCTCAGGGAAAGGCGGGCGCGCGATGCCTCCTGGCGTTTTGATTTGGTGGCCATCGAGAGTCCAGCTGGGCGCGCCCCAGTCGTTCGTCTCCATAAGAACGCTTTTGCGGTGGAACGCCAGTGATTCATTGCCCGCGCAAACTTGGAGTTTCCTTCGCGAATCATTCTCACGGTGTAAAATAGAACTTTCTTTTTCGGCTTTCTGAGCCAGGAGGTTGAAGATTGCCCGAGTTACGCAAGGACCCGATTACAGGACGCTGGGTGATCATCTCGAGCGACCGAGGGAAACGCCCTTCGGATTTCGTTCGCGAAAGCGTTCAAGTGAAGGGCGGTTCGTTTTGTCCATTCTGTCCGGGGAACGAGACGAAAACGCCTCCCGAGATTCTGGCTTACGGCCGGAACGGGAGCGGGAAGGACACTCCCGGTTGGACGATACGCGTGGTTCCCAATAAATTTCCCGCGCTCGGGATTGAAGGCGATGTCGACCGCGAGGGCGAGGGCCTGTTCGATCGCATGAACGGGATTGGCGCGCACGAGGTGATTATTGAGACGCCGGACCATCAAAGCACGCTTGCGATGCTGCCGGAAAAATCCCTCGAGGAGGTTCTGTGGGCTTACCGCGATCGTGTTTTGGATCTGAAAAACGACAAGCGTTTCCGATACATCTTACTTTTCAAGAACCACGGTGAAGCGGCCGGAGCGTCTCTCGAGCATACTCATTCCCAATTGATTGCCTTGCCCATTGTTCCCAAGCGTGTCCGCGAGGAAGTCGACAATTCCCGGCGGTATTTCGACGTCAAGGAGCGCTGCATTTTTTGCGACATGATCCGCCAGGAATTGGAAACCGGCACGCGCGTGATTTTGGGCAATGATCAATTCATCGCGCTCGCGCCTTATGCCCCGCGCTTTCCGTTCGAAACCTGGATCTTGCCGCGCCAGCACAGCTCGTCTTTTGAAAATCAAGCGAGCCCGGTTTATACCAGCCTCGCAAAACTATTCCATGAATTCCTGGCCCGTCTGGACGCGGTACTCAATCGTCCCGCGTATAACTACGTCATCCACACTTCTCCCATCGGCGAGGAAATCAACGATCATTATCATTGGCACATCGAGATGATGCCGAAGCTGACGCGCGTGGCGGGCTTTGAGTGGGGAACGGGTTTTTACATCAATCCCACGCCGCCGGAAGAGGCGGCGCGGTTCTTGCGCGAGGCGCAGCTCTGATTCGAACGGGGTTTTAAACCAGAACTTCGGGAACTTCCATCCGGCCGCCGCGAAACGCGGATTCAAAGGCCGCAACTACCTTGGGGTCGAAGTCCGATCCCGCACCCTTCAAGATAATGTCGCGGGCCTCGAACGGCGACATCGCTTTGCGGTATGGGCGATCACTGACGAGCGCGTCATAGACGTCCGCCACGGTGATGATCCGCGCCTCAACGGGAATGTCTTCGCCCTTCGTGGGATGATATCCGGTGCCGTCGAATTTGTCGTGATGCGCCAGGATGATCGGCAATACCCTGCGCAAAGTTCCGCCGACCGCCACGGGCCGGAGGGCTTCCACTCCGCGAGGCAAATGCGCCTGCACTTCGACGATTTCGCTTTCCGAAAGGCGTGCGGATTTGTACAGAATATTACGGCTCACCTCAAGCTTGCCAATATCGTGAAGCAAAGCCGCGGCGCGAACGTCCTCAACTTGCTCGTCGGGAAGTCCCATCTCGGCGGCGAGGCGCGCGGAGTAGACGGAGACACGGAACGAATGGTTCTGCGTGTACTTGTCGTTGGAGATGACCTGGCAGAGGATTTGAAGAACGCCGAAGTACGTTTCGCGCAACTCGCTCATCCCCTGCTCTTTTACTTCGTAAAGCGTGCCCATCGCGTAGGCAGTGATCAGCAAGAAGCCGCCCCAAATGGAAACATCCGCCCAGCCAATTAAATGCCGAAGACTCATGCCCTGGCCAGCCGCGAGCGCAACTGGGTTCATCAAGTTCAACCAGGATACGATGAGGACCGAAGCCACGGCCGTCTGCACGGCTCTGGCTCGGCCGAAATAGTAGGCGGCGAACAGCGTCGGCAGGTTATAGAACGTCAAAACCAGCCGCTCTCCCGCGACAAAGAAGTTAATGACGGCCGCAAAGGCTATGATCGAGAAGATCAGCAGCAGCTCCTTGTTGATCTCCATGATCCGGGACATAATCGGTTTCTTCACGGCCCATCCTCCTGAATAATATTTTTTTTGGCCCGGGGAATTCCTGCTTGTGCTGCTCTAAAATGGTAACAACCGCGCGCGCCGGACGATGGAGTTTATTTCCGGAATTGCCCAATGCATGTACCTGTCCGTCCGCATTGGCTCTCCTGTACGAATGGACAGGTGCGGAATTCCGCGCCCAATGGCAATTTCCGTGCGCAGGTGGTACTTTTGCGAAGTCGCCGCGAACGCGCGTTTGTGCCCGAGGGAAAGAAAATGACGTGGAGCCAGAGACGAACTCTTGTGGTTCTCTTGGTCGTTGCAGTCATCGTGCTGTTTTTCTGGATGATTCCGCGCTGGATTTTTTCGCCCGCCGAGATAATTTCATCGAATTCCGTGCTCGTACTTGATTTGAGCGGCTCCATCGAGGAGCAACGCCCCAGTGATTTTTCGACTGCGCTCTTCGGTTCTCAGGTGACTGTGCTTCACGAAGTCGACGACTCCATCGACCAGGCCGCGAATGATCACCGGATAAAGGGATTGGTGGTCCGCATAGCGCCGCTGGAAGCCGGATGGGCGAAACTCGAAGAAATCCATGCCCATCTTCTCTCGTTTCGGAAGAGCGGCAAGCCAAGCATTTGTTATTTGGGTTACGACGGCGCCGAAAACCAGGAGTATTACGTCGCCACAGGTTGCGATCAGATTTGGCTTGAGCCCACCAATCCATTGGGCGTTCGCGGAATGATGGCCGAGGCTACATTCTTGCGGGGCACTCTCGACAAGCTGAAAATTGTGCCGGATTTTCTGCACATCGCGGAATACAAGACAGCGCCGAATGAATACACCGAAAAAAAATTCACGCCCGCGCACCGCGAGGAGGTTCAGTCGCTCCTCACCAGCGTTTATGATCAGTATCTGACCGACGTCTCTTCCGCGCGGCATTTGGATCGCGCTCAATTCGCCAGCCTCGTGCCCAAGGGGCCGTTTCTGCCGCAGGAGGCGATACAAAACAAGCTAGTCGACAGGCTCGGCGATTGGGACCAGGTCCAGGATTTTTTCCGTCGAAAGATTGGAGATTGGAATCCGGTGAGCTTTGCGCAATATCGTCAGGGGTTGAGCAACGGCTGGGGGCCGAAGATCGCCATCGTGTATGCATCGGGCGAAATCGTTTCGGGCGATTCGCAAGCATCGGCCACGGGCGGATCTGTAATGGGCGGAGATACGGTCGCTGGTGAAATCCGCGATGCCCGAACGGACTCCGACATTCGAGCCATTGTGTTGCGTGTCGATTCCCCTGGTGGCTCGTCCGTCGCGAGCGAAGTCATCCGCCGCGAAATCCAATTGGCCCGCCGCGAGAAGCCTGTTGTCGTTTCCATGTCTGATCTGGCTGCGTCCGGTGGCTATTGGATTTCAATGTCTGCGAATAAAATTGTCGCCGATCCGGACACGATCACGGCGTCGATCGGCGTGTTCAGCGGCAAAATGAATCTTTCCGGCTTGTACCAGCTCCTCGGCCTGAGCACTGATTACGTTGCCACCAGCGGCAACGCAACCCTCTATTCCGATCAGGGCGACTTCACGCCGGAGCAACAACAGTCTGTCCAGAAAATCCTTCAGGACATCTATGCGAATTTCACGCGCGGTGTATCCGAAGGCCGCGATCTCCCCATCGATACGGTCGACAAGATTGCCAAGGGACGCGTCTGGAGCGGGGAGCAAGCCAAGGGTCTTGGTCTTGTCGATTACCTGGGTGGGACGGATCGCGCGATCGCCGTCGCAAAGGAGTTGGCGCACATTCCCGCGGATGAATCTGTCCAGATCGTCCGTTTGCCCAAGTCCAAGACGTTTTTCGAGATGCTTCTCGATCGTGCTCAGGACGGCGCCGCTGCCCCGCAGAACCAGGACACCGCGCTTCAATCGATCCTGCACCGCCTGTCGGTCATGGCGCGCACGGAACCCGTCCGCGTTCAGATGCCCTTCGCATTGACGATTCGTTGAGCCATCGCGAGACTCGCAAACCGACCTCAATTCACTGGTTGACGCTGCGAAAGATTCGCTATACTAAGTGGAGTTCACACGGCGCGGTACCCAAGTGGTAAGGGAGAGGTCTGCAAAACCTTTATACGTGGGTTCGATTCCCACCCGCGCCTCCAATTTCTTCGCCGATGGTTTCAGTGTTTTTTCACTCACGTTGGAAGAGCCTGCCCCGATTGCGCCAATCCAAATTTCCGCGTCACCATTAGGTTTCGAACTAAACGGGAAAACAAACGGTGCATCATGGATTCTCGAAGGGGAATCGGCGGTCGGAAGTTTGTTATGGGCCCACGCCCGTCTAGCTGGCGCAGGAAATGCGAAAATGGTGGAACTTCAGTGCCTTACGGGGTGAATATCAAAGGAGGGAAACGTGCGCACGAGTGGCACGATGCCTCGCTGTCTCTATATTTTATGTACATGGTGAGAACGGTGCGAGTTTCGTGGTTTGTGGGTGGAGTAGAGGCCTTCAATACGCGAGAAGAAAGATGGAGGAAAGTTACATGGTGAATAAATTGCGGAAAGCATTTTGGGTTTCATCGTTTGTCGCGAGTTTGTTTTTCCTGGCGAACGTCGCCGTTGGTCCCGCCTCGGCGGCCGTGCCGCAAGACGGGCAACAGGGCGCGGGGCATCACCGCGGCATGCCGACTCCGGATGAACGGCTGCAAATGCTGACGAAGCAGTTGAACCTGACAGCCGACGAGCAAGCAAAGATCAAGCCAATCCTGGTGGACGAACAGAAAAAGATGGAAGACCTTCGAGACGATTCGAGCTTGTCTCGCCAGGACCGCTTCCAAAAGATGCAGCAAATCCGCCAGGATTCATCGACTCAGATTCGAACGAACCTGGACAGCGACCAACAAAAGAAATACGACGATATGCAGAAGCAAATGCAGGAGCGTCGCCACGGGAACGGCGGAGGGAACCCCGGCTCCGGTCTATAGCGCGTTTCGTCCCGGACATGAAAATGCCAAGAGCGGCGCTCGAGGAGCGCCCCTTCTTGGCGTGATTTGTTCCTGTGCGCCGCGACAGAAACCCTGCGCATGTGGTTCGCGTCAAACAGGCATTCCGAAAACGACGGTTTCCGCGGCCCGATCGCATTGAACCGATGCCAAGGCGGTTCGGATCTCTCGCGAGACTGTGGCCGGGAAGCTAATTCATTACCTCTAGGATTGTTTCAGCAGGTTACGGAGAGGCAGTTTGAGACTTAGCGCATTTGGCGTACGGAGAAACACTCTGCTTATCCTCGTAGCGTTCCTCGCCTGCATGATCGGAACGCAGGCACAGCAAGCGCGAGGCCCGCAGACAACTGTTTCTGGAATTGTGACGGCCGCAACTCACGAGCCGATTCCCGGCGCGACTGTGCGAATCGAAAACACGACAACGCATCTAAGTTGGGTCACTTGGTCGGACGAAGACGGCAAGTTTGGGTTTCCCGGCCTCCCCGCGGGTGCGTATCACCTGACTTCGGAAGCATTGGGATTTCAATCGAGTTCGCTTGACATCACGCTCGAAGAGACCTCTCCTCCTCCCCCGCCCCTGACCATCACTCTCCAGGTTCAGACGCTCGCGGAAATGTCCGCTGGCACCGCTGCCACATCTCCTTCGGGGAAGCCTGGCGGTACAGGGAATCAAGCCCCGGCTGCAACGGCCAATCATGCTCTGGGCGCCCAGAGCAATCCGACCGGCGGACAGACTCCGAGCGCGGGCAGCCGGCGCGCTCCGCCGGGCGCGGCAATTCCGGCCGGCGTGAGCAACGCCATCCGGCAAGGCATGGGAGGGTTTCAACAAGTGGACGTGGATGTAGAAGGCGGTGGAACTCCAGCCGCAGGCGAAGCGCAGGGAACGGCTCCGGCTGAATCGTCAGCTGGAGGTGCGATGGGTGCCGCCGCCTCATCCGATTCATATCTTCTCAACGGTTCGGTTGGAGTCAGCGCAGCGACATTTTCGCCGGGATTTGGAGGCGCTGGCGGATTGCCCGGATCGAATTTGGGAGTTGAGTTGGGTCCTGCTCCTGGGCAGCGAGGTGGCATGTTTGCGGGTGGAGGCAGGGGAGGCGCAGGCGGTCCGGGAGGATTTCGCGGCGGCGGTGGTGGCGGACGGATGTTCATGTCGCAGAGGTTGAGGCAGCAGGTGAACCGAATTCACTGGGGCTTCGTCAACACCTACGAAAATTCGGCGTTCGACGCGCGGCCTTATTCCTTGACCGAACCAAATCCCCCGAAGATCAGCCATTACAACGAACGCTTCGGTCTCAACGCCGGCGGCCCGCTCGTGATTCCTCATATTTATGACGGCAGCGACAAGACATTTTTCTTTGCAAACTACACTCTCGGCCGCCAGAAGGAACCGATCGACAGCTTTGCGACGGTGCCAACGATCGCGGAGCGCGGCGGGAATTTCTGCGCCGTTGTCGCCGAGCTCTACAATCCGTTTTCGAACCTGAACGGGCCGCGCCAGCCGCTGGGGTGCTCCATTCCGATAACCATGCAAAATAACGCGGCGCTGGGCCTTTTGAATTACATCCCGATGCCCAACGTGAGCACGGCCACCGCGGCGCTCAATTACCATCTCGAGGCGACCGTCCCGCAATCGAGCGATTCCGTGAACATTCACATCCTGCACACGATTTCAAAGAAGTTCAGCTTGAATGGCGGATACAACTTCAATTCCACTCGCGGCAACACGCTCTCGAGTTTCCTCACGCTTGGCGGGACGTCCTCCACGCGAAATCAGAACGCCGATCTTCACTTTGTGCAGACCTGGTCGCCGCGGCTGACGAATGATTCCTATTTGAATTTCAGCCGCAGCCGTACGCAAGTCCTCAGCGACAATTCGTATGTGAACAACATTGCCGCCCAGCTCAACATCAGCGGTGTCTCGACTTCCCCAATCGATTATGGTATTCCGCAGATCAATTTCTCGAGCTTCACGGGCTTGAGCGACCCTGTGCCGTCTCTGGTCCGCAATCAAACCATCCGCTTTAACGATACGGTCACCTACGTCTTGACCAAGCACGCCATCACCATGGGCGGCGAAATTCGCCGCATGGAACTCAACACGGCCTCAGACCCCATCCCTCGCGGCGCCTTCAGCTTCACCGGCCAGATGACCAGCCAGCTCGACTCTTCCGGCAACCTGGTGCCGGGAGAGCTTGGCGTCGATTTTGCCGATTTTTTGCTCGGCGTACCGCAGACCACGCAGGCGCAGTTTGGCAGCACCAGCACCTATTTTCGCAATTGGGGCTTCATCGGGTTCGCGCAGGACGATTGGCGAATCAATCCGCGATTCACGTTTGAGTACGGCTTGCGTTATCAGGCCGAAACGCCACCCATCGAGCTCTACAATACGCTCGCGAACATCGCCGTGAATTCGGATTTCACGGCTGCGCAGGTGGTCGTGCCGGGCCAGCCAAACCCCTTCGGTGGGCCATTGCCGCGGTCGTTGATCAATGGCGACTACAACAATTGGGCGCCGCGCATCGGCCTGGCGTGGAAGCCATTCCAGAAGCAGCCAATTGTCGTGCGGGCTGGTTATTCGATTTTCTATAATGAATCTGTGTACGACCAACTCGCCCGCGAGCTGGCAAATCAGCCGCCCTGGGCGCAGGCGCAATTCAACGTCAACAACGTGCCCACGCAGATCTTGACGCTGGAGCAAGGATTTCTGGCTCAGTCCCAGTCCTCGTCCACCACCATAACGAACACAAAGGCCGTCGATCCGAATTACAAGCCGGGCAACGCGCAAATCTGGGATCTCTCAGCGGAGCGCCAATTCCCGCACGGCTGGTTCCTCGACGTAACCTACACCGGAACGAAAGGCACGCATCTGGATTTGCTGGAAGCTCCAAACCGCATTCTTGCGGCCACGGGCCAGCGCCAGATTCCCAACGCCGATGGATTTACATACGACCAGTCCGTGGCCGACTCAAGCTACAACGCGCTGCAGGTCCGTCTGCAAAAACACTTCTCGCGCGGCTTGTCGTTTTATTCGCTATACACCTACGGAAAATCCCTCGACGATGCCAGCGCAATCGGGGGCGGAGGGGGCGTCGTGGTGCAGAATCAGAACGATTTCCGGCAGGATTGGGGACGCTCCGCTTTCGACATGACTCACCAGTTCCGCTCCGGCGAGACCTACCAATTGCCGTTCGGCCCCCGGCAACGCTGGGCGCGCAGCGGCTGGGCGGGCAAACTCCTCGGAAACTATCGCATCAATGGCGTTGTGACCATCAATAGTGGTTTACCGTTCACGGCGCTGGCCCCTCCCTCGTCGAACATCCAAAGCGGCGGCGGCTTTTCCGAACGTGCCGATCAGAACGGCAATGCTTGCCTTCCCGCCGGCCAGCGAACGCCGCTCGATTTCTTCAACACTTCCGTGTTTTCCGCGCCCGCGCCAGGAACGCTCGGAACAGCCGCGCGAGGCACCATCTGCGGCCCTGGCACTTTTAATATCAACGCTGGTTTCTCACGGTCCTTCGTCTTTGGGCGCGACCAGCAGCATCACATGGACTTGCGCTGGGAGGTCAACAACTTGACGAATACGCCGAATTTCGCCGGGCTTTCCACCGTTCTCGGCTCGAGCACCTTTGGCGAAGCGCTTGGCGCCGGGTCCATGCGCTCCATGGACGTTGTTTTGCGGGTGATGTTCTGATGCGCCGGCTGATTCCATTGATCGCCGCCGTTTTGTTCGCCGCTTCGCCTGCGTTGGCACAGGAGCAGAAGATTCCCATGGCGTCCCACCCCCAGGAAAAGCCCGTCGGCGTGATTCGCACTGGAGTCAGCCTGATCGTGATCGATGCGGAAGTGACCGGCCGCGACGGCTTGCCTGTGCGCGGACTCAAGGTCGATCAGTTCACTGTGCTCGAAGATGGTAAGCCGCAGAAGATTGTTTCGTTCGTTTACTCGGACATTCAAGCTCTCGAAACGGCTGCCAAAGCTGGCGCTGGAGGCCCCTCAGTTGTCGTGCCTCTGGAAGCCTCGGCGCAAACGACAAATGAAGACCTGAGCACCGTGGTGCGCGATCATCGCATGATCCTGCTGTTCTTCGATCTCTCCTCGATGGGCACGGACGATTTGTTGCGCGCGCGGGATGCGGCGATGAAATTCGTCAAGCAGCAAATGAGCGCCGCTGATCTGGTGTCGGTGGTTGTGCTGGGAAGTGATTTGACCGCGCTCTGCGATTTTACGAACGATCGCGCGACGCTGGAGAAAGCTGTCGCCATGCTCACTCCGGGCATCAGCTCGCAGTTGGCCGGCTTATCCGCGGCGCCGGCGCAGGGCGGAGAATATGCCGTGAGCGAGGATACGGGCGCGGCGTACACGCCGGATGACACCGAGTTCAATATTTTCAACACCGACCGCAAACTCGCCGCCATGCAAGGCCTCGCCGATCAGCTTCAGCACATTCCGGGGAAAAAGATCGTGATGCAGTTCACTGGTGGAATCACGCAGACGGGAGAAGAAAATCGCACTGAACTTCAAGCTGCCACCGACGCAGCCAATCGCGCGAACGTTTCTTTTTACACCGTGGACGCGCGCGGGCTGATGTCGGAAATTCCCGGTGGCGATGCGACGCAGGATGCCGCGACGGGCACCTCGATGTTTTCTGGCGCCGCGGTCTATCGGCAAACCGAGGCGCGCCAGGACTCGCGCGACACGCTGACGACTTTCGCGGAAGACACCGGCGGCCGCGCCTTTTTTGACATTGGCGATCTGGGGCAGGCTTTCAAACAGGTGCAGGACGACACCGCCGGCTACTATTTGATCGGCTACAGCACTTCCAACACGAAGACGGACGGGGCTTGGCGCCGCGTGACGCTGAAGGTGAAAGCGTCGGGCGTCCACTTGCGGTATCGCGACGGCTACTTCGCCCCGCGCGATTTCAAGCACATGTCCACGGAAGATCGCGACGAGCAGCTCGAGGAAGCGTTGCGCTCGGATTCCCCGCGCGTCGAATTGCCCATCGCGCTCGAGGTTTCCCAGTTCCGGCTTGCCAATGGCGAAGTCTACGTGCCCATCGCGGCGAAGCTGCCGTCGGGTGCGTTGCAGTGGGCGGCGAAGCGCGGCAGCCAGCAGGATGAATTCGACTTCGCCGCGCAAGTCGAGGAGGCCGGCTCCCGGCACATTGTCGCGCAACTGCGAGACACGATCAGCGTTCGGCTGGACGCCGAACACTTCGAGGCCGTGCATCGCAACGCTCTGCTTTACCAGGGCGGCATGATTCTCGCGCCCGGAACGTACAAGCTGAAATTCGTGGCCCGCGAAAATGAAACCGGCCGTATCGGCACGTTCGAGCAGGACCTTTCCATACCCGCGGCGGACAACAAAAAGCTGGCGCTCAGCTCGGTGCTCTTGTCGAGCCAGCTCGCACCTGTTGTGAAATCATCCGAAGTGCAAGTCAAGACCGTCGGCGTGGCAGCCAGCCTGAAGAATTCGCCTCTGGAGTTTTCCGGCGAGCGCCTGATTCCCAGTGTGACCAATGTTTTCAGGACCGCGCAGACGATCTACGTATTCTTCCAGGCCTATCTCCCGCATGGCGCTGATCCTTCGATGTTGCGCGGTGGGCTTGTTTTCTTCCGCGACGGCGTAGAGGTTAGCCGGACACCATTGCTGGCGCCCGTGGACATGGACGCCAAGGCGCATTCGGCGTCTTTTCGCATCAGTCTGCCGCCGGGGAAATTCCCTCTGGGGAATTATGCCGTGCAGGCTGTCGCAGTCGAAGCCGGAGAGCCGCTGGTGGCTTTTGGCCGCGCATACATGGCCGTGAATGCGGCTCCGCCCGCGCCCGCTGTTGCCCCGGCGCCTCAAAAATAGAAGTCGTCGGCTTTTGCACTTGTCGGGCTCCGCCGCAACCGCGAAAGAAGCCGCGACCCGCGTCCGCGAGAATCTTCACGGGCAATTCAGCCTCTCACTTCGCGAGATCGGTCATCTGTACGTGGAATTGATCGAGAATGTCTCCCGTCGCGAGATTCATGGACGCGACCGCCAGTTGGTAACTGACGTCCGCTTGCACCAGCGTCTGCTCCGCCTGCGCGAGCTGCGTTTGCGCTGTGAGCACAAAAAAGACGGTCTCTCCTCCCAATTGGTACTGGCGCTGCTGAGCCTCGAGGTTCTTCTGCGACAAATTTAGCGAAATCTTGGCCGCTTCCATGGAAAGCTCGGCCTCCTCGAGCCCGTGAACGCCATTCACCACGTCTTGCGTGATTTGCTGCCGATTTTCGCGTTCGGTAAAGGCATCCCGCCGTTTTGAGACTTCGGCGCTTGCAAGCGTCGCTTCCGCCGCATGGTTCCCAAACGGAAACGTCAACGACACTGTCGCGCCATACGTTGGATACCCGAAATGAAATACCTGATTGAGCGCGTCGGGCCATCCGCTCGTTGCGATGACCACCGGCGGCGTCACGTTGTCGTTGATCAGATTTCCTCCCAGGCCATTGCTCGCATAAGTTGCCGATAGTGACAGATTGGGTTCGAGCCCGTTGTGCGCGATCCGAATGCTCGTATCGTCGATCGCAAGCTGCTGCCGGGAGACTTCCAGCTCGGGACGATTCGCGATCGCTTTTTGCAGTGCGGTGCTAATGTCAATGGACATCAAGCTCCCGGTCGGCTCAGCCTGCTCGGTCAGATTCAGGTCCAGCGCGCGAACATTTGGATCGAGGTCGGCGCCGATGCTGCGCCGCAGGGCATCCTCCATTTGCTTGAGCGTATATTCCGCCTGAATTTCGCTCACGCGGACCGCCGCAACCTGCGCTTCCGATTGATAAATTCCGAGAGGTGGAAGAGCGCCCAATTGCAGCGCCCGTTTGTCCTGATCGTACGTTTGCTGAGCCTCGGCGAGCGACTTCTTTTGCACCACCAGGTTTTCTCGCGCCTCCACCACCAGCCAGTACTGTTGGACAACGTTCATGACGATCTGGCTCACCTGCTGCTCGAGTTGCGCCCGCGTCAGTGCCAGATTGCGCTGCGCGATGAGGATGGGCCCGCGATTCGGCAAGAGGCCTCTTCCGCGAAGGAGCGGCTGGGTGAGCGTAAATGTGAAAGTTCCGGCATCGGAAGGGTTGGTGAAGTAGAAGCCGTTGTTGGTGGAAAATTTGTTCACGAATAGCGAAGCCTGGTAATTGGTCCCCGTTTCCAGCGTCTGGCTGACGCCAATCTGCGCCGTCTGGCTCAGCGTGCTCGAGCCTTGGAGCGACGAAGGGGCGGGAGCGTTGCTGCGTTCGGCGTTGAAGCTGGAAGACGCAAGAGGATCGAACGGAGCGCGGGCAAAATCGATCTGGCTTTTCGCCTGGCCGATCTGCTGCTGGTCGATGTGAATATCCGTGTCATTGCTGAGCGCCAATCGAATGGCGTCTTCGAGCGCCATCTGCAGCTTACCGTTCGCCATGTATGGCTGGAAATCCTGCCAACCCGGCGGTCGAGACGTCTCGTTCTGGCTGCTGAGCTGCCTGTTTATTGTGCTTCCTGGCGCACTCGTCTGCGCCCAGGCCGCAATCGCGCCAATAAGAATTGCCACACACAAGATCGCCCAAATCTTGAGTAGCTTCATCGTTTCCCCCTGAGGAGCTGCCAGGATTTGTTGAGCCGAACCAGAAACTGCACCACGTGAAGCATGCCGCGTCCATCGCATCCATTATTCGTAGCGAATCGCTTCGACCGGGTCGAGTCGCGCCGCCTTCACTGCCGGATAGATTCCGAAAATCATTCCCACAGAGATGGAAACCAAGAACGCGAGCAGAATCGAAGAAGCGGTGACGATTGTGGACCATCCCGCAAGCCATGCGATCAGCCGCGACATTCCGAAACCAAAAACAATGCCCAACACTCCTCCGGCGAAGGAGATCAAAGTCGCTTCGATCACGAACTGGCGAATGATGTCGAATCGCCGCGCGCCCACGGCCCGCCGCACACCGATCTCGCGCGTCCGTTCAAGGATGCTCGCGAGCATGATGTTCATGATGCCGATTCCTCCCACCAGCAGAGAGATCGACGCGATCGCCACCATTACTGTGTTGAACAGACGCTCCGTGCGCTGCTGTTCCGCGAGCAATTCGGCCGGCACGATCACGGTGAAGTCGCCCGCATTGTGGTGCGTCGTATTAAGCGCGGCGCGCACGATCTCGGCCACCGTGCCGCTGCTGGATGCGTCTGAGAGCTGCAGATAAACGCCGTCAATCTCATCTTTCATGTTGCTCAGGGAATCTTCCAAGCGGAGGGTGACGGAGTTTACCGGCGCGTAGATCAGATTATTCAGGTCTTGATTCGGCACGCCAGCGACATCGGTTTGAGTGGTCAGTTGCGGTTCGGCGACGCCGATCACGTGAAACCACTGGTCGTCTACTTTGACGTATTGCCCGACCGCCTCGGAAGACCCGAACAAATTGTATTTCGCCGCCGAACCAAGCACGCAGACAGGCGCCGCTCCGTCGTTTTCTTCCGCGCTGAAAAATCTTCCTTCGATAACATGCAGGCCCGCAATCTGCTGGTAACTGGGGCCAACGCCGTACAACACCGGAACATCCTCCTCCGGTTTCGGGATCATCGTCGTTGGCGTGAAACGCTTGCGGGGGCTCGCATCCTCGACGCCCTGAACGCCTGTGCGAAGCATACGGTAATCTCCGAACGTGAGGCCCGGAGAAGTTCGCCGCACCTTCTGCAGCTCTTGATAATTGTTCGCCTCCTTGGCCTCCACGATCAGGTTTCTCACGCCGAGCTGCTCGATAAATGCCATCACTTTCTGTTGCGCTCCCGCGCCAATGGAAAGCATCGAGACGACGGCAGCGACTCCGAAGATCATGCCCAGCATCGTCAGCAGGGAACGCAGCTTGTGAATCAGCAGGTTTTCGAATCCGAGGCGCAGGTCCGGCAGCCACTGCCTCAGTTTCTGTGAATACGCCAGTCTTGCTGAATTGGCTTCCCGTGTGGCCATGGTTTTCATGGCGCACTGCCTCCTGCCAGGCCCCCGGCGTTCGCCGTTTTTGCGGCTCCGTTTGTTCCTCTCGCTGGATTTGACTCCGGATTGACGAGCGCGACTTCCGTTCCTTCCTTGATACCTTCGATTACAGCGATTCCTTCGCTCAGATACCGGATCTTGATTTCGCGCTGTTCGAAGCCGCTCCCGCTTTTCACGTAGACCGTGGGCTTGCCGCCTTTCTGAAAAACAGCTTCTCGTGGAACGTAAAGCGCGTGCGCGAGGTCGGCGCCGAGCACTGTCAGATGTACCGTAAAACCCGGACGCAACTGTTCCACCGGCTGATCAAGCCCAACCGTCATATCGACGGATTGTCCGGAGCCTTCGTCAAAGAAAAAATCATTGCCGGCCATCCCGGCGATGCTCTTGATTTTTCCTTTGAGAACGATTCCCGGCATCGCGTCGATTCGAACTTCCACTGCATCGCCGATCTTGGCGTTCGCTCGGTCCGTTTCATTCAGCTTGCCCGCAATCTCCATCTGGCTGATGTCGATGACATCCGCCACGACGCTGCCGGGATTCACCTGATCGCCGTTCTGGTATTCCGGCAGCTTCATGCCCTCGAAAAACAATCCACCGGCGGCATTCTCGTTCTCTCGCCGGACGACAATGCCCTGGATCGGGGATTTCAATTCCATGTTCCCGATATTTTGTTGCGCCTGTTGCATCGCCAGGTGCGCCTTGTTGCTCTTCTCACTCGCCACGGCGATCGTCGCTTGATTGGAAGCCGAATGCGATTGAATGTCCTGCTGCAATTGCGCCAGCGCCCTTTTGGCCTCCCCCAGCGCGAGAATGTTTTTCTGCGCGTCAATCGCGCTCGCCAGCTCATTCTTGCTCACATCGAGCTCGGCTTGGCGCACCGCGAATTTTGCTTTGAGCAGGGCCGTCTGATCCTGGGCGGCCTGCACCGCCGCATCGTCCTTGGCCTTGATGATCGCCTGCTCGGCCTGCTCGTAGTCCGACCGGTTCTGTTCGAGATTGTATTGTTGTTCGCTGGGGTCGAACCCGGCGACCACATCTCCGGCTTTGACCGGCGTCCCCGTTTTCAGCAATTGAATGATTTGCAGATTCCCGCCTCCGATTGGTGGTGCGATGAGCATCGCCGTGTGCAATGCCCGCAATTCGCCGGTTGTGTGCACTTCGAGCTGCACGTTGCCTTGCTTCACCCCGGTCGTCGGCACATTCTGAACCGTGGCGCGGACTCCACCCTGAGCGGAACAGGACGCCCCGCTCCCTGCCAGCAGAAGCGAAAGAGCCAACATCGGCGATGGAGATCTTTTCCTCGTCATCAGTGGTCTCTTACTGAGTCGTCGGGTCTTCGAGGGCGACGCGCTCCCCAGGCTGCAATCCTTGAGCAATCAGAATTTGGTCGCTGCCGCGGCGCGCCACGGTCACCGCGCGTTCCTCGAATCGCGAGCCACGCAGCACATAGGCGACGTCGCTTCCGCCCTTGCGAAATACGGCGTTCGTCGGGATAAGGATGGCGTTCAGAATCTTGTCCACCGCGATTCGCGCGTTTGCGCTCATCCCTGGCCGGAGCCGCTTGTCCACGCTCGTCAAACTGATATCCATCGCAAAATCTCGGGGAAAGGGCCAGCCCGCCGAGAAGTCCACGCTGGCAATGGTGCTGATCTGGCTGATGCGACCCGCAAAGTCGCGATCGGGGATGGCATCGATGTGTATGGTCGCATCCTGGCCCACTTGCAGTTGGCCGCGCTGCGTTTCATCCACTCGCACCGAGACTTCGATCGTGGAAAGATCCGGAACCTCCGCGATGGCCGCGCCGGGCCACGCGTGGTCTCCTGCCTTGAATGGCATGGGATTGCCGGACGACCCGGCCGCGTTCCAGTTGCTCATCAAGGCGATCATGCCGTTGAGCGGAGCCCGCAGCGCCAATGCGGCGAGGCTGCGTTGCGTCTCATTCACTTCATAGAGCGCTTTATCCCGTCCCTGCTGCTTGCTTTGAATGTCGGCCTGATCCGAAGTCTGATCGTCTTTCAGTTTCTCTTCCGCTTCCTTCAAGGCTTGCTGCGAATCCTCGAGTTTTAGGTTTGCTTCCGCCCCTTCGATTTTCGAAAGAATTTCCTGCTTGCTGGCGTCGAGCTTCGCGCGCTGAACGTCGTAGCGCGCCTTCATCACGTTGGTCAGATCCTGTTCCTCGGTCAGGCGGGCCTTCGCGCGCGATTGCTCGATTTCCGCTTCCGCGGATTTCAGTGAGGATTTGTCCTGTGCGAGAGTCTGCACGAGCGTCGTAGTGTCGAACTGCACGACAACGTCGCCCTTCTTTACCTGCGCGCCATTTGCCGCCAGCTTGATGATTTGCAGATTGCCCGCCTCGAATGGCGCCGCAATCGTCGCCGACGCTCGCGCCTTGGTCGCACCCCGGAATTGCACGTAATCCACGAATTCGCCGCGCGTAACGCCGGCGGTCGGAATTTTCGGCGCGGAACGCTCAAACCGAAAGGCTCCTATGGCAAATAAACAAACCAGAATCGCGGCGATGGCGATCGCCATCTTCTTCCTTCGATTCCACGGTCTTTGAAGTAATCCCATTTCGCTCAAGACTTGCCATGCGTCGCCGCGGGGTCGTCCTCGACGACGTTCCCTGGAGTCAATCCCGCCGCGATCACGGTTTGGAGGTCGTTACTCGGTCCGGTCGTGACTTGATGTTTTTCATAACTCATCCCACTTTTGAGCCACACGTATTCCTTCCCATCCGCGTGGACAACGCTCTGGTTTGGAACCACGACGGCATTTTGCGAGCGATCCAACACGACATCCACAGCCGCGGACAAGTCGGGCATGAGCTTTCCGCTCGTTCCGTGAATCGCGAAAATGGCAGCGAAAGTCCGCACCTTGTCCGAAAAATCTCCCGAGTGCCCCAGTGGCGTCAGTCCTTCGAGTGTTCCCGGAAGAGATAATCCGGGATATGCATCCAGATGCACCACGGCTTGCTGGCCAATCCGAAGGCGCGCCAGGTCTGCTTGATTGACGTCCACGCGCACGTCCATATCCGAGGGATCGACCACGTTCATAAAGGGAACTCCTGCGCGCACCTGATCCCCTTCCTGCACCTCGCCCATTCTTCCGCCCAGCCAGGTTGTGTTGAGCACCACCACGCCGTCCATCGGCGAATGGATCTCCATTTTCTGCGCGTTGCTTTGCGCGTAGAGCATCGTGGCCCGTGCTCGATCGCGTTGGATCTCCAGTGTCTTCAGGTCCGCGGCCGCCGCCTGGCGTTTGAGAATGTACGTCTGCTGGAGCTGTTTGAACGTTGCTTGCGCTTCGTCGAGCGTCTCCTGATTTTTCTCGGCGTCGATGCGCGACAAAATGGGATCCTTTCCAATTTCCAATTGTGCTTTTTTCAAGTCGTCTTCTGCTTGCTTCAACGACGTTTCGTCGGTGGCGCGCGCTCCGTCGTTCGCGGCCTGCTTCTGGGCCACCTGATCGACCAGATCCCGATAGGCAGCCTGCTTGTCCAGAAAATCCTTCACTTGGGCTTGCCGGTCAAATTCAACGAGCAGGTCGCCTTTGTGAACCCGTGTGCCCGTCGGCGCAAGCCGCGTCACGACCATCGCGTCCATCTGCGCCCCCTCCAGTCGCGGCGCCAGGACTGGTTGCGACCGGACCGCTTGCGTCGTGCCTGTGAGCCGGAGGACGTCCTCAAAATCAGTTCTTTGGACCGTGATGGTCTGCGTCGCTCCATTGATGCCGCCTCGCGATGGATCAATGTGCACGAAAACGAAAGCGCCGGCACCGAGGACAATCACAAGCGCGGCTGCGATTGCCAGGAAACGTTTACGCGAAAGGTATTTTCCGGCGGAAAGAGTGGAATGTGCCGAAAGATCGGAAGGTCGCGCGTCTGCCGATGCTGGTCGTTCGCTCGCCCCGGTGGCAGGTTCTGTCGCGGTGCGCGAATGAATTGAGGACATCATTTAGGCCAGGGCCTCGCTGAGTTAGACACCGCTCAATCGAAAGCGAAGTATACGCCGGTTGTTTGGCTTATCGAAATGGATAAGTCATCCCGTTTATATTTCTCCAAGCCTTTTGGCCCGCCGCATCGCATCTCTCTAACACAGACGCGTGTTTTGATTCCGTTTCACACGAAATAGGATGCCTCCGGATTCAGCCGTCACCCATCCACGCCTGAACTCCCTTGGCGATCCTTTTGGCGTCGTACGTTGCGTGTTCCGCGTCGACAGGAAAAAGGCATACTCATAAATTGCGGTCAAGTATCCGAGATTCAACTCCAGCGCGCACTGGAATTCCTTCTCGCGAGTCGTACCGCGGCAATCCGGGATTTTGTCCGCACTCGCGTCCGTCTCCTCATTTCATAAACTCGTGCGCGGCTCGCAATCAATTGTAGAATGCCCGTCGTGCGCCTCCTTCTACTGTTGTTGTTTCTTGCTGCCTCTGCTTCCGCCCAATCCTGGTCCGTTCAAACCAGCGGGCTCGACACCAACCTTCGCGGCGTCAGCGTCACGCAGGCTTCGGCTGTTCCCATTATTTGGGCGTGCGGCTCGCACGGTGTGATTCTCCGCTCGATTGACGCCGGCAAAACTTGGGTGCGCATCCGCGTGCCCGACGCCGATGCGCTTGACTTCCGCTCCATCCAGGCCTTCGGCGCCCAGATTGCCTACGTCATGTCCATCGGCTCGGGCTCGCAGTCCCGCATTTACAAGACAACCGACGGCGGCAAGAACTGGATGCTGGAATACACTGGCAAGCGCGACGCAGTATTTCTCGATGACCTGGTATGCATTTCGAAAATCGCATGCTTTGCGCTCAGCGATCCGGTCGATGGCAAATTTTTGCTTCTGGCCACTCGCGACGGCCTCCATTGGCAGGACCTTCCCCGCGGCTCCATGCCGCCGGCCCTGCCCGGCGAAGGAGTCTTCGCCGCCAGCGGAACCTCGCTCGCAATCTATGAGCAAAATATCTATTCCGCCACCGGCGGCGCTTCCGTTGCTCGCGTCTTTCGCTCCCGCGACTTGGGGCGGACTTGGGCTGCCTTCGCGACGCCCATTGCCAGCAGCAATTCTTCTTCGGGAATTTTCTCCATCGCTCGAAAGGGCAATGCCCTCGTCGTGGTAGGCGGAGACTACAAGGTCACGGGCGGCGCGGCCCGCGCGGCCGCTTATTCATTGGACGGTGGCACATCCTGGCATCTCGCCGCCTCCGCGCTCGGCGGCTTCCGTTCCGCAGTGGCTTTCTTGCGCGGCTCGACCGTAATCGCCGTCGGCCCGAGCGGCGAAGATATCAGCCGCGATGCTGGCGCCCATTGGACTCCCGCTGGTTCTCTCAATCTCAACGCCGTCGCCGCATTCGATTCTCGTCAGGCGTGGGGCGTTGGCGCAAAGGGAACCATCGCGCTCTATAAATAAATCCAGCCCCGTCCACAACCGCTACACCTTGCATTTCTTTCGGAGCCTGTGCATGATTTTTACGTGCGCGCCACATGGTTCTTGCGGCCGGGGCGCCTCTGCTACAAAGGGCTAGGCCTAAAAGGATAATGAACGTTGAACGAAAAGATAACGACTAGTGCGGGAGGTAGCACCGCGTCGCCGTTTAGAGCGCCGCAATTAACTTGTGGCCATGGGACATGGACCGCCGCCGTTGATCTTGAATCTCGGTATCGGACTCGCCCGGTGATTTCTAATCGCCACAGCCCGGAATTAGAAATCGGCGTAAGTTACAGAAAACAAAAGACCGAGGCAATTCTAATCGCCACAAATGGCGCATATCTCGTTTCGCTGGGATCGCGACTTTTGGAGCTTTCTTTCGCTTATGCCACATCCGTCGCCGAAAACGCAAACTCTTTACTCTTGTCTGCAACTCAGCGATGATGCTCCCGCTCATAACGCCCACTTTCGAATTATGAAGGGAGTGTCCATGCGTAAAATGCTCATCGCCATTTTTGCCGTTTCCGTTTTGCTCGTTCCAGCCGCCTCCGCGCGCTCGCCCCAATCTTCCGCGCCCGCAGCCACCGCTCCTGCCGCGCATCAGACCGAGACCGACGAATACACGCGTTACGAATTGCTCGCCCCGGATACCGCCAGTTTCAAAATTTATTACGAAGTCACCGCGACGACGGCCGGCGCGAAATTTTTCTACAATCCCATTCGCAAGGGAAGTGTCGCCAGCGACGAAGCCGTCTATGACGCCATGACGGGCGCGCCGCTCCATTTCGAAGTGGTCAGCGGCGCAGCCGCCAGCCAGGATCCGCTCATGGAGCGCGCCGACGCTTCGACGGACTTCATCAAGGTTCAGCTCGCGCGCCCAGTACCGCCGGATGGCCAGGGCCGCATGATCATCATCAAGACCTATAAGGATGGGATGAGCTATTATCGCGATGGCGACGAAATTGTTTTCCATCGTCCGCTCGGCATCAAGCGCAACAAAGTTGTTTTGCCCGCGGGTTACGAGTTGGTGAGTTGCAACGTTCCGTCGCAAGTCCTCACCGAGCCTGACGGCCGCATTTCAATCAGCTTCATGAACGGGAGCGCCGGCGAGGCGCCCCTCATCGTCAGAGCGAAACTCGGCGCGCAGACCGGCGACGCCGCCCGCCCGCATGCGCTCACCTCAGCACGCAGTTGGGAAGCGCCGTTCCAGGGCGAGAGCGAGCGCGGACGCCTCTCCGAGCGCGCGCATCAGGACCGCGACATCGTTTATTTTCTCCAGCAGCCTGAGACGCACTCGTTCAGCCTCTACCACGATTACACCGAGTCGCATCCCGGCGCCGATAAATATCTCAACGTCGTTCGCGAGGGCAGCACAGTTTCGAATCCGTCGGCCTATATTCTCGACACTGGCGAAACTCTGCAAAGCCGCATTATGACCGGCGCCGATCTTGCCGCCGCGCACATTGATGCCGAAGGCGAGCAGGTCACGCCAACGACGCAGGTCGTCGTGATTCCATTTACTCCGGTGAAGAAGGGGCAATCGATTCGTCTGCGCATTTCGGAGACGTATACCGCGCCCGTCAGCTACCGCCTCGATGGCGACGAACTTATTTTCGACCGCAGCTTCGGCCGTCCGCGCAACGCCGTCGTTTTACCCGCCGGCTGGTATTTGACCGCCAGCGCGATTCCCGCGACTGTCACGCAAATGCCTGACGGCCGCATACGCCTGGATTTTTGGAATGGCCGCCCCGATGAAGTCGATGTCCTGATTCGCGCGAAGCGCCTCGCCACATCATCCACGGCGGCTCAGCCGTTCTCGAACCAGCCCCTCGTGATGCCGGCGGCGCATTAAGAAAATTCGAGTTGTCGGTCAGGCGCGAGGTGATATTCAATTGAGCGCCGAGAGGATTCGCCGCAGAGGGCGCGCGAAACAATCGAATCTGTTCCAGGCGATTTATGCCTACTGCAACAGGCCCAACTGGAAATTCAGATTATCAGTATCGATTTGGCACTCGTACTTCGCGCTGGCCTGGTCGATTTCGGCTTGCGTTTCGTTGAGCTGCGCCTGGCTGAGCTCGACGATGGAGCTCAAGCCCAATTGATAGCGAGCCTGGGCGAGTTGCAACGCCATCGACGCCTGGTGGAGAAGCTGCTGCGTCAGGTCCAGGCGCTGATACGCCGTGTTCGCATTAAGCCACGCGATCCGCACGTCATGCGCGACGGTATCTTGCAATTCACGCAAGTCTTGATCGGCGACGCTGGTTTGAAAACGCGCTTCGGCGTGGCGCGCGGTGAAAAGCCCGCCGTCAAAAATGGGAATATTAAGGTTAAATCCGGCGGCGGCGTAGCGGCTCAGAAGCGGATCTTCACGAAAGGGCGTCAAGCCAGCCGCACCGACAGCGCTCAAAGTGGGCATCCACAAATCGCGCTCGGCGCGTTCGAAAGCCTGCGCGGACTCGACTTGAAGATGACCGCCAGCCAGCTCGGGGCGCTTCTGAAACGCTTCAGTGACCAACTGGGGAAGGTCGGGCAGCGGAGCCGGGGGAAGCGGCTCGTCAGCCAGATTGTAGCTTCGCGTGTCGGCATAACCGAGAGCGACAGAAAGATTCGCGAATGCAGCCTGAACATCGTTCTGCGCTTGGACGAGAAGCAGCTGGGCCTGGGCGAGATCCACTTTTGCGAAACTGACATCCAGATCGGACTTCAGTTTATTTTGCGCGAGCGCGCTCACCTGATCGGAAATGAGCTGGCGTTCCTTGACTGCTTCCCGAGCGACATTCAAGACCGCCTGCGACTGGAGAACGCGGTAATAAGCGTCATTTACTTCGCGAAGAACGTCGGCGCGCGTGGCGTTTACCTCCTGTTGCTGCGATTGTGCGCCGTAATTTGCCGCCTTGCTGAGGTTGTGTGTGCGGCCGAAGTCAGTGATCAATTGATTGACTGTGACACCGTTGGCATAACGGTCGAACACGCTGGGATTGTTGAGCGCTCCGGCGGTGATGCGGCTGTTGTTTTCCGATCCCACCCCGGTGGCGCTACCGTAAACGCGCGGAAAATAGGAGGAGCGCACTTCAGCCGTAACTTCCTTGGCCGCCTCGGCGTTGCTGATCGACGCCAGAAGCCGTGGACGATTGCGAATGGCGATCGCGTCGGCTTGGGCGAGAGTCAACGTTTGAGGCGTCTGACTTTGCGCATACGCAGGTGCAGCGGCCAACGCAGCGATGAACAATGCAGGCAGAGAAAGAAAGCGATGATTCATGGTTTCTCCTTCAACTTTCCGGAAGCATGATCGATTTCGATGAATATCTCCTAGTGGCTCTCCTGCGGAGCGGACGCCGCAGCCGAGTCATCGGGAAGTTCCGGGGAGCGTTTGTTCTGATAAACGAGCAAGTAGGCCGCCGGAACGATGAAGACCGTGAGAACCACGGAGACGATCAGGCCGCCGATGATGGCGCGCGCAAGAGGAGCGTAAGCTTCGCTGCCGGCCCCAAGCTTCAGCGCCAACGGAATCAACCCGATGATCGTCGCGAGCGACGTCATCAGAATTGGACGCAGGCGAATGCGGCAGGATTGAATGATGGCGTCGAGCACCGTGGCGCCCTCGGCTTCCAGGCGATGCGCGAATTCCACGATCAAAATGCTGTTGGAGACAACGATGCCGACCATCATGATCACGCCCATCAGGGACATCACGTTCATGGTGGTACCCGTGAGGGTCAACGTGAGCAGAACGCCCGTGACACCCGTCGGGACAGCGAGAAGAATGAGCAGTGGATCCAGGAAGGAACGGAACTGCGCGACCAGAATCAGGAAGAGAAGAACCAGCGCGAGGATGAGGCCGAGCCCGAAGCTCGTGAATGACGCGCGCATGCTTTGGACCATTCCGCGAAGTTCGACGTGCACACCGGAGGGGAGATTCGTTCGGTCGAGAATTGCGTCGATGCCGTTGGCGATACGGCCGAGATCCTCGGTCGCGGTGGTAACGTAAACGTCGATCACGCGCTGGATCTGGTAGTGGTCGACTTCCGTGGGAGATTCAATGTGGGTGACCTGCGCGACGTTGCCAAGCAACGTCGGTTCGTCGTGGCCGGGCGCCACCAGAGGCATTTCGCGCAGGTCCGCGAAATGATTCATCTTGTTTTCGAAGTATTGCACGGTGAGCATGTAATCGTTGCCGGTGTGCGGATCGATCCAATAACTCGGAGCAATCATGGCGTTGGAAGTGAGAGCGGTGACGACGTTGTCGATGACTTCCTTTTGATTGAGGCCCAGTTCGCTGGCGCGCAAGCGATTGACCGATAATTGCAGAGCAGGGTAATCGAGGTCCTGTGGAATGTAGGCGTCGCTGACGCCGCGAATGCCCTTGATTTCACCGGCAAGATTGAGAGCCACGGTGTCGTCATTTGCGAGGTTGCTCCCGCTCACCTGGACGTCAATCGGCGCTGGCAAACCTTGGTTCAGGATCGCGTCCACCATTCCGCCGGACTGGAAAAACGCGGTGAGCTCGGGCATTTGGCTTTGCAGTTTTTTCTGGATGCGATCCATGTATTCGTAACTGCCGATCGTGTGATCATCATTGAGCGCGACCTGGACCGTGGCTGTGTCGGGGCCGGAGTTGGACGTGTAGATTGAAGAAAAACCGGGGATGACGCCGACGTTGGAAACAATGATTTTCAAATCGTGAGGCGTGACGGTCTGGCGAATGATGTTCTCGACGCGCTTTACTTCTTCATTGGTGATTTCAACGCGCGTGCCGGGAGCAGCCTTGACGTTGATGACGAATTGGCCGGCGTCGGTGCGCGGGAAGAAGGCGACGCCGAGGAATGGATAGATCAACAGGCTCAGCAGGAAAATGCCGGTGATTCCGACGACGACGAGCTTGGGACGCTGGAGGCTACGACGCACGGCCTTCTCGTAAACGTCGAGTAGTTTCTGAAAATTGCGGTTAAACGCGTTATTGAACTTTCGCCCCCAGGATTTCCATTTTGGTTCATGACCGAATAAAAATTCTTCGCTCTCTGGCTCGCCCTCGGGAACGAACTTTATGTAACGGGCGCAAAAAAGAGGAACAACAGTCATGGCGACGAAATAGGATGCGAAAAGCGAGAAAACGACGGCGAGGGCGAGCGCAGTGAACAAGTAACGAGCGACACCATAGAGGAATGTGACCGGAAAAAAAACGACTGCCGTGGTGAGCGTGGCGGCAAGAACAGCCATCGAGACTTCCTGGCCGCCGAATTCAGCGGCTTCCGCCGGCGGCTTGCCAAGCTCCATGTGACGGAAAATATTTTCGAGAACAATGACGGAGTTGTCGATGAGGCGGGAAAAAACGAGAGCGAGGCCGGCGAGAACCATCGTATTGATCGAGTTGCCGTTGAAATAAAGAATGATGAATGCGGCGAGCGCGGAAAGAGGAATCGAAAGAGAAACGGCGATGGTAGCGCGAAAACTTCCAAGAAAGACGAGGACCATCAGAGCCGTGAGAACCAGGCCCATCCCGCCTTCGTGCAGTAGATTCTTGATGGCTTCCTTGACGAACGCGGATTGATCGAAGACGACCGCGGGTATCAAGGTTTTCGGAATGTCGGTGAGATGCGCGATGGCGTTGCGGATTCCATCCACGACGGCAATGGTATTCGTGTCGCCTCCCTGCTTGAGAATTGGCAAGTAGACGGAGCGCTGGCCATTCACGCGGACGATGTTGGTTTGAATTTGCGACGCATCGATGGCGTGACCGACGTCGCCGACTGTGACGGTTTGCTCGCCGATGGTTTTCAATGGCACCTGATTGATGTCGTTAACATCTTCAATCTGACTGTTCGAATAAATGTTGTAGTCGTATGGGCCAATCTTGACGTCGCCGGCGGGCAAAATCAGGTTCGTGTTGTTGACCGCGCGCACCACATCCATGGGGCTCAGTTGATAAGCAAGCAATTTCAGCGGGTCGACGTAGACCATGATCTGCCGGTACTTTCCGCCGAACGGCGGAGGCACGGAGGCGCCCGCGACCGCAGACAATTGATTGCGAATGGCGAACTGGCCGTAGTCGCGGAGTTGCGTTTCCGATAGGCCCTGGCCGCTGAGCGTGATCAAGCAGACGGGCAAGCTCGAAGCATCGAACTTTTCAACCACAGGCGGCAGGGTGCCGGGTGGCAAGCGGCGCAGGTCGGCCATCGCCAGGTTCGAAATTTCATCGACATCGGAGTCAGCGCTGGTTCCCGGCTGAAAGTAAACATGGATGATGCTGACGCCAGGGAGCGAGCGCGATTCCATGTGGTCGATCCCGCTGCCGAGCGTGAAGAATCGTTCGAAACGGCCCGTGATTTCCGTTTCGATGTCCTCGGGCGGCATGCCGTTATAAAAAGTGGCCACGACGACTTGAGGAATATTGATGGCCGGGAAAAGATCGACAGGCATGCGCACCAGACTGGTGACGCCGAGGATGGTCAAGACAAGACATACAACGACGATGAAATAAGGATTCCGGATCGAAAATCTGGGCACTAGGATTCTCCTTGCGCCGTGGACAAATCCAACAGCTTGGGAGAAACCGTTTGCCCGCCGCGCAACAGCGCGGGAGGGCTGATGACCACGAGATCGTTTTCCTTGAGACCCGAGAGAACTTCGGCGCGAGTGGCGGTTTGCAATCCGATGGTGACGGCCACTTGTTCTATCTTGTTGTTGGCGTCGACGCGAAAAACAGTGACCGTGGATTGCTGGTGATTGAGAGCCTGGACCGGAACCGTGAGAACGTCGGCCTTGCGTTGAAGGTCAAGTGTGGCGTACGCGTACATTCCGGGCACAAGGTCGAGGTGCGGATTGGGGACATCTATTTCGGTATACATGGTGCGCGTGGCGAGATCGATGCGATCGGAGAAGCGAGCCACTTTGCCCTGGTAGGTTCTCGACAGCGACGGAACCACAACCTGAGTCGGCATGCCGACGTGGACCGAAGGGACGGCGGCCTCGGGAACCGGGATCGTCAATCGTAGGAGGCCGATCTGAGAGAGGCGACACAGGGCTTGATCGCCTTTATTGGAGGAAGTGCCCGCGGGAAGAAGCGCGCCGGTGTACGCAGAGAGGTCGGTGATCACGCCATCGAAGGGCGCCGTGATGCGTGCGTAGCTGTAGAGCGCTTCGTCTTTCTGAAGTGTGGCCTTGGCTACGAGAAGCCCCTGCTCGGCGGAGGCCAGTTCATCCTTCGCTCCCGAGACGCCAGCGCTGCCTTCCAGATCTTTCCCTTGGGCGACGTCAATTTCCTGCTGAGCGACAAGGCCGGGGCGAGATTTCTGGACGTCCGCAAGCCTGGTGTACGTGATGTGAGCAACGTTGTAGGCGGATTCGGCTTCGCTGACTCCTTCTTTGGCGCGCGCTTCGTCCTGCACGCTGCGCTCGACAGCGGCTTGATCTTGCGCGAGCTGCTGCTGCAATTCCGGAATTTCCAGGACGGCCAGGAGTTGGCCTTGCTTCACGTGGGTTCCCCAATTGATGTAAAGCTGCTTAATGTAGCCGGAGACCTTCGCGTAAACCTCAATCTCCTGATAAGGCTCAAACTCGGCAGCGAGCTGCAAGGAGCGGGAGAGATCCTGCCGGGTAACCTTTGCGACGCCGACCGTAATCGCCTGCGAAGGATCGGACGATTGCTGGCTAGCGCCCTCTTTTGAACAGGAAAAAGCAAAGAGGGAAATCCCGGCAAGCAGACACATGGCCAGCGCCGCGTGCGACGTGCGACGGCGCAACACACAATTCACTTTTCTCATGGTTTAGTACCTGACTCCGTCACGTTCATGATTTCGGAACTTCAGAAATTCGCGTCCTGCCCGCTAAATCCGGGCAAGTTCGGAAAGTTAGCTCAAATGGTTGAATTCGAGTTTCATTGCGCGCATGTTCATGCACGGCGAATCTCTTCTTGCGAGTGAACGGTTCCCGACGAGGTTAACTTCGAAGCGCTGGCGGAGCGCGAAACGATGGCCGATACTTGATTTCACTATGTCCTGCCGTGGCCTCGAAAGTCGCGACAATAAATGAGAGCGAAGGGGAAATGGAACGCACATTGACAACCGTCGGCACAACTGCGACCGCCGTGATTGCAAACGGCACTTTGTGTCCAGCCCCGCTGTCGACATAACAGAATGGAGTGTGCGGTCTGGACTGGGAATGGACTCGAGGCTGGAGGCGGCTATAGCTAAAGCCGAGCAACAGAACAGCTAGAGCGGGAACAGTGGCCAGGAACAGGCACCTAGATAGCAAATAACCTCGGCGATTTCTGAATGCCCATCGAGTTGTCGTTCTTTCGTCCATTACTGCGCTACCACAGCCTAGCAGGACTTACGAAACACCATTATATATTTTATTTTCCGAGTCGGCCCAAAATCAAGTGGAACCGGTAACTAATTGCCAGCCCATTCTGCCTCCATTGTGATGCCTTGCCACAAGAAGCGGTTGGTAGCACAGTTGTTTTGCCACTTGCTTCCTCGTCCTCGCCCTCGCCTGCCGAGATCGCGCAACAATGCGTAACAGTCTCCTCCGCCAAGCAAAGCGCTGAGAGCGCCTGTGTGCTCGGTCTTGCTTAGGGGTTCTCTGAGCCTTCGCTCGGCTTTCGCTTGCCGCGCGTGATCCCCGTCACAGATTTCGGAAAACTTTCCTGTTGACATCCCACAGGTCTTTTGCGATCCTCCTGTGCGCACGCCACAGGAGGGCCATTGCCGCAACCCAAATCCGAGATTCTGCAGGGCACGCTCGATTTAATGGTGCTGAAAACACTGGAAGCCATGGGGCCGCTTCACGGCTATGGAATCGCGCGCCGCATCGAGCAAGTCAGCGAGGAAATGCTGCAGATCAATCAGGGAACAATCTACGCATCGCTGGTTCGGTTGCTGCAGCGGGGATGGATTTCGGGTTCATGGGGCGCATCGGAAAATAATCGCAAGGCGAAATTCTATTCCATCACGAAGGCCGGCCGGAAGCAACTCAGCGCGGAAGCGGAGAATTGGGAACGAATTTCCGGAGTGATTGGCCGAGTGTTGCAGCTCGCGGACAGGAGCTAACGCCATGTCTGGATCGATGCGCGCATGGGTGTCCCGCATTCGCGGATTTTTCTCGGGCCGCGGCGCAAATGCGGATGAGCAGGATTTCGCGAGCGAGCTCGACGCGCACCTCGCGATGCTGACCGAGGAAAATATCCGCCGTGGGATGGCGCCCAAGGAAGCGGCGCGAAACGCGCGCATCCGCCTGGGCGGCCGCACGCAACTTCAGGAAACGCATCGCGACCTTCGCGGCTTGCCGTTTGTCGAGACGACCATTCATGACGTCCGCTATGCGCTGCGCATGCTGCGCAAATCCCCGGGCTTCACCGCCGTCGCCGTGCTCACGCTCGCCCTCGGCATCGGCGCCAACACCGCCATCTTCAGCTTGATGGATACGGTAACGTTTCGGTTGCTGCCCGTGCAGCGCCCCGGCGAGCTCGTGCAAGTGGGAATGATGACACACGGCTTTGGGCGGAGTCCGCGCACAATCTACACGAACCCGCTCTGGGAATCGTTGCGCGCGCGGCAGGACATTTTCGCCGGCATTTTCGCGTGGGGAAACACACAATTCAATCTGGCGCCGAGCGGCGTCGCTGAAGACGTGCGCGGAATTTATGTCAGCGGGAGTTATTTTCCGACGCTCGGTGTGCGCCCCGCAGAAGGGCGGCTGATCGCGCCTGACGACGACAAGCGCGGCTGCGCCGGGGTCGCCGTATTGGGCTATGGGTTCTGGCAAGAGCATTTCGGGGGCGCGCCGGTTAGTGGAAAGACGATTTCAATCAACGGTCATCCGTTTGAAATTATCGGCGTTTCGGCGACGGGATTTTTCGGGGCCGAAGTGGGGCGTGCTTTTGACGTCGCCGCACCGATCTGTTCGGAAGCCATCGTCGAAGGGAAGAACTCGCCGCTCGACCAGCGCTCGGTCTGGTGGTTGCAGGTGTTTGCCCGGCGGAAGCCGGGAATCAACAATGAGGAGATTTCGGCTCAGCTTGCCGTCCTTTCGCCGCAGATTTTTGCGGAGACAGTGCCCACGAACTGGAAGCCGAGCGACCAGAAAAGATTCGTGGGTTGGACGCTGACGGCGCTGCCTGCGGGCACGGGAATTTCGCACTTGCGCAGCCAGTATGATCTTCCGCTTGAGGCGCTGATGGCGATTGCGGGATTTGTGTTGCTGCTGGCGTGCACGAATATCGCCAGCCTGATGCTGGCGCGGGCCGCGGCGCGGTCGAAAGAAATCGGTGTGCGGCTGGCGCTGGGGGCTTCACGATCGCGGCTGGTGCGGCAATTGCTGACCGAGAGCGTGCTGCTCTCCTGCTCTGGCGCGCTGCTGGGAATACTGTTCGCGCGGTGGGGCAGCCAGTTGGTGGTGGATTACATTTCGACCGGCAAGGACAAGATTTCGCTGGACCTGACATTGGACAGCCGAGTCTTGATCTTCGCGGCGGCGGCCGCGATCCTCACCGGCTTGCTGTTCGGAGTACTGCCGGCATTTCGCGCCACGCGGGTGTCGCTCGCGGAGGCGATGAAGGGCGCGTCGTCGACGAAAACACAAGGGGACACGAAATTTCGCGCAGGGCGATGGATGGTGGCGGCGCAATTGGCAATTTCGCTGGTGCTGGTGGTAACGACGGGGCTTTTTATGCGCAGCTTTGCAAACCTGGTGAATCTCGATACGGGATTTGACCGCGATAACGTCTTGCTGGCCAAAGTGGATTTGCATAACGCCGCGCAGGCGGACACGCAACTCGCGACGACGCAGGAAGAGATGCTGCGGCGCGTCCGAGCGCTGCCAGGCGTAATTTCAGCCAGCGAGTCGATGGTGACGCCCATCAGCGGGGGAACGTGGGACGACTTCATTGTGGTGGATGGTCCGAATGCGCCGGCCGGCGACGACCGGGATGTGTACCTGAATTACGTCACGCCCGATTACTTTGCCACGCTGCATACGCGGATGATCGAAGGACACGACTTCGGTGAACAGGACGACGCGGGTGCGCCTCGAGTGGCGATTGTGAACCAGGCCTTGGCGCGGAAATTCTATCCAGGGATGGATCCGGTGGGGAAAACGTTTCGCCGATATGAGACCGCCAACACTCTGGGCAAGCCATTCCTTATCGTGGGAGTCACGGGCGACGCGAAGTATGACACGCTGCGCGAAGATGCTCCACCGACGGCCTACTTTCCACTCGCGCAGATCGAGGGTTCCCTCGAGCTCGCCAGTATCGAGATTCGCACGGCGGGGCGGCCGTTGCAATTCACAAAGCCGGTTGAGGGAACCATCCTGGGCGTGAACAAATCGGCGGCGATTCAGTTCACGACGCTGGCGCAGCAGGTGGACGATTCGCTGACACAGGAGCGTCTGCTGGCGACCCTTTCGGGATTTTTCGGCGCGCTGGCACTGCTGCTGGCGATGATCGGGTTTTACGGCGTGCTCGCCTATCTGTTTCTGCAGCGGCGGAAGGAGATCGGAATCCGGTTGGCGCTGGGTGCGCAGCGCGGGGCGATACTGCGTCTGGTGATGCGGGACGTGGCCTTGCTTCTGCTGGCGGGAGTGACGGCGGGACTGGCAATCACCTGGGCGACGACGCGATTCGTGCAAAGCTTGCTGTTCGATTTGCCGGCGCGCGACGCGGCGACGTTTGCGCTCAGCGTAGCGTTGTTGGCCGCGGTGGCACTCGTTGCGAGTTACCTGCCCGCGCGGCGGGCGATGTGCGTCGATCCCATGGTAGCCCTGCGCTACGAGTGAAGGTCTTCAGTCCGAACCGCAAGTTTCGTTCACAACGCTAACCCGCGGCCCTGCTGTGTCGCTGAAAACGCTCGCCTGGTACTTCGACCGCCCGCACGGCAGGCCCAGCGAAACAGCCAGACCCGTGCCCACGAGACTCTATCAGTGCGGCTTGCCGGACTTTGGTGGTTTCGAAGGTTTCGGCGCCCTAGCAGGAGCGGCAGGGCGCGCTGGAGGGGCATACTTCACGTTGGGGTGTTGATATTCCTCGCCCGGTTTGCGCAACTGCTCGACCTTCTCCGGAGTCAACGGGTGACCGGGATTCGCAGTTAGCTGCGGCGCTTTTCTGTCGTACGAAACCGGTGGCGGCGGTGGAGACAGCTTTGCGACCACCGATCGATTCATGGTTGCAGCCGGAGGCCGCACGCGCGCCGCCGCGCTCGCGCCGATTATGCTTTGTCTTTGCGGCGCAACGGGCGCGGCGGAGACAACCTCCGCGCCGCGAAGTTGCTCGGAGTTAACTCGGATTACCGCATCCGCGACGGGCCGTGCATTCACGAACGTATCATGCGAAACGGCGGTCACCGAGCCGGCTACGTTCTGGTTCTCATAAGTGATTCTCGTGGCGCTTGTGTCCCGCGTGTTATAGACGTTCGTCACCGAAACAGCGTTGATGTGCGTGTTCGTGACGTTCACATATTGAACGTAATGCGGGCTGGCATGATACGCGGGAATATAAACGTCGCGCGGGCCCAGCGGGAACCACGCAACCGGTCCGCCCCCGCCGATCCCCACCGCCACATGAAATCCGCCTCCTCCGACAAACGCGACAAGAGCCGGCGCGTAGACCGGACGCACAACACGCGGCCCGGGCACCCATGCCCAGCGCGCGCCAACAAAAGCCCAGCGACCATAGTGGAATGGAGCAAAGCCCCACGGCTCGTTTTCCACCCACGTCCAACCCCACGGCTCAATCCATACCCAGTGGCCGAAATGATACGGCGCCCAGCCAACCGGGACGCCCGAGGGCACCCAGACTTCTCCGTAATCGGGAACTTCGCTCCACACGCCGTAGCCATCCAGGTTCCGGTAGCCGGTCACATCAGTCGATACGTATTGTGCGGAGGCAGACTGGTCTTCGGCGTCGTCGCGCGAGTGGCACCAGTTGTCGAAATCATCGTTCGCGCTGAGGTTCGTAATGTCATACGAGAGCGTGTCGGTTCCGGTGAAGCTGCCGCGCTGCCCGGGATTCAGATTGTAAGAATTTCCGCCGCCGGTGACTTGGCCCTGGCCGTCGAAAACGGAGATGGCCGTGGTTTGGCCTTGCGGGTCAACGTCCACACGGTAGGTGCCCGGCTGCAAGAGTGAAAAAGCAACGTTCGGCGTGTCGATTTCAAACGCGTCGCCGCTGTCGAGCTGGCGGAGCGTGACTTCCATCGAGCCCTGCGCGAGCTGAATCTGCACGGTGCGATCGTTAAGGTTGAGGAATGTCAGGCCGGTTTGGCTCGAAATGCGGATGCTGGTGTTGCCGATGTGCAACTCGCCGCGCGCGTCCTGGTCGGCCCAGAGGCTGTCGCCCGTGGTCAGAGGCCGGTTCGGATCGGCATCAACCCAATCCTTCTCGCCAGACGGTTGAAACGACACTGAGCCTTGCGCCAAATTCAGTTGCGCGACGCGGTCGGGCGGATCGTCCTGTGCCGCGGTATGGCGCGGAAACGCGCAAAGCAAGAACAGCGCTGCGGCAGTGACGGCTACCATCGACTTGCAGAAGGGACTTCCGCTTTTCATCGTGAGATCTCCGTAGTTGACGCCACTCATTGATACCATAGCTGGCCTCGCGGTGCGATTCTGTTGCGCCGCCATGTCGGGCATTAAGTACATAGATGCGGCGACACCTAAACGAGTCGTCTGCGCGGCTGACGGCCCCTCATATAAAACACAAGATGCCATGAATAGTTGTAGTCTTGCGACACAGCCGAGGTAGTCTTATTTAATAGCTTCATCGGCGGCCGTATAGCGAATCTGAACGCGGATGACGAGGGCTTGGGCATAAATTTCCGCTGATTGGGATTGGATTCTTGGAGACTGACGGCATGTGGAGCGCGGCCAAAATTGCGGCGCTGATCGTTACGATATTCTTGGTTTTCCTTCCCCGATCCGGCGCGGCGCAAGCGAAGATCGAAGAATCCGCGCGAATGCTGTTTGATTCGGCAAACGGGGAGCGATCGTCTCGTGGAATTCCGGCGCTGAAATGGGATGCGTCGCTGGCCGAGGCGGCACGCGGGCACGCCTTGCGGATGGCTCAGCAGAACACGTTGTCACACCAATTTCCCGGCGAACCGGACGTGCCCACGCGCGAAAAGCAAGCTGGCGCCAGGATGTCCGCAGCCGCCGAAAATGTCGCCGTCGGGCCGAGCGTAGTCTCCATTCACACAGGCTGGATGAATTCTCCCCCGCACCGGCACAATCTGCTTGATCCACGATTGAACTCAATCGGGATTGCGGTTGTTCAACAAGGCGAAAATTTCTTCGCCGTGGAAGACTTTTCTCGCGCACTTGCGGCGCTATCTTTAGCCGAACAAGAAAAAGAAGTAGAAGCGCCGATTCGAGCCGCCGGGCTGAAGATTCGATTTGACAATGGCGACGCGCGGCGCGTCTGCGAGGACGGCACCACCAGCAGTTTGCAGCCGAGGTTCCTCGCGCGGTTCTCCACCACCGATCTACGCGCGCTGCCGGCTTCACTTGAGCGCGCCATCCAATCCAGCCAGTATGTTGCGGCAGAGGTTGGCGCGTGTGCAAAACCCTCTGAAGATGGCCTCAGTCAGTACCACATCGCCGTACTGCTGTATTGACGCACTGAAAACCTATCAGAGCACGCTGCGCCGCAAATGCATGTCTCGGGATCCATTCAGTACGAGCGGTATATCCACGACGGGAATTGGCACTTGGGTTGCATGAGGTTATCTGGAATAACATGCTCGGAGAAGTCAAGAAAGGACCGACCCCAGTTGAACTTCGCCCTGAAGAGCGGCGGAAGCATGTGCGCTATCCATTTACGGCGGCGGCGGAGGTCGTTGAGTTGAAAACCGACACACGAGTGTCCGCGCGCAGTTCCGATTTGGCACGCGGCGGTTGCTTTATCGATGCCATCAGTCCGTTTCCGGTCGGTACATCCGTGGCGCTACAGCTGAGTCTCGATCAGAAAACCTTTGATGCGAAGGCCCGAGTCGTTTATTCGCAAACCGGCATGGGGATGGGCCTCGTGTTCACTGCCATCGAGTCAGATCAGCGATGGGTATTGGAGCAGTGGCTCAGCGAGCTATCCGGCGAGCCCCCAGCTAAGTTCAAAGTTATCGAAACTGAGCACGCTCCGGCAGAAGCCGCGAGCGGCAACGACGAGCCTCGTTACGTCCTGAATGAGCTGATCATTACGTTGATGCGCAAGGGCGTCTTGACCGACAAAGAAGGAAAGGCGCTTCTGCTCAAGCTCATGACCTGAACGAGGTTCATGCTGCCTCGGAAGCGTTGATAATTCTCATCCCGCCGAAAACTCCGCCGTCTCGGAGGCCCTCCACGAATCGTCGCGAGCGTGAAAATCCGATTGCTGATGGCGCGCGCTGCCAACTTTTCCAGCGCGGCTTGCCAGGCCGATGGACCTGTGCAAAGTTGTCGCACACTGTTCATTCGCCAGAGGCGCTCCAAAGCGATAGAATTAGGAGGGCATTTTGATGCGACCCGCGAAGCTGCGCGGAGCATCCATGGAATGGAGGCACGGAATCAATGGTAGCGCTTGCGCAGAGTACGGCCGTACAACAAACGATTGATCAGCTTTGCATCAATACAATCCGCACTTTATCCATGGACGCGGTGCAGCAAGCGAACTCCGGTCATCCGGGCACGCCGATGGCGCTGGCGCCGGTTGCATACACTCTGTGGCAGCGCTTTCTGCGCTTTGATCCCGATGATCCGATCTGGCCGAATCGTGACCGTTTTGTGCTGTCCAATGGCCACGCGTCGATGCTGCTTTATTCTTTGTTGCATCTTGCCGGAGTGAAGACAGTGAATCCCAAGTACGAGATCCTGGACGAGCTGTCCGTGAAACTCGAAGACATCAAGCGTTTCCGGCAACTCGACTGCAAATGTCCGGGCCATCCCGAGTATCACTTGACTTCAGGTGTCGAGGCGACCACGGGGCCGCTGGGGCAAGGCGTGGGGATGAGCGTTGGGATGGCCATCGCGAACGATTGGTTGGCGCGGTACTTCAATCGCCCGGAATTCGACGTGTTTGATTGCAACGTCTACGCGATTTGCAGCGACGGCGACATGATGGAGGGAATTAGCGGCGAGGCAGCCTCGATCGCCGGGCATCTGAAGCTCTCCAGGCTGTGCTGGATTTACGACAATAATCACATCACCATCGAAGGCCACACCGAATTGGCATTTGACGAGGATGTGGCGACGCGTTTCGTCGGCTACGGCTGGAACGTTACACGGGTCGCTGACGCCAACGACATGGAAATGTTGAGCCGCGCCTACACGACTTTCCTGAAGACGACCGACCGGCCCACTCTGATCATCGTCGATAGTCACATCGCTTACGGTGCGCCGAACAAGCAGGACACAAGCGCGGCGCACGGCGAACCGCTGGGCGTGGAGGAGATTCGGCTGACGAAAGAGAACTACGGCTGGCCGGAGGATTCAAAGTTCCTCGTTCCCGAGGGCGTGCGCGAAAATTTCGCCGCCGGAATCGGCAAGCGCGGCAGGGAAGCGCGCAACGCCTGGATGTCTCTCTTCGGCGCATATAAAGCAAAGTATCCGGATTTGGCGGCGCAAATTTTGCAAATGCAGCACCGCGAACTTCCCGACGGCTGGGATAAGAATTTGCCGGTATTTCCAGCGGAAGCCAAGGGAATTGCCAGCCGCGATTCTTCGGCGAAAGTGCTGAACGTGCTCGCCCAAAATGTCCCGTGGCTGATCGGCGGCTCGGCGGATTTGGCGCCGTCGACGAAAACGCGGCTGACATTTGACAAGGCCGGGGATTTCGAGTCCGGAAGCTACAACGGGCGCAATTTTCATTTCGGCATCCGCGAACACGCCATGGGCGCGATTCTGAACGGACTCTCGTTGTCGAAAATTCGTCCCTACGGTTCGACGTTCCTGATTTTCAGCGATTACATGCGTGAGCCCATCCGCCTGAGCGCCCTGATGGATGTTCCCGTGATTTACATTTTCACGCACGATTCCATCGGCGTCGGCGAGGACGGGCCAACTCATCAGCCCATCGAGCAACTGGTTTCGCTGCGCGCGATTCCGGGATTGATCACGCTGCGTCCCGCCGACGCGAATGAAGCGACCGAAGCATGGAAAGTGATTTTGCAGCTTGACCACGAGCCGGTGGCGTTGGTGCTCAGCCGGCAAGCGCTTCCCACGCTCGACCGCACGAAATACGCATCCGCGGCCGGCGTGGCCAAGGGCGCTTATATCTTGGCGGATGCGGAGGGAGGCAAGCCGGAAATCCTGTTGCTCGCGACGGGCAGCGAAGTGTCGTTGGCCGTCGAGGCGTATGAGCGGTTGAAGACCGACGGCATTCGCGCGCGCGTCGTCAGCATGCCTTCGTGGGAAATTTTCGATCACCAGCCGCAGGAGTATCGTGACACCGTGATTCCTCCCGACGTCAAAGCTCGCATTTCGATTGAACAGGCTTCGACTATGGGCTGGCGACGGTATGTAGGCCTCGAAGGGCGCATGATCGGTATGCACACGTTTGGCGCGTCGGCGCCGCTGAAGGATCTGCAAAAGAAATTCGGCTTCGTGCCGGAGCACGTTGTCGCGACGGCTAAGGAGCTTCTCGGGAAAGCGAGGTAAGTCGTGCGAATCGGAGTTGGCGCGGATCATGCGGGGTATCTGCTGAAAGACCAGATTGCAGCTTTCTTGCGCGAGGCGAAACACGAGGTCGTCGACTTCGGCACAAACGGACCGGCGCCGGTCGATTATCCCGATTTCGCGCAGGCCGTCGGCGAAGCGGTGATCTCTGGGCGCGTCGAGCGCGGAATCGTGATTTGCGGAAGCGGCGTTGGCGCCTGCATCGCCGCGAATAAAATTCCGGGCATTCGCGCTTCGATGTGCCACGACTCGTATTCGGCGCATCAGGGCGTCGAACACGACGACATGAACGTGCTCGTTCTTGGGGCGCGTGTGATTGGTTCGATGTTGGCGCAGGAGTTGGTCGCGGATTTTCTCGGAGCGAATTACAAGGGCCACCAGAAAGGCCAGGAACGCCTGCAACGCAGGGTTGATAAGATAGAAGCCATCGAGAAACGATATAGTTTGCCGGCAGCGAAAGCTGGGAAGGAGTAGGGATTATGTCCACGCAAGCAGTAGGGAATCAGGAAGCGGTGAAAACGGAAAATCCGCTAAAGACTCTCACGAAATTCGGCCAGTCTGTGTGGCTCGACTATATCCGGCGAAGCCTTTTGACCAGCGGCGAGCTCCGCCGCTTGATTGATAAAGATGGGCTGCGGGGCATGACCTCTAACCCTTCGATTTTCGAAAAGGCCATCACCGGCAGCACGGACTATGCCGATTTCTTGAAATCGCTCGATTCCCGGCCGGAGCTCGACGCCAAGGCGCGATACGAGATGCTTGCGATACGCGACATTCAGGACGCTGCGGATATTTTGCGTCCGGTATACGACATGACGAAGCGCGGCGATGGCTATGTCAGCCTGGAAGTTTCGCCACTCCTCGCGAATGACACGCAGGGGACCATCGACGAAGCGCGGCGGCTTTGGAAAACAGTACACCGCGAAAACGTGATGATCAAAGTCCCGGCCACGCCGGAGGGAACTCCCGCGATCCAACAGCTCTTGAGCGAGGGCATCAACATCAATATCACGCTGCTTTTCGCGCAGGAAGCGTACGGGAAAGTCGCGCAGGCGTATATCGCGGCGCTCGAAACGTACGCCAAAAATGGCGGCGATTTGAGCAGGATGGGCAGCGTGGCCAGCTTCTTCGTGAGCCGCATCGACACACTGGTCGACAAGCAATTGGGTGAGCGTCTGAAACAAACCACCGACTCGGCCCAGCGCGCGCAGTTGCAAAGCCTGCTCGGCAAAGTAGCCATCGCGAATGCGAAAATGGCCTACGAGATGTACGGACGAATTTTCAGCGGTCCCCGGTGGGACGCTCTGGCGGCCAAGGGCGCGCACGTCCAACGCCTGCTTTGGGCCAGCACCAGCACGAAAAATCCTGCGTATCGCGACGTGATGTACGTTGAGGAACTAATTGGAAAGGATACGGTCAATACGATCCCGCCGGCGACGCTCGATGCGTTCCGCGATCATGGCCGCGTGCGCTTGAGCTTGACGGAGGACGTCGGCGCGGCGCGCGCGACGATGCAGACGCTGGCGAACGTTGGCATCTCCATGAAACAAGTGACGGATCAGCTCGTCGACGAAGGTGTGCAGTTGTTCGCGGACGCTTTTGGCAAGCTGATTGCCGCCGTCGAAGCGACGATAAACAAGCCCGCGACGCCACGAACAGCCATGCAGACGTACACGCTCCCGCAGCCGCTCGATCTTGCCGTGAAGAATACGATCGAAGAATGGGCGAAGAGTGGAAAGATTCGCAGGCTCTGGACGGGCGACGCCTCACTCTGGACAAACACCGACGAAGCCAAGTGGCTTGGCTGGCTCGGCATTACCGACGATCAAATGCAACATGCCGGCCAGCTCGCGGGACTCTCAGAAGAGGTGAAGAAAGAAAATATTCCGTCCGCCCTGTTGCTGGGCATGGGCGGATCGAGCCTCTGTCCCGAGGTTCTGAGCAAGACGTTCGGCAGATCCGCGGGCTTTCCGGAGTTCCGCATCCTGGATTCGACCGACCCGGCGCAAATCAAGTCCATCGAATCGAAAATCGATGTGAAGCGAAGTATCTTCATCGTGTCGAGCAAATCGGGGAGTACGCTCGAGCCGAACATTTTCAAGCAGTATTTTTTCGAGAAGGCGAAACAAGCCTCGGGCGCGCAGCAGGCGGGAAAGCAATTCATCGCCATCACGGATCCGGGCTCGAAAATGGAAGGCGTGGCCGAACGGGATAAGTTCCGCCGCATTTTTTACGGTGTCCCGAGCATCGGAGGCCGCTATTCGGCCCTTTCGGATTTTGGCCTCGTTCCCGGCGCAATCATGGGCATTGATATCAAGAAATTCCTCGATCGCACCGAAGAGATGGCGCATGCATGCGCGCCCTCCGTCCCGTTGAATGAAAATCCGGGCGCGGTGCTCGGCATCATCCTCGGTGTGATGGCGAAAAACGGGCGCGACAAAGTTACGTTGATCACTTCGCCGGCAATCGGTGACTTGGGCGCGTGGCTCGAGCAATTGCTGGCCGAATCGACGGGAAAGCAAGGAAAAGGGCTGATCCCCGTGGATCGCGAACAAATCGGCGCGCCGGAAGTCTACGGCAACGACCGCATTTTTGCGTACGTGCGCCTCGACTCAGCACCCGACGCCGGTCAGGACGCGAAAGTGGCCGCGCTCGAAAAGGCAGGCCAGCCGGTCGTGCACATGTCGCTGCGCGATCCGTATGATTTGGGTCAATCCTTCTTCCGCTGGGAAATCGCGACGGCCGTGGCCGGCGCGATCATCGGCATCAACCCCTTCGACCAGCCGGACGTGGAAGCCAGCAAAATTGCCTCGCGGAATTTGACGGATCAATATGAAAAGTCCGGCTCTCTTCCGGCCGAACAGCCTTTTTTCGAGGCAAACGGAATCAAACTCTTTGCCGACGAGAAAAATGTGGCGGCGTTGAATCAGGCCATTGGCGGAAGCAAGTCGCTGGTGTCCTACTTGCGCGCGCATCTGGGACGATTGAAAGCCGGGGATTATTTTGCGACGCTCGCGTACATCGAGATGAACGATGAAAATGAAGCGAGCTTGCAAACGATTCGCCACGCCGTGCGCGACAAGAAACGTGTCGCGACGTGCCTGGGATTCGGCCCGAGATTCCAGCACTCGACGGGCCAGGCGTATAAGGGCGGGCCGAACACGGGCGTTTTCGTGCAAGTCACTTGCGATGACGCCGTCGACCTTCCTGTGCCGGGGCAGATGTATACGTTCGGCATCGTGAAAGCGGCGCAGGCGCGCGGCGATTTTGCCGTGCTCGCCGAAAGAAACCGCCGCATATTGCGAATTCATTTGGGCAAGGACGTTCGCGCGGGTCTTGCTGCAATCGGCGCAGCCGTGCGAGAAGCTCTGGCCTGAAAAGCTCTCGCTTGATTTAAGATATTGCCTGGATCGCTGGGCGTGCACCGCGAGTTCGCAAGGCGCTTGGCGCAACCGAGACATTTATAATCATGGCGGCTTCTAAATCCTGAAGGAGTCATCCGATGCAGATCGGCATGGTTGGCTTGGGGCGAATGGGCGCAAATATGGTGCGGCGGCTCATGCGCGCCGGACACGAATGCGTTGTCTTCGACATGAGTCCGGACAGCATAAAGCAATTGGCCGGTGAAGGTGCGGCGGGTTCCACTTCGCTCGATGATTTCGTCAAGAAGCTGAAGACGCCGCGCGCGATCTGGCTGATGGTTCCCGCTGGCGTTGTGGACAGCACACTGAGCCAATTGAGTCCACGGCTTGAGCGCGGCGACATTGTGATCGACGGCGGCAATTCGTATTACATCGACGACATTCGGCGCGCGAAGGAACTCGATCCAAAGGGTGTCCAGTATGTGGATGTTGGCACCAGCGGCGGCGTCTGGGGGCTGGAGCGCGGATATTGCATGATGATCGGCGGCCCGAGCGACGTGGTCAAGCATCTCGATCCCATATTCAAGACGCTCGCGCCGGGGCGCGGAGATTTGCCGCGCACGCAGGGGCGCGAAAAATCGTCCGCCGGCACTGCGGAAGAAGGTTATTTGTATTGTGGCCTGTCGGGCGCGGGGCATTTTGTCAAGATGGTGCACAACGGCATCGAATACGGCTTGATGGCGGCCTACGCGGAAGGTTTGAACATCTTGAAGCACGCGAACGTCGGAAAGAAAACAGCCGCGGCGGACGCCGAAACCACTCCGCTGCGAAATCCCGATCACTATCAGTATGATTTCAATCTCGCCGATATCGCGGAAGTGTGGCGGCGCGGGAGCGTGGTTGCGTCATGGCTTCTGGACTTGACGGCGATTGCGCTTTTCGAGCAACCGGATTTGGCGAAATTCTCCGGGCGCGTTTCGGATTCCGGCGAAGGTCGCTGGACGATTTTGGCGGCGGTCGATGAAGGATCCCCGGCGCCGGTGTTGAGTGCCGCGCTTTACGAGCGATTCTCTTCGCGCGGCGAAGACGAATTCGCGGCCAAACTATTGTCCGCGATGCGCTACCAGTTTGGCGGGCACGTGGAGCGCGCGGCGGGCAAGTAGCATCCTTGGAAGGGAAGGTCTTTCGGACGGAAACTTACGATGGCGAGGCAAGTCGGCATGAATGAGATGACAGAGATCGCTCCACAGAGGGCACACGCAAACGAGGCGGGCCACGCGGCCGGGCCGTGCGTGATGGTCATTTTTGGCGTAGGCGGCGATCTGACCAAAAGGAAGCTTTTTCCCGCTCTTTACAACCTGGCGAAGGATGAACTGCTGCCGAAAGATTTTGCCGTCGTCGGCGTTGGGCGCCAGGAAACATCCACGCCGGATTTTCAAAAGAAAATCGCCCAGGAGTTGACGGAATTCGCCACCAGCGACGTCGAGCCGACCCTCGTAAATTGGCTGACCGAACGCCTGTACTACTGCGTTGGCAGCTTCCAGGAGCCGGACGCGTATAAGAAACTCGGCGAATTGCTGCAGCAGATCGACCAGAAGCACTCCACGGGCGGCAATTATTTCTACTATCTCGCCACAGCTCCCGAATACTTCGGCGAAATCACGCGCCAACTCGGCGCTGCTGGCCTGACGCAGCAGGCGGATAACCGCTGGCGCCGCGTGATTTACGAGAAGCCCTTTGGCGACGGCCTCGCTTCCGCGCGGGCGCTCAATCATGAGATCGAAGGAGTGCTCGCGGAGAATCAGATTTACCGCATCGATCATTATCTCGGCAAAGAGACCGTGCAGAACATTTTGGCGTTTCGATTCGGCAACGGGATTTTCGAGCCCGTGTGGAACAGGCGCTACATCGATCACGTGCAAATCACCGTGGCGGAGACCGTCGGCGTCGAAACTCGTGGCGGCTATTACGATCAATCCGGTGCGCTGCGCGATATGGTGCCCAATCACATTTTTCAGCTCATCAGTTTGGTGACCATGGAGCCTCCTGTTTCGTTTGACGCCGACGCCGTCCGCGACGAGCAGACGAAAGTGCTGCGCGCCATGCAGCCCTTGAGCGAGCAGGACGTGCTCATGCGCACCGTGCGCGGGCAATATGGCGAGGGCAGCGACGGCAACTCGCGCCTGGCTGCCTACCGCTCGGAACCGCGCGTGAACCCGAAATCGGCCACGGAGACTTTTGTCGCCTTGAAACTGCTGATCGACAACTGGCGATGGGCTGGCGTTCCATTCTATCTGCGTACGGGGAAGCGGCTGAAAATTCGATCGAGCGAAATTGTCATTCAATTCAAGAGCGTGCCCTTCCAGTTGTTTCGCAAGACGGCTGTCGAGCGCCTCGCGCCCAACCAGTTCATCGTTCACATTCAGCCGCAGGAAGGAATCTCTCTGCAGTTTGGAGCCAAGATTCCCGGGCCGATCGTGAAGCTCGGCACCGTGAACATGGATTTTCGCTACGCCAATTATTTTGGTTCAAAGCCGAGCACCGGCTACGAGCGGCTGCTCTACGAGTGCATGATCGGCGACGCCACGCTTTTCCAGCGCGCGGATATGGTCGAGGCGAGCTGGAGCGTCGTGCAGCCCATCTTGGACGTTTGGCAGGCGCTGCCGCCGCGAAATTTCCCGAATTATCCTGCGTGCTCCTGGGGGCCCTGGGAAGCAAACGATCTTCTCGAGCGTGACGGCCGTCAGTGGAGGGAACCCGGCCAATGATTCTTGCCGGGGACGTCGGCGGCACGAATACACGTCTCGCATTTTTCGAGCAGCGCGATGGGCAGCTTGTAACTATCGCCGAACATATCTACCCGAGCCGCGGTCACGCCAGCCTCGAAGAGATCGTCGCGGATTTCATCGCAAAACAGAAACTAAAGGCGGATGCCGGGGCCATTGGTATCGCGGGTCCGATTCGCGACGGCGTTTGCCGCGCGACGAATCTGCCCTGGGTGGTTGACTTGCGTGCGCTAATCCAGCGGAGCGGCATTCCCTCGCTTGCGCTGATCAACGATTTGGAAGCGAATGCCCACGGCATCGCGACGCTCACGCCAGTCGATTTTGAAATTTTGCAGCAAGGCGTGCCCGGTGCCCGCGGAAACGCCGCCGTGATTTCTCCCGGCACGGGCCTGGGCGAAGCGGGCCTTTACTGGGACGGCACGCAGCATTGGCCCGTGGCCAGCGAGGGCGGGCACTCGAGTTTCGCGCCGCGTAACGAGCTGCAGGATGAACTGCTGGTTCACTTGCGCGCGCAGTTTGGCGGCCATGTCAGTTGGGAACGCGCCGTTTGCGGCCCGGGGCTTTTCAATCTGTACAAATTCTTGCGCGATACGGGCCGCGGCGAAGAGCCGGCATGGCTTGCGCAGCAGATCAAAGTCGAAGACCCTTCTCCCGTCATTTCCCAGGCGGCGCTCGGCGGAAAATCCGCGCTGTGCGAGAAGGCGCTCGATTTGTTCGTCGGTCTGCTCGCTTCCGAAGCGGGAAACATGGCCTTGAAGGTGCTTGCCACGGGCGGCGTTTACATCGGCGGCGGCATTGCGCCGAAGATCCTGCCGAAATTGAAAACGCCGGAGTTCCTCGCCGCTTTTGCTGATAAAGGCCGTCTCGGGTCGACCCTGGCCGCAATGCCCATTCGCGTGATTCTCAACGACCGCACAGCCCTGCGCGGGGCGGCTCGCCGTGCGACACTGAAGCGTTAAATGCGCTTGCGTTAGGGTTGCGGTTCCAGCGTCGCGCGCAATGTGATCTCGCTGTCCTTCAGAACGTCCAGGTTGCGCTCCCACGATTTCGTTTTCGCCGCTTGGATCTGAATTTTGTGCGGCCCGGCGGAAAGATGCAGCATCGACGGAGTGTTGCCCACAAATTTCCCGTCGAGATAGATGTCCGCTCCGGCTGGGTCGGAGGAAACATTCACCGATCCGAATCCGCCCTCGTCCGCAGCTCGCCGCTCGGAAATGGCGTCCGGATAAAAGCGGCGCAAGGCTTCGAGGACAACTTGCGTGCTCAGCGCGAAGTTTATTCCTTCGACCGGCTGGCCCGCATTATTTCGAACGGCTTTGAGCGTATTGATGCCGATCACATTTCCGAGGTCGTCCAGCAGTGGCCCGCCGCTGTTGCCGGGATTAATCGCCGCGTCTGTCTGGATCCACGTGCCGGGGCCGAGTTCTGCATTGGGGCCTACCGCGCTAACGATTCCTTTCGTCACCGTGTTCGGCAGCCCGCCTCCGGGATTGCCTATGGCGATGACCGATTCGCCCGGTTTCACCTCGCCCATGCCGGCGATGGCAAGATGCGCGTAGCCGCTGCCATCGATCTTCAGCAAGGCAAAATCTGCGTTGCTGTCGGTGTAGACCACGCTCGCGACAAAGTTTTGGCCATCCCACGTGGTTGCCGTCAGCGTCGTTTGGCCATCGATGACGTGACGGCTTGTCGCGATGACGCCGCTGTCCGTGATGAGAAAACCGCTGCCGAGAATGCTGTCTCCTCGAATTCGCACAACTGCGGGGCTTGCGTCTTTAGCCAAATCTTCAGCGGTTTTCGTGACGCGCAGGGAAGCTTGTTTCAGGTCACCCGGAGCGATTTGTATCTTGCTGCGGATCGGCTGTGCGGAGGGAAGCAGCGTGACATCGAAACGGTCCGCCTTGAAAATCCAATATGTGCCGTGAGATCGACCGGTGTAGGAGAGCCAGGGAAGCGGGCCTTCGGTAAGCACGATTTCTTGCGTCGCGTATCCCGTGAGCGAAACGCGAGCCACAATTTTGTGATCGAGCCGCGACCCAAACACGCTGTGGGGTTTGTGAAAATAACCGCCGGGATAATCTTTGATGAGCGGCGTGGTTCCCGCCGCGACGCCATCGATTTCCACGGCCGCGCCTGGCGGCGTGCTTGTAATGGACAGCGTATCCGCGCGGAGAGTGCGCGGCAGTGGAAGCAAACACGCCGCAAAGAGGGCGCCGAGAACAATTGCGGCCCGCTGAAGTGTCATCGGGAAGCTCCCAAGGATGGCTAGGATGGCACTTACCTGCCGAGTAGTCAATACTGTGAGGCGCGGCGCTTGGTCGTTTCCGGAGCGGCATGCCTGAGTTTCGCGGTTGCTCCGCTGTGGCTTACACTATCCTGCCGATGAAAACTCTCTATCGCAGGATGTTCCTCGAGGATAAGCCGTGAGCGCGGACAACTCTGGCGCGCGTTTTTCGGTTGTAATCGTGAACTACAACGGCGGAGCAATGCTGAGCGATTGCGTTCGCTCTGTCGTACTCGAAGGCGTGCCTGCTGGCCACGTCATCGTCGTCGACAATGGCAGCCATGACGATTCCTTGGCCTGCCTGGAACGCGACATTCCAGGCACGAAAATCATTCGCAACTCCTGCAACGCCGGTTTCGCCCGCGCTGTGAATCAGGGACTCGCGCAATCTTCCGGCGATTTCGTTCTGCTCCTCAATAACGATGCGCAACTGCAATCCGGCGCCCTACGAGCTTTCGCCGAGGTATTCGATCGAATGCAAGATTTAGCGATTGCCGGCGGCCAACTGCGCTACTCCGATGGCCGATTGCAAAACGCAATCGCTCCGCTTCCAACCCTCACAGCGGAACTTGTGCCGCGCGCCTTGCTGCAATGGATATTTCCGCGCCGCTTCCGAGGCAAGACGGCGGCAAGCACCCCCATTGCAGTGGAAAGCATTATTGGCGCTTGCGTGGCTGTGCGGCGGGCTGCGTTGCCAAAGTTGGGGCTTATGGACGAAGACTATTTTTTCTTCCTCGAAGAAACGGACTGGTGCCGCCGCGCCAGTCAACTCGGCTTCCAGGTCTGCTACGTGCCCGCCGCGCAGGCTGTGCACCAACAAGGGCACACTGCCAATCGTTTTCGGAGTGAAGCGCGAATCGAGTTCCAGCGCTCGAAACTGATTTACTTCCGAAAGACGCGCTCGCGTCCTCTCTATCTGATCGTCTCGGCGCTTTTGCCCATCAAGAGCTTAATCGACGCCGCGGCCAATTCCTTGGCCTGCATCTTCACGCTCTTCGCGGTCAAACGGCTTCGCATCAAAACGCGCGGCTACTGGCGCATCACCGCATGGCACGCGCTGGGCCGTCCCACAAGCTGGGGTTTGCCCGATAAGTGCCCGCCGCAGAAAATATAGTCGCGAAATGTGCGCTTGCAATGTCTTCGCGTCGCGAAAAGAAATCAGCAAATGTTCCGCGTACTTCGACATTTCTGACAACCTCCGATTTCCATTTCGCATCGAATTATTGTGAGCGTGATGTAGCCTTCTGCGCTCACCTTCAGCGAGTTACAGACTCAGTAGTGTGCCGCCGAAGTAAACTGTTTCATTTAGACTCAGGAGAAAATTGATATGCGGATAGGCGTTAGTTCATTTCTTGCTATTTTAGGTGTTCTCGTGTTGTCGTGCCCCGTTTGGGCACATTTCGAATCCACTCCTCTGACTCTCTCAAGGCCTGCGACCATCGGAACCATGACTTTGCGGCCAGGCCAGTACCAATTTGTCGCTGACCCAAATTCAGATGAAGTTCGCGTGGAGCGCGGCGGAAAACTGATCGGGACGGTTGCCGGCAAAGCAGTTACGCTCAACCAGAAATCGGAATACACCGCCATCATTTTTAATGGCAGCCGCATTTCCGAGATTCAATTCATGGGAAAAGTCGAGGCAATCAAGATCGATTGATTGCCAACGGCTCGAGACGAGTCGCTAACCACACTCCATATTGTTCTCGTAAGTCAATCGCATCACGCCTGTGCCGTTGCTCAGCGCCGGGCCAGCGTGAATTTGATTCCCAGCTTCGGCCGCAAAGTGATCGAAGGCCAGAGCTTGATGCGCTGGCCCGGCGCGAGCGTCAGGCGGAATCGTGACGCGATCGCGGCAAGCAATAATGTCGCTTCCATCATGGCGAACGATGCGCCGATGCAAACCCTCGGCCCGCCGCCAAATGGGAAGTATGCGAACTTCGGCAGTTTTCTCTGAAATTCCTCTGTCCAGCGGCTTGGCCGGAATTCCTCCGGCTTGTCGAAGTAACGCGGGTCATGCTGCACAACCCACTGGCTCATATAGATCGTCGTATTCCGAGGCACATCATAGCCGCCGACCACGCAGTCTTCTTTGCATTGGCGTCCCATCGCCCATGCTGGCGGATAAAGCCGCAGCGATTCGCGCACGACGGCATCGGTAAATCGCATGTTCGGCAAATCTTCATAGGCCGGCATCCGTCCTGACAATACGGTTTTCAGCTCACTAATCAGCTCCGCTTCCGCTTCGGGATTTTGCGCCAGCAGATAAAAAGTCCATGTTAGGGCCGTCGCCGTGGTTTCGTGCCCCGCGAGAAGCAGCGTCATCACTTCGTCGCGAAGTTGCTTCTCATTCATTCCCGCGCCATTTTCGTCGCGCGCCGACAAAAGCATCGAAAGCAAGTCATCTGTTTCGCCGGGTGTCTGGCGGCGATGATGGATGATCCCATACAGAATCTTATCGAGCCGTTGCACGGCTTTCCGCGCGCGAATGTTTCCCGGGGTTGACCACTTTGCCTTCAGCAGAAACCCTGTTTTCACGCGCGCATCGTATTGCCGGATCGCCGCGGCGAGCGATTCTCCGATTATGCCAACCGTGTCCGGTTGCAAATCAGCTCCGAAGAGCGTCTTCGCAGCGATTTTCAGCGTCAGCCTCATCATTTCCGCGCGGATTTCGCGCGTCTCTCCGCTTCTCCATGTCTGTAGCATTTCGTCCGCATAGCCGGTGATGACCGGCGCATACGCGGTGATGCGCTCGCGGTGAAATGCCGGCCGCGCCAGCCGCCGCTGCCGTCGCCAGAATTCACCTTCGCTCGTCAGCAGGCCGTTACCCAGGACGCTCCCGCCCTCGCGCAGGTCGGCGCTCTTGATGAACTTCGCCCCTTGCGTCACCAGGACTTCTTCAATCAAGTCCGGGCGGCTGAAAAAATAAACCGGGAATTTTATGAACCGGAAACGCGCCGCGTCGCCGTATTCGCGCGCTGTGCGGATGATGAACTGCAGCGGATCATGCGTGAACTGGTAGAGCGGACCGGGAAGAAAGTAGCCTTTCGGTCCCGGCGGCAGCGTCGCAGTGGCCATGCGCCTTCCATTGTTGCCGGAAAGGCCGGCGGATTCAATTCCTCGCGAAAGCCGTTCGCTTCCGCCGCGCGCTATTTCAAATATGTCGCAAGCCAGCCGAGGAACTGCTGATACCACAGCCTGCTGTTTTGCGGTTTCAGCACCCAATGCCCTTCATCGGGAAACATAATCAGTTTCGACGGCACGCCCTGGCGCTGCAACGCAGTGAACAGCTCCAAATCCTGCGTGTAAGGAACGCGAAAATCCAGCTCGCCGTCGATCACCAGCATTGGCGTGCGAAATTTCCCAAGCTCGGCCGCATAAGTCGAAGGCGACCATTTCGCGTACGTATCGGGGACCGTCCATGGCGTCCCGCCCAAATCGTGCTCCACGAACCACAATTCTTCGGTCGCGCCATACATGCTGACCAGATCGTACGGCCCCGCGTGGCTGATCAGGCAGCGAAAGCGCCCCGTGTGCGTGGCGATCCAGTCCGTCATGTACCCACCGTAGGATCCGCCCGCCTCGGCGAGCTTCGAACTATCAATGAAGGAATCATGCGCCAGCACGTAATCGACGCCATTCATCAAGTCTGTGTATGGCTTCCCGCCCCAGTCCTCGCGAATTTCATCTGTGAATTTTTGGCCGTAGCCAGTCGAGCCGCGCGGATTGATCATCACCACCACGTAGCCCGGCGCGGCCATCACTTCGGGATTCCATCGATAGCCCCAGTCATCATCCCATGCGCCCTGCGGACCGCCGTGAACCAGCAACAGCATGGGATATTTTCGCGCCGGATCGAAATGCGGCGGCTTCAGCAACAGGCCTTCGACTTTCGTGCCATTCGCGCCATCGAACCAGAACGGTTCTGCCGGAGGCAAGTCGAGCGGCGCAAGAATCGAATCGTTCTGATGCGTTACTTGGCGAGCGTCGCTGCCGTCCGCATTCCCTGAGAAAATTTCTGCAGGATAAGTCAAGCTCGAACGCGAAAACACAAGCCGCTTCCCATCCGCGCTCAAGGAAAACTCGCCATTGAACCCGTCCGCGACAATCATCTTTGGGGAGCTTCCCGGCGCCGCGCTCACCGAGTAGATCGGCATCTCGGCGTGATTCTCAGCACCGAAATAAATCGTCTGGCTATCCGGCGACCACAGGTACGACTCCACATTGCGATCAAAATTCCCCGCGACGTCCGCGTGCTCTCCTGTCGCGCGATTGTAAATCATCAATTGCCAGCGATCGCTTTCATATCCGGGAGTCATCTGCGCGCGGTACGCGATCCATTTTCCGTTGGGCGAATATTGAGGACCCCAATCGTCTCCCTTGTTCGTCGTGATGCGCTTCGGCTGCGCGCCGCCGGAAACGGGCACGGTGAAGAGATCGCCATTCGTGCTGAGTGCCTCGTCCTTCGTAGTGTCGGCCGTGAAGCAAAGTTCATGGCTGTCGGGCGAAAAGGCAATCGCCTCGGGTGCGCCCAGATTGAACGGCGGAACGTCGTAATCTGCGCCGGGAGTCAAATCGCGCGGAGTGCCTTGATTCACCGCCATCACAAATAAATGACTGCGCTTCCCGTCGGCCCAGTCCGTCCAGTGGCGATAGAGCAAGTGCTCGGCGATGTGCGCTTTCACTTTGTTGTTCTCCGCCGCGTCGTCCCGCGCCTTGTTGCAGGCGTCGTCGCGGCAATCGGGATAGACCCGCGACGTAAACGCCATCCAATTCCCGTCGGGCGACCAAACTTCGTTGTCGACGTCGGTGGAAAGAAAAGTCAGGCGCGACGCCTCTCCGCCGTTAAGCGAAATCGTGTACACCTGCGACGCGCCATCGCGCGAGGAAATGAACGCGATGCGCAGTCCGTCCGGCGACCACCGCGGGCGGTAATCGCTGCCGCCCCGCGTCAATTCCCGTTCCGTGCCTCCTTCTGCGGGAACGACCCAGATATTGCTCGCCGACCGATTCGCATCCACATCCGGAATCGACACTACATACGCAATCCATTTGCCGTCGGGGGACACTTGCGGATCACTGACGCGATGCATGGCGATCAAATCGTCGAATTGAATCGCGCGCTTCTGTGTTTGGCCACGCGCAGCGTTGCAGCAGAACAAGCAAACGCTCGCGATCCACATCAGACGCTTCACGCATCGCATCGATAGCTCTCCTCGCATGGAAAATCTCCCGGACAGAAATGCCGCATGGATAATGTCACTTTACGCTGGCCATGCCAAGCGGTCCGGCAGTTGATGATTCGGTTTGGTTAGGCGAGAAGGTTCTGTGACGCGCATCATTGCGCCTTCTGACTCGTTGTGGTATCAAGCCGCCAAGGGGGATTTCTTGCAAAGCGCGCTCACGGTTGACCGTCTGCACTTCGCCTTCACCGTCACTTTTCATTACATCTTTCCGCAGATCACCATGGGCCTCGCCTTGCTAATCGTCGTGCTGAAGACGATGGCCCTCCGGACAGGCGACGAGCACTACAACCGCGCCGCGCGCTTCTGGGCGAAGATTTTCGGCATTAACTTCGCCATCGGGGTCGTCACCGGCATTCCGATGGAGTTCCAGTTTGGCACCAACTGGGCGGCGTTTTCCAAGACTGCCGGAGGAGTGATCGGCCAAACGCTGGCCATGGAGGGCGTGTTTTCCTTTTTCCTCGAATCCAGCTTCCTGGGCCTTTTTCTCTTTGGAGAAAAACGCCTGGGACGAGTGGGGCACTGGTTTGCATCGCTGATGGTGTTCCTCGGCTCGTGGCTATCCGGCTATTTCATCGTTGCCACTGACGCCTGGATGCAGCACCCGGTTGCGTACTCGATGACGCCTGATGGTGCATTCGGATTGAAAAGTTTCTGGGGACTCCTCTTGAATCCCTGGACGCTCTGGCAATATCCGCACACAATGCTCGGTGCCTTGCAGACGGGCTGCTTCGTCATGGCCGCCATCGGCGCGTTTTATTTGTTGTCTCTGAAGCACGAAGCCTACGGCCGCACATTTGTGCGCATCGGCGTAATTGTCGGGGTGATCGCCTCAATTCTCCAGCTTTGGCCCACCGGCGACGGGCAAGGATCCATGATCGCCCGCTATCAACCCGTGACGCTGGCCGCGATGGAGGGTTTGTTCCACACGGAGAAGGGCGCGCCGCTTGCGATTCTTGGCCAGCCCGACTTGGTGAACCGGCGGCTCGATAATCCATTGATCATTCCGCGTGCGCTGAGTTTTCTCACATACCGCACATGGTCCGCGGAAGTAAAAGGCCTCGACGAATTTCCACCCGCCACTTGGCCGGATCAAATCGAGCTCGTTTATTTCAGCTATCACGTCATGGTCGGGCTCGGAACGATTTTCATCGCCATCTTCGTCATTGCCGCATTGTTGCTGTGGCGCCGCGCGCTCTATCGCAGCCGGCTTATGCTGTGGATCATCATGCTTGCGTTGCCGTTTCCATTCATCGCCAACACCGCCGGATGGATAACGGCCGAAGCCGGCCGCCAGCCGTGGCTCATCTACGGATTGCTGCGCACAGCCAATGGCGCCTCGCCGCTCGTTTCCGCCGGAAGCGCGTGGTTCACATTGATCGGGTTCATGGGCATGTACACTGTGCTTGGGATTCTGTTCCTGTTTTTGATTTACCGCGAAATCGAACGTGGGCCGGATCCAGGCACCTCCGCGAGTGCCGCCTCCGGCGCGGCAGACTGAGGGAAAGAATAAATGGGAACCGTGTGGTTCTGTCTGGTTGCGCTGATGCTCACGGCATACGTCGTGCTCGACGGCTTCGATTTGGGTGTGGGCGTCGTGCATTTTCTCGCCGCGCGCAGCGAAGGCGAGCGCCGCCTGATTATGCGAACAGTTGGACCGTACTGGGACGCCAACGAAGTCTGGCTGCTCGCCGCCGGCGGAACGCTCTACTTTGCCTTTCCCGCTCTCTACGCCTCGAGCTTCAGCGGATTTTATCTGCCGCTCATGATGGTTCTGTGGCTCTTGATTCTGCGCGGCATTTCGCTCGAATTTCGCGGTCACCTGGAGGCGCCGATGTGGGCCTCATTTTGGGATGGCGTATTCTTTGTCGCGAGTCTGTTGTTGGCCGTTTTTTATGGTGCTGCCCTGGGAAACGTCGTTCGTGGCGTGCCGCTAGACGCCCACGGCCAGTTTTTCGAGGCGCTGTGGACGAATTTTCTTCCAGCCGGCCAAACCGGCATTCTCGACTGGTATACGATCCTCGTCGGCGTCGCCGCGCTTCTCGTTCTGACCATGCATGGAGCGCTGTGGGTCGTCCTGAAAACCGACGGTGAAATTCAGAGGCGTGCCAGGAGAATCGCTGGCATGGCGTGGTGGGCCGTTGTTGTCTTCACAGTTGTGCTCACATTGGCCAGCTTCCAACTCCAGCCGCATCTGAGCGCGAGTTTCGCGGCGCGCCCCTGGGGTTACGTCTTCCCGGCGATTGCTGTGGCAGGACTAGTTGGAATCATCCTGTTCCTCAGATCGCATGCGAAGGCCTTCTACTCTTCCTGCCTCTATCTCGTGGGAATGCTGGCGAGCGTTGCTTTCGGCTTGTATCCCGACGTGCTTCCGGCCAGCGGCAATGCGAATTTTTCACTGACCGTGGACAACGCGAAGGCTGCGGACTATGGCCTGAAAATCGGCGTGGTCTGGTGGATCATCGGCATGGCGCTTGCCACGAGCTATTTCGTCTTCATCCATCGCCGATTCGCCGGCAAGGTGAGCACGTCCTCCGGTGAAGACCACTACTGAGCGAATTTTCCCTCGCAACTGAATCCGCCGTGGCGCGCCTCGCCGCAGCTCAATCCTTGCGCAGCCCCACGATGAAAAGCGCCACGCCGATGGTAAGAATCGGAATGCTGAACCAGAGAGGAAAATGGATCACTCGGCGCACCTCGAAGAGCGTCTTCAGCCCGTTCACTTGTTGCGTGTGCTGGTCGATGCGATAGCTGAACTGCGGATGAATCAGCGCGGCCGTTCCGGCCAAGGCCAATAGCACGCCGATAGCACCCTCCGCCCGGATTCGCATCCACTCTCCTTCGCGCTTCCGGTAATTGCTCGGGAAGTGCGCGCTCCGCGAAACCTTGGCTTAGAGTGTTCCCGAAAGCATGCCGAAAGCGCGTTTAAGCCGCTCCTGCTCTCACTGCTTCGCCCGATGCTTGTCGAACCAATCCAGAATGTACGTCGTCTTCGCAATCTGGTGGCTCGGCCGGACGCTGACGCCATGCGGTTCGCCCGGCACGCGCACCAGCAAAGCCTCGATTTTCCTCAGCTTCAGCGCCGTATAGAATTGCTCCGCTTCGGAGATCGGTGTGCGATAGTCCGCCTCGCCGGTCATCAGCATCGTCGGTGTTTCCACGTTTCCCACCTGCGACAGCACCGATCGCTTCATGTATTGGTCCGGATACTCCCACGGTGGGCCCGGAAACCAGTATTCACCTCCGAGGATCGGTATGTCCGTCGTCAGCACCCAGCTATACCAGTTGATGACCGGATAGAGCGCCGCCGCCGCGCGGAAGCGTTTGCTGCGGTCGATCATCCAGCACGTTAGCACGCCGCCGCCGCTTCCGCCCGTGACAAACACATTGTTCGGATCGACGTATCCTTTGGCAATCACCGCGTCCACGCCCGAATTCAAGTCGTAGAAATCGTTTCCTGGATACGCGTGGTGAATCAAATTGCCAAATTCCTCGCCATAGCTCGTGCTTCCGCGCGGGTTGACGTACAGCACCACATATCCGGCCGAGGCGAATATCTGCTTCTCGATGTCAAATCGGTCGCCGTAGTTCGTGAACGGCCCGCCGTGAATCTCCATTATCATTGGGTACTTTTTCGAAGGGTCGAAGTCGGGTGGCTTGATGATCCATCCTTCGATCTTGCGCTTGTCGAAGGAAGAATCGAACCAGATCTGCTCGACGTCCCCTGGTTTCTTCTGCGCTAGCAGTTCGCGATTCAGCGCCGTGATCACTTTTTCCGTCGGATTCGACAGGCTCGCCACGGCCACGTCGCCCGGATCGCTCGGCGTTCCATACGTCACGGCAAATGTGCCGTCGTGCGATACGCTGAACGAATCTCCGCCTGAATACGTCGAGCCCCCGCTCGCCAGGTGCTCCGCGAGCGTCTTCATCTTGTCATCCATCGAAACGAACCCGAGTTTCGTATCTCCCTGATCGTCGTAGAGAAAATAAATTCCGCTGCCGTCCGCCGCCCAGCGCGGTCCTTGCGTGTCGCGGTCAAGGCTGGTGAGCATTTCATGCGGATTGCTGCCGTCGCGGTTCATCACGTAAAGATGCGTCACCTGATATCCCTGAAACCGGTCGTCGAAGCCCGTATACGCGATCAGTTTGCCGTCAGGAGAAACGGCTGGCGAATTATTCGGGCCTTTCCGATTCGTCAGTTGCGTCATCGTTCCGTCCGCAACAGAGAATTGGTACACCTCGGTCTGGTAAATGAAATATTCGAAGTCGGGCGAAAGATGTCCCGACACCAGCAGGTATTTTCCGTCCGGCGTCCATGTGAGCCCGTTTCCGTGCGGAAAATCTCCCGTCGTAATTTGCCGCGGCGCTCCGCCAGTTGCCGCTACCACAAATAGCTGCTGAAATCCCGAGGGCAAATACCCCTGCCCGTTGAATCGGTATCTCAGCCGGTCGTAAACATGCGGCGGCTCCGCCCAATTCGCGCCGGGCGGCGGCGTCGGCAGCGTTCCAATTTTCGGCCCAGGCACGGGAACCAGCGAATCGAAAGCGATTTCTTTTCCATCCGGCGACCACGTAATTTCTCCCGGCGGAAACTGCAAGCTCGTGATCTTCGCAGTTTGCCCCGTGTCCATCCAGCGCACATAAATCTGCGGCGGTCCCTGCCGGTCAGACACGTATGCGATGCGTGTGCCATCGGGCGACCACTGCGGCGAGCTATCGGAATAGCTTCCTGTCGTCAGCGGGCGATTCTCCGTGCCATCCGCGTTGATGATCCATAGATTCGAATCGCGCCGGTCCGTCATGATGTCCGCGAACTCCCGCACGTACACGATTTTCGTTCCCTCCGGCGAGATCTGCGGATCGCTTGCATACTGAATATTAAAAATATCCATCGCCGAAATCCGATCGGCCGCGGGTTCTTGCGCCCGTGACGGCAGAGCCGTGGCAACCAAAGCAAGAATCAGGCCCGGTAACGCAATTCCAAGACAGCGTCGCATCAGTTTCCTCCGTTGATCGTAGTGCCGTTCAATGCCGCGATTGCAGTCCCATTGCTTGGCTATCTTTCAGCACGCTCGCTTGCGTTCAAAACACGCCTAGCCTCGCTTGGGGCCAGCGGCCGAATGATCTCATCCAGATAATCTGTCGAACCAGGCGCGCGCACCAGATGCGGATAGCGCATGCCGCCGTGATAGTCAAGCGAATACGTTTCCACGAAATCGCCGTTTGCCACCAGCAGCCTGAGCGGCTCCGCTCTATTCACGCTATTCCGGATCGCCTGGCGCACGGTGTCGCTCGACCATCCTCGGCCGTTCACCGCCTGAATTTTCATTCCTGGGCCAATCCCCGCAGTGTAAGCGAGCATCCCGTGAATCACGTCGCGAATCGTTCCGTCTTCCTCCAGCACGAGCCCGATCGAATTCGTCAGGTCCAGATGCCCGTCGGTCGCTTCCGAATCCAGAACGGTTTCATTTTCCGCGTCGCTGTAAGCTAGCTTGTAGCCGCCATTTTCGATTCCGCCCAGCGGCGCGTGCGGGCCAACATAGTCGAGCCTCTCGCGCAAGAACTTCGTCCAGTCGTACGGGACCACTTCATTGAGCGCCGCGACAATATCCTCGAACGTGAATGTCTTCAACGCCGGCTCGCCGCCCGGCCCGCCGTAAAAAATGCGGCAGAAATCGTTCAGCGATTTCTTGTCTCCGCTGAGTTTTCGCATCGTCGTGTCCACGTCGAGCCAGATCAGCGTCCCTTCATCGTAGAAATCAGTGCTGCGCCGCCAGTTCGCCCATTGCGCCTCGGTGAAATAGAGTAGTTGCGCCTCGTCCGCCGTGCTCTGCAGCGACAGCCATTCGCGCCCCGGACGATGATCGAGGGCCGCCGCAACGTCCGCGAGATGCTCTCGAAGTTGCTCCGGCGTCCTCAGCCCGCTGCGCGCCGAAAGGATTTCGCCGAGATACTGCGTCAAGCCCTCGTAGACCCACAGCAGATCGCCTTTCATCGGCGTGTTGTAATCAGCTGTTGCAAGGCCCGCCGGCCGCCGGAATTTCCCGTTCCACGAATGTGTGAATTCGTGCGGAAGCAAATCAGCGTTGGCTTCGCGCAGCGCCGGATCGATCAGCGTGTGCTCGTCGACTCGATCGTCGCTCGACTCATGGTGCTCAAGGCCGAAATGCGCCACGTTGTCGCTCAGCGTCAGTAAAAAATGGTAATTGCGATAATGGCGCACACCGAACAGCGTGCCTGTCTCCGCGATGAGCTGCTGATACGCGAGCTGCGTTTCCGCGGGCATCTCCAGCGCCTCCGCGCTGTCCGCGGCCATGTCAATTTCATGAGACGGCGTCTGGCCCGGCGTCAGTTGAATCGCGCGGAAGTACCGCCCCGAAAGCACCGGCGAATCGACCAGCGTATTGAGCGCGACGCGCTTGAACTTGATTTCATCCCCGGTTTGTTCTTCAACGGGCAGCGCCGTCCCGAATTTCCAGCCTTCCGGCAGCCGCAGGCTCGGTTCGAATGTCAATTCGCGCACGGGCCATTCCTTGGGATAGAGAAGCACCTGATTCCAGCTCAGCACGTCGAGCTGCGCCGTCGCCGACGCGCCCGCCGAAAATCCGCTCGCCGGCGCGGAAAGCAGAAAATCAAGCGCCACGTTCAGCGAATCCACGCCCTCCGGAATTTCCAAATGAATAGCAAACATATCCACCAGATCGCGCCGCCACGCGATCCGTTTGCCCTTCGCCGTGAATTCCAATCCCGCGACGTCCGCGATCGGGCCATCCGGCGCATGCTCGCCCGGAATCCACTCCGGGTAATAAAGCGTCAGCGGCCCGGCGTGAACGGGAATCGTCTCCTTGGCGTGCAGTATTTTCTGCGGCGCGCTCGTCGCATCCACGGCCAGCCGTATCGGCCCTGGCGGTGCCTGCGCGAACGTCTTTGGAGCGAAAAACAGAAATGCTGCCGCTGCCGCGCATACCACGACGGCTCGTGTGTGCATGGATCGTGATGGCATCGTGCCCCCTGAATTTTTCATCGCATCTTGCGCAGACCGGCGTCTTTCGCGAACGCGCGGAGCGGGAACGTCCATTTTCCTCGCCTTATTTTTTAGTTTGTCATTCCGAACCCTGCCTGCCGCAGGCAGGTCGCGCTTTTTGCGGTCTGAGGCTCGCCTGCCGAGGCAGGAATCTGCCTTTCCCTTCTCTTGAGCCTCGAAAAAATCACAGCGCCGGTCTCGCGGTTTTCCTCGCCAGCCACCGGCTTGTCATTCCGAGAGAGGATGCGGCTAGCATCCGACGAGGAATCTGCTGTTTCCTTTTCCGCGGCTAGCCCGAGAATCACAATTCCGGTCTCGCAGTTTTCCTCGCTGGATTGAAAAACGGCAGGTTCGCCACCGTGGCCGCGACGCGGTGTCGCACCGCCTCTACCGTGAATTCCATTTTCAGTTTTGTTCCCGGCTTGGAGTATTCGCTCGCGACGCTCGCTAGCGCGATCATTCGCTTCAGCGTGGGCGACCACGTTGTGGACGTGGCCTTTCCGATTTGCTTCCCGCTCGCGTCATAGACCGGAACCGCCATGCGCGAAGCCGTGCTGGCCACTTGCGGCGCAAGGCCTGCAGCGTCAAAAAGCGCTTCGATTCCGTCCCAATCGATGTTCAGTCCAACGAGCCGGCGCTTCCCGCCGCGCCGCTGCTCCTCCATCAAAGCCTCGCGCCCCACGAAATGCTCCTTCTCCAGATGCACCATCCGCCCCAGCCCGATTTCATACGGCGAATATTTTTGCGCTTCGATCAGGGCTTTCTTGCTGCTGATGTAGTCCACTTCGATTAGCAGCAGCCCCGCCTCGATGCGTGCCACATCCAGCGCCAGCATTCCCGCCGCATGCAAATCGTATTGCCGCCCGTGCGCCACGAGCTCGTCCCAGACCTTCACCGCATCGTTCCACGGCATCCAGATTTCGTATCCCAGGTCTCCCGTGTAGCCCGTGCGCGAAATATCCACCGGCACGCCCGCGATTTTTCCGCTCGTGACGCGAAAATACTTCAAGCTCGCGATATCCGCGTCGCTCGCTTGCTTCAGCACTCGCGCGGACATCGGCCCTTGCAGCGCAAGCGACGCAACCTGCTCGGAAATGTCTTCGATGCTCACGTCCAGTCCCAGCGCGTTCTGTTCGAACCAGCGCAGGCTCGGGTCCGCCGCCGTCCAGCGATACACATTTTCTTCCAGCCGAGAAACCGTCCCGTCATCGATCACTTTGCCGTCTTCATCGCACCAGCAGCAGTAAATCACCTGGCCCACGGCGATTTTGCGCATGTCGCGCGTGATCACGCGGTTCACAAATGTCGTCGCATCTTTGCCCGTAACCCAATATTTGTAGAGTGGCGTCACGTCGATCAGCGCCGCCGCGTTGCGTATCGCGTTGTATTCGTGCTCGTGATGTGTCTCGTACGCGCTCACCGTGTAGTAGCCCGACCATTCGCGGTAATTCAGGCTCTCGCACAGCTTCAATGTCCTCTCATGCACCGCCGTCCCGATGGGCAAGTCATTTCTCCAATCCAGCGTGATTTCGCGCGCAAATTATAGTTCCCGCTTCCTGCATCAAGCAAGGAGCTACAGCGCGACCAAACAATGCCGATTTGGATATCTACCAAAAAGAGAATCTTGGCAAGTCTCTAATGCGATGCTATAAGCACAACCGTGCAACTTAACGGGAAGCTGACCCAGCTCGACCTGAACGATGTGCAAAAGACTGTTCGCTCAAAGAAATACTGGGCGAAGGTCTTGTTTGCAAACTGGTACGGAATCCTGCTCCTCGCGGCGGTGATTTGGGCAACGATTTCGGGCATGCTCGGTTACACAAACCCCAACTGGCGCGCAGTGGGAATCATGTGGGCAGTGGTAGCTGCCATCGTTCTATTTGCTGTGTACAAAACTAGGGTAGGGCGTCCGCGAGTACTCACAAAACTGAATTCAAGTCTCCCGGACTACATAAACCTCGCAAATGACGGTGTGAAATTAGACGGCCCCAACGGAGCAACGAGCTTCATACCTTGGAGAAATTTCAAAGGCTGGCGGGAAGGGCAGCTAGTAGTGTTGATAGATCAGACTGAAGGAAACCGGTTCGTGATCCTGCCGGTTGGGCAGTTGTCCGAAATCGAGCGCCAGCAAACTCGGCAACTTCTACAGTCGCAAATCCCTCCTATTGCTCGGTAATCGTTTTTCGGCACGACTTTTCGCCGCGTGCTTGTCGCCGCATCTCTCCGTCTGTAGAATGAACACTCTTCGTGCGCGTTCGCTTTGTGGGTCGCGGCTTCAGCCGCGACAACAGGTCGGCCGCAAAGAAGCGGCTTTAGCCGCTGAGGTACGGTTCTAGCCTGCCCATGCCCAATCGCTACGACGCAATCATCATCGGCGGCGGCCACAACGGCCTGGTGAACGCGGCGTACCTCGCGCGCGCAGACAAAAAAGTCCTCGTCCTCGAACGCCGCTACGTTCTCGGTGGCGCCGCCGTCACTGAAGAAATCATTCCCGGATTCAAATTCTCCGTCTGCTCTTACGTCGTCTCGCTTCTGCGCCCGGAAATCATTCGCGACCTCGACCTCCCGCGCCACGGCCTCGAAATCCTGCCGCTCGACGGCACTTTCACGCCCATGCCCAATGGAGACCATCTCTGGCGCGTCAACGACCACGCCAAAACGCGCCGCGAACTCGTCCGCCATTCGCGCCGCGACGCCGAAGCCTACGACGAATTCGGCAAGGAAATGCTGCAGATGTGCCGCTTCGTCAAGCTGCTGCTCAGCATGACCCCGCCTGATCCCACCTCGCTCAATCCCAAGGGCCTCAAGAAACTGATGTTTCTCGCCCGCCGTTTTCAGTCCCTCGCCGCCGAGGACAAATACAATCTCGTTCAGCTCATGACCATGTCCGCCGCGGATTTTCTCGATCAGTGGTTTGAAACAGATGTTCTCAAAGCCACCATGTCCGCCTCCGGAATCATCGGCACGTTTCTCGGCGTGCGCTCGCCAGGCACCGCTTACGTCCTGCTTCACCATTACATGGGCGAAATCGACGGCGCATTTCGCGCCTGGGGATTCAGTCGCGGCGGCACCGGCGCGATCTCCAACGCCATCGCCGACGCCGCCCGCGAAGCCGGCGCCGAAATTCGCACCGAAGCTCCCGTCGCGCGCATTCTCACGCGCAATGGCCGCGCCACCGGTGTCGCGCTGCAATCCGGCGAAGAAATCGAAGCGAAAGTCGTCTCTTCCAGCGTCGATCCCAATCTCACTTTCGTCAAAATGCTCGACGCCAAGGATCTCCCCGCGGAATTTCTCGAAGAAGTTCATCGCTACAAATATCGCGGCTCCTCCGGCAAAGTGAATCTTGCTCTCGACGCGCTCCCCGAATTCACCGCGGCTCCGCACAATGGCTCGAATTCCAATCATTACCTTCGCGGCGCAATTTCCATTTCGCCCTCCGTCGAATATATGGAGCGCGCCTACGACCAGGCAAAGTACGGCGAGTTTTCGCATCATCCTTACATCGACATGGTAATTCCCAGCTTGACCGATCCCTCCCTCGCCCCGCCCGGAAAGCACATCCTTTCCTGCTTCGTCCAGTACGCCCCCTACAAATTGAAGAGCGGCACATGGGATCAGCGCCGCGAAGAATTCGGCGACACCGTCATCAATACCGTCGCCGAGTACGCTCCCAATCTCAAGAACATCATCATTGGCAAGCAAGTCCTCACGCCCTGGGACATTGAGCAGCAGATCGGCCTCACTGAGGGCAACATTTTCCAGGGAGAACTTTCGCTCGAGCAGCTTTTCTTTCTTCGTCCCGTCGCCGGCTGGGCCCGCTATCGCACTCCTATCGACAATCTATATATGTGTGGCTCTGCGACGCATCCTGGCGGCGGCATCATGGGCGCGCCCGGCCGCCTCGCCGCCCTCGAAATCCTCAAAGACATGGGAGCCCACTAGCGTGCCCCTTTTTGCTTCCTATCTGTCATCCCGAACCCGGTCGCACGGGCCGCTACAGCAGCCCAAGAAAAATGAATGTCGGCGAACGGCGGTGAGGGATCTGCTTTTCGGCCTCGCACTTTTGGAGTGCGGCGGTCCGCCTCGCGGACTCCGGCGAGTCCGTCGGACGAAGCCGGAGCTCGACGCCGCTTTGCCGCGCCGCACAGGGCTCCGAGGTGTCGTCTCGCTGTACTCCTGCGATTTTGTGGAGTCCACTTAAATGACTTCGCGCGAGATCATCCTCATCGGGGCCGGCCAAAATTCTCTCGTCGCCGCATTTTATCTCGCGCGCGCCGGCTTCAAACCATTAATCCTCGAACGTCGCTCCACCGTCGGCGGCGCTGCCTCCACCATCGAATTTCATCCCGGCTTTCGCGCCTCGGTTCTCGATGGCTTTCACGGCCCGCTCGCGCCCGCCATCGCTAAAGATATGCAGCTCGACGCCCACGGCGTCCACTGGCTCGAATCAAAATGTTGCGTCTTCGCGCCTTCGCCCGACGCACGCGCGCTTCTTCTCTATCGCGACGCAGCCCAATCCGCGAAAAGCATCGAGGCGTTCTCGAAATCCGACGCGCTCAAATATGCCGAGCTGGCCAGCATATTCGAGAGCGCCCGCGGCCTCATCCGTGATCTGCTCCTGATGACTCCGCCCGGCATCGACAGCCCGACTTTCGCCGACATTTGGAGTTTGCTCCGCGCCGGAAAAACATTCCGCGGCCTCGGCAAAAAGAACATGCGGCGTCTGCTGCGTTGGGGGCCGATGGCCGCCGCCGATTTCGCCGCGGAATTTTTCGAAACCGAACTTTTGCGCGCCGTGATCGCGGCGCCCGGAATCTTCGGCGCGGCGGCGGGGCCCTGGTCCGCGGGAACGGCCGCGCTTCTGCTTTTGCGTTTGGGCGCGGGCGGCTTACCCGACGGTGGCTTGCATCGCGTTCGCGGCGCGGGCCCGCCCGCCGTGGCAGGAGGCGAGAGCGTGCTCTCCGAAGCCATGGCCGCGGTCGCGATGCGCGCCGGCGCTGAGATTCGCCTCAACGCCGAAGTCGCGCGCATCATCGTGAAGGAAGGCGCCGTGGCGGGCATCGCGCTCACCACCGGCGAAGAAATTGCCGCGAAGGCCGTCGTCTCCGGCGCGGACCCCAGGCGCACTTTCCTCAAGTTGATCGAGCCTGTGCATCTCGCGCCTAGTTTTCTCGTCAAGATGCGCCACTATCGCTCGACGGGAACTGTCGCGCGTGTCCTCCTCGCGCTCGACGGCCTGCCGAATTTTACCGCGCTGAAAAATTCCTCCTCGGCGGAGAATGGCGCAAACGCCGCGCTCACCGGACGCATTCACATCGGCCCGGAGATCGATTATCTCGAGCGCGCCTTCGACGATTCCAAATACGGCGATTTCTCCCGCGCTCCGTATCTCGAAGCCACCATTCCATCTCTGCTCGATCCTTCCCTCGCGCCTTCCGGCAAGCACGTCATGGCGATTCACATGCAATACGCGCCTTACAAATTGAAGAGTGGCGACTGGGCGAGCCAGCGCGACGCCTTGGCCGGCGTCGTCGTGAAAACGCTCGCGCAATACGCCCCCGATCTGCCCTCGAAAATCCTCGCGCGCCGCGTCATCACCCCGCTCGATCTCGAAGAAGACTACGGCCTCACCGGCGGACACATTTCGCACGGCGAACTCTCGCTCGACCAGTTTTTCACCATGCGCCCGCTGCTCGGTTTTGCTCGCTATCGCGCTCCCATTCGCGGCCTCTTCCTCTGCGGCTCCGGGACGCATCCCGGCGTCGCCCTCGCCGGCGCCTCCGGCCTCAACGCCTCCCGTGAAGTCGTCAAATCCATCCGCTCCAAGCCTCGTTACATCGGCTGAGCCCGCGACTGATCCCACGGCAAAACCATCTCCGCATCTTCTCAATGTTTTGTAGCGGCGGGCTCTAGTCCGGCACTCTTAGCCTGTGTGCCTTTGCTTTCGTAGGGGCGCTGCTTGCTGCGCCCGCGCGTCCTGAATTCGAGGGGGTGCCCCTAGCGCAGCCGAGACGCGTACCCCTGCGCTTAACTCGCCTGTCCGCGTTTAGTTTTCTTTACGTTGTCATCCCGAACCCAGACCGCCGCTTTTGCGGGATGGCGGTGAGGGATCTGCTTTTGGTTCTTTCGGAGTGCGGCGGTCCGCATCGCGGACTCCGGCGCAGCCGGAGCTCGACGCCGCTTTGCCGCAGCCCGACTGGCGCCGCCCCGTCGCTTCGACCCTTGAGGGTCTGCGACTTTGGAATTGTTTTCCTGGGCGGATGTGCCAGGTGAACGTCCTAAGACAGCCTTCGTCTAGAATCCAAGAACCAGCCTAGGAATACTGTCGCGCCAAGAAACTCTAGCCCGAAGGTGAAACTGAGAGGCCAGATTCCCATTTGGCGTACGTACTCCTTGAAAATAAGAACGCAGGTCGCGTTAGCCAGAACTAAGACTGTGAGCGATACCCACAGTCTCAATCTCTTCCGGAGGTTCCAATACATGGAAATCAATACGGCCAAATAAATCACACTGAAAAACACAAGTCTCACGAGCCAATCATTAGTTCTGGCTCCAGATCGATGGGAGCCAGATATCAGTGACCACAATGAAAACGCAAAGACAAGATCCCAGAAGCCCGCCCAGTAGCCATGGATGTGAGGTGAGCCTCATGCTTGCATTCTAAACCTTACTGATTTCCAAACGATACATCCTCCTCGAATTAGCGTCGCCCTGGCAGCCAACTCGAAACACACCCGGCCCCCTTCCGGGGTTTACCATGACGGCCTGTCGAGGCGTCTTCCGCCAGAGGCTTTTTGGGTTTGGTAGCGCAGAGTCTCGCCTTTTGAGACTCTGCGGCATTGAATTTTCTTTTGTAGAGCCTGCGCCACAGGCCGTCTTCCGGCAGTGACTCACTTTGAAGTCAGATGTGTGTATCTATCCGGGGCCGCATGTGTCAGTATCGCCTGTGGCAAAATTAAAGGTTTCGATACCAAAGGTGCTGCCAACTAGCCCGATAGCCCTCGTCTGCCCTTTCTGTAGGGCCAAACCTGGTGACGACTGCGCTACAAGCTCGGGTGGATTCTCCGTCGTTCATGTCGCGAGAATCGAGGCGGCAGCCCGAATCGACAAGTCAAGGAAACGCAAAGGTTAGTATTTCTTTTGCGCTCCCAGACGCTGCTGTCCCGTATTCCATGCACGAATCGCTCAAGCAAAGTCCGTAAGAATCAGCCCATTAAGAGCACTTCCAATTGAGTCATTAATCCGCCTTCCTTTTTTTCTTTGACAAGTTAGTTATAAAGTGGTACACATAACACTTGCGCGGGATATTTCCCGCGCCGCAGGCCGCCGTGTACGGCGGCTTTTGTATTTAGGGGGAAGGCGAATGGCGATTTCCAATCGCACCTATGGGGAATTAGAACCTCACGTAACTCCCACAAAACAAACGATGGCCCCCCGCTCTAATCACGGAATTTTCCGTTTTTACAAGATTTCCTGTCCGCTTCCGGACACTCGGAATGCGTCTCACGCCTTTTCTGCTCACTCATCACTGACCACTGGTCACTGTTTTTCCAATCGTTTTTCTAATCGCCAACCCGCCGAATTAGGATTGCCCGCAACTCACACAAAACACAGCCCCGCCCCATTTCTAATCGCCAACTTTGGCACCATATTTCGACGCCAGACTCTCCTGGTCCCTCGCGTTCCAATTCGCACCACGTCACTCGCATTTGCACTCGGCGCTGCAAAGTGCGAAAATGATTTGTACGGCATAGGAGACGCGCGCATGTCGGTTCAACTGGCAAAAGGCGTAACGCTCGAGACGCCCGAAGAGGCGACAAATTTCCTGAAAAAAGAGGGCATCCTCTTCGCGCAACTCGACCGGCTGGTCAACTGGGCGCGCCGCAGCTCGATTTGGCCCATGTCCTTCGGCCTCGCCTGCTGCGCCATCGAGATGATGTGTTTCGCTGCGTCGCGCTTCGACGTGGCCCGCTTCGGCGCCGAAGTTTTTCGCGGCTCGCCGCGCCAGTCCGATCTGATGATTATCGCCGGCCGCGTTTCGCAGAAAATGGCGCCCGTCATTCGCCAGCTCTACGATCAAATGCCCGAGCCGAAGTGGGTGATTTCCATGGGCGTGTGCGCGACTTCCGGAGGCGTGTTCAATAATTACGCGATCGTGCAGGGCGTGAATCAGGTAATTCCCGTCGACGTTTACGTTCCCGGTTGCCCGCCGCGGCCCGAGATGCTGCTCTTCAGCCTGATGCAATTGCAGCGCAAGATCGACAAAGAGCGCGGCAGCTTCCTCGAAGCAATCAACACGGGCAAAAATCGCAATCCCGGCGACGCCCTCGGCATCACCATCAACAACTAGTCGCGATCCGCTTCAGACGCACGAATCGGATTTTTTTTCGGCGGCTGGCGATTCGATCACTTCCGCATGGCCGCTTTTCCACGTGACTTTGCTTCCCGGCTCCGTTTGCTCGCGCCGCACGTATCCCATTCCAATCACTGCATTCATCGCCGGAGATTTCGCCGCCCGCGTCACGAATCCGATTTCTGTCTCGTCGGCGAAAAGCTCCTCGCCGCGGCCGGGAATCGCGTCACCGGAAAATCGCAGCATCACCCGACGGCGTTGAATGTGCCCGCGCGAACGTACCCGCTCGACAATCTCCTGTCCCGTGTAGCAGCCTTTCGTGTAACTGATGTGCGTCGCTTCGAGCGCGGCTTGATGCGGAATCTGGTTGTCGTCAAAATCCACGCCGAACCATGGAATGCCGGCTTCGAGCCGTAATATATTCAATGCGGCGTAGCCAACCGGACCGCCGCCGTGGCGCCGAGCCGCTTCGAGCAGCAAATTCCACAGCGCGGATAAATTTTCGCGCGCGGTCAAAAATTCTGCGGCGTGAATTTTTCCCGGTGAATTGCGAATGATGCGGCAGGAAATTCCCGCGACGGATTTTTCGACATGGCCAAATTCGGGAAGGGAATTGAAATCAAGGCCGCAGAGTTCGCGCAGCGCAGCGGGTGTTTGCGGCCCTTCGAGCGCGAGCGTGCCGGATTTGCCCGTCAAATCCTCCATCGCCACATCGTCCATGATGATGAATTTATCGAATGCTTCGACGAGGCGTTCGCGAATCATGGCGTAAGAAATCACGAGCAGGCGATCTTCCAGGGCGAGAGTTTCCACTTCAGCCAGAATGCGGCCTTGAGGACTCAGCAGAAGCGAAATATTTCCGTGGCCGGGCGCGAGATCGCGAATGTTGTTGGTGAGCATTGCGTTCAAATAGCGGCGGCGATCTTCGCCGGTGAAAGAAAGCACGGCGCGACAATTCTTGTCGAGCGCGCCGATAGATTCGCGCGCGAATTTATATTCGCAGGCCACGTCGCCATAATCGCGGGGCAGAACGCAGCCGAAATACTCGGCAAAAGTCGCGCCGAGCTGTTCATGTTCGGGTTTGAGTGGTGTATCAAGAGCCATAATGGGGAGCGACGTAATCTCTCGCGCTTCCATCTTATCAGATGCCGGCGCGCGCATGCGGACTCGGCGGTACGGATGAGGGCCGCGCGGCACAATGAGAAAGATTGTTATACTGACCTGCGATGACGATGGAATTGATTCACGAAATTATTCCCGTGGGATTGCTGCAATGCAATTGCCAGATCGTCGGCGATCCGGCGACGCGGCAGGCGATCGTGATCGATCCGGGCGACGAAGTGGAGCGCATTCTGGCCATTCTCGCGAAACACAAATTGAAGGTGCAGGCAATTGTGAGTACGCACGCGCACATTGATCATGTGGGTGGCCTGAAGAAATTGCACGACGTCACCGGCGCGCCCGTGCTGATGAACGAAGGCGACCTGGAAATGTATCGGCAGATGGATTTGCAGGCGCAATTCCTCGGCGTCGCGCCGCCGCCGCTGGTGAAGATTGACAGTTTACTTTCGGAAGGTGACACAGTGCGCTGGGGAAATTACGAGGCGCGAGTGCTGCACACACCGGGGCATTCGCCGGGCAGCATCAGTTTGTATCTGCCGGTTTCGATGGACACGGGCGCAAGCGCGGGGGAGGGGAGTCGCATCGTGCTGCCGGGCCGCGCCGTCACGAAAAAAGCGCAAGAATCCTCTGACACGCATCGGAAACACGCAGACGCACAAGCACAGGCCCCGTGGCTCTTTGCCGGCGACACACTTTTCGCCGGTTCGATTGGGCGCACTGATTTATGGGGCGGCTCGTATCCGGAAATCATTCGCTCGATTCGCACGAAGCTGCTCGCGCTGCCCGAGGAGACTCTGGTTTTTCCTGGACATGGCCCGTCGACGACGCTTGCCATCGAGCGCGAATCCAACCCGTTTCTCAATTCTCGTTAGGGCGCGCGTTCAGGCGCAGGCCAGCCAATGGTTCGCCAAATTACGAGTTGAGTTTTGCGTATTCCGCTTTGGCTTGCTTGAGGATGGGATTATCGGGGTCCGCATTTTTCCAGAGTGCGAGAAAATCCTGATACGCAGTGCGGGCCTTGGGGATGTCGCCCGATAGCGCGTAGGCGCGCCCAAGGCCGAGATGGGCGAGCGCGGCGATTGGCTCGTTTCCGACCACGCCGGAATGACCGAGAATCTTCTGAAACTCACCGGTGGCTGCGGCGCCGTCCTTCGAGGCCAGGTAGGACTCCCCGCGTAAGTAAACGGGATATAGCGCGAAGGTGAAGGAAGCATTTCCTTCCGCCAATTCGTAAGGCTCAGTCGCGGCCAGCGCCTGAATGGCCTTTCCCGCATCGCCGCTTTGAAGGGCGATCACGGCACGTATCATCGGAAGAAAATCGAACTGTACATCCGTATCTTCCGGGAAACGCTTGTTGAGATCAGCGGCTAAGCGCTCAGCCTGCGGCGAATCGCCCGCCAGGGCGAGGGCGATGCCCGAGAATGACTGAGAGATTTTACTGTTTGCCGTGGCGAGCGCGGCCTGCGCATCTTGCTTCGCTAGTGCGACATTGCCGACGAGTGCCTGGCGGATCGCGTCGTGCGCCTCGTATTCCGCCGTTGTCTCTTTTTCATCGGTTCGTCGCGCGGAATCGGCGGCGCGCCGCGCCAGCTCCTGAGCTTCCGTAAACTGCCCACGGTATGCCGCAGTCTCGGATTGCAGGAAGAGAATCTGATCGTCGACTCCCGGTTTTCCCGTCGCGGCGGCCACCTGCTGGGCCATTCCGGCGGCGTCGTGTTCAAGGAAATCAACGTTGTAAAGAAGCAAAGGAATCCACGGCGAGTCGACGTTGTGAGCGCGCGAGTCCTGTATCAGGGCCTTGGCCTGGTCGAATTGGTCGATCCACTGGTAGCTGTAGGCCAGATTCACAACATTGTTTCCGCTGCCGGGATTGAGCTTCACAGCCTGCAGCGCCGCAGCATGAGCCTTCGGGTAATCTCCCATGAGGGCATAAGTTGTCCACAGGTTCGTCGGCGGCTCGTCATCGTGAGGATACGTCTGCTCGAATAGCTCATAGGACGTGCGAGCGGCCTCCAGATTTCCCGTGACGGCAAGATCATAAAACGAGGAAATGGCCAGATTTTCGCCCTCGCTCGCGCGCCCGCGCAATTCGTAAGCCCTGCGAGTAAACTCGGCGCAACGGTCGAATTGGCTGAGGGGTTGATAACTCTGGGCCAATCGCAAATAGGCCATGGCGAAATTTGGATCGAGGGAAATGGCCTTTTGGAAGAAGGGAATCGCCGCAGTGTAGTCGTTTGCAATGTCAGCGGTTTGATTACCCATGGCATAGGCTTGCAGGGCCTCGAGAGACGAAGTCGTGACGTTCTCGGGCAATGCATCATACTTTTGCAGCGAGGCCAGCGATTCACCGAGTTTCGCGCGCAGCCGCGTGGCGGCGTCGCCGAGCGCTTTGAGCACCTGCTCTTTTCCGCTGGCGGTGACTTGTTCCTCGGCCAGCAGGTCGCCAGTGCGGCAATTCACGGCTCTCAGTCCTAAAACATATTCGCTACCCAAACTGGAAATTGAGCCCTCGATGGTGCCCGCGCTGGCGGTGCGCTGGCAGACGTCGCGCGCGACTTCTGGCGTGAGCCGCGCATCTTTTGGCTTGGCCATCAGCGTGAGCGTCTGCGCGATGCGGTCGTCGGAAATCAGGCTGATAAATGGCGACTGTTCGAGCTGAGCCGCAAGGCCCTGCCGGAGCGTGCCATCGAAGACGGGATCGCCTGTAGTGTTGGTGAAGTCGGCGAGGACGATGGTGTCTTTGGAAGTAAGAACGGGCGCACGATGGAGGAAAGTATAGAGGCCGTAGGATGCCGCTGCGATGACGATGAACGCGATGATGACGATGTCGGGGGTGCTGAGTTTATCTTGGCGGGCGACGGTGACGACAGCCGAAGAGCCGGAAGGATGGGCCGCCCTGGCTGGTGCGGAAGAGGCGCCGGGCGCCGGTGCACTCGCGCCTGACGCGGCGAGCGATGCGGAGGAGCGGTCCGAATCGGTGTCGCGTTTGAGGCGCTTCAAGTCTGCGCGCAACTCGGCGGCCGATTGGCAGCGCACGTTGCGGTCTTTTTCGAGCGCCTTGTTGATAATTTCTTCCAGCTTGGGCGGAAGATCGGGATTGAGGCGAGTGGGCGGCGGCGGCTGGCGCTCCAGGATTGCGTTGAAGATGACGGCGGACGTGTTTCCGGCGAAGGGCGTCCGCCCGGTGGACATTTCGTAAAGCACGACGCCAAAGGAAAACAAATCCGTGCGGATATCGAGCTCTTCGCCGCGAGCTTGCTCCGGAGACATATAAGCGACAGTGCCGAGGGCCGCGCCGGGACTGGTGAGATCTTGCTCGGGGACAGCGATGGCATCGCGAGTTGGCGCGGTGAGGGTGTGCCCGTCTTCGCGAGAGAATTGCTTGGCGAGGCCGAAATCGAGAATTTTCGCGTGGCCGCGCGTGGTGATGAAAATATTCGCCGGCTTGATGTCGCGATGAATGATGCCTTTGGTGTGAGCAGCGTCGAGCGCGTCAGTAATTTCGATGGAAAACTCGAGGGTTTGTTCGAGGGAGAGAGCTCCGCCGCTGATGCGGTGCTTGAGCGTGTGGCCGTCCAGAAATTCCATGGCGATGAAATAGTGATCGGAATCGCGGCCGATTTCGTAAATGGTGCAGATGTTGGGATGGTTGAGCGCGGACGCAGCGCGGGCTTCGCGGCGAAAGCGTTCGAGCGCATGGGCGTCGCGCACGAGATCGTCAGAAAGGAATTTCAACGCGACAAGACGGCCGAGGTCGGTGTCTTCGGCTTTATAGACCACGCCCATTCCGCCTCCGCCGAGTTTCTCGAGGATGCGGTAGTGCGAGACTGTTTTTCCGATGAAGGGGTCTTTGTCCGTCATGCTGGGCTTGCGGCGGTGTGGCCGCTGCGGCTTGCGAATTGTATTGGTAGCGCGGAGTCAAGTCAACGCGCGAGCACGTTGCGCCGTGCGCGAAGAGTTTACGCTCCGCCGGCTTCACGGGCGTGACGCTCGGCGCGCAAATTTTCCATCACGCTCTGAATCAACTGCTTGGCGTTTTGCAGCTCGCCCGTGATTATGCGGATGTCCATCGCGGGCATCTGCGGATTGCCCGCGCTGTGGCAATACACGCCGTGCTGGCCGACGAGGACCATCGCATTCGTGAGCAAGTCCAAAGTGACGGCGAGACGGCCGCGCTGAGGACCCATCATGGTCTCGTAGTGCTCAAGTTCTTCACGGTGCTCGTCGAAAACTGTCATCCGTTATGCTCCTTAGTGATTCGCTTCAATTCCGCGGCGGCATGCAATCCTCTACGGTAACTGTTTTGCGGAAGCGCGGCAACGTTGCCCTGCGGGGAGCGCGACAGGCGGTTTGTAGTGCACTGTGTAGTGCCACACTGGTATTGCAATCGAGGAACCTCAACGGGGCGCCAGCTTTACACGGCCTGGGGTGCGCCCGATAATCAGAGAGGAAACAGGCGGCGCCGCAGGAGTGAAGTTCTTGGGGCATCTCGCGGCCGGGCATCCCGAGAGAGATTTCTTCATGCGGGGCATCGTCGTACAAAGCATCGCAGGGCAACGCGAAATGCCGCGCGGATTTACGAACGGCCACAGGCGGCAGAAGTCGCATGCAGAAAGTCTTGAGGGGATCATGAGACGTTCGGATCTGGTGAGCAACGCAGCGAAGGGAAAAGCGCCGCGGACCTCGCAGGTGGTGTTCGGCGAACGCCAGCACCTGTTGCGGGTGCTCGATTCCGTGGAACACAGCGCGCTGCCGCATGGGCGGCTGGAGCAAGAGCGCAGAATGATCGAGCAGTTGATTCACGCGCGCACGCAGGAATTAAACCGTATCAATACCTCGTGGGACGAAAAAGTCGGATTTGTCCTGAGCGCGGAAGTGAAGCCTGAAGCGCTCGAAAAGCTCTATCGCGAGACGCCGGGCGAAGATTACTATCTCTTGCGGCTGATCAGCGAGCATCCGAAGGTTTCCGCGAAGACCCTGCGGCGGCTGGCGAAACATCCCTACGCGGCGATCCGCGAAAACATCGCGCGCCACCCCAGCGCCGATGCCGCGACGCTCACTTCGTTGAGCAAGGATCGGACGCAGCCGCTGTGGTACCTGGTGGCGTTCAATCCGAATGCGCCATCCGGCCTGCGCCAGAAATTGCGCGAGCGCATGCGCAAGCTCGGCGAAAAAACCGCGACGCAATAGCTTTTGTGTGGTGCGCTCAACGGCCCGAGGACGGGTCGGGCGACGCCGCGACATCCACATCGACAAAAATCCTCTGTGTTCCTGTGAGCAACGGCGCGTAGCAATTTCCGTCCGAAGCGTATTCAGAGGCGCAGGCAGCCGTCAGATTTTTTCTTCGAGGCGACTGCGCAATTTGCCAGACCGCTGCAAAGGGTACGCCGCTACTGCGAGGCGCGAGATTTTTCGCGGGAAAAGCGCAGCCGGGCGAAGGCGGGCACGCATCGTTGTAAATAAAGAAAGCGATTTTCCGGCTGCCGGCGTTTTGTCGAATGTCATCGGCGGTGATGATCTCCGCTTTGCCCTCCTTCACGGGAATTCCCGAGCAATAAATGCCGGCGCGGTATTCCGAAACGTTGACAGCATCAATCCAAGCGTAAAGATAAGCGCGCTGCTCGGGAAGCATGCGCCCGCCTTCTTCCTGATCGAGAAAGATGATCGCGCCGGCGGGGAAGCCGTCCTTCCTGGCTGCGGCGATGGCATCGAGAGCGTCGCGCGAGCCGAGAGATTTGGGGTCACGAGATGAATTGATTTGCTTGTCAGTACGGCCATTGAAGAGCAGCAGGAATCCGAAACCCTCCGAACGCAATATGCCGCGCTTGCCCAGCCACGAATTCGAAGTTTCGCCGGGCGGGGGATTGAGCCAGTAGCCGGAAAAAGCGAAGGTGTGGCGCAGGGCATCGAGAGACGCGTCGCCTGGGTAATCGTTTCGGTCGAAGCCAAGATAACTCGCGGGGAGTTCGGATTTCGACCGCCAAAATCCTCGGTTTAGGGTTCGACTGTGACAATTCACCGCCCCCGCAAACAAGGCGAGCATCGCGATGGCGCGAGAGGAAAGAGCGAGTCTCAATTTGCTTTTCTCACGGGCATGCGTTCGGCCCCGAGGCTAGAATCAAATGGCCTTCTTGACGTTGCGGCAATCGTCGGATTGAATGTAACCCGATGATGCGGCCTTCCAGCTTCAAATTCGACCCGATTATCCGGCCGAAAATGCCAGAACTCGACTGCGTTCGCGGTGTAGCCATTCTGCTGGTTCTTTTCTACCACGGCTTTTTCTGGTCGAACAATGTGACGGGTCTCCATGGCATCGAGAAAGCAATCGTGGAGGCAACCCGGCCGGGGTGGCTGGGCGTAAATCTGTTCTTTGTTCTTTCGGGTTTCTTGATCACTGGCATTTTGCTCGATTCGAGAGGCAACAAGCATTACTTCCGCTCCTTTTACACGAGGCGCGCTCTGCGAATTCTGCCTGCCTACTATGGCGTACTGCTGCTGCTATTCCTGATGGGAGTGCGGCCACGGTCATTCCTTGTGCTCAGTGTATTTTATTTGTCGAACGTGACGCCGCTGTTCGGAATCGCACAAGCCTATGCGGTGCTGTGGTCGCTGGCGGTCGAGGAACACTTTTATCTGGTGTGGCCCAGCATTGTGCATATGCTGTCGAGGGAATCGCTGGCGAGATGGGCGATAGCAATCACTTGCATTGTTCCCGTGTTGCGGGCGGGTTCGTTCTTGGCAGGCTGGCGCGACGGTCTGAGCGAGTATACGTGGTTGGTGGCCGACGGACTGGCTATGGGAGCTTGGTTAGCCACATATGTTAGGAAGCCGAACTTCACGAGAAGTGGACTGGCGCGCGTTGCGATTGTAGCTATCGCCGTCGCTACCACCGTTACGATCATCGGCGCGAGGTTCGGCATTCTTACTCGCCAGACGCTCCTCGGTGCGGCACTTCAGGAATCATGCGGCAATCTTGCCTTCACAGGAATTATCGGAGGGGTTTTGCTCACGGGGACGGGGCGATGGCGGTTTCTGATGCGCCGTCCGACGCTGAGCTTTTACGGGTACATCAGTTACGGTTTGTATCTGATTCATCTGATTGTGTTCGATGAGTACGATCGCGTGATTCGAAAGATTCTGCCACAGTTTGGAACGTCGAATGGACATTTTGCAGTCATGGTCATGCGATTTACAATTTGCGGCATTTTCGCTACCGCGCTGGCGTTTGTTTCGCGACGCTATTTCGAGGGACCATTTTTGCAAATGAAAAAGCGATATGCTCCGGTCTCGACGGTTGCCGACGAACCGATTGCGGCACGTTCTTCCTCGACGGCTTCATAGGCACGGGGCGGAACTCATTCAGCCTCGCCGTCCTGCTCATCTTTAAGCTATTTCAGTTCCGCTTAAGAAACGGGTCTCGGCGATGTGAAACCTTTGGCGGCGAAGGCGCGTCCGAAGATTAACATGCCTCCGGCACGGCCGCGGGGAATGGCCAAAAGGAGCTCAAAGCCGCGTGACGGTGCTGGATGTATCGGCGTATATCGGGTTGATCGCTGTCGGATTCGCCACTGCGAACATCCTGATTGGACTGATGATTTTTGGCCGGTACAGCCCGTTGCGCTATTGGCCCCACTGGCGCTTCGACATCTTTCGAATTCACCGCTGGACTGGCTACGGCACAATTGGATTCACGCTGCTGCATCCGCTGCCGCTGCTGCTGAATTCGAATCCGCATTTTCGAATCGTGGACATTGCGTTTCCGGTCTGGTCGCCGCAACAACCGCTGGAAAACACGATTGGCGCGGCGGCCCTTTATCTTCTGGTTGTCATCGTCGGCACGTCGCTCTACCGCATTGAACTTGGGCGGCACCTCTGGAAGCTTTTCCATTACTTGACGTATCCGGCTGCCGCGACGCTGTTCATCCACGGAATCTTGACCGATCCGAATCTGAACGGCCAGCCGATCGATTACCTGGACGGTGGAAAGGTGTTTGTCGAGATTTGCCTGGTGATCATCGTCTGCGCAAGCGCATGGCGAGTGCACTACGGCAGGAAGAAGCGGCTGGCGAAGCGCGTGCGCACATTGGGACCAGAAGCAATCGCGGATTGATTTGGGAATGCGGCGCGCAGCAGCGCCAGATACGGCTTCGCACTGACCGCGCTGTGAGGTAGTTCACTTCATTTTGAAAGCTAGTCTTCTTGACGGTTAGTCTTGCTTCAACTTCTGTTCAATTCGTGAGCAGGGCCGCGCTGTTCCGTTGTGAAACATGGGGGTCATAATTGGTGCACGTTCGATTGGGCAATGGCGAATTTGCGCGAAACGCGCACCGGAACTTGCCGCGTATCTTGATTCCTTGCATGAACTTGGGCGTTCGACCCGCGTTTGGTGCGGTGGGGAGGTTTGGCCACCATGATGCACTTAGATAGTTCAAGTATGGTGGGGAATCGAACAGGCTTAGACACGGGGGGAATCGAGATGCAAGTAGGAAACGAAAGCCGAGCGATGATTTGCCGAGGAGTCGAAACCGAAGGGCCGATCGGGGAACAGAAGCTGTGGATCGCAGTTCTGCTGCAGGCGCTGGAAGATTTTCGGTCGGATCGCTTGCGAGCCAAGCGAGCGGCGGAAGAGTTTCTACTGGAAGACAAAGAGGATTTCGAAACCGTGTGCGACGGAGCGGGAATTGACGCAAGCGCGTTCCGTACGCGGCTGTCTCGCGCACACTTGAGGAAAGGGCCTTCGCTGCTGGCGGCATAGCACCGGCAAATTGCTACGGACCCCAGAAAGCCCCGCAAATTGAAGCGACGCTGCCGCTTTCAGGATAAACTTGCCGCTGATATTCCTGCTTTGTGAAAGAGGGAGCGGCGAGGCGTGGCAGATTCATCTAGACAAATCAGCGCGGAAATGAATGTGCTGGTATGTTGCGCGCGCAGAAATCTCGATTCCGCTCAGCGTGTCCGTCTCAAGTCGTTCCTCCCGGAAGTCATCGATTGGGCAATGCTGATTCGTCTGGCGCACGAAAACGGTTTGCTCCCCTTATTGTACGAACATCTTCAGGAAATCGGCGCGGATTGCGTGCCGCGGGAAGTCTTGTCCAAATTGCGCGAAGAGAACCGGCAGAGTGCGTTGCGCGCGCTTTTCCTCAGCGCGGAACTGCTGAGGATCGCGGGCAGCTTCTCTCAAGAAAACATTCCGTTCATTCCCTACAAGGGACCGGCGCTTGCCGTTCGCGCGTATGGAAATCCATCGCTTCGCCAATTTGACGATTTGGATATCGTCGTGCCGCAACGTTGCATGGCTGCTGTGTACGACGAAATGGCCACGCTGGGGTACGCGTCGAAAGTTGTGCGCGAGCGTTGCACGACGAAGAATGCGAGGGAAATCCCCGGCGAATACGTTTTTCTCCATAAGGTGAATCATTGCATGGTGGAAGTGCACACGGAAATGACGCTGCGGCATTTTCCTGTGCGCCCGGATGTGGAAGCGATGATTCGGCGCGGCATCCGCATTTCGATGAACGGCAAGGAAGTGCCGTCGTTTGCGAGAGAAGACGGACTGTTGATGCTGGTGGTTCACGGGGCAAAGGATTTTTGGGCGCGCTTGATTTGGGTCGCGGATGTCGCGGAGATTATCAGAGGATCGCGAGACATTGCATGGGATACGGTCTTCGCAGAGGCGCGCGGACTGAAGTTGACACGCATGTTGAAGCTGGGATTGTGGCTCGCGCACGAAATTCTGGGCGCGGCGTTGCCGGGCGAAGTCGCGGCGTTGGTTGAAACCGATCGAGCGGCCGCGCGTCTGGGGTCGGCTGTGAGTGGACACCTTTTGGCCGGACGAAAATTACCAGGCAGCATTTTGCGACGCTCGCTTTACAGAATTCGAATGACGGAATCGTTGCGCGACGGTTTGCGCTACTGGGTGCGGCTCTCGACGGCCCCTGCGGAAGAAGACTGGAGCATGCTGGATGTTCCGAAGCCGTTGGCGAGATCGTATGCGTTGCTGCGGCCTTTGCGACTGTGGAAGAAATACCGCTCGGGCGCGGCACGCAGTTAGCGCGCCTCGGTTCCGCACGCGACATTTATTTATTTCCGCCGTGACTGGATTTCTTTCCGGTTTAACATTCGATACATGAAACAAATCTAGTAATTTCCTTCCATGCGCCTAAATAAGAGAATGAGGAATGCGGCTGCTTGCGTTTTCGGCGGGCGTCGCGGCACGGGGCGATTCATCGAAAACATTCGGGGGGCTTTGTTTGACGCAGGTTGAACAACTCGCTATTTCCATCGGGCAGATCCCATTGCATTTGCAAATCCCAGACCGGGGCTTGTTTGAAAAAGCCTGCGGGCGGTATGCGCATTTTCTTGGAGCCTCGCCGGATTCATTGTGGATTCAAATGCAAACGGGCGAAGCGCGCGACGGTAACGATGGCGCGAAGGGCCATGGGAAATTCGCATTCGATTGCAACGGAGCGTCGCTGCTCTACGAGGGAACATCGGCGCGATTCAACGGCGTGCGGCATGAATATGCGCTCGATTCGTTGATTCGAATCCTGTTGTCTGTGATGCTAGTGCCGCGGCGCGGATTCCTGCTGCATGCGGCCACGGTTTTGCGCAGCGGCGCCGCGTACGTTTTCACAGGGCGTTCCGGGGCGGGGAAAAGCACAGTCGCGTCGCTATCGCCGGCGGGGAGCGTGTTAACGGATGAAATTTCGCTGCTGCGAGCAGGCGAAAATGGCTGGGATGCATATGGGACACCGTTCTGGGGCGAGTTTCGCGCGGATGGCGCCAATGTGCACGCGCCGGTCAAAGGCGTGTACATCCTGGTGCAGGCGCCGGAGGATCGCGTCGAGGTGGTTTCCCCTCGGGAAGCGCTGCGCGCATTGCTGCCGAACGTTCTGTTTTTCTCGCGAGATCGTGAGCTGACGGATGAACTGCTGAAGATTCTGACAGGTCTGGTGACGCATGTGCCGTGTTACCGGCTGTTTTTCCGGCGGCAAAAAAGTTTCTGGGAGGCAATCACACAATGAAAGATCGGCCGGTGGTCAATCCGCTTCTCGCGTGGCGGGAAATTGATGGGCGCGTGGTGATCATTTCGCCGGAAGACAGCATTGTGCACGAATTGAATGAGACGGCCAGCTTCATGTGGAAATTGATCGACGCCGGATGCGATGCGAATCAAGTCGCGAAATTGCTTCAAGACGAATACGACGTCGACCTTAGCGCGGCCGAGGCTGACACGCGGCAGTTTCTAGCCAGTCTCCGAGGCACGGGCTTGCTCGCGGGGGGCGTACACCCGGCCGATGCCTGACACGCCAGTCATGGATCGAGTAGTGCGGCGCAGCCTGGAACGCGGCGTGCCCATCGGTGTGCATTTCGATGTGACCTACCGGTGCAACGAGCGCTGCGTGCACTGCTATCTGGATCACGAGGACTACGGAGAACTCGAGACAAGCGAGGTCAAACGAATTCTCAAGGAGCTGGCTGAGGCCGGCGCGCTGATGCTGACGTTCAGCGGCGGCGAAGTGTTTCTGCGCAAGGATTTTTTCGAGCTCGTGGAATTTGCGCGCAAGCTGCATTTTGATATCAGCCTGAAATCGAATGGGCTGCTGATTACGCAAGAGCGCGCGGCGCGATTGCGGGAGCTCGGTGTTCGCCGAATTCAGGTGAGCATTTACAGCGCCGACGCTAGCGTGCACGACCGTATCACGAAAGTCCGAGGGTCCCTTGAGCGCACGGTGCTCGCAATTCGCTTTCTGAAGGCGCAGGGCCTACAAGTGAAAATTGCGTGTCCATTGATGAAACAAAACGCTGGCGGATTGCCAGCGCTGCAGGCGCTGGCCGAGGAATTGAATGTGCCGTATGTGATCGACATGACGATTACGCCGAAGCTCGACGGGGACATGAGCGTATTGTCGATGCGCAATTCGGCGGAGGATTTGCTACCCGTGTTGCTCCATCCAAAACTGAATCCGGCCGCGGACGCAAGCGATGGTTTGCAGGGAGCCGCGAAGTTGACCGGGAGCGCCGTTTCGAGCGGGATAGAGGGCGACGCGTACCGTGACATCCCGTGCAGCGCGGGGCACAACACTTGCTACATTTCGCCCTATGGCGACGTTTATCCGTGCGTGCAAATGCCGATTGCCGCGGGGAACCTGCGCGAACAGGATTTCGGCGAGATTTGGAGACACTCGCCGCAGATGAAGCGTGTTCGTGCGGTGAGAGAGAGGGACTTGCCCGTGTGCTCGAGCTGCTCCATCCGGCAATTCTGCGAGCGCTGCCCTGGACTTGCGCACATGGAAGGTGGCGATTTGCTCGGCGCGTACGAGCGCGCATGTGAGCTTGCGGAGATGAAAGCGCGGCTGGCAGGAATGGAAAATCCCGTAAGCGCATGGAATGCACAGCCGCGAAAAATGCAAGTAATGGCGCACGCTTCGGAGATTCCAAGTCCGCTCGTTCAGATCGGGCGAATGGAAGCGCGCCCAAGAGCATAAAGAAAGAAGTGAACATGAGAATTGAAAAATCTGCCGATCGTAAGCTGCAACGGAATCTCCCGTATCCGGAAGTTGCGCCCGAGTGCCAGGTGCCTCGGGATTCCGCAGACAACGGGCCGAAGGAAGTCGCGGGAATTCTAAGCGCGAAGGGCTGGGCGTTTCTAAAGGTTTCGGGCAAGAGCATGCTGCCGTGGATTCGTCCTGGCGATGTCGTGTTCTTGCGCAAAGCGAAGATCGAAGAAATTGAGCGGGGAGACGTGGTTGTGTTTGAGAGCAACGGAAGTCTTTGCGTGCACAGGATGATCGCACCATGTTGCTCCGGCGCGGAGCAAGAAAAGCGCTTCGGGCTAGTGACGAAGGGAGATTGTGTCGCCGAGGCAGACGAACCAATCTTCGCGGAAGAATTTCGCGGCAAAGTTGCTTTCATATATCGCAATGGCAAGGAGCGGGCACTCGACGCAGGTTGGCGAAAAATGCTGGGCAAGGTCATCGCCTTGTTGTCGCCGCGGAACGGCTGGTGGCTTCCGTTATTGCGCGCGCTGGGGAACGCGCGGTCACGCCTAGGCGACGCTTCCATTCCAGAATCACAAGAGACGGCCGAGCTGGGCCTCGTGCAAACTCAAACCGTAAAGGCGAACGGCGCGAAAACGTAGACGGAAAGTGCGCCACGCGATATTTCACACGCGATAAATCCCTCTGTGCAGTTCGTGATAACCTCCTGCTGTCTCCCAATGTTCGCTGACACCACAAACTGGAATCTCGAAAATAACCGTCTGAGCGACGCCCGCGCGAAATATCGCGCCACAGGGAAGAGATTGATTGATCTGACGGTTTCAAATCCCACCGAATGCGGATTCGATTATGACCGCGCAGCGATATTGAAGGCTCTGACGAACAATTCCGCGTTCGGTTACAACCCAAACGCAAAAGGGTTGGAGACGGCGCGCCGCGCCGTTGCAAGCTACTACGCAGAACGTGGCGATGCGATTTCGGCCGCAGACATGTTTCTTACAACCGGCACGAGCGAAGCCTATTCGTTCGTCTTTCGTCTGCTGTGCAATTCCGGCGACGAAGTATTGGTTCCGGCCCCCAGTTACCCACTATTGGATTTCCTCGCGGACATTCAGGATGTGAAGCTCGTTCGTTATCCGTTGGTTTACGATCATGGCTGGCAGATTGATTTTCACGCGCTTGAACGGGCCATTACTTCGCGCACACGAGGTGTGATTGTTGTTCATCCCAATAATCCGACAGGGCATTTTACGAAGCGAGGAGAGGTTACAAGGCTGAATGAAATCTGCGCGCGGGCAGAGCTGGCGTTGATTGCAGACGAGGTATTTCTGGATTTTGCGCTCGGCGAGGAGCAGCCGGTGAGCTTTGCGACGAACTCGGCAGCGCTCACGTTCACGATGAGCGGGCTCTCAAAAATTGCGGGTTTGCCGCAGATGAAGATCGCATGGCTGATTGTAAGCGGCCCCGCAAGAGTAAAGACACAGGCGGCCGCGCGACTGGAAATGATTGCCGATACTTACCTCTCGATGAACACGCCGATCCAACTTGCGGTGCCCACTTTGCTAACACAACGCCACGAATTTCAAAAACAGTTGATGGCGCGCGTGCGGGAGAATCTGGCAGAGCTGGACCGCCAATCGGTTGCGCAGGAGGCCTGCGGACGGCTGGAAATTGAGGGCGGGTGGTACGCCGTGCTGCGCGTGCCGGCAACGCGAGCGGACGAGGATCTGGCAATTGAGTTGTTGACCGCCAGAGGAATCTTCGTTCATCCGGGGCACTTTTACGATTTTGCGCAGGACGGTTATCTTGTCGTCAGTCTGATCACGCCGTGCGCGGAATTCGCGGAGGGAATGAGACTGCTGCTTGCAGCGTTTTGATCTCGAAGGCGTGCGTTTGGAAAACGTTTCCGTTGAAGATGCCAGCCAGAGTGACTATACTGCGCGCCTTGCCTTCGGTGCTCGAAATGAAACATTTGGTTTATGCCGTTCCCAAGGAACGGATGGAGGATTCGCCATGATTCAATGGAAATTCGGGAAGCGTTCCGTTGCGATTCTTGCGTGGAGTTTGGTGTTTACGCTGGCACCGATGGCGACACGAGCCCAGGAATCGGCAGCGCACAGCAAGGATGGGAAGAAACTATTTGGCACGGTGGCTGCGCTGCGAATCGCACGCGTTTCTTCGCCGCGCATTTCGCCGGACGGTTCCCGCGTGGCATACCTCGTCTCCGAAACAAAAATGGAGAAAGACGAGCCGGGGAAGACGCTGACACAACTCTGGGCTGTACCTGCGTCGGGGCCGGCCAGCGCGGCCCGGCAGTATACGAGAGGCGACAAGAGCGTTTCCGATATCGAGTGGTCGCCCGACGGGAAGATTCTGGCATTCACGATGGCGGCTGGAGAAGAAAAACAAGAAGAACCCCAGGTATGGTTCATGTACGCCGATGGGGGCGAGCCGTGGCAGGTGACGAAGCATAAGTCTGGCGTTCGCGGGTTCGAATTCTCTCCGGATGGAAAGACGCTGCTGCTCGTTGCCACCGAGCCGCAGCCCGCTGATGAAGAAAAGCGCGAGAAGGCCAAGGATGACGCGGTGGTCGTGGACCACGATTTCAAGATGGCGCAGCTCTGGACGTGGGACATTGCCTCGAGCGACGAAAAACAATTGACGAAAGATGATTCCACGGTCAGCGACCCGCGGTGGTCGCCGGATGGCACGCATATTACGTTCACCACAAATCCCACGCCGCGACTGGACGACATCAGCCTGCAAACCGCCTGGGTACTCGATGCGGCAAGCGGGCAGAAGCGAAAGCTCGTGGATACGACTGACTACACGCATACGGCGCGGTGGTCGCCCGACGGAAAATCGATCGCCTATCTGAGCAGCCACGGCCTCGACCTCTATCAGATGAACCTGTTCGTTGTTAGCGCGGATGGAGGACAGCCTACGAAGTTGACCGGCTCGTTCGAATTGAACGCAGGCACGCCGGTTTGGGCGCCGGATGGAAAGACGATTTATTTCAGCACGGACACACGTGAATCGGTGGATGTATTTGCTGCGGACGTTACAGCAGGAACGATCCGGCAAATCACAGACAAGCCGGCGGTGATCAGCGTCGATGAAGTCAGCGCGAACGGACAAACCGCGATCGGCACATGGACTGATCCGAGCCATCCTGCCGAAGTATTCCGCTCCGACCTGAATTTCACTTCGATCGAGCCTATCACGAACCAAAACGCCTGGCTGGCGGACTATGCGTTGGGCGACACCGAAGTGATTCAGTGGAAGAGCAGCAAGGATGGGATGGAAATTGATGGAATCGTGACGAAGCCCGTCGATTTCGATTCGTCGCGAAAGTGGCCGTTCCTGCTGAATCCGCACGGCGGACCGACGGGCGCGTCTTTGCTTTCGTTCGATTCGAATGAACAGATCATGGCCGCGAACGGTTACATGGTGCTCGAACCCAATTTCCGTGGCTCGTCGGGGCGGGGCGAAAAATTCGCAATGGCCAATCAGAACGATTGGGGCGGCGGAGATTACAGAGATGACATGAGCGGAGTCGACGCGGTTGTAAGCCGCGGCTGGGCCGATCCGAATCGCATGGGTGCCTTCGGATGGTCCTATGGCGGCTTCATGACGTTCTGGATTGATACGCAGACCGACCGCTTCAAGGCAATTTCGCCGGGCGCGGGCCTGCCGGACCTTTATTCCATGTATTCGCAAACGGACATCCACCGCTACCTCACGATGTTTTTCGACATGAAATCGCCGTGGGATAACTTTCAGGAATACTGGGATCATTCGCCGATGAAGTACGTCGAAAACGTGAAGACGCCGACGATGATTCTTCATGGGCAGGCCGATACGCGCGTGCCGATTCCGCAGGCTCAGGAGTTTTATCGGGCGCTTTATGAAAGGCACGTTCCCGTTGAATTTGTCACTTACCCGCGTGAAAACCACGGTTTTGTCGAGGCCCGGCACATTCAAGACCGCTGGAGGAGGTACCTGGTTTTCTTTGGGAAATATCTGAACGATCCGCCGACGACGGAGCCGAAAGACGTAGTCGATCGCATGAGCAAGGACCTGCCTTAGGGCGGGTCTTAACTTCTTTCGGCTGCAGCCGCAAGCGCGATGCTCTAGCGTTTCTCGGTGAAAGCGAATCACTCGAAGCAGTGTGACGGTTTTTGCAGAGATTCGTCGCTCAGCTAGTGGACAATGCTCGCCCGGCGGATACGATCGAGGCGCGGAAACTCTCGATCGAGATAGCGGTTTCCCTCGGCGAACAGCGGTCCCTGCCGACCCGCGCGAATGCCGCTGCCGGAAGATTCGCCATACTCTGAATTAAGCGCGAGTGCGACGTCCAATCCCGCCACGATGCGGCCGAATGGCACGAATCCTTCGGGATCGTGCGTCCGCGAGTTGTCGCGCAGGTTGATGAATACTTCGGTGGCTCTGCCGTTCGGCACAGCAAAAGCGTAGGCGATTGTGCCGAGGGCATTCGTGATGCGGCGCGGGTCATCAGGAATCATCTGGGTGCGCCAGACGGACGAGATCGCCGGATCGCCATTGATACCGAATTGCGCCCATCTTCCTTTGATCACGCGGAAAAATCTTGTGTCGTCGTAATAGCCAAAGCGGACGAGATTGTAGAAGCGGTCAGTGCCGTGCGGCGCCCAATCGCGATGAACTTCGATAACGATCGGGCCTTTATTCGTATCCAATCGGACGCGAAATAGTTCTGGTGCGTGTTGGCTCCATGCACCCGAATTGGGGTTCAGGAGCATGATTCGGTTCGCGACTGACAGTGCCTGACCGGCGGCGACAATCGGAAATGCCGCACTGGCGAGAGTCACGCTTGCCGCGAAAACGAGTGCCCGCTCGATTTGTCTTCGGATCATGGATTCACCGTTCACTTTATATCAAATCGCCGCGATCCAAACATCAAGCGGAAACGATAGAACATGGCCGATCGCGCAGTGCGCTTCGCGTGCCTCGCATTTCTTGGAACTAAGTGAGCATCGCGGGGAAATACATAAAAGGGGGAGTTGTCCCTTTTGTGCTGCCTTAGTTGAAGATGAGGGCCAAATTTTAGGCCGGGGAAACATCCCGGACAGATGAGATGAGCATCTGAGGCACAGGTGATAACGATGCGGTTGCGAGCTTTCCTTTTCATTGTCTTTGCGATTATTTTTTCAGTTTCGGCTGCGTATTTCTTCGGGCTATTGCCCGTCCGCGTGGTTCGCGCGCAGGATCCTGTGGAGACTGTGACTGTTGGCGACGTTGCCCGGACATTTGTCGTGCATCGGCCCCAGGCGTACGACTCCAAGCAGCACTATCCGGTTGTCATCCTTCTTCACAGTTTGAATCAGGACAGTGAAGACATGGCGCATTTGTCGCACTTCAACGAAGTGGCGGACCGCTACGGCATCATCGCTGTCTATCCTGATGCTGTGCACCGCTGGAACGTTGGTGTAGCCCTTCAGGAAGCCGAGCAAGGAATGGGACGCCGGGGAATGGGTGGAAGAGGTGGAGGAGTAAGGTTTCCTGGCGGAGGCTATCCGGGAAGTGGATGGCCTGGCAGGGGAGGTCAAGGACAGGGGCAAGGTCAAGACCAGCAACAGCGCACGAAACCACAACCGGCAGACGACCTGGCGTTCTTCAACGCCATGCTCGACAAACTCTCAACCGAGTACTCCATCGACAGCATGAGAGTGTATGCGACGGGCCTTTCCGATGGAGGCTTCATGGATTTTCGATTGGCCTGTTCGATGGCGGACCGCATCGCCGCAATCGCACCCGTGGCAGCGGAAATGCCTAAGTACCTTTACTGCACTCCAGGTCGGCCAGTGCCGGTGCTAATGATCAATGGCACATCCGATCCGGTCGTCTCCTACGGCGGGGGGAGCAGCCGCGCCGGTTCGTACTTGAGACTTTCTGCAGCAGACAGCGCAAAAGATTGGGGCCAATTGGATGGCTGCGAGGAAAAGCCTCAGCGCACAATCTCGCACCGGACGACCAAGAAGGGCACGGACACCCGCGTGGAAACTTACACAGGTTGCAAGGCTGGAACGGAGGTCGCGCTCTATAGCATCGAGGGCGCCGGAAACACATGGCCCGGCGGTGAGCAGTACTTGGATGAAAAAAGCATCGGCAAGACAAGCAACGATTTGAACGCCGACGAAATCATTTGGAAGTTCCTCGAAGCGTATCGCTTGCCAGCCGCAGTGCCAGCTGCTGCAGCGCACTAGGTCAACTGCAAACAAACACCTCCCGGAGCCATCATTTCGACGTTAGATACTAAGCGCATCGTCAGAACTGTTGGGTCCGACATTCCTCGTAGCCCGGACGTGCGGCGCAAGTTATGGGATGATGTGCAATCGCGAAACTGTTGTTTGCCAACCTCGTTTGGGAAAGAGTACACTTTGCATCTTGTTGCAACCAATTGTTTTTATCCAACGTCAGATGCACATTTGAGGTAGGAGTAGAGTTCCTGCTGCGTGGCTGTCCGCAAAAATGCTGAAGAGCAATAACAGATTTCGAATCGGTAGCTTCGCGGTCGCGATGGCCGCTTTGCTGATTTTCTGTGCGACGGCGGGCGCTGTTTGGCATCACCATGCCTCTTCGACTGCGGAAACGGCCTGTCCCATCTGCCATCTCGGACATCAGACCTACCAGCAGTCTGTGATATCGCAATCCGCTCCGGTGTTCACGGTTTCTAGTTCGAAACCTGTGCCGGAAGAGCCGTCTTTCGTTCCCCAGCCGCTCTCTCGCCATTTCTCGACGCGCGCCCCACCTTCTTTTCTCTAGCCAACGCATTCGTTGTTGATCGGGCGCATTGCGCGCCGCAACCCGCAAATCTATGCGGAGGAATGACGATGCCACATTACATATCTCGCTTGTCGGCACTGCTATTTATTTCGTTTGGCGCCGCGGCACTGGCTCTCGGCCAATCGGCAGGATCGCCAGTCCGGATCACGCTCGACCAGGCGGTCCAGTTTGCACTCGAGCACAATCATGCGCTGCAGGCTGCCCGCTCGAGTATCGTCCAGAGCCAGGACGAAGAAGTGACGGCCAATTTGCGGCCCAATCCCGTGCTAGGCGCGGACGTCATCGGTCTCCCCGTCACTTCCAGCGAATTTACCGCAAATAACATAGACCAGACTGAGTTTGACGCGGGCCTTAGCTATCTTTTTGAGCGCGGCAGGAAGCGCCAGAACCGTCTGAAGGCGGCGCAGGATGTCACCGCGCAGACCAAGTCCACCGTTTCCGACAGCGAACGGAATCTCACTTTCAACGTTGCCACGCAATTCACCAATGCTCTGCTCGCGGAATCGACACTCAGCTTTACCCAGCAAGACCTGGACAGCTTTCAGAAGACCGTGACCATCAGCGAAGAGCAGTTCAAGGCGGGAGCGATGAGCGAAGGGGACCTGTTGAAAATCAAGCTACAGCTCCTGCAGTTTGAGACCGACGTCACCGCAGCCGAACTCGGCAAACAGCAAGCGCTCGCAGCGCTGCGCCAGCTTGTGGGATTCGAGTCCGTTCCCATGGATTTCGACGTTGCAGGCGACCTCGAGTATCAAAAAGTGTCGGAAAACCTGGAGGGCCTGCAGTCGCTGGCAATCAAGGACAGGCCGGACCTGCGCGCCGCCGAGCAGGGCATCACGGCCGCGAAGAGCCAGTATTTTCTGGCAAAGGCCAATGGGAAGCAGGATATCACTGGAACTCTCAATTTCACGCATATCACCGGCTACAGTTCGGCGTCCGTGATTTTCAGTATGCCGCTGGCCTTCTTCAACCGTAATCAGGGCGAAATCTCGCGGACCAACGCGGCAATCCTGCAAGCGCAGGAAACCGCTGCGGAGGCTTCCGAGCAGGTGATGACGGACGTGCGAACAGCCTATGAAACCGTGAAAACCAACGAACAGACGCTCGCCATTTATCAATCCGGATATCTGGATCAGGCCAAAGAATCTGTCGCGATCAGTCAGTACGCCTATCAACGCGGCGCTGCGAGCCTGCTCGATTTTCTCGATGCAGAGCGCAGCTACCGCGACACCGAACTGGCCTACCGCCAGCAACTCGCTTCCTACATGCTCGCACTCGAGCAATTGCGGGAGGCTATCGGCACGAGGAACCTCCCATGATCATAAAGAGAACGTGTTTACTCGCCGCTCCATTCGGGATCGCCGCTTTGCTGGCGCTCTCTCTCGGAGGGTGCGGTTCGGGCAGCCACGAATCGGCGGAAAAAATGACGTCGTTTACGGGGGCAAATGCCGGCGCGGAAGCGGGACTTTTCTCCGTGCCGCAGGACCAGATGTCGCATATTCAGATCGTCACGATCGCGGCCGCCCCGCTCATTCGCACTCTGCGTCTCTCCGGACAGGTGGCCTACAACGGATTCCTCACCACTCCGGTGATCACGGCGGTCGGGGGGCCGGTCAGCCGCGTTCTTGCGTCTCCCGGCCAGCACGTGCGCATTGGCGAGCCGCTGCTGGAGATTGCGAGCCCCGACTATTCCCAGTTGCGCGCGGCCTACTTGAAAGCCAGCGATACTTTCAATGTCGCGGATAAGAATTACAAACGTGCGCAAGACCTCTATGCGCATCAGGCCATTGCCGAGCAGGACCTGCTCCAGGCGGAATCGAATCGCACGCAGGCGCAGGCCGACATGAATGCGACAGCGGAGTCGTTGCGCATTCTCGGCGTCGCGAACCTGGATTCCCTCGCCTCGTCCGCGTCTTCCGCAAATATCCCATTACTCGCGCCAGTCGCCGGGGAAGTTGTCGAGCGTGATTGCTCCGCAGGGCAGTTGCTCCAGGCGGGCACAACGCAGTGTTTCGTTATTTCGGACATGAACAATGTATGGGTCCTCGTCAACGTATATCAAAACCAATTGGCATTCGTGCGGCCGGGAGACACGGTAGCGATTCAGACGGACGCTTATCCGGATGTCTTCCACGGCCGGATTTCCTACATCTCGCCCGCGCTCGACCCGAACACGCGCACGTTGCAGGCACGGATTGTCACCGACAATCCTGGCGAGAAGCTGAAGAATCAGATGTACGTCACTGCGACAGTCACGGCCGGGACGATACCGAAAGCGATCACCGTGCCCGTTGCGTCAGTGCTTCGTAATTCCGAAAATCAGCCATTCGTCTATGTGCAGACAAATTCCACGCAATTTGGACGGCGCATGGTGGAGCTTGGCGAGACGCAGGATGGCCGGACGGAAATCCTCAGCGGGCTTGCACCCGGCGAGAAAGTAGTCGCCGATGGCAGCCTGTTCTTGCAATTTCAAAATTCGTTGCAGCAGTAGCCGACGGGGTACTCGAAAATGATCCATCGCATAGTCCAATTCGCCCTTCGCCAGCGGTTCCTGATCCTCCTCTTTGTTGTTGCTCTGATCATCGCCGGATCGATTTCCTTTCAGCATATGCCCGTCGACGCCTATCCCGACCTCTCACCTCCCATGGTTGAATTAATCACGCAGTGGCCCGGCCACGCCCCCGAGGAAGTCGAGCGCCTGATTACCATTCCTCTCGAAGTCGAGATGAATGGTGTCCCGCACATGCGCGTGATGCGTTCGATTTCGCTCTACGATCTTTCGGACATAATCATGACCTTCGACGAAGGTACCGACGACTACTTCGCGCGTGAGGTCGTATTCGAACGCATCGCGGACGTGACCCTGCCGGCAGGCATCACGCCCTCCATGGCGCCGCTCTCAAGCCCCAGCGATTTGGTCTATCGCTACGTCATCGACAGCCCGGACCGCAATCCTCAAGAACTGAAGACCTACGAAGACTGGGTAATCGAGCGCGGCTACAAGGGCGTTCCCGGAGTTGCCGACGATTCCGGTTTTGGCGGCACCGTCATGCAGTATCAGGTGTTGCTCGATCCTGCGAAGCTCTATGGGTATCACCTTTCTGTTCCTACGGTTCTTCAACAACTCGCCAATAACAATGCCAATGCTGGCGGCGGTTTTTATTCTCAGGGCGGCCAATTTTATTACGTTCGCGGCTTGGGATTGATGCGCGATGTCCAGGATATCGGCGACACCATCGTCGGAACTCAGAACGGTGTGCCGGTTCGCATTCGCGATATCGGCCAGGTGGTGATGGGGCACGCTCCGCGCCTTGGCGAGTTTGGCTTTATGAAGAATGATGACTCCGTCGAAGGCGTCATCCTCATGCGCACCGGCGAGCAGGCCCAGAACGTATTGAAGGGCGTTGAGGCGGAAACAAACGATTTGAACGCGCACGTCCTGCCGCCCGATATAAAGATTCATCCATTCTACGACCGCAGCGACCTGGTCAAGCTGACCATCGACACGGTCGAGAACAATTTGCTTCGCGGAATGGTGCTCGTGTTCGTGGTGCTGTTGTTTTTCCTGGTCAGCGCGCGCGCTGCGGTCATTGTCGCGCTGACGATTCCGCTGGCATTGCTTTTTGCATTCATCTGCCTGCATGCCAAAGGCGTCGACGCAAACTTGCTTTCTATCGGCGCGATCGACTTTGGGATCATCATCGACGGCACGCTCGTGATGGTGGAGAATATTTACCGTGAGCTCGGACTGCGCGCCGGCCAGAGCTACAAACTCAACGACGTCATTCTCGCCGCTTCCGCCGACGTCGATCGTCCGGTTTTCTACTCTATTGCCGTCATCATCGCTGGATACATTCCGATTTATGCCCTGAGCGGACCTTCCGGCAAATTGTTTCACCCCATGGCCGACACCATGTCTTTCGCCCTCCTCGGCGCGCTTCTTCTCACGCTCACCTTGGTCCCCGTCCTTTGTTCGTACTGGCTAAAGAACGTGCGCGAGCGTGTGAACAAGCCTTACGAATGGATCAAGCGGAAATACACGGGTGAACTCGAATGGTGCCTCGATCATCCCAAGTCGACCATTGTCGTTGCGCTTCTCATCTTTGGCGCGACGCTTCTGCTGGTTCCCTACATCGGCGGCGAGTTCATGCCACATCTCGACGAAGGCGCATTGTGGATTCGCGCCACCATGCCCTATACCATTTCCTTCGAGGAGGCCAGCAAGTTCTCGCCGCAAGTTCGCGACATCTTGATGTCCTATCCGATGGTCACTCAGGTAGGTTCTGAACTGGCCCGCCCCGATGACGGGACCGATCCCACAGGATTTTTCAACGATGAATTTTACGTTGGCTTGAAACCTTACAACGACAAAGCGTGGCGCCAAACTTCAGTAGAAAACAAACAGGACCTGACCACGGATTTGCAAAAAAAGCTTGCGGCCTTCCCTGGCGTGATTTTCAACTTTACCCAGCCTGCCGAAGATGCCGTTGACGAAGCGCTTACTGGCTTAAAAAGCTCGCTCGCCGTGAAGGTTTACGGCACCGATCTAATCGTGCTTCAGGATAAAGCAATTCAGATCAAGCGCATCCTGCAAGGCATTCGTGGCTTCACCGAATTGACCGTCGTGCGCGAGCTTGGCCAGCCCAGCCTGATTATCAATGTCGACCGCGACAAGATCGCTCGCTACGGCATCAACGTTGCCGACGTGGAAACGGTCATCCAAACTGCCATTGGCGGCCAGGCCGCCACGCAGATCATCCAAGGTGAAAAACTGTTCGATTTGGTCGTGCGCATGGAGCCGCAATTCCGTTCCACCCCGAACCAGATCGGCAATCTGCTCGTCGGCACTCCTTCGGGGCAGTTGATTCCGCTCAGCCAACTCGCCGAAATAAAAGAAAGCACGGGCGCTTCGTTCATTTACCGCGAAAATAATTCACGTTACATCGGCGTGCAGTACAGCATTGAAGGACGCGATTTGCAAAGCGCGGTCCTCGAGGGGCAAAAAGCTGTGAATGCGGCCGTGCAACTTCCGCCAGGCTATCGCATGACCTGGGGCGGCGAGTACAGCGAGCTCGTGGCGGCGCAGAAGCAACTGGACCTGATTGGACCTCTCGCCGTGCTCCTGATTTTCTTCATATTGTTCGCTTTGTATGGGAACTTCAAGTTTCCCATCAGCATTGCGGTCGGCGTGCTGATCACGGAGCCAGTCGGCGCTCTCATCGCGCTGAAGCTGACGCACACACCATTCAGTGTTTCTTCCATTCTCGGACTGCTCGCGCTGATGGGCGTATCCGTCGAGACAGCCGTTATTCTCGTCTCGTTCATTAACAAGCTGCGGCTCGAAGGAAAAGATATTCGCACCGCGACGCGCGAAGCGTCACTGCTTCGCTTGCGGCCGATCATGATGACGGCACTGGTCGCGTGTCTCGGCCTGTTGCCGGCTGCGCTTTCGCACGGCATCGGCTCTGATACGCAACGGCCATTCGCCATCGTCATTGTCGCGGGGCTGATTTCGCGGCTGTTCCTCGGTTTTTTTGTTAATCCTGTGCTGTATGAAGTGGTCGCGCGCGATGGTGACGTGTTGCAGGTTTGATCGCTGACGCCGCTGCGGGATTGCTGACGCTTCTTTCTGTGACGCGCACGCGCTCAATCATGTTTTGTCGAAGCCAGAGTCGCCAGTCTGGGGTGGCGGCGAGTACGCAAGATTGCATCCGCCGCGCAATACTCGAACGGCGCAAATGCTTCAACAAGCATTTCTCGGTACTTCTCGCGGTCGTATCCGCGCCAGCCTTCCCATAACGCATAAGCGCGCACGCGATCGTTCGGAATTTGCGCGTCCGCATCCGTGATGATGTACTCCACGGTCTGTCCTGGGCGGAGTCGAACGCCACTGACATATAGTTGCTGCGCTGCAATGGCTGTCAGATTAGCCTTCTTGTAATCGCGTGGGGATCGCGTCAGGCGTTTGCTGATGGTCACTTCCTCGACCGTGGCGTCTCCGCTGTCGACTCGCTCCAAATAGTGGGCCAAGACGGCGCGGGCCACTTCGAGTTTTCGGATGTAGCTTTCATAATCGTTTGCGTCCGCAAGAATTGCCAATACTTCCTTCTGCATCTGGGACACGAGCGGCGGCGTGTCGTGACGCCGCGATTCCAGGCCGCGCACCTTTAATTCGCCGTCTTCGCTGACGCAAAAAAAACGGTTTGGTACGGGTACGTCTTCGAATTGCCGGGAAGGGAGGAAGACGACGTAGCGATAAAGCGCGTCGAGCGCAAGCGGCAAGCGCGTGGATGCTGCAATGTCCGCGGCCAATGCTTCATAATCTGTGCGCGTCGCGCCGTTTTTCCGCACATAGAGAGAATCGACGAGGGCATGGATGACGTCGTAGCCTCGCGCCTCGGCCATCTCTTTTGCAGTGAGCAGCATTTCGCGCGCGACGGCGTTGATGGCCTCGTGGGCTTCGATCTTCCCAAAGCGCGCGTTTTTGTATCCCGTGTAGCCGAAGCAGCAAACGAGCAGCCATTTGAGCGCGTCGCGTTGCAGTTTGTGGCGCTGCGCCAAATCCACCGGAGCGGTGCGCTGGCGCTGCTTCAGCTCCACCCGCTTCGCAATGAGCCGTTCGACAACACGGCTGGTGATGCCTCGCCTCTTCTGACAGACGCGATAGCCCAATTCCGGAACGCGGGGTGCATCCGGGCAGCAAGGGCAATTCACGGTCTCCGGCGAAATATTGAACCGCGCCATGATGGACGGATACTCACTGACGAAATCGAGCTCTGCGACATTGTCGAAGAAACCCAGCTTGGGCGTGAAAACGAGGCCGCCACGATCCGCGCAGAGCAATTCGTCCGGCGATTTCAGATCTTCCGGCTCTGCCTTTTGCGCGGGGATGAGCACTCCGTCGCGCCACGCCAGTTCCATTTGCATGTACGAGATGCCCGTCCCCGTGGTCGTTCGCGCGGCGTATTGCACGGGCAGCTTGGTGACGCGAGCCAATTCCCACAGTCCCGCGAGGTCGCATTTGTCGGCGATGAAGGAATTCGCGCCATCCACATGCAAGCGCCCGAAAAGCGTTGTGGCGGACTCTTTGAACAAAATGCGTCCGTAGCTCATGAAGCTCCGCGCGCGGCTGCGCTGCACGGCAATGGCATCGCGATTCAGTTTTAGCGGAATGCGGTATTTTTCGGCTTGCTGGAGCAAAAGCGGCAGGATGGTCGAATCGCCCCATTCGGTAAGAATCAAGTCAGGGTCGTAGCGTTCCACCAGGCGGTTAAAGTTATAGACCGAGGGCACGTCCGCATCATCGAAAATATGCACCTCGCCATCCATTTCCACTTCAAGAGCGCCGCGGCGGCCGTGCTCCGGATTGACGCGCGAGAGCCCCGCGATGCGTACCTGCATGATGCGAAGCGGCGGCAGCTGATAATCAAGCGTCCACGGATCGTCATGGCAGCCGAGCGCGGCTATCTGATTGTCGGTGGCTTCGATTTCCACGCGCGCTAAGGGGAAAATGTTTTTCTCCCAGCAGTACAAAGTTGCAAGCATCAGGTCAGAGTTGTACAGGCGCGCCTCGTGATTTGCGCGTTGAACGACGCCGACGGCGGGACGAAAGCAAAGCGGATTGTGAACGGCGATTTCGAGTACGGGAATCTCTTTGGCCTGCCAGATGTCCACGCGCTCCACGGAATGGCACTCCAGCCGGAACTGTGACGTGAGCAGATGAGCGAGCGGCTGCGATATGGATTCTTCGGCGCAAACATAGAATGCCGGATGAAACGAAGAATCAATCAGTCTGTGCGTGGTCTGATTCGGCGTCAGAAGCCACAACGCCATCCCCTGCGGGCAGGGATAGAGATCCAGGATCCATCCTTCGAATCGCATCGGGATTTCCTTCGCGGCAGAGCAATTTTTCGAGCGCGGTAAGGCGTTTTTCCTGATCGAGCGCGATGGACAATAAAATTGCTTCCATGGGGTTGTCACTGCACTGATAAGTTGCCGCCTGGGTATAGCAACGAACACGCAGGAAGAGATGATCAAAATACTTTTGATCCTCCCGTCGCAATGCGCGGCGAAACTTTGCCCATCGCTGAGTAGTTTCCTCGATGAGTTGTCGAAAAGTCGGAACGGTGCGACCCATGTTAGCTTCCTGCCAGAAGCGATGTGCGCGTGACGATACTTTCATCGCTGAAGGTGAGCGTGTCGTCTTCCTGCTCGGTGAATTTCCCTGTTTGCCTGGCGCAGGCCCTAACTTGTTCGAAGAGCTTCCGTCGCGGCGTGGAAAACGAGCCGGGATCGGAAAACACGGCGACGGGCAGCCGCGCAGCAAGTTGCCGCAGCGCGCGCAAGCCTTGCTGGAACGACGAAATGGCATCCGCCTCCCGTACGTCTTCATCGAAGTACAGTTCCGGCATGGCCGTAAGAATTGCTACGTCGGCAGGGAAGCTCTGTAGCAGGCGCGGCGCGCGAACGAGCAGCTCGGTCAGTTGAAAGCAAGTAAAGGCGCGCGCGGTGCGGACGTGGCTGTTCCATTCCGACGGCATATTTCCGCGCTGCCGGGCAAGGCGCGCCAGCAACAGCGGGTCAAAGCGATTCGCGCCGTCCAGGTAGAGTATCCGTTTGCCTTCCGCGATCGCTCGCGGCAAAAAATAATGCGACAGCCGCGGGACTTGAGGGCAGCCATAAAACACAGCCATGCCACGCAGTGGGAGCTTCCACGGTTTCGCGGGGAAGTTCGGCGCGACTTGCAGGGCAGGCGAAGACATGATTGCGGACTTCCTTTACGGGGCCCAGGGAAGATAATAGGCGAATAAAAAGCGAAAGTCAATAACTAGAAAAGCGTGGGCACTTGCGGGGGTTCGTTGGCGATGCGCTCCAGCTCGGGATAATGCGTTCGCAGCGTCTCCGGCACTTTCACTTTCGCGTTGGTGAGCAGGCTGATGAGTTGCAGCGCGTTCACGATTCCTTTTCCCTGGTAGTGGTTATTGGTGATGACAAAAGTGGTTTCCGTATGGCTGGCCACATGGCGAATGCGCTCAGCCCACGGCTCGAGTTCTTTTTCCGAATAAAGATAGTTATAGCGCTCTTCGGGCGGAGATGCTGGATCGTCACTGAACCAGGTGTCGTAACGTCGGCCGTGCAACCGCGCATACCCGACCGATGAAGTCGCGCGCTGGCTCGGTTCCACCGAACGGCCGATCACCGGCTGGTCGATGTTGCAGAATCCGACGCCGCGCTCGTGCAATAGTTCGTGAAATTCTTTCTTCGTCCATGACGAATGCCGCACCTCGACAACAAGAGGATAATCCCGGAAAGAATCGAGGATTTGCTTCAAGCGGGTGAGATTCTCGGGCGTGTTGTGAAAAGAGAAGGGAAATTGCAGCAGGACAGCACCCAGCTTGCCCGCTTCGCGCAGCACGTCAAAGCCGGCGCGGGCAATCTTTTCATCTTCAGTCGTTGTTCCGCCCTCGTGCGTGAATTTTTGCCATAGTTTGGCTGTGAAAACGAAATGCGGATGGGCGGCGACACGCTCAATCCACTGCGCCGCCTGCTGCGGCTTGATCGGCTGATAGAACGACGTGTTGATCTCGATTGTGTCGAAGAACTCGGCGAGATAGCTCGCCTGATGAAAACTGCGAGACCGGTGCGGTGGATATACGATGCCATTCCAATCCTGATAGGACCATCCTGCAGGTCCGATCCGAACATGGCTCACATCTCGTTTTTCCGGCTTGGCTTTGTGATTCGTCGGCATGAAAGGATGACCGGGGAAAGCCTACGATTCCTTCCCGGCGAGTGTCAACGCATTCGCGCCGGGCATTCCACATTCTTGCATGTTTCTGTACATCAACTTGTGGAGTCCTCACAATGCAATTCAGGTTGCTCCAAGACTGTGTGGGTTATCTTTTCTCGCTTCTGTGGGGTGACCGGCCCCTCATTTGTGGAACTTGCGTTCCAGAGCAGTCCGAAATCGAGATTTCAAGCGTTTTGGATATTTCAGCCGCTTGGTAAGGTAAGCAGGCTCTCAAACTCGTTGTCTTGTATAGGTTATCTCCATAGCCTGCTTCGAGTGGTAAACACTTCCCAATTCAGGAGGCAATATGAAATTCCGGAAAATGCATTTGCTAGCGTTGTCAGCGTTTGTAGTTGTTACCCTTAGCCCTGCGGCGCATCACTTTGCGGTTTCTTCAAATCAGGCGAGAGTGTTACAAGCCGATGGGGGGAAGCCAATGCCGCCACCGCCGCCGATTGGGCCTCCTTCTTCGGTTATGCAAGATCCAGTCTTGACAGCCGACGGGGGGAAGCCAATGCCGCCACCGCCGCCCATAGGTCCTGGCTCGGTGTTCTCGCGAGACGGAGTCCTCATGGCGGACGGCGGGCACCCGATGCCACCGCCGCCCTCAGGGCATGCGTCTTTCAATTCTTAAGAACAGACCTTGAAAGTATCTGAGGGCATGCCAATGATGGCTCACGGCAATCTTCTCAAGGAGGTTTTAAACGAAAAGTAATGTCTGAAACGGGGGGAGTTCTAGTTATCTTCCCCCGTTCATTCTTATGCTACCATGTGCTACACATAACGTGACACACATGGTAGACCAATCCATTTGGTGGGGCTGCATGTCGTTAGAAATTTTCCTCGTGGTCCGATCTATCCCTCAGTTGTTCAAAATGTTTCCGACCTTTTATTGTTATGTGGTTTGTGTCCTTATTTCGGATTTGCTAGCAATTCCCATATACAAGACGCTGCCTGGATTCTATGGTTCATTTTATTGGTCCACAACAGTCCTGACGGCGATTCTTGGTTATGGCGTGATTCTGGAAATCTACAGTCGATCTTTGGCGAAGTTTGGAGGTGTGGCGCGTTTTCTCCGCGTCATACTCATAACCATTCTTCTCGCAGTCATGGTGAGAGCGCTCGCCGAACTATTTGGTGGCTCCCCGAATCCGTTGGCATCGTCCGCTGCGCTCCTGGAGCGCGACCTGCGAACCTTACAGGCCATACTGCTGGCTGCACTCCTGGGCATCTTCACCTTTTATAAGATTCCTCTCGGAAAAAATCTTCGTGGGATAATCGCTGGCTATACGCTTTACATTGGAGTGAGGGTAATCGAACTCACGGCTTATACTCAGATGAGTAAGGCGGATGGGGTTTTTGTGAGTAAACTTGAACCCATCAGTTATCTGATTTGCCTTGTTCTGTGGACGGTGGCGCTTTGGTCGCCAAGCCCAGAACCAGCTGTCGACACGTCGTCCAATATCGAGCGAGACTACGATCAACTTGTGGGGCAGACGAGAACTAAACTCTTACGCGCCCGCGCGTACCTAACAAGGACAGTTCGTCCATGATCCAAGCTCTGTTTTCGGTTGTGATCGGTGTGCTGCTTTTGGGGCTCCTGCTCTACTGGGCTCTCCGTGAAAATACTCCAGGATCTAGCACCGGGCTGTCGCCGGCTGAAAGCGCGAAAGCTCTGCAACAAGATTTGCCGCCGGCAGATTTGATCGAGAGAATCCTCGACCCACGCGACCTTGATTTCGTAAGTAAAGAATCAGCGAGTGAAACCGTGCGGCTATTCGAGCGGGAGCGCCAGGCGCTGGCGATTGCTTGGCTGCGCCAAACGCGGCGACAAGTGGGCAACCTCATGAGTTATCACGTTGCCGCGGTTCGCCAGAACATCAATCTCCGGCCCGCGCTCGAAATCAAGCTTGCGCTGCACTATGCCAGTTTTCTGATGGCGTACGAGCTGGTGCTGGGGCTTTCTCATATTCGAGGCCCGTTTCAGGTTCGGCCTTTTGTCGGCTATCTGACCGGCATCGCTGTCCAGTTTCGCGGGGTCTCGGATAAACTGTTTCGGGAGCAACTTTCAACGGGAACCGGCGTCGCCCCCGGCAGCGCGGCGAGCGGAAGATAAGATGATCATTTCGCGGAGAAAAGCATGACGGTTCAGGCTGCCATTGCTGACTTGAAAGGGCGCACCCTCCCGCGGTTGCCGGGTGATATTGCCAGATTAATTTATCTGGCGGGCACGCGCGACTATAACACCGGGAAATATTATCATGAGGGCTTGGCGCGCATGTTTACCGAAGAAATCGCAAGCCGCGCGCTTCAGGAATGTCACAGCGAAATTTTTGAGGATTTAATCCGATCATCAATACAGGACTTGCTGTGTCAAGTCGAGCTCTATGTCGGTTCCGGTTGCGCGGAAACCGAGGAGTTCGTCGATTTTTGGGAAAAGATCGAACCGTATCGAGTCGCGATCCCGTTCACTTCGGATCTCGTTTCAGCGCAGCTCTTCAATTCAAATGTCAAGATCGCTTTGGCAATTTTGCGGCACCGTGGGAATAATCCTCGGAATAGTTCACCAGTCGCATCGCTACGGCCGTAACGCGCCCCACTACTTCAGCTTCCTCCGGCCACGCGAACTGCTGTATGGAACATGGTGAAAGGGGATGCGGGATTAGGGTGAGCTTTCCGTTTTGCTGTTCGCACCAGGAGCACGCGTAGCCATCCCGAAGTTCGACAAAATAAATCGGCCGGTCGAGCTCAGTTCGCCACGGGCCGGATTGAATTTCACTTTGCTCATCGTCAATCTGAACGAACGATCCCGGTCGCAACAGGGGATAGAGAGTGAAATCCTTCAGTCCGATGTATCCATACAGGCTGTGCCGAAGGTCGAGGCTCTGAATAATAGGAATGGGCACTTCGCCCCAGACTTCCACCATGCGCGATAACAGGCTGCTTCGTTCGATATTGAAACCGCGATCGAAGCGAACGGGGAACGTGACCGGTTGAGCTTCGTCGGCAACCTCCAGCTTTGCAAGGTGAGTCTTCTCCAATGGCATGGAGAACTGGTAGCGTAAAATTCTTGTCAGATCGACGCCGAAGAGAGAGAGAAGTTCATTGAAGCTCGTCCGATAAATGATGCTGAGGCTGAAAAGCTTGTGAATGCTTGGAATGGAGTCGGTGTTCTCGATCTGCGTTAGCCAGGCATTCGAGATTTGAAAATCGTCGTTCCCTTCATCCTGCGCAATCTTTCGACTAAAGTCTTCCACGTCGCGTGTCGTGATTCCAAGACGATTCCGCAGGTTCTTCAGTCGCTCGCCAGCACGCATGACTACACCTCTATGGATAGGGATCCGATGTCAACCCAAGACTCGAAGTCCCTGCTTGCAAAAGAAAGCGCACGGCAGTTTATTCGACACGGCCCAGCTGACCACAGTCAAAATAATAGCGTTTGAGAGGATCCCGGGTGGCCGCATTGCCAAAAGCCAAGTTTACTACGATAGAGAGTCTGCGTGCCAAGAATGTGAGCTTGCCGGCTTGCGTCAGGTCGTCCGTGAAGAGGCGAGCCGGGTGGAGGATCCACTGAATATTCTCCTCATCGAAGATAATCCCGTGCTCGTGAAGCTGATCGCGGAGGAGTTGAGACGGGAACTGGGATGCTGGACCTATCTGGAGTGCGCGTCGAAGCTGTCAATCGCCTACGAAAGTCTTGCGGACGGCGAGTTCGATGCAATCCTCGCGGATCTATCGATCACGAATGGGTCCGGAAGTTCCTTTATATCGATCCTTCGTTCTTTTGCCCCTGAAACTCCCCTTTTTGCCTTGTTGGATGATGGCCATGAGGTGCTTGGAATGGAAGCGGTGAGAATGGGTGCCAATGGCTGTCTATTCAAACATGAACTCAATGATCGAGCCTGGCTTGCGCGCGTGTGCAAATCGATAGAACGTCGCCGGGCAGCTCTGCAGGCCGCTGATAATTGAATTTCGCCCGCCAAGAAACGATCGAGATACTTGCCGCCAGTAATTGTAATTATGTTTTTAACTCACTCATCGACGAGATCGCGTGAATACTCCTGACGCTAAAATTGACCCGAAGAACGTGACGTTTCGTTCCTGGGAATACACCGCTCGGCTGCGCGAACTGCGCAAGCGGGATTGGTGGATGTGGGCTCTTTCCGTCCTGGTCATTCTGGTGCTCACGGCCAGCGTTATTTCGCTTTCGTTTCCCGAAATCCTGGCCGACAGGAAGTCGGCCTTCGGCTCCAGCGTGTTCGAAACGATCATGGGTCTCGTCGGCGTCATCCTGATTTTCATCTGTTATCTCACCTACGAGAAATTCCTCATCAACCGGCTGCGGAGCGAGCTTGCCGAAGGCCAGTTCCAATCTTCGCTGTGGCGCAATCTGGCCCTGGTCGATCCGCTCACCGGTCTTTACAATCGCCGCTTTGCCGAGCGGCACCTCAAGACGGAAATCGCGCGCGCGCGCCGGCGCGGTTATCCCTTGACGCTGGTGCTTTTCGATCTGAACAATTTCAAGCAGATCAACGACCGCTTCGGCCATCCCGCCGGGGATGCGGTTCTGAAAGGATTCGCCGATCGTCTGGCGGAAGTGGTTCGCGAAGGTGATTTGGCGGCGCGGCTGGGCGGCGATGAATTCATGCTCTTGCTCACCGATTGCAAGACCTCGCATGTGCCTCAAGTGCTGCGGCGCCTGGAATCGATCACGGTGCAATCCGGCGCGCATCAGATTCCCGTGAGCTTTTCGCAGGGTGCGGGAGAATATCAGGAAGGAGATCGGCCCGAAGACCTCCTCCATTACGTCGATAAGCTCCTCTACGCCGACAAGCAGGCCCGCAAACAGCCCGTACCCTCGCCTGTCAAATAACCGTATGACTTAGATTGCGAATTTGTTTGTTCGCCGCTTCGGGAATTTGCCGGTCGTGCCGTTCCGACACCGCGTGGCCTGAGTAAAATCACGCGCCCTCGGATTTCTTGCTCAGGAAGGAAAGCAGGATGAGCGTTTACGGGCTTCGGATAGGTCTTCCAATCGACAATAGGCATGATCTGGTGAAGGTCTATTCGTATCTCGCGCGCGCTGTTCTGGTTCACGAATCGATGAGCGCTCGTCAGAATCAAACATGGCGAAACCAGAAAAGCAAGTGAAGGCCGGTGCCGCATCTCCGATCGACGCAAGTTTGCGGCACATCGAACACCGCCAATGGTGGCTTTTCTCCTCCGGCATCGTTGTCACCATATTGCTCACACTGGGAATCATTTCCTTCGCCCTCCCGGTGCTCGACCCGCAGGTTAATTCATACTATTCGGTGAACACGAGTTTAGCCATCCATGCCCTGGTCGGTCTGGTTCTGCTGTTTGATGTGTACGTAGTTTTTCAGCAATTTCAAATTTACCGGTTTCGGCGGCGCCTGGGCGAGCGCGAAGAACTCTTTCGGCTGATCAGTGAAAACGCCGCCGACATGATTGCGCTGGTTAACGCCGATGGAAGGCGCCTGTATAGCAGCCCTTCATATAAGAGGTTGCTAGGCTATTCGGACAAAGAACTCCAGGAAACGACGATTTATGAACAAATTCATCCAGATGATCTTTCGCTCGTGACCGCGACAGCCAACGAAGCGCGCCAATCGGGAACTGGTCGCAGGGTCGAGTATCGCATCCGCCGCAAGGATGGCAACTGGCTCGTAGTGGAATCCACGGCGAGCCTCGTCCGGAATCATGGCAAAGATGAAAAGATGGTCATCGTCAACCGGGACATCACCGAACGTAAACAATTGGAAGAACAGCTCTATTTGTCGCAGAAACTCGAAGCGATCGGCCGCCTCTCTGGAGGCGTGGCACACGATTTCAATAATCTTCTCGGTGTGATTATCGGCTATAGCGAAGCTCTGCAAAAACAGATGAGTGCCGACCATCCTTTCCGCGAGGCGATAGAGGAAATTCAGAATGCAGGAAACCGCGCGGCGGCGCTTACCCAGCAATTGCTGGCATTCAGCCGCAAGCAGGTTCTTGAGCCGAAGGTCGTCGATCTCAACATCGTTGTTTCGGACGTGCAGAAGATGTTGCGGCGCCTGATTGGCGAGGATATCGAGCTGAAGATCGTGCTGGCCAAAGACCTCGGGATGGTGAAGGCGGACCGCGGCCAAATCGATCAAGTGATTTTGAATTTGGCGGTGAATGCGCGGGACGCCATGCCGAAGGGCGGGAAGCTAGTCATCGAAACGCTGAATGCCGAGCTGACCGATAGCGACGTGAATCGTTACCGCTACGTGATTCCGGGCCCCTATACGCTGCTCAAAGTGACGGACACCGGCTGCGGAATGGACGCAGAGCTTCAATCGCACATCTTCGAGCCTTTCTTCACAACCAAGGGGCAAGGAAAGGGAACCGGCCTCGGCCTCGCGACGGTTTACGGCGTCATCAAACAGAGCGGCGGCTACATTTGGGTTGAAAGCGAAGCGGGTAAGGGAGCGACTTTCAAAGTGTATTTGCCACGCGTGGAAGAGTTGCGTGAAGCCGTGCCGGAGAATGAAAACCTGGAGCGGCCGGTACAGCGCTCGCGCACGATCCTCCTTGTCGAAGATGAACACTCGTTGCGCAAGCTGACGCGCAACACGCTGAAGGGAGCCGGCCACACGGTGCTGGAAGCATCTGACGCCGCGGAAGCGCTTGGTGTAGCAAGCCAGGCTGAGTCTCCCATCGACTTGCTGCTCACCGATGTGGTCATGCCCGGCATGAGCGGCCGCGCTCTGGCGGATGAGCTTACCGCGCTGCGGCCGGGCATCAAGGTGCTTTACATGTCCGGCTACACGGACGGCGATGTGGCCACCCATGGCGTCTTGCAATCGGGAATTTCGTTTCTTCGCAAGCCATTTACGGGCGACGAGCTTGTCCGGCGCGTCGACGAGATATTGTCCGTTTCTGTCCCCGTTGGCCATTAGGCGCGGCCTGCAATTACCAAATTTCGCTCAGGAGCAGGAATGCCACGACTGTTGATTGTTGATGATGATGATGCGATGCGGAAGGTGCTTCGGTTTCGACTGAAGAATTCCTACGAGATCGTGGACACAGCTTCGCCGGAAGAGGCGCTCGCGCTGGCGCTTCAGCAGAAACCTGACGCAATTCTCCTCGACCTGATGATGCCGAAATATTCCGGATTTGAGGTATGTCAGGTGCTCTCCTCCATGAGCTTCACGCAAATGATTCCCATTCTGATCGTCTCGGGCGAATCGGCGGAACGTTATAAGACTTTCTGCGAGAATCTGGGCGCGAAAGGCTATTTTCAGAAGCCGGTCGATTTCGAGGCTCTTGAGAGTCGTCTCACTATGGTTCTGGGCAGCAGGAGCGGCGATCGCCGGTCGGAGGCTCGTGTCAAATTACGCGTCATGCTGAAGCTGAAAGGATCGGACGCAAAGGGCCAACCCTTCGAACTGCTCGCCGCTACGGAAAACGTCAGCGCGCATGGTTTTCTTTGTGGCTGCACTGCAGTGGTGAAGAAAGATGCGATCGTCGACGTGTTTCTGATGTCCGCAGGGCAGCAGGCAGTTGGCAAAGCGCGTGTAGCTCGCGTTGAATGGCCGGAGACGCCGGGGCAACGCTGCGGTTTTCAATTTGTCAGCGACCCGCTTGACTGGGTGCTGCGTTGAACCAGCCGAATGTGTTGCTCTTGCCGTTTAGACGGGAACTAGTTCGCCGCGCAGCGTGGGCAGGATGAAAGCCCAGGGCTCCCGATTGTTTCCGAATCCCCCGGGACTCAACCAGAACCGCTGCGGGTCGCTTGCGACAAAGGCCCAATCGATTATTTCTTATGGCTTGGATCATCGTTAGGATTGATGTAGTTGAACTGTAACGGAGACATGCCGTGGACTTGGACCACAACGTCTCCGCCGGCCATCACGTAATGATGCATGTCGGGATCGAGATAAGCGAAACTGCCGGCCGGAAAATCAGCCATCTTGCTCTCCTCAAAGCGATCCCCCATACCGAACTTCAAAGTCCCGGAGATGACGGTGACGTTTTCCCGCTGAGGATGCCAATGGGGTGCAATGCGGTATCCGTCGGGCATCTTCAAGCGTATGGTGTAATCCCCGCTGGTGGCGCTGGGGTTGCCTTCGAGCACTGCGAGCTGCGCGCCCGGAGGCACGAATGCCGGTGCCGGACCGTAGGGGATGGCATCAGGTGTGAACGCATTTTTTTCAGAAGAAGCGCTCTGAGCGCCAATCGTGAAGAACAGGCCCGCCCCACACAACAATCCGATCAGTACAAGCGTGAAGTACACGTTCCGTTTCATGATTCTTCCTCCGTCGTTGGAAATTGATCGGCCAGAGTATTCCCTTAACTATAGGCTTGTTTCAATTGAGACGAGATAACTTTCTCATATCTTTCGTATATCGTCGTAAACTACTGAATCCTGGAGGATAATGCCTTCAAGAGAGCCTTATGCGGCCTGCAGAACGGGCAGTTGGCGAAATTGAGCTGGACCTTGGGCGCTACGAACTTCGTCGCCGTGGACGGCGCGTGAAGTTAGAGAAGAAGCCCATGGAGCTGCTGATTTTTCTTGTTGGCAGGAGAGAGCAGATGGTTTCGCGTAAGGACATTGTTACGAAACTTTGGCGTTCGGACCTTTTTATTGATACCCAACCAAACATCAACAACATTGTGAGAAAAATCCGGGCCGCCTTGGGCGACAACTCAGCCAGGCCGCGGTTCTTAGAGACCGTAGTGGGGAAAGGGTACCGATTCATCGGCCCGGTGCGCGTGATTGATGCTCGCTTCCAGCAGCCAGATTTCGAACGAAGTCCAACCGGCGAGGCCAGCGGGAATCGTGTCTCAGTCTGGGGCGAACACCCGTCCCTCGCCGTACTGCCACTGTTTCTTCTCGGAAGCATTTCTGATGACCAGGGCGTATCCCTCGGCTTTGCAGACGCGCTGGTATCGCGCCTCGGAAACCTGCAGGGCGTGAATGTCTTACCGACCTCCGCAGTGCTGAACGTACCGGCCGAAATGACAGCTTCGGATGCCGGTTCACGCCTTGGCGTCCGCTTTATAGTCCATGGCGCCATCCGGAAGTCAAAGGGGCAATGGCGCCTTTCATTGGAGATGTTTGACACACATTTGCAGAGCGCGAGCTTTACACGGAAATGCGATCTCGACGTCAATCGTCTGTCCGACCTTGAAGATGAGATTGCCAAACAAATCTCGAGCGCATTGAACAGGCCGCTGCGTCTACCGGCAGTCCAACGCCGTCCACGATACAGCAAGGATCCGCTGGCTTATGCGGAATTCATGAGCGGCTACCGGCTTAGCTCCTCCGGCGATCCTGCGTTGCTGGACGAAGCGGCGCAGCGCCTGAGTAATGCGGTTTCTCGAGATCCCGGTTTCTCCCTTGCCCATGCGACCCTTTCGTTTGTCTGCGCAACGCGGCACTTCGAATTCGACCCAGCCAGTATGTGGCTCGAGAAAGCAGAGTTTCACTGCCGTCGCGCGCTTGAAGTGGATCCGGATTTGCCCGAAGGGCACGTTGCCAAAGCCTTCCTGCTATGGGGACCGTCGAAAAATTTCCAGCATCTCGAAGCGATTGCCGAGCTGCGCCAGGCACTCGCCCTGCAGAACAATCTGCCTCATGCTTACAACCGCTTGGGCACAATCTTGGCGCACATCGGTCTGCTTGATCACGCGCGTGAAATGTATGAGAGAGGACGGCCGTTCCATCCGAGAAAGGCAGTCAGTCACAGCATTGTTCAGGTCTATATTTGGAGTCGAGAGTACGAATTGGCTCGGGAAGAAATTCAAGCGTGGCGAGCCGAGAACCCACGGAACAAGTATCCCGCCTATTTTGCCCCCCAGCCAGCCATGATGACGGGGGATTGGAAAGAGGCGAAAGCTCGGCTCGACGAAGCGGTTCAACTCTTGCCCGAAGAACCACTCATCCTCAGTCTACAGGGGGTCTTTTACGCTCTAACTGGGAAAGTCGAGCAGGCGCTGGGGTGCGTGACCCAGGCGTGCGCTAGCCCAAAATCCTTCGGACATGCCCACCATTCTTACTACCAGATCGCATGCATACTGGCGATGTTGGAGCGGCGTGAAGCGGCCTTTGAATGGCTCGAGCGGAGCGTCAGCACAGGATTCGCGTGCTGGCCATTTTTTGTGAAGGACCCGTGCTTGGAGAATCTGCGCCGCCTCCCCGAGTTTGAAGTCTTGGTGAGCGCTTTGCAGGCCAAGTATCCGGACCCCCTGGGATTGCTGTAACTCGGCATAGGAAGATAACACACGATAATCTTCAACGATGCGAAGTACGAATTCAGACGGTTGTAGTGTTTGCAGATATTGCTGAAAGCAAGGAAAGTTTGGTTGCGGGGGCCTGCAACGTACCGAATTAATTGGTGATCGCATTCCGCGTTGAACTTTTACGCGCTGCTTAGAAAAACTTCTGGTGATTCAAAAAATCTGCTCTCAGTAACCCAGATGGCGAAGGGCCATCCGGGCGGTTCGCTTGAGTTCTGTCCTCGTTGAGCCATTTGCGGCCTGGATGGATAGACCGGCGATAATCGTCGAAAGATACCTCGTATAGTCGTCTACGTTAACGCCCTTCGGCAACTCTCCGTTCTTCCGCGCTCTTAGAAGGCGCTCCCTAATGGCGACTTGATTCTGTCTGCGAATCTCCGTCATTAGATCTCTGGCCGGCGCAGCGTCCAGGCTACAGCCCACCGCGCCCGTCAACGTCATGCAGGTCGGCGGATGGCCGGGCGTGGTAAGGAATGCAACCGTGTTGTGGAAGAGCGCGCGAACAACCTTTTCGAGAGTCGGTTCCTCCAGTGCCTTAACTGCGTATTGCACTCGCATTTCCATATAACGTCTTACCGCGAGTTGAAACAACGCGTTCTTGTCACCGAAGGCGGCATAGATGCTTGAGGGGTTGAGACCCATCGCGTCAGTAAGATCGGCCATGGATGTTCCCTCGTACCCGCGTTCCCAAAATAGCAACATCGCCGCCTCAAGAGCCGCGTCTTTATCGAAGTTGATCGGTCGTCCCGTCTTTCCGTTCCCTGTTTTCATGCGTTTGCCTGTCACTCTTCCTATTAGACTCAAAACTTTTGGAATCGATGCACCCCCTCGCGACATCTGTAATGAGTGTTCCGGATTACCCGGATGGACGACGCAAGATTGAAATCCGGTGCAATGGCAATTTCAATTCGCGAAGGGAGCAATTATGGGAAAGCTTGAGGGTAAGGTTGCAGTCATCACAGGTGGATCGAGCGGCATGGCGCTGGCGAGCGCCAAGCGGTTCGTTGAAGAAGGCGCCTACGTTTTCATCACGGGCCGGAGGCAGGAGACGCTCGACGAGGCCGTCAAGCTGATTGGCCGGAACGTGACCGGCGTGCGCGGCGACGCGGCCAATCTCGACGACCTCGACCGTTTGTTCGACACGGTCAAGCGGGAAAAGGGCAGGATCGACGTCCTGTACGCGAGCGCCGGCATGGGCGAAGCCGTCCCACTGGGCGAGATTACCGAGCAGCATTTCGATGCGACCTTCGGCCTGAATACGCGCGGTACGCTATTTACGGTTCAGAAGGCGGTGCCGCTGTTCAACGATGGCGGATCGATCTTCATGACCGGGTCAGTTGCTTCGGTGAAAGGTTTTCCTGGTTACGGCGTGTATTCGGCGAGCAAGGCGGCGTTGCGCTCATTCGCACGCACTTGGCTCAACGAACTGAAGAACAGGAATATCCGGGTGAACGTCCTGAGCCCGGGACCGATCGCCACGCCGATGCAGGACCAAGTTCTCACCGAGGAGGCGAAGCGGATGTTCGAATCCCTGATCCCGCGGGGAAAGATGGGTCGTCCTGAGGAAATTGCGGCGGTCGCGCTGTTTCTTGCTTCAGACGATTCGAGCTTCGTGAATGGGGTGGAGTTGTCTGTCGACGGCGGCATGTCGGCCATCTGAATCGGGATGCGAGAGAGGCGAAGGGATCAGCCCACGTGGGCGATCCCCTTCGCTCTTAAAGCTATAGTCCTAACTAGCAATTCGGATGGCTGCAGGGTGAGCCGAAGTTCTTTAATCAGAAGAAGTTTGGTTGCGGGGGTCGGATTTGAACCGACGACCTCCGGGTTATGAGCCCGACGAGCTACCAGGCTGCTCCACCCCGCGCACAGATGATAGCGGAAAGCATCGAGAGCGGTCAAACGATTCAACGCGATTCGGAAAAACCGTGGTAATGCATGCGAGAACAGACTGCGGCCGATTCACCAGGAGCTGTAGGCAGTATTCTCGAACGAAGAGACGGCGTCTGACGCAGAGTGCACATCGGTGATTCCGCCGCTCGATGTTTCATCGGGGCTCATCAAGACATCCGACGTCACGACGACCCAGTCCTTCGCGCCCGTGATTGGATCATTTGGAATTTCCCCCAGGTAACCCGCGCTCACCAGGTCATCCAGCGACTGCGGAGCCTGCTCTTTGTCGAGCGTGTATTGCTCAATCGCGCTGCGCAGCACGGAGAGGTCGTGATGCAGCGCTGCCTCCTTCGCTCGCGTGATCGACCGGTCGTAGCGCACCGCCGCCATCCCCGCAAGTATCATGATGATCGTGACCACGATCGTGAGCTCGAGCAGCGTAAAGCCCGCGGCCACGCGGCTCGCCCGGTCGCTCCGCAGCGTGAAAATGTGCTTGTTCTCGTGTTCGCGAATCACAAGCGATTCTCCTACCAATCTGAGTATTTGGTGCCGTCCAGTCCAGTGCCTTGCGATTTTGAAAATACGTCGAAGACGTCCTGTCCTCCCCAACTATCCGAATCCGCGTCGTCCTGCACGGAACGCAGTCCCCAATCCGTGTTGCCGGTCATCGGATCGACAGGAATCTTTCGCAGGAATCGCACGTGACGGTCGGGCGCTCCCGCCAACTGCACCCCATCAACCAAAGTTTGTAGGTCCGGCGGATATCCTTCCGTGCCCGCCTGGACTTGGATCAAGTTGTGGTCGGCGGCATCTTTGTAGCGATCGACCGCATCGCGCATTTGGCGCAAGTCGTAGTGCAATTCCGCCTCTCGTTGACGCTTGATCTGCACGCGCGCCATCGGCACGGCCATTCCTGCAAGAACCACCAGGATGCCGCAGGCGACCATCAGTTCGAGCAGAGTCATGCCAGTATCGGAGCCTGCAACCCATCGAGTTTTTGCCTTTGTCCGCTGCATGAGTTCTTTCCCGCTACTGAACCTGAATTGTCACCGTCCCGCTGGTCATTGGAATCGGCTTCTGTTGCGAATCGCGGGCGTTCACTTGCACAATTTGAATTTGAGATGATCCCGGCGCGATGGCCTTGATCACAATTCCGAGAAGTGTTCCTGTTCCGTTGATGCCCGGAGTGTTGGGCCGCCTTGTTGCGGACACCACAGCTTGCCCTTGTTGCGCATTCACTTGCTGAACGATGGCAATTTCCTGTGTGCCGCCCGAGAGGAAGCCGCCGTTGCGAATGTCTTCGATTTGAATTACGGCTGGATTGTATTGGAGCATGAGCGGAATGGAGAAAAGGTCGTGTGCGTTATCGACGGAAAGACCAACCGTCATGGTATCGCCGGGTTTGAGCGATATCGTCGCAGGCTGGAACTCCAGGGCGGTGCCCGTTCCTATCACGGGAGCAGCGGCGTTCGGCGCAGTTGCGCTTGTACTTGGGGTGGCGCCGGAGACAGAACCAGGGTTCTGCGGTTCGGATGCCGCCGTCGGCAGCAGCAGTGCGTCGTCATTTGCCGAATAGACCCGCACATTGGCGTCCGTGCCCGCCGCCAGCGTGCGCAAGTCATCCGTCGTGATGTCAGGCATGCGCACGACGTGAGGAATCAGGGCGATCAAGACTTCGTCATCTTCATTTTGTACATCTTCGCTCGAGAAGAAATAACGCAGAAAAGGAATGCGCGCCACGCCGGGCCAGCCGCTGAGCGACTTCGACTCCGTTCTCGTGATGAGGCCGCTTAGGATGCTCGTCTCGCCGTCGCGCAACCGTATATCATCCTCAGACTTTCGCGAGCTGATGATCGGTTGTTGAATTCCGCCGATGTTGCTCTCGCCGGTGACCGAAGAGACCTCGATTGAGAGCTTCATGCTCACGTCGCCATCCGGGTGAACTCGCGGCGTCACCGACAAAATTACTCCCACATCCTGATACTGGAATTGCGTGTTCACCAATGGGCTGATCCCCGTGCTGCCGCTCACTCCGAGCCCTGCCTGGAAGCTTCCGGTGGCGATTGGAATCTTGTCGCCAATGGAAACCTTCGCCGTCGCGCCGTCCGTGATGCGCACCGTCGGGTCCTGAATGATCCGCGTCGTGCTGTCGGTAAGCAGCGCATTCAAGGTCGCGCCCGGCAACGTCAGGCTGTAATCGGCCGACGACAAATGCGCCAGATTATTGAGCGTGATCTGCGGTGTTGGTGTCGTTGTCGTGGTCGTCGACGAAGTCGTGCTTGTGCTCGAACTGGGTTGGACCGATGTCCTCGGCGTGAACGCCAGGCTCGCGCTTTGGCCAGGCTGAATTCCTAGAGTTCGTTCGCGGTCCACCCGCGCCTCGAGCACGTCCACTTGAATGACGACCTCCGCCCTCGGTTTGTCCAGGCCGTCGATGATTTTGCTTGCCAGCATGAGCTTGTCTGGCGTGGCGCGAATGACAATCGCATTGTCCGAGGCCACTTGCTGGATCCGCGTGATGTCGAGCAGTTGCCGGAGGCCGTTCATGACCTCAGTGAGTTCCTGGGGGGTCGTGTTGTTGCGCAAGTAAAAAGTCTGAACCTCTTCGTCTTCCAGATTTCGCCGGTTCTGCACATTGTCCTGGGCCACCAGGATGATGTTGCTCGTCACCGGCTTCCAGAATGCGCCGCTTTCGAGCGACACGGCATCCAGCGCTTGCTCCAGCGTCACATTTGGCAAGTCCACCGTGATGCTCTTCGGGACGAAGTTCGGATCGAAAATCACGCTCAATCCGGCGAGCTGTCCAATCGTCCTGAAAATCACGCGCGCATCCATGTTGGACCATTTCACGTTGATCGGTTCGCGCGAGAGAGGTTTCAATTCCGGAGGCGCGGACATCAGCCCGGTATCCTCCGGCGCGGCAACGCCGACCGGTTTGGGCCGCGAGGCCGCCTGGACTTTGGCTAGAAGAGCGAGGGTTTTCTGGGCCTCTTGGGTTGCGATGGCACTGGAGGGGTCGATAGCTTCGGCCTTCTGAAATTCGGAAAGGGCGAGCTCGAGTTCGCCTTTATTCAGCGCCTTTTCGCCTTGCTCCACATGGAATTGGCCGGCTTCAAATCGCGCCCGGATGTCGCTGAGTTTATACTCGGCGTTGAGAGGATCCCGCTTGAGCGCTTTGTCGTATTCGACGACGGCGGTGTCGTAATCGCCCGTGACTTCGGCCTTCTTGCCGATCTTGAAGTCCGGATTTCCCTTTGGACAGCCCGCCAGCGATAACGCAGCAAGCGCCAGAAAAGAAGCGATTAAAATACGGCGCAAATCGGACCTCCGCCGAAAGTTGAATTGCCCATTCAGTCTAGCACCCACCCTATGATGCAACAACGAAACCGTGCGTTGTCGTTACAATTCCGTGACTGCCCAATTGAATAGCCCCTCATCCTCATCGAAAGTCACCGGCTTGCTCGTGCACGCGGCGGCGGATATCATACGAACGGTGAAGCCCACGGCGAAGCCTTCGACGAAGAAGAAAGACTCTCCGGCGGTTAAAATTGCCGCGCAGAACCGCGCCGCTTCCTACAACTACGAACTGCTCGATAAGTACGAAGCAGGCCTCGTGCTTGTGGGAACAGAAGTAAAAACGCTGCGGGAGGGGAAAGCCACGCTGCGCGACGCTTACGCCGACGTAAAAGGTGGGGAAATCTGGCTGATGAATTGCCACATTCCCGAATATCGTCCGGGCGGCCCGTGGAATCATGGCCCATTGCGGCCGCGCAAGCTCTTGCTCAATCGGCGCGAGATCGACAAATTGAGCGGACAGATTCAGCAAAAAGGGCTTACGCTGATTCCGCTGAAGATTTATTTCCGCGACGGCATGGCCAAGTGCGAACTCGCGGTCGCGCGCGGGAAAAAATTCTGGGATCGCCGCCACGCGGAACGAGAAAAAGAAGACAAACGCGAAGCGAGAGAAGCAATGCACCACTACAAACGGCACTGAAAGGGGAACATGCAGATTCAAATTGAGAATCAGCCATTTTCGTCCGTTACTGCGGACGCAGTCGTTACTTATGTTTTCGGAGATAAAGAAGCACGCATAGAAGGCGCCGTCGCGGAACTCGACCGGGCGACGCACGGCAAGATTAAGCCGCTGGCGCAAAGCGGCGAACTTACTGGGAAATTGCTGGAAATGACTTTGTTGCATTATCCGGAGGGTCTGGCCGTCCAGCGATTGCTCATTGTAGGCGCAGGAAAGCCGGAGAAGTTTTCGCAGGCGGAGCTGCGGAAGATCGCGGGAGCAGCGCTGCGGCATCTCCGCTCGCGCGGCGTGAAGACTCTCGCCTTTCTTCCCGGTGAAAAAGAACGCACTCCTGCCGCGGCGCAGGCGATTGTCGAAGGATTGCTCCACGCGGAATACGATTCGGATAAATACCAGACGGAAAAAAAGAACGGCAAAGTGATCGAGCGTGTCTCGCTGCTTGGATTTCCCGCGGGGTCGCGCGCGGAAGTCGAAGCGGCGATCGAGCGCGGCAGAATCATCGGCGAATCGGAGAATTTTGCGCGCGACTTGATCAACGAGCCATCGAATCGCTTGACGCCGCGAATGCTCGCTTCACGTGCGGAGGCCATGGCGAAAGAGGCCGGGCTCGACGTCGACATTCTCGACGAAAAGCGAATCGCGGAATTGAAAATGGGAGCGCTGCTCGGCGTCGCGCAGGGCAGCGAGGAGCCGCCGCGAATGATTGTCGTGCGCTACCGGCCCGCGCAAAAAAAATCCGGCGCGCCGGTTCTCGCACTGGTTGGCAAAGCGGTGACGTTCGACACCGGCGGAATTTCCATCAAACCCGCCGCCAACATGGAAGAAATGAAAACCGACATGAGCGGTGGAGCGACTATGCTCAGCGTGCTGCGCGCTCTCGCGCATCTCAAACCGTCGATCGAAGTCATGGCTGTCGTCCCGGCTACGGAGAACATGCCCGGCGGCCGCGCGCAAAAGCCCGGCGACGTGCAAATCGCCATGTCCGGCAAATCGATCGAAGTCATCAACACGGACGCGGAGGGCCGGCTGATTTTGGCTGACGCCATTTGCTACGCCAGGAAACTTGGCGCCACGCATCTCGTCGATGCCGCGACGCTGACCGGCGCGATCGTTGTTGCGCTCGCTAACGTCAACGTCGGCGCGTTCGGCACGCCGCGCGAATTCCTCGATCGCGTCCTCGCCAGCGCTCACGCTGCCGGCGAAAAAATGTGGCCCATGCCTATCGATGACGAGTACGAAGAAATGATCAAGAGCAAGATTGCGGATATTCGTAACACGGGCAGCGGCAAGGGCGGAGGGGCCATCACCGCGGCATGGTTTCTGAAGGAATTTGCGGAAGACACGCCGTGGGTTCACCTGGATATTGCCGGGACTGCGTGGCGCGATGATTCGAAACCCTGGGCTGCGTCCGGCCCGACAGGCATCGCCGTGCGAACGCTGATCGATTTCGCCATGAAGATGTAAGCTCGAGACGCATTACATTTTCTCCGGGGCCGTGACGCCGAGGAGCGCGAGGGCGGCGACGAGCTGATCTTTCACAAGCTGGGCCACGCGAAGCAGGAACGCTCTTTTCTCCGCATCTTTTTCCGACAAGATGTGATGCTTGTGGTAGAAGACGTTGAACGTCTGCGCCAGCTCAAATGCATACTTGGCGAGAAATGCCGGCTCCTGCGCGCCGACGGCGGCTTCGATGCGTGCGCCCAAAGAACCGGCGACCAAAACAATCGACCAGAGATCGTCGTTGGGCGCGCGCAAGAATGGGCCGACATCGATTTGCCCGGCTTCGAGACGCGCCGCTTGCGCGAGATCTTCGGCGTCGAATTCCGGATTCTTTTCCGCGCCCTTGCGCAAAATCCCATTCACGCGCACGACGGCGTATTGCACGTAAGGACCGGTTTCGCCTTCGAAGCTGAGCGCATCCTTGAAATCGAAAGCGATAATCGTGGAGCGCGTGAATTTGAGCAAGAAATAACGCAGCGCGCCGATGGCAATCGCTTGCGCCGTGCTGTTCCTTTCGACATCTGAAAAATCCCTGTGGCGCGCGTCAACTTCGGCGAGCGCGTGTTTCTTCATTTCGTCGATTAAGTCATCCGCCTTCACGCCCTGGCCCTTGCGGCCGCTCATTTCGATGTACAGACGCTTGGCGTCTTCTTCCGTGACTGTATAGCCAAGCTCCGCGGCGCATCGCGGCGTGAACCCCACGACGTCATACGCGATGTGGATGAGCCGGTCGGCCTGTGCGTCAAAGCCGAGCGCACGCAAACCCTCGCGCACAACTTGCTGCGGATATTTCTGGCGAGAATCGATTACGTTGAAAACTTCTCGCGCCTTTCCAAACTTCGGCACCGCGCCGCCCGACTCTTGCCCCTGCATCGAAGTCGCCCATGCGACATGACCATCCGGATGCTCGTGAAAACGTGCGTAACGAAAATCGCGCTCCAGCAGCCCAAATTTCCAGAGATGATAGGCGATGTCCTTGCCGACGTAAGTGACCGTACCGTTGGAGCGTACGATGATTTTTGCTTCGGCCTCGGCGGCATCCGTGGCGGCAGGATCGGGTTCAGGCGCGTCGCTAAGAGGCATGATCCAGCAGCCCGCCTGCTTGCCGCTTGTAGCAAGACGAATCGCGCCGCGTTCCTTGAGCATCTGAAACGCGGCGTCCCAGAATTTCATACCGAGGATTTCGCTCTCACGAGAGAGAAGGTCGTAATCGATTCCGAGACGGTCCATCGTGACCAGATGGGCGTGCAGAATCGTGGTGGAGACAAATTCGGCCATCTCCGCGACGGGGCCGTGGCCCTCTTCGATTTCCTTCATCATCTGGCCGCGAAGCGCCATTCGCGATTTGTCCTCTTCGAGGAACTGCGTCACGCGTGCGTACAAATCCCAGCAGTAACAATCGAAGCGCGGCTGAGCAGCGATTGCGCGAACGTCGGCGAGCGTTTTCTTTTCGAGATGAATGAATCCGAGAATCACGTCGGCGACCTGCACGCCGGTGTTGTCGATGTAGTTCTGGATTTCGACGCGGCGGCCGATATGGCGCAGGAGGCGCACGAACGTGTCGCCGATTACTGCATTTCGCAAGTGGCCAATATGCGCAGCCTTATTGGGATTGATTGCCGTGTGTTCGACGATGGCCTTGGGAGCGGAGGGAGTGGCGGCGACGGCTTCGCGTCCGGCTTGCGCACAAGCGGCGCGAAAAAATGCCGGGCGGTCGAGGAAGGCATTCAGATAGCCGCCGCCGGCGATTTCGACGCGGTCGACGCCTTCGATTTTGCCGATCGTGGATGCGATTTCCTGCGCGATTTGACGCGGCGCGCGCTTTAGTTTTTTTGCCAGTTCGAAACAAACGGGCGAAGCGATTTCGCCCATTTCGAGGCGGGGCGGGCGCTCGGTGACGATGTTCGCTTCGACGCCATACTTTGCCTGAATGAAAGCGGCGAGCGCGTCGCGGAATTTCTTTTCAATCTGTTGATACACAGAGTCTCTTTCTGACGGGAGAAGAGCAGTCGATTATAGGGAGCTGGAGGGGACGGGTCAAAGAGCGAAAAATGCCATGCGAGAGTCGAAAAATGTGAAAAGCACAAACGCGAATAGGGTGCCAAATGTGGCGATTAGAAATGCGCCGGCCGTTTGTTTTGTGTGAGTTACGGGCAATTCTAATCGCAGGGTTGTGGCGATTAGAAATATTGAAGGCCTGCGCCGGGCCTGAACGAAAAAGCGGAAGCAGATCCCTGCCTCGGCAGGCAGGCCTCACCGCCGTTCGCACAGGACGCGACCCTTCCTGCGTCAGGGCGGGCCGGGTTCGGGATGACAAATTAAAAGCGAACAGCAGATCCCTCGGACCGGCTCCGAGAATGCGGAGGCCGGCCTCGGGATGACAACGGAAAAACGGCATGCGGGATTGCGGCTTGCCGAGCGCTCGCTACTGGCGCGCTATCTCTTTTCGAGCTTCTTACTGCGTTCATTTTGTCATTTGGGCGCTGACTGCGCGCCTCAAGGCAAGCTAGCACGAAAGGGGAGGACGTTGGAAGGGCTAGTGGTTGTGGAGTTTGTGGCGAGAACGAAGCGCCGCAGTATAGCGCCGTGGGGCGAAGAGAGGGAAGTTTGACACGTTTTGGGGCGCAGCATAGTATTTAGGTTTCGCGATTCGCCGCGGAAGGGCAATGTTCGCGTGCGCTTGGGAAACTGCGGCGCGGGGCACGACTGCCGAAATGAAATTCGCATACTTCGATTGCTTTTCGGGGATCAGCGGCGACATGGTGCTGGGAGCGCTAGTCGACGCGGGCGCGGAGCTGGGCGCGCTCGAACGGGAGATGCGCAAGCTGCGACTCACGGGCTGGACGATTTCAGCCGAGCGAGTGAAGCGGAAAGCGATTGCGGCGACGAAGGTGCATGTCGAGGCGGGAGCGAGCCACCATCATCGGCACCTGTCGGATATTCTGAAAATGATCGACGAGGCGGGGCTTACCACGAAGGCCGCGGAACGCGCGCGGAATATTTTCCAGCGATTGGGCGAGGCGGAGGCGAAGGTTCACAATATTCCCGTCGAGAAAGTGCATTTCCACGAAGTCGGCGCGGTAGATTCGATCATCGACATCGTGGGCGCGGCGATTGGATTCGATTTACTCGGTATCGACAGCTTTGCGTGCTCGGCGATGGATGTGGGCGGCGGGCGCGTGGAAACGGAGCACGGAGTGCTGCCCGTGCCGGCTCCGGCGACGGCGGAATTGCTGCGCGGCGTGCCGACATTTTCAAGCGGTGTGCAAAAGGAGCTGGTGACGCCGACGGGCGCGGCGATTGCGACGACCCTGGCGACGAGCTACGGGAAAATTCCGGCCATGCAACTGAAGGCCGTGGGCTATGGAGCGGGTTCGGCGGATCTGGCGGAGCAAGCTAATGTGCTGCGAATTTTGATCGGCGAATCCGTTGAGAAAAAAACGGGGACTCATTGGGACGCGCCGGTGGCGGTGATCGAGGCGAATGTGGACGACATGAGCCCGCAGATTTACGGATACTTCGCGGAGCAGGCGCTGGCAGCGGGCGCGCTGGACGTTTTTTCGAGTCCTGTGCAGATGAAGAAAAACCGGCCGGGACAGCTCATCACGCTGCTGTGCGAGCCCGCGAACCGCGACCGGCTGATCGATTTGATTTTTCGCGAGACGACGACGATCGGCGTGCGGACGCATGAAGTTTTCCGGCGGACGCTGGAGCGGCAGAGCGTGGCAGTGGAGACGCCGCTCGGCACGGTGCGGATGAAAGTCGCGCGGATGAACGGCACGTTGCTGAATGCCGCACCGGAATACGAAGATTGCCAGCGGATCGCGGCGGAAAAAGGCGTGCCGCTGAAACAGGTGCTTTCAACAGTGAATTTCCATTATCAGAAAATCAACGAGACGAAAAATAGCTGATGGCCAAGCCGAAATTCTATCTGACCACGCCGATTTACTACGTGAACGCGCGCCCGCACCTCGGGCACACGTATACGAGCGTGGTGGCGGACACGATCGCGCGGTATAAGCGCATGTGCGGATATGACGTGGTGTGCCTGACAGGCACGGATGAGCATGGACAAAAAGTAGAGCGCGCGGCGAAGGAAGCAGGCGTGACGCCGCAGGCTTTCGCGGACCGGATTTCGGCGGAATATCGCGCGCTGTGGCGGGAACTGGATTTGCCGTTTGACCGATTCGTGCGCACGACGGAGCCGAGGCACGAACGCGCGGTGCAGATGCTGTTTCGCAAAGCGCAGGATCAGGGATTCGTCTACAAAGGCGGTTACGAGGGGCAATACTGTGTCTTCGACGAAATGTACGTCGACGAGCCGCTGCCGGGGAATCTTTGCCCGGAGTGCAAGCGGCCGACGGAGCGCGTGCGCGAAGAGAATTATTTTTTCAAGCTTTCGGCGTTTCAGGAGCGGCTGCTGCAACTTTATGAGAAGCAGCCGGATTTCGTTCAGCCGGAATCGCGGCGGAATGAAGTGCTGGCGTTTGTGCGCGGCGGATTGCGTGACCTTTCCATCAGCCGGACGTCTTTCAAGTGGGGCATTCCGTTTGCGGCGGACGAGAAACATATTTTTTACGTCTGGTACGATGCCCTCACCAGTTACATCACCGGCGTCGGCTATGCCGATGACGAATTGCAATTTGAGCGCTACTGGCCCGCCGACCTCCATCTCGTCGGCAAGGAAATTCTGCGATTCCATGCCGTTTACTGGCCGGCGTTCTTGATGGCGGCGGGTGAGCCGCTGCCGAAGAAAATCTTCGCGCACGGATGGTGGCTCTTCGCGGAAGAGAAGATGAGCAAATCGCGCGGGAACATGCAGTATCCGCAGCCGATCGCGCGCGTGCTGGGGATTGACGCGCTGCGTTATTTTCTGCTGCGCGAAATGGTGTTCGGGCAGGACGGGAATTTCAGCCGGGAATCGCTGCTGACGCGCTACAACGCGGATCTGGCGAACGGACTGGGGAATCTGGCGAGCCGGACGCTGACGATGATCGAGCAGTATTTTGGAGGGCGCGTGCCGGCGCGTCCGGCGAAAGAAGAGAACGGGCGCGACGCGGAAGTCGAGAAAGTGAAACGAGAAGTTTGCGAAGAAGCGCTGCGCTACTACGAAGTGTACGATTTTTCGCGCGCGCTGGAGTCGATTTGGCGGCTGATCGCGGAGATCGACAAGTATTTGGTGGAATTTCAGCCGTGGGTTCTCGTGAAAGAAAAGGCGAAGTGGGGCCGGCTGGAGATGGTGCTTTACGAGGCGTACGATGCGCTGCGAATTGTGGCCGTGCTGGCGCATCCGGTGTTGCCGCACGCGACGCAGAAAATCTGGGAGCAGTTGGGGAATAATACGCCGCTCAGCGCGCAATCTTTAGCGGCGTTGACGGCGCCAATGGCGACGAAGGCAGGCGGGGCGGGCGAGCAGCGGCAGGCTTTCCAGATTGGCAAATCAGAGGCAGTGTTTCCACGGGTCGACAAAAAAGAGGCGTTTGAAAGGATCGAAGCGATGGAAGAAGAAATCCGAAATCCGGCTGCGGCGAGCGCTGCGGCTGGGGCTACGCAAGCAGGCGCCGCGCCAACGTCGGCTGCAGCAGGCACGGCAAAGATCGGAATTGAGGACTTCGCGAAGGTGGAGATGCGCGTGGGAGTGGTGAAATCGGCGGAGCGCGTGGCCGGAGCGGACAAGCTGCTGAAGCTTCTGGTGGACATCGGGGAAGAAGTGCGGCAGGTGGTGGCGGGGATTGCGGCAGCGTATGCGCCGGAGGATTTGATCGGCAAGAAAGTCGTGGTGGTGGCGAATCTGGCACCGCGAAAACTGCGCGGCGTGGAATCGAACGGCATGATCGTGGCGGCGTCGACGGGGCCGGATGGCAAGCCGGTGCTGTGCACATTCACTGAGGACGTGCCGGCCGGGGCGCGGCTGAAGTAAAGGGGTAAACGTTTGGGAATCATCGACTCGCACGCGCATCTGGAATTTCCGCAGTTCGACGCCGACCGCGAGGAAATGCTGGCGCGGGCGCGCGAAGCAGGCGTGACGACGATTCTGGCGATCGGAAGCGGCACGGCGTCAGATCGGCTGGACGCGGCGATTCCTTTTGCTGAGAAATACGATTGGATTTACGGCACAGTTGGCGTGCATCCGCACGAGGCCAAGCTGGCGACGGAGGAGTGGTACGAGGAGCTTGCTCGGCTGGCGAAACATCCTCGCGTGATCGCGTGGGGAGAGATTGGGCTCGATTATTACTATGATCATTCGCCGCGCGACGTGCAGCAAAACGTATTTCGGCGGCAATTGCAGCTTGCGCGCGCGGCAAATCTGCCGATTGTGATCCATTGCCGGGACGCTTGGGCGGATTGCCTGAAAATTTCGGATGAAGACTGGCGATCGAGCGGGCTTGGCGGAATTTTTCACTGCTTCACGGGGACTTTGGCTGAGGCTCGGCAGGGAATCGAAATGGGATTTCGAATTTCGTTCACCTGCAACATCACGTATCCGAAGATGGCGCCGTTGCGCGAAGTGGCCGCGGCATTGCCGCTCGAGCAGATCCTAACGGAAACCGATTCGCCATTTTTGCCGCCCAAAGAGCTTCGCGGGAAGCGGAACGAGCCGGCTTATGTTGTTGAGGTAGCGCGGACGTTGGCGAATGTGAGAGACTTAGCGCCGGAAGAAGTGGCCCGGGCCACATCGGATAATTTTCGACGATTTTTCCGGCTGCCTGAGCGAGCAGGGTATTCCGCGCATTTGTAGCGAACCGAGGGACATCATCGCGGTTTTGACAGTTCGAGAGATTTTTGACCTAGTGCGCGACGACCTAGTGCTCGTCGAGCAGGAGATTGCCGCGCAAACGGGCGAGGCAATCCAGCCGATCGCGGAAATCGGGAGTTATTTGCGCGAAGGCGGAGGCAAGCGGCTGCGTCCTGCGTTGCTCTTGCTGGCGGCGGGGGCGTGCGGATACGACGGCCCGAGCGCGATACCGCTGGGCGCCGTGGTGGAAATGATTCACAGCGCCACGCTGATCCACGACGATGTGATCGATGGCGCGAACACGCGACGCGGCCGGCCTTCAACGAATGCGCGCTGGGGCAATCACATGAGCGTGCTGGCGGGCGACTGGCTGTACATGCAGTCGTTCAAAATCGCGCTGCAGGAACGCAACTTCGACGTGCTGGATATCCTGATCGACCTCACGCAGAACATGGTGGAGGGCGAACTGCTGCAACTCACCTGCCTGAACCGCATAGACCTGAGCGAGCGGGAAGCCACGGACCTTTCGTACCGCAAGACTGCGTGCCTTTTCAGCGGATGCGCGGAACTCGGTGCGGCACTGGCCGGATGGGACGATGCGACGCGCCAGGCGCTGGCCGAGTATGGGCGCCAAGCGGGGCTGGCGTTCCAGCTCGTCGATGACCTGCTGGACTTCACGGCATCATCGGAAAAGCTGGGCAAGCCTGTCTTGAGCGACCTGAAAGAAGGAAAGGTGACGCTGCCGCTGATTTTCGCGCTACGAAATGGGGCATCGGGCAATGGCGCGGGACACGACGGCCACCGGGGCGGCCGGGACCTGGTCGCAACAGTGCTGCGAGAAAAGGATTTTCAGAGCGTCAGGCCCGAAGAAATCACTTCGCTTGTGCGCGATTCTGGCGCGCTTGAGCATTCGCGGCAATTGGCGATTGAATACGCCAATCGCGCGAAGACCTGCCTGGATGTTTGCAAGGATTCCGAGTACCGTCGCGCGCTTCTCTCCGTGCTTGACTTTATCCTCGAGCGCGAAAGCTGACGCCGCGTGTTGGCGTCATTTCGAACGAAGTGGCCTTTGCTTCGCGAAGACTCTGCTCTATCTCTTTTACAGTGCGGCGCGCCGTTTGCATCCCAAGATATCCAGCAAGGCGGCTCAAGGCTGCATTGCTGTGGCCGCCCGACATCTTGTTGAAACGCGCTGTGTCAACGCATCCACCTGGGGCGATGTGTTTCGCGGCTGTTGGCTATTTGGTGTGTAAGTACTGGATGAGCGCACCCACATCCTTGTTGGACAGTGTGCCCCTGAACGGCGGCATGATCCCGCGCCCGTTTAGAATCACGTTCCGCAACTCCTGATCAGTGGCTGGCGCACCGCTTGGAAGGGTCTTGCGACGGAACAGCCCATGGAGGTTGGGCGGTTTCGTGACCAGCTGCAAGCCAGTGGCCTCGTGACACCCCGCGCAGAAGTTTTGATACGCGCTTTGTCCTTCGGCTAGCGTTTGCTCTTTCACCCGGGCTTTACCCGACTGAATCCAAAAAAACAAGAGAAGCGCGAGAGTGACAAGTATCACGGGGCCAGAAAACCGAAATCTGGAATGCTTGGTCTTATTTTTTCTTCGCATTGCTGGCGACCAAGGATTTCGAGTCGGTTGCAGAGTCTTTGACCGCTTCGACGATTTGGGAGGGTGTCCACTCATTTCCGGGCCACATTTGCTCTACCGTCCCATTTGGAGCAAGCAAGATCGTATTCATACTGTGGTTTATCACGTTGTTTTCCTGAAAGTAGACGAGGTCGAACGCGGACGCCAGCTTCTTGAGATCTTCGGGGCTCGTCGATGCGAAACTCCACTGTGCAAAGCCTGAGGCATCGCCCTTCAGGTAGGCTAGCCCGTACTTGCGAAGCACTGGGGGAGTGTCGAATTTCGGATCGAGGCTGATGCTCAGCAGATGCGTCTTGTTGTAAAGGGAAGGCGTCTGGGCGAGTGTCTGATGAATCTTGGCGAACTCGCTGGTTATCAAGGGGCAAAACGTCGGGAACGGACAGCGAGTGTAGATGAACGTCAGTAGCACAGCTTTGCCCTTGAGGTCGGACAAATGGAAAGTCCTGCCGTCCTGATCGACGAGCGGGACGTCAGGAATCTCCTCGCCCCGCAGCAATTCGCGCGGCTGAGTTGCGGTGATTGTGCCTCGGCTGCTCTGATCCGTAATGGCGATGTGTTCCAGCCAATAGGTATTGTTGCTTTTCACGACGACATCGGCTCTGATCTTGTCACCTGGCTCGACCCGTTGAAGTCCCTGCGAATCTTTCACCACGTAGTTCATGGTCATCGCCGGCATGAAGCCGGGAATGTTATCGCCGTCCACCGTGATCGTGCCTGAGGAAACATCTTTCACCAGGACTTGTCCGTTAAGCGTGTAGTATTTCGCCGACTTTTGACAGCCGGCGCTGGCAAATAAGAAAAGTAAAAATGAGGCCTTCAAGTATCCGAATCTCCGACTCATGCCAATATCCTTTCAACTCATCCGTCACTAATGAAACCTGCACTGCGATTCCACGTAGACCTCCCGCAGGGCTTTGCAATGAACATGCCAAACGTCACGCCATTGCCGATCACGCGAAAGCTAGCGGCCTACTGGCTTCTTTTTCTCCGCCGATTCTTTCTTGGCGACTTGGACGTTGTCGAGGTAAGCGCCATCGCTAGCGTCTACGAGGTCCGCAGTGATGACATCGCCGGCGTGCAGGTTAGCTAGGGCTGTAGAGCCATGCACCGGATAGGACATCGTCATGGCTCCCATGTAGCCGGGAATGGCCTGCATGTCGACGACCAGCGAGCTGTTTGACGCGTTCACCGAAACAACTGTGCCCTTGAGCTGGTAATGTTGGGCCTGCGTTTGTTGTTGCGCCTGTTGTTGTGCGTGTGGCTGGGCTTGCGCCTGGGTTTGCGACTGTGTTTGTTTTTTGCATCCGCCCAGAGCGAAAACAAGCAATACCGGAATCAGCGCGAGCAACGCATGGGCCAGCCGTATTCTGCGATTTGATTTTTGTTGCATCGTACTTGTCCCCTTTCTTGATTCTGCAAAATGCAAGCGAATTCAATTTCAGAAGTGGAACCGGTAGCGGAACTCTCCATAAATTTCGCGCGGGTCATTCCAGTGAAAACCTCCGAACGTCAGACTGTTGTCCAGCTGCACGCGCCGGTTCGCCACGTTCAGGGCGGTCACTGAAACGGAATAGTTCTCCCCGAAGCTTTTGCCCGCGGAGAGGTCGAACGTGGTATGCCCGGGCAGATAGTCCCCGGGATACGGCATGCCGGGAAAGGCGTTGTGGAACCCCGAGCCGTAATACACGTTCGTGGAGGCGAAGGTCCGCCAGGGAAGAGTTGCATTGAATCCCAGGTTCAAAGTATTTCTTTGATCATGATCGACGGGACCATATCCTGGCGCTCCATAGCAGTTGGGGTTGGATGCCGGGCAAATCAATCCTCCGGTGATCGGTGACGTCGCTTGCGCAAATTGATTCGAATATGCCAGGTGAAATTGTCCGCGCCTCCAGAGAAGCGGCGACCGCAATGTCAATTCCCAACCTTGAATCAGCGCTGCGTCCCAGGTAATCGGCCAGAAAAGGTTCGACTCGCCGATATTGTTATGGTCGAGCCAGTTGGTCGCTCTGGTCTGGAAATTGTCGGCGCTCAAAGTCCACCCGCGATAGGGAATGGTCACGCCGAACTGATGCTCCTCGTCCCGCTCGCCATGCAGTGCCGCGAAAGAGAATCCCGCGTTATTCGCGAAGCCGAACAGTGCCCCCGTCGCTGTCACCAGCGGCGGCGCTTGATAAAAATCGCCGTAGAAGGCGCGAAAAACCCAGTTGAGGCGGGGAACTCTCACCGTCGCGCCAAAGCGCGGGTCCGTCGCGCTCTCCGAAACCGTCCCGGTGAAATTCGTCTGCCGCAGTCCGGCAATCAGCGTCAGGATGGAATTCACTTTGTAGGTGTCATCGATGAACTCCGCCGAGAGCCCTCCATTCACAGTAACCGAAGACGGCAGAAAATTTGGGTTTCCGGCGTCGAAGTAGTTGTACTGGTGCTGGGCGAATCCATAAACGCCGGCTTGCAGGTTGTTCTTCCAGAACGTCGCGTCAAACGACGCCTGCGCCCCTCCGTAGTTCGCGTTCTGATCCACAGTCGTGCGGAGCGGATAATCGTTCGCACCGCCGCTATAGTGCGCCGCATTGTAGTGATAAAAAGGAGAAAGGGTCAGCACCATGTTCGGATTAAACGTGTGTACCCACGAAAGAACCGCATAGCCATCCGGCTCCCGCTCGGCATCGCGCAAACCGTAACTGGGCGGATTTCCACCCATTGTCAACAACTGATTTCCGATGGAGTTGGGATCCGGGTCGTAGGGGATCTGATAATAATCCTGCCGCAAGGAAGTAACCACGCGCAGTTGGTTCTGGGGATCGACATTGAACATGAGGGAAGCGAATCCGCCGTAGCCGTTTTCCGCATCGTGATACGTTTGCGCGATCGGCGCCTGCAATCCGTAATTACTCCGATTCCCATTCAGGCTGAGGTAGTACGCCAGCCGGTCCGTGTGTCCTCCGCAGCCGACCTGGTCGTCCGTTTGATAAAAATTTCCGGCAGTCACTGCCAAATCGCAGTTACTGTTAAATTCAAATCCGTTTTGCGGCACGATGTTGAACATCCCGTACGTGCGGTCACCGTAATCGGCGTCGTAGCTGCCTCGGAGAACCTCCAGGTAATCGATGTCCTTGGGATCAATCTGCGGCCCCAAATTGCTGGCGATGTTCGTATTGGGTATGGGGACGCCGTCAATCAGCCAGCTGACTTGATGGCCACCGCGCATGTGCAGCATGTCGTGCGTCACGTAAGTCCCGGGCACGTAGTCAGTGATCATGTTCAGACTATTGGTCAGCGTCGCTCCGGGCGTTTGCTGAATCTGCGTGCGGTTCAGCATCGTCGTTGGCGTGACCGTGGTCGTGGCGATCTCTGCCTCAGTTTCCGACACTGTCACTGTATTGTTCACCGCTGCGATGGAAAGCGGGAAGTGCAGTATCGGCGACTCGTCGGAGTTCAGCGTGAACGTCTGCTCCAGTGCACTGAACCCCTTTGCCGTCACCGTGATCGAATACTCTCCGAACGGCACCGCGGGAAACGCAAATTCGCCGTTGTCGTTCGTTTTGGCGGACTGCGTCCACGCCGAGTTCGTTGATTTCAGAATGACCATCGCGCCAACAATCGGCCGGTGCTGCGGGTCGTGCACAACTCCGCGCACCGTCCCGAAAACAACCGCGTATACCAGCCCTGCGCACACGAAAACAATAAGAGCAAATAAAACCCCTCGAAGCACTCGCATTTCGAATCTCCTGTCCTCGTTTTTTTGTCCGAGTAGCGTAGCCCCGTCGTTTTTCCGGGTCTGCGGCTTTTCCTTCGTGGCGCCGACCTTCCGGCGCGGCTCTCCGCCCTGAAGTAACAAGGGCAGCGCGTTAGATATGCCCATTCATTGCGGCCTTCGCGGCCTGTTTGTGTTCTTGCAAGTTATTGCGGAAGTCTTACGATCTGGGAGGCTGGAACGGAGGAACGGAAAATCCTGCAAAATCCGAAACGGCAGCGACCGGCGAAATCGCCCATGCCGACGCGAGCGGCGGAACGGCCGTGGCTGCGCTCAATTGAGTGGGCGGGAGCGGAGAGGCAAGACCGTAGTCGAGGCCTGCCCGAGAATTGCAGCGCATCATGCAATTTGAGACGCCGGAGGACGAGTGGTTGCACATGCCGCCCATGGCGTGGTTGCGGTGCAAGCAGCACAACATCGTGCATTGCTTTGGCGCGCAGGCGTAACCGCGAGCCATCAGCGCGAATGGCGCAGCGAGCAGCGCGACGATCAGAAGTCCAGATTGGATCCGTTGAAACATTTTCAAATAATGCGTTTTCACGCCGGCACTTTCGGCGGACTGGATTCATGCCGAAACGGCCACGCGAATGCTGCGGCGATATGCTAACACACCGCCGCACGACTGGAGTACGCCCGATGGCGACGCTCCGGATTGCCATTTCCGTGCAATCGGGCTAGGCTCGCGCCATTATGTTTCCGTTTCCATTGATTTACGATGAACGCTACGACTTGCATCTGGGGGCACACGTTTTCCCTTCGCAGAAGTATCGTCTGGTTCGCGATGCGCTGCTGGCCGAAGGGATTGCTGAGGAGAATGATTTCATCGCGCCGGCACCGGCGTCAGATGAAGATGTTCTACGCGTGCATTCGCGCGAATATGTGCGCAAGCTGAAAACGGGCGGGCTCGACTACCTTGAGATTCTTCGAATGGAGGTTCCCTACTCAAAGGAGTTGATCGAGGCGTGCTGGCTGGCGACCGGCGGGTCGATTGAAGCCGGAAAGCGCGCACTATCCGAAGGTTGCGCGGCGAACATCGGAGGAGGTTTCCACCACGCGTTTCCGGACCACGGGGAAGGATTCTGCGTCATTCACGACGTGGCGATCGCGATCCGGAATTTGCAGTTCACGGGCGCCATCGAGACGGCAATGACGATCGACACGGACGTGCATCAGGGGAACGGCACCGCCGCGATTTTCGGAGGCGACGGCACGGTCTATACATTTTCCATCCATCAGGAGCACAACTATCCGTATCCGAAGCCGCCGTCGAATTTGGACGTGGACCTGCCGGACGGCATCACGGACGATGATTACCTGGCAATTCTGGAATCGAATCTCTTGCGCACATTCGAGGAATTCCATCCCGAACTCATTTTCTACATTGCCGGGGCCGATCCGTATCGAGAAGACCATCTCGGCGGGCTGGCGCTGACGATGGAAGGATTGCGGCGCAGGGACGATTTGGTTCTCCACCATGCGCGTCGGCATCACGTGCCGGTCGCGTTGACGCTGGCCGGCGGTTATGCGCGATGCGTCGATGATACAGTTCGGATCCACGTGAACACGATTCTTGCTGCGTGCGATTCGGTGCGGCGAAAATCCCACTCGGCCGCTTGAAATTCCACGGACGCGCACAAGGGAAGCAGGGCAGTTGCCGGAAACCACGACGAGGCAGAAAGCTCAGGCGGATTGTTTCTTGAGGAGGACGTTCAGCGAGCCCATGCGGTAGCCTTCGAGGTCGAGCGTGACATAGGCAAAGCCGAATTGCTTGATGCCGTCGGCAATTCTCGCGGCCATGGCCGGATCCAAGGCGCGCGGCAGTTCGTCGGAGGCTACTTCGACGCGCGCGAGTTCGCCATGAACCCTTAGACGGAATTGGCGGAAGCCGAGACCGCGCAGGAAGTCTTCGCCGCGCTCGATACGCGCCAGTAATTCAGGAGTAACTTCTGTTTCGTAGGCGACACGCGACGAAAGGCACGCCGCAGCGGGGCGGTCCCATGTGACAAGCCCAGCTTCGCGCGAGAGCAGGCGAATCTCCGCTTTGCAGAGGCCGGCGTCCAGGAGCGGAGCAAGCACTTTGTGCTCGAAGGCGGCGCGATGGCCGGAGCGAAATTCGTGCGTGTCATCGGCGTTGACTCCGTAGGCGATGGCGGCGAAGCCGCGCACGCGCGCCAGCGCTTCCATTTTGTCGAAGAGCTCATCCTTGCAGTGGAAGCAGCGGTTGGCGTCGTTGGCAACGTAGAGAGGATTCGCGAACTCATCTGTCTCGATGCATTCGTGACGAATCCCATTTGCGCGCGCGAACGCTCGAGCCTCGCTGCGGTCATGCTGAGAAAAACTGGGAGACAACGCGGTAATGGCAAGAACTCTGTCGCCCAACGCCTCGCGGGCAGCCCAGGCAAGATACGCGGAATCCGCGCCGCCGGAAAAAGCAACGAGCAGAGAATCAAGCTTCCGGAGATCGGCAATCAGTTTGTTCTGCTTCAGGCGGCAGGCTTGAATGTCCAGCCCGGAGGAAATGGCAACACTCGTGTCGCCGGATTTTGGAAGTTCTTGCACGCGGTGTTCCCGCATGGGAACGCAGTATAACGCGAAATGCTTATTGAAAATCGATCATGACGTCCACCGTGTCGGCCGTCTGGTTTTTTTGGAGGTATCGCCCAATTTTGTCCTGGGCGGTGGGAGTCCCTTTGAATAGTTCCGGAATGCCCTGATTGAGGAAACTCTCATAGTAGGTTTCGTCGAAAACCTGGCCTTTCGGGATGCGCCAGCCGGCACGAAGGCGCTGTTCGGATTCGGGGGAAAGTCCTGTCAAGACCAGATCGCCCATGCGATATTGCGGGCCTTCGGAAATGTTTACGCGATATGCCGCGCGGTGGGCGGCATCATCGAAGGCTTCGTTTTCCTGGATCTGCGCGTCCAAATAGCCGCGGTGCCCGTAAGCCGCTTGCAGGTTCTGCCACAGCACGAAGATTTTCATCCCGTCGGCTGGCTGACCAAGCTGGAGTCCTTCTTCCTTCACGAGCGTATCTAAATCATCTTTCGTGTAAGCGTGATTGCCGGTCCAGTCGGCGCCCCCCCAGGTATAAACAGGCCCCGGCTCGATGGGAACCGTGACGTCGACGCTCTTGCTGATGAAACCCTGGTGGTCCGGTGGATGAACCTGCGCGGTTCCAAAATGCAGATGAAGGTAACCGTGGCTGAGATAGACGGGCCGGACATGCTCGAAGTCGAAGCGCTCAATGGCTTCCCTGGAAAATGGCTGGCCAACAATGTCGGGAAGCTGCTCAATGACGGAGTGGTCGCTCGCGGCCAATGGATCGGTGAAGGTAAGCGCATGAATGGCTACCTCGGCGCCGGAGACGCTGAAGCGGACCATCTTCTGGTCGGTGCCGGGCAAGAGCGTGAGCTGATGCGAAACCGTGCCTTGCATTTGGTGGCTGGTGAGAGTTTGCTCGAGGACCTTTGCGATGGAGTCCAGAAACGACCCCGCGGCTGGAGCGCTGCCCTGAAATGGAATACCCGCCTGGTTGACGGCTTTTGACAGATCATCATCGCTGAACCACGGGAAGTTGTCGAACAGAACCGGGAACGTGGGAGCGTCCTGAATTTCGAATGTGACGCGGAGGCCTCCCGTATCGCTCGAAAAACGATAGCGCACGCTGGCAAACAAGCCCGACGCGGCAAGACGATTGGCGCCCGCTTGTATCGTGTCGCGACTTACCGCGGATCCGATTTGCATGCCACTGAGGGCGGCGATTTCGGCGGCGGAATAGAGATGCGAACCAGTTGCGTCGACCGAGAGAAGTTTCACCTGTGCATCTGACGAAGATGCGGACTGTGCGCGGGCCTGGGGACAGACGCTTGCGAGGAACGCGGCTATAGCGCAGAACGCAACGCGGCAGTGAACGGACCGCAAACGAGGCCAAAGCTGGCGCTGTCGAATCATCCGGACGATTCTAAGGCACCGGCGGGCAAATCGGAACTCTCTATTCCACAGTGACGGATTTTGCGAGATTGCGCGGCTGGTCGACATCGCAGCCGCGGCGAACCGCGATGTGATAGGCGAGAAGCTGCAAAGGGAGGATTTCGAGAATGGGCGTCAGAATTTCGGGCGCGGGCGGGATTTCAATGACATGGTCGGCGGCTTCGCGCACCAGCCGATCGCCTTCCGTGACGAGGGCGATGACGATGCCGTCGCGGGCTTTGACTTCCCTGATATTCGACACGGTTTTTTCATAGCGAGTCATGGAGGCGGCGTCGTTTTCATCGCGCGTGGCGATGACGACGACAGGCAGATTTTCGTCGATGAGCGCGTTGGGTCCATGCTTCATTTCGCCGGCCGGATATCCCTCGGCGTGAATGTAGGAAATTTCCTTGAGCTTCAAGGCGCCTTCGAGCGCGATGGGATAGTGGATGCCGCGGCCGAGGTAAAGAAAATCGGAGTGGCGGAAAAATTGGCGGCCGAGCGCTTCGTACTCTTCGTCGCGCTGCAGAATCCATTCCATCTTGTGGGGGATACGCGCCATTTCCTGAACGAGATTCTTCGCGGCTTCGAGCGAAACGCCCGAACGAAGTTCGCCCATGTGCAGCGCGAGCACGGCAAGGGCAGTGAGCTGCCCCGTGAAGGCTTTCGTGGAGGCCACGCCGATCTCCGGGCCGGCATGGGTGAGAATCGTGCCGCAGGCCTCGCGCGTGATCATCGAGCCGACGACGTTGCAAATGGCCAGCGTTTTCGCGTGTTTTTGGCGAGCCTCGCGCTGGGCGGCGAGGGTATCGGCCGTTTCTCCCGATTGACTGATGACTATCACGAGGTTCCGCTGATCGATGATCGGATCGCGATAGCGGAATTCGCTGCCGTAATCGACTTCCACGGGGACCTGAGCCAGTTTCTCGATCATGAACTTTCCGGCGAGCCCGGCGTGCCAACTGGTTCCGCAAGCGACGATTTTTATGCTCTGAAATTCGCGGAACTCCTTCGCGGTGATCTCCATTTCGTCGAGAAAGACTTTACCCGTATCCAGGGAGACGCGGCCGACGAGAGTATCGCGGACGGCGCGAGGCTGCTCGAAGATTTCCTTCTGCATGAAATGCTTGAAGCCGCCCTTTTCGGCCATGATGGGGTCCCAGGTGATGTGCTGGACGGGGCGTTCGATGGCCGCGCCATCAAAGTCGGTGAGGCGGACGCCTTCGGGCGTGAGGACGGCAATGTCCCCGTCGGATAGAAAAATGACGTCGCGGGTGTGATGGAGTATGGCGGGGATGTCGCTGGCGACGAAGTATTCGTTTTGACCGAGACCGATGACCGCAGGCGGGCCCCAGCGAGCAGCAACAATTTTGTTGAGATCGCGCGTGGAGATGACGGCCAGGGCGTAGACGCCATTCAATTGTTTCACTGTTTTCTGCACAGCGCTTTCGAGCGAGCCGTTGAGATTGGCTTCCACGAGGTGAGCGATGACTTCGGTGTCCGTCTCGGTGACGAACTTGTGGCCCTTGGCGATCAACTGCTGCTTGAGCTCGAGATAGTTCTCGATAATTCCATTGTGAACGACAACGACCTCGCCCTTGCAATCGCGATGGGGATGCGCGTTTTCTTCCGTGGGGCGGCCATGAGTGGCCCAGCGCGTGTGGCCAATGCCGTAAGTACCTTCGAGCGGGGAGAGACGGATCGTCTCCTCGAGGTTGCGGAGTTTTCCGGACGCGCGGCGGATGTCGAGCTTGCCGTCCTTTTGGACCACGGCGATGCCAGCGGAGTCATAACCGCGATATTCGAGGCGCTTGAGGCCGTCCAGAATGAGCGGGACGACTTTCTTGGGGCCGATGTAGCCTACAATTCCACACATGAGTTCCTGCGCTCCTGCCCGCCGTGGACCGGCCTATGCCACCGCCACGATGCGCGGTTCCATTCGAATGTTCAGATTAGCATAGTCCGCCAATTTGATGCCCTCACGGAGGAATCGACTCGGCGGATGAGTGAATGCGCCGGGAGAATCGCGCTAGCTTAGAATTTCGCAGCGAAACTCTTCGATGACGGGATTTGCGAGGACTTCGCGGGCGATCTTCTCCGCCTGCTTTTTTGCGTCCTCCGCGCTGACGCCGCCGAGATCGAGGACGAAGAATTTGCCCTGGCGCACGCTTTGCACCTTCGAATAGCCAAGCGAAGAGAGCGCGTGCTGAATCGTTTGCCCTTGCGGGTCAAGCACGGTTGATTTCAACATCACCCATACGTGAGCTTTCATGCGAGGCATTATAGCAAATCGAGGCTCCGCGCTCCGGTGCGAAAGCGCTCGAGCATCGCCTGCTTTTCAGCGGGAGGCAAAAATGCGTGACGGAAGCCGGCTTCAGCGACTGAGACCAGTTGTGCAGTGGTCAATCCCATTCTTGTCGCGGCGAGGGCATAGGCGCCGTCCAAAGTGGTGTGAAACATTGCGGGATCATCTGTCGCTAGAGTTACGGGGACGCCGCGGGCGACAAAGTTCCGCAGAGGGTGATCTTCGACGCGCGCCGTCCCCGAACCGAGCAATTTGGCAAGCGCGCCCGTGCAAAGATTGCTCTCGGGGCAGATTTCGAGGGGAATCTGGCGCTCGATGAGCACGTCCATGAGAGCTTCGTCGCGAATGGCGACGATGCCATGGCCTATGCGCTCGGCGTGGAGGATATTAATGGCATCGCGGACAGATTGCGGACCGCCCATCTCCCCGGCGTGCGCAACGCAATGAAGCCCTTCGCCAGCAGCATAATCGTAGACGCCGCGAAAATCAGCGGCGGGCAGCGATTCTTCATCTCCGCCGAGGCCGAACGCGACAACACCTTGGGATTTCATTTGAGCGGCGAGACGAGCAACTTCCATGGCTTTATCGGGGCCGAATTGACGCACAGCGTCGAAGATCCAACGAATCTGCGTGCGCCGGGATTTTTGCGCTTCATCGAGTGCGCGCAGGATCGCAGCAAGATTCGCGTCGACATCTTGCTTTCGCAGCAACATTACGCCCACGGACAGAGTGATTTCCGCATAGAGGCAATTCTGCGCGCTCAGGTCACGGGCCGGAATTTTCACGAGTTGCGCATAGTCGCTAGGCGCGCGGAGATAAGAAGTGGCCCACTTGAATAAATCGAGGAAGGCAGGAAACGTTGTGGTGTTGTAGCGCTCCGCGACTTCGGCGTAATCGAGTTTCTCGCCATGCCGTTCCGCGAGCCTTAGGAGGAGCGCCGGAGGGATGCAGCCTTCCAAGTGAAGATGAAGTTCGGCTTTCGGCAGATGGCGGAGCTTTTCAGCGTCTCCCTGTGGCGACGGAGTAGGCATTTCGCGAAGGAATCACCGCGCGGGCAACGGTGGCCGGCCGCGTTTCCCAAGCCGTCAGCCAATAAGAGCCAACATCCGCGGCCGCGTCGGAGATTTGGCGAACGAGCACCGCTCCCGTCTGGCTGTAGAAACGGTCATAGTATTCATCATTGTAATCGTTGAGGCCATCGTGAGAGCGGCGATCGGCGAGAAGGACATTTTCGAGCCAGGAATGGGCCGTGAGGCACATTTCAAAGGCGCGGTCGGTCGGATCGGAAATGAACGATGCGGGATTGGGGTGAAGGTAAAAAAACAGGGAATAGCGATTGACTAGCCTTTTCCCGAAACGATCGTCAACGCCAATTTGGCCGGACAAGTGGCCATCGCTGTTGATAGTCGTATTGAATGGGTCGTGTGCGTCAGCGACGTAGCTGCCCAGCAGCGCGGCGTCGAGCTTCGCTGAGGCCCAGTTCGCTGAGCGAAAATCGAGTGTCAGTTTTGCGCTGTACAGGCCGATCTGCCAGGGGAGCAAGCCGTTGGCCTCAAGCGAGCGCTTGCTATATTTCCGAGACGCCGCCTTGTAATCACGGGGCAGGTTTGTAAAAGGATATTGCCCATAATGGTCCAGGCGAATGTATTGGTTATGAAGCTCGGTGGGAGTCTGTTTGGCCGCGTCATTCGGATCAGTGACATGGAGAACCAGGAACTTACGGTTGGCTTCAAAAAAAGGGCGCATCGCGTCGGGCAAGGTGGCCACGGCGCTATTTACGATAAGGCGGTCGGCGTTGTCGCCCCAACCGAATGCCGATGGCGCAAGAAGGATACCCGCGACGATCAGTGTGGCCACGCCGGGACGAGCATAGGCGCGCAATCGAGCGCCATGCCGCCGCCTGCGGCGCGTTCGAGGACCGCGACCGTGGTTGGATGTCCTGTATCTATGGGGTTTCATGCGCTCTTGGCGAAAAGAGAATCTTCACGGTAATGATTGTAACCTCTCAACAAGAATACAAGCGCGACAATCGCCAGGGCGACGAGTCCGGCTCTCTCGAGTATTCCGGCCTGCAATACGCCATCGATGACCACATATCCGCCGACGATCGCCAGCAGAAACAAAATGCTGCTCAATGCGATCAATGCCTTGTCGGAAATAATCATCATGCCACGCTGCGCATCCGGGTCAGCCGTTCGTCCGGCCGTGCTGTGCCGGACTCCGAAGTCGAAATAGAATAAGAGCCCCACAATGAGCCAAACAAAGAATCGCACCCAATTTTCCACGGTAAGGCTCGCCATCAGAACAAAGCACAAGACCACCGAGGCAATGGGAATCCAGGGAGAAAAGGGAACCCGAAAAGCGCGCGGGCGATCTGGCTGGCGCTTTCGCAATATCAAGACGGCCACCGAAACCAGAATGAAGGCGAACAGGGTGCCGATATTCGTCAGATTCACGAGCGTGCCGATATCAAAAATTCCCGCGGGGATGGCGACGAAAAATCCCGCGACCCATGTGGCAAAATCTGGTGTGCGGAAGGTCTTGTGCACGCGCGAAAATATCGCCGGCAGAAGGCCATCGCGCGACATGGCAAACCAGACGCGCGCCTGGCCCAGCTGAAAAACGAGGATGGAGGAGATCATGCCCATCAGCGCGCCGACGGTGACCCAGCGGTCGGTGAGTTTCAGGCCGAGGGCTTCGAGGGCGTTGGCGACGGGCGCGGCGTTGTTCAGCTTGTCCCAGTGCTGGACGCCGGTCAGCACGATGGCGACGGCGACGTAAAAAATTGCGCAGACGAAGAGCGAGGCGAGAATTCCGAGCGGGACGTCGCGTTTCGGGTTCTTGCATTCCTCAGCGGCGGTCGATACGGAGTCGAAACCAATGTAAGTGAAGAACACAATCGCGCCGCCGGTGAGGACGCCTTGAAAGCCGTTCGGGAAAAATGGCTTCAGGTTGGCGGGCTGAATGTATTTGCTTGCGACCACGCAAAAAACCACGATGGCCACGAGTTTGATGCCAACCATGAGGTTATTGGCGCTAGCTGATTCGCGGATGCCGCGAACGAGCAAAACCGTAAGGAACATGACAATCAGGAAGCCCAGCAAGTTGAAATGCCAGGCCCAGCCCACCATCGGGTCATAGGCCGGAGTGCCCAGAGAGTCGGGAATGTGAATGTGGAAGGTGTCGAGAAGATTATTGACGTAGGCGGAGAAACCGACAGCGACCGCCATATTCGAGACCGCGTATTCCAGAATGAGATCCCATCCAATGACCCAGGCAATGAATTCGCCGAGCGTCGCGTAGGTGTATGTGTATGCGCTGCCGGCGATGGGAATCATGGAGGCCAGCTCCGCGTAACACAACCCGGCCAAAGCGCAGATGAAAGCGACAGCGAGGAAGGATACGGCGATGCCCGGTCCGGCGCCGGGCCTGCCATTTAGGCCAATGGCATGCGTGCCGTGCATCAGCACACTCAGGAGCGGCGCCTGGAGGATGGAAGGGTAACGGTCCACCTCGCCGGCGGCGGCGGTGCCAGTGGTGATGAAAATGCCGCTGCCAATGATGGCGCCAATCCCAAGAGCGGTGAGGCTGAGCCAGCCAAGGGTTCTCTTAAGGCGTTTGGCAGGCTGATCGGCGTCAGAGATGAGCTGGTCGATGCTCTTGGTACGGAAGAACTGTCTATTCATCTATTCAAAGGGCCACCGTCCCCTGTATCGCAAGGGCAGCACTCTACCTTGAGCGCGTTCAGCGCGCAACCGCCGTCGGGGGGAGGTTTCCGCAGGGGCAGCTAAACAGCTTCGAGGTGCGCGTAGCGCTCGATGAGCTTTTTTGTGCCGTAATCAACGAAGCTGACGACCAGCCGTCGGTCATTACCGTCATCCTCGACGTTGAGGATTGTGCCGATGCCGTACGTGGGATGGCGAACGCGTGTCCCGATGAGGGCATTCGAGGTTTTCTTTGGTTTTTTTGCGCCGATGCTGCGCAGCGCGGTTCGATTGACGCGGCGAAATTCGGATTCGTAAAATTCTGGGTCCGGCTCGTAGCGGCGCGTTTCGCCTGATTCGGCGAGCGATCCTTTTGCTGCTTCGATCAAATCGGCGGGGATTTCCGTAAGAAACCGAGAAGGAGCCGAAGCGGCGAGGCCGGAGTCACCCCAAGTGCGGCGATAAATGGCGCGCGAGAGCGTCAGCGTGCGCTTGGCGCGCGTCATGCCGACGTAACAGAGGCGACGCTCTTCTTCAATGCTGTCGTCGCTGCCGAGCGAGCGCCCGTGTGGCAATAGTCCTTCTTCGAGTCCGGCGAGAAAGACGTGATCGAATTCGAGGCCCTTGGCGCTGTGAAGAGTGATCAAAGACACGGGAACGCTTTCATCGAATTCATCGGCGTCGGCCACCAACGCGGCGCGGTCGAGAACGTCTTCGAGCGTTTGGCCGGCCTCGATGGCTTCGGCGAGGGCGTTGGAGAGCTCGCGAAGGTTTTCAGCGCGGGATGAATGATCGAGTTTGTCCTGCTGCTCAACCCAATCCAGATAGCCGGTGCGGCTGAGAACGATTTCGATCAGCTCTCCCGGCGGCCGTTCCTGACTTTCCTTGGTGAGCTGGAGAATCATTTCGCGGAACGCGCCGAGAGCCGCGCCGCCGCCGCGAGTTTTGCCTGAGCCGGACACGCGTGCCATCGCTTGCCAGAGCGATTCATTGAATTCGCGCGCCACTTCGTGCAGAGCATCCACAGTGACTTTGCCAATGCCGCGCGGCGGAACGTTCAGCACTCGTAAGAGCGCGATGTTGTCTTCAGGATGCAGCGCCAAACGAACATACGCCAGGGCATCCTTGATTTCGGCTCGTTGATAAAAACTGAATCCGCCGACGACGCGATAGCGAACGCCGAGCCGCCGCAGGGTTTCCTCAAACGCACGCGATTGGGCAGCCGTGCGATACAAGACGGCGAGTGTTGCCCGGGAATCATCGCGCAAAATGCGCGTGACCTCGCCGCAGACATATTCCGCTTCGTCGGAAGCGTCGCGGGCTTCATAGAACTTCAGCAATTCGCCTGCGCCGAGCATGGCCTTGAGATTTTTGCCGAGGCGTTTTTGATTGTGGCTGACGACTCCGCCGGCAGCGTCCAGGATCACTTGCGTTGAACGGTAATTTTCTTCCAGGCGAATCGTGCGCGCGCCGGGAAAATCCTCGAGGAAGCGCTGGAAATTTCCGCTCACTGCGCCGCGCCAGCTATAAATGGACTGATCTTCATCGCCGACGACGCAGACGTTGCGTTCTTTTCCGGCGAGCAGACGGACCAATTCTTCCTGGGAGGCGTTCGTGTCTTGAAATTCGTCGACCTGGATAAAGCGCAACCGCTCGGCCCAATGGCTGCGCGCGTCGGCATGTTCACGAAGCAGCCTGACGCCGCGCAGGAGCAGATCATCGAAATCGAGCGCGCTCGCTTTGCGCAGGATTTCTTCGTATTCGCGGTAAGTCGCGGCAACTTTCTTGCCCCAGGGATCAAACGCCTCGGCTTCCATTTCGTCCGGCGAGATATTGTGGTTCTTGGCGTGGCTGATGCGGTCGCGCACCGCGCGAGGCGCAAACTCTTTCTCGCCGAGCCTGAGATTCTGCACGGCCAGCTTGACGGCGCGCGTCTGATCATCATCATCGTAAATCGCAAAATCACGAGGCAAGCCCGCGCGCGGAGCTTCGCGGCGCAAAAGGCGGGCGCAAAAAGAATGAAACGTTGAGATCCAAATGTCAGAGGCGCCATGCCCGCCAGCGCGGACCAAATCGCCGATGCGCTGGCGCATTTGATCGGCGGCCTTATTCGTGAAGGTGACGGCCAGGATGTTTTTTCCCGGAACGCCCTGCTCGATCAGATGAGCGACGCGATACGTGATGACGCGTGTCTTGCCCGTGCCTGCGCCGGCCAGCACCAGGACGGAGCCTTCGGTGGCCAGTACGGCTTCGCGTTGCTGAGGATTCAGTTCGTCGAGAAGCGCCATGGTCGGTTTGAAATACTGTCGAATAAAAATCGAAAATCGATTCTATCCGAGCGGCAGAAATTCGGCAAACGGACCAGTGTGTGGATGCTTTTGCTTATTGCGAATGGTGAGATCCAAGCGGCACCTCGAAATAAATCAGGGCGCCGCTTGAGGCCACGGATTGCACATCGGGGACGTAGAGAGAGGAATAGGAAACGAGATCGAACTGGTGGTTCATGTCGAAAAACACGAAGCCGTGAATCGTCTTGCCGGGCGGGACGATGTCCGATTGAATCATCAGAGGCTGCAGTATCTTTTCCGCGTCACGCTCTTTGCTGTCGCCGCCCGAGAGAATGGGCGGCAAGCGGCGCGGGCCTGGCGCGGAAGGGCCATTTGGATGCGCAATTTCCGTGGCAGCTTCCTTCAGGCTCAGGCTCTGCACATGGAATCGCTGATCGTGAGGCGCGTCAACGTCCAGGCGAATCGTGGTCAGGTCCACGTGCACGGGATATTCCGTGTCGTTTCGAAAATAGACGTCGACGGCCAACAGGCCGGTCTTGTATGGATCAATCTTCCCGAAAGTAGCTTTAATGCAGGCCACGTCAGCGCAAGGCTCCGCGGCCACAATAAAATTCTGGTGTGCGTCCTTGGCGGCGATTTTGGAAATATCGGTCTGCTGCGTCTGAGGAATCAGCGCGAGAAACGAGAGCGTCGCTGCCAGCAGTAGAGTCCGCATTTCTTGCCAATAGATGCACGCACCTGTGGAAACGTTGTGGGTTCGTACTGCGGTTGCCACTATAATACGGGTCTTGCATACGGCGGCCTTTTTTCGAAAGGTGCCGGGCTCCCCTCTATGTACTTTTTGTATGGCGTCTTGACGGCGGTTGGCATGGTGCTGCTCGCGCCGTATTTTATGGTGCAGGGGCTGCGCCGCGGCAAATACCTGGGAAGTTTTTGGCAGCGCATGGGTTGGCTGCCAAAAGGATTCGCGCAAGGCGTTCCAGAACGCTCGGCAATTTGGGTTCACGCCGTGTCGGTAGGGGAAGTTCTGGCTGCCAAGCCGCTCGTCGATGGCTTGAAGAAACGATTTCCGGATCGAGCAATTTACGTGTCGACAACAACTGCCACCGGCCAGCGAGTTGCACGTGAGCGCATCCCGGCCGCCGACGGGGTCTTCTATTTTCCGTTCGACTGGACTGGCCCCGTGCGCCGAACAATGCGGACGCTCCGGCCAGCATTGGTCGTGATCCTCGAAACCGAGATTTGGCCGAATTTCATGCGCGAGGCGGATCGCGAGGACATTCCGGTCGTATTCGTGAACAGTCGAATTTCCGAGAAGTCGTTCCGGCGTTTTCAGAGGTTTGAGCCTCTCATGGGTAGTTTTTTTAGGCGGGTTCTGCACAACGCCGAACTGTTCCTGGCCCAAGGCGCCGAGGATGCGCGGCGGCTGCGCGCGATGGGTGCGCCGGAGGCGAGAATCGAAGTTACCGGCAATCTCAAGTACGACCATGAGCCGCCGCCGGTGGGTGCGTTCGGCGACTGGCTGGCGCGGCAGAGCCGCGAACAGGAGCGCTGGCCCGTGGTAATCGCGGGAAGCGTGGTTGCGGGCGAGGAAGAGGCCGTCCTGGCCGCTTACGATTACGTTCAGCGCCAGTGGCGCCATGCATTGCTCATTTTGGCTCCGCGAAAGCCGGAGCGCTTTGATGCGGCAGCGCGTGCAGTTGAAGAGCGCGGCTGGAAGGCAATTCGCCGCAGCAAGATCGACACGGATGTTCCCCTTGATGAGAATGCCGACGTGCTTGTGCTCGATTCCATCGGAGAGCTGGCAGGGCTGTACGCATTGGCTGACGCCGTTTTTATCGGCGGGTCGCTCGTTCGTTCCGGAGGGCACAATATTCTCGAGCCGGCTTGGTTTTCAAAGCTGCCTGTTTTTGGTCCCTCCATGGAAAATTTCCGCGAAATGGCGGCGCGTTTTGCGAGTTCAGGCGCGGGCATACAAGTGTCGAGCGGCGAAAAATTGGGCAGTGTATGGGTCGAACTGATCCAGAATCCAGCGCGTCGCGATGAAATGGGACGAAAGGCGCGCGCGCTGGTGGAATCGAACCGCGGCGCGACGGCGCGGTCTCTGGAGCGTATCGCCGCCGTGCTTGAAGCGCAGCGAGGCAGCGCGTGACGCCCGTGCAAGCGCTGCTGTGGCCTTTTTCCGTTGCTTATGGCGCTGGCGCGCGCGTGCGCGCATGGAGCTACCGCGTCGGCATTTTTCACCAGAAGCGGCTGAAGGGCGCGGTCGTCAGCGTGGGCAATCTTACAGTGGGAGGCACGGGGAAAACGCCGATGGTCGCTTGGCTGGCAAAGCGATTTTCCGAGGCTGGGGCGAGGACGGCGGTCTTGTGCCGTGGCTACCGGCCGCTGCCACGGCGCTCCGAGGCGGGAGATGATCCGCGCATCGCGGAAGGATGGAATGACGAAACAGCGTTGCTCCACGGCAGGCTCGGCAGCGATGTCGAGCTCGGGGCGAACGCCAATCGCTACGAAAAGGGTAGAGAGCTTGAAGATATAGGCGTCGAATGTTTTGTTCTTGACGATGGATTTCAACATCTACAATTGGCGCGCGATGTCGATATCGTGATGGTCGACGCCACGAATCCCTTCGGCGGCGGCCACGTTTTGCCGGCGGGGCGATTACGTGAGCCTGTCTCCGCGCTGCGGCGCGCGGACATAATTGTGATTACACGCAGCGATCACGCTCCGGCGGTGGAGGCAGTGGTTCGGCGCTACAGCGAAGCGCCGATCATGTACGCGCAGACTGAATTGGTCGGTATCGAACCATATGGGGCCGATCTGAATTCGCCAGTGGAGGCCGCGCGGGAAGGAAAGAAAATTTTCGCGTTTTGCGGGATCGGCAATCCGGCGGCGTTTCTTGACGATCTTAAGAGATGGGGCCTCTCGGTCGTTGGTCACGCAAAGTTTCGCGATCACTATTTCTATGCGGAACACGATGTAGCGAATCTTGAAGCTCAGGCTGCTGCCGTGAGCGCCGATGCTTTAGTCTGCACGGAAAAAGATATCTACGATTTGATGCCGCTCAGGACAAAGCGCATCCCGATTCACTTCTGCAAGATTTCGCTGCGCATCAATGAAGAAGAGCGACTGTGGCACGCGATTGTGGAGATGATTAGCCGTAGGAAACCCGGTGCGCTGCGATGAAAATCCTTGTGCGCGCGACAAATTGGGTCGGCGACGCGGTGATGTGCATCCCCGCTCTGGAAGCAATTCGTGCGCGCTGGCCGCAGGCCGAAATCGCGATTCTGGCGCGGCCATGGGTTGCCGATCTTTACCGCGGGCAGCCGTTTGCGGATCACGTAATCGCGCAGAATGCTTCGCCGCGCAATCCATTTGCAGTCGAACGCATGGCTCGCAGTTTGCGCCGCGCCCGTTTTGATTCCGTGGTCCTCTTGCAAAATGCGTTTTCGGCGGCGTGGCTTGCGTGGCGTGCAAGGATTCCGGAGCGTATTGGGTACGCTCGCGATGGCCGCGGCTTCCTTCTCACGCGGGCCGTACCTGCGCCGGCCAAGGGCGAAATCCCCGCGCACGAATCGTATTATTACCTAGAGCTTCTTCGCCGTTTGGGATGGATCCAGAAGCTTCCAGAGGTCGCGGAGATTCGCCTGCAACTGGCGCCGGGCGCAGCCGAGGCTGCGGAAACACGCCTGCTGCAGGCAGGCGTGCCTGTCGGGGCGATTCGCATCGCGCTCGCTCCGGGAGCCGCATACGGTTCGGCGAAATGCTGGCTTCCCGAGCGTTTTGCCGAGGTGGCGGATGGCCTGATTGGTGACTTTGGCGCGAATGTGATACTTTTCGGGACGAGTTCTGAACGCGAGGTTTGTGGACAAATCGCCGCCCGAATGCGCCATCGCCCAGTCAATCTTGCCGGTCAGACGCCGATCGGCGAACTTCCCGCGCTATTTTCCCGATGCCAGCTTTTTCTCGGCAATGATTCCGGAGCGATGCACGTGGCGGCAGCGGTAGGCGTGCCGATTGTCGCGGTTTTTGGGTCGACCGATCCTGAAGGAACGGCTCCCGTGACGTTGCAACGCTCCATTGTTCGTCATCCGGTTTCCTGCAGTCCTTGCTTTTTGCGCGAGTGTCCCATTGACCATCGCTGCATGACGCGCGTGGAAGTCGCGGACGTTCACGCGGCGGCGCTGAAATGGCTGGAGCAGGGTCCTCGTGCCTAACGTGGAACGCAAACGACGCGCCGTCTTCCTGGACCGCGATGGGACGATTGCGGAGGAGATGGGCTACGCCAATCATTTGAGCCGATTCACGATTTTTCCTTTTGCGGCCTCGGCCATTCGCCGATTGAATGAGGCGAGAATTCCGGTGATCGTGGTGACGAATCAATCGGGAGTCGCGCGAGCATTTTTCCCGGAGTCTTTGGTTCACGAAATGCACGAAAAAATGAAGGCGGAGCTTGCCGCCCACGGGGCGCATGTGGATGGGATTTATTATTGCCCGCACATACGCGACGACAATTGCAATTGCCGCAAGCCGCTGCCCGGCATGCTGGAACAGGCGGCGAGAGAGCACGGCCTCGACCTTGGCGCGTCGTCGCTGGTGAGCGATCGGTACGACGACATCCTCATGGCGCAGTCGGTGGGTTCCAGGGGAATCCTCGTGCTCACCGGGTATGGACGCGGCGAATATCAATGGAAGAAAGATGGCTGGCCGCGGCAGCCGGATCACGTGGTGGAAAATCTCAGCGCCGCCGTCGACATCATTTTGGGTGATGACTGATGAGCGCGCGACGTAAAGTTTCCCGGCTTGGCGGCCGTGCGCCCGATCTATCGCGCTTGCCCGACTTAATAGCGGCGTTCCCGCGTCAAAGAATCGTTGTGCTTGGCGATTTTGTTGTGGACGAGTATGTGACGGGGGAAATCTCACGCGTTTCTCGCGAGGCTCCTGTGCTGATTCTCCGGCATCGCCAAACCGAAATTGTTCCCGGCGGGGGCGCGAACGCGGCCAACAACCTGATTGATCTTGGCGCGCGAGTTTTGCCTGTGGGTGTCGTGGGCGACGACGCTCCGGGCGATGCGCTGCTGGCCTATTTTCGGCGCAAGCACGTGGATGTTTCCGGCATCGTCCGCGCGCGGGATTGGACCACCACGACGAAGACGCGCTATCTCGCGCGCTGGGCCCATACGGCGCGGCAACAGGTGCTGCGCGTTGACCGCGAGCCGGAGGGAGTTTTGTCTGCAAACGTGGCTCGCGAAATCTCGCGCAAGGCTCATGCGCGTGTCGCCAAATCGGACGCGACTATTGTTTCCGATTACGGAGCCGGTTCCGTGACGCCGGAGTTATTGAAAGGGCTGCGCTGGAAAATCGCCACGCTCGATTCGCGCTACCGTATGCTCGACTATCGCGGCGCGAAGTTCACGGCGGCCACGCCCAACGAGCCCGAGATCGAGGCGTTGTATCACGTGCAAGTCGGTAACGATCGCCGAAAACTGGAACTGCTCGGCCAGAGGGCAATGCGTGCGATTGGCTCTCAGGCTTTGCTCGTGACGCGCGGCAAGGATGGCATGGTGCTTTTCGAGCGTTCGAAGTCGCCGTATGAAATCCCGGTGTATGGAAACGCCGATGCTATCGACGTGACCGGGGCAGGCGATACGGTGATCGCCGTTTTCACACTGGCGCTGGCGGTTGGCGCGTCGTTCGTCGAGGCGGCGCATCTGGCAAACTATGCCGGCGGCATTGTCGTGATGAAGCGAGGCACGGCGACTGTGACGCGAACCGAGTTGGAAGCAGCAGTGCGCGGCGAGGCCACGGCGCGTCCATGAACACTCGCACGAAAATTTTCTCGCGCATGGAATTGGCGAAGAAGGCCGACGAGCATCGCAGAAAGGGCCAGCGCATTGTTCTCGCGAATGGCTGTTTTGACGTCCTGCACGCGGGTCACGTGCGTTACCTCGAAGGCGCTCGCCGCGAAGGAGATGTCCTGGCCGTTGCGGTGAATTCGGATTCCAGCATGCGCCTGCTGAAGGGGCCCGGCCGGCCGATTCTTCCGGCGCAGGCGCGCGCTGAACTGGTGGCGGCGCTCGGCACGGTCGATTACGTCGTTGTTTTCCCTGAACCTGACGTGCGCGCGATTCTGCGCGAGGTTCACCCGGATGTTCATGCGAAGGGAACCGATTACACCGTGGAAACCGTTCCGGAACGCGAAGAGGCGGCGCGATTGGGTATCCGGATTGCAATCGTGGGAGACCCCAAGGAACATTCGACACGCGATCTCGTCACGCGCATTCGCGACGCAGGCCATGGCTGAGGAGCGGTTCCTGGTCCTGCGCATGAGCGCGCTTGGCGACATTGTCCATGCGCTTCCCGCCGTCGCTGCGCTCCGAGAGTCTTTTCCACGAGCGGAAATTGACTGGCTCGTCGATAAAAGACTTTCTCCGCTCCTTGTTGGCAATCCCGATATCAATCATACGATTGAGTTGGATCGGAGCAGTTGGCGAAACGTGGTTGCCGGAATCAAGCGGCTGAGAGCTGCACATTACACAACTGCGCTGGATTTTCAGTCGTTATACCGCTCGGCGATTTTCGGATATCTTTCCGGAGCGCCGCGCCGCGTTGGTTTCGACGCGAAGTATTCACGGGAAAGCGGAGCGGCGTTCTCTTACACGCATAAAGTGACGCCCTTGCGAAAACACAAGGTCGAACACAACATCGAGCTCGTGGAAAGCCTGGGCACAAAGGCGCAAAGCATCCGATTCCCATTACAAATCAGCCGGGAGGCAGATGAGCAAGTCGACCGCGTGCTCCGCGCGAGCGCCGTAAAGGACTTTTTCGTTCTTTCGCCTGGTGGTGGCTGGGGTTCGAAATGCTGGCCCGCGGAACGCTATGGCGCGCTGCATCGCGTACTGGTGGAGCGCTACGATTGGCAGGGTGTAATCAGTTTCGGCCCCAGCGAGCGCGAACTTGCTGAAACTGTACGCCGCGAAGCCGGTTCGCCCGAGCCACTCGTTGAATTGTTCGATCTGCCGCAATTGATGGCGCTTCTTCGGCGCGCGAAGTTCCTCGTCGCGGCGGACACTGGTCCGCTGCATCTTGCCTCCGCGCTTGGCACGCCGGTCATCGGCGTCTACGGGCCGACGGATCCTGCGCGCAATGGCCCCTATGGAGCAAGCGACATCGTTGTGCGAAACGCCACGCCCGAGGAGACGACTTACCGCCGCGGTAAGTCGCCCGCGCCTTCGATGCTGTCGATTACAGTTGAGCAGGTGGTCGACGCCGTTGGCCGCCGATTGCGGAACGCGTGATGGCTGCCGCGCCAAATTTCTGGATTCGCTGGCGCGTACGTGTTGGCTATCCGGTCGCGATCGCGTATTTGGCCTTTGCGAAGCCAACCGTGCGGTCGCTGATCATCGGCGGAATCGTTGGTGCAATCGGTCTGGTGATTCGGGCCTGGGCGGCGGGGCATCTTCGCAAACATGAAGCTCTGGCAACGGGCGGACCATACGCGTTCACGCGCAACCCTCTCTATTTCGGCAGCGTGGTACTGGCGGCTGGCTTCGTCGTAATCGGATGGTCGATTTGGGCAGGAATCATCGTCGCCGCGTATCTGGCGCTGTTCTATCCGGCGGTCATGAGGCGCGAAGAAGCGGAATTACAGGCTCACTACGGCGACGACTTCACGGAATACGCGCGTCGAGTTCCGCTTTTCTGGCCAAGACTCATCGGCGGCTCGCGGGCAGGGGTACGTGAATCGTTCTCTTCTCAACTTTATCTCAGGAATAGGGAGTATCAGGCCGCTATTGGATTCCTTTTCGGCCTGGCGCTGCTTTGGGCAAAGATGAACTGGGTCCATTGAGCGAAAAGAATCCGCCTGTGCGAGTTTTTGCCGTTTTCCTGAATCATCTCTGGCCTGGAAAGCCTTATTCGTCTAGTATGAACGAAGCTCGCTAATTAAGTATTGCGTGTCCAGCCCTTCTGTTGAGGAGCATTCCTTGAATCGGGACCATAGCCAAGAGAAGACGGTGGTTATCCATTCAGCTGGCTCGGACACGGAAGCCATGGTGATCCGCGGATTGCTCGAGAGCGCGGGCATCTCCTGCGTAGGCACGTCGAATACGGATCCGTTTCCTGTGGGCGAACCCCTGCCCGGGTTTGGCGGCTCTGAAGTCATCGTTCTGGAGTCTCAGGCGGAGTCCGCTCGTCGCATCATCGCCGACTACTTGAAAAGCAACGAAGGCATCGAAATCGAGAGTGGCGACGATGCGCGAAATGAAGAGTCTGAGAAATAAACGAGCCGCTCTTTCTGCCGCGAACGTTCCGCAAAATCACAACGGATGAGCCGGCACGAACGCATGCACGGCCAGGTCGTGTCCGTCAGTCGACGCCGTAACCGCACCCGCTTGATCCGTCCGCAGCAATTGAATTTTCTTCTTGCCGTACCTGTCCACTGTCGCTGAGTTCGGAAGACCGTAGGGGTTGTCTTCGCCCACGGAAATGACGGCAACGCGAGGGGCCACGGCGTCGATGAACGATTCCGTCGAAGAAGTTTTGCTGCCGTGATGCGGCACCTTCAGGAAATCTGCCGCCAGTGGCTCGTGTTCGTCCACCAGTGTATTCTCCGCTTCTTTTTCGATGTCACCAGACAACAAGAAATGAATGGGCCCATCGCCGAGCCGCAGCACCACGGAATCGTTGTTGGCCGCCGCAGGAGCTTCCGCTGGATCTTCCGGCCAGGAAAACTGCCCCTGAATGCCGTGCCAGTTGAAATTGGTGCCTTGCATCTTGTGCACGATGGGGATGTGTTCCGCCGTAGCCTGCGAAAGCAAATCGTGGTACGCAGCTGCGTCTTCATCGCGCCCAACCCAGAGTTGGCCCACGTAAAAATTATTGAGCACGGCGCGGAGGCCATCGATGTGGTCATGATGGGCATGGCTCAGCAAGACCACGTCCAGCCTCTTGATTCCGCGTGACCAGAGATACGGCGAAACAACTTGTTCGCCGACGTCAATTCCTGATTGGTAGCCGCCGATGCGCTCGGCCCCCGTTGCGCCGCCACCGTCGATCAGCATCGTTTGGCCATCAGGAAACGCGATGAAGATCGAGTCGCCCTGGCCGACGTCGAGCACGGTTGCTTCGAGTCGTCCCGCGGGCAGCGATGGCCGGAAAGGGTAAGTGGCCACGACAAACGCTAGGGCGAGCAATGCTAGCAGCGCCGTTCGTTCCACGAGTCGCTGGGCCTGTCCGCTCGTCACCGGCTGCCGCGCGAGTCGGTTTTTCTGTGCTGCCGTCCACGCAAGGCAAGCGAGACACGCGAGAACTGCAACGAACGCCGCCAACACCCAATGCGGTGGCCCTGGAACTCGCCACGACGCGCGCGGCAGACGGCTGAACCAACCGACGGTTCCCAATAGCCATCCGACGAGGATGCTTTCACCTTTTGCGATGGCCGCTCCCAGCCCGAACCACACATAGCTCGTTGCAAGGTCGATGAATCCGAAGGGGACAATCACAGCGGTCAGCAGCACGGCCGGGATATTGCTGGCTGGCCCCGAAAGGCTCACTCGATGGAAGTAAAGCGCGAGCAGCGGCATCATCCCGAGTTGAATGCAGAACGAGAGAACGAGGAGGTCCCATATCCGCAAACCGAATCGCACCGGAACAGTGAAAAACGACTCGCTGCGCAGCGCCAAGGCACGGGGCAACTTCCGTGCGAGGACAGTTCCCATCGCGCGCAGGTCAAGCCGGAACTGCGTCGCACGGGGGGAATGCAAGCGGTCGCGCGTGACATCTCCGAGATGCTCGAGCGCCCGCCGATAAGCGCTCGATGTCCGGTCGATCCACGGCAAAGCCAGTCCCGCGATCACTCCCGCGGCGAGAAAGGATAGCTGAAAACTGGCGTCGAAGAGTTCATCGGGTCGCGCGATCAGAAGGATCAGCGCGGCGAGCGCGACCGTGTTCACCAGCGCAACACGCCGGAATTGCAGGCGCGCGCATAAGAATATCGCCGCCATGAGCGCCGCGCGGAGGATCGGCGGACGATCCTGTACGACGCCAAGGTACGCCGCGAGAATAAGTAGCGTCAATGTGGTTGTGGCGGGGAGGGGAAGCCGCATCAGCCTGCACAGCCAGAAAATGAAGACCGCTAAAGCCCCCACGTGGAGTCCAGCGAGAACCAGGACGTGAAACGCGCCAGTCTTCTGAAAGCTTTCGGCAATGTCCGAGTTTACGAAGTTGCGGTCGCCCAGCAGCATTGCGCGAAGTACTGCAATGCGGCTGCCGTTTCCGGCGTAGAGTTTGTCCAGACGCGAAAGCAGATCGCCGCGAACGCGCGCAAAGTGTTGCGAAATAGAGATCGAAGATGGGGCGAGCTTTTGTATCAGTTCGGTGCTGCGCAGAGAGGCAACCAGTTCGATGTGCTGACGCGCGAGGAGCGCGCGCTCGTCGAACGCGCCAGGGTCGAGATAGTTTCTGGGGATGCGCGCGCGGCAGAGCGCTTCGATGAGATCCCCAGCGCGCAAGACTGGCGGCTTATCCGAATCATTTCTGCCGTAGTAGTACGTAAGCCGAAGACCACCTCGAATGGGGACAGTGCGTCGGGCGATGCCGACTTCGTCAAGGTCGATCGTGTAGCGCAATCCCCAGGGCAGGCGCTCCGGATCGTCTCGCAGGATCCCACGCCACCGGAGCGGCTCACTTGTATCAATTTTCGCGGTGGAGATGAGCCGTGCGGCATCGTTCGGCGCCACGTCGCGCCGCTCCATCTGCAAAGCAAGCCCGCCCAGCGCGAACCATGCGATGAGCGCGAGAAGCGCGGGAGCAATGATTTGTTTTGAGAGTGAGAAAACGAGCAGGCCAGAAATAATCGAAATTACCGCCGCTATCACCCAGGCTTGCCAGTGAGCAGAAGCAACCGATTCGACAAAGATGCCGCAGACGAACGCCAGCGCAAGAGCGAGCGCTGGCAACTTCACGGGGCCCGCTCCAGCCGGACGAACGATTCGATATGGTAAGTTTGCGGGAACATATCAAACAGGTGAATTTCTTGCAGAGTATACGCCTCCGCGCACAGTTTTGCGAGGTCGCGCGCGAGAGTCGAAGGATCGCACGAGATGTAAAGAACCCGCCGCGGCCGGATGGCAATGAGCTGCCGAAGTGCACTTTCTTCGAGGCCGGCGCGTGGCGGATCGACGACGATCACTTCCGGCGACGCATTCCGCTTGCGCTTCCATTCGGAAAGAAAGGCTTCGGCGGTCTGGTTATGAGTTCGAATCCCCTTGCCACGGGAACCCGCGTTTTGCTCCAAATCGCGTGCCGACGCGGGGTCAGCTTCCACCGCTTCCACACGTGAAAAGTGTTCCGCGAGCGACGCGGAAAAGAGACCGACTCCAGCGTACAGGTCAAACGCCAATTCGCCGTTTCCGGCGGCCGTCGCGATCACGGCGGCCATTTCCTCCACGAGGAAGCGGTTCACTTGAAAGAACGAAAGGTGGCCGACACGAAAGCTCTTTTGTCCGGCTTTGTATAGCAGGAAGCCGGGACCTTGCAGCGCCATTCGCTCTCCGGGAACATCGCGAAGCAGGATGCTCGTGGCTGCTGGAACCGCGTCTAAAATCGCCTGCGCAATGTCGGCTGCCGCGCGAGGCAGAGACGCGCAGGTAACGTTCAATAGGAGCGTTTTGTCTTCGGCATCGGCGAATGCCTCCACTTCGCGCAGCAACGGCGAGAGCTTCCCCTGCCCTAGCGCGCTTCGTAGTGCCTGGAACGCCGCAAAAAGTGCGGGCGAGAGGATCGGGCATTCCTCTATCGGACACAATATCGCCGACCGCGCACGAAAATAACCGATGCCCATCGTCTCGTTGTGCTTGGACTTGGCGCTCTCGGAAGCGAGCGACCGCACTTTCCACTGCGCCCGATTGCGGTATTCCCACGGCGGCGAAGGGTGCAGTGTGACGGGTCCTTGCCAGTCAATGCGTCCGAGGCGCCGCAGCGTCTCTCGCAGAATCTGTTCCTTGAAACGGAGCTGGGCCTCATAAGAAATATGCTGGTAATCGCATCCGCCACAAACGCCAAAATGAGGACATCGAGCGTGCGTTCGATCCGGCGAGGCCGCAAGGATTTGTTGCACGTTCCCTCGGATGAGTTTCTTATTGCGCTCCGCGATTTCGACTTCAATTTCTTCTTCGGGCAGCACAAATGGCACGAACAGCGTCTCGCCGTTCGCGTGCGTGAGTCCTTCGCCGCCGTACACCAGTTTTTCGATTTTTGCGCGCATAGAAGCCGGTCGTGACGCTGAACTACTTCAAGTAATACAAACTCAATCTGGGAAGATCGTAAAGCTCAAAGAGCCGTTTCTGAAGATATTGCCGCTCGACGAGCGCCAGTTGCTCGGCGGACATCTTTCGCCGATATGCCGCGAGAGCGTGATCCATCTCACGCCGCACCTTGAGCATCGCTTCCGTGTCCACGGCCGAATTCAAAGTGGCAGTCAGTTTCTCTTCCAGCACCGTCAGCCGCCGCTCGAGATCCTCCAAGTCCAGTTTTGCCGGTGAGTCGAGCAAGGTTTTCGACTGTTCGAGTGCGCCCGCGATTTCCGTGAATCGCTCGCGCAAGTCTGCCGACGCCGCGCCGTGTTTTTGAGCAGCGGCCAGCAATTTGCGCGCTCCGTCGTCCAAAAAGTGCGCGAGTTCCTCCCGCGAAAATAGCTCTGTTTCTCTCTTTGCCCCGCTTACGGTCGGGCCTGCTCCGGCCGCGGCTTCTTGCGCCTCCGCGGCCGCGTCGAGCACTGCGTCCACGCAATACGCGAGGCTCTTCAGTGGCTTTCCCGCGGAGCCTCGGCGCGAGCGGCCATAGCTTTCGAACGCGCGGTCGATTCCGCGCAGCGCCGCTTCGAGCGGGATGCCAGCCTTCTGCCACGTTTCGAGTATCGCCCAATCGACTGGCGACACGAGCAGGTGCGCGCCGCGCTTGCGCCAGAAATATTCCTCGATCTCGGTGAAATAATTAAAGTAGTTGAATTGAGCCATCGCGCGGCCGCGGTTACCGCGTGGGCTTTCGCGCCGCGCCCGTTGGCTTCTTGGAAATCGGGCGGCTTCGTTGGTCCGCGCCTGCGTCGATTATTTCTGAGGTTGTATTGCGTTCCCAAAGAATCCGCAGGCCTTCGAGAGTCAAGTGCTCGTCGACTTGCTCGATATGGCGCGAGCCGGGAGCAATCAGCGCCGCGTGGCCGCCAGTGGCAATAACTCGAGTTCCGGGGCCAAGCTCTTTTTTCAGACGCTCGAGAATCCCGTCGACAAGATCGGTGAACCCATAATACAGGCCGGCCTGCATTGATGCTGCCGTGTTGGTGCCGATGATTTTTCCCGGGTCGCGAATTTCCACGCGAAACAACCGCGCAGCGCGCGCGAAAAGCGCGTCGGCTGAGATGCCCAATCCCGGCGCGAGCACGCCGCCGAGGTATTCGCCGCGCTTGGAAACAACGTCGAAGTTGATCGCCGTGCCGAAATCCACGACCACGCACGCCCCGCCGTACTTCGCGAAGGCTGCCACGCCGTTGGCGATGCGGTCTGCACCGACTTCCTGCGGATTATCATAGTGAACCGGCATGCCCGTCTTGATCCCTGGCTCGACAAAAAGGGCTTTGAGGTTGAAGTATCGCTCCGCCATTTCCGAGAGAGTTGGACTGAGCGATGGCACCACCGACGCAATCATCACGCCTTTGATTTCCGTCGACGCCAGCCCTGCGAGCGTGAAAAGGTCGCGCGTGAGGATGCCGTACTCGTCGACGGTCTGCTCGCGCGCGGTTGTCAACCGCCAGTGCGCCACGAGTTCTTTGCCGTCGAACACCCCGAGCACCGTGTTCGTGTTCCCCACATCCATCGCCAGCAGCATCATTCCGCCTCTGCGACCGTTCCGGAGATTACGCTCTCGGTTTTTCCATCATCGCGCTTCACGCGCAGAATGCCCATCGATTCAAGCCCCGCTGTCGTTCCTTCAAACGTCTCCGTCGCCGTCGCGATGCGAACGCGCTTGCCCTCGAAATAACTCGACACTTCAGCGAACCGGCGAAGAATTGGCGCAGCGCCTTCCGCAATGAATTGATTGTAGTAGCGGTCGAGGTGCCGCAGCAACCGTGCCAGCAATTCGAGCCGTGAATGGACACGCCCAGTCTCGATTCGCAAGGACGTTCCGATTGCCGTTAATTCCTCGTCCATTTTCGGCTGATTGACGTTGATTCCGATGCCCACCACGGCGAAGTGGATGCGATCTGGCTCCGCCTGCATTTCTGTCAATATGCCGCACACTTTCCTGCCGTTCAGCAGGACGTCGTTTGGCCAGCGGATATCGGGCTGAAGGCCGGTTTCTTCGGCGATGGCGTCGCGCGCCGCGAGTCCCGCGGCGATCGTCAACGCGGGAGCGAGCATCGGCGAAATCGGAGGCCGCAGAAGAATCGTGGTGTAGATTCCCGCCGACTTGTCTGAGATCCACGAGCGTCCGCTGCGCCCTCGGCCCGCCGTCTGCTGCTCGGCGATGACCACAGCGCCATGCGCTTCGCCTGCCTCCGCCAAATGCATGGCAACGGAATTCGTCGAGTCCGTCTTGAAGAAGTGCAAGATTCGCTTGGCGAATGGCGTTCCGCGCAAACGGCGGGAAAGCAACTGCGGCGCCAGGACGTCTGGAGTCTGTTCGATGTGGTAGCCGGTTCGCGGATGGCCCTTCACCTGGACACCCGCCGCGCGCAGCGTTTCGATCCACTGCCAGACCGTCTGGCGCTTGACGCCGATTTCCTTCGCGATCTTTGCTCCGCTGATCACAATGGTTGTGTTTTCAGCGAGCAGTGCGAGGAGAGCGTCGATTCGCCGGTCCGTAGGCCCCGGAAGGCTGGAGATATTGGCTCGTTTGCGCGATTTTGTCGATGGCATCGATGCTCTTCGCTGCCGGAGCGCGGCCGAGAACAAACTGGCTATTCCAATTGAGCGAGCCGGCTGACGATTTTCTCGTATTCAGCCTGGCGTTCCCCAATCGTTGTTTCGAGGCCGCGAACAATGTCCGCCGGAGCCCGGCTGCGGAATGTGTCATCGGCGAGTCGTTGCTTCTTTGAAGCAAGATCTTTTTCGAGCCGCTCTTTCTCTTTTCGCAATTTAGCGACTTCTTCAGCCTTGTTGATTCCCTGGTTGACGCGAATCCGCAGGTCGAAGCCTGCTGAGGAACGAACGGGCCCTGCCATGGGATCGAGCGGAGAAGGAACAAAATTGATCCGCGACAGAGTCGCCAGTCGTAACACCGTCTGAAGATTTCTATTCAAAGGTGTATCAACGGAAGGGGCGCTATCGACTAGGATCGTTCCTGAATTGTCCGCGTAATCCAACTCCACTGGGATTCTCGGGTCAATCCTGTTTTCAGCACGAATGCTCCTTGTCTTGACAATGATGTCCTGTAAATATTCCATTTCAAACTCTGCATCGCGGTTCACCCACTCATTCCCAGGCTCAGGGAACGGTTCGAGTGCAATGGATTTTGCATCTGCATTCTGCGGCAGGCGATGCCACAATTCCTCGGTCAAGAATGGCATGAACGGGTGGAGTAACCGCAGCGCGTATTCGAAAGCCGCGAAAAGGTTCCTCCACGTAGCGATTGCGTCCTCGCGATCCTGCGAGGCGAGATGCGGTTTCAGCCATTCGATATACCAGTCGCAGAAGTCTCCCCAAAAAAAGTGGTAGATGACGTGAGCCGCTTCATGAAAGCGGAAGTTTTCGAGCGCATCATTCATCTGCCCCGTCACCGCCGCCAGCCGGGAGAAAATCCACCGATGGGAGAGCGCGTCGCGCGTTGCGTAAGGCGCTTTCGCGCGAACCTCCGGCGCCGCCAAGTCCTCGAGCGTCAGGCCCATCGCCTCGATCTTCTCGAGGTTGAAAAACAAGAATCGCGCCGCGTTCCAGATTTTATTCGCGAAGGCGCGATAGCCCAGGATGCGCTCTTCGCTGAGCGCGATATCTGTTCCCGGCGCGGCCATCACCGTGAGCGCGAACCGCAGCGCGTCGGTGCCGTGCTTTTCGATGATTTCGAGCGGGTCGACAACATTCCCGCGCGTCTTCGACATCTTCATGCCGTGCGGGTCGCGCACGATGGCGTGCAAGTAAAGCTCGCGAAAGGGAATTCCCTGCTCGATTTTCGGCCGGCGCATCAGGTGCAGCCCAAGCATGACCATCCGCGCGTCCCAAAAGAACAAAATGTCATAGCCGCTGATGAGCAAACTCGTGGGATAAAAAGTTCGCAGGTCTTCTGTGTCATCCGGCCAGCCAAGCGTCGACATCGGCCACAGCCCGGAGCTGAACCACGTGTCGAGCACATCCGGGTCTTGCGTCAACTTTGCGCCGCCGCACTCGCCGCACTTTTTCGGCGCGCTGGCGATTTGCGCGTGCCCGTCGACGACCTCGACGCGCGAATCCGCCGCCGGCGTCATTCCGCCGCAGTCGGCGCAGTGCCAGATGGGAATGCGATGCCCCCACCAAAGCTGACGCGAAATGCACCAGTCGCGGATATTCGTGAGCCAGTCGAGGAAGATTTTCTTCTGATTATCCGGCACCACGGAAATCAGGCTTTCCTCCACAGACTGGATTGCCGGCTCAGCGAGTGGCTTCATCTTGCAGAACCACTGCAGAGACAGACGCGGCTCGATAATCGTCTTGCAGCGGTCGCAGATGCCGACGGAGAGCTGATGATTCACGACGCGTTCGAGCAAACCCTGCACCTTCAGGTCCTCGATAATTTTTTCCCGCGCCGCGAAACGATCCATCCCGGCATAGGCTCCGGCAGCCGCATTCATGTGCGCGTCCGGAGTCATCACGTCGATTTCCGCCAGCTTGTGCCGTTGCCCCATCGCAAAGTCGTTGGGATCATGCGTCGGCGTGACCTTCACTGCGCCCGTACCGAATTCGCGGTCAACGAATTCGTCCGCGATCACCGGAATCTCCCGATTCATCAGCGGCAGAATGGCCTTTTTGCCGATTAGCTTCTTGTACCGCTCGTCTTCGGGATGAACAGCAATTGCCGTATCGCCGAGCATCGTTTCCGGCCGCGTCGTCGCCACGACGATGAACTCATTGGAGCCGGCAATGGGATAGCGGATGTACCAGAGCTTGCCTTCGCGCGCCTCATGAACTGTTTCCAGGTCGCTCAAAGCGGTCTGGCAGCGCGGGCACCAATTGACCATGTAACGTCCGCGGTAAATGAGCCCCTCGTGATAGAGCCTGAGGAATGCCTCCATCACGGCGCGATACAACGGCGGATCGAGCGTGAACCGCTCGCGCGTCCAGTCGCACGAGACGCCCAGCCGGATCATTTGCCTCTTGATGTTGCCGCCACTCTCGGTTTTCCATTGCCACACGCGGCGCTCGAACTCCTCGCGTCCCATTTCTTCGCGCTTCAATCCCTCTTTGGCGAGCTGCCGCTCAACAACAACCTGCGTGGCGATCCCGGCATGGTCAATCCCCGGCAGCCAAAGCGTTTTGAAGCCGCGCATGCGGTGCCAGCGCACGAGAATGTCGATCTGCGTATGCTCGAGCATGTGCCCGATGTGAATCGACCCGGTGACGTTCGGAGGGGGGAGCACGATGGAGAAGATTTCGCCGGGATCCTGCGCCTCGGCGCGGTAAAGTTTCTCGTCAAACCAGGCTTGCGCCCAGCGCCGTTCGATTTCCTGCGGTTCGTATGCCTTCGGAATTTCGCGCGGCATTGTTCTTTCTACGTTTGGCCTTGCTCGCGGCGCTGTGACGCACGCCGAAACACGGGAAGCAAATAACTATACGGGGCAACGGCACAGTCCGTCAAATCGCAGGGAAAACGGGTAGTGACTCAATTTCCGGTTACCGCGTTAGTCGGGGCTCAGGGCCGCCTAACTAGACTGTTCGTAGATGTACCAGTCAGCTGCTAACTTCTTGTATCGATAGCCGTACGAAGTCGACTGCCCGTACATGCCAGAGCCAAAGTCTCTTTTCTCAATGCACGGGGGTTCGGTATTGGCGTATCCGTTTCGGGGGAGTCCGCAGTGCAAATAACTCACGCCGGTGCCGGAAACCACGAGACCCCAACTCCAAACGTAGACCAACACGTCGCTCGATTTCTCCGGCCTCGTCGTTCCTCCCTTGAAGCCCGCTGAAGCAAATATCTTTCGGTATTCGTCCCAACGTCGTCGCGAGATTCCCCACTCCGATTCGGGCCTCGGCCACGCAACGCTATCCTGCCGCCATGTAAAGTCGAGGGCTATGCGGGACATGTTCCTGTCCTGATCCATCATAGCGACAAGACGTTCCAAGTCAGCCCGCTGCTTGTAGAAGCGCGATTGGAGGGATTCGTCACTGGGTTCATGAGGTCCGCAACCCCACCATAAGATAGAAATCCCGGCAACGATGCCGACAGAGAGGAAACCAACTATTCTCAGGACTTTCATTCGAGTATCTCGATAACGTACAGGCAAAACTTCTGACTTGCAATGCGCCAATTGTCGCCTTGCGCCTGACAAGTCGGATTACCGGAAACTAACTCCTCGCGTCAAACTGAGTCACCACGGGAAAACGCAACGTGGCAGGACAACGGGGCTTACTTCTTTTCGGGTTCGCGATTCAGCATTTCCTCGACCAGCGGCCGAAGCACACCATTGGAAAGCAATTGATGGATTTGCGGTTCGAGTTTTTCAAGAACCCTTGCGACCACATCATCGATGGTCGCCGAGTCCACGCCAGATTTTGTCCCCGCTTCCGGCAGGGCGTCCAGATGGTCAGCTTCGGGGGAAGTCCCTTCGTAAGTGTGGAGTTCGGTACGAGACTCGCTTTGCGCGGCCACTTCATCCGGCGAGGAAGTCTCGGCAATCTCATCGCTAGCTTCCACAGTCTCTGCGTTCTCGCTTTGAACGGTCTCAGCGGTTTCCTGCTCGAGAGGAGCTTTGAATTCAGGGACGGGTGCGTCTGCATGCTGTAGGGGTACGAATTCGGCAGCTTGCATGTGCTCCGCGGGCGCCGGGAAGGGAATTACCTCAGCCTGTGGCGCCGATGAGGCTTCCTCAATTTGATCCTCTGCCTCTTCGTGATCTTCTTCTTGCGCCGGCGATTCGAAGCGCGGCTCCTCGCGCTGCGGTTCGGCGTCTGCCCAACCACGCTGCGGTTCAGTGCCGTGAGAGCCGGATTCCGTCGCGGCGGGTTCGGCGATCTCTTCCGTGGCAGCCGCTTCAAGCGCGGGTGTTTCGCTGACCTGTGGTTTGCTGGCTGGCTCCTCCGTCGCGGCTGTTACGGGAGCCATCAGGTCCATCCAGTCGGATGTCGAGGGCTGGGGCGGCCTCTCATCTGATACGGATTCGACCTCAGGAACAATCGCGCCGCCGAAGGGGACGCGCACGTGCGCTTTCGGAACCGCTACGGCCTCGACTGTATCCATGTCTTGCTCGCGGCCTTCGCCAGCAAGACGCTTCACGAGATTGTCAGAGTCGGCTTCCGGAATATCGTAATCCAGCGTGGCACGACGGCGTTTCCATTCACTTTCGGGCTCTTCATCGTCGGCCGGTTCGTCTTCTTCATGTTTCGCGGAGGGCGTCGCCACGGGCGATCCAAAAGTTCGTGCCGCTCCTTCTCCTTCATCGAAATCCCGTGGATTCATGCCAACGGTAAACTCCTCGGGTTCCGGTTCAGGCTCTTCCTCGACGTGTACCCGCGCGGCCAGAGCAGGCGGAGGTGGCGGCGCAATCTCGGGCTTCTCCGCGACAGGTAGTTCCACCTTTGCCGGAGCCTCCTCCACGGGCGGTTCGAGATTACCCAGAAACGAGCTGACCATCGCGATCAGTGGCTCGGGAGGCACAAACGGTTTTTTCAATACGCCGTTTGCGCCGACGCGCTGGGCTTCCTTTTCATCCAGTGGATCGAACGCGCCGACCAGCAGGATCACCGGTATCTCGGCAAATTGCGGATCGTGTTTTACGAATTCGCAAACCTCATAACCATTGCGCACGGGCATGAATACATCAGCAAGAACGATGTCGGGGTGCACTTCGGGGACCTTGCGGCAAGCGGCTTCGCCATTGCCGACCGCAACGACACGGACTCCCTTTTCCTCGAAGACCAGGGAAACCATCTTCTGGATATTGCTGTTGTCGTCGGCGACCAGGATTGTAGCCACTATTGATCCCTCAGAGACGCTACCACCTACCGGCGCAGTCTGCGCCCTCACTGAATCCATTGGTAACATTCGCTTACGGGCGAGTCAACGAGTTCGAGCGGCGTCCGTGCCGCAGGTATAAGCAGGCCTTAGTGGTAGTACTACCAGGGGATAAGCTTATGGATTCCCTTTTTCTTCTTGCTTGTTGATTCCGTGCTGGAATCCACCTTTGGTGCGGCAACTTTCTTTCCCTTAGCTTTTGGATCTTTCGCTTGTCCCGCCGGAGCGGCCACGCTTGCTGCCGCCTTGTCGGTCGCGGTGGCAGTAGTCGTCGGGGGCGGAACAGCACCACTCGATGGTGGAACAGCAGCACTCGGCGGCGTTGACGTGGAAGCGGCAGGGCTCGAGGTAGCAGGCGGATCGGCCGACGCCGTTGGCGGCGGTGTTGACTCTGCTGGTGAAACGGTCTGCAGGTTGACGTTCCCACTGCCCGTTCCCCCGGAACTCGGGTTCTGCGCCAGGATGCTCGACGTCGACGACGCCTCCTGCATGACGTTTTGCGGCGCTTCAATCTCACCCGGGGGGGTTAGGTCTGGCATCCCGCTGTGCGCAGCCGCCGAGACGTCTGGAGAGCTTTTCATCATTCCCATCGCGCGCTGCATCACCCCAGCGTGCTCGCGCGCGAATTTCTGTTCGTATTTTGCCCTGGCTAGAGCCTCGGGATCCGGCGCCGGGATTTTGACGCCATCTTCCGAAAGGTTCCGTTTCGCTTCCGCGGCAAGCGGCGAGAGCGGGTATTCTTTGACTAGCTGCGCGTATTCGAGGTCCGATTGACTTCGCCACCGCGCTCGTTCGGTTTCGTTCTTCGAGCCGCGGGCCGCGCGGCGGTAGATGTCACCAAGCGTCCACAGTGCTTTATCGCTCTCGCTGAAGAGCGGGTAGCGTCCGATCACTTCGGCAAGCCGCGCCACGGCAGCCCGATAATCCCCTTTGACGTAGTAGAAATGCGCGACGTCGTAATCGCCTTCGCCGAGCACTTCCTGAACCTCGCGGAGACGCTGTTCCGCTTCGGGGGCCAGCGAGCTCTTGGGATATTTCAGGAGAAAAGTCTGAAGTTCTTCCTCGGCCATGCTGGCCTGCGTCGTATCGCGGTCCGCTTTCTCCATCATCCGATAGTGCGCCATTCCGACCTGCATCTGGGCATATGCCGCCTGATCCAGGAATGGAAAGAAGACTATGTATTCCTTGTAGGCTGCGACCGCCTGAGTCAGGCTGTCAACGCCCCCTTCTTTGTAATAAGAATCCGCAACCGCCAGCTTCGCATCGGCGAGATATTCGCTGTCCGGGTAGCTGTTGATCAATGCTTCCAGGCTGAGGCGGGATTCGATGAAGCGTCCGTGCTTGTAATCATTCAGTGCGCGGTCATAGAGGATTTTATCTGGCGCAGCGGATGAGTCCGGGGCTTTCGCCGCAGCCTGCTTGTGGCCCAGGCATCCCGCCGTCAGAAGGCAGACTAACATCGTGGCGCCGAGCCACAGAACGCATTGCTTCGATAAGATTTTCATCAGACCCTTTGCGAAATTGCTTCGCTCGCTGCCTGCCGCATTTCACGAACGGCGGCGCCTGGATTTGGTGTATGAAATATCGAGGTCCCCGCAACCAGCGTGTCTGCCCCCGCAGTCACGAGTTCCGCCACATTGTCCAACACAACTCCCCCGTCGACACCGATCCGGAAGCCGTAATTATAGCTTGACCTCAGGTCCCGCAGTTCCCGAATTTTCTCGACTGTTTGCGGGATAAATTTCTGCCCGCCGAACCCCGGATTGACCGTCATCACCAACACTGTCTCGATTCGGTCCAACACTTCCCGCAATGTAGCCACTGGTGTCGCCGGATTGATCGCCACGCCCGCTTCGCAGTTCTGTTCGTGAATCGAAGCGATGACGCGATCCAGATGGGCCGTCGCTTCCTGATGGACAATGATTCGGCGTGCGCCAGCCTCCGCGAATGCATCCACGAATTCCCCCGGTCGCTCAATCATCAGATGCACATCCAACGGCAACCGGGTTGCCTTGCTCAATGATTGGACGATCGGCACGCCGATCGAAATGTTCGGCACAAAATGGCCATCCATCACATCGACGTGAATTACGGACGCGCCCGCCTCCTCGACCGCGCGAACTTCCGCGCCGAGGACGGCAAAATTGGCAGCCAAAATGGAGGGTGCGATTTCAATGGGGCGGCGATTCATCTAGCTCATGGGGATTGTAACACAAGCTCTTTGGCTGTCATTGTGCTACCTGCAGCTCAATGGTGCTTCCGGCCTCTACCCGTGCCCCGCGCAGCGGCAGTTGCGATGTGACCGTGCCAGACGGTTTACCCGTCAAGGGCAGTGGCGTGACCTTGCCTACTCTCAGGCCCGCGGCCGTCAATGCCTGCTCGGCGTCGGCGAGATTCTTGCCCTCAAGGTCCGGCATGACGTACGCCGCCGTGTCGGGGCCAAGCGACACGAGCATATCGACGTGCGGGGTCGCGGCGTTTGCCGCGCCCGCTGGAGGATCTTGTTCCAGTACGACGTCGGGAGCGAACTCGGGCAGATGCGCGCTCGAGATCTCGCCGACTTGAAGGCCTTCGCTCAAGAGTTCGATTTGCGCCGCGCGTAAGCTGCGGTTATCGAGCAGAGGAATGGCGACTTTCTGCGATCCTAAACTCAAAACCACATGCACCCATTCGCCTTCTTTCAGGCGAGCCCCCGCCGGCGGGCTCTGCCGCACAATCGAATCTTCCGGCAGATTGCTGTAAATGCGGTCTTCAACCCTCACATGCAAGCCATAGGACGCAAGCCGCGACTGCGCTCGCGTCAGTGTAACCCCCGTGAGATTTGGTGTGATGGTCTCGCGCCCTTGAATTGCGAACCGCATCGTCAAAATAGCGCTCAAGAACGCGATGGATGCCAGCACGAAGGCCAGCAGCGCCATGCGCCCTGCCCATTCAATCCGCTTTCGAAATTCCACGGCGCGGTTCTCCGGACGAAATTGAGCCTAACACTCTCAGAATTGGTCTTCAACGCTCGTTCATTCAGCCGCCACGTCCGCGTTACCTTGATTGCAGCACTGCCGCAAAGAAGCCGTCGGTGCGCGTTTGCGGAGGGAACGTTCGAAACATGCCATCTCCGCCGATCAAGCTCTTCGCAGCGACGCCTGGTGCCAGCGCGTCGCCAGGGATTTGAACGGGGCTAATCTCGAAACCTGGCCGCGCGGCCAGAGCCTCGCCAATCACCTGCTCATTTTCCTCGGGTTCGAGCGAGCATGTCGAGTAAACGAGTCTTCCATTTGCTGAGAGGCAATCAAGCGCAGAACAGAGTAAGGCGACCTGTTGCCTGTGCAATTCCGCAATGTCTTGGGGCGTCAACCGCCACCGAATTTCTGGATTTCGTGCAAGCGTTCCCGTGCCCGAGCACGGAGCGTCCACAAGAATACGGTCGAATCCGCCGCGGAAAGGCAGCGAAGCCGTCCCGTCAAGAGCCACCAGTCTTACGTTCGTCACGCACGCCTTCTTCAGCCGTTCAGCCAATATGCTTAGCCGGCTCCTGTGCCGGTCTGACGCTACAATGAATGCATGCGAGCCCACCGCGCGCGCTAGTGCGATTGTTTTTCCTCCCGGCGCAGCACACAGGTCCAGCACGGAGTTTCCTTGGCTCGCGCGCAAAAGCAAGGGGATAAGCTGCGACGCCTCATCCTGAATCGTAATCGCGCCCTCTTGGAAAGCCCGCGTCTGCGCGATGTTTCCGCGCCGAACGATAACCGCATTGCGCAGCAATTCTCCCGGCGCGAATTCCATCCCGGCTGCTTCGAGTGACTGCAACAACTCTTCTTTTCCCATCGAATCCAAAATTGCGCAGGCTTGATTCGGCGGCTGATTGTTCGTCGCAAGCAATTCCCTGGTTTTCGTCTCGCCGAATTGCTTCAGCCACCGCTCGACCAGCCACGCTGGATGAGAACAAAGAATCGCCAGAGATTCAGCCAATGGCAGTTCTGGCGCGAGTAAGTCTTCTACTAAATTGTTTTTCTCGCCTGCCGCACGTCGTAAAACGGCATTGACAAGCGCCACAGCCGATTTCTTGCGGGCTTTCTTTACCATTTCCGCCGATTCGTTCACGGCAGCTCGCGCTGGGACGCGCGAAAGATACCGCAACTGATAAATCCCCAGACGCAGCGCAACCAGCACTTCGCTGTCAAGTTTCGCCGTTTCTTTTCCGGTATACCGCTCAATCAAAAAATCGAGCAGCCCTTGCCAGCGCAGCGATCCAAGAACGAGTTCTGTTGCGAGCGCTGCGTCGCGCGAGGCGATGCGTTCGTCCAGGCGCGCGTGGAGCAGATCGGAGGCGTACGCGCGCTCTGTTTCTACGCGCGACAAAATGCTATACGCGATCTTTCTGGCTGGACTGATCGGCATTGGTTTTCCAGGAAGCTTCAGGCCAAGAATCGTTCTTTCGAGCCGAGTCGCGCGCCGTTCGCGAATTCTCGCGCTGTCATGCGCTTGCGACCCTCTGGCTGCACGTACACCACGTTGAGCCATGTCTCGCCGCCGCATGCGACAATAATTTCGCTCTGGCTGGATACGATAACTCCAGGCTCGCTTGCGCTCATCGTCGCATCATTTTCTACCTGCTTACCCCAGATATGGCACAACCGTCCTCGAAATCGTGTGTACGTTCCTGGCCATGGCTGGAGAGCACGAATTTGGTTGTAGATGATCGGCGCCGGCTGCTTCCAGTCGATCTGGCCCTCTTGTTTCGTAAGAGGAGGCGCGTAGGTCGCCAGCGCATTCTCTTGCGGCTTCGGAGCGATTGCTCCGCGGTCGAAACTTCGCAGCGTCTCGATCACAAGCGGCGCGCCCGCCTCGGCCATGCGCGCCATTAATTCAGGTGCAGTTTCATCAGCGCCAATTTGCATTTCCCGCTGTAGGAGAATTGGCCCCGTGTCCAATCCTGAGTCGATTTGCATTGTCGTCAAGCCGGTGCGCGTCTCGCCTTGCAGGATGGCCCGCTGAACAGGCGCCGCGCCGCGGTAGCCAGGCAGCAGGGAACCATGCAGGTTGATCCAGCCTAGACGCGGAATTTGCAGCAGTTCGCGCGGGATGATTTGCCCGTATGCGATGATGACCACGCAATCCGGCGCGATGCTTTTAAGAAATTCTCGCGCTGCGTCTGAGCGGATTTTCTCCGGTTGAAAAACGCCTATGCCTGCTTCGAGCGCCGCATCTTTGATGGGGGAGCTTGCTGCCTTCTGGCCGCGGCCGCGCGGGCGATCCGGCTGCGTTATCACCGCCTCGACCGAAAAATCCGCCTCGGCAATCAATTGTCTGAGCGCAGGGAGTCCGAACGCCGGAGTGCCGCAGAAAACGATTCTGAGCGGCACGTTGTTCTACCACTCCCCGGCCTTGATCAGCTTGCGGATTTTCCTCTTGATGAGGTCGCGCTTCAACATGCTCAGATGAGTTAGGAAAAGAATGCCGTCCAGATGGTCGATTTCGTGGCAGAACGCCCGCGCCAAGACGCCCTCGCCCTTCATCTCGAATTCTTTCCCCGTAACATCCTGGGCTCGGACAGTCACATACGCGGGCCGCAGCACGTTTCCGCGGAAACCAGGCACGGAAAGGCAGCCTTCCTCTTCGCGCTGCTCGCCTTCTGTGTGAACGATCTGCGGATTGGCGAGCACGAGTCTCGCTTCTGGATTCTTGCCGACTGTGACGTCAATTACGGTCATCCGCAGGCTCAAGCCGATTTGTGGTGCCGCGAGGCCAACGCCCTGCGCGGCATACATCGATTCGAACATGTCTTCGGCGAGCTTTGCCAGGTCCGCGTCGAATTTGCCCACGGGCTTGGTGGGTCGTTCGAGAATCTCCGCCGGATATTTCGTGATCGGATGAATCATTGTGTCATGTCCTATTACGCTCCAAGATCCCTCTAGAAATCGTCGAGTTGCTTTTGATAGCCCTGAAAGTTCCGCCGAGTTTCTTCGAGCGAATCGCCGCCGAATTTTTCCAAAAATGCTTCTGCCAGGACGTGCGAGACCATCGCCTCCGCCACGACGCCCGCCGCCGGAACGACGCAGATGTCGGACCTTTCGTATGCCGCCTTCAGCGTTTCTTTCGTCTGCAAATTGGCTGAAGCAAGCGCCCTGCGCAGCGTCGAAATCGGTTTCAAGTAGCCGCGCACGACCACGTCTTCGCCGTTCGTAATTCCGCCTTCGATCCCACCCGCGCGATTCGAACTTCTTTGAAAGCGCTTCCGGTCACTATCATAGCGAATTTCGTCCTGAACTTCCGAGCCATACGAGGTCGCATTGGCGATGCCGGTGCCGACCTCGACTCCCTTGACCGCCTGGATCGACATCAACGCGCGGGCCAGCCGCCCATCGAGCTTCTCATCCCATTGAGCGTGGCTCCCCAGTCCGGGAGGTACGCCGCGCGCGACCACTTCAAAAATTCCACCCACCGAATCTCCGGCACGCAAGGCCTGATCCACTTCGGCCTTCATTTGCGTTTCCTTCTCCGCGTCCACGCAGCGCAAAGGGGATTCCAGATTCGCGCAGACAGCCTCGATTTCTTGCCATACTGCCGCGCGTTCCAGCCGGACATGCCCCACGGCAATCGTATGGCTGAGCACTTCAATTCCGAATTCGCGCAGCAAGAGCTTGCTGATGCTTCCCGCGGCCGTCCTGGCCGCTGTTTCCCTTGCCGAGGCGCGCTCCAGCACGTACCGCGCGTCATGCAGATTGAACTTCAGCGCGCCGGCCAGGTCCGCGTGCCCCGGCCGCGGCGACGTCAATGGCCGCTGCGCTTCCTCGGCGCCATCGGTATCTTCGACCGGCAGCGCCTTTTCCCAATTCTTCCAGTCGCGGTTCTCGATTCGGATCGCAATCGGCGCCCCGATGGTGTGTCCGCGACGCACTCCGGCCAGGCATTCCGCTTGATCCTTCTCGATCTTTTGCCTGCCGCCGCGGCCGTAGCCAAGCTGTCGGCGATGCAGTTCGCGGTTGACGAATTCCAAATCCACCGGAACGCCCGCAGGCAATCCGGAAATCCACGCAACCAGTGCCTGTCCGTGGGATTCGCCCGCCGTGAAAAATCGCAACATTCTCTAGTGTGCTCGCACGAAACGAAAGCGAAGCACGATTCTACCGGACGTGTCATCCCGCGTAAAGTAACCGCCTAGGAAAAATACCCTTTCGGACGCCTTGACGTCCCCGGCAGCGAACGTTACGCTGTCGCTGCACTCTCTGTGCACGATGGCGACGCTCACCTCCAAGACGCCGGAGCCTTCAAGGCCTTCTCTCATCTCTGCGTTTAACAGCACGTTCAAACGTGTCATCTTTTCGCTACAGGATTACTCTGAGCTCTTGGGCGAGACGCTCGTGAAAATGGTCACGCCGCCTCTCTATCCGCAAGACATCCTCGAGCAAACGGACCTCATCGGTGTGGGTTCGCTCCCCATCATCTTGCTCACCGGATTTTTCATCGGCGGCGTCATGGTGCTGAATACGTCCGCGCAGTTTCAGCGCTTCGGTGCAACTGCTATCACGGGACAGGCCGTCTCCCTCGCCCTGGTTCGCGAGCTGGGCCCCGTGATTGCTGGATTGCTCGTTACCGGACGCAATGGCTCAGCCATCGCTTCCGAACTGGGCTCAATGGTAGTTACCGAGCAAGTCGACGCAATGCGGGCGCTCGGCGTCGATCCCGTGCGGAAGCTGGTGGTTCCGCGAGTCCTGGCGACCATTCTGGCGTTGCCTCTGCTTACCGCTGCCGCCGATCTCGTCGGCCTCATTGGCGGCTATATTATGTCGTATTTTCAGCTCGGCTTGAGCGCCCCCGAATTCTGGAATCAGGCCATACACTCGCTCGCCTTTGGCGACCTGGTCATGGGCGTGGTGAAGCCTTTCGTTTTCGCCATTCTTATTTCCACCATTGGTTGCTTCTACGGGCTTCGTACTCGGGGCGGTACGCAGGGTGTGGGCCGCTCGACCACTTCGGCAGTGGTGGCCGCCTCGATCTCGATTATCGTCGTCGATTTTTTCCTCGGGAAACTCCTGTTGTTCTGGTTTGTTTCGTAGAGGAGGATCCAGCGTGGGCCCACTTGGGGAATGTGGCGGAGCGAGAGTATCCATGATCACTCCGGGAGCCTGTGGATGAACGCGAGCGCATTGCGGCACACTTCTGAAACTCTCCCCGGCGAACCGCTGATCCGGTTCGAGGATGTCAGCATTGCCTTCGAGGAAGGCGAGATTCTGCGCGGCATTTCTTTTGAAGTTGCCCATGGCGAAACCAAGGTAATCCTGGGCGAAAGCGGTTCTGGCAAGACCGTCCTCCTCAAATTGGGCGCCGGGCTCCTGCGTCCAGATTCCGGCCGCGTCATCGTCATGGGCCATGACTTGACCGAAATGAATGAAGTCAAATTGCTCGATTTCCGCCGCCGGATCGGTTTTGTGTTCCAGGAAGGCGCTCTCTTTGATTCTCTCAATGTCGCCGACAATGTGTCCTTCCGCCTTCGCGAGGAGGCCGTCACGTTTGAAGAGACCGAGCCGCGCGTGCGCGAGGCATTGCGCTTCGTCGAGATGGAGGCCGCCTACGACAAGTTCCCAGCGGAACTCTCCGGAGGCATGCGGCGGCGTGTCTCCATTGCGCGCGCCCTCATCGATCAGCCGCCAATCGTCTATTACGATTCGCCGACTGCCGGTCTCGATCCCGTGACGAGCCAGACGATCATCACCCTCATTCTTCGCCTTCGTGATCTGAATGGCGTGACGTCGCTCTTAGCCACTCATCGGCTTCAGGACGCTTTCGGTCTGGCCAATTTCGTCTTCGAGCCGCAACTGGGGCGCGTCGTGCCGGTCTGGGAGGATGAAAACGGCCGGCACTTCGCTCCGACCAATTTCGTCGTCCTTCGTGACGGCAAAATCTATTTCGAAGGCGCGACCACCGACCTCTTGAAGTCCTCGGATCCTTATCTCTGTCAGTTTCTGGAGTGAAGTGATCGCCGCATCGCTTTGGGGCTTTTGGCTGGCACAATTTTTCGTGGAGAAGAATTCAGAATCATAGGAGGGAAGACATGGCGCAGCAAAAGCAATTGACCTGGGCGGAACTTCGCGTCGGCTTGTTTGTTCTCGTAGGCCTGTTCATTCTGGCGATCGCGATTTTCTATGTAACCGGCGTGAACTTCTGGGGGGCGAAGTACGAGATCAAGACCTATCTGCCGGAAGTGCTGGATCTCCAGGAGGGCGCGGACGTCAGTCTGGCTGGCGTTCGCGTCGGCAACGTCGACCATATCAAGATCAATCCCAACCCTGTGGATCGCATGCACAATATCGAGCTCGAGATGCGCATCGACAAGCGCTATCAGGATCTGATTCGCAGCGATTCGCGGGCCAGCCTCGTCACCCAGGGCCTCCTCGGCGATCGTTACGTCACCATCACCCGCGGACTGAATGGCCAAATCGTCCCGAATCAGGGAGAGGTTCCCGGTGTCGAGGGGAAGGATATTACCCAGATTGTTGAGCGAGGCGTCGAGCTCGAGGCCAACCTCGGCGTACTGACGCAGCAAGTCGGCGACATTATCGGCGCCGTTCGCAAAGGCCAGGGCACCATCGGCAAGTTCATCTACGACCCGTCGCTTTATAATCAACTCAACACCACGGCTTCAAAGATGGACTCCGTCGTTTCGGATATTCAAGCGGGGAAGGGTTCCATCGGCAAAGTGCTTGCCTCTGATGATCTCTACAACAAACTCGACACCACCATGGATCACGTCGAGTCGATGACCGCCGCCGTGCAATCGCAGAAGGGCAGCCTCGGCAAGCTCATTTACGACCCCTCCTTCTATGACCAGACTCACCAGTTCCTCACGAACTCGAACGCGCTGCTTTCCGGCATCCGCAACGGGCAAGGGACTCTCGGCAAATTGGCCACTGACGACTCGGTTTTCACGAACCTCCGCGACGCCTCAGCAAACATCAAGGACGTCACGGGCAAGCTCAACAGCGGACAGGGAACCTTTGGCAAGTTTTTCACCGATCCGCAGCTCTATGACAATATGACTGGGCTCACCGGTGATATGCGTCTGCTGATCGGAGATTTCCGGCACAACCCAAAAAAATTCCTGAACATCCATTTGAATATTTTCTGACAGGGGACGCGGCAGCGTCCAGTTGATGTTGGCTCGAGTTGGAGCGACCTGTGCGAGGCCTTCTTACCGCACGAGCGCATTCACCTTGCGCATCTGCTCGGCGAAAAGGAACCCGTTGTAAGCGGAAGGATTCTGAAGTTGTTGGTAGAGTCCGGCGATTGCTGCGCGCACGTCGCCATCGTTAGCCGCTTTTGTGTTGTGCGAGTAGGCGAGGTACAGCGAATTCAGCGCCATCGCCGCTTGCTCGGCTGACCGCTCTCCGGCCATCGAAATCGCATCCCCATTGCCGGAAATGTCACGCATAAATCGTAACGTCGTAGCCTGATCGTAAGGCATCGACGCCAGCCGTTGCGCAAAATCATCCAGCGCCCCCGCCGCTTCCGCCGCGGCCGCCGCCGCGCTCTGGCGGTCCGGTTCGAGCTGGTTCATTACAGTTTCTAGGCGTCCGATCGAAGTTTCGAGCCGCGCCGCGAGCGCCGGATCGACGTCGCGCGCCAGTTGGCGGAACACAATGTAGCGCGATGGATTCCACGGCGGAGTCCCGGCGCGCCGGCCTGCATAGCCGCGCTGTTGCTGCCAGCTATTTTCCGTCTTCACCAGGTCGTGATGGCACGCAAAGCAATCAAGCTGCGCGTATTCGGGCCATGCCGCGCGTTGCGTCAAGCCGCTCACGTATTTCATTTCCGCGCCAAGCTGAGCCGCTTGCCCCGTCGCCCAATCGCGCACATCGCCCCACGGATCCTGCTCCAACGGCTGCTTCCAGTGCCGCGGCATCGTCGTCTCAAACGAATCCAGCTCGAAATACAAGTCCGGATGCCCCGCCGCGAGCATCTCGTGGTCGACGTATTTATCTTTCGTCCCCATATGGCATTCGAGGCACCGCTGCGTGCGCTGTACGAGGTCGCGCGTGTCGTACATCCCGAGTTTCAGGGATTGCTCGTGGGTCCAGCCGGCCGTCGTGTGCGGTCCGAGCCACGCCGAAGCGGGCCCGTGGCAGCTCTCGCAGCTCACGCCATCGTTGATGTCGAATGTCTGCGCGCGTTCCGATTGCGGTGCGTCGAGCGAGTGGCACGCTAGGCATTTCGCCGCCGTATTCGCGGCGGGCAAACCAAGAATCTTGGCCATTCGCATGGCAACTGGTCCGCTCAGCATCCCGTAGGCCCGCGAATGCTTGTCCTGTGTCACCCAGGTGCTGTATTCGTTCTGCCAGATTCGCGTTTGCGTCATTGGGCGGACGCTGCCGTGGCACGCGGGCGCGCTGCAGCCGCCGGCTCCGACATACTGCATTGTTGCTGCCGCCTGCGCGGCGGTCTTCGAAGTCTGGCTCTGCCCAAAGCCGCACTTCGGCAGCATGAACGACACCGCAATCGTCAGCGCCAGCGTGAAGGTGCACCGGGACAACGACGGGATGGGGCGCTTTCGCATGTCCACCAGGACTATCAATCGCGCTGCTTATACTCCGCCGCGACTTCGCAAGTCAACGCTCAGGGCATCTTGTTCTTCTGGAACTTTTCCAATCAATCATCGCCGTCTTCGTGGACACTGCATGGCCTCTCTGCTATAAACCTCCCAAGCTGCCGGTCACTGACGGTGCGAACGTGATTTCCTGGGCCGGTGAATTGCAAAGCTGGAAACGAAGAGCTCCCGAGATTTGCCATTGATCTACGAAGAGCTGCATGCCATCCAGCGCCAGTTCGGCTACCTTCCCGCCGACGAATTGGCGGCATTGTCGACGCGCTCCAGCATTCCGCTCTATCGTCTCCACGGCGTAGCCAGCTTTTATCCCCATTTTCGTCTTTCTCCAGCGCCCAAGGTCGACGTGAGCGTTTGTTGCGACATGTCCTGCCATCTGCGTGGAGCCGATGAGCTTCGCGCTTCGCTCGAACGGCGTTACCAGGACGCTGCGCCGGAAGATTTTTCGATTCGCGAAGTGTCGTGCCTTGGTCAATGCGATGGTGCGCCGGCAATGTCGGTCAATGACCGCATTTTCACGCGCGCCAGTTCCGCTTCCGCCGATCGCTTGATTCGCGACGCGCTTTCTGGTGAACCCCTCGCGCACGAGAAGCACGAGCGAACGCGGCAGCCGATTCTGTCCGACCCTTACGATGGCGCTCCACGCTACGGCGCGCTTCGGAAGTACGCCGCTTCCCGAGATTGGCCAGATTTCCTCGCGCAACTGAAGGCCAGCGGCCTGCGCGGCTTGGGCGGCGCGGGTTTCCCGACGGGCACGAAATGGGAAATCGTCAAAGCGGCGCCAGGCAGCGAAAAATTCATCGTTTGCAACGCCGATGAAAGCGAGCCCGGCACTTTCAAAGACCGCTTCATCCTTGAAAACATGCCGCATCTCGTGATTGAGGGCATGGTCCTCGCCGGACTTTTCACCGGGGCGCGCAAGGGCATTCTCTACATTCGTCATGAATATGAAGCGCCTTCTGAGATCGCTGCCACCGAGATTCAGTCCTGCTATCGCGATGGAATCCTGGGCCAAAACATTCTCGGTTCCGGCCTCGCTTTCGATCTCGAGATTTTTACCAGCCCCGGCGGCTACATTTGCGGCGAGGAAAGCGCTCTTCTCGAAGCAATCGAAGGCAAGCGCGCCGAACCTCGCAATAAGCCGCCCTTTCCCGGTACGCACGGCCTCTGGCAGAAGCCAACAGTAATCAATAATGTCGAAACGTTTTCGAACGTTCCGCTCATCCTCGTCCGTGGCGTGGACTGGTATAAATCGCAAGGTCAAGTCAATGCGCCGGGCCTGAAATTTATCGGCGTCAGCGGCTGCGTGAAGCGTCCCGGCGTTTATGAAGTTCCCATGGGCGCGCCCGCTTCAGAATTGATTTTTCGCCGCGCTGGCGGTCCGCCCGATGGCCGCCAGTTGAAATCTTTCGCGCCTTCTGGCCCATCGTCCGGCTATTTGCCTGCCGCTATGGTGGACGTTCACATGGATTTCAAATCGCTCGCCGACGCGGGCTCCATGCTCGGCTCCGGCGCGCTTGTCGTCTGCGACGATTCCGTTTGCATGCTCGACATGGCTTTGAATTCCACGAAATTCTTCCGCAACGAATCCTGCGGCAAATGCGTGCCGTGCCGCGTCGGCTCGCAAAAGTTGGTCGACATTCTCACGGGATGGACGCGCGGCGAAGGCTCTTCCGCCGATCTTGCCCTCGTCGAAGAATTGTCGCGCGCTCTCGTGCTCACCTCGATCTGCGGCCTCGGGCAGGTGGTTCCCGCGCCCATCGCCTCGGTCCTGAAATATTTCCCGGATGAAGTTGCGGCGCATTATAAAGACCGCCGCTGCCCGGTCGGCGTCTGTCCCGTGAGCCGTACGAGGCCCTCATGAGTCCCGCGTCCGTCGAACTCGGGCCCATCGAGCTCACGATTGACGGCCGAAAGGTTTCCGTCGCTCCCGGAACCACTGTCTTCGACGCCGCGCGTGTGAACGGCGTCCGCATCCCCACGCTGTGCCATCAGCAAAACGAAGTGCCCGTCGGCGTCTGCCGCGTTTGCGTCGTGGATGTTGGCGGCCGCGTACTCACTGCTTCGTGTGTTCGCCCCGCCGAAAACGGCATGGTCGTCTCAACCGACTCCGAAAAAGTCCGCAACGCGCGCCGCACTCTCGTCGAACTGCTGATGTCCGATCATCCTTCGCCATGCGCGCGCCAGCAGCAATCCGGCGATTGCGAACTGGAAGTTCTCGCTCGCGCGGAAGGCATCGAAAAGCCTCGTTTCGCCCGCCGTGCCACTTCGCGCGGCAAGGACGATTCTTCCGTCGCCATTGCCGTCGATCATGATGCCTGCATTCTCTGCGACCGCTGCATTCGCGGCTGCGACGACATTCGCCATAACGACGTTCTCGGCCGCATGGGCAAGGGTTATCGCTCCGGCATCGCCTTCGATCAAAATCTGCCCATGGGGAATTCTTCGTGCGTTTCTTGCGGCGAGTGCATGATTTCGTGTCCCACAGGCGCGCTCACAAACAAATTCCATGTCGGCACTGCTCTGCGCACGGGCGAGCCCGCGTCGCCCGAGACGCTTCAACAACTACCGGTCTTCGCGGGTGTTTCGGGCACCTTCCTCGAGCTCAACCGCGGCTCCGTCGTCGTTCGTCATTTCCGCCCCGGTGAAATCATTTGCCGCGAGGGGGAATACGGTTCAACCGCCTTTTATATCCTCGAAGGTCGCGCGCAGGTTTCCATCAATACGCAAATCGGTCACGTGAAAACGCAGGGCGGCGCGCACGGATTTTTCAGCAAGCTTTCGAGCCGCCTCGCGCGGGGCAGCGAAGACCATCGCGACGAAGAAGCCGACCGCCGCACGATTCCCATCGACGCGCCCGCCGATCTTCCGCTCGATAAGCCCGTCGCTGAGCTTGGCCCGGAAGATCTCTTCGGCGAAATGACGTGCATGAGCTTTTATCCACGCTCCGCCACGGTGCGCGCCGTGACGGACTGCACGGCGCTGGAAATGTTGCGAAACGTGCTCGACATCCTGCAGCGCAACAAGAACTTTCGCGGCCAGATCGAGGAAAACTACCGCCGCCGCGCGCTCGACTCTCATCTTCGCAGTGTTCCCGTCTTTGCCGGGCTCTCGACGGCCTTCATCGATCATCTTCGCGAGAAGGTCGAGCTCGTCCGTTATCCGCCCGGCCAAGTCATTTGCCGTCAGAGCGAGGCCGCCGATAGTTTCTATCTCGTCCGCATCGGCTTCGTGAAGGTTTCGCAGTCGCATCCGGGCGGCGAGATGATCGTCGCCTACCTCGGCCGCGGCGGGTATTTCGGCGAAATTGGCTTGCTCGGCGGTGGCGTCCGCACGGCAACATGCACTGCGCTCGATCATGTCGAAGTGGTTCGCATCGCCGCCGAAGATTTTCGCCTCATGGTGGAGCAATTTCCCGAGATTCGCCGCAGCCTCGAAATTGCGGCGCTCGAACGCCAGCGCGAAAATAAGGACCGCCTCGCCTTCGTCGAAGCCACGCCGCTCCAGGATTTTCTCGCGCAAGGGCTCATGGAAGCGCAGAGCCTGCTCATTCTCGATCTCGAGCGCTGCACGCGTTGCGACGCTTGCGTGCGTGCCTGCGCCGATGCCCACGACGGCGTCACGCGCCTTGTTCGCGAAGGCCTGCGCTTCGACAAATATCTTGTCGCCACCTCTTGCCGCCAGTGCCGCGATCCGCTCTGCATGGTGGGTTGTCCCGTGGGCTCGATTCGCCGCCGCAATTCCCTCGAAGTGATCATCGAAGATTGGTGCATCGGCTGCGGCCAGTGCGCGAATAATTGTCCCTACGGAAACATCAACATGCATCCGTTTCCTGTTGAAATCGCCGATCTCGAAAGGCCGGGCCGCACCCGTGCGGTCGTGAAGCAGAAAGCGACTTCCTGCGATCTTTGCACCGAGCACGCCGAGCCGAGCTGCGTCTACGCCTGTCCGCACGATGCCGCGCACCGCGTCGATCCGCGAAAGTTTTTCGGCGAATTGCTCGCGCAATCGAAGCAGGACTGAGACCCCACTTGCTGATTGACCGCACACAGCGCAAATGGATGATCGCCGCAGCGATTCTCCTCATCGCCGCGACCGCCGTCTATGTTCCTTACGCAATGGACGCGCCGCAAGGGCCGCGCGGCGGAAGCGCTGTTGGTCTCGCGTTTGGCATTGTCGGATTTGCGCTCATGATCTTTGCGGGCCTTCTTGGCGCGCGCAAGAGGTTTCCTGTCTGGCGCGTTGGTCGTGCGCAAACATGGATGCGCGGCCATCTCTGGCTCGGCCTCGTGGCCCTTCCGATAATTCTCTTCCATGCGGGCTTTCACATGCGCGGCACTCTGACGCTCGTTCTGATGATTTTGTTTTTCGTTGTCGTCGCCAGCGGTATCTTTGGCGTCGCTCTTCAGGTTTACATTCCGCGGAGGATGACCGTCGAAGTCCCCATGGAAACAATCTATGAACAAATCGGCCACGTCCGCAGCCAGCTCTGCGAGGAAGCCGATCAGCTCGCGACAGCTGCGTGTGGCTCTCTTGACGGCGCCACACCACTCACCGCGGCGCGTGACGCCGATTCGGCTGCTTCAGCCATCGAGGTTGGCGTCGAAGTCAGTGAAGATGCCCGCGACCAGTTGCGCGAATTCTATCTGCGCCGTCTGCGGCCATTTCTCGCCGACCCCGCGCGCTCCCGGTCGCCGCTCGCCGACGCGCCTCAGAGTTCCGGCATTTTTGAAGAGTTGCGCCTGCGCTTGCCGCGCGAATTTCACGACACGTTGAAGGACTTCGAGAACATTTGCGAGGAAGAGCGCCAGCTTTCGCGCCAGGCGCGTCTGCACCGTTTGCTGCATGCCTGGCTGCTCGTTCACGTGCCGTTGTCTTATGCGCTGCTCGCGCTTGCGGCCGTGCACGCCGTCATCGCGCTGCGGTTTTGATGAGATCAGAATTGGAGCCAACGCTTGCCACGACGCCCGCGCACCGCTAAAAAACTCGCGCAGCGCATTGACCTCACGTATTTCCAGCGCCCGCATCCGCTGCGTCGTTGGCGTTTCATTCTGTCCGTCGCGTTTCCTGTACTTGCCCTTCTTTGGCTGGCTGCCGCGGGCGTCTCGAAGGACCGTTCGCCCTATAGCATGGGCCCCGTCTCCGCTTCGCACGCGTTCTTCGGCCAGAAATGTTCCGCTTGCCATGTCGCCGACACGGTCTCGTTTCGGCATCCCGTCACCGATCAGGCCTGTCTCGCGTGCCACGACGGTCCCATTCATCATGCCGATCAGCTTTTTACGCCGTCCTGCAGTTCATGCCACGTTGAGCATCAGGGCCGCGTGCGTCTGCTCGCCGTGCGTGATGCGTCCTGCACGCAGTGCCACGCGGATCTCGCGACGCGCTCCGGCGCGCTCCATTTTGCCCGCGCGGTGCTCTCATTCGCCAGGCACCCGGAGTTCGCTCCGCTGCGCGACGGCTTCAAAGACCCCGGCACGATCAAATTCAATCATCAGGTTCACCTCCAGGCGAATCTCCTGATGCCCAACGGCAGTCGCGTTCAACTTGCCTGCAACGATTGCCATCGACCGGGTTCACCCCGCGGCTCGTGGCCCTATGGCGCGCCCGGCATCGAGGCGGTCACGTTTTCCGGCGGAGCGCAGTTTGCGCCGCCATCGCCAACATCTCCGTCTGCGTTTCATTCGCCCACGGCGGAACAGAAGCGCCTCGAGCTTGCCTACATGGCTCCGCCGACGTACGCGAATACGTGCTTCGCATGCCATTCCCTCGAATTCGACGCGCGCTTTTCCGATTCTGTCCCGCACGACACGCCGCAGGTCGTCGACGCGTTCCTGCGAAATAAGTACGAAGCTTATATTTCGTCGCATCCGTCTGCCTTGCGCGAGACTTTTGCTCCGCCGCGCTTGCCCGAAAAGCCAGTTCCCGCAAGCCCTCGCGTCGTCACGCGTGACCAGTGGGTTGCGGAACAAGTCGCCGCAGCCGAAGATTTGCTTTGGCGCAAGACTTGTTCAGAATGCCATGCGCTGAATCTCTCAGCAGGGAACTTGCTGCCTTCTGTCGCGCCTTCGCGCATCACGGTTCGCTGGCTCCCGCATTCGGCCTTCAGTCACGACGCGCATCGCATGGTCTCCTGCGAATCCTGCCACTCTGGCATCGCGTCGAGCCGGCTCACATCCGATGTGAATTTGCCGGGCGTCCGCACGTGCCAGCAATGCCACGCCTCGCGCGCCTCCGCCGCGCCAACCGGATGCTTTGAATGCCACACGTACCATGATTGGTCGCGGGAGAGAATTTATCCGGGGAAATTCTCGCTGCAGGATCTCCTGAAAAGCTCGCGCAATTTGCCGCCGCAGCCGCCGTTCGCTGCCGCTCTCGCGCGCTAGCGGCTCGCCGGTTTCTTGCTAATCCAGCCGCTCATCCACTTCTCGGCGCGCTCAATGGCGCTCTCGCTCGCGGAGCGCGGCGGGCTCGGCGGCGCGTCCGTCACGGTATAAAGTTTCCCGTCGCGCAAATACATCCTGTGCATTTCTTCCAGATTGAACGGCCGCGCTCCTCGTCTGCCGAACACCGCAATCTGATTCCCGCTTTCGTCGACCGCGCGGTCGCGGTCGATTCCCTTGGAGATCGCCAGAGCCGGTCCCTCCGTGCGGTACGTCGCCACGAGCTTCGGCATCGGCCGCGGGCTGAAACCTTCGAATCGCGGATCATTTTCCGGCGCGATCAATTGCACCACGCGCATTCCGTTTTTGCCGTCGGCGACATACGCGAAAATGCTCGCCGCTGTTGCGCCCAGCTTCACGTCGTTCACGTCATTCATCGCTCCGCCCGCCGTGAACACCTGATCCATCACCGGATGCTCCGGTTTTTCGACGTTCACAATCGCGAGCCCCTGCTTTCCTCCGGCCACATACGCGTACGTTCGCGCCACGTACACGTTTCTCGCATCGGCAAGCGGCACGGTTGTGCCCGGTACAACGCGCGGCTTGTCGAGTTCCGTCACGTCGAGCACTTTCAATCCATCGCGGTCCACGACAAACGCGTAGCGAAACTGAATCGAGATTCCGCGCGGCTCGCGCAGCTCCGGCGCGCCGATTTGCGCCGTCACGCGTGGCGCGAGCGGATTATCCAAGTCGACGACCACAAGTCCGGCATCGCACAAAATGTACGCATACGTCCCCGCAATCGCGATGCGCCTCGCCCCGTTCAGAATTCCGCCGGGATTGAACATCACTGCTCGCCGCAAAAAATTGTCTTCGGGATTTCCATTGAGCAGCGTCGACACGCCCGGCGCTTTGCTCTTCAAGTTTGGATCGCCAACCACAATCAGCCCCTCGTATTTGTCCGTGACGTATAGAAACCCATACATCAAGTGAATCGCCTGCTCCTGATTCTCCGCGAATTGCGTTCGCGTCGGGTCCACGGCCAGCGTCGTCGGCGTCGCCACATCCGTTGCGTATTTCGTCTTGACATATAGTCGCTGTCCCAGCGGCGACACGGGCGCCGTGAGCATTCGCTCCGAAAATCCCTTATTGTCGATGTTCGCAATGTCGTACGCGCGGAATCCGCCTCTGCCCATCGCCGCGTACAAATATTCCCCGCGCATCTGCACCGCCAGAACCGTCTTGCCGTCGTGGCGATATGCCGTCGCAAGCTGCCTCCCGCCCGCGGTGAATTTCCTGTAATCATCCGGATACGCAACGCTCTGGAAATCGCTGCCGTAAATCGTGTCCGGATCGTCGTGCTCGGCCACCGCGGCTGCGGAAAATCCCTTGTCTCCCTCCGCCACATAAATGTATCGGCCCTCGTAGTTCAAGAAATTCGTGCCCAGCAGCAGCACTTGCGCCATCCACGCATTGTTATCACTCGCCTTGGAAACATGGCAATCCGTGCATTGCTTCGTTTCCGTCGCGCGTACCGTGTGCGGCACGTACGTGCTGAACGCCTGCCCGCTCAATCCCGGCGCCGACACAGTTTGCTGCGTGTAGTAGAGCCATTCGCGGTTCGCGTTTTGCGAGCTCACCAGAATCGCGCAGCTCGACCGCGCCGGCGCCACGCGATGCCCCGTCACCGTTCCATCGATCGCCAGCATGTACGCGTCGTCGCGCAGCACCTGGAAATTGTACGAAGTCCAGTTGCGCGAGAGCGTTCCTTCGTTGTGCAGCATCCGGCGGCGGTTGTTCGCGGTCATCTGCAAATGGCACCCAAAGCAGTTCGGGGTCCACGAAGAATGGCACGCGAAGCATGTCATGCTCGCCTGCGGATGCGCCAGTTCCGTGTCGCTCGCGGGCACATCGCCCCAGGTCGTCCCGTCCGTGTGCATCGTTTTCGCCAGCCGCGATTTTTCGCTGTAATGCGGATTTCCCGGCGTGATCGTGTCCAGCACTTGCGTCACTTCCCACTGCGTCGCGCGCTGCATCATCGAACGTTGATACAGCTTCCCGTCCTGCCAATAAAACTCCCGTTCGCCCCAGGGCGTCCGCAGCGCCGCCAGATTGATTGCACCCTCGGGCGACGCCGGGCCCGATATCATGAGCGTCGCTTTCTCTCGAATCGTTCCGTGGCAATCCGTGCAATGAATCGCAAGCGCCGCGCGTGGCTCGTTGTAAATCTTGCCGGTTCCGTGCGCGTCCTGCGCGAAGTGGCAATCGACGCACTGCATGCCTTTCTCCAGATGCAGATCCTCCAGATGCACTGCCTTCCCGAATTTGTCCGGATCACTAAACGGCACCACGCGCCCGTTCGCATCGAGCAGATTCCCGTCGCGGTCGTGCTTCTCCACCCAGCGGAAAATCCATCCGTGCCCGTGGAAATCGTCGAACTGCGTGTTCTGAAGTTGTTTGTTGAACGCGGCGCTCCCCGTTTGCGCCAGAAAATTTACGTCCGCCCATTTGCCGCGCGGCGCCGCCGCTTCCGGATTGCGCAATCCCACCTGATAGCGATCCTCATCGCTCGGATTGTGCTGTTGCGCGGGATACATCTCCTTGCCGTCGACTTCGTTGTCCCACCACGTATCGCCGTAATATGTCGCCAGCATATTCGTGCCCGGATGGACGTGGCACACCATGCATTGGCTCGACGGCATCGACAGCGTGAATTCGTGCCGAATCGGATGTCCCGGCTGACCGCGCGGAATCGTGGGGTCCGCTTCCGCGCTCTCGCCCATATTTCCGTATTGCGCGTATTGCATCGAGTGCGCCGCCGAGCGGTCGTTGGCGTATATCACGTGGCATGCCGAACAGCCGCTCGCGCGATAATCTCCGGGCTGGTCGTTTGTTCCTGGCAGATTCAACGTCGGGTCGAGCAGTCGCGTCTTCTGCAATCCCAGAAAGACCGGATCCGTGCGCAATTGCGTGCCGAATCCGCGCGAGCTCAACTTGTCATCCGGCTTTCCCGGCTCCTCGAGCCGGTTCGGATTCCCGATTTCACTTTTTTCTCCGCCGCCACGCTCGAAGACGCGCAGCACATTCCCCGGCTGCGAAATTTCCCATCGTTCGAGCGGCTCTTCAAACGGGAGTATGCCTTTCGTCAGCGTTTCTTGCGTCGTCGGCGGTGGAAATGTCTTGATTCGTAGCGGCGTCCCGTTGGCCGAATAACTCTCGCCGAAGTGTTCGTCCTTCAGCGGAAACGAACCATTGTTGTAGAGCGCCGCGCCCCACAAAATCCCGCCGGTGGCCATCATGCTCGTCCGCACAGAATAGACTTCCTGTGCGTGGCAGCCGCTTCGCCCGCACGTCTTATCCGCGACGCGCAAATCTCCCGGATTCACGAACTGAATGTAGTCTGGATTTTCGCGCAGCCAGTCCGTATACGCGCGCAACGGATTCGCGGAACTTTTCCACAGCCACGGCAGCGACGGCCTCGGATGCGCCTTCGCCTTCGCGCTTTCGTACTCCGCCGATCCGGGCTTCGATCCTGCTGGCGCGATGACGCTCGCGTCTCCCGTGTGGCAATCGACGCAGCCCAGCCGCACCGTTCCCGTCGTGTGCATCGTCGGTTCGTCAACGCCCGCGTGGCACGAAACGCACCCCGCGCTTTTCTTGTCCGCATCTGCTTGCGTTTGCCCAATCAGCAAATGATTGGCCGGCAGATTGTTGTTCTGCACGTTCTGCGCGCGTGCTGTTCTTCGGTTGCCCACGAGTGCAAACACGACCGCAAAAACAAGCAGCGCAGCAGCCGCAGCGAAAGAAGTCTCCGCCGCGCGTTCGCGCCTCGCTGTATCCACGACGAATTTGCGCAAAATTCTCACGTGCAGCTCGTCCTCAGAATCGAAATCTCAAATTCGCGAACGCCGAAAAAAGCGTCCGCTTCGTGTAAATTTCCTGAAATCCTTCGCCCGGCTGAAACACCGACGCGCCAAACGTCAGCGCGATGTTCTCGGTCAGCGGCGGCCGGTATTTTGCTCCGAGATCGAATTCCTCTCCAATGTTGTGGCGAATCGGTGATTCGAACAGCACCAGTTCGAGCGGTTCGGTTCGGTCGAAGCGCATGAAATCGAAATTCGTCACGGCCGTCAGCTTCGGAGTCACATTGAAATCCGCGCCCGCGTTGTATAGCCAAATCCCCGGGTTGACGAAATTCGCTTGCCCTTCGAATTTATTCGTTCGCAGACTGGGAAGAAAACTGTCTCCCGAGGTCAATCCTATTCCAGAGCCTGAAAGCCGTATCGCTTCTCGATTCCAGAAAGTGAAAAGTCCGCCGGCGAATGCCGGATTGTCAACGATGGCGTCGAATCCGCGCGCGCGCCCATCGCGCGGATTCGCGTCTCCCGATGCATAGAAAAACGAGCCGCGAAAGCGCATCCAATCTTTATCTTTCGAGAGTTCCAGCGCGGCCATCTGTGCGTTCACCGTCACTTTGCGCCCCGCAATTGGATTGAACGTGTCGTAGCCCAGCGCCTGGTAGAACGCATGGCTGATATTGATTCCCCCGATGTGCCCGTCGCTCGCCCATCCAAGATACGCCACGCGGATTCCGTGCGTTTCGATTCCCGCGCCCTGATTCACCACATTTCCCACCGGCGCAGGTCGCACCAGAAATCCGTTCGTGTCGTCGTGAACCGTTGGATCGTCTTTGTTGTAAGCGACGCTGAATTCAGTCGTGTAACCTTTCCAGATGAAATCCTGCATGTACAAATTCGCGACGGCAACTTGTTGGTGCCGTCGGTCAAACGTATTCAGTTCGCTGTTCGTGTCTTTCTCGAGCATCTGAAAATAGGCCAGGTTGTACTGCCAGCGGTTCGATTCCAGGTTTCCGAACAACCGCAAGCCCGGCTGCTCATCGGAAAACAAAAATCCGCGAAAGTCGCTCGTGAACTGCTGAATCCCCGCGCGCACAGAAAGAAAATCGTAGTTCGGGCTCAGGTCCGCGATTTTGTATTCGACGAATGCTTCCTGCACTCCGATGTGCGTGTCCAAGCGCGACGTCCCCGCGCGCACATCAACGCGGACGATCCCCAATTCCTGTGTGTCGAGGTAGTTGATATTGAATTCCGGCGTGAAGCGAATGCGCCAGTCCACGGGCTTGAAACTCGTGTCGCCATGAAACAGATCGAACGTGAATCGGAAATCCTGATTCAGAAAAGACTGCTCGCCCTTCCCGAAAAAATCCGACGTTCCCGGCTGCGCCCGGCTCACATTGCTCGGCGCAGGCACGCGCCGCTCATCAAATAGCGTGTCGCTCGTTCCCGTGAAGCTGAAAAATGTGTAGTTGCCAATAATCGGGTAATCGCCTTTCCACTTATTGCGATTGAACGGATCCCACCAATGTCCGTGCGTGTAGGGATACTCGCCGCCGTGTCCATAGCGACTCCATTCGGGCATCGTCACGTCCCAGCGGTCCGCTTCTGGCTGAAATACTTTGTCGTATGGCGGCGTCGGTGGCGCGGCAGCGACCGTTTGCGTGACTGGCGCCTGAATGGCGTGATAAGAGGGAAGTGGCGGCGAACCTTGCGCAGGCGCGGCTCCCTGCGCGCCCGGTTGCTGCGGTGGCCTTTGAGTCGGCGCGGGCGCCGCCATCGGCAGCAGTTGCAATTCCATGGTCACGACCTCGGCGGGCCCAACCTCCAGATCGTCCCGCTGGAATGTCCGAAATCCATCCTTCTCGATGGTCAATTCGTATCGTCCCGGCGGCACATCCTTCAACCGAAAAACACCGTCGCCCGTGCTCTCCGTTTCCAGCGTTTTTCCGTTTGCCAGCAGTCGCAGCGTGACTTTCGCTCCGCCCACCGGCTGCCGCGTCGCATCCCTCACAATTCCTTGCACCGCGGAGAATTGCTGGCTCGGCCTCGTCAATCTCTGATCCTGTTGCCCGTTTTGCTCGAATCCCGCGAATCCTTCGCCCCACGAATCATTCCCTCGCGCTCGCGGACACAAAAATGCCGCCAGCATCGCCAGCAACGCCACACAACCGCAGCCAGCGCGCAGAGATACCGTCGCAATCAGTTCTTGGAGAAGTCTGCGCGACCACATCGCGGTTTCCGCAGCCACAGGATGCGCTCTTAGCTACCATACGGCCCTCAGCCCGGCAAGAACATTCACCGAATTTGTGTTCGGCCTGTTGCCTGAAACGAACTCAGTAGCCACGCAATTCTCTCATCCGCCTTGAGTCAGCCTGACGGATGTGGTACCAACATCTCACCGTGCCGCGAGGTATCGCGTGATTCTCACGCTCCAAAGGACTCGTCTCCTGAAGAATTTTCGCGCCTCGCAGCTGGTCGTCCTTTTCGCCTTCGCCGCACTTTCCGCTGCCGCGCTCGTTTCCTGCGGCGGCACCGGCTCATCCTCGAATTCTCCGGGATCTCCACCGAGCGTCGCCGAACTCTCCGCCTCCGACGTTCAATCCATCGTTCAGGCCGCCGCCGCGGCGGTAAATGCGCCTTACGTCATTGCCGTCACCAATCGCGAAGGGGACATTCTCGCCGTCTACCAGAAGCCCGGTTTTTCGCCCACGACCGTCGGCAATTTCAGCCAATCCGTCGACACAAACGAGTTGGCCGTCTCGCTTGCGCGCACCGGAGCTTTTTTCAGCAACGATCAGGCGCCGCTCTCTTCGCGCACGGTGCGCTTCATCAGTGGCATTCATTTTCCTCCGGGCGTCACGGATACCGCGAACGCCCCGCTCTACGGCATCGAAAATTCGAATCGCGGCTGCGCCCTTAGCTCGAATTTCAATCCCGGCGAATCCATTCCTCCCGCGCGCTCCATCAGTGGTGCGCAAACGAGCCTCGGCATCGCCACCGGCAAAGTGGACGTCAACGATTCGAACCCCAACACCGTCAATCCCGGCGGCGTCCCGATTTTCAAAGATGGCGTTCTTCTCGGCGGCGTCGGCGTCGCCGGCGCAACCGCTGACGTCGCCGAATTCGCCGCCTATTCCGCCGCCACCAGCAATGGATTCGGCCCGACTCCTGCCGCCCCCGGCGTCGTTTTCATCAACGGCATCGCGCTGCCCTTTGTGAATCAGACATCGCTTCCCGCCGGTGCATCCGCGGGCACTTCCGCTGGCGCGACGTATCTCGTCGGCCCCGTCGCCAGCCCGCAAGCCGCTCCGGACGGCTATCTCGTCGGCCCGAATCCCGGCCCGCTCGGCGGTCTTTCATCGCAGCAGGTCAATTCCATCGTGATGAACGCTGTCACCATGGCCGGCGTCACTCGCGCCGTGATTCGCCTTCCCATCGGATCCCGCGCCCGGATGGTCATCGCCGTCTCCGACCTCGACGGCACGCTCATCGCGCTTTACCGCATGACCGACGCGACCGTCTTCAGCGTCGACGTTGCCGCCACGAAGGCGCGCAACATGATTTACTTCAATAGCGCCGCTCGCGTTCTGTCCGATCTCGCGGGCGTTCCGGTCGGCACAGCCGTCACCAACCGAACCATCGGCTTCGGCGCGCAGCCGTTTTTCCCGCCGGGCATCGACGGCACCGCCGCGGGCCCGTTCTTCGCGCTTTACACAAACGACGTCACGAACCCCTGCACGCAGGGCTCGCAGCCCGCCGGCGCAAACCAAAGCGGCGTCGTATTTTTTCCGGGCAGTGAAGGAATTTACATCAATGGCCAGCTCGTCGGCGGCCTCGGCGTCAGCGGCGACGGCGTCGACCAGGACGATTTCGTTGCGCACGGCGGCGATGTTGGCTTCGAGCCTCCCGCATCCATGCGCGCCGACCAAATCATCTTGAGCGGCGTCCGCCTGCCCTATATGAGCTTCCCGCCCAATCCCGCCGATTAGCTTTTGCGCAAACGCTCATTTGCTTGCGCGCTTGCTTTGTCGTCAGCCCTCGCGCATCTTTCGTCCTGCCAGATTCCCTAATCCATCGTACGCCGCGTACTTGTACATCTCCGAAAGCGTCGGGTAATTGAACACCAGTTCGATGAACGTATCGAGCGTCCCGCCCATTTCCATCACCGCCGAACCGATGTGCACCAGTTCCGTCGCGTTTTCTCCGATGATGTGCACCCCGATCAATCGTTTGTCGTCCCGCCGGAAAATCAGTTTCAGCAATCCCGCCGTGTCGCCGATAATCATGCCGCGCGCGTTGTTTTCGTAACGTGCACGCCCTGCTTCGTACGCAATCTTTTTCTCCTGGCACGATTCTTCCGTCTCGCCCACGGCCGAAATCTCCGGGATCGTGTAAATTCCCATCGGCATCATCGACGCTAGCTTTTGCTTGTACTGGAATCCGAATGCGTGGCACACCGCCAGCCGTCCCTGCTCCATCGATGTTGACGCCAGCGCCGGAAACCCAATCACGTCTCCCGCCGCGTACACGCCAGCCGCTGCCGTTTGATAATTCTCGTCGACGACAATCAGCCCGCGCTCATTCACCGCGACTCCTGCTTTTTCCAGGCTCAATCCATCGATGTTCCCGCGCCGTCCCGCCGCGAATAGCGCCGTCTCGGCTTCGAGCACCTTCCCCGAGCTAAGCGTCATGCGCACGCCGCCGTCCGTGCGTTCCAATTTTGCCATGCGTTCGCTGAAATGAAATTGCACGCCGAGGCTCGCCAGTTTGGTTTTCAGCCGCTCGGCGATTTCGCCATCGAGGAACGGCAGCAACCGCTCGCGCCCGTCAACCAGCGCCACTTTCACGCCCAGCGCCGCAAAAATCGATGCGTATTCGCACCCGATCACGCCGCCGCCCACGACGATCATGCTCGCCGGAATACGGTCCATCGTCAGAATCGAATCCGAATCGAACACGAACCTGTCGTCGTAGGGAATTTCCTTCCCGCGATGCGGCCGCGACCCCGTCGCAATCAGTATCGCTTCTCCCTGCAGCTGCCGCACTCCGGCATTCGAATTCACTATCACAGTGTGCGCGTCTTCAAATTTCGCGATTCCGCGAATGAACTCCACTCCGTGCGCCGCCAGATTCTTCTCGATTTTCTTTTGCTCCGCGGCCACCACCTCGTCCTTATGCCGCATGAAGTCCTGGACCGTCAGCCCTTCGCGCAGCGAATAGTCGATCCCGTAAAGGCCGCGCTGCCGCAGTCCCGAAAAATAGAGCGCCGATTCGCGCAGCGTCTTGCTCGGCACCGTGCCCGTGTTGATGCACGCGCCTCCTACCACGCGCTCGCGTTCGATCAGCGCCACGCGCTTGCCAAAATACGCCGCCTGCGCTGCGCCCTTTTCGCCCGCTGGTCCCGACCCGATTACTACTAGATCAAATCGCTCCATCGCCCCATCCTTGTATTTCGCCTATCGCCGCCACTCATCAATCAGATTCGCCACCAGTCCCGTCCAGCCTGTCTGATGGCTCGCGCCCAATCCCGCGCCATTGTCGCCGTGAAAATACTCGTGGAAGAGCAGCAGGTCCCGCCAGTGCGCATCGTTTTGAAAAACTTCCGTCCCGCCGAAGATGCGCCGCCGTCCGCTCTCGTCGCGCGTAAACAGGCGGATCATCCGGTCCGCGATCTCCTCCGCCATTCGTCGCGGCGTGATGGCCTTGCCGTTGCTTCCGCGCGTCTTCACCGTGAAGTCGGCCCCAAACGCGTCGCTGAATTTCTTCAGCGATTCGATGATCAGATACGACGTCGGAAACCAGATCGGCCCGCGCCAGTTCGAATTTCCGCCCTTGATTTTCGAATCCGCTTCCGCCGGCTCGTATTTCACTTCGCGGCCTTCGAAGACGAATGGCTCGTTCTCGTGATGCTTTGAAAGGCTGCGAATTCCCGCCTCCGACAAGAATTCTTCTGGGTTCCACAAATGTTCCAGAATGCGCGAAAGCTGTCCGCGATCCACAATCGAAAGAATATGCCGCCGCACGCCCTCGCGCGTCTCCGAATAGCACGCGTCGCCCACCAGGTCGGGTCGGTTCCGTATAAACCAATCCACGCTGGCCACAAATCGCGGGAACGGGCTCAAATCGCTTTCTTCCAACACCTCGACCGCGAAAAGCGGGATCAGCCCTACAAGCGAGTGCACTTTGAAGCGGTGCACGGTTCCGTCGGGATATCTCAATATGTCGTGGAAAAATCCATCCTCCGCGTCCCAGAGCTGATAGCCGCGTCCGCCCATTTTCTTCATCGCCGAGCCGATGTAGATGAAATGCTGGAAAAATTTCGTCGCCAGCGCCTCGTACGCGGGATTCGCGTGTGCCAGCTCGAGCCCGATGCGCATCATGTACAGGCAAAAAAATCCCATCCATCCCGTCGCGTCCGACTGCTCGAGTATCGCGCCGCCCGGCAGTTTTTCGCTCCGGTCGACTACGGTGATGTTGTCGAGTCCGAGGAAGCCACCCTCGAAGACGTTCAATCCTTGGCTGTCGACCTTGTTGACCCACCACGCGAAGTTCATCAGCAGCTTGTGGAAGCACCGCTCCAGAAAAACTCGGTCGCCCGAGCCCGTTTTCTTTTTTTCCTGTTGGTAAACGCGCCAGCACGCCCACGCGTGCACTGGCGGATTCAAATCCGAAAACTCCCATTCGTATGCGGGAATTTGCCCGTTCGGGTGCAGGAATTGCTCGAACAGCAGAAACCACAAATTGTCTTTGGCGACGCTCACGTCCACGAGCGCCAGCGTCTGACAGTGAAACGCCAAATCCCACGCCGCGAACCACGGGTACTCCCATTTGTCCGGCATCGAAAGCACGCGCATGGAATTCAGGTGCCGCCAATGAACGTTGCGGATGGATTTTCGCGAAGCCGGGGGAGGGAATCGCGCGTCGTCGCCCTCCAGCCACTTCTGCACATCAAACAGGTAAATTTGATTGCCCCAGAGCATTCCCGCGAGCGCCTGCCGCTGAATCATTTTTTCTTCTTCCGTCGCCCGCGCCGGATGCACCGTTTTGTAAAATTCGTCCGCTTCCTGCTTTCTTCGCTCCACAATCGCATCGACGTCTTCCAGCGGCGCGTCGTGCATGTCCGGCGCAAAGCGCAAGCGCAGCACGATCGAGCCTCCGGCGGGCACGTTCATTCGATAGCGCAGTCCTGCCTTCGTCCCCACCCGCTGCGGATTGAGGCAATCTTCTCCTCCGATGATCGCGCGATGAAACGCATCTTTCGTGTATTCCTTTCGGCTCTCCGCTCCCGCGCCGTACACCGCGGGCCCGTTTGTTTCGTTGTTCGTAAAAAGCAGCGTACCGCCCGCCGGTCCGTAGAGATACCGCTGGCCGAGGCGATACTCGAACAGCAGATTCGCCGGTGACCTCGCTGCGCGATCGTCCGCCAGCAGGCTAATCGATTGTTTCGCCGCCGGCCCTTCGCGGATCACTGGCTCCGGCTCTTGCGAATTCGTCCATGCCCACGTATTGCGGAACCATAGCTGCGGAACCAAATCCAGCTGCGCATCCTCGGGTCCGCGGTTGAATGCCTCGATTCGCACGGCGATGTCTTCCGCCGCCGCCTTCGCGTACTCGATCATCACATCGAAATACCGGCCGCCTTCGAATGCGCCCGTGTCCAGCAGTTCGTATTCGAGTCCCTTCCCGCCGCGCGCCCGGTTCTCCTCGATCAATTTCTGGTACGGAAATTCCGTCTGCGGATATTTGTACAGCATCTTCGCGTAGCTGTACGTGGGCGTCGCGTCCAGATAAAAATAATATTCCTTCACATCTTCGCCATGATTTCCTTCGTGTGGTGTCAGCCCGAACATTCGCTCCTTCAGAATCGGGTCGCGCCCATTCCACAATGCCAGCGAAAAACACAAAATTTGGTAGCGATCGCACAGCCCTGCGATTCCATCTTCGCCCCACCGGCAGGCTTTGCTCCGCGCCTGGTCGTGCGTCAAATAAGTCCACGCCGAGCCATCCGCGCTGTAATCTTCGCGCACCGTGCCCCACGCGCGTTCGCTCACGTAGGGTCCCCATCGGCGCCACGCCTGCATTCCGTCCTTTGTCGGCGCTTCCGCGATGCGTCCATGCTCGGCGGTCAGCGGCTTGAAGATCGCCGCCAATGAATCAGCTGCCGCGGGCGCATTTGCACTCGCCGGTGTCGCCGCCGCGGTCTTGCTCGCTCGTTTTCGTTTCTTGGGAGGCTCGCCCAAAGTGGCCGAATCTTACCAGAAGTGGAGCGGCGAAGTAGCTCCTTTGCCTGCGCCGCCGGATTGCTTTCAGCCGCTGGAGAATTCGCCGCTTCTGCCTGTATAATCATTTCCGCGCCGGAGTGGCGGAACTGGCAGACGCGTTGGACTCAAAATCCAATGGTGCTTAGCATCATGAGGGTTCGACCCCCTCCTCCGGCACCATTCGCGGCATTTCTCAACGTGTTCAGCGCCCGCGCTTCGCTCTCACCTCATATCTCCCGCGCATTCGCAATTCGACAACTGGAACGACCGTACCAGTCCGCCTGCGCCTCCGTACCATTGCGCGTTCCTGTCGCGTGAAATATTCTCCAATTTCGCAATGACCCTAAAACTCCAATCTCGCCCCTCCGGCAAAGCGCTTCGGCGCAGTAAACGCCTTAAATTAGCCGTCCCGGTCGAAGTGACCGCTTTTGAGGGCGAGGCTGAAGCCTTCCGCGAAGCCACCCAGGTGATGTCCGTAAACGCCCATGGCGGCCTCTTGGTCTTGGAAAGCAGCGTCCGCCACGGTCAAACGCTCCGCGTCGTGAATCAGCGCAGCCTCGAGGAGCAGGAATGCCGCGTCGTCAACGTGGAGGCCGCAGCCAATGGCAAATGGGCCGTTGGCATCGAGTTCACCAGCGCCGCCGCGAACTTCTGGCAAATCTCTTTTCCTCCGGTTTCATCCCGCGTGGCATCCGAAAGCCGAAGCTAATTCGTCTCCCATGCATTCTGTTTTCAATGCGATATGGCCTGTTTAGGTCTAAGAACATACTTCGTGAAGTACTATTCGTTTCTAACGCCCTGATATGCTTAGATTTCAGCCAGCATGGAAGATTCGTCTCCAGTCAAGCCCCAGCCCGGGCTGTCCGATGATCCTTTGCTCGCTCGCGCGCATGAGATTCGCCGCGGTCTGAAGCATCTCGAGCGCAAGCAGTGGTGGATGTCCTCTTCCGCCATTCTCGTTATTCTGCTCCTAACGGTTGGCGTGGCTTCGTTCGCCTTCCCCTCGCTCATGCGTTTGGGAGAAGGCGGCTACTCCTTTTTTATTTCTCAAGCCGTTCGCGCCCTGATCGGTCTCGTTCTGATTTTCAGCGTCTACACCATTTATCAGCAGTATTTGATCAACAAGATTCGCACGCAGCTTGCTGACCAGATGGATTCTGTCGCCAAGGTCGAATTGCTCACTCAGGAAGTCTACAAACTCGCGGTTCTCGACCCGCTCACCAATCTCCACAATCGCCGTTCCGGTGAGCAGCGATTGTTCGAGGAAATCGCTCGTTCGCGCCGCCATGTGCGTCCGCTCACGGTTCTGCTTCTCGATCTCGATCATTTGAAGCAGTGCAACGATAGATTCGGCCACGACGCGGGCGACAACATGCTTCGCGCTTTTTCCGACCGTCTCAAGCGCGCGGTCCGCGGCTCCGACCTCGCCGTCCGTCTCGGCGGCGACGAATTCATGCTGATCTTGCCCGAATGCCGCGCCGAGGAAGTTCGCCACGTCTTGAATCGCCTGAGTGGCCTCGAAATCGACTGCCCCAGCGAGAAATTTCCCGTCACGTTCGCTTGTGGCTGGGCCGACTACCAGGCCGGCGAGACCGCGCAGCAGCTTTTGAAGCGCGCCGACGAAGCTCTCTACGCCGATAAGCGTTCTACCAAGGAAGGCGGCGTCCGCCGAATGGCTTTTCCGCTCCCCGCTCCCGCACGCTGATTAGCCGTTGACCAATCGCCACGCAATCGCGCAGTCTACTGAGTTGCCGTGTGCCTTGCCCCGCGCAGCGCGAACGCCGCCAGGCACGGCGGCGGAAAGAGAGCATCTCCTATGGCTGGCGTGTACGGCGAAATCAATTCGCGAAACGACTTCCATCGCGTTCTTCGTGAGGCAACGGACATCGTCCAGCGCATCCTCGCGCACGCGCCGGAAAACCCCATCATCCAGCGCATTGGCAAGCAGCTCGGCGCCATGCGCCGCTGGACCGACAACGAGCGCGTGCCCAGCGAAGGCGAGCGCCGCAACATCGACGTCGGCCTCGTCGCCGCGCGCGAGCTTTCTGGCGCCACAGGCGACCTGGGCTCCCTTGCCGAAAAGCTCTTCGCTTTGAATAACTATTTCGAAGACTGGCCATCGGACGCCGACGCCGCCAGCGCCACCGACGACGACTTCTTCGATGACGAAGAGTAATTCCCGCGCTCGCGCCTGACGCACGTCAGGCGATTCGTGCTCTCAACCTGCGTAGCGGCAGGTTTCATGCCGCCAGTCTTTCGTTTGCCTTGGATTTTTCGGGTGCCCCATCCTTTGCGCCTTTCGCAAAGGGTGGGGTCTTTCGCGTGCGCTTCGTCTTTGTTGTTCGTAGGGGCGGGTCTTGGCGGGGTCCCCAAACGGTGACTTCGAGCGTTTGGGGTGGGAGACCCGCCCGGCGGCGGCTCGCCGCTATCGCCGTCGTGAGTCATGTGACCTCCGTTACCGCGATGCGTATCTCCTGTCACTTCATTCCTCCTCTGGGTGCTGTACAAAGGGTATGTTGAAGGACGGGGGCTGCACATGGGAGAGAGCCACAAAGGCCACAAGGTCCGAAAGTGGGAGACCAACCCGCAGGCTACACCCAACCACGCCGCCAAGGGGCGGCTGGGGTCTGACCATTGCGCAGTATCCGTTTCTTCTCTCCGAGTCGGCGGCGATGCGCGAAACTTGAGCGAAGCGCCTGGCAGTTCGACGCACCGGCCCATCTGGGCCGGAATCACTTCGCGCTCGGTCGCCGGCTCGGATTTCGATCTGATAGGTGTTTGGTAAGGGGGTATTTTTCGCGAGAGCGAAAACTTGAAAAGAGAAAGGAGAATTTCGATGGATCTGATCCCGCGTGATAATTTTTTCCAGGATCTCTTCGATTTCCGTCGTGACTTCGATCAGATCTTCAACCGCATCCTGCTCGGCAAGCCGCTATTGCAGGAGAAATTCGTTCCGGGCACGACGCTAGACATGTTCCCGGCCGTTGAGTCTTATCTCGACAAGGACGGCAAGAAGTTCATTTGCCGCGTTTCTCTCCCGGGCATTGAGGCAAAGGATGTGGAAATTCAGACCAAGAACAATCTGCTCACCATCAAGGGCGAGAGGAAACTCGTTCGCACGTCCAAGGAAGTCGATTTCATGAACGAAGAGATCGCCTATGGTTCCTTCGAGCGGGCGCTGACCCTTCCCGAAGGCGTGATGGCAGACAGGCTCACCGCCGAATATCACAATGGCATGCTGGAAATTTCGGCGCCAGTCGCCGTGGCGGCGCTGCCACGAAAAGTGGAAATCAAAGTAGTGCCAATCTCAAAGCAGGTCGCTGCCTGAAATTGGGTTTGTGAACATTGGCCCGGAGCCGCACAGGCTCCGGGCCAATTGTCTTCACGGCGAACGGATCACGGGTCCGCTGCGGGTTCCCCGTTTCAGGCTCCCGGCGCGTCCGCCTCATGTTCAGCCATCACGCCCTGCCGTGACGCCAAACACAGCATCGCCGCAGCCTTTTGCCTTATGCTGAATTTAGGAAATGCGCGACCGCTCCGGGGCGACGCGAAAGTGCTGGAGGAGCAAGCTCATGACAACCTACAAAGGATTTGCTCGAGCGGAATGCACGGAGGATTGTCCGCGATGCAATCGTTGCCCGCCGGAATCGGTCCGGCGTATGCGTGTCGACGCGATGATCACTGGCTGGGAGTTGGAAAAGCTCCGTTACCAGGCAGACGGGCTGGCCATAAGCTGGCCATCTCCCGCGGATTGGCACGGAATGGTGGAACACGCGCTTGCTGCGGGCAAAGCAGCTCCGTTGCCCCTGTAGCGGCGGATTTACCCCGCCAGTCTTTCCTTAATGCCTTGGATTTTTCTGGTGCCCCATGCTGAGCGTGCGCCGACGCAGCCTGTCGGTGCGCCTCTCGCGAAGGGTGGGGTCTTTCGCCTTCGCAGGGTCTTAGTCATTGCCCCTGTAGTGGCGGATTTACCCCGCCAGTCTTGCTTCTCTTGTGCCTTTGTAGGGCCGGATCGGAATTATCGGGCCGACGGCTCGCCCTGAGGGACGAAGGGCCTGCACCACAGGCCGCCTTCCTCTTCCTCCTTGACAAGTAAGTTATAAAGTGGTATACATAACAGTTGCGCGGGATATTTCCCGCGCCGCAGGCCGCCGTTCACGGCGGCTTTTGTTTTTAGGGGGCGGGCGAATGGCGATTTCCGATCGCACCTATGGGGAATTAGAATCTCACGTAACTTACACAAAACAAACGATCGCCTCCCGTTCTAATCACGGAATTTTCCGCTTTTACAAAATTTCCTGTTCGCTTCCGAACACTCGGAATGCGGTCGAAGCTTTTTCTGATCACTCATCACTGACCACTGGTCACTGTCTTTCTAATCGCCAACCCTCAGAATTAGAATCGCCCGCAACTCACACAAAACACAGCCCCGCCCCATTTCTAATCGCCAATTTTGGCGCCATGTTTCGACGCCAGCCTCTCCTCGTCCCTCGCTCCATCCTGCGCTATAATCGCTGCTCCACAATTTCGGCGCAGTGCAATCCTAAGGAGGCATTGGCATGACAGCCCCGGCAACAACGCTTGGTCGCGGCGAATTCAAGAACGAGCCCATCGAGGATTTTTCCAAGTCCGAAAATCGCAAGTCCATGGAAGAGGCCCTGAAGAAAGTCGCCGGCGAACTTGGCCGCGAATATCCCATCCTCATCGGCGGCGAGAAAGTCTTCGCCAAGGAAAAAACGCAATCCACGAATCCTTCGCATCCTGACCAGGTCATCGGAATTTTTCAGAAGGGCACCGTTGAGATGGCCAATCAGGCCGTCGAGGCCGCGCACAATAAATTCGCGGCTTGGAAAAATGTGCCATTCGACGAGCGCGCGGAATGCTGTTTTCGCGCCGCGGAGATTTTACGCAAGCGCCGCTACGAAATGGACGCGTGGCTTTGCTATGAGACAGGCAAGACCTGGACCGAATCGGACGCCGACACGGCCGAACTCATCGATTTTTGCGAATATTATGGACGCGAAATGCTGCGCCTCGGGTCGCCGCAGAAATTGATTCCCAGCGCCGGCGAAAAAAATTATCTCACCTATATTCCTCTCGGCGTTGGCATCGTGATTCCGCCGTGGAATTTCGCCGCGGCCATCATGGGCGGCATGACCATGGCCGCGATTGTCACGGGAAACACCGTCGTCGTGAAGCCATCGAGCGATTCGCCCACCGTCGCCGCATTTTTCATGGAAATCATGCGCGAGGCGGGCGTGCCCAATGGCGTCGTGAATTTTTTCACCGGCCCCGGCGCAACGGCAGGAGAAGCCCTTGTCGCGCATCCGAACGCGCGCTTCATCGCCTTCACTGGCTCCAAGGAAGCCGGCCTGCGTATCGGCGAGATTTCCGCGAAAAAGCAGCCGGGGCAAATTTGGATCAAGCGCACCGTGCTCGAGATGGGCGGCAAGGACGCCATCATCGTCGACGACGAAGCTGATCTCGATTCCGCCGCCGAAGGCGTCGCGCAATCAGCCTTTGGCTATCAGGGACAGAAATGCTCCGCGTGCTCGCGCGCGATTGTCGCGGAAAAAGTCTACGACAAATTCATCGAAAAGCTGCTTCCGCAAGTGAAGAAGATGAAAGTTGGCCCGTCCGAAAATTTCGACAGTTACATGGGCCCGGTCATCAATAAATCCGCGATGAAAACCATTCTCGATTACATCGAAGCCGGAAAAAAAGAAGGCCGTTTGCTCGCCGGCGGCGGAAAAGCGGCTGGCGATGGCTACTTCATCGAGCCAACCGTCATCGCCGACGTGAAGCCCAACGCGAAAATCGCTCAGGAGGAAATTTTCGGGCCTGTGCTCGCCGTCATTCCCGCGAAGGATTTCGACGACGCGTTGCGCATCGCCAACGGCACCGAATACGGCTTGACCGGCGCTGTGTATTCGAAAAACGCAAAGAAGCTCGCGCGCGCCTCCGAGGAATTCCACGTCGGCAATCTGTATCTCAACCGCAAATGCACCGGCGCGAAGGTCGGCGTGCATCCCTTCGGCGGCTTCAATATGTCCGGCACGGACTCCAAGGCCGGCGGCCAGGATTATCTGCTCCTCTTCCTGCAAGCCAAAGTCATCGCCGAAAAAGTCTAGCGAGACTTTGGGGATTTATATGCCTGACTCCTCCGCATGGAGGCTAACGATGAAGCTAAATGGATGGCAAAGAATCGGGATTGTCGTTTCGGTTGTCTGGAGTCTTAGCGCCGGCATCTATACGCGCCACGTCATAAAGAGCCAGGAACAGACGTACGCATGGAGTACATATAAGGCATGCGAAACGGATGAAGACGCAGCCGCGATCCAATGGCGACAACATTGCCGTGCGCTGGCGCATGTAGGGGATTGGAGAACGGCGTATGTCAAGTGCATGACGACTTTGGACCCAGTCAAAAGCTCGACTGCCTGTATAACGAAGGGCTTCTCCGACGCCCATTTCGTATACCGGAATTGGTGGATTAAAGTGCTTGCCGTGGCCATCATGCCGTGGGGAATCTATTTGATTCTTTTCGTCGTACGCTGGGTAATGCGCGGATTTGTACGTCCCTCTAGCTGAGGTCCCTACGAAGAGGGAACCAAGTATATAAGTCCTAGACTTTGGGCCATTTTGCCGGTGCGCTTCCTGCAGGTTCGATCACGGGCCTCGGCGTCATGCGGAAGACGAAGCGCAAAATTAAATACGCAACCGGCCCGGTCGCGAGCAGCAGCGGCGAGTAGCGCATCACGAATGGCTCGCTGTACATGATTTTTATGGCGCACAAAATCGCCGGCAGAATAATCACGCAGGCCATGCCGAGCGCGCCGCCAGGAACGCGAAAACGCCGCGGAGCGGCAGGAGCTTTCTGGCGCATGCGCCACGCGGAAAGCAACGTGAGCAGCGAAGTCGCGATGCGCGTCCAGATGTAAATGTCCACCAGCGACACCACGTCCCATTTCGCCAGGATGCAGTAAACCACCACGGAAATCAGAATCGCCCGCGCCGGAGTTCCGTAGCGCGGATGAATTTTCCCGAGGCCCTGCGGGAAAAATCCATCTTCCGCCATCGTCGCGGGAATGCGCGTGGTGTAAAGAATCGTGCTGTTCGAAAGCGCCAGCGTGGCAATGATGGATGCGACGAGCATCGCCGCGCCGAGCGGTTCTCCGCCAATCATGCGCGACGCAGTGACAATGTAGCCCGTGTCCCATCGCTGCCAATCCCCGAGCACGGCAAGAGCGAGCGCCGCCGGAAGAATGTAGGTGATGATCGTCATGGGCATATTCCAAATGATCAGGCGCATGAATGTGCGCTGCGGATCTTTCATTTCTCCGGTGACGCTCGAAAGCTGCTCGTAGCCCGCGTAATTCCACATCGCCAGCGCGAGCCCGGCGCCGAAAACACTGCCGAGAGGTTTATCCGGGGGAACAAACGGCAGCATGGGATTGTGATGCCAATGCAGCAGTGAAACCGCGCAGAGCCAAATCAGAGGAATGAAAACTGCAGCCTGCAACACCACGGCGAACCAGCCCGCGACTTTGATTCCGCGCACATTCACAATGGCGAGAGCGATCAACACAGCGCACGCGCCCAGCCATTTCCTGTTTCCGCTGAGCCAGGGAATGTAATCCGCCAAATAATCCATCAGCATGACGCCGTAAGCGCTGTTCAGGAGAAACGTGCCGCTCCAATTCCACCAGCCGCACTGAAAGCCCCAAAAATCTCCGAACGCGGCGCGCGTCCAGCGATAGAAGCCTCCTTGCACGGGCATGATGCTGTTGAGTTCGGCGGAGGCGAGAGAAATGGGAATGCACCAGAAAAACGGCACGACGGCCAGAAACACGATGGCCATGCCGGGACCGGAACGCTTGAAGATTTCTTCGTAGCCGAACGGGCCGCCGCAGGTGTAGCCGTAAAAAACAGCCAGCAGTGGAAGAAAACCGATTTGGCGAATTGCGCCGCTCGGAATTGCAGCCGGCTTTTTCGAACTGCCGTTCGCGGTGGGCATTTTCGCGCGGTGCGAGCGGCATCATAGTGAACCGCGCGCGGCAATTCAACGACATTCGGGTGCGTTGTGGTACCATGAGGGCAGAAGAGGCGAGAATGAAGCGGCAAGAGCATGTCGCGGAAGTCGAAGAAGTTGCCATCCGCATCCGCATCGAGGCGCTCAAGGAAGGACGCTACCTCGGAACGAGTCCTGATGTTCCGGGACTGGTCGCGGAAGGGCGCAGCATCGCCGAGACAATCGAAATTGCTCAGAGCCTCGCCCGGAAAATTGTCGAATCGTGCCGTGAGCACGGCGACCCTCTTCCCACAGTGTTTTCGAAGGCCCGCCAGAAAACCCGCGAATTTCTAGTGCCTGTTCCGATGCCCTGATGGGTCGTCTGTCAGGATTCCGCTACCGCGAAGTTGCCCAGCGTCTCCGTGTGTTTGGATTTCGCTTCGATCGTCCCGGGGCGGGCAGCCATGAAGTTTGGCGGCATTCAGTCACCGGCCGAAAAGTCACCATCCCACATCACTCCGGCGACATGGCGGAAGGAACGCTTCGCGCCATTTTGCGCGAAGCCGGAATCAGCGCAGATCGCTTCTTGAATGCGCGATAGAAATCGACTCTTAGAAGTGGCAGGAGGCGGCGCCGCGCTTGGCGAGATACTGCTGGTGGTATTCCTCGGCGCGGTAAAATTCCGACGCTGGCTTGATTTGGGTGACGATGGGGCGCTTGAAGACGCCGGATTTTTCGAGCGCGGCGATGGCTTCGCGCGCCGCAGCTTCCTGTTCCGCGTCGTGATAGAAAATCGCGGAGCGGTACTGCGTGCCGTGGTCCGGGCCCTGGCTGTTCAGCGTGGTCGGATTGTGGTTCTGGAAAAACGCGGCGAGAAGCTCGCGATAGGAAACCTGCGCGGGATCGAATTCGACTTCGACGGCTTCGGCGTGGCCCGTCGTGCCCGTGCAAACGTCTTTGTACGACGGATTTTTCGTCGTGCCGCCCGTGTAGCCGACGGTGGTGGACGTGACGCCCTTGATGTGGCGGAACGCTTCTTCGACGCCCCAAAAACATCCTGCCGCAAAAGTCGCTTTGGCCATTGGACGAGTTCTCCTGAGAGTATGGTGACATATTCAATTGGTGCCGTCGAGTGAGGCAGGAAATTAGTTGCGAGTGGCAAGTGACTAGCAAGAACAATCGGACGGAAGCTGCGCGTCGAATGCTTGATGCGAAGTGTAATCTGAACGCCGTTTGCGACCCGGCCAAATTGTCCTTAGTGACGTCCGAAAATTGCGAATCCGATTGAGACTGAAGCCATCAAAATCTGGCAGCATGAAGGGAAGACATTACGATCGGTGCGCGCCGGAGGGTTCAGATATGAACGTTGCAGATATGCGTGAGGACATTTCGAGTTTGCTTGCCAGCGTGCAGCGGCACGCTTCGAGCTGGTTTGCTTCGCTTGACAAACGGCCGGTGCGCGCGACGGCGTCGGCGGAAGAGTTGCGGCAGGAACTCGGCGGGCCGCTCCCGCAGGAAGGCATCGCGCCGGAAAGGATTGCCGAAATTCTCGCCCAGGCTGGCATAAAGGGTGCGACGGCCTCGACCGGACCGAGATACTTCGGATTTGTTGTTGGAGGCAATCTTCCCGCCGCGCTCGCTGCGGATTGGCTGGTTTCAGCGTGGGATCAAAATGCCGGGCTCTACATTATGTCGCCGGTTGTTTCCGTGATTGAGCAGATCGCGGGCGCATGGTTACGCGAGCTTGCCGGGCTTCCCTCGAAAATGAGTTTTGGATTCGTGACCGGATGCCACATGGCGACCTTCACCGGCCTGGCTGCCGCGCGGCATCGCGTGTTGCGGAATGCCGGCTGGGATGTGGAGGCAGAAGGACTTTTCGGCGCGCCGCAAATCGAAGTGGTGGTCAACGAAGAAGCGCATTACACGATTTCCACGGCGCTGCGATTATTGGGTCTGGGAGCGAATCGCGTCCGGCGAATTCCCACGGACAACCAAGGCCGGATGCGCGCCGACGCGCTGGCCGCGGCATTGCGAGGAGGCAAGGGGCCATGCATCATCTGCGCGCAGGCAGGGAATGTGAACACCGGCGCATTCGATCCGATTAGCGAAATCGCCGAATTGGCAAAGGAACGCGGCGCGTGGCTGCATGTCGACGGCGCGTTCGGTTTGTGGGCTGCGGCGTCGCCGGAAAAGGCGACGCTGGTGTGCGGCGTCGAAAAGGTCGATTCGATCGCCACCGATGCGCACAAGTGGCTCAACGTTCCTTACGATTGCGGCGTTGTTTTCTGCGCCGATGAAGCTGCGCATCGCAGCGCGATGTCTCTTGCGGCGGCGTACATCGTGGCCACGGCAAGCGAGCGCGACCCACACGAATTTGTGCCGGAGGAATCGCGGCGCGCACGGGCAGTTCCCGTATACGCTGCGGTGCGGTCGCTTGGGCACCAGGGCTGTTCCGAATTGGTTGAGCGCAATTGCCGTCAGGCACGACGCTTCGGAGAGGCGCTGCGTGCCGCGGGATTCGAAGTGCTCAACGATGTTGTGCTCAACCAGGTGCTGGTTTCGTTCGGCACTGCGGAACAAACGCAGCGCACGATCGCTGCGATCCAGGAGGACGGCACCTGCTGGTGCGGCGGAACCGTGTGGAAAGGCCGGACGGCGATGCGCATCAGCGTAAGCAACTGGTCAACGACAGACGCGGACGTGGAGCAGAGCATCGCGGCGATGATTCGAATGGCACGCAAACATGCGCGATAGAATCGCGTAATCCGTCGTGCGGCATGTCTGCGCCGGGCGCGAGTACCATTTACATTTGTCACGCGGGCGGCTATGGTGAAAGCGTTCGGCAGTGAAACTCCAGCCCTTGCTTCAGGATTGCAAACTCTTACAAGGAGCTGGCCATGTCCGCAAAACCTCGGCAAGAAAAATCACACGAAACGCAAGATAAATCACAAAGCGCGACGCGGCACCCAATTCGCATTGTTCCGTTGCATCCGGGAAAAGCCGCAGCCCCCGCCGCGGCCGCTGCGCCGCAACTCACTTATCGCAACGGGCCGTTGCTGACGGCAGTGGAAGTTTTTACGGTGTTCTGGGGCGCCGCGTGGCAGCAGGCTGCGAACAGCTCCGTGATGGCGCAGGTGAATCAGTTTTTCGATTTCATTTTGACCAGCCAGCTGATCGACCAGTTAGGCGAATACAGTGTCCCAGGAATAACCATCGGACACGGTTCGCGCATCGGTACGACAGTGATCGCGTCACCGGATCCGGGGACGTCGGTGCAGGACAGCGCGATCCAGAATATGATTCAGCAGGAGATCAGCGCCGGCACCTTGCCGGCCACAAGCGCCAACACACTTTATTTTGTCTTCCTGCCGAATGGCGTGCAGGTGGTGCAAGGAGGAGGCTCGTCGTGCCAGGTTTTTTGCGGCTACCACGATTCCTTCGGGAACAATGTTTATTACGCGGTGATGCCGTATCCGGGCTGCTCGGGATGCACGGGCGGGCTGGCGGTGTTCGATGCGCTGACGTCAACCACTTCGCACGAATTGTGCGAGTCGATTACCGACCCGATTCCCGGCGAGGGCTGGTACGACGACAATAATGGAGAAATCGGCGATATTTGCGCCTGGAAAACGCGCAAGCTCGGAAACTATACGATCCAGCTCGAATGGTCGAATAAAGCGGGCGCGTGCATTTAGCGGAGAAAAATAAACGCAGTTTCGCGCGCGACGTTACAGCGGCGTGACGTCAAAGAGATGAGCGCGAAAGGCGTCGAGGCGGACGTAGAGCCCGGAGGCTGCGATTTCGTCGCCCGCGCGCGGATAGCGGATATCATGCAGTTGATCGAGAAATGTGTACTGCTGCGAAGCGGAAATTCCTTCCGTGAGCAGGACGCGGCCTTGAGACATGCCGCCCGCGAGATTCACGACGACAATTTTGCGAGCGTTGTTTGAAAGCCACTGATACGCGACGAGATTCCGAAACGTGTCGTCGCCCGCGGAGCTGACCTCGAGCAGTTTCCATTGCCCGGAGTGAAAAACCGCCTCATTCGATAGCTTCAAGATGCGTTCGTAGAAGCTGCGCGTCTCGGCGTCGGGTTTTTCCGCGGCGGCGACGGCGAGAGGCATGGGCAGATGAAGTTTGCGGCCGTCGAGCTGGCCGTGATGGTAGAAGCGCATGCCCGGCAGCGTGGCGATGAGCGTTGCGAAGGCTTCGAGTTTTGCGACGCCGAAGGCCGCAGCGCTGCGCGCCTCGTCGTGATTTTCCAGGGAGCGCGCAGCGCGGCTCTGGCTCGCGAAATCCTCACCCAGCCGGGAATGAACTTCGCCGATGTCGTCGTCGCGCAGCGCGTCGTAGAGTCCTTTGTCGTAAGTGAACTGAAAGCCGAGCGCCTGTATGGGGCCTTCGCAGTTCCAGTAAACCTCACCGAGCCACACGAATCCCGGAATCGCGGCGATGGCTTCGCTCCAGAATTCAGTCGTCGGGACTCTGTAGCCGGCCAGAAGAGCGGCCCAGGTGCGCGCGAAAATGTCGTTGAGGATGAGCATGGCCATGTCGCAGCGCACGCCATCGCAGTGTTTTGAAATCTCGCGGAGTTCGGCGAGGAATGCAGCCCGCGCCGCCGGCTCGAAGTAATTGACCTGGATGGCGTCGCGCCACGGCGGAAAGTAGGGATCGCGGGCATGCGCGAAGAGTTGCGGCTCGCCGGCGGTCTCCTGCAAGTAAAACGCTGAGGGATCCTTGCGAAAATCGCTTTGCGTGCCGCGCACGTAGTATTCCGGATGTGCGGCGGTAAAGGCGTGGTCGGGCGCGGTGTGATTCGGGACGAAATCCAAAATCAAGCTTATGCCGCGCGCGCGCAATTTTGCGCGAGCTTCGTCAACGTCGGCCCAGGAACCAATCCGCGGGTCAGGCTGATATTTTCGGACACTGTAAGGAGACCCGACGACCTGGCTTAGTTTCCAACCCGGAAGAGCCTCGTCGAAGCCAGGAAAGCTGCTCGGGTCCGTCTGGAAGAATCTTCGGCCGGCCGGGCTGCGTTCCCAGATGCCCATGAGCCAGACGAAATCGAAACCGAGATTCGCGAGCGCATCCCATTCATCGTCCGGGACGTCGCGGAGCGTGATGGGACGACTGAATTTCGCGGAGAGTTCCTCAAGCCACGCCCAGGTATTGATTTCGTAGAGGTGTGGGTGAGCGCGATACTCGATTGGGCCCGGTTTGTTCTCGGAGGGCATCCGAGCGGGAGGCTATGCCTCGACGCGGCGCATTGTCAATTTCTAAAGTTTGAATTACTCTCTGGGGTTTCCGGGCCGAAGCGTATCTTGGCCAATGGGAATGGCCAATGGGCCTGGCCAATGACAATGACAATGGCCAGTGGGAATGGCCGCGGCGCTTGCGCCGCCATGTCGCGCGCATGCGGGCGGTTACGGGGAACTGTCCGTGAGAACAGGTGACGCTGACACAGCAGTCCGGCGAAAATGCATACAGGAGAGAAGCAACGCGCCGGGCTAGTGTTATAATCATACTTCCAACCTAAGCGGGCGCGATCGAAGGGAGCGGGCGAATGGGCATTCAGATTCGTGAGCTGGTTGCGTGGGTAAGTAAGCGAAAGATTTTTGCCAGCGTCCTCCTGGTCCTGACGCTCGGGATTGGAATCATCGTTGGGACGCTGATCCCCGGGCACGCAGCCGCGACGCGTTCAACCAACCCCAATGGATCCGCACTGCTCACCATTCCCGATCCCGTGAACCTGTCGAATGGCTTTTCGAATGTGGTAACGCGCGTCGAGCCTGCCATTGTGAATATATCGACGACGCAGGTGTTTGAAGCCCCCAAAGGTAAAATGGCGCCGGGCCAGAAGGGCCAGGACTCGTTCCAGGATTTCTTCAATAAGTTCTTCAAGCAGGACCCGGACGCGGGCCACGGACAAGAGGCGGAGAGAAGCCTCGGCTCAGGTGTGATCGTCGACAGAAAAGGTTATGTGCTGACGAACGACCACGTGATCGACGGAGCGACGAAGATTCAAGTGGCGATTGATGGCGATGCCACCCACTACACTGCAAAAGTGATCGGCATCGACAAAATGACGGACCTCGCCGTGATCAAGATCGATGTGGACCATCCACTGCCCGTCGCGCATCTGGGCAACTCCGATGGCGTGAAGGTCGGCGACTGGGTGCTGGCGTTCGGCAGCCCGTTCTCGCTGAACGGCACGGTCACTGCGGGAATCGTCAGCGCCAAGAACCGGCAAAACATCGGGCAGCAATTCCAGAATTTTATTCAGACCGATGCGGCGATCAATCCGGGAAATTCGGGAGGGCCGCTGGTCAATCTGGCCGGTGAAGTCATCGGCATCAACACGGCGATTTATACGGGCAGCCGGGGATTTGAGGGAGTAGGATTCGCGCTGCCTTCGAACACGGCGGTCGGCGTGTACAACCAACTGGTGACGCAAGGCCACGTGATCCGCGGATCGATCGGAATCAAATTCCAGGACGACCAGACGGAAAACGTGTTGCTTCACAAAGAGCTCGGAGCTCCCTACGGCGTTGTGGTGCAATATGTGACGCCCAACGGACCGGCGGCAAAGGTCGGGCTGCAGGCAGGCGACGTGATTACGACGATCAATGGCCGTGAAGTCCACGCGGGATCAGACTTAATTGATCCGGTGGTTGACACGCCGATCGGGCATTCCGTGAATCTGAGCTATTTCCGGAACGGGAAACAGAGCAACGTGTCCGTGAACGTTGCCGACATGACCAAGATTTTCCCGCAGGATACCGATACTGATTCGACGCCAACCGACGCCGAAGTCGAGCAGGCCCCAACGACGTTTGGCCTTCACGTTGAGGCGCTGACGCCGGAGGTTTCGCGGCACCTGGGGCTGAGCGCGACCCAGACGGGCGTGATCGTCACGGAAGATCCTGACCCGACGAGTTTCGCGGAAGATCTCAATTTCCGGCGCGGTGAAGTGATCGCCGAGATCAATCACGTGGCGATTAACAGTATTCAGGATTACAAGCAGGCGATCGAAAAACTGAAGCCCGGGCAGGACGTCCTGTTCAAGGTGATTTACGCCGACGGAACTGGGCAGGTCTACACCGTGTTTCACGCTGGAACGATTCCGCAGCCGGGCCAGTAAAGATTTAGAGACGAAGTGACGATGTAGAAGATAGTGGCAGCGTACCGAGTACCTGAGAATCGGGAACAGGACAGGAACAGGGAATGACGCAGAGTAGGCAAACTTGGCGAGCTTGGCAAACTTGGAAAAGACGGGCGGCGCAAGGCGTCCTCGGAATTGCCATGCTTGCGCTCGCTTTTTGCTTCTCGCCATCGCGCGCAAGCGCTGCGCTCCGCGCCAAACCGGCTCCGGCTCATAAGAAGCTTCCGGGGCGAGTGGCGCGAGAGTCCTCGCATAAGAGTGACACAGGCGCTGCGAGCCTGCGCAACGCCTCTTATTCGCCGGCAACGCACAAGCGTTCGCGGTATCACCGAACGCGCCGCCATCACGTGACGCTTCCGAAGGCGCCCTCGGCGGACCGCACCGATGAAATTCAGTCGGCGCTCCAGCGCGGAGGATTTTATCCTGGCGATCCCAGCCGCAAATGGGATGCGAATACGCAAGCTGCGCTGCGGCGTTTCCAGGAAGCCAACGGGCTGCCTCCGACAGGCAAGCTGGACGCTCTGAGCCTGCAGAAACTTGGACTCGGATCCGATGTCGCCGGCGTGAGCGCGCCGCGGCCAGTTGGATCGCCAAATCAGTCGCCATCGAATTCGGCGGGTGTTTCTTCCTCCACGCCAAAGACTCCGGGCCGCTGACACCGTTCTCGCCTGCGTAGCGCCTTTTCCGAGCTAAATCAGTTTGATCATGCCGGGAGAGTTGTATACTCCCGCGCATGAAATCCATAAATCGCCTGGCTATCGCGTTTCTGTTCTTCGCGGTGTTCCCCACATTCATTCTCTTGTCCATGGTTCTTGCGTTCTCGACAGCGGAACGCAAGGACGTTCCCGCAAGCTCGCTGGCGCAAAAGGCGCGCGCGGCGCTTTCCACAACGCGCGGGCAAATTCATCTTGCTGGCCTTCGTGCGCCCGTCGAAGTCCTGCGCGACCGCTGGGGCGTGCCGCACATTTACGCGCAAAACACGCACGATCTGTTTTTCGCGCAGGGATTCGTCGCGGCGCAGGACCGTCTGTTTCAGATGGAATTGTGGAAACGCGCGGGCCAGGGCCGGCTCGCGGAAGTGACGGGCAAATCGGCGCTGCCGCGAGATATTGCGGCGCGGCTGTTGCGCTATCGGGGCTCGATGCAGGCGGAGTACACGAGCTACGCGCCCGATACGCGCGAAATCCTCGAAGCGTTCACCGAAGGCATCAACGCGTACATTCAGCGTCGGACGATGCAGGGCGGTCCGGGCTTGCCGGTTGAATTTCAGCTTGCGGGTTTTTCGCCCGAGATGTGGAAGCCGGAGGATTGCCTGACGCGCATGGCGACTCTGAGTGTCACGGGCAACGCGCCGGAGGAATTAGCCGACGCTCAGCTTGTTTCTCTTGTGGGCGCGCAGAAGGCGACAGACCTGGAGGATTTCGATCCAGCCACGAAGCTGGAGACAGTCGCCGGCGAAAACCTGGAGGGGCTTGGACCTGAGTTGATCGGTGGTTTCATCGGCACGGATTCCAGGATTCAATTTCCCGATAAAGTTGAGGGTAGCAATGACTGGACTATTTCCGGCGGGATGACGAAAACAGGCAAGCCGCTGGTTGCGAACGATCCCCATCGCACCCTGGCTTTGCCGTCGCTGCGCTACATCGTGCATCTGGTCGCGCCGGGGTGGAACGTGATCGGAGCCACGGAACCCGCGCTCCCCGGCGTCAGCATCGGCCACAATCAGGATATCGCCTGGGGACTGACCGTGTTTCCCGTGGACCAGGAGGATCTTTTTTACGAGGAGCTGAACCCGAAGAATCCGCTCGAATATCGAACCGCGACGGGATGGACGAGGATGCGCGTCGAGCAGGAAACGTTCCACGTCAAGGGCAGCGCCGATGTGACGGTAGAGTTGAAGTTCACGCGGCACGGCCCGGTGCTCTGGGAAGACGGCAAGCGCGCTCTGGCGCTGCATTGGGTGGGCGCGGAGCCGGGGACAGCGCCTTATCTTACGGGGATTTCAGTCGACCGTGCGCACAACTGGACGCAATTCCTGCAGGCCATGGCGCGATGGAAAACGCCACCGGAGAATTTCGTCTACGGCGACCGGGAAGGAAACATTGGCGAGCAATCAGCGGGCCTGACGCCGCTGCGCAAGAAGGGAAATGGCCTGCTGCCGGCTCCGGGCTGGGCGGGCTACGAATGGGCCGGGTACATTCCACTCGGCCAATTACCGCGGCAGTTCAATCCCGCGCGCGGATTCATTGCCACAGCCAACAATAAGACGATTTCGGCGAATTATCCGTACAAGGTGGGTTTCGAGTGGAGCACGGATCGCATCGCGCGAATCGAGCAAGTGCTTTCCGCGGCGCGCGCGCAAAAACAAGCGCTGGGAATCGACGATATGGCGCGGCTGCAAAACGACGTTGTTTCGCTGCCAGCGCAGGATTTGGTTCGCGTGCTGGCTTCGAGCCCTGCGGCGAAGGATCCGCATGCACAGTTATTGATCGGCTGGAACGGCGCGCTCGACCGGGACTCCGCTGCGGCGGCGCTATACGAAATCTGGATTGGCAAACTCTACCACGCAATGCTGAAAGTGATCGCGCCGAACCAGCCAAATGCTTCTCTTTATCTCGGCGCGGAAGCGTTCGCAAGGCTGCTCGGGCATCCGACGGAGGAATTTCTTGGCGCAAATCCTATTTCGGCTCGAGACGAAATTTTGCGGCAGACCATCGATGACGCGTATGCCGAAGCGGAGAAAAAGATGGCGAGCAACTCGCAATCCTGGTCGTGGGGCAGCTTGCACGCCATGCGTTTCCGCCATGTGCTTGACCCCATTGATGGCCTGGCGGGATTCCTCGACCCGGCGCCGGTTCCCCGGCCCGGCGACGATAACACTGTCGACTCCACGTGGCATCTGCCGGACGATTTCGATCAACTGGGCGGCGCGAGCTATCGCGAGATTTTGGACGTGAGCGATTGGGATCATTCCGAGGCTGTGAATGTTCCCGGCGAGAGCGGCCAGCCCGAAAGTCCACATTACTCGGACTTGCTTCCGCTCTGGCGCGATGGGAAATACTTTCCGCTGGCCTATTCGCGGCAGGCGATCGAAAAAGAAGGCGCGGACCGGCTCGAGCTTCTGCCCGAGAAGCCATAGCTAAGCACTGCCGTGGGGATCAAATCTAATTCGCAATCTGGGGGTGCCAGGATGAAGCGCGATCCAGAAGATAAGAAGAATTTGTCGCGTCGCGATTTTGTCAAGACGACGGGCGCCGGCGTCGGCACTGCGGTTTTGGCCGGCCTTGGCTTCAGTGAGCGCGATGCGCAAACGCGGCCGCCGCATTGGGACAAAGAAGCCGATGTCGTCGTGGTGGGCGCGGGCGCTTCGGGGCTTCCCGCGGCCATCGAGGCCGCCGAGCGCGGCGCGAAAGTCATTCTGATCGAGGCCAATTTTGACGTTGGCGGCCACGCCATCCTCAGTGGCGGCAACGTCGCGCTCGGCGGCGGCACGAGCCGGCAGAAGAAGTACAACGTCGAAGATTCGCCGGACATCGTATTTCGCGACCTCACGGATTGGTCCGTTGTCGAACCCAACGGCTTCCCCGACTACCGCTACAACGACAAGGAAATCATTCGCGCTTTTGCCGACAATAGCGCGCCGACGTATGAGTGGCTCGTCGCGCACGGCGTCATCTTCGTGGAAAAAGCGCCTGACGGCGCAGGCGGGACGGCGGATGGAAACTCCGCTCCGCGCGAGAACCACGCCGCGCCCATGGCCTGGCCGCAGATGCAGACCGGCAAACCGGTGGACCCCGGGGTCGCGGCCACGGATTCCTCCGGCGTTGGATTTATCCGCCCGCTCGAAGTCGCGGCACGGAAGGCAGGCGTGGAGATTCTTTTGAAGCACCGGATGTCGAGCCTGATTCGACGGGAACCTTCAGTGGGAAGAATCTTGGGCATCTCGGCGACGCATGAGGGTGAGACGCTGCACATCCGTGCGCGCAACGGCGTCATCCTCGCCACCGGCGGCTCCAGCAGCAATGTGAACTTCCGCAGGATTTTCGATACGCGCCTGACCGAGGAATACTGCGGCGTCGCTGGCGAACCTTATTCCTTCCAGGACGCCAGCGGCGAGCTCGCTGGCCTCGCCGTCGGAGCGTCGCTCTGGGGCGCATACAACGACGCGGGCGAATTTGGCCTGCGCCTCGCCAAGGCGGGCCGCATCGGATGTCAGTATGGCTATAGAAATCTAGAGTGGCAGCCCGGGAGTCCCATATTCCACATCGCCCGCGCGCAAGGTCTTGCAGTGCGCGATTATCAAAACATGATTCTCGTGAACCAGTTGGGATTGCGCTTCTATGATGAGACGCAAGGCTCCTACACGTCCAACAATTACAATTCGCTTCGGCCTTACACGCAGGGAAGTTATCTGAACGCCGCGGACATCAAATACCACCCGGCGAATTTTCTCAATGCCGCGCTCGCGGGCACCGGAGATGCCGTTAATGGCGGCGGGCCTATCTGGGCAATTTTTGACGCCAACGCCGTGAAGCGCGAGGAATGGACAGTTGAGCCTCCCTACGTGGATATCGCCGAAGGGTACTTTTTCTCGGCGAATAGCATCGCCGCGTTGGCCGCCGCCATCGTGAACAAGCATCAGCGCAAGCCCATGCCCGGCGCCACGCTCGAAAATACGGTCGTGCGTTACAATTCCTTTGTCGACGGCGGCAAGGATGCGGATTTCGGCAAGCCCGCCCCAAAATATAAAATCGACACGCCGCCGTTTTACGCCGCTTGGGCCACGCCTGTGGTCCACGACACGCGCGCGGGACTCCGCATCAACGCAAAATGCCAGGTCGTGGATTTTTCCGGCGCTGTCATTCCGGGACTCTACTGCGCAGGCGAAAGCGCCGGCGGGTTCAGCCTGCACGGCTTGGCGCGATGCAGCGTGCAGGGCCGCATCGCAGGAAAAAATGCCGCCATTGAGGCGTCCTGAATTTCGAAATCCTGAGCGGCACTAAACCGGCGCCCGTCTTCGCATCTGAAGCGCTGTAAATATGCGCAATACCCCATTGCTGGCCGCGTTGACGCTGGCCGACGCGGTCTGTTAACTTCATAGTTCGCTCGAATTTGCCGAGGAGGTCGTCGATGGCAACCGCAGTTTTTCCGAATGCTCATAAGAATTACATTGATGGAAAGTGGGTGGACGCGTCGGGCGGGAAGGGAATCGAGAACCGCAATCCGGCGAACACCGATGACCTGGTGGGAATTTTCCCCGCGTCGAGCGCAGAGGACGTGAATCGCGCCGTCGAAGCGGCCAAGCGCGCATTCGAAAAATGGCGCCTCGTGCCCGCGCCGAAGCGCGCGGAGATTTTGTATCGCGCCGCGGAAATTCTGGTGCAGCGCAAGGAAGATGTCGCGCGCGACATGACGCGCGAAATGGGCAAAGTGCTCGCCGAGACGCGCGGAGACGTCCAGGAAGCCATCGACATGACCTACCTGATGGCCGGCGAAGGGCGGCGGCTCTTCGGCCAGACCACGCCTTCGGAATTGCCGAATAAATTCGCGATGAGCGTGCGCTCGCCGATCGGCGTTTGCGGCCTCATCACGCCGTGGAATTTTCCCATCGCCATTCCTTCGTGGAAAATGGCGCCGGCGCTGGTTTGCGGCAACACGGTCGTCATCAAACCCGCGCAAGACACGCCGCTCTCGACCTATTATTTCGTGCAGATTCTCGAAGAGGCCGGCATTCCCGACGGCGTCGTCAACATCGTCAGCGGCACCGGCACGCTTGCCGGCGCTCCGCTCGTTGCTCATCCCGGCGTGAAACTGATCAGTTTCACTGGTTCCACCGACACCGGCCGCATCATCAATCAGGCCTGCGCCCCGGCCTTCAAGCACGTCCATCTGGAAATGGGCGGCAAGAATATTATTTTGGTGATGGACGACGCGAATCTGGATTTGGCCGTGGACGGCGCGATCTGGGGCGGATTCGGCACGTCGGGTCAGCGCTGCACAGCGGCGAGCCGCGTCGCGGTTCACAAAAAAGTCTACAAAGAATTCGTCGACAAATTCGTGGCGCGCGCGAAAACGCTGCGCGTCGGCGACGGTCTCGATCCGCAGACGGACATGGGCCCGGTGGTCAACGAAACGCAATTGCAGACGGTGATGAAGTACGTCGAAATCGGCAAAGGCGAAGGAGCGAAACTCTCGGCCGGCGGCCATCGCCTCGATAGCGGCAAGCACGCCAAGGGCTGGTTCCACGAGCCCACCATTTTCATCGACTGCAATCCCAAGATGCGCATCTGCCAGGAGGAAATTTTTGGGCCGGTGGTTTCCGTCATACCCGTTGGCAGTTTGGATGAAGCGTTCGAAGTTGCGAATGGCGTGAAGTACGGCCTCTCGTCTTCCATCTACACGCGCAACGTGAATGACGCCTTCCGCGCGCAGCGCGACCTGGACACAGGAATCGTTTACGTCAATGCGCCTACCATCGGCGCGGAAACGCATCTGCCCTTCGGCGGCACCAAGCAAACCGGCAACGGCCATCGCGAATCCGGCGCGCCCGCGCTCGATTTTTATTCCGAGTGGAAGACCATTTACGTCGACTACTCCGATCATCTCCAGCGCGCCCAAATCGATAATTCCACAAGCTAATGCGTCAAGGTCGGAATCATGCCCTGCGACGAACTAAAGCCTCCATTTCGATTCGACATAAAGAAAGTCCTTGAGGCGTTTAAGAAGCTCCCTGCCACTGTGGACGGCGTAACCATAAATCTTCCGTTTGTCGCAATAAACGTGAAGCCTGATCAGATCGAGCGTCGCGTTGCGCGAGAAGTCGTGATTAGACTTTCTGACCGTCGTGTGCTAACCGCCTTCGAATGCTGTGACAACTGCATCGACCTAGCCCTTAAGTCACTTCAAGAGATACGAGCGTGCATCGTGGACAAACAAGTCGAACTGTCCGGACATACGAACGGATCACTTTATCTCCTATTGGATTCAATTCGAGAAGGCATCCGCCAGTTCCTTACATTCGAACAACGATTTGCGGGCAACTCGATGGCAGCAGTCACGGACCAAAAAACGAACGAGCTTTACTTTGCAGCCCTAGAGATGTTGCGTGCCCATATCCATCGAACGCTGCTGCAGATTTCCAAGATCGCCGACATGGAAATTCCTGGCATATCGGCGCAAATGCGCTACAACGAGAACTGGCAACTCGAAGCTTATGAAAATCCGTTTCTGCCGAAAGCGTCGCCAAGAGAAAAATGACAACACCTGATCCGTCGGCGACGGCGGCATTTTCGGTTCCACCACCGGACAACGCCGCGGCTCCGATGCCTCCGCTGCCGCTCGCCCTTTAGGTTGTCATCCCGAACCCGGTCGCGCTGTCCGCGAACGGCGGTGAGGGATCTGCTGTTGGCTTTCCCGGGTGCCCCGCCCTGAGCGTTATTTGCGAAGGGTGGGAGCGTTTCTCTTACAGTTGTCATTCCGAACCCGGTCGCGCTTTTCACGAACGGTGGTGAGGAATCTGCTTTTGGCATTTCCGGGTGCCCCATCCTGAGCGCCTTCTGCGAAGGGTGGGTGTTTTCGTTTCGCCTCCTCAAGTTGACGCTTCCGCGCTCGCCGTTTACACTAAAAATAGGCAGTTCGAGAAGTATTCGAACAGGCACGCTGCCGTAAGAATCGCCATGGTCTTGAAGGCATGACAACAGCTCCAGCGCTACAGCAAAAACGCCATCGCCAGGTGCTCGCCGAAGTCGTGCGCGCGTACATCGAGACCGGCGAGCCGGTATCCTCGCGCACGATCGTCCGCGTGCACGCCGACCCGCTCAGCTCCGCGACGATCCGCAACATCATGGCGGATCTGGAAGACGAAGGCTATTTGTACCAGCCACATACTTCGGCCGGGCGCGTGCCCACGGCTTCGGCGTACCGTTTTTACGTCGAGCAAATCGCCATGCAGGCCACGCCGCGCGTCGAGGATCGCGAATGGATTCGCCGCGAGCTCGATTCGGCGACGACGCCGGAAGGCGTGATGGAGCGCGCGAGCCACGTGCTCGCCGCAGTTTCGCGCGGATTGGGAATCATCGTCTCGCCACCGCTCGCGCGCACCGTCGTGGAACACATTCGCTTTCTGCTGCTGCCCGACGGCCGCGTTCTCGTCGTGCTCGTCACCAGCGGCGGAATGACGCGCGACAAATGCATTCGCCCCGAGCGCACATTCGTGCAGTCCGAACTCGACCACATCGCGGAATATCTGAACAAACATTATCCGCAGTGGACGCTGGAGGCGATTTGCGCGGACTTGAAAGCGCAACTCGCGCGCGACCGCGAGCGCTATGAAAAATTGGCGAGCGCCGCGCTCATGCTGTGCGACCCGAAACTGCTCGCGGAAGATTCCGACCGCGTGATTTACATCGGCGGAGCGGCGCAGTTCGCGGCTGCGGCGGAATTCCAGGATCAGGAGCAGCTCGGCGAATTGCTCACCACGATCGAAGAGCGGGACCGGCTGATCGCGTTGCTCAGCGGCTGCATCGAGACGCCGGAGCCGGTTCACATCGAGCTCGGCGTCGAGCAGATGTCGAACGCCGGGAAGCATTTGGCGCTGGTGAGCGCGCCCTACAGCTGGGGCGATCAGGCGCAGGGAACGCTCGGGATTTTGGGGCCGATGCGCATGCACTACGAGCGCGTGATCACTGTGGTGGCGCTGATGTCGCAGTTTTTCTCTGAGGATTCGAAGGGGGAGAAGTTGTCGTGAACCGGCAGAGCGACTCAAAGAAGGATCGAGATTTGACGACGGAAGAAGCAGAGGGCCGGAAGAACGATCCCGCGCCTGGCGAAGCGGACGCGCAAGCCCTCGAAGCGGCCGTAAATCAGGAAATCGAGCGGCTGGTCGCTGAGAAACTGGACCTGAAGAACACGTTGGTGCGCCTGCAGGCCGATTTCGACAATTACCGCAAGCGCATCGAGCGCGAGCGGCATCAGGAACGGCATCGCGGCGCGGAAACCGTGATCGAGCATCTGCTGCCCATCCTCGACGGATTTGATCGCGCGATTGCTTCGCATCGCGACGCGGCGCACGACGAATTTCGCAAGGGCGTTCAACTGATCCGCAAACAATTGTTCGATGTGCTCGCCAAGCAGGGGCTCGAGAAAATCGACACGCAAGGCAAGGCCTTCGATCCGCACTTTCATCATGCGATCGAGCACGTGAAGACCACGGAAAAGCCGGATGGGGCTGTACTCGAAGAATTGCAGGCCGGATACGTTTTTCACGGCAAAGTGCTGCGCCCGGCGATGGTGCGCGTCGCCTCGAATCCCGAAGACGAGGAAGCTGCATCTAATTCTCGAGCAAACTGAAAAACGAATTCAATGAAGCCTGGCCAGGGTAAGTGGAAAAACTAAATGCCATCGAGCGCTAAAAAAGATTATTACGAAATTCTCGCCGTGGGGCGCAGCGCGACCAGCGACGAGATCAAGAGCGCCTATCGCAAAGCGGCGCTGAAGCATCACCCCGACCGCAATCCCGAGAATAAGGCCGAGGCGGAACATTTGTTTCGCGAGGCGACCGAGGCATACAGCGTTCTTTCCGACCCCCAGAAGCGCGCGGCTTACGACCGCTATGGCCACGCGGGAGTCAGCGGACAGGGCTTTGATTCCAGCAATTTCGGAACAATTTTCGACGAATTTCAGGATGTATTCGGCGACATCTTCGGCTTTCAGGACATTTTTGGCGGCGGAGGAGGACGCCGGCGCGGCGGGCGTTCTCGCGCGCAGCGCGGCGCGGATTTGCGTTACGACTTGAAGCTCTCTTTCGAAGATGCCGCCGCCGGCGTCAAGACCAAGATAAAAATTCCGCGCCTTGAAAATTGCGCAGCCTGCCATGGCACCGGCGCGAAGCCCGGAACGAGCATGGAGGCGTGCTCGAGTTGCCAGGGCCGCGGCCAATTGCATTATCAGCAGGGTTTCTTCGCGGTTTCGCGCACGTGCCCGGCGTGCCAGGGCGCTGGAAAAGTGATCAAGGAAAGCTGTGCGGAATGCCGGGGGCAGGGAAGGATCGAGCGATCGCACACGATTGAAGTGGCGATTCCCGCGGGCGTGGACACCGGGATGCGCTTGCGCGTCCCGAGCGAAGGCGAGCCCGGGGCAAACGGCGGCCCGTCGGGCGATTTGTACGTCTTCATCGAAGTGAAAGAGCATTCCTTTTACGAGCGCCGCGGCGCGGATTTGTACTGCAACATTCCCATCACTGTCTCTCAAGCGGCTCTGGGCGCGGAAATCACGGTTCCGACCCTCGCCGGCGAGGAAAAGCTGACGATTCCGGAGGGCACGCAGCCGGGAACTCTTTTCCGCAAGAAGGGCAAAGGCTTGCCCGATCCCCACGGCGGCAAGGGCGATCTTTACGTCAATGTCCGCGTGGCGATCCCCTCGAAGATGACCAGGGAGCAGAAAGCTCTGTTCGAGCAGTTGCACCGCCTCGTGAAGTCCGAGAATCGCCCCATCGAGCGCAGCTCCAGCTTCTTCGATAAAGTCAAAGATATCTTCAGTTAGCTCCCATCCTCTCGTGGCAGGCAATCGCGCCCAAGAGCGTTTTGCCGCTGGCGAATTGGCCGGCTGCGGGTGGAGCGAGTTGCAGGATTGCGCAACGCGTTGCGGAGCAAGTGTAGATATTTGCAGGAATTTATAGAAACTAATTCGTAACTAGCCCAGAATCATCACGCTAAAAATGGCTACATAATTGCACCTGTTTACGTGGGGCCGTTTCCCGCCGATCCCCCTTTCCCAGCCCCGGCGTCCTTCGGCCAAAGTCCATCGTTCGATTCGTAAGATTTGGTGTGTTCTTACGAGGCGAGTTGAGGGCTGTATATCGGGAAAGGTGTTGGTACCTCAAATGAAAATCAGAGCGGCTGGAATATGTTTTCTTGCATTCGCATTCTTTGCTGTCGCCATGGGCGCCCGCGCGAACGATCTGGGAAGCGCGAATAATTGCGCCGTTTTGGGTAACACGACGGTGACCAACACGGGAAACTCCGTCATCACCGGAGGCCTGTGTCTTAGCCCCGGCACTTCGATCACCGGCTTTCCTCCGGGCTCCGTGAACGGAACCATCGAGGACGCGAACGCGATCGCTGCCTCCGCTCACACGGACGCGCTGTCCGCCTATAATACGCTCTCGTTGCTGCCCTCCACTCAGGACTTGTCCGGAACGGATCTCGGCGGACAGGACTTGATGCCTGGAGTTTATTCCTTCTCGTCTTCGGCGCAGCTGACGGGTTCGCTCACTCTGGATTTTAATGGGCTAAGCAACGTCGACTTCGTTTTCCAGATTGGGAGCACGCTGACCACGGCGAGCGCATCATCCGTATTGGTCACCAATGCGGGCAGCAATGACAACATTTATTGGGTCGTGGGCAGCTCCGCTACCCTCGGTTCCGATACTACTTTTGTCGGAAATATCATCGCGGATCAAAGCATCACCTTGGGCACCGGCTCAACCATCGATTGCGGCAGCGCTTTGGCGCTCAACGGCGCGGTGACCATGGATGACAACACCATCACGGGTTGCTCTGCTGCAGGCGTTGGCGGCGGCGGTACAAGCGGCGGCACTACTCCTGAGCCAGGATCACTGGTTTTGCTGGGCACCGGACTTGTCGGCATCGTGGCATGGGGACGGCGGCGATTCCTTTCTTAGCTTCGCTGCCGTTCATAATGTGACGATTCCGAGAGCCGTGCTTGGCGTCCGGTTTTTCTAAACAGCTCCAGGCGTTGAACCCCCCGATCGCTGCTTGTTTACCCTGCTTGCCCTGACGAAAGAAGGGCAAGCAGGAAGGGCCGCCCCGCCCGCCTGCGGCAAGCATCGATTCTGTTGTATCTGGACGCTCTGCCTTGTCGCGCTCACTTGCCCTTCCGCTTTTTCGGGTGCCCCATCCTTCGTGCCTTCGTATGTAGGGGCGCTGCCTGTTTACCCTGACGCAGGAAGGGCCGCGCCCGCGCTTGAAGGGAGCACAAGGTCGATGTCCGGAAACGGACGGGATCGATAAAAATGACGCGAAAAACTCGATTAGGAATGATCCCGGTTCTTTGTTTTGTGTGAGTTGCGTCATGTTCTAATTTCCCATAGAAACTCGATTAGAATTTACAAAGCGCATAAAAAGCAAAAAGCCGCGTTTCCGCGGCTTCCTCCGTCTAAGTCCTGCGCAGGCTGGAATTTCCAGATTGCAGAGTATGTGTACCACAGAGTAAACTAAAAGGCAAGGAAAATCGGAGACGCGAGGGTGGATTGCAGCGTCAGCGGTCGGCAAAAGGAGTACATCGCGCGCAAGACGGCGCGAATAGGAAGCACGGCGAGGCGTTCCTGTTTCGGCGGGGCTGAAGCCCCGCCCTCCTGCCGTTCTTCGTAGGCGCGCTGCTTGTTTACCCTGCTTGCCCTGACGAAGGAAGGGACGAACGAAGGGCTGCGCCCACGCGATGCTCCGCATCGCGTCCCGCGCCTCTACGTTGTCATCCCGAACCCGGTCGCGTCTTCCGCGAACGGCGGTTAGGGAACTGCTGTTGTTTTTAGCTTTCGTAGGGGCGACCCTTGGGTCGCCCGCGCCTGTCCGCCCGGGCGGGTGCAGGGGCTTTTGCCCCTCACTTCCTGTTCGCCTCTCGCCATAAGCGCAATTGTTTGGCACAAACCCGCGAGAAGCGGTGTCAAACATCTCGAAAGCAAACCTGCGCTGTCGCCACGTTCGTCGGAGTGGCTCGCACCAGCATGGCGGCGCATTCGACAAGGAGTCCTGATCATGGGAATGACAACTGGAGGAAGTAAGGGCGGAGCTGTGTCGGAACCCAACATCGTTCCGTTGATTGACGTGCTGTTGGTGCTGATCATCATCTGCATGGTCATCGCGCCAAACGTGCCCACTGGGCTGCCCACCTTAGTTCCCCAACCTCCTCCGCAATCGAAACCCGAACCATCCGACCCTCATACCGTTGTAGTGCAGGTGATGCAAGGCGGAAAGGTCATGATTAACCAAGAGCAAACCGACTGGAATGTGCTTGGCGCACGCCTCTTTGACATCTTCAAGGAGCGGGCCGATAAAGTGGCCTTCGTGGGAGGCGCCGAAGAAGTCCCATACGCACAGGTGGCGCGTGCGATTGACATTATGCGGGGCGCGGGGATTGATCACGTGGGCCTGATCACTCTCGGCGACAGCACCCAAGGAGAAACTCGGCCGCTTCAGCCTCACGCCGCTCCACCTATGGCGAAAAACCCGGCTTCGAATCCACACTAAGCGGGTGCCCCATCCTGAGCGGTCTTTGCGAAGGGTGGGGAATTTCTTGCCTTGGTCTTGCCCTTGATTTTTTCGTTCCAACCTCTAGCTTCCAGCCTCCAACCGTAGGGGCGCTGCTTGCTGTGCCCGCGCGATGCCCCGCATCGCGTCCTGCGCTTCTACGTTGTCATCCCGGACCTTGCCCGCCACCCTTGCGGGATAACGGTGAGGGACTTGCTTCTTGTTCTCGTAGAGGCGGGCTTCAGCCCCGCCCGTCCGTTCCTCCGCACACGCCCCTGCGAAGCGCAAATCGCCATTTTGGTCTGAACAAACCGCAACTCTTCGGCCCGACAACCGCCAACTTGGCAGCCCGGCCAACTAGACTTGGTTGTTTGAAGGACAATCTGCATAATTGACCCGTGCCATACGAGTATCACCGTGACTTGACAACCCCGCCGAAGGCAACCGTCTTGTGGCGATACATGGATTTTGCGAAATTTATAGAAATGCTCGAGAGTCGAACTCTTTGGTTTGTGCGTGTGGATCAACTCGAGGATCCCCTGGAAGGGCTGCACACCGATGCTGAATTGGCAGGGATTCGCAAAAATCTCGAGCGGAAACGTTCCCAGCAACTGATTAGCGTATTCCGTCGAGCTAGAAGGGAACTGTATGTCAACTGCTGGCGTGCCGGCACTGAAGAATCTCTTGCGATGTGGGATCTTTACGGAAGGGGTGCCGGAATCGTCGCCATTAAATCCACCGTGGGTCGGATACAGGAGGCTGTCGCGAAGTATGACAAGCCTGTTTTCATCTCCAAGACAAGATACATCGACTGGAACGACGCACCTGGACTAGACAACGTTCTTGTCGCATGCAGTCGCAAGGATCAAAGTTATCAGCACGAATCTGAGGTTCGAGTAATACTACTAGGAGAGTTCTTTAAATCAACAAATCGACGGCTTGGGATTCGGCTATCTATCGACCCCGAACAATTGGTGACCGAAGTTGTCGTCGGACCGCGCGAGCAGGAGTGGGTGCTGCGACTCGTGAAGCAAGTTATGAAGAGATATGGTCTTGTACAAAGCGTGATAGCTTCCGACCGACTAATGCGACGACGTTAATGGGAGGCCGAGTCGTCGATATCGTATTATTGCTCATTTCGCTTGACTTCCAGTTAACTCTATGGTACACAGTAGTTTCGGCTGGAATTTCAGTCGTGCGGTAACAAAACTGAACAGGAGAAACGCAAGCCGCGGAAACGCGGCTTTTCGCTTTTTATGCGCTTTTTGTGATTCTAATCGCTTAGGATATGAATAATTAGAACTCGATGCAACTTACACAAAACAAACAACGGGAGGTCGTTCTAATCGCTGATTCTTTCGATTTTTTGAAAAACTTTGCGATTTCGGACACTCGCCGCCAAATCCATCCAAGACCTGAATTCGAGGGGCCGCTCGCTTGCCCTGAGGCACGAAGGGCCGCAGGAAGGATCGCTTGAGGCGCCGCTTCTTTGTCGACAAATTTGACGCGGGCCGCGCTGAACTTCGCGGCGAAGCGGCGGAGCATCTCGGGCGCGTCCTCCGCGCCGAGCCGGGCCAGCTTTACGAATTGAGCGACGGCGAAACAATCTGGCTCGCGCGCGTCGAAAGCATTGCAACGGGACGCTCGCGCGGCGCGGCGATTGAATTCGCGCTCATCGAGCCCATCGCGGCAGCGGAATCCGAATTGAAGATCAGGCTGCTTCTTTCCGTCGTGAAATTCGACCGGCTGGAGTGGTGCCTGGAAAAAGCAACCGAGTTGGGCGTCGCGGAAATTGTTCCTGTTGCGGCGGCGCGCAGCGAAAAGCCGTTAATCCTGGCGGCAAACAAACGAGCGGAGCGCTGGCGAAAGATTTTGGTGGAGTCGGCGCAGCAGGCGAGAAGACTGCGTCCGCCGGTTCTTCTGCCGATTTCAATACCCGAAGCCGCTTTCGCCGAGGCGGGCGCGGCGATAAAAATTCTGCTCTCCGAGCGGCCAGACGCGCCAGCCATTCGAGAAATACTGAATGGTGCGGTCGCGCGGGAGGCATGCATCGCCATCGGGCCAGAAGGCGGATGGACAGACGCGGAATTTTCCGCCGCCGCGAAAAATGGATTCCGCGAAGCTTCTCTTGGCCGCGAAATTCTGCGAACGGAGACTGCTGTGATCGCAGCGCTGGCGATCGCGCGCTACGCGTTGGGGAATGCCTGATGGATTTTCGTGAACGTTGTTTCTGGACGTGGGCCGGCGGGCCCGTCGCTGGAGCCCCGTCGGGCTACATGATTTTCGGCGAGCGATTATTCGAGCGGCTTGATCTGGGTCACGTTGATGAAATCTTTTTTCGGACCCACTTCACCGATAATCTCAACTTTCTTGCCCGCGTATTGCTTGAGGTCTTTTTGGTCCGAGGACAATTTATAAGCAGTCTTGCCGTCGCGGTCCAAGAACACGTATCGCCCATCGTTTTTCTCGACGCACATTATCGTGCAGTCCCTCGCGTTCAGCCCGCCGTAGATCTGCGACATTTCCTTGTGCGAAGCAGTCGTGGAGTGAACGTTATACGCGCATTGACTGTCCATGATCTGTCCTTTGAATGTGCGCGGGCCGGCCGAGCCGATAAACGTTACGAAGCCGATGGCAGCGAGCAAGGCTAGAAATTTCATGTGTCAGGTACTCCTCGTTGGATTGGGGCCGAAAAACGCTGCTCATAGGATGACCGGCGAGATGCAGCGATGCGACAAAAATTTCAGGCGAGTTTACTGACAGACACTCCGCGCGCGCCGGAGTCTGAGACGCCAAAATATATCAGGGCGTGAGGCGGCCGTGCGTGTAATGGAATTCGTGTTTGGCTTCGTCGTAATCGTGCATCTTCGGAAGCACAGGGATGCGGCAATTCTGGCAGCCGCGATTGTAGTGAGCGATGAACTCCGATTCAAATGTGCGCACGATGCTGGGAATGATCAGCGAATGTTCCGTCGGCAGGAAGCAGCGATTTCCTCGCGGCGCATTGATGGAGGAGTGCAGAATGGCTTCGAGATCGATTTCGTCGCCGGTGCCGTTGATTATTTTTTCGAGACGATACGTGGCCTCGTACGTTCCTTCCTTGCAGGAGCGGCATTGGCCGCAGGATTCCATCCACAGGAACTTTGAAAAAATATACGCGACCTGCACCATGCAATTCGAGTCGTCGTAAACCATGAAGCCGGCGGAGCCGAGGCCCGAGCCGGCGTTGCGCATGGAACCGAAATCGAGCGGCGTGTCGATGGCGTTGGGATAAAGTCCCGCGCTGGCGACGCCGGAAAAAATCGCCTTGAGTTTGCGTCCGGGTTTCAAACCACCGCCGGATTTTTCGATAAGCTCGCGCATCGTGGTGCCCATAGGCAATTCGTAAAGGCCCTCGCGCTGAACGTCTCCGGAAAGCGTAAAAATCGTGTGGCCGGGAGTGTCGGCGGTGCCCATGGAGCGGAACCAATCGGCGCCATTGCGAATGATGTGCGTGACGGACGACATCGACTCGCAATTATTGACCAGCGTGGGATTTGTATTGCCGGGAATGCATGACGGATAGCCCGCGAAAAGGCCGAGAATGTAAGGAGGGAAATCCATTTCGCGAGGCATGGCTTCACGGCCTTCGATGACCTCGAGCATGGCTTTTTCTTCGCCGAGTAAATAATCCTCCGGGCCATAGACAAACTCGATGGGAATTTCGCCGAGCGCATTGCGCGCGCTCATTTCTTTGTGAGCCTGCGCGGTGCGCTCAATGGCTTCGTCGAAAGTATGCTTCATGGCGATGAAGGCCTTCTGCGCTTTCATGGCATAGGCCGCGATGGCGACGCCCTCGAGAAGCTGGTATGGGTTACACCGCATGAGCATGCGGTCTTTGAATGTTCCAGGCTCGCCTTCGGTGGCGTTGCAGGCAACGTATTTCGTTGCGCAGGGATCGCTGGCGATGCTGGACCACTTAATGCCGACAGGGAATCCCGCGCCGCCGCGGCCGCGGAGGCCGGATTTCTTGACCTCGGCGATGACAGCTTCGCGAGGCATCGAATAGACTTTCTTCAGAGCCTGGAGCCCGCCGATGGCGACGTATTCGTCGAGATTCTTAAGCGCCTTGTCTGGCAGAAGATAGGGTTTCCCGTTACGTGAGGCCTGACTGTTTTCCATCCGTATTCCCTCTTTAGGAGGCTTTCTGTATTAAGTGCAGTCGCCAGCCCCAGCCGCCAACTCACACACGTCTGAGGCTTTGACCGAACAACAAATCCTAGCACAGACGCAGGCCAGCAGCAGCCCCAAGAAGCAAAAAGAAACAAAAAAGTCTATCGGGCGAGCTGCAACGCAAAGGCATCAAGCAACGTCAGATATATGGAAGAATGAGAACGTTTGATTGGCCACGCCGGGCTAGGTAAAGTCAAGAGAGCACTGCGGAAGCCGCTGGCTATCCGGGACAATCGATTGTGGAGTGTCCGCAAACATTCACGGGGGAAAATGAGAAAATTTTCGAAACAAAACCTCTTCCTACCTTTCTTAATTCTTGCAGCAATGACAGGTTGCACGGAGCATGCGGCGCCGCCGCCGGACGTGCCGGTTGTTCCCGTAATGGTAGGCCAAAGCATCGAGAAGACCATGCCGGTAGAGCTGCAAGCCATCGGCACTGGCCAAGCATATTCCACCGTCTCGATTGAATCTCAAGTCGCGGGGATCGTGAACGCGGTGCATTACACGCAGGGGCAATTCGTAAAAAAAGGGGATTTGCTGGTGAGCCTGGACGACCGGCCGTTTGAGGCCGCGCTGCAGCTTGCGCAGGCGAATTTAGCGAAGGACAAGGCGAATGCCGCGTTAGCCAGCGTGGAAGCGGAGCGATATCAAAAGCTATTCGATTCGGGAGTCGTCCCGAAGGAACAGCTCGATCAACAACTTGCGACCGAGGCGGCCGACAAAGCGGCGGTGCAGGCGGATGAGGCGGCGGTACAGACCGCCAAACTGAATGTTTCGTTCTGTTCGATCTATGCTCCGATCAACGGACGAACGGGAGCGCAGCTCATTTACCCAGGAACCGTGGTGAAGGCAGACGATGTTCCCATTCTGGTGGTCATCAACCAGATTTCGCCTCTATACGTGAATTTTGCGGTGCCACAACAGTATCTCGAAGAGATTAAGAAATTCATGGCAAAGGGAAGGCTTCTAGTTCAGGCGACACCGTCTGACAATTCAGCGCCGGAGAGCGGATATCTGAGTTTTGTGAACAATACGGTCGATGCGACAACTGGTACGATTCAAATGATCGGCACATTCGCGAACTCCGATTTGCGATTGTGGCCGGGCGGATTCGTAAATGTGATGTTGCGGTTGTCGGAGCAGGAAAACGCGATCGTGGTGCCGTCGCAGGCGGTGATGACCGGGCAAGATGGCGATTATCTTTTTATCGTCAAACCGGATATGACCGTGGAGCTGCGAACGGTGAAAGTGGGGCTGACGGAGAATGGATTGTCGGTGATCACGGAAGGCGTAAAGCCCGGAGAGACGGTTGTGACGGACGGGCAAGTGCGGTTGATTCAAGGCTCGAAAGTGAAGATTAAGACGAGTCTCTAGGGAAGCGCGGGAACGACATGCAGATTGCAGAAAATTTCATCAAGCGGCCGGTGATGACATGCCTGGTGATGGCAGCGGTGCTGATCTTCGGCATCGTGGCCTATCGCGATTTGTCTGTGAGCGATTTGCCGAACGTCGACTTCCCTTCGATCACCGTTTCGGCCAGCCTGGCAGGCGCCAATCCGGAAACAATGGCGTCGTCGATCGCGACGCCGCTCGAGAAGCAATTTACAACCATCCCCGGGCTTGATTCGATGAACTCGACGAGCGCGCTGGGCACAACGTCGATCACCTTGCAATTCGATCTGAGCCGAAATATTGATGGCGCAGCGCAGGACGTGCAAGCGGCGATCACGGCAGCGGCGAATCAGCTCCCGCCGAACATGCCGACGCCGCCGACGTTCCGGAAAGTGAACCCTGCCGACCAGCCCGTTCTGTTCTTGGGCGCAACGTCTCCGACGTTGCCGCTTTCCGAGGTGGATCAGTACGCGGAGACGCTGCTAGGGAACCAGATTTCGATGGTGAGCGGCGTGGCGCAAGTGTCGGTTTACGGATCGACGCCCTACGCGGTGCGTATACAGCTCGACCCGATGGAAATGGCGAGCCGGCAAATCGGCATTGATGAAGTGGAGCAAGCGGTTCAAAACGCGAACGTCAACATGCCGACGGGAACGCTTTACGGAGCGCATAAAGCATTCACGGTGCAGGCCAATGGACAAATGATGAGCGCGGCACCTTACCGCCAGCTCATCGTAGCGTATCGAAATGGCGCGCCGGTGAGGCTGGATCAAATCGGGCACGTGTACGACAGCATTCGCGACACGAAACTGGCGAACTGGATCAACGGAGTGCCGGGAGTCATCCTGGCGATTCAGAAGCAACCGGGCACGAACACGATCGAAATCGACAATGCCATCAAGAAGCTGCTCCCTGGCTTCCGGGCGATCATGCCGCCGTCGATGACTCTGACGATCGAGCACGACCGGTCGATTTCGATCACTCAGTCGGTGAACGATGTGAAGTTCACGTTGGTGCTGGCTATTATTCTGGTCATCCTGGTGATTTTTCTTTTCCTGCGTAATGCGTGGGCAACGGTCATCCCCAGCATGGCGCTGCCGATGTCGATCATTGGCACTTTTGCAGCGATGTATCTGTTGGATTACACGGTGGACAACTTATCGCTGCTGGCGCTGACGCTATCGGTGGGCTTCGTGGTGGACGATGCGATCGTGATGCTGGAAAACATCGTTCGCCACCTGGAACACGGAGAGGGTGTTCTGGAAGCTTCGCTCAACGGCTCGCGGGAAATTGGATTCACAATCGTCTCGATGACGCTGTCGCTGGCGGCTGTTTTCTTGCCGGTTTTTTTCATGGCCGGAATTCTGGGGCGGTTGCTGCACGAATTCGCCGTGGTGATTATCTCCTCGATTCTGGTCTCGGGCGTCGTGTCGCTGACGCTGACGCCGATGCTATGCAGCCGATTCTTGAGGCCGCATAGCGGCAAGGAGGAACACGGGAAGATGTACAACGCGCTGGAGCGGATGTTCGATGCGATGCTCCGGTGGTACGAGGTCACGCTACGATGGTCGATGCGACATCGCGTGACCGTGATGGTGATCGGGGTTGCGCTGCTGTTCGCAACCGCGTGGCAATTCTACGTGATTCCGAAGGGATTTTTGCCGGAAGAGGACCAGGATGAGGTGGTTGGTTTTGCGGAGGCGGTGCAGGGGATTTCCTTTGACTCCATGAAAGCACATCAAGTGAAATTGAACGAGATCGTAAGGGCTGACCCCAACACACGGCAATTTTTCTCGAGCATCCAGGCATCCGGCACTTCTGGGTTGAACATCGGACAATTCTACGATCATTTGTACTCCCGGTCCGAACGGCCATGGACGGACAGCCCGACCTACGATCATCTGAACGCGGAATTCGGGCAGGTGGCGATACTCGGCACCGTGGTCCATGAAATGCGCCCCATTTTTGAGCGTCACATGACCATCCCCGACGTTATTCAGGAGATGGAGCCAAAGCTGAACACCATTCCCGGGCTGCGCGTCTATCTTCAGAATCCGCCCGCGATTCGCATCGGCGGGCAACTGACCAAGAGCCAATATCAATACTCGCTCGTGAGTCCGGACACGGACCAGCTATACAAGTACGCGCAGATCATGAGCGACAAGATGAAGAGTCTGCCCGGATTAGCCGACGTGACCACGGACCTGCAAATCAAGAGCCCACAAGTCGATATCCATATTGATCGAGACAAGGCTATGGCGCTCGGCGTAAGTCCGGAGCAAATCGAAGACGCACTGGATACGGCTTACGGCCAACGATGGATTTCGACGATCTATGCACCGACGAACGAATACTGGGTGGTGATGGAACTCGAGGCGCAATATCAAGAAGACCCGCAGATGCTGTCATATCTTTACATCCACTCCACGGGCGGGCAGCTTGTGCCGCTGAGCGCCGTTTCCAGCATAAGCACGAGCCTGGGGCCATTGACCGTGAACCATCTGGGGCAAATGCCGTCCGTTACGGTTTCGTTTAACTTGGCGCGGGGCGTTTCGCTGGGGCAGGCGGTGAATGAGATCCAGAAAGTGGCGGCGGACACCTTACCGCTGACCGTTACCGGAAGTTTCCAAGGAACGGCACAGGCGTTCCAACAATCGCTCACGGGGTTGGGTCTGCTGCTGGTGATGGCGATACTGATTATCTATATTGTGCTGGGAATTTTGTATGAGAGCTTCATTCATCCGATCACGATTCTCTCAGGATTGCCCGCGGCTGCGTTCGGAGGGTTGGGAGCTCTGATGTTGCTCCATATGCAACTCGACTTGTACGGGTTCGTGGGAATCATCATGCTGATCGGAATTGTGAAGAAGAACGCGATCATGATGGTGGACTTTGCGATTGAGCTGGAAAAGGCAGGGCATACGACGCCAGCCGAAGCTGCCGTGCAAGGCTGCCTGATCCGGTTCCGGCCGATCATGATGACCACGATGGCGGCGATCATGGGCACGATTCCGATCGCGCTGGCCACAGGAGAGGGAGCGGACTCGCGGCGGCCACTGGGTATATGCGTCGTGGGCGGACTGATCTTCGCGCAGGTTGTGACGCTGTACTTGACGCCTGTGTTTTACACCTACATGGACACGTTCCAGACGTGGCTGGGGCGTGGCGCGGAAAAGCACGTCCTCGAGCCGAGTCCAGCAGCAGATTGACAGAAGAGCATTTAATGGCACCGTGCGCGAAGCGCGGCGCAGAGAATTAAGGGCATTTTCCCCCGCACGTTTCCCAGAATGGGAAGCCCCACCTGTCACTATTTCTAGTTGAGTACCATTGACCTGAGCAATTGCGGGATGTAGCCTTTAGTCTGTCGTCCGGGCTATGGGGTTCTGGGCGACCTAATCTAATGTAAATAGTAGCTTTAGTTAGAACCTCCTTAACTCCACATGGCCACTACAGGGGAGTCTCACCGAGTTACCCCGCTGGAAGGGAAAATGCGGGAAAAGCGCCGAGGACCGCGAATGAACTCGCGGGTTCCGGTGGCATTGGAATGGCCAGAAAACCAACAAGGACATATTCACAGCGAGAACGCGCACACGCGAACCGTGAATTTCTATGGTTGTCTGCTCGTTTGCCCCGAAGCCATGCCCCTCGAACTGCGGTTGCGGCTCACGAATCTGACAAATCACCGAACAATCGGCGCTGTTGTCGTGTACCAGGGCAACCAGCGCGTCGATGGATGGGAACTCGGCGTGGAACTGATCGAGCCGGACATGGATTTCTGGGGAATCGACCTGTAGTTTTGAGCCAAGCCTCCTTTGAATCGTCCCATCCTGATAATTCTCTTGGAAAGTTGGACTCATGAAAGTGGAGAAGCCTGCCCAGAGTGAGGGAAGGCAGCTTGCGCCGGGCGAAGAGCGCCGGCGCAGCCAGCGCGTTACGCTGCGGGTGGCCGTGAAACTACACGTCAGCATCGAGGGCAAACCAGCCATCATTCACGCGTTTACCGCGGACGTGAACGATCACGGGGCCATGATCTATTGTCCTGAAGCTCTTGCTGTTGACGCAAGATTCGTCCTGGAGCACGTGAATACGCACCAGCAGATTGGATGTCGCGTGACCCGGCCGCCGCAGGCGCTTGCGAAAGGGTTTCGGGTGCCCGTGGAGTTCGATCACGGCACTCCGGGCTTTTGGCAAATCACCTTCCCGCCAACCGATTGGAAACCGCTCGCGGAATAGAGGCCTGTTATTTGGCCATGCGCGAAAACGGAATTTGATCGAGATCGAGATTCCCACCCGAGAGAATGATTCCAATGCGTTTGCCGCGCGCGGAGATTTTGTTGTGAAGAACAATGCCGGCGGAGACCGCGCCGGAAGGTTCGACAATCAACTTCAGGCGTTCCCAAAGCAGGCGCATGGTGGCGAGGATTTCTTCCTCGGTGACGAGGGCGATTTCGTCGACATGCTGGCGAAGAATCGAAAACGTAAAAGGGCAAAGCACGGCGCGCAAGCCGTCGGCAATGGTTTCGGTCTTCGCGGCGGGTTCGATTTTACCGGCGGAAAGTGACCGATAGGCATCGTCGGCGTTTTTCGGCTCCGCGCCGACGACACGAATCGACGGCCGCAAAGATTTCGAAGAAATGACCGTGCCGCTCAGAAGGCCTCCGCCGCTGACCGGAGCGATGACGATGTCGAGATCCGGAACGTCCTGCAACAATTCGAGCGCGGCGGTGCCCTGGCCAGCGATGACACGATCGTTGTTGTAAGGATGAATGAGAATCGCACCGGTTTTTTCCTGCACCTCTTTGCATACGGCGTCGCGCGACTGGATGTCGTACTCGCATTCCGTGACCTGGCCGCCATAGGATTCAACGGCCTGGCGTTTCGCGCGCGGCGCGTTGCGCGGCATGACGATCCACGCGGGAATTCCGCGGCGGCGCGCCGCAAGAGAAATCGCTCCCGCATGATTGCCGGAAGATACGGTGACGACGCCGCGTTTGGCCTCATCGTCCGTGAGAGAAAAGATCGCGTTGGTGGCGCCGCGGAATTTGAAGGAGCCGGTCTTCTGCAGATTCTCGCACTTGAAGAAGAGATGAGCGCCGGCAATCTGGTCGAGAGTTTCGGACGTGAATACCGGAGTGCGATGAATCTGCGGACGAATGCGTTCGTGGGCGGATCGAATCGTTTCGATGTCAGGGACGTGGAAATTTGCCGGTGCCTGTTCCGTTTTGGTAGTCATACAGAGAATTATTACACATTCTGGTTGCTGATTCTCGGAGTGCCACCAAACGGCTCGCCGCGTGCTCGGATCTTGTCTGAGGGCCGACCAATACATAGGCCGGCCTTTCTTAAGGGAAGATTCTCAAGCGAACGATTTGTGGGTATGGAATTGAAGTCAGAGGAGAAATCCATGTCTGGCAGCGAACGCCGCAGAGACGATCGGGAATATTATGCGATACCGCTTCGGTTCCGTCCCGTTGATTCGGAGAATACGGAAATGGTCGAAGCTGAAACGCTGAATCTATCGAGAAGCGGCATTTGCTTTGGTACGAGCCGGCGTGTCAGCGTTGGTGAATCGCTCGAAATGTTCCTGACGTTCCCGAATGAGATTACCGGACGGGGACCAATTCCCATGAAGTGCGATGCTCGCGTGGTGCACGTACAAAAGCGGCCGCTGGCGAATGGATTATCCGGCGTAGGGGCAACCATTGAACAGTTTCAGCCGATCGCGCGTGGAAAACGGCGTCCAATCCCCGGATAACACGAGAACGGTCGTGCGCGGCCCGAATTGCGCCGAAATCAGGCGCAATTGTTGCGGCTGTTTGTTCTGTGCGCGCTGTTGTCATGCTTAGAATTATTACGCAATCAAAGGCTGTGCGCGGAAGCAGGTTTGGGCCGGACTGGTTTGCGCTTGGCGGGACGAGTAGAATGCGGGAATGCAGCGGGCGACGCACCTCCTGCTTTCCGGCTTTCTGCTGCTGGTGGTGAGCGCGGCGGTAATGAGAGCCCGCGGCGAGCAGGCTCCCGCGCAAAGCGCTCCTCCAAAGCAAGACGCGACGCAGAAAAGCACACCGCAAAATGTTTCCTCCAAGCAGAGCCAAGCGCAGCAGAATGCGAATCCCAGCGCGACCACGCCCAGGATCCGCACGCAAGTAAACGAAGTGACGACTCCGGTGACCGTGGTAGACAAAAAAGGGAATTTCCTTCTCGGCATCCCGGAAAAGGACTTTCACGTATTCGATAACGGCGTCGAACAGCACATCGATCACTGGGGCCTGGACGACCATCCGCTCGCGCTTGCGATGGTTATCGAGACAAGTTCGCACGTTGGGATGATGGCGCGAGAAATTCGCAGCAATGGCATCGTGGTTACAGAGACACTGATGGCGCAGAGCGGCAAAGCCGCAGTGATCACTGCTGGCGATACAGTGGAGGTTCGACAGCCGTTTACCAGCGATCACGATGCAGTGGAAAAGGCGATCCAGCGACTTCGCTTCGCCGCCGACCGCATGCATTTATACGACGCGATGTTCGAGGGCACGCTGTTGCTCGAGAAGCAGCCGGACACGTGCCATCGCGTGCTCGTGGTGATCGCGGAAGCACAGGATGACGGCAGCCAATTCAAGCTTGGCGACGTGCTGACCATGGCGCAGCGCGAGAACATCACGATTTATACGGTCGGTCTGAGCAGCACCGCGGCAGATTTGCGGAGTGATCCTGTGCAGGACGCAGAAATCGAGGAGGACAAGGAGGAGCGCATTCCCAGTGTCACACAAGCGCCAACAGCTGCGCCCGGCGCCGTGAAGGGAGTGGGCGGTGGAATGGACTTGTTGAGTGTAGCGGTGTTCTTGGTCCAGCGTTTCACACACATACGGAACAGCCATGAGATGGGAGCGGCAGTAGCATTCACGGGCGGAGACTACTATCATCCGTTCAAGGATCGCAATATTCAGATTGCGTTGAGCCACATTGCCGACGAACTGCATTCACAGTACATATTGAGCTACCAACTGCAAGGGCCCGCGCAGCCGGGCATTCATGAGATCGAGGTGAGAGTTTCGCGCCCGCATGTTGTTGTTCGCGCACGACTGGGGTATTACGTCCTGCCGCCCCTGCCCCCAACCACGTGAAAACGCAAGCGCGCTAGCGAGCGCCGGGAACGGTGAAGGTGACTTTGCCGGCGGCGGAGTTCTCGAACAGGTCGAAGACTCGCACGGCGACGGTGTGCTCGCCGGGTTTCAGATCTTGCAGCGCGATGTCATAGTTTTCGACCGGCGCGTCGGTAAGTTGGCCGGAAGGGAAAACGGTTTGCCAGGGCCCTGCATCGAGACTGTATGAGGTGCGGGCGATGGCGCTGCCAGCGTCGTGCGCGATGAAGCGCACATGCCAATTGCCGCCGGACTGTTCGGCGCGAAGATTTTCGACGGACGGCGGAGTGTTATCGACCTGGAAGCGATCGCTGACCATTTCGGCTGTGAGCGCTTCGCCGGCCGGATTCGAGGGAGCGTCGGAAGCAACGAGCTTCAAGTAGTACGCGCCGTCAGGCATCGAATTCGTGTCCCAGGAATAGAAATTCTCGTGGATGTCGTCCTTCAACAGCTTCCAATCTTTTTCTCCCTGACCGCGATAATAGAGCGAATAAACAATTTCGTCTTCATTGTCGTCATGCGCATTCCAGACCACGGTTTGATAGCCCTTGGCCGGAAAACCCTGTGGTGGCACGGAGAATCTTGGCGCACGCTGTTGGAATTCAGCCGCGCTCAAGAAATTCACCGCACCTTCACGCTCGGACTGCGGAGCGCGGAGTTGAACGGGAGAAGGTTGCGATGTCCCGGCCTCCCCTGGAAATCCCTGGGCGCGCAGACCGGGGTCCTGGACGGCGATGCCGTCGATTACGGGCGCGACGTTTTTCCTCAGATAAGCGAGCTTGACCCATGCGAGCGTGGGCTGGTCCTGCCGTCCCGCCACGTGGAAGACAGCTTTCCACTGCACGAAACGAGCAGGAGGGCATTGAACGCTATCGCCGGATAAATCCGAATAAGGCCCGGCCCACGGACTCCAGTAATTATCCGGGTCGGAGGTGTTGCCGGAGCGAACGTAAAACTCAATCTTGTTGGGCCCATCGCTGTTCTCGCCCCACCAGGTCAAGCGGCCCCAGCGCGAATAGATCCTGGCGTCGAAAGTGTCGGACTCAAAAGTTCCTTCGGTTGCGTAATCCGGCCCGAGGGTGAAAACTTTCCCGGGATTCGCGGTGGCAACATACACAGCCCGGCCGGGTCCAGCCACCAAGGAAGTGACTTGAGAAGCATCGGCGCTGGCGAGCGACGAGAAGAGACTGTTGCCATCGAGTTCGATGACTTCGCCATGATTGCCGGTACCAAGCAAGAGATGATTCTCCGAGGAAAATCCGAGGGCGTAGACGACATCTTGAGGAGAAGACCAGAGCGATTCAGGCGAGCCGTCGGCCGCGATGCGGTAGACCTCACTTCCGCCGCTGGTGCTCGGAAAAGCCGGCAATATCATCGGGGCAGCATTGGCCATGGCGGCAGGGTTCCCCGCGACCTCTGATTCCTGGCTGTTCGCCCCCGACCGAGCGGCGGCCGCCGCTGCAAAAACCGCCGCGAGTTGCGACGCGGCTGAAGACGCGGCGCCGGGCGCACCCACTTGCCGTGGGGTCTTGTTTCCGACCGCGGCGGCGTAGATGTTTCCGTCCGTGTCAGTCGTCAGCGCCGTGACCTCTTTCTTGGCCGTCTCGTAGATCACAAAAGCATTACCGGCCGCGGGCGCGCCAGATGAACCGTGGGATTCGATGGGAATGCGAATCACAAGGCCGCTCGGGTCGGTGCCGATGAGCAGGTTGCCACTGTGATCAAACGCCAGGGCGCGCGCGTGCGATTCTTCGCTCTTATAAAAGAGCTGGCCCTTGCCATCGGGAGTGACGGCGAAGACTTCGCCTTTGTCGCCGGTGCCTACGAAGAGCGTGCCATGAGGATCGAAAGCAAGGGCCCAGATATATTTTGCCTTTGGATCAAAGAAGACGCTGTGCTGGCCGTCAGGTGTGATTTTGTAAACTTTGCCGTCCGGCGAAGTGCCCACGTACACGTTGTCGTCCTTATCGACGGCGAGCGCTTGCGCTTCCAGCTCCGCCGATTCGAAAACCGTGGCGGGTTTCGCGGATGCGCTGAGTCGAACGACCTTTGCGTCGGAACCTCCGGCGGCGTAAACGCGGCCGTGCGAGTCGGCCACCAGCGCCCACACGTAGGCCAGATTCGGGTCAGCGTAGGATTTGAATTCAGGCGCCGGCATGAGCGTGCCATCGTTGCGGAGCGCAATGCCTTTGTGCGTGCCCTTTTCGAATTCATCGAAGGTGGATTGGTTCCAGAAACGGGTGTGCTCCGCGCGGGCAGTAACGGCGCAGAGCAGCGCCAGGCACAGGGTGGACACGAGTGTGGCTCGCCGCATATTTATCTCGCACTCCTTGAGGTGGTGGAGTTCACTTCACTGCAATCGAAAGATACTGCTGGCCGGAAATAACCTGATTCATCGGAAGAGAATGCTCTCCGATGACCGACTGAAAGAGCAATTGCGCTCCGCCGGGTGCGCGGCGCTGATCGAGAACGTTGATTTCGGACGCAGGCACATTGGGAAGCTCTTTGTCCTCGACAAGCAACGTGGGAGAGTTCTGCAGCAGCGTAACGTAAAGACAATCGTTCTGGCGTTCGCGGTTGATGATGCGAATCAGCTCATCGAGGTCCTGCAGGCGGTTCTGGGCAGCCCCTCCGAAAAGCTCGCGCATGCGATCAAGCGAAGCAGCGTCACTGACAAGTATTTGGAGGTTACCGCGAGAGGCTTGCGCCGGAATCGTCACTGGAATTTCCTGAATGAATGGAGCTCCCCGATAAGGGCGCAAGAGGACCTTGATGTTCAGCTTTTCCCCCGGCGCGGCCTCGCTTCTGTCGCTCCACGCGCCATCGATCTGCGACCAGCGACTATTTGACAAGCTCTTGACGTTGAGCGTGACCTTTTCAACCTTGGGCTGCTCGTAGGGATTTGTATAGATGAGAGCGAAGGCAGATTCGACCGTCGACGCGATCTGGAATCCATCGGGTACACCCGAGTCCGTCGGAACGTACATGTCGCGAAGTTCGACGGACGGATGCCCCACCAGATTAATCGCACCATCCATTTGAAGCGTCGTGCCTTCGCTATAGGCCGTATTGGAAACGATTCCATTGTAGACGGAGACCGCCACGAGGAGCGGCGTGAGTTTCGGATTTTCGACAACGCTGAAATGGAAATGGCGTTCGCCAGACGGTGTGGTGAGATTGACGTCGACCGGGATCATTGGCGGACCGCCGCCCAGACGGCCGACGACGGCCGTGGTGCGATCCTGAGCGATAGTCCCGATCGTGCCGCCGATGTTCATGATTTTAGTGGATTCGAGCGCCGAAGCGAGCGTCGTGACCACATGCGCGCGCGTCATGGGCAAAGAGACCGAGCCGAAGCCATAGAGCGGGTGGCCGCACACGAAGACTTGATCGCCCACGATTGCCGTAACGGAACATCCCGCATAAAGTGACAAGTCGCCGGAGACCAAATCCATTCCGACCATGTCGCCGGGCTGGAGCTTGGAATCGTCCGGGCTGGCGGGCGCGGTTCCTCCGGCCATCATGGTCATTCCCAAAGCCTGGAAGTTCGAGGAATAGCGGGAAAGGGTCTCAGGCACGACGCCGGAAAAAACGAGAGGCGTTTCAATGGGAGTGAGGAACTGACCTCCGCCAAGGGCAATTTTCCCAGGAGAATCAGCCGCAATTGGCGGGGTGTTCAGGAGAGCTGTTGACTGAACTGTTGAACTCGGCGAGGCAGCAGAGCCGGAAGTTACGCCAGGCTGCGGCATGGCTTTCTCGATGTCGAGCATATTTTGAATTGGCGTGACGCCGGCGATGGCGTCCTTTGTAAAAGTGCCGATCTTCAAGGAAATGGCGCCAACCAGCTTGTCGTCAATGTACACGGGGCTGCCGCTCATGCCCGCCACGACGCCTGTTTTCGCGACGTCAGCGCCTGCAAGCTCGACGAGGATAACGTCCTCCCCGGGCCCCATGGCATTCTTGAGGACGCCGAGGACCGTGACGTCCATCTTCTCAATCTGATCCCCTGTAAAAATCGTGTACGCAACGCCCTTCATGCCGGGCTTGACGTCGCTCAGAGGAAAGATCGCGGGATTCTCCGCGGCACCGAGAGGAAGAACAAGAAAAACAAACAGTAGAGCGGCCAACCAAAGGCCAGATCGCAGGCGCATAAGACTTTTCATGATAACCCGCGCCGTTGCGCGAAGCAATGCGTGTCGAGCGACTGTGATGTCGCAGTAACGGCGGACTGGGCGCTCCTTAATTTCTAGTGCTGCTACTTCCGCACTCTATTGGACACCGAAGCGGAGCCTGGGGTTGTTTCCCGACGGCGTGCTACTATTTTGGCGTGACGAAGAAACGCATCACTCCGGCGAGGTCTTTCAGCGGTGTGTTGATGGTGCCGGGGGACAAGTCGATCTCGCACCGCTATGCAATTCTGGCGTCGCTCGCGGAAGGGCGAAGCGAGATCGCGAATTTCTCGGCCGCGGCCGACTGCCGGAGCACGTTGCAATGCTTGCGTGGGCTGGGCGTGAAGATCGAGGAAAAAGGGAATGGCGTAATCGTCGAAGGAAAGGGCCTGACGGGATGGAAGGCACCACGAAAAACGCTCGATGCGGGCAACAGCGGCACGACGATGCGCTTGCTGGCCGGGGCTTTGACGGGGCAAGAATTCGCCTCTAAAATGACAGGTGATCGTTCGCTGCGGAAGCGGCCGATGCGGCGCGTGATCGAGCCTTTGCGCCAAATGGGTGCACGGATTTTCGCGCGCGATGATGAATTTGCGCCGCTGGAGATCAAGGGCGGAAAGCTGCGGGGAATCGAATACACGCCGAAAGTCGCCAGTGCGCAAGTGAAGTCCGCGATATTGCTCGCCGGGCTTTTCGCGGAGGGTGAAACGATCGTGCGTGAAGCGGTGCGCACGCGCGATCACACGGAGCTGATTTTGCGCGAGATGGGCGCGCGGATCGAGGGCCAGAACGGCGCTGTCTCGCTTCAGGGCCGGCCGAAGCTTGTCGCGCGGCCCTTGATTGTGCCCGGCGATTTGTCTGCGGCCACTTTCTTTCTGTGCGCGGCGCTGATCGTGCCCGAGACGGAGATGATTATTCAAGGCGTCGGTTTGAACCCGACGCGAACGGCGATTCTGGATTTCCTGGCGTCGATGGGCGCGCCGGTATCGGTGGTTGCGGTTGGAATGCGCGAAGGCGAATTGGTTGGCGACGTTAACGTGAAGCACGGCCCCGTGCGAGGAGGCAAGATTTCCGGCGCCATGGCTGCGCGGCTCATCGACGAATTGCCGATGCTTGCCGCGCTTGCGGCCTACACAGAAGATGGCATCGAGATTCGCGACGCGCAGGAATTGCGCGTGAAAGAAAGCGACCGCATTGCGGCGGTTGCGGAAAATTTACGAAAGATGGGCGCGCGCGTGGAAGAATTTCCGGATGGTTTGCGCGTGGCGGGACGTTCGGCCGGGCGTCTGCACGGCGCGACGATCGATCCACATGACGACCACCGCATTGCCATGGCATTCTCCATCGCGGCCCTTGGAGCGGAAGGCGAGACGATCATTCGCGACGCCGATTGCGTGAAGATTTCGTTTCCGGAATTCTTCGAACTTCTCGATGGGCTCGTGAAGCTGGGCACTGAAAAGTAAGTTTCCGCGCAACTGGTTGCAGCTTATCCCGCTTTGTGGATCGATATTGTGCCGTAGGTGGTATTGAGGGTGATGCGCGGGCCGTGCGTTCCATAGACGCCCTGCAGAACCGTGGTATCTCCATTATTGGAGGATTTCACCCCCGAGCTGCCGAAGTCGTTATCGATTTCACCGTTGCGGGATACGGCAGAGATCTCAAAGTTTGACTGAGCCGGCAGTGTGAGGTCGATGTTGCCGGACTGATCGGCAATCAGGATCTCATCCTGCGGCTGCTGTTTGAATGTGACTTCGACATCGCCGCGTTGATCGCTCAGATCGATTCTTCCGCCGACGTCTTGCAGCGTGACATCTTTGTTCGAGGTTCTGAGCTGCACGCCTCCGGGTTGGTTGGAAATCGTCAAGTCACCGGAATCCATTTCCAACTGGCCGGTAAGATGCGCCAGAGTGAGGCTGGTGAGGGATGAGGTGTAGCGCATGGTCTTGGCAACGTTTTGGGCGCGAATCGGGCCGTAAAAATCACCTTCCACCGTGGCGTCGCCAGAAATCCCGGAGAGGTCGACTTCGCCTCCGCCGCCCGTGAGCCGAACATTGCCTTTGATGTTGTTCGCGTGAACGTCGCCATGAGCCATCTCGGCCGTGACGTCGCCAGTAATGTCATGAATGTCGAGATCGCCGCTCTGCGAATGGATTGTGACCGGGCCATTTAATTGCGCGACGGTAATATCGCCGTGCGTTGTCTCGGCTGTGATGTTCGAGCGGGCTGGCAAGCGGATATCGAGGTCGACCCTTACGTCAGGAGTTTCCCCACCCGATACCTGAGGCTGGATTTGGTAGCCGTCGCTCGTGGGAGTCACCGTGACGCGGACTTTGTCCGCGAGGCCTCTGGCGTCATTCTCATTCGACCCGTTTGCGCTCTTGTGGACCGAAACATGAATTTCAGAATCAGAGCTTGGGTTCACGGTTATGCTTCCTCGCTGGGTGACAATCGAGATGACTTCATCCGCTTTCGCCGGGACCACGGGCAAATCATTCGTCCAATCGTAGGAATGCTCGAAGATATCCCCCATGCCGAAATCGATATCGGGATTGTGCCTGCGCGCCCAGTCGTATCCCGTGATGCCCGCGACGACCAGGAGAAGAATGATTACGAGCGCGATTTCGCCTCCCGAAATGGCGGATGGCCTGGGCTCGCCACTGCGAGTCGCCAAGAGATGGTCGATCAGGTGGGCGACGCCCCAGATGATCAAGAGCAGCGGCCAGTAACGATTAAACAGATGGCCGATGGGAATCTCAGGATGAAACTCGTAAAGCAAGAAAATGACGCCGATAATAATCAGGATCAGCCCGCCGAAAATCGAGCGCCGCCGCTGGTAATAGTAGGTCATCGCGGCGGTGGTGGCGGCTGGGGAGGATTTTGAGGCGGAGCGCCCGGCGGCGGGGCTTGCCAGCCGCTAGGATTGACATGGCCTTCCATCGAAGCGGTTTCCGACAACAGTTTCACCACGCCGATGACGATCAAAATCACAGGCCACAAGCGCTCAATGGAGTAGTCCCAGTTATATTGGCCGATAAAAAAAATCACACCGATGGTAATCAGGATGGCCGGGCCCATCAGGCCACGAATGCGGCAACGAGTGCAATTGCAGTTTCTCCAGTGCGACATAATGCGAATCTCCCTAGGAACGAGATTGCGTTCGTTTCCAAACGAGAAGCACGCCGATCACGATGAGCGCGAGCGGCCAGAATTTCCACACGTACACGGAATTGAGCACGCCGAGCGAGCCGAGAAGAAAGAGAATGCCGAGAACAATCAATACATAGGCGCCCACAGGCTTGCCGCCTTCGCCCTCCACAAAGAGGCCAGGCACCGTCTCGCCCATCTGCTTCGCGCGCGCGGTGCGGTAGGCTTCGATGGGCATGTAACAGCAGAAGGCAACGAAAAGAACAATCACGATGGCGAGCGTGCCATTCGGTATGGAGTCGCTGCTCATCATCGCGATCAAGCCGCCGAAAATTACGACATGGATAAGCCCTTTGACATATTCGCCGTTGTAAACAGCCCCCAGCCCCGGAATGAATCCCAAAGCACAAGCAGTGCCGGGGTTGGGACCTGTTCGGACTGGCACCATGGCGGGCACGGGTGCGACGACCAAGTGCGACAAACACTCCTCGCAATACAGGGCGCCGCGCACTTCGCGGGCGCACTGTGGACAGAGGGCTTTGCCGCAATTGCGGCAGAATCCCGTGGCTTCAATGTCTGTATGAACCGCGCATTTCATCGAAAGCTCCTTCCCGGCGCGTCCGCCAAAACTGCAGACACAAGAGTGAAGCGGCCACTTGTGCTGGAGCCCTGGGATTGGCGCGGGGATTTGGGTTCAGGTTGAGCCGGCGTTGCAGACGGCCCTTGTTGATTTGGAGCAGCGCCGCTGGCCGGCTGAAGCCGCGACTGAATTTCGTACACGATGCGAAGATCGTTCACGAATTTTACGCTCCGGGCAAATGCAAGGTGTGCATGGCGGTCGGCGGAATGATAAAAGTTGACAGGATTCAGACTCGCGGCCGTGATATTCGAGGGACTTACGCCAATCGCGTGAAACACGATCGCGATGGTGGCCAACACCGTGACGAGGCCGGTTGCAAAACGCGGCTGCCACAAGAGCGGAATCCAGCCCAGCCAATTGCGCCCAGGCTTGCGCGGTCCGAGCGTCTGATCCAGGATTTTGGAAATCAGCGCGGCGGGCGGCTGTTCCGCCTCGAGCGCGTGGAGACGGCTGACGACATGCGTGACTTGCGCGAGCAGCGGAGCGCAACTGGCACAGGCTTCGACGTGCGCCCGGAACTGCCGCTGCTCGGATTCCGGCAGCAAGCCATCCAGATAATCGCTCAGCCGCTCCTCGATTTGTACGCAGGTCCAGCTCATTTCCTTCATTCGCCTCTATGTGCTAATCGGGCCGAACACCCATTTCTTGAAGTATCCGCGCCAGCTCGATTCTCCCGCGATTGATCCGCGATTTCACCGTTCCCTCGGGCACCGAAAGGACTTCTTGAATCTCGTTGTATTCCAAACCCTGCAGGTCGCGCAAGATAATTGCTTCGCGCAGCTCGGGGGAAAGGCGCGAAAGGCCCCGTTGAACCTGCTCGCTCAGCTCGCGCGCCATGGCCGCTTTGTCCGGAGTGCGGACCGGCGAGTGCTTTTCCTCGACCTTCGCCATCACGTCGTCGAGGGCATCGGTCACTCGATCGCGGCGAGTCCGCCGGTAGTGGTCCACGAGCAGATTCCGCGTTACGCTGGTGAGCCACGTCGGAAAGCCGCCATACGCAGTTCGATAGCTCGCGAGCGTCCGGTAAATGCGAAGAAAAACATCCTGGCTCAAATCCTCGGCTTCGGTCGAATTGCCGGTAAAGCGGTAGCAGAGGTTGAAAACGCGCCGGGTGTGGCGGCGGACAAGCTCTTCCCACGCCGGACCTTCGCCCCGCAGGCAGCGCTGCACCAGTTGAGCATCCGGCTCCAATCGTCATTGTCCTCGCAAGTAGCATCACCTTCGGCCTCACACCCTATGAAACGCAATCGGGGGCCGAAAAGTTCCGCACTGCGGCGGCATCTTAGCTGGGGTGTGGTTGTAAGACAAGGAGATTGCATGGATTCCGAGCGCAACACACGATTTCGAAAGAGGATTCCCAATTTCGGCAATCGTGGCCTCACTTGACCTCGTGTACACGTGCTGGTACGTTGGCGCGCCACCATGCGACGACACTGGCAGAGAGCAATCTGGATCATCGCGGCGCTACTGATTCTCGTCGCGCTGTTTTACCGGTTTCGCGGCGCGACGATGCTCGGCGGATTCAATTGGCAAAAGCTTGGCGCGTCCATGGCGAGCGCGAACATTCCCCTGTTGCTCCTTTCCCTCGCGGCGATTTTTGTGTCCTACGCCATCCGCGCTTTGCGATGGGTCCATTTTTCGCGGTACATGGGGCGGCCTACTTTTCCACATGTGTTCAGCGCGACGCTGATGGGGTTTGCCGCAATCTTCGTGCTTGGGCGTGCAGGCGAACCGATTCGGCCGCTCCTGATTGCGCGCAAGGATCGCTTGCCGGTCACGAGCAGTTTCGGCGTTTATGTCTTGGAGCGAATCTTCGACGCGGGCGCGACGGCCGTGATGGCGATTTGTGTCTTGCTGGCGCTGCCGCCCCGCGCCGTTCTGGCGCCGGAGGCGAACGGGGGCGCGCTGCTTCATGACGCGCGGCTCGCCGGATGGGCGCTGTTTGTTGTGTTTCTCGCTGTGATTGGCGCTCTTGCTTATTTTCGCCTGCATGGCGCACGCGGCTTGCAATCGCGCCTCGCCCCTCTGCGGAGGCGTCCGGGATGGCCCGGGAAATTAGCCACGATGCTGGATGGATTCAGCGAAGGACTGCAGGCGATCCGGTCGCCCGCAGATGTTCTGGCTGCCGTGGGGTACACGACGATTCATTGGCTGGTTGTGGCGCTGGTCTATTGGTGGATAATTCTAAGTTTCAGCGCGCACGTGGGGTCCTTTGAGTTTCGCGCTGCACTGCTGGTACTCGCATTCACGATGGTTGGGTCGGTGGTGCAACTGCCTGCCGTGGGCGGAGGCATGCAACTGGCGACGTTTCTTGCACTGACAATCATTCTTGGAGTAGAAAAGGAGCCGGCCGCGGCGATTGCAATTCTCACTTGGTTAGTGACGTTTGCCGCAGTGAGCCTGGTCGGCGTGCCATTGCTGGTCCATGAGGGGTGGTCGATGGGGAGTTTGCGCCAGTTGGCTCGCGAAGAAGCGGAAGACGAAGCGCGCGGCAAGCATGCCACGCTGGCGGACGTCGCGAAAGATCTTGGGGAGACACGACAGTGAAGTGTCCCTTCTGCTCGCATTTAGACGACAAAGTGGTCGATTCGCGTGAAGGCCGCGCGGGAGATCTGATTCGGCGGAGGCGCGAATGCTTGAAATGCGGCAAGCGCTTCACAACCTACGAGCGCATCGACGAAATTCCTTACATGGTGATCAAGAAAGATGGCCGTCGCGAAAAATTCGACCGGCACAAGATCCTGCAGGGATTGCTACGTGCGTGCGAGAAGAGGCCGGTGCCAACGGCGAAGCTCGAAGCGCTGGTGGACGAGGCCGAGCGTTACGTCAATGAAGCCAAGGATCGCGAGCGCACAACATCAGAGATCGGCGAGCTGCTGATGAATCGAGTGAAAAAGCTCGACAAGGTCGCTTATGTGCGTTTCGCGTCGGTGTATCTCGATTTCAAGGATGTAAAGGAATTCATGGCGGAGCTGAAGGGCTTGCTGAAAGAGCGCGCGCGCAAATAGATTGCTACGGCTCCCAGACGCCAGCGGCGAAAGTTTTCACTGTGCGAAACCCCAGATTCTCGTAGAGCCGAATGGCGTTCGCGTTGGTCATCGTGACGGTCAGAGAAAGAGCGCGATACCCTTGCTGGCGCAAAGCGGCGAGTGAAGCTTCCATCAGGCGGCGTCCCAGGCCATTTTTCTGATAACCCGGTAAAACGCAAATTTGCGTTGTGTGGCCAACACCAGGAGCGACGGTGGACGTGAGTATCATGCCGATCGGTTTCTCCCCGGGGCCCGGCCGCACGATGAATGACGCTTCCGGGAAAAACTGGCCGCAGCCAGGCAGCAACACGATGTTGCGAAGGAATTTCATGGCGCCGGCTTCCGTGCGGTACTGATCGTTGATCTCGCTGTCGATGTGGTCGGTATAGGCGCGTTGAATCAGGCGCGCGCAGGGCTCCAGGCAGCGGTCGGCCCAGGGCTCCAGCCGCAATCCGTTTTGGGTGCCTGGTTGCGCGCCGGAGCCGGGGGACAGTTCAAGGAGCATGAACTGGCGCCGATGCAGGCGGAAATGATGCTCTTCGAGGAAATCGTCAAGCGCGACGCCGAAAGGCATCAACTGCGCTTCGATGCGCTCGATGAAGGGCGTGCCTCGCAAGGATTCAAACATTTCCGAAAGTAGTTTCTTGCTGATTCCGATTTGGTCGAAACGCGAGGAGGCGTACAGTCCTCCGATGAGACCCTTCTGCTCTTCAAAGACGTAAAAGCCGTAGCCGACGGGCTGTTTTCCTTCAAGCGCCGCGTAGCCCGCAAGGGAGTGAGAATCAATGAATTTTCGAATGAGGTGCTGCGAGGGCCGGTAATCCCAGTAGAGATCCTTGCGCCACTGTTCAGCCTCTTCCTGCAAAAGTGGCTCGAGCGTTCGGGAATGGAGCTGCCGGAGGTCAACAACCTGCATAAATGTTCTACTTCGCGCCTCAGCGGTAATTATATCCGTGCTTGGGGTGTGATGTCAGTGAAACCTGGGCGGAGTGTGGCGAAACTGAATCGAGCTTCCCGATTTCGCGATGTGCTGAATGGGAGATGGCGTTCCAAATCGTTAATCGATTGCTAGCGTGCAGCTTGCTGTTCTCTGGTGGCGGCTGCCAAATATGCTACACTTCGCGCGCGTCGGGGGTAGGGGCGTTTCCTTCTTGGAATGAGTCCTTTGGCTGATTTCCGCAGAGTGTTCGCTCGCATCACGCGGGTTCTGGGATCGCTCCTGGCGCTGGCGTTATTCGTTTTCCTCGCGGCCACAACAATTTCTGGTTATTTGCTCTATCAAATTTTATCGCCGCCACGCAGCCCGGCAAATGTGGATGTCACTCTGCTGATGGGCCATCCCACGACGTACAATTTCACGATTCCTGGAGAGGGGACACGCGAGGGGTGGTTTTTCCCAGGCTTGATACGCGCACCGACGATTGTATTGTGCCACGGGTACGGCTCGCAGCGAGCGGACATTTTGACGCTCGTGACAGCTCTGCAGGAGCATCAGTTCAACGTCTTCCTTTTCGATTTCGTTGGGCACGGCGCTGTCCCGGGCAGGACAACGCTCGGCTATGAAGAGACTCAAGAAGTGCTAGCAGCGATTCGCGGCTTGGAGCAGCGCGAGGATATTGACCGGACGCGCTTCGGCGTCTGGGGCACGGACTTGGGCGCTTACGCTGCTCTTTCGGCCGCCACTCAGGAGCCGCGCATCGAAGCCGTTGCGGCGGATTCGGCGTATAACCAACCGTCTGATTTCCTGCTCATTGAAGTAGGCCACACGGGACTTGGTTCGTTGCCCCTGGCGAAGACATTTTGCCTGTTTGGTTTTCGCATGCTTAACCGCCAGTACAGTTCCGTTCGATCGATTATGGATCAGCTTGGGAGGCTGCAGGGCGTTCCCAAGGCGTTCATCGAGTCGACCGACAAGCCGGAACTGGACAAGGAAACGCTGCATATGTTCGAGGTTGCACCGGGGCCCAAGGATCACTGGGTTGACTCGATGACGTACGCCGAAATGAGCGACGAAGGACGCCGCGACTACGAAAACAAGATTGTCAGTTTCTTCCTGCAGAACCTCCCTCCGGGCGGACAGCCAGCCCAGTAACGGTTATTTAGTTTCAGAGATTCGCTGTGCCGGCAAAGATTCCACCCAACAATACGGAAGGAACTTGGCAACGATCTTCCTGTGTATGATCCCCAGATTGTCCAAAGTCATATCGCCGTCGCCGCTGAGAAGGACGTAATCTCCTCGTGACTGGGTTGGCTGGAACTGCGGAATCGCGTCCGAATTGAGGTAAAACCGCAGCCCGTAATCGCAGTTGCGATTGACGTCGCCAACCGAATAAAGCTGCGAGCCCGGAAGGAGCGGGTTGGGTGAAAGTAAGCCATGAATTTCGCGCGCAAGAGGGCGCGTGGAGAGGAGCAGATCGAGTTCGGGCAGGATGTGAAGGCTAGCCGTCGCGACCAGGCCCGCGCAAACGAGCGCCGTGAGCGCCAGCGCAAACCATGCCCGGCGGGCCAAGCTGAGGCATTCGACGGCGATGCCCGTGATAACACCTATTAGAATCGCAGCCAGGACGAGATGATGGATGCCGTGCGCGTACGGCGGCTGGTAGGGCGGAAGCCGCTGAAAACCCATTGCGCCGGCAATCCCAAGAATGGCCCACATTGTCCCCGTAGCTACGCCGAGCCATTGCGTTTTTTGCGGAGCAAAATCAATGGCACGGACGAAGGAATGCGCGAGCAGGAGCACGAGCGGCGGAAACACAGGCAAGATGTATTCGGGCAGTTTCGATTGCGAGAGACTGAAAAAAATGAATGGGAAGATCCCCCAGCAGGCGACGAAAAACCCAAAGGAATTTCGCCACGTGCCGTCGCGAAGAATTCGGTAGCCGTGGATTGCGACGCCGGCGAGGAGCGCGGTCCACGGTAGGAGCCCAAGCAAGACAATGGGGCCGAAAAACCAGAATGGCTGGCGATGCTGGAAAACGGGTGTGAGGTAGCGTTCGAAATTATGGAGAAGAATGAATGTGCGAAAAAAGCCTGGGTTGAAATATGCGCACAAAATGTACCAAGGCAATGCAACGACGCAGAAAGACAAAATCGCGAGCGGATGGAGCAGGCGGATGGCTTCCTTTATTTTTCGCGTTGCGGCGGCCCACACGAGAACACTCCCGCCCGCCAGAATTAACGCGGCCGGTCCTTTTGCCAGCGTCGCGAATCCCAGCCAGACACCGAGGAAAATCAGCGCGGGCTTATCCCTGCCGACCTTGGAATCGAGCGGAACTTGATTGACGCATTCGTGTTCCGCGCGGAACGCCCCTCGTTTTTCCAGGGCGCCCGCGGCGCAAACGAGCGCGAGCGCAAGGCTTGCCGTGAAAAGCATGTCCGGAGCGGCGGCGCGCGCGAAGGCGATAATGCCAACGCATGTCGGGAAAATCAGCAGAATGGCCCAGGCCGTTCGCGTGCCATACCGGCGCCATCCGATCCAGGCGGTTGCGAGCGCCGCGGTGAGCGCGGCAAAGGCAGAAGGAAGTCGCGCGGCCCATTCCGGCGAAGGCACGAATTTGAAGCTGATTGCGGCGGTCCAATAATAGAGAATCGGTTTTTCAAACCAGGGCAGGCCGTAGAGATACGGCGTAATCCAATTGCCGTCGTGCGCCATGGCGCGCGCAATCCACGCGTAACGCGGTTCGTCAGGGCCGATGAGCCCCACAGCAGAGAGTCCGCTGAAGAGGCAAATTAGCAAGATGATCGACGCGACGATCGCCGCTGTGATTGTTCGCAAGGACCACGCGCGTTTCGTGTCCATTTTCGTGTCCATCGCGGCAGAGTGTACCAGACGAGCCGGTCATCTCTGAAGAAGCAGCGCTGGTTCGCGGAAAACGACTGTGACAGAATGGCGCGCGATGCGCGAATGGTGCGAATACGCCGCTGCCTGGACGGTTCTCAAGTGCCTGGGGCTTCTCCCACGGCCGCTTGCTCGCGCTATTGCCGTGCAGATCGCGCGAATTTTGCTGCTCTGCCGGACGCCGCTGCTGCGCGCTGCGCTCGTGAATCTTCGTCTGGTGTTTCCCGACTGGACCGAGGCGAAGCGCCGCCAAACAATTCGCCGAATGGCGCGAAATCTCGGTTGGATGGCTGCTGAGTTCGCGCATTTTCCGGATTGGACTCGCGAAAACATCGAAAAGCTTGTTGTGCTTGATGGCTTTGAGAATTTCGACGCCGTGCGGCGCCTCGGCAAAGGCGTCATCTTCCTCACCGGCCACATGGGTGCATGGGAACTGGCGCCGTTCGCGCAGGCCATCTATGGGCATCCGCTGTCCTTTCTCTCTCGCGCGATCGACAATTCGCGCGTGGACGCGCTGATCAATCGCTACCGGTGTCTTTCCGGGAATCGGCCCATCGAAAAAAATAACGCAGCGCGCGCCATGCTGCGCGTGCTTCACGATGGCGGCACGGTGGGGATCCTAGCGGACCAGAACACTTCGCTGGATGAGGGAATCTTCGTCGACTTTTTCGGTGTTCCGGCGGCAACCACGACAGGACTGGCTCGCATCGCGCGAAGGACGTGCGCTGCTGTCGTTCCCGGATTTCTTTTCTGGGACGATTCCATGCGGAAATATCGGCTGCGTTTCGAGCCCGCGGTCGGGCTCGTGCGGTCGGACGATGAAGAAGCAGATATTCGAGAGAACACGCGCCGCTTCAACAAAGCGATCGAAGATTATATTCGCGCGCACCCGGATCAGTGGCTCTGGGTGCACAAGAGGTGGAAGAATCGCCCACCGGGAGAGCCTTCGCTCTATCCCTCGTAATGGCACGGCGGGCGTAGCGCTATTTCTGGGGGGAAGGAATGAGATCAATGGGGGAAAAATTATGAAGCGAACAGCGCAGGATCTTGCAAGGCATCTGCAGACGACGGTGGACGGGGATCCGGCCGCTCCAATTTCTGGCGTGTCCGGACCCGAGGACGCAAACGCCGAGGATTTGATCTACGTCGATGCCGCCAGGCACCTGGGGCGCTCGCAATCGTCTGCTGCTCGATGTGCGCTGGTCCGCGAAGGAATGAAACTACCGGGCAAGACTCTGCTCGTGGTTCCTGAACCGAAACTTGCGTTTGCGAAGGCGGCCGCGTGGTTGCTGGAGCGGCAGCCGATCGCGTCGGGAATCCATCCAACCGCTCTGATTGATGGTTCCGCATCGATCGTGGCGGGAGCTCACGTGGGACCGTACGCCGTGGTCGAAGCGGGCGTAGTGGTTGGCGCCGGGACGGAAATTGGCGCGTTCTGTTTCGTTGGGCGTGGCGCGACAATTGGTGAGTCGTGCCGGTTGTATCCCCGCGTCACACTCTACGCTGGCGCGAAATTGGCGAATCGCGTGGTTGTTCATTCCGGAGCAGTGATCGGAGGAGACGGTTTCGGTTACGTTTATGGGGACGGCCAGAATTGGAAATTTCCGCAGCTTGGCAGTGTTGAAATCGGCGACGACGTTGAGATCGGCAACAATACAACCATCGCGCGTGGGTCATTGGGCACGACGCGAATCGAGCGAGGAGCGAAGCTCGATAATCTGGTGCACGTGGCGCACAACGTGCGCGTTGGAGAGCACACCGTAATCGCTGCACAGACGGGAATCTCCGGAAGCTGCGATATTGGCCGCCACGTTTTGATCGGCGGGCAGGCCGGTCTCGGCGACCATTGCACAATCGAAGACGAAGCGATTCTCGGAGGGCAGGCGGGCATCTTGAATGGCAAGACGATCCGCGCAAGACAAATCGTGTGGGGCACGCCAGCGCGTCCCCTAGACCAATTCAAAAAACAGTATGCGCAATTTGCACGCTTGCCGGAGCTGGCAGAACGAGTTCGCAAGCTGGAAGGGAAGCGTGATTCGGAATAGTTGGGCCTCGCGACGATTGGTTGGGGACAGGCGCGCGATGCCGCGAGTAATCGTAATAGCCGGACAATGCAGTGGTGTGGGTAAGACGGCTCTCGGCGTCGATGTAATTCAAGCGTTCCCTGAGCGCGATTGGCTCGCGCTGAAAATAACACGGCATCATGATGATCGGATCGGCGTCGCCGGATACGCTTTCCACGCTGAAGCGGACAGGGAAGGGAAGTCGGATACGTCGCGTTTCCTTGCCGCCGGAGCGAAACGGTCGTTCTTGATCGAGATTCACACAAGCCATTTCCGGGAGGCCATCTGCGAAATCAGGATGCTGATTGCCGGTGCTGAGACCGTCCTGGTTGAAGGCAATTCCGTTCTCGGACACCTGCACCCAGCACTAGCTGTTCTTGTCTTGGACCCTCGCCGCAACGATTTCAAGCTGTCCGCTCGCGAAGCGATGAGAGAAATAGACGCGGTGGTTGTACGTTCGCCCATGCCTGGAGCAAACTGGGCCGGAATTGACTTGGCGGAGGTGGGTTCCAAGCCTAGGTTCCTCCAGCCTTTTGGCCGCCCCATTCGCGCTGACCTGCGTAAACGAATCCAGGGTGCCCTGACGGCATAGGATTAGCCTACCGAATCAGGAGCGACTTTTTGTGTTGACCAAGATGCTGTGCACCAGTGATAATTTAGGGCGTGAGTGTGTAAGTTCTTGCATTTGTAGCTTATTCTTGGATAGCACTTTATGGCAAGGCAGCTGCGTACGTTCTGAGGCTTTGTAGCATCTTACATCCAGATGTCGGCACCGGAGCGAAGAGCCTTGCGGCGAGAGTCAACTGAATAATTGCGCGGGGCGATCCATGACCCGTGGTTCGGCTGTTGTATTTTTCGGCGCTCCCTGATGGTGCGGAGGGCGTCGAAGCCAATCATGATTGTGGTTCGGCGCAATAATGTCTGAATTGGAAGGCTGGGGAGATGTCAGAGGGCATGCAAATGCCGGAAGCTCAAATACAGACCGCGACAGCAGTGAGGAGGGCGCGCATCCCTGAACGCGAGCTTGACTCATGTGTCGAGGGCGCGGTCGAGCGGAGCACACGTCACCTGCTGTCGCTCCAGGCTGGCGACGGGTATTGGTGGGGCGAATTGGAAGCCGATACCACGCTAGAATCCGACCACATTCTTTTGCATTACCTCCGTCGAGACATCGAGAACGACAAAGTCCGTAAGTTGGCCAATTATCTGCGCAAAAAGCAGCTTCCTGAAGGCGGCTGGAATATCTATCCCGGCGGCCCAGCGGAGTTGAATACAAGCGTGAAGGCCTATTTCGCCCTGAGGCTTGCTGGCGACGCGGCGAGTTCGCCCCATCTGGAGCGAGCGCGCAAGAAAATCCACGAGATAGGCGGGCTGGAGTCTACCAATTCGTACGTTCGGTTCTATCTTGCGATGACAGGTGCGATCGGCTGGGACATGGTGCCAGCCATTCCTCCCGAGCTCATACTCCTGCCGAACTGGTTCTTCGTGAATCTGTACGATATGTCGTCCTGGACGCGCGCGATTGTCGTTCCCTTGACGATCATTTACGCCCTCAAGCCTGACTGGAGCGTCACGGAAGCCATTAACGTCGATGAGCTGTTTTTAGATCCCGGCAATAAGCGAAAAGCACTCGCGTGGAGCAGGAAAATCGTTTCATGGCGCAATCTTTTCCTCGCCATCGATCGCGTGTTAAAGATTCACGAAGGATTGCCGTGGAAGCCGTTTCGGCGCCATGCCGTAGCTGCGGCCAAACGCTGGCTTTTCGAGCATATCGAGCGAACCGAGGGCCTCGCGACGATATTTCCAGCGATGGCACATTCAGTTTATGCCATGCTCGCTCTGGGTTATCCGCCGGACGATCCGCTGATCATGCGCGAAATGGGCTGGATTTCAGCATACGAAATCGAAGAAGAGGACACCCTGCGGATGCAGCCGTGCATCTCGCCAGTGTGGGATACTGCCATCGCCATGGTGTCGCTCGAAGAAGCCGGAGTAGATGCCGCGCATCCGTCGTTGCAGAGCGCGGCCCGATGGCTGATCGATCATCAGATTCTGGGGCCGGGCGACTGGCAAGTGAAGAACAAAGACGCGCCGCCCGGCGGCTGGGCTTTCGAGTTTCGCAACGATTTTTACCCGGACGTCGACGATACAGCGTTTGTGCTGATGGCGCTGCAGCCGGTTGAGCATTCCGAGCCCGAACGCTTCGTGCAAGCAGCGCGCCGCGGATTGTCCTGGTTGCTCAGCATGCAAAATCGCGATGGTGGCTGGGGTGCATTCGACCGGGACAACGACCATGTACTCCTGACACAAATTCCGTTTGCGGATCACAATGCGATGATCGATCCCTCTTCCGCGGATGTTGCCGCACGATCAATCGAATGTCTCGCAAAGTTTGGGTGGCCTGCTTCTCATCCGGCGATTCGCCGCGGTTTCGCATATCTGCAGCGCGAACAAACCCCGGAGGGTGCATGGTATGGACGCTGGGGTTCGAATTATATCTATGGAACGAGCGGCGTGCTGCGCGCGCTCGAAGTCGCAGGGCTCGGCGAGAGCATGGAAAGCCATCGTGCCATTGATTGGCTGAAGCGCGTACAGAATCCCGATGGCGGATTCGGCGAGACCGTTCTTTCCTACGCCGATCCCTCGCTGAAAGGCCAGGGACCGAGCACGGCATCGCAAACAGCTTGGGGACTCATTGGTCTCCTTGCGGCGGCGCCTCCGGACGATCCCGCTGTGCTCCGGTCTGTTGCCTGGCTTATCGAACACCAGAACTCGGACGGGTCTTGGGATGAGGACGCGTTCACAGGCACTGGGTTCCCCTGCGTGTTTTATCTGAAATACCACTTGTATCGGAATTCCTTCCCGCTGTATGCGCTGGCACGTTACCGGAACATGCGCAAGGGCGCACAAGACAGTCTGAAGCCATTGCAATTCAATGCGAATGATTTTATTTATCGGAATGGACATGGGGGCAAACGATGAGGTTTCCGCTGAGTTTGACGGCGAACCTGACGAAGTATCTAGCCGGGAAGGCGATCAGTGGCGAAAAAAAGTTTCCGCTGGTCATGATGCTCGAACCGCTGCACGCCTGCAACCTGACATGCACGGGCTGCGGACGTATCCGCGAGTACAAGGGAACGATCAATGAAATGCTGACCGTCGAGCAGTGCCTGGCTGCGCTCGAGGATTGCGGCGCGCCGATTGTTTCGATTTGCGGCGGCGAGCCCATGATCTATCCGGAGATTGGCCGCCTCGTAAAGGAGATCCTGGCGCGCAAGAAAAATATCTATCTCTGCACAAACGGAATGTTCATCCGCAAGAGGCTGCACGAGTTCAAGCCGACATCGCGCTTTTTCTTCAACGTTCATCTGGACGGCCTGGAAAAAACCCACGATCTTTGCGTGGAGCGCGATGGCGTGTTCCGCGATGCGATTGCTGGAATCAAGGCGGCCAAAGCGGCGGGGTTCCTGGTTTGCTCGAACACCACGATATACAAAGAGACGGACATTGAGGAAGTCGCGGAACTCTTTGCCTATCTGCGCACGCTGGGAGTCGATGGCAACATGCTTTCGCCGGCATACTCCTACGCCTCGGTGCAGACAAAGGACATTTTCATGTCGCGGCAGGATGTGCACGAAAAATTCCAGCGCGCGAGCAAGCTTCTGGAGCAATTCAATGTGATCACCTCGCCGATTTACATGGAATTCTTGCGTGGTGAACGCGAATTGATGTGCACGGCCTGGGGCAATCCGACGTATAACCCGCGTGGATGGAAGGGCCCTTGCTATTTGATGACCGACGAGCACCATCAAACATTCGGTGATTTGATCAACAACACGCCGTGGGAGAAATACGGTTACGGCCGCGACCCGCGTTGCGAAAATTGCATGGTGCAATCGGGCTACGAGGCTTCCGCTGTGCTCGGCGGAAATCACAAGTTCGGAGACACGTGGAAAATGCTCCAGTGGCAGGTTTCCGGCCGCATGGGAGGCCGCAAAGGCGCGAATGGCCGTTCCAACGGCGCGCCGAAGTCGAATGGAAACGGCCACAAAACGAATTCACCCTCTGCTCGTGGCCCTGCAGCAGACGCTCAAGTTCGCGAAAAGGAAGAGGCTTTCCGCATTCTATGAAGACGCTGGTTACCGGCGCAACCGGGTTCGTGGGTTCCCACGTTGCCCGGCGGCTGGTTGCTTCCGGTGAAACAGTCCGCGCGCTCGCGCGCCCGGGAAGCCGCCGCCAGGCGCTTGACGGTGTTGCAGTAGAGTGGGTGGAAGGCGATTTGCGCGACGAAGCCTCCCTCGCTCGAGCCCTCGCAGGTGTTAATCGCGTTTACCATGTTGCGGCCGATTATCGGCTCTGGGCGCGCAATCCCCAGGAAATCTACGACAGCAACGTTAAGGGAACAAAGAACCTGCTTGCCGCGGCTTTGCGCGCTCGCGTAGAGCGTTTCGTTTACACAAGCACGGTCGCCACGATCGCCGTACCGCGCGGAAATGCGCTGCCGGATGAAACGAACCGGGCGTCGGTCGATGAAATGATCGGAAATTATAAGAAGTCGAAACTGCTGGCGGAGCAGGAGGCTTTGCGCGCCGCGCACGAGGGCTTGCCGGTTGTAATTGTGAATCCGACCACCCCGGTCGGGCCTGGCGATTGGAAGCCGACGCCGACTGGTCGAATCGTTCTGGATTTTCTGCTCGGGAAGATGCCGGCGTACGTGGATACCGGTTTGAATTTTGCGCCCGTTGAGGACATCGCCATAGGCCATCAACTGGCGGCGCAACATGGAAGAATCGGTGAGCGGTACTTGCTCGGCGGACGCAATATGACGCTGAAGGAATTGCTCGACGCGCTCGCAAAGATCACAGGCTTGGCTGCCCCGACTCGGAAAATATCTCACTCGGTGGCGTTGCTCGCCGCCTATGCGGATGCGGCTTTTTCGCGCGTCGCGGGGCGCGAGCCGCACATACCAGTTGAGGGCGTGCGCATCGCGCGTCACACGATGTTCGTCAACGATGCCAAGGCACGCAAAGAGTTGTCATACCAGCCTGGACCCGTGGAGGAAGCCCTCGAACGCGCCGTGGAGTGGTATGCTGAACATGGATATGTGAGTCTCCCAAGCCGTGCGCGGATTGCGCAGGCTTCTGCTGCTTGAAAATGGCCGTGAAAATCCTCGTCACATTCGCGCTTGAGACAGAATGCGCCCCCTGGCGCCGCCTGCGTTCTTTCAGTAGCGTCGCGGGAACGGCCTTCCCGATTCATGAGAGCGCAATCGGCGACGCAAATGTCCGCGTTGTGCTGACCGGCGTAGGTCCGACGCATGCGAAAAGAGTTGCTGCAGAAGCGTTGAAATGGCACCCGGACATTTGTATCTCCTCCGGGCTCGCTGGCAGTTTGCGGCCAGAGCTTGGTCTCGGAGAAGTTTTTGTGGCTCGTGAGGTGAGGGAACTTGAAGGCGGCGGGACGATCGCTTGCAGCGCGGAGCTTTTCGCCGCCGCGCGGAAGCGTGGGATTGGCCTCGCGGAACGATTGCTTTCGACATGCAGTATGGTCCTAACGGTAGAAGGAAAGGCGCGACTGGGCTACATGGCGGAGGCCGTGGACATGGAGAGTTTCTCCGTGCTGACCGAGGCCGCCGCGTTCAATATTCCAGCGATTGCGATTCGGGCCATCAGCGATTCGGCTGATGAAGATCTGCCGATGGATTTTCAAATTGTGTTGGACAGTCGTGGCAATTTGGATCGATCGAAGGTGGCACGGGCTCTGGTGCGTGCGCCGCAAAAACTGCCCGGGCTTGTTCGGCTCGGCCGAAACAGCCGTCGGGCGGCGGTGAACCTTGCAAAATTCCTGGATGCTTACGTTGCGGAAATTTCCATGCGCCCTGTCCGACAGACTGAATTGGTCGAGGCAAATCAGAGATGAGCTCCACGACAACGCGCATTGGGAGCGAGCCGCGGGAGAAACGCGTGAACGGCAAGATGCTGGCCGGGGTTTACCGCGGCAAGGGTCGGGTGGTTTGCGAGGAAGTCCCCATTCCCGAAATTGGCGAGGGCGAAGTCCTGTTTCGCGTGGCGGCGTGCGGCATTTGCGGAACCGATATCAAGAAAATTGCCCACGGTTTTGCCGACCCGCCGCAAATCTTCGGACATGAACTTGCCGGCACGGTTGTCGACGTCGGACGCAGCGTGCGCAAATTTAAGCCGGGCGACCGCGTGGTCAGCTTTCACCACGTTCCTTGCGGCACCTGCTTTTACTGTGAACGCAAACTTTTTTCGCAATGCCCGCAATACAAGAAGGTCGGCTTGACCGCCGGTTTCACGCCGAATGGTGGCGGATTTGGTCAGTATGTTCGCGCGATGCCATGGATCGTCGAACGCGGTATGCTGGCGCTTCCTGCGGACATCACGTTCGAGGAGGCAACATTTATCGAGCCGGTCAACACAGCGGCCAAAGCGGTTTGGAAGGCACGCGTCGCGGAGGGTGAATTTGCGGTCGTGATTGGCCAGGGGCCGATCGGAATGCTTCTGACGGGTCTGTGCAAATTGAAAGGCGCCGAAGTTATCACGACGGACCCGCTGTCGGCGCGGCGCGCTGCGAGCCTTGTGCTTGGCGCATCGGCCAGCTTCGATCCGGCATCCGATAACATTGAGGCGCAAGTCCGCGAGCGAACTCATGGCCGGGGCGCGGACGTCGTGTTGCTCGCGGCCCCGCATCCAAAACTCGTTGTCGAAGCGCTCGCGATCGCCCGGCCCGGCGGCCGCGTTTTGTTGTTTGCTCATAACGACCCGGTCCTGCGGATCGAATTTCCGGCCGCGGCGGTGGGCATTGAAGAGAAGGAAATCCTCGGAAGTTATAGCGCATCAATTACGGAGCAACAGGAGTATGCTGAAATAGTGTTCGGGCGGCGCATGCCGGTGGCGCAGCTGGTTTCCGATCGCTTTTCGACCGAACACATAGCGGACGCGCTGGAACTCGCGGCGCATCCGAAGGAAGATACTTTGAAAGTGGTGATTACGCATTCATGAAGATGGATTCCAATGGAGTGATGACGGCGGCGGTTCTCTATGGCCGCGAAGATCTGAAGGTGGAGCGCGTCGGCATACCGCCGGTCGCCGAAGATGAAATCCTGGTGCGCGTGCAGGTTGCGCTGACGTGTGGTACGGACCTCAAAGTCTGGAAGCAGGGCTCACATCCGCGCATGATTCATCCGCCCGCAATTTTTGGCCATGAGCTGGCCGGCATTGTGGAAGAAACTGGCTCGGCCGTCGCAGGTGCGATTCACAATGGAATGCGCGTTGTTCCCTCGAACTCCGCGCCATGTGGTTTGTGCCTCTATTGCCGCAAGGGCCAGCCGAATTTGTGCGAAGACCTGCTTTTCAATAACGGCGCGTATGCGGAGTACGTGAGGATTCCCGGCCGGATCGTCCGGCAAAATCTGCTCGAGATTCCGGACCACGTCAGTTTCCGTGACGCTGCAATGGTTGAGCCGCTGGCCTGCGTCCTGCGGGGGATCCACGAGACGGGCATTCAGGCCGGTGACACGGCGGTCATCGTCGGCTGCGGGCCGATCGGCCTGAAATTCATCCGCGTGCTTTCCGAGAGGGATGTCCGCGTGATCGCGCTCGGCAAGCGCAAGAATCAGATTCAGGCCGCGGAACGGTTGGGCGCGTATGCTGCGTTTGATGTTTCGGAAATAGACAGCCCGGTGCAATTGGTTCGCCAGCTGACCGAAGGCGGCCGCGGTGCGGATGCGGTTGTCGAAGCTGTCGGTTCAGCAATGACCTGGCAGTGGGCCATGCAGATGGTGAGGAAGGGCGGGAGGGTGAATCTGTTCGGCGGCTGCCCGCATGGAACGCAAGTGCATTTCGACCCCGCGCTTCTGCATTACTCGGAAATCACCATCAAGGCCACATTTCATCACACGCCGCAGTTCATTCGAGAAGCGCTCGACACGATCGCGCGCGGTGAAGTGAGCGCGAACGATTTTGTCACCGGGGAAATACCTCTCGCCGAGCTGCCACGCGCGTTCGAGCACATGAAGCATCGCAATGGCGAATTGAAGACGGCGGTCAATCCCTGGGCCTAGTCGGTCGGGGCTCCTCCATGCTGGGACAGCACGAACTGGAAATCGCGCGGAACCTGCCTTCCGAAGGTTGTGCGCCGTCTGAGGCGCAGCGTTACACGCGCTGGCTCGCCACTCATCACTACGAGAATTTCCGCGTCGTGTCCTGGCTGTTGCCGTCCCGTCTCCATCAGCATTTCTATAATGTTTACGCCTATTGTCGCTGGGCGGACGATCTGGGTGACGAAGTCCCCGATCCGCGTCACGCTGTCGAGCTGCTCGATGCCTGGGAAGAGGAACTTCAGCGCGCGTATCGTGGCGCAGCAACTCACCCGGTGCTGATTGCTGTTGCCGAGACTGCCCGCGAATGCGAAATTCCGATCGACCCATTTCGTGACTTGCTCATCGCCTTTCGCCAGGACCAGACAGTTCATCGCTATGCGAAGTGGGACGACGTAATCGATTATTGCCGCTATTCGGCGAATCCTGTTGGCCGGCTCGTGCTTTATCTCATGGGCCATCATGACGCGGAGCGCCAGGCGCTTTCTGACGCAACTTGCACGGCTCTGCAGCTCGCGAATTTCTGGCAGGACGTCGGCCGCGACCTCGAGAAGGGCCGCATCTATATTCCGTTGGAGCTGGCTGCGGTGCAAGGCGTCGCAGAGGACGACATTGTCTCGAAGCGATTCGACTCGCGGTATGTCGCGCTGATGAAGGATCTGATCGCGCGGACGCGCGCCCTGTTCGCCACCGGGGCCCCTCTGGCTGGGCGCGTCTCAAAGGAATTTCGCGTGGATCTTGAGCTCTTTAGCCGAGGCGGCTGTGCTGTTCTCGATGCGATCGAATCGACGGGCTTTGACACGCTGCACCATCGGCCCGCGCTTGGCCGCCGGGTGCAAGCGCGCCTCTTGGGACGGGCGATGATTTCCCGCCTCTTCGCGAAGTTCGGTGCGTCATCGAGATCGTCCAAAGATGGCGGCCAGAAACCCGAAAGCGCTTCTCTTGCCGGCCGGCATGCCTGATAACGCTGCTGTTTCTGCCTCCTACGACCATTGCCGGACAATCGCCCGCGCTGCCGCGCGCAATTTCTATTATGGCTTCATGCTGCTGCCTGCCGCGAAGCGCGACGCCCTGTGCGCGCTTTACGCATTCATGCGGGGTGTGGACGACATTTCCGACGAGCCTGGCACAATCGAGGACAAGCGCCGCCGCTTGAGCGAACGTCGCGCCGAATTGGACCAGGGGTTGGCGGGAAACAGCCAAGCTGATCCCGTTTGGCCGGCGCTACGCCACGCAGTTTCGACTTATGGCATCCCGCCGCGTTACCTGCACGATTTGATCTCCGGCGCCGAGATGGATCTGACGATTTCCTCCTACCCGACATTTGATGCTCTGCGGGAATATTGTTATCGCGTGGCTGGCACTGTTGGACTGTGCTGTCTCCACGTTTTCGGCTTTTCCGATTCGCGGGCTCCGGAGCTGGCCGAGAAATTGGGCCTCGCGTTTCAGCTCACGAATATTCTGCGCGATCTTCCGCGCGACTTTGCCATGGGGCGCGTTTATTTGCCGCGCGAGGACCTAGCGCAATTCAAATGTGAACCGGGACAGCTCGGGGACACAAACGCGAGCGCGGCCGTCGCGCCGCTGGTTCGTTTTGAAGTCGAACGCGCATGGCAGTTTTATCGCCAAGGCTGGCCGTTGCTCGGATTGGTGAACGAAGACAGCCGCGCGGCCTTATGGGCGATGGCGCGAATTTATTCCGGCATTCTCGAAAAAATCGAAGGGCGTAACTTTGCTATCCTTTCTCCGCCGCCTGCGCGCCTTTCGACTGCGGAAAAGGTGTGGATTTTGGTCCGGGCGCGAATGGGATGGCTTGGGGAGAGCGATGCGCTGCGAAACGGTGATCGTGGTCGGCGGAGGGCTGGCGGGGCTGTCGGCGGCCACGGCGCTCGCTGACGCTGGCCTGCGTGTCCGGTTGCTTGAGAAGCGCCCGTATCTGGGCGGACGGGCCACTTCTTATGCGCTTCCCGATGGCAGCCACGTCGACAATTGCCAGCATGTAACGCTCGGTTGTTGCACAAACCTCGCCGATTTTTATCGTCGCGTCGGAGCGGAATCGAAGATTCGGCATTACGGCGACTTATATTTTGCGGATCGGAATGGCATTATCAGTTCGATTTATTCGTCGCCGCTTCCTGCGCCGCTTCACACGAGTTTTTCGTTCTTGCGGTTTCGCGCGCTTGCCTTTCGCGATAAGCGGGCCATCGCGCGCGCCATGCTCGCGATTGTGCGTTCCGCTGGACGTCCAACTGACGCCGAAGGCGTTTCGATGCTCGACTGGCTCCATCGCAACGGGCAGACGGAAGCCGCGATCACGCGATTCTGGCGCGTCGTGCTTGTCAGCGCTCTCGATGAAGAATTGGATCGCACGGACGCGCATTATGGCATCGATGTTTTCTGGAAAGCGTTCCTCGCGAATCGTAAAGGATATGTGCTCGGCATACCGTCAGTGCCGCTAGGCGATCTCTATGCGGGCTGTCGCGAAGCCATCGAGCGCCGCGGCGGTGAAGTGAAGACGCGCGCTGTCGTGCGCGGGATTCGCGTTACGGAGGGCAAGTTCCAATCGCTCACGATGGACGATGGCAGTGAGATGCGCGCGGACGCGTGTATCGCGGCGGTCCCGCACGACGCGTTGTTGCACATCCTGCCGGAGGAGATCAAAAACCAACCGGCATTCGCAAGCCTCAACCGTTTGCGAACATCTCCGATCACCGGCGTGCATCTATGGTATGACCGTGAAGTACTCGACAAGCCTTTTTTGACGCTTCTGGACCATACGGTGCAGTGGGTTTTCAATAAGTCGATGCTCTACGGCGCGACAAGTAAATCGACCGGTGTATCCGCCGGCGAATCAGGCCAGTATCTTCAGCTTGTCATCAGCGCATCGTACGATTTGATTCCGCGTTCCCGCCAGGAGATCATTGACCACTGTGTGAAAGAGCTGCAGGAGCTTTTGCCGGCGGTGCGCGGTGCGCAATTGCAAAAGGCGACTGTCGTTAAGGAAGTGAACGCGACGTTTTCGCCTGAGATGGGTTCCGATGCTCTGCGACTGCCGCAAAGAACGAACATCGCAGGTTTCGTCCTGGCGGGCGACTGGACGCAAACGGGTTGGCCCGCGACGATGGAGGGCGCTGTTCGCAGCGGGTACTTGGCAGCGGAGGCATTGCTCGATCTCGCTGGCGCACCGCGGAAGGCCCTGGTCCCTGATTTGCCGACTGAAGGCTTTTGCCGTTGGTGGACAAAGGGGTAGAATGGTGGCATCCCTTTCGGAGTGATTTTCCGAATCTTCCCCGAAAGCCCTTTGTTACGATGCGGTGGTGTTTACTCCGGAATCCATATGGGCCAGATTTTTCAAAATTGCGAGGAAGTGCATCGTTGGGACTGCCCGTCCATTTTTTTTCGGGCAATCTATTCGTTGGAAACCTGCGAGCCGAAATGAATGCTCGCGCTCGGGAATCGGTCTCAATGTTATTTAGCGCCAGGCGCGAACAATTCGTTGCCGAATCTTCAATCATGATGGTTTTTTCGGGGTATCATTAGGCATCCCCCTGGAGGAAATCTATGGAGCGGAAGTATAAGCATAAGGGGTATAGCGACCGGGATCGCGAAGAGAAGAAACGCGACCGCCCGGCGGAGCCTCGTCCACGCCAGGAGCAAATGGGCCCGCGAACGCCGCGCATGGTCGGAACCGTGATGCGTGCGCGCTGTTCAAATTGCGGAAACATTCTGGCGCCTGGTTTCGATCAGAAAGGGCAGTGCCCGAAATGCCATTCCGAATTGCATTGTTGCAAACAATGCGTCCACTTCGACACAGGCGCGCAATTCGAGTGTACGCAGCCGATCCCGGAGCGGATCGCGCGAAAGGATGCCAAGAACGAGTGTACGTTCTTCGAGTTTCGCATGACGGTAGAGAAGGACACTTCGCCGGTCGCGTATGCGACCAGCCAGAGCCCTGCGCCTGCGTCTAACGGCCGCCCCGACGATGCCCGCAAAGCATTCGAAGACCTCTTCAAGAAGTAGAGGGTTCTGTCACCAAGACAAGCTCCGCTCGCGCGAGTTGATCATTTCAGCGGCAAAGATTGCCTGATTTAAAATGAGGAAAGCGTTCGTTCAAGCGCCGGCTTGCCGGCGATTTCCTTGGCGAATGCAAGGACTTGCGCCGCTTGAGACGCCCTGCTATTCTGAAATTGTTGGCCACGTCATGCGAACATTTTGCGTTTTCCCTTCCACGCTTTCCAGCCGAGGAGCTTCCGATGAAGACCTCATTCAGTTACAGGCAGGCAGAACTACGCGAACAGACCGAACGAGAAGTGGAATTGAATATGAAGAAGTTGGAGAAATTTCTCAAACGCTTCACTCCTGACCTGGTGCAATTGCACGGAGCGTTTGAGCGGATACCTCACCGCGACAGCTTCGCGCTTTCCCTGAATCTGTCCCTGCCCACCGGAACTCTGCATGCGACCGGCGAGGCCAATGACGTCGAGGGAAGCGTGCGCGCCGCCTTTGCTGAAGTGATTACGCAGCTCAAGAAGCACATGGCAAAGCTGCGCAAGGATTACGAGTGGAAACGCAAACGCGGACACAGGTCGCCGCATCTCGACAAGAGCTTCGCCTCCTGACTTCATTTGCGAAGAATCTGGGTCGTGGCCTCGGCCGAGTTTAGGCCTCGGAACGCATCTGTTTCTTGCGCAATAGGCGCTAGCCATCGCTTTCACATTGGTCAAATCGAATCTTGTGTCGATGGAGGATCCCCATTCGATGGCGAAATCTCGCGCTCCCGTGTTCACGCGGTCGCATTCTCTCTGACTGATCACCTCGTGTTGCAGCCACGCGCCGCACACGTTAATATCGTTCGTTCTCTTTTTCAGGGGCGTAGCTCAGTGGTAGAGCAGCGGCCTTTTAAGCCGAAGGTCGTGGGTTCGATCCCCACCGCCCCTACCAACATCTCCTTCATAGAAAACAGCTTGTGACTTTTCGAGGGGCCACAAGGGGCCATTAACGCTAGGCGACTTGCGCAGGGAGCACTAAGCGAACGACTTTGCTGTTCGCCTCTCGCAGCGCACTCGGAACGGCCTGCGTGTAGATGTTCATAGTCGTTCGAACATCTGCATGTCGCAAGAGTTCCTGCTGCACCTTGAGATCGACACCGAGCGCATGAAGTAACGTTGAATGGCTGTGTCGGAACGTGTGCCAGCCGATCCGGCCTATCCCTGCCTTTTCTGCCGCGGGGACGAGCCAGTTCTCCTGAATTCTGCCTGGCCAATACGGTTTTCCTGTTTCCGGGTTCGCGAATATCCAGTCTTCGGACTTCGCCAGCGGAGCCAGCCTCGCCTTATGTTGACGAAGTCTCTCCGCAAGCGATCGGTCAAGAGGCATCCATCGGTGAGAGGCCTGTGTTTTTACGTCGCCTTGCTTCCCGTAGACGTAAGCTTGTCGTACCGCCAAGCGCAGTCCTTCCCAGTCGATGGCATTCCATCTCAAACCGAGGATTTCGCTTACTCGAAGTCCCAAACACATCGCCACAATGCACATGGTTCCGAAGGGCTCGGGAATGTTCTCCAGCACTTTTCGAAACTCGTCCACTGAAAGTGCCTTCGGTTCCCGCTGTCTCTTAGAACCGTCTTTCACACGGACGAGGCTCATGGGATTGTGCTGATAGGGAATCAGTTCCCACCGCATCGCCGCGTTGAACAAGACGCGCATTAGGTTCTTGAGATGAGACTTGCTTTTCGATGCCAAATTGAGCTTCTTGAGCCAGTCTTCGACCAGCAGCGGTTTGATCTGCTCAATCGGATAGTCTCGCCATTTCGGCTCAACATGGTTTTTCAGCCAGCACCGATACCGCGAAGCGGTCGAAGGTCTTTCGGGAATCTCTTCCGCTAGATATCGGCGAATAACTGCGCCGAACGAAACAGGCGTTCCGTTTGATGCTTCCGCGTTCATCGAAAATAACCAAGACAGAGCGGCTTTGCGTGCCTGGGACTCGTTCGGAAATTCCTTAACTGTCCCGATAGCTACGCTTCGCCTTGTCGTGCTTCCGTCCGGAAGATTTTCCCTATAACGCAGAACCCACACGTCTGGACCCTTCTTTCGTGCTTTCAAACAAACCCAACCAAACTGAACCCGTTGCCGCTTATGTTCCATCCTATTCCTCCTGGTTTAAGCGGCACGGATGGCAACCTGAATGTACATGAGAACGCATCCAGACTTCCAGATCAGAAACGCGGAATCTCCAATGCCGAAAATAGCGATAGGCAGGTATGCGTCCTTCTCGTGCCCATCGCTCGACAGTTTTAGGATGAAGTCCCCCGAGGACAACTGCGGCGGCGGCGCAGTCGAGAAGCGGTTCAACAGCTTGATGTGCCTCTGTGGTCTCAGTGGAGCGCAAACCGAATCTTTCGGCTGGCGGTGATCCCGTTTTCTGTTCCGCGTTTCCGGGAAGCTCTTCAGATTGCAACGACGACGGACTTACTGTAAGGCGCAAGCCATGCACTCTTGGCGAGTCTGGGTTCTTGCGCGCGCCGGATTGGGTCGTGCGGGGTTTCATTTGACTTTCTCTGAGTTCTCCATTACTTTCGTATTCAGCTTGACGTTATGTAGACATTGTAATATGTTTGCAACTGTAATGTAAAGATGCAACCGCGAAGCGTATGGTTGCATCCTACCTACGAACCGGAGGGATTCACCGATGCCCAAGAAACCCGACAACGAAGAGAGGCCCTTACAGCAGCAAACGATCTCCGTCCGCATCAGCGACGCCTTGCGCTCTCGATTGGAGCGTGCCAAGGAACTCATGTCCTCGAAGACCGGGGAGAGCGTCACGACTTCCGATGTCGCCAAGCAATTCCTCGAATCGGCTCGCGAGGACCGCCTGGAGGTTGTAGACCTATTGGCCCAACCAACCGAAACGCTTCTCCAGATTCGCAGGAAGGGAGAAGCGCAGCACGTTTTATCGCGGGCGGAATGGGCCGTCCTCGCCTACTTTGTGCAGCAGGGTTTCGAAGCCTTTTCCGACCGGACGCCCAACCCTGTTTCTCGCGAATCCCTGACCACCGTTCTGGATGCGTTTCTCGCGGTGTATGAACTGCGGAAGGAACGCACTTCAAAGCTCGACGAGTATTACCTTGGCAATCTGCCCGCCGAGTATCGGCCTGCCAAAGCGAAGGACGCTGACGACCAAGCCTCTCCTGAAATCGTGCGCCGGACAGTGCTCGAGACTCGCAAACGGTTGAACGACCCAGGAACCAAGTGGGAGCCGTTGCTGGCCGCGCGGAACCTTCACGTGATTCTGGAAGAAGAAAAGCTCTCCGGGGCCGAGCCTCTCGACCGTGCCCTTCGCCCGTTCTGGCCTATTCTCTGGCGACTGGCAGCGCGAGGCCACTACTGCTTGAAGGAAGAACCGCTCCGACTGCCTTCTACTGCGAAGGAGTCTTTCTATCAGCCTCCGATCCCGTCTGTTAAGGAGGGGGAATACTCGCTCTCGTTTGCCCGTGGAGAAGGCGGCGATTTCTCCCTGCTTCTGAGCTTCCCCGGCCCTCGCGGTCCGCAGTATCCGATCAGCGGATATCCCAAGATCACGGAGTTCCGCGCGATGCTAGCCGCGCTGATCGATGGCTCGGCTCGCTGGAATGGCGAGTATTTTTTCGGCTATGTCGCGCCCTCCGAAGAGGGCAAGGGGAAGGACGTGTGGTTTCGTGCGCATGCGAACGGGATTACATTCGGCTTCTCGGAGAAGGAATGGAAGTTGGTGCAGGGTTTGTTTCGCCGGGCCTGGGAAATCCCCGAGGTGCGCATGGCGTGGGACGAACTGGCGCTCGAATATGGAGAACTTTGAAGATGCGCTGCTTCGCAGCGGGAGTTTTTTGGACACGCCACCCCAAAGTGGGTGCTGCATAGCAACCGAGGTTGCTATAGGGGAACTCGCTCGAAACACAGAAGCTACCGTGAATCGGTTTCCGCAGAGCACCGTGCAGCAACTTTTGGTTCCCATACGGGAACCTATTGATTTTGTTGGGAGAAACTCTCATGCCTACGTTTCGCACGAAATCCGTCAGCACCAAAGTTTCCGACGAAGAGTACGCGCAGTTTGAAGCGCTCGCAGGCGGACAAACCATGAGCGAATGGACGCGGGAGGTATTGCTCAACGCAGTCAAGCCGAACACAAGCGAGCAAATCGTGCTGGCCGAGTTGATTGCCCTGCGGGCGATTCTGCTGAATGCGTTCTACAAACTGGCCCAGGGAGAGCACCTGACAGCGGACGAAATGCAGCGACTTATTGAGCGGGCAGACCAGGAAAAATTCCGCAAGGCGCAGGAGCGCCTCGCGACGGCTGCAACGGGGATGCGAAATGAGCCATGAATGGGGTCGAAACCAGTACGTGGGCGAGTGGCCGAATCCGAAGCCCGCATGGACCATCGCAACAGTGCTTCTGGCAGTTGTAAGCGTGGCTGCGATTTGTGCCTACCGTTATGCCTATGCCCTGACGCCTTTGCAGAGGTTCTATTTGACAACGTATATCCGCAGTGGATTGCGCGTTGGGATTGGTTTCACAACTGGCCGTTACGTGCTGCTAAATGTCGTGGACAAGAAGGGCAGCAGGTTGGCGCTCGACGAAGAGGTAATGCCGGTCACAACTGCCAGCGGCGAGGGCACGTTTGCCCTCACCGAAGGTGCAGTGAAATTGGGAGACCACAGGCTCGTATTTCAGCAGGGGCAATACGACAATGCACAGCTTCATACGTTCTTGGGTCACTGGATTTACCGCGATCAAAGCTTCACCGAGTTTCTGAGGCCAGCTTTCTGGGGTGGCTTGGGAGTGTTTTTCGCAGGCTTGCTCATCGCCATCCCGAAGGATGCGGCGCGCGCCCGCGCACGGAAAGAGGGACGGCGACTCAAAGGCCCAGAGCTTGTCACCGTGAGGGAATTCAACCGCAAGAATCAGTCAGACGGCATCGGCTTCGAGCAGAAGCGGACTTTCGGGCACAGAGTGTTCGGAATAATGCCGACGCTGCGGCTACCTCGCGCCATTGAGCCAAGCCACATCCTCATCATGGGCGATACGGGAACTGGCAAGAGCACCCTTATCCGAAGAATCTTGTTGCAGATTGAAGAGCGCGGCGAGACGGCCATCGTCTATGACCCGGCACTCGATTACACGCCGGAGTTCTACTTGCCTGAGCGTGGCGACGCGATCCTGAATCCGCTGGATGCCCGGATGCCCTATTGGAGTCCCGGCGAAGAGTTGAGGCACGACGCCGAGGCGCTGACCTTAGCTGCATCCCTTTTCCCCGACCGCCACAACGAAAATCCGTTCTTTGTCGAAGGTCCGAGAAAAATCTTCGCGCATCTTCTGACGTTCAGGCCGACGCCTGAGGAGATGGCTTGGTGGATGTGCCATGAGGAAGAAATCGACCGGAGGGTGAAAGCCAGCGAGTACGCCGCGCTGATCGACCGGCAGGCACCGGCGCAGCGAAGCGGCGTGCTGGCGTCCCTGAACATGATCGCCGACACGCTGAAACTGCTTCCCTCGGAAAAAGAGACGACGGCGCGATGGAGCGCGGCAGAGTGGTCGAAACAGAGGAAGGGCTGGCTCTTCCTAACGAGCACACCGGAAACGCGCAAGCGCCTCATACCGCTGACGAGCTTATGGCTCGATACGCTTGTGCTGCGCCTCATGAATCAAGGACCGGCGAATCAGGGACAGACCAGCCCGCGCAAAGTCTGGTTCGTTTTGGACGAACTCGCGAGCTTGCAGCGGTTGCCGCAACTGCATACAGCCATTACCGAAAATCGCAAGTCGAATAACCCGGTTGTGCTCGCCTTCCAGGGGCGGAGCCAGCTTGAGACGCGCTACGGGCATGAAGCCGAAGCCATGCTGTCGCAGCCCGCGACGAAAATCTTCTTACGCACCAGCGAATGCCGCGCAGCGGAATGGATATCGAAAACCATTGGCGAAGTTGAAATCGAGAGGCTCCGCGAAAGCCGTTCGAGCGGACAGCTTGGACGGCAGCGGAACACCAAGAGCTACAACCTGGAACGTCAGGTTGAGCCGCTTGTAATGGCCTCAGAGATCAGCGGGCTTGCCGACCTGCGTGGGTATCTCAAGAAGGGAAATCTTGTCGTGCGGATGAACTTCCCATTCGTTGAACTTCCGGCTAAACAACCGAAGTACATTGAACGGCCCATCAAGAAGTGGGCCGAAATACCGCCAAAATCAGCAGTGGCAATCGGAGCGACTGAAACCAACGAGCAGCAACTCGCGCCGCAGGAAATCGCGAAGGCTCAGGACCATCACTTGGGCCAAACCGTGTCGGCACCGACACAAGAGCACTTCTTCGAATAAGTGACCACATGCTGACCATCTCGAATCCGCTGAGCGCGAGCCAAGCCCAGGCGTATCACGCGGAAGAGTTCTCGAACGCACGCGAGAACTACTACACGCAAGACGATCAGATACGCGGCGAATGGCACGGAAGGCTCGCCGGACAATGGGGATTACGAGGACAACTGAGCGAGGAACACTTCCAACGGCTCTCGGAAGGGCAGCATCCGGTCACGGGTGAGCAGCTTGTCCGCCACAAAGCGGCACGGGAATACGTGAACGAACACGGCCAGAAGATACGAACGATGGAGCACCGCGCAGGTTGGGATGCGACATTCTCCGCGCCGAAGAGCGTGTCACTGACTGCGCTTGTGGGGGGAGACGAACGGGTGCGCGCAGCACATCAAGAAAGCGTGGCCGTCGCCCTGGACGAACTGGAGCGATACGTTCAGGCCCGCATCGGCGGAAACCTCCCGCCAGAAACAACCGGCAAATGGGTAGCGGCGAAGTTCCAGCATGACAGCGCAAGGCCCGTTGACGGCTACGCCGCTCCGCAATTGCATACACACGTAGTTTTCTTCAATCTCACCGAAACCGAGGATGGAGAAACCTACGCCCTACAGCCACGAGAACTCTACAAGACGCAGCAGTATGCGACTGCGGTATACCGGTCTGAATTGGCCGTGCGGCTCAAGGAACTAGGATACGAAGTTGAACGCGGCAAGAGCAGCCAGCCGGAAATCAAGGGCTATAGCGAAGAGTACCTCGCGGCATCGAGTCCGCGCCGCCAGCAGATCGAAGAGCATCTGGCGAAAGAGAATCAGAGAGGAGCCGACGCCGCGCAAATCGCAGCGCACAAAACGCGCCAACCAAAGCTCGACCTCTCACACGAAGAAGTGCAACTGCGCCACCGGCAAATGGCCGAAGCATTCGGGAACCAGCCGGAACGAGTGATAGCGGCAGCCATGGAGAGAGCACGGCGGATTGAGCCAGAAGCTCCCCACACGACGGCACGGTCTGCGGTTACATTCTCGAAAGACAGGAATCTGGAGCGGGAAGCTGTAGTTGAGGAACGCGAGCTATTACGGGATGCACTGCGACGTTCGATGGGAGAAACGGCACTCAGTGAGGTTAAGTTCGAGTTCGAAAAACGCGTCGATGCCGGTGAGTTCATCGAGGTAGAGAAGAGAGCAAGCGCACCAGACCGAAGCTTCACAACCCAAGAGATGATTGATTACGAACGGGACACAATCCAGATCATGCGCGAGGGGCAGGACAAGCACTCAGCCGTTGTCAGCGCCAGCACACGAAGGACAATCGAGAAGGACCATACTCATCTGAGCGAGAGCCAGCATGCGGCAGTACAGGAAATCCTAGCAAGCCGGGATCAGGTCACGGCGCTGGAAGGGGTTGCCGGGTCAGGCAAGACAACTTCCCTCACGGCAATCCGCGAAGCCGCAGAACGAGAGGGGTACACAGTTGGAGGCTTTGCTCCAACATCGCGGGCCGCGCAGAAGCTCGCCGAGGCCGGAATCGAATCGAGCACGTTGCAAGAGCATCTTGTGCAGCGCAAGGGACCACAGGGAGAACAGATGCGTCTCTACGTTCTAGACGAATCGAGCTTAGCAAGCACGAGGCAGATGAATGAGTTTCTTCACCGGCTCGGCGAGAACGACCGTGTACTGCTTGTTGGCGACACGCGGCAGCATCAGGCCGTCGAAGCGGGCACCCCGTATCAGCAGCTACAGGTAGCGGGAATCCAAACGGCGCGGCTTGACGAGATTGTGCGACAGAAGGCCCCGGCACTCAAGGAAGTAGTGGAGCAGCTTTCACGAGGCCAAGTGAGAGAAGCAATCCAGAATCTGGACTCACAGGGACGCGTGCATGAGATCGTGGACCGCGACGAGCGACTGAGAGAAATCGCAACTGAATATGCGAAACACCCGCGTGGGACCTTAGTCGTCTCGCCCGACAATCAATCACGAATGGAAATCAACCAGATCATCCGCAGGGAAATGCAAACGCGAGGGCAACTGAACCACAGAGAGCAGCGGCTGAGAGTTTTAGTAGCCCGTCAAGGAATCACCGGCGCGGATCGGCAGTGGGCCGAGCAATACAAGCCGGATGACGTGGTGCGCTACACGAAAGGCAGCAAGGCAGTCGGCATCAAGCCAGGAGAATATGCCCGCGTCGAACGCGCCAATGAGAAGGAGAATCTCGTGGTGGTGAAACGCGAGAATGGCGAACAGGTGAGTTACGATCCGCGCCGGTTGCATGGCGTGACGCTTTACAAAGAAACCGAGCGCAGCTTCTCCGAGGGAGACCGCGTGCAGTTCACGGCTCCAAATCGTCGGCAGCACATCGCCAATCGCGAGCTAGGCACCATCGGGCACATCGACGCGCGTGGCAATCTCCAAATCCGCCTCGATTCAGGCTGCACGGTCGCGTTCAACGTCGAAGAGAATCCGCATCTCGACCACGGGTACGCGGTGACAAGCCACAGCAGCCAAGGACAAACCGCCGACCGTGTGTTGGTGCATGTGGACACGGAACGCGCAGGAGAAAAACTCATCAATCGGCGCTTGGCATACGTGGCTGTGTCGCGTGGCCGCTACGATGTACAGCTCTACACAAACGATAAGGGCGATCTGGCCGAACAGCTCTCGCGCGACGCATCGCATCGATCCGCGATGGAACGCAGCCGTCAATCCGCACCACTAGCCCGGAGGACAAATTCATCTTCCGTACAAAGCCAGTCGCAAGAGCACACACAGACTGCCGGTCACAGCATCAGTAGATAGGTCCGAGGTGCCCACGCATGACCGATTCGCTCAGCCAAATCCTCTGTAGTACTTACGTACTAGACCATTATTCCCTCTTGACAGACTTAACGTCCAAGTGTACAAGCTGCCCTAATTCTGCATGTGGGGGTGCCCGATGCGTATCAGGCGACTTGGCCCGCTTTTCGTTGCCAGTCTCTTATTCTCCGTAACCGCCATTCACGCTCAATCTCCGACGCCGACAACGCCTACGCGAGACCCGCAGGCTGTAAGCGTGCTGGTCCGTTGTTTAGCCGCTGCGGGCGGCACCCAAGCCATCACGGCAATACAAGATTTTACAGGAGCTGGAAACATTACGTATTACTCGGCCGGGGAACAGACGCAGGGGAGTGTGACCGTGCGGGGACGCGGCCTCACTCAGTTTCGTGTGGATGCTACACTCCAAGATGGTGTGCATTCTTGGATTGTCAGCAAGGGTGCGGCATTCCAAAAAACCCCGGACGGAAGCACCTCGCCGCTGCCTTCTCAGAACGCGGTCAAACCGGCGATCGCAACATTTCCTTTGCCATATCTCCTGGCTGTCCTGCAAGACACGTCTATCAGCATTTCATACGGCGGCCTTGTCACCCATGACGGTGCTCAGCTCTACGATATCGTTGTGCAAAAGACACTGTCCCAAAGCGCGGACCCGCTGAATACGGTTGGCAATACAACGAAAGCACATTTCTTTATCGACCCCAATTCACTCCTCATTCAAAGCGTTCAGGACATGGCATACCGAAAGGACGGCGGGCCGGGTGGAAGTTCCCACGAAATTCAGTTCACTAGCTATCAGGCAGTAAATGGCGTGTTGGTTCCTTTTTCGACCACCGAGTTCATTGCTGGTCAGGAGACAGCGGCGATCCAGCTAAACCAAGTGAGTTTCAACAACGGTTTGACGGATTCTGATTTTGAGTGACATTGGTCTTTTATGCTCGGACGGGCTGCGGTTGGATTGCTCTTAGCATGGAGGTACGGTGGATGGACAGCGAGGGAATGTTGCGACGGAAATTAACGTTGATCCTAAAGAAACTTCGCTTCTTGGTGGGAGCGCTATGCCTCCTCATGGCCGCCGGTGGGACAGCTCACGCGCAGAGCTACGGAACGGCAAGCGGGATGCCCCCATTCGTGGCTCCAGAACCCGTAGAGTTGGGATTTGCAGACGTTTCCAATGGCAATCTCCACATGGAAATCTCATTGGGGTCGTACCCACAGAGAGCCAGCAAGCAACCACTCGATGTCAAGCTCGTGTATGACAGCAACTCCATTTGGACAATAGTGTGTGGCTCGTTGAGTTGCAGTTGGTGGTCTCCCTATCAGACCACTTCCGTGTGGAGACTCTCAACCGCGCTCGTAACTGAACTCGCTGGGATCAACTGTGGTTCGAATGGCGCCTGCCCCGAGGCTGTGTACCAGGACCAGTGGGGCACGAGCCACTATTTTCCGCTGCAGGACAATACTTGCCCGAACGTCGCACTCGCATATGCATCGGATTCTTCAGGCTACCAGGTAAATTGGTGTCAGAATAAGGTCTATGCTCCGGACGGCACGCTTGTCGATTCGGCAGGTCAAGCCTACGAAGACACAAACGGAAACTTTCTTTCCGTCGGAGCTAACCAGACAACTGACACTCTCGGTCGAACGATGCCGAACGGAGGATCGGGAAGCACTTGTGGTGCCGGAGGAGTTGGGACGCAGACTTGCCAACTCCCAAACTCGCAGGGTAGTGTTTCGACCTACACGATCACGACGACCACGATTCCAATACAGACAGAGTTTGGGCAGTCCGGCGTGGGCGAGTTTGCTGGCTCGTTAATAGTCCCGCAGAGCATTGCCTTACCAGATGGAACTAGCTACCAGTTCAAATATGACTGCGACTCCAGTAAAGGAAACTCCGCTTGCGGCTCTCCAAGCGGGCAAAACGGGTATTATGGCTTGCTAACGAGCGTGACTTTGCCAACAGGTGGGACTGTCTCGTATGGATACACGATGTTCAGCGATTCATACAGCAACAAATCGAGGTGGCTCGATTCGAAGACGTCAGATGGCACGTGGTCTTACTCGCCTCAGGTGATTTCGACATGCAGTTCGACGCAAGTGGGCTGCCAGCAAAAGGTGACGGTCACAAAGCCGAGCGGCGATTATATGGTCTACACGTTCACCTTGAATAATGGCGCTTGGCCGGTGCAGATTCAATCCTACGGCGGCGGTAATCTTCTTTCGACCGTCACAAATACTTATGATTTTTCGAATGCCTGCCCGTTCTCTGGATGTTACGGGAATTCCTACATTCGCTTGTTAACGTCTCAAACCAGTGTCTCTGCACCGAGTGGTAGCATCACGAAGCAGACGCAGTACGCGTACGACAGCCCGCAAACGGGGAACATCACGAAACTCTCGGAATGGCGCTACTATCCAGGTACATCGCCAAACTTCCCGTCAAATCCTGACCGGGCGACCTATACTACCTATCTTTCGACAGGCACGAATGATATTGACCGGCCACTGAGCGTGGCGGTTGCCAATAGTAACAGCGCCACTGTCTCGGACACTACTTACATATACGACTCGTACTCTGGTTCCTGCCCCGGTGGTGGGCTGGACTCCGTAACAGGCGTCAGCAATCACGATGACACGAATTTCGGGTCTGGTTATACCACGCGTGGCAACCCGACGCAGATTCAGCAGTGGGTCAGCGGATCGACGTACCTGACCACGACGTATTGCTACGACACAACGGGTAACGTCACGGAAACAATCGACTCTGCAGGTAATGTCATGGGATATGGGTACACGGACAGTTTCTATAACGATACCGGCAATCCGCCGGAAACCTATTCACCGACAAAGCCAACAAACGCCTATGTTACGAGCGTTACTGAACCGATTATCGGAACCGCCCATTTTGGTTACTACTATGGCAGCGGAAAACAAGCGCTTTCTACGGACCAGAATAGTGCGACGACGTACACACATTCCATGGACCCGTTCAACCGCCCCACCGAAACTGCATCGCCTATTGGCTGGAGTTTGCAGACATACCCCTCGTCGACTGAAAACGACGCGTACAGAGCCGTCGGTGATACGAGCCCATCAACCGGGTGTAGTAGCTGTCAGCACCAGCAAAGCTTCCTCGATTCTTGGGGTCGCGAAACCGAGCAGACATTGGCGAACAGCCCGAATGGAGCGATTAACGTAAGCGCAAATTATGATGGCAATGATCGCCTTATCAGTGAGAGCCATCCTTACACGACCACATCGGATCCAAACTACGTCTTTGAAAACTACCTCTATGATGGTCTAGACCGTCAAATTCAAACGACGCATCCAGACAATTCTTATTCCAAAGTTATCTATGGTGCGCTTATCGGGCAGGCCGGGGGGCTGACATCTCAACAGGGCTCACCGACCACATATGGCACTGGCTACCCTGTCCTCATGATGGACGAGGAAGGCAAAGAGAAACAAGAGTGGCTCGACGGCTTCGGGAGAGTCATAGAAGTAGATGAACCGAGCCCCGGAAATGGACAAAGCGTCGGCTCAGTGACAATAGGTGGCACAGAGCAGTCCTACACCTACGAGAAATGCGTCCATCAGGTTGAAGGCGGAGACTGCCTGCAATGGCAACAGATAACTGTATACGATAGCGGAACAGTGTCGATCACAGTCGATAGTTTCACAGAATCTGCGAGCTACGGCGAGACCAGTACTGATGCTTCCATTGCTTCAGCCTTGGCCAACGCTTTCAATTCCGCCCAGAATTCGCCTGTGACTGCGTCGGCCAACGGCGGCGTCGTATCGCTGACGTCAAAGGCTTCTGGGACAGGAACGAACTACGCTCTTTCCGCGACGTCTGCTACGAGCCAGAGAACATACTTCAGCGGACCTTCGTTTACACCTACACCTTCAGGAAGCACATTGACGAGCGATCTAGGCTTTGGGTCACTTTCGGCACCACAAGTCACTTTGTATACGTATGACGCGGCTAATAACGTCGCCGGCGTGGTGCAGGGTACGGAGACCCGAAGTTTTAGCTATGATGGACTCAGCAGGAAAACTTCGGAGACCACGCCGGAGGCCGGCACAATTTCTTTCAGCTACGCCGGTTGCAGCGGAGACCCGAGCAATATGTGTTCGAAGACGGATGCGCGGGGAATCACCACGACATACACCTATGACGCTCTGAACCGCCTCAAATCGAAGAGCTACTCCAATGGCCAAGGCAGCGTAACGTATGCCTACGACCAGGGTGGTGCTTCGGCATTTGCCTTGGGCCGATTGACCGAGATCACCGACCCCTCCGGCTCGGAGTCGTATACCTACGATGCTGACGGTGATGTGCTTCAGCTTCAAAAAGTAATCGGTTCAAGCACCTACACAATGACCTACCAATACAATGCTGGTGGCGAATTAACCCAAATCACCTACCCTTCGGGCCGTGTGGTTCAATATGCTTACGATAATATCGGGCGGCTCTGTAATGTTGCTCCATCGACCTCTGGTTCCTGCTCCTCCAGCATTTCTTTCGCCAGTGCCTACGGCTACGATTCGGCGGGCCATGTCACTGGAATTACTTTTGGCAACGGCATTGTCGGAACCTACTCTTATTTCCCAAAGACGGAACAATTGAGCGGTCTCGGCTATGCAAAAAGCGGCGGCAATGTTTTCGCATTGAACTATTTCTACCAATATGACGCCACGAATTGCCCAAACGGCACGCCGCAGGACGACGGGCCCATTCAGTGCATTACAGATAGTATGGATTCCGGGCGAACTGTGAACTACGCCTACGATGGAATCAACAGGCTGATCGCTGCGACTACGAACGGCTCGACCAATTATCCGACGTGGGGCCTGGCGGAGACCTATGATCAGTGGAGCAATCGTACAACGCAGTCGGTGACGGCGGGATCGGGACCACCGAGTTCGCTGTCGTTCAATGGCAGCAACCAGCCCACTGGTTCAGGATTCGTTTACGACCTAAGTGGGAATATGAAGTACGATCCGGGAACAATGGATACTTACGGTTATGATGCGGACAACGAGATGGTCAGCGTGACCGGAGGAGCCACCGCCAGCTACACCTATGATGGCAATGGGTTGCGCGTCCAGAAATCGGCGAACGGGACCACGACGGTATTCATTTATTCGGGGGCGCAAGATATCGCCGAATACGACAACGGCGCAGCGCCCAGTTCTCCTTCGCGCGAGTTTATTTACGGCAATGGCGATCTGTTGGCCGAGGTCAGCAGCGGCGCGACGACGTACTATCAGAAGGACCATCTCTCCATACGCATGATCACGGATGCGAATGGAAATGTGGTGGGGCAGCAGGGGCACTACCCGTTTGGCGAACAGTGGTATTCCTCCAATGGCTCAACGGAATGGACCTTCACCAGCTATCAAAACAACCCGGAGACAGGCCTCGAATATGCTCTAGCTCGTTATTACGATCCGCGAACTGCGACGTTCTGCTCGGCTGATCCGGTGGAAGGCGATCCAGACGACCCGGAATCGTGGAACCGGTATGCCTACGCGCGAGACAACCCCATCAATCTGACCGATCCCAGCGGCCAGTTCTGGCTGTGGGACGTTTTTAAAATCGCAGCCATCGTAGCCGCCGACTATTTCTCGGCCAACCTCAGCCAACTGGCCTTCGATGCCGGTGGGCTCACTCTGACTTCCGGCTTGAGCCTGTCCGCTTCAGTGAGCTCCGCTGCTTTCACTGCACACATCATACAGCAGGCGCAGCACGAACAGCGGGTCCAGGAGCAGCAAACTCCGCCGCTCCCACCGCCTTTGCGACACCTGCCGCATCAATCACAGCAAACGAAGAACTGCATAGTGAATGCGCATGGCGTATACAATAACATTCCCACGATACATCCTGACAAGAAAGGCGCGTATGGCGTACCGGAAACAAATGGGACAGCCGCTGTTGACCGATCACAGTTTGTTCCTCCAGGCTCGAATATGACAGGTGCGCAGGCCAACAATTACATCAAACAGTATAGAAGCCAAATTTCTGGGTACATCCCGAATGGCAATGGCGGTTACACACAGGTATTCAATGGCGTGAGCGATAACATAGGGCCAGGTTCGAGCGTAACGACTTTGACAAGCAGGTATCCGGGCCGTGTGCTCGTCGAGCTTCCGGGTGGTCCGAATCTGGGCAATATAAACGGCATGCTGATCAAGGTTCCGTCAGCTATGCCTTGCCCGCACTCATCACAATAGTGCGCAGTTTGTTTATCCAGTGACTCAGGGAGGAACAATGCTATGACTATGGACATTGAGCGCCGTTTAAGGCGGCTCGAATGGACAAATCGGTTCTTAATGGTTCTGTTGCTGATAGGGATTGGAAGCGGTGCCATCGGCTATGTTAATGCACAAGGGCATGCGAATAAAATTGTCGCGAGTTCCATCGAGACGCGCTCGCTGAAGGTTGATGATCCCGGCTATGGAAAACAGGGGCTGGAAGTATCGGTCGGTGATGATGGAATAGTCTCGTTGTCGATCACTGATGTCGAGGGGGAGTTGACCGCCGGTCTAAGCTCCGTCAATCCTGTAGGGGAACCGGCACTATGTCTGTCTTATCAGGGTACATGCCGCGTCGTCATCGGGGCCGTCAATCGGGGCAACCAGCCAGAATTCAACGTACAGCTACGCGATAAAAACGGTAATACGATTTGGATGCCGGGGACAGCTAACGCCTACACTCCATCCAATAGTCGGTAGGGAATAGACCGCGTGAATTCACCTATGGCAATGGAGATTTGTTGGCCGAGGCGTTTGACAGTATCCAATGCAGCTGTACGACTGATTTCGCTACGACGCGGCATCGATAGAGTCTTTCCAAAGCTTCATTTGTCGGCTTGCCATCCGTGTCGCAAGATTTGGACCCGAAGCCGATTTTCGTTTTCGCACCGTCAGAAAGAAAAAGCAATGAATGCGTCGCAGGATCAAGAAAAAAAAACGAGGGGCCTTTGAGGGGCCAATAAGGATTCCTTCAGGTTCCCCAGCGTTTCTTTTCAATGACTTACTGTTCTCTCGCATTCCCGCCAAGTCCCTGAAATCCCAACCGGTGTTGTTTTCGATCCCCACCGCCCCTACCAACTTTCTAGTGCAATCATTAGACCTTGTGCCGTCACCTTGGTCGCGTTTGTCGCACCTGGCCGCAATCGAGCCGCGATTTCTTCCCCTGCGTCGCATGGTTTGCCGCAGAGAATGCCAATAGTCACTTCTCAGAGGACGTGCGTGCGCTATCCATGGAAAGGAAATCGTTCTCCGATGATTTGAGGAAATCGGTCGTGGCATTCTCATTCGTGATCTGACCGCTCTTCCTGCCGGGTAAATTCGCTCCCATTTCGCCTGGTACAAAAATCGCCAGTCAGGCCAGAAGTCAGATCAGACTGGAAAGGCATTAGTTCTTCGCTTTGGGATTTTCCCGCACCAACTAAAAAGACTATGTGGTCAACGAGCTGGATGAATCGTTGCACGCTGAGTCGGTTAGTTATAGATTATCGGTCGGCCGGGAGGTCGAAACGGAAATTATGGGTCAAGTGTGAAAACCGCGCTACTGATCGCACTGGCAATCGTGAGCGTGGCCTACATCATTGTGTGGGTTGCGTACCTGTTGCGCGGCCGGCGCGCCGGCACGAAAGACGCGGCTGGAACCACCGCGAATTTTCCGATCCAACTGGGCGTCGGCTTCTTCGCCAACTTCATGGACACGCTGGGCGTCGGCTCGTTTGCCATCACCAGCTCAATTTACAAGCTGCTAAACCTGATACCCGACGATTTGATTCCCGGAACGATGAACGTGGGTCACGCCATGCCTACCATCACGGAGGCCTTCTTCTTTATCGCGGCAGTGGCCGTGGAGCCGACAACGCTCATCAGCATGATCATCGCTGCATCGCTGGGCGCCTACTTCGGCGCCGGCATTGTAAGCGGCTGGCCCAAGCGCAAGATTCAAATCGGCCTCGGCATCGCTCTCGTCGCCGCTTCGCTGCTCATGTTCAGTTCGATACCTACAGCCAGTCACCCGAAGGGCTTACTCCCGCTCGGGGGGTTCGCCATGGGCTTGACGGGCGTGAAACTCTGGATTGCCGTCGGCGTGAACTTTTTCCTCGGAGCGATTCAACAACTGGGCGTTGGACTCTATGCGCCGTGCATGATCCTCATCTATTTGTTGGGGATGAATCCTATCGCCGCATTCCCTATCATGATGGGTTCCTGTGCATTCCTCATGCCGGTAGGGGGCACGCGATTCATTAAAGCGCATCGCTATAGTCCCAAAGCAGCGCTTGGATTGACGATCGGCGGAATTCCGGGTGTAATCATCGCCGCGACAATATTTCTCCGGCTGTATAAGATCAATATCAACTACGTGAAGTGGGTCGTCGTTTTTGTCGTCCTCTATACCGCTGTGATGCTTCTCCGCTCCGCCGCCACCGAGAGCCGCGCCGAAGCGGAGAGTAAGAACCGGTCGGCGTAACCAGCGCAATGAAAATCACTGAAATTCGGGCATACCGCGTCGAGCTGCCGTTGCACGAGGGCGCCTACAAATGGTCCGGCGGAAACGAAGTGAAAGTCTTCGATTCAACCGTAGTAGAAATCCGCACGGACGAAGGCGTCACAGGCTTCGGCGAAATCTGTCCACTTGGGCCCGCGTATCTGCCGGCGTACGCAGCGGGCGCGCGCACGGGCATCGCCGAGCTGGCTCCCTCTCTGCTGGGGCTTGACCCGACGCAGATCGGCCCGCTCAATCTCCACATGGACGCCGCGATGCGCGGCCACCCGTACGTGAAATCCGCCATTGACGTGGCGTGCTGGGACATTCTCGGCAAAGCGAGCGCACAATCCGTCACCACACTGCTTGGCGGGCGCTACGCGGAAGACTTTCCACTCTATCGCGCGATCTCGCAGGATTCGCCAACGGCAATGGCCGCGAGCGTCGGAAAATATCGCGGCGAGGGCTACCACAAATTTCAGCTCAAGGTCGGCGGCGCTCCTGATACCGATGTCGCGCGCATCCGCGCCGTGGCCGCGCAGCTTGAGTCTGGCGACGTGCTCGTGGCCGACGCAAATACCGGCTGGACGCAGCACCAAGCGCTGCGCGTCGCCGATGCCGTGCGCGATGTGGACGTTTATATCGAGCAGCCCTGCGCGAGCTATGAAGAATGCCTGGCCGTGCGCCGGCACACGAACCGGCCGTTCATTCTCGATGAAGTGGTGGACAGCTTGGCCATGGTCGTGCGCGGACACGTGGAACAGGCTATGGACGTCATCAACCTCAAAATCTCCAAGGTGGGTGGACTGACACGGGCGCGACAGATTCGCGATCTGTGCGTTTCACTTGGCATCGCGCTGACCATCGAAGATACCTGGGGCGGCGACATCGTGACCGCGGCGATCGCGCACCTGGCGCAAAGCACGCCGCCGGAATTTTTGTTTTCGACGACGGACTTCAACAGCTATGTCACGCGTAGCATCGCCGAAGGCGCGCCGCAGCGCCGCCACGGCCGCATGGCCGCGTCCACGCATCCAGGATTGGGGATTACGCCGCGCATAGACGTCCTGGGCGATCCAGTGATTTCCGTGAAGACGCGATGACGGCCCGACCTCGCGATGGCATCTGCCAAGCCGCGCATAGATTCCGGGCGATATGCATCATCGCGGGCGCCCAAACTGAATTTGCATAGCGCCGCTCCAGTCCAGGCATTGTCCTCCGTGCGGTGGCCAATCGCGGCCATGCTACTCTCAATTCGGCCCTCGCCGACCAGCCCTGCGTCTTCTTAGTGCAGCTTCTCAATCTGTTGCTGCACCTGGTTGCGAAATTGTAATGGATGCGCCATTTTCTGGAATGGCTCAGGAGTTCCGCCCGTCCCGATCACCACAATCGTTCCATAACCCAGCATCCTGCCGAAAACCGTCTCGCTCACTTCGATGCTTTCCACTTTGTTTAGCAGCATTTCAATCGTCTTCCGGCTGGCGAGGCCCGTCTTGATCACCACGCGCCGATTCGTCACCGCCATTTCCGTCGCGTTCCGCCGCACCATGCCCATTAGAATCGCGATAACGCCGCAAACGAGCAACACAACGCCCCCGCCTTCCATGATGTGCAGAGTGCTTCTCTCAATTCCGGTGTGGCTGAGTGCGTAATAAAGCAGAAGCGCCCCGGGCAGACCGAGCACCAAGCATCCCACAACAATGTGTCCCAGCATCACGATCCAATGGAGCCGGGTCTGATAAATCACCGTTTCGCCGGGAACCAAGTTCGATTCTGCGTAGCTCATGTGCGCTTTTCTCCGAATCGCTCAGCCTGCTTCAGGACTCCGGTCTGAAACTGATTGCTCGTTGAGGAGAAGTCTCCCACAAATTGCGGGCAAGAGTTGATGTTTTTCTCCTTAAAGGCCCGCGCTGAGCGCCTCAAACAGCAGTCGATGTGTCGGCGTCAGGTCTTGCCCATGCGCAAGCGCCGAGCGCCAGTATCGCCGGAAAGCAAACGATCGCGTAGCGCGGCTCGACCGTTTGCAATTGTGTCAGGAAGGCCGTGCGGACAAGAATGAAGACAACCAGGAACGCCAACGCGGGGTGTCTTCGGCAGCGCCACGCGCCCACGAATGCCAGGCCAGCGTAGATAAAGTTCAAGAGGCCGAATCCGGCCGTTACGCTGAAGTCCGTCCGATTATCCCGAAACTCCCTGCCGGGTGGCCAGAGCCGCCCTGAGTATGGGAGCAGCTCCACTCGCGGCGTGAACCAGATGAACCACGCCCGGAGAATGGGAATGAAAACGTATGTTCGCAGTGGCCGCCGGACAGTCCGCTCGTTCGCCAAGCGCGCAAATTCGCCGTCAAGCAAAGGAGTCATCTGCAAGTTGGTGTTATAGCGGCTCAGCAGTGTTTCCACGCAGGCGCGTTCTGCCGTGGAATCGAAAGCCGAGTCTGGCAGTGTTTCAATGGCAATCGGCGCCTTCCCCAGTTTCCACGGCACTAGATAGGCATCTCCAAAGTGCACCATCCATGTTCGCGTCCACTCATAAAAGCCCCGGGGCATGAAATCCCCTTGTGTTTGTGCGTAGCGCGGAGCGAGGAATTCGATGCGGCCCAGCGTACGCGCGTTCCTGATCGCCCAGGGCATCACGGGTAGGATGAGACCCAGAGCCATCGATAGCCCGGCCAGGGTCAGTTTGGACCAGTCCTTTGTGTGCCTCCACCGAATACTGAGAACAATCCCTGCTGCCGCAAGGATGAGAGGCGTTTCCGGGCGGACTAACGTTCCCACGCCCACAAGAAATCCCCCCAGCAACCACCAACCGGCCTGCGCAAACACAGCTTCCTTGTCGCGTGGGTCTAGGGGAGGTTCCAGCGAAGGATCGGCGAAAATATACACGAAAGCCAGAAGCGCCAGAGTCGTCAAGAATGTGGCAAGAGTTTCGGTCAGCACCGTAGCAGTGTAGTTTGCGAGAAATGGGCAAAGTGCCGCCATCCATAGAGCGACGGTCGCGACGATTTTGCGTTTGGTTGCCGGCGCCAAGCGTGCCGCAAGCAGAGCAGTTAGGATGCAGGTGATCAAATCGATGATCGCTTGAACGACGAGCACCGCTTTTTCACTTTGTCCGAACACCGCGTAAACGGCGGCAAGCAAGGCTGGGTATCCTGGCACGCGCATATCCGAGGGAACCAATCGGCCCGCGACGAAGAGGCCATAGACGCCGTGCTCCAGCCAGTTGCGCGCCAGTTCTTCGTAAAACTTCGCGTCGCCGGAATGGAAAGGGAAGTAAGCGATGAAGAACAAACGCAGCGCAAGTCCGGCCAACAAGGAGGCGCTTAAGTGTTTGAGTGAAACAGGCGGAAGGATTTGTGCGGTCTTTATGGCAATGCTTCCGTTGAACTTAATCTCTCGATCTGAACGCTAGCATGAAGCAACCTCTTTGGAGCCGGTTGCAGAAGGAATCAAAGTGACGCCTTGAATGGGACAATGGCATCCTTCGCAGCGAAATCCAAGCGCACGACCCTACGAGACGCCGAAGCATCTCGATTGTATCAGGAACCATCGCTCAGAGCGGCTTTCGCCGCGAAGTGCCCGCAAAGGCCGTGCACACCACCTCCCGGAGGCGTTGATGCCGAACATAGATACAAATTCCTCGCCGGTGTCCGGTAGATCCGCCACGTGGGACGCAGAAAGAATTGGCCCAATTCCGCCGCACCGCCCGTGATGTCTCCCCCCACCAGATTGGGATTATAAGACTCGAGGCTGGACGCCACTCGAACGCTGCGTTTGAGAATTCGGCCGCGAAATCCGGGTGCGAAGCGCTCGACCTGATCTTCGATCGCCTGCGACATGTCCGCCTTCGAGCCGTTCGGGACGTGGCAATACGCCCAGCCGACGTGTTTACCCGCGGGCGCTCGAGTGGAATCGAAAAGGCTCGGTTGCGCAATCAGCACAAAAGGCTTTTCGGAAACGTGGCCTTCCCAAGGAGCGCGTTCCGACACTTCGATCTCCGCCAGCGTGCCGCCCAAATGCACCGTCCCTGCTTGCGCGCATGCTTCCGCTTTCCACGGAATCGGGCCATCGAGTGCCCAGTCCACTTTGCAAACGCCCGGGCCATAGCGGAATCGCTGCAGCTTTCGACGGAATCCGTCAGGCAATCGGCTATCAGCGAGCTTAACAAGCTGGCGTGGCGTTACGTCGCACAGCAGGACTTGCGCCGGTGAAAATTGATCGAGAGACTCGACGGGAGTGCTGGTGCGAATCTCGCCGCCCAGCGAGCGCAAGTGACTTGCCAGCGCGTCAGTGATTTTCGCCGCTCCACCGCATGCAAATGGCCAGCCGGTTCGATGCGCCGCGACGCCCAGCACGAGTCCGAACGCAGCGCTCAGCATTTTTTCCAACGGCAAAATCGAATGCGCGGCAATTCCCGCGAACAGGGCACGCGCTCGCTCTTCTCGAAAAACGCTCCGGGCGACGTGCGACGCCGAACGCATCGCGCGAAGGCCGAATTTCGCGGCAAGCAACGGATGCCGCGGCAGGCTCGGCGGGCCCAGCAGAAACGGTTCCAGGTTCGGCCAACTCTCCACCAACGCCGTCATGAGTTCGCTGTACCGCGCACCATCGCGGCCCAGGTTCGCCGCCGTTTTCTCGATTGAGCGGTCCAGGATGACTGCTGTGCCGTCGTCCATCGGATGCGCCAGCGGTAGCGCCGGCTGAACCCATTCGAGGCCATATTTTTCCAGGGGCAGAGTTCGAAAAAATGGCGACATCAACGCCATCGGATAAACGGACGAGCACACATCGTGGAAAAATCCCGGCAGCGTTAATTCCTCGGTTCGTGCGCCGCCGCCGATCGTTTCTCTTGCTTCGAGCACCAGGACCGAACGTCCCGCCTGCGCCATTGTTATCGCAGCGGCGAGCCCGTTCGGGCCAGAGCCGATTACGACGACATCATACTTGTCTCGCAAGCCGTCATTTTATCGCAACCGGTCTTGTGGTGTTGCATGGATTCGCGTGCCATCGCCATATTCGGGAATCTGTCTGTATGCGCGGGGAAGCGGGCAGTAAGAGGTTTCACGTCCACGCGAGAGCTTAACTCTCGGAATACCAGCGGAAGCCGGTTCGTTGCTCTTTTTCCGCTTCCCGGAGAATCGCCAGCGTGCGGCCACGGCGATAATTGGAACAGGCAACCAGCAGCAAACTCAGAAAAGACATGGCTGCGACGTAAGAGCCGGCAAAGAGAGGGCCCTCGGTCGGCGTCAAGAAGTACTCGTCGGCATATCGCGCCACTGGCGAGATCGAGCTATCCGTAATGCCCACGCAGTACGCGCCCCGGCTCATCGCCTGCCGCAACCCTTCCACCGTTTGGCGAAGCCCTCGCCTATAACTGATCGCAATCACCACATCCTGCCGCGTCACCTGCCGAATCCGGTGTGAAATTTGGCCCGCTCCGGAAATCGCCATCGATTTAAGCCCGATCACAGACAAATTGTATTCGAGGAACCGCGCCAGGCTCTCGGCCATGTCCCCGCCAAGAATCAAAATGAAATTGGCTGAGTAGAGCTTCTTGACGAGTGCCACGACACGTTTGAAATCCAGGCTGTGGCGCAATCCCCGAAGGTTGACCATGTCATGTTCCAGCGACTCTTCAATCTGGCCCTCCATACCCGAATTCTGCGCGCTGCTCTCGAGCACGCCGAATGGCGTCGCCTGAGATATCGATAGCTCATGCAAGTAGCGTCGAAAATCGCGATAGCTGGCGAAACCCATGTCGCGCGCGATGCGCAGGAGTGTTGCTGGCGCACTGTCGAATTCTTTCGCCAGAGCGCGGAGGCTGAAGAGGACGTACTTTCTCGGATTCTCCAGCAGTGGTCTGATCACTTCCTGTCGTTTGGCCGAAAGCCCTCGAACGAGACTCGGAAAACTTCCGGAGTTGTCAGTCGTTTTGTTCCGCTTCCTTTGTGCCCCCAAGTTCCCTCCCATGGCATGCGGTGCTCGTGCCGGTTCGCTATCTACAATAAATCAAACCGTTAAGCAAGGATTATACAACGTTCGGGCTTGCTTCAGGTATTTGAGCCTGTGAATCATTCGTTTCATTTAATCAATCGCTTTGTCACGCCAGAAATACAAGTTTTGCGATACTCCTTAACAATTAGGCGTGAGTGTCGAATACAGATACAAAACAGGTGTTTCATTATGGTTTAGTTCCTCGCGGAGCAAACGCACGTGGGATAGGAGGCGCCGGTTAGTCAAGTGGGTCGTTCGCTGCAAATTCCAGCTCGCCGATTGCCATTCCCTTATGAACGCTCCACCGCACGAGCTGCGGCCCGCGACGTAATCCTTCGGCATTGGGGAATCCGACCTCGCGTCGATTGGCTCAACAAAGAGAAAAACAGAATAAGAGCCGGCCGTAAGAAAGAAGAATTATTGCTTTGCCGGTACGTTTCACGCAGGCACTTCTCGAACGCGGTAAGATGACTGGATATTTGTACCGGTCGAATCTTTCACGTTTCGATTACCTCCGGCGCTAACTTGCATAGTCGCCTGATTAGTTCGATGAGTTCGCTCGCTTGGATTGGTTTTGAGATGTATGCGTCTATCCCGTGCGCCAGGCAACGCTCCCGGTCGCCAGCCATCGCGTGTGCTGTCATTGCAATAATCGGAATGTGTCCCCCGGATTTTTCTTCTGCTTTTCGGATTCTGCCCGTTGCTTCGAAACCGTCCATTTCCGGCATCTGCACATCCATCAGGATCAAGCGGAATGCGCCCTTTTCCAGCGCAGCTAGTGCTGCTTTGCCACTCGGCGCGACGGTTACCTCGTAGCCGTGTTTCTCCAGCAATCGGACCGTCAGCAACTGGTTGACCGCATTGTCCTCCGCGAGAAGAATCTGTATGGAAGCTCGCTGCTCGCGCAGTGAGTGCCGTGTGACCAGCGGTTGCTGCTCTTTTGCTTCTGGGTGGCCTCCCACAACGGCTAGAATCGCATCCAGCAAATCGGATTGCCGGATTGGCTTTACCAGATAGGCAGCCATTCCTAGCCGCCGGCAACGCGCGGCATCGCCCCGTTGGCCGTCGGACGTGAGCATCATGATCGTCGCCGAAGACCAATTCGGGTGATGTTTGATCTGTTCCGCCAGTGCGAACCCGTCCACCCCGGGCATTCGGGCATCGAGCAGAATCAAAGCGAATCGACTCGACGTGTCTTCGAATTCCTCGAGCGCTGCAATGGCGGCTCGCGCGCCATCCGCCATCACCGCCTTCATGCCCCAGTTGGCCAGCACCTTCTCGAGAATCTTCCGATTGACGGCATTGTCATCCACCACTAACACGTGAACACCGCGCAAGACTGTCTCGCTGCTGATGGCCGGAGGTCTGGCCGATCCTGACTGCTTGCCCAGCGGGATGTCAAAATGGAAACGGCTGCCTTTGCCTGTCTCGCTCTCCACCCAGATTCGTCCTCCCATCATTTCAATCAACCGTGCCGAAATGGTCAATCCCAGACCCGTGCCGCCGTACTGCCGCGTCATCGAACCGTCGGCCTGCGTGAACGCTTCGAAAATAGCTGCCTGCCTGTTGGCTGGAATTCCAATTCCCGTGTCCGCCACGACAAAATGCAAATCCACTTTGCGGTCGGTTTGCGATATGGCTTCGATGGTCACGGTGACTTCACCGCGCTCCGTAAACTTGATCGCATTGCCCACCAAGTTCAACAGAACTTGCCGCAACCGTCCTGGGTCGCCGATCACTGTCTCCGGAACTTCGGCTTGTACGTCGTAGGCGATTTCGAGATGCTTTTCGTGCGCTCGCAAGCCGAGCGTCTTCATCGTATCGCCGACGTTGTCCCGCAGGTCGAACTCGATCGCGTCGATACTTAGCTTCCGCGCTTCGATTTTCGAAAAGTCCAGAATGTCGTTAATGACCGTAAGTAAGGACTCCGCCGACAATTTCACGGTATCGAGGTACTCGCGCTGCTCGGGCGTCAATTCGGTTTCCAGAGCCAGTTCCGTCATCCCCATGATTCCGTTCATCGGTGTGCGTATTTCATGGCTCATGTTGGCCAGAAACTCGCTCTTTGCTTCGCTTGCGGCTTCTGCGGCCTCTTTTGCTCGCTGCATTTCCTCGGCGGCGCGCTTCCGTGTGGAGACGTCCTGATATATGCGCAGCGCGCCGTCCACCGCGCCTTGCACCAGCAAAGGTGCGCCGTGGATTTCCACATCGACCAGCGTTCCATCCTTCCGACAGCGCTGCGTCACCAGATCGAGGAGATCACTGGCCTGCCTTACGCCAAACACCTCGTCGAGCTGAGACTTCATCTCGTTATTAAGAATCAAATCATCTAATCGCCGGCCCATCGCTTCATCCCGCGTGTACTGGAATAGCTTCTCGAACGCCGGGTTGCACAGCTGAACCTCGTGGTTACAATTGGTCACCACGACGGCTAATGGCGTGTTCTCGATCAGCGCGTTCAGGAATGACGTACGCTCAGTGACCCTCTGCTCCAGATCATTGTGAGCGCGCTGCAAGGCGACGTCGCGCTGCTGAATCCGGCTCAGCATCCCGTTGAACTGGTCAAAGAGGAATCCAATCTCATCGTTGCTGGTCTTCTTGGCGCGGATGGAATAGTTCTCCTGGGCCGACACGGACAGTGCCGTCTCCGCCAGTTCCCGAATGGGTCCGGAAATCACGGCCTGCAACCGTGACGACAGCAGGAAAGCGATCAACAGCGACCCGAGCGAAACCAGCATCCGAATCGTGAAAAATCGCACTACGCGGTCATGCAGTTCGCCAAGGTCCTCTTCGATGTAAATCGTGCCGATTCTTTCGCCATTCAGCGTGATCGGTCGGAACAGCGCCTGGTCCTTGCTCGTTGTTACCGCTCCATCCTTCCCCGGTTGCGCAGGCACAGAATCTGCTCGCCCGGGATCCCGGCTGTATTTCGCAAGAACCTTCCCATCCTTATCGTAAATGCCAGCCTCGGTAACGTGCCTTTCGGCATGTAGTGCGCGCAGAATTCCATTTGCCGAATCCGCGTCTCCAAAGCTGATGGCGGCGGTACTGTTCTCGCTGATCATCTCCGCGATTGCGGCCAGATCTTGTGAATTCGAGTCCAGGAATGAGATCCGGTCATAAGGTATATACGCCAGCGCCGCCGCAAGCAGCGCCGCCCCGCAGGGCAGCATGACGATCGCATGCAGCTTTTGCCGTATCGAAATATTGGGGAGCACCCGCATCTCAGTTTTCTTTTCCCCCGACTCCATCGCGAACGATTTGGGCCAATGAGAGCAGTTTCGAGCTGACTTTCAAATGAGCGCGTCCCACCGCGTCCGTATTCACCAGAAAATGCACCTTGCCGTCCTCCAGGACGAACTGAATTTCTCCGCCTTCTGCCGCGAAGCCCTGGCTTTCCCCCACTACCAGCAAGGGTGCGTCCTTCAGCGCCGCCAGAATCTCGGGCGCCCGTTTTGCTTCCGCCTCGCTCACAAAGACCATGTGGCAAACCCGCAACTCTTCGATTCGGTTCATGTGGCGTGTTTCAAATCCGCGACCGTCGATTTTCTTGCCGAGCACCGTCGCTTCCAGCTCGCCGCGAAATGGGTCGCTCCCATACACGCACAGGATGATCGGACTGTTTCCCCCGGGGAACGTTTGCGGAGGCCATTCGATGAACTTCGCAAAGTTATAGAGGAACGCCGCCTTGACTTTGTATTCCGCGGTTGTGTTAATCTGGCCGTCACTACGCTGTGCCCCGCCGCAAACAATTCCGCAGAAAATGATCAGTACCGAGAAAAGAAGGCTCGCGCCCTGTCTTGCCGTCCTTCTTCGTTGGGTCGCCGAAGAACTCCCGCCATGACTTCCGTTTTTGCTGCGGAATCTCACTGTCCTTCCCTTGTCCTCAAAAGTGCCAGCTTATTTTTCCGTACGCGCTCCGCTTGATTTCGCCGGATTGCATGCTCCCATTCATGTCGTCAAACTCTATGTGGTGATCCTGCGCAATATTCTGCCCGACGACATCGATCGAAAATCCTTCCCCTAGCTTCCATGTCAGGCCTGTGTCCACCCTCGTATATGCCGGGATCGCTACAGCGCCTGAAGATCCTTGGTGATACAAACGATCGACAAAATAGGCGGACGCGTTCCATGCAAGTCCATTGCGCAAGTCAATATGGGATCGAAGCTGCGCGCTATGACGTGGCGCTGCTCCCTCGACGAACGGTCCAGTTTGAGTGTCGACGCTGGGCGGTTTTGTGTGCATGTGGAGCTGCTCCACCGCATATCCCGGACTGAGTGTCCAGCGGTCTGTCACTTTCCAGTTCGCTGCCACTTCGCCCCCGTGCGTTTCTCCGTACATTAAGTTCTCGTACGTGAATGGAATCACCTCATGAGGAGGGGGCGGCGTCGTTTCGGAGAAGGGCGCCAGCGGCTCCGTCGTTTGGAGATTGTCGTAATCGTTGTAATAGCTAGCGAGATCGACCGACAGACGGCCGGATAGTGTCCTGCGATACCCCGCCTCATAGGCGATCAGCTTTTCGTCCTGAAAATTCGGATTGCCCAGGAGCCGAATCAGATCTGGAGGGCCTGCGGGCCCCGTGCCCGCATTGAGGACCAGATTTGTATCGTTCCGCGAGGGAGCACGCAGGTCTCGCGAGATCGCGGCCCAAAACATGTGGTGGTCGCTGGGAGACCACGTCGCGCGCACGTCCGGCATGATCTCAAACCCCGTATAATCGTTGTGTTCCAGCTTTGTCCCCACGGTCAGATACACACGATCTGGAACCAGCATGATTTCATCTTGAACGAAGGTATTGAAAACTTGAAGAGTTCGGCTGACGGGATTCATTGAAACTGTTAAACCGCCCTCAATTCTGTCGGGTGTGACGCGATAACCCAACCCCCACACAATGTCTTGCCGTTCACCCCACGCGACGTGATGCTGGAAGTCCAGATCCCACGTGTCCCGCGTCTCCGGGTTTTGCGGATCATCGCGTACGTGGCGATCGAAGGAGATTTGCAGAGTGGTGTCGGACCGCACAGAGAAAGCATGTTTCCATACGAATTCGCCTGAACCGTCAGCGAGACCGATTTGCTCGCTGACAGCCACGAACCCCGGAGATGTAACCGAAGGGAGGACAAACCCCATTTCGCCTTCCCGCCCGAGCGACAGGTCCCCTTCAAACGTCAGCGAATTGTTGGAGGAGGGAACGCTATCGATACGGAATCCAGTACGAAAGGCGTGCCATCCATCCGCGCCGTTCTGGCCCGCGAGGTCCAGCATATGATTCTGATTGAAATACTTGGCATAGACGCGGTAGCTGGTGTCCTTGCGCAGCGTCCCTCCGTATTGAGCTAGCCCGAATCCATGTTCCAGATTTCCTCCCCCGGCAACGAACGTTCCTCCTTTCGTCTCGGCGGCGTCCTTCGTAAAGATGCTGACGACGCCGTTCACTGCGTTGACTCCCCAAACCGCCCCGCCCGGACCTCGAATCACTTCGATCCTTTCGATGTCCTCGAGGGGTAGATCCAACGTGTCCCAAAAGACGCCCGCGAAGGTTGGTGTGTAAATAATTCGCCCGTCGATCATCACCAGAAGTTTGTTGCTGAATTGACTGTTGAATCCACGCGCGCTGACGGCCCATGTGCTTCCGTTGATCTCTCCCACATCCATCCCCGGCACCATGTGCAATAGATCCGGAATGTTCGTGGCCCCGGACCTCCGGATGTCTTCCTCCGTAATCACGAAGACCGCTGCCGCGGTTCGCGACAGTTTCTGTTCCTTCTTCGACACCGATGTCACTTGAACTTGCATCAGGTCTTCGATACTCAGCGAAGAAAGGTCCTTCTTTCGAATCGTTTTTTCGTCTTGCGCACCCGCGGCACTCGCCGCCATTAACGCCGCCAGTACGCATGCACACCTCTTGAATTTGCGCATCGTTCTTCCTTCGCGTGTTCCGGCCGGATTTTCTTCAACCGCCGGATCTCGAATGTAGGAATCCCCATCCATCCGGGCACAATTTGCCCAGTGGCCTCTCATCGGAATGCAAGATGCCGCCCAAACGCGTGAAAATCAGGCCGTTCTTTGTTCCGCAGATTCAGCAGGTTGAAGCGTGGTTAAGCCATTGCAGTGTTTTGATCTTCGTCTATTTCCTTAATGCGTTCCGTTTTGGAATGGACCGTGCCCCTTCCGGGAGGAGGCCCAACGTTCCGCGGAAACTGGCCAGCGCCGCGACAAACCACTGCTCAGTGACCGCGAAAAGGAGATTGTTCAACTCGTTGCTCAGGGCTTTCGCAATCGCGAAATCGGCGAAAAGCTTTTCATTAGCGAACAGACAGTTAAAAACCATTTGCACAATATTTTCGATAAACTCGGCGTTTCCGATCGGCTCGAACTTGCTCTCTACGCCATTCATCATCGCCTGATCGATCAGACTTAAGCTTCTCCGCTCGTTTCTGCTGGCACTAGCCGTACTATTTTCCCCACGGACGCCCGGATCAATTTCCTCGCGCCGCGTCCTCCGCGATATTCTAAACTTGGGTAATGCGAGTGCCTGAAGGACACTCTATTGAGTTTTAAGGAAGTGTTGAGGCGAGAGATAAAATAATCTATGAGTTCTGACTTGCACTGCCGTAGACGAGTGAATTGTTCAGACGTCGGTCCAGTATCGCCGCGGCGAACCGGGCGCATTCTGTCAATTCTCGATTCGCCCAACTTGCCACAGACGGCAGCGCTTTCCCGCTCAGTTTCCGGCATGTGCGCAGTGCCCGGTAATACAGCCCCACTTCTTTCATCCACAGATTGCCTTCGTGTGCTGGCCGATCCAATTGTTCCGATGCATGAATCAGCATCTCGAAATGCTCCGCGCATATCGCCTCGTTGGCGATGCCTGTCGCTGCCTCAAGCGAGCTCGACAGGGGTTGCGCCGCGATCGTAATCCAGATGGATCTCCACTGGGATATGGCGAACTGGACGAGCGCGCCGAGGGACATCACGCATATGAACGCTGCCATCATCGTGTACTAGTTTGGTGCACCGAGATGACCCGTGCAATAGACCTAAAGTACTATCTGGTAGAATCGAGTAAACTTGTGCTCCTTTGAGATGTACTCCACAATCGCGCATAAGGTGGTTGGCTCTGTGCGCGCCAACCATTAAGTTAGGCCCCAAAGTTAGGCCCTAACGTGCCCAATTATGGACGAAAACACACTGCAAGTCCCTGACGCTAAAATTGACCCGAAGAACGTGACGTTTCGTTCCTGGGAATACACCGCTCGGCTGCGCGAACTGCGCAAGCGGGATTGGTGGATGTGGGCTCTTTCCGTCCTGGTCATTCTGGTGCTCACGGCCAGCGTTATTTCGCTTTCGTTTCCCGAAATCCTGGCCGACAGGAAGTCGGCCTTCGGCTCCAGCGTGTTCGAAACGATCATGGGTCTCGTCGGCGTCATCCTGATTTTCATCTGTTATCTCACCTACGAGAAATTCCTCATCAACCGGCTGCGGAGCGAGCTTGCCGAAGGCCAGTTCCAATCTTCGCTGTGGCGCAATCTGGCCCTGGTCGATCCGCTCACCGGTCTTTACAATCGCCGCTTTGCCGAGCGGCACCTCAAGACGGAAATCGCGCGCGCGCGCCGGCGCGGTTATCCCTTGACGCTGGTGCTTTTCGATCTGAACAATTTCAAGCAGATCAACGACCGCTTCGGCCATCCCGCCGGGGATGCGGTTCTGAAAGGATTCGCCGATCGTCTGGCGGAAGTGGTTCGCGAAGGTGATTTGGCGGCGCGGCTGGGCGGCGATGAATTCATGCTCTTGCTCACCGATTGCAAGACCTCGCATGTGCCTCAAGTGCTGCGGCGCCTGGAATCGATCACGGTGCAATCCGGCGCGCATCAGATTCCCGTGAGCTTTTCGCAGGGTGCGGGAGAATATCAGGAAGGAGATCGGCCCGAAGACCTCCTCCATTACGTCGATAAGCTCCTCTACGCCGACAAGCAGGCCCGCAAGCAGCCCACCACGTCTTTGGTTAAATAACCGTAGTCCTGCCGCACTCGAAAACTCACACCTTTGGCCCCCGCTGGTCCCTGCTAAGATTGCCCACGCCATCCGTACGTGCTAGCATCCCTTTCATTTCAAGAAACATGGGCGAGGGCGAGAACATGACCGCTTTCAAAGCAACCATCATCGCCGCGGCATCTGCTGCGGTTTTCACGTCACTCGCTTTACCCGCTATAGCGGCTTCCGCGCGCCAAGTGCAGACCTTCGATACTTCTGCTGGCCCCGTCAGAATCACGCCTATCTACCACGCCAGTCTCATGATTGAAGCCGGCGGCAAAGTCATTTACGTCGATCCTGCCAGGCCCGCCAATTTCGACGGCCTCCCTCCGGCCGACCTGATTCTCATCACCCACGTTCACGGCGACCACATGGATCCGGTATCCATCACCAAGGTCAGCAAGCCCGGCACGGAGATTTTCGCGCCGCCTTCCGTCGTCGCCACGGTGACAACCGCCGCTCCCATTTCCAACGGTGAAACGAAAACGTGGGGTGCCTGGACCATCGAAGCCATTCCTATGTACAACATCAAGCGCGGCCCTGCCGCCGGCCAGCTTTATCACCCCAAGGGTCTCGGAAATGGCTACGTCCTGACCTACGGTGGCAAGCGCTTTTATTTTTCCGGCGACACTGAGAACACCCCCGAGATGCGCGCCCTCAAGAACATCGACGTCGCCTTTGTTTGCATGAATCTCCCATACACCATGCCGCCCGATGAAGCCGCCCAAGCCGTCAAGGCATTCCACCCGAAAATTGTCATTCCGTATCACTACCGTGGCTCTGACCTGAGCATCTTCCAGAAGGATTTGCGGGGCACCGGCATCGAAGTCCGTCTTCTCGATTGGTATCCCTCAACACAGTAGCTTTGTATCTTCTTCGCATGGGGCATCACCCTCACGCAGAGAAGCTGCGTCTTACGCCCACCACACCTTGCATTCCTCCATGCGGCCATGCATGATTTTTACGTGTGCGTCGCATGACCTTCGCGGCACTGCCGGTGAACGGCCACACTTAGGAGGGATCGAATTTTGGAGGGCACGATGGCAAGCGGAGCCATTGCCGTAGAAGCAAGGCCTGCCCGCCGTGGCGGGCCTGCCCGCCGTGGCGAGCTTGCCCCCGCCCGTTGGCCCCGCGAAACGAAGAGAGCAACGCTCCGTATGGCGTCGCATTTTTCTCGGTCTAATCGGCCACTTCCGGAATTAGAAACCGGCGTAACTTACACAAAAGAAAGGATCGGTACTCATTCTAATCGATAAATATAACGCATATTGTTTTTCCGCGTTTCGCGCATTTTCTCGCCGCACTCGCGCGCCACGCTCCTCGCGTCGTTTTTCCATTCGTCACCGAACCATCGCGCTTCCGAAGTGGTATTATCTCGCCGCCATGAAAACTAAACACCACTTCACCGCGATCTCGACTCTCGTTTTCCTGTTTGCGTTTCTCATTCCAACCGCTTCGGCGCAGTCGAACTCCGCGCCCGCTCAACCTATCGTCCTTCACGCCGCGCGCCTCCTCGACGTCGAATCCGGCAAGATCGTGACGCCCGGCGAAATTCTCATTCAGGGCGACCGCATCGCCAAGGCCGGCTCTTCCGTTTCGCATCCGCCGGGCGCTGAGACGATTGATCTCGGCGACACGACATTGATGCCGGGTCTCATCGATGCCCACGTACATCTATTTCTTCATCCGGGCGCGGAAGACTTGCAGACGGTCGAGGAATCCGTCCCGCAACGTACCATTACGGCGACTCTCAACGCTCGCGCCGATTTGATGGCTGGTTTCACCGCCGAACGTGACATGGGAACCGAAGGCGCCGGCTCCGCCGATACCGCCGTTCGCAATGCCATCAATCAGGGACTCATTCCTGGCCCTCGACTGCAGATCAGCGGCAATGCAATTTCGATCCTGGGCGGCCACGAAGATGCCATCCATTTCAATCCCGCGCAGCACGTCCTCTCGAACGCGGATTACGCCAACACGACTGATGAAATCATCGAGACGATTCGCGAGCAAATCAAGGAAGGCGCTACTTTCATCAAGATGTACGAGACGGGGCGCGACTCGCTTCACGACGGCATTTTTTCCTCGCCCTATCAGTACACGGAAGCGCAGCTCGCCGCTGCTGTGCAGGAGGCCGCGCGTCTCGGCACGCGCGTCGGCGTCCATTGCATGGGAGAACCCGGCGCGCTTTATGCCGCCGAGGCCGGCGTCGAATCCATCGACCACGCGGCCCAGCTTAGCGATGAGACCATGCGGTTGATGCGGCAGAAGGATATTCCCGCAGTTCCCACTTTCACCATCTTCGAATATTTTGCCGATCACGCGTCCAATCCCGCCGCAGCAAAGGCTGAACACGACATGCTCGATTATCATGCTCGCCAGTTCCGTATCCAGCTTGCCGCCGGCGTTCCCATGGCCGTCGGCTCCGACGTGGGGCCCTTTCCGCACGGCACGCAAGCCCGCGAGCTCGTTCTCATGGTTCAGTACGGCATGACTCCTGCCGCTGTTCTGCAGGCTGACATGCTTGAAGGAGCAAAAATTATGGGCTTGCAGGGAAAAGTCGGTGAGCTAAAGCCCGGCTACTTTGCGGACATCGTTGCCGTCCCGGGCAATCCGCTCGAAGACATCAGCGTCGTCCAGAAAGTATCGTTCGTCATGAAAGGTGGCGTCGTCTACAAGCGCTGACTCGGCGGCGGGGAAAATGCGTGAGGAGCTTCTGTGACCGTGAGTCAAGGAGAATTCGCGAAGTATTTTAGAGTCACCGACGGGAGCAGATTCCGGCTGAAGGATTTCGCCTCCTCCGAAACTCTTGGACTCGATTCCAAGTTGCGAGCACAGGAGGCCCTTGACCGCGGCATCGCACGCCTCAATGATTTGCATGAGAAACTTCTCGCTCAGGACCAGTGGGCGCTGCTCCTGATTTTCCAGGGAATGGACGGCGCGGGCAAGGACAGCACTATAAAGCACGTGATGTCAGGCGTGAATCCGGAGGGATGTCACGTCTATCATTTCGGAGTTCCATCGGAAGAAGAGCTAAATCACGATTTCCTGTGGCGGGTGTGCCAGCGCTTGCCGGCGCGCGGCAATATAGCTATTTTCAGCCGCTCTTATTACGAAGAAGTCCTCGTAGTCCGCGTACATCCAAATCTGCTCAAGAAGGAAAAGCTTAACCCCTCCTTGATCACGCCGAAAATTTGGGAGGAGCGCTTTGAAGACTTGAGTGCTTTCGAGCGCTATCTCGGCCGCAACGGGATCGTCGTGCGGAAATTCTTCTTGAATCTTTCGAAGGAGGAACAAAAACGGCGTTTCCTCGCGCGCCTCGATGAGCCGGAGAAGCACTGGAAATTTTCAATGGATGATGTGAACGACCGCGAATGCTGGGCCGATTACATGCGCGCCTACGAAGAAATCATTCAGAAAACGAGCACGCCACACGCGCCCTGGTACGTCGTGCCCGCCGACCACAAATGGTTCGCCCGGCTCGTCGTTGCCGAGGCGATCGTGAACACTCTCGAGGAGTTGAATCTCAGCTTTCCAAAGTTGGACGCGAAGAAGCGGGAGGAGTTCAAAGGCGCCCGCGCTCTGCTCGATCGCGAAAAGTGACAATGAAACTGAATAAAGGGAGTGAGTTATGGGGCTAAATTTCGGTCGTGTCCTGCTACCGCGCTCGCGCAAGTCCGGCGCTCATTCTTTCATGGACGGAAGCGGCGGTTCGGGCGCGTGCCCGCGCTTATAAACGAGGATCGTCCGCTTGAAATGCATCACCACCGTCCCATCTTGTTTGAACCCCGTCGTTTTCACTTCGACGATTCCCATGTTCGGCCGCGATTTCGATTCGCGCTTGCTCAGCACTTCTGTCTGCGCGTAGATCGTGTCTCCCTCGAAGACCGGCGCGGGCATGCGAATTTCATCCCAGCCCAGGTTAACGGCATTTTGCGAGACGTCGCTCACCGAAAGTCCAGTCACAAGCGCTAGGGTGAATGTCGAATTCACGAGCGGTTTGCGAAATTCCGTTTGCGCCGAGTAGTGCGCATCGATATGAATCGGATTCGTATTCACGGTCAGCAGTGTGAACCACACGTTGTCCGCCTGCGATACCGTCCGGCCCAGCGGGTGCCGCATGACCATCCCTGCTTCGAAGTCTTCGTAACATGGGCCGGTTCGCCGTTGCTCACTCATCCTGTTTCTCCTCGTCTGAATGCAGCGTCAATTTTTCAAGACCGATTTCCGCCAGAATCTCCTGCGTATGCTCGCCGAGCTCAGGCACGGCGCCGATGTGCGGCCGCGCATGCGCCAAATTATGCGGCGGCACCAGAGCCGGAATCGGTCCCGCTGGAGAATCGACCATCGTCCAACGATTTCTGGCGGCAAGCTGTGCGTGGCGCATCACGGCGGGCATGTCGTTCACCGCGGCATTGGCGATTCCGGCGCGGTCCAGCCGCGCGAGGACGTCCGTTTTCGTCAGTTTGCCGAAAGTATTTTCAATCAGGGTTTCAAGCTCGCCGCGATTGCGCAACCGATCTTCATTCGCCGCAAAACGAGCGTCAACGGCAAGCGCCGGGTGCCCGAGTACGTCTGTGCAGAAGCGGCGCCACTCGCGATCATTTTGGATCGCCAAGTGCACAGCGCCATCCGCGCACTCATATCCGCCGTAGGGGACGATCATGTTGTGGCGCACGCCTTCGCGCGACGGAATGCGTCCCGTGCCGTACCACGCGTACAAAGCGGGCGTCGTCCATTCCGTCAGGCATTCGAACATCGAGATATCGATTCGCTCGCCGCGGCGATTGCGCTCGCGCCCCAGTAATGCAGCCAGGATGGAAGAGTAGGCGTAAAAGCCGGAAGCAATGTCGGCGATCGAGATTCCCACTTTCGCCGGCGCCTCCGCGCTGCCCGTCAAACTGATCACGCCGGACTCCGCTTGCACGAGCAAATCGTAAGCCTTCTTGTCACGGTACGGTCCATCTGGACCATAACCGGAAATTCCGCACCAGATCAGGCGCGGGCTTCGCTGCGAGATCTCGTCATAGCCGAAACCGTAGCGCTCGACCGCGCCGGGAATCAGATTGTGCAGAAAGACATCAGCCCGCTCGATCAGTTTGGAAAGAATGGCGCGGCCGCGCGCTTGTTTCAGGTCGAGCGTGATGCTGCGTTTGCCGCGATTTAGCCAGGCGAAATAGGCGGAGAGCCCATTCAGCGCGCCGTCGTAATCACGCGCGAAATCGCCGCCATCCGGCCGCTCGACTTTGATGACGTCAGCGCCCATGTCCGCCAGTTGCCGCGAGCAGAACGGCGCTGAGACGGCCTGCTCGAGCGCGACAACGCGAACGCCGCTCAACGGAAGTGGATTTTGTGGCTCGAAGGCATTCATCGTTCGATGTGGCTTTCCATTGCGGCCATTCGTTCAGAACGAGCGCGGCATCTCGAGCACATGTTCGGCGAGATACGACAGAATCATGTTCGTCGAGATCGGCGCCACTTGGTAAAGCCGCGTTTCGCGGAATTTCCGCTCGATGTCGTACTCCGCGGCGAAGCCAAAACCGCCGTGCGTTTGCAAGCATACGTTGGCCGCTTCCCACGACGCGTCTGCCGCGAGCAATTTTGCGACGTTCGCCGCCGCGCCGCACGGCTGATTTTTGTCGAATTGGCCGGCGGCTTCGTAACGCATCAAATCCGCGGCCAGCACGTTTGCGTATGCCCGCGCGATGGGGAATTGCACTCCCTGGTTTTGTGCGATGGGCCGGTTGAAAACGACGCGTCCGGTTGCGTATTTTCGCGCCTTGTCGATGAACCAATATCCATCGCCGATGCATTCGGCGGCGATGAGAATGCGTTCGGCGTTCATGCCATCGAGAATATATCGCAGGCCCTTTCCTTCTTCGCCGATCAAATTCCCAGCGGGAATTTCGAAATTGTCGAAGAAAACTTCGTTCGTTTCGTGATTGACCATGTTGCGGATGGGCCGCACGGTCATACCGCCGCTGACCTTCGAGCGCAGATCGACCAGAAAAACGGACAAGCCTTCCGTCTTTTTGCGCACGTCGATGAGTGGCGTGGTGCGCGCGAGCAGCAGCATCAGGTCGGTGTGTTGCATGCGCGAAATCCAGACTTTCTGGCCGTTCACGATGTAACGATCACCTTTTTTCTCCGCGAATGTTTTCGTGCTCGTTGTGTCTGTGCCGGTCGAGGGCTCCGTGACTGCGAAAGACTGCATACGCAATTCACCCGAGGCGATTTTCGGCAGGTACGCGCGTTTCTGTTCTGCCGAGCCATGCCGCAGCAGCGTGCCCATGATGTACATTTGCGCGTGGCATGCGCCGGAATTGGCTCCGGAACGATTGATCTCTTCGAGAATCACCGAAGCTTCCGCGAGTCCCAGGCCGGAGCCGCCGTATTCTTCCGGGATCAGCGCCGCAAGCCAGCCAGCCTCGGTGAGCGCTTTGATGAATTCCTCGGGATAGCCGGACTTTTCTTCGAGTTCCTGCCAGTACTTGCTCGCGAATTGGCCGCACAAATCGCGAACGGAGCGTCGAAGCTCGGCATGGTCGTTGAAGCGTGGATTGATTTCGCTCATATAGCTTTTGTCGCGCGCAAACTTAAGACGCAATCATGAGACGATTCGTGCCGTGTACTCTACGGCAGCGAACGACTCTACACCCACGAAAGTTGTTCCGTCGATACCGAACCGCTCTAGCAGGGCGGATTATTTTCCGCGGCCAGCGAGAATTTTCAAGAACGATCCCGCGTGCAGGCCGGCGGAAGTGAGTCCGGTTAACTGCTCGGCCTCTCCGTCGGAAATCGCGCCACAATTGATGGCGCGCAGAAAATAATTCAACAGCCCCTGGCCCGTGGCGGCATCGTCAAAGATGGCGCCAAGGCGAGTCGCCTGCATCGCTTTGGCGATGAAATTCTTCAGCCGTTCGGATGCGGCGTCGAGGTCTTGGAGGAAAAACGCGTAGACGGCCGCGTAACGCACGGGAAGCTGAAGCGGATGCAAATCCCAACTCTGATAAAAACCAGCCGCGAGGGAATGCTGAATGTTGGCATAGTGAAGTTTCCATGCGTCGCAAACGGCCTGTCGATTCTCGTCTTTCTGTTGGGCCGTGAGCGGAGTCCCATCATTTGGAATACGATGCGGGGCGATGGGCATGAGCATCGTGGGGCCATCGGCGAGGCGAACTCCGGTGCCGGCCAGCGCCGCCTGCATCGCGTTGCGGGCAAAATCGCAGGCCGGGTGCGCGAGGTTCTGGTGCGCCGCGATGATACCCAAGCTCGCGGTGTAATCGTAGGGGCCAAAATGCACGGCGGCGCAACGGCCGCGCGCGGCGGAGACGAGTTGGAGCAGATTGTTTTCACCGCGGTCATTGAAAATCGCCTGAGTGGTCTCGATCATCAACTCGATGAGCACACTGCCGACCGGAAGCTCAAGCTTCACTTCGAGCATTTCGAGGACATCGGCAAGAGTGGCAACTTCTTCGGGCAATGCGATTTTCGGCAGCGTGACGGAAAGATTCGATGGGAGCGCGCCGCCGGTTTTCTCGATCAAGGCAGTGAGGAAAATGTCGAGCGTGCGGATGGCGCGCTCGCGGCTCTCTTCGTTTACGGGCTTGATGCGAATGCCGATGAACGGTGGCAAGCCGGATTGGTTTTTCGCTGCGGCGATTTGTTCGGCGGCGGCGCGGGCATGGCCGTCTTCTTCGTCGTCGGCGCGATGACCATATCCGTCCTCGAAATCGATGCCGTAGTCTTCCACGGGCTCGCGCTGGAGTTTTTCGCGAACGCGCGCATAGATGGCGGAAGCAAGCCACGCCGCGCGATTTTCCGTGCGCAGAGATTCAGGCGCGGCTTCGAATTGCGCGCGTAGTTCGGCGACATGCGAAGCGGAACCAGGCAATACCTCGGCACCCGTCAGCCCGACCGCCTGTGCAAACGCGACAAAATCCGGAGCGAAGTCGTCGAGCGCGCGTAGGGCCAATTCACCCATCCGGCGAGAGACATCGGCTCTGAACAAGTGCGCGCCGCCATAGACAACGTGGACAGGTTGGCGGCGGCCCGATCCGCCAGGGTAGCGTTTGGCGAGCGCGGACTGGGCTTGCGCGAGGCGCTGCGTGACATCCTTGAGCGATTCGGGGGAGAGCGACCGTTTCATATGTCACCTCTGCTGGCTTTATTTTTCGTCCCGGTGCACGGTGCTGGGAGAAAACGCGGGCATGCAGACGGCAATGTACTCCGCGCCGTACGGTGTGGAATACTGCACCCATTCGCCGCGATGAGCGATGACGGCCTGTCCCGCATTCACGTCGATCCTCCCGTCTTTATGCGTGACGCGCAGCGTGCCTTTGAGGACGAGGGTGTACTCGTCAAACTCCGGCGTCTGGCCCGGCTCGACCCAGCCTTGGGGGCTTCGCATGTGCGCCACGCTAACCGTCTCCGTTCGCGAATTCACACGGCCGACAAATTCGTCGATGATTTTCGGCTTGTTGCCCGCCGCTTCAATGCGAGTTGGCTGCGAGAGCAGTATCGGCATGATGGCCCCTTTCCTTCGACGTGACGTCCGTCGCAGAAACAGTTTAGTGCAGTCGCCGCCCAGAGCGAATCTCTTGTTATTAACGGCAGGCGCGCATATTATCCCGGCATCCGTGCACCCAAATCCTATTGGGAGGAATCGCCGATGGATCGCAGAAGCTTCCTGCAAGGCGCGCTCGCAATCACGGGCGCCGCAAGCCTGCCCACTCTGAGCCGTGCCGTTCTGGCTGAGCAATTAAACTTCGACGCGCCGGCGATGCCGGGACGCAGTGCATTCGACCAAAGTGAAGACGATTACTGGAAGCAGATCCGGCGGCAGTTCATCATTCCCGACGATGAAGTCTATTTGAACAATGGAACAGTCGGTTCGTGCCCGCTGCCGGTGCTGAAGGCGGTTTTCGACAGCTATCACGAGACCAACGCGATGAACCAGAGCGATCCCGAGGATTACCCAATCTGGGGATACGGGCCGTGGAATGAATACCGCGACCCTCTGGCGCAGTTCATCGGAGTTACTCGCGACGAGCTCGCATTCGTGCGCAACGCGACCGAAGCGAACAATTTCATGGCCAACGGCCTGGATATGAAGCCGGGCGATGAAGTGCTAATGAGCGATCAGGAGCATCCGAGCGGCCAGGAGCCATGGAAGCTGCGCGCGAAGCGCTACGGCATTGTCGTGAAGGAGTACGAGATACCGAAGCCGCTGACAAACACCGCCGATCTGCTCAATCGCATCAACGACGCCATCACCCCGCGCACGCGCGTCCTCTTTACGAGCCAGATCACGACGACCACGGGCGTGATTCAACCCGTGAAGGAAATCTGCGCGCTGGCGAAAACCAAGGGGCTTGTTTCGATGGTTGACGGCGCGCAGGTGACAGGAATGATGCAGCTCAACGTGAAAGAGATCGGCTGCGATATGTACGGTTCGAGCCCGCATAAATGGCTGATGGCGCCGAAGGGCACCGGTTTCCTTTACGTGCGCGATGAAATGATCGATCGCATGTGGAGCACCGTGACGACCGCGGGCTGGGACGACCCGAAACTTCGCGCGGAGCGCTTCCAGCGGCTTGGGTCGTCGAACGTGGCGTCGCTCGCGGGGCTGAGGGCGTCGGTGGAGTTCGCAAATCAGATTGGAATGGCACGAATCGAGAAGCGCAATCGCGACCTGAATGATTATATCTGGTCGCAGATGCAACAGCGCGGCGCGGAAAATATCACGGGTCTCGATCCGCAGTATCGCTGTGCGATCGTGTCCGTGAACGTTCCTCCGATTCACATCTCGGACATCGAGAAAACCTTGTGGGAGCAGAGCAAAATTCGTATTCGCGGCGGCGCGCCGAACAAAATCCGGCTGTCGACGCCGTATTATTTGCAAAAAGCCGACATCGACAGGTTTCTCGAAAAGTTCGACGAATTCAAGAAGAACTACAAACCAGCGGCGTGATCAGCGTCGCAAAAGCCACCTCGAATTATGACGCAAGCCTGTCTGTGCCGGACAGGCTTGTGCCGTCAGACCTGAAGTTTCTGCTCGTTTTCCTACAGTGGCATCACCACGACTTCGTCCTTTGGAATTGCGTCGAGCGTCGCCCTATCGAAACCGAGGTGCTCGGCGACGAGCTGAGGCGGCGTATGCGATAGCCAATTGGACAAGGAAATGTCCGCGTAGTGATCGCTCCTGAACATTTCGAGGAAAGACAGATCGCCGTCGCCGGTGTTTTCGATGTAGTGCGGAAATGTTTTCTGAATGTACCCGACGTCGCCTCTCTGAAAATCCATGGTGCGAGCGCGGGCGCCCGCCGCGAAGACCGTCATTCGCGCGCTGCCCTTGATGTAGTACTGCCACTCATCGGCATTGGGATGCCAGTGCAGTTCGCGAATGCCGCCCGGATGCACGGTCACGAGCGCGGCTGCTATGGTCGTGGAGGCAGGGAAGTTCTTCGAGTCCACGATGCGGACTTCGCCTCCGCGCGTGCGTTTGTTCGGCTCCATTCGCGTGAGGCGGAAATCGAAAGGCTTCGAGCGACCCATACGCCCGGTCGCGGCGCGCTGGTCGGCCTCGAGCGGACCCGGAACTTCGCCCTGAAAAATGTAGCGTTCGTAGCTGGGAATTTTTGAGAACGCCGCCGGAGGCACGCCGAAGCTTTTCACCAGCGCGCTGGGCGGGGTGTGCGCCAGCAAGTCGGTGAGCGATGTGGTTTCGTATTCGGAGAACGCGCCGTCGTCGAAAACGAGCAGAAATTCGCAGCCGTCGGGCGCCAGCCCCTGGATGGAATGCGGAATGCCGGAAGGGAAATTCCATATGTCACCCTCGCGCACATCATCGACAAATGACTGGCCGCCGGTATCGATGGCGGTGATGCGCGCGCTGCCGTACAACATGAAAGCCCACTCGGCGGCCTGGTGCCAGTGAAGTTCGCGAATACCGCCGGCGGTCAGCCGCATGTTTACGCCGGCGATGGATTTCGAGATGGGCAGATCTTCGACGGTCACCTGCCGCGCCCAGCCGCCTTCCTGCGTGCGCTTGTGAGAGAACGAAAAAGGATACTTGAAGGGAGGAACGTTGCCGTGATCGGTGGGCGGCGGCGTGACGGAATCGGGATTTTGCTGGCTGAGGGCTGCGTTCGCTGGGCCGATGGGATTGGTGCCGCTCTTGTCGTGCTCGGCTTTGATGACGTCCTCTTTCGAACGCTGAGGCGCAGCTTTTGCCGCAAGCGAATCCAGCGCAAGGCCAGCGGCAGTTGCAGGCAGCGCACCAAGAAGACTACGGCGAGAAAGTTTGTGCTCCGAATCTGCGGGGTCCTTAGTCATGCTTTGGTCCTTTCCACATTTAGATAAAGGCGGCACTACTTCATTCCGTGCTGGAGTTTAGATTATTTCCTCACTTTGTGCGCGGAGATATTCCGAGAGATGTCTGAGCGGGATTTGAACTAGTAAGATTCCAGCACAAGCGAGTATTCTAGTCGAACGACCCGTCGTAGGCGAAACCGGCCAATGGGTAAAAGCGTCTAATTCTCGAATGTGCATTGAGGCCTAAGTTCAAGGGCCCGCTACCTCGGTTGTAGCCCACAACTGACGCGCGGTATTCCACACGGAATGAGGAATGGCCTTGCAGGCCATATCCGGTAGGAGTTCAGCGATGGGTTCGCGTCAAACAATCGAGCCGCATCCTGCCGAGAACCGCAAAACCCCACTCTCGCAGGAGCTTGCGCTTTCACCCCACAAAAAGCACCGCTGGTGGGTTTGGGTATTGATCGTCGTGATTCTTGGTGTTGCCGTGTGGTATTTCCGAGGCGTGGCGCAAAAGCAATCGCAGACTGCAAGCGCATCTGCTCGCGCCAAGCTTGGAAACGTGGCGATTCCCGTCGTCGTGGCGGTGGCGCAAAAGGGCGATTTGCCTGTGTACTACACGGGGTTGGGTACGGTCACGGCGTTTTACACGGTGACGGTCCACACACGCGTCGATGGCCAAATCATGACCGTCTATTTCAAAGAAGGACAGTTTGTTCATAAGGGAGACGCGCTGGTCGAACTCGATCCGCGTCCCTATCAGGTTCAGCTTGAGCAGGCTGAGGGCCAGCTCGCCAAGGACGAGGCCACGCTCAAAGATGCGACGCTCGATTTCAATCGCTACACGACACTGGCCGCAGAAGGTGTCATCCCGCGGCAACAGCTCGATACGCAAACGTCGGTGATGAATCAAGCGCAAGGGGCGATCAAATCGGACCAAGCGACGATTGACAGCGCGAAATTGGAGCTTATCTATTGCCACGTCACGGCGCCGATCAGCGGCCGAATCGGCCTAAGGCTCGTGGATCCAGGCAACATCGTCCATGCAACCGATACGACGGGCCTGATCGTCATCACCCAGCTCCAGCCGATCGCCGTCATTTTCACGCTTCCGCAGGACCAACTTCCGGAGGTGTATAAAGAGCTACGCGCCCATGATCGTTTGCCGGTGGATGCTTACGACCGCGACGACACGAGCAAGATCACTAGTGGCTACCTGCAGACGATGGACAACCAGATCGACACGACGACGGGCACTTACAAACTCAAGGCCGTGTTCAGCAATCAAGACAATGCGCTCTTTCCGAATCAGTTCGTCAACATTCATTTGCTGGTTGATACGGAGCACAATGTCACGATCATCCCTGCGGCAGCGGTGCAACGCGGACCGAATGGCACATACGTCTACGTGGTCAACAGCAGTAATGCAGCCAACGTCCGCGCGGTGAAGGTGGGCCTGGCAACAGGCAATTCCATCGCAATCGATAGCGGATTGAAACCCGGCGAAGAAGTTGTGACCGACGGGCTCGACAAGCTAACCGATGGCAGCAAGATCGAGCCGCGCAATCCGACCGGTGGCGCGGCTGGCGTGCAAAGTGGGCAGCAACCGCCGCCGCAAGCGGGCACCACCCCCAAAAAACCTGGCTCGCCAGCTTCCCCCAAGGGAGGCCATAGCGGAGGGCCTCAAAAGTGAGCCCATCTCGGCCGTTCATTCTTCGACCGGTCGCGACCAGTTTGCTGATGGTCGGACTGATGCTCGCTGGCTTGGTTGCCTACAAGCAGCTGCCGGTTTCAGCCCTGCCGGAAGTTGATTACCCTACAATTCAGGTGGAAACCTTTTATCCCGGCGCGAGTCCGGATGTAATGGCGTCTTCGGTGACGGCGCCGCTCGAGCGGCAGTTTGGGCAAATCCCCGGGCTGAACCAGATGACGTCGACGAGTTCGTTTGGCAGCTCCATTGTGACGTTGCAATTCGTCCTCGATTTGAATATCGACGTGGCCGAGCAGGAAGTGCAGGCCGCCATCAATGCAGCGACGCAATTACTGCCCAAAGCGCTGCCGAATCCGCCCATCTATAACAAGATCAACCCCGCCGACACGCCCATCCTCACGCTGGCGCTCACATCGCAGACATTACCGCTCTCCAAAGTGGAAGACCTTGCCGACACAAATCTGGCGCAGAAGATTTCGCAGCTCACTGGAGTCGGGCTTGTCAGCATCAGCGGCGGCCAGCGGCCCGCGGTGAGAATTCAAGCGAACCCGACTGAACTCGCTTCGTATGGGCTGAGCTTGGAAGATCTGCGCACCGCGATGGGACAGGCCAACGTGGACGAGGCCAAGGGAAATTTCGAGGGGCCACGGCAGCAGTACACGATCGCCGACAACGACCAACTTCTGTCGAGTGCCGACTACAAGCCGCTCATCATCGCCTATCGCAATGGCGCGCCCGTGCGGCTCAGTGATGTAGCCACCGTGATCGACGGCGCGGAAAACGTGCAGGAAGCGGCATGGGCAAATGAGCAGCCGGCCGTAATCTTGAATATTCAGAGGCAGCCCGGCGCGAATATCATTGGCGTAGCGGACAGCATCAAGACTCTGTTACCGCAACTGCAGGCATCGTTGCCTTCGTCGATCCAGGTTACCCCGCTTACGGATCGCACGATCACCATTCGTGCGTCGGTGTCCGACGTTCAATTTGAGTTAATCATCACGGTTGTCTTGGTAGTGCTGGTGATTTTTTTGTTTTTGCGCAGCGTGTCCGCAACGATTATTCCCAGCATTGCCGTGCCCCTGTCGATTGTGGGCACCTTCGGCGTGATGTATCTGCTCGGCTACAGCTTGAATAACCTCACATTGATGGCCCTAACCATCTCGACGGGGTTCGTCGTCGACGATGCCATCGTGATGATCGAAAACATCAGCCGCTACATCGAGCAAGGAGAATCACCTCTGCAGGCCGCGCTCAAGGGCGCCGAGCAGATTGGCTTTACGATTCTCTCGCTGACCGTTTCCTTGATTGCCGTCTTGATTCCGCTGCTCTTTATGGGCGAGGTGGTTGGCCGCCTCTTCCGTGAGTTCGCTGTCACGCTCGCTGTCACCATTCTTGTCTCCGCATTCATTTCCTTGACACTCACGCCGATGATGTGCGCCCAGTTGCTCAAGCATCGCCCTGAGCACGAGCAGGGCTGGCTTTATCGTGCGTCGGAGCGCTGGTTCGACGCGGCTATCGCGTATTATGGCCGCACGTTAAAGGTTGTGCTGCGCTATCGCACCACGACGCTGATCGTGACCTTCGCCACACTAGTTGCCACGATCCTCCTCTACATATATGTACCGAAGGGCTTTTTCCCCGTGCAGGACACAGGCGTCATCATGGGGATTTCCCAAGCGCCGCAGGATGTTTCCTTCCAGGCGATGGCCCAGCGACAGCAAACTCTCGATCATGTCATTCTGCAGGACCCGGCTGTAGACAGTCTCTCTTCGTTCATAGGTGTGGACGGCACGAATACAACGCTCAATAGTGGCCGCATTCAAATCAACCTGAAGCCCATTGCCGTTCGGAATCATGTTTCCGCTTCCGACATAATTGTTCGTTTGGAGCCGAGCCTGAACAAAGTCGATGGAATCACGCTGTATATGCAGCCCGTGCAGGATCTGACCGTCGAAGACCGCGTGAGCCGCACCGAATTTCAATACAGTATGGAAGATGTTGACGCAAACGAACTGGCTAGTTGGACGTCGCGCATGATAGCGAAGATGGAGACGCTGCCGGAGTTGACCGATGTCGCCAGCGATCAGCAGAACGAAGGCCTGCAGGCTAGTCTGGTCATCGACCGCGACACTGCCTCGCGCCTAGGCATCCTTCCGCAGACAGTCGACGACACACTCTACGACGCTTTCGGCCAGCGCCAGGTCTCGACCATATTCACGCAGCTCAACCAGTATCACGTCGTCGAGGAAGTGCTGCCCAATTTCCAGCAGAACACTGATTCGCTGAAAAACATTTTCGTTAATTCTGCGACGGGCCAGGAAGTGCCTCTCAGCGCGTTCACGCGTGTCGTGCAGTCAACCGTGCCGTTGACCATCGACCACCAGGGCCAGTTTCCGGTGGTGACCCTTTCGTTCAATTTGGCCTCGGGAGTTTCTCTGGGCAATGCCGTGAACGCGATCAATGCGGCCAAGCAGGATCTCAACATGCCCGCCAGCATTCAGACGAACTTTGAGGGCACGGCGGCCTCTTTCTTGGCCTCTCTCTCCAACGAACCACTCCTGATTCTCGCCGCGGTGATTGTGGTGTACATCGTGCTGGGTGTGCTTTACGAGAGTTACATTCACCCAATCACGATTCTTTCCACGCTTCCGTCCGCGGGCGTGGGCGCCATTCTGGCATTGTTGATTTGCCACGAGGAATTCAGCGTGATTGCATTGATCGGCTTGATCCTCTTGATTGGCATTGTGAAGAAAAACGCCATCATGATGATCGACTTCGCTCTGGAGGCCGAACGTAAGGAAGGGAAGCCGGCTCTCGACGCAATTTACGAGGCTTGCCTGCTGCGTTTCCGTCCCATCATGATGACGACAATGGCGGCGCTGCTCGGTGGGTTCCCGCTCGCGTTGGGAACCGGGATGGGTTCGGAGTTGCGGCGTCCTTTGGGAATCACGATTGTTGGCGGACTCCTGGTGAGTCAATTGCTCACGCTTTACACCACGCCGGTTGTCTATGTTGCATTTGATTGGGTGGCCGGCCGTCTTCGCGCTCACGTACACGTCCCGGCGGAAGAGCCGGCTGGCGACTAAACCGTGAATATCTCAGCTAATTTTTCGACGCCCTTCATCAAGCGGCCCGTCGCCACGTCGCTCTTGACGGCGGCAATTTTTCTGGCCGGCGCTCTGGCGTTCAATTTTCTGCCGGAGGCGCCGCTGCCGCAGGTGGATTTTCCAACCATCTCCGTGAACGCGAGCCTCCCCGGCGCGAGCCCCGAAACAATGGCTTCGGCCGTGGCCACGCCGCTCGAACGGCAGTTTGGCCGCATCGCCAGTGTGACCCAAATGACTTCCTCGAGCTCGCTCGGCTCAACGAACGTTTCGTTGCAATTTGATTTGAATCGTAATATCGACGCCGCCGCGCGCGACGTCCAAGCCGCCATTAATGCGGCGAGCGGCCAGCTTCCGGCCGGTCTGCCGGGAAATCCGACGTATCACAAAGTGAATCCAGCCGACGCGCCGATCATGTTGCTCGGCCTCACTTCCACGAATATTTCGCGCGGCGACGTTTACGACGCGGCCGATTCGATCCTGGCTCAAAAGGTCTCGCAGATCCCGGGGGTCGGTCAGGTATCTGTCTGGGGTGGTGCGCAGCCGGCCGTGCGCGTCGACGTGAATCCGACACAGATCAGCAGCTACGGCATCAGCCTGGAGCAGGTTCGCACTGCGCTCTCCAACGCCAATGCGCACAGCCCCACTGGTTCGGTGGAAAACGCGCTGCAGACCTGGCAGTTTTCCACTTCCGATCAGCTTTTCCTGGCCAAAGAATATCGCCCGCTCATCGTGGCGTGGGTCAATGGCGCCCCTGTGCGGTTGTCGGACATTGGCACGGTCACGAATTCGGTCTCCAATACGCGCAACGACGGCATCTCCAATGGCGCTCCCGCAATCATGATCGCCATCTTCCGCCAGCCGGGCGCGAATATTATTGACACGGTTGACAGCGTGCGCGCCGAGTTGTCGACGCTGCAAGCGTCGATTTCCCCTTCCATTCACGTTGGCGTGATTCAAGATCGCTCACCGACCATTCGGGCTTCGATCCATGACGTGGAGATCACGCTGCTCATCTCGATTGTTCTTGTCGTTCTGGTTGTCTTTGTGTTCTTGCGGAACGCTTGGGCGACGGCGATTCCCAGCATCGCAGTCCCGCTATCGCTTGTGGGCACATTTGGCGTGATGTACCTGTGCGGCTATAGCATCGACAATCTGTCGCTGATGGCGCTCTGTGTATCCACGGGCTTCGTCGTGGACGACGCGATCGTCGTGATTGAAAATATCTCGCGCCACCTGGAAGCGGGCATGCGCCCATTTGAAGCAGCGTTACAGGGAGCGCGCGAGATTGGATTCACCGTGTTTTCGATGAGCACTTCTCTCGTGGCCGTTTTCATTCCCATCTTGCTGATGGGCGGCATCGTTGGCCGGCTCTTTCGTGAATTTGCCGTCACGCTGAGTGCCGCGATCGCTGTTTCGCTTATGGTTTCGCTCACCACCACGCCGATGATGTGCGCGCGTTTCCTGCAGCGCGAACGCAGCGAGCATGGCCGGGCGTATCGCATTGCCGAGCGCGGCTTCAACGGTCTCTACAACTTTTACAACTTCTGCTTGCGCTGGGTGCTGCGCAATCAGCCCGCAGTTCTCGCCGTAACTTTGATGACCGTGGCTCTCAGCGTCTATCTCTTCGTCATCGTTCCCAAGGGATTTTTCCCGTCGCAGGATACGGGCCGGCTGAGTGGAAATATCCAGGCGGACCAGGCCACCTCTTTTGCGGCCATGGACGCAAAAATGATTGCGTTCGAGAAGATCGTCCAGGCGGACCCGGCGATTGACACCGTGACAGCCTTCACCGGCGGCGGCAGCGAAAACACCGCGCGCATGTTCGCGCAACTCAAGGATATCGGTGTTCGGAAAGTGACTGCCGATCAAGTGATCGCGCGCCTGCGCAAGAAGCTCTCGGGAATTCCCGGAGCGACTCTGTTCTTGCAGTCGGTGCAGGACGTCAGTGTTGGCGGCCGGGGCAGCAATGCCCAATATCAATACACGCTGCAAGCTGACAATTTGTCCGACCTGAACTATTGGGCGCCGTTGCTTATGAAGCAAATGGCCAAGATTCCCGAGTTGCGCGATGTCAACAGCGACCAGCAGGTCCACGGTCTTGAGGCTGCGCTGGTCATCGACCGCGACAGCGCTTCGCGTCTCGGCGTCCCCATGAGCACCATCGACAGCACACTGAACGACGCGTTCGGCCAGCGCCAGGTATCGAATATCTATAAGGGGCTGAACCAATACCACGTCGTCCTCGACGTTTCGCCGCAGTATCAGGAAAACTCGGACTCCCTGAAGGCCATTTATGTGGCTTCCAATTCCGGGACGCTTGTGCCACTGAGCGCCGTCTCTCATTACGAACCCTCGAGCACTTCGCTTGCGGTGAACCATCAGGGGCAATTTCCTTCGATCACGCTGTCGTTCAATCTCGCCCTGGGCGCATCGCTCGGCCAGGCGGTAAAGGACATTGACGTAGCCGAGCAGCACATCAATATGCCGGAGACCGTGCAGGGCAGTTTCCAGGGAACGGCGCAGGCGTTCGAGGCTTCGTTGTCCTCGGAGCCGATTCTAATCCTGGCGGCACTCGGCGCGGTTTACATCGTGCTCGGCATTCTTTATGAGAGCTATATCCATCCCATAACAATTCTATCCACTCTGCCATCGGCCGGCGTGGGCGCCCTCCTGGCCATTTTCCTGTTCAAGACTGATCTCAACGTAATTTCGATCATCGGCATCATCTTGCTCATCGGGATCGTGAAAAAGAATGCGATCCTGATGATCGATTTTGCGATTCAGCAGGAGCGTGGCGAAGGCAAACTGCCCGTCGACGCAATCTACGAGGCGTGCTTGCTTCGCTTCCGCCCCATTATGATGACGACCATGGCGGCGATGCTGGGAGCAATGCCGTTGGCGATCGGCGGTGGCGCTGGGTCGGAGCTGAGGAAGCCGCTTGGCATCACAATCGTTGGTGGACTTATCGTCAGTCAGATGCTTACCCTTTTCACCACTCCGGTGGTTTACTTGTATCTTGATCGCTTCCAGACATGGCTCCAGCATTTCGGCCGCGCCCGCGCTTTACCGAAAGCCGCCCACTAAGTTCAGGCTGGTCAGGTTTCGCCGCTTTTTCCCGAATGCTTGCTCTTCGCACGCCTCGTATGTGTACCGATATGAAACAGCAGCTATGTTGAGTGCGTTTTATTCGACGCCGGCTCGCTTCCATCGCTCTGCTCCGCATTTTCCTAACTAAACCGTTCGGGTTATCCGCCGATGTACTTGAGGTGATGCCGTGTCTTCAATGGCAGTCGATGCAACATGACCAAGTGGGTCGGTTTTTGGAGCGGTGGGGGCAATCGTGAATTCACACAACGGCGGACAACCCAATCCGGTAGCCGCAGGAAAATGCGACAGCGCGCGGTTGAACCGCCATGAGCTGCTGGAGCGTCTGCTGGGCGATGGAGATTTACTTGCAGAAATGGTCCAGATATTTCTGTTGGAGTCTGCGACTCATTTGGCGGATCTCAACAGCGCCGTGAATTCCGGCGACGCGAAAAAACTTTATGCCGCAGCTCACACGCTCAAGGGCGCAATTGGCAATTTCGCCGCTCCGCTCGCGACGGAATCTGTTGCCCGATTGGAAGAGATAGGGCGTAGCGGGGACATTTCCGGCGCTGCCGATGAATTCTCCGTTCTTCGGCGGGAGATGAGGCTTCTGGAGCCGCTGTTGCTCGAGGCTTGTCGAGAGGCCAGCCAATGAGAGTCTTGCTTGCTGAGGATGATCGTGCTTCGCGTCTGATGCTTCTCCCGTTGCTCGAAAAATGGGGATGCGACGTCCAAATGGCCGAGAATGGAGCAGCTGCTTGGGCGGCCCTGCAATCCAACGGAAGCCCGCGATTGGCGCTCTTGGATTGGATGATGCCCGGCTTGAGCGGATTGGACATTTGCAAGAAACTGCGCGCGCGGCGCGAGGAGCGATATATCTACGCAATTCTTCTGACAGCGCGAACCGATCAGCGAGACATCGTCGAGGGGCTCGAATCGGGCGCCGATGACTACTTAACCAAGCCCTACGATCCCGCCGAGCTTCGCGCCCGGCTGCGGATTGGTGAGCGTATCCTGAAAATGCAGGATGATCTGATTCAAGCACGCGAGCTGGTGCGCTTCAAATCCACGCATGACTTGCTTACCGGCGCCTGGAGCCGTGACGTTTTGCTCGACATGCTCGAGCGCGAGCTGGATCGCGCGAGCGGTGAACTCCATCCACTCGGAGTCATGCTCGCCGCGTTTGACAACTTCACGAATGTCAACGATGCAAAGGGAATTTATGCTGGAGATGAGGCGTTGCAGGGAGCTGTCCGGCGCATCCTCACTTCCGTGCGCGGGTTCGACACCGTGGGCCGCCTGGCTAGCGAGGAATTCATGATTCTGCTTCCGGGATGCGACACTTCAGCGACGCGCGACAAAGCCGAGGAGATTCGCAAGACGATCTGCGCCGCGCCCGTTCCCACCAGCGCTGGCCCGGTCAGCTTGACGCTCAGCGTCGGCGCCCTCTCCACGTGGCGCCATGACTTGCCCACGGCCGCCGCTGTGTTGCGCACCGCCAACGCGGCCGTGCGCCGCGCGAAGGAATGCGGCCGCAATCGCGTGGAGCTGTGCGCCCTGGCGAATTCCAGCATCATTGTCGCGTCGAATGCGGTGTTGTCAAAAGCAGAGTGACTTTGTCATCCCCATCGGTGGAACCCGCCTTGCGCCATCTCATCGCTTTTGCGCCTTTCTGTGCTAAATTGGTTGGAGTAGTGGGAGCACCGGAAGCGCTGTCAACTGATATTTAGCGCGTTCCCCGATTCGATTCGTCTCTGCCGCACGTCAAGACTGCCTTGGACGATTCAGGCTTTCAGCGGAAAGATGGGAGCGAAGGATTGCGCCATTTGTGCGGCCGCACGCGCGGACGTTGAGCAGGCGAGCAACTCGAAGAAGAACGAAGAGGCAGTACGGCGAAGAAGGGAATCAGCATGGCGCAGCAGCCGATTCGCAATATCGCGATCATCGCGCACGTCGACCACGGCAAGACGACGCTCGTCGACGCCATGCTGCGCCAGAGTGGCATTTTCCGCGCCAATCAAGTTGTGGCCGAGCGCGTCATGGACTCGAACGACCTCGAGCGCGAACGCGGCATCACGATCCTCGCCAAGAATACGGCACTCTTCTACCACGAAACGAAAATCAATATCGTCGACACGCCCGGCCACAGCGATTTCGGCGGAGAAGTCGAGCGCGCGTTGCGCATGGTCGATGGTGTGCTATTGCTCGTCGACGCGAGCGAGGGGCCGCTTCCGCAGACGCGCTACGTCCTGCAGAAAGCCCTGCAGGCCAAGCTCCCTCCCATTATCGTGCTGAACAAGATCGATCGCACCGATGCGCGCACTAAGGAAGTCCTCGACGAAATCTACGATCTCTTCATCGATCTCGATGCGACCGAAGATCAGCTCGATTTTCCCGTGCTCTATACGAACGCGAAGACCGGCGTCGCGCACCGCGAATTGAACGATGGCTCGGCGAATCTTCAGCCGCTCTTCGAGACGATAGTTTCAGCCATCCCCGCTCCGAGCGGCGACCCCTCGGCCACTCTGCAGATTCAAGTAACCAACTTGGACTACAGCGATTTTCTGGGACGCATCGCCATCGGCCGCGTTTTCAATGGCACTCTGCGCCGCGGCGCGGAAGTCGGCATCGCGAAACTTTCCGGCGAAGTCCTTCCCACGGTAATCACGAAACTCTTCACGTTCCGCGGACTAGATCGTGATGAAGCCGACGAAGTGGCGGCGGGCGATATCGTCGCCATCGCCGGCGTGGAAGGAATCCAGATCGGCGAGACGCTCACGTCCCTTGAAAATCCCGCTCCGTTCGAGCCCCTGCTGATTGATGAACCCACTCTGGCGATGATTTTCACGGTGAACACTTCGCCGCTCGCCGGCAACGAAGGGCAGTTCGTGACCTCCCGCGACATTCGCGACCGCCTGCAAAAAGAGCTGCTCACGAACGTTTCGATTCGCGTCGAGGATTCGGGCACCACTGACTCGTTTCGCGTGCTCGGACGTGGCGAACTCCAGCTCGCGATTCTGATTGAAACCATGCGCCGCGAAGGCTATGAGCTGATGGTGGGCAAGCCGGAGATTGTCGTGCGCACCGAGAATGGCCGGCGTCTCGAGCCGGTCGAACTTCTGGTGGTCGATTGTCCTGAAGGTTTCGTCGGCGTCGTGATGGAAACGCTGGGTAGCCGGCGCGCGGAGCTTGCAAAGATGGTCAATCACGGCTCGGGCCGCGTGCGCATGGAGTTCAAGATCCCCTCGCGCGGCCTGATCGGTCTTCGCGGACAGCTTCTCACGGATACGCGCGGCACGTGCCTGCTTCATTCGCTTTTCGACGGCTGGACGGAATACGCAGGAGAACTGGCTTCGCGCAACACGGGCGCGCTTGTCGCCGATCGGCCCGGCAAGACCACGGCGTTCGCGCTGTGGAATCTGCAGGAGCGTGGCGAACTTTTCGTCGGCCCGGGAACGGAAGTTTACGAAGGCATGATCGTCGGCGAAAATTCGCGCGAAGCCGACATGGACGTCAACGTCACGAAGGAAAAAAAGCAAACGAACATGCGTGCCTCCACAGCTGATGAAGCGATTCGCCTGGTGCCACATCGCGTTCTGACCCTGGAAATGGCCATCGAGTTCATCGCTGACGATGAATTCGTCGAAATCACGCCCCAGTCCATTCGCCTCCGCAAGAAAGTCCTCGACGCGAAGCACCGCCCGCGCCGCTGGCAGCAGGTCCGCGCCAGTATCGACACCCCCGCCTGATTTTCATCACGGCGCGATCGCTTTGGCGCCGGCTTGTCATCTGCGCGTCTCTAAGATAAATTAGCCGCCTTTCCCGAGGAGGCGCGGCAGCCGGCGAACGCCATGCGCAAGAGCCAGACCAAGAGCAATCTGAAAATCTTGCTGCGGCACTCGGCGATTCAGAAGCGCGTGCGCGCTGTGGCACGCGAGATTTCGCGCGATTTTGCCGGCGAACGTGTCCATTTAATCGGCGTTCTGAAGGGCGCCTGTATTTTTCTCTCGGATTTGATCCGCGAAATTGATCTCGATACGTCGATCGACTTCATGGCCGTCGCGAGTTACGGCAAAGGCAAGCAATCCTCAGGGCAGGTACGCCTCTATAAAGATTTGGACAGCAGTATCGAAGGTTTGAACGTCGTCCTCGTCGAAGACATTCTCGACACCGGCCTCACCCTCAGTTATCTCTGCCGCGTCTTGCGACAGCGTAAGCCAAAGGCGCTCAAGATCGCCGCATTGCTCGATAAACCCTCCCGCCGCATCAAGAACATAAGGGCCGATTATGTTGGGTTCACGATCCCCAACGAATTCGTCGTCGGTTACGGGCTCGATTATGGCGAACGCTATCGAAATCTGAAGGATGTTTGCGTTTTGACGTTGCCGCCGGAATAAGAGGAACAGAGGCTAAGCATGCAGGAAACTTCCATGGACATTCGCGCGATCGCGAAGCTCATCGACCACACGCTTCTCAAGCCAGAAGCAGCGCGGGAGCAGATTCGCAAACTCTGCGAAGAAGCGGTACAGTTCGGCTTCGCATCCGTGTGCATAAACCCGTGGTATGTTCCGCTAGCCGCCGAGCTTGTTCGCGGTTCGGGTGTGAATGTATGCACGGTTGCCGGATTTCCGCTGGGCGCGACATTCACCAGCGCGAAAGCATTCGAGGCCGGAGAGGCGATCACGCAGGGCGCGCGCGAAATCGACATGGTCGTCAATATCGGCGCGCTGAAGTCCGGAGATGTCGCCGCGGTCGAATCCGACATTCGGACCGTCGTCGAGGTCTGCCATCACGGCGGTGCGATTTGCAAGGTCATTCTTGAAAACGCGCTGCTCACGAACGAGGAAAAGGCAGTCGCATGTCGCGCCGCGAAAAATGTGGGCGCCGATTTCGTCAAGACTTCTACCGGCTTTGGTCCCGCTGGCGCGACCGTGGATGATGTGGCTCTCATGCGCGCGGCGGTCGGGCCGAAAATGGGTATCAAGGCCGCTGGCGGCATTCGCACACTCGAAGATTTGAAGAAAATGGTCACGGCTGGCGCGACGCGCATCGGTTCCAGCTCCGGCGTGCAAATTATCGAACAAGTGCAAAAATCGAACTCCGGCTAGGTTTTTTCTCCGTTTTAAGAGCCTATTTTCGCATTCCGCACGGCTGCTTCGAGCGAATCACTCAAGCCTGCTATAATGATACCTTTGCCGGTGTTTGCCGGCGTGGATTCACGCGCGTATTTGTGGCATCTAATGGAGAGTGATGGATCCAATCGAATTGAACATGGGTGCGGAGCTGCCCGCCGAAGCCCTTGCGACGATGGCCGAAATCGGCCAGGAAATCAACGCGTCGCTGGACCTCGATGAGGTGTTGGCGCACGCAGCCGCGCAAATCAAGCGCTTGATCGACTATGAAATTTTCGCCGTTTTGCTCCTCGACGAAAATTCTCACTTGTTGAATTTCCGTTTCGCCATCGGCCATCGCCAGGAAGTTGTCGAAAATTGGAAGATTCCCGTGGGGCAGGGCATCATCGGCACCGCTGCATCGCTCGCGCGTCCCGTGCGCGTTAGCGACGTGCACAAAGACCCGCGCTACCTGAACGCGCTCGACGCCGTTCAATCCGAGCTTGCGGTTCCGCTTCTGGTGCAGGGCCGCGTCGTCGGTGTTCTCGATATCGAGAGCCGCCAGCTCGATTACTTTACTCCGGATCAGCAGAACATCCTGGTGATGCTCGCCACGCGGATCTCCAGCGCAGTTGAAAACGCGCGTTTGTTCGAGCGCTCCCGCCGCCAGGCGGAAACCCTTCTGTTGCTGAATGAAGTCGCGCGCGAAACCAATTCCATTCTCGATGTCGAAGGCGTGCTTCGGCGCGCCGCGGAAATGGTCAAGCGCGTGATCGACTATCAGATTTTTTCGATTCTGTTGTATGATGAAACCGAGCGCGTGTTCCGCCATCGCCTCAACGTGAAATTCGGCCAGCATATTCAGGAGCGTTCTGTCGTCGCGCCGCAGGAGGGAATCGTTGGCGCCGCGGCGACATTGCGCCGCCCCATCGTCGTGCCCGACGTGTCGTTCGATCCGCGCTACATTTCGCTCAATCCGGAGACGCGCTCCGAGCTCGCGATTCCACTCCTTTATAAGAATCGCGTCGTGGGCGTACTCGATCTCGAAAGCCCCCAGCTCAATTATTTCACGCCGGATCACGTACAGGCGCTTTCAATTCTCGCTTCGCACCTCGCGGTTTCGATTGAGAATGCGCGGCTGTACGAACAAGTCGCGCGCGACGAAGCGCGCATGGAGCGCGACCTCAACGCCGCGCGTCGATTGCAATCGGCTCTCCTGCCGCCAGTGCCTGGCTCGGAATACGGTCTCGACATTGCTGCGCGTGTCGTCTCTTCGCGCGAGCTGTGCGGCGATCTTTACGATTTCCTGCCGCACAATTCGGGTGAGCTGGATATCGTTCTCGGCGACGTCAGCGGCAAGGGAAGCGCCGCTGCTCTTTACGGTTCGGCCGCCATCGGAATCATGCGCAGCCTTGCGGCGCAGCGTCTCGCGCCCGCGCACGCCCTAAAGAAGCTCAATCAGATTATTTGCGAGCGCCGCATCGAAGGCCGCTTTATGACCATGTGCTTTCTCTCTTGGGACCCGGCTCACCGTGTTTTGCGCGTCGCCAATGCCGGGCAGGAGCAGCCACTGATTTTTCAGAATGGCGGTTGTGAAAAAATCCCCCTTGCAGGTTTTCCTGTAGGCATGTTTGATGACTCGACCTATGACGAGCTTAGCCTTGTGCTTTCTCCCGGCGATATTCTTCTCCTCTATTCCGACGGCATCACGGACACTCAGAACTCGGAAGGCCAGTTTTACGGCTGGCAGCGAATGCGCGACATCGTCGCCGCGCCCACGAACTCACCTTCGGCGGAACTCGCGGATCGAATCCTCGCTGACGTCGATCAATTCTCCGGTGGCGCTCATCCCTTCGATGACCGCACCATTGTCGTCTTGAAAGTGATATAAGAAACTCCTTGAAACCGAACGGCACCCGTCCTCCGTTTCTCGACCCGGCCGATTACACGCCGCGTTTTGAATACCGTCATGGCTCCCTCGTCTGCGAAGGTGTCGCGCTCGCACATATTGCCGATCGCGTGGGCACGCCTGCATACGTCTACAGCCGCGCTGCATTCACTTCCGCATATCGCCAGTTTCGCCGCGACTTTCAAAACGAGTTGCGCGGCACGCCGTGCACGATTTGCTACGCCGTAAAGGCGAATTCGAATCTAGCCGTGCTGCATGCCTTCGCGCGCCTGGGTAGCAGCTTCGATATCGTGTCTGGCGGCGAACTGTTTCGCCTTCGGCGCGCTCGCGTCCCTGGCCGGCGCATCGTGTTTTCCGGAGTTGGCAAGACGCGCGAAGAAATTCGCGAAGCGCTGCGCGCACGAATCCTTCTTTTCAATGTCGAATCGGAGGAGGAATTGGAAGTTCTTGCGAGTGAGGCGTCACGACTCGGCGTTGCCGCTCCGGCAGCGATCCGCGTCAATCCGGATGTCGGCGCGGGCGCGCACCCTCATATTTCCACCGGAGATCACCGCCATAAATTTGGCATTGACTGGCCCGAAGCGCGGCGGCTCTATCTTCGTCACAAGCAATCACTGTGGATCGATTGGAAGGGGATCAGCGGCCACATCGGCTCGCAAATCACGCGCGTCGCCCCCTTTCGAGTCTTCGCCGCGCGTCTCTCGAATTATTTTCGGGATCTCTCGCGCCAAGGAATCGGCCTGCGCTATGTGGACATTGGCGGCGGTCTCGGTATTCGTTACACGGACGAAAATCCGGCTTCGATGCGCGAATATGCCGCCCATCTCGCGGGGCCAATCCGCAATTCCGGCTGTCATCTGCTGCTTGAGCCGGGGCGCGCGCTCATCGGCTCGGCAGGAGTGCTCTTGACGCGCGTTCTTTATACCAAGCGTGTTCGCGGCAAGACCTTCATCATCGTGGATGCCGCCATGAACGATCTGATTCGTCCAGCACTCTACAATGCCGTGCATCCCGTCACGCACGTGAATCGCCCGCGCGCCAGCGCGGAAATCGTCAAGGCAGATATTGTCGGCCCAGTTTGCGAGACCGGCGATTTCTTCTTGCGCGACTGGCCCATGCCGGAGGCGCACCCCGGGGATCTTCTCGTGATTTGGGCTGTGGGGGCGTATGGTGCGGCTGAATCGTCGAATTACAACTCGCGTCCGCGCGCTGCGGAAATTCTTGTCGAAGGCCCCCGCTTCCGCGTCATTCGCCGCCGCGAATCGCTCGCTGATCTGGTTCGCGGCGAACGTCCGGCCTGATAAGGGCCTTCTTTCGGCTATCGCTCACCGGGATGCAAAAAGCTATCCACAGCGCCGATGAACAAATCTGGCTGGTCGACAAACGTCATGTGGCCGCTTTTCGGCAGTATTACGAGCTGTGAACCCGCAATCTTCGCGTGCATTTCCTTCGAGAGTGACGGATCGCTTTCGTCGTGGTCTCCCGCGATGATCAGCGTCGGCACCTTGATTGAAGGCAGCTCATCAACGTACTCCACCGATTTCAAATTTCCGTCGATGATGTATTCTCCATCCGAACCCCACATTTCACGGTAAAGGTCCCACGACATCACGCCATTTGCGACCGGATCGTAATTCGCGTCGGGATGGTTCTGATACAAGTATGGAAAGTAACCTTCGCCCCAGGCGGCGATCATGTACGCGTCCGTGTAGCGATTCTGCTGGTAGGGAAGTCCGTGTCCGAAAAGTCCCGCTTTCTCCATGCTGTTGATTCTGTCGCGCAACTCGGGCGCCATGTTTTCCTTGATGCGCGCCAGCACTTCGTTCATCTGTCTCGTGCTCGGAAAAGTGCTGCAAAGAATCAAGTGCGTGAGGTTTTTCTGATATTTCAGTGCGTACGCCTGCGCCAGCACGCCTCCGGCTGAGTGCCCGAGTAAGGTAATCTTTCCGAGATCCAGTGCCTCCCGCACGTCTTCCACATCTTCGACCATGTTTTCCACCGTGTAGCCCGCGGGATCGCCTAGCTTCTCCGATTGCCCTGAACCGCGCTCGTCGATGAATACCAGTTCGTTATGCCGCGCCAGTGGCAGCAGATAAGGCAAAAAATAATCGTGGGAAGCGCCCGGTCCGCCGTGGAGGATCATCAGCGGCGCTCCCCGCCCAATCATTTCGTAATAGATCATTACACCGTGCGCATCCACGAATCCCTCGTGGATCGGATACACCGACGCGCTGTTCGCGCGGGCACGCACCTTGCGATGAGTCACGCCCTTTCTCGTTTGCGCGAGGCTGACGGTGGCCATCAGTGACACGGCCAAGAAGACGCACGGCAACGTTCTGCTTTTCATCTTCCCTCCCTTTTATTGCCGTTGTCCGATGAAGCAGCGCGTTCGGCTATCGCTGGCCCCATCGGAGCTTGTTGCGCAGCACTTTGTAATAGGTTTGTTCCTGCGGCCGCACGAGCAGAACGCGGTGAGGAGACTTCGAAATCGCCACGTGGTCTCCTCGTTTCAGCTCGTATCCGATTTGTCCGTCGAGCGTCAAGTACGCTTGCTCTTCAAGTGCGCTGAAGTCCAGTTCGAGCCGCACGCTGTCCGGCAGCACGAGCGGCCGGTTCGTCAGCATGTGCGGGCAAATTGGCGTCAACACGAATGCCTGTAGCACGGGATACAAGATGGGACCGCCTGCCGCAAGCGAGTATGCAGTTGAGCCGGTCGGTGTCGATACGATCAGCCCGTCGGCGCGATAGCGCCCGAGAAACTGGCCATTGACCGCCAGATCGAAATCCAGGATCCGCGAGAGCACCGTTTTCGTCACCACGGCGTCATTCAGTGCCTGCTGCTCTTGAATCACTTTGCCGTCGCGCAGCAATTCCGCCGTCAGCATCATTCGCGGGCTCAATCGATGCCGTCCGGCGAGCACGTCCTCGAGAAGCGGAAACGCCTCGTCGAGCGTGACGCTAGTCATGAACCCCATGCCGCCGAGGTTTACGGCCAGCATCGGCGCCTCGCACTCTGCGAATCGCCGCGCCGCGCCCAGCAGAGTTCCATCTCCACCCAGCACGATTAGCAAATCGATGTGCGGGGCCATCTCCTCGGGCGTCCATTCTCTTGCGCGCGGCTTGAAACACGAAGCCGCAATCGCATCAAAATAGATCTCCACGTTGCGTTGTCGCAGCCACTCCGCCATTCGCGGCACGATCGTGCAGATCTCTTCCTTGCGCGGCTTACAGAAAATGCCCACGCTCTTGACCGCGCCACGGCGAGCCCCTCCCTGTGAAGCCATGGCCAGCTCGTCCGCGTCACCCCCGGATTTCTCCGCGGAGCGGGGCCGCGGGGGCATCTGCTTTCTTTTTCGAATAGCGGGCACTCCTCGATTCACACGGAATCAGTATCAAGAGGCGGAAACGCCCCCGAATTTCGAGGATTGTATTCTAATCGGGGCGCTTCGCGTGGAGGAAATATTCCTGATTTCCTTCCGCGCCGGTAACGCGGCTCGGTCGCACTCCGAGGATGGCCAGTCCAAACCGCATCCCCGCCGCGCGAACGTTCGCGATCGCTTGTTCATGCAAGGCCGCGTCGCGAACAATTCCGCCTTTCCCCACCAGTTTCTTTTCCAGCTCGAATTGGGGCTTGACGAGAATCAGAAACGTCGCTCCCGGTTTTGCGATCCCCACGACCGCGTCCATCAGCTTCACCACGGAAATAAACGACACGTCGGCAACAATGAAGTCCACGCCTTCGCCAACGTCCTCGGGCTTCAAGTAACGCGCATTTGTTTCGATTGCCACCACTCGCTCGTCGCGTTGCAGCTTCCAGTCGAGCTGCTTTGTATTCACATCGACGGCGTAAACGCGCTTCGCGCCGTGTTGCAACAGGCAATCCGTGAATCCGCCAGTTGACGAGCCTACGTCGAGGCAAGTCAGCCGTTCGACATTCGCGCCGAAATCTTCAAGCGCCCCTTCGAGTTTCATTCCCGCCCGGCTCGCATATTTCAAAACGTCGGCAATTTCGATCCTCGCGTCTGCCGCAACCATTTCGCTCGCCTTCTTCACGGCCTGGTCGTTGACGCGCACCTGTCCAGCCATGATCAACGCCTGCGCGCGCTGGCGCGATTCGGTGAGCCCGCGCTCGACGAGGGCCACGTCCACACGCATTTTCGGTTTTTTTGAGATTAGCAAAGCAGCGTCCGTGAAAGAGGCTTGCGAGCGAATTACCCGCCGCCAAGAGGTGGCAAAATCGCTGCCGAACCGAACAAGAAAATCGTGCCGACAACGAGACTGTAAGTTGCTGTGAGCGCCGTTGCGGCTTGCATCAATCGTTTTCGCGTTGCACTAACGCTGAAAACTCCCACAGCCGACGCCGTCATCAGTGTGTTCATCAGCACCAGTCCGGCCAGGAACATTCCCAGTCCGAGGAATCCGCGCCCGAGACCGCCGAGGTTCGCGGCCAGCAAGAAAATCAGCAGTTGACTTGGGGTTTCGGCGCCCAGCCCGTGAATCACTCCGATTAGAAATACGGACTTTCTCGTGTAGCTCCAGTTGACCGCCGCGGGCTTCTCCCCCGCGTCGCCGTGGAGCATTCGTTGGATTCTCCACCTCAGACAGCGAAACGCGTGAACCAAAATCACAATTCGCGATTTCGGTGCGGTCTTTGCTCCACTGCGAAACATCGTTCCGAGGACGTAGATTCCTAGCACCACGAGTGTCAGGCCCACCGCGCGCTCCGCCCAGTTGTCGATCGCCGGCGGTAAGGAGGTCTGATAGAAAATAACGATGCTGCCTAGCGCTGCAACCGTCGCGGCATGCCCAAGCACATAAAGCAGGCCCATGCGCATCGCTCGCCTGCGGTCTGGTTCCACATTCGTAATGTCTGAAATTGCCGCGATATGGTCGTAATCGAAACCGTGGCGGAAGCCGAGGACCGCAGCCGTGAGCAACGCGAGTTCGAGAGTCTTCGGCGTGGCCATGCGCAGCACGATAGCAGAACACTTACAGGCGGCAAAGCCGATTACTCGGCAAATGAATTTGTTGAATGGAAACAAGATTGAAGTGAGCCGCAGCTACGCGCGCCGGGCAACCAGATATTCCGCGATCCCGCGCAGCCGGCGCCCGCGCTCCCCATAGCACGCGAGCTCTCGTTCGGCCCTCGCTGCAAGCTCCTGGGCAAATGCGCGCGACTTCTCGATTCCAAATAGAGCTGGATACGTCGCTTTTTTCTGCGCCTGATCCTTGCCGGCGGTCTTGCCCAGCGCCGCGGAAGATTCCTCGACATCCAGAATGTCGTCGACGACCTGAAACTCCCAGCCAAGCGCCTCGCCAAACCGTCGCAGCCGCTCGACGTCCTCGTCGTGCGCCCCGCCCGCCAGCGCGCCCGCCACAATTGCGGCCCGAATCAGTGCCGCTGTCTTTGACCGGTGAATGTACTCTAGTCCCGTTGCGTCAATCGGTTTTCCTTCGGCCTCCACGTCCGCGACCTGTCCTCCTACCATTCCGTTCACCGTTCCTGCCGCCGCGGCGATTTCCGCGATGATTCGCACCCTGCGCGTCGCGTCCACATCCGCGTTCGACAGCGTTTCGAACGCGAGTGTGAGCAGGCCGTCGCCCGCCAGAATCGCCATCGCCACGCCGAATTTCTTATGGCATGTCGGTTTGCCGCGCCGCAGATCGTCGTTGTCGAGCGGCGGCAGATCGTCGTGAATCAGCGAATAGGTGTGAATGAACTCCAGCGCGCATCCGCACGTCGCTGCCGCGTCTAAGTCATCCGTAAATAATCGCGCCGCCTCGGAGCACAAAATCGGTCGGATGCGTTTCCCGCCGGCAAACACGCTGTAGCGCATCGCCTGGTGAATCGTCACCGGCGTCGTCGTCTCCGGGGGCAACAGGCCTTCTAGTGCTTTTTCGATGATGGCTTGATCTTCGGCGAAAAACGCAGGTTGTGTCATGGATCGCAGAAAAAATGTAAAAGCGCGGCCCGGCCGGTAATTCAGCGCGTCGCTTGGGAGTCCTCGTCGCCGCTTTCGAATGGCTCAGCCTGCATCTTCCCGTCGGCTTTCTTCAGCAGAATTTCAACCCGGCCTTCCGCTTCCTCGAGCTGTTTTTGGCAATCGCGCGAAAGTTTAACGCCTTCCTCGAAAAGCCGCATAGCCTCATCGAGGGACAAGTCCGTGCTCTCCAGGCGCTTCACGACTTCTTCCAGCCGCATCAGCGATTTTTCAAACTCACCCTTCTTCGGTGGTTCGGCCGGCTTATTCGGTGTGGGACTCATCGCACCCAATTCTTGCGCTCGGATTCTTGATTCTTCGCTCCATCAATCAAGTTCGCGTCTCGCGCGAAGCAGCATTCTATCCCACGACGCCAAACCCCAACAATGCTTTCTGTGCGAAAGCACGCCTTTGCGCTTCCCGCAAATCCATCGTTGAATCCACGCCGCCAGCCGGGCATCTTGTTACAATCAAGCAAGGCATGGTGGCATTTCTCCAAGCTGGCCATAGGCCAACGGGTGCGAAGCAATGATCGCCGTGCGTTTATTCGGTATCCTGGCGCTGATCGCCATCAACGCGTTCTTCGCGGCGGTCGAGTTTTCTTTGGTCGCGGTTCGCCACTCGCGCATTCGCCAGCTCGTCGAGCTGGGCGATATGCGCGCGCGCGTCGTCGAATCGCTGATCACTGACCTCGGTACAGTCGTTTCCGGCGTTCAGGTCGGCATCACGCTGACAAGTCTCGCCCTCGGCTATCTCGGGGAACTCACTCTCGCTAATTTCCTCAGTCCCCTCGTTCACGGCGTCCCCGGTCGTTACGCCATTCCGGTCGAACACGCGGTCGCCCTTCTCTTTGCCTTTATTCTCTTGACCGTATTGCAAGTCGTCTTGGGCGAGCTCGTCCCCAAAAGCCTCAGCCTCGCGCATGCCGAGCGCGTCGCGCTCCTCGTCGCCCGGCCCTTTCGTTGGTTCTTGCGAACGTTTCGCTGGGCCATTTTCTTGCTCAATGGCATCGCTGGCCGTTTCGTCCGCGCCCTCGGCGTGAAAATGCCGCAAACGCACGCCGCCGTGCGCTCTGCGGAAGAGTTGCGGATTCTCGTCGAGCAAGCCGGCGAGCGCGGCGTTCTTGAGCCGGTCGAGGAGCGCTTCATTCAGCGCGCCATGAGCCTCGGCAACGTGCAGGTGCGCGAAATCATGGTGCCGCGTCCGGACATTCACGCTTTGCCCGCCGATGCCTCGCTCGAGGACGCCATGAAGATGTTCGCCATCACGCAGCGCTCGCGCATCCCCGTTTACGAAGGCACGCTCGATCACGTCATCGGGTTCGTCCATGTCAAGGACCTGTTTTGGGTCTTGCTCGACCGCGCTCGCCGCGCCGAAGAAGGTCAGCCGCCTCCTGAATTTCATCTTCGTCACGCCGTGCGCAGCGTTCTCATCGTCCCCGAGACGAAGCTGGCCATCGAACTACTCCTCGAATTCCGTTCGCATCGCACCGGTCTTGCCATGGCCGTCGACGAATTCGGCTCGATTCTCGGCCTCGTCACGCTTGAAGACATCCTCGAGCAAATGGTCGGCGAAATTCATGACGAATTCGACGTTGTCGAGCATCCGCTTACTCTCCCCGACGGCTCGATGATTTTCGACGCATCGCTGAAGATCCGCGACCTCCAGGATCAGTTCCGTATCGAATTGCCCGACGATCCTTCCTATGAAACGCTCGCTGGCTTTGTCCTCACGCATCTCGGCTTTCTTCCGCGCGGAGGAGAAGGCTTTGAAGACCACGGCTATCGCTTCACGATCATGGAAATGGAAGGCCGCCGCATCGCTCGCGTAAAGATCAAGCACTTGGATGATTTCGACGCTGTGCCATCCCAGGAAAGGCCAGCACAGGAAAAAATCGCAGTCGAAAAAAGAAATCCCATGTCCGCGTCTTCTGCTGCGCGAGATACAGCGAAAAACCCATCTTCCGCCAGATCGCGGCGCGACAGACCAGCGAACCAATAAACCAATGACCCGTTACATTTCACTTCGTCTCGCCTATTCGCTTCCGGCGCTGTGGCTGATTCTCACCATGGTTTTTCTTCTCGCGCACATCGTCCCGGGCGATCCTGTGCAGCAAATGCTCGGCGAAGGCGCCACCGCTTCCGACTTGCTTCAATTGCGCCACGCGCTCGGTCTCGACCAGCCTTTGCCCGAGCAATATGGGCATTATCTTTCCGGCGTGGTCCGCGGCAATCTCGGCGAATCGTTTCGCTTTCAGCAGCCGGTTCTCCGCGTCGTCCTCGAACACTACCCGGCGACGCTCGAACTCGCCCTCGCCGCCCTCATCGTTTGCTGCGCCATTGGAATTCCTGCTGGAATCATTTCCGCGCAGCGTCGCGCGACGCCCACCGATCACGCTATCGGCTTTTTCACTTTGCTTGGCCTCTCGATTCCCAATTTCGCGCTTGGCCCGCTGCTGATTCTGATTTTCTCCGTGTGGATCGGCTGGCTGCCCGTCAGTGGACGCGGCGGACCCTCCCATCTCATCCTGCCCGCCGTCACACTCGGCGCTGCGCTCGCTGCGATTCTCACGCGCATGGTGCGCACTTCCGTTCTCGAACAGCTCGGCAGCGACTACGTTCGCACCGCGCGCGCCAAGGGTCTCACGGAACGCGCCGTCCTCCTGCGTCACGCGTTTCGCAACGCCCTGATCCCAATTCTGACGATTCTCGGCCTGCAATTTGGCACGCTTCTCGCTGGCACCATCGTCACGGAGACGATTTTTTCCTGGCCCGGCATCGGCCGCCTTGCCGTGCAGGCCATCGAAGCGCGCGACTATCCGTTGCTCCAGGGCTGCATCCTCGTCATCGCCGTTTCCTATGTTCTCGTCAATCTGCTCACCGATTTCGTCTATGCGTTCGCCGATCCGCGGGTGCGCCTGCAATGAAAGCCCTGCGCGAATTTCTCCGCCACAGCCTGCCCGGTTCGGTCGGATTCGCTCTCTGCGTGATTCTCATCGTGCTCGCGCTGGGCGCGCCCTGGCTCGCGCCCTATAATCCCAACGCACAGAATCTCCCCGCGCGCCTCGATCCGCCCAGCGCCGCGCATTGGATGGGCACGGATGAGCTGGGCCGCGACGTTCTTTCCCGCGTCATTTACGGCGCGCGCGTTTCCATGTCTGTCAGTGTGTCCGTTGTTTTCGGTGCCGGGATTATCGGTCTGATTCTCGGCTCGCTCGCGGGCTACTTCGGCGGCTGGTTCGACCTTTTCGTGAACGTCATTCTCATCAACGCGTTTCTTTCGTTCCCGGGGATCTTACTCGCCATCGCCTTCGCCGCGTTTCTGGGTCCCGGCCTCGGCAACGTCATCATCGCGCTCACGATCACGGGCTGGGCCGGTTACGCGCGCCTCGCGCGGGGCCAAGTCCTACAAGCGAAGGAAATGGACTACGTCGCCGCTTCGCGCTCCCTCGGCGCATCGCATTTTCGCATTCTCTATCGCCACTTGTTGCCGAACATCATTCAGCCCGTCCTCGTTCAGGCCACCATCGCTCTTGCCGGTGCGATCCTCGCTGAATCCACGCTCAGCTTTCTCGGCCTCGGCGTTCTCGCGCCCATGTCGAGCTGGGGCGCCATGCTCAATGACGCCCGCGCCCATCTCTTCGACGCTCCGCACATGGTCATTTTCCCGGCTCTCGCCGTCATGGCCGCTGTCCTCGCGTTCAATTTGTTGGGAGATGCCTTGCGCGACTGGATGGACCCGCGCACGCGCGCGTACTTGATTGTTACTGACCTTGCGCGCTGATTGCTGTGACGAAATGGCAGCTTCGTTCTGCCAAGAGCAAATTAGATGGTTTACGGGGAAGGTTTACGCGAATTCCACGGTGACTTCCGCGCCGCGATTTGCGCCCACGGCTTTCGCCGCGTTCCCGCGATTCACGGCCACCTCGAAAAATCCGCTCGACCCGAGAATCAATACAGGCTCATTCGCTCCGCCGCTTCCAAAGGTCTGCGCGAACTTCGAAATCTCCGCGTTTCCGACACGCATCTTGAACTTCGTTCCCGCGATCACTTGCGGCATGTCCTCCGCTGCGAGGTTCGTCAGTAAGTTCCCGAAATTGTCTGCCCGCAGCACCACGCCCTTCACGCCATTGCCCGCCGGCTTTGGCTTCGGCAGCGTGAAGCGAACAAAGTCCGTCACTTCTTCGCCAAACGATTGAGTCTGCCAATTCTTCGACAGCCACGCCGCCACGGGCGAAAAAACGTCGCGCCCGTGAAATGTCGTGCTCATCGGCTGCAGGAAGTAGTGCTCCGATGTGACGTGCCGCACCGTCAGCGACTCCTCGCGCGCGTAAATCATCGACAGCACGCCATTATCGGGCGCGACGAAATACTGCGTTCCCGCGCTCACCAGCAGCGGCCGGCGGTCCGTCCCCACGCCTGGATCAACCACTACTACGTGCACGGTTTTCGGCGGGAAGTATTTGTACGCCTGGCCAATCGCCAGCGCCCCATCCAGCAAATCGTAAGGCAACACGCTGTGCGTGATGTCCACGATTTCCACGTCGGGATTGATGTTCAAAATGACGCCCTTCATCGTTCCGACCAGATGATCGGCCGATCCAAAATCCGTTGTCAGCGTAATAACGGTGCGCGTCAAATGCTTCTCCTGACCGCCGCATGAATTGCCATACGCGGTCCATTTGCACGGGAACAACCAAAGATTGCCTTATGAGTCTGTCAGAGACGCGGACTCATGGCAATGCGCCTCCGTGCGAGCGTTTCCTCCCCAGAAATCGCCTGTGCACACTATCGGTTCTTCGATTGTTGTCTGTTGCCGTCCAGAAGTCCTGCTGAACTGCTCGCGCACACCGGCGACCTACATAATTCCGGGAATTTCAGCCAGTCGCGCGCGGTTCATCGTGCTCTTATCTGCCTTCTTGTCTTCCTTCGAATTTCCCCACGTCCAATAGAGTCCAAGATATGCATACGTCTCTGGCTGCCCCGCCACTTCGTGTCCGTAGCAGAACAGCAACTGAAAGCCCGGATTCTTGAAGTAATAGTAGCCGCCAAAGTCTACGAGAGTCGTGCCCCTGATTTGCGGCGCCGCAAGTCCCTCCGCGCCATGCGAGAAAACCTCAGTACCCAGCGTCCATTTTTTCCCGATGTCTCGCTGCACGAGCAATCCGCCGTACGTAAAATTCTTGTAGCCAGTCTGCGGCACGATCTCTTCCCCCGCGCCGCCGTACATTGTCCACGGCCCGAAGCTTTTTTGCACCCAAACCGGCAGCTTCGCCCACGGTTTTCCAACCCCCAGTCCGAGATTGTAATTTCCGCTCGGCACTTCGAGCATCGTGAACGTGCCGATCATTGGACGGTACTTGGTTTCGTTGACCCACCGGTACTTCACGCCAATTTCAATGTCGCCCATGCCAAATGCGGCAGGTCCCGCGCCAGCGGGAAGATAGTTTATGTTGTTCGAGGGCATGATCGCCGCCGCAGGGATGACAATGTGAAGTTGCGTGTTCGGCAGAATCCCCCAATTGAATTCGATCGCGGGCCCAACGGTGTCCATTTCCACGCCCGTGCCGTCGATTGAGCCGAACGTGTAAAATTCGTAGTGTCTGAAGTCAACCGGCTCGGGATCGTCGGTCTGAAACGGCGGTCCGGCCTTCGCATTGAGCACGGCGATAAACAGCACGGACATCGCCAGAAGAGCAGCCTTCGCAACGTTTCCCCGCGTCATCCTCAACCTCTCCTGCAACCTTGCGAGTTACGAATCAACACGCGCTGGCCTTCGCGCGCTTGCATTATCTCGCGTTATTCCAATTCGCACATTAATGGGGGTTAATATAAGGCATACCAGGCGAAGAGTCCCACTCCCGAAATCACTACGGCCAAAACCAGAAAGGAAATCAGGCGTTTCGGTTTGATCTTTTCCGGCAAGTTGGTATTCAACAGAATCAGTCCCAGCAAAATAAGGAGGATGACATCGGCAAGACCTTGAGTCGTCCAATCATGGTCGCTCAGAGAAGCCATGAAAGCCTTCAGTGGGCTATAGGCGTCCTTCGCGCATGCGACCACAGTATTGAATAGAATAGTGATCCCAGCTGAGAGGGCAAAGGCGGCGTTCGCGCGTCCAAGCGGCGGAGAATCGGCCTTCACTATCGAGTCCTTTCCACGGTAGCGTGCTCGAGCGCGATTTTGGCTCCGTGATTGACAATGGCTCCGAAGCCCTCCATCGTCAGGCCGCTAAGAACAATCAGCATTGAGACGCACAGCACCATCTTGCGGGCGCTGGAATTCACATGCAATTTACTCCATGAAATGATTGGCAGGTAGAAAGATAAGATCAGTACGAGAAAAAAGAGATGTTCTTTCGTTTCCATGAAGAGATTGTGCGCGAATGGCCACGGCCCTTTCAGAATGATCGCCTTATCCGTCGGGTAAAAGTGGATATACCAGTATCCTCCGAGAATCCACGCAACAAACATGCACGCTGCTGCAATCAAAGCGGCTTCTCGCGTGCGGGCCGCGTTCTCCTCCCGTGCATTCAGTGTTTCGACGAACACCCATACTGCCGATAATGTGCCGAGCACGCCGAATGTTGCGTGCGCCAGGAGAATCACGTCGCTGCTCGTGACGTTCATCAACAACCTGCCTTTGTTCGTCCACGCAAGCATTCAGAGTGTTTTAATTCAGAAGTGGCAACGAGAACTCTTCGTTTCATGGCAAGCTCGCCGCTGCTGGCGCTAATCTGAATGGACTGTCAGAATGAACCGGAATGCCTCTTTTTCGCTGTATGACCGGCCAATAGATTACACTCGCTCCCGTTCGTCCGCAATATCGAGCCGAGCAGGCCGCTTGCCATCGAATATCCCGTAAAGCCTTTTCGTCGAATCTTGTCTCCGGATCAGGAATTCCTTCACTCGCAATGGCGATACAATATCGCCGATGACATCGATGCTTCCCGTCTCGCCGGACAAATACTGGCGCTCCTTTCGCCCCAGCGATTCCCCGATCGGCGTGACGAGTCTTGCTCCGATTGTCTTCGCCGTCATCGTGTGGCCGCTTTGTGTAGTTATCAGCGGCCGCGAACAATCCTTTCAGTTGGCCATGAATGGAATCGCCGCGGTTTGCTACATTGCGTTCATGGTAGGAATTCTCGGCAGCCTTTATTCTCTTTTGCAGGAGAAGTCCAAAATTTTCGGTTCGGTCGGGATGATGGCCGCCGCCTATGCTTTGTTTCTGCATCCCGAGAGTTGGGATTTCCGCAGTTTGATTGCCTTCTATCTTCCGCTCGTTGTCTTTCTGTTATTGCTATTCGTGGTGGCTCGCGTATCCGAGAAGCACCATTGCGGCTTTCCACGCCATTAGACTGCGGGCAATTTGATCCGGGCAAATTTCCATTTCTCGTTCCTCTCCGCAAATCCCACGCGCCGAGACGTGATAGATTTCTATCTTGGCAATTCTTCGGTGAAAGGAGGTGGCACCCGTGAATCCCTTATCGATCTTCGGCCTATTCGCTGTCAGCGCGATGCTTGTCTGCTATGCCTTCGAGCATCGCAGCGCGTGGTTCGTTTTGGCGTTTGCCGCATCCTGCGCCCTTGGCTCGGCATACGGTTTCTTGCAGGGAGCCTGGCCCTTCGGTATTGTTGAGGCTGTTTGGTCCGTCGTTGCCGTGCGCCGCTGGTGGTTTGCTCGCCGGGTCAATACAGTTCCCACAAAGCCACGGTTTTCTTGACCCGTCTCGCTTGAAGCGATATTCTGGTTTCTCAATCTCTACAGGGATCGACCATGCGCCGCGTCTACTTCGACTACAACGCCACCACTCCCGTCGACCCGGAAGTTTTGGCCGCAATGCTCCCTTTTTTCACTGAAACTTACGGCAACGCCAGCTCGATTCATGCCGCCGGCCAAAACGCCCGTGCCGCGGTCGAAACCGCCCGCCAATCCGTTGCCGCGTTGATCGGCGCGAAGCCAACCGAAATCGTTTTCACCAGCGGCGGCACGGAAGCCGACAACCTGGCAATCCTCGGCTTTGTCGCCTCGATACGCCGTGAAAAAAAGCACGTCATCTGCTCGCCCATCGAGCACAGCGCTGTTCGCAATTCCGTCGAAGCCCTCGAAAAACAGGGTGTTGAGGTTACCTGGCTCCCGATTTCCAGCGATGGCATCGTTGATCCCGAAGACGTTCGCCGTGCGCTTCGCCCCGAGACGGTTCTCATCACCGTCATGCACGCGAACAACGAACTTGGCACGATTCAGCCCATTGCCGAAATTGGCCGCATCGCCTTCGAGTCGGACGTCTATTTCCACTCCGATGGCGTCCAGTCGTGCGGGAAAATTCCCGTCGATGTGAATGAGCTCAAAGTCGACTTCCTTGCGCTTGCCGCCCACAAGATTTACGGCCCCAAGGGCGCCGGCGCGCTTTACATCCGCGAAAATACGCCGCTTGAGCCGTTGCTTTTCGGTGGCACGCACGAACGCGACCGTCGCCCAGGCACGGAAAATGTCCCGGGAATCGTCGGCCTCGGCAAGGCCGCGGAAATCGCGCGCGCACATCTTGCGTCGGATTCCACGCGCCTAGCCGCGCTGCGCGATCGCTTCGAAGAGGGGATTCTCTCTCGCGTCCCCGAATCTCGCGTCAACGGCAATCGCTCGCGACGTGTTCCCAACACGGCCAACATCACGTTTCCATGCGCCGTAGGCGAGTCGCTCGTCATCTCGCTCGATTTGCAAGGTGTGCAGTGTTCTGCTGGCTCGGCCTGTTCTTCGGGCGCGATCTTGCCCTCGCCTGTGCTGCATGCCATCGGCCTGCCGCGCGACGAAGCTAAGTCCACCGTGCGCTTCAGCCTCGGTCGCTTCACGACTGCAGAGGATGTCGACTACGCCCTCGACGCCATCCCTGCTGTTGTCGGCCGCCTCCGCGGCCTTTCCCCCAATTACGGCAACGCAGCCGTCCCCGCCGACTAACGGCTCGCGGACGTCACGCCTTGGCCTCAGAACCGTCCCTCATCTGGTATCCTAATAAATTGGAGACCATGTCTGCGTCCTCACAACCCGCTCTCACCGCCGTCGCCATGAGCGGGGGCGTCGACAGTTCCGCCGTCGCCGCGCTTCTGCACGAAGCCGCCGAGCCCATCGTTGGCCTCACCATGCAGCTCTGGAACCAGCGCCGTCTTCCGGAACTCGCCTCGGCCGAGGGTCCCGCGCCTCACCGTTGCTGCTCGCTTGACGACGTTTACGACGCGCGCCGCGTCGCGCAGCATCTCGGTTTTCCGTTTTACGTTGTCAATTTCGAGCAAGTCTTCGAAGATCGCGTCATACGTCCTTTCGTCGATGATTATCTCTCCGGCCGCACGCCCATCCCGTGCACGCTTTGCAATAATCACGTGAAGTTCGAGCAGCTTCTTGCCACCGCGCGCCAAATCGGCGCCGAACGCCTCGCTACCGGCCATTACGCACGCGTTCGCTGGAACGCCGATTCCGGCCGTTATGAACTCCTCCGTGCCGCCGACGATTCGAAGGATCAATCCTATTTTCTTTTTGGCCTCACGCAGGAGCAGCTTTCGCGTTCGCGCTTTCCTCTGGGTGAGCTCACGAAGTCCGAGGTCCGCGAAATCGCTCGCCGCGCACAGCTTCCCGTAGCCGCGAAGCCCGAGAGCCAGGAGATTTGCTTTGTCCCGACGGGTAACTACGTCCGTTTCATCGGCAGTTATTTACGCGAACAGGGCAGGGAATTGAGCGCCGAAGCCGGCGATATCGTCACCACGGATGGCGCCGTCATCGGGCGTCACGAAGGCTTGCATCGGTATACGGTGGGCCAGCGCCGAGGCCTGGGCTTCGCCGTCGGTCATCCTGTGTATGTCGTCGCGCTCGACCGTGCAAACAATCGTCTCGTCGTCGGCAGCGATGATGATCTGTTCACGTCCGCCTGCGAAGTGCGCGACGTCAATTGGATTTCCACTGCCCGCCCCGGCCAGCCGCTTGAAGCCAGCGTCAAGGTTCGCCATCGGCACGCGCCCGCCCTTGCTGTCGTCGAAGCCATCGGCGATACCACGGCGCGCGTGATTTTCCGCGAGCCGCAGCGCGCCATCACGCCCGGCCAAGCCGCCGTGTTTTACTCCGGCGATCTTGTCCTCGGCGGCGGCTGGATTCGCTGATCCATCGCGTTGCGCCTACGCGCACACGTCCATTCGCGCAACCGGAACGGAAGCATCTCAGTTTCGACGGAGTTTCAACTCATCAGGCAATTCAGATAAACAGTTCTTCGTCTTGACTTGCGGATTCACTGGGCGTGGCGCGTTGTCTGCGGATGAAATCGATTCCCGTCTTGATGCCTCGCAGCACCGCCGAGGCCTGCTGCAGCGGCCCGAGCACCGACCGCCTGAGTCGCACACCGGCATCTTCCACCGCTTCCAGCGTGCCCGTCAGAATCACATCCGCGCGAATGATTTGCGCGCGCATGCGTTCGAGCGCTTCGGTCACCACGCGGTCGACCTTTTGTGCTTGGCCACGCGCCAGCCGCGTCATCTCTGCGGCATCGGTCATGATGCTGCCGATTTTGTCCTCCGAGTTTTCCAGCACGCGGTTGATGCGCATGAGAATCGGGTCCACTTTCCGCTGCATATCCCCGATCACTCGGCGAAGTTCATTGCTCGTTTGCTTGAACTGATAGTACATCCCGGCAAGGATCAACATCTGCAGCACGATCGCGATCGTGGCTACCCCAAAGAAAGCGATGATCCAACCGTTCATCTGTGTGAGCCCTTCCCGGTTTGCGCTTCGGCTACAATGATTTTGCCTTCTCCCGTTGATACGTTTCCTTGCCCGCCTCCACCGCTGCCGCCAGTGAGCTCTTCTCTCGATTCATGATTTCCTTGCTGCGCTCGATCAAATCTTCCGCGCGTTCTCGCAATTCCCGCGCCTTTTTTTGCGCATATTCGCGCCCTTCGTCGGCCTTCTTAGAGAGGAATTCGCGCGTCTCTTCGCCTGATTTGGGAGCGAACAAAATTCCCAATAGCGTTCCGACACCCAGTCCCACGATAAAGAAACTGATCTTTGATCCTACGTTATCCGCCATTTCACACCTCCGAACGTTTAACGCTAGCACAGCGCTCCAGTGACGACAAGCTGCGAAGCCCCGGCAGTCCCGTGTTTTTCGCCGCTTCCATACGCTTCCGCATGGTGCGGCTCGCTGGCGCGCCTCGAGGCCGTCCGCCTTTGCGTCTTCACGTCGCGTCATTGCGTCGCCGCAGTTTCGCCGTGCAGAAACTCATGCAACTTCTCGGCCTTCGCTCGAGGCAAAGCGTCAGCCAGTTCATCCACGCTCATCTGCTTCAGTCGCGCGACGCTCCCGAATTGTTTCAATAGCCTCCGCGCCGTTTGCTCGCCAATCCCCGGCACTTCTGTCAGCGAAGTTCGCAGCCGCCGCTTCGTTCTCCTCAATCGGTGAAAAGTGACGGCGAACCGGTGCGTCTCATCGCGAATCTGCTGAACCAAGTGCAGAATCGGCGAATGATGGTCCAGATGAATCGGATCGTCCTCGCGTCCATAGACGTAAAGAATTTCCTCTTTCTTCGCGATGCTCGCCAGCGGCTGCCCCGCGATGTCCAGCTTCTCGATCGCTTCTGCAGCCGCATGCAGTTGCCCGATCCCGCCGTCGATCAGAATCAGATTCGGCAGCGCTTTCTTTTCTTCCAGCAGCCTCTTGTACCGCCGTCCCACCGCTTCGCGCATGCTCGCAAAATCGTCACGCAGCAGTTGCGCCTCGGATGTGTTTTCGTCCCTGACCGCTTTTTCGTCCGCAATTGTATTCGCAAAGCTCGCCGCGTTCGCGCCTCGGATGACGAATTTCCGGTAATCCGCCTTCTTCATCTTCCCCTTTTCCCACACCACCATTGACGCCACCGTATCCGATCCTTGAATGTGCGAGATGTCGAAGCTCTCGATTCGCTTTGGCGTCCCCGGCAGCCCTAGCGCCGTTTCAAGCGCTTCCGCGATCGCCTCCGAAGCCGGTTTCATCACGCGAAATCTTTGCGTAAACGAATGCTTGGCATTCGTCTCCACTAAGTCCAGAAACGCCCGCTTCACTCCCCGCTGCGGCGCGACAATTTCCACGCGATGCCCGATGTTTTCCGAAAGCACTTCCGAAAGCAGTTTGGAATCCTCGAATTCAACTGGTACGTGAATGAATCGTGGGACATAATTCGCTTCCAGATAGATCTGTTTCAGCAGCGATGTCACGAATTCCTGCGACTCGAATTCTGCCACGTCCTCCCAATAGAACTCTCGCCGGTCCACCACGCGTCCGCCTCGCACGTGAAACAAATTCGCCGCCACTTGCGGCGGTTCCGCGTACCACGCCAGCACGTCGATATCATCTCCCGCCGCGGCAGCTATTTTCTGCCGCTCTTCCATGTCCTCGACCGTACGGATCAGGTTCCGGTAACCCGCAGCCGCTTCGAACCTTTCTTCTGCTGCGGCGCGCTGCATTCGCTCTTCCAGACTCTTCACCAGGTCCCGCCGCCGCGCCTCCAGAAACAGCCGCGTATCCCGCGCCGCCTCTTCGTATCGTTCTTCGAGTGTTTGTCCCGCCGCGCGCGGCCCCAGGCTTCGGCTCAGATAAAATTCCAGCCATGCTCGCGTGTGCGGCCGGTTCATTTCCATTCTTGCCGAGGGAATTCCGAAGTATCGGTTGATAAAATGCACGATGCGATGCGCCAGGCCAGCCGGAAAGTAGGGTCCGAAGAAAAGCGATCCGTTTTTCTCAAGCCGCCGCGTCACGAACACTCGCGGAAATTGCTCCGCCGCCGTGAAGCAAATGTACGGATAGGTCTTATCGTCGCGCAGCAGGATGTTGAATTTCGGCTTGTGCTGCTTGATGAGGTTGTTTTCAAGCGCCAGCGCCTCGCGCTCGTTGTCCACTATGATGTATTCCGCTTCTGCGATTTCCCGCACCAGCGAGCCCGTCTTCGCGTCCAGTTGCCGCGAATCGAGCAGATACGATTTCACTCGCTGGCGCAGCGATTTTGCTTTGCCAACATAAATGATTTTTTCGGTCGCGTCCTTGAACAGGTACACGCCGGGCTGGGCGGGGAATTCGGATACCTTCTCGCGCAGATCCATGGGAAAGAGTTATGCTGTAGCTGCCGCGCCATTCGCTCGCGCGGCCGTGCGGGACAACGTCATTTTATCAGACGTCATCCAATTGCTTTCGAGTATCTGAGGTGGCTTCGCTGCACACATTCGAAATGTCGCTCCGGCAGACTTCGCTTGCTTTGATGCTCGCCATCTTCGGTGCTTGCGGCAGCGCCTCCGCGCAGTCGCAGCTACCACCTCCGCCGCCCGAGCAACCCGTCGCCAGGTACAACCCCCTCGTCGCATTTCACGATATCGAGGTCGGCAAGTTCTACATGAATCGAGGCGACGTCGACGGTGCCATCGTCCGTTTCAAGGACGCCATCCTCAACAAGCCCAATTTCGCCGAGCCGTGTCTCCTTCTCGGCCAGGCTTACGAAAAAAAAGGTGATCCCGCCATGGCCATCGATTATTACCGGCAGTATCTGAAAATCCTCCCCGGCACGCCCGAATCCAAGAAGGTCCGTGAACGCATCGCCAAGCTTCAGGAGCAAATCACAAAAGACAAAGCCATCGCTGCAAACCACTCAGGCAAATCGCTTTAGAAATTTCATCGCCCGCTCGTAATCGCGAAATCTCTTTTCTTCCTCGCGGAATTGCCTCGAATGCGACTCCAGCCGGCACCGTTCGAGCTTGATGGGATGCTTTTGGTGCAGCATCTCGTGATACAGAACATACGCGATCACGTATTCCGGCACGCTTGGCCGGTCCAACGCGCAATTGATCGCGATTTGCGCGAGCGCCGGATCGAATGTCCCCAGCTGGCTCCGCCATTGCCGCGTGCTCCAGCCGATTTTCGGTCGAGGCAGGCCCTCTTGAAAATACTTTCGGTTCAGCTCGTCAAACATTGGCTCCAGATCATGGTGTAGCCCGCGCGGGTGCACGATTCTCGGCTTCGCACGCTCGCGCCGCAGCGCCAGCAATTGCCGCCGCGTTTCGCGCCCGTGCGCATATTTCTTGTACGTTTCCGCGATGCTCCTCGGTGTCCGCCGCCGGTAGAGGCGCGACAGCAAAATTGCCGCCGCCGCTTCCACAATTTCCAGCGGCGCGTTGCGCAGTAAATCCGACAGCCGCACGTACGCGGTCTCTTCGCGCAGCCGGATCGAATGGGTCAGATTCGCATATGGGTAGAACTCCACGATGAAATGCGGTGGCCGGCCCATGCAAGCGAGCCGCGTATACATTCGCTGAAACACAATTGCCCCGCCTGGAACATGCCGCGCCCGCAGGGCCGCGTCCCTCGTCATTGCTTTCTCCGGACCGGCACCGAGCCGTATTCCTTCGCTGCCTTGTTCGCGTCGTTCAGCGCGTCTTGCGTGCTTTCGATCGCGTCATCCAGATTATCCTTGAACGAGTCCAGCTCCGGCCCGCCCGCCGCTTCAGTTTTCTTCAGTGCGTCGAGATCTTCCTTCAAGTCCTTTTGAAACGCGGTGATCACCTTCCGCAAATTCGTCCCCTTTTGCTGCTCGTTTCGCAGGCGGTCCGCCGCTTCGTCGATGCAGCTCGAATAGTCGCTCAGCAGGCCATTGAGCAGCTCCTGTCTATGCATCTGTGGTGTCTTGAGCTGCAGTTCGTATTGCAGTTTCTTGAGCCGGTCGCCTGCAAATATCAAGAATAACTTTGCCCGTTCGGCCGGATCCTGCTCGTCTCGCACTTGATTCGCTTCATTCGGGCTCAGAAAATCTGGCTTGTCCTGCGCTCGCGCGATTCTGGCCCAGGCTGTGCCCGCCAGCGCAATCGCCAGCATCATCATGGTCAGCCGCGCGATTCCCTTGAATCCCATTTCCACTCCCTACCTCGGCTCTTGTTTTTCTTCGCTCTCTTCGTGTGGCCGTCGCGGGAAGAGTTCCCTCAGCAGTTTCTGGTTCAGCGCATCCAAATGTTTCGCGAGGTCAAGGAATGGCTGCCGTTCATCGAACGGAGCGCGGTCTGCAATTTCCCGCACTTCTCTTAAATTCTCCCGCACGGAAATCTGCAGCTGCCGGAATCCGTTCGAATGTGCCTCGGGGTTCACGTCGGTCTTGTCGAGCGTTTGCTCTGCTTCGCTGGCTTTCTCGTCGTAATCCTTCATGAAGTCCAGCGCTTGAACAAGATTTCCGGCCCTAACGCTCTGTCGCGCCGCCTTGCTCTCCTCTTGCCCCAGTTTCACCACGGCCTTGGCCTTCCGCACCGCGTCCGTTTCGATCGCGTACTTCGCTTGATCGTTCGCGATGTTCCTCTGCACGCGCGCCGATTGCGGCGGCGTCCCCAGCGCCAGTCCCAATATCCACGCGTGGATCAGGACGCGAGTTCCCATATCAGCGGCTCTTATTCTTCAGCGCGTCCTCAAGAAACCTCACGCGCCCGGTTGCTTCGAAGTATTGGTCGCTCATTTGATCCGTGTTCAGTGCCAGAAATTTCTTGTACGCATCGAGCGCCGGCTTCAGCTGTCCCAGGTGGTCGTAGCACGTCGCTCGCACAAACCACGCCCCCGCATTTGGCGTTTCGCGTTGCGCCAGCATATCCAGCGCTTCCAGCGTCGCCGGATAATTCTTGTTCAGGTATTCCGCGGTCATCAGATCGTGCAACACGTCGTTTGCTTTGCTGTCCAGCCGGAACGCCTCTTCCAACTCCTGTGTTGCCGCGGGATAATCGCGCGCCTCAATCAGCGCATGCCCCAGCTCGGCGTGAATATCTGTGTCCTGAGGCGCCATGGCTTCGGCCTTTCGGAGCACCGCAATCGTCTGCGTGAACTTCTTCTCCCTATAATAAATCAACGCACGCAATTTGAGTGCCTCAAGCGTCTCGGGAGCATTTCTTGCTGCCGCGTCGAGTTCCGCGATGGCCTCATCGTTCTTGCCCAAATCGGTCAACAGGGAAGCACGCATCATTCGTGCCCTCATGTCGCTTGGCTGCGCCTTCAGATAATCCGCCAGCGCCGCTGCTGCATCGGCCGGCTTTTTCTCCTGCGCCAGACACTCCGCCAGTCCCAGCTCCGCGTCCGAATCGTCCGCCTTTAGCTTCAAGACCTCGCGAAACTCCATCTCTGCCGCTGCTGCGTTTCCCGCCGCGAAATCGGCGCGCGCCAGCGCCACGTGTGCAGGCTCGTCGTTCGGATCAAGCTTCACGGCAATTGCATATTCACTCAGCGCTTCGGGCAATTGCTTCGCGCTCTCTTCTGCCACGCCGAGCAAGTAGTGCCCGCGCTCGAATCCGTAATTTTGTTCGGTCACTTTTTTCAAAGGTGCGATCGCCGCCTTCGGATCGCTGCCAAGCAAACTGATCCCCAGATTCAAGTACGCCTGTGTCATTTTTGGATCGAGCTCGATGGCCTTGCGGTATTCCGCGGTGGCTTTCTCGTTTTGTTGCTGCGCGGTGTAGACGTACCCCAGATCGAAATGAGCTTCCGCATCGTCGGGTTTTTGCGCGAGATATTTCTCGTAGTCTGCGGCCGCTGTCGTGTAATCGTTCTTGTCCGCGGCCGCTTTCGCTCCCACCAGCAGTTCGTGCAGGGCCATATCTTCCGGAGACACCACGCGCACCTTCGTCCGCGTCCCCGAGGCGCTTTGCGCGTTTGCCGCTCCTATTGCTGCGGCCGCCGCACAAATCGCCGCCAGACAAATCGCCGCCGCGTTCCTCGCGCGTTTCATGGCGTGTGGCTTCGGTGAATCGAGCCTTGGCCCCCGCTTTGACCGTTGTGCCCATTGGGATCGTCGTGCGCGTGCTGCTCCAGCGCTTTCGCCAGGAACTTACCCGTATACGATTGCGCATTCCGCGCCACCTGCTCAGGGGTTCCGCACGCCACCATGCGCCCGCCGCGCTCGCCGCCCTCTGGCCCCAGGTCAATCACCCAATCCGCAGACTTGATGATGTCCAGATTGTGCTCGATGATCAGCACCGAGGCACCGCCTTCGAGCAGTTTGCGAAACGCCGCCAGCAATTTCGAAATATCGTCGAAATGCAGCCCCGTCGTGGGCTCGTCGAAAATGTATAGGACACCGGTATTCTCTTGCCGCGTGAGATGCGCCGCCAGTTTCAAACGTTGTGCCTCGCCACCGGAAAGAGTCGACGCCGATTGCCCTAGCCGCAAGTATCCCAATCCCACTTCTTCCAGCACTCTCAATTTCGACGTGACTTTCGGCACTCCGGCGAAGAATGCCATCGCTTCATGCACGGTCATTTGCAGTATGTCGTGCACGTTCTTGCCGTGGCACCGCACCTCCAGAATCCCGCTCTTATACCGCGTCCCTTTGCATTCCTCGCAAATCAATTCCACGTCCGCTAGGAAGCGCATTTCCACCGTCACCGTGCCGTCGCCCTGGCACGCTTCGCATCGCCCTCCCGGAATGTTGAACGAAAAATGCCCAGCCGTGTATCCGCGCTTCTTTGCATCCGGTGTCGATGCAAATAGCTCGCGAATCGCATCGAACGCCTTCAGATACGTCGCCGGATTCGAGCGCGGCGTTCGCCCAATCGGCGATTGGTCCACCATTTCCACCGCCGTAAGCGCCGCGTCGCCCTGGATGTCCTCGCACGCGTCGCGCCAGTTCCCGCCATTGCGTTTCGCTTGCAGCGTCTTGTACAGCACGTCGTAAACGAGCGTTGATTTTCCTGACCCGGACACGCCCGTGATCGCCACAATCATGTTCAGCGGCACCATCAAATCGATTTCTTTAAGATTATGACTCCGCGCCTTCAGAATTTTCAGATATCGCCCCTGCGTCTTGCGCCGCGTCGTCGGCACGGGAATATGCAATTCGCCTCTCAGATACCGCGCCGTCAGCGAATGCGTGTCCGTTTCAAGTTCCTTCTGCGTTCCGGCAAAAAGGATCTTCCCGCCGTGCTCGCCCGCTCCGGGCCCCAGGTCCATCACGTAGTCCGCCGCGCAAATCGTGTCCGCATCGTGTTCCACCACGAGCAGTGTGTTCCCTAGCTCCCGCAAGCTTTTCAAAATCGAAATCAGCCGGTGCGTATCCCTCGGGTGCAAGCCAATCGACGGCTCATCCAGAACGTAGAGCGCGCCCACGAGATGTGACCCCAGCGACGTTGCCAGTTGAATCCTCTGTGATTCTCCGCCCGAGAGCGTCGACGTCAGCCGGTCCAGCGTCAAATAATCCAATCCCACCTCGTCCAGGAATCGCAGCCGCTGATGCACTTCTTCGAGCACTTTTCCCGCAATCGTCGTTTCCGCCGGACTCAACTCCAGCCCCTGAAAAAACTGCCGCGCCTCCGTCACAGTCATCTGGCACGCTTCGGTGATCGATTTCCCCGCCACGCGCACCGCGCGCGCTTCCGGCCGCAGGCGCGCCCCATGGCAGTCCGGACACGTCGCGTATCCGCGATAGCGGCTGAGAAACACGCGCACGTGCAGCTTGTATTTCTTGCGCTCGAGCCACGCGAAAAATCCCGTGACGCCGGCCCAATCCTCTTTCGGGTCGCCCTCGATGATCCATTTCCGCTGCTGTTCCGTAAGCTGGCGAAATGACGCCCCCAGCGGAATTCCTTTTGCCACCGCATACGTTTTCAAGTCCTGCACCACTTGCCTGTACCGCGGCTTCGTCCACGGCTCTATGGCGCCATCCGCAAGCGATTTGCCCTTGTCCGGAATCACACGATCGATGTCGAAATCAATGGTGTTCCCGAATCCCTGGCAGCGCGGGCACGCGCCGTAAGGATTGTTGAACGAAAACAGCCGCGGCTCCGGTTCCTGATACGTGATTCCACATTTCTTGCATTCGAATCGCTCGCTGAAAATCATTCGCTCTGGCGCCGCGTCCGCTTGTTCCGCCCGATGTTCCGGCACGAATTCCAGAATCGCCTCGCCGCGCCCTTCGCGATAGCAAATCTCGATCGAATCCTTTAATCGCGAGCGAATCTCCGGTCCCAGCGTCAGCCGGTCGGCCAGTACGAACACCGGCTTCGCAAAATCCACATCCAGCAATGTTTCCGGAGAAGAGAACTCATAGACGCGCCCTTCCTGGTACAGGCGGCTGAATCCGCGTTTCTGCAAATCGCCCAGCGTCCGTTTCACTGCTTCCGCGGCTGGTAATATCTTCTTGCTGCTCTTCGCAATCGAAGCGCCGCGCGAGCCTTTCGCTCCGCCCGCCGTTTTCGCCGTGTCCACTGCCGCTTCGGTTTGCAGCACGAGCCGGTACAGCACGTAAAATCTACGTCCCGCCGGCAGCTTCAGCACGCGCTCCGCGATTTCGTCGATCGTGTCCTTCTTCACTTCTTCGCCGCAGCGCACGCAGAATGTATGCCCCACGCGCGCGTAGAGCAGCCGCAGGTAATCATAAATTTCCGTCGACGTCGCCACCGTCGATCGCGGATTCCGCGTCGAATTTTTCTGCCGGATGGCAATCGCCGGGGCGATTCCCGTCACTTCGTCCACGTCCGGCTTTTCGATGCGCTCCAGAAACTGCCGCGCATACGCCGAGAGCGACTCGATGTACCGCCGCTGCCCCTCCGCGTAGATCGTGTCGAACGCCAGGCTCGATTTGCCCGATCCTGACACGCCTGTCACTACCGTGATCGCATTGTGCGGAATCTCGAAGTCGATGTTCTTCAAATTGTGCACGCGCGCCCCGCGCACACGTATCACATCCTGCGCGCCGGATGCTTCTGGGCGCAGTTTCGCTTTTGCGGGTGCCCTATCCTGAGCGCCTTGTGCGAAGGGTGGGGATTTTGTCGTTTGCTTTGGATTCAACTCGAAGCGCCCCTGCTCTGTGGGTTTCGTCGCCATAAGCCTAAACCAAAAATTATACGTCTTCGCGCAACCCCGCCGCAATCTGCCCTCCCGCGTCAGGTTCAGCGGGGATTTCCTCATCAAGGCTGTGCTAGATTCAAAGTCCTATGAGCGTCACTCCATTCGCTCGAATCATCTGGATCGTCCTCGACAGCGTCGGCATCGGCGAGCTGCCCGACGCTGCTGATTACGGCGACGTTGGCCGCGACACGCTCGGCCACATCGCGCGCTCACGGCCGTTGCATTTGCCGAATCTCGTGCGCCTCGGCCTCGCAAACATCAAACCTCTCGCCCATCTCGACGTGCCTGCTCATCCCGCCGGAGCCTTCGGGAAGGGAATCACCGTCTCGCCTGGCAAAGACACCACCACCGGCCACTGGGAAATGGCCGGCATCTGGCTCGACCAGGCTTTTCCTGTTTACAAAAACGGCTTCCCGCGCAATTTGATGGAGAAATTCGAGCGTGCCATTGGCCGCAAGACCCTTGGCAACAAGCCTGCGTCCGGCACGGAAATCATCAAGGAACTCGGCGAAGAGCATCATGCGCACCGGCTTTCCCATCGTCTACACCTCCGGCGACAGCGTTTTTCAAATCGCCGCGCACGAAGACGTGATCCCCATCGCCGAGCTTTACCGCATGTGCGAAATCGCGCGCAAACTTGCTCGACGGGCCGCATCGCGTCGGCCGCGTCATCGCGCGCCCGTTCACTGGCACGCCGGGAAATTTCCGCCGCACCGAGCGCCGCCACGATTACGCCGTCGAGCCGCCGCGCCCCATGCTTCTCGACGTTCTCGCCGACCGCAAGATTCCCGTCTTCGGCGTCGGCAAAATTCACGACATCTACAACGGTCGCGGCGTCGCCGACTACGTCACCACAAGAAACAACGCCGACGGCATGGCCAAGCTTACCGGTTCGCTCGCGCGCCGCCCGAGCGGCCTCATCTTCGCGAATCTCGTCGATTTCGACATGCTCTACGGCCATCGCAAGGACGTCGAAGGCTTCGCCCGCTCGCTCGAGGAATTCGACGCCCTGCTCGGCCCGTTCCTCGCCGCGCTCGAAAATCCCGACCTTCTCATCATCACCGCCGATCACGGCTGCGATCCCGATCCTGTCAATCCGACCACGGATCATTCGCGCGAATACGTTCCCATCGTTTGTTATTCGCCACGAATGCAAACTGGCCGCGGCGCCAGCGTGAATTTGGGCATTCGCAGCACGCTCGCCGACATGGGCCAAACCGTCGCCGAGAATTTCTCCGCTGCAAAAGTCCCTCACGGCACGAGCTTCCTCTCTGTCCTGCGGTGAGTGTTTTTCTGCTAGCCACTCGTCATTCGCCACTTCCCACTATCTTTAATCCTTGACATGTAGAACCTCTAGGCGTATATGTCGAACCCCTAGGGGTCACCCATGCCGGAAGACAAAACCGAGTTCTTGAAGGGCACGCTCGACATGCTCATCCTGAAGGTCGTCGCCCTCGGCCCCATTCACGGCTACGCCATCTCGCAGCGCATTCACCAAATCTCGCGCGACTTTTTTCAGGTTCAGCAAGGCTCGCTCTACCCGGCGCTACATCGACTCGAAAATCGCGGTTGGCTCGGCGCCGAATGGCGCGCCACCGACACGGGTCGCGAAGCGAAGTTCTACGCCCTCACGAAGAAAGGCCGCAAGCAGCTCGAGACCGAGATGGCCAATTGGGAGCGCATGTCCGACGCCGTCGCGCTTATTTTGCGCACCGCCGAGTAGATGTGTAGCCGGTAGCGCCGACTTGCGTTTCTTGCGGGTCTGCGGCTCTTGCCTTTGTCGCTCAGGTCCCGGCGTCGCGTTCCTTGCGACGGCTGACCTGAGGCTCTTGCTTTTGTAATTGTAGGGCCCGATCGAATTTGTCGGGCCGTCGGCGTGCCGGCACGCCGAGCATTTTGCTCTTATGCCGTCCGCGAATGCGCTCCGCGGAGCAAGGAGGCCAATCCGTGCGCTGGCTCACTCGACTTTTCCGCAATGGCAAACAGGACGCCCAGCTCGACTCCGAACTCCGCTTCCACGTCGAGCAGCAAATTGCTGACAACATTGCTGCCGGCATGTCTCCCGCCGAAGCTCGCCGTCGCGCTCTCGCCCAATTCGGCGGCGTGGAGCATATCAGGGAAGACTGCCGCGAAGCTCGCGGCATGCACTTCATCGACACTCTGCTCCAGGACATTCGCTTCGCCCTGCGTATGCTCCGGCGCAGTCCGGGTTTCTCCGTTTTGGCTGTCCTGTGCCTCACGCTGGGAATTGGTGCGAACGCCGCTGTGTTTAGTTGGATCGAAGGGTTGCTTCTCCGGCCTTTCCCCGAAGTCACCCACCAGGAGCGCATGCTCGCGCTCAGCGGCACGTCCCGCAGCGACCCTGGCGACACAGACATCTCCTGGCCCGACTTCATGGATCTGCAACGGAACTGCAAACTCTTCGATTCCTTCATCGCTGACAAGATCATGGGCGCCGCGCTCAGCATCGGGGGCCGCGCGGACCGCGCCAGAGGTAGCATCGTCTCCGCGAATTACTTCGACGCGCTCGGAATCCACCCAATTCTCGGCCGCGGATTCGAGCCGGGCGAGGACGTCGGGCGCAACGCACATCCCGTCGCCGTGATCAGCTATCAGATGTGGCAAGACGCTTTCAAAGGCGATCCGGAAATCATCGGCAAAACGCAGCGCTTCAACAATGTCCAGCACACGATTATCGGCGTAGCGCCCAGGGGCTTTTACGGAACTTTTGTAGGTTGGGCGATTCAGTTCTGGGTTCCCGCTTCCATGGTGCAGGTGTTTGAAGGAGGCAACAACCCGCTGGATGATCGCGGCGACCGCTCGATCGAAGGCTTCGCGAAGCTCAAGCCCGGCGTCACGCGTGAGCAGGCCCAGGCGGAGATTTCTTCTGTTGCAGATAGGCTCGCGGCCACGTACCCGGAAATCGACCGCGGCCGAGGCGTCAATCTCCTCCCTCTCTGGCTCACTCCGTTTAACAAGGCCAATGAACTGCGTTCGACGCTCGAAATCATGCTTGCCGTCGTAATTTTTGTGCTCCTGATTGTGTGCGCCAACGTAGGCAATTTGCTGCTCGTCCGTTTTTTTGCGCGGCGCCATGAAATGATCGTCCGGCTGGCTCTCGGCGCGGCGCGCGGCCGGCTCGTCAGGCAGTTGTTGACCGAGGGCCTTATCCTGTCTGCACTCGGGGCCGTCGGCGGTCTTCTCGTCGCACACTGGTGCCGCCACGTGCTCGTACTATTCTTCCCGCGCACGGGAACTGTTCCGTATCTACCGGGAGAAATCGACTGGCGCGTCCTTGCCATGAGCATCGGTGTGTGCGTGCTCTCTACCGTGCAGTTCGGCTTGGTTCCCGCGGCCATGGCCAGCAAAATCGATCTGGCTGCCGCCTTGAAATCCGAAATGGGAGGCCTCGTCAGAGGCCAGGGCAGATCGTGGCTGCGATCGGGCCTTGTTTTGGTGCAAGTCTCGCTCAGTTTCGTTCTGCTGGTCGGTGCGGCATTGTTTCTTCAAAGCCTCCAGAAAATGCGAAACACGAGCCCGGGGTTTTCAACGCGCGATGTGCAGGTAACTCAGATTGATTTGTTCGGTTCGGGCTACGACGCGCAGCGCGCGGAGAATTTTCAGAAGCAGTTGATCGAGCGCCTCGAGTCGCTGCCGGGCATCGACTCCGCGGCATTTGCTGGATTCGTTCCTTTGGGCCTCATTCCTCCCTCGTCGGCTCCCATCGCCGTGGACGGCTACGTGCCGCCGCCGAACGAGCAGCCCGTCGTCGACTACACCCAGGTAAGTCCTGGCTACCTTTCCGCCACTGGAATCTCTCTTGTCTCTGGACGCGAATTCACCGTCGCGGACAACAAAACCGCAGCGCTTGTTGCCATCGTAAATCAGCCCATGGTGGACCAGTTTTGGCATGGCCGGGACCCCATTGGCCAGCGTATCCAGGTTGCCGGCCGATGGATGCGCGTTGTCGGGGTCGCGAAGGTTTCCAAGTATGAATACATCTCCGAATCGCCAAGGCCATTCTTCTTTGTTCCCCTGCTCCAAAATCCGTCGGCGCGCGCTACATTGAACGTCAGAACGCATCTGCCGCTCCAGGTGATGGCGCCGTTATTGGCGCGCGAGATCAGCGCTTTGGACCCTGCGCTCGCCCACTACGCTGTGATCACCATGCAAGAACAATTGGATCGTTCGACCTCATCTCAGAAGGCCGCAGTCGGCTTGCTCACCGTGCTGGGCGGGCTGGCCTTGCTTCTTGCCACCGTCGGGCTCTATGGCGTCGTGTCCTACGCCGTGTCGCAGAGCAAGCGCGAACTCGGCTTGCGCATGGCGCTCGGCGCCGATTCAGCGAATCTTCTCTGGCTCGTGATGTCGCGCGGCCTCGCATTGACGACCGGAGGCGTTGTGCTGGGCGCCGCAGCGTCTTTCGCATTGGCCCGATTTGCCGCAGGCCTGCTTTACCAGGTTGGTCCTCACGATCCGCTGGCGTTTGGCTCGGCATTCGTGGTCATGATTCTTGCCTCGATGGCAGCGTGTTTTTTCCCTGCCTGGCGGGCATCACAGAGCGATCCCATGGTCGCCTTGCGCTACGAATAGGAGTGTTCCAACATGACCTGGCTCAGCCGCTTATTTCGCAGAGAGAAGCAAGACACGCAGCTCGACTCCGAATTGCGCTTCCACGTCGAGCAACAAATCGCCGATCTTATCGCCGAAGGAGTCGCTCCCGCCGAGGCACGCCGTCGCGCCCTCGCCCAATTCGGCGGCGTGGAGCACATCAAGGAAGACTGCCGCGAAGCCCGCGGCACGCACTTTATCGACACGTTACTGCAGGACATCCGCTTCGCTTTTCGCATCCTCCGCAAAACGCCGCTCGTCACCAGCATCGCAATCATTTCTCTCGCGCTCGGAATTGGGGCGAACACCGCGATTTTCAGCCTTATCGACGCCGTCATGCTCCGCATGTTGCCCGTGCAAGACCCTGAGCAACTAGTTGAAATTCTGTTCCGCTCGCCGACAGCTTCAAGACTCCGGCCGAACGTTACAAATCCCATCTGGGAGCAAGTACGCGACCATCAGGACGCATTTGCCAGTGTGTTTGCCTGGAGGTCCACTGATTTCGATCTTGCCGATGGAGGCCAGGAAAACACGATCCCCGGCGTTTACGCGAGCGGCGATTACTTCACGTCACTGGGTGTGCGACCGGCAGCAGGTCGTTTGCTGACTGCTTCGGACGACGTGCGCGGCTGCTCCGGTGCCGCTGTTCTCGGTTACGGATACTGGCAAAGCCATTACGCTGGGGCGGAAAGCGCCATCGGCAGTTTCATTCAGCTCAACGGCTACAGCTTTCCGATTGTCGGTGTCGCCCAGCGCGGTTTTTCGGGCATTGACATCGGTACTTCTCTCGGTGTCGCCATTCCCATTTGTGCGGAAGCGATTCTTGACGGAAAGGATTCGTCGCTCGATGTGCGCGACGACTGGTGGTTGGGGATGATGGGCCGCCTCAAGCCTGGCACGAGCGTCGAGCAGGTCGGTGCGCACATGAAGGTGCTGTCGCAGCCTCTTTTTGGCGCTGTGGTCCCACAGGATTGGCCGTCGAAGTCCCAGGACATATTCCGGAAATATACTTTTGCCGTTTTGCCGGCGGCAACTGGTGCGGGAGGACCGTTTGCGTTGCGGGCTCACTATAGGCAGCCGCTGGAAATCCTGATGTTTGTCGTGGGTCTCGTTTTACTGATCGCCTGTGCGAATATCGCGAGCCTCCTGCTTGCGCGATCCGCCGCGCGGCAAAAAGAAATCGCAGTCCGCCTGTCGCTTGGCGCATCGCGAGGGCGTTTGATCCGTCAGGTGCTCACGGAGAGCGTCGTTCTCTCCGGCGCCGGTGCGCTCCGTCGTTCTCTCCGGCGCCGGTGCGCTCCTCGGTGTTTTCTTCGCGCGCTGGGGGAGTGCGCTGTTAGTGCGTTTCGTTTCCACGCAGGAGAACCAGGTATTTTTGGATGTCCAGATGGACGGCCGCGTCTTAGCTTTCACAATCGGCATCGCCGTATTATGCGGCCTACTTTTCGGCATTCTCCCTGCGTTGCGCTCGACGCGCGTCTCCGCCATGTCTGCAATGAAAGAGGGCCAGTCGCAAGGCGCGGGCGGCCGCTCTCAGTCCGTTGCGGCGCGCTGGATCGTTGCCGTGCAAGTTGCCTTCTCGCTGATTCTGCTCATCGGTACCGGCCTCTTCATTCGCACATTCACCAACTTGGTGACGCTCGACGCTGGATTCGACCGCAATAACGTTCTGATGGTCGAAACAAATATTCACAACGCGCAGATTCCCGAACCCGCCCGCGCCTCGCTGTACGGCCAGATGCTCGCCAAATTGGAGGCTGTTCCAGGAGTGGTCTCCGCCAGCCAGTGCCGGATGACGCCTCTGTCCGGCAGGCAATGGGACAGCTCTTTGGCGATTGCAGGTGGTTCGCTTCCAGCGGGCGCGGACTCGGATATTTTTCTGAACTGGATAACGCCTGACTTCTTCGCCACGATGCGCACACCAATCCTCGAAGGCCGCGCCTTCGACGCGCGCGACACGGCGACTTCCACGCCCGTTGTCATCGTCAATCAATTGTTGGCCCGCACATACTTTCCTGGGCAAAATCCCGTCGGCAAACACCTGCTGGCCAATAGCAAAGGCATGCTCAGCACGCCGCCGATGGAAATCATCGGCGTGACGCAAGATGCGAAATATAATTCCTTGCGCGAGGACTTCCAGCCAGAAGCCTATTTCCCATTAGCGCAGATCGGCGGCGTCGGCGAGGGAACCACATTCGAAATCCGCACCGCTATGAAGCCAGGCATGCTGATTTCCGCCGTGCGCGATGCCATGACGAGCGTGAACAAATCCGCATCCCTGCAATTCACCACGTTGAAGCAAGAAGCCGATGATTCCGTGCTGCAGGAGCACTTAATGGCCGTTCTTTCAGGCTTCTTCGGCGGCCTCGCGCTGCTGCTCACCGCCATTGGCCTCTACGGCGTGATGGCCTACGTGGTCACGCAGCGCACGCACGAAATCGGCATTCGCATGGCCCTCGGCGCACAGCAAAGCTCGATTCTTTGCCTCGTCATGCGCGATGCAGCAATTGTTCTGGTCGCTGGCGTCGCCGCCGGACTCCTCGGCTCCATCTGGATCACCCGTCTCGTGCGGCAACTTCTCTATGGCCTCACGCCTAACGATCCTTCGACGCTCGCTCTCGCGATTCTCGCACTCGTAGCCGTCGCTCTTGTTGCAACCTACATCCCCGCGCGCCGCGCCATGCGCGTCGATCCCATGGTCGCTTTGCGTTACGAATGAGGATTTGTAGTTCACGCCTGCCCTGAACAGCGTGAACGGGTCCCGCCCGCGGTCCTTGCGGGCTGACGTGAGGCCTTCCGCTGGGTCGCGCCATGCGCGCTTGCCCGCCGTGGCGAGTGGCCATGCGCCGATCCTATCGTCGCTTTGCGCTATGAAAATTTCGCCGCAGAACGCAGCGAAAAGAAAGAAAAAAAATTAACTCACTCGCGCGCGACCTCTAATTTCCCGCCGCCGTGTCGCCGTCCGCCGCTGCCTTCGGCGCGAAATAACCCGGCCGTGCCCGCACTGTCAGCTTCCCCAGCCCCTTCACGCCCGTCAATTCAACTTTTACCGTGCGAAACGTCCCATCCTTTGAAGAATTCGAAGGGTAGTAGCCGACCATGTATTGGTCGCGAATGTCCTGCGCGATGCGCGTGCAAATCGCATCCACATCATCGATCGTCTTGGGAAAATACGCCTCGCCGCCGGACGCCTGCGTCAGCGCGAGCAGCGCTTTTTTCCCCTGCCGGATTTCCGACGCGTCGTCATCGCCCTTCGTAAACAGCCCGACGGCATAAATAATATCGTTCGATTGCTGCAGCTTCTCGACCGTATACGCCAGATTGTGCGTGCTGTCGTGGTCCACTCCATCCGTCACCACCAACAGCACTTTCTTCTCCCGTGTGCCCTTCTTCAAATGGCTCATCGATCCCAGCAGAGCGTCGTACAGCGCCGTTCCGCCGCGCGAATCGATTCGGTCCAGCGCCGCGTTCAGCACTTTCGGATCGTTCGTGAAGTCCGTGTCCATGTCCAGGTAATACTCGTCGTTGAAATTCACGACAAACATTTCGTCCTGCGGATTGCTCGTGTGTACAAACGTGAGTGCGGCGGCATTCACGCGCGGCCTCTTCGACCTCATGCTCCCGCTGTTGTCGATCACCAGCCCCACCGTTATGGGTGTGTCCGCGTGCGTGAACGCATCGATTTTCTGCGCCACTCCGTTTTCCAGCACCTGGAAATTCTGCTCCCCGAGCCCCGTCACGAAGTTTCCTTGCTTGTCCAGGATCGACACGGGCAAACGCACCATATCCACCGTGCGCTTCAGCGTATAGGGTCTGTTTTGCTGCGCCCCCGGGGGTGGGGGAAGTTGCGTGGGAGAACCGCTCTGTGCCGCCGCCGTTTGAGCGCCGGCCAGCACTGCTGCTGGAATGAATATCGAGAGAACGAAAATCGCAGGAACCGCGACTCGCCTACGGCCCGGGCGCGAAATATCCGTACCGCGCGTAGACCGTGAGCGGCGGCAGCCCTCTGGGCGGCTGCAGCCTGACTCGGATCTTCCGCCATTTCCCGTCGTCTTTTTTATTGCTCGGACGGTATCCCACCACATACTGGTTCCGTAGCTCCATGCTGATTTTTGTCGCGATGTCGCCCAGGTCATCCAGCCTTCTCACGATAAACGATCGTCCGCCCGTCATGGCCGACAAGTCATCCAGCATCTGCGGGCCTTCGCACAGCTCGGGTTCGCCTGGATCGCCGCAGGCGTCGTCCCCGTAAACCCCAATCGAATAAATCTGGACTTCTGACTCGCGCAAGAATCGCTTTACGTCTGTTTCGTCGTATCTGCTGTGATTATCCCCTCCATCCGATATGATGAGCAAAGCCTTTCTGGTGTTGTGTGCTCCTTTCATCTCGCTCATCCCCAGATATACCGCATCCAGCATTGCCGTCATTCCCTTCGGCGCGCTGAAGAGCAGGCGATTCTGCAATTCCTCGATGCTGCTCGTGAAGACCGTCGCCAGTTCCGCGCGATCCGCGAAATCCACTAGGAAAAACTCGTCCGCGGGATTCGCCGTCTTGAAAAATTGCACCGCTGCCATTCGCGACTTCGCGATTTTCTCCGCCATGCTGCCGCTCACGTCGAAAATCACGCCGATCGATATCGGGACATCATCTTCCGCGAACCGCATGATCTCCTGTTCGTGCCCGTCTTCATAAATTCGAAAATTATCCTGCGACAATCCTGTCACCAGACGTCCGTACGGATCCGTCACCGTCACGTTTACCGTCACGAGTTTCACGTCTTTTCGGATTTCTGGGAGGTGCTGCGATTTCTTTTCTGGCGGAGGTTTGTAAATCAGCGGCCCGGTCGTTTGCCCATAAACTTGGCCGCACAGGAATATGGCTGCCGCAATGGCGGCTGCGGTGCAACTCACCCGGGACAACTTGGCTGCGCTCGGCATCCTTCCCCAATCGCAATAGCAGCCTAATTTGTTGCCCGTGATTCTACCACCAGTCCGCGCTAAATCAAGCCCAACCCGCCAATTTTCTCCAACAAATGGAACTTTTCGGACCCTATATCGCCCCAAAGTCCTGTCGCACTTTGATACACTCGGCCAATCCTCAATCCTCCCACAATGGTACGCATCCACCTTGGCGCTGGCTCCAGCCGGTGCGTCTCACATTTCCTCGCCGTTTGCTGCCTACCGTGCCCGGCAGTTTTGCTTTCCGCGGGCAAGCGGCGGTTTTTCTCTGCTTTACCCTTGACGCCAGCCGCAGTCAAGCGTAGCCTCACGCCGAAAATCCCGGCTCTTGAACTCCCATCTCAAGGAGGCTGTGCATGGTCCCTCTCACTGCTCTGTGGCTCCCTGTGCTTCTCTCGGCGGTCATTGTGTTTGTCGCCAGCTTCATCATGCATATGGTTCTCCCTTACCACCGCAGCGACTATCATCAGCTCTCCGATGAGGACAAAGTGCTCGCCGCTCTCCGCTCCGCTGGCCTGAAGCGCGGCATATATATGTTTCCCTTCTGCACCCACAAGAACATGAAGTCGCCCGAAGTAATCGAAAAATTCAAGCAGGGGCCCGTGGGGACGATCACCGTATTTCCCACCGGCCAGCCGGTCCTGCCGAAATTCCTGGTGATGTGGTTCGTCTATTGCCTGCTCATCGGAGCGATCGTCGCCGCCATTGTCAGTCGCACGATCAAGCCCGGCGCGTCGTACCATTTCGTTTTCCACGCCGTCGGCTTGACCTCGTTCCTCGCCTATGGCGTGGGCATTTTGAGCAACGGCATCTGGAAGTCGCAGCCCTGGAGCATGGTTATCAAGGAAGTCATCGACGGCCTCATTTTCGCTTTGCTGACCGCCGGCACCTTCGGTTGGCTTTGGCCGCGCTAGCGCCTCCCGCGCCGTTCTTATAGCGGCCGGCTCCGGGCGGCCCGCTCCCGGCGTACGCCAATTGCTGTCTCCTACTCGACGTTTGTTTTCGTCGCCGTCTGTAGCTTCCTCGGCGGGGAGCCTTGCCTCCCGTTGGCCCAGTTTTCTGCCTCGCGCCGCACCGCCTGTTGCCGAAATATTTCCGATAAACGTGATCTCACCAATCGCACATTTCAGAGTCTATACACTGACGGCCAAGGCGGCAGCAACTCGGCTTCATATCGATCTAAGGGGTCTGCATGCAAAACTTGCTCGGCAATCTTCGCTACGCACTACGGCAGTTCCGCCTGTCGCCTGTCTTCACCGCTTCCGCCGTGCTCACGCTGGCCCTGGGTATCGGTGGCACCACTGCAATCTTCACGCTAATCCACGAAGTGATGCTTCGCTCCTTGCCCGTTTCCAATCCCGCCATGCTCTACCGCGTTGGCGAAGGCGACGATTGCTGCGTCGAAAGCGGTCTGCAAGACCGCTGGGGAATGTACTCCTTTCCTCTATACGAGAGGCTCAAGGCCGAAACACCGGAATTTGAAGACGTCGCCGCTTTCCAGGCCGGCGGTGCGCGCATGAGCGTACGTCGCGAAGGCACGGAATCCGTTCCCCGGCCTCTGCGCTCCGAGTACGTCACCGGCAGTTATTTCTCAACCCTCGGCGTGCGCGCCTTTGGCGGTCGCCTCTTCACTCCGACGGATGACACTGAAGGTTCTCCGCCCGTCGCCGTCCTCAGCCATCACGTCTGGCAAATGACCTACGGTTCCGACCCTACGGTCATCGGCTCAGCCTTCGACATCGAGGGCCGTTCCTTCACGATCGTCGGCGTCGCTCCTCCCGGATTTTTCGGCGAAACCCTCCGACCCGATCCGCCCGACATTTGGATTCCCGTACATCAGGAAACCCTGATCGATGGCGCCGCCGCCCGCCTGCATCAATCGCCTCCCGCGTGGCTGCGCATGATTGGCCGGCTGCGCCCCGGCGCTTCGATTGCCGGAATGGCTCCGCATCTGACGGGCGTTCTGCGGCAATGGCTTCAGCACGATTCCGGCTATCCAGCCAATTGGATGGACGACGTCATTCGCGCCATCCCTAAGCAGAGCATTAGCGTCGTCCCAGCCGGCGCCGGCGTCGCCGCAATGAAAGAAGCCTACAGCCGCAGCCTGCAAATTCTCCTCGCCGTGTGCGGGTTAGTGCTGCTGATCGCCTGCGCCAACGTCGCCAACCTGCTCCTCGCTCGCGCCGTCTCTCGCCGCGATCAAACCGCCCTCCGTCTCGCCCTCGGCGCCACGCGCCGGCAGATCATCTCGCAAGCCCTCACCGAAAGCGTTCTCCTCGCCATCGCTGGCGGCATTGCCGGACTCCTCGTCGCTATCGCCGCCGCGCGCCTGCTCCTCACGCTCGCCTTCCATGGCGCGCATTTCCTGCCCATCAGCACCGCGCCTTCTCTACCCGTACTAGCCTTCGCCTTCGCTTTGGCGCTCGTTACCGGTATCATTTTCGGCGCTGCTCCCGCATGGTTCGCCACCCGCACCGACCCCGCCGAAGCATTGCGCAGCTCAAGCCGCAGCGCCACCGGTCGCTCCACTTTCGCCCGCAAAGCCCTGCTCATCCTGCAATTCAGTGTCTCGGTCGTTCTCGTCGCCGGTGCCACCATGCTCGCGCGTAGCCTCGGCAATCTCGAAGGCCAGAATTTCGGTTATCCGATCAAGGGCCGCGTCGAGGTCGAGCTCCACAATCCGGAAACCGGTCGCACCGTGCCCGAATTGACCGCTCTCTACCGCCAAATCGAAGGTCACCTCAGTCAAATTCCCGGCGTCCGCGGCTCCGGCCTCGCGCTCTATAATCCGCTCACCGACAACTGGGGCGAAACCATCATAGTTGCAGGTCATTCTCCTGGATCTGTGACCAGCGATGATACCGACGCATCCTGGGACCGCGTCAGCGCCAACTATCTTCAGAGTCTCGGCGTGCCCATCGTGCGAGGACGTTACTTCACCACGGCCGACAACGAGACCACCGCGCCCGTCGCCATCGTCAATCAGGCCTTCGTGAAGCGTTTTTTCAAAAACGGGGAAGATCCCCTCGGACAGCACTTCGGCATGGACCTCCCCGAAAACGCCGGCACCTTTCGCATCGTCGGCGTGGCCGCCAATGCGCACTTCGCGGGCTGGGGATTCACCCTGCCGCCGCTTCCCACTTTTTACGTTCCGCTGGCTCAGAATGTGGAATACAAGACGGAATTGATGCAGAAACTGGAGTTCAGCTCGCACATCGTCAGCGGAATCATGCTGATCACCAGCGAACCTCCCGGAACGCTCGAGCCGCTGCTCACCCGCACCCTCGCTGAACTTGATCCCAACATCACCATCACCAGCGTCCGCACCCTGCAGCAGCAGGTTGACCTTTCCTTCGACCAGGAACGCGCCGTCGCCAGCCTTGCGGGCCTTTTCGGCATCGTCGCTCTTCTTCTCGCCGCCGTCGGACTCTACGGCGTCACTGCGTACACCGTGGCGCAGCGCACCAACGAAATCGGCATTCGCATGGCCCTCGGCGCTGACCGCGCCAAAGTCGTCCAACTCATCCTCCGCGCCGCCTTCGTTCGCGTTTTAATTGGCCTGCTCTTCGGATTGCCTCTCGCCGTCGCCGCTGGCCGCTTGATTTCATCGGAGCTCTACGGCATCTCCTCTTGGGACCCGCTCGCGCTCGCCGCCGCTGCCGGTGCCCTCGCGCTTTGCTCGTTCGTCGCGGCCATCATCCCCGCCGCACGTGCCGCTTCCATCTCGCCCATGACCGCTCTGCGCATCGAGTAGCCGCGCACTCCGAAAAGAGCAACAAAATAGTTGCGTTTTCCGTCTGTACACATTAATATGCAACCCGGAGGTTGCGTAATATGCCCAATCAGCCCGATGTCCCCAATCAACCCAGTGTCAATGCCACTGACCGCATCGAAAAGCGTATCGAACTCAAGGCTCCCATTTCTCGCGTCTGGCGCGCCCTGACGGATTACCGCGAATTCGGCGAGTGGTTTCGCGTGAAACTGGACGGTCCCTTCGTTCCGGGCCAGATCTCGCGCGGCCATATTACCCACCCTGGCTACGAGTACATCAAATGGGAAGCCGTCGTGCAAAAGATGGAACCCGAGCGGCTCTTTTCCTTCACCTGGTCTCATCCCAAGTCCCTTGAAAAGGCGGACTATTCGCCGGACTATTCAAAGGAACCGTCCACGCTCGTCGAATTCAGGCTGGAGAAGACCGCCAGTGGCACGTTGTTGGTGCTCACCGAGTCCGGCTTCGACAAGATTCCGAGCGATCGCCGTCTCGAAACGTTCCGCAGAAACGATGGCGGTTGGACGGAGCAAATGAAGAATATTCAGAGCTATGTCGCACAGAAGCCGTAACCGCATCGCCGGCAAACGTCGCCCTCATGCGCCTGTCTTCGCCGCGTTAGGCGACGCCACGCGCCTGTCTCTGGTTGCGAAGTTGTCCGCCGGCCAGCCCTATTCGATTTCTCGGTTGACTCGAGGCTCCAGGCTCACTCGCCAGGCGATCACCAAGCATCTGCGCGTGTTGGAGAGTGTGGGAATCGTCCACAGCATCCGTGCTGGCCGCGAGAGCCTCTATGAATTCGACCCCGAGCCGATGGATGAAATCAAAGAATACCTCGGCCGCGTCTCCGAGCAGTGGGATCAGGCACTCTCCAGGCTAAAGGCATTCGTCGAAGATTGAATGCTTGCGGTGGGATAAGTTCTGGAATAAGTCCTGGAGTAAGTTCCGGCGGCGAATGGGGCGCGCGGAGCGCCACGCTCACCCACGATTGTCCTTGCTCGAGCAGAGCCACGTTCGGTTCGACCCTTGCATCTCGCAAATTCTCGCCGTATTTCTGTTAAAGTGTCAACGTCTCGCGCCCGGCGCGATACACGATGCAAATATTGCAACGCGTCGCGTCGCTGATAACAAACTCATGCCCGAAAAGTCCAACCCGTCCGTCGTTGCCGTCATTCCCGCGCGCTACGCTTCCACGCGTTTTCCCGGCAAGCCGCTTGCTCCGATTGCCGGCCGCCCCATGATTCAGCACGTCGTCGAGCGCGCGCGAAAAAGCCGCCTCGTCTCCCGCGTCGTCGTTGCCACCGACGACCAGCGCATCCGCTCCGCCGTCGAAGCTTTCGGCGCCGAAGCCATCATGACGCGCTCCGAGCATCGCACCGGCACCGAACGCATCGCCGAAGTCGCCGTCCACATTCCCGCCGACATTTACGTCAACGTCCAGGGCGATCTTCCGCTCATCCCGCCCGAAGTCATCGACGCCGGCGTCGATGCGATTCTCTCCGATGCGGAATCGCAGGTCGCCACGCTCTGCGTCCCCATCACCACGCCCGACGAAATCATGAATCCGAACATCGTCAAGGTCGTCACCGATTTCGACGGCAACGCGCTCTATTTTTCCCGCGCTCCCATCCCCTGGGTGCGCGACGCCGCCACGCCCGTCGCCGCGCGTCACTTCAAGCACATCGGCCTTTACGTTTTTCGTCGCGACGCGCTTCTCGAATTTCCCGCGCTCCCGCCCGGCGAGCTCGAGCGCCTCGAGCAGCTCGAGCAACTCCGCTGGATGGAAAACGGCTATCGCATCCGCGTCGCCGAATGCGCCTATGAAGGCGTCGAAGTCGATGTCCCCTCCGACGTTCCCCGCGTCGAAGCCTTCCTCCGCGCCCAGGCAGCTCATTAGCCCCGGCATTCGCGCTCAATTCTCAGAGTGCGATTTTCATTTCACGTCCCAGCACAGCGATGTAACCGCAACGTAACCGCGATGTAGACGCTGAAAGACGTAGATGTGGAATATCGCCGCGACCTTCCCCCACTAATGCGGGCGACCTCGTCCGCCTGGTCGCCCGGGACGATGTTCTTCCCTCACGCGGCGCCCTGAGCGCGCAGCCATGCGTTCGGGTGCGCTGCGGCGAATCAGCTCGTGGTGCTCGACGCGCGCGCCCCGCGCATACCGATGAATTCCCGGGTACGGATGAACGTAAACGCGCCGGTTCCCCCAGTCGCGTCCCCAGCGCGCATTATTGATGAACAGTGCGTGGCTTCCCCACACGATCCGGCTGCCGCCCCAGCCCCACGGCCGGAACCACGCGCCGATTCCGATTCCGAATCCGAATGCGATTGCTCCGCCGACGAAAAACCCGGGCCGCGGCGGCGCGAAAACAATCAGCGGATCGTACGCCGGCACGACGATGAAATCCGGATTCGCCGGCATAATCTGAATGTACGAACCGCCTGACACGACGATCTGCGCATTCGACCGCAAATACCCATAGTCTCTCGCTTTGTGCCGCTCGCTCTGCACGGCGTCCATCACGTCCGGACGCTGCGCCAGCACCGCATTGCCCAGGTCCGTCGTCCAATCCATGTCCGAAGCCATCATGTCCAGCACCGACGGGAAGGGAAGCAGCGCCTGCACGCTTGGGTCCCACGATAGCTGGTCGCCCGTAATCGCGTTCGCCAGATCCTGCCCGCTCAGGTAGTGATGCTCGTCCGCCCACTTCGCCGCGTCCGGGATCTGATCCGGAAAAGTCGCCGCCGTCAGAATCTGCGCCAGCAGCGGATCGGGATACAGCGCGATGCGCGAAACCATCCTGTTGAGCTGTTCGGGTGAGTAGTTTGGAGGCGCTTGGTCCTGCGCCAGCAGCGGCTGCACGCAGAGGCCGGCGCTCAGCAGCAGCGCGAGAAAAATCGTCCAGCCATTGGCCCTTCGCGGCGAGTGTCGCATCATCTTTTCCTCCGAGAGTCGAGTTTTCCTCCGAGACTTGAGTCTTCCTCCGAGACTTGACCTACGCCCCGTATTTTATCCCCTCCGCCGCGAAAAAACACCCTCCCAGCCGCGCCTCCTACTCGCGTCCTCTCTCTTACGCCGCATGGTCACCGTTCGTTACTCAATTGTTGTAGTATCCGTTCGTTGAATTCTAGACAATCGCGACTGCCAAGTGGCTGCGTGCCCCTTGACGCGCGGCGAATATAAGGCGAAACTGATGGGTTGCCCATGAGAGCGCGATGACTTCGCTTATGAACTCCTCTGAGTACGAGGATCGAGAGCAAACTGCAGTAAAACATAAAATCCTCGAAAGATACCTTTCCGGCCTCGTTCCCATAGTCGGAAACTGGGCCTCAGACGTCGCATACATTGACTGCCTAGCAGGCCCATGGGAATCAACTGACGCAGAACTCAAAGACACATCTTTCGCGAGAGCAGTCAAGGTACTAAGAGAAACACGCGAAGTCTTGAAGCGCCGCGGCAGACACCCTAGCATGCGGTGTTTATTTATCGAGAACAACTCAAGCGCCTTCCCAAAGCTTAAGCGATACTGCGACGCAATTTCCGACATCGAGACAAGGGCAGAAGCTTGGGATTTCACGGAACACATCGACGACATCGTCAAGTTCTCGTGGGAGCGAAGTGGATCCTTTCCGTTTGTTTTCATCGACCCGACAGGGTGGGAGCCGCTCGGCATCGAAATGATCAGACCGATACTGGCCTTAAAACCGGGCGAGGTGTTGATCAACCTGATGACCTCATTTATTCTTCGCTTCTTGGACGTGCCGGGCAAGGGCTTTGAGCGGCTCTTCGGTGATGATTTGCCGAGGCTGATTAGCCTCAGCGGTGAGGACCAAGAAGACGAACTGGTTAGCTCCTACGCCAACCGGGTGCGCGCGGCTGGGGGATTCAATTACATTTGTACGCTGCCAGTGATGAAATCGAACAAAGATGCGTTTCAGTTCCACATGATCTATGGCACTCGGCATCCGGAAGGCGTCGAGGTTTTCAAGGGAACTGAGAAACATGTAATTCCTTTTATGCATAACAGGCGGGCACAGGCGCAAGAACGAAGGAGGCTTTCACAAACCGGCCAACCAGGTCTTTTTGCGCCCGAGACACTCTACAAGGAAACTCGATTTACGAGATACCGCAATCGAAACCTTAATGTCGCCAAGCTGGAATTGCAAGAGAAACTACAGGCGTCGGGAAAGCTTTCGTACGATGACGCCTGGGCGACAGCAATGCAACATGCTACTGTCATGGAAGCTGACCTCCGAGAGTGGTTGGAGGAGTGGATGGCCGACGGACTTTTGGACATCACGAATAAACGGTCCCGTCAGAAATTTCCGAGCAGGGGCACCGGGCAATACCTTATCTGGAAGAACGGAGCGGCAAAATGAGCTCACAATCCGCCATCGAATGGACCGACGCCACCTGGAACCCCGTTCGCGGCTGCACGAAGATCAGCCCCGGCTGCAAACACTGCTATGCCGAAACGTTCGCCGAGCGCTTTCGCGGCGTCAAGGGCCATCCTTATGAGCAAGGCTTCGATCTGCGCCTCGTTCCCGAAAAGCTCGCCGAACCGCTCCGCTGGCGCGCTCCCAAAATGATTTTCGTCAATTCCATGAGCGACTTGTTCCATGATGCTGTCCCCGATGAATACATCTTGGCCGTCGCGAAGGTCATGGTCGCCGCCAATTGGCACACGTATCAGGTTTTGACGAAACGCTCCGCGCGCATCCGGAACCTGCTGAACTCGACTCTGAGATTCGCCGCGCAGCAACCTCACATTTGGTGGGGCGTCAGCGTCGAAGACAAGAAATACGGACTCCCGCGCATCGAAGATCTGCGAAAAACCAATGCCGCTGTCCGTTTCCTCTCCGTGGAGCCGCTGCTGGAAGACCTTGGTCATCTGAACCTCGCTGGAATCGATTGGGTGATCGTTGGCGGCGAAAGCGGCCCCGGCGCTCGGCCCATGAAAAAAGAATGGGTCATCTCCGTCAGAGATCAATGCCGCAAGAGCGGCGCCGCGTTTTTCTTCAAGCAGTGGGGCGGCGTGCGAAAATCCGTCACCGGCAGAAAATTGGACGGCCGCACATACGACGAATTTCCAGCGCGCGTGCAGCATCCCGTCCTGCCCGCGAGCGAATGCGTTTCTATCGCGGATCAAATTGCCGCATCCTGCGTCGGCGCGCGCCTTGTCAATGTCTCTCCGCTCTCCTCTATGCGCCTCGCCTCCGCCTTCGGCTAGCCCGCTCGCGGCTTCACCCATCTCGTCGCGCCATTTCCTTGCACGCATCCACTTGCGCTCCCGCCCGCATTGCGCTACAAATAATTTTAGTAAGCTCGAAAATCGTCCCTCGATTCATTCTAGGAGCACCCAACATGCCAGCAATTGCAGGCCCCCGCGCCTCCGCGCAGATGGACGCTTATCTCGCCACAAAGGACCCGCAGCTCCGCGCCGTCGCCAGCGCCCTCCGCTCCTTCGTCAAGAAAGCCGTCCCGCGCATCACCGAGACCATCAATCCCTGGGGCATTCCCACTTTCGACGCCAACGGGCCCGTCTGCTTCTTCACCGTCGGCAAAAATCATGTCACTTTCGGATTCGCCCGCGGCACATCGCTCGATAATTCCTCGGGCCTCCTCGAAGGCACCGGCAAAAATCTCCGCCACGTGAAGCTGTACACGCCAGCGGACCTCGGCCATCCGTCTCTGCGCGTCCTCGTCGTCGACGCCGCCGAATTGAATCGCCGCGAGCCGCTCACTTCCTCTATGCGCCGCTCCAAACTCGCGCCGAAGCGCAAATCAAAGCCCGCGTCCCCTCGCCGCCGCTAACCTCTCCGCGCCTTTTTGCTTTTCTGGATTCTTCGCCATTGCCCTTTGCCTTTGTAGGGCCTGATCGATTTTATCGGGCCGATGCCGTCCGCAGGACGGCACACGTCTTTCTCGCCGTTTTTGTAGCGTCGGGCCTTTCCTGGGTCCCCAAACGCTGATTCCCAGCGTTTGGGGTGGGAGACCCGCCCGCGCGAGACCTCGGCTCGCCTCCGCCTTCGGCTAGCGCGCTCGCGGCCTTGGCCAGATCGTCGCGCCATTTCCTTTTCGCGCGTCTTGTGCGCGATGTCGTCAGTTTCTCCCGCCCCAGCATGTAGCGCAGAGTCTCTAATCTTTGAGACTCTGCGGCCCGCCTTTGTATGCCGCGCCTGCCCGACGACCCCAAGTCCACGCCGCACTCACCATTGCCTTCTCGTCATTCTTCCTTTTCGGCGCTCCACTTATTTACCCTTGCTTGCCCTGTTTACCCTGACGCAGGAAGGACCGAAGAAGCGAGGCACGAAGGCCCGCAGGAAGGACCGAAGGAGGGATGCACGAAGGGACGCAGGAAGGGGAGCCGTGCCATAGCTCCGCCTTTGGTGTTTCCTTCCTTTCGCGCGTATCACCCGCGCGATGTCGTCCGCCTTTCCACTCGTCACTAGCCACTAGCCACTGACCGCTGACCACTGTCCACTTGCCACTGCCTTCTTCCCAGTCCGAGCAACAAATTGCACCAAAATAGTGCAATCCCAATTTCCCTTTTTTTCGACCCAATTGTCTCTTTGGATTTTGCCAGTTTCGTGCACATCCGAATCACCGCGAAAATTTCGCCAACATCGCTGCGAGGCCCATTTTATGGGCCTTTTCGCGCACTCGTCTCCGCCTCGCGCCGCTAAAACACGCCAAAACACGAAATTCAAAAAACTGCCCTACCAGGCCAATTCGAGGGAAAAACGTACAGGCCAATCCAAGGTGCCTTTCGCTAAGCCTTTTAGATTCAATAAAGCGACCAGGCCAATTTGTCCGCTTCCAGGCCCTGTTTTCAAATCACTGAAAAAATTATCCCCGCGAAACCTGCTCCGCCCTGCGTCCCAGAAACAGCGTCATCGTCCGCGTCGCGGATCCTGCGGGAAGATGCGTCGTCAGATGCCGCGCGAGAAGTTTGAAAATGTGCAGCGTCGTTCCCGCGCCTTCGGAAATGCTGTGCGTGCGATTCGGATACGTCATGAAGTCGAAAGATTTTCCAAGCTCGATCATTCGATTCACCAGCAATTGCGATCCGGCGTAATGAACATTGTCGTCGCCGGTGCCGTGCACGAGCAAAAGTTTTCCCTGCAAACCTTCCGCGAAATTTATCGCCGACGCGGATTTGTAGCCATCCACATTTTCCTGCGGCAATCCCATGTAGCGTTCCTGATAAATCGTGTCGTAGATGCGCTGATCGGGAACCGGCGCGACGGACATTCCGACTCTGTAAATATCCGGCGAGCGAAATAATAAATTCAGTGTGTTCGTTCCGCCGCCGCTCCAGCCCCACACGGCAACGCGATCGAGATCCACATACGAACGATCCTTCGCGATCGCGCGCACCGCGGCCGCTTGTTCTTTCGAAGAAAGTACGCCGACGGCGCCGTAAATTACTTTTCGCCACGCGCGCCCTTTCGGCGCTGGCGTGCCGCGATTATCGACGGACGCGATGAGATAACCCTGATTCGCAATCGCGCGATGATACAAACCTTCCGCGCCACGCCATGCATCGAGAACAGTTTGCGCGGCAGGTTCGCCGTAGACGTTGAAAAGAATCGGATACTTGCGCGACGGATCGAAATCGGCGGGCTTGATCATCCACGCATCGAGTTTCACGCCATCGCCGACATCGACCTGGAAAAATTCCACGGGCTGCGTGACCAGAACTTTTATTTTGTCGCGAAGTCCGGAATTGTCCACCATCACGCGCGCAACGCGATGATCGGGAAGGCTGACGAGTTCATTCGTTGGCGGCACATCGAATGACGAATACGAATGAAACGCCCACTGGCAATCGGGCGAGATATCGCAACGATGCACGCCGGGCATGTTCAAGGGAGTGAGGCGCTCGGGCGCGGCGCTGCCGTCCATGCGCGCGCGGAATAAATATTGCTGCGTGGCATTTTCCGGCGAGGCGATGAAATAAATAAATTCCTCGGCGGGATCGACAGCGAGAACTTCGATGACGTCGAAATCGCCGCGTGTGACGAGGCGCGCGCCGCTGCCGTCGCGCGCGATGATATAAACGTGGCGCCAGCCATCGCGTTCGCTGACCCAGAGAAAGCCTTTGTGACTTGCGAGCCATTGCGTGTCTTCGTTGACATCGATCCAGGCTTTGTCTTCGTCGCGAAATATTTGCCTGGCGCGTCCGCTGTGGCCGTCAGCGAGATACAAATCGTTTTGATTTTGCCGGCGATTGATGTGCTGGAGCAGGATTTCATTTTCGTTGCCGGTCCAGTCCATGCGCGGGAGATAGGATTTTTCGGAATCGCCGGCGACGTCCAGCCACTTTGTTTTTGCGTTGCCAACATCGACGACGCCGATGCGCACGTTGGAATTCGGCGTGCCTGCTGAAGGAATACGATAGGTCCACACTTTCGGATAGACGCCGTATTCGGGATAGGGAATCTGCGTGACCGGCTCGCGAAAACGGCCGCCGAGATTATTGATCATGGAAAATTCACGGACGGGGCTCGCGTCGAATTGAAAGTAGGCGATGCTGCGGCCATCGGGACTCCAGCGAAAACCATCGCGCACATCGAATTCCTCTTCGTACACCCAATCCGAAGTGCCATTGATGGTGGTTTCGGAGCCGTCCGAGGTGAGCGGCTTGATTTTTCCGGAGTTGATTTCCTCGACGTAAATGTTATTTGCGCGAACGTAGGCGACACGCGAGGCATCCGGGGAAAACTTCGCGAACATCAGCGAGGAGGGCGCGGCATCGCCGCCGAGTTTGCGGAGATGTTTCGATTCGCGATCGAGCACCCAATAATCGCCGCGCGTGTTCTCGCGCCAGATGCGCGCGGAGTTCGTATAGATGAGAAGTTTCTTGCGATCCTGCGACCATTCAAAATCGTCGATGGACAACGGGTCTTTCGAGCCGGAGGGAATCAGGTCGGCGGATGAAAAGAGAACCGTGCGAGCGCCGGTGGCGGTTTCGTAGCGCGCGAGTTCCTGGGTTTCGCGATCGTCGTGGGATCGCTCGAGTATCGTGTAGGACTTGCCTCCTTCATCCCAGCGCGCGGGACCGAAGCGTTCGCCGGAAAATTCGCGCGAGGAAAAGATGCGCTCGATCCATTCGTCGAGCGAGCCCGAAGGAGCGGCGGAAGATTGCGACTGCTGCGCGGACGATGCGAGCGGCGCAGGAGGCGCAAGAGCGGCGGCTTCCAATTCGCGCAGCGGGAGAAATCCGCCAGCGATGGCGGCGCCAGCGCCGGTGAGCGCGGTAGCCCGCAGGAAGAGGCGTCGCGAGATGTTGGAGTCTTTTTTCATTCCGAGTTCTCCATTTTGTTTTTGTTGAACGATTGCGGACGGCATTGTGTCGCGATGCAGAGCGAGAGTCACGCAAAATTGTGAAGGCCCGGTAAGAACCTGGCTGGCGGTTGACCAAAAGCGCGCGGCGGGTGTATGGTGCGGGCGAAATGGAGGCCAATTGAGCCAATAAACCAGGAGGGAATACGCACATGAACGCGTCAGCTTCGTCCGCAATTTCCAAACCGCAGTCCGATGATCATGCCATCTGGGATCTGATTTTTTCATTTTGGGGTTCTCCCGCATTACTCGTGGCTCACGATCTGAAATTATTTTCACTGCTCGGCGAAAGACCGCAACGTCTGGAAGAAGTTTGCGCGGCGCTGAAGATCGAACCACGCCCCGCGAGCGTGCTGCTCGAAATGCTTACGGCGTTCGGCCTGGTGGACGCGCGCGACGGCGTTTTCGCGCTGACACCGATTTCGAAAGAATACCTCGACGAGAAAAGCCCTATATCGCTCGGTGGTTATCTGGATTTCCTGGTGGCGAACCACAAATTGTGGCCCGTGGAGACGCTGAAGAACGCCGTGCTGAAAAATTCGCCGCAAGTCGGAGGAAATAAAGACGTCTTCAGCAATCCGGAAACGATGAAAGCGTTCGCGAAAGTGTTCACGCGCGCGATGTATGCGCACAGCATCGGCTCGGCGCTGACCTGGCCGGAGGCAGTGGATTTGTCGGAGGCGCGGGTTTTGCTGGATGTGGGCGGAGGCTCGGGAGCGCAAACTGTGGGCGTGTTGCTGCAGTGGCCGAATCTGAAGGGAATTGTGCTGGACACGCCGCCGGTGACAGCCGAAGCCACGCAGTACATTTCCAGATTCCCACTGGGCGACAGGATTCGGACCGTGGCGGCGGATATGTTCAAGGATCCGTTCCCGGAAGCGGACGTGCATCTTTATGGCGATATTTGGCACGACTGGCCGAAGGAGAAAGGTGAGTTGTTGGCAAAGAAGAGCTATGCGAGCCTGCCATCAGGCGGGAGAATTATCCTGCGCGAGGTTCTTTATAATGACGACCGGACAGGGCCGGTGGCGGCCGCGGCATACAGCGTCGATATGCTCCTGGTGACGATGGGCGGACAGTATTCACGGAAAGAGATGAAGGCGCTGCTGGAAGATGCGGGCTTCAGAGATGTGCAGATTGGAGCGCCGGGGGCAGGGTATCGTAGTCTGATTACGGCGCGAAAATAGCAGCACCGCACGGATGAATGAAGCCACTTCGCCGGTTCATTTCGGAGCGGTTACACCGGCTGGCAGTTAGGTAGGTCCGGTGGTAACTTAGCAAGCTGAAATGATTCGCTCGCACAGAACGAAGCTGCCGCTCTGGCTTTTGCTCATTCTTGTTTTCGCTTCAAGCACAGTTCTCAAAGCGCAGAGTAAAGCTCCTACGTATGGATATCGGATCATCCACACCTATCCGCACGATCCGGCAGCGTTTACACAAGGCTTGATTTATCTGAACGGCTTTCTTTACGAAAGTACAGGGTTGAATGGGAAGTCATCGTTGCGCAAAGTCGATTTAGAAACTGGAAAAGTTCTGCAACAGCATGATCTGCCCCAGGATCTTTTCGGCGAGGGATTGACGAATTGGGGAAATACGCTAATCCAATTGACATGGAAAGCGCACACGGGCTTTGTCTATGATCGGGCGAGTTTCAGCCAGTTGCGTACATTTCGTTATCAATGGGAAGGCTGGGGACTGACGCAGGACGGGACGAATTTGATCTTGAGCGATGGCAGTTCGACGCTTCATTTTCTGGACCCGCAAAGCTTCCGCGAAGTGAGACGCATCGTGGTGACCGATGGGGGAGTGGAAGTGCACGACCTCAACGAGCTGGAATATATTCACGGCGAGATTTATGCAAATATCTGGCAAACGGACTTGATCGCGATCATATCGCCGAAAGATGGACACGTGGCGGGCTGGGTCGATTTGACGGGGCTGCTTCCCGCAAGCGAGCGCGCAAATTCGGATGCCGTCCTGAATGGCATCGCGTTTGACACGACGCATAATCGACTGTTCGTTACGGGCAAGCTGTGGCCGAAGCTGTTCGAAATACGGGTGACGCGGAAGAAATAGCTCGCAGAGGGGAATGGCGAGGCGAGTGGGCGAAAGCGAAACTGCGAAGTTAAAAAAACACGAGAGATTAGCGGGTCGGTCTGAATTTTGACTTCTTGTGTGATGATCAAGAAAATTCAAACTGGCCCACCATCTACGCGAAAGGGGAATTGACAGAAAGGAAGAGACTGGGGATAATGATTTGTACGAGTTGTACCCACCTGACCTGGGAGGAAAAACGGGAGCCTTGGTAACGCGCCCGAAGTATGTTTTTGTGACGGGTGGCGTGGTTTCCTCTCTCGGCAAAGGCGTCGCGGCGGCCTCGATGGGCTGCTTGCTGGAATCGCGGGGCCTGAAAGTCACCCTCCAGAAGTGCGATCCCTACCTGAACGTTGATCCCGGAACGATGTCGCCCTATCAGCACGGCGAAGTGTACGTGACCGATGACGGGGCGGAGACGGACCTCGACCTGGGACACTACGAGCGCTTCACGAATGCGAAGCTGACGCGCGATCACAATTGGACGACGGGCAGGATTTACGAATCGATCCTGGCGAAGGAGCGGCGCGGGGATTATCTGGGGAAAACCGTGCAAGTGATTCCGCACGTCACGGATGAAATCAAAGCGGCGTTTCGCAAAGTGGCGGACGACGTGGACGTGGTGATCGTGGAAATCGGCGGAACAGTGGGAGACATCGAGTCGCTGCCGTTTCTGGAAGCGATCCGGCAAATGCGGCTGGATCTGGGACCGGAGAACGCGATTTACGTGCACCTGACGCTGGTGCCGTACATTCCGACGGCGGGCGAGCACAAAACGAAGCCGACGCAGCACAGCGTGAAGGAATTGCTGAGCATCGGAATCCAGCCGGATATTTTGCTGTGCCGCAGCGATCATCCGATCGCGCCGGAACTGAAAGCGAAAATCGCGCTGTTCTGCAACGTGAATCAGGCGAGCGTGATTTCCGCGCCGGATGTGCGGAATATTTATGAAGTGCCGATGTCGCTGGTGGCGGAAGGACTCGACGAACAGATTTTGCGGCTGCTGCATTTGCAATCTGGGCCGCGAGACATGTCGAAATGGCTGGCGATGCTGGAGAGACTGGAGCATCCGGAAAGCGAAGTGCGGATTGGAGTGGTAGGGAAATACGTGCAGCTCGAGGATGCGTATAAAAGTTTGCGCGAGGCGCTGATGCACGGCGGATTGCCGCATCGGGCGCGTGTGGTGATCGAGTGGGTGGAATCGAGCGAAATCGAGTCGCTGGAAATGGCGGAGCAGCGGCTGCGGCACATGGACGCGATTCTGGTGCCGGGAGGATTCGGGAAACGCGGAATCGAGGGAATGATTTTCGCGATTCAGTACGCGCGCGAGAGAAAAGTGCCGTACTTCGGGATTTGCCTGGGGATGCAATGCGCGACGATCGAGTACGCGCGGCACGTCGCGGGACTGACGAATGCGAATTCGACGGAGTTTGACGCGCAGACGCCGTATCGCGTGATTTACAAGCTGCGCGAATTGCTGGGCGTCGACGAAATGGGTGGGACGATGCGGCTGGGCGCGTGGCCATGCAAGATTGAAGAGGGTTCGTTTGCGGCGCGCGCGTATGGCGCGACGGAAATCTCCGAGCGGCACCGGCACCGCTACGAATTCAATCGCGATTACGAAGCGGCGCTGACGAAGGCGGGATTCAAGATCACGGGGAAGACGCCCGACGGAGTGTACGTCGAGATCATCGAGGCGCCGGACCATCCGTGGTTCTTGGGCTGCCAGTTTCATCCGGAGTTCAAATCGAAGCCGCTCGCGCCGCATCCGTTGTTCGCGGCATTCATTGGAGCTGCGGCGGAGAATCGCAAAAAGCGCGGGGCCGCGAGAGAAGCGCGCGTGCCGGCAGCGTCGGCGGATTGACACTCGGTCTTAGGACGCAATAAGGGCGATCAGGCGGAGCGGGCGACGCTGATTTGCACGGCGTCGGCTTCGTAGCCCTCGTCGCGAACGGTATCGAGAGCGGCGGCGCGCAACTCCTGCTCGCCGGTGTTGTTCGGCAAGTCCAGATGGCGGCGAACGACCTCGTCGCCGCTGGTGATGCGAACCTGCCACTGCGACTTCTGGCCATCCCAGGAAACTTCGACGCGGTCAGCGCGCATGAATCCACCTCCATAGGGCAATCCTTAAAGACATTGTAATACGAAAGAACGGCGGAGAAACAAGCAGGTTGAAAATATACGCTTGCCTGCGGCGATGCGGGGAAGCGTCTCGAAAGAAAAGCGGCGGAAGCGGCTACTTCTTATAGTGCAAGGTTGCGGCGGCGTCGACGGAAGCGGGCGCGTCGAGCGAATATTGATTGTTGAAGACAAGATCGTAAGTGGCGGCGGCAGCGGGCAAGAACGCGAAGATGCGATTGGGAGGCGAGCGGCGGCTGTCATAGAGAGTGCGCGCCGGAAGGCCTTTTTGCCAGGCTGCGAAGGCATCGTCGCGTAGGACGAAGACGGCGAAAGTGGATTGCGAACCTGACGCCGTGGTGAAATGGCCGTCGATCCAAACGCCGGAGGCTCCGGAGGGGACAACGAATTTGTAGGAGGCGTATTCGTTGGCTTTGATGTTGAAGCTGGAGCTGGCGATGGATTCAGCGTAATCGGATTTCATTGGCGCGAACTTGAGAAGATTGCGGAAACTGCCCGAGCGGAAACCCCAAACAACAAGCGCGAGAATCAAGATGATGATGAGGACGGCTCGGAGCGAGCGCGAATCTGCGCCGCGCGAAGAAGCGAATTCGCGGCCGCACTTGGGGCAGGAAAACGCGTGATCGGGCAGCGCGATCTTGCAACGAGGGCAGTGCATGGACGACCTCGATTCATTTTCGCTGGAGCAATGGCCGCGAGCAAGCGCCGCAAAAGGGGAGTGTGCCGAGTGGATTAATTGAACGAAAGCACAGGGCGAATCAGAGGGCAGAATGTTTTATGCAGGAGGTTCCGTTCAACAGGCAAGAGAGATTCGGGGCCAGGACTGACGCGAAGCTTGCCTGTTTTTTTCTGCGGCGTGAATTGGGGACAACCGAGGCGACGCGAGGATTGCAAAGGCGAGGAATCCTGCATAGTCTTAGAGGCCAGTGGTGAGTGACAAGTGACAAGTGACGAGTGACGAGTGGCGAGTGGCGAGTGGCGAGTGGCGAGAGAAGATTGGCCATCATTGGGGAGTCGTCAATGGACTGAAAACGAAATTCGAAAAATCGAAAAAAGAAAATTCTATGGATTGATAGGGATGGAATTGCTGGGATGAGCGAGAGAGCGCACAAATTGTCGGTGGGCAAGATTGCGATGGGGCAAGGCGCGCCATTTTTTGTGATTGCGGGGCCGTGCGTGATCGAAAGCGAAGCGCACGCGCTGATGATGGCGGAGCGGCTGGCGGGACTGGCGCGCGAATTGAATGTGCCGCTGATTTTCAAGGCGTCGTACGACAAGGCGAACCGGTCGTCGGTGAATTCATTTCGAGGGCCGGGACTGAAGGAAGGGCTGCGGATCCTAGGTGAGGTCAAAAAGAAATTTGCGCTGCCGATTTTGACGGATGTGCACGAGACCTCGCAAGTGGGACCGGCGGCGGAAGTTTGCGACGTGATTCAGATTCCCGCGTTCTTGTGTCGGCAGACGGATCTGCTGATTGCGGCGGGAAAATCGGGACGCGCGGTGAACATCAAGAAAGGACAGTTTGTTTCGCCGTGGGAAATGGGAAACGCGGTGGAGAAAGTCGCGAGCACGGGGAACGACAAAATTATTTTAACCGAGCGCGGCGCGTCGTTTGGGTATCAGAATCTAGTGGTGGACATGCGGTCGTTTCCGATTTTGCGCAAGCTGGGATATCCGGTGGTGTTTGACGTGACGCACGCCGTGCAGCTTCCCGGCGGCGAAGGAAAAGCGAGCGGCGGGCAGCCGGAATTCATCGAGCCGCTCGCGCGCGCGGGAACGGCGGCGGGCGTGGACGGGATTTTCATGGAAGTGCACGACAATCCGGCGAAGGCGCTCTCGGACGGAGCGAACGCGCTGGCGCTGGAAAAGTTCAAGCCGCTGGTGGAACGGATCACGAAAATCGCGGCTCTGGTGCGCGAATGGGAGAAGGCATGAAAGCTACGAAGCCGGCGAAATCGCCGGGAAGCCTCGCGGCGGCGCAACGTGTGCTGCGAATCGAGGCGGACGCGATCACTGGCCTGATCGAGCGGCTCGATGAGCGATTCGAGCGCGCGGTGGAGATGATCTTCGAATGCGGCGGGCGCGTGGTGGTGACAGGGCTGGGCAAGTCGGGGCTGATCGGACGAAAAATTTCGGCAACGCTGGCGAGCACGGGAACGCCTTCGGTATTTTTGCACGCGGCGGAGGCATTGCACGGCGATCTGGGAATGATGATGCGCGAAGACGTGGTGCTGGCGGTGTCGCAAAGCGGCGAGACGGAAGAATTGCTGGCGCTGCTCGAGCAAATCAAGCGGCTGGGGATTCGTCTGGTGACGATGACGGGAAACGTGAAGTCGACGCTGGCGACGGCGAGCGACGTGGCGCTGGATATTGCCGTGAAAGAGGAAGCGTGCTCGCTGAATCTGGCGCCGACAGCCTCGACGACAGCGGCGCTGGCGATGGGCGATGCGCTGGCGATTGCACTGCTCGACCGGCGCGGATTCCGCGAAGAGGATTTCGCGGCATTGCATCCGGCGGGGAAATTGGGATCGAAGCTGCGTCGCGTGGAATCTGTGATGCATTCGGGCGAAGCGTTGCCGCGCGTGGGGCCGCAGGCGCTGATTCCGGAAGTGATATATGAAATCAGCCGGAAGAAATTGGGATTGGCGGTGGTGACGGACAGCGGCGGGAAGTTGCTGGGCGTGGTGACCGATGGCGATTTGCGGCGGCTGATGGAGAAGCGCAAGAAAGAGGCGCTGGATTTGACCGCGGCGGAGAGCATGACGAAAAATCCGGTGACGCTGGCGCGGACGGAGCTGGCGGCGAGCGCGCTGCGGCTGATGGAGGAGCGGAAAATTACGTCGGTGATTGTGGTGGATGAGGCGATGCGCGTCGAGGGCGTGGTGCATCTGCACGATTTGTGGACTCTACAACTTTTCTAGAAATGGCGAACAAGAAAACTTCGGCGGAAGTGAAGCGGCGGGCGAGGAAGATTCGGCTGCTGCTGATGGACGTGGACGGCGTGCTGACGCGAGGCGATGTGTGCCTGCAGACGTTCCCGGATGGCAGCGTCGCGGAAATGAAAGTATTCAACGCGCACGACGGCGCGGGTTTGCACCTCGCGTCGATTGTGGGGCTGCGCAGCGGCGTGATAACCGGACGGAACACGCCGGCGGTGAATCAGAGGGCGCGCGAAGCGGGAATCGAATTCGTTTATCAGGGACAGGCGAAAAAGACGAGCGCGTATGAAGAGATTTTGCGGCGTGCGAGCGTGAAGGATGAAGAAGTAGCGTACATGGGAGACGATTTGCCGGATTTGCCGCTGCTGGGGCGAGTGGGGCTGGCGGTGGCCGTGGCGGACGCCGTGGCGGAGGTGCGGCGAGCGGCGCATTACGTCACGCGCGCAAAGGGCGGGGAAGGCGCGGCGCGGGAAGTCGTCGAACTGATATTGAAGACGCAGGGAAAATGGGAAGCGGCGATACCGAAGGCACTGGCCTAGGCCGTGAGAATTTCTTCCAACATGAAACCGGCGGCGATTGGCGTGCGGATGCACTCGGGTTGGGGCGCCGTTGTGACGGTGTCGGGCGCCGCGGACGCCGTGGAAATAGTCGACCGCAGGCGAATCGACGTAATTGATGCGAAGACGCCAGGCGCGAAACAGCCATACCACTTTGCGCGGGACCTTGGGCTGCCGGAGGGCGAAAAGCATCTGGCGCGCTGCGTCGCGGCTTCGGGACGGCTCGCGCTTGCCGCTCTGCGTGAAATCATCGAGGAATTGACCGCGCGGGATTACTGCGTCACAGGATGCGCCGTCGTGCTGGCGTCGGGACGCGCTCTGCCGCCGCTCACGGAAATACTTGCCGCTCATCCGTTGATTCATACGGCCGAAGGAGAATTTTTCCGTGAGAGCGTGCGGAGCGCGTGTGAGCATCTGGAGATCAAAGTGACGGGGATTCGAGAGCGGGAGCTCGAAGAACGCGCGAAAGCGGCGTTTGGAAAATCGGCGGCTGCGGCGGTTACGAAGCGAATCGCGAATATGGGGAAGACGCTCGGGTCGCCGTGGACGCAGGATCACAAGAAAGCTGCGCTGGCGGCGTGGATGGTTCTGTCGAAGAAGCAGTAGGTTTGTGGTCAGTTAGTGCAAATAAAGATCGGCGGCGCGGAGGGAGAGGGCGGCCAGGTCGAGATCCGTGCGATTCGCGAGGATGATGATGGTCAGGTTGTCATCCGTGAAGCGCTGGATGACGGTGTGGAAGCCGATCGAGCTGCCGTAATGCCACATGCGCGCGTGGCCACGATAAGGATCGAGGAACCAGCCGAAACCATAGGCGAGTGTCTTCGCGCCCGCGGCCTTGGGCAGATCGTCGACATTTTCCGGCAAGACTGCTGCTGAATTTTCGGGCGTGATGGCGGGCCGGAATTCCGCGGCACTGAGCAGAGTGTGATTGCGAAGCGCGTCGTCCCACCTGGCAAGATCGTCGAGCGAAGTGTAGATGCCGCCATCGCCGAGCGTGGCGGATGTGGGGCTCTGGTCGGTTTCGAGCCACACGCCTGCGTCGTGCGTGTAGCCATAGGCGCGATTTGCGACGATATCCTTGCCGAAGACGTGGGCGACCGTGTTTTCCATTCTGAGCGGCGCGAAAATGCGCTGGCGCAGAAAGTCGGCGAAAGACATGCCGGACATTTTCTCGACGACCATGGCCAGGACGCAATAGCCACTGTTGCTGTATTCCCACTTCGTGCCCGGCGGAAACTTCGTTCCTGTTTGCTGCTCCATGAGCGCGAGGACGCCGGCGTCCGTGATTTGCGGAATTTCTTCCCAGGACTTGCCCGCGTATTGCTTGTCCATTAAATCTTCGTAGGCGGCGAGGCCGGAGGTGTGGTTGAGCAGGTTGCGAATGGTGACGACGCGGCCATAAGAAGGGAATTCGGGGAAGATTTCGGTGAGAGGCTCATCGTAACGCAGCTTGCCATCGTGAACGAGGAGCATAATCGACATCGCAGTGAATTGCTTGGTGAACGAGGCGAGGCGGAAATTCGTGTGCGTGCCGATGGGCAGATCGGAGCGCAGATCGCGCATTCCGTAGCCGCGCTCAAAAACCGTGCGGCCGTCTTTGCGGACGAGCACGGCGATGCCCGGCTCTTGCGGCGAGATGATCCCGGAGAAAATCGCGCCGATTTGCGCCGAAGAAGGATTCGGAGCGGAGCCGGCGTGCTGCTCGAAGGCAAACGCATAAATTGTCGCGAAAGAAAGTATCGATAAGGCTGCGCCAAACCGAAAGACGTTGCGTTTCGTAGCCATGCGATTCTCCCGCGTGTGCGATGCGAAGAGACTGTGCCTTAAATTGGGAAATGATGCCAGCGGGAAAAGGCGTGTACAAACACGGGCACCGAGAGTAGTATGAGAGTTACCCCTGCTTCGCCTGTTTGAGCCGACCCCCTTCTCAGCTCGGAAAGAAGAAAATACATGAAAGAGGAGGACCGCCGTTACTCACGCCGTTACGACCTGAAAATTCCGCTGGAGATCAAAATACCCGATTCACAAGACTCGTCCATCCAAGAAGCAGAATCGCAGGATATTTCGGGACGAGGAATGAATTTCATCAGCGCGCTGCCGCTCAAGGCAGGCACAATTCTGCAAATCCTTCTGCGAATGCCGGAAGAAATCGTACGGAAATCCGTGGGCGCATGGCGCTGCCATTGCCGCGTGGTCCACGTGCGGGAAAACCAGCCTCCGGACGGGCGGCTGCGCGCCGGCGTGGAAATCCAGTATTACGAAATCGTGAAACGCACATAAAGCCAGCGCGAGCGAGCCGCGAGGGATGATTTCCTTTTGCGGAGTCTCGGAGTGATTCACGCGCCGGGACGGTGGGTGACGACGCGGAAGGGCACGGGCCCGTTTGCGCGGGTTGGCCGGATATTGGATTGCTTGCTCGCTGGCGCGGGAACGGATTCCGCAGCGCCGGAAATCAAGCGGGCCGACAGCAAGTCGGCTGCCTTGCGCATGAGACTCCACCGGCAGTCGACCTCGAATTTCGCAAACAACAAAGACACATGAAATTTGATGGTGCGCACGGAAATGCGGAGTTTTGAGGCGATCTGTTTATTCGTGAGGCCTTGCAGAACAGATTGCAGCACTTCTTCCTGGCGCGGGCTGAGATGCACAGGTGAGCCAGCCAGCAGACAAGCCTGGATGATTTTTTTCGCGCGAGATCCCAGCGATTCAACGAGATTTTCGCTGGCGCCGACCATAACCGCGAAATCGCTCGGCGTTTGCCGGCGCGCCAGACAATGCATGGCGAGCATATCGACGGCGTGGCCGACGGGCATGCGGCCGTCGGCACCCGCCTTCACCTCAAACCGGCGCATGCCGGACTTCTTGTCAAAAAAGACGAAAACCTTTGGATGAACAGCCGAGTGTTTGCCATGTCCGCCGTTCCGAATGGAATGCTTGCGCTCCGTCATTGGAATTCCCCCTTTACGCCTGACAAAATTCGCGGAAGGCCTCCCGGCAAAGCGCGCGGAATGGTTTCCGATACAAACCATGGAGCTGAAAAATACGGGAACGGCTGCGGGAAGGGGGGAACTGCACTGCAAGTGCGGCTGCCGAATCCAGATCAGTTGCTAAGAAAAACGATACGCCGGCAAGGGAGGGACGTCAAGCGAGCGTTGCGGGAATGGATTGGGAGCGGCAACCCGACTGGAAGGAGGCGATGGGCGGCACAGTTTGAGACTCACTGTGGTAAGGAAATTCATTATGAGACTGGACGAAACTATGATAGTCTGGCGTTGCGTTTGTTGATCTTGTAAAACCTTTAGATTCGATGAAAGGGGCTGCGAGTTACAACTTGCAGCCTTTTTGCTTTACGGCTGGAGGCGTTCGAGACGCAAATAGCTTAAAAAAGAAGAGGAAACACAAGTGTCTAAAGAACAAGGAACGGTGAAGTGGTTCAATGCCAGCAAGGGGTTCGGGTTCATCCAGCGCCAGTCGGGCGAAGATGTTTTCGTTCACTTTTCGGCGATTCAGGCCGATGGATATAAGTCGCTGAACGAAGGACAGGCCGTCGAATTCGACGTCGTGTCCGGGCCGAAGGGCTTGCAGGCTGCGAACGTCACCAGCCTATAATCTGTGATGCAAGGAAACGGGAGCCTGTCGATGACAGGCTCCCGTTTTTGTTTGTATTGAAGCTGCCTGAATTCCGCTTACTCAGCGTCCAAGCGCTGATTCTCCGACATACGCGCGGTAAGTTATTTTGCTGTCTTCCCCAAACTTCGAACAAATGCGATGACGTTGACGATTTGCCTGTGAGAGAGGCCTTTGACCGGGGCCATGCGGCCATCGCCTTCCACGATGATTTTCCTGAGCTGGGAATCGGATTTCAATTGGACCTCATTTGATGTGAGGGGGTCGATTTCCGTGCGCAAGAATTTTTCCGCCGTGAACTGAGGTTGACCGTTAAGCGTGTGGCAGAGCAGGCAATGATTCTCGTAGGCGATTTTGCCGGAGGCTGGGTCGCCCGGCGCGGCCCACCAGCCGAAATACACGAACGCAACCGCGAGAACGATGAGCCCCGAGCCAGTGGCCTTGCGAAGCGAGGAAGTTTTCATTCCTTTGCTTGCGAAAAATCGGCGTAGCCAACATGGACAGCCGTTCCCCCGCGCAAGCCGCGGAAGCCCTGCGCGGATTGTGGCGCGGAGGGATCAACAGGCGGAGGCGGAGTGGCTTCGGTCCACGCGCCATAGACTTTGTTGTTGAAAGCGGTGAGCCAGGTGTAATCGCCGAGGAAGGATTGGAAGCCCTCGAATGGCTCGGTGGACCAGGCGTAGTTGGTGAAGGTCTTCGCGCCGTCCGTGGAACGCGCGAGAGTGAACCAGGTCTTGCGATTCGCCGGATCGTCGCGGCGGTCGTAAAACTGAACATAAACATCGCCGGTGATGGGATCAACGGTCAGAAACTGGAAGAACTGATCCTTGCCGTCGTGGACGGGATCGGTATTGACGCGCATGGGCTGGGACCATGTGAGGCCGTGGTCCGTGGAAGATGAAATGAAGACGTCGACATCGCCATTCCGGAAATCGCTCCAGGTGACGTAGAGATTCCCGCCGGCATTGCCCGGGCGCGCGTCGACAGCGATTTGCGGGAACCCCATGGCGCGGCCGACGCCGGGAATGCCGGTTGCGCCGCCGAAGTAGGGAGCTGCCACGTCGAAAACGGAGCGCGAGGGTGCAAAGGTTTTGCCGCCGTCGCGAGACGTGGTGAACGCGACGGTCAAGCCGTCGTTCCAGATGGCGTAAATCGTGCCGTCGGCGCCGACGACGCCGAGGAAGCTCACCAAAGCGCCGTTGTCGTCGCGAGGCAAGCCCGCGTGGGTGCTGATGCGAATCGGAGTGGAGAAAGCCTTGCCCTGATCCGTGGAGCGAGCGAAAAGAATGATCGATTGATCGAGTTGCCATTCGATCCAGCCGATATAAAGATTTCCGGCGTAAGGGCTATTCGGCGCGTTGTCGGCAAAAATGCGCGGCATGTCTTCCATCACAGGCTCGGTGCCGTCGGTGGCTTTCACTGTGGCGGCGTCCGTCTCCCAAGTCTTGCCGCCGTCGAGCGAGCGGCGAACAAAAATTCCGTTGTGCCCCGCGCCGTAGGCCCAATAGGAAGCGGCGCCGAGACGGTCGTAGTGGAGACTCGACAAGAAGGCGTGACCCTTGTTGTCGAAAGTCACGGAAACGTCGCCGCCGCCCTTCCAGTAGGGAACAGGAGGGAGATCGGCGAGCGTAAACGTCTGAGCGCTGTCGGTGGAATAGGCGACGGTGGCCGGCTGATACACGGCGACGACCTGGCTGGGATTATTGGGGTTCACGGCGATGGATGGCTCGCTGGCGTGAACGGCAGGCGGCGAAATGCTGATGACGCGGGCACCGGGAGCGCGCGGGAGAGACGTCTGCGCAAAGGCGAAACCAACGGCGCCGGTGAGAAGAAGGAGAAAGGAAAGCTGGCGGATTAATTTTCGGGAGCGGTTGATTTCGAGCACATGAGTTCTCGCATCTTGGATTTTGTTCATGGCGCAAAAGTCTACTACGTTTGAATCGAACGCGAGAAGGGAATCGAATTGTGGAACAGCTCGCGGCGTCGTGTTTTTTTTCGGACCGCAATTCTATTGCTTGCTGACGTCGACGTAATAGAGATCGGTGGCGACCTCGAACTGGTCTTTTGTGAGAGGTGTCTTCATCGTCTGCCATTCGGTGGTGGGCTCGATGATCTGCCAATGATCTTCTGCGTCGGTGGACGCGCCGACGCGAATGGGCATGGCGAAGCCCGGCTCATCGACTTTCCAGCGGTATGCGACGGTGCCATCGGCGGCATTAAACTTCAATTGCAGCAGCGGGATCGCCGTGTGCCGTAGATACTGATCGAAGATCGGCGTGAGGTTCATGCCCGTCTGTTGGTTGAAGTAGGCGACGACGTCTTCGGTCATGATGGTGTGATATTTGAAATGCTGATAGAAATCGTGGAGCAGCGCGAACCAACGCGGATCGTTATTAACGATGCTGCGGAGAGTGTTGATGAAGAGCGCACCTTTGAAATACTGGTCTTCGGGCGGCGTGGCATGGACGCCGCGTTCCGCGACGATTGGACGTTGATTGCGGATTTTGGGCTTGTAGCCGTTGAGGTACTTCAGGGCGTCATCGTGGCCCCAGCGATATTCGACGTAAAGGGATTCGAGGTAGGTGGCCCAGGCTTCGTGAATCCACATATCCGAAACGTCGCCGGCATTGATGCTGTTGCCGAACCATTCGTGGGCGCTCTCGTGGATGATGATGAAATCGAATTTCGGGCTGATGCCGACGCCGGTCCAGTCGTGGCCCAGGTAGCCATTGGTGAAATGATTTCCGTAGGTGACGGCGCTCTGGTGCTCCATGCCGGAGTAAGGCACTTCGATTAGTTTGTAGCCGTCCTTCTTGAAAGGGTACTCGCCGAAGTAATGTTGGTAAGCCTCGAGCATGCCTTTGGCCTGCGCAAATTGCGTCTTGGCTTTGTCGAGGTCTTCGGGCAGCGCGTAAAAATCGAGGGGCAGGCTGCCGAGGCGATCGGAGAAGTGCACGTAGTTTCCGATGTTGAGCGAGACGTCGTAATTGTTGATGGGATAGTGGACGAACCAATCCCAGCGCGTGTAGCCATCGCCCAGATCAGTCTTGCCCATGAATTTTCCGTTGGAGACGTCGACAAGATTATTCGGAATGGAGATGCTGATCTCCATGCTCTGAACGCGGTCGCGCCACTGCTCTTTGTTGGGCCACCAGAAGCTGGCGCCGACATCTTCGCAGGCGGTGTAAATCCACGGATGGCCGGAGGGGTCTTGGCCAAAAGTGAAGCCGCCGAAGCGCGCGATCTTCACCGGATAACCGGAATAGTAGAAATCGATCGAGTACGTGCGGCCGGCGCGGAGCGTCTCAGGAAAGTCGACGAAGACGGCGCCGAGCTGGCGTTCGTATTTAAGCGGCGTAGCGCCGAGGAGAATCTTGTCGACGCTGAGGTCAGGATTCAGGTCGAGCTGGATGCGGTTCCCGTCGCTCAGCATCTTGAAGCGAATCGTGTTCTTGCCGCTGATGAATTTCTTCTGCGGGTCGACGCGAATATCGAGGTGATAGAAGAGCAGATGATTGTTCGCGCGATAAGGGCCGTACGCGCCGCGCAAAATGTCGGCCTGGGTCGGCGGCGCTCCGGGCCGCGGCGGGCGATAAGATGATGCTTGTTGTTGCTGCTGTTGCTGCGCGCTCTGCGCGGGAAGTGGCGTGACGACGCATGCGAGAAAAAATAGAATGCCGAAAAATCGTTTGATGAATGCTGATTTGGACATAACGCTGCCCCTTCGCGATTTTGAGTGTTCGGCCCCGGCTCGTCCTGGGGCAGCGCGAGTGTACCATCCCGCAAAAACGGAGCGGATAGTAATTCAGATAGCAGGAGGAGGGCAGGCGCGCGGCCCTGCGCATTAGATGTTGGGGGCGCTTTTGGCCACTGTCCGATATCGCAAAGTTTTTCAAAAAATCGAAAGAATCAGCGATTAGAACGACCTCCCGTTGTTTGTTTTGTGTGAGTTGCATCGGTGATTATGTACTTGACACAGAAACAGGTTTCTGGTAACCTTTCAACATTGAGAGGCTACCATGAAGCTGATAGATGTCGCCCGCGATTTTAACACCGATGACAAGTGCTTGGACTATTTGGAGCGGATGCGCTGGCCTTTGGGTGTGTGTTGCGCCCAGTGCGGCTCCCTGAAAATCTCGCGGATTACGCGCGAATCCAAAACCAAGAACAAGCGGACGCGGCTGTACCAGTGCCTAGAAAAGGGTTGCGGCCATCAATTCAGCCCGACTGCGGGAACCATATTCCACGATTCGCACCTTCCGCTCACCAAGTGGTTCATTGCGATTGCGCTCATCTGCGAAGCGAAAAAAGGTGTATCGGCGTGTCAGATTCAGCGGCATCTTGGAGTTAACTACCGCACCGCATGGCATCTCTGTCACAGAATCCGGCAAGCCACCAAAGAGACCGGAATGCTAGAGGGCGTTGTGGAAGTGGACGAAACGTACATGCTTCCCAAAAGACGCCGCAAAGGCCATCCGCAACCGAAGAGGCGGGAACCCGACGTTGTTCTTGGCATGATCGAGCGCGGCGGCAAGCTCCGCTTCGTTGCGCTGCACGATGCAAAGATGGCGTCCATCGAACCGGAAGTGCTCAAGCATGTAAGTCCAGATGCAACGCTACAAACTGATATGGGCGTCGTGTACGACATAATCGGACGCCGCAATTTCTCCGGTCAGCACCGGATGATTGACCACACAAAGAGTTACGGGATCGGAGAGAATCACACAAACACGATTGAAAACGCATTCTCATTGCTCAAGCGTGGCGTGTACGGCACGTTCCACAAAGTCTCGATAAAGCATCTGCCGCGCTACTGCAACGAATTTTCGTACCGATTCAATCGGCGTGACAGACAGCCGGAACTATTCGCGGAAACCACCAAGAACCTGCTACACGGCGAGAAGCTGACATACAAGAAGCTCACGGCTTCGCAAGTATCGGAGTCTTAGGGCCAGTCCGTTTCGCGGTTTTTATCTTCGCACGCGGAACGGGCTTTGCGCGAAGTACCTTCGAGAGCAGAGAATCAAACTTCTGTTTTTCGACTTTCATGCGTGGATGATACCATAATGGCGGGGCCGGAGGGATTCGGACCCCCGAGCGTGCGTAAACACGCTTGACCCGAGTATAAGTCGGCTGCATTCAACCGCTCTGCCACGGCCCCGTTTTCGGTTCCAAGACGCCCCGTTGGGGGCTTTCTTGAAAATTGGTGGTGGCCGCGCTAGAATACACACGAAGCCTCGCAATGTGCCCGGTAGGTGCTCCCCGCAAATGGGTCGAAGACCAGATCGCGCTCGCGCGTTAAGAATCTTATGAAAAATTCCGGCAGATCCATGCTCATCCGGGCGGGGTGAAGTTCAAGGCTTCGCTGTTTGCAATATTTTTGGTAGGGATCCCCAGTGGCAGTATTAGAAATCGTCAGGACATTGGGCGGGATGGCACCATGATTGTTCGTCAAGAACGACTTCTTGCCAATGTTATGCTCCGACGGCCTTTTGCCCGAGTTATATTTTCCTGTCTTCAGGAGAGTAAGCATGGCCGCGCTGTACGGTTTCAAAACCTTCCGATTGTCCGCGTAAGGGCGCTCTGATGAGGCCATCCACCAAAGATGGGTGTAGCTATCCTTTAGCCGGATCCGTTCGACGTTAACCCACTGCGCTGGAGTGGGTAGGCGCGCCGGGTTATAACAAATAAACTGCTGTGCCAATTTAAGATTGCCTTGCTTCATGAACGTTAGGAGTCCCTCTAGCGCGAGCGTAGACATTACAGGCTTGCCCGCTTCCCAAGCGTTGCCCATTTCCAAAACAATCGACCCGGTGGGAGTTAGGAGGCTCTTAAAGAGGGGGGCGAACTGTGCGAGCCACGCGGTGTATTGGGCGCCCTGTAGGTTCCCGTATGCTTTTTTCCTATTGAGAGGAAATGGCGGGGACGTGAAGACAAGTTGAACCTTCCCCATGTATTGTTTGGCCGAGCGGGAATCGAAGAAGTCCTCTGCCTGGCAGCAGTACATTCGACCGTGCCGTGTCTTGTAGCTCGGGTCTATCCTAAGCGGCATGGGTCGGGCAAGGATTGCGCTGGACATTCGCGGATTATCCCTCTTTGACGTACCAGACTAATATCACACGCTCGCCGTGCAGTCTAGCGGTGGGAGAGTTACTCGGCTGGACGAACGCTTGGAGAATGGGCGCAGAGGTGTCGAGGCGGAGCCTCGACACCCAGGCGGGCAGGCTCTAGACGCGCGCATCGCATTTACATCTGACCGGGCTCGAGGCGAGATCCTTCGCTCTGCGGAAGGCGCTGTGCTCAGGATGACAGAGAATGCGCGGGCGACCCAAGGGCCGCCCCTACGACGGCAAAGGCCGTCACACGCGATGCGGCGCATCGCCCGCTTGCCACGGCGAGCAAGCCCTACGAAGGCAAAGGCGGATGCCTTGACTTTTAGTTAACCCTATGGTACATAGTATCTTCGGCTGGATACTCCGGCCGGACCGAAAAAGGATGGAAGAAAGGGCAGCCGAGCCGCGGAAACGCGGCTTTTCGCTTTTTATGCGCTTTGCCGATTCTAATCGAGTTTCTATGGGAAATTAGAACATGACGCAACGCACACAAAACAAAGAATCGGAGGCATTCCTAATCGAGTTTTTCGCGTCATTTTTATCGATCCCGTCCGTTTCCGGACATCGACTTTGTGCGGCGGGCAGGCGGCAGGCAGGGTCGCCCCTACAAGAACAAGAAGCAGATCCCTCACCCTCATCCGCCAAAGACAGGCGGCTGGGTTCGGGATGACAACGAAAAGCAAAGCGGCGGGCAGGCGCGGGCAGGGTCGCCCCTAGGAAACGCGAAGGCACACAGGCTAGAGAGCCTGTGCCACGCGAAGGGAAAAGCAGATTCCGAGGCGAGATCCTTCGGCTCCGCAGAAGGCGCTCCGCTCAGGATGACAAAACTGCGCGGGCGGCAGGCTCCAGCTGCGCCGGAGTCCGCGAGGCGGACCGCCCTTCGGCTACACTCAGGGTATGCCGCACTCCAAAGGGGCAACAGCAGATCCCTCGCCGCCGTTCGCGGAAGACGCGACCGGGTTCGGGATGACAACGTAGAGGCTCAAGTGCAGAGCGAGATACTCTGGTTCCGCGGGATCGAGCCGGCTGCACTGCTCGCGAGATTTGGAACCGGAATCAGGCGCCGTGCCTCTAACAATAGGGAGTCGCGAAAACCATTCCGGAGGGAGCGCAATCATGGCCTTGGACAGTCAGAGCATTCTGAAGAAAAAAACGTCGCGCAGGGAAATGTTGAAGACCGCCGGCGCTGCTGCAATGGCTGCGGGCGCCGCGTCCATTCTGCCGGCCAGGGCATTCGGCGCTCTGGTGTCGGCCCCGCGGGCGATGAGCCTGCTGTCGGATAATTCGGCCGCGAACGAAAAGGTGCCTCTCAAGGTTCAGCCATTTCCGCTCGCCCAGGTTCGCCTGCGCAGCGGCCCGTTCCTCGACGCCATGAACGCAAACCTCAAATACATGAATCTGCTTCCGCCGGACCGTCTGCTGCACATGTTCCGGCTCAATGCCGGTTTGCCGTCGACGGCTGAACCCCTCGGGGGCTGGGAATCTCCCGACACGGAGCTGCGCGGGCATCTCACCGGCGGCCATTTCCTTTCTGCCAGCGCGTTGATGTACTCGAGCACGGGAGACGAAAGCGTCAAGGCCAAGGGCGACCTGATGGTCGCCGAGCTCGCGAAATGCCAGCAGGCTCTCGGCGGGCAATATCTCAGCGCGTTCCCCACGGAATTTTTCGACCGCCTTCGCGCGCACAAGCCCGTCTGGGCTCCTTTTTACACCTATCACAAGATCATGGCCGGGCACATTGACATGTACCAGCACTGCGGCAATGAGCAGGCCCTCCAGACTGCGGAGAACATGGCGCATTGGGCCGGCGCGTGGGTCAAGCCGCTCAGCGACGAGGAGATGGCCCGCGTCCAGCGCACTGAGTTCGGCGGCATGGCCGAAGCGCACTACAATCTTTACGGAATCACCGGCAAGCAGGAATATCTCGATACCGGCCGCCGCTTCGACGATAAGCACATCTTCGATCCTCTCGCCGCAGACCAGGACCACTTGGCCGGCAATCACGCCAATACCAACATTCCAAAAATTATCGGCTGCGCTCGCGCCTACGAACTTACCGGCGAGCAGCGCTACCGCGACATCGCCGATAATTTCTGGAACTTCATCACGACGCAACATATCTACTGCACCGGCGGCACAAGCGACGGCGAATACTGGCACGAAGCCGGCCAAATCTCGAAGGAACTGGGCCCGGCCGCCGAGGAATGTTGCTGCAGCTACAACATGATGAAGCTTACCCGCCATCTCTATGGCTGGACCGGCGATCCCTCGAAGCTCGATTACTACGAGCGCGTTCTCTTTAACCTCCGTCTGGGCGCGATTGATCCCAACGGCATGACCATGTACTTCGTTTCCATGGATCCCGGTCTGTACAGGACGTTTGGCACTCCCTGGGATTCTTTCCTCTGCTGCGACGGGACTGGCATGGAGGATTTTTCGAAGCTCTCGGACACGATCTACTTCCACGACGCGAAGAATCTTTACGTCAACCTCTTTATCGCTTCCGAGCTTGATTGGAAGGAGAAGGGCCTGCGCGTTACGCAGGAGACGAATTTCCCGCAGCAGGACGCGACCACACTCACCATCTCCGCCGATCATCCGGTCAAGATGGACGTCAACATTCGCGTCCCGTACTGGGCCCAGAGCGGGCTCACTGTGAAGGTCAATGGCAAGCACGAAAACGCTCACGCCGAGCCCAGCACTTATGCGAAGCTCCACCGCACCTGGAAGAATGGCGACAAAATCGAAATTTCCGCTCCCATGTCGCTTCACACTCAGCCGACGCCAGACGATCCCACGGTGCTCGCCATGATGTACGGGCCTATGGTCCTCGCCGGCGTCATGGGCGACACGAGCAACCTGCCTGACGGCGCCGTTTATGGCCCGCAGGGGCCGCGTCCTCCTCGTCCGGCGAATATGCCTCCGCCGGTTCCGGGCCAGCGCCGTCCTCGTGTTCCGGATAGTCCGCCGCCTGCGGTCAAGGGCAACGCCAGCGCGCCTACGGCCTGGGCGGAGCTGGTTCCCGGCGATTCGCTCGCATTCAAGACGGTCGGCCAGCCGGATTCGGTGCAGCTTGTGCCGTTCTACAAGATTTTCCACGAGCGCTACACGACCTACTGGAAGGTGACCAGCGCATAGAAGCCATGTCGTAAATGACGGTTAGGGGTAGGAGCTTTGGCCCCGACATTAAAAGCTAGAAAATTGGGCCTGAGCCGCTGCCTAAATTGATGGGGTAAGAGATTGGGCTAGGAAAAGGTGCCACACCTCGCGCCCGGGATTTCTAAAGGGATGGTCCGCCGCTTTTGATGAGCCAGCAGCCTGTGTGTGAGCGGCTCAGGCTAAACGTCTCGGTGTATGATTACGCGCGCTTCTCAGCGGTCCACGGAGAACCCATGAGTCGAGCATCTGCATTTGCAACAACCGCAGTCTTCGCCAGCATCGTCGCAGCTTGTTTCTTCGCGGTCAGCGCTGCTCAAAGCTCCCACGGTAGAGCAGGCGAAATCACCGTAAGCACAGCGACCGTCCATCGCGCGCTGCGCTTCGACGTCTCCGCGCCCCTCTCGTTGCTTCACAGTGCAAACGTCGCGACGCAGACTGCCGATTGCGAAGGCGCCGGATGCGGCCTGTCACCAGGTAGGCCGTCTGACGATTCGCAGGAACAGAATCCGCCTGCGCCTCCGCCCGCGCCGGCAATCACCGCGGCGGGCGCCGCAGTCGAGCAAACATCGCAAGGGCAGCAACCGTCTGTTCCAGTTCCCGACAGTTTCGACGGCCTCGGCGCTGGCTTCAAAGGCCCGCAGAGTTCACAGGGTCCTGCGTTTTTCCGCAATCCTTCCGACAATAGCCTCGCCGTTGGCCCCAATCACATCGTGCAGATCGTCAACGCGCGTATTGCCGTCTACACGAAAAAGGGCGCGCGCTACGGCAGCACGGGAACTGTTCTTTACGGCCCTGTTCCCACCAATGCGATCTTCGCCGGCTTCGGCGGCGTCTGCGAAGAGCGCGACAACGGTGACGCCGTCGTTCGCTACGACCAGCTCGCCAACCGCTGGCTCGTCGTGATGCCAATCTTCAGCCCCATTCCCACTGCCGAGGGCCGCAGGCATGGCGCCCTCACTGGCCAGCCTGTCAAACCCGGCCACGCATCGATTCCCGGCGCGGCCGGCGCTCCACCCGCAAATCCCGCGCAGGCGCAAGGTCCCTACGCCATGTGCTACGCCGTGAGCACGAGTAGCGATCCTCTTGGCAAGTATTATCGATACGCCTTCGAGCGCACACTGTTCCCCGACTATCCTCGTCCCGCGGTCTGGCCCGATGGCTACTACGTCCCCACCAGCACGGGTGATACCGTCATTCAGAAACACGTCTGCATCGCCGACCGCAACAAAATGCTGAAAGGCCTTCCCGCCACCGAACAGTGCCTGATCGTCGATGGCGTGAACTTCCTCAATAACGCCGATGTCGACGGCCAGCGTCTGCCGCCGCCGGGCGCGCCAAACATCATGATGGCCGCCGGAGGCACGCAGCTCAAAAAAATCTTCGAAGATGACGGCATATACTTCTGGAAGGTTCACGTCGACTGGCGCAATCCACAGAACACCAAAGCCATCGGCCCGGTGAAAATCCCCGTCGCGCCATATCATTATCTCTGTGATGGCCAGTTGAGCAGTTGCGTGCCGCAGCCCGGTACTGAGCAGCGCCTCGACTCGCAAGGCGACAAAATCATGCAGCGTCTCGTGTATCGCAACTTCGGCGATTACGAATCCATCGTCGCCGCGCACTCCGTCGCTACCAAAGCGGGCGGCGGTGGCGTTCGCTGGTACGAATTCCGCCTCGATGAGAACCGCAACCCAGTTCTCTACCAGCAGAGCACCTACGCGCCCGACGCTTTTTATCGTTGGATGCCCAGCATCGCCATGGACAAGAACGGCGACATCGGCGTCGGCTATTCCTTTGGTGGCACTCCGAATTTCCCAGGTCAACGGTTTGCCGCGCGCCTTGCTTCCGACCCCAAGGGCCTGCTGACGTTCCACGAGGCTGTCCTCGTCGAGGGTGAAGCCGCGCAAACGAACACGCTTCGCTGGGAGGACTATGCCACAACGGCCATTGACCCGAGCGACGACTGCACGTTTTGGTACGTCGGCGATTACATCAAATCCGGCTCGCCAAACTACAGCACACGCATCGGCTCCTTTCGCCTTCCCGGCTGCGGCGCCAGCCAATAGCGAATAGCGCTGCGCGTCGTGCACGGTGGTTCCCGGTAGTGACTCGGGTTCCGATAACCGCGTTTGCCAGGAGTTGACCGATTAGCAATTCCAATCGGGCGTTTAGGGTGAGACGGGGAGGGTAAGAGAAAGGTGCTAACGCGCTCTTTCGCGGCAGAATGGGCTTGCATTCTCAATCACCGCTGTTGTGAAATGCGCTGTCGCGAAGCTTTATGAGCAAATGTCAGAGTCGGCGCGTAAGCCGGAGCCCCGTCGTTTAGTGCGTGCATCATTCGCTCGGCCGATGTCTATAAAGTCTCGACCGAATCGCCAATCAGAAGCGAATGTCGCTCGTGTGGGCCATCCTCGAGGCGGCGCAGAGGTATGCGGTCGACCTGCAATTAGAAAATGGTGCCGGCGGCGATGCCGTTGCCGGAGGTGGGAGCGCTGCCAGCGAAGCGAGCCTAGGTTTCTGGAATCAACTTATTGAGAGAGAGGCCACCTGCCATGTTCAAAGCACGTTGTGTTTTACTGCTTTCCTGTCTGTCGCTGGTTTTTTCGGCGGCGTTTGCGGCGCCCGTGCCGCCGGGCCAGCTCACCAGTGCCCTGCACTGGCGCAGCGTGGGTCCATATACCGGCGGCCGCGTCACTACCGTAGCCGGCATCGCCGCCGAGCCCAATGTTTTTTACATGGGCACGGCGGGCGGAGGCATCTGGGAGAGTGATGATTACGGCCAGAGCTGGAATAACATTTCCGACAAGGACTTCAAGAACAATAATATCGGGGCTATGGCGATCTCACCCTCCAATTCGAAGATTATCTACGTGGGTACGGGTGATTCCGCGCCGCGCAATACGGTCCTGACCGGGGAGGGGATGTATAAGTCCACCGACGGCGGAAAGACGTGGGCATACATCGGGCTGGGTGAGACCCACATTATCAGCTGGATCCTTGTTGATCCCAACAATCCCGATGTCGTGTACGTAGCGGCGCTGGGCCATTTGTTCGGGCCCAATCCGGATCGCGGGGTATTCAAGACCAGCGATGGAGGCAAGACCTGGCAGAAGATTCTGTACGTCAACGACGAAACGGGCGCGATCAGCATGGCGATGGATCCGTCCAATCCGAGCGTCGTTTACGCCTCGATGTGGCAGATGTCCCGGAGTCACTGGACATTTTCGAGCGGAGGAACAGGCAGCGGCATCTACAAGACGACCGACGGAGGAGCAAACTGGACCGACATCTCGCACCGCCCGGGGCTGCCGACCGGTATCTTCGGAAAAGTAGGCATCGCGGTTGCGCCGAGCAGTCCCAATGTCGTGTACGCGCTGATTCAAGCAGATTACGAGGGTCAGGCGGGCGGCTTATTCCGGTCAGACGATGCCGGCCAGAGCTGGAGCCTCATCAACAACAGCATGGACATTACGCAACGCGCATTCTATTACATGTACGTATATGTGGATCCGAAGGACCCCAATACGATTTACCTGCCCAACGTCGGCGTCTATGTATCCCACGACGAGGGCAAGACGCTAACCGCCCTGCATCCGGAGCATGGCGACAACCATGTGCTCTGGATCAATCCGAATAACCCCCAAATCTTCATCGAAGGCAACGATGGCGGCGCGGGCGTCACGCAAAATGGCGGCAAGACCTGGAGTTCCGAGGACAACCAGCCGACGGGGCAGTTCTATCACGCCAATCTTGATGATCAGTTCCCGTTCCATATATATGGTGCACAGCAGGATCGGAGTTCCGTCGAAGCGCCGAGCGCCGTGCCTGCGGGGAGTATTCCGCCGGCTTGGGAGAACATACAGGGCGGAGAGATGAGCTGGGTAGTGCCGACACCGGGCGAGCCCTGGGTCACCTACGGCAGCGGATATTACAGCATAGAGTGGAAAGAGAATCGCAGGACGGGGTCGATCACCAATGTGAGCCCGTGGCCAGAATACAAGTTTGGTCTTGCGGGGTCCGAAATCAAGTATCGCTATGGTTGGATTCATCATCCGGTAGTGTTTGCGCCCGGCAACCCTAAAGAACTGTTGATGGGAGCGAATGTGCTGTTTGAAACCTTCGATGAAGGTGTCCACTGGAAAGTGATCAGTCCAGACCTCACACGCGACGACAAGAGCAAGCAGGGGCGGCCCGGCGGTCCGATCAGCGCGGATGTGACCGGCGAGGAGATGTTCGACACCATATCGTCGATTGCCTTTTCGCCGCTAAGAGACAATGTCATCTGGACGGGTTCCGATGACGGGTTGGTGTACGTGACCACAGATGCGGGCGGGCACTGGAGCCAGGTGCGTCCACCGACGCTGCCAACTTGGTCCACTATCACCTGCATCGAGCCTTCGCACACGGACGCGGGCAGCGCCTACGTGTCGGCGAGCCGGTTTGACTGGGATGACTTTCACCCGTATGTATATAAGACCAAGGATTACGGCAAGCATTGGACCGAGATCACCACCGGGCTCCCCGAAGACCAATACGTTGAGAGCGTGCGGCAGGATCCTGGCGATTCAGATCTGCTGTTCGCGGGCACCAGCGCGACGGTGTACTTCAGTCTGGATGGGGGCCAGCAATGGCAGCCTTTGAGCCTCAATCTGCCGACAGTACGGGTAAGTGATGTGGAGATTCAGCCCGAGCAGCATGCGGTCGTGCTCGCCACGTTCGGACGTGGTTTCTGGGTGCTGGACAACCTGCAGTTCCTTGAGCAGTTGGGGACCGCCCAGGTGGCGAGTGGCGCGTCCTACCTGTTCAAGCCGCAGCAGGCCTGGCTGGTCACGCGACGTACGGGTGGGTTTGGCCCGCGCGGGGCGGGAGGCGAGAACTTGGCGCCCGGAGCCACGGTGTTTTTCAACATGCCAGCTGACTACAACGGCAGCACGCCGGCGACCTTGAGCTTTACCGACACAAGCGGCAAGTTGATCCGCAGCTTTACGCTGCACCTTAAAACGAAAGCCAGACCAGAGCCGCCTTCACGCAGTCCCACAGTGGCGCGAAAGCAACAGGAAGAAAGATTGACGGCGATCGAGCCTGGCATGAACAGCTTCCTCTGGGATCTGAGGTACCCGGATGCGGTAGACGTGAAGGGCATATTCAATTCAGGTTTTGCCGCCGAAGAACCCATCGGTCCGCAGGTGGTGCCGGGTACCTACTCCGTGACGCTGACTTATGGCGACACCACGCAGAAGCAGCCGTTCGTTGTCAAACTGGACCCGCAATTGCAGACCACGCAGGCGGAACTGCAGCAGCGTTTCGATTTGCTGATACGGATTTACGACGCCTTGAACCGGCTCGATACCAACCTGAACCAGGCCATTGACGCCCGAGATGCGCTCGAGAAGGCGGTGGCCAGCAATGGCGCGTCCGGAGATCCGGCGCAGACGGCGCTGGACCGCCTGAACCATGACATAGACGAACTGGTGGATCTCAAGATCCAGTCCGGTGAGGGCGGACTCGTGTATCCGGGTCGGCTCCGCGCCTGGTTGAGCCATATTGCAACCCAGGTGAGTCAGGCATTCGTGCCGCCCACGCCCGCGATGGTACTGGTGGCGGATGGATACATCGATGATGCGGGTTCGGGTGTCTCACGTCTGCAATCTGACGTTGCGGCTGCGAACAAAGTGCTGAATCACTGAGGTGGCGGCCGGGAAGCGATCGCGGGGAACTGTTCGTACTTTATGGGGTAGTGTTGCTGACACTGCTTGTTGCCGGTCCCGGCGCGGCATGCATCGCCCGCCTGAGCCGACAGGAGGTACAGGCGCACGAGGGAGTCCCGTCGTCGACTTGACGGATATGCGTCTACGCACGCGAAAAAGTTACAACCTCCCGTCGCCCTTCGATTTTCCGGCTGCAGACGGTATCCTACCTTCGTCGTGGTGGAGTCTTGTGAAAATTCCTCTTACTGTCTCGCACTCAGCTTTGCCATCGACTGCAACGTCTTCAAGTGCAACTGCGCGAGCTTAAAGGTGGAAGTCGCAAGATTAAAAGGAAGCGGAAGCTTCGGCTTTTCGACACGATGGTAATCCGCGGCGCCGATATCCACTTCGCCATACGCTTCGGCGATACGCCCCAAGAGATACCAGCTTTCTGTGTCCGGCTCGTTGAGGTCCGCCTGGTCCATAGCTTGGACCAACAGTTCGCCGGCCTTTCTTGGATCTCCCAGTTCGGCATAGACGCTTGCGAGAGTGTGCAGCTCCGCAAAACTATTGTCGCTGATCTGAGCTGCCTTTATCGCATACGAGAGATCGTCCTTTCCTGTTTTTCCTGTGAAGAGAGACAGCCACGCCACTTCATTGAAATCCGACGCTTGAGCATTCTCCGAGGCGATGACTTTCAACCCGAGTTCATGGGCCAGGTTGTAATTGTCTTGGGCGACAGCGTCAACTTCGAGAGCTCTCTGCGCGTCAATATCACCGGGTATTCGGTTTAGGCGGTCTCGGGCAAGCGAATCCCCTTCTGAGAACCTACCTAGCGCAGCAAGATCGAAAGACTCGTTCGAGAATATCCTCTTCGATTCAGGATACTGCTTAGCGAGTTCGACGCAATTGGCCAGAGCCTTGTCGTACTTCTGGAGATAGTTGTATCCCTCTAGCTCCGCTAGCAGAATATTCTGTCGTTCGATGTCGTTCTCGGCCAACTTACTAGCCGCTTCCAGAATTGCCAATCCTTCTGTGCTGGTGTCCTTCGAGGTCACCAAGATGGCGGCGGCGGCGGCGGCGGCGGCGGCGGCGGCCAGCTTCATCGCTGCAGGTTCTGGATTTTGCCCTCGGTTCCAAAAGCGCGGGAACGATTCTCCGGCGAGAGGATCATCGCCCCCTACCAGATGCCAGTCGTCTCTGAGCCAGTCAAGAAGCGCCTGAGCTCCGTGCAAATCGTTCTTCGCAAGGCGGTCGAGAACCTCCAGCCCCAGGGCTGCGGCCTTTCGAGAAGTGCCCAGAACTTTGTACTTCCCGTCCTCCTTCACAATGTAAACCGACTTCCTATAGCTGGCAGACGGCCAGAGAGTCACTTTGTATCCTGTCGTATCGTCGCCTTGAACCACGGGGTGGGCATTTGCAAGGGCAGTATCCACACCTGTATCCGCGAACGTGCCAGACCTGGCCTTGCGGCTAACAAGGGCCTGCTGCTCCTTGTCGTAACTTTCGACATTTTCCGGTGTGGCGATGGCCAGGCTTCCGTTGCGGCTCGTAATGGCACGGAGCTCATCCAGGGTCAAATCCGGATCCATTTCATAGAGAGCGAAGTGCGTCGCCACGCCCTTGGGGTCTTCGGCGAAGACAATATCTTCATGGCGCTGCATAGCGCGCAATCTTGCAGCATCCGCCATGGTATCGGACGCGCTATCTCCGGAGGCTCCCGCCCCGAACAAATCGGCCGCTAGGGAATACATTCGCAGGTTTTCCATCAACTGGCCTGCATTCTTAACGGCGTCTCGAAACTGATCTTCAGTGCCGGTCCGCTTGCGTGCTTCTTGGAGAGCCGATTGGGAACCGTTGAGGGCAGCAACGCACGCAACAGCCAGGGCGGCCGGCTGCGGGTTGAGGTCCTGTATTGTCTTCAGCGCATCGGAAAACTTCCGGGCATAAAACTGCGTGATCGCCAGATTCGTTTGCAGATTCATGTTTGCCAGTTGCTCTTTGCTCAAGCTCTGGTAGGTGGCAATGGCCTCGTCCAATTTAGCGCCTGGGCCGTACCGCAAGCCCCATTTGTTGAATTCCAGCATAATCGCGAGGTTTCCGATGTTGGTCTTGTCGTCGGTATCCAGCTTTGCCGCCGCGCGGAGAGCGGTTTCGGCGCCTGCGTAGTCACTTCCCGGCCGGAACTTGCGTCCCACCAGGTCGTGCTCCAGAATGTCGCCCAGCGTCGCTTGGGCAATCCACGATTGGGGGTCTAGCTGCGTGGCCAATCGCGCTTCCTGGCGGGCTGCTTCTCCCAGTCGCGCATTGAGGAGCGCATTGGCCAATTGCAGGTGATGAATAGGGTCTTTAGGATTAGAGGCGATGAGGTTGTGATACGCTCGAAACGCTTCTGGAAACTTCCCTTCATTCGCCAATGCCTCGGCCAGGGGTTCAAAATAGATAAAGATGGGTTGTCCTTGGATTATGTCCGTGATGTCTTTTCGCATCTCCGTGGCCTGAGCGGCTGTGACACGGCTATTGTGCAGCTCGAAGCGGATGACCGCGTGCGCCGAATAATCAGAATCCGCCTTGAAATTCTCGGTGAGAGTAGCGGGCCCCAGGGGAAACTCGTTGCTCTGCGGCATGCCTTTGGGCTGAAACCCTGGCGGTGGCACGATTTGATATCGCCACTCGGTAATAAATGGTTCAGCGAGCTGATAATCAGCAGTGCGCGTCTTTTTCGGCTTATCTGCGGATGAATCCGATCCTGTGCTTTGTCCTGAATCGGTAGTCTGAAGATCGTCAGGCAGGCGGCCGAAAATGCGCTCCAGCCGAATCGCGACAACGGCCGAATCCAAATCCGTGGCACCGCGTCCGGCGCGGTCGCAGGTCAGACTCAGCTCGAATGGCTTCGATAAGTTGCGTGCGTCGGAATGGCCAATCTTGTCTAGTTTTTCCGCCAGGTACATAGACTTGACATATTTCGTCAAATTATCCTTGGCATCTTTGTTCTGGTCATCCCCATAGTCATATCGATAAGCGCTTTCTAGGTCGCCATGCGGTTGCGAAATCTCCACGACGCTCGCCGGGCCGTTCTCGGCGAGGTGGAATTCACGTTGTTCAATCAGGATATTATCCTCGGCCGTGGAAACGGCAGTTCGTACCAGTTTATCGCTCTCCGTCCGGATGACCAGCGCCCATCGCCCTTGATCGCTTGCAGGCAGCTCACCGAGTCGGGCGTATTCATCGGTCGCGTCAATCCAGAGGTCGGGAGTGCCCGGCACATAGACGATCGCATGGTCGAAAAGCCCCATTCCGACTAGGTCCGAAGGCACGTCCTGACTCTCGCCGACATCGAGCAACGCTAGATACGCGCGGATGCCCGTCGCACGCAGCATGGCGACCAGAAGCACCGACTTATCTTTGCAATCTCCATACTTCTGTTCGAGCACTTCGTTGGGAGACCGCGGTAGGACGGCGTTATCTCCGAATTCAATACCCGTGTATCGAATTTCAGTGCTCAAATACTGCAAAATTGCCGCGACTTTTTCGTCGCGTGTAGTCTTTCCGGAAACCAGTTGATTCACCGGATTTTTCACATCAGAAGTCGCGATTCTGGAATCCACAGTATTCCCGTAGTCGTTCGCGAGTTTGGCCCAGGAATCGCCGGTCGAAAACATGACCTCGGGGTAGGGCGCGACATCGCTGGGCAGCTCGTTGTCTGCTGCGTCCAGGCCTGGTTGAGGACCGTAATCAAAAGTGACGTGGACTCGCCTTCCTTCTTCAGTTTTTTGCGGTTGGAGGTTCGGAAGCAGGAACATCAGATAATGGAGTGGAAGTGAATCTGGGGCGTCCAAGATGAGGCGCGAATGTTCTACTGGAACTGCGCGGCCGAAAAAATCGCGGTATACCATCCCGACGCCGGGAATTACCGGGCCTTCATGCGTGGTAGTCTCCGCCTCGATTAGCGACCCGGCCGCAACGGCTGGCAGGGGCGCCCGCAAGATCCGGCGGTCACCATAGATCCGATCCTGATCGTCGGTTGCAGGCGAATTGGTGATTGCGTGTGGGTCGAGGGGATGTTCTAAGCCGTCCGGCGTGATCACACGCGCGCGAATCGCAGGCTCGTCGTCGTGCCAAGGTTCCCACGCGGCGGAAACGCTGTCCCAACCCTCCACACCCTTTGCAGTGAGGATTTTGTACCGCACGTAAGTCGTGTGTACGGCCTTACCATTGGTATCGAACAAGTATGTCTCTTCATCCTCCAGAACAACTACATCAGACTCCGGCGGGTTGGCCGGCATGGAAGCGGCGTATAGAGTTTTAGCATCAGAGGAAAAGTGAGCCGGTTCAGTTTGTTGGGCTTGTGTAAATGGAGATGAGATCCCCGCGATGAGGCTGAAAACGCAGAGTGCAAACCAAAGACAGTGCAAATCCCGTCCGCTGTAATTTGACATCCGAATGCCTCTTTCCCAGGGGAATAGCCTAGAAAGTTAAGCTATCGGACGAGAAACTACAACTTGAATTGATTGGAGCGGGAGAAGGGAATCGAACCCTCATTTCAAGCTTGGGAAGCTCGCGTTCTGCCACTGAACCACTCCCGCTCAAAAAGGCAGACGCAAAAGGATAGCATCGCGGAGAAACGGACTCAAGGGGCGCAAAGTCGCGCACGCAGCGAGTTATCAATACGGAGCGGCGATCATCGAGAGATCGCGGAAAGCAATCGGCACCTTCGACTAGGAGGATGCGCCCGGGGCTAGTGGGCCGCGACAGGAGCGATGCGACGGTCGAGCACAGCGGCTGCGAATTGCGAGCAAAGGCCCGATTCACGCTCGCGCCATTTGCACATCGACGGAGCGAACAGGCAAGCCAGTCCCCCGATCATGCGTACGACACTGTAGTAGGAGCGAACAACGCGAAGGTCCCAATTGTCGTCGCCGGGATTGGGCGCAAGGCGGACAAGATTGACGAGACGAGGGAATTCCTGGCCACGAATCTCAGAACGTTGTGCGCCGATTACGCCCAGGGTAGCCGGCGAGATCTCGACCATGGAGTAAGTGGCCAAAATCGAACGGGCATAGGAGAGAAAAAACTGCACCAGCGCCATGGCCGAGAACATGAGTATGAGAACAGGGATCATAGAGTTTGAAAGGCTGCAACGCGAGAAATCGCGACGCGAGGCTCCTCCGGGATTTTTGTAAGTGCGCAAGTCGGAGAATATTTGAGAAATAGCGCCGCCATGGCGGACGCCATGCACAGAAAATGCAAATCGACGCCAATCTGGCAAAGGGCATTGTGGAGCGCATAGGCGCCGAAAATGTGATTGTGGAGCGTCATGGTTTTGCGTTCCGCTATGGCGCACGTAAGCTGCGAACCATACACCAGCAAACCACGTAAGTGCATGACGATAGCCAAACACGAGCCCAAGGAAGCGCACAACGACGGGGCGAAGTACTACGAAAAAATTCCCTCTCGCGGAGATATCTTTTTCCGGTTCATGGCGCGCCCGCCACTCTGTAATCAGAGATAGTACTTCGCCCATGCGTATGATGGGTTATGCGAGCGTTCCGGCGTGAAACGGTCGTTTCAGGGCGGGGCAAGTTGGGACCAGGCCCCTACACTTTTTCCTACACAGTTCAGCCGCGTAGGGGGTAGGATTGGCGGCTTGCACTTATCGCCAATGGTTCGAGATCGTTAGTACGGAGGATCAAGGATGAGAGGCATTCGCCGCAGTGGATGGCTGCTGTTGCTTGGCGTCTTGGGATGCGCGGCCTTTTTCGCAAGCGGCCTGCGCGCGCAGACGCTCGATGCAAAGACGTGGTCTGGGGTGAAGTGGCGGTCGATTGGACCGTTCCGCGGCGGGCGCGTGGAGACCGTCGTGGGGATCCCGGGGAATCCGGACATTTATTACTTCGGTGCAGTGACGGGCGGGGTGTGGAAGACGACGGACGCGGGGCTGAGCTGGAATCCGATGTTCGACAAGGAGAACATCGCGTCGATCGGGGCGATTGCGATCGACCCGCAGGACTCGAACGTCTTGTATGTGGGTACCGGAGAGCCATGCTTGCGCGGAAACGTTTCGTTTGGGAACGGCATGTACAAGTCGGTTGACGCTGGAGCGACATGGACGCACATCGGGCTGGAGGACACGCGGCACATCTCGAAAGTCCTGATCGATCCGAAGAATCCGAGCACGATTTTTGTCGCGGCCATCGGGCACGCGTACGGGCCGAACGAAGAGCGCGGTGTGTTCCGTTCCACGGACGCGGGAAAGACGTGGCAGAAGGTCCTATATAAGGATGACAAGACAGGTGCCGTGGACCTGGTTTTCGATCCCGCGAATTCGCACATTCTCTATGCAGCGCTGTATCAAGAGATTCGCACGCCGTCGGGATTCACGAGCGGCGGGCCGGGAAGCGGGATTTACAAATCGGTTGATGGCGGGACGACATGGACGCAGCTTACCGAGCACGGATTGCCGGAGGGAATTTACGGGCGCATCGGATTGGCCGCGGGCGCGGACTCCAATCGCGTGTACGCGCTCATCGAAGCGAAGAAGGGCGGGCTGTACCGCTCGGATGATGCCGGGGAAACGTGGCAGTTCATCAATGGCGACCAGCGGTTCCTGCAGCGCGCGTGGTATTACATGCACATATTCGCGGACCCGAAATCGAGCGACACGCTCTACATTTTGAACACGGGAACGTACCGCACGACCGACGGCGGCGAACATTTCACCGCGATTGCTGCGCCGCATGGCGACGATCACGCGTTCTGGATCGATCCGACGAATCCCAATCGCATGATGGAAGGCAACGACGGCGGGGCGACGATTTCAGTGAACGGCGGGAAGACGTGGACGGCGCAGGACAATCAGCCGACCGCGCAGTTCTATCACGTGAGCGTCGACAACCGTTTTTACTATTATGTTTACGGGGCACAGCAGGACAACTCGACGGTGGCGATAGCGAGCCGGACGAATCACGGAGTGATCACGGATTCGGATTGGTACGACGTGGGCGGCGGCGAGAGCGGTTACATCGTGGCAGACCCGAAGGACCCGGACATTGTTTATGCGGGCGGGAATTGGGGAATCATCACGCGGGATGACCGGCATACGGGGCAAGTGCAGGACGTGACCGTCTGGCCCGTAAATCCGAGCGGCTACAGCGCGGGGGAGTTGCCGCATCGCTTCCAATGGACGGCGCCGATTGCGATTTCGCCGTTCGATTCGAATACTGTGTACATCGGCGGCGAGAAACTTTTCAAGACGACCGATGCGGGAATGACATGGACAGCGATCAGCCCGGATCTGACCCGGAACGACAAGAGCAAGCAAGTGCCTTCGGGCGGGCCGCTGACGATCGACGAAACGAGCGTGGAGTATTACGACACGATTTTCTCGGTCGAGGAATCTCCGGTGGCACGCGGATTGATTTGGGTGGGCAGCGACGATGGATTGGTGCACATCACGCGCGACGGCGGAAAAACATGGAGCGACGTGACGCCGAAGGGCCTGCCGGAATGGTCGCGCATCGGACTGATCGACGCTTCGCCATTCGACGCCGGGACGGCCTACGTGGCGGCGGACAGGCACCGGCTGGACGATTTTCATCCCTACGTTTTCAAGACAACGGACTACGGCAAGACCTGGACGCAGATCACAAATGGGCTGCCGCAATCGGGAAGCTATGTTCACGCCGTGCGCGAGGATCCCGTGCGCAAGGGCTTACTCTATTGCGGGACGGAGACGGGCATTTTTATTTCGTACGACGACGGCGCGAACTGGCAATCGCTGGAGCTGAATATGCCAGTGGTGCCGGTGACCGACATGGTGGTGAAAGATGACGACCTAGTGATTGCAACGAAGGGACGCTCATTCTGGATCCTCGACGATCTTTCGCCACTGCGGCAGCAAAGCCCAGACATTGCGAACGAAGCGGCGCATCTTTATAAGCCACGGGATGCCTGGCGGACGCGGCTCGGTTCTTCGAATCCGGTCTACTTTGCCTGGTATGGGCAGAACGCTCCGGATGGAGCAGTCATTGATTACTACCTGAAGGAAAAGCCAACGGACAAGGATAAAGTCACGTTGGAGATTTTGGACAGCGCCGGCAAAGTGATTCGCAAATACACGAATGAAACGAAACAGAGCGATCAGCAGCCAGCGGAAGCCGGCGACGAATATGTGCCGCCGGAATCGATTCCCGCGAGTGCCGGAGTGAATCGGTCCATTTGGGACTTGCGGTATCAGACCCCGACGCTGATTCCTGGCCAAGTGTGGGACGGCGCGGATACACCAAAGGGAACGCTGGCGCTGCCGGGAACATATCAAGTCCGACTGACCGCGGCGGGCCAGACGCTGACCGAACCATTGGTGGTGAAGCTCGATCCGCGCGTGAAAAACACGCCCGAGGACTTGCGCAAGGAATTCGAGCTGTCACTGAAGATTCGGGACGAGATTTCGCTGGCCGACGAAACGGTGAACGAGATGAACTCCGTTAAGGCTCAGATCGAGGAAATGCGCAAGAGGCTGGGATCGAATGCGAATGACAAGGCGATTGTCGACGCGGGCGACGCGATCGAGAAACAGATGGAGCCGATCGATAGCCAGCTCTGGCAAGGAAAGATGAAGGCCAGCGAAGAAGACTTGAATTATCCGGATGAGATCAACGATCAATTGAAGGGCATCGCGGAGTTCATGGAAGGTTCGGACAATGCACCGACAGCCGCGGACTATGCGGCGTATGCGGACCTGAGCGGGAGAGTCGATAAACTGGTGGCGCAATGGAAGGAAATCAAGACGAAGGACCTGCCGGCATTGAATGAGGATATTCGGCGGGCGAATGTCCCCGCGATTGCGCCGATGGCGAAGCCCAACGGCTCATCTCACTGAGGCCGCGCGGGAATTTTCCGGCTAAGAATTGTTGGGGTTGTGGCCGGTGCCGTGATGATGCTTGCGAGCGTGCGCCACGCCGGCGGGATGCGAGCCAGGACCGAATGCGCCAGAGGTCACGCCTGCCGTTCCAGGCGTTGTGGATTGCAATCGGGTCTGCGCGCTAGCCTGCCCAGCCGAGGAGACCGGAACCGCGGATTGCATCGTGTTCGGCAGTGGGGGTAGCGCGTTCGAAGGATGACTGAGATATAGTTTGTGAAGGTCCGCGGGAGTCATGGCGCCTTCGCGGATCTTGACCGCAGTGGTTTCCCCGTCTTTGGCCGTTTTGACAATGGCCCAAACCGTGTCGCCCGCCTTGAGGTCTTTCTCCGTGAGCTTCTGGCCCTTTTCGCCGACGAATTGGGTGAGGTTCGTGGTGTTGGCGACGAGGGTCAATTGAGTAGGAGCCATCAAGATAATCTGGTGCTTGGGAAGGTCGACGGAGGAAATCATGAAGAACTGCTCGCCCTGAGCATTCTTGGGATTTTGGACTCCCTGAGCGCACGCCGGAATGGAAACGGCAAGGGTGAGGACGGGCAACAGGAATCGTGAAAAAGAGTTCAAAAGACTGAGAGTCTTATTCATAGCGAAGGGCCTCGATCGGATCTAGTTGTGCAGCGCGACGCGCTGGGTAATACCCAAAGAAAATTCCCACCATTGCGGAAAAAACGACGGCGATGACAATCGACGACGGCGAGACGTGAGTTGGCCAGTGGAACATATCGGACACAGCGACGGAACCGAAAATGCCCGCGACGATTCCCACGAGACCGCCGAGAGAGCTCAAGACCATGGCTTCGCTGAGGAACTGGCGCTGCACGTCGGACTCGGTGGCGCCGACGGCCATGCGCACGCCGATTTCGCGGGTGCGCTCGGTGACGCTGACCAGCATGATATTCATGATTCCAATGCCGCCAACGAGCAGCGAGACGGAAGCGATGCTCGCGAGGAGGATGGTCATCACGTTGCTTGAATCCGTTTGAGCCTTGGTAAAATCCGTTGGGCTGCGAATGATGAAATCGCTGTCTTCCGTCGGACGCAGATGGTGGCGCTGGCGGAGCAGAGCGCTGATCTGGTCTTCGGCCGGCTGGATGTCATCTCCGGAATCGGCCGAAAGCATCATGAAGTTGATCCAACTGATGCCGGAGAGTTTTTTCTGGACCGTGGTGTATGGCGCCAAAATAGTGTCGTCTTCATCGCCGCCGAACGGGGAACTGCCCTTTGCGGCGAGAACGCCGATGACCTGGAACGGAAGACTTGAAATGCGGATCGTCTTTCCGACCGGGTCTTCGCTGGGACTAAAAAGGCTGTTTACGACTGTCTGGCCGAGAAGACAAACATTGGATGCGGCATCGACGTCGCGCTGCGTAAACGCACCGCCCGACGAGAGAGCCCAGTGGCGGATCTTAAGATAGTCGGGATTGATGCCACTGATGCGGGTGGACCAATTGTTGTTCCCGTAGACCACCTGTCCACTATAGCCCACGCTGGGTGAAAGCCATTTGACGAAGGGAACCTCCGCGAGAATGGCTTCCCCATCCGCTTCGGTAAGCGTCTTGGTGGCTTGGCTGCCCATGTGAACTCCACCTTTATTGACGCTGCCAGCGGAGACGAAGATCATATTCTCGCCAAGACTCTTGATTTGCTGTTGAACTTGATCGGAAGCGCCCTCGCCGATGGCAACCGTGCAAATGACGGCGCCTACGCCGATGATGATGCCCAGCATGGTGAGCACGGTGCGCATTTTGTTGCGTGCCAGTGCCCGAAGAGCGATGCGAACGATTTCGCTAACTTCCACGGCGCTTATCGCCTCCCAGGACCACCGAAGGGTGATCGCGTGCTGCCGTTGCCGCTGAGGTCTTGTTCACCAGTGACGACAAGGTCGCCTTCATTCAAGTCACCGGAGATGACTTGAGTGCTCGTGTAATCGGTGATGCCGGTTTTTATGGCGACCGGAATGAGCTGTTTGTTCGCATCCAGTTTCCAGACGATCTGTTCACCGCCAATATGGGAAACGGTGGCTTGCGGCGGAATGTTGTAGCGTTTGTAAAGGTCGCGAAGCTGGTCGGGCGGAATCTGTGGCGTGAAGGTGAGCGCGATATTCGCCACCGTTAAGATATTGGCGGCGTGTCCCGTGGGAATCGTCACGTAAGCGGTTTCACCGGGAAGAAGTTTGCCGTCGGGATTTTCGAAATCGACGATGGTGTCGTAGGTGACGACGTTTTGGACGGTGAAAGCGTTGAGGCGAATGGCGCTGACGCGGCCGGTGAAAGTCTGCGCCGGGTAGGCGTCAACCTGGAAAGTAGCTGGCTGGCCGACGCGGATCTGGCCAGTGTCGGATTCGTCGGTGGCAGCATAGACTTGCATGCGCGTCAAATCCTGAGCGATGGTGAAGACGTTCGGAGCCTGCAGGGAGGCAGCGACGGATTGGCCGACCGTGACGTTGCGTGCGACCACGGTGCCGTCAACGGGAGAAATAATGGTGGTGTACTCGAGGTTGGTTTCGGCCTGGCGCAGATTGCCTTCGGCGGAAACGACCTGGGCTCGCGCCTGGCTGAGCTGCGCTTTAGTTTGGTTGACCTGGGCTATGGCTTGGTTCACTGAAGCGTTGGCGGCGATGAAATTGGACTGCGTTTGATCGTCTTGATCTTGAGAAATGACGCCTTGCTTGGTCAGATCCGCGATGCGCTTCGCATTGACCTGAGCATACACCGCGCTGGCCTTGAGTTTCTCGACGTTGGCCTGATCGGCGATGATGCTGGCCTGTAGATTCGTGACGTTGGCAATCGCGCTGTCGAGATTGCCGCGCGCAGTGGTGACCTGGGCGTCGTAAATCGTGGGGTCGAGCTGCGCGAGCACGTCACCGGCGTGCACTTGCGTGTTGTAGTCCGCAAAGATGTATTGGACGGTGCCGGAGACAAACGAGCCGACGGGCACGGTGGTTAGCGGATTAATGGTCCCAGTGGACTGGACCATGGCGGTGATGGTGGCGCGCTTGACGGGCATAGTTATGTAACGGATGTCTTTCGAGCGGCCTTTCATCACGGCGCCAACAGAGATGAGAATAATGATTACGCCAACAACGATCCAAGTGAGACCTTTATGTTTTTGGTAAGTTTCTCGGGCGGACATAGTTTCGCTTGATTCCCTCGATATGATATTTCGCGCGACCTAACCTACGATTTTGCGGATTGAGCACCTTTTCGGTGGCCATTCTAAAAGACGCAAGGCGGCGGCGAAGGGTTTCATCTTCTCTGGTTGACGCTGCCCTTCATTGGCGACGCCCTCCATGCTACATTGAGCGGCTTGGATTGACTACGGAGTTGACCCGTTGAAGGAGGGGCATTGGCGTATCGTGACTTGCGCGATTTTCTGAGCCGGCTCGAGAAAGAGGGCGAGCTGAAGCGGATCAGTGTGGAGGTCGATCCCATTCTCGAAATCACGGAGATCACCGACCGCGTGACGAAGGCGGGAGGGCCCGCGCTGCTTTTCGAGCATCCGAAGGGCTCACGCGTGCCGGTCGTGATCAATTTATTGGGCAGCGAGCGGCGAATGAATTTGGCGCTGGAGGTGGAGAATCTGGACGAGGTTGCCAACCGAGTGAAGGTGTTTCTGGACGTGCAGACGCCGCAGGGATTTCTTGACAAAGTGAAGATGCTGCCGAAGCTGGCGGAACTGGGCTCGTTTTTTCCAAAGACGGTTAAGTCAGGCGCGTGCAAGGAAGTGATTCGCAAAGATGGATTTTCGCTCTCCGAGTTTCCAATCCTGAAGTGCTGGCCTCAGGACGGCGGGCGATACATTACATGGCCGATGGTGATCACGAAGAATCCGGAGACAGGGAAGCGGAACGTGGGCTGTTACCGCATGCAGGTCTTCGACGAACGCACGACAGCGATGCACTGGCAGACGCAGAAGCACGGAGCGGAGCATTTTCGAAGTGCGCGAGCCCGGCAGGGAAAAGGGAAATTGGAAGTCGCGGTGGCGATTGGGGCTGATCCGGCGACCGCGCTAGCGGGGATACTCCCCGTGCCGCCCGACCTGGACGAATTCATGTTCTCAGGGTTCTTGCGCAGGGGCGCCGTGGAGCTGGTCGCATGCGAAACCGTGGACCTGGAGGTTCCGGCAAACGCGGAAATTGTGCTGGAAGGCTACGTGGACTTGTCCGAGATGCGCACAGAGGGGCCATTCGGGGACCATACAGGATTCTATTCACTCGAGGGCGAGTATCCGGTGTTTCATATCACATGCGTGACTCACCGGAAGGAGCCACTCTATCTGACGACGATCGTCGGACCCCCACCGCAGGAGGATTTTTTCATGGGGCACGCGATCGAGCGGATCTTTCTCCCCGTGATGAAGATGCAGTATCCGGAAATTGTGGACGTGGCAATGCCGGCGGAGGGAATTTTTCAAAATCTGATGATTGTGGCAATTCGCAAATCGTATCCGGGGCACGCGCGGAAAATTATGAACGCGATCTGGTCGTTGGGACAGGCGATGTTTACCAAGGTTGTGGTGGTGGTGGACCACGATGTGGACGTTCAGAATGGCCGGGAGGTTGTGTGGAAGGCGCTGTGCGCGATTGATCCGCAGCGCGATATTGAATTCGTTCTTGGCCCCGTGGACACGCTGGAGCACGCTTCGCGTATGCAAGATTTCGGCTCAAAGATGGGCATTGATGCAACGCGAAAGTGGGCCGCGGAAGGATTCGCGAGGCCCTGGCCAGATGAAATTCGCATGGACGCAGGGACGAAGTTGCGGGTTGACGCCCTGTGGAAAATGCTGGGAATTGACACTTCTCGTCCGAGATAGTGGCAAATCCTGTCCCCTGGAACAGGTTCCCTTTTCGCACGCTTCGCCGGAAAGTCGATAGACTTCGCGTCTCTCCTATTTTTTAATCTCACTGTTGGGCATTACCAACTGCACACCAACTGAATCGCTTGCTTGACAGTGAAATCGGTGCAGTGGATAACGGGTACAGCAGTACTGGTAAGGGGAGTAGTTGTACTTGCCGAGTCGGACCGGGGTGGGTCGAGCGGCGAGAGGGGATTTCAAAGACAAGTAGGTTCCCGTAGCCGCAGCGAGTTGAGTGGGTTTGTGCCGTTTGCGGCGACGGAAGTCACGGATCGAGGGGCGACACGATGTTCGGTATGGGGAAATCGAAATCTCTGATCGGGCTGGATATCGGGTCGAGCTCCGTCAAAGCGGTGGAGCTGAAGAAGACGAAGCAGGGGTATGAACTCGTCAGCTTCGGGATCGAACCGCTGGCGCAGGACACAGTCGTGGACGGCGCAATCATGGACGCACCGGCCGTTGCCGAGCGGATCAGCTCAATCTTCGATACCCAAAAGATCAAAACGAAAGATGTGGCGACGTCGGTTTCCGGCCACTCGGTGATCGTCAAGCGCGTGCCCATGCCGCTGATGACCGAAGAAGAGCTTTTCGACCGTGTGCAGGCGGAAGCGAGCCAGCACATTCCGTTCGACATCGCGGACGTAAACCTTAGCCATCAACTGCTGGAGACGACCGAAAGCCAGATGGACGTGCTGCTGGTGGCCGTCAAGAAAGACAAGATTCTGAACCATACGAACGTGCTGGCGCAGGCGGGAAAAACTCCTGTGGTGGTGGACATCGACGCGTTTGCGCTGGAGAACTGCTTCGAAGTGAACTACGACCCGGACCCCGCGCAGGTGGTGGCGCTGCTCAATATTGGCGCGAGCGTGATGAACATCAACATTATTCGGGGCTGGACGCCACTGTTTACGCGCGACGTTTCGGTGGGCGGCAATCAGTACACGGACGCGCTCCAGAAGGAACTCGACTTGAACTTCGAAGATGCCGAACGGCTGAAGATGGGCGGGACGGTGCCGGGCATAACCGAGGAACAGCGGACTTCGATCTTGCGTTCGGTGTCAGACATTCTGATCCTGGAAATCCAGAAGACATTTGATTTCTTCCGAGCCACGGCGAGCGGCGAGAACATTCGGCGGATCGTGGTGGCGGGAGGGACGGCGCGCGTCCCGGGACTGCTGGATCTGTTGCGGGAAGAGTTCGGCATGCCGGTGGAAGAGCTTTATCCGTTCCGGAAGATTTCGGTGAATCCGGGACGGCATGACGAAGAAAAAATTCGGGAGATGGCGCCGCGGCTGGCGATCGCGGTCGGCTTGGCGCTGAGGAGCTTCGATACCCCATGATTCGGATCAACCTCCTCGGTCAGGAAAGGCCGAAGACAACCGGACCGACGATTCCGCTGGAGTCTTCCCTGCGGCTGGTGTTGTTCGCAGCATCCATCTTGCTGGCGTTTGTGGTGCTGTACGTGATGTATCACCAGAAGGCGAACGAACTGGCGGCCATCCAGCAGCACATCGCGGCGCTGCAAGTGGAGCAGGCGAGACTGCAGCAGACGAAAACCGAAGTGGAAACGTTTGAGAAAGAAAAGACCGTGTTGCAGCAACGCATCGATGTGATTGAAGCGTTGCAAGCGGGGCGTTCCGGAGGGCAGGAACTGCTGCAGATGGTGGCGACCACGGTCAGCCGATCGGATCAATTGTGGCTGACGGGGCTTGAGCGCACCGGCGATTCGCTGAGCATAACCGGCGAATCCGCCTCGATCACGGCGATCGCAAATTTTATTACGCAAATGAAACGGTCTGGGTACTTCGATCAGGTTGAGATCAAGACCGCAACGGAGAATGACATCGTGAAGGGCGTTCAAACATACGCGTTTGCGATGACGGCATCAGTGAACGCAGGGGCGAAGGCCGGGACGGAGAATTCGACTGCTCCCGCGGCAGCGGCACGGCCGGGGAAGAGCTAACCATGGCGACCTCATTCAAAGAAATGTCGTGGCCGATTCAAGCCCTGGTGTTCCTTGCTCTGGCGATCGTACTGGTTCTGGCGGGGCTGTACCTGCCGTTTTCGCCGGTGCAGACGGAGCGAGTGGCCGTGGACACAGCGAACACGACCCTGAAGCCGCTCGAGGCGAACGTGCAGACGCTGCGCGTGTATCAGCAGCGGCGCGTCGAACTGCAGGGAGAGATGACGGCATTACAGAAGCAATTGGAGACGCTGCAAGCGATCGTGCCGGAGAACAAAGAAGTCGATCAATTCATCACCATGGTGCAGAGCGCGGCGAGCGCGTCAGGGGTTTCCATACGGAAGATCGAGACCGAGGCGATCGTGTCGGAGCAATATCATTACGCGATGCCGTTTAAGTTGACGGCCGACGGCCCATATTTCTCGATTCTGGACTTTTTCACCCGGCTGGGCCGGCTTTCCCGGATCATCAACGTCGGCGACCTGAAACTGACCCAAGTGAGCCAAACCGGAAGCGCCCCGCAATTCCGCACCACACCGGGGACAACGGTGACGGGTGAATTCACGATCACAACATTTTTCACGAATCCGGCGGATAGCACGACATCAGGCCCCGCCAGCACGACGGGCAGCAAGTCGTCGGCAGTGCCAATGATCGGGCATCACTGAGCGGAATGGGACAAGGAAATATGAAACGCTTGCAGCCATTTTCGAAGTTCGTTGCGCTTCTGGCGGTTTTGCTGTGGTGTGCGTGCCTGTCGGGAGCGCAGCAAGTGCAAAAGATTCCAGCCAAGCCGGCGAGCGCGAAGGCTGCTGCCGCGAAGACTGCGCCCGCGAAGCAGGCCGTCTCAAGACGTGCGGCAAGAAGGGCAAGCATCGAGGCAAAGAGGAAAGTTGGCGCCATGCAACGTGTTCCGGAAAAGGCCGCCGTCACAAAGCCGGCTCCGGTGAGGGTTGAGCCGCAGAAGCCCAGCCTGGTAGCGCCGTTGCCGCCTCCGCCTCCTGTAGCCGTGGAAGAAGCGACTCATGCACGTGACCCCTTTTCTCCGCTCGTGCGAGCGACTGAGCCCTCCGCAGGGCACTCGAACTTGCCGCCGGGAATTGCCGGGCTGCAAGTGGCGACAGTGCGGCTTGAAGGAATGATCAAGACTCCCGACGGTGTCATGGCAGTGGTAGCGAATCCAGAAGACCATGTTTATTTCCTCCACACAGGGGACCACATTTTTGATGGGCTGGTGGAGAAGATCGAGCTTGGGCAAATTACGTTCCAACAGGAAAACAAAGACGCGTTTGGCAGGGTGGTGGAACGGGACGTGACCAAACAACTCTACCCGATTGCAGGAGACGAGCAATGAGCAAGATTTGGCAGCCGTTTGGGCTTGCCTGCCTCACGGCAGCGAGCCTCCTGATTCCGACGAGCGTGCTCCGGGCTGATACCGGCCCGACGGTGCGCGTGACGTCAGCAATCGGTCAAGGAGTCGTGCGTCTCGACGCGAAGGCCAGCGGGCCGTTCCAATACACGATTCATCATCCAAGCCCGGATCTTTATTACATTGACCTCACAGGTGTGACGGCGTCGACGATGGATGCCGCCCAGGTGCTCGGCACGGACATTGTGCGCAGCTACCGTCTTGAGCAGTTCCAGGACGGTGCGAAGACCGTCTCGCGCCTGGAAATTCTGCTTGGCGACGGAGCGAGCCCGAAAATCACACGCCAAGGTCAGAACGGCCTGCAAATCGTTGTTTCAAAGACCGGAATCTCTGACGCGAATTCGAACGAGGGGCATGCAGCCCATGTCGTGCCCGCTTCTTTGACCGACGCGGGTTCGGTGGGGGGCGATGACTCATCGGCCATCCGGCAAATTTCCGTGGGGAAAAGCGGGGATAGTGCGGAAGTTCTCGTACTGGGTTCCGGCTCGCTCAGCTATCACCAGCTTCGACTCAGCAAACCCGAGAGGCTCGTGCTGGATTTCCCGAGCGCGCGCTTCACTGGGCCGCACAAGATTGCGAGCAGCGTCGATCCAATTCGCGATGTGCGCGCCGGGCAGTACTCGCCTCAGGTCGCGCGTATCGTGATCGACCTGACCAACACAGCACCTTATGATGTCAAGAAAGTCGACGGAGGCATCGCGGTGGAATTCCAGCCCGCGACGGCGACCGCAGCACCATCCGCCGACCCGGCAGCCTCGACTCCACCGCCAGCGAACGATGCTGCATCTTCGGATCCGGCGCTAGTGTCGGAATCCGCAGCAAAGACGGCAGACCCGGAACCCTTGGCGAACGCGCCAGCCACGAGCTCCGAGGCGAATTCGGCGCCAGCTCAGAGCACGAGCTCAGCTGCCAGTCCGGCCACAAGTTCAACGGAACCAGCCCAGCCCGCCCAGCCCTCCGCGCCTCCGGCGACGAGCGCGCAGGACAACTCGACGAAACCGGCCGATGCGCCAAAAACGACTGCGCCGATTGAGTCTTCCACAGTGCAGGATAGCGTGAAGCCGGCGGCTTCCGCTTCCCCGGAGGGCTCGCCGACGCAACAAACTGCGCCCGCGATGACTCCTGCCGTACTGCCAGTCGCACCCGTGGCTACGGTCCCCAATTCTGATCCGGCGCCGCAACAGGCGGATGCAGCGACGCCGCAAGGAGCGCCGGCTGGACCAAGCACGCCCGTGACGTTGTCGCAACCCATTCAAACGGGTGGCGAGAAGTATTCCGGAGCCCCTATTTCCGTGAATTTGAAGAACGTCGATTTGCAGGACTTCTTCCGGCTAATCCACGAAATCAGCGGGCTAAACGTGGTGGTTGACCCGAGCGTGAAGGGCACACTGACGCTGGTCCTGGACAACGTGCCGTGGGATCAGGCGCTCGACATCGTGATGAAGAACAACGACCTCGACAAGGAGGTTGACGGGAACGTTCTGCGCATCGCGACCAAGGAAACCATTAAGAAAGAGGCCGACCAGGCGAAGGATTTGGCGAAAGCGCAAATCGAGGCGGCCGACCTGGTAACGACAACCCGAGTGCTCAGCTATGCCAAGGCAACCGATCTTGTCACGACGGTCAAGAAATTCCTGTCGCCGCGCGGCGATGTTCTGGCGGACGATCGAACGAACACGCTGATTATCAGCGACATTCCGACGGTCCTTCCGGTGATTGATAACCTAATCCGTGAGCTCGACCGGCGCACGCAGCAGGTTGAAATTGAAGCGCGTGTCGTGCAAGCACAACGCAACTTTGCGCGCGATCTGGGTAACCAGTTCGCATTCAGCGGATCGGCCACAAACGGCCGCAACCTCTTCGGAGGCGCGTCGGCAGTCGGCACCAGCCCCATCAGCCGGTTTGTGCCACCGCTGCCCAGCCCCCCAGTCATTGTGGGGACCACGGCTCCGACGCCGGGAACAGCTACGGCGGTTCAAATGCCGCTGGTCACGAATCTAGGGGCACAGGTACCAACCAGCGCCATATCGTATGCGTTCTCCTCGGCTAACTTCGCGCTCGATTACATCATCAGCGCATCTGAGTCGAAGGGTGTTGGCAAGCTGCTGTCCAAGCCGACGTTGATTACGCAGAACAACGAAGAGGCGACCATAAAACAGGGAACCAAGATTCCAATTCAGACGGTAATTAACAATACCATCTCCGTGCAGTTCGTGGACGCGGTGCTCGAGCTTCAGGTCACGCCGCAGATTACAGCGGCCGGCACCATCTTCATGAACATTCACGTGGAAAACACACAGATTGATCCGTCGATCCCGCGAATTCAGGGTATCCCGGCCCTCGACACGCAGGCGGAGGATTCGAAGGTGCTGGTGAATGACGGAGCAACGGTCATGATCGGTGGCGTATTTGTCACCAATCAGCAGACGAACGTCAACGAGGTGCCCTTCGTGGGCAGCCTCCCAATCATAGGACGGCTATTCCAGGAACGAACAGTTTCCGTCAATACAACGGAGTTGCTGTTCTTCATCACTCCTCGTATCCTTCCCATGTAAGCTGGGAGGGAGAAATCGCGGGAGCGGCGAGCGTATCTCGAAAGGCGGACCGAAAGAACCAGGCGGTCCGCCTTTCTCTTTTGCAGCAAGCAATGGGCGCCGATGAAATCGACGCCTTCGTAATAACCCACACTCCCAATATCTTTTACCTTTCGGGGTTTTCGGGCAGTTCGGCGGTCCTCGTAGTGAAACCTTCCGGTGCAACTCTCTTTACCGACCCACGGTACACGATTCAGGCGAAACAGGAAGCGGCCGGGGTGAAGGTGCGAATTGTACACGGGCCGCTGCTGGCGGCTGCCGGAGGACATTTGGAGAGCGCCCGCACACATCGCGTGGGATTCGAGGCCGCACGGATTACCGTGGCGCAGAAAGCCGCCCTGGAAAAGGCGACTGGGAAGCGGGCTCGATGGACCGCATGGGACGGCAGAATTGAGAGGGCGCGAGCAGTCAAGGATAGCGTGGAAATTGAGACCATGCGCGAGGCTGCGGCCATCGCTTGTGCAGCGTGGCTCGAGGTTTTACCCCTGGTAAAGGTGGGAGCGGTGGAAGCGGATCTTGCGGCAGAGATCGAATACAATATGCGCCGCAAGGGAGCAACGGGTCCAGCGTTTGACACCATCGTTGCGTCCGGTGAACGAGCTGCTCTGCCGCATGCCCGCGCCAGCCGGAAAGCTATCAAGAAAAACGAGTTGGTCGTGTTTGACCTGGGTGCTATACTCCGCGGTTATTCGAGCGACCTGACGCGCACTGTTTTTGTCGGGCATGCGCCAATGGCGGTTCGGCGGCAATACAAGGCCGTGCTTGAAGCGCAGGAAGCGGCACGAGTGGCGTTGCGGCCCGGGGTTCATGCGGAGGAAGTGGACGCGGCAGCCCGGGGGGTCCTTCAGCGAGCCGGCTTGGCCGCCAAGTTTGTCCACAGCACAGGACACGGGCTTGGCCTGGAAGTGCACGAAATGCCCCGGCTGGGGCGCGGGGATAAGTCGATTCTTCTGTCTGGGGCGGTGGTGACACTGGAGCCGGGCGTATACTTCGAAGGGCATGGCGGCATTCGCATCGAGGATGACGCCGTGGTGACGGAGACGGGCGCCGAGTACCTGACTCGCGCCAATCGGGAGCTGATCGAACTAGGATGAAGGCACGGAAAAAAAAAGGCAATTCCGCTGATTCACAGGCTTCGCATTCCGGGTCACCGGATCTCCGCGAGATCTCCAAAATCCTCAGCTTCATGAACGAGCACAGCCTCGAGGAGTTCGAATTCGAAAACGAGGCGGTGCGCATCCGCCTTCGCAAGGGCCAAGGGCAATTCCAGACGGGAGCTCCGTTTCGTGGAGCGCATTCCGCGCCGGAAATCATCGTTGCTCGGACAGCACCGCAGGAAGCAGCCGGGGCAGGGTCTGCGTCGGCGCCAGCCACGACCGAAGCCAAGGCCGACAATCTTCACGTCATCAAGTCTCCCATCGTCGGCACGTTTTACGCATCTCCGGGTCCGAACGCGGAGCCCTTCGTGCGCGCCGGTGATCACGTGACTACGGGGCAAGTTCTCTGCATCATTGAAGCCATGAAGCTGATGAATGAGATCGAGGCCGACGTGGCCGGGGAAGTGATGCGCGTATTCGTGGAAAATGGGCAGCCTGTGGAATATGGCGAGCCGCTGTTTGCAATACATCCCAGCCGGAAGCAGTGACCAGGGCTTGGGAACCTGCCTCAGGGGAAAATGTTTCGAAAGATTCTGATCGCGAATCGCGGTGAGATCGCGCTGCGCGTCCTCTGCGCGTGCCAGGAATTGGGCATTCAGACGGTTGCGGTCTATTCCGAGGCGGACCGAAATTCGCTCCACGTGCGATTCGCCGATGAGGCTGTCTGCATAGGGCCGCCGCGTTCCTCGGAAAGCTACCTCAATATTCCGCACGTCATCAGCGCGGCGGAAATCACCGATGTGGATGCGATCCATCCCGGCTATGGCTTCCTCTCGGAAAACGCCAACTTCGCGGAAGTCTGCGAAGCATCACACATCACGTTTATCGGGCCTTCGCCGGAAGTGATTCGCATGATGGGCGAGAAAGACCGCGCGCGGCGAGAAATGGCCGCGGCGGGATTGCCGATTATTCCCGGAAGTCCGGGCGTGGTGCCGGATGAAGAGACGGCGCTGAAACTGGCGGCAGAAATTGGCTTTCCGGTACTGATCAAGGCGGCCGAGGGCGGCGGCGGGCGCGGGATGCGCCTGGTGCGCAAGCGAGATGAGCTGGTTTCGGCGTTTCAGACGGCACGGAATGAATCGCAGCAAGCATTCGGAAGTCCGAATGTATATATCGAAAAACTTGTCGAGCGGCCGCGGCACATCGAGTTTCAGGTGATTGGCGACCGGCACGGAAATGTGACGCATCTGCGGGAGCGCGAGTGTTCGATTCAGCGACGGCATCAGAAGATCATCGAAGAATCACCTTCGCCGGCTCTGGATGCAAAGACGCGCGAGGGAATGGGGAATCGCGTGGCGAAGGCGCTGGCGAAAATTGGATATTCGAACGCAGGCACGGTGGAATTTCTGCGCGACGAAGCCTCCGGCGAGCTTTATTTCATCGAGGTGAATGCGCGCATCCAGGTGGAACACCCCGTGACGGAGATGGTTTCCGGCGTGGACCTGGTGAAGGCGCAGATTCGCTTGGCGGCTGGCGAGAAGCTGGACGCCGTGATCGGCAAGCCCAAGTTTCATGGACATGCCATCGAGTGCCGCATCAACGCGGAGGATCCGGACACGTTTGCGCCGTCGGCGGGGCGCATTACCGCGTTTCGAGTGCCGGGCGGGCCCGGAATTCGCGTCGATACGGCGCTGTATTCCGAGGCCGTTGTGCCGCCGTACTACGATTCGCTTGTCGCGAAGCTGATCGCCTTTGGGGATGATCGCGCTGAAGCTATCGCGCGAATGTCTCGGGCGCTCGATCAGTTCGTCGTGGAAGGAATCAAGACGTCGATTCCGTTGCACAAGAAAATTCTTGAGGATTCGGATTTTGTCGCTGGCCGGCTCGATACGCATTTTCTCGATCGCTACGAAGCGGTCGCGGCCAAATAGGAGATATGCACTTGTTTCCGCCTCTTTATGCTGTGTTGGACAACGATTTGCTGAATGGAGCGCCGATAGGGTGCGCGAAAGCGCTGGCCGCTGCCGGCGTGGAGTTGATTCAGTACCGCGCCAAGCGTTTGCCAGCCCGTGATTATCTGCGGACGTGTTCGGCGCTTGCCGAAACGCTCGCGAGCCGGAACGCGCGATTCATCGTAAACGACCGGGCGGACATCGCGGCCATGGCCGGCGCAGGCGGCGTGCACGTGGGCCAGGAAGATTTGCCGCCGGAGGATGCGCGGAGGATCTGCGGCTCGGGGCGCTGGGTGGGCGTTTCGACGCACAATCTGGAGCAATTTCGAGCCGCCGCGAAAACGTCGGCTGACTACATCGCCATTGGCCCAATCTTCACAACCTCGACGAAAGAGAAGCCCGACCCGGTCGTGGGTACGTCTCTGATTCGAGAGGCGCGGAAACTGACGCGCAAACCCATCGTGGCGATCGGTGGGATTACGCTTGCTCGCGCTGGGGAAGTTTACGCGGCGGGTGCGGACTCGATTGCCGTGATTCGCGGGTTGATTGCCGCAGGCGATCCCGGAGCGCGAGCAAAAGAATTTCTTGCTATTGCGGCGGAAGTGAGAGAAAACTCGCGCGGCACTTCAGGGACGATTTCGGGGGCAGGAACGAACAAGAATCGCTGACCGGCCAGCAACGACAAGCCATTGGCGGCTGTTCACGCGGAATTGGCAGTTTCGGCAACGGAATGAGGGAGACGGACATCACAGAGCCAAAATCGAACGATGGAGGGAATGGATGGCCAGCCAACTCTTAGCCAAGAAACCACTCAACGTGATTATGGCGGAAGCGTCGGAGACGGGTGAGCATTCGCTTAGGCGTTCGCTCGGGCCGGTAAATCTCATCACCCTCGGCATCGGCGCCATCATCGGCACCGGTATTTTCGTTCTGACCGGTCCTGTGGCTGCCACCGCGGCTGGCCCCGCAATCGTTCTTTCCTTCATTATCGCGGGCATCGGTTGCGTGTTCGCGGGCCTATGCTACGCGGAATTTTCCGCCCTTCTGCCCATCGCGGGCAGCGCCTACACGTACGGCTATGCGACGCTCGGGGAACTCGTCGCCTGGATCATTGGTTGGGCCCTCGTTCTCGAATATGCCTTCGGCGCAGCTACCGTTGCGGTCGGTTGGGGCGGGTACGTATGCAGCTTCTTGCAAGACCTCGGTGTGCCGTTTCCGGCTTCTCTGTCCTACGCGCCAGGCACAGTTCTGGCTCAATATCAGGGCCATTGGCAGCCGGTCATGTCGCTTCCACATGAGGCTGTGCCGATACTTTCCTCGCTCCCTCACGCCACTGCCCATTTCGATTTGGTCGCGTTGATAGGCATCCTTCTGGTTACCGCTATATTGGTCAAGGGCATTAAGGAATCGGCCAACGTCAACAGCGCCATCGTGATCGTTAAAGTGTCCGTGCTGCTGATTTTCATCGGGCTGGGCGTGGCGTTCTTGGCGGGCCATCATGCCCTGGCCACGGCAAACTGGCATCCCTTCATTCCGCCGAATACAGGTCACTTCGGCGAGTTTGGCTGGACCGGCATTTTGCGCGGCGCGGGAATCATTTTCTTCGCGTACATCGGGTTCGACGCTGTATCCACGGCTGCCCAGGAAACCAAGAATCCCTCGCGCGACATGCCGATCGGAATTCTCGGCTCGCTGGTTATCTGCACCATACTTTACATTCTCGTTGCCATCGTTCTCACCGGCCTCGCTTCTTACACGCAGCTCAACGTGGCCGATCCCATCGCCCTAGGCATCGACGTCACGGGCGTTCGCTGGGGCAGTTATCTTGTGAAGATAGGGGCCATTGGCGGCTTAAGTTCGACGATGATCGTGATGCTCCTCGGGCAAACTCGCGTCTTCTTCACCATGGCGCACGATGGGCTTTTGGGCAAGTGGGCCTGTAAAGTCCACCCAAAGATGCGCACACCCTATATTTCGACGACGCTCATTGGCGTGATCGTCGCCCTTCTCGCCGCGTCTTTGCCGATCAATAAGCTGGACGAGCTGGTCAGCATCGGCACACTGTTCGCCTTCACCGTGGTGAGCGCCGGAGTTTGGATCCTTCGCAAACAGCAACCCAATCTGCACCGCCCGTTCCGAACTCCCTGGGTGCCTTTTGTGCCGATCATGGGAATGGCTGTATCGCTGCTCATGATGGTCTCACTGCATCGGCTCACTTGGGAGGTTTTCCTGATTTGGCTGGTGGTTGGTTTGGTGATTTATTTCAGCTACGGTCGCAGGCACAGCACCGTGCAGCTCGACATCGCCCGCTCGGCCTCGCGTCCCGCGGGACAACCCACGGACTAGAGTCGCGGGGCGCTGCCGCCCGTGGCGTTGTGTTTTGCGAGCGGGACCTTGTCCCCGCACCGCTGCTTCTTCATGTCACCACTAGCCACTCGCCTGTGCTTTATCATATTGTCTCTCCATGCCATCCCTGCACCGTTTCCGCGCATTTTGGAGAACGACTTCGCCGGTGGTTCGCACCGCCGCGGTCGTGCTGATTTTCTGCGTTCTGGCGTGGACGACTCGCCTGGGAAGCTACGTCTCGAAACTCGGCGCGTGGCCGGTTGTCTTGTTTGTGGTGGCCGCGGGTTACCTTGTGGTGCGGTTTGCGCGATGGGCGCGGAAGCGCCTTCTGTGGGGCCTGCGCAATCGCCTCGTGGTGGCTTACGTTTTCATCGCCGTTGTTCCGGTTGTCCTTCTGCTCGCCATGGTTATGCTTTCCGCGTACTTGATGTATTTCCAGTTTGGCGCGCATCTCCTGCAGGATGATTTGAACGAACGGATCACCGAAGTGTCTGGGATTGCGGGAACTGTCGAGAGCGTCCTGGAGAGCGACCGCGCGAAAGGCATTTCCGTGGAACCGAAAGCGGTTGTGGAAGGGCCAGGCATCGCAGCATTGCTCGACCACGCCCGCCAAGGGCTGCCCGGATTGGAAATCCACCTCCCCGCGGCGGCTGCAGCGATCGGGTCAAACGAGCGGCCGGTGCGAAACTTTGCCGGATTGGTGCAATCCGCGGGGAATCTTTGGATCGAAGCAGTCGTTTCCGGCGCGCGGAATTCCTCGGAAGACGAGTGTTATGTGCGCGTGCCTGTGACTCAGGCGCTTCTGCAGGGCCTCGCGCCGGACCTCGGGCCTATTCAGCTCACAACATTCCGGCCTGCGACGAATTCCGATCCCGCGGCCGATGTGTTGAACCTGAATGGGCGGAGAATGGTTCGAGCAGGGCAGACGGCGAGCATCCGCGCGCTGCAGCCCAGACGCGGCTGGTACGACATCGAAATATCCGGCGGCTCGACGCTGGATGCGGTCTTATTGAGCGAAAACGAGGCCACGACGGACACAATGCCGGTGGTCGCGGGTTTTTCGCTGCGGCCGTCGCAACTGAATCATCGCCTGTTTGCGTCGCTGGGTCTGCTGGGCGACCCTCTGGTCGTCATCCTGCTCCTGATCGGGATTTTTTTTCTGGCGCTCGAAGTGGCCGCACTCATCACCGGCATTGTCCTGACGCGCACGATCACCGCAGCCGTCGACGATTTGTATGAAGCGACGCGGCACGTCCGGCAGGGCGATTTCCGGCATCGGATACACGTCCGGCAGCGCGATCAGTTGGGCGCGCTTGCGGAATCCTTCAACGCCATGACGGGATCGATCGCGGAGCTCATCGAAGGACAGCGGCAGCGGCAAAAACTGGAAAACGAGTTGACCATTGCGCGGGAAGTGCAAGACCAGCTTTTTCCGCGCGAGCTCCCCACGATGCCAGGGCTCGAGCTGGCGGCGATCTGCCGCGCGGCGCGCGTCGTCTCGGGGGATTATTACGATTTCTTGAAACTGGGGCCATCGAAACTGGGGCTGGCGATTGCTGACATCAGCGGAAAAGGAATTTCAGCGGCTCTGTTGATGGCCAGCCTGCAGGCAGCGTTGCGCGGACAGGCTATTTCAAACGGGCATCGCACCACCGCTCAAGTGGTGGAGATTCTGAATCGCCATCTTTTCCTCAATACTTCCGACGATCGTTATGCGACGCTGTTTTACGCCGAATATGACGCGTCCGCCCGATCGTTCTGTTACACGAACGCGGGACACTGCGCGCCGTTTTTTGTGACGGGCAACAAAGTGAAGCGGCTAGACGACGGCGGTACGGTAGTTGGGCTCTTCGATCACGCGGACTATAAACAAGTGACCGTGCCGGCGGAGCCGGGCGCGCTGTTTGTGGGATTTAGTGACGGTTTGCTCGAACCAGAAAATGTGTATGGCGAAGAGTTCGGTTCAGCGCGGCTGGCCAACGAAGTCTTGCGCTTGCGCGATGCGCCGGTTGAACAGCTGGCCGAAGATTTGCTGGCGTCTGTCGAACAGTGGGCGGGCACTCCGGAACAGGCCGACGACATGACGGTGATCGTGGCGCGCTTCCGCTAGATGGCAAAGATAACCCAGCGGAAATCCGCTGCGTGGGAAGGCTTGGCAAGAAACGCGGATTTCGGTACCGTGTTTGCATTCGCAGATTGCGAGGAGGAGCCGGGTGAGTTTGGGGCAACGCGTGGCGCTGGTGACGGGTGGAAGCCGGGGCATCGGCAAGGGAATTGCGCTCGGGCTGGGGCGCGAAGGCGCGCGGATCGCCATTTCCTACAGATCGAATAAGGCCGCGGCGCAGAACACGCTTCGCCAGTTGCAGGCCATAGGCTGCGATTGTTTCGCGGTGGAAGCGGACGCCACGGATCCTGCGCGTGCGGAATCGCTGGTGCAATCGGTGCTGGAGCGCTACGGGCGGCTGGACGTGCTGGTCAACAATGTGGGCATTTTCAACTGGGGTACCGTCGCGGAAACGACGATCGAAGAATGGAAGCGTGTCCTGGATTCGAATCTGCTCAGCGTCTTTTATATGAGCAAGGCGACGCTGCCGCCGATGCGCCGGCAACGATGGGGCCGCATCATCAATTTGGGAGCGGTCGGCGCGGAACGCGCATTCGGGCAGGCGACAATCTCGGCGTATGCCGCGGCGAAAGCCGGCGTCGTGGCATTCTCGCGTTCTCTCGCGGTGGAAGAAGCGAAGAATGGCATCACCGTGAATGTCGTAAATCCGCCGAACATCGACGACAAGGAACTTTCTCTTGAAGAGGCTCGCCGGATGCACGACGCGCGGTTTCCGGTCGGACGGCCGCCCTCCGCTGATGACATCGCCACGGCCGTCGTGTTCCTCGCGGCCGAATCCGCCGACTACATCACGGGCCAAACACTCAGCGTTTCAGGCGGTTGGATGTTATAGGAAACTTTTCCTGCCGATCTGCAGTTTCCGATTTTCTCGCATCACGATAAACTCCAATACGGGTGGATAATGGTCCGCTCACGTCGAATGTCATGAAGATTTTAACTACGCCCGAGATGCGCGAAGTTGACCGCCTGACGACCGAGCGGCACGGTGTGCCGAGCCTGACGTTGATGGAGAACGCGGGCACGACGGTGGCGCGATTCATCGCCTCGCGTTTCGCGCCAATTGATGGCCGCCGCATCAGCGTGCTATGCGGGCGCGGAAATAACGGCGGCGATGGTTTTGTGGCAGCGCGCAAGCTGCGCGAGATGGGCGCGGAGCCCGAGGTTTTGATTTTCGCGGATCCGGCGGAGCTCCACGGTGACGCCGAAACAAATTTCGGGCGGCTGGCGGCTGTTTCGATCGAACCACGCGCCATCCGCAGCATTGCCGACTGGGAATCAGCGCGAGGGACAGTTCTCGGCGCCGGCGTGATCGTGGACGCGCTTCTGGGCACAGGGTTGCGGGGCGGCGTGGAGGGATTGCTTGCGCGAGTGATTGAAGAGGTCAACGCGCATGGCCCGCGCACGCGTGTGATCGCCGTGGATATCCCATCGGGACTGTCGGGAGACACAGGAGAAGCGTCCGGCGGCGCAATCGTTGCTGATTGTACGGTGACGTTCACGGCGCCAAAGGCGGGTATGCTTGGCGCGGGCGCATCGTCCCACGTGGGGCGATTGACGGTGGCGGACATCGGGTCGCCGCGCGAGCTGGTCGAGGGAATTGCGAGCACAGATGTGCGTTGGCTCGAACCCTGGGAATTTCGCAGTGTTCCGTTTCACCGCAAGGCCGACTCGAACAAAGGACTCTACGGGCACGCGCTGATCGTAGCGGGATCAGTCGGCAAAGCTGGGGCAGCGGTGCTCGCGGCGAGGGGCGCTTTGCGCGTGGGCGCAGGCCTGGTGACGGTGGCGACGCCGGAGCCGGTGCTTTCCACGGTCGCCGGGTTCGCGCCGGAAATCATGACCGAGCCGCTGCATTCGACCGGTGCGGGAACAATCGCGCGCGACGTGGTGGATTCAGGCGTCTTCGAGAAACTGATGCTCGGGAAAAACGTCCTGGCGCTTGGCCCTGGCCTGACAACACACGAGGAGACGCAACAGTTCGTGAGGTCCGTGATCACGAACCGGCCGCAAGCGCCGATGATTCTGGATGCGGATGGCCTGAACGCATTCGCGGGCCGCGCCGAAGAGCTGAAGGGTTCACGAGGGATGCTGGCCGTGACGCCGCATCCGGGAGAAATGGCACGCTTGCTTGGATCAAGCATAAAAGAAGTCCAGGCGCGACGCCTCGAGATCGCGCGCAAGTCGGCGGCGGACTGGCAGGCATTTGTGATCCTGAAGGGCCAGCAAACGATCGTTGCCGCGCCGGACGGCCGCGCGTGGATCAACTCGACGGGGAATCCCGGCATGTCGACCGGCGGAACGGGCGATGTGCTCACCGGAATTCTGGCGGGAATCACGGCACAATTCGGCGCGCGAAATTGGGAGGTGGCGCTGACCCTCGGCGTATATCTCCACGGCCTGGCGGGCGATCTGGCGGCGGAGGAATTTGGCGAGGCGCCGCTCATCGCCTCAGATGTGATTCGCATGATTCCGCAGGCCCTTGCGCAGCTTCGCGACACGATTCGGGTCTTGTGACATGGCCACCGAGCAGGTTCTATCGCACTCCACGGAAGAGACAATTGCCAAAGGCCGCGAGATTGCGTCGCGTCTGCGGCGGCCACTGTTGATTTTGCTGACGGGAGAGCTGGGCGCCGGTAAAACGACACTGACGAAAGGGATTGTCAGCGGTCTGGGCGTGGCGGCGGAAGAAGAGATCACGAGTCCAACGTTTACGCTCGTGCATACGTTCAACGGGCCGGTGAAAGTTTTTCACGTGGACCTGTACCGCGTTTCCGACGTGCATGATTTTGACACGCTCGGGTTGGAGGACTTGTTCGCCGAGCCGGCAATCGTTCTAATCGAGTGGCCGGATCGCATGAGGCTGCGCACGGATTGGCCAGTCCTGCGCATTGGCCTCGAACACGCTGGCGAGGAGACGCGTAGGATCGTGATCGAGGAAATTTCAGCGGAACATCCGTTTCACAATCGAGCCGCGGCGCCGGTCAGCGATGCCAGTGGCGAAGGGCGTGCCACAAATCCTCCAAAATCGGCCAGATAACGGCTAATCCGATGAGCAAAGCCGCGAATTTTCGGGACACCTGGCCGCTCAATGGCCATGCAGTCGAGGCGCCGTGACGGTCGCAAAACCCATCTTCGTAGGCAGGACGCGTGCAGCGCTCCCCGGCCGGCCCTAAGTGGAGGCAATGGCGCACCTCATTGCCGTGTAGGTCAACGGTATCGGGTCTCATCCTTGCGCCTCGAAGCCATTCTGCTACAGTCAAAACTGTAACGCCAGAAGCGTCGCATGCCGGAAACATCTACTACCGCATCGCCGGCCCGTCCGGCTCGCTTGAAGCTGGAGGCATATACGGCCGAGTTGCGTCTGGCCTCCCTCACCCCCGGCATTGACAACATTCATTATGATGTTTATCTCAGCCCGCGATTCCTCGAAATCGCGCGGCAATATCTCTGCGATCTGGTTCGCCAATCGGCGAATTTGCAGCAGTTTTTTGGCTTCGAGGCGCGCTCCACGCGGCCGCCGGATTCGGCGCAGTTCCGCAAACTGCTGAGCGAGCTGCTGCAATCGGGGATTACGCGCGCGCAGTTCGAAAAAAACATCGAATTCGATCTGATCCTGCGCATCGCGATCTTGAAGTTTTTCATTCAAGAGATCGCGAGTGAGTTTTCCAGCTTGATCGTCGAATGCAAGGAGCATATCCGGGCGCGCGGATCGGCCTTCGAACACAGCGAGCAGGCGCACGTGAAGCGGGCTCAGGTCGCGGAGCTGCAATCAAATCGCAAGAGCGTGGTGCGGCGGGCGGGACAGACGCTATTTCATATCCTGAAAGAACTGGATGAGAGCGTGCTGGCCAAGGCGCGGCGTGCGTTTTTCGGGGAAGACTTCGCGGACACGTATGAATTGTTCACGAATCGCCTGCTGTTCGTCGAGAACGGCGTGGACGATTATCTTTTCCTGGAACATTACGTGTTGCTCGGGAATTTCCTGAATGACCCCGACCGTTTTGAGAATTTCGAGGCGTTGTTGATCGATTTTCTCCGCGACTTTGTCGTCACCGACGCGAACTCGGAAGAATTGCGCCACGCCCACGAAGCATACGGAAAACTGGTGGAACGGGCGCTGGCAAGGCGTTCGGAATTGGCGAAGCTGGAGGAAGAACAGGAAGAGGTGCTTCGCAAAGCGGGCGGCGGCGACAGTTTCCTGCCGGGAATCTTCAAGCGCCGTGGAGGCGCCGAAGTGGAAACAAATCTCGCCGTGCTGCGGCGGCGGCAGGCGGACCTGGAATTCAAGCTCGCGGAAATCAGTCCGGAACTGGAAGCGGCCAAGCAGAAAGTGGATTTCCTCACGGAGGAATTCCGCAGCCGGCTGGGCGATTATTTGAGCGAGCCACAGAACGCGCGCCGGCTGTTCGATCCTTCGGCGGCTGGCGGCAACAACGCCGGAGACGCGGAAGTTCGCGAGCGGCTTCTCGAAGAGTGGCATCGGCGGCTCGAAGAACGCGAATTGCTCGGATACATGCTGGCGAGCTATGAAGTTGTCAATCTCCATCATGATTTTTGCCCGCCCGTCCACTTGCAACAGCTCAAGCGCGCGTTGCTTTCAAAGGACGAGCTGAAGCGCGTGGAAAAAGTCCTCGGCCAATTTCCCGCGCGCAATTTTTCGCTGAAACGCATCGAGGAGGCGGCGAAAAATCTTCGGCGCTACTCTCATGAAGATTCGCGCGCCATGGCGCTGCGTTTCGCGCAGGACTTGATGAGACTGCGGCGCGACCGGCGGAATTACCATCATGTTGCGGCGTGGCTGGAAAAAGTAAATCTGGTGCGGACGGACCGGCAGCGCGAACTTTCGCGGGTGAACAACAGCCTCTACGAATTTGTGTTCCCGGACGAGCGCCGTGGAACGGACGACCCGGTCGTATCGCACACGGTGATTAAAGCCGACGTGCGCGGCTCGACGGAAATCACCAAGGATTTATTGTCGCGCGGCTTGAATCCGGCGTCGCATTTCAGCCTGACGCTCCATGAACCCGTGAAGCGGCTGCTCGAGCGGCACGGCGCCGCGAAGGTTTTCCTGGAAGGCGACGCGATTATTCTGGCGATCTACGAAACCGAGTCGAACCGCACGAGCCAGCGCGCCGTGGCGAAGGCATGCGTTCTGGCGCGGGAAATCATCGAAGTGACGCAAGCGTACAACGCGAAGGCGGAATCGAGTAATCTGCCGAGGCTGGAGCTTGGCGTGGGCGTCGCGTTTCAGAATTCCGCGCCCTCGGTTTGGTCGGACGGCGATTCGAAGATTATGATTTCGAAGGCGCTGAATCTTTCCGACCGTTTGTCGAGTTGCGCGAAAATGGCGCGCCGCCTGCTCGCGGACAATCCTTCTCCGTTTCGCGTGTTCTCATTGCAGACGCTGGTGGTCGAAGGAGCGGGCGAGGAGGAAGGCGACGAGCTCCTGATGCGCTACAACATGAATGGCATCGAGCTGAACGAAGAAGGCTTTCAGAAATTGACCAGCGAAATTTCCCTGTTTCCTCTGGAAGGGAATTTCCCCATGCCCTGGGGCAAAGATCGCGCACAGCTTTTCTACGGAGAATTGCCGCTCGGCGATTCGCTGGAGCCGATTGTTGTTCGCCGCGGAATGACGCGGCAGCTACAAGCGGGAGGAAAAGTAGGCGGGCCGACGAATCGCCCGTTCTTCGAAGTGTGCGTGCATCCGAAATTGCTTGAACTCGCCCGCAAAAGAGTTGCCGCTGCAAAACGATAAGCCGGCCCAGCCTCTTCGCCGATCTCGCGAACATTTTGCGAGTTGAGGCACAGCCCGTATAATCCTGGCGGAGGCGAAAATGGTCCGGTGACTGTCCCGGCCTTCAAAGCCGGCGATTCGGCTCTTCGCGAGTCGAATGGTGGGTTCGACTCCCACACGCTTCCGCCAAGTTTTTCTCTTCCAGGAAATCGTCAAGGCCGGAACAGGGAAGCTTCCGGCCAGACGGTTTACCTGCGCGCCTTGTGCCCACGCTTACTTGCTCTTGGTGTTCTCCGTTGACGAAATGAAAGCCGCAGCGTTGTCGTGCAACTGCTTCAGCGCAGGCTCGTGCGCGTAGACCATGTGCCCGGACTGGTAGAACCGGAATTCGATGTTCTTCACCAGGCTTTGCGGAATGGGCAAATGCTCCATTTCGTAAACGCCTTCGTAGAACGGCGTGGCCAGATCGTAGTAGCCTGCGTTCAGGAGCACTTTCAGATTGGGGTTGTACTTCATCGCGTCGGCCAGATCAGTCATCACGTTCGGCGTCCCCGGATTTCCGTGATGGGCCATGTCCCACATGCCGGTGTTGGCTTCTGGCTTATATGTTTTGTCCTCGCCGAATTTCAGATCTTTGCGAACGTAGTCGTTGAATGCGGAGACATACGCCGAGCTGATAGCCGCGGACTGCGGGTCGTAATCCGCTTCTTTGCTCAGCGGATCCATGGTCGGTCCGGAGAAGCGCGTGTCGAGACGGCCCGTGGTCAGGCCGTTCTGGTCGAGCAGGTTCTTCTCGAATTCGCCGCCATCAATGCGCAGGTTGGCCTTCAGGATGTACTCGACGGGAAGGCCGGTGTAATCGTGCAGCTTTGCCGCGATCGCTTGCCGCTGATCTTGCGGCAAAGAAGTGCCGGCTTCGAGCGCCAGGGCGTAATCATTCATGGAGAAATGCTCGACTTCCTTCAGGAATGGCTCCAAGTCCGCGGGCTGGTTCGGCAGTTTGTGGTGATACCAAGCGGTTGCAGCATAAGTCGGCAATCCGAGCTCGTACGGCAAATCCATGCCGGGATTGCCGTCGGGGCCATCGACGCTGTTATCGAAGTTCAAAATCTGCGAGAGCAACATGACGCCGTTGAAGTCCACGTCGTATTCGCCTTCCAACATGGCGACGAGAACGGCGGAGCGCGTGGTGCCGTAGCTTTCGCCGAACAAATATTTCGGAGAATTCCAGCGTCCATACTTGCCCAGGAACTGGGTGATGAATTCGGCGAACGCGTGGCCGTCCTGATCGATCCCGTAGAACGACTTTTCCTTGTTCGGGCCGGCGACGCGGCTGAAACCCGTGCCGGGCGCGTCGACAAAAACCAGGTCGCTCGAGTCGAGCAGGCTGAAATCGTTATTCACTAGCGAATAGGGCGCCGCGGGCGTGTGAGTGTCATCGGCAGTGACGACGCGGCGCGGGCCAAACGCGCCCATGTGCAGCCAAACGGTCGAAGAGCCAGGGCCGCCGTTATAGAGGAAAGTCACGGGGCGCGTCGAGGGATCCGCGCCGGACTTCATATAGGCCACATAGAACATGCTGGCTTCGACGGGCGGATTCTTGTCGTCCTTGGGCGCGTCCTGCGGGACGTCATCCCAGCCCGTAGGATGGACGACGATGGTGCCGGCGTAGGCGTCGTAATTGATCACCTTGCCCTCGACGGTGACCGAGCCGCTGGTTTTCTGCTGCTCGACCTTGAACTCATTGGGATTGGCCGGAGCGGCCGCGGCGGCGGCGGCTGCTGCTGCGGGCGCGGCTGCGGCTTCCTTCGATTGCGCGTGGGCCGCGACGAGCGGCACCGCCGGGATTGCAATTGCCAAAGCTGCGAACCAGAAAATGAACTTGCGCATCAAGCGTCTCCAGTTGTTGAGATGGGTTCCGTATTGGGATAAACGTGACCGGGCTGAATTTTGTTCCCTGTTTTCAAAATTTTGGCGAAGAACAACGTACACGGAACATAGGTTGAATGCAACGTTTGTTGCGTTTTACGCACAGGAAAAAAATTGCGCGCGGCGAAAGTGTTCGCGCGTGGGAAAGGCGTCCGAAAACGGGACGACATAATTTCAAAAAATCGAAAGAATCAGCGATTAGAACGACCTCCCGTTGTTTGTTTTCTATCAGTTGCATCGAGTTCTAATTCTTCATAGATAAGCGATTAGAATCCTCCCAAGCGCATAAAAAGCGAAAAGGCCGCGTCTCCGCGGCCCACCTTTTCTCTCTTTCCCGTTTTGCCCGTTCGGCTGGAGCATTCAGCCGAACGTATTGTATACCAGAGAGTTAACTAAATGTCAAGGAAAAGAGGGGTGGAGTACAGTCAGAAGATGGGAGTCAACATTTGCCCCTTCTCTTTGGAATGTTGTTGCGCAACACATGAGTTGACAACACACTTCGCATTTTCGATCGCTTCTTCCCGCTTGCTTCGAGCGAGATCGCGAAGCTGATGGTCTGTCTGGTTGCTGCTCGCGCCTAGCTGCTTCTCAAGCTCTTGCCACAGCCGGAGAATTTCATTGGCAAACTCAACTGGCATTTGAATAAGGTTCTTTTGCTGGCCGGAGGAGGTTGTTAAGGGCCCCGGTTTTGACCGGTCCTGAGCATGCATAAGAAAAGAGTGAAGAGGTCCCTCCCAGTCGTCGTAACTCTTGGATGTTAGCTTGGCGGGAAGAAACTCCTCCACGCCGTAATGGTTGTCGTTCGTCTGCTTTACAAAAAACTCGAAGAGAGTACGGGCATGTAGGAAGGCTGAGTCCATCGCATAATTCTGAACCATGTAACCGTCCTTCTGGAGCTGCAACCTGTTTTGAATTGACCATTCTGTCGCGGCGTAGAGCACCCACTGGAGCTCAACGAACAGATGCTTTTCGAGGTAGTCTTTCTTGTCGGCTTGAATTAGATGCGGAGTGTTCTTTCCCACGTCTGACCTCCTTTTGTTGCGGAATCTTATAACAAATCAGCGCAGGCCGAGGCCCGATAAGTCCGATCGGGCCCTACGAAGGCGTGAAACTCCGAAAAGCCGCAGAGCCTCAAAGAGCGGAGACTCTGCGCTACAAAAGGGGCGCCGCGAACGGGATGAGACGTGGGACAACGCTGCAGTCAGGTAGCCCACCCTTCGCACGGAGCGCGCCCTTCCTTCGTCAGGGTAAACAGGATGGGGCACCCGCAAAGGCTACATGCAAATTCCGAGGCGAGATCCTTCGACTGCGCAGAAGGCGCTCCGCTCAGGATGACAGCAGAAGACGTGGAAAGTGGAGTTGAGGTGGATTCGGTGCGGCAAATTGTTGGCGAAAACGGGGAAGGGGAAATGCCTCATGTCAGTTCGCGAACTATATTCGCGAACGGGACATGAGCTACAGAGCGCGCCATGGCGAGTGGCGGGATCGGGTGCGGCAAGTGGTTGGAGAAAATGGGGAAGGGGACTATTATGAGCGGCGCGTGGGGAAGCGAGGATTCATGAGGACGATGAGAGGGATGCGAGGCGTGGGCGCGGCGGGGCCGACGGCTGGGCTGGTGATTGGGTTGGCGGCGTGTATTTTGCTGACGGGAACGTGCATGGCAGGGCCGGTTCCGGCGCTGCCTAATGGACATATGCCTGGAGACCTTCGAGCGCAGGCTCAGGCACACACGAAGGCCATGGCGGCGCAGAAGGCGGGGCGCGGGGCGTATGAGGCAACGTCGCAACTGGGGCGCAGGCTCTACGCGCAGCCGGATGATGATGCGGTGATCGCGGCGCGCAAGAAGCTGGCTGCGGACCCGAAAAACGCGAGCTTGGTGCTGGCGCTTTCGCAGGCCGAGGCGGGCAGAAGGCAATATCGCGAGGCCATCGAGACGTGCACGAAAGGGCTGGCGTTCGCGCCCAAGAGCGCGGACCTCTACATCGAGAGAGGGCACAGGGAGCTGGGGCTGCGGGAGTTCGCGCGCGCGGAGCGAGACCTGGCTCATGCGGCGGCGCTCGACCCGACGAAACTCGACGCGTTTTATCATCTCGGGCTCTCGCATTATTTTCAGGGGCAATTCAGCGAGGCGGCGGCGTCTTTTGCGAAAGCGGCGGCGCTGGCGAAAAGCGATGACAGCTTGATCGACTGCACGAACTGGCTGTACGTTTCGCTGCGGCGCGCGGGCAAGCCGAAAGAAGCGGCGCAGGCGCTGGCGCGGATTACGCCGAGCGTGAAGAACACGGAGGCGCATCTGCTCTTCTATTTGCGGCTGGAGCGGTTTTACCAGGGCTCGCTGACGGAGCAGGCTGTGCTGCCGGCGAAGCCCGCGGACCCGAACGACACGGAGGCGGAGCTTTCGTTTGACACGGTGACGTACGGCGTGGGGAATTGGCACCTCTACAACAGTCAGGACGCGAAGCGGGCGACGGAGCTGTTCCGTGAAGTGGTGGCGGGCAATGCGTGGAATGCGTGGGGATTCGTTGGGTCGGAGACGGAGCTGGCGCGGATGAAGGCGGCGACGAAGCCATAGGTAAGTGGAAAAAGCTGTGGAAAACTCGGCGGGGATTAGCGGGCAGGCTTTACGGAACTGACTGATATGTAAGCAGTTATGTGCGTTCCCGGCGCGTAAGTGTGCCCGCTTTGCGGCGCATATTATTTCCTCAATAATTCTACGATGTGCTCTGGACACGCCGCCTACGCGCGGCTATGATTCGCCTCCCCTGAACCCTCAATCCCGAAAATGGAGGCGCGCATGAGCGAAGGAATCAGCCAAGGAACCGGCCAAGAAAGCGGCCAGGGAACCGAAGTGGCGCATTTTCGAGGAGTAGCCTGCCTTCATTGCGGAGAGCCGATTCATCTGACGCCGCGAGTCGCGATTCTGGAGGCGGCGCTGAGAGGCGCTGCCGCGAGCGGCGCGGACGCGGGCGAGCCGCGGCGGTTCGTCACGTGGTGCGAGGCTTGCGAGAGAGAAGCGCCGTACTTTACGAACGAGGTCGAGGATTTCGACGGGAGTGCCGCGACGCGCGAACATGCGCAACGGCCGGTCGTCGTGCCGTGGCGGCATTATCAACCTGCGGCGCGAGCGAAGACGGTGTAGCGCAAGCGGTGAAACAAGGCCGCCAGCGCGATGGCCGTGAGCAAAATGACGACTGGATCGATGGGCAGGCGATAGCGCGGGGCCGCGAGCGTCAAGTAGTAGGCGCAGGGAAAGACGATGGGGAAGACCGCGAGCGGAAGCGCGTAGAGGCTGCGCTTGCAAATCAAGATGATGATTCCGGCCAGCGCCCCAAGGGCCGCACAGATGTTGAAGAGCAGCACGTAGCGAAACCACGCGTCGTGAAAGCGGCGAAAGTCCTGCACAGGATTTGGAGTGCCTCCCGTCCAAAGCACGATGAACCGTTCCCAAATTAAATAGACCTCGCGCTCCGAGTGCGTGCGCATGTAGGCGAGCGCTTCGTGCTTTTTGTAGCGCATGTAGTGAATTTCGCCCATTTCGATGTACTTCGCGCGCTCAACCGGATCGTTGATGGGGTGCAACTGGCCGAGCCAGATGGTGCTGGCCTGCGGGTTGTTGCCCATCCAGAGCTGCAAGCCGAGAACGGAACGAAGCGGAACGAAGGCGTGGAAGACTTCGTAGTTGCGCGCTGTCCAGGGAACGCAGCAGAGAATGGCAACCGCGAGGGCTAGAAGCGAGCGCGCGAGGACGAGCCAGGAGCGTTTTTCTTTGTACGCGCAATATGCCAGCCAGGCCAATAAGAATGGCAGCAGGGAAGACAAGGTTGGATTTGTCAGCAGCGTGAAGCCCCAAAGGAGGCCGTAAGCCAGCCAGTCGCGCACGCGCCGCGAATTGGCGAGAGCGAGCGTGGCCCATAGGATCGTGGCGGCGAGCAAAGACGAAAGGCAGGCGTCCCACATGCTTTCAAACGGAAGCAGGATGGCGTTGGGAAAAATCGCCCAGAGCCATGCTGCTCCGGCGCCTAGTCTTGCGCCGCCGATTCTCTTGCCCGCGAAGAAGATTGGGATGCATGCGAGGGTCGCGAACAGAATATTCAGTCCCACGGCCGCGAGGTAAGAGTCGTATGTATATACACCGAAGATGCGGAAGATTCCTGCAAGGAGAAGAGGATAGACGGGCGTCATCCACGCCGTTGGACCTGTGGGAACGCGGAACGGCGAACCGAAACCGTGGCCCTGCGCCAGGGAAACCGCGATGTCGCCGGATTCGAACATGAAGGGCACAACGCTGAGGGCTTGGCGGGAATTGTGGAGCGCGTTGTTCCAGGCGAAACCGATGCGTAAACCTGCGGCGACAATCAAGATGAGCACCAGAGAAGTGGCGATGCCTCGGAGTCTCGTTTTCATAGTGTCGTCATGGCACAGTCACGGCTTGTCGAAGGAAGTGAGACGCAGGTACCGGCAGATTGGATACCAGATACTGCTTACAGTAGAATAGGCGCACAAACGGCGCCGGTTCAGGCTGGCGGGATTGACATGAGGCGCGGAGATGGCTCGCCGAAAGAAAAAGCGCAAATTCGAGAAGGGCACCGAGGCGCGACGCATGGCAAGAGAGAAAGTGGGCACGCCGCCCGCGGGCCGCGTCATCCCGGACCGCCGCCTGAAACCGCCGAAGCACAAGAAACGGCTGGTCGAAGACGAATTGCTCTGAGAAGCCTTGAGGTTCCGACCGGAACCTAGCCTTTGGAGCCTCAGCCGGGCCTGTATTCGGGAATCTGTTCGCCAGGGCGAAAGACCGGCTGCGGAGTTTTGCCGGAGGCGGCAGCCATCTGCGCGGCCATCGTCTCCAATTCCTTTTTCGCGAAGCCGACGCAGGCGGTTTGGACTTTGCCATCGGGCTGAATGAGGAAGATCGTGGGCACATTCGTGAGGCCGTACTGTTTGGAAACCTTGTATCCGTCGGCATCGAGAAGAGTCTGAAATTTCACTCCGAATTCGGCGAGGAATTCCTTGGTGTCGGCGGCGTTATCCTGCGACACGCCCCAGAAGCTTACTTTGCCGCCGCCATAGCTTTCGTACATTCGCTCGAGGAAAGGAAACGTGAACTGGCAGACCGGGCAACTGATCTTGAAAAACGCCGCCAGGACCGGCCCCTTTTTTAGAGCATCGGCCAACGAATGCTTTTGTCCATCCATGCCGGTAAGCGCAAACGCGGGCGCTGATTGCCCTGGCTGAATCTTCGACATTATTCTGCCTCCAAGAACTCTCGCGAAGATCATGCGCAAATAATTCATCTGTCATTTGATTGTAACAAAGCGCGAGCGATGCGCAAAAGTTAAGAGAAACAAAAGGGCGCGTACAGACAGCGCGCGAGAAAGCAGATCCGAGGTTCGGGACGACACGCGCGCAAAAATCGTGACGCTTGAACTGTCGAGCAAGATCACGCGAATTACGAGCAAAACTCCGCGTGGGCGCAGAGATGCCTCGCCAGTACAGCGATTCGCCTTATTCCCGCAGTTTGAGTGTGTTAGCCGTACAGTTAAGGTCCGCGATTAATTCAGCAACAGTTCGGTAGCGTTCAACGCTCACTCGTGTTACCAACTCTGAGCCATTGCAGATTTCAGATTTGCCGAGCGGACAGTCACACGGAGGAAACCAATTGGATACAGAGAGCCAGAGAACCGACATTGCAGAAAGCGCTTATCCCAGTCCTACGAGCGCGCCGCTTCGCCGCACGCATTCGGAGGATTTGGATGCGATTGTCTCAGCCGCGCCTGATCAATATGTGGTTTCGGGATCCTTCTTTGACAGGCTCTTGCACGCGGCGTGGCAGAATCAGCTCGACCGCTGCAGGCGTTAGGTTATGTCGCTCCGTCATTCTAGCTAGTTCCCACCCCGGGTGAAGACACACCACCCTGCGGAGGCGGTAGCCCAAGGCAGCCTCTGCTTTTTCTCCAGTTTCTTATCTTAATGGATGTGCTTGGTTTTCTTCTGCAAGTAATCCAACAGCAGATACTGGCCGAGCGTGTAGGGTGTCGTGAAATACGCCTTGCCGTGGCATAGCTCGGTGACTTTCTGTACGAAGTGGATCAGCGTGTAGTCGCTGGCCAGCATGAACGTGTTGATGAGGATTCCCGCGCGGCGGCACTTGGCCACTTCCTCCATCGTTTGCGTGACGACCAGAGGGTCGAGACCGAAGGCGTTCTTGTAAATGCGGCCGTCTTCGAGAGTGAGCGCCGAAGGTTTGCCGTCGGTGATCATGACGATCTGCCGCATGTCTTTTTTCTGGCGGTTCAGGATGCGCTGGGCGAGGCGCAAGCCTTCGCGCGTATTGGTGTAATAGGGTCCCACTTGCACGCGAGCCAGTTTGCCGATGGGAATTTCCTCGGCGCTGTCGTGGAACAGGACGCAGTGCAACGAATCGCCGGGATACTGCGAACGAATCAGATGCGAAAGGGCGAGCGCGACGCGCTTGGCCGGCGTGAAGCGGTCTTCGCCATAAAGAATCATGCTGTGGCTGCAATCGAGCATCAGGACGGTGGCGCAGGAACTTTGATATTCGCACTGATGAACCATCAAGTCCTGGTAATCGATCTCCAGAGGGACGGCCGGCTCGTGATTCGCGCTTTGGCGGCGCAAGGCGTGGAAGAGCGTTTCCGGAATGTCGAGATTCAGAGTATCGCCGAATTCGTAAGGCCGAGACGTACCGCTGGCCTCGATGCCCGTCGCCAAGTCGCGAGTGTCGTGGCGTCCAAAGCTGCTCTTGCCGAGCGAAGCGAGCAAGTCGCGCAGCGTCTTGAATCCGAGAAAATCGAGCGCCTTGTCCGTAACTTCGAACCGCGCCGAGATTTCCTGCTGTCCCGGAGGGCCGGCCTGTCCACCGGGCGTTTGCTCGGGCGGCGGCGTGACTTGCGGCGGCTGCGGGGAAATGTAGCCTTCCTGGGTCATGCGTTCAACGAGCTGGTCGATCAGATCGCGCAGCTTTTGGTTTTGCTCGAGGTTAGGATTTTCGAGCAACTCTTCCATCATTTCCGGCGGAAGCAAGTCGCCTTCCTCGAGAGCGCGCAAGATGGCCTGCCGCAACTGTTCCATCATTCGCTCGGGCGAATGCTCCGGATCCATTTCGTAGACGCCGTAGAACTGGGATTCGAACCCGCTCTGGAGGAGGAAATCCGAAAGGCGGCTCATCAGTTCTTGCAGATCGATGTCGTCGGCTTCCTGGCCCGTGTATTTCTTGTAGCGAATGTATTTCATGCTGCCAGCCCGGAACTGATTTTGTGTTTTGCGTGAGGCATGCGAGGCAGCCATCGGCCGACGGAAGCGCAATAATCTTGATATGGAGCGGCGAACTTTCGACTCAAAGTGGGTTCCTCGTAGAAAACGACAAGAAGATGCGCGGCGAGAATCATCACCGCCGCCATCAATACGATCGATGCCGAACGCAAATAAAGGCCAAGGCCGAGAAGAAAAGCGAATCCACCGATGTACATCGGGTTCCTGACGTACCGATACGGGCCGGCGGCGACGAACCTGGTGGGAGGGTCAAAAATGGCGGGAGTCCCGCGGCCGCGGACGACGAACGTTGCAATGCAAAGAATCGCCAGAACGGCTCCCGCACACATGAAGATCAGGCCCACCGGAACCACCGCGTGCGGCACGGAGCCGATTTTCGCGTCCATTCTCGCGTCGATTTTTGTGTCATGGACACGGAGTTGCAGGGCGATCCAAATGAAGAGGGCGAAGAAGCCCGAGGCGTAAATCAGCGAACGGAAGGCATCGAACAAGGTTTTCATACGCCACCTCCCTCAATTGAACTGCCTCCGCGGCATGCGGCTGGGATTTTCGCGCGGCTCGGGCGCCTTGCGTGCCTCGGCGTAGAAGCCGCGCTCTTCGCTGCGACTGATTCGCTTATGCGCCCACAATCCTTCGAGGACGAACTCGGCGGCCGCGGCCTGGACCGCGGGATCGTCTTTCGGAGCGATGCCGAGCGCGGACGTATGATCGAACAGGCCCGGGACTTTTTTCAGCTCGGCCAGATGCTCGGACGCCTTTGTCGTGGCCGCAACTTTTAACTCGCCGCCGGCTTCAAACCACTGCACGACGGACTGCAAATTCGTGTCGGCGAAGTATTTTGTGAAGGTTTTCCCGATGGCCGAGCGAATCAGTTCGCGGGCAATGGTTTCCGCGCCGCGCAGCTCGCCTTCGTATTCGAGCTCAAATTTTCCGGTCATGGAGGGGATGGCGGCGTAAATGTCAGCGACGCGCGCGACCGCCACTTTGTCGCCATTTCGAATGGCGCGCTGCTCAGCGTTGCTGACGGCATTTTCGAGGCAAGAAATCGGCAAACGCTGGCTGACGCCGGAACGACGGTCGACGCGCTTGTCGTCGCGCGCCTGAAAGGCAATTTCCTCGGCCACTTCGCGGATATAGGCTGGAATTTCAATGCGCGTGCGACCATCGCGGGAGGTCCACGATTCTTGCGAGGTGATGGCGATGCCTTCGTCAAGCGTGGCAGGGTAGTGCGTGCGAATTTCGGAGCCGATGCGGTCCTTGAGAGGCGTGATGATTTTTCCGCGCGCCGTGTAGTCCTCGGGATTCGCGGTGAAGACGAGGAGGATGTCGAGAGGCATGCGCACGGGATAGCCCTTGATCTGCACGTCGCCCTCTTGCATGACGTTGAAGAGGCCGACCTGGATCTTGCCGGAGAGATCGGGCAATTCGTTGATGGCGAAGAGACCGCGATTGGCGCGGGGCAGCAAACCGTAATGAATCGTCAGTTCGTTGGAGAGATCGTGGCCGCCCTTCGCGGCGCGGATGGGGTCGACGTCGCCCAGGATGTCGGCAATGGTCACATCGGGCGTCGCGAGCTTTTCGACGTAGCGGCGGTCGCGCGACAGCCAGGCAATCGGCGTGGCGTCCCCTTCTTTTTGCAATTTGTCCTTGCAGGCCTGGCAGATCGGGCGGTAGGGGTTGTCGTTGATCTCGCAGCCTGCGATCACGGGGATCGCGTCATCCAGAAAGCCGGTGAGTTCGCGCAGGATCCGCGTCTTGGCCTGCCCGCGCAGGCCGAGAAGGATGAAATGATGGCGCGAGAGAATCGCGTTGACGATTTGCGGAATTACGGTGTCGTCGTAACCGCGAATACCCGGAAAGAGCTCCTCGCCGGCGGTCAATTTGCGCATCATGTTTTCGCGAAGCTCATCCTTCACGGTGCGCTTCCCGCAGCGCGCTTCATTCCATGCGCTTTTTTTCAGCTCGCCGAATGAATTCGGTTTGTTCAGCATATTGTTTGGGCTCTCTTCCCGCACCTGCCGCGCTGCTTCCTTGGCCACGAGCGATTCTCCTCCGAACAGTGTAACGCCGCGCGGTTCCTGTAGCCACGGCTGCCGTGCTAATTCAGTGCGTGTCCGTTGCCGCGAGCCCGTTCGCGCCGCTCATTCAAGTACACCAATTGCGGCAACCACTCCTTCAATCTCTCATGAAGATGCGCCTGACGGTCTGCTTCGCTGCGCATTTCCAGCAATACCTGCTTTTCATCCACGTCCAGCGGCAAGGATCCGGCCATCGCGTATGCGGGCGAAACGTTCGATTTCGGCGCAAGCGTTTCCGGGCCGCGATTGAAAAGCAGCCAGTAACATTGCTCGTAAGCGTCCAACAGTTCCTTGGATGCCGCGGGGTAAGAAATCGGCGACTCATCGAGGCATTCGATGGCAGCTTCGAAGTAGGGCTTGTCGTCGAAGACTTCCTTGATGTGAAACGGCGATTCGCCGCGCGTCAGGATGTCCATCTCTCCGTTGGCCTGCTGGCGCACCAGATTGACAATCGCCGCCGTGCAGCCCACCGTGGCGATGCCCTGCTTCTGCGCCAGGATCACTCCGAATTGCAGCTTCATGCTGAGGCACCGGCGAATCATCAATTTATAGCGCGATTCAAAAATGTGCAGCGGCAGCGGGAGGCCGGGAAACAGCACGAGATCGAGTGGGAACAAAGGGATGCGCGTCGGCTTCATTTCTGCGAGACCGTTAACTCCAGCATAACAGAATCTGATTTTACGTGTTGCCGCGGCCGGAACGGCTACCCGAGCTCATCGAGCGCGGCCTGCATTTCACTGAGAGCGTGCTCATCACCGGCCTTCGCAGCCTGGGCGACGCCGTCGGCGAGCACCTTGCGCGCCTCTGCCGCGCGGCCGAGGGTCGCCAGCATACGTCCATACTGAAAATAAGCAGCGACATATTCAGGCTTGGCGGAGAGGAGCAGTTTGAAATTGTCTTCCGCGGCGACAGTGTCACCCTGGTTGACGCACTCCATGGCCAGGCCATAACGGCCAAAGGCATCGGCGGGATGCTTGGCGACGAATTCTTCGAGCATCTGGCGCCGGTTCTTCGCAGGAGCGTTGGTTGTTTGGGGCGTATCCATGATGTGGCGTATTATAGCGGTCTCGATTCAGTAAGCAAATTTCCGTGGGGGATGCTCCTTGAAAAAACGGCGGGGCGCAAGAGGTGGCAAAGGCAGCGCGAGGCGGTCCAAAAAGGCGCGGAGGCGCACGATCGAGCCCGCAAACACGGGGCTTCCGGCGAAGCCCGTGAGCGAATCGCGTTCGGAGATGCTGGAAGCGGTGCTGCCGAACGACGCGAATCCGCTGGGCTACATCCTGGGCGGACGCGTGATGCACTTGATCGACATTGCGGGAGCCATCGCCGGCCACCGGCATTCCGGGAGCTATCTCGTCACGGCGTCCGTCGATTACCTCGATTTTCGGAGTCCGATTCATATCGGCGATTTGATCGTATTGAAATCTGAGGTGAATCGAGTGTTTCACACGTCGATGGAGGTCGGCGTGAAGGTCTTCTCCGAAAACATTCTCACGCGCGAGCGCAAGCACACTTCGAGCGCATACCTGACCTATGTCGCCGTCGACCAGAATCTGAAAACGCACGCGATCCCTCCGCTGTTGCTGGAAACGGATGAAGACCGACGCCGCTGGCGCGAGGCCGGGGAACGCCGCAAGATTCGCCTGGCGCATCGTTACAAACGTCCGCAGGTTTAGATCCGAGCGCCGCTAGGACGAATGCTGCAGATATTCCTGGACCGCTTTCGCAGTGCGGAATCCCTGCGCGACGCAACTTCCGAGAGAAGGTCCGTCGAGGTAATTTCCAGCGACAAAAATCCCGGGGAGAGATTCGAGTTCGTCCTGAATCGCGGCAACGCGTTGCGCATGGCCAAGGTTATATTGAGGCAACGCGCGCCGATGCCGCCAGACGTGCCGCGCCGCGGGCGGGCCGCTGATGCGGAGCACTTTGACGAGTTCGTCGCGGATCAAATTCGCGATTTCCGTTTCTTCCATTTGCACAAGGGCCAGGTCGAGCGCGCCACCAGCGAAGCTGGTCATCAGCACCATTCCGTTGGGTGCGCGCCCTGAGAAGAGAGAGGAATTCCAAATCGTGCCAAGAGTACGCATCTTCTCGCGGCGCGGCACGAGGAAACCGAATCCGTTCAGCGCGTGGCCGACGAATTCGCGGCGGTACCCCTCGGCGACGACAGCCACGGGCGCGTACGGGATTCCCGCCAGGGTCGCGGCAAGAAGTTGCGAAAGTCCCTGTGCCAGGCGAGACGCTTCATAGGCGGGCGTGGCGAGCACAATCGCGTCCGCGTGCAATGTCGCTTCTTGGGCGGCCCCGGAGCAGTCGATCGTCCAGCCGGGAGCGCCGGCGGCAGCGCGCGCAACGGACCTGGCAGCCACCTGAGTGGCGCAAAGGTGCCCCAATTTCCCCGCCAACGCGGCGATGAAGCTGCCCATCCCCCGCTTGAAGCCAGCGAAAGTCGGCCGTTCGCGCGGGCCGTCGCCGCCCTTGCGCGACTTCATAGCTCCGCGCAAGACGCTGCCATACTCCTCTTCCCACTGGGCCATCACAGGGAAGGTGCTGCGCAAACTCAACTTCTCCGGATCGCCGGCAAACACGCCGGACACGAATGGGCCGGCAAGATGTTCCAGGATTTCAGTGCCGAATTTCCGGCGGACGAAATCGGCGAAGGATTCGTCGTCCTCGGGCGGTTTCGAGTGGCGAAACGCTTCGCCAAACAGACGGGCCTTCGAACCCATGCTGAGAAGGGAAGTGGTCAACACGGAAGGAGGCGACATGGGAGCAGAATGCAGGTTGCCGCCGAGCAAGACGTATCGCGGCGTTTGCGGTGGCGCCTCGAGGACTTCGTTCTCGAATCCCGCGGAGCGAATCAACTCGCGCAGTTCCGGCGTCATTTGAAAACTTTGCGGGCCAGATTCGAAGAGGAAACCGTCTTGCTCGACGGTCGAAATCATGCCGCCAGGCTTTTCGGCGGCCTCCAGCACGCGGACGCTGACGCCGATTTCGCTGAGGCGTAGCGCGCAGGCAAGCCCCGAAATTCCGGCTCCGACGACGATGACTTGATGTGCCGAGGTCATGAGCGCGCCAATGCGTTTACACGCATATCAGAGAGTTTTCGAGAAGAGCGGCCGCGCATCCATTTTTTGCTCGCGGAGGTAGCGGTCGAAAGGCATGGCAAGATTGCGGATGAAGATGCGGCCCAGCGTTGTGACGATGATTTCATCACGATCGAGAAGCACGAGGCCGTCGTCGCGCATGGGTTCGAGTTCGCGAATTTCGTTGGCAAAGTAGTCGTCAAAGGGAATCTGGAATTTGTCTTCGATTTCCGGTTTGCGGATGACCGCGTGGCACAAAAGTTTGGTGATGACTTCGCGGCGCACAATGTCGTCAGCATTCAGCCGGTAACCGCGCATCGTTGCGGCGCCGCGTTCTGCAACCGTTGATTGATATGGCGCCACAGCGCGGTCGTTTTGGGCATAGGCCGCGCCGATGCTGCTGATCGCGCTCACGCCCATGCCGTAGAGATCAGCGCCCGCCTTCGTCGTATAGCCTTGGAAATTGCGATAGAGCGTGCGTTCGCGCTGTGCCATGGCCAGTTCATCCGATGGCCGCGCGAAATGGTCCATGCCAATATAGACGTAACGTGCCTCGGTAAATTTGCGAATGCCCGCCTTGAAGATGTGAAACTTCTCCATGCCTTCGGGAAGGTGTCCTTGAAACGCGCCCTGCTGTTTGCGCAGCCAGGGCACATGCGCGTAACTGAACATGGCGATGCGATCGGGGGCGAGTTGCAGCACTTTGTCGACGGAATCCGAGAACGACGCCGCGGTCTGATACGGCAGGCCGTAAATCAGATCGACATTGATGCTGCCGAAACCAAGTTCGCGCGCCGCGAGAATCAAATCGCGCGTGAGTTCGAAGGGCTGCACGCGGTTAATCGTTTTCTGCACTTCGGGGGTGAAATCCTGAATGCCCATGCTGAGACGGTTGAAGCCTAGCTTCCGCAACATTTCGAGGTGCGCGCGCGATGTCACGCGCGGATCGACTTCAACGCCGATTTCCGAATTTGGCGCGAAGGAAAATCGCTCGCGCGTGTGACGGAACAGGTCATCGAGCTGCTCGGGAGAAAGATACGTCGGCGTGCCACCGCCCCAATGGAACTGCACGACTTCGCGCCCGCGGGAAACGAAGCGGCTGACGTGGTCGATTTCTGTTTTCAACGACTCGAGATAGGGAATCGCGGCCTTCTTGTCTTTTTGTATGACGACATTACAGGCGCAAAAAAGGCAAAGGCTCTCGCAGAAAGGAAGGTGCATGTAAAGCGAGACGGGCGACGCGGCATTGTCGGCCTTGGCGAAAAATTCCTGGAGATCGGGTTGGCCGAATTTTTCGTCCCAGACAGGCGCAGTCGGATAGCTTGTGTAGCGCGGACCGGGGCGATTGTATTTCGCGAGAAAATCCTCGCTGACTTCCAGGTCCGGCATTTCGAGGTTTGCGTGTGTGTTCACGATGATTGCGCTCGCATGTTTATTCCGCGATGTTCGCGGCCCGCTTCGTATCTGTTTGTGACAATTCGCGCGCCGCGGCCACAAAAGCTCTCGCATTCTCAACGGGCGTCGTGGGCAAAATGCCGTGGCCGAGATTCAAAATGTGGCCGGTGGCATTCGTCTTGCCAATGGCTTCGCGCACGGCGGAGCGGATATTTTCCCCAGTGGCCAAGAGAATCGCCGGATCGACATTCCCTTGCAAGGCAATTCTCGGCCCTAAATTCGCGCGAGCCTCGGCTAAATCCGTTCGCCAATCGACGCTCAATACAGTTGCGCCTGAACGCGCGAGTGCCGGAAGCAAATGCGCGCCGTTTTTTGCGTAAAGTATCACCGGCGCTGGGCTGGGATTCAGTTGTTCGACGAGCGCTTGAGTGGGAGGCAGCGCGAAGGCTTCGTAATCATGCGCGGAGAGTTCGCCGGCCCAGGTGTCGAAGATTTGGACGGAAGTTGCGCCGGCTTCGATTTGCATTTTCAGATATCGCGCTGTGACGCGCGCGATTTTATCGAGCAGGGCGCGAAGCAGCGCCGGTTCCGTGTACATCATGCGCTTGATGGTGGGAAGCTCGCCGCGCGTGCGGCCCTCGACGAGATAGCAGGCCAGGGTCCAGGGCGCTGCGGCGAATCCGAGAACGGGAACATCGCCGTCCACGGTGCGAGCGATGGCGCGAATGGCGTCGCCGAGGAATCGCGTTTCGAGCGAGGGATCGAATTCCTTCAGCGCCTTTACGGCGCCCGAGTCGCGGACGGGGTGGCCGAGCCGCGGCCCATCGTCATTGATTTCGAGCGGCACGCCCATGGCTTCGGCGACGATGAGAATGTCGGAGAAGACGATGATCGCGTCGACGCCGAGTCTGTCGTAAGGCTCGAGCGAAACCTCGGCGGCCAGGTCGGGCGTCTTGGCGACTTCCAGAAACGAGTAACGCTCGCGGATTTTCTGGTAGCCGGGCAGGTAGCGTCCCGCCTGGCGCATGATCCAGACCGGCACGCGCTCGGGCCGCTCGCCACGCGCCGCTTGAAGGAAGAGCTCCTTTTTGGTGGTCGTCGATGATTGTACCGGGCTCATTGAGTGGCTTCCTGACTTCCATCTTAACAGAACACCTTCCAGGCGCCGCAAGCGCTGCGAGCCGTCCCCGGACAACCTCTGGATGGATAGCTTGATTAAAGGCGGCCGCATTAGTGAGGGATTGTTGTGACACCCTGCAATCGGCGCTAAGATGACTGAATGGTTGTGTGCCGCAACGGAGCTATTGTCTCACTGGGCGTAAAGTCAATCGCAGAGACCGGCTGTCTTCGATGAGACTCGTGATGGACTTCGCCGCGCTGGGTTTTTATATAGCCAGCTTTGCGTGTTATGCAGCGGACTTATTTCGTGACCGGCGCTGGATAGGCCGGCTGGCGACGCTGTTCCTGATTCTCGGGCTCGTCGCGCATTACTACGCGCTGATGGAACGTTCGCGCGTGATTCACGCCATTCCTTACGATGACCTGTACGGCTCGATGTCGCTTTTTGCATGGCTTGTGGCGCTGACGTATTTGGGACTGGAAATCTATCACCGGCAGCGCGCCGTTGGGTCTTTGGTACTGCCGTTCGTCATTTTCTGGCTGGTTGCAGTCTCCGTCGCGCCGTCGAGCGTTCACCATGTGACTGTCATGAGCGGAGCGCTTTTCGCGCTGCACATCACGATCGGCATTTGGGCGTATGCGGCGTTTGCCATCTCGTTTTTATTGAGTCTGGTCTACCTTTTTCAGAATCGCGTGCTGCGCGGCGGACGTCCAGGGCTGGCCTTCTGGCGCTTCCCAGCGCTTGAAGTGCTGGAACGCATGAGCCGGTCGAGCGTCTGGGTTGGATTGGTTTTGCTTCTCGTGGGAACGACGCTGGGTTTTACCTGGGAACATCGCCTGACCGGCCATTTCGCCGCGGCTGACCCGAAAGTCCTGGTGACGCTCGTTGTGGTTGCGATCTACGCAGCGTATCTGGCGATTCTGCACGCGCCAGCATGGCGGGGAGCGCGGGCGGCGTTTGTTTGCGCGTGCAATTTTGTCATTGTGCTGTTCAGCTACACGGTGGTGAATCTCTATTTCACTCGTTTTCATCGCTTCTACTGATGGCTACTGATTCCATCCGCGAACGCATTGAAACAGGCGCGGGCGGGCGCGTGGAAATCGCGCTCATCGGCTGCAATCATCGCACTGCGCCGGTCGAGCTGCGCGAACGCGTAGCGTTTACGCCTGAGCAGGCGATTCGCGCCGCGTCGGAATTGCGCCGTCTGGGCGTGATCGAGGAAGCGGTGATTGTTTCGACGTGCAATCGTAGCGAGCTTTACGGCGTGAGCTCCGAATCGACCGGGTCCGCTCCGTCGGTAATGACTTCGTACTTGGCCGAGTTCCACAAATTGTCGACGGAGGACCTGAACGGGCGCCTCTATCGTCACGCCGGCCCGGAAGCGGTGCGGCACCTGTTTCGCGTTGCCTCGGGACTCGATTCGCTGCTGCTTGGTGAGGCGGAAATTCTGGGGCAAGTCCGCGAAGCGTACAATCGCGCGCTCGAAAGCGGGTCGACGGGCCCGGTGTTGAATCGACTGTTTCAGGGCGCGCTTGAAGTGGGCAAGCGCGTGCGCTCGGAGACGGAAATCGGGACGAGGCCGATGTCCGTGGCGCTGGCCGGGGTCAAACTGGCGGAGCGAATTTTCGGGGAGCTAAAAGGCCGCAAGGCTCTGATTGTGGGAGCGGGCTCCGTGGCCGAGCAGGTGGTCGAGCATCTGCGGTTGCGGGGAATCGGCGAGTTGCGTGTCGTCAATCGATCTTTCGCGCGGGCGCAGGAATTGGCGCGGCGCATGGGCGGCGATGCATATGAATGGCTGAATCTGGAACGGGTGCTCGATCATCCGGATATTATCGTTACGTCCGTATCCGGGTCGGAGCACGTGCTCACTCGCTCGATGGTTGAATCCGGCATGGCGGCTCGCTCCGGCCGCTCGATGTTCGTCATCGATCTGGGAGTGCCGCGCAATGTGGAACCCGAGGCGCAGGGCCTCTACAATTTCTATCTGTTCAACATCGACCATCTGGGAGAAATCGTCGAGCAAAATAAGAAGTCGCGCGAAGAGGAAGTGCCGCGCGTGGAAACAATCATCGCGGATCATGTCAATAAATTCCTCGCCTGGCAATCGAGCCTGGAAGCGGCCAATTTGCTCGATGCACTGCGTTCGCGGCTCGACGCGGAGCGACGCTCGTTGCTCGCCGCGCACTTTGCGAACGCGAGCGAAATGACGGAAACCGACCGGGCGCGGCTGGAAAAACTCACCGAGGAGCTTATCCAGCGCATCGTGCAGGTTCCCTCCGGGCGTCTGCGTCAGGCGCGAAAACTCCGGCGGCGGGTCGAAGGCCTTGCCGCACTGCGCGATCTCTTTGGACTTGGCGAATCTGAGGACGAGGAAAAATCGTGAAGCCGTTGCGGATTGGCACGCGCGGCAGCAAGCTGGCGCTCTGGCAGGCGGGACATATTCGCGAACGGCTGGAGCGCGAATGCGGATGGGCATCCGAGATGGTCATCATCAAGACATCGGGAGATAAATTTGAATCGGCGGCGGTGGCGGCAATCGGCGGGAAGGGGATTTTCATCAAGGAAATCGAGGACGCGTTGCTCGATAGGCGCATCGATCTCGCCGTTCACAGCATGAAAGACGTTCCGACCGAGACGCCGCGCGGGCTTTTGTTTCCCGCGATCACCGAGCGCGAAGATCCGCGCGATTGCCTGATTTCGCGGCGCGGGGAAACCCTCCAGAAGTTGCCTCAAGGTGCGTGTATTGGCACCAGCAGTCTGCGACGGCAATCGCAGCTGCGGTATTTCCGGCCTGACTTGCGCGTTGCCGATCTGCGAGGCAACGTCGATACGCGCCTGCGCAAAGTCGAAGAGGGCGGGGTCGACGCGATTGTTGTGGCGAAGGCCGGCCTCGACCGGCTCGGCTTCAGCGGTAAAATCACGGAGGTGATTTCGGCGGAGATTATGGTGCCGGCGGTTGGCCAGGGAGCGCTTGCTATCGAGATGCGCGATGATGCAAGCGGTCTCATGGAGACGCTTGCGGGATTCGATCATCCTCCCACTCGCGCGGCGGTGACTGCCGAGCGCGCGCTGCTGGCGGAACTCGAAGGCGGCTGCCAGGTGCCGCTGGGAGCGTGGGCGCGAATGGAGAATGGAACTTTGCGAATGGACGCCCGGGTTCTTGCGGCGGACGGTTCCGAGTGCATCGAGCGGTGCGCCAGCGGTTCCGCAGATGACGCGGAAAAAATTGGGCGACGCCTGGCGCAGGAACTTCTCGATGCGGGCGCTGACCGGCTGTTGCGTCTCGCGGGGAGGAGCGTTCGTGGAAACTAGGAGGCCGCTCGTGGGAAAGCGAATTGTGATCACCCGCGCGGCGGGCCAGGGCGAAGGACTGCGCGCTGAATTGCGCAATGCCGGAGCGCGCGTCATCGAATTGGCGTGCGTCGAATTCCGCGAACTTAAGGATACAACCGACCTCGATCATGCAATCCGCTCGCTGGGCGAATTTGCGTGGATACTTTTCACCAGTCAGAATGCCGTGCGGTTTTTCGCGCGGCGGATGCGCGCGTTGGGCTTGCTGCCCGCGCAGACAGCCCACCTGCATTTCCATGTCGCGGCGATTGGCCCGGCCACCGCTGAGGCTGCTGCGAATGAAGGTTTTTCGGTAGATTTCGTGCCTCCTGCGGGCACGGGGCGGACGTTTGCGGGGAATTTCAAGGACTGCGTACGCAGCGTCGCGGGAATGGAAATGAAAAATCCCCTGGTGAATTTCGCGCGCGACGCAGCGGGCATGAAGATTCTGGTTCCGCGAAGCGATTTGTCGCTGCGAGACCATGGCGCCGCGGACTGGACGGAAGTGCTCGAAGAAGCGGGGGCGCGTGTTGCGCCTGTCGTCGCGTATCGCACCTGCGTGCCGGAATCGCTCGCCGGGCCCGCGATGGATGATATTCTCCGCGATGGCGCGGATTGTTTTATTTTTGCCAGCCCCTCCGCATTCGAGAATTTTGCGAAAGCCGTGGGCGCTGATGCGCTTCGGCGCTTCAGCGCTTCTTCGGTTTTTGCGGCGATTGGGCCCACGACAGCGGCCGCGATTCGGTCGGGTGGATTCACCTGTGCGATCGAAGCAACTGAGCCCAACGCGAGCACACTCGTGGAGGCGATCGGCAAGTATTTTCAAGGTTCAGTGCGAAGCGCAAGTTCGCAAGGAGCAAGCTACGCATGAGTTTTCCTACCCATCGTCCGCGCCGGCTGCGCCGCAACGAAGCGATCCGCAATTTGGTGCGCGAAACGCGTTCATCGACGGCCGGCCTTGTTTATCCCATGTTCGTTTGCCCCGGGACGGGAGTGCGCGCGGAAGTGAGTTCGATGCCGGGCATCGCGCAGCAGTCGGTCGATAAGCTTGTCGAAGAGGCGCGCGAGGCCGCCGACCTGGGCATTCCAGCGATGATTCTTTTCGGTTTGCCGGAACACAAAGACGAGAAGGGAAGTGAAGGCTATATCGCGTCCGGAGTCGTGCAACGCGCGGTCGAGGCGATTCGCAAGGCGCGTCCGGAGCTGGTGGTGATTACCGACGTATGCCTTTGCGAATACACGAGCCACGGCCATTGCGGCGTCATGCGCGACGACGAGATTCTGAATGATCCCACGCTGGAATTGCTCGCGGAGATGGCGCTTTCTCACGCGCGGGCCGGCGCGCATATTGTCGCGCCCTCGGACATGATGGACGGCCGCGTCGCGGCGATAAGGCAAAAACTCGATGCTTCCGGCTTTGCGGATGTGGCGATTCTTTCCTATGCGGCGAAATACTGCTCCGGATTTTATGGGCCGTTTCGCGAGGCCGCGCAATCCGCGCCGCAGTCGGGCGACCGGCGCAGCTATCAAATGGATCCGGCGAACGCGCGCGAAGCGTTGAAGGAAGTGGCGATTGATTTGGAAGAAGGCGCGGACATGATTATGGTCAAGCCGGCGCTGCCCTATCTGGACATTGTGCACCGCGTGCGGGAGGCATTCGATGTGCCCGTGGCGGCGTATAACGTGAGCGGAGAATACGCGATGGTGAAGGCCGCGGCGCGCAATGGGTGGATCGACGAAAAGCGCGTCGTGCTGGAGATTTTCACGTCGATTCAGCGCGCGGGCGCGTCGATTGTGCTCACGTATCATGCGAAGGACCTAGCGCGCTGGCTGAAAGACTGCTGAACGGATCCGTCCGAAACGATAATCGATGGCCTCCCGCACAAACATGAAAAGCTCACGAAGCAGGGAACTGCTGCAGCGCGCCGAAGCATCGCTGGTCGGCGGCGTGAACAGCCCCGTGCGAGCGTTCCGCTCCGTCGGCGGGGAGCCGCTGATTGTGGAGCGCGCTGCCGGCGCACACCTGTGGGACGTGGACGGACGCGAATATATCGACTTCGTCGGTTCGTGGGGCGCGCTGATTTTGGGCCATGCGCATCCAGAGATTGTCGCCGCGATTCAAGACCAGGCTGCGCGCGGAACGAGTTACGGCATGACGACGGAGCTGGAAATCGAGCTGGCCGAGCGAATCGAGCGCGCCATTCCGTCGATCGAGAAAATTCGCTTCGTCAGTTCGGGCACGGAAGCGACGATGTCCGCGGCGCGGCTGGCCCGGGGCTTCACGAAGCGCGATTTGATTCTGAAATTCGAAGGCTGTTACCACGGCCACGCGGATAGTTTTCTCTCCGAAGCAGGGTCGGGACTGGCGACGCTGGGAATTGCGTCGAGCGCCGGCGTTCCCGAAGCGCTGGCGGCGATGACGCTCAACGCGCCGTACAACGATCTCGCGGCAGTCGCGAAGCTTTTTGCGGCGCACGAAAACAAAATCGCCGCCCTGATTGTGGAACCCGTGGCCGCGAATATGGGCGTCGTGCCGCCTGTGCCGGGATTTCTCGAAGGGCTGCGCGAAATCACGCGCCGCGCGGGCGCGCTGCTGATTTTCGACGAAGTGATCACCGGATTCCGGCTGTGCTACGGCGGCGCGCAGTCGATCTACAAAATCGAACCGGACTTGACGACGCTGGGGAAAATTATTGGCGGCGGATTGCCCGTCGCAGCGTATGGCGGGCGCGCGGAAATCATGAATCACGTCGCGCCGCTTGGCGCGGTTTATCAGGCCGGGACGCTTTCAGGGAATCCTCTGGCGATGCGCGCGGGCATCGAAGTGCTCAAGAAACTGGAGAAGCCCAAGTTCTACGTGGAGCTGAATTCGAAAGCGGAACGATTTACGGATCGGCTGAGAATTGCCGTTCGCGACTTGCGTGGCACAGCGCATGTCAACGCCGTGGGTTCGCTCGCGACGCTTTTCTTTGCGAGCGAGCCGGTGGGGAATTATGCGGACGCAAGAAAATCGGACACGCGGCGCTTCGCCGCATTTTTCCGCGCCATGCTCGACCGCGGAATTCTGCTTGCACCGTCGCAATTCGAAGCGCTCTTCATTTCGGCCGCCCACACAGAAGTCGATATCGAGCGGACGATCGAGGCCGCGTCCCAGTGTTTCTCCGAAATCCGCCACGCGTCCGTGATCTAGATTTCGATTGCGGCCTGAATCCGCGCTCAGAAAGTTCCTAGTGCTCCAGAGTATCCAACGGCGGCTGCGCGAAATCATTCCTGTAAACCACGCCGCCCTTCATCACGAACTTTACGTGCTCGAGCTGCATGATGTCGTCGAGCGGATTGCCTTCGACGGCGATGATGTCGGCATACTTATTAGGGTCGATCGCGCCCACCTGGTCGGACCAGTGGCCCTGAGAATAGTCCATCATCTCAGCAGCGTTTAGAGTCGCCGCCTGAATGGCCGCGAGGGGCGACATTCCGTATTGGACCATGTATTCGAATTCCCTGGCTTGCGTTCCATGCGGGAACGGACCCGCGTCCGTGCCAAAAGCAATCTTTATCCCCGCTGCGAGCGCTTTCTTGAAGCTGACTTCGTGAACACTGGCGCGACTTACCGTGCCGCCGGACTCTTTCAAGTCATCCTGCTCGATCATGATGTAAACGTAAAGCGTCGGGCAGAGCCACGTGCCTCGCGTTTTCATCTCCCGGATGTCGTCGTCGCTGAGATCGAGTCCGTGTTCGATGGAGTCGACGCCGGCCACGATGCAATTGTGCAGGCCAGGGTCGCCATAGGCGTGACAGGCGACTTTGCGCCCCTCGGCGTGGGCTTCGTCGACGATGGCTTTCAGTTCGTCGACAGTAAACGTGGGAATGCTGATCATTTTCCCGTCATCAAAATACGATTTGTGCGTGCCGTAGACCTTGATGAAATCCGCGCCGTATTTGATTTGCTCGCGCACTGCTTTGCGAGCTTCGATCGGCCCATCGACGATTTGGACGCCGGACGGGACGGTTATGTCCGGCGAGTAGCCTTCGAGGGGATAACCGCCTGTGGTGGACATTGCGCGCGTGGCGACCTCGAGGCGCGGCCCGGGAATCAATCCGCGATTGATGGCCGTCTTGACGTCAACGTCGCCGTACATCGCGCCTTCGGTCTCGCAATCGCGCATGGAAGTGAAGCCGGCGTCGAGGTCTTTCTTGGCGTTGACGATGGCTTCGATTGTCCGGTATTGGCGCGATTCCTTCAGCAGCTGTTCGTCGTAGCGGCCGTTGTCCTCGCCGGTGAGGAAGATGTGTTCGTGGCCGTCGATCAAGCCGGGTAGCACGTAGGCATGCGACAAATCAATCACCGTCGCGCCATCGGGAATGGTGATTTCGTCAGCTTTCGCGACGCGGTCGATGCGATCGCCATTGATTATGATGATCATGTTCTCCAGGATTCGACCTGAATGGACGTCCAGCAATTTTCCGGCGCGAATATATTCTTGCGTGGAGCGTTGCGCGAAGGCAGCGCCCGGCAAGAAGCCAAAAGCCAGGAAAGCAAGCACGGCAACCACGCGGCGCATTTCTCCTCCTTGTGCTCTTCGGAGCGCGCCGATTCTAAACCAAACAACGGCGCACCAGAGCGAAAAGGATTCGCGCTTGGTTCCCGGGAGCCTATCGGCTCGAAATATGCTCTGACACATTTACGTATGATTATCCGTAGGTTTATTAGTCTTCACCCCGTGATCAGTCTCCCGGCAATCACCAGATAAACAACTTGTATTCTGGTTGTTAGATAGCCTTCGGTGATGTAGGTAATATCTGGTACACAGCTTGCACGTGAAACTACAGCGATTTGAGATGCGAGACCCGAGCTTGACTTGGCCCCTGAGGTTATGAGGGGAATGTAAGCAGGCTCTTGTTGGGTTACTCGATCTAGTTTCTGACGACCCGGGGTGGGTCGGAAGTGATGTGGGGAGGAGCCGGTCGAAGCTGACCGGCTTTTTCTTTTTCTTGCAGGTTGCCACCGTGGGCCAGTCGAGCATTTAGTTTCGTTCGTTTCGTAGTGATCGGCACGGCCCACTTTTTTTGCGCGCGAGTGGAAAATGTTTTCGTTAAATCAACAAAACACTTGCGCTTATGGTTTGACCGAAATCGGTGGTACTTTCGTAAGTCGCTGAAAACACCGCACGTACTAGGTCCGCGCCCTGGCTGTACCATTGCTCACACTCCCACCTGGCGTGTCAAATGGTCTTGGGAGGCGTCAGAAATGGTCTTAGCCGTGGCATTGCTGCTGTTTCAACTTCCAGGCCTTCCAACTGCGGTTAAGCCTCCACAGGCCTCATCTGTAGCGCCTACAGCCGTCGCCGCAAGCGGCGCGTTGCCAATGACATCGGTCGTGTCTTCGGCGGCGGCTACGGGCTCCGTGAATAATTCCAAGGCTGGCCCGGACGACGGTAAGCCATCTTCTCAACCGGCTCCTTCTGTTGCGACGACTTCGGCTACGGCGATGGATTCACTGGCAGCTGCGGCTCCCTTGGCCGGCTATTACTTGCTGCCACCTCCCGCGTTTCGCCCCAAGGAAGAACCAACCGTCATCACTCGCGAACGCTCGTGGCTCATTTTGAGCGCCGTGGAGCATGGGTCCGCAGGCTTCGACGCCTGGTCCACTCGACGCGCAATCTCGCAAGGCCGCATCGAGGCTGATCCCGTCATGCGGCCATTCGCGAATTCGCCCGCGATTTATGGCGCAATTCAGGTCGTGCCGCTTGGCTTGGATTACGTCGCGCGGCACATGGAGCACAGCACAGGGTGGTCTCGCCATGTCTGGTGGGTTCCGCAGTCGCTGGCCACGGCGGCGTATCTTTTCAGCGGCTCTTACAACGTAGCCCACACGCACTAAGCGTTTGGCCGCGTCCTCCACGCTCAATTTCCCCGCATGTATCTTGCAGTCTTCTCGCGAGTTTTCATTGCTGATGCGCGTGTGATATGTTGTCGCGCTGTAGCGGCCGCGCAAGCGAAGCGCTGCGGCTATGAATGTCGCCGCGCGAGGTGGGGCATATGAAGGACACTGTGAAGAAGACGCGGAATCTCGATAAAGCCGGTGGAGTCTCGCGGCGAGAATTTGCGCGACGCGTCGCTTTTACGGTTGCCGGCGGCACGCTGGCCGCTGCGGCCGTGCCGATCTCTTCGAGCGAGGCGCCGCGTGCGCGGGCGATTGCTCCCTTACTGCAAGACGAGGACACATCCGGACTTTCCGCCGACGCGCAAGCCGAAGTCGAGGTGAAACTTCAACATATCTTCGCGAAGTATGGTGCGCGGCTCTCCGAGGATCAAAAGAAGCTGATGCGTCGAACGGTCATGTACCACGCCCGGATGCTTGAAGTGATTCGGCCAATCTCTGTCGAGAACGGCGATGCGCCGGCGACGGTGCTGAAGCTCGTCGAAGGCAAAACGCCGCCGATTGCGCGTTCTTCGATCAGAACCTCGGGCTCAGAGCACAAGCCCGCCGAGCCGCCGAAGAAGGGAGCGTAGCCATGCTGAGCGAAGACGTGCTTTATCTCCCCATTCGAGAGCTTGGCGAGCGCATTCGTACCCAGAAAATTTCTCCTGTTGAACTAACGGAAAGTTATCTGGATCGCAGCAAGCGCCTCGGACCAAAATTCAATGCCTACGTGACGATCACCGAGGATCTCGCGCTCGAACAAGCGCACGCAGCAGAAAAGGAAATCGGCGCGGGACATTATCGCGGACCGCTGCACGGGATTCCTTATGCGGCGAAGGACTTGCTTGCGGTCAAAGGATATAAGACCACGTGGGGCGCCAAGCCGTATGCGGACCGAAGCTTCGACTACAACGCCACCGTCATCGAGCGCCTGAATCAGGCTGGCGCGATTCTGATCGGCAAGGCCGCAATGATCGAATTGGCTGGCGGGTTGGGTTATGAGTCGGCGGAAGCTTCGCTCACCGGTCCCTGCAAGAATCCATGGAATACGGACTATTGGACCTGCGGCTCTTCGAGCGGCTCAGGAGCGATTACTGCCGCAGGGCTTGCAAACTTCGCGCTCGGCTCGGATACTCGCGGCTCGATTATCTGTCCCGCGACTCTTTGCGGAATTTCTGGCATGCGCCCGAGTTTTGGACGCGTCAGCCGTCACGGCGTGATGGCCATTGCGTGGTCGATGGACAAAATCGGCCCGATGGCGCGCACCGCTGATTGCTGCGGGTTGATTCTATCTGTAATTGCCGGGCACGATGAGAACGACCACGATTCACTGCCTTCGCCGCTGGCTGGTTTTCACTATGCGGCGACGCAGAATACATCCGGCCCATTGCGCATCGGCCGGCTGACAAACGTCTTTCCAAACGCCGATCCAGTGCTGCATGCGGCGGCGGATGATGCGTTGAAGGTCCTGGAGAAGAATGGCGCGCACGTTTCCGATGTGGAATTGCCCGAGGGGCCATATGAGGAAGCGGGCGAACTGGTGATCCTGATTGAAGCTGCGGCGGCATTCTCGGATTTGATCGACTCAGGACGCTGCGCGCAGCTCGCCGACCCGCTTGGGCAGATCAACGGTTACGCAAGCCGCGAATTCTCCGCTTCCGATTTGCTCCAGATTCAGCGCGTTCGCGTGTTCCTGCAGAAGAAGATCGATGTGCTCTTCGACCGCTTCGACGTGATTGCCGCGCCGGGCGAGGACACGGCGGCCATTCCGCTGAAGCCTCCGCCGGAGCCTCCGCGCCAGCAACAGCAACGCGAGGAACGCCGCCCGCGCAACCGGCGCGGCAACAGCATGCAGCCGGATGCGATATCGAGCCTCTGCGGTTTGCCGGCACTCACCGTGCCGTGCGGCTTCAACAAGGATCACATGCCGATTGGCGTCCAGTTCATGGCGCGAGCCTTGGAGGATGACCGTGTGATCGCCGCGGCGCGCATGTTTCAGCAGCATACGGATTGGCATACAAAGCATCCGCCTCTCGGCTGAGCTGACGCATGAATGGAAATTAGTGACGCCACAGCGCGTTTATCGCGCGGCGTGCGAGCACGCCATCGCCTTATCCAACGCTAGTTTTTCTTCACGCGTGAGATGGCGATGAGCATTTTTGGCGAGTTCGCCCAATGCCAGCGGCCCGATCGCCACGCGCACGAGCCGCAGAACTTCGACTCCCAAAGCCTCGAACATTCGGCGTATCTGGCGATTTCTCCCTTCGTCGAGCACGATCACAAGCCAGGAGTTTTTCTCGCCGTGGCGTAAAACCTCAGCGTGTTTCGCGCGAAGCAAGTCGCCGTTTTCGGCGCGCACGCCTTTTTCCAGTTTCTCGATGAGTGCCGCGTCGGCTACCGCATTGACATGCACATGATAAGTTTTTGCGAGGTGCGTTTCCGGCGCCGTGATGCGGGCTGCCCATTCGGAATCATTTGTCAGCAGCAGGAGACCTTCGCTGGCCTTATCCAGTCGGCCGACGGGAGCAACCCACGGAATGTTAGCGGGCAGATTCTTATAGACCGTTTCGCGGGCTTTCTCGTCGGATGCGGTGGTGATGACGCCGCGCGGCTTGTTCAGCATGAGATAAACCTTGGTTTCGGCGCTGACTTCTCGTCCATCGACTTCAATGCGGTCGCGGTTCAATCGCACCGGCGTTTCCGGATCGCGTTTCGCCACGCCGTTGAGGCGCACGCGGCCGGCGCAGATCAACTCAGCCGCATGCGAGCGCGAGCAATAGCCGAGCTTCGACAGCGCTCGCGCCAACCGCGCCATGATTACCATGCTTCTCGGTTGCGGTTTTCGGCCGTCCGAGCTCTTGTTCGTGACCGGGAAGACAATCCAGCAGCGTCAAGCACCATTGTCAGGCAGTCCCGCAAAGAGAATTAGCGAGAAAAAGTTGTAGTTTCATCGCTTTTTACTTTTGTGTACTTTCGCTCGAGTGCTCGCAGGCGCTTTCCTCTTCAATTTGATCTGATTGTAATCAACGGCGGCGCAGACAAGATTTCTTAAAGCACGCTCGTTAATCTTATCGCCCTCGAAAAAATCGATCGCTCGCCACTGGTTGCCTCCAAGACCCGCATTGAAGAGCTTGTCAGGGTCCGGGAGGCCCGCCCCGTGAGCAAAGGTAAGCTTCACCTTATCTTTATGGGCGTTGCCGACGGCGATGATTCCGTCGCGAGACCACACTGGGCTTCCCATCCATTTCCATTCCTCGATGATCTCTCCGTCGGCCGCAAGGATATTCTTGCGGATGCTGGCCAACGTTTCGCCGCGCCAGTCTGCGAGTCCTGCGATCAGCTCGTCAATGCGTTCCGATGGATTCATTGGATCTTTATGCCTCCAATTCTTGTCGCGTGTTCAGGCGAGCAGTTTTATTCGGCAACCTTAACTTCGAGATAAGTCGCCGAACGGCATGGCCCTTCCACATCCAAAGTCCCGAAAGCAGCATGACAGGAACGACGACAAACCGAACTCGGCCGGCGTACTTTGGAAGTTCTTCAAACGGGCTATAAATATAACCGAGTATCGGAATGCTAAAGACGATGTGAATCCAGCGAAAAATCGTGCGTTTGGTGACTTCTTTCATGATTGATTTGTCCTCCATTTATCGGCGGTGCCGAGTGATTTACTCTGGCCTAGCTTTGATACCGAACTGCTTGGCGTACTCCGCGTTCAGCCGCTGCCAGCCGCCGAACTTTATCGCCTCGGGGCCGACCATGCGGCCGATGCGCTGACCCGCGAGAAGCCGATCCAGCACATCGAAGCAGATGTGCCACCCGGCAGCGCCCATCGAGATGAAGCGGTGACCGATGTTGGTCCAAAGAGTCAGGCGCGTGCCGGCACCAAAGGATTCGAGTTCCCACCGCATATCGAAGCCGCCCCACTTGTATTCAAGAGCGTTGGGAGCGTCGGCTCGCGTCACTGTTGTTTCGGTAACATGCAGCGCGGGCGCTCCTACTGTGGTGAGTTTCACCGTGGCTCCAACCGTGCCGAGGTTCCTGTCGGCGTCGAAGGGAGCCCACTCGCGCAGATGCTCCGGGTCGGTTAGCGCCTGCCAGACTTTTTCCGGCGAATGGCGCAGTTCTCTCGTGAGAATGAGCGTCCACTTCTCTCCGTCCTTTCGTATCTGCGCCCCGCGGGCCGGACCCGGTGCGTACTGTTCGCGATCAGTCATCGATCTTCTCCCTGCTGAACGCCCATCCTACCAGCGTGCCAGCTGGCTGAGCTGAATCAGGTTGCCGCAGGTGTCTTTCAGCGTCGCAATGGTCGAGCCAGTCACATCGGTGGGAGGCATCGTGAACTCGGCGCCGCGGCCCTTGATCCGCTCGTAATCGCCCTTGACGTCGTCGGTAAAGAACATTACCGCGGGCTGACCCTGTTGAAACATCGCCTGCTGATAGGCTTTAGCCGCGGGGTTGTCGTTCAGTGCCAGTTGCAGCTCGATGCCGTTCGGTTCCTCGGACGAGGCTATGGTCAGCCAGCGATATGGGCCGTTGCTGAAATCGGTCTTCTTGGTAAAGCCCAGCACGTTCGTATAGAAGCGCAGGGCTTTTTCCTGGTCGTCCACGTATAAGCTGATCACTTTGATTTTCATTTCGTTTCTCCTTTATCACGCTCGCGGTTTGCGGCGCGTCGTCTTTCTTGTCTTCCTTTTCGTTGGTGTTGCCCTTCTAATCGATTGATCCATGCGGTCGAGGTGGCGTTCGAGAGCATCCACGTGGGCGGACCAGAACCGGCGGAACTGATCCAGCCAGGCATCCATTTCCTGAAACGGTTTGGGTTTCAGTCGGTAAAGACGGCGCTGTGCGTCCACCGTGGATTCCACGAAACCGGCGTCGCGCAGCACTCGCAGATGCTTTGACACGGCCGGCTGCGGCATACGAAGTTGATGCTCGATCTCTCCCACTGACTGCTGGGACGAGACCAGAAGACTCAATATCGCGCGTCGGTTCGGCTCCGCAATGATTTCGAATACAGATTCCATAGTTTGAATATGCGGTACGGAGCATATACGTGTCAAGGCATATTTACGGCAAGAAGTCCCAGGCAACGGTTTCAGTCGGCGTGCGCGGATGCGCCGTCCGATGCGTTTTTAGCGCGTGCGATTCGGAGCGCTGCGCGCTCCGAATCCCGTGGGAATGAACGCAACGGTGCCGCGGCGTTTGTGGGTTGAGTTGTGGGTCGGACCTGTGTGAACCAATCAATCCTAAGCGGTTTGGAAGGATTGGCGGGGACGACGGGGCTCGAACCCGCGACCTCTGCCGTGACAGGGCAGCGTTCTAGCCGGCTGAACTACGTCCCCGCATGCTTGCGGAATGCAACGAACACTGGTGGGCGATGTGCGATTTGAACGCACGACCTTCCCGGTGTAAGCGGGATGCTCTAACCACTGAGCTAACCGCCCGTAACATGCTAGCCGAAGCGCGCGCGAGCGTCAATGGCGCGCAGCATGTGCGTGCGCAAGCGCGGGATCCGGTTGGTTCTCGCTTGCTTGACCTTCCGGTGTGCGGCAAGTAAACTGGAAAGCGAAACGAGACAAACAGAATGCTTCTTTCGCGCGATTACGTGGGATACATGTCGAAAGAGATCGTCAAGCGCCTCGTGGAGCGCCAAATGATCGAGACGAAGACCGCCGATCATCTTGCCGAGCGCGTTCGCCAAACGATGAATGACGAATTGGCCGTGGAAGACCGCTTGAACGAAGAAGTGCGCGACATTCTTGCTCAGCACAACGATGAAATGCGCAAAGTCGGCGCGTCTTATCAGGAGATGTACAAGAAGGTGAAAGGCGAACTCGCGCGCCAGAGGAAGTTGATCCTCCGTTGATGCGACTCAGCCGCGAAAAGACGGTACGCCTCTCTCACCGCCTCATCGATCTTTTGGTCACGATCGAAGATCTCGATTTCATCGAAGATCGAGACACGATCCGTCAGGAAATTGTGACCATCCTCTCGGAATTGTTGAAACAGGAAGAGCAAGTCGATACCGAGGTTCGCGCCAAGATCGCGTCTCAGAAAAAGGAAATCGTCGAGGGCAGCGAAGAGTGGGATATCCTCTACCGCCGCTATTATTCCGAGTTTCTGAAGCGCATGGGCGTGGCGGACCTGGCCGCCGAACAGCGGCGGTAGGGATTCAGGGGTTCGGTCCGAAGTTTTTGTCCTCTCCGCATAATTCCTTAAAGCAAAAATAAAAAAGGCGACCCTTGCGGATCGCCTTTTTCCTTCTTAACAAGTTCGGAATCGATTATGGACGGCGCTTCAGCACCGGCGCATCGTCGCCCTGGCCTTGCTGCGCGGGTTGCTGTTGAGCCTTCTGCTCCTGCTTGGTCTTCAGGGTCGGTTTGCCGTCGTGCAATTCCTGAATTTTCTCGCCCGACTCCATCTGGATGATTCGAGCCTTGACCTGATCAAATTCTGACGTGGAGACGATGTACTCCGGGCGCGCCGGAAGAATCGTTGCAATCTCTTTTTGCGCCGCGATGATGCGATCGGGTGTCGGCGGGTGCGTATCGAATATCTTTGGGATCGTGCCTGGCTGCTTTTTCTCTTCGGCCTCGACCTTCTCAAACGCCATCACGAACGCGTTTGGATCGTATCCGGCCTTGTACATGTACTGCAATCCGAGGTAATCCGCCTCGCGCTCCACGTCGCGCGAGAATTTAAGATAAGTCAGTGGAACCGCGAAATTCATCCCTTCGTAGATCCCGTATCCCGCCATCGTTCCGGGCAGCGCCATAATCAGGGGGATGGATGCGATCTGCATGATGTTGGCCTTGGTCGCGTTGCGCGTCTCGTGACGCGCGCAAACGTGCGCGATTTCATGCGCCATCACGCCCGCCAGTTCCGCTTCCTCATCCGAGTGCAGGATCACACCCGTGTTGACATAAAAGAATCCACCCGGCAAGGCGAACGCGTTGAAATGTTCGTCGTCGATCACCTTGATCGTAAACGGCACCTGCGCGTCGGAATTCCGGACGAGATTCTGGCCAACCTTGTTCACGTAGGCGACAATCACGGGGTCGTTGACCAGCTTTGAGGATTTCTCCACTTCCATGGAGAGCTGTTTGCCGAGCGCAATCTCTCGTTGGATGGAATACATATCCGGGCCGTGGCCGACCTTGCGGTTGCCAATGGCATTCACGTCGGATTCGGTGCCCGTCTTCACGGTGTCGGATTGAGCGAATACGGCCGGTGCGGCCATCGCCACTGCCAGAAGGAATGCTGCAACGCCGGCGGAGGTCTTTTTCATTTTTCGTGCCCCCTAAACTTATGCTGCGATTATACACCCGGCTCCGTGCTTGCGGGTTAATTCGTTCGATGCGCATTGTGCGGAAAGAGTTTCTCGGCGGTCGCCGGAGGTAGAGGAAATAGGACAGCGGCTGGCTCGGGCTCCGTGGCGGGGGACCCGGTAAATTCTACGGAAACTCATAGGTCGAGTTCTATTGACGCTGCACGTCATTCTGTCTAAAGTGGTTTACTCCTTAGCATGCCCATCAAGAAGATACAAATTGGCCAGGTCTGGAAGAAGGACGACACGGGCGACTCCTACCTGGTCACAAAAGTCTACAATGAGGCCCTTGCGACGTTTGCCGTGCTCCGCAAGGCGGGCTCGGAGACTGACGCTCCCCTCCGCATTCGCGTGGGGCACGCTGGCTCCGCGCCGACGCTTCCGGGTTTCCGGTTTGCACAGGAATCGGAAGAATTCTGAACTGACGCGGCCAATCTCCCCACTGTCACCTCGCCTTGTACGTCCCGAATTTCAGCGCCACAGGCTTCAGAGTCGGATAGAACTGTACAAACGTGTTTTCGACGGCGGCATGTGCGTTATGGCAATCCCAACAGGCCGTCTTCGGGTTAGGCGCTGCGTCCGTGGTGCCTGACGCAAAGCTGAAGTAGGCCCATTTTTCGGGGAAACGGCCCTTGTCTTTTACTTCGGCGGCAAGGCCCGCCAGGTCCGCCTGGAAGTGACCACCCTTGTTGATCGACCCGTTGCTCGACGCCGCGCGTTCTTCCAGGACGAACATCGTCTTGTCCGGCCATTTGCCGGTCGCGAGGAACGCGTGATACGCAGCCTGCGGAACGAAGACGTTCGTGAAATTTCCGGGGTAGGCAGCATTCGGCGTATACGCCATGCCGAGGCCAGACGACAAGTATATCCACTCGCGATAATCCTGTGGCCGAATGAGATGGCCCTGGCTCGTGTAACGCGGCGTCGCTTCTGATGCGGTGGCCTGAACTTCCTGCGTTGCGGTCACTCGTTCAAACGAAGCGGCCAGCGCAACGCTTGCGAAAGCGCCAGCAAGAAAAGGCAGCCACATCCACGCGCGCGCTATTCTCATTTTCTTGCGTCTCCTCGGCAGCCGGACTTTTCGATGCCGCTCACGCGTCGCTAAATCGAACGCACGGGAATCTTCACGACGTCCTCGATTTGCATCACTTCGCGCACCAGGAACGGCTCCGCGTATTGCACGCCGATCATCCGCCCGTAATAACGCGACGTCAAATTCACTCGATTCTCGAGTTCATCGAGCGGCAAATGTACCTTCGATTTCTTCTCGCGCTTTTTCGAGTGGAACTGCGATTCGTATGCCAGAATCGCCTTCCGCCGCCGGTCGAACTGCGCCGTGATGTCCACGGCGAAGGAAGGCCGCACGGTCTCGTCATAGGTTGTTGCGTACAGAATCTTGAATGGACGGAACGCCTCGCCCGGAAGCGCGAGCTGTTTCAGGCCTGCGAGAAAACAACCCTCATAAGCCAGCCGCGCCGCGGCGTAATGATCCGGATGCCGGCCCTCCCAGTAGGGAAGAATCACCGTGTGCGGCTGCCACTCGCGAATCTTCGCCGCGACGGCAAGTTTGTATCTCTCGCTGACTTCGAGCCGCGCATCTGGCAAACCCAAATTCGCGCGCATCTTCAACCCCATGATCCGCGCCGCCTGCGCGGCCTCATGCAGCCGCGTTTCCGGAGTTCCGCGCGACCCCATTTCTCCGCGCGTCAAGTCGAGCACGCCTGTTTTGTAACCCTTCTGCGCCATTTTGATGAGCGTGCCGCCGCATGTTAGCTCGACGTCGTCCGGATGCGCCGCAATCGCCAGCAAATCGAGTTTCATCCCGCCTCCCAGTTACGCAACGCCGTTCATTCTAACGTCTGCCGTTTCGCTGCGTCAAAAGCGTTCGCCTGGGATTCGGCGGCGCGGCTTTGCCGCTTCCGTGCGATGATGGTGAGTCTTCAGCCGGGAGGTTCTCGTGCCGGATAAAGTTCTTGCTGGCCAGGTCGCGCTCGTCACGGGCGGCGCAAAACGCATCGGCCGCAGCATCGCCGAAAAGCTCGCCGCGGAAGGCGCGGACGTTGTCATCAATTACGCTTCGTCGCAACTGGAGGCGGAGAGCCTGGCCTCGGATATTCGCAGGCTCGGCCGCCGCGCGCTGGCCATTCCAGCAAATGTTTCCAAAAAACAAGACGTCCAGCGCATGTTTCAAACGGTCGAGCGGGAATTCTCGCGCCTGGACATTCTCGTCAACAACGCGGGCATGTTCTTCGAAGCGGACTTCCTCGATCTGACGGAAGACCAGTGGGACAACGTCATGGCCACGAACCTGAAGGCGCAATTTCTTTGCGCGCAGGCTGCGGCGCCGCTTCTCAAGCGCAGCGGCCGCGGCCACATCATCAACATTTCTTCGCTGGGCGGGATTCTTCCGTGGCCCAAATTCACGCACTATTGCGTTTCCAAGGCGGGAGTCATCATGCTCACTCGGTGTCTGGCACGCGCTTTGGCGCCGGAGGTTTTGGTAAACAGCGTCGCGCCCGGAACAATTCAGTTTCCGGACGAACTTCCTGATGAAGATTATATTCGCCGCGCGCCGTTGCATCGCACCGGCAAAGGCTCGGACATTGCGGAAGCGGTCTTCTACTTCGCCAGTTCCGATTTCGTCACCGGCCAAATTCTCGCCGTCGACGGCGGCCGCAGCCTGACGTAGTTCAGAAATAAAAAAGGCGGCGCCAAGCAAATGGCGCCGCCTCAAAAAAGCAATTCGTTGCGGCTTATTCTTCTCCAGCGTACTTCACCGAGCAGCCGTACGGCCGCGTAACCGAATCACTCACCGGTTTTCCGCTCATCGCTTCTTCAAGAGCAAGGTTCAAATAATTCTTCGCGCCGGGAATGTCGGCGACATCCGTCGTGGGCCGGTCGTCGATCGCGCCGTCATAGACCAGCGCTCCTTGAGGATTGATGACGAACATTTGCGGGCTGGTCTTCGCGTCGTAGAGATGTCCGAGCGCGCCCGTGGGGTCGAGCAGCGCGAAGAGCACCGCGGCCAGACACCGTCTTGCCGAAGCCTTGTCGAAAGCGCCCATCTTTGGCTCGTCTGTAATAGTACGCGCTCGCCACGGCGTTGGATGCGGGTTCATTTTATGTGCCGTGAAAATAAAAAAGGCGGCGCCGAAAGTATTCGACGCCGCCTGAAAAATTCAGCTCCGAGCCTCAGTACGCCGCGAGTTTCTGCATGCCCGCGACAATTTTCTCCGTGTTGACCATCCACGCATGCTCGAGCGGCGGCGCGAATGGAATCGCCGGTACATCAGGCCCGGTAATGCGTACAATCGGGCCGTCCAGATCCTCGAATGCTTCTTCGGCAACGATCGCGGAAATTTCTCCGCCGATGCCAAGCGTGCGCTTGTCTTCATGGACGATCAGGCACTTGTTCGTGCGCCGGACGGAATCGAGCACCGTCTCCTTGTCGAGCGGCGAAAGCGTGCGCAGGTCGATGACTTCGGCTTCGACGCCGTTCTTCGCCATCTGCTCGGCGGCTTCCAGGCAAAGCGTTGTCATGTAACCGTACGTCACCACGGTCATGTCGCGGCCCTGGCGGCGGATTTCGGCTTTGCCAATCGGCACCGTGTAATCGCCTTCGGGGACATCGCCCTTTGCCGTGCGATAAAGCTTCTTGTGTTCGAAATAGAGTACCGGATTCGGCTCGCGAATCGCGGCCAGCAGCAGGCCCTTCGCGTCATAGGGCGTCGACGGCATCACCACCTTCAGCCCGGGCTCGTGGACGAACCACGAGGCATTCTCCTGCGAGTGATAAAGTCCGCCGCCCGTGCCGCCGCCGCAGCAAATGCGCACGGTCAGCGAGCAGCCGTAGCCTCCCGCGCTCCGATAGCGGATCTTCGACGCTTGCTGCACGATCGACTCCATCGCCGGCGTGATGAAATCTGCGAACTGGATTTCCGCAATCGGCCGCAGCCCCACCATCGAAGCGCCAATCGCCGACGCGATGATGTTGCCCTCGGCGAGCGGCGTGTCCAGCACGCGCTCCTCGCCGAACTTGTCGTAGAGCCCGGCGGTCGCCTTGAATACGCCGCCCGAAAGCCCGATGTCCTCGCCCATCACGAAGACGCGCTCGTCGCGCGCCATTTCCTGCGCCATCGCTTCCGTGATGGCTTCAATCATTGTCAGCGAACGTGCCATTTTTTCGGAGTCCCCTATTCTTCTGCCCAGATGTGATCCGTCAGCTCGGAAGCGTCGGGATATGGGCTCTGTTCGGCGAATTCGACAGCCTCATTGATTTCCTGTGTGATGCCTTTGGCGATCTTGTCTTTTGTCTCGTCGGTGAGAAGTTTTTTGTCGCGGAGGACTTTCTCGAAGAGCACCAGCGGGTCGCGTTTCTTCCACGCCTCGACTTCTTCTTTGGTGCGATATTTCGCCGGATCGATCTCCGAATGCCCGTACCATCGGTACGTCTTGCACTCGATGAACGTCGGCCCTTCGCCCGCCCGCGCCCGCGCAATCGCCTTTGTCGCGGCGTCATAAACAACCATGACGTCATTGCCGTCGACTGAGATACCCGGAAATCCATACGCCTTTGCGCGGTCGGCCAAATCCGTGAGCGCCGTCTGCAGTCGCAGCGGCACCGATTCAGCCCACAGGTTGTTCTGGCAAACATAAATGATCGGCAGGCGATGCACGCCGGCGAAATTCAGCGCCTCGTGAAAGCCGCCAAGGCTCGTCGCGCCGTCCCCGAAAAACGAAACGACCACGCTGTCGCGCCCGAGCTTCTTCAAGCCAAACGCCACGCCTGTGCCCACCGCGAGCTGCCCGGCGATGCTGCTGGCCGGCGTGATCGTGTGAATCGGAGGATAGCCCATGTGCGCAGGCGTCGATTTCCCGCGGTCGGGGCTGGTCGCTTTGCCGAAGAGTTGCGCGAAGCAGAGTTTCAGCGGCGCGCCTTTGATGATGTTTGACGTCCAGTCGCGATGCGACGGCGCAATCCAATCGTCTTCACGCAGGCTGTACGCCGCGCCGACCTCCGCCGCTTCCTGGCCCACGCCGGAGTAAAAATTGCCCGCATACTTGCCCTGGCGAAAGAGAATGCGCGCTTTTTCGTCGCACATCCGGCACTTCACCAGCATTTGGTACAGTCCCAGCATTAATTCGCGGCCGTTCTCGCTCTTTTCGGTTTCGAGTTCGGCTACGGCCCGGCCACTTTTCGATGCCATTGCTTCTCCTATCGGCCCTTTTAGTTCGTGCTGAAATGAACTGCCTACTATAACACGACTATTTCACGAAGGAACCGCAGTATAGCTACTCTGACGCAGATTTGCCGCTCCGCGTTTCCTGCGATTCATGTTTAGTTCCCGCTCGTCGATTCGCAAGTGGCCGGTATTCGCGTCTCGCCAGCCTCTCCACCAGTTCGCCGTCCGCTTCCAGAAAGTCCAACTCCGGCAATTTTTCCGGCGCGACCCATTCTATCTTTTCGAAGATGCGATTCTCGAGTTTACCGGATTCGATTTGCGCCGCAAAGAAAATCAGCTCGACTTCTTCCGGCATCTCGGCGTATTTGTGGCGCGTGCGGAAAATCTCCGCGCCGATCGTTGCGTGAATGCCTAATTCCTCATGCAATTCGCGCTCGAGCGCGGCTTCCGGCGATTCTCCCGCCTGTACTTTGCCGCCGGGAAATTCCCATTTCAGGGGAAACTTGCCGCCGCGGCTGCGCTGGCACGCCAGCACGCGCCCGTCGCAAATGATTATAGCGGCCACGACTACCATGGCGGATCATCCTGCGCCGTGCATGTCGTGAACGTGAACGCGTAACATTCGATCCCGTGCTCCCGCGCGACGAGTTGCAGCAGCTTCTGTTTCATCCCCGGATTGCGCACCAGGTTGTACATCCGCGGCGAATCGATCGTCACGATTGTCGTGCCCGCCGCGTCGCGTTTCGCGTCCTCGCCCATCTCGTTTTCTGCAAGCGGCTCGCCGCCGTGAAGAAGTTCAAGCGTTCGAGGCTGGCCGTCCGGCGCGGCGACCAGATTCACTTCTTTTCCCGTATAGAAGAGCAGCACTGACGACGGCGTCTTTTCCGTGGGAGCCGATTTCGCGCATTCCTCGCGGCTGATCCACGGCCCAGAGAGATAGACTACGTCCGCTTCGATTTTTTCGGGCAGCTTGTATTCGCCCGCGTGATCTTCGTTCGCGCGTTCTTCGTTCGCGTGCAGAAAGCCCGATTCATTGCCCAACTTGCCGCGTTTGTTCCCGAAATAAAGCTCCGGCGTCGATTTGTAGCACACCGCTCCGGGTCTGTCCGTATCGCGCACGGGTTCCATCACCGTGGGAAATTGAGCGGCCGGATTTACTTCGCGCAGCAGCATCTGGATCGCCTCTTCGCTCGCGCCATAATCGCCTTCACCAAAATGAAAAAATCGAATGTAGCCGTCTTTGTCGATCAGATATTTCGCGGGCCAATAGCGGTTCGCATAGGCGTGCCAAATCGCGTAGCCATTGTCGAGCACGACCGGATAGCGGATCCCAAACCGTTCCACCGCCGCGCGCACGAATTTCTCGTTCGCTGCAAGCGAAAACTCCGGCGTATGCACACCGATGATCGTCAGCCCCATGGCCGCGTATCGTTTGTGCCACTCCGCAACATAAGGCAGCGTCCGCAGGCAATTCACGCATGTGTAGTCCCAGAAATCGACGAGCACGACGCGCCCGCGCAGCCCGCGCAATTCCAGAGGCTCCGAATTCAGCCACGTCGCACCAAGCTCCGGCGCGTGAACCTTCCCCTTTTCAATTTCCATCGTTGGTTTCCATTTGACCGATCAGGAATGCGCTCGCATCTTCTTGCCACTTGTTTTGCCGTCCGCGTTCAGTTCCGGATGCAAGATTCGCAGCAATTCTTTCGCACCGCAAACGAGCGGCGGTCCCGGCGTATTCACCAACTCGTCGCGCACGGCAAAGACGCGGCGCTCGCGAACCGCGGGCACATCCCGCCACGCCGGATTTGCCAGCGCTTGTTCCGGCTTCGATTTTCCGCCAGTCGCTGTCCACGCGAGCACGATGACGTCTGGCTGCGCCTGTGCGACTTCCTCATCGGGAATTTTCTGGCCAGCCGCGACGACCATTGTCCCGCCCGCGATTTCGACCAGCTCCGCAACCCACGGCGGAGAGCTGATCCGCGGATGCGGCCACGCCTCACAATAAACTCGCGGCCGCGTCCTCGCGCGTTTCGCCGCTCGGCGGACGCCTTCGAACTTCCGCCGCATTTGCTGAACCAGCGCTTCCGCTCGCGCGCTTACCTGTGCGACGCGTCCCAGCGTGTGAATGTCCATTTCCACATCGGCGAGAATTCTCGGATTCAAAGCGAGGAAGGGAATTGGCAGCGCCAGGATTTTCTGCACCGTTTCAGTCGCGAATGGCACCGAGCCCACAATCAGCGTCGGCCGCAATTTCATCATCGCCGTTAAATCCTCATCCGAGCCAAGAGACCAGCAATCGCCCAACTCCGGCAAGTCCCTCACATCCGCCACATCTTTGCACCAGCGGCTCACAGCGACCAAATGCTGGCGCGCCCCCAGCGCGATCAGAATCGACGTCACACTCGGGGCAAGCGATACAATTCGTGGACGGAAACGCTGCGCGGTCATGGCCATTGCGAGGCTTCGATTCTATCGGCCTCGCCGCACCGGCACAACTGGAGCTTTCCGTCACCGCTCGTGGCTTCCTGACTGGCCCGTGAAATCGGGGCAAAAAAATAAGGGCCTACCACCATTTTTCTGGCGACAGGCCCTTTGCGTTTGCACTCTTTCGCGGCGGACAGTTGATGCCGCCGTTGCCGTTGCGCTTATTGCTGCGATTGCGGCTGCGCGGGCGCTTTCGGCTGTGCCGCGTGCCGATGCGCCGGCTTGTGCATCGGTTGCGCGTCCGGTTCTTGCGCGCCGCTTTCTCCCTTGCGCACTTTGCTCAGACTCGGCTTTGGCATCTGCCACAAGAGCCGCGCCTCGGGTGCGCCGTTCGGGTAGTACTTCGTGGACTCCTGACCCGTCGGCTGAAGAATGATGTCCACGCGCCGGTTATACGCCAGCCAGGTATCGCGGTCACGATGCATCATCCACTTCTCCGGCTGGGCTGGATCCTGCCCTTGCAACTGCGTCACTTCGCTGCGATCGAGCTGCCGCTCTTTGCCTTCCGCGCGCGTCTCGATTTTGTCCGCCGAAATTCCCTGCGAAACCAGATAGTCTCTCACGCGATCGGCGCGCCGTTCGCTGAGCGCTTCGTTGTACGGCGAAGACCCGCGAACGTCCGCGTGTCCCACCACGACCAGCTTCGCCGTGTCGTCGTAATCCAAATACTTCTTGAACGTGGACGCCACAGTGTCGAGCGATTGCTCTTCGCTCATCACCAGCCCCACATCCGGATGTTCCTTCACCGGATACGCGGTCGAATAGAAAACGCTTTGCAGCGTGACGACCGGCATTGGTTCGATCGACCCGGTGAGGTGCAGATTCGCCGTTTGCGTCACGGAACCGCCGCAGACGTTCGTTGCGGTCAGCGTGTACGCCTGGTTTTCGTCGATCGGCCCGATGTTCTGCTGTTTCGGCTGCGCGGTGATCGTTTGACTCCCGCTTGGCTGCACGCTTCCGATGGGATCGATACTCACCTGGCTCGCATTTGACGACGTCCAGCTCAGCGTCGAAGTTCCATCCTCTTTCACTTTGTCCCCGATTTTGTGATATCTCACTTCGGTCGGATTCAAAGTCAGCGTCGCCGTCGGCTGGATATTGACGTTGATGGTCTGGCTTTGTGTGACTGTGCCGCCGGGCCCTGCGGCGCTGAAGTTGTACGTCGTCGTCTTGAGAGGGGTCACGGATTTATTTCCGCTCGCGTCCACCTTGCCGATTTCACTGATGTTTACGTCCACCGCATCCGTCGAGCTCCATGTCAATTGCGAGGAATCGCCGCAATTGAGTTGTGTCGGCGCTGCCGAGAATGTTCCCGTCACCGGAGCGATTGCGACTGTCGAACTCGCCAGTCCTGCCTTAAATCGCGGCTGCGCGGAAAGCGTGTTGCCTTGCTTCCAGTTCTTGGTTTTGGTCTTGCCGTCGTGCAGGTTTACGGTCACTTGCTGTCCCGCTTGCACCGTGACTGGCCCCGACCAGATCGTCTGCCCATTGCGCGTTACGTCGATTTGGTACGTGCCCGGGCGCACGATCAGCCGCTGGTGCCACAGCCAATTCCAGTCGAACTCATCCACATGCCCGACGAAATAGGCGGGCGTCTTGCCATTCAGCAACACCGCCGCCGCTCTGTCGCCGTTCAGTTCGATGTCGCCGAACGGTCCCGAGACAGCGTCGCCGGATTGCTGCAGCGCCACCTTCAAATCTGTCGTTTTTCCTTGGATAACGTCCACGTCCTGCGTTTGGGATGTGTAGCCGTAGTTGTAGACGCCCACCGAATGTTTTCCTGCGGGCAGCTTGATGGTTTGATTGCCATGTTTAACCGCATTTCCATCCACGAAGACGTATGCCTGCTTCGGGCTAACTTTAATTTTGAGTTTTCCGTCCTGCGCGAACAACGGTGTTGAGCACGCTAGCGCGACGACCATCGCGAGGAAGGGGACGAGAGAAACAGCCTTCAACCTTGTCATCTTGAGTAAACTCCTTCCGGAAAAATGTAGTAGAGCAAATTGCAACGCTTAGTTTAGATGCAACCAGGGCTGAGGGCGGGTAGATGTCAATTAGACTCTCTGCAGGCATTGGCCGTCAAGCGAATTAACCCCGAGCTGGCGGTTCCGCTTCCGATCCCTGCGTTCATCAGGAACTGAATCAGCTTCTTCCATCTGACAGTGGTACTGCCGCCTTGTGCAATGGAATATCACAAGCTCTAGAATTCTAATGCTGATGAACCTCGACAAGTCGTTGTCTAACCTGAAAAGTGCTTCTGTTCCGATTTGCCTCCCACATTCAACTGCCTCAAATTGCGGTTCCTTGTAAACCTACCCCGCACGAACCGAGCACACACGGCGCGCACCTATCAGAATTCGCAGCCGCTCGGATTGAGTTTGCGTGCCCGAATTTCCGCCGTTGAATTTCGGCGCGCCACGCGCCGGCTCAACGCCCGCCGCCGGAGGGCTTTGAGCTGTTCGCTTGCCTGTTCGCTCCAGCGACACCGCTTCCCAATATCGGACACATGCACTCGAATTTCCGCGTCGTGTCCCACGTAAGTGGCTGGCCTCCATGGAGTTGACTTTGTCCCATTTGGGCGTTTGTGTGCCTCTTAATTCACGCAGTTGCACCGGAGGGTCTCGTGAACACGTTATTGGGAGACTTACGCCACGCACTGCGCCTGTTGGTTAAGTCACCGGGCTTCACGCTGATTGCCGTCGCCACGCTTGCGCTCGGCATCGGCGCCAACACGGCGATTTTTTCAGTCGTCAACACTCTCTTCCTGCATCCGCCCGGCGTCACGCAGCCGGATCGCGTCGTCGCGCAGCGCGCCTACTACAATAAGCTCGGCCTGAAAAACATCGTCGTCTCCATCCCCGATTACGCCCAGGTGCGTGACAGCAAGAGCATTTTCGCCGCCGCAGCGGCCTGCACCGGCACCACGTTCAATTACACCGCTGGCGATTTCCCCGAGCAGCTTCGCGGCGCGCTGGTCACCTGGCAATGGTTCGACGTCTTCGGCGTCAAGCCCATCGTCGGCCGCGTCTTCACTCAGGCGGAAGATCAGCCCAACACCAATCGGGAGGTCATCCTTTCTTACGGCACGTGGCAGCGCTGGTTCGGCGGCGATCCCAATGCCGTCGGCCGCACGATTCAGCTCAATCAGCAGCCGTATCACATCGTCGGCGTCATGCCCGCCAATTTCCACTGGCCCAGCCCGCAGCCGGACCTCTGGGCGCCTCTCGGCCTCGACCCCAAGGCCTTTTCCGTCAACAACACCTTCAACGAAAACTATCTCTCCGTCGCGCGCTTGCAGCCCGGCGTGTCATTCTCGCAGGCCAGCGCCTATATGCGTGTGCTGACGCAGCGCGTCCTCGACAATCCCGCCACGAAATTCGCCAAGGACTCGGAGTGGGGCATGTTCCTCATGCCGCTCACCAGTTACGTCTTCGGCGACTTGACCACGCCCATTCTGATTCTTACCGGCGCCGTCGCCTTCGTTCTGCTCATCGCCTGCGCGAATATTGCCGGACTTCTGCTCGCCAAGGCCGCAGGCCGCTCGAAAGAACTCGCCGTGCGCGCCGCTCTGGGCGCTTCGCGCACGCGCCTGATGACGCAGGCTCTTTGCGAAAATCTCGCCCTCGGCATCCTCGGAATTCTCGCGGGATTGATCGTCGCGCAATTCGGGCTGAAAGCGCTGCTTTTCGCCGCGCCCAAGGAAATGGCCAACGGCCTCACGTTTTCGCTCGATGGCTATGTGCTCGCCTTCACCGTGATCGCCGGCCTCGTCGCTGTGCTGATTTTCGGTACGGTTCCGGCCTGGCACATGTCGCACGCCGATCCCTATAATGCCCTGCGGGAATCCGGCCGCTCTTCGACCGGCAGCCGCGGCCGCCAGCGTTTCCGCGCCGTGCTCGTCGCCGGAGAACTGGCGCTCGGCCTCGTGCTTCTCGCCGGAACCGCGCTCCTGCTCAAGAGTCTGTCGCGCATCAGCGACGTGAATCCCGGATTCAGTCCGCATAATGTCACCGCCGCGAGCCTTTCTCTTCCCCCGGCGCAGTACGACACCCAGGACAAGCAGGACGCATTTTTCCAGACTGTTCTCGACCGGCTCTCGCAGTCTCCCGGAGTCGTCGCCGCAGGCGGAGGTTTTCCGCTGCCATTCGCGGGCAACGATGGCACCGCCTCTTTCGATATTCAGGGACGCCCGACAGCCCCCGGCGATCCCGGCCCGCATGGCGCGATTCGCGTCGTCACGCCCGGCTACTTCACCGCGCTGAGCATTCCGCTCCTCAAGGGCCGCTATTTCACCGACGATGACCGCAAAGGCTCGCAAGTCGTCGTCATCATCGACGAAAATCTCGCCAAGGCCTACTGGCCCAACGAAGATCCCATCGGCAAGCAGATTCGCAACGGCAATACCTCTCCCTGGGCCACGATTATCGGCATCGTCGGCAACATTCGCTTCACCACGCTCGCCGGCGACGAGCAATCCGCCGGAATCTCCATGTCTTCCGGCAAGGGCTCGTATTATTACCCGATCTCTCAGAGCGGCGCGCCCTTCGGATATCTCATCGCCAAGACAAGCGGCAGCTCAACGGCTGGCGACGCCGCCATTCGCCAGGCCGTGCACGGCGTCGATGCCAATCTGCCGGTCTCCAACATGGAAACCATGGACACACGCATCGCCGAATCGCTCGGCCCGCAGCGCTTCGCCACCAATTTGCTTGCGGTCTTCGCCGTGCTTGCGATCGTCCTCGCAGCCGTTGGCCTCTATGGATTGATCAGCTATAGCGTCACCGAGCGCACCAACGAATTCGGCATTCGCATGGCGCTTGGCGCGCAGCAGAAGGACGTCCTGCGCCTGGTTCTCGTGCAGGGCTCGAAGCTCGCTCTCGCCGGAGCCGCCGTTGGAATCGTCGCGGGACTTCTGCTCATGCGCGCGATGCAAAGCGTTCTTTACGGCGTCAGCGCCGCCGACCCGCTCTCGTTTGCCGGCGCCGCGATTCTCCTGATTCTCGTCGCGCTCGCGGCCTGTTACATTCCCGCGCGCCGCGCCATGCGCACGGATCCGATCGTTGCGTTAAGATACGAGTAACACTTTGCAGGCGCCCAAAGATATGAATTGTCCGTAGACGTGAGGTGGATGATGAATTCGTTTTTTCAGGATTTGCGTTACGGCGTGCGCGTATTGAAGAAATCGCCGGGCTTCACCATCATCGCCATTCTCACGCTCGCGCTGGGCATCGGCGCCAACTCCACGATTTTCAGCTGGATCAACTCGACTGTGCTCAATCCCATTCCCGGCGTCACGCATGCCAGCCAGTGGATCGCCGTCACCATCGACGGCGGACGCGATCAAAATCCTCTCTCTTATCCCGACTACCTGGATCTCCGCGACCGCAATCGCACTCTTTCCAGTTTTGTCGCGGCCACCAACACGACGATGAGTCTCACCTCCAACGGCAAGCCCGAACGCCGCTGGGGCATTTTGGCTTCCGCCAATTATTTCGACGCTCTGGGAGTTCGCCCCATCCTTGGCCGTGGCTTTCTTCCATCCGAAGACACCAAGCCCGGCGGCGCTCCCGTCGTGGTCATCAGCTATCACCTCTGGCAAACACGATTCGGTGCCGATCCTTCCGTCATCGGCCGCACAATCGAAATCGATCGCCATCCGCTGGAAGTTGTTGGCGTCGCGCCTCCAGGCTTTGTCGGCACGCAAACCGGCCTCAGTTATGACTTGTGGGTGCCCATCATGCAGGTCGGTGATTTCTACAGCAGCGATACCGCCGACTTTCTTCTCCACGACCGCGGTACAAACTGGCTGCTTTGCGTTGCCCATCTCAAGCCCGGCGTCTCCGCGGACGGCGCGCAAGCCGATCTCAACGTCCTCATGCACGGAATTGCGGCGCAGTTTCCGAAGCAGCATCTGGGCAATATCAACATTCTTGCCAGTCCACTCTGGCGCGCTCCCTTTGGCGCGAATTACTACCTCCATACGATTCTGTTCCTTCTCCTGGCCATTTCCGGAGTCGTGCTGCTTTTGGCCTGTGCCAACGTCGCAAATCTATTGCTTGTGCGCTCGGTTGGCCGCCGGCGAGAAATGGCCATTCGTCTCTCCATTGGCGCCACGCGCTGGCGCCTGGTTCGTCAGTTGCTCGCCGAAAGTTTGATCCTCGCTTTCTGCGGTGGAGCTATCGCCATGGTGTTCACTTTGTGGACCGCTGGCACGCTGGGCAGTTTCGTTCCGCCCGTCGCCGAAATTCCTCTTTCGATGACCGTGACCGCAGACCGTTCCGTTCTCTTCGCGACCTTCATCATTTCCATTCTCACCGGCGTCATTTTCGGCATTCTTCCGGCATTTCGCTCCTCGAGCCTGCAGCCGGTGACCGTTCTCAAGGAAGAAGCGGGCAGCACTTCTGGTGGAATGCACAAAGCGCGGCTTTCCGGCGCGCTCGTTGTCGCGCAAATCGCCATGTCGCTCTTGCTCCTCGTCTGCGCCGGACTTTTCATTCGTAGCGTCCGCCAGGCCCAGCAATTCAATCCCGGCTTCAATCCTCATAATGTCCTGCTCGATGACTATGATCTCTCTGGCCTCGGCTATGACGCTAAATCCGGCACGCAATTTCATCGCCAGCTCTACGACAAGCTGCAGACAATTCCCGGCATCGAATCCGCGACCATCGCTGGCTGGGTTCCCCTCGGTTTCGATCAATCGTCCTATGCCGTTCAGGTCGAAGGCTACGTCCCTCGGCCTCACGAATCCATGGACGTTCAGTACGCAGACGTCGGCCCCAACTATCTCCGGACCATGCAAACTCCTCTAGTCGCTGGCCGCGAATTCACTACTGCGGATATCGGCGGTTCTCAGCATGTCGCCGTCGTGAACCAGGCGTTCGCGCATCGCTATTGGCCGCATAGCGAACCCATCGGCGAAAAGCTTGAGGCTGGCGGTACTTCGTACACCGTTGTCGGAGTCGCGCAGGACAGTGATTACAACTCAATCGGCCAGAAACCGCAGCCTTTCTTTTACCTCCCGCTCTTCCAGGACTACGGCCGCCATGCCGCCATTTATGTGCGCGTCCCTGGCGATCCGCTCGCGTTCGTTACGCCTGTTCAGGACGCTGTGCATTCGCTCGACGCCGATCTGCCTCTCTTCGACCTCACCACTCTCGACTCGCGCATTCAGCTCAACACCACCACGCAGCGCCTCGCCGGAGTTTTCGTCGGTGGCTTTGGCATTCTCGCCCTTATCTTGGCGGGGATCGGAATCTACGGCGTCCTGGCTTACACCACGCGCCAGCGCACCCACGAAATCGGCATTCGCATGGCGCTGGGCGCCGAGCCGCGCGACGTTCTGAAACTTGTCTTGCGTCAAGGCCTCACGCTGGCTCTTCTCGGCCTCGCCATTGGATTGGCCGCGTCTTTTGTGCTCACCCGTGCCTTGTCGAGCGAACTTTTTGGCGTTACGGCCAGCGATCCCTTGACCTACGCAGCCGTGGCCATTCTGCTGCTGACCGTCGCCATGGCTGCCTGTTACATTCCGGCGTATCGCGCCATGCGCACCGATCCCATGGTCGCCCTGCGCTACGAATGAGCCTGTAGCTCACGTCCCGCCCGCGTTCTTTGCGGGCTGACGTGAGGTCTTCCCTCGGCCCTCACAATAGTCAGCAGTGAAAAACGCAGGGTTGAGAAGTGGAGTGTTTGGCATTTACCAGCTTTTCATCGTTGACCTTTGACTGTTTCGTTCGTCTAACGTTTCGAAGTGCTGGGGCGACCCATGAACACTCTGTTTCAGGACATTCGTTACGGCCTGCGCATGTTGCTCAAGGCCCCCGGATTCACTGCCGTCGCCGTCCTCACGCTCGCTCTCGGCATCGGCGCCAACACCGCGATTTTCAGCCTGATCAACGCCGTGATGCTGAAGTCGCTGCCGGTGAAAAACCCGCAACAGCTCGTCCTCTTTCAATGGGACGACAACAAATGGCCTCCGAAATTTGGTCAGACGGGATGGGACTCGGAATACTCATTTTCCTATCCCACGTTTCAGGATTTCCGTGCGCAAAGCGACACGCTTTCCAGTGCATTTGCTTGGGTCCCGCTCGGCTTCAATGACGAAAACGCTACGGTCGGCATCAACGGGGAGCCAACGCTGGCCAACGGCCAGATGGTCACTGGCGAATATTTCTCTGGCTTGGGCGTTACTCCGCTTCTTGGCCGCGGCATCACGGAGGCGGACGAAAACCCTGGCGCGCCGCGCGTCGCCGTTATCAGCTACGCCTACTGGGCGCGTCATTTTGGACAGGACCACTCCATCATCGGACGCAATCTCACATTGAATGCAATCCCTTTCACCATTGTTGGCGTCACGCCGGCAACTTTCTATGGCGTGCAAGTCGGAACCGAGCCCGATCTTTGGATTGCTTTCGACGATAAGCCCAACCTCCGTCCTTGGAGTACCGAACCCAACAGCGCCACCTCCGTCTACACTGCGCGCGACTGGCTCTGCCTGAATATTATCGGCCGATTGAAAAACGGCGTCACCCGGGCGCAGGCGCAAAGTTCTCTCGACACAATGTTTCATCACATCGTCACCGTCGACTGGCATCCGGATCACGAAAATCAGGTTCCGCACCTGACGCTCCAGCCAGCCCGCCAGGGACTGCCTCAATTGCAGCAGAGCGCCGGACAGCCGCTTTACATTTTGATGATCGCTGTGGGAATGGTTCTTCTCATCGCCTGCGCCAACGTCGCCACTTTGCTTCTCGCGCGCGCCACGGCTCGTAAAAAAGAAATCAGTGTGCGCCTGGCCATCGGCGCTTCTCGCGCGCGCCTGATCCGCCAGTTGCTCACCGAGAGCGTCTTGATGTCCGTTCTCGGCGGCGCTTTGGGACTGGTCTTTGCCAATTGGGGCACGCGCGCGCTTGTGGCGTTGATGTCCAACAACACCATCCCCCTGATTCTGGATGCCGGAGCCGATTCCAAGGTTCTGTCATTCACATTCGCGGCCTCGGTGCTCACCGGAATTCTCTTCGGCCTCGCGCCCGCGCTTCGTGTCACGCGCGTCAATCTCGCCTCCGCGATGAAAGATAGCGCAGCAAACATTTCCGATGCGCGCGACAAGCATCGTCTGGGCAAATCGCTCATCGTTGCGCAGGTTGCGGCTTCGCTGGTGCTCATGATTGGTGCGGGCCTGTTTGTGCGGACGCTCGTGAATTTCGAAAAGAAAAACTTCGGATTTAATCAGCAGCACCTGCTGAGTTTTGGGCTCGACCCCACGCGCGCCAATTATCACGATGAACGATTGGTGAACCTCTACTCGCAATTGCTCGATCGTGTCCAAGCGCTTCCGGGCGTCCAATCCGCCACGATGTTGGAATACGCACCGTTCAATGGTTGGTCCAACAATAATTCCGTTTACGTCGAAGGGGCGGCCAAGAGACCCGGGAATCCTATGGTTACCTCGCAAAGAATTGGCCCTGATTTTTTCAGCACGATGGGTATTCCCATCATCCTCGGCCGCGGCATCAATCGGACCGACACGGCGGCGTCGCCTACGGTCGCGGTCATCGACGAAACTTTCGCGCAGAGGTTTTTCCCTGGGCAGAACCCTGTCGGACGTCATTTCAGCCGAGGTTCCAAATTTGACCCCAAGGATTCCATCGAAATCATAGGTGTCGCCAGGTCTGCCGAACTCACCGACCCCCACGCCGCGCTTCGGCCCAAGGCGTATTATGCATACGCACAGGGCAAGCATCTCGACATGATGTTTTTCGAAGTTCGCACCCAAGGCCCTCCGTCGGGTGTGATTTCTGAGTTGCGCGACGTGGTTCATCAGGCCGATCCCGCGCTCCCGCTGATCGATCTGAAGACGCAGAGCGAACAGACCAGCGAAGCGCTTTCGCAGGAACGCCTCTTCGCGCGTCTCACTTCGGTTTTTGGACTTGTTGCGCTTGTCCTTGCCATGATCGGCCTCTACGGCACCATGGCCTATTCCGTCACGCGCAAAACGCACGAAATCGGCATTCGCATGGCCCTCGGTGCGAAGCCGGTGGACGTTCTCGCCATGGTCATCCGTCAGGGAATCGCGCTCACTCTGATTGGCGTCGCGACTGGCGTGGTCGCCGCGCTCGGCGTCACCCGCCTCGTCACCAGCATGATTTTCGGCGTGACGCCTTACGACCCGGTAACCTTTCTCAGCGTCGCCGTTGTTCTTATCGCCGTCGCGTTTCTTGCCTGTTACATCCCCGCGCGCCGCGCCATGCGCGTCGACCCGATTGTGGCCTTGCGCTACGAATGAGGCTTTGTAGCTCACGTCCCGCCCGCGCACTATGCGGGCTGACGTGAGGTCCTCCCTTTCCCTTCGTGGATCCCGATCGGTTTAATGGGCCGTTGCCGTCCGTTGTACGGCACACTTATCGCCGCAGCGTCTCCGATCTCTGCTTTCGACTTTCAACTTTCAACTGTAAACTTCCTTCTCATGTACTCGCCCGCCGTTCTCGACCACTTCAAGAATCCCCGCAATGCGGGCGATCTTCCGAACGCGACCGCTGCGGTTGACGTTACGAATCCTGTCTGCGGCGACATTCTTCGCCTCGCCGTCTGCGTCGATGACGGCAAAATCTCCGCCGTCCGCTTCAAGGCCCAGGGCTGCGTCACGGCGGTCGCCTCGGCCTCGGCGCTCACGGAGCTTCTTGCCGGGAAATCGCTCAACGAAGCCTGGGGTGTCACCGCCGCGCAAATCTCCGAGTCGCTCGGCGGCCTGCCTCCCGCCACATATCACGGCGCGCAGCTCGCCTCCGACGCCCTCGTCGCCCTCTTCGCCAAATTGTCTTAGGGAATTTGCGTCGCGCTCATCGCGCGGCCGCGATGCTTTTCAGGAAGCGAATCTGCGCTCGAGCAGCAGCGCTGCGCATACCACAATCACGACAATGGCCCACAGCGCTCCCGCGGGGATTCTCCAAGCGCCCGCTGTGTTCAGGGCAAACGCGAGCGCGATCAGCAGGAAAAACGGCGCGGTGATCATGCAGTGGAAGGTCCGATTGCGCGCGAAATTCGCGACGCAAGCGAGCCCCAGAGCCGCGAAGAGCACGGTTAGCTGGTAGTTTGGCATGTGCAAGAAGTAGATCGCCGCCAGGCCAGCCGCATAAAAAACGACGAACGCGCATCCCCAGAAGCACATCGCCTGCCACGATGAGCAGCAATAACCTCTCGCGGAGATGGCGCCGCTTTTAGTCATAGTTTGTGGTCACGCAATCTTATAGCGATGCGGGCGGCAAAGTCACTCAGTTCGCCGGGCGCTCTGGCAGCGGACAGAATTTCCCATGCGAAAATCCCGCAGCTTCGATGCCAAATGTCCGGTTGAACCGCGCACGATAATTCTCCCACGCGATCGCCGCCGTCAGTTCCACTATTTGCCGTTCCGAAAAATCCCGCCGCAGCACAGCGAAGAGTTCGTCGCGGACGTTCGCCGGCGTTCGCGTCAGCGCCTCAGTCAGCCGCAGCACGTTTTTCTCCGTCTCCGTGAAATGTTCGCTCGACTCGAATCGCGTCAGGTCCTGAAGCTGCTCTTCCGTGATTGCATTGTTTTTTCTGCCGACGGCAGAATGGATGTCAATTCAAAACGGGCACCCGACCAGCATCGCCGTTTTCAGCATTGCCAGCCGTTTCAGCCGCGGCGGCGCCTCGCCCTTCGCCTCAGAGTAAGTGTTCATGCGTGTAAATTGCCGCAACAGCCTTGGATCGTGCGCGAGAATCTTCGTTCCATCCGAGACCTGCCCCCGCCGCCGCTTCATGACCCAATAGATGAAGCGTGTGCTCCACGACGCGTTTTTTGCTTCCACTCCGTTCATCCGCGGCATTCAATCACTCCTTGAATTTGAGCGTGCAGCTCGCCGGTAACCTCATTTGTCATTCCGTACCCGTTCGCCGCGCGCGAACGGCGTGAGGAATCTGCTTTTGCGATGACCGAGCCAAGACTTTCCATCGGTGCCGCGCAAAACGCATCGCGCTATTTTAAATTCGTGATCCGTCGCAGCGATTCCGGGTCGTTCAAATTCAGCAGCACGCCTTCTTCATCGACGGGAACTTCAATCACCTCGCCCGCATGCGCGCGCACGACAGACCGAGCGCCAACATTTTCAGGCGCGGCCAGAAGCTCGGCGTACAAAGAAGAATGAAAAATCACGGGATGCCCGCGCCGGCCTTGAAACGTGGGGATCACGATACGGTTTTTCACGCCATCAAAAGCTGCTATCGTCTGCGCGACGAGCTTCGACGAAATCAACGGGTGATCCACTAGGCAAACCAGAATTCCTTCCGTCTCGCCTTCCGGCAAACTTCGAATCGCCGCCTGTAATGACGAAAGCTGTCCTCGCTGCCAATCTTCATTCACCACGAGTTCGTCAGCATCCAATTTTGCCCGCGCCTGAATTTCTTGCGCGTGCGCGCCCACGACCACGCGCAGCAAACTGACGCGCGGATGCCGCGTCACTTCAACCAAATGCTCGAGAAAAGTTTTCGCACTCTTTTTATTTTCGGCGTGAGGGAAATCCTCAGGGAAGGGAAGCAGCGCCTTGGGCTGGCCCATGCGCCGCGATTCGCCCGCCGAAAGTATCACAACAGCAATCATGTCTGTGCGGCACTAGGTCCTGAGCGGATTTTGCGAAGGGCCGAAAGTATCACAGCAGCAATCATGTCTATGCGGCGCTAGGTCCTGAACGCGTTTGGTGAAGGGCCGCAAGAATGATCACCGCGAGCATCGCTCGCTCACTCGTGCTTCAGCGCCGGCACTTCATCCAAACGCACAGCCTTGTGCGTGACTCCCGGCTGCGCGTTTCTGCGGATCGCGATCAACTCCGCCGTCACGCTCACGGCGATTTCTTCCGGAGTCAGCGCGCCAATTTCCAATCCCACTGGCGCGTGCACGCGCGCGAATTTCTCCACCGCGATGCCTTGCTTTTCAAGCGCCTTATACACCGAAATCACTTTGCGCTTGCTGCCAATCATTCCGACGTAGCGCACCTCCGTGCCCACGGCCCATTCGAGCACGCGCATGTCGTCCTTGTGTCCGCGCGTGATAATCACGATGTACGACGACGCATTCGGCTTCAATTTTTCAAATGCCTCTTCGTACGTCGTCAGCACCGCCTCGGCCATCGGAAACCGTTCCATGTTCGCGAAGCTCGCGCGATCATCGATCACCGCGATTCCAAATCCCGCGAGATGCGCCACGCGCGCGAGCGCCGTCGACACGTGCCCGCCGCCGAACAAAAACAATTTCGGCTGCGGCAGAATCGGCTCGACGAAAATCTCCAGCGTTCCGCCGCAAATCAGCCCCGAATCGTACGCCGCTTCATTGTTCAAATTGAACGTCATCTTCCGAGGCATTTCCTGCTGAATCACTTCCTTCGCCGCGGCCCACACTTCCGCTTCCACGCATCCGCCGCCCACCGTGCCCGCGATCGAGCCGTCGTCGCGCACCAGCATCCGCGAGCTTTCGTAGCTCGGGATCGAGCCGTTCGTGTGCACGATCGTCGCCAGCGCCCCGCGCCGCCCGTCGCGCCTCATCCGCACAATTTCTTCGAACAGATCCATATTCTTTCCGGTGCTTTCAGGTTACGGCTCGCGCCCGCCCCTGTCAATCGCCGCGGCGCCAATTCGCTCGCCTCGGGGCGAGTGTCCGAAATCGCAAAGTTTTTCAAAAAACCGAAAGAATCAGCGATTAGAAACGGCCTCCCGTTGTTTGTTTTCTATCAGTTGCATCGAGTTCTAATTCTTCATAGATAAGCGATTAGAATCCTCCCAAGCGCATAAAAAGCGAAAAGCCGCGTTTCCGCGGCTTGCGTTTCTCCTATTCGATTTTGTCACTGCACGGCTGGAATTCCCAACCGAAACTACTGTGTACCATAGAGTTATCAGAAAGTCAAGGAAAAAGGAAGGCCGGGCAAAGAGAGGGCTCGATCATTTTTAGACATGCCGTGAGGAACGGAGCGAGGAAGGGGCCGAAAATGTCGAGCGGCCTGCGCGTTGGCGATTGCCGGTTCCATTGTTGGCCTGTTGATCCTCCTTAGAAACACTAAAGCCGCCCGGAAAGCGGCGGCTCGTCGCAGCCTAAAATCTTCAGGCCGCTCATAAATGTGTACCACGTAATAATTGTTTTATTCAAGGAAAAGTAACGATGAGGTTGAAGCGACTGCGGCAACTTGCGAGACTGTGGGCGGCATGCCAACCGATCACAAACCTGCCAGTGTGCTAGACTACGCAGGCACGTCCAAATCATGTTATCCGAGATGGTGGTCGAAAACTTTAAATGCTTTCGTCGCCACATAATTCCATTTCGTCCGCTCACGATTGTTGTTGGTCGAAACAACGCAGGGAAGTCCACGATAGTAGAAGCTCTAAGGTTAATATCGCTGGTCACCAACAGACTCGAGAACCTGCCAGTTCGTGACGTTCCTGGGTGGCTTGACATCCCGAAGGTGAATAGAGGTGTTGCCCCCTCCCTTGAGAATCAGGATATAAACTTTTCCAGCGTCTTCCACAGGTACGCCGATCCCCCGGCCAAAATCACCGCTCGTTTTCATTCTGGGGTTACGATCACAATCTATATTGGAGGCGAGAATCGACTGCACGCCGTTGTAAAGGATTCGAGACGAGGAGTGGTGATTTCCAAGGGTCAAGCCAGGAAGCTAGGTGTGCCCCCCATCGGCATCCTTCCCCAAATTTTGCCTGTCTCCCCGAGCGAGAAAGTACTTATGCCCGATTATGTCCGCAAGGCGATGTCGTCCACACTAGCCTCGCATCATTTTCGAAACCAGCTGAACCTGCTTTACGATGACGCATTTGATCAATTTAGGGAAATCTCCGAGGCAACGTGGCCAGGACTTGCCATTCAAGAGCTTAGGGGGCACGGAAGGCGACCTGGAACGGATCTGGAACTCATGGTCCGCAATGATGACTTCGTCGCGGAGGTCAGCTGGATGGGGCACGGCCTCCAAATGTGGTTGCAAACCATGTGGTTCCTAGCACGTTGTAGGAACTGCGAAACGGTAATCCTCGACGAACCCGACGTATACATGCATGCGGACCTGCAACGAAAGCTGATTCGTTTTTTGAGGGGACGCCATCCTCAAGTTATCGTTGCAACGCACTCTATCGAAATGATGTCCGAAGTTGACCCAGAGAGCATTCTGGTAGTGGATAGAGAGAAGCGGCAAGCGCAATTCACCACGGACACTCCTGCGGTACAGCAAGTAGTAGATCAGATTGGCGGAGTCCAGAATCTTCAACTGGCGCGGTTGTGGGGTTCGAAACGCTGTCTCTTCGTTGAGGGCAAGGATGTCGGCATATTGAAACAACTCCAGAATAGACTATTCCCCAATAGTGATGACCCGATCGATGCGATACCAAGTCTCCCTGTGGGGGGATGGGGAGGTTGGAATTATGCAGTAGGCTCCTCGATGCTTCTTAGCAAAGCGATAGGCCATGACATCAGATCATATTGCATCTTCGATTCCGACTTCCATACCCCCGCTCAGATTGCAGCCCGCAAGAGGGAAGCGATTGAAAAAGGTCTAAATGTTCATATTTGGGAGAAGAAGGAATTGGAGAATTATTTCCTTGTGCCCGCCGCTATCTTGAGGACGATTGCTGGTAGGGCTAGAGAGAATGAACCGAACATAAGCGTGGAACTCATTGAGCAGAAGCTATTCGAATTTGCGGGCGAACTGCGTGACTCCGTAATGGATTCCCTTGCGGCTGAATATTTGGCCGAGAACCGGGCAGGAGGGGCAACTCAAGCGAACCGACTCGCGAGAGAACGCATGTCACCCAATTGGGATACCCCACAAGGACGACTGGCTCTCGTTTCGGGAAAAGACGTTTTCGCAAAGCTGTCGGGATGGATGCAAGAGAATTACGGAGTCGCCATAAGCGTTCCGCGAATCGCTCGCCAAATGCGACCGCCTGAAGTCTCGAATGAACTCTCGGAAGTTCTAACCGCTATCGAAATGAACGAGCCCTTTCAGAATGCGGATATCGCCGAGTAGACCAATATGGTGGATTAGCTGGCGTGACCCTTGGGGGCGGCGAAAGTGGAAAGTGGGCGGGCCTCCCACCCCACCAAGACTCGCCGCTACAAAGGCAGAATCCCCACCCTTTGCTGCGCGACGCGTGGCGTCGCACAAGACGCAAAGGATGGGGCACCCACAAGAGCGGAAAGGCGGCGCGACTCGGAGAGTCGCGACGGGCGGGGCCCTTCCTGCGTCCCTTCCTTCGTCAGGGCAAGCAGGGTAAACAGGCAGCGCCTCGCCACGGCGAGCAAGCCCTACGAAGACAAAGGCGGATGCCTTGACTTTTAGTTAACCCTATGGTACATAGTATCTTCGGCTGGATACTCCGGCCGGACCGAAAAAGGATGGAAGAAAGGGCAGCCGAGCCGCGGAAACGCGGCTTTTCGCTTTTTATGCGCTTTGCCGATTCTAATCGAGTTTCTATGGGAAATTAGAACATGACGCAACGCACACAAAACAAAGAATCGGAGGCATTCCTAATCGAGTTTTTCGCGTCATTTTTATCGATCCCGTCCGTTTCCGGACATCGACTTTGTGCGGCGGGCAGGCGGCAGGCAGGGTCGCCCCTACAAGAACAAGAAGCAGATCCCTCACCGCTATCCCGCAAAGGCAGCGGGCTAGGTTCGGGATGACAACGAAAAGCAAAGCGGCGGGCAGGCGGCAGGCAGGGTCGCCCCTACAAGAACAAGAAGCAGATCCCTCACCGCTATCCCGCAAAGGCAGCGGGCTAGGTTCGGGATGACAACGAAAAGCAAAGCGGCGGGCAGGCGGCAGGCAGGGTCGCCCCTACGAGTACGTCGCCTGCGGCAAAGCGGTCTCTGTGGCGTTCATGCGCTTCCATTCCGGTTCAACTCCGGTTCAACTCCACTTCGATTCCACTTCTCGCGCATCTGTAGCAGAATAAGGTTTCGCGACGCAGGCACGAGCACACGGACGCACGAGCACACGGAGGCTCCATGAAAGCAGTGATCTTCACGCAGCACGGCGGCCCGGAAGTTCTCACCTACACCGACGCGCCCGAGCCGAAGCCGCGCGCCGACGAAGTTCTCGTGCGCGTGCGCGCCTGCGCACTCAATCATCTCGATCTTTTCATCCGCCAGGGTATTCCCGGCATTCAAATTCCGATGCCGCATATTAACGGCAGCGACATCTCGGGCGAAATCGCCGCCGTCGGTGAACTTGCCGGCGACGTCAAAATCGGCGATCGCGTTCTCCTCGCGCCGGGCATTTCCTGCGGACGCTGCGCCGCGTGCCTCGCCGGCAACGACAATCTCTGCCGCAAATACACGCTGCTCGGCTATCTGGTCAACGGCGGCTACGCGGAATACGTCGTCGCGCCCGCGCGCAACGCGCTTCCCATTCCCGCCGGGCTTTCGTTTGAAGAAGCCGCCGCGATTCCTCTCGTTTTTCTCACCGCTTGGCACATGCTCGTCACGCGCGCGCGCCTTCAGCCCGGCGAAGACGTTCTCATCCTCGGCGGAGGCAGCGGCGTGGGCAGCGCCGGAATTCAAATCGCGAGAGTTCTGGGCGCGCGCGTCATCGCCACGGTTGGCGACGAAGAAAAAGCCGCCGCGACGAAAGCGCTCGGCGCCGATCACGTCATCGTGCACACGCGCGAGAATTTCCAGGCCAAGGTGAAGGAAATCACGGCGAAGCACGGCGTCGACGTGGTCTTCGAGCACGTCGGCACGGCCACCTGGCCGCAAAGCGTCGCGTGCCTCGCCCTGAATGGACGGCTCGTCACTTGCGGCGCCACGACCGGCTACGACGCGAAAATCGATCTGCGCTTCCTCTTCAGCAGGCATTTGTCGATTCTCGGTTCGTACATGGGAAGCAAAGCCGAACTTTTTCCTGTGCTCGAACTTTTCTCGCGCAAGCAGCTTCGCCCCGTCATCGACAAAGTTTTCCCACTCGCCGAAGCTGCCGAAGCCCATCGCCGCCTCGAATCGCGCGAGCAATTCGGCAAAATCGTGCTGAAAGTGTGATTCTTGCGGCTTGCCGCGCCACCCGGCTGGTCTATCGCCCGCAGCCAGCGTAGTCAATGCAATATATTGCATTTGTTGTTCACAGCGCTGCGCAACGCAACCGACTGCCGTCCTGCGGCCCAGGCTAAGTCCTTTGCGGATAATGCCGACGGAAGGTCGGCGTTTGGCCCTCGGCTTGCCGGCATTTACCCAGGCTTATTCGGGTAGTTCTCTGTTTCCTCCGTGCATTGGCAATTGGTGAAGGTCGGCCCCGGGCCTGAAGGATTTCGTCCCTAAGCCATAACCTGGAGGCGATCATGTTCCCGAGCGCGTCGACTCGCTTTGCAAAACTGCTGGTGGCCCTCGCCGGTATTTGCTTCTTCTTTTGCCCCCGCCCCGCTGCTGCGGGCCCGATCGGCGTGACCTATACGGTCAGCGGGTCGAGCGGTGATTGGGTAGTGAATTTCTCCGTCACCAACAACATTAACGCCGGACAGGTCGTTTATGGCTTTGGGATCGTGGCGCCTACGCAGGACATCACCAATCTGCCCACAGGATGGCAGGACTGCAATGGAGGTTGTACCACCACAACCAACAACTTCTCCGGGATCGGTGGTCCGAACATCACCTTCAACGACATCTTCCATACCTCTGCCGGGTCAAGCGACGTGATTCTGTTCGGAGACACGCTCTCGGGTTTCCAGGCTGTATTCAACACCGTTTCGGCCCCGACTTCCATTGAATGGTACGCATTCGGCCTCGATCTCAGCGTCCTCAGTGGCAGCGGTACATCTCCGTACCTCGGCGGAGGGGAGCTTATGTACGGTCCCACGAGCCTCTGCCTTTACAATGGCTGGGCCAGTTGCACCCAAGAGTCCCAGGAGAACCCTATTTTTATTGAGACTACTAGTCCCTCAGGTGCTCCGACGCCGGAGCCATCTTCGCTCCTTATGCTCGGCACGGGCCTGCTCGGCCTCGCCCCGTTGCTCCGCCGTCGTGCACAATGACATTCATACACACTCAAGGAGACCGTAACGTGATGAGCCGCTCGATCTTTCAAGTCTTGAAAATTTCCCTGGCGCTGGCGGTCGTGTCTTTATTCATGTGTGCAAGGTCTGCGAGTGCCGATTCCATGGACGTCGTCATTGTGAACTTCACCGGCACGGTCAATTGCAGCAGTGACGTCTCGGCTTGCGGTGGCAGCAGTACGGCCACGGTGACCGGGACGTTTGATGTTGACCCGGACACGGAAAGCATCGTCGGCCCCTGGTCGTGGTCGACACCGCTCGGTTCCTTTTCGTCTTCCAGTCCTACAGCGGATACATTCGTCGGTTCCTCGGGCGGTTTCCCGGTTTTCCTCTTCTTTGCTCCCTCGCAGGGCGGATTCCAGACATACAATTCTCTGTTTGTGCAGCTGATTTTCCCCACGGGTGACTTCCAGGCTTCAGGCCCTTTGGATCTCAGTGTGACGCTTAGTTCAGGCCTCGGAAACGCCGTCTGCCAAATATCGTCAACGAACGCCTCCAACTGTGCCACCGCCTTTCCCTTTGTGTCCGGTGCCTCTACGGTGACTCCGACGCCGGAGCCATCTTCGCTCCTTATGCTCGGCACGGGCCTGCTCGGCCTCGGGCCGTTGCTTCGCCGACGCTTCGCTCGCCTCGATATGTGACCTTCGTCACTGTAATCCTTTGCTGGCTGCGGTATTCACGTAGTGTTTAGGCTGGGAGGTCATCATGAACGCTTGCACTTCTTTTCCCGCGCTGAGGCCAGGGACAGTCCTCGGAGCGCTGCTCCTTTTCTGCGCTATCGGCGCTCCTTCCGCCAGCGCTTCGCCGGTCCTGCTAGATTTCGGCACCGGTTCTAGCGGGCTGAGCGGCTTCATTGTTGTGAATGAGTTGTCTAATTCCTGCTGCATTCTCAATTCTTCCATTACATGGTCGGCGCTTGGGATGACTGAGGACTTTTCCTCCGACACAGGCGGTAGCTACCCGGCCTCAGGAATATTTTCCTTTTTCGGTTCGGATGGCGACTACCTCAGCATCATTACGAGCGTGCCTCCGAATGGAGGTTACGGGGCATACTTATCCTGTTTCTCAACGGAGTGCTTCCTTGAAAGTGGCGACAGTCCGCTCCTGCAGCTCGGCGGGACGTACACTTATAGCTACACCGCGACCCCCGAGCCATCATCCCTGCTCCTTCTCGGTGCCGGTCTGCTCGGCCTCGGGCCGTTGCTTCGCCGACGCTTCGCTCGCCTGAGCTGAGGCTGTTCCGTGCGTTCTTCGGGGGCCGGAGCCTGCCCGCGCAGACAGACTTCAGCTCCCACATAGCGATCTTGCCCTTCATTTTTTCCTATTGAAGTTTGCAAGCTTGCTGCGTTAGTGCAGTCCGGCGAGCCAGTTGAGGATTGCGCTCTCGAGGGCGATGCGGTGGTCTGACCAGCTGTGGTCGGTGGCGAAGTGCATCTCGGTGACTTCGTGGCCGCCGTGCGCTCGGATGTCGCGAACGAGCGCATCGTCGGCTGGCGCCAGGCCATCATTGGCGGTAAGTACGAGAAGCGGAGTGTGCGTGAGGCCCGCCGCCGCGTTTTCGAACCCGAACGTCTTGGGCAGAGAGCGCAGCTCGTCGGCCATGCTCTCTGGAGTGACGCCGGCCAGTGTCTCCATGTTGTCCGCCATCATGGCGACAATACGATCGCGCGGGGCATCGGCATCTTTGCTCATGTCTGCCGCGGAGATAAGGATCACGCCGATCAAGCCGTGATCGTGCGATGCGACGTTCACGACGACCCAGCCGCCCATGCTGTGACCCGCGATGACGATGCGACGGGTGTCAATGCCGAGGCGCTCGGCGTTTGCCGGCGCGCGGAGATAAGCGAGGACGGCGTCCCCATCTTCGAGGTTCTGCGAAAAGCGGAAGGCTCCGGGGCTGCCCCACGAGCCGCGATAGTTGAAAGTGACCGCATTCCAACCCGCGCGGCGGACGGCCTGCGCCAGATCGAGATTTTTTTCGTTTCCCGGCAAGCCGTGGAACAGCACGAGCGTCGGATGCGGGCCCGCTCCGGAGGGCTGGTAGACAATGCCATTGATTTTCACGCCGTGAGATGGGATGTGCAGCACAGTCATCTTGGCCGGATGTGTGGCGTCGACTGGCGGATCGGTGAAGATAGCGGCAGGAACCGACTGAGCGGAGGCCGTGGCCGCGAAAAGTGCTGCGAGTATTACCAAAATGTATGCGCGCATGAACAAACTCCTCAGAAGAAATCCGTATAACGATCTACGACTTTGCCGCTCGGTCTCAGTGGTTGCCGGCCTCGCGCTGGACGCAGCATAGCCCATGCGGGCACACGGCTAGGAGAATTTTCTCGTTCGTTACTGACTCTCCTCCACGACGCGTCCGTTGAGCAGTTGTACGGGCCGGACATCGTGCGGATAAAGTTGGGCGAACTTGGCAATCTGCGCGGGCGAGACTTCCATCTGCGCCTTGAGCACAAACCACACTACGCCCTCCGTGCAAGGCGGCGCCGTTACCGAGCCCATGTATGTGTAGTACGCGGTATCGCGGGGCAGCAGTCCGGCCGGATTCACTTCCACTCTGGGGATCAGGCGCTCTTTGCCTGCGGTCTTGGGCATATATTTCCAAAGCTCGCGAACGACGGCGTTTGCGCTGCCCGTCTTCAGAAGAACGGCGACTCCGGCGACTTTCCCGTCGCTCGATTTGTACATCAAATGGAGCACCATGTCGGACGGCTTGCCGTGAATTTCCTCTTCGCTGGGATGGTGAAAGTGGAATTGCGTCAGTTCGTAGCGCTGGTCTCCCACAACGAGGAAATTTCCATTTCCAGCGGTGTAGTTCACGCGGAGCGCGGTGTAGCCGTTATTAATAATTGTGAGCGGGCCGGTTTTGTCCTCGAATCGCAGGGCAGGGAGGTCGGCCTTCTTCGCGGCTCGAATATCGATGGGAGACTGTTCCTTGCCGTTGCAAGCGGCGTACTCCGGATCCAGGTTGCCCCAATGTGCGGGCCCGTCCGCGGCGTTGTTGTAACTCCAGGGTGTCCGCCATTGCGCTCGTGGACCCGCAGGCGCCAAAATCGCCGCGACAATCAGCAATCCAAACGTCATCCAAGCTTTCCGCAAATTGCACCTCGCTTCGCGCTCAATATGATTCTACTCCCGGCATTGGGCACGGCCGCGAAATCGCCACAATCCAAGCGAACCGCCGCTCCATGCCCATGACGAGCAAATCGGTTTCGCGGCGGCTTTTCTGCTTGGTCAAGGCCGCTGTCGGATTCATCGCCGTCAGCATGCCAGTTGGCGGGCATCTACAATTCGTCCATCATCGAAGTATGAATGTCAATTCGACTGGCGTGAGGGAGGTCACTTCCACAAATGGCTGGCCATGCGTTCGTTGATCATGCCGGCGGATGAGCGCGCTTCGCTCGTTTTCGCCTTGGGAAGTGCGGGCGCCTCAGCCCACTCCAAATCGTCACTGCTCGCGCAGAGCTGCGTTCGGGTCGACGCTTGCCGCCCGCCATGCAGGCACCCAGGACGCCACGCCGGCAATCACGAAAAACAAAACCGCCATCGCGGCGAAAGTCACGGGATCGGTCGCTTTTACACCCACCAGCATTGTGGCCATCAGGCGTGTTAAAGCGAACGCAGCGATCAATCCCGCGGCAATGCCCACGGCTGTGAGACGCAATCCCTGCCCCACAATCAATTTGAAAATTCTCGCGGGCTGCGCGCCCAGCGCCATGCGCACGCCGATCTCCGCGGTGCGCTGCCGCACGACGGTGGAAAGCACGCCGTAAAGTCCCACGCCCGCCAGCAACAACGCAATCACCGCGAACACTCCGATCAGCAGCAGCGAAAATCGCGTGCCCGCCTGCGCCTTATCCACCAGCGTCTCCGCGGGCTGCATCTCCGCGACCAGGAGCTTTGAGTTCAGCGCTTTAATCGTCGAGCGGATATCGTTGCCATACTTCGCCGCGTTCCCACTCGTTCGGATCGTCCATTGCTGCACCGCGCCGGACCCGCCGAACGCATTCGAAAAGTACGTCTGCTCGCGTCCCGGGGTAGCCAGCGACTCATCCCGTGTGTGCGCCACCACGCCGATCACTTGCACAGGCTCTGCCTCCGGCGTGCGCACGCGTATCAGAATCTGCTTACCCACCGCCGATCCGTTCGGGAACGCCTTTTTCGCCAGCTCCTCGTCGATGACCACAACATTGTGGCCGGCGCTGGCCGGATTTGTGCCCCGCAGCACCGCGTCCGGAATGGGCGTATCGTCCGCGTCCGTGAACGTGCGCCCCGCAAGCAGCGGTATGTGCAGCGTTTCGAAGTAGCCTGGCAGCACGAATTGAAAATCCGTCGCTTGAAACTTGCTGGCATCGGCTCCCGCGTCCAGGTTGCCCCACCGTATTGGAGTAAAACCCCCGCCGAGCGGAAAAGTATCCGAAGCGGTCACACTCTGGATTCCCGGAATCGCCTGCAACTGCTGCTGAATCTGCCGCACCGCAGCCGCACGGGATGCGGAAGTCTGCCCGCCGAGATTCCCCAAAATCTGAAACGTGAGCAATCCATGCGGTTCAAATCCCGGATTGATATTCTCCAAATCCCGGAAGCTGCGGAACATCAACCCTGATCCGACGAGCAGCACAAAAGACAGCGCAACTTCCACGACGACCACCAGCTTCCGCAACAGCCCTCCGCTGGTGAGGCCTTCATTTCGGCTGCTGCCGCCAAGCAGGCTGATAATGTCCGGCCGCGAGGCGCGCCACGCCGACACCATGCCGAAAATTGCCGCGGCCAGGAGCGCGGCCACCGCCGTGAATACCAGCACGGTGCCATCAATCCGAATTGCGTCCATCCGCGGCAGATTCGCCGGAGCCACCACCAGCAATTCGTGAATTCCAATCCACGCCAGCGCGAGTCCTCCCAGTGCGCCCAGCGCGGCCAGCAGCAGTGCCTCGGTCAGCATCTGGCGGGCGAGGTGCCATGGGCTCGCTCCCATGGCCGCGCGCACCGCGAGTTCGCGCTCCCGCAGAGACGCGCGCACGAGCAGCAAGTTGGCCACGTTCGCGCAGGCAATGAGCAGCAGAAAAATCACCGCGCCCATCAGCGCCAGAATCGTCGGTTGCACCTCGGAGACAAGGTGCGCTCGCATCGGTTCCACTCGGATGGCGTAGCCAGCGGTGCGCTCGATCAGAAAATTCTTCCGCGCCTCCGCGGCCACATTGTCCACCGCGGCTTGGGCCTCCACCAGCGACACGCCGGGCTTCAGCCTGCCGACTGCTTGAATGGACACGGAATTTCGATTGGCATTGTCGTAATTGAGCCGGTTGGCGATCCAAAGTTGCGGGGCCGCATCCACATTTGATTCCGGCGGAAAATACAACTGGAATCCCGGCGCCAGCACGCCCACGACAACAGGACTGAACCCCTGCGCCTGCGTGTGGATGCTGCGCCCGATGATTGCAGGATTGCCGCCAAACCTCCGCTCGAAATATTCGTAACTAATAATGGCCATGGTGGGCAACCGAGGCGGAGGGGTTCCCGTTTGCGCCGTCCCCGGCTGCGGCGGAGGAGGCTGTGGCAGTCCGTCCTCCTTGGCGAAATCACGCCCATACGCAATCTTCGCGCCCATCAAGTCGAAGAAATTCGTTGTAACGATGGCGAGGCGCACCTGCTCCGGCGTTCCGTCATCCTGCGGCAAAATGAACGGAAACGTGAATACACCCGCCATGCCCTGGAACACGTTCGTGGTTCCGTCGCGCAGGTCGATGAAATCTTCGTTGGAAAAGGAAAAGTCGCGAACGTGACGGACGTGAAAATCGGCGCACGCCACCACCAGTTGATTGGGATTTTTATACGGCAGCGGCTTGAGCAGCACCGCATTCGTCACGCTGAAGATCGCCGTGCTCGCGCCAACTCCCAAGGCAATCGTAAGCACGGCCGTGAGCGTAAAGACCGGACTTTTCCCCAGTATCCGTCCCGCGAACTTCAGGTCTTGTAACCACATTGCTCCACCTCTGCCGCCAGCAGTTTCTCCCGAACAACGCGTCGCAGTTGGCGCTAATCGGTTTCTACTCTCTTTGTTCGTGCATGTCTACAAACGAAACGATCTGTAGTGGTTCTCCGCTGCGAAAGCGTTTACTTGTGCGTGTTTCGCGTTGCGCGTGGAAGTAGCCGTGCCCGAAATTTCCATTCGCGCCGCATTGCAGGTGAGCGCAAACGTATCAGCCGGGGACGTGCCAAGGAGCAACGCGCTCGCAAAAAATGTGAGTGGAAATGAATTGAACTTCCGCGGCGCGATGGAACTCGCTAATGGTTAATGAGTGTTTACGCCGGGACTTCCCATGCGCCGCGCAATCAAAACATCAGTCATCGCCTTCTGCGCTGTCGCACTGTCTCGTTTCGCATCGGCTTCGGTCAGAGCAAGCACGGCATAGGCCGTCGCTGCGTCGTCCATGAAGCTGGAGGGATTGGAAAACGGATTGAGGCGCCGTTTATTCAGTGAATACGCTTCCCAGTGGCCGCCCCAACTCTGGTTCCGAACAAGCCAGGCGAGGCCATCTTTCACGTGGACGTTATCACTCGGCAGGCCCGCTTGTTGCAGCGCATAGGTGATCAAACCAGTCGCATACCCGTCGCTCCTCGTCACCAGCGGCGTCTTATCCTTTCGCTTCCACGTGCCGACGAGTGCAGACGCGCTCCAGCCTCCATCCGCCTGCTGTTTACTCAGAATCTCGTCGACGATGGATTCCTGCCGCTCTGGCTTGAGAATTCCGGGGATTTTCGCCGACGCCCACAACAGCGACACGCGATTCAACAGCGTCTGCTTGGCAGATTCGCGATCGAGATATTCGCTCAGGGGTTTTAGATATTGTTGGATCTCCGGCGCCGCGCGGTAATTTTCCGGAGCCGAACCCACGGCAATCGCCGCCAGCGTGGCGCCATAATACGCCGAGTCGTACGCCTCCCATGGTTCGTTATTGAACTCAATCCACTGCCACGCGCCCTGCTCCGCGCCGCTGCTCTCCTGCAAAGACCACATTTCGTCGAACGCGGACCGCGTGTCCGCGCTGAGCTTCCCGCTCCGAGCGTCGTTGCTCGCAAGAATCAGCGCGTTGAGAACCGCTTCCGTTCCGCGCGATGCGCCGGCCTGGTTCGGGTAGTAGGGTTGAATTTCTTTCCACAGCCGCACGCGCGTCGTCACGTTGTCGATGAGTTTGCGTTCATTGGCGGAGGGTTTCGCCGCGCCGAGCGCCGAGTCAATCGCCTGCCGCGATAGCGCGTAGGGCATCGCCGTGTGGCAGGAGACGCAGAAAGTGCCGTGATCGCGCGCCGAGTGCGGCCACGTCATCCACGTGCCCTCCCGTTGATCGAGGTAGGCAGCCGCAGACCTCCGGTTCCAGGAAGCATCGAGTTTGGTTCCGGATCGCGAGCACCCTGCGAACAGTCCTGCAAGAATCAATGCCGCGAGCGCACACGCGCTTCGTCTTGTCCTGTTCCTCTTCATCGCTCGGGGCATTCTTGCAGCCGCCACGGCGTTTCGTCAACAGCCTGCGTAGCGGCGGCCTGCCTGCCGCTTGCACGCCGCGCTTTTGTCTTTGCCTTTTCGGGTGCCCCATCCTTTGCGCCCGGGCTGCGGCAAGCAGCCCAAGGTGAAGAAGTCTCAAAGGGTGGGGTCTTTCGCCTTTGTAGGGGCGGCCTGCCTGCCGCTTGCCCGCCGCCTGCACGCCGTGGCGTGTGGCGGGCAGGCAGGCTTCATGCCGCCAGTCTCTCCTTGTGTCTTGAATGTCTATGCGAAACACAACGACGGATTGCTGAGGATTGATTCGGTGTAATGGAAGCGCGGAGGGCGCTCCATGGAATCCGGGACCGGCGAAAGAGGCAGCGAAAAACCGCACCCTTAAACGCCAAAGGGTGCGGCACCCGTTTGCAAATTCCAACGAACGCGCTCTCGGAATCGGGCGCCCGGCTTAGCGTGCGCCACCCGCCGTAAACATCCAATACAAAGAACTCACGGCTCCCTAGCACGATCTTGCTTATCTCCAAAATGCCTCGTAAGGATATTCCAAGACCCAAAGTCAGTTAGCGTGCTTCCATCCGGTAATTTGACCGCAGATACTATCTGAACATTACCGTTAGGGTCTATAATTGCCATTGGCACCTCGAATCTATGCAGAGGCTTCCAGCCCGGATGAACGACCGTTCCTTTTTTCACCGCGGGCCTTTCGGTAGCGAGAGCCGTTCTGACAAATTCTGGGTCCTGGTATCTAAACACGACCGATTTTAGGCCAGGATTTTTCTCAATCCATTGCGGGCCGTGCTCAATCGTGATCGCGGAGCGAAGGATGCCGTTGACCCGCGTTACCTCCCACTTCTCTACGAACACACCGTCGCGGCAACTTATCGACACGGTATAGTGCTGACTGTTCGGATCTAGAGGATTCCACCTGAAGCTACCGGCTGATCCTTCTGGACCAACCTCGGGAATATAAATGCGCGTTTGCGATTCGCCCGCTAGTCCTGGCGGCGGGTACGGCGAATCTGGATGTTTGACCAACCACTCATGTTCTATGTTCTTACGATCATCGTCGTAAAATATGATGTCGCAGGCATACGCGAGACCCGGACCATAATGTTTAAGCATCATTATCCATGATGCAGAATCGTTATCTCCCAGTGGCGCGCCAAAGACAAATACTAGATTAGGCGTAAGCGGTCTATTGTCCGCACCAAGCTTCGCATCCCCGTGTTCTTGCTCCTTACCTTCTGGTGTCCCTCCCTTGGAGGGAGCAATCCAGAGAGCCAGTCCGCTGTATGCTAGGCCAATTACGCAACACATAGACAACCCTCTCCACAACCTCCATTTCGTCGGCGCATCCGTCACCCACTCGTTGCCAACGGCTACAAATAAAGTCATGACCCCTGCCAAGAACAATAGGCCGTACAGCCACCCGCCTTTCAATTTGCCCGCCTTATCGAGGACGACAAGTAGCATGGCAAGAATAATACCCGCCACGCCGATGACGTCGGAGGACGAAACTTTAACCATCGTGCACACCTCCGGCGGGCGGCGCACTCTTAAGATGATTCGTAACGTCCCTCCATTGACATCACCCTCCGCTGATAATAGCACACACGATTTCTGCCCGGGGCGCTGCCGAAAAAACGCGGGTGCCGCACCCTTGAACGTCAAAGGGCGGCACCCACTTGCAAATTCCAACGAACGCGCTCTCGGAATCGGGCGCCCGGCTTAGCGTGCGCCACCCGCCCACGGAGTGGTTCTTGATTCGCGTCATTTTCGGTGAGACTATCGACCTCAACCAAGCCTTGTGGAGGTCGATAGCATGACGGCGACGTGGGACTTTGACCCTGTCCATCAGATACTTCGCTCTACATTCGTCGGCAAGGTCAATGACGAGGATCTGATGAATCACCAGCGCATGGGTGGGCTGCTGGTTGAATCCCTTGACCCGCTTGCGGCAATTATCGATTTGTCGGGTGCCAAGCCCTTTGAGGCTACTCCCGGCGGGATGCGGCACCTGGCTAAGTTGCCCCCGCCTATGCCAAGAATGGACCGCCCTCGCGTGGTCGTTGCGCCGACGGATCACGTTTTGGGGCTCGTGCGAATCTTCCAAATCGTGGGGGAGGAAACCCGGCCAAGTCTGCACGTGGTGCGCGCTATGTCTGAGGCCTGGCAGATCATCGGCGTCGATGGAGCTCAAGCCCGATTCGAGCCAGTCGCGCCGCATGTCCTTGACCGCCTATCAAAATCCTAACTTCCGATGCACAAAATTACTGCTCGCACGGCGCGCCCCGCTTCTTTGCCGCGGCAGGCCCGGAGCGAACCTCCCGCAGAGAGAATTCCCCAAAGTCGCACAATTTCTAATCGCCAACCCTCAGAATTAGAATTGCCCGTAACTCACACAAAACAAAGCATCGGCCAATTTCTAATCGCCAACTTTGGCGCTTGTTCGACGAAGCGAACCTGCTCGCCGAGGCGAGCCCTGTTGCGACAGCTAGAGCACTCCCCGCAGGCCGCAGCGACCGTGCCCGGCGTGGCGGGCCTATTCGCCTTCCATGACCTCTTCCACTCACGCGCCTCAACTGAGCGGCCTTTCGCGCCGTAGTTACTCTTTTGCACCCCGTTGCCTAACTGCCAAGCGTTAACTCTTGCGCGTCACGGTGTTGCTCAGTAGGATACCCCCGAGGAGCGCCAAAATGCCCAAGGAAAAACCGAAAGTGAACATTGGCGAGGTCATTCGCTCGTATCGCAACGACCGAGGCCTCTCGCAAGGCGATATCGAACGCCGCACCGGCCTCCTCCGCTGCTATCTTTCGCGCGTCGAGAATGGCCATACCGTCCCGTCGCTCGAGACGCTCGCGAAAATCGCCGAGGCCATGGAAATCAGCCTGGCGGATTTTTTCCCCGGCGCGGATACGGCGCAGGATCGCGAAACGAAAAAAGCCCTTGGCGAGCTTTCCGAAGAGGAGATTCGCTTCCTGGGCGAAATCAAGAAATACAGCACCACGCTGACCGACGACGACAAAAAACTCGTCCTGGCCATGATTCGCAAGATGGCGACGATTATTCCTCGCGCGGCTGCGCAAGCGCCAAAAGCCCGCACGGCGTCGCACCGCGCTTCGTATTAGTTGAGGTGCGTGATTTCCGCGGCGCGAGGAATTTGCGCTGCGGCCCTACTTTTGGAATCGCGCCAGCTCCACAATCGCGCGATAAACTTTTCCGCGTCCAACCGTGATTTCTCCCGATAGCGCCTCAACCTCGAACACCAAAAATCTTTCCGCGTTTCCCGAGAGCCGCGCGCTCGCCTGAACCGTCGCTCCCTGGGGCACGGCCTTCAAGTGGTCGACTTCAATCCGCGTCCCCACGCTGATGAATCCTTCGGGCAAGTGCGGCTGAATCGCCTGCGCCGCCGCGATTTCCATCAATGCGATCATCGCCGGCGTCGAGAAAACCGCGGGCAGGTGCGCGTCGTATGCGGCAATCGTCCATTCAAACGGCACAACTCGCTCGATGGTTGCCGCGAGGCCCCGGGGAAGCGCCGGAGAATGTTGCTGCGAATGCGAGGCGCGGCGGCGCTTATGCTGCGCATTTATTTTTCTCTTCGGATGTTTTCGTTTCGGCGCGCGCGGCTTTGCGGATTTTATTTTCTTCACGGCGTTGCTTTTTCTCCAGCGCGGCTGGAGCGCTGCACGCGCAACAAATCCCGGGTGACTTCGGCGATCGTGGTTCCGAACTGCCCCCAGAGGCGTTTGCGGAGGCTGCGATAATCCTGCGCGCCGCTGAACAAATCGCGCAGCAAATCGCGGAAAGTCGCGCTGCGCTGCGCGAATTGCACCATGCGCGTGGTCACGGCGCCGCCGAGGAAACTCCCGCGAAAAACGCGGCGGACGAGCCGCGTCGCGATTTCCAGATCGGCGACGAATTCGGCGCGCAGGCGCGCGGGATAACTCTCCGGCTGATTCTGAATCAGCGATTGCGCGAGCAAATCGCCCGAGCGCAGCGCGTAAAACAAACCTTCGCCAGTGATGGGATCGACGCACGCCGCCGCGTCGCCGGCCAGCGCCCAGTTGCGGCCGGCAATTTTTCGGTGGCGCAGAGTCGCGAGCCGCGGGGAAGGGAGCACGTGGCTATAAAATCGCGCGTCGGCCGTGGGGATTTTTTCCTCGCGAATGAAATCTTCGAGAAGGCTACGCAGCGACTGCGTCGTGTATTCCGCCATTTTGGCGCAAATGCCGACAGAAAGATGATCGGCGCGGGGAAACGACCAGATGTAGCCGTTCATGCGCTCGAGAAATTTGATCTTCACCATCTCTTCCTTCGCGGGAATGAAATAGCCGAGCGTGACTTCGAGATCTTCCGGGCGCAGCGGCGTGGTGCCGGGGAGCAATTGATTGCGCGCGCCGTTGGCGACAACGACAAAATCGGCGGCGTGCTCGCGGCCGCCAGCCGTGAGCGTGACTTCGCGGCCATCTGTGTTCAACGCAGTGACGCGCGCATGCACGGTGGCGCATCCCGCGGCGGCGGCGCGGTCGAGCAGCAAGCCATTGAGTACAGCGCGGGAATAAATCACCAGCGGCTGCAACATCTCGAAGCGCGCGCGATGGCCGCGCGAGGAAATCAGCTCCGCGGTGTAGATTTCTTTTTTGACCTGAGGTCCGTCGAGGAGGAAAGGATATTTTTCGATGGCCTTGTGCGTGAGGCCGCCGCCGCAGGGCTTTTCCCAGGCCAGATGCTCGTCGAACAGCGTGACGTTGAATCCAGCGGTGGCCAGTTTTTCGCCGCAGAGCGCCCCGGCGGGCCCTCCGCCCACAATGGCAATCTCTTTCATTTTGCCGCTTTTAACCCAATAGAAAGGGGTGTCCCAACTTCAACTATGGAATTGTAACATTGATTGGCACCTCCCAGCAGACATGACACTGATGCAGTACGGTGCTGTTCGCGCGGACGTGATAAAATTCAGGAGCAGTGAACGCGAGGGATTTTCGCGCTGGGGACTTGTTGGGAAGAGTAGTCACGCAGGACGAATTGATGCGGCATGTTGCGGAAGAAAAACGCAACGGACGCCGTATTGTGTTTACAAACGGATGTTATGACCTGCTGCACCCCGGCCACATTCGCCTGCTCGAATCCGCACGCGAACTGGGCGACATTCTCATCCTGGCACTGAACAGCGACCGCAGCGTGCGCGAAAACAAAGGCGCGAACCGTCCGATCATTAGTGAAGCGGAGCGCGCGGAAGTTGCCGCGGCGCTGGCCGCGGTCGATTACGTGGTGCTGTTTGACGAGGCGACGCCGCGCGAAATCATCGCGCGCGTCGTGCCGGACGTGCTGGTGAAGGGAAGCGACTGGGGCCCGGATGAAGTGGTGGGCCGCGAGGAAGTGGAAGCGGCGGGCGGGCGCGTGGTGTCGATTCCTCTGGAGCCGGGCTACTCGACCTCGGCCATCATCGAGCGCATCCTGAAAATCCCATCATGATTCTTCCCCTGACGGGCGAGCTGCTTTCCCGCGTCGGCCACCAGCCCGCCGTCGAAGAATGCATTGACCGTCTGCGCCGCGGCGGGTCTTCCCAGGCGGGCAAGCCCGCCGCAGCGGGCAGGCGCGGAGTCACGCTCTCTGGTTTGACCGATCCGGCGAAAGCGCTGATTGTGGCGCTGGCCGTCCAAGCGCTCGCGAAGCCGGCGATTTTTCTGGTGGAGTCGAACCAGAAGGCCGAGAACATCCAGCCGCTGGTGGACTATTTCTTGCGCGCGCTCGGGAAGGCCAACGCGCAAGTGATGACGCTGCCCGCGCACGAAGTTCTGCCCTACGATCACCAATCGCCGCATCCTGATATTTCGGAGGCGCGCGCCACGGCACTCTGGCGGCTGACGAGCGGCGAAGCCGACGTGGTCATTGCGCCGGTGAACGCAGCGGTGCTGCGCCTTCGCGGGGCGGAGTTTTATCGCAATCTGGCGCTGACGCTCGCGCGCGATGAGGATGTGCCGCGCGAAGAGTTTCTGGCGCATCTCGCCAGCGTAGGCTACGAAGCGGCTGAAACCGTCGAAATGCCGGGACAGTTTGCGGTTCGCGGCGGAATCATGGACGTTTTTCCGCCGGAGGCGCAGCGGCCCGTGCGGTTGGAGCTGCTTGGCGACACGCTGGAGTCGATTCGGCAGTTCGATCCGGACACGCAGCGATCCACGAATTCGCTGGAGCGAATCACGCTGCTGCCGCTGACGGATTATCCGCGCAGCTCGGAGCAACTGGAACGCCTGCGCGAACTCGTGGTTGCGGGGCACGCCGGTTCGGCGGCGGAAGGTTCCGAGCCGGCCACGGGATTTTTCCCGGCTGGGAATTTCAGGCGTTGCGCGGTAACGAGCGCGAATCGCACTTGCTGCGGCTCGGCGAGAACATGCTGCTGATCGAAGATGAGCCGGACGCGCTCGACGGGGCGCTCGAAAAATACCGCGCGCATTTTGCGGAAGCGGCTGCGCAGGAGCCAAACGCAGCGACTCCGGAAAGTTACATTCTGAGCGAGGAAGAATGGCGGCGCGCTCGGGAATCCATCTCCGCGCTGAGACTCGAACAACTGGCCCTTGAAGGAACGGGGGAATCGCGGTTCAGTCTGCCCACGCGGCCGACTACACGCTACCACGGCAATGTTGCCGCATTCATGGCGGAATTGAAGGGCCGGTAAACGCAGGGGAGCAGGTGCTGCTGAGCGCGGCGAGCACGGGGGAACTGGAACGGCTCGCCGACCTGAGCCACGAGTATGAATTGCCGTTCCGGCTCGGCGAGCTGGGGCAGGGAGCGACGGCGTCGCGGCTGGCGGATGAATCGAGCGGCGGGACCATTCCCGCAGCGGTGCTCATCAAGGCGCCGCTGGAAGAAGGCGTGGAATTTTCTTCGGCGAAGCTCTCGATTTTCGGGAGTTCGGATCTGTTCGAGACGGTTGCCGCGCCTGCCGCGCGACAGCGCAGCAGGCCGAAGACGGCGAGTTTCTTCAGCGACTTCTCCGAGCTGAAGCCGGGCGATTTTGTGGTGCATGTGGATCACGGAATCGGGCGGTTTCAAGGCTTGCGACAAGTGAACGTGGATGGCGTGAGCGGAGAATTTCTGCAGTTGGAGTACGCGGAAGACGCGAAGCTGTATGTCCCGCTGACGCGCCTCGACCTGATTCAGAAGTATCAGTCGCTGGGCGGCGCAGAGCCGCGGCTGGACCGCCTGGGCGCGCAGGCGTGGGAAGCGCGCAAGTCGCGCGTGAAAAAATCGGTCACGGATATGGCGCAGCGGCTGCTGAAACTTTACGCCGAGCGTAAAGCCGTGCAAGGGCATGCGTATCCCGCGGACACGCCGTGGCAGAAGGAGTTCGAAGACGCATTCGAGTTTCAGGAGACGGTGGACCAGAATCGCGCCATCGAGGACGTGAAGCGCGATCTCGAAGGCTCGCAGCCGATGGACCGGCTGCTTTGCGGCGACGTTGGCTATGGGAAGACGGAAGTCGCCATGCGCGCGGCGTTCAAGGCAGTGGGGGATTCGAGGCAGGCCGCGGTGCTGGCTCCGACGACCGTGCTGGCGTATCAGCACTATGAGACGTTCCGGCGGCGGTTCGCGGCTTTTCCTGTGCGGATCGCGATGCTGAGCCGTTTTCAGAATCCGCGCGAACAGAAAAAAATTCTTGCGGAGCTCGAAGCGGGGAAAATCGATATCGTGATCGGGACGCACCGGCTGCTTTCCAAGGACGTGATATTCCACGACCTCGGCCTGCTGGTGGTCGACGAAGAGCAGCGCTTCGGAGTGGCGCACAAAGAGCGCATCAAGGAAATGCGCAAGAATGTGGACGTGCTGACGATGTCAGCGACGCCGATCCCGCGGACGCTGCACATGTCGCTGGTGGGGTTGCGGGATATGTCGGTGATCGAAACGCCGCCGAAGGACCGGCTGGCGATTCAGACGGTGGTCGCGCCGTTCGACAGAAACCTGATACGCAGGGCGATCAGCGAGGAAATGGAACGAGAGGGACAGGTGTTTTTCGTGCACAACCGCGTGGAATCGATCGCGTCGGTTGCCATGATGGTGCAGGAGCTTGTGCCAAAGGCGCGCGTGGTGGTGGGGCACGGGCAAATGAGCGAGCAGGAACTGAGCAAAGTGATGATGAAATTCATGCAGCACGAAGCCGACGTGCTGGTAGCGACGACGATCATCGAGAATGGGCTGGACATTCCGCGAGCGAACACGATCGTGATCAATCGCGCGGACCGCCTCGGGCTTTCCGAGCTGTATCAACTGCGCGGGCGTGTGGGGCGCTCGAACCAGCGAGCGTACGCGTATTTGCTCGTTCCGCCGGAGGGCTCGCTTTCGGGATTGGCGCGGCAGCGGCTCGCGGCGCTCAAGGAATTCAGCGATCTCGGCGCGGGATTCCGCATTGCCGCGCTCGACCTGGAGCTGCGCGGCGCGGGAAACATGCTGGGCAGCGAGCAGCACGGGCACATCGAGGCGGTCGGCTTCGACATGTATTGCCAGATGCTGGAGCGCGCTGTGGCCGAGCGCAAGGGAGAAGTGGTTCAACCAGAGCGGCGCGCGACGCTGAATCTGGGATTGGACATCCGAATCTCGTCTGAATACATCGAAAATGAAAGTTCGCGGCTGCGCGTGTATAAACGCATCGCGGGCGTCGCGTCGGAGGAGTCGCGCGACGAAGTGCTCGAGGAATTGCGCGACCGGTTCGGGCCGCCGCCGCGCGCAGTGGAGAACCTGCTCGAATACGCGCTGCTGAAAGCGCTGGCGGAAAAATTGCTGGTAGCGTCGATCGACAAACGTGGCGAGCGGGTGGCGATTCGCTGGCACGAAGACACGCCGGTGAAGCCGGAAAATCTGGTGAAGATCATACGTTCCCGCAAGGACATGAGACTCGACCCGACGGGAATGCTGTGGGTGGAATGGAAGAGGCAGCCGGAAAGAATAACGGAAGCGATAAGAAACGTGTTGCTGGAACTACAAACGTAGGGATAAAATCCAATGACTATGAAACGATCTGCGATAGTAGCGGTTAGCGGGTTTTTTGCGATCCTCGCGCCAGTTCTCGTCCACGCCACCGGAACGGTGGTAGACGAGATCGTGGCGCGCGTCAACAACGACGTGATTACGCTTTCGGACTACGAGAAGTCGGCGGCAGCGCTGCCTGGAGAGGTGCAGCAGGACTGCCAGGGCTGCTCCCCCGAAAAAATCAACGCCCTGGTTACGGAAGACAAGAAAACCCTTCTGCGCGATCTGATCGATCAATCTTTGCTGGTGCAGCGCGCCAAGGATCTGGACATCAATGTTGAAACTGATGTCATAAAACGGCTCGATGATATCCGGCAGCGGAACGGCCTTCCCAGCATGGACGCGCTGCAAAAGGCGGTCGAGTCGCAAGGCCTTAGCTGGGAGGATTACAAGGACAGCATGAAGAACGACCTGCTGAGGCAGCGCGTGATTCAGGATCAGGTCGGATCGACGATCAAAATTGGGAGCGACGAAGTTCAAAAGTATTATGAGGCGCACAAGAGCGAGTTCGTCAAGCCCGGGGAGGAAGTAGATCTCTCGGTGATTTTTCTGAGCACCGAAAACAAGTCGCCGACCGAAACTCTGGAGATTAAGCAGAAAGCCGAGGGCTTGCTGAAGCGGCTGAAGGACGGCGAAGATTTTGCGGTCCTTGCGAAGCGTTTTTCCGAAGGGCCAACGGCGGCGGACGGCGGAGAAGTCGGCGAAGTCAAGAGTTCCGAAATGTCGCCCGAGCTGGAGAAATTGATCTTTAGCCTTCACAAGGGCGACTTCACCGATGTGCTTCCCGCCGACAACGGCGTGCAGATCTTGCACGTGAACGAGCGCTTTGCTGCGGGCGTGCAGCCGCTGGCGAAGGTGGAACCGGAAGTCGAAAACGCGCTGTATCAACAAAGAATTCAGGCGGCGATGCGGAAGTATTTAAGCCAGTTGCGCAAGGACAGTTACGTGGTGGTCAAGGCCGGATACGTGGACGCGGGGGCAGTCTCGGGCGGCAGCGTGATCGAAGAGGCGGCCTATTCGGCCGATCAAGCAAAAGCCAAGAAGAAAAAGGCCAAGAAAACGGACGACGAGGACCAGGATCAAGATCAATGAAATCCGCATTTGTTGCGGATCTTCAGGACGGCCAGGCTGTCGCCTCATTTTTTCTGGTGCGCGAAAAGGAAATTCGCACCTCCGCGAATTCCGGAAAATCCTGGCTGCGGCTGGCGCTCGCGGACCGTACGGGCACAATCGAAGCAAAAATGTGGGACAACTTCGCCGATTTGGCGCAGACGTTTGCCTGCGACGACATTGTGCGTGTGCGCGGACGCGTAAAGCTTTATCGCGGCGAAAAAGAGCTCACGGTCGACCAAATTCAGGCCGCCACGGATGCGGACTACGTGCTGGACGATTTTCTTCCGCACACGAAGCAGGATGTCGAGAAGCTTTTCGCGCAGTTGCGCGAGGAAATCGCCGGGGTGCGGAATCCCTGGCTGCGGAAACTGCTGGAAGCATTCGTGGATGATCCGCAATGCGCGGCGAAGCTGAAGCGCGCGCCCGCCGCGATGATCATGCATCATGCGTATCTGGGCGGGCTGCTCGAACACATTGTGAGCCTCTGCGGCCTGGCGAAACTTGTCACGCGGCATTACCCGGAAGTGGATGGCGACCTGCTGCTCGCGGGAATCGTGCTGCACGACATCGGCAAGACAGAAGAGCTCGGCTACGCGCGCGCGATCAATTACACGACGGAAGGGCAGCTGCTGGGGCACATCATCATCGGACTGGCGATGGTGCGGCGCAAAATCGACGCGATCGCGGATTTTCCGCGGCCTCTGGCGACGCTGGTGGAGCACTTGATCGTGAGCCATCACGGCGAATACGAATTCGGATCGCCGAAACTGCCCGCCATGCGTGAAGCAGTGCTCTTGCATCACCTCGACGATCTCGATTCGAAGATGGCGGCGATGCGCGAAACGTTGAATCAAACCCACGGCGACGAGCTGTGGAGCGATCGCAATGCAGCGCTGCGGCGGAATTTGCTGAACACGCCGGCGTTTCTCGCTCCCGGCGAGCCAAAGGCAAAGACAGCGGCGCAGACCGCCAAGCCTTCGGGAGGCGCGACGCTTTTCGAGCGCGTCGCCGCCAGCGCAGAGAAAGAGAAGAAGAAGGCATGAACCCAGCAATCGAGGGCGCTCAGCAAATCGGAAAGGCGGCGAAGAGGCGGTCGCTGCTGGAACTCGCTCCGCTGGAATTGGATTGCATGTCCGCGCTATGGCTTTTGAAGCAGGGCACGGTGCGCGAGATTCGCGACGTGCTGGCCCCGCGCCGGCCGCGCGCGTACACCACGATCATGACGATCATGGACCGGCTCGCCCGCAAGGGAATCGTGGAACGCCGCCGCGCGGGACGCGCCTGGATGTATAGCGCGAACCTGAGCAAGGATGAGGCGCGAGCGCACGCGGTGAAGCAAGTGGTCGACAGTTTTTTTGGCGGCTCGACGGATGCGCTGCTGGCGCAAATCTCCACCACCGAGGCAGCACCCCATTCTTCCGACGAACATACAACGCCGTCCGTGGTCGCGGCTGAAGTCGCCCAACGCAACAACTAAGCGCCATGTTTCCTGCCGAATTGAATATTCGCGATCTTTCGATTCGCCCCGCGACGCTGCTCGCGCCGATGGCTGGCGTCACGGACACGGTATTTCGCCGGGTGATTCGCGGCCTCGGCGGATGCGGGCTGATCATGACGGAATTCACCAGCGCCGAAGGCGTGACGCGGAGCGCGGCGAAAACGCTGCGATATCTTTATTACGACGAAGACGAGCATCCGATTGCGGCGCAGCTTTTCGGCGCGAATCCGGATGTGATGGCGAATGCGGCGGCGCTGGTGCAGGACCTGGGCTTCGACGAAGTGGACATCAATCTGGGCTGCCCGGCGAAAAAAGTGGTGAAGTGCGGCGGGTCGGGTTTGCTGCGGGATTTGAAGCAGCTCGAAGCCGTGCTGAAGGCCGTGCGCGCGGCGGTGAAGATTCCGCTGACGATTAAGATGCGCTCGGGATGGGACGAAACGAATATCGTCGCGGTGGAAGTGGCGCGAATGGCCGAGGGGATTGGCGTCGAGGGCGTTGCCGTTCATCCGCGGACGAAGGCGCAGGCATATTCGGGGCAGGCGGATTGGAGCGTCATCGCGCGCGTGAAACAGGCCGTGAAGATTCCCGTGATTGGAAATGGCGACATTCGCGCGCCGCAGGATGCGGAGCGGATGGTTGCGGAAACGGGATGCGACGCGGTGATGATCGGGCGGACGGCGGCGACGAATCCGTGGATCTTTCGCCAGATGGAACAGTATTTCGCGACGGGCCGCTATGATGAACCGAACGAGGCCGACCGCTATCGGCTGCTCTCCGGTTATTTCCGCAGCCTGATCGATGCCGGAATGCTCGATGCCATCGGCAAAATGAAGCAATTCTCGTGCTGGTTCACGCATGGAGTGCGCAACGGCGGGGAGTTGCGGCATCAGGTGCATTCGTCGAGGACGCCCGTGGAAGTCCTGGAGCGCGTGGAGACGTTTTTCGCGGGAGTCGCCGGCGCGGCGAACTAAGGTCTTGGGTTGGGAAGACGGTACTGTTTTTGTTTCTGATCAGCCGGTTTATCAGGGGCTGGAGTCGAACGCAAAAGCTGACAAGACGTCAACGCTCCGGAGCATCAGGCGGCTAGATTTGCTAGATGTAAATCGCGTGCCCAAAGTTCCCCATCAAGACGAATAAGAAGAGGTTGGTAGGTTGTGAATAATGCAAATCGTACGTAGATTGCATGGTCCCCGGTGCTATTTCTTCGTATTGGATGTGCAGGCCCGGGATTGCTTCGGGATCTGAATCAGTCGGGAACCTCTTCTTTTCGATTTTCTGGAGGTCTGTATTCAGACCAGAAAGATATGTAATCGTTGCCTTTTGTGTTTTGTTCGGGTCGCAATCGTAAGTTAGGCCGATTGCTTCATCATCTGGAATGTTAGCAGACTTCTCTCCTCCGAACGGCGACGTGGGATCCTGATTAGCTTGCCCTTTATCGTAGTGGCGCAAGCCCCAGAATTTCGCTCCTTTGTTCACGTACTTCCATTCAGGCAAGTCATCCGGTAGAGCTCGTTCGTTTTTAACTCCGGCGTCGTGTATCCTTGTCAGCATTTGCTGCAAGAATTGTTCGTTTGTAGCGACCAACACAACGCCATCCTGAGGGAACGTGACAAAAGTAGTCAGGATATCTTCCTCCGACTGCTCCTCAAATACGGCAACCTGGAGCCCTTTAACTTCCTCGATCCGCGAGGCAACGGATGCGGCGTCTTTCATAAAAGCCTTTCGCGTGTCCCTAAGATCGTCCTTAAAGATGGCTACAGCGCAGCCTTCGAAGGGCATCTCACCCAGACCCTTAGGAGGGCGAAAGTGCCGTGAGCCTTCAATTGCGAACAAAACCCTCTTACCCTCAAGATGCCTCTCAAGGAAATGGTTCTTGGCATTGAATAGATCCAGCGTCATTCCCTCGAATTTCTTCGCCAATTCGTCTTCTTTCACTTGAGTATTCTTGGATTCGTCGTCTGCCAATTGAAAATTCGACATCCAGAACGGCCCGCCGGCGGCGAGAAGGGTTTCCGTATCGGCGGGGAACCACGAGAGCACTTGATTCAGGCCAATTGATCCTCGGATCGCGTTTGCATTCGAAGTCATCCGATGCGCGATGAATGCCGTGCCGACAATGAATATAAGGAACGCAGTGAGCAGAATTGGGCGCGTCTTTCTCAGCATGGCAAAGTGTGCCTCCTCCCGGCATCGCCGGCTCGATCCCCGAACAAGAGGTGCGATACAACATATTTTAGGCTATGCGATGGTGTCCGTACACGTTCCGATTATTGGTCTTGTCCTAAACCAACCCATCGGAGGGAAAATCGGGGCGGGGGGCGGTTCCTTTGTTCTGCGATGAATCAGGAATTCTCTTCGGAGAGCAGGCGCTTGTAGGCTTCGCGCTTGGTCATCCCACGTTCTTTTGCAGCGATCTTCAAGGCAGCCTTGCGGTCGATGGATTGCGCGCCGGCGATTTCCGCGACGCGTTCGGCGAGCGAAGCGGCAGACGCTGCCGCCGGAGAGGCGCGGTCTGAGTCGGCGGCTTCCGGCGGCGCAATGAGAAGGGTGATTTCGCCGCGGGGCGGCTTCTTAGCAAGCGCCGCTATCAGTTCATCGATGTGGCCGTGGATAAACTCCTCGTGAATCTTCGTGAGTTCGCGAGCGACAGCAGCGCGGCGATTCCCGAGAATTTCGAGAGCGTCCTCGAGCGTGGCGCGCAGCCGGTGCGGCGCTTCGTAGAGCACGAGCGTGCGCGATTCCGAAGATAGTTGCTGCAAACGGCGACGCCGCTCGGCAGGACGAGCCGGCAGGAAGCCGAGGAACGTGAATTCCTCCGAAGGCATGCCGGACGCGGCGAGCGCGGCGACAATCGCGGACGGTCCGGGAATCGGAATCACCGGGAGATGATGGCGGAGGCACAGCGAAACCAGCCGGTGTCCGGGATCGGAAATCACCGGCGTGCCCGCGTCGCTGACCAGCGCGACGCGAGCGCCTTCCTCGATGCGCAAGACCAATTCGGCGGCGCGCGTCATTTCATTGTGCTCGTGATAGCTTTCGAGCGGCTTGCGAATTTCAAAATGAGAGAGGAGCTTGAGCGTCTGGCGCGTGTCTTCGCAGGCGATAACGTCAACTTCCTTGAGGACGCGCAAGGCGCGGAGGCTGATGTCCTCCAGGTTGCCGATCGGCGTGGCGACCAGGAAGAGACAGCCGCGGGCGGAAGTTTCTTCGTCAGAGGAAGTCATCGCAAAGCGCGCGAGTGCGCGGCTGCGAGTCTAGCACGAGATGGTGACGCGATCGAAACTCGCGCGCAGCGGCGTCGTGCGCGTGATAAGATTTTACAGAATGCTGATGAAAAGAGGGTAGAAGAAGTGCCACTTTACGAATACAAATGCGTGAAATGCGGACACCAGTTCGAGAAAATTGAAAACGTGACGGCGTCGGAGACCAAGAAGTGCCCGAAATGCGGCGCAAGAGCCGAGCGGATGATCAATGCGCCGGCGATTCAATTCAAGGGTTCGGGATGGTATGTGACGGACTACGCGGGGAAAAATTCAGATGGCAGTTCGAAGGATTCCAAGGAATCCAAGGACGCCAAAGACTCCGCCGAAACGAAAGCCGCGGAAACGAAAGCGAGCGATGCGAAAGCAACGCCTGCGGCGGAAAGCTCGAAAGAGCCGGCGAAAAAGAAGAAAGAAAAGTAGAGCCTCGCCAGATTACAGTTTCAGCATCTTCAAATAGGCGCGGAAGTCGTCGCCAAACTCGGGATTCTTCATCGCGAATTCCACGGTTGCCTTCAGAAAACCCAGCTTGTCTCCCGCGTCGTACGTTTTTCCTTCGGTGACGAGCGCCCAGAGGCCATGTTCGCGCGCGAGCGTGCGAAGCCCGTCGGTGAGCTGGATTTCGCCGCCGCGGCCGGGCGCGGTGCGCTCCAGAATGTCGAAGATTTCCGGCGGCAAAACGTAACGGCCGATGACGCTCAGGTTCGAGGGAGCTTTGTCGGCTTCCGGTTTTTCGACGAGGTCGAAAACCTGGCGGAGACGGTCGCCCCATTTGCGCTCCGTGGCTGGGCGGGCATCCACGATGCCATAAAGATGGATGAGCTCGCGTGGCACGGCCTCAACCGCAATCGCGCCAACGCCGGTGGATTCGTAAACGTCGCAAAGGGCGCGCGTGGCGGGCGGCTGGCCGTCGCAGATAACGTCGCCGAGAAGAACGGCGAAAGGTTCGTCGCCGACCAGCTCGCGCGCCACCAGAACGGCGTGGCCGAGGCCAAGCGGCTCGCGCTGGCGGATGTAGCTGAAATGAATGTTGGCGCCGACATCGCGGACCAGATCGGCGCGCCGCGCATCGCCTTTTTCACGCAGAAAACGTTCGAGCTCGGGCGAATGATCGAAATGATCCTCGATGGCATTCTTGCCGCGGCCGGTGACGATGATGATGTTTTCGATGCCGGAAGCGGCGCACTCCTCGACCGAATATTGAATGAGCGGCTTATCGACGACGGGCAGCATTTCCTTGGGTTGCGCTTTCGTCGCGGGGAGAAAGCGAGTGCCCAGGCCGGCGGCGGGAAAGACGGCTTTGCGAACGCGTTTGATTTTGTCAGTCATTTCTCCCTCGTTTTCCAGAAGCGCCGCAAGCCAAATTACGTGCGGCGAGAAGAGAAGTCAATCGAATGCGCGGGCGCGAAAAGGAACGAGTGCGCTTATGCTAACATGATTGCGAGCCATGATTGAGCGGCGCGAAATGAGAACAAGAATCCTGGGAATCGAATCCTCCTGCGACGAGACGGCTGCGGCGATCGTCGTCGACGGCGTGAAAATTTTGTCGAGCGTCGTCGCATCGCAAGTGGAGATTCACCGGAAGTATGGCGGCGTGGTGCCGGAGCTGGCTTCGCGCGAACATCTGCGGCAAATCGTGCCCGTGGTGCGCGAGGCGGTGGCGCAGGCGGGATTGACGCTGGTGGATGTGGATGCCGTCGGCGTGACGCAAGGGCCGGGATTGGTCGGCGCGCTGCTCGTGGGATTGACGTACGGCAAAGTGCTGGCGCTGTCGCTTGGCAAACCGCTTATCGCCGTGAATCATCTGGAAGGCCACATTCATGCGGTCCTGTTGGAAGCGCATGAGGCTGGGCGCGCGCCGAAGCTGCCGGCCATGTGCCTGATTGTTTCCGGTGGCCACACGCTGCTCTATCGCGTGGAGGCCCGGGCGAACGCGGCGGGGAACGGCGCGACGCAATTCTCGTATGAGCGGATCGGCGGGACGCGCGACGACGCGGCTGGCGAAGCGTACGACAAAGTGGCGAAGATGCTGGCGCTCGGCTATCCGGGCGGCCCGGTGATCGACAAGCTCGCAGCGCACGGAAATTCATTGGCCGTGCGGTTCGGCGCGGCGAAGGTGCGCGGCAATCCGTATGATTTCAGCTTCAGCGGAATCAAAACGGCGGTGCTCTACTATTTGCGGAAGCGTCCAGAGTTCCAGCCGGAGATCGACGCGAGACAGCAAGCGCTCGCGCGCGGCGAACGAAGCACCGATGGACTGCGCGCACTGTCCAGTCCGGCGACACTTGACTTGATCGCGAGCTTCCAGCACGCGGTCGTCGAAGACTTGGTTGGGCGGACGCTCGCAGCAGCGGAACAATTCGCGGCGGAGTCCGTGCTGGTGTCCGGCGGTGTGGCCGCGAATCGTGAGCTGCGCGCGCGATTCGAAGAGGAATCGCGAAAGCGCTGCATGGAAGTGTTTTTTCCTAGCCGGGCGCTTTCGACGGATAATGCAGCGATGATCGCGGCTGCCGCATATCCGAAATTCACCGCCGGCGAGCGCGCCGATGCTTCGCTGAATGCCGAGCCGAATTTTCCCTTAGGTTTACGCCCGCCTGTGAAGACGTCAGCGCAATAAGCCTGCTACGGCACCGTGGAGCGAATCCCGTACGTTCGCCGTTAAGAGGCGTTAAGCGAGCGGTCGTTCGAAGAGATACGCCGTGCCATCCTGTGCAACCGCGTAGAGCACCTGGCCGTCGTGACTCCATCGGAGGCTGGCGATTCCGTCGGCCCAGCATTCCTCGATGATGGTGTTTCGCTGCAAATCCGCCACGAAGATGCGGCCGCGGGCGGAGTTCTTGAGCCACGAATTGTAAAACGCACAGAGCGGAAGCGAAGGATGACAGATACAAAGTTCCGCCGCGAAAGGGAGGGAGGTGACGCATTCGCCGGCGACGTCGAGTGAATAGGCCTGGCCAGAAGCGCAGAAAAGAACCTGGCGCCCATCGCTGGACCACGACAAATCGGTCGTGTGGCCGGTCGTGTCGTATCGAGTCACGGTCTCGAGGGTCGGGACGCGGACGATTGCAATTGCGTCGTCGGACCAGTCGCCGTCGAATTCCAAAACCGTGGCCAGGGATTTTTCGCCCGGCCGGAAGGCAGTTGCGCCAAATCCCCAAAACTGTCCCTGATCTCCGGGTTCTTCCTGCGCGGACGAGACATCCGGAAAACTCCCAGAGTCGAGCTGGCACAGAGCCTCGAATTTTTCTGGTGCATCGCCGGCCATCCAGAGCATGAGCGTGCCATTCTCGGAACCGTCCGAAGCGGCGACGAAATATTTCCCGCTCTCCGACCAGCAGAGATGCGCGGGGAAGACGCGGAAACGATCGAAGCGCCCGACGAAGCGTCCTGCGTGCACGTCGAGAAAATGCAGCTCCGGCTGCCACGTCCCTGACGCTCCCACAAGGAATCGCCCTGTGGGGTCCCAGGCAAAAGAACCCGGAAAGTCGGGGCGTGCCACGAATGGCTCATCGGGAACGGTTATAACAGTGGGCGCGGCGCTCAGTTCGAGGTCCGCAATTTCCACGCGCTGGCTCAATTCCCGCGACGCCGCGGAATATCCCGCCACGTGTCCGTGCGTCGAGATCGAGAGATGCGTGCGCGGCTCGGCAAAAACTTGCTTGATGCTCCAGCGCGAAGTTTGCGGAAATTCACGCAAGCCGCGCAAAACGAGGGGCGAGGAGAGAACAGTAATCGCGCTTGTCTGGCCGCGAACGATATCGCGAGTTTCGCGTTTGAGGCGCGGGGGCATCAGTGCACGCGGCCCGGCGCAAGAATTTCCATGCGCTCTTTCGAATCAGCGATGCGCTTGCGGACCTTTTCGGCCATCTCCGCGAGAAGGTCGCGCCGCTGTTCCTGAGCCTCTTCGATCTGAACTTTCAAGAGATAGAGATCGGAGCTGAAAAGGCCCTGAAGCTCGGTTTCGATTTCGCCCAGGCGGTTTTTCATCAGGCTGAGTTTGCGAATCACGCGAACGAGTTCGGCGCCAGCGCCGTTGCCCTGGACTGCTTCAGGACTCGACTCGTACGCGTCGAGCACTTTGGCAAGCCGCGCTTCGTCGCCACGCTGATAGGCCGCGTTCGCTTCGGCCATAAGCTCCTGGCGGCGGCAGCGATCGGCCGCGTCCGTGGTGAGATCGGGGTGGATGCTCTTGGCCACTTCGCGATACATGCGCTTCAGTTCCGGCGAGGGCGTGAACTGCTTCGTTTCCTCGGATTCCTTTACGGACGCAGCGCCTCGTGATTCTTCTGCGCGTGCCCTTGCTTCCTGTGCGGCGCGCTGCAAGCGGCCGTTTTCCGGATCTTCCGCGGCCATGCGCTCGGCGATTTGCGCGCGGAGCTCATCCAAGTCGGCATAAGGCAAGCCGACGAGCTTCAAGTATCGCCGCTCGAGGGCTCCCAATTCTCCGCGAAGCGTCGCGAGCCGCAATTCGCACTCCGCAAGCTCGGCTTCGAAGCGCTCCTGCTCCCGCCGCTTGCGCGAAAGTTCGCGCTCTTCGGGCTTTGCACTCCGGGTTTGTTTGAGCGTGGTCATGGGCGCCGGCCAATGCCCGCGAGCGAGGCTGAATGCTCGAAGGCCGCCTAAGGCTGGCAAAACTGTCTTTGTAAGTATGCCTAAGATTTTCCGGCCCGCCACAGCGAGCGATCCGCGCGTTTCCAGAACAAAAAGAGCAGGCTCGTAGGACTTTAGTACTATGCGATGATTTTTGCGCGAGGCCGCCGAATTCTATACAATCGCGCGGCCATGCGTGTGGCTATCGATACCGGCGGAACATTTACAGACTGCGTCTTCGTGCGCGGCGGCGAATTGCGAATACTGAAAGTGCTTTCGACGCCGGAGAATCCCGCGCGGGCCATCGCGGAAGCGCTGGAGAAGATTGTGTCGAACGCGGAATTGACCGGCGACGGCGCGTTCGAGCTGACCTGCGGAACCACGGTGGGCACCAACGCGCTGCTCCAGGGCAAGGCCGGGCGCGTGGCGCTGGTGACGACTGCGGGGTTCGAAGACATGCTCGAAATCGGCCGGCAGGCAAGGCCGCGCCTGTACGATTTTTTCGTCGAGCGGCCGAAGCCACTCGCGCCGCGGGAGAGGCGTTTCGGGCTGAAAGAGCGTGTCAGCGCCGAAGGCCGCACGCTCCTGCGTCCGGCACACGCTGAATTGGAACGCGTGGTTCGCGCCGTAAAAAACTGCGGCGCCGATGCGGCGGCCGTGTGCCTTCTATTCTCGTTCGCCAACCCCAGCCACGAAAAGCAAATCACGAAGCGATTGCGCGCGGCCGGTTTTCAAGTGTCGGCGTCCCACGAGATTTTTCCGGAGTTTCGCGAATACGAACGCACGGCCACGACGGTCGAGAACGCATGCCTGCTGCCGGTGATGAGCGAATACCTGGGCGACGTGGATCGCCTGGCGAATCGCATGAGCGAGAGTGCCGGAGGGGGCGGAACAGCGCGCGTGCGCGTGATGCAATCGAGCGGCGGAATTATTTCCGCGGCGACGGCCGCGCGCGAGCCGGTGCGCACAATTCTTTCGGGCCCAGCAGGCGGCGCATTGGGCGCGCAGTACGTCGCGGAGCTCGCGGGATTCCCGCGCATCATCACTTTTGACATGGGCGGGACGTCGACGGACGTTGCGCTCATCGACGGTCCGCTGCGCACGACGAACGAGTCGGAAGTCGCCGGGCTTCCGGTTGCTGTGCCGATGCTCGACATACACACGGTCGGCGCGGGCGGCGGGTCGCTGGCGCGATTCGACCGCGGCGGCGCGCTGCGCGTCGGACCAGAAAGCGCGGGCGCCGACCCGGGCCCCATCTGTTACGGGCGCGGCACGCGGCCAACGGTCACGGACGCGCATCTCGTTCTCGGCCGAATCGTGCCGGAAGGCTTTCTCGGCGGCGAATTCAGACTCGATTTGGAGCGTGCCCGCGAGTGGATGGGCCGCGCACGCGGCAAAATGAAAACGATGGAGCAGTTCGCGCAGGGCATTCTCGATGTGGTGGAAACGAGCATGGAGAAAGCCATTCGCGTGATTTCGATCGAGCGCGGTTATGATCCGCGCGACTACACGCTGGTCGCGTTTGGCGGTGCGGGCGGCTTGCACGCGTGCGGACTGGCGGCGGCGCTCGAGATACCGCGAGTCTTGATGCCGAAATTTCCGGGTGGCCTCTCGGCGCTCGGAATTCTTCGCGCGGATGTGACCAAGGATTTTTCCAAGACGATCTTGCTCCCGATCGAATCGCTTCAAGCGGCGCGCACAGCGCTGCAGAAAGAATTCGCCGGGATGGAGAGGCTGGCATTGAAGGAAATGCGCGGCGAAGGTTTTCAGGGGAGGAAAATCAAAATCGAGCGGTTGCTCGACATGCGCTACGTCGGGCAGGCATACGAATTGAGCGTCTCGGCAGATGGAGATTTTGCCGCTGCTTTTCATCGTGCGCACGAAAAGCGGTACGGGTATGCGGACTCGAAGCGGCCAGTTGAGATTGTCAACTTTCGCGCAAGAGCCATCGGATTGACGCCAAAAGCATCCCTGCCGAAGATTGCTGCCGGCGGTACAGATGCCGGCGGTGCGCTGATGGGGGAGCGCGATGTATTTTTCGGTGGCCGGCCGGCGAAAACGCGGATTTACGACAGGACGCGCCTTCGCGCCGGGAATCGCTTTCGCGGCCCGGCGGTCGTGGCCGAATACAGCGCGACGACGGTTGTTCTCCCCGGTTGGAGCGTTCGCGCGGACGCGCTCGGAAATCTCGTGATGGAGCGGGGGCGATGAGCTTCGATCCCGTGCGGCTGGAAATCTTCAAGAATATTTTCCATTCCGTGGCCGAAGAAATGGGCGGCGTGCTGCGCCGGTCGGCATTTTCGCCGAATATCAAGGAGCGCCGGGACTATTCCTGCGCGGTGTTCGACAGCGCCGGCGAAGTTCTGGCCATGGGTGATCACATGCCGGTACATTTGGGATCGATGCCCGCGTCGGTCGACGCCGCGATTCGCGCCATCGATCTGCGGCCGGGCGATGTGGCGCTGCTGAACGATCCCTACGCAGGCGGCACGCATTTGCCGGATTTGACGATGGTGATGCCCGTGTATTTGCCGCGCGAAAAGAAGTCGATGTTCTACGTCGCGAACCGCGCGCATCACGCCGATGTCGGCGGCGCGCAGGCAGGCTCGATGAGCCTGTCGCGTGAGATTTTTCAGGAAGGCATCCGCATCCCGCCAGTGAAAATCTTCGAAAATGGCCGAATCGTTCGCGACGTTTTGGAGTTGATTCTCGCGAATGTGCGCACCAAGCAGGAGCGCGAGGGAGATCTGACGGCGCAGGTCGCGGCCTGCCGCGTGGGCGAAAGGCGTCTGATTGAAATCGCCCGAAAGTATGGACGCCGCGAGACGAACAAATACGGCCGTCACCTCCTCGAGTATTCCGCGAAAATGATGCGCGCCACGCTGCGGCAGATTCCCGACGGCACGTATCGCGGCGAGGATTTCCTCGACAACGACGGCGTGACAGACGAGCCGATTGCGATTCGCGTGACGATTCGCATTCGCGGGGACCGCGCCGATGTGGATTTCATGGGTTCATCGCCGGAATGCGCCGGAAGCGTCAACGCCGTGAAGGCGATTGCCGATTCGGCTGTCTTTTACGTTTTCCGATGCCTCGTCGATGATCAAGTGCCGGCGACATCCGGCTTGCTGCGGCCGATCAAGGTTACGGCGCCTGAAGGGACCATCGTGAACGCGCGGCCGCCTTGCGCGGTCGCCGGTGGGAACGTCGAGACCTCGCAGAGAATTGTCGACACGCTGCTGCGGGCCATGGCGCGGGCCGTGCCGCAAAGAATCCCCGCAGCCAGCCAGGGCACGATGAACAATTTGACGTTTGGCGGGCGGGACACGCGGCCCGGACGCGGCGGCGCGCCCTTTGCCTATTACGAGACAATTGCGGGCGGCATGGGCGCGCGACCTGGACACGACGGCGAAAGCGGAATTCACACGCACATGACGAATTCCCTGAACACGCCCATCGAAGTTTTTGAGCATGCCTATCCCGTGCGCGTCAGGCGCTACGGAATTCGGCGTGGCTCCGGCGGCGCGGGGAAATACCGCGGCGGCGATGGAATTGTGCGCGAAATCGAGCTGCTGGTGCCCATGCAGGTTGGAATGCTCTCAGACCGCCGGAAATTCGGCCCGTACGGACTTGCTGGCGGGTCGTGCGGGGCTACGGGCAAGAACGAAGTCGTGATTGGCGGTCGCCGCACGAAAGTCGCCGCAAAGGGCAGTTTCTATGCGCCCGCAGGGGCGGTCGTGCGAATTGAGTCACCCGGCGGTGGTGGGTGGGGAACGCCGGAAAAGCGCGGACGTAAGCGGCGCAAGTGATTTAAATCCGGATATTGGCGTTTGTGGGCAGCTGCGGCGGCCTGGACAGAGCGGAAATCACTGATAATAGAACACTAAGAGAAGAGCGCATGGGCGTGAAAGGAACGGCCACATGCGCTCCGAAGTGATTGTTAAAATCCTGAGAGACGCCTGCTAGTTCTCGGCTTTTTCCAGCGCCTCGGGCATTTGCAAACGAGCCTTCGCCAGGGCGCGAACCAGGTTCGTCTCCATCGTTTGCTCGGTTGTATTGCGCACCGTTGCCAGTTCGGTTACCAGCAAATGCTTGGCGCGTTCGAGCATTTTCTTTTCGCGAAACGAGAGGGGCTTGGTGCGGCTCAGGGAAACCAAGCCTTTGAGTACTGCCGCCACCTCCATCAACGACCCGGTACGCATGCGCTCAGAGTTTTCCTTGAAGCGATGCTTCCAGTCGTGGTGGGATGCGGAGCGGCCTCGTTCGAGGTAGTTGATTACGTCACCGGCTTCGGTGGACCGGATGACCGGGCGCAAGCCGACGTTTTCGATGTTGGCCTGCGGGACCATGACTTTCAATCCACTGGATACGATCTTCAGCATGTAGTAGCGTTCAGAGCGGCCATTCAGATACCCGTAACTGATTTGTTCTATAACCCCCACACCGTGGTTCGGATAGACAACCTTTTCGCCCAATTTGAAGTCCATACCGGATGTACCCTCCCCAGAACCTACAGTAAAAATAGTAGGCTTGCGTAGGGGGAAGGTCAAGGCTTTCCGCACAAAAACCTCCGATTTTTCTTGGTATTTTGGGCCTCTTTTTGCTAGCGCGAACTTGCAATATAGGGAGTATAATCAGCGTTTATGCTTTTGCTGGCGGTTGACACAGCCACCCCAGCCGGCAGCGTGGCTGTCCTTCGAGACGGCCGCTTGGTTGGCGTGGTTTCCACCAGTGTAGACGAGACGTACTCCACGCGCCTCTTCCGCCAACTGGATTTTCTCCTCGCAGAACTTCAGCTAAAGATGGACCACTTTGACGTTTTCGCCGTTGCCGCTGGCCCAGGATCGTTTACCGGCATCCGGGTGGGACTCGCAGCGGTAAAGGCTTGGGCGGAGGTCTACGGCAAACCTGTTGTTTCGCTCAGCGGGCTCGAAGCTGTGGCCGCGCAAGCCGCCTGGCCCAATGATGCCGATTATGTGGCAGCGCCAGTCTTAAGAGCGGGCCGCGGGCAAATCTACGGCGCGCTCTACCGCCGCCGGGGTGCGGACATCACTGCGCAAGACCAAGGCCAAGCGTGCACGGCGGAGGAGTTCCTCGCCTATGTTGCCGAGCATGCGAAAGACAGCCCGGTTCAGTTCCTCTCACCGCAACCGGAAATCATTCAAAGCGCGCTCCAGAATTCGAAACTTTTCCCGGCCGCAACAGCTCGGAACGTGCAGAATGTGCAGAAGGTCTCGCCGGTTCTCGCGCCGATCCTCGCGGAATTGGGGTTTGCGCGCGCCACGCGTGGCGAATTCACCGATGCGTTGCGCTTGGATGCGAACTACATTCAGCGTTCAGACGCGGAGGTCTCGTGGAAAGGCCCATAGGTGCGCCGGTGAGCATACCCGCGAGCGAGCCGATGATGACGATTCGCGATCTACAACCGGCGGATGCCGATGCCGTGGTGGAGATTCAGGCCGGCAGCCCGGAAACCTCGCAGTGGCCGAAAAAGGATTACGAATCGGTGGGGCGCGATGGCAGCCGTGGATGGGTGGTTGATGAGGCTGGCTCTGTGACCGGATTTCTAATCGCGCGCCTGATCGCCGACGAGGTTGAAATCTTGAACTTCGCTGTCGATCCGCGAATGCGCCGCCGAGGCGTGGGCAAGAGGCTATTGAGCGAAGCGATGGCCTGGGCTGGCCGGAACGGCGCGGCTCGGGCGTACCTCGAAGTGCGCGAGGGTAACCAGTCCGGCGTGGAATTTTACCGGGCGCAGGGCTTTCGCGCCGTGGGCATGCGGCCGAATTATTATTTCAATCCGCCGGACGATGCGATTCTGCTCGCCGCGCCGGTCAGCCGTCAGTGACTTTCTCGCAGCAAGTGCTTGGCGTCGATTCTGAAAAGTGATAGCTTCTGCGCATGTGAACCTTGAATCCAATCAGGAGGGAACCGATGGCCGTTACGGCTCAGGATGTTCCGGGGGACCTGATGTCGACCGACGAAGAGTTTCGCAAGCTGGCGCAGGCTCATTCTCAGTATGAACAACAACTCCACCAACTCACCCGGCAAACCTACCTTAGTTCCGAAGACATCCTTCTCGAAGCACAACTCAAGAAACACAAATTACGTCTCAAAGACCAAATGCAACAACTGATCGCCCGCCGCCGCAGGGAAACGTCCACGCGGTAGAGATTCAGCGCGCGGGGGCTGTTCTGGCGTACAATGCCAGTGCGTCCGGGTGAGGTACGGACGATTGACCATGGTCAGGGACGGATACAAGTTTGCGCTACCGCCACTGATTGTGGGCACCGTGCTGATGGCCCTCCGCTGGTGGTGGGCTGGCATACTGGTCGCTTTGGGGCTCTTTGTCCTCTACTTTTTTCGCGACCCCGAGAGACAAATCCCGTCTGATCCCGATGCCGTGGTATCGCCGGGCGATGGACGAGTCGTTGAAATTGTCGACGAGCCTCAAGGCACGAAGCCCGGGAAACGCATCAGCATTTTTCTCTCGGTTTTCGACGTGCATGTAAACCGGGCGCCGGTAGCCGGGAGAATTCGCAGCATGGAATATACTCCAGGCCGTTTCATGGCTGCCTGGAAAGGCAAGGCGTCCGCCGAGAACGAGCAAAACCGGATTGTCATCGAGACACCCGGCGGAGAAATGCAGTTCAAGCAAATCGCGGGATGGGTGGCGCGGCGAATTTTGGTCTGGAAAAGTGTCGGAGATGAAGTAAAGATTGGCGAGCGAGTGGGCATGATCCGTTTCGGTTCGAGAGTGGATGTTTGGCTTCCGGCGGAGGCCGAAATTCTGGTCCGGTGCGGCCAGCATGTGGCAGGGGGAGCGACCCAACTGGCCCGATGGCGTTCCACGAAATGAATTCGATGGACTTTGAAGTGACGGAATCGCGGGCTGCGCGCAATCATAAACTGCGCCGCGGCGTGTACGTTCTGCCGAGCTTCTTCACGGTGCTGAACCTGCTGTGCGGCTTTTACGCCATTTTGGAGACATTCGGCGGGCGCGCGGGCGATATGGACAATGCCGCGCGGGCTATCGGCGCCGCGATTGTCTTCGACGCGTTCGATGGCTGGGTGGCGCGAGCGACGGGCACGAGTTCCGAGTTCGGAAAGCAGTTTGATTCGCTGGCCGATGTGGTCAGCTTCGGAGTAGCGCCGGGTTTTTTGGCGTTTGGCTGGGGTGTGAAGGGCGTGGTGGTCAGCCAATCCATCGCCGCCCCGCACGTCGTGCAACTGGGATGGCTGGCATGTTTCACGTTCGTGGTTTTCTGCGCCTGGCGATTGGCCCGGTTCAACATCGGGATGGCAGGCGGCTCGAAATACTTTGTGGGCTTGCCTACGCCTGCCGCCGCGGGCGCGATCGCTGCGGTGGTGCACGCGATGTGGAACCCCATTGAGGATTGGCGCAAGTCGCTTGTTTGGGTGCTTCTAGTGCTGATCCTGGGATTCTTGATGGCCAGCAAGGTGCGTTACTACAATTTCAAAGGCGTCAACTGGGGCCGCCGCAGGACGTCGCTGGCGGTCGTGGGCATGGCGTTGGTCATGGCGGCGATTGTTCGCTATTCTGAAGTGACTCTGCTGATCGTCGCCAGTGTGTATGTCCTTCATGGAATCGTGATTGAGGTTTTGCGCAAGCTGCGCCATCGTTCCTCGTCCGCCCAACCTGCCTGACATGTCCAGCGAAAACCGCCCTCTTCGAATTGCCATTGTCGGCGCATCCTCGCTGCGCGGGAAAGAATTGAAACTGGTCATCGAAGACCGCAATTTCGCCTCGGCGGAGATTACGCTGCTCGACACAGCCGTGCCTCCCGGGACGCTCACAGAGGCCGCGGGTGAAGTTACGTTCATCAAACCAATGGAACGCGAAAGTTTCACTGGCGCCAATCTGGTTTTTTTCGCCGGGACTGCGGAGGAAGCTCGGGCAAATTGGAAGCTGGCGCACGATGCGGGCGCTTCGATTATCGATTTGACGGGCGCGCTCGAAGACGCTGCTGGCGCTGCCGCATGGATCCCCGAAATGGAGACATTGCTGCCGCCGCCGGAACCGAAAAGCGGAAAGCGCGCGGGAAAGGGAATCTACTCTTCACCGCCGCCGGCCGTACTGATCGCCTGCGCTCTGGCGGCAGCTCTGCAGGGTTGCTCGCCTCTGCGGCTGGCAATCGTCTTTTTTCCTCCTGTATCGGAGCGCGAACAACGCGGCGTCGATGAACTCGAGAAACAGACCGCTGATTTGTTGTTGCTGCATCCCTTTTCGCAGCCTGTGTTCGACGCGCAGGTCGCCTTCAACTTGCTCGCCGGATACGGTGAGGCCAGCCGCCCCACTTTGGCGGAGATGCGCGCGGAGGTTGCCAAACGAATCGCGGAGTACCTGGGCGGGCGCGCCCTGGTTCCGGCCGTGCAATTTATCCAGGCGCCGGTCTTTTATGGTTATGCGTTTTCGGCGTACGCGGAGTTCGCTGGTCCGATAGAGACGGCGAAAATCGAGCGGGCATTGGCCGCCACGGGGATTCATCTTGCTGCCAAAGGCGAGCTCGGCCCCACAAACGTCAGCGTGGCTGGCGAAGAGAAGATTCAACTGGCGCGCGTCGAGAGAGACGCAAACGTGCCCGGCGGCGTCTGGCTTTGGGGAGTGGCTGATAACTTGCGCTTTGCGGTCGCGAATGCCGTGCGAATTGCCGAGGAACTTCTTGCGCCGAAGGTTTGAATTCGGAGACCTGCGCGCCCGAGTGCTTCCGGCAGTGATTCTGTGCCTCTCTGCCGCAACCGCTGGTTGCGGATATCACGTCGTGGGGCGCGGCGGGCAATTGCCATCCCAATGGCACACGATGGCCGTTCCCGCGTTCACCAACCACACGCCGACCTACCGGATCGAGCAGCGCATCACGAATGCGGTCGTTCACGAGTTGTTGGTGCGCACAAAATACCGCGTCGTTCCCAGTGCCGATGGCGCGGATGCCGTTCTGCGCGGAGACATAACGGACATCGAAGCGGCGCCGCTGCTGTTTGATGCGTCTTCCGGCCACGTCACCACTTTCCTCGTGACCTTGAAATTGAAAGTGGTTTTGGTGGATGAATCCACGAAGAAGACTCTCTACCGCAACGACAATTTCGTCTTTCGCGATGAGTATCAGGTCTCGAATGATGTGAATACCTTTTTCCAGGAAGAAAATCCCGCGGTGGATCGCATGTCGCGCAAATTTGCCTCGGATCTTGTTTCCGCGCTGATCGAGGGCTTCTGATGGCGCAGGCGACGCTCGAAAGCCTGTTGCAGCGAATCGCGAAGGGCAAGCCGATTCCGGCCGTCGCGCTCGTGGGCGCGGACCCGTATCTGCGGGATCGCTGCCGCAGCGCGTTCATCGAGGCTTTTGTCCCGCTGGCTGCGCGCGATTGGGCCGTAGCGAAAATCCCGGCGGCGGGCGGCGGTTGGCAGGAGATGCTCGAGCGCGCGCAAACCGTGCCGATGCTTTCCCCGCATCAGGTGGTTATTCTGGAAGACGCGGAGGAACTCGAGCGAGGCGACGATAAGACCGTCGAGAGGATCACCGCCGAAATTGAAGCGTACCTGAAAAACCCCGCGCCGTTCTCCATCGTCATCTTCGAAGGGCAGCTCGACCGCAGGCGCAAGTTGTTCAAAGTGCTCGCCGAACATGCGCTCATCGTTGATTTGTCGACGGGAGACCAGGACCTTAGCGCGATGACGGTCGAGATGGCGCGCGAATTGGGCGCGGAAATCGACACGCCGGCGGCCGCTGAATTGGCCGGTGCTGTGAACGGCGAGCCCGCGAAAATCCGCCTGGAGCTTGAAAAACTGTCGCTCTACGCCCTCGGACGCAAAATCGAAGTGGCCGACGTCGATGCGCTCGTTGTCTCGGCGAAAAAATATACGGTCTGGAAGCTGGCCGAAGTCTTTGCGGCGCGCGATCGCCGCGCGGCCATGGAGTTCCTCGATGCTCTGCTGCGTGAAGGCGAGCAGCCGGCCGGAATTGTCGGCGCGCTCGCGTGGATGTACCGGAAGCTGATTGAAGTGCGCGAGATGTCCGCGGGAACGAATCAATACCAGGCCGCGCGAGAATTGGGCATGCACCCGGAAACGGCGGGCATCGCGTTGGCGCAGTCGCGCAGAATTTCGCGCGAACAATTGCTGGCGGGAATCGTTGCCCTTGCGGAAGCAGACAGCGCCCTGAAGTCGGGCGGGCCGAATCCGCGCGCGACGCTCGAATTTCTGATTGCCCGCTTGACGGCGACTCGCGCGGGAGCAGCGGCCTAGGATTTCTTCGGTTGGCGCAGGCGGTTCAGTGCGATGGTCAGCCGCGACTTATGCCGGTTCGCCGTATTACGCGGCAGGGAATGGTTCTTCACCGCGCGGTCCAGCTCGGAAAACGTCTGCGAGACCAGTTTTTCCGTTTTTGCCACGTCACCAGTGGCCAGCGACGCGCGGAACTGGCGAATGGCCGTGCGGACACGCGTGCGATTGGCGCGATTGACGTCCGTGCGATGCTCCGTCTGCCGCATATTCTTGAAAACCGACTTTGACCTCTTCTTTTGCTTTACTGGCGTGCCCTGCGGCATTCAGCGTTCCTCCGGGAATGAATTCGAATCAGCAAGACTAACGGACGCGCCCGCCTTTGTCAATTTGACGTATCCGCGCCGCAGTGCGCCAGCTTCCGGTTACCGCGTTAATTGGGCACCAGCGGACTAGCTAGTGTGCGGTTGAGTTACACTACTGCGAGTCAATTCCATGGTCTACGTAACTGGTGCATTCATGTCAGCGAAGATGGGGCGCCAGCTCATTGTGTCGGCAACGCTTTTGGTCTTGCCACTTGCACTGGCGCTCTGGTTTCGACGTGCAGCACAGCGACGAACAGAGGAGCAGCGGGCAACTGTCTGGTTGGGCTATCGCCGACTCAGCCGATTTGTCATGGCGGCTACAGTGGCTGCCTGGTGGGCGATTTGGGATTTGAATCGATTTGCTGATCTTCTTCCAGGATTCGTACCGCGGTTGTCGGTTTGGCTGGGGCCGTCGTCCATTGAAACTCTGCTGTTCTGGATTCCTCCGATTGTGAGTATCGGCGCATTCCTGGTTCTCGCATATTTCTCCGACGCGGCACTGCTTAAGCTGAAGTGGACTCTTACCGATAACTTGAGGCTGGTGTGGTGGAGGCTGACAAATTTCGTAGTTCCGCTGCTCATGATTGCGACGGGCTTCGATGATATTTTCCATGGAGAGCTCTGGGGCTGCGCGTGGATTGGTGTGGCGGGAATCATCGCAACTATCGGAACGATTTATTTGCGGAAGGCCGAAGGGATGAAATTGCACGAAATAAAGGCGAGCGAGACGCGGAATCGGGCTCTTGCAATGGCGCGGAGGATGGGAGTCGAGCTCCGGCGGATTTATGTTGTCCCAGCCGGCCGGGGGCATCTGACAAATGCATTCGGCGGCATGAGATGCATTGGCCTAACAGACAATTTGGGTAAATGCTTCAACAGACAGCAGATCGACTTCGTGATTGCGCACGAGCTGATCCACGTCCAGCAGAAACACGGGAGCAAGAATCGGCTGCAGGCCATCGCGACCTTCGCGTTGATTACACTGGTAATTTTTTCGTTTCGCCAGGATCTGCTACCACTTCGCCCGCTGCTCGATCTATTCATTATTTTTGTTCCGCTCGCGACATTCTATTTTTTCTCTCGTCGCTATGAATATGAGGCAGATCGGAAGGCCATTGATTTCACGGGTGACCCGGAAACCGGCATTCGCGCACTCGCGAGACTTTATCGCAACGGCGCTGCCCCTACGCGATGCGGCAGATTCACGGAGATGTTTCAGACGCATCCGGCTCTCAGGCCGCGAGCGAAGGCGATAGGCCGTGCTGGAGAAATCCAGGCAGGCCGAATAGCCGAGATTCTCCGGCAAGAGGGCGCTCTTGTGAACGAATCGAGAGGTGCAGCTTGTGACAAAGGCTGCTAAATCCCCTCACAACTAGCTAGATTCTGTCCTAGACTTTGTAAGTCCTGTGTAGTCGGATTATCGGAAGCTGCCGTTGCCGCCGAAGCGTGTCTCGAAGGCCAGCCTCTCGCCGGCCCGGGCGAAAACCGCGAAATCGGCATTCTATCTTGTTGATCCAACGCTGCTTAGTTTTCGGCATATTGACCTGCGTTCCTGCGTGCGCTAACGTATATTCGCTGGCTTCCTCGAACCCAGCGCGAGGGTTTCCTTACCAACCTAGATGAGACAAAGCGTGCGGATGTCGGGTGGAATCGCCGAACTTTTCGGTGCCTACGACGAGAATCTGAAGCTCCTCGAATCGACTCTCCATGTGACCACGCAGCTTCGTGATGACAACATTGAGATCGAAGGCGATTCGGCGGAAGTGAATCGCGCCGCAAAATTCTTGAACGATTACAATCAGCTCGTCCGCGAAGGGAAAAAGATCGAGAGCGGGCAGGTGAAAGCAATGTTGCGGATGGCCAACGAAGAACCGGATTTCTCGATGCGCGGCGCGGTCGAACATGCGCAGCCGCGCTCGTTCGGCAAGAAACCGATCACCGCGAAAACGTCGAATCAGCGCCGTTACATGGAGGCGCTTGAAAAATTCGACATGGTTTTTGCCATCGGGCCCGGGGGAACAGGGAAGACGTATCTGGCCGTCGCCATGGCCGTTTCGGCTCTGCTCACCAAGCAGGTCAATCGCATCATTCTGGTTCGGCCTGCCGTCGAAGCGGGCGAGCGCCTGGGTTTCTTGCCCGGGACGCTACAGGAAAAAGTCGACCCGTACATGCGCCCGCTCTACGATGCCTTGCACGACATGCTCGAGGCCGACAAACTTGGCCGCTTCCTCGAAAAAGACATCATCGAAGTGGCGCCGCTCGCGTTCATGCGCGGCCGCACGCTCAACGATTCGTTCGTCATCCTCGACGAAGCGCAGAACACCACGAGCGAGCAGATGAAAATGTTCCTGACGCGCCTCGGTTTCAATTCCAAGGCCGTGATCACCGGCGACATTACGCAGATCGATTTGCCCAACGACCGCCGTTCCGGCATGGTCGAAGCCATCGAAGTGGTTGGGAAGATCGAGGGCATCGCCATGATCTATTTCGACGAACGCGACGTCGTGCGCCACAGCCTGGTGCAGCGCATCATCAAGGCATACGACGAATACGCGGGCAGCACGCCATCGTCGCGGCCCGTCGCGAACAATCACGCGCGCGAGAGCAGCCGTCGCGGCTCCGCGGAGTAATTTCCGCCCCATGGTGATCAACCGCCAGAAACGTGTACGCGTCGCTTCCGCACCTCTGGAGGGATTCTTGGCGCAAGTAATGAAAACGCTTCACGTCCCCGCCGATGCGGCCACGGTTTGTCTTGTGGGTGACGCGCAGATGGCGCGCTGGAATCGCACCTATCGTGGCAAGCCGAAGCCTACGGACGTGCTGTCATTTCCCGCGGATGGCCAGAGGCGCGGAAAAACACACACTCCGTTCAGAAATGGCGCGCGTGTGGCATCGTACTTGGGCGACATCGCCATCGCGCCGGCCGTTGCCAGGAAGAACGCGCGGGCGCTCGGGCGAACGCTAGACGATGAATTGCGCGTCCTCGTCCTCCACGGCGTTCTGCACTTGCTCGGTTACGACCACGAAACGGACAACGGCGAAATGGAACGCGTCGAATTGAAATTGCGCACGCGGCTCGGGTTTCGATGACCATGAGCGCGCTCATCTATACGATAGGCATCCTGGTTCTCGCCGCTGGTCTGGCGATCCTCGCCTATCTGGATCGCATTTATCGCCAACTGGGCCGCGTTGTGGCTGGCCCCGCCCACGCGAATCTCGACCTCTTTGTCGCCGAGATCGAGCCGCGCCTGCGCATCAACCGCGCGCGCGCCGCCGGCACGTTCAGTCTGCTCACTCGTCTTGGACTGGTTATAGTCTCCGTGCTCACGGCGCGTGCCGTGATTTTGTTTGCGGGTGAAACATGGCAAATCGTCGCGGAGATGATTTTCTTTCTAGGCCTCGAGGTGATCGTCGGGATGCAGTTTTTGCCCGCGCTCTTCCTGGCGCGCACCAGCGGCCGTTGGCTGATTCCGTTTCTTCCGCTCATCCGCGGCTTGGCGTGGCTCGTCTGGCCGATTCAGGCTTTTCTCGAATTTACGGTCTCGCTGTTGCATATTTCTGATGAAGCCGAAGAGGGCGGCCCTTCCGATGACCAGCAGGCCATCGAAGCCATCGTCGATGCCGCGACTGAGGAGGGAATTCTCGAGCACGATGAAGCGCGGTTGATCGAGCAGGTCGTTGAGTTCAGCGACAAGCGCGTGCGCGAAGTCATGACGCCCCGCCCCGACGTCGTGGCCATCGGCGCGAACGCCACCATCGAGCAATTGCGCCGGCTCGCCGTCGAAACAAAGCTGTCGCGTTTTCCGGTTTACGAAAACACGCTTGATGAGATTATCGGCATCGTGATCGTCCGCGACATTTTGCAGATTCCCGATAGCGAAGCGGCGCGCCGGACCGTGCGCGAGTTGGTGCGGCCCGCATTGTTTGTGCCGGAAGCGAAAATGGGTTCGAGCCTGCTCAAGGAGATGCAGCGCAAGAACCAGCAACTGGCCATTGTGATCGACGAATACGGCTCGATGGCCGGCATCGTCACGGCCGAAGATCTGGTCGAGGAAATTGTGGGCGAAATCGGCGAGGAGGACCGCCATCCCGCTCCGGATGTTGTGCGCGAGAAAGATGGCAGCATGGTCTTGCGCGGCAGCGTTTCGGTCGAAAAGCTGAAAGACCTTTTCGGCGTCGAACTGCATGTGGGCGAACCTGAATCGAGCGCCGCCACGCTTTCGGGCCTGCTCAACCACATCGCCGGCCATGTGCCCGCGGCGGGCGAAAAAATCGCCTTCGACGGCCTCCAGTTTGAAGTTCTCGAAGCCAATCAGCGCAAGGTCTTGCGTCTCCGCGCGCGCCGCCAGACCGAAGAACACGCCGCGGCCGGGCATGTGAGCTAAACCCTTCCGGTGTGCCTGTTTTGTTCCCGCCAGTTCGCGCCAATCGATCCTGCCGCCACCCTTGATATTTTCACTCCTCGGGAGTAACTTTCATCTCCCACTGAGCAGGCAGCCCATTCAGCTGAGATTATTCGTGGGGAGGCGCCATGGCACTTGAGATTCGGCTTCGCGTCAACGGGAAAGATCACGAAAGCGCGGTCGAGCCGCGATTGCTCCTGGTGCATTACCTGCGCGACACCCTCGGCCTGACTGGAACGCACGTCGGCTGCGAAACCAGCATCTGCGGCGCGTGCACCATTCTCGTCGATGGCAAAGCGGTCAAATCCTGCACCATGCTTGCCGCGCAAGCCGATGGCGCCGAAATCACCACCATCGAAGGCTTAGCAGCCACATGCAAGACCAACGGCTCCAGCGCCGGCTGCACCCTTCACCCGGTACAGGAAGGTTTCTGGGAGAAGCACGGTCTGCAGTGCGGCTACTGCACGCCGGGCATGATTCTGACCGCGACGGCGCTTCTGGACGAAAATCCCAATCCCAGCGAAACTGAAATTCGCCGCGCAATTTCGGGGAATCTGTGCCGCTGCACGGGATATCAGCACATCGTCGACGCGATTCAATACGCGGCCAAGAAAATGTCGGCCAAAGGGCACTAGGAATTTCCGGCGCAGCGCCAAGCGGAGGGAACATGGCAACCGCAACCAAATACGTTGGCAGGCCGTTGAAGCGCAAGGAGGACCCTCGGTTGATTCAGGGTCTCGCGCATTACGTCGACGACATCCAGCTCGCTGGCATGCATTACATGGTCGTTGTGCGCAGTCCCTATGCGCACGCCAGGATTCGCTCCGTCGACGTGTCGAAAGCCAAAGCCGCTCCAGGCGTTGTCGCCGTGCTCACTGGCGAAGACGTTCGCGGCGTTATCGGCTCGGTTCCCTGCGCCGCGCAAATTCCCGACATGAAGCCTGCCACGCGCACCGTTCTGGCGACGGACAAAGTTCGTTTCGTCGGAGAGCCGGTGGCCGTCATCGTCGCTTCTGGCAAGTACGCTGCGCGTGACGCTCTCGATCTCGTCGAAGTCGATTACGATCCGCTTCCCGCTGTCGTCGATCCCGAAAAAGCCATCAGCAAAGGCTCGCCCAAGCTTTACGACAATTTCGCCGACAACGTTGCCTATCGTTGGGAACTCGAGGGCGGCGATGTCGCCGGCGCATTCAAGAAAGCCGACAAAATCATCAAGCAGCGCATGGTGAATCAGCGGCTGATTCCCATGGCTATGGAGCCGCGCGGCGTGGTTGCGGATTTCGACGCCGGTGAACCGAAGCTCACGATTTGGACTTCCACGCAAATCCCGCATCTCGTGCGCACGCAGCTCGGCGTGATGCTCGGTTTTTCGGAGACGTCGATTCATTTGATAACGCCGGAAGTCGGCGGCGGCTTCGGCAGCAAGTTGAACGTCTACGCGGAGGAAGCCCTCTGCGCGTTCATGGCCATGAAAATCGGCAAGCCTGTGAAATGGATCGAATCGCGCCGCGAAAATTTCCAGGCCACCATTCACGGCCGCGATTTCATCAACTACGTCGAACTCGCTGTCAAGCGCGACGGCACGATTCTCGGCGCGCGCTACAAAATCATTGGCGACCTCGGCGCGTACTTTCAGTTGCTCACTCCGCTGATCCCCACTCTGACCGCGCTGATGCTCTGCGGCAGCTACAAGATCCCCGCCGTTCGCATTGAAATCGTCGGCGCGCTCACGAATAAAATGGCCACTGACGCGTATCGCGGCGCGGGTCGTCCCGAAGCTACTTATTTCATCGAGCGCGCCATGGATATAGTCGCCGCCGAGCTGAAAAAAGATCCTCTCGAAATTCGCCGCAAGAATTTTCCAAAGCCGAAGGACTTTCCCTACGCAACTCCGACTGGCCTGATTTATGACACCGCGAATTATCAGGGTTGTCTCGAAGCCGCCTCAAAGAAATCCGCTTATGCGAAGTTGCGCAAAGAACAAGCTGCCGCGCGCAAGGCCGGCAAGCTTGTCGGCATCGGTGTTTCCAGCTACGTCGAGATTTGCGCCATGGGCCCCTCGAGCGCCATGCCAGCCGGCGGCTGGGAGAGCGGCACCGTCCGCATCGAGCCCACCGGCAAAGTGAAAATTCTCACCGGCTCCTCGCCTCACGGCCAGGGCCAGGAAACCAGCTTTGCCCAGATTGGCGCAGACATGCTTGGCATCACGCCTGACGACGTTCTCGTCGTCCACGGCGACACCAGCCAGGTCCCTTATGGCATTGGCACGTTTGGCAGCCGCGCGACGGCCGTCGGCGGCACCGCGGCGTACAAGTCGCTCGAGAAGTTGCGCGACAAGATGGCGAAAATCGCCGGCCATATCCTCGAAGTTGATCCCGCGAAACTGGTTTTCGCCAACCACAAAATTCAATCCAAATCCGATCCGCAGAAATCCATCACTTTCGGCGAAGTCGTCGGCGCCGCCTACGTCGCCAAGACGCTCCCTCCCGGCGTCGAACCGGGTCTCGAAGCCACCACGTTCTTCGAGCCCACGAATTTCACGTTTCCCTTCGGAACGCACATCTGCGTCGTCGAAATCGACCGCGACACAGGCGAAGTCAAATTGGTGAAGTATGTCGCCGTCGATGATTGCGGCAACGTCATCAACCCGTTGCTGGTCGATGGCCAAGTCCATGGCGGCATTGTGCAAGCTATCGGGCAAGTATTGTTTGAGGAAGCCGTTTACGACAGCGAAGGCCAGCTCATCACCGGCGAGCTCACCGACTACGCCATCCCGCGCGCGGCCGATCTGCCGCGCATGGAAACCGGCCGCACCGTGACGCCGACTCCGGTGAACCCGATGGGCGTGAAAGGCGTCGGCGAAGCGGGGACCATCGGTGCGACGCCGGCGCTCGTCAATGCCGTGGTCGACGCATTGGCGCCGCTGGGCATCACGCACGTCGATTTGCCCATCAAGCGCGAAAAAATCTGGCAGCTTCTGCAAAAGGGAAGTGGCGGCAGCAAGCCGAAATCCCGGAGGGCGCGATGATTCCTGCCGCGTTTGAATATCAGGCGCCAAAAACTCTCGACGAGGCGCTGCGCCTCCTCAGCCGTCATGGCGACGAGGCCAAAATACTCGCCGGCGGCCACAGTCTCCTGCCGCTGATGAAGCTTCGCCTCGCGTCTCCGCGCTATGTCGTCGATATCGGCCGTCTGCGCGGCATGGACTACATCCGCGAGGAGGGCGGCAAAATCGCCATCGGCGCGCTCGTCACGCACGCGCAAGTCGTCGCTTCCGGATTGCTGCGTGAGAAATGCCCTTTGCTGCCGGAGACCGCCTCCGAAATTGGCGATATGCAAGTCCGCAATCGCGGCACGCTTGGCGGCAGCCTTGCTCACGCCGATCCCGCTGCCGATTATCCCGCCGCGATTCTCGCGCTCGAAGCCGAAATCGTCGCGCAATCGAGCGACGGCGGCAAGCGCACCATTCCGGCGGCAGAGTTTTTCGTTGATCTGCTTTCCACGCAAATTCGCCCGGGAGAAATCCTCACGGAAGTCCGCGTCCCGGTGAAGCGCTCGAACGAAGGCGCGGCTTACCGCAAATTCCATCAGCCCGCTTCCGGTTTCGCGATCGTCGGCGCGGCCGCGCGCCTGGCCATTGGCAAAGGCGGGAAGATCGAAGACATCGCGCTCGGCATGACCGGCGTCGGTTCGAAGGCTTATCGTGCAACCGCCGTCGAGAAAGCCCTGCGGGGAAAAATTGCCAGCGACAAATTGATCGCCGATGCCTCCGCCAAGGCCGCGCAAGGAGTAGACGCGCTTTCTGATATTTTTGCTTCTGCTGGTTATCGCCAGGAAATGGCAAGCGTTTTCGCTCGTCGCGCAGTCATGCTCGCCATCGAACGTGCGGAGGCTCATGGCACTGCGTCTCCGGCGTCTGGCGCGAAGGGCAAGCGCAAGTGAAACTGCAGGGCAGCGCGACGCTGCCGGGCCCGCGCGAAGCCGTCTGGCAGCTCCTCACCGACCCGCAACACTTGGCGAAATTGTTGCCTGGCGCGCAGAAACTCGAGGCCGACGGCCCGGACCGTTACAAAGTCACCATGAAATTTGGTCTTGCTGCGTTCTCTGGAAATTTTCAGGGCGCTGTCGAGCTTGCGGAGAAGAAACCGCCCGATTCCTTCAAGATGCTCGTTGACGGCCGCGGCGCGCCAGGCTTCCTGAAGGGCGCGGGTGTTATCGCCCTGCACGAGAAGGCCGGGAATACGGAAGTGAAGTACGATGGCGACGCGCAGGTCGGCGGCGTCATCGCTTCGGTCGGCCAGCGCATGATCGAAGTGGCGGCGAAGAAGATCGTGCAACAATTTTTCGAAGCAGCGGCATCTGAGTTGAAGAGAAGCGGTGGAAAATAATCACGCCATCCGAATCAACTCCTGGGAGCGTAAGTTTTGAGAGGCTTGAAGATATCTAACAAGGAGCGCGGAATGAAGAAAATCGGCATCTTTTTTGGCAGCGTGACGATTCTGGCGGTGCTCGCCTTCGCGGCCCCCAAGCAGCAGACGTTCACTGGCGCCATCAGCGACAGCATGTGCGGCGCGACGCATATGATGGAAGGCAGCGCCAAGGATTGCACTCTCAAGTGCGTCGAGGGCGGCAGCACCTTCGTGCTGGTCGACTCAAAGGGCAAAGTGTACAACTTGAGCGATCAGACCAAGCCGCGCGCTTTCGCTGGCGCAAACGTCACGGTCACAGGCACGCTCAACGGCGACACGATCACCGTGGCATCGATCGCCGCCGCGAAGTAACCGCCTCGCAATTAGCGGGCGGAACGTTACTTGTCGCCTCTTGGCGAACGTGCGCAATAAGAGTTACGGCTGCACTTTCAGCGGGCTAATCTCCCGCGCATGCGCGGAGGCATCCACCGCCTCGGCCGTCATTCCTTTCTTCCGGTACGCCAGCGAAAGGCAAGTCCACGCGAGAATATCCTCCGGAGCGATTTCCAGAATCCGCTTTGCCGTCGCGATCGAGTTGGCAAAATCCTCTTTGGCGTAATACGCTTGGGCGAGTCCATGAAGCGCGTCAATGAACTGAGCATAGGCGCCGATCGCGAGTTGGAATTGCGCGATCGCTTCGTCGTACTTCTGCGCGTCGAGAAGCTCCAGGCCCAGGTAGTGGTGTTCCGCCGCAGTCATGCGAGGAATTGTAGCATCCGCCGGCGCGGCGCCCGTGACCAAGCACGCGAAAGCTCACGCGCGGCTTCTCGTGAGGGCAGATGCTGAACGCATTGAGGTATTACTGGATCGTCGCCAAAGGCTATCGCCTGCGCCCCTGGCAAAGCCCTTATCTGCGCTGGCGCATGGAAACGTTCTTTGGCGCCGAAGCCAGCGAGCTCGATGCCCGCGGATTCATGCGCCTCATGTGGCGTGAACGCGCGCGCATGCGCCGCTTCATCGCCTGGGCCAGCGAGCGCCGCCGCGAACAACGCCGCTCCCGCATTTCTTAGAGGCGGAAAACCAGTCGCCTCTTGTCGCTAAGCATTCTTGCAGCAGCAGCGACCCGCCAAGAACGAGGAGTATTTGCTTTTTCTCGTCACTCGCCACTTGTCACTCGCTTGCCCTGAGAACGCCCGCCGCCTGTCCGTTTTGGCGAGCGCGGGTGCAGTCGAAGGGTCACTGCCTCTAAAACACCTGCTCGTCCGCCGACGGTCCGTAAATCGACGGCACCGGCACATCGTTCAGCCGCAAATAAACGCTGAGCTGGCCGCGATGATGGATCATGTGGTTCATCACGAATCCCCGCAGCACTGCGATCTTGGGAAGCGTGAAAACCGTTTTCCCATTCGCAATCAGCGACCACGGCTTCATCAATTCCTCGTCGCTTGCGCCTGCAATCGCTGCGCGTCCTGCTGCGGCTCGCTTGTCGAATTCTTCCAGCAATTGCTTCCGTGAAGTCATTTTCAGCGCATCTTGGCTTCCTTGGCTAACCACAATGGAGTCCTTCAGGATCGTTTCCTTGGCCCATCCCGGCAGTTCCGCCACGTGCCCCGCCAGCCGGTCGAGCGGCATCGATCTCGGATGCGGCTTGAAATCCGGCTTTCCTTCCGGCACGCGTTCCAGCACTTTTCGTGTCGTCGCTATCTCATGATCAAATTCCGGCAAAATCCCATCACGTATCGCCATACGCTCCTCCAGCCAAGTTTTCATTCTGACTCATACAAAGGTTCTGACACTCCACCCGTCCATTAAGATGCCCTCCGCAGTCTTTCGATGCAACCGTCCAGTGACTCAGTTCGGCACGGTGCGCTAGTTTCCGATAACCCGACTAACCAGCCAAGCCGTGATTTGCGACAACAGAACGGTAGTACAATCGCGCGAAGACAATGACTAGACTGGTTAACCCTCGGCTTGCTGCACTGGTGGCCATCCTTGCGAGTCCGGTGGCCGCGCATGCACTGCCTGCCGCACGGGGAAAGGAATTAACATTCAAGATCGCCACGCCGCTTAAATTCAAGGGGCGTGTTATTTCGGGTATTCTACGACAATCTGACATCCCACAGCTCCTCGATTTGGCTGTTCGCAACGGCGATACTGACCTTGCTGAAGATTACGGCGTGCAGATGACGGGACCAAATAATGCGAAAGTTATGGTTTACACATGTTGGCAGTGGAAGAGTGCTCAAACGGAGGGAGCGTATTCGGCGACTACATATGATATGGCGATGGAAAGTTTCTTTATTCGGACGTGCGGCCTGTTGTTTGAACTGCAGAAAGCAAAGCTCCCGATTAGGAGCTTCGTTGCGAATCCCCGAGTGACTCTCGCTGATCTCAATTTGCTGCCTGCGGAAATTCTTGCATCCATACCTCTTGGCGGGGCGACGGACCGCGCGCGGCGTGGCAAGACGATCGCGCAAGTTGTGCCGCCGCAGGACGTGATTGAAGCAGACGCCGACCGCCTTACGTTATCCTACGGGGGATTTCGGCAATCGTTCTGGGTGAGCGCGCGAGCGGATTTCAACGGTGACGGTATGGAAGACATCCTGGTATTCACAGGCGGTCGCGCTGATGGCGGCACGATGAGCTACTCAGACTATTTTATTCTGACTCGTACAAGTCCATCGGGTCCGTTGAAATTGATTCAAACGACAGACATGCGTCAGCAGGGCAACAAATGAAATATCGAGCCCGTCGCGTTCGCCTGCGCCGGAATGCACTGAATTGGACGATCAACGCGGTTTCCGAAAATTGAGTCGTTACGCCTTCGCCTGTTCTCTTTCAGAATCGGTTCCGTCGTGCTATAGTGAATAACGAGGCCAGCGGTAGCATGTGGGCGACGCAGCACAACGGCCCGCGCACGATATCCCACGCAAGAGAGCCAGTCCCTAAGCCGATTTCTAATCGCCACACCGAATTATTAGAATCTCCCGTAACTTACACAAAACAAAGCTCCGGCCGATTTCTAATCGCCACAAATGGACACCTCTTGCGACTCCCGCTCATTGCGCGCGGAGGAAGTGTAACGTGCCTGAACTGACCATCCTCCAGAAGACCGATGCGCTTCACGATGCGCGCTGGTGGGACGTCGCTCCCAACGGCAAGTTGCATTGTTTTCTCTGCCCGCGCCATTGCCACATCGGCGACGGCCAGGCCGGCTTCTGCTTCATCCGCGTCAATCAAGGCGGAAAGCTTTATAGCCTCGGCTACGCTTCCCCGGCCGCCATTCAGGTCGATCCCGTCGAGAAGAAGCCGCTCAATCATTTTCTTCCCGGCACGGAGATACTTTCGATGGGCACGGCCGGCTGCAACATGGGCTGTTTTTTCTGCCAGAATTGGGACATCTCCAAATCCCGCAGCGATCAAGTCCATTCCACGCATCTCGAACCCGAGCAAGTCGTCGAACTCGCCATCCGCCACGGCTGCCCCTCCATCGCCTTCACGTACAACGAGCCCACCATCTGGGCCGAATACGTCATCGACATTTGCGCCGCCGCTCACGAACGCGGCCTCAGCACCGTCATGGTCACCAATGGCTACATCACGCCGGAGGCTTTCGGCGACGTTTACGGTCACGGCCTCATCGACGCGGCCAACGTCGACCTGAAAGCCTTCACCGAAAATTTCTACGGTAAAATCACGCTCACGCATCTCGCTCCCGTGCTCGAAACTCTTCTGCGTCTCAAGAACGAAACGAATGTCTGGTTCGAGCTCACTAATCTGATGATTCCCGCGCTCAACGACGACGAAGCCGAGACGCGCAAGCTGGCGGAATGGATTCTGGAGCATTTGGGTGCAGACGTGCCATTGCACTTCACGGCGTTTCATCCCGATTTCAAGCTCCGCGACAAGCCGCGCACGCCTCCCGAGACTCTGCATCGCGCTCGCCGCATCGCCCTCGACGCCGGCCTTCATTACGTCTACGAAGGCAACATTTACAGCGACGCCGCGAACACCTATTGCCCCCAATGCCGCGCGCTACTCATCGAGCGCTCCTGGCACGACGTTCAGCGTTATAATCTCCGCGATGGCGCGTGCCCCAAGTGCGGCCAGCCGATTCCGGGCCGCTGGTCGAGGCCGCACAACGCAGCGGCGCTCGCCACGCATCGCAATGCCCAGGCCTTGTCGACCGATGAATTGGACTCTTGGAATCTGTGAGCCACGCATTTTCTGAGGAGGGGAAGACATGAATCGAATCCGCGTTTTCTCAGTCGCTGTTCTCGTCGCCGGCGCACTCGCCTGCGCCGCTTTCGCCATTGCCCAGAGCCAGGCGAACAGCGCGCGCGTCCCTGAATTGGCGGTGGAAAGGACGCGCGACAGCCGCCTCATCGGCGTTAAGGTTGTTCGGCTCCTAAATACCGCTGAAATGAACTACAGGTCGGCCCACGGTGCTTACGCTGACTGGGACGAGCTCTACCGCTCTGGCGAGTTTGCGGAAACACAGAAGCACCCGGCATTCGCGGGCCTCGGCGTCTCTGCCGGGCCCGAAGTCGTCCCCGGCTGGAATCTGACCATGATCGCCTCGGCCGATCGTCGCAGCTACGAATTATCGCTGCGCAACGTCGACGATAAGGAGTGCCGGTTTTCCTTCTTCACCGACGAAAGCGGCCTCATTTATGAGGGCGACGTTATCGGCTGCCCTGCTGGCCGGGTCATTCCCGCCCGCGAGTAGCTTCGCGCATTTTTGCACGCGCTGCGCTAAGATGCCCGCAACAGTTCTTCCGCCAGCTCCCGCGCCTGCGCGCTGTCCATGCCGCAATCTCTGGCGAGCCATTCGCAGGAAATGTCCGGAAATCCCCGGCGCGTAATTGCCGCCGGCAGATGAGCCAGGATTTGTTGCGGTTCGCGCGCCAGAAGTTCGCCGATTACCTCGAAGAGGATTTCGTGATCTGCGTCGCGCCACGAATAATCCGCCAGGCGCCGAAACACGTTCCTCCGAGCTGCCGCATCTGCTTCGCGCGCGCAGAGAAATCGCAGCAATCGCCTTTCGCATTCCGTCCGCGTGTTTTCTTTCGGATTCGTATCCATCCGGTTCGTCATCGGTGTGGCTTCGCCCGCGAATTCCGTGTCGATTTTATCTTAGCGCACGACTTGCCGCACCTCGTGCCGAGCTTTGCTGGTGGGTGAGTTTCCGATTGTGCAACTTATCGGGACTTGACGTGACTAAGAAACATGGATTAAGAATATAGCGGCTTTCCTGCGTTGCCCTGTCGCTGTCAGGAGAGCTAGGATTTCGGGCGAAGGAGAAGCTCAAAACGGGAATGCCGGTTCAATCCGGAGGTGCACGATGAAAAGCGCGGCCATTCTTCTAATCGCTTTCGCCCTCACGGTCCCTGCCGCCAGTGCGCAGAAGATGTCGGGTTGCGGGCTTGCCGTGCATCACTCCACCAAGAAAGTTAAGGACAAAGATCCCATCGAATTGGCGCCGCTCCCCGCCGGTAAAGCCATGGTCTATGTGGTTCGTCCTACGCATTTCGGCGCCGCCATTCAAACAAAATTGTCCATGGATGGAAACTGGATGGGCGTGAATATGGCCGATTCCTATTTTGTTTTTCTGGCCGACCCGGGCGAACACAAGTTTTGCTCGCAGTCCGAAAACTCCAGTCGACTAACCTTGACCCTCGAGGCTGGCAAAACCTATTTTCTACAGCAGCATATCAGCTCCGGATTCCTCAAAGCGGAAAACGAACTGACGCAACTCGATGACAACCGCGGCCACGAAGCTCTCGATAAATGCAAGAGGATGATCTTCTGGGAAAAGGGCAAGCCCGAGCCAGCTACTTAGTATATTTTGCAAGCCACGCCGCGCTAATCGGAAACCAACCCTCTCGCCGAGCTTTCCGGCCCGCACCCGAAAATCCACTTCCACTACACCTTCCCATGCGTCCTTCGTTCGTGCTAGCGTTCTGTCAGGTGCGAATATGGCGCTGCGTCCAGAGAAACGGCCAGAAAAAGGGCTTGAGAAATGAGGCCCAAGGCGTTTGGCGGAATTGGCGGAGTGATGACCGGGAGGGTGAAGGAAGTAACGGATCTGCATGTGCGTGTTTTCCGCAATTCTAATCGCCACACCGCCGAATTAGAAATGCCCGTAACCTGCACAAAACAAAGCCTCGCACCCATTTCTAATCGCCACAATTTCGCGCTTCTTTTCATTTGCCACGACCGATTCGTGGGGAATCCGCCCCTCCGCTCGCGGAGGCGGTCTACAGGATTTCTAATCGGGACAGCAAAGTTCAGTGAATTTCCCGTAACTTACACAAAACAAACACCAGAGACCCATTCTAATCGGGACAAATTTAAGCTCTTTCAATGTCTCATTCAGCGGTTGTTCTCGACTCCGCATCAAATCACAGAAATGCCAGACCGGATTCCACGCGTCCCTTACGTCATTGCCGCTGCTGTCGCGATCTTTTTCGTCTTCGTGAGTCCCTGCCGCGCACAGTCGTCCGAAAAAATCATCGAACAATCGCTGCGCGCCTCCGGAGGCGCAAAGGCGCTTGAAAATATCCGCTCGTCCATGTGGGAGGGAACTGTCAAAGAGGCAAACGGGACTCAGACTGGCGAGTTCACTTTGATTACCGCCGCGCCGGGCCAGTTTTATCGCGAAATCGTCCTCGGCCCCGAACGCATCGCGGAAGCCTGCAACGTAAGCTCCTGTTGGGGCGAAGAGGGCAGTGGAAATCTCTACACTCTTTTCGGCGCGGAGGAAAAACGTGCAGAAGCCACCGGAAGATACTTGAATTTCGCGCTGGCGAATTACAAGAAACTGAAAATTCGCGCCCGGCTCGTTGGAACTGAAAACGTGAACGGCCAGGCCGCCGACGTCGTCGAGCTTTCCATTCCTCCCGGCGAGACTCGCCGCGTTTATTTCGATCAGAAAAGCCATCGCATCGTAAAAGAGATCATCGACGCAGCGCGAACATCCCCCGCGGAGAGCGAAGAGGAAAAGCCCGCCGGGCGTTTATCGAAAGTCGCCGAAGCGCCTTCTGTCGGCGGAATACAGGAAATCGATTTTGCGGATTATCGCGCCGTCCAAGGCGTGATGGAACCGTTTCAGCTCACGATTCAGCAAGGCGGCCGGACATTTCAAATTGCTGTGGATCGCATCTCGCTGAATGCAGGCGTCAATCCATCCTCGTTCCAATTTCCGAATCTCTCCAAAAAACCGCTTCCCGATGTGGCCCAGCTTCTTTCCGCGGTTCAGAAAAATCAGAAACACATCGACGAAGTCCAAAAAGACTACGCTTGCATGAAGCTCGAAGAAGACGACGAGATAAATGGCAAGGGCGAGATCACCAAGCGCACTTCAACTCTCTATCAGGTCTCTTACATCGCGGGACACGAAATTGACCGCAAGACCGAAGTTGATGGCAAGCCTCTCACCGCCGCCCAGCAGCAGGAAGAAGATGATCGCATCAAGAAAGACATCGACCGCTACGACAAAGAAGCCGCGAATCCTCCCAAGAAAAGTGACGACGATGTCGGCATCTCCGATTTTCTGCGTATTTCGCGCTTGACGAATCCGCGATGGGAGCGCTTTCGCGGCCAGGACGTTGTCGTTTTCGATTTCGGCCCGAACCCGGATTACAAGCCGAAGAAGTTGGTGGAAAAACTCATCTACGATCTCGTGGGAACGGTTTGGGTGGACGCTCAGGCGCAGGACGTGGTGCGCCTCGAAGCGCGGTTCGATAATTCATTTAAGGTCGGCGGCGGAATGCTTGCATCTCTGCAGAAAGGCTCCGCGTTCCAATTCGAACAATCGCTCGTAAACAACGAGGTATGGCTTCCTTCCTATGATGAAATTCATGTGGGAGCAAAGCTCCTGATGCTGAAAACATTTCGCGCGGACCAAACTGACCATTATTACGGCTATCAAAAATTCCATGTGGGAACCAAGGAGAAGATCGCTCAGCCGAAACAGCCATGAGTCTTCGCGGAATGCGTTAGAGGAGAGTCTCGCGGGTGAGCGCTGCGGCGTCCGCGTCGCTGATCACGCCGCGCTTGGCGAGCAGCCGGATCAATCGCTGCACCAGCGCCGAAGCGGCGGCGTCGCCCGAGCCCTGCGCTCGCGGCGGAGCACTGGGACGATCCAGACCCGCTGGCCTCACCATGGTCAGTTCAGCAAGCCATGCATCCAGAGCGTTTTGTTTTTCTGGAGACATTTCGTTGAACGCGACGCCCATTCCGAGGCCAGCCTGCGAAAAAGTCACCGTTCCGATTGCTTCGAAGCTGAAGTTATCCTTGTGCAGCCGGACGCGCACTTCCGAGCCAATCGGCAGCGGCATCAGGGTATCCACGAAGCAGCCGCCGGGCCCCAGATCGGTAGTGCGACTCGAGAATCGCGTGCCGGACTTGATTTCGACAACCTCAGCCGACACAGTAAGCTGGTAGCGTATGGCATTGCGCCGTTCGGTGGCTTCGTCAGCGTGATTGGGCAAGATCGTCTTAGACAATCGCGACATCCAAATGGCCCCCTGGGAACCAATCCACAGCGTATCCGCCACCTGCAGTGGCATTCAGCCGTCTGCGGAACACATGGAAATTGTCGCGTGCATGGCCGCCAGGGGCAAGCGTCTCAGAATCTGGCGATTCCGAAGAAGAACTGTACTGAGGTACAGGGGCCCTGGCAGCTCAACACGTCATCGTCCAGCCGCGCTTTCGCGGAGCAGTTCCGCCAGGTAGTTCTTCCAGATCGCCGCGAGTGTGTGTGTGCCGTGTCCGCGCGTCTCATCGGTGATGGGCAAAAGCACGAATCGGCCGTGCGGTACACGATGAATCAGCTCTTCGTCGATGTGCAATTCCGGCGGATTGACGAAGTCGTCAGCCGAGTTGACGGCGATCAGCGGCGCCTCGATTTTGGCAAGATCGGGTGATGGATCATAATCGCGCGAGGCGTCGAACGCATAAATCATGTCGTTCGCATCGAGCCCTTTGAGCCGTTCGACGAGCGATTTCTCGAGGAAAGCGTCCGCGGCATCGCGCGTCGGGTATTCCCGCTGCCAGTAGAGCGGCGTGCTCACCATGAGCAATTCCACGTCCAGGGCTGCGCGGAGGCCATTCACCGGCTCGGCCTTGTAATTTCCGCCGTCCCACGCCGGGTCGGCTTTGATCGAGTCCATGACCATTTTGCGCGTCATGCGATTGCGCCCCGCGATTTGCACCGGCAGGCAGGCGAGGGGCATGAGCGCGTCCATGAATTTCGGATACGTCTCGCCCCACATCCACGTGTGCATGCAGCCCATCGAAGTTCCCATCACGAGCCGCAAATGATTCACGTGCAGACCATCGGCGACGAGATCGTATTCGCCCCGCACCATGTCCGCATAATCGTACTTCGGGAATTTCATGCGCATGCCGTCGCTCGGCTTGCTCGATTTTCCGTGGCCAATGTCATCCGGCAAAATGATGAAGTACTTCGAGGCGTCGAGCAATTGGCCGGTCCCGAAGAGGACGCCGGCGAACACGGGCCGCAGGAATTGATGCCCGGTGCCGCCGGTGCCGTGCATGATGAGCACGGCGTTCGTCACGCGTCCGGAGGCGTCGTGCTGGGGCTGGCCGAGCGTCGTGTAATGCAGACGGACATCCGGCAGCGTTTCACCATCGCGAAAATGAAAATTGTGAACCACGAAATCGCCTTCGTGCGTTGGCCAGGCTTGCGTGGATGCCGCGCGCTGGGCGAATGTCGTCGATGGCAAGACAAGTGCTGCTGCGAGAATTAAGAAAAAGAAGCGAAGATGGCTCTTCATCAGTTGCTCCCCGGTTGCGTGGATTAAATTCTCTGCCGCGTCGCAAAATAGCTCCGCGCGCGAGCCACAAATGCATATCACGCGAAGCAGCTGCAGTTCAACGCTTCATTCATCCGTGATCGAGAAAATAGAGCTGTGATTATCTCCACGTTGACACGCGAGGCCGTCCAGAATACGCTTTCGAGCCTTGCTGCCGGCGCGTGGTGCGCCGGACGAAACGTTTAGCTTTCGCAATGCGACAAGGGAGGAACTATGAAGCGGAATATTGCCATTGTATGTGTGCTCACACTGTGCGCGTTTCTAGCGCCGCGTGTTTTTGCCCAGGATTCAGATTCCATGCCGAAAACGGCGGCGAAGGCCACGACGTTTGTGCGTTGCGGAAAACTGATCGCCGACGTCGACCAGCCGGCGATCGATGGCGGCGAAATCATCATCACCAATGGAAAGGTGACTGCCGTCGGCCATGACCTGAGCGCGCCCGCTGGCGCGCAGCAAGAGGACCTGTCGAGATATACTTGTATTCCTGGGCTGATTGACGCGCACATTCATTTGTGGAATGGCCCGCGCGGGCAATATCCGTCGCTGCCGCTGGCGACGTTGCGTGCTTCGAAAGCGATGGCCTATGCAGTTGATTCCGGCGTCGTGGCCGCCCGAGTCCTCGGAAGCGGTGGATTCATGGATGTCGCGTTGATGAATGCCATCAACGAAGGCACGATTCCGGGCCCGCGCCTCGATCCAGCCGCGCACGCGATTTCGATTCCAGGCGGACACGGCGACTTCTACGATTTTCCGCCTGACCTGATGCCCCAGGATTTCTATACGCCGGAAAATGGATTCATCAATTCGCCCGCGGATGCGGAAGCGGCTGTCCACTGGCAGCTCAAATATGGCGCGCGCGTGATCAAGATTCTCGCTTCCGGCGGCGTGCTCTCGCCGCTGGATTCGCCGCTGGCGGATCAAGTCTCGCCTGAAGAGCTGAAAGAAATCGTCGAGCAGGCGCACAATGCGCACGTCAAGGTTGCCGCGCACGATGAGAATCTTCCGACGATCTGGGCGGCTCTGCGCGCGGGTGTGGATTCCATCGAACATGGCGCGGGACTGGACCAGGACGCGGCGAATTATATGAAGGAGCACGGAACGTATTTGACGCCGACGCTTTACATCGCGAACAACATCGTCGAAAACGGCCCAAAGATGCACATGCCGGAATACGCGATACGCAAAGCGAATCTTATTTGGCAGGGCGAATTGCAGGGTTTCAAGATCGCTCTGCAAACTGGTCTGAAAATCGCAGCCGGCTCCGACCAAACCTACGAGCCGGGGAAGGGAACGGTTCGCGACGAAATCATGACCGAAGTGCGCTTTGGCGCGACGCCGAAGCAGGCGCTTTTCTTCGGCACAAAAGGCTCGGCGGACTTGCTCGGCTACGATGACCTGGGTTCGATTGCCGTCGGTAAAGAAGGCGACGTGGTGGCGACGGAAGGGAATCCGCTCGAAGACATTCATGCGCTCGAACGCGTTCGCGCGGTGATCGTCAAGGGCCAATCCATGCCGGCGGCGAATCGATACTGATACCTGAGCAACTCGTCTTACTCAGGGCGCGGCTTCAGCCGTGCCGACAGAAGTCACAAGATTAGAGGTTTAGCTCCTTAGGCGAGGGAAATGAGGGCCGTGCCGACGCTCATACGGATCCGAGCCGGCACGCCCGCTGCATTTTCTTCGGAAATCGGGCCTTCGCTGATTTTCACATTGGGCGATTTTGTGATGCAAAGAAAAGACTTGCATCTCTTTTGCCGATGTGATACATAATCTAGCTATAAACTCGCTTGGTCCGTCCAAGCGAGTATTTTTTTGCCCTGTCCTCCAAGATTCTTGAAAACGAAAGTGGGGTGACCTTCTTATGAAGTGCACGCCGATAGTCCATGTTGCCGTGATGAGCGCGTTCATGGCAATGGCCGCGTCTTTTGCTGTTCGCGCCCAAGACAATACGCAGAAGAAGATTTCGGACAGGGACCGCGACCAAGCCGAAGAGATGCTGAGCGGGATCCATGATGCGGTGAAAAAGAACTATTATGATCCCACATTTCATGGCGTGGATATGGATGCCCGCTACGAGAAATACCGGACGGCGATCAAGAATGCCCCTACGCTTGGCGAGGCGTTTCGAGGAATTGCCGCGTATCTTTCAGGCTTGCATGATTCACATACATTCTTCGTTCCGCCGATCATTTCTTATCGATTCGATTACGGCTTTCGAATGCAAATGATCGGGGACCGCTGCTTTGTCACTGAGGTGCGTCCCGGGTCTGACGCTGCAGTCAAGATTCATCCAGGCGACGAGATCGTGAAGCTCGGCGCTTTCGCCGTCAACAGAAAGGACTTTTCTGATATCGAATACTATCTGAACACTCTTGCACCCCAGGCAGCGCTGGAGCTTTCACTGCGCGATCCGCAAGGCGCCATGCGGACCGAGCAGGTGCTCACGAAATTTATCACGGGACAAAAAGTCATTGACCTCACAGAGCCAGGTGAGGCGAATTTCTGGGATCTCATTCTTCGAGAGGAAAGCAGCATTCATTTGCTCCGGGAGCGTTGGGTAGCAATCGGCGACACATTTGCATGGAAAATTCCCGCGTTCAATATGACTCCGGGCCAGGTGGACGAGGTAATGGGCAAGGCGGATAAACACGGGTCGCTCGTTATCGACCTTCGCGGTAACCCGGGCGGGGCGATCGACAGCCTCACGTACCTCACTGGATGCTTTTTTGACCACGACGTGACCATTGGCACTCCCATCGGGCGAAAACACGATAAGGCAGTTGTCGCAAAGCCGCACGGGAAAACCTTCACGGGTAAGGTATTCGTGCTCGTGGACAGCGACTCCGCCTCGGCATCGGAGCTCTTCGCGCGTACCATGCAACTGAATCACAGAGCCACTGTGGTCGGCGATCTTTCCGCCGGTGCTGTGATGGAATCCAAGATTTATCCCATGCAAATTGGCGTTACAGGGGGCAATGACCTCCTCGTATTCTACGACGCCTCCATCACGCATGATGATCTGATTATGACGGACGGCAAGAGTCTTGAAAAAGTCGGCGTGACGCCAGATGTGGCGAGTATGCCCACCGGTGCAGATCTGGCGGCTGGCCGGGACCCGGCGCTGGCCCAGGCCGCACAGCTCGCCGGCGCCAAAATTGATCCCGCCGCCGCGGGCAAGCTTTTTCCGTTCGAATGGGTGCCATTCAGCCAGTGAACTGCGGGGCGAATAAGCGTTTGATGGGCGTGCACGTTTCTCTTGAAAGGATTGGCGCTGCATGTACGTCGGAGATTTGTTTGACCGCCAGGTCTGATTGACATTTTCGCTACGCGCGCGTTAACTTGCCCTGTGTATTCCGAATGGTGAGCGAAATCGTTTCTACGCGAAAACGGTCATTGTGGAAATGGATTCTCGGGGCATTCCTGTTGTTGCTGCTCGCGGGATATTTCGTACTGGCCCATTTCATGGGCGGGCCGCGCGACGTCTATGGCTTTCTGCGCTACGCGCTGCCGCAGTGGCGCGAGGGCGATTTGCACGTTGGCGACCGCGCTCCGGACGCGCGCATATTTTCGCTGGATGGCCGCACCGCATTTTATCTGCACGATGAGATTGGCAAGCGACCGCTTGTTTTGATTTTCGGCAGCTACACTTGACCGCCCTTCCGCCGCGAGATTGGAGATCTCGTCAAGATTTATGAGGATTACAAGGACCGCGCGGATTTCCTGACGGTCTACATCCGCGAAGCCCATCCGCAGGATGAATGGCAGATGAAATCGAACGTCGATCAGAATATTTGCTATCCGCAGCCGAAGACGTTTCCTCAGCGCGTGGCCATCGCCAATGATTTCGTGACGCGTTTCCATTTCCCGCTTCCGCTGGGCATCGACGCGATGAGCAACGCCGCCGATCACACCTACGCGGCCTGGCCGGAGCGAATTTACATTATCGACGAGTCGGGGAAGATCGTTTACCGCGGCGGGCTCGGCCCGTTCAATTATCATCCGGAAGAGGCGCGCGCGTGGCTGCAACGCCGCTTCCCGCAGGCGGTGTCCGCATCGCTTGCTCCATCACCGGGTGATCACTAGCCGAATTCATTTTCTCAGCTGGGGAGCTGGTTGCAGCGCCCTCGCGCGAGGAAGACATCATGCGTGCCAGCCTGCTCTTCCGCAATTTCGTTCCGTGCAAAGGCAGCAGAAATGTTCCACGGAAGATGTCTTTCAATAACGCACGCTGCTGATCGAAGCGAAGGAATCCTCGCCAGCCGAGCTTGGCGAGAAGATCAAGCCGCAGGGCGGCGAGGCCGAATAGCATCTGAGACAAGGATGCGGGAATGTCCTCCTCGCGGTGGTACTCGTAAAAAACGTAGTTCATCGAGTTGCTGGACTGCACTTTGATGAAGTTTTGCAGGGCATGATTTTTCGGATTGGCGGCAACCTCGCGGATGAGGGCGTGAAACTTTCGTGATTCGGCCTCAAGCATTTTAAGACTGGCGAAACGATTGATCAGTTTCGCGCCTTGCGGATCCCAGAGATAGTCGTTCATGAGCAAGGGCAGCCCAAGGTGAAAGAGTTTCGTGACGATCAGATGCACGCGCAGATGGCATTGATACGCATCCCCCATGCATTCATATAGCCGCGTCGTGTCGCGCGTGAGGCTGCGCTGAAGCGCATTGATCGCGGTATCGAGATCGTTCGTGAATTCGCGCGTGTCGTAACCCTGCAATTCCCGCTGGATCATCGCCGCGATCTGCCGAATCTGGACTGACGACAAAGCCATTCCGACACTGTAGAGCGGGTCAACCGTGTCGCCTGCATCGCCGATGATGTACCAGCGATCAGGTGAATAGCGCCGTGCGCATTCCCACATGTAGGAGTTGTAGAAATTCGTGTCGACGACGGAGCCGCTGCGCACGAGCTCGACGATCACCTCATGCTCGCGCCCGACGCACTCGAGAAACTGCTCCATCGTGCGGACCTGCCCGTGAGGATAAACGTCCTTGCGATACGTGATGCCGATGCTGATCAATTGCGCGCCGTCGGGCGAACGCATGGGAATGCACCAAATCCAATTGCCCTTGCCGAAGAAATGGTGAGTCGCAAAGTAAGAAACGAATGCGCGGTTTTCTTTTTTCACCGCGCGGATGCGAGCCAGAATTTCAGGATTAAAATTCGCCAGCCGGAACCAGAAAACGTCTTTCTGCTCCGTGACTTTTTCGTGGAGCTGCAGCAACTTCGCGAGGATGCGGTTGCGGCCCGTGGCGTCAATCAGCCAGCGCGCCTGGAGCGTGTATTCCTGCTGGGCAGGATCTCGCACGGTGATCGTGTGCAGTTCGCCGTCATGGCCAAGACTTACGGCGGTCACGGTTGCGTCGATCAATTGCACGCCTGTTTGCAAGTTGCGCTCGCGCACGTGGCGATCGAACGTGAAGCGGTTGATCTGAAAAGAGAGCAGCGGCGGAACAGTGGGAGTTTCATCGACGACGTAGGTGCGGTCAGCGGGTTTGTCGATATCGGTCTTGTAATAGTAGGTCAGGCCGTACTTGGGAAAATGATTTTCGATTAGATACGAACCGAGTCCGAGCTCGAGCAGGAAATCGATAGTGATCTCGACGAAGGATTCGCCGACAATCGGGCGATTCTTGTGCGGGCCTTCGACCACGGCCACTTTAAGGTCCGGGAAACGCATCCGCAGGTAGGCCGCAGCGAGCTGGCCGGTCGCGCCGCCTCCCATAACCAACACGTCGCACGTCATGGATTGAAGGGGTTCAGGCATTGGCTCGGATGTCGGCGTCGCGGCCGGAGAATTGTGTGCGTATGTAGACCATGCAGACGAAAATTCTCACTTTCATTTTGATACCTCTCGGCAAGATACACCGGACAGCCCCGCGCAGGCAATGCGTCAACGCAGCATTGTTGGGGCATCGCCGCGGAAGAAGTTGAGCCACGACTGGAAAACACGCCGGCAGGGAACCGTTTCCCGTCAGAACATTATCCGTTGAAATACTGGACACGCACGCTACTCGCAGCTAACATCACCGCAGTTCTGGAGTTTCTATCTTTGTGAAACATTCAAGGCACAAGTTCGGCGCAGTCTGGATAGCCCTCGTGCTGTGCGGCTTTGCAACTGTGGCATTGGCGCAAGCTCCTTGCCCCGGGCCGCCTCCTATCGGGAAAACCGCAAACGGGAATATCTTCACGGAGCAGCAGGAGATGGATCTCGGCGACGTTATCTCGCAACAATTCATGCGGGACTATCACATAGTCCAAGACGACCAACTCAATGCCTACCTGAATCAGATCGCTCAACGTCTCTTGGCTCAGATGCCGCCGACGCAATTGAAGATTCGAGTGGTTCTCGTGGACATTCCCGTCGCGAACGCATTTACCATGCCGGGCGGCCATATTTACGTGACACGTAAGTTGGTGGCATTTCTTCATAGCGAGGACGAACTTGCGGGTGTGCTTGGCCACGAGCTCGGTCATGCTGTGACGCATCAGTCGGCGGCCGAGGTCAGCCGACTCTTTCGCGAGGGGCTCGGGGTCACGAGTGTGGGTGACCGTGCTGATATTTTCCTAAAATATAACGAATTGATCGAAAACGTGGCACGGAAACACCTGCATTTCAATGCTCAGGATGACAAGCAGAACGAGTTGGTTGCAGACAGTTACGGCCTATACGCTATGACTCGCGCCGGTTATTCGCCAACCGCGACGATGGATTCCTGGAATCGCCTTACTCAAACTGAAGGCAAGACGGGGAACACGTTGACGGATCTATTTGGAATGACCACCCCAAATGAGCAACGGCTAAGGCAAATGAAAAAGTACGTCGCGGAGTTGCCGTCCGCCTGCGTCGCACCGTACTCGGGAGGGAAGCCCGAGGAATTCCGAGCCTGGCAGCAAGCCGTAATTGCCTACACATCCGCTCCCGCGCTTGCCAGCGGGAAAGAATCTTTGCCCGGGCTCATCTGGAAGCGGCAGTTGTCGCCTCAGCTTGAAAGCGAAATCAGCAATGTGAAGTTTAGTCCCGATGGGAAGTATTTGCTGGCGCAAGATGATTTTAGCGTTTACGTGCTGACGCGCAACCCGCTCAAACCAGTCTTCCGGATTCCGACTAACGAAGCCGGGCCGGCTGACTTCACTCCGGATTCTCAATCAGTCTTAATTTCGACGCCGGCGCTGCACATTGAGAAGTGGAGCATCCCCTCACAAAAACGGGCGGAAACATACGAAGTTGTGATTCCGTCCCCATGTTTTCAGACGAAAGTCTCGCCCGACGGCAGTCTCGTGGCTTGCATCAGGACAAAAATGGGTGGCGTACTTTCCTTTGACTTATCGTCGCTTCAAGTTGCGACCGGTACGCAAGTATTCGAAAAAACTAATTTTTACTCTGCGTCGGAATATGACGTTTATGACCTGATTCTGTCCTTGTTGCAACAGCGATTCGCTGAGTTTTTCCATATTGAATTTTCTCCAGACGGTCATTACCTGGCGATTTCGCGCGGCCTCATGGCTCTTGGCTGGGATCTGAGATCTCACCAGCTATTGAAGTTAAATGGCGGCGTGAAGGAGTTGATGAGCGGCGGTTTCGTCTTCCTCGGGTCGGACCGCATTGTTGGCATCAATAGGCATAATCCAAAGGCGTCAGGCGCAGCTGCGTTTCCATCGGGCCCGATTGAAGATAAGGTGCCCTTGGGTGATTTGCGGCTATATGCTCCGGGCCATGGCGATGTTGTAATCGTGCGGCCTGGGGGCGATTTTGCTGTCGGCGTCATCGACCTAAAAACAGGGAAAGGAACTCTGGGAAGTCAGATGTACGCGCTTGACGTGTACGACAACGTTTATTCACGGCCCGAGCCCGATGGCACCATAGGAATTCATGATCTGAAGACACGACAACTGCTGGACAAAGTGGAGCTGCCGTCTCATTTCATCGGGGGGCTCGAGGCTGCCGAGGTTTCTCCAGATTTGAAGTGGTTTGCCGCATCGGGCAGGACACGCGGCGCGGTGTGGAATCTGGAGACCGGCGAGCGAGTTTTTCATGTACGTGGATTCAGCGGCTGTACTTTCTCATCGGTCGATGATTTGTACGCGGATTTTCCTGCGTATCTAAAGTTGAAACACGAGATCGGTGTTTTGGACCCTACGGACAAGCGAGCAGGTGATGGAACGGCGTTGGGTGATGCGCAAGTGGCGCAAATCGGAAACTATCTGTTGTATACGCGGCGAGCTAAGGGTGCTCTCTTCGGGCCAATCGATTTGGAAGTCCACAACGTAACGACCGGCGCGACGCTTTGGACTAAGCATTTCTCCGACGGCATTCGCGCTGTTTCGCTTTCGTCTTCCGGCAATGAGATGGCGTTAATTACTTCTCTGGTGGGCAACGAAGCGAAAGAAGAGATGAAGCACAACGCCCAACTCGATTCTCAGGCAAAGGGAATTTCTTCGAAAGAGACCGCGCACCTGATTCAGGTGATTGATCCGCAAAGCGGTACCCTTCAGGCGGAATTTGCCGTAGATACCGGTAAGGGATCTTTCAGAATTAGCCGCGCCATCCCGGTAGGGAAATGGGTTGCCGTGACGGACACTGAAAACCGTGTTCTCGTCTATTCGCCGGATGGGAAGTTAAGCGGAAGGTTGTTCGGCACTTGGCCTGCGCCCTCGGACTCCACGGGAATGATAGCTGTCGAGAGCGTCCCGGATACGGTCGAAATCTACAACCTGGCGACTTTGACGAAGGAAGAGGAGTTTGCGTTCAAAATGCCTCTTGCTTTCTATCAGTTCCTCGATCACGGCACAAAACTTTTTGCGGTGACTGAAGATCAAACGGCGTATCTGCTGAGTGTGAGCCCACCGAAGTCAAACTGAGCGCGGACAAGCCGTTTCCGTAAGATTCGGCGTGCGACTCCACGCTGGCAAGGCCTGTCATAGCTGTCGCTCTGCTTCGGCCTGCGACTCAATGAGGAATCAAGGAACAGCTACGACCGACGTTCGAGCGCGGCGCGATCCCATCCGGCGCGGGATGCGGCAGCGTCATACGAGCTTTGGAGAAAATCGAGGAGAGTAGAGCGAGGGTTGGCGCTGCGGCGAACGCCTTCGTAAGGCAAGAAAAATTCCGACATCTGCTTGCTGTAGAAAGCCGCCTCCGGGAGAAGCTTGGCGTCGGCGAAGCCGGCGGGTTCGGGAGCAGCGTATGCGTAGAAAGCCGCGTCAATCACGCCATCGCTTCCGGGCCAAAATCCCGCGCTGATCACTTCGTGCGAATATGCTTCGCGCGTCACAGCGTCAGCGCCGGGGCGCTCGGGGGCGCGGCGGCCGGAAAATCGCGTCACGGCCAAATCGAAACTGCCAAAGAAGAGATGCACGGGACTCGATTTGCCGATGAAACGCGAACGGAATTCCTTGAACACGGAATCGACGGAAACGAGGACGCGCCAGAAGCGGCTTGCGTATTCCGGATCGTAGGAAGCGTGCAGGCGATCCTGGTCGAAGCGAATCGGGTTGGGAATTTCCACGGGCATCGGCCAGATTTTTACGGTGATGCCGAGCGAGTCGAGCGCAGCCATAAATTCCTGATAAAAATCGGCGACTGACTTCGGCGCCAGTTCCAGCGTGCGCGATGGCCCATCACAGGTTCGAATTTCCAGAACGTGGCGCAAGAAATCGAATTGAATTTCAAACGCCCGTTCGCCATAGGGGATCACGGAAGTCGTCAGACCGCTGCTGTTGACATAAAGTGTGGCCTCCCACCAGTGATTGATGCGCGGCGCCAGCGCCAGACGAACCTTGACGACGATTTGAACCCACATGTGCAGAGTCGCCCGCGTTGCTTCCCATTCCTTCAAGGGCAACGCTGGCCACGCGCTCTCTTCGGCGTGTCCTGCTTCGGGAGTCATGCGTAACACCTCGCAATTCCTAATGAACGACGCGGGTCAATACCGAGCCGCGCAGGTCACTCAAGGAACATTTCGTCTATGTAGCACCAGCGCCAGTCTTCGCCTGGCTCGAACGACTGAATGATCGGATGTTGCGTCGCGTGGAAATGCTTCGTGGCGTGCTTATTTTTCGACGAATCGCAGCAGCCGACGTGGCCGCAACTCAGACAAAGGCGCAAGTGCACCCAGGAGTCGCCCATCGCCAGGCACTCCTTGCAGCCTTTGCCGGTCGGTGTGACTTTGCGAATTGCCGCGGCGTGCGTACATCTCTCGCTCATACGGATGCCTCCAACCGAATTCTACGCCGCGGGATTGCTTTGGGCCACGCAAAACAGGTCACGGCACGCGGCCTGGGCCTCCTGCGGGTGGTGACAAGGCCACAACAAAAAAATGAAACAGTCGAAGGCAAGATGCGCCCTCGTCTGATATGCTAACCCGTTTGAGTATTGCAGGAAGAAAGCCGTGAGCCAAGACCCGGATGGTTTGGCGGGCCAAGTGCCAGAATGATTCAGATCGTCGAAATCCCGTGACCCTGTCGAATATCCGCAAAACGAGCTTTTTCAGCACGGAATCAAGCCACGCCGTTGGGGCGATAGCCAACCACTATCATTTGAACTTATTCGATTTTCGCCGGAGTAGAGTTTGGTCGAATTGTCATAAATGGAAGGAAATTCTTAACGAGTCGGCTGGCGCAAAGAGCCGAGTGTCAGAGGAGCTTTATTGATGGCCATTCAAATCGCCGTTCCCAGGGACACCCGGGCGGGAGAAAAGCGCGTGGCAATGACGCCGCGGATCGCGGAGCGAGTGGTCAAGCTGGGCGCCACGCTGCTGGTGGAATCGGGGGCCGGAGTTGATAGCGGGATTTCGGACGCGGACTACGCGCGGGTTGCAACGGTGGTTAAGGACCCCGCACCACTTTATGGACAGGCCGATATTTTGCTGCAGGTGCAGATGCCGGGAGTTGCGCAAATTCGTCTGTTGCGCGAGGGGGCGGTTCTCGCCTGCTTTGCTTATGCGCAGCAACATCCGGAGGAAGTGAAACTGCTGTGCGACCGCAAGGTCACCACTTTTGCGATGGAGCTGGTTCCGAGAATTTCGCGCGCACAGAGCCTGGACGCATTGTCGTCGCAGGCGATGGTCGCCGGTTACAAGGCGGCGCTGATCGCCGCGAACCGGCTCGGCCGTTTTTTCCCGATGCTGACTACCGCAGCGGGAACGATCCGGCCGGCAAAGGTGCTCGTGATTGGCGCTGGCGTGGCCGGACTGCAGGCCATGGCTACCGCGCGGCGTCTCGGTGCTCAAGTGGAAGGCTATGACGTTCGGACTTCCAGCCGCGAAGAGGTGGAATCTCTCGGCGCAAAATTTGTGTCGGCAAATATCCGCGCGGAGGGCGAAGGCGGATACGCCCGGGAATTGACGAAAGAAGAGCGCCAGGCACAGCAGGACGTGCTGCTGCAGCATGTCCGCCAGGCCGACGTCGTAATCTGCGCGGCCAATGTTCCCGGACGCCCCGCTCCCAAGATTCTTCTGGGAGCGATGGTGGAAGCGATGAAAAGCGGGTCGCTCGTCGTGGACCTTGCCGCGGACACTGGAGGAAACTGCGACTTCACGCAGCCCGGCCAGGAAGTGCGCCACGGCAACGTGACAATCCTTGGACTCGTACAGGTGGCGAGCATGTTGGCCGAAGACGCCAGCCAAATGTACGCCACCAATCTCTATAACCTCGTGAGCCTCTTTCTGAAAGACGGGAAAATTTCGCTGGATTGGAGCGACGAGGTGATTGCCAAGACTGTTCTCACGTTCGGAGGCGAAATCAAGCACAACGCCACGCGCGAACTTCTCCAAGGAGCAGTGAAATGATGACTGGATTCGTGGCGCTTTATATTTTTCTGATCGCGGCAATCGGGGGATACGAAATCGTGGCCCGTGTGCCGGTAATTCTTCACACGCCGCTGATGTCCGGCTCGAACTTCGTCCACGGAATTGTTTTCGTGGGTGCGATGTTGGCGCTGGCGGAAGCTCGGGGAGCCTTGGAAATCTCCGTGGGCTTTGCCGGAGTGGTGATGGCGACGGGCAACGCCGTGGGAGGCTACGTGTCAACGGAGCGGATGCTGGAGATGTTTCACAGCAAGAAGGAGAAAGCATAGTGGGCCACATGTCCATCAGCTTCCCGCTCCAGGCCAGCTATTTCGTTGCAACTCTTTTGCTCATCCTGGGCCTCAAGCGCATGAGCTCTCCCCGCACGGCCCGCAACGGCATCGTCTGGGCCGGAGTCGGCATGTTGATAGCCGCTGTGGTGACCTTTGTATATCTGCCGGGAGTTTCGAGCTCCACGGAGCAAGGGCATTCCGGTCACCGCCTCATTCTCATATTCATTGCCGTCGTCGTGGGAGCCGTTCCCGCGTGGTGGACGGGCCGGCGCGTTCCCTTGACGGAAATGCCACAGATGGTGGCCATATACAACGGGCTCGGCGGCGGCGCCGCGGCCACGATCGCGGCGGTCGAAATGTATAGCGGACGTGCGTATGGCGGGTCGCTTGCGTTTCCGATTATTGCGGTAATTGGCGCACTGTTCGGTTCGGCGGCATTTGGCGGCAGCGTCGTGGCTTTTCTGAAGCTCCAGGGCTGGATGGGAAGTCCCAGGATTTCGGGACGGAACGTCATCAACGCAATTCTGTTGGCAGCGGTATTGGCGCTGACGTTTGCGAGCATCCACCCAGCATGGGTTTCGGCGTTCAGCCCCTCGGTTGCCTGGCTCGTGAGTGTGTTTCTCATGGCATCGCTGGTCCTCGGCATTTTTGTCACGCTGCCGATCGGCGGCGCGGATATGCCGGTGGTCATCTCCACCTACAACGCGTGCATCGGACTCGCAGTCGGATTCGAAGGCTTCGTGGTGCAGAATCCGGCGATGATCATTGCGGGCACGATCGTGGGCGCGGCCGGAACCCTGCTGACGGTGTTGATGGCGAGGGCCATGAATCGCTCGTTTGTTAGCGTCTGGTTCAGCGGATTTGGGGACGTCACTGCCGCTGCGGCTTCGGGCCCTGCGCGGACGATGAACTCGATGGACGCGCGTGATGCCGTCGCCACGATGGCCTATTCAGAAAGCGTCATCGTGGTTCCCGGTTACGGCCTTGCGGTGGCGCAGGCGCAGCACAAATTATGGGAGCTGGTGCAGATGCTCCAGGCAAAAGGCGTGAAGGTCAAGTTCGCCGTCCATCCGGTGGCCGGGCGCATGCCGGGGCATATGAGCGTTCTACTCGCCGAGGCGGGCGTGCCCTACGACCTGATTTTCGATCTCGAAGAGATCAACAGCGACTTTGCGAATGCGGATGTCGCCCTTGTGATTGGAGCGAATGACGTTGTAAACCCGGCGGCTCGGAGCGACAAGAGCAGCCCCATCTACGGCATGCCGATCCTGAACGCCGACCAGGCGAAACAAGTGCTCGTCATCAAGCGGGGAACGGGCGCGGGCTTTGCGGGAATTCAGAACGAATTGTTCTTCGGTGCAAACACGCACATGGTCTTCGGTGACGCGCAGAGCGTGATCTCGCACATGATTCAGGGCCTCAAAGAAGTGTGAGCTGAGGGCGAGAGTAACGTCTCAGTTCATAGATTTTGGGATGGTGCCGAGGGACTGTTTTGCACCCAGGGTCACAACACGCATCTTGTTGTGCAATTTGAATTTAGGATTGCGGCGTGAAAGCAGTCAAGGACAATCTGTGACAGCGGATCGTGCCACGGTAAAGCAAGGGCGCAAACGTGCCAGCGAATCACGCGCGGCAGAGTTTTGCGAGAGACTTGCGGCGCGGAATCACACGCCGAAGCCGCAGAGAATTTCGCTACGTGCACTCGCCCGCGAGCTGGGCACATCCCACCAACTGCTAAGCCATTACCTCGCACACTTGGAGAAATGGCAAGCGCAGGAATACCGGCGCAGGGCGAAGGAAATTCGCGCCCGCGCCGAAGAAGAGACCCGCCCCTGGATCGTGGCCGAAATGCTGAGACAGTCCCAGGCTTTGGAAAAAGCGGCCTTCCAGTCGATGCTTAACGCCATGTTAGACAGAACGTTCAGACAGCTTGAGCGGAGCGCCCGGCGCGGCGAGTTGCCTCGGGGGGCAGTCAGAATGCTTCGAGTTTTTGCGAACAGGGGCTACCGGAACGCGCGGGAAATTCTCGAAGGGTTGGGCACTGGGAAGACACCGCGAAATAATTTGCCATCGGCCTCGAGTCGGGCTCGTAAGTCCTTTGGATGTGAACAGGGGATAGCTGGCAACTCCTCTAAACTGCGCCCCCACGCGGAAGTCAAAATAATAGTGAAAAGCTCACAAAAATGAGGCCCCGATGCCATCGCATGAAGTATCACTGAGGAATTTACAAAAGGCGCGGGCGGCCTGGTCGCACCCGGCCCGGCCCTGGCGGAGCTTCCAAGAGTCCCGCCTCATCGAGCGACTCGCGTGGCAATGGTTCAACGCGGGAGATGCGCGCCAGTGGTCTGAGCGCGCCGTAGCGCGTTGGCTTGGCGTCAGTCACACCTACGTTCAAAAACTCGTGCGGAAGTTCCGAGCCGAACCCGAAAAGATGCGCAGCACGCAAGCCGCTTTCGGCCCGGCTACATTCGAGCAACTCAACAGTGGGCGGGAGTTCACGAGACAAGCCAAGGAAAGGGGCTATCTGCGTTCGCCAAAACGCTGGAAGCTTGCGACGTTTCAGGTTGGCAGCAACACAGTGCGGGCAATCGTTCTGACGAAGGCGGAGGAACGGCGGCGGGCAGCGGAAGCGCAAGGCCGTCCGCTCGGCCCGGCTTATGTGCCGTTCAGCGAATTGCCGCTCTGGGCGCGGGGAATATGCCGCGAGTTTACGGGAACTCCGTGGGACTCGGCTGCCATGCTCCAACGCGCCATGCGACAAGTTCAAAGGCCACGGCCCGTGCGATTCGGCCGCCGCTGGCGTCCGGGCAGGCCGAGGTGAGCAGATGCTTTCTTGTTGAGTTTTGTTGAAGCCGAAACGTTGACTTTTGTTGACCCGCCCTTCTTCGCGTTTTTGAGGGGTACAGCGAACACAATCCGCCCGGCTCATAGGGAGGACGCGATGGGAAACACGCCCCCTGCGTTGACGTTGAGCGGTTCGAGGCAATACAGTGGTGCGTGATTTCGTGCCAACCGAGCCCAATGCAGCAACATTGGTGGCTCAGAATCCCTTTTTGCCAGAGGCACCAACTTCGGCAATACTCGATTACAACGCAATCCACATGTGGAACCTCAGAATGAATGGCCGACCTGAAACGCCAATGCCCCCGTACCTTATTCCGCGAACAGCTCGCCGACTCACGGGGTAGGCGGTTTCGCCCGTGACTGCTGCGGGCGGCCAAAGGAGCAGGCGCTATTGCTCTGCTCCCGCCTCTAATGCACGTACGCGGGCCTGGTCGCAGAGCTTTTCCTCCCTCTGAAGCTCACGAATAGGCTTAGAAAAATCCGTCTCTCCATTGGACATAATTCCTGGTACAAACTTCGCCGTATCAAACGCGATCACACTGAAGGAATTGTCTCCTCCCTCCAAAAGATAGGTGGCTCCGTTTGTTCCGTTCCCTTTCGCTGGAATCGGCATTGGAACGTCGTTCCACACGCACCCCGTTTCGGTGTCCAGAAGAAATAAACCCTGCGTGCTTCCGCTGTTTCCCTGCATTCGGGCAATCTCGAACCTGCCCTTCGCGGGTGCGGGCAAAGCAGCCGCATTGACCGCCTTCTTCGGTGCTGCCCAAGACAGGAAGGCGAATACCAGCGCACCGCACAAGGCTCCGTACAAAGCATTTTTTGTGTTCACGGTCTCCTCCTCGTTCGTGGAATTTGGTCCAAGAAATTGCTCACGGAGTGTACCCCCTTACTACCGACCGCAGTACTGAGCGTTACATATTGCCTCGTTCTTCCCAAAATCGGCTTAGAATCGCGCAGCAAGGCAGCACTGTACGCCGAATTGTGGAGGCCGACCTGTGAGCCCTGAATTGCAAGCTATCGCCCGACGACTGGAAGAGATTGAGAAGCAAGTTGCCCATTTAGCGGCTATCGTGACCGAGCATTCTGACCCAGACCGGACTGTCACTGCGCAGAGCTTTGTTGTCAGGGACGAGCACGGGAAACGGCGAGCGGAACTCGGCATGGTGATTCCGGTGGACCAGACAGAACCGCGCCCCTGGCTCGGCCTTTTCGACGCAAACGGTCGGCTCCGTGCAGGTGTCGGAGTGGACGCCGAAGGCGCTTGGCTAGAACTCTACGGCGCGAAGGATCAACCTTTCGTCGAAGTGAATGCCGGGCAAGAAGGGCCAACGATTCGACTATTCGATTCGACTAAAAAAGCGCGATTGGTCGTCACTGTGAGTCCGTCAGGCGAGCCAAGCTTACTCATGCACGATGCTAACGGAAAACTCCGCGTGGGCCTGGAGATCGCATCCACGGGTGAGCCGAGCTTAATCATGTACGACGGCAATGCGGAGCCGCGCCTGGACCTTAGCGTCGAAAATCGGGGACCGCAACTCCGATTCCGCGATGACGATAAGGGACCGTGGTCCTCGCAGGTGTAAATCGGCCATTCTACGATGCCGTGTATCCGGCGCAGAGTGTTTGCTCCATTCACTTTCCATAAATAGATGATTTTGGAACACCAAATCTGCTTGGTTTTCACTGCTTAAATTCAACGGCTTGCGAGAGCCAATTTGGAGGGGTTTTTGGAACGCCGCGAAAGCGATAATCAGCATCTTCCAGCAGAAAACCAGGGGTTCGAGGGTGAAACCGAGGGTGATACACGGTTTCACTCCGATTTCGGGCCCTCGTTTTCACCCTCCGTCAGGGTGAACACAGGAACACACGCAGTGTTCTCCCCAAAATAAGTGCGTTGCGTTCACCCACATGCCCAGGCTAAGCCCCGATCCGCGAGGCAAATCCGAGATGCTAAGCCTGAAAAAAGACCGCGGACGAAAACCCCGGTTTGGGCGGTAGCGACCCCGGGTTTTGTGCGAAAATGCCGCCCAAATGTAATGCGGGGGTCGCTACCGCCCAAACGCTCCGCGCGTCATGCGCTGCGCAGTGTGTCCGCAATCATGCGCTGCACAATCAAACCGTGCAGCCTGGAGTGAAACGCATGCGTCGCCCTCGCGCGGGCCTCAGGATTCGCCGCACACACGCGATACCCCGAGGGCAAATTTCACGCGAGAAAAGTCCACCTTGATTGGGAAACATCTCGGCTACGGGCAGCGGGGCCCTTTCCGCCCAGTTTTCGTGTAATTCTCTTCAGCACTTTTTAGCCTCAATCTCACGACTTTTTGCACCCAAATCTGCATGGTCGAACTCATGCACGTTTTTCCCAGCAACACACGCCCGATTCGCCCCATCAATGCCCGCGCTGTTTCGATACGAGTTTTTCACGGCGCAGTGTGGAACTCTTTGAGGGGAATTCGAGCTCATAAAAGATCATGGAGTGAGTAGGATCCTTGTTTTGCCTCTCAATCCCACTGTGGTTCCTGTGTGAAACATTTTTCTTTGAAATGTTTTGCTCACTTGATGCCCATTAGTATAAGTAGAGGGCAACTTTTCTGCGTCAAGCTCATAAAGCCCGACTGAGTCGCCGCAGGAGAGAAATCGTTACATCGTCCCACCGAGGAGCCTGCACTTTTCGTGAGCACTTTTCTTTGAGCACTTTCACCGACTTTCTGGCTATAGGTATAGAGAGGGCAAAGCTGGAAGCCCTCACCGCGACGAGACTCCTCAAACCGAAAGGAGCGTCAGATGCCTGTTCTTAAAGCACCGCCCGTTCAACCCAAGAATGAAACCCTCCAATTGCGTGTCTCGCGAGATTTGAAATTTCGGCTGATGCACTATGCGGAGTTCATCCACGCGCCCGCGTCGTACGTCGTGACCAAAGCACTTGAGCGTCTGTTTTGTTTGGATAAGGAGTTTCAGGAATTTCTCGCGGCATGCAGAAGGCCGGAGTCAGGGGACCACAGCGAGGAAGGAAGCGGAGCAGCGACCGCGCACGAAAGCAACTGCCACATCCGTTAGGCTGATGCAGCCGAGTCTTGCTGTTTCTCATGCGCCAGGACGCTCTTGAGCCGCGCGGTACACGATCCCGACGCCAACTCTCAACTGGTTTGCAATGTCGCGCCACGTCGCTCCTTGGCTGCGTAAGCGGCCAACGGCGGTCGCGTCCACGATTGTTCGCGGTCTTCCGAGTGTTTTGCCCTTCGTGCGTGCGTTCCGTAGCCCGGCACGCACTCTCTCGGCGATTAACGACCGCTCTAGCTCGGCCACGGCACCTAACACGGTAAAGACCATTTTTCCAGTAGGTGTCGTTGTGTCCATCTGTTCGCTGAGACTGACGAAGGCGATACCAAGGGCGTTGAACGTTTCGAGCGCCCGAAGCAAGTGAGAAACCGAACGTGCGAACCTGTCGAATTTCCAGACTATGACCACATCGAACTTACGTCGGTGGGCGTCAGTCATCAGTCGGTTTAGCTCGGGACGGGAATCCTTCGCGCCGCTCACTCCCGCATCCAGATATTGATCGACGACGTGCCAGCCACGGGCCTGAGCGAATTGCTCAAGCTCCCGCGTCTGCATGTTCACATCTTGTCCGTGATTCGTGGTGCTTACTCGGGCGTACATTGCTGCCCGCTGCTGTAGAATTCCTGAAGCCACGTTGCACCTCCGTTGTGCAATTGGGTTAGGGGCGCGTTGCTGTTGACGCAGCGGCGCGTCCCGTATTCCTATCTGTGCTTTTTCAAATACTCATCAATCGCCTTGCGAATCAGCGCGCTCAGCGTTGCGCCCGTCTTCTCGGAAAGAGCGTTGAGCCTTTCGTGCTGTTCCTCGCGCAGATTGATGTTGGTCCGTTTCATACTTGCTTGTATACACCTTAAGGTGTATTGTCGTCAAGAAGAAAAGAAAGCCCCGGACCTGGAATCCGGGGCGAGAGTACCTCTTGAAACGTCACGAGAAGCATACACGAAGGCGCTCCAAGCGCGTTAGTCAACGGTCGCGACCCAAGTCTAACCGTGGACGCCGAAGCAAGGCACGCGAGCGAGAAACTCTAGACGCACACGGCGCGAAGCTGGCAGAAATCTTCAAGTTTGAGCCGCTCCGTCAACCCGTAGACCCTCATTTTGCGCCCTACTACCAGCAAGTCCTAGGCGGCAATGCGCACGCGATACTCCGGTACTGCGACGCATTTTGGGAACAGGGCAATCTCTCCGGTTCATTTTTTGAATTGGTTGGCCGCCTTTTTACGCTCAAGTTCTACAAGGTTGCGGACACAGTTCTGCGGAACATAGAACGCCGCCGCGTGACGGGGTGGCCCAGCGAGCGGAAGGCTTATGGTCACTGGTACGAGAAGCTCAAACAGTTGTGCGGTCGCACGCGCGATTCGATCCGTGTTGCGCTGAAAGTGAATCCCCACGCTATGCGGGAAGAGTGCTGGAAGGCGTATATCTCCGAGCCTGCATGGGAAATCAGAAGCGAGCAGGATCGTGAGCACCACCAGTTGCGTCAACAGGCTATTCAGGACGAATTACTGCGGGGAGCGGAGTCCGCAACTGAAAGAGCGGCCAAGCAATTGAGCGAATCGGGCCGCCTGATAACCTTGGTGAATGCATTCGGCTCGTTCAACCTGGTTCCAGAGGAAGTGTTCTTGGACCTTGCCCTGACCAACCTCGATGCAGGAAAGCGGAAGTTCCGTCTTAGACCGTCAGAAGTCGCTCGCAAGTACGCCTGTAAGATAGCGGGCCTTTCCGAGTCCACAGTGAGCCACTGGAAAAGCTAGGGCAAATAAAATCGATTTAATTTGCTCACGCAAAATCCGCCGTTTTCGGCGTCTTTGCCATCTCAATCGAACCCGTTCCCAAAAATCCGAGCCGCCACAAAACCGCATAAACATTGATGTTGTTCGCTGTTGCGTACATACGCGCGCCGAATCGTGCTTGCAGGTTGCGTGCAAAATTGACCTGAAGCGCGAACGCCCCGAGCCGGTTAGCCCGAGGCGTCGCGAAATTCGCTCGCTTGCTTTGCATGGCGGCGAGCTTGAGGCGATACGTGAAAACTCTAAGCGCAACCACATCGCATAGTCAAGATTTCCAGACCAAATCGAATCCGGTTCCGTCCGCGTTGGAATCGCTCATTGCCGATCTGTGCGGCCTTCGTGACGGGATGATCGCGACAGACCGGCGGCGACGCTCCGGGATTCTTGCGGGACAACTCGCGTTGCTCGCCCGTGAGTATCAGCGAGGGCGACGCCCTAGCCGCAAAACGCTGAAGCGTTTTTTTCACTTCGTCGCGCGGGAGCAAGCCCTATGAGCGCGATTACCTGTGAGCAAATCGGGAGGGCGGTGCTGGGCGAGCCGACGAAGCGTGCGGGTGCCGAATTGCTATGGCACTGCTCGAATCACGAGGACAGGCACGAGAGTCTTTCCATCAATCCAAAGAAAGATGTGTTTCTCTGCGCGCCGTGCAACGCCAGTGGAACAGCTTGGCAGTTTGCATCATTCCTCGCGCGCCTCGATCCCGGCGATAAGCAAGGTGTAACGGCATGGCTCAAAGAACGCGGGTTGCTCTACGGCAGGCAGCCCGCGAAAGCTGCGAACGGGCACGGGCCGTGCGTGGCCGAGTACGTGTACCACGAGACAAACGGAAACCCCGTCGCGCGCAAACTGCGCTTCGAGCCGGGTGCCGATGGCCGCAAAAAAGACTTTACTTTGCAACGATGGGAAAACGGCGCGTGGATTTGCGGCCTGGGCTCCGTGAAAACCCCACTGTATCGGCTGCCTGAGATTCAGGACGAGCCGTTTGTCATTCTGACGGAGGGCGAGAAAGACGCAGACGCGGGCGGGAAAATCGGGCTCGCGACTACGACAAGCGGTAGCGTCAACTCATTCCGTGACGATCACGCAGAGGCTTTGCGCGACAAGGATGTTGTGATTGTTGCCGACGCGGACGATCCGGGCCGCGAACACGCGCAGAGAGTAGCCGCGATGCTGCACGGCAAGGCCGCGAGCCTCAAGCTGTGCGAAATCCCCGGCTCGAAAGACTTAGCCGAGGCAATCGAGAAAGGCGTGCCGAAAAGCGTTCTGCTTGCGCTATTCGAGGATACGCCCGAGTGGAAGCCTACTGGGGGCCGCGAAATTCTCGATTCTGTTCTTGCCTTCATCCGGCGATTCGTAGCGCTCGCCGGGAATCAGGTGCGGATTGTGGCGCTGTGGGCGGCGCACACGCACGTGCTAGACGTGCTGGATTGCACTCCGTACCTGAGCGTCAATTCGGCGGAGAAGCAAAGCGGTAAGACCCGGCTGCTAGAAGTTCTTGAGACCCTCGTGCGCGAGCCTTGGCTGACAGGGCGTGTTACAGCGGCGGTGCTCACCCGCAAGATTGATGCCGTTAAGCCGACGTTGCTTTTGGACGAATCGGACGCTGCATTCGGCGGCGAGAAAGAGTACGCGGAGGCTCTTCGGGGAATTTTGAACAGTGGGTATCGGCGCGGCGGAAAAGCATCGTGCTGCGTCGGACAGGGTGCGAACACTTCGTACAAAGATTTCGAGACGTTCTGCGCTAAGGCCATCGCTGGCATCGGCAAACTGCCTGACACCGTGGCCGACCGGAGCATACCAATCCAGCTCAAACGGGCGAAGCGCGGCGAAGTTGAAAAATTCCGCAAGCGCGAGGTTGAGCGAGAGGCCAGTCAGATCAAAGCGCGGCTTGGCGCATGGTGCGCGAGGATTCTCGAAGAACTGCGCGACGCGCGGCCTGCGATTCCCGAGCAACTGTCGGATCGGCAAGCCGACTGTTGCGAACCCATGCTTGCGATTGCGGACCTTGCCGGCGGTGACTGGCCCGACGTAGCACGGCGGGCGCTTCTAGAACTGTGCGCCGAGGGCCAAGCCGACGATCAATCGGCGGGCGTACGACTCTTGGCCGACATCCGGCAGATATTCGCCGAGCGTCAGCTTGATCGGATTTCGTCTGCCGATTTGGTGGGCGCACTCATCGAAATCGAGACGTCACCCTGGGCCGAATTGTCCCACGGTAAGCCAATCACAAAGTCAAAACTGGCCCGAATCCTTGGCCGGTTTGGGATAACCCCGGATTCCATCCGTTTCGACGATGGCACCCGCAAAGGGTACAAGTTTTCAGATTTCAAGGATGCCTTCTCGCGCTATCTCTCCCATGAGAAAAATGGAACAACGGAACAATCCGCATAGACATTCGCGAAAGCGCGGATTTTCAAGCGGAACAGACTGGCCATGTTCCGTTTCTCAAAGCCCGGAAAATCCCAATAAAAACGGACCGTGTTCCGTTGTTCCGGTTCCAAAGCTGGAGCACGAGGGACGAATTGGGTTGCAGAGCGCAAAAATTACTACCTTCACCGTGCGCCTCACCCCTTTCTTCACCGGCTCGGACAGGGAGACCGTTGCTCGATGCGGGGATACAAACACTGCAACGCGGAAAGGCGCTCTGGGCAAATCACCAGATCGGACGGGAGCGACCCATTATGAAAAGGGTCGCTCCGGCCCTCTTGAAATTACCGGCGAGCTTTTTTCGCAAAAATCCCTCTGTCTATTGGGTGACGTTTGAACTGAATGTCGAGCACGGCAAAACTCGTGAAGTTTCAAGCACCAGCAATCGAGCCGGAACTGAAACAGTTCCTCGATGAATGTCTGGTACCGCTGCTCGTGCGCGAGGCGTTGAAAGAATTGAAGGCTGAAAAGGCGCTTGCGCCCGCGCGCCCGAAAGTGCTACAAACTGCGCGACCGCTTTCCTCAGCGCCGAAGGAGATGGCATGAGCTATTCACTTCGGGCCGCTTCTTACGCGCGGTATTCCACAGACCGGCAAAACCCGCTTTCGACAGAAGATCAGCTCGCGAAGTGCCGACAATATGCAGCCGAGCACGGCTGGAACTTTGCCGAACGCCACATATACACCGATGAGGAAATCAGCGGAGCGACGCTGGACCGCGCCGGGTTGCGCGCATTGCTCGCTGACGCAGAGTCGCAGCCGCGCCCATTCGATGTCCTGTTGCTCGAAGATGCCAGCCGTCTTTCACGCAAACAATCGGACATTCTGAACCTGTGCGAGCGCCTGACGTTCGCAGGCGTGGAAATCCACTTCATCTCGCAGGGCATCGACAGCGGCGATGAAAAATTCCAATTGCTGTTGCTGGCGCGCGGAATGATTGACCAGCTTTTTCTCGCGGACACGGCGAAGCGCGTCCGCCGCGGACTCGAAGGATTGATCCGGCGCGGATTGCATACCGGCGGCCGCTGTTACGGCTATCGCAGCCGGAAAGATGCCGACGGGACACGGCTCGAAATCCACGAGCAACAGGCCGAAATCGTGCGACGCATTTTCGAGAACTACGCCGATGGCCTGAGCCTCAAAGCCATTGCGAAGCGGCTGAACGCGGAGCGCATCGAATCGCCGCAACCGCAAGCGGGCCGAATTTCGCGGAGTTGGTGTCCATCTACGGTGCGCGTGATTCTGCATAATGAGCGGTACCTCGGAAAAGTCATTTGGAGCCGCAAGCACAAAGTGCGCGATCCGCGAACTGGCCGGCGCGTGTTTCGCAAACGCGAAGGTGAGCTGCCGATTCACGGCCAGGATGCGCCGCACCTGCGAATCGTTTCCGATGAGCTTTGGAATGCGGTCCGCGAACGCCAGGAACTTGTAAAGCGCGTTTATGAAGATGCGAACAAGCGGCCTGGGCTACTGCGCAGCTCCGCGATGAACGCGCCGTATCTCTTTTCCGGCTTGCTGCGCTGCTCGGAATGTGGCGCGAACCTGCAAATCATCGCGGGGCGCGGCCGCAATCACCCGAACCAGACCTACGGCTGCCCGATGAACTTCCATCGCGGAGATTCGGTTTGCTCAAACCGGGTGCGCGTCCGGCGCGACGTGCTCGAAAGCGAACTGCTCGCCGGATTGCAGGCGAAAATTTTGCGCGAGGACATTGTGAATTATGTGCTTGACCTCTTCGAGTCCGAATTGCTCCGCGAGCTCGCGAACATCGGCGGCGAAATGGACACTATGAGGAAGCGCAAGGCGACGCTGCAAGCTGAGGTCGCAAATCTAGCGAAGGTGGTTGCCAGTGGGCTTCATTCTCCGACAGTGATTGACGCGATTGCCGAACGCGAGCGCGAAATTTCGGAGATCGGCGAGCGCCTGCTATCGTCCAGCCCGGACTCGATTCGTTCGCGCGTGAAGAGTCTCAGGGCAAGTGCGCTGCTGCGTGTCAGGGATTTGCGCGAATGCCTCAACGGTGATCCGGCGGCGGCTCGCGCCTATCTCACAAAACACGTCGAAAAAATTGTGATGGCGCCGGATGATGGACGCTACGTGGCTTCGGGGAATTGGAATCTGCTCGGGGAGAGACGTTGGGATGGTGCCGAGGGGCAGAGTTGAACTGCCTACGCCGGCCTTTTCAGGGCCGCGCTCTACCGGTGAGCTACCTCGGCACAGGGTAATCAGAGATTTTACGGGCGCCTTGCGGGCGTGTCAATTCGGAATGACAGACACGAGAGGCGAGTTATTTCACGGACTCGTCGAATTCGCGCATCCAGTCTTTCTTCTTGAGGACCTCGCGGGGCCGTGAACCGTCGGGCGGGCCGACGATGCCGTCCTTTTCCATGAGATCGATTAGGCGTGCGGCGCGTCCGTAGCCGACACGCAGGCGCCGCTGAAGCGTGGAAGTGGATGCACGCCCCATTTCGCAGACGACGCGTACGGCCTCTTGATAGAGTTCGTCGTCGACTTCGTCGCCGGCGGTTTCCGATCCCGCCTCGTTCGAGGCATTCTCGTCCTTTGGTGGCTTGAGCAATTCCTCGTTGTAAATCGCCTTGGCCTGCTCGCGCCAGAATTCGCAGACAGCCGCGACTTCCGATTCGGTGACGAGCGGCCCATGGATGCGATGGATGCGCGACGAGCCTGCCGGAAGATAGAGCATGTCGCCGCGGCCGAGAAGCGATTCGGCGCCGTTGGTGTCGAGAATTGTGCGCGAATCGACTTTGCTCGCGACGCGGAACGAAATGCGCGCGGGGAAATTTGCCTTGATCAGGCCGGTGATGACGTCGACCGAAGGCCGCTGGGTCGCGAGAATCAAGTGAATTCCCACGGCGCGCGCCATCTGCGCCAGCCGCGTGATGGATTCTTCGACGTTGGTCGTATCCACCATCATCAAGTCGGCGAGCTCGTCGATGACGATCACGATGTAGGGTAGCGGCTTGTGCTCGGCTTCTTCCGCGTCGTCGAAGAGCGAAAGCGACTGGCCTTTATCGAATGTGCGATTGTATTGGTCAATGTTGCGGACGCCGCGCTGCGCGAGCAGCTTGAGCCGGCGCTCCATCTCGCGGGTCGCGTTGCGCAGGACGTTGGAGGCGATTTTTGGATCCGTGACGACGGGCGTAAACAAATGAGGAATGTCTTCGTAAAGGCCGAGCTCAATGCGCTTGGGATCGACGAGCACGAGTTTCATTTCATCGGGCGTGCATTTGTAGAGCATGCCCATAATCATGGAATTGATGAACACGCTCTTGCCCGTGCCCGTGGCGCCCGCAATCAGCAGGTGGGGCATCTGCGCAAGATCTGCTGCTCGAATCTGGCCGACCAGGTTCTTGCCCAGTGGCAGCGCTAGTTTGGTACCCGCGTGCGAAAATTCCTGTGACTCGATCACTTCGCGCAGGGCGATTGTCTCGCGCTGCGGATTGGGAACTTCGATTCCGACGGTTGACTTGCCCGGAATGCGTTCGATGAGGATGGATTCGGCCTTAAGCGCGAGGCAAAGATCGTCGGCGAGCCCCGTGATGCGGCTGTACTTGATTCCCGCCTCCGGCTTCAATTCGAAAGTCGTGACCACCGGGCCGGGATTGATCTGCGTGATGTGCCCGGCGACATCGAATTCGGCGCATTTCTGTTCGATCGCGCGCGCATATTCCTTCAATTCCGATTCCGTCATGCGCTCGCTGCGTTCTGTCTGGTGCAGCAGGGCCGGCGAGGGAAGTCGATAGGAAGTTTTTCCCTTGGCGATTTTGGGTTCTGATGTGGATTTGCGAGATGGCGCGGCATCCGCATGCTCGTTGAATGCGATCACTGGCATGCCGCGGCGCTGCGCGGAAGTCTCTTCTTCGGTGTCGTACTCTTCGTCCGTTGCCGCTTCCAGCTTTGCGGATTTCAGTTGCGTGGGAACGGCGGGGCGCCCGGCAATTTTGATTTCCTCGACGCGTTTGCGGAGCCTGTCCGATTCGCGCGCTTCGCGCCATTCCCTTAGGCGCGCGACGAGGCCGAAAACGCGCCGTCCGATGAATCCCTCAGCGCCCAGCGGTCCGCGCATCCGGGTTGCCGTACCAGCAAACGTGAAATGCGTGGTGAGGAAAAGCCCAGCGAAAACGCAGGCTAGCGCAACCAGATGCGCGCCAATGGAATTGAATACGGCGCGCAGCCCTTCGGATACCAAAGCGCCAAACATTCCGCCGGGCGGCAGCGCGCCGCGGACCTCTGGGACGTGCATCAAAGAGAGTTCGGCCGGCAGCGCAAGCAGGAAAAGCGCACAGCCAATCAGCTTTGCGATTGGCGCAGTAATGCCTTTGCTTCTGAACCATCGCAACGCAACAAGAAAAATTCCGATGGGGAAGAGGAACGCTGCATAGCCGAGCGCCTGGAAAAACAAATCGGCCGTGTAGGCACCGGCCGGCCCAATCCAGTTGTGCGAGGGTCCGGAAACTGGCGCCGCGGCAGAAACATTGAAGGAAGCATCCTGCGGCGAATAGGACAGCAAGCTCAGTGCGAGCAAAACAGCGAGCGTTAACCCTACGAATCCAACCAATTCGTTGATACGGCGATTTTCCGTCGGTTCGAATATGCGCACAATTTCTCCTGGGCTGTGGGGGAAGGCCTCAGCGTCGCATGGGGAGCGTGGGCGCTATCACGCGCGACCCATGTGGAGGAACAATAACAGGATAACTATACCGAGCAGAATCCGGTAGTAAATGAATATTTTCAGCGTTCGTACTTGCAGATAACGCGGCCTCGGAGCGGCCACGCCTTGGAACGTTCCGCACTTTTTCGAACGCCATTCGCGAATCTCGGCTCTCAATAACCGAGGTGGTACAAATACCCCACCACGCTTGCGGCTGCCAGGCAATAAATCCCGAACCAGTGCCATTTGCCATTTTCGAGCCAGCGGCTCAGCCATCGAAGCGCGAGCAAACCGGCAGCAAAGGAAAAAATCATCCCGATGATTCCCGAAGTCAGCGCTGGCCCCCAATGCACCACTAAACCGTCGAGGTGTGCCGTCTTGTATACGCGACGCAACTCCCAGGCAATCGCCAGCGGCGTAATCGCCACCACAATCGCAAAACTGTACGACTCGATCTCTCGGCGCTCTCCGCCCGTCAGCAAGCCACCGGAGATCGTCGCTCCAGAACGCGAAAATCCGCGGAAGGGAATCGCAAAGCCTTGCAAGATTCCCATGAAAATTGCATCTCGCCAGTGAACGCCGCGGGCCGCCTTCCGCTTCTCGTCCTCTGTATCCGGCCGCCGCGCTTCACGCAGGCCTGCATACAAAATCAGAGCTCCGGCAATGGCCAGCGCCGGCGCAACCCAGTTCAGCTTGTTGAACAGCACTTCGATATCGGCGGCGCGTCCGCCCTGTCCCAACAAACGTCCCACCAATTTGTCGATGGGCACAAACACGATTCCGGAAAGCAGCGATGACACGAAAATCAGCTTCGCATACTGGAAAACTTTCTCCCAGGAGCCGAAAATTTCATCCATCCATCGCTGCCAGAAATAGGCGATTACGGCGAACATCGTGCCCGTGTGTAACAGCACCAGGAGCAGGGCGTTTGCGGGTGTCGACATGTTTTCGTGCATCAGCCCCGCCGCCACAATCACGTGCGCTGAACTGGAGACTGGCAGCAATTCCGCCAGGCCTTGCACAATCGCCAGAACAATCACATGCCAGACAGTCATAATTCACTTCTCCGTGGGCGCTGATTTGGTCAGCGGCTTCGACATGGAAAACGCATCGAGCCCACCGGGATAGTAGTTGCGAAGCCGGCCGCGGTTACGATAGCCGTGCTTTTGCCAGAAGGCAATTGCCGGTTCGTTGTCAGTTGCCGTTTCCAGCCATACCTCGCGGACGCCACGACGCAGAAGATTGTTTTCCGCCTTGCGCAGCAGGGAAGTGCCCACGCCGGCGCGGCGATGATTCCGGATGACATCAATTGTGATGATGTGGCCGTGAGTTTTTTGGCTGGCAGCTATGATAAAGCCAACGGTTCGCTTCCGTGTGTCTTTCGAGCTGTTCCGGACTTGCGCCACAAGGCAATCCGCGCAGGGCAGATTGAGATACCAATGTAATTCCTCGCGCGTGTATGCGATTTCGGGCGAGTAACAGATGCGGTCGATTCCGTAGAGAGTTTCGAAGTCCCCCGCATGGTATTTCCGAACAGTGAAGCTCACAGTTATCCGATGATACCTGCGAAAGTCCGGGAACGACAGGCCGGCGTTGGCTCTAAGAGGCAACGGATGACAGTTCAATTTCGTCCAAGATTATGCGAATCTTGTGAAACGAGAGCCTGGGAACGAGGGCATGCTCGAGTGATGCGACGTAAGAAGCCGCTTGTCGCGTGCGCGGCGATGCCCTATATTGAGGCCAGAGGGTCGCGGAGAAGCCGATGAGCGCTCCTGTTGTCTGTGCGCAGTGCGACAAGCGGGAAGGGCAGTGCACATGCGAGAAATATTGCACATACTGCCAGTCGCAACACAATATTCGCTTGTGCGACGATGGGCTGTATTACTGCCCTGATTGCCGGGAAGCCTGCGAACTTCATCTAGCGGAGCAGCGTGACCGCTGAACCAATGCGAACGGAGTTCAAAATCGCTGACGATCCAAGATTACTCGCGGGCTTGCGCGGGGCGGTCGAGCATATCGCGAACCAGCATGGTTTAGGAAAAAACGAGCAAATGGAGCTGGCCATCACTGCGGAACGGGAGTGCCAGCGAAAACTGTCTGATTCCGGCCGCAGCGATGCCGTCTGCGCCGTCACTATCGATTCCTTCGAGGATCGGCTGGAGATCCGTGTGGATGCTTCGCCAAACAGTTCCAACGGGCATGTTCCAGCGATCCTGGTCAAACACTTCCAGCGAAACCCCACGCACTCATAGAAATCTAGCCGGCCATTGCGACGTGCGGACAAAAAAAGAGCGGGCCGCATGGAACTCGGCCCGCTTGAAGCTTCCGCTTTTCAGTTAGCTGCGAGGGTTGGCCATCGCGGCTAGACGTTTCCGGCCGAGAGTGCCCAATCCAACCAACCCCGTTCCGAGCAATAGCAAGCTCGATGGCTCCGGAGTCGGGCAGTACAAAAGATATTCCTGCGGACTGTTGTTGCCGGTCAGATTCGTCGGCGTGATGATCTCGAAATCCGCGAAATCAACGCCCTTGGCTCCGCCGCTGTACCACGAATTCGCTTGGGAGAGCCACGATGCTGCGCCACTGTCCCAGCCGTTCGCGGTCTTCGTCGACGGTGTGAACAATGCCCATATAGCGAAGTTGATATCGCCGGCGTTCGACGGGTTTGCGAAGAGCTTCGTGTCCAGAAACGCTGCTTCTTCGTAATCCTGAATCGAGCTAAAGCGCGTTGTGACGCTGCCGAGTTGCGAGAACGAGTAGATGTTTGCGGTCCAACTTTCGCCGATGGTGACTTCATGCGAGAAGTCGTCGCAAACAACCGCGTGAGTACTGCCACCGAAACTCAGATAATACGGGTATACGTACACGCCGCCCTGATTGGCGCCACCGACCCCCGTGAGGGTTACTGTCAGAGGGTTGGCGACGGCAGGCAGGGTGCAGCCCAACGTTGCTAATGCAAGAACCAAAAACGCGCGTTTCAAATGTTCCTCCGCCTCAGAATTGTGCGAGCAGGTGATGAATAGCATTCGTGGGGCCATTTCGTGCGCCTGCGTTCTAATTCTGGATGCGGAGGCGAAAGCACTTAAGAGCACAGGTCTCGAGCGGAGATTGCTATGTGTGCAAAGGGTTGCAGTCGAGCAGCAACTGCCGTATATGCTGGCCCGAATCGGTATCCTAGTACAGAAGTACCGTTCGGTGCGCAAACTAGGCCATGATAGGGAAGGACGAAATGCGTCGCGCGCGCGACTACATCGGTACGGCGAAAGTCTTGCTCCGAATCAACGCCCCGATTTGGTCTTCGCTGACAGGGACATCCACATTGAGACTGTCGCCCGACGGGCTCACGGTCACGTTTGCCAGAGTGTTTGCTAGATCCGGATTCGATTGCTGAATCTGAAAGCGCCGCATCACCAGGCCGCCCTGCATCATGGCCGCGAGTTGGTTGGCGTCGTCCGGGGTATCGCACACCGCCTGAAACTTCGCATCGATGCCGTCATCGGCTTCGACGTGAATTTCCATGTTGTGAATGCGATTGAGAATTGCTGCAGCTTGGGGAAACTGGCTCGCCTGGGGCAACAGTTGGTGAAGCGCGAGCTGCGTATTTGCCTTGTCGAGTACGGCCCAGATCATGCCGTTGCCATTGGCCGCGCTAATCAGCGGAAAAATATCGCTGTTATTGAGCAGGCTCTCGGCGCCGCCGAAGTGAACGTTGATGAGCCGCTGCAAAATGTCCCGCTGGCCGAATGCGGCGGTATTGCTGTCGAGGAAGAAAAAGAAAATGTCGTTCGCACCCGCGCCGCTGCCGAAGGCCCAGAGCTTGTAACCGTGCACATCTATATTCGGCAACTTTTGCTGCGCAAACGCCGCTTCGGTTGAATCCGGGGAAAACGATCCAAGCGCAACACCAGCGATTTCGTAGGGGTGCTGTGAATTCGCCGAGGACGCGCCCCAGACGAGCTCATCGATTTGCGTATCTGGGTTGATCCCGGCGGAGCGCAGGAACGTCTCGAACTGGCGATAATTCGACGGCAGCATCTGTTCCTGGATTTGCGCAAACCACGGATGCTGGCGTGCCGCTTTCATGTCCAGGTACGCGAACTCGCTCATATCCTTCGGGAACATTCCGATGATATCGGTGCCCACCGTATTGGCTGTCGCGAGCGACGGCAGCAATAGCACGAGGGCCAATGCGGCTCCCGCGAACGAACTTACAATCTTGCGGTTCAGGCAAAGATCCATAATTGTGCTCCTAAGGCCCGGCTACGCGTTCGCCCGGCTCGCCGTCAAGCGAGATTCGATTTCCGCCAACTGTTTGCGCATTGTAGCCACGAATGATGCGTCGGTGATGGAATCCAGATTGATCGACACATTCGCGAGCGCGCCCCGAATTCCTGCAGTGGCCATCAATCGCGCTACGCGAAGGTCTGAAAGCATAGAAGCGCTGGAGATGGCTTCCAGTTGCCCGAGCCGCTCGAAAATGTCCAAAGACTTACGGGCCACCGTCATCGGGACTTCCGCCGCGCCTCGTGTAGCTTTTTGAATTGCGTCTTGGCGGCGGCGCTCATCCTCGGGTGTTTCTTTTGGCAGCTTGAATGCCGCGAGAACCGCATTATACGATTCCGCGTCGCGATCGATGGCGTCGGCAAGTTCCGCTGCGGCGGCATGCATTTCGGCGATGGTCTGGCTGAGCTGGTCGGCATAAGCCGCCTGCGATTTTTTCTTGCGCGAAAGTCCCGCGACCATTTGCGCGAGGCTTGCCGCGAGCGCGCCCGCGAGCGCCGAAACGGAACCTCCGCCGGGCGTCGCTGTGGGCTCTGCAACGGCATCCAGAAATGGCCGCGCCAGCGCGGTCAATTTACCGGCGCCAGATTCGAGCGGCGTTCCTGTAAGCGCTGCGGTGAGCCGATTCTCGAATACTTGCGCCGAGGAGAAGTTCTCGAACTTCAGATAGAAATCCGCGGTCATCTCAATTGCCCGTTTCGGAATCAGCCCGACAATTTCGCTGCCGATAATGGAAACTCCATGGCGTTCAGCTTCGCTGCGCACCATTTCGAAGACGCGATGCAGCGGAGTTTGTTCGTAATCGGTCATGTTGATCGACACTTGCGCGACGTGCCGCGCGCGAAGATCCACGCCCATGGACTTAACGTAGCGGAGCCCGCCCGTTGAGAAACGGATCGCTCGCGCGATTTTGTTCGCGATGGCAACATCGGGCGTGTTCAGATTGATGTTGTACGCGATTAGAAATTTTCGCGCGCCGACGATCACAGCTCCCGCAGTCGGATGCAGGCGCGGCTCGCCGACGTCTGGCGCGCGGTCGGGATTCTTCAGTACATCCTCACGCACCCCTTCGAATTGCCCTTTGCGGACGTTTTCGAGGTTGGCGCGTTCTGGCCGCGCCGCCGCAGCCTCGTAGAAATAGACAGGGATCTTGTAGCGCTGCCAGATCTCGTTGCCGACTTTTTTCGCGAGCGCAACGCAATCTTCAATTGTCACGCCGTCCACGGGGATGAACGGAACAACGTCTGTGGCGCCCAAGCGCGGATGAGCGCCGGAATGCTTCGTCAAATCGATGAGCTCGAGCGCTTTGCCAATGCCGCGCAGCGCCGCTTCCGCCACGGGTTCCGGCTCGCCGGCCAGCGTGATGACGCAGCGGTTGTGGTCCGCGTCGCTTTCGCGGTCGAGGACGTAGACGCCTTCGACGGATTGCATCGCGGTGACCAAGGCGTCAATCTTGGCTGGATCGCGGCCCTCGGAGAAATTCGGCACGCATTCGATCAGTCGTTTCATCCCCGAGGATACCTCGCCATATATATGGAATTGCGGCAACGGCTCAAGCCGCGTTGCGTGAAAAAATAACCTTGCCGCGCTTCATCGTCAGCCAGCAGTGATTCACCCCAAAATAATAGGGTATCTCGCGGTAGTCAGCCACATCGAACACAGCGAAGTCAGCGAACTTGCCAACTTCGAGCGAGCCGACGCGATCGTGGCGTCCAAGCGAATAAGCAGCATTGATGGTTGCGGCCGAGATGGCCTCGGCGGGCGTCATGCGCATCTGCGTGCAGGCGAGCGAAAGAATCAAGGGCATCGAAAGCGTGGGGCTCGTGCCCGGATTAAAATTGGTGGCGAGTCCGACGATGGCGCCGGCGTCAATCAGCTTCCGCGCGGGGGCGTAATGTGCCAGTCCGAGATGAAAGCAGCAGCCCGGCAGCAGCGTACAAGTGACGTTCGATTTCGCGAGCGCGCGAATGTCTCCGGCACTCAGCTTTTCAAGATGGTCGGCGCTCGCGGCATTCAATTCGACGGCAAGCCGCGCGGCGCCGGTGCGCGCGACTTGCTCGGCGTGAACGCGCAGTCCCAGCCCACACGCACGCGCCGCGGTGAGAATCCGGCGCGATTGCGAAACCGAGAATGCCCCGCGGTCGCAATAAACATCGCAGAACTCGGCGAGATTCTCGGCGGCGACTTCTGGAATCCAGCGTTTGCAAAGCAGGTCGACGTATTCATCGGCGCGGCCGCGAAATTCAGGCGGCACGACGTGTGCGCCTAGGAATGTACGCGCGATTTCAATTGGTTGCTCGCCTTCCAGATCGCGTAGCGCGACAAGTATCTTGCGCTCGCTTTCCCAGTCGAGGCCGTAGCCGGATTTCGCTTCGATGGTAGTCGTGCCATGCGCGCCGAACTGTGCCAGGCGTGCTCGCGCGCGAGATTTCAAATCCGCAGATGATGTCTTGCGAAGCCTGAGAGCACTGTTGACGATTCCGCCGCCCGCCCGCGCGATTTCCTCGTAGCTGGCGCCGCCGATGCGCTGCTCATATTCCGCCGCGCGCGATGCCGCAAAAATCAAATGCGTATGCGAATCGACAAAGCCGGGAAGGACGACGCGTCCGCCCAAATCCAGTTTTCGCGCGCGCCGCGAATCGCGCAGAGCTTCGATGCGGCGTCGCGGCCCGATCGCGGCAATCCGCCCGTCGCGGACGAGCAGGGCTCCGTCGCGAAGCAAGCCAATCTCCACGAGGTTACGCCCTCGCTTCGGCGCTGGCCCGCGTAGCGTAAGGATTTCGGAGCAATTCGTAATCAGCCAGTCGGCCGATTTCTGATTTTTCGCCATTACCATCCCGGATTCCCACGGTACTGAAATCCCGGTCGATCCGCAACCATCCTCGTCCCGTGCAGAGTATACTCGGGCGGAATTCGCAGCGGGGAAATCGACTATTTTCAGCGGAGGGGCGGATGCGCAGACGAATCGCGGCGGCAATGGCAATCCTTGCGGGGAGTGCGTTGATGGCGATTGCTGCATTGGCGAACGCTCACACTGGACCGGCAGAGATGGCCGAATATGACATTGTCATCCGCAACGGCCATATTATCGACGGCACTGGCTCGCCGTGGTATTCGGCTGACGTCGGCATCCGCGATGGACGCATTGCCGTGATTGGCAATCTGTCGCGCGCGCACGCGCAGCAGACAATCGATGCCGCCGGACGTGTGGTCGCGCCCGGCTTCATCGACATGCTGGGTCAATCCGAAATGACCATGCTCGTCAATCCTCACGTGCCGTCAAAAATCTTCCAGGGCATCACGACGGAAATCACCGGCGAAGGCGATTCCATCGCTCCTCAGACCGATGCGACGCTCGCCGATTTTCGCTCCGAATTCGAGCACTATGGAATCACGCCGGATTGGCGGACGTTCACGCAATACTTCGCGCGCCTGCAGAAGCAGGGAATGGGAATCAACCTCGCGACGTATGTTGGTGCAACGCAGATTCGCCGCATCGTGATCGGCGATGCGGATCGTCCGGCCACCCCGGCCGAACTGGAGAAAATGAAGTCGATCGTCGCCGAAGCCATGCGCGAAGGAGCGATGGGCGTTTCCACGGCTCTTGAATATGCCCCCGCGCCTTACGCTTCCACGGACGAGTTGATTGCGCTCGCCTCGGTCAGCGCGCAATACGGCGGAATCTACGCGACGCACATGCGCAATGAAGGCGATGGCGAACTGACGGCGCTTGCGGAAACGGCGCGGATCGCCCGCGAGGCGCATACTTCTGTCGAAATCTGGCATCTGAAAACTGCCGGCAAAGCGAACTGGGGCAAAATGCCGCGGGTGGTAGCCTTCGTCGACAAAGCAAGAAGCGAAGGACTGGATATCACTGCCGACACGTACGCATATACGGCGTGGTTCAATTCCATGTCCGCATTCATCCCGCCTTGGGCGCATGACGGCGGCGACGCGAAAATGATCGAGCGGCTCAAAGATCCTGCAACGCGCGCGCGCATTCGCAAGGACATGGAGACCCCAACGTCCACGTGGGACAACGAGTGGCAGGAAATCGCCGGCCCCGAAGGAATACTCGTTGGTGTCGTGCAAAATCCGGAGCTTATGCCGTTGGAGGGCAAGACCATCGCCGACATCTCTAAACTCTGGCATGAAGATGCAATCGACACGATCTGCGATTTGCTCGTCAAGGATAATGGGTTCACCGAGGTCGCGGATTTCGGCATGAGCGAACCCGACGTCGAGCTGGCGCTCAAGCAGCCGTGGGTGTCATTTGACAACGATTCATCAGGCACTTCGCCGGAGGGAATTTTGGGCAAGGAGCATCCGCACCCGCGCGCGTATGGAACGTTTCCTCGCGTGATCCGCAAATTCGTGCTCGAAGAGCATCTGCTCACTCTGCCGGAGGCAATTCGCAAGTTCTCGGCGCTGCCGGCACAACGAATGAAACTCACTGACCGCGGCGTGCTCAAAAAGGGCATGTGGGCCGATGTGGTCATCTTTGATCCTGCCAAGGTGCGCGATCTGGCGACTTATGAAAACCCCAATCAGCTTTCCACCGGCATGGACTACGTCCTGGTGAACGGTGTTCCGGTCATCTCTGGCGGCAAAATGACGGACACGCTGCCGGGCAAGGTTCTTTACGGCCCGGGCTACGCTGGAACGGGACATTAGCGTAGAATTGTGGGCGAGGTATTTCATCCATGCAGCGAATCAAAATGGCTCGCTTTCTTGGCGTGTCTCTGCTTGTTGTCTTTTCCGCTTCTCTTGCGCAGGCTTCGCCACGGTCGAATTTCAGCCTGCGCTCCCATAGGGCAGCCCAAGCCAGCGGGCTCGGCGCCGTAAATTTCCCGACCTCGTGTGCGGCTGCCGTCCAGGCGACGTTCAACCAGGGTGTCGCGCTGCTGCATTCGTTTCAATACGAGCAGGCCGAGCAAACCTTTACGCAAGTCGCGCAGCAGGATCCCACGTGTGCGATGGCTTATTGGGGCAAAGCCATGTCGCTCTACCACCAACTATGGGATTGGCCAAGCGACGATACGCTCAAAGAGGGCTTCCAGGACACCATGCAGGCGCAGAAGCTTCGCGCCAAGACCGACCGCGAGCGCATGTATATCGTCGCTGCGGGCGTATTCTTCCAGGACAATCCTTCGCTCAGCCGCGCCACGCGGATCAAGGCTTACTCGAATTGGATGAACCGCCTGTTTACAAAATATCCGGACGACGTGGATGCGGGCGCGTTCTACGCCCTTTCGCTGATTACCTTGCAGGGCAAAGGCAACGATGAGACAGCAAATCGCGAAGCGGCGATCGCCATTCTCGACAAGCTTTTCGCGATTGCGCCGAATCATCCCGGTGTTGCCCATTACTTGATTCATGCCTCAGACACGCCGGAGCTTGCACCGCAGGGCCTTGAGGCGGCGCGGCGCTATGCGAAGATCGCGCCCGATTCCTCGCACGCCTTGCACATGCCATCTCACATTTTTGTGCGCCTCGGTTTGTGGCAGGAGGCGATTGCGTCGAACGTCGCGGCCGCCGCCGCGGCAGCGCAAGCGACAAAGGCTGGACAGGCGGATTCCAGCTATCAATTTCACGCCATGGATTTTCTCGATTACGTGTACTTGCAAAGTGGCCAGGCGGCGAAGGCGCGTGCCTTGGTCGATGAATTGAAAGACGTGGCAGGCGCGAGCCCGGACGAAATTGCGGAACATCAGGCGATTTTTGCCGCGCGGAATGCCTTCGAGCTTCATCAATGGAAAGAGGCCGCGGCGTTGCTGGCACCGGATAAGGGCAGTGCGCGCGAGGTGACATACTTCGTGAAAACCGTTGGCGCGGCACGCGCCGGAGACACGGCTGGCGCTCAGCAGGATTTGGCAGCGTATAAAGAGACAGTCGTGAGCGATGAAACGGGAAAAAGTAGCGGTTACGCCGTTTACAATGTCTCCTCTTCTTCGACAATTGGCGAGCAGGAAGCGGAAAGCTGGGTAGCGTTCGTCGAAGGCAAGAACCCGGAGGCCTTGGCCTCCATGCGAGCAGCCGCCGCGCAGGAAGAAAAAGAGGGGGTCGATTCACTGTCCACTCCCGCGCGCGAAATGCTTGGTGACATGCTGATGGAAATGAAGAAGCCAACAGAGGCCCTCGTCGAGTACAAAGCGGCGCTCGTGGAGTCTCCGAATCGATTTGATGGGCTTTACGGCGCTGCCCAAGCGGCGCAGCTCAGCGGAAATGCTGCAGCCGCGAAGGAATATTACGCGAGGCTCGTAAAGTCCTGTGATCCTGCCGCAGACCGCCCGGAACTTCAGGCTGCGCGCGGAGAAGTGGCGAAGAAATAGAAGCGCGCCGCTGCACTTCGTGACATCCCAGTGCGATTAATTGATGTCGATTTCGCCCGCGCCAACATGCGCGTAGATAGAGTACTTGCCTGGCGAATTCTTGTGCAGCGCCGAATCCATTTCGAATGACCGGAATAACCCGCCCTTCGACACGTTAAACGCCGGTGCTTCCAAATCGCCCGAATTCACCGAAAGCCGGACGGGGGCGTAATCACCGGGATCCTTGAGCGTGACGTCCATTTGGCCGAAGTGGACTTCCAGATCTTTGTTGCCTTCGATCCCGCGAATGTCCAACTCGCCGGCGAACATGCGGGCGTAGAGATCAGAGTTCTGGGGGATCTGAATGTATATCTGGAAATTGTTGCTCGGTCCGCCCGTCACTTCCAGGTTGCCGTGATTTCCGCCCGTCTTCAGGGATATGCGGACGTTCTTCAGGTCATCGGAGTTGGGAGCCGAAACCCGCACCAGGATCTTATTTTCAGCGCTGCCAGTGATCGTGACGCCCGCAGAACGAAGATTCATGCGAATCTGACCGCCAGCCGGAAAGTCCGCCGCGAACGGCTGGCCGCCCTGCGCAGAGACAGTCCGCGACCCCTGAGCGACCGCGAGCACAGGCACAAACAACAGAATAACGCACGTCAGTCCGACGCTCGACTTGATGGCCATTGGACGCACCTCCAGTTTCTTGGCAGCGAATCTGAGGAGAGATACGCAGAGGGCATCGAAATAGTTCCGGAAAAGCGTTTCCGCCGGCAGCCTTTTGCAGTCACGAGGCCTGCGTTTGGCCCTGCCGCCGTCCTACGCCCTTGCGGCGCGGCGCTGGAACTGCGGCGCGAAGACTTCCTCGGCGAATTGTTCGAGCGTGGTCGGAGTAGTATTCTCCAGTGACCGCGGCTCCTGCGGGGCGAGCAGCCCTTCGTTCGCGCCTTTCCATAACTCGATCATCAGTGCGGCGGAACTCTTCGGCAATCCCATGCTCGTCAGCGCCGATTCGAGGAGAATCAGTGGCATCTGGACGTAAGCCAGATTCGGCTTGCCGATGGCCTGGCCGATGATGCCCGCGGCCTCCTTCATCGTAATGTCGCGAGGGCCAAGCAATTCCTGCGTCGAGTGGCCGGAGAAATTTCGGCCAGCCAGCCGCTTCGCCGCGTAACGGCCGATATCTTTCGTGGCGATTGCGGGCTGGGGAATCTCGGCAGGGCCCGCGCCGGGAAGGGCATTCATCATGCGTATGCCTTCGATGCTCATGAGGAAATTTTCCATGAACCAGGCCGGCCGGAGATGGAGAACGTTGAGGCCGGAGATGCGGTTGAGTTTTTCCTCCATGTTGTGCAAGCCGACAATGGGGCCGGTCTTGTCGGCGTTCTGCGCGCCGATGCTCGAAAGCGAGACGGCGAATTTAACGCCGGATTTTTGGATGGCGGAGGCGTAGGCGTCGCTGATGCGCTCCTGATAGTCACGGAAGTCGTCGCGCTGGAGCGCCTGCGGGATAACCAGATACACTGCCGCGGCGCCGTCGAAAGCGCGCTCCATTTCGGCAGCATTTTCCGCATTGCCAACAAAAATTTCAGCGCCCTTTGCCGCGAAACCCTCGAGCTTCGCCGCATCGCGCCCGACGACGCGAATTTTTTCGCCCTTGGCGAGCAACGCTTCCGCTGCTGGCGTTCCTGTGTTTCCTGTGGCTCCGGTGATGACGATCATGGCAGCCTCCCTCGCGATTCGCGATTTCCTTTAGTTTCCTTTGCCCGAGTAGCGGGCAATTGGTCTGTTTGGTTGTCCCTGCCGAATGAGATGCGCAAACTGGCGCACAAGGATGAACTTGAGGATGAGGAACGCCACTGCGAGCCCCAACAATACATTTCCCCAAAAATGCGTCGCGGCGTAAATCGAAATCCCGGCAACAGCCGAGGCGAGGCAGAATATCAATGCGACGTTGCTGAGCAAGAAGGCGCGCCGCGCGGCGGAGGGCAAGTCCTGGCGGCGAGCGATGAGCACGGAAACGTAGATGGCAGCAAGCGCCGAAAGCGCAATCAGACTGAGCAAACCGAACTGAATTTTCGCGTTCAACGCGCCCTCGCCACGCGCTCATCCTGCGACTCGGCCTTCTGTCCTTTCCAAATCAACAGAGGGTAAGCCATCCAGAGCACCACCAAGATTCCAATCAGCGTAATAAACGTTGTCGTGCCGAAGATGGAGAACTGCCAAACCGGGGGCAGGAAGAACCTCGCCAGGCCCACCGCTACGAGCACGAAGAGGAAAATCGTTCGCAAAACAAACACAATCCGTGCCGCTCTTGGCAAATTGGCACAGCGCGAGACTTTTATCGTTGCGACAACCTTCATCGTGGCCGCAACAATGCCAAGAACCACCAAAATGACGATCGTTGCCGTGTTCAGTCTCATTGTGGTCTCGAGTCGCGGTTCTAGAGCATCGGAACTCTTACATTTTTCTTCTTCGCGAAATCGATGGCTTCGGGATATCCGGCGTCGACGTGGCGGGCGACGCCGATGCCAGGATCATTCGTCAGCACGCGCTCGATTCGGGAGGCCATTTCCTTCGTGCCGTCGGCGACCGTGACTTGGCCCGCATGGACCGCGTAGCCGATCCCCACTCCGCCGCCGTCGTGAATCGAAACCCAGCTCGCGCCGCTCGCCGTATTCAGCATGGCATTGAGCATCGGCCAGTCCGCAACCGCGTCCGAGCCATCGCGCATGCTTTCGGTTTCGCGGTAAGGCGACGCAACCGATCCGCAATCGAGATGATCGCGCCCGATCACAATCGGGGCTTTCAGTTCGCCGCGCGCCACCAGATCATTCAGCGCCAGGCCGAATTTTTCGCGCTCGCCGTAGCCGAGCCAGCAAATCCGCGCCGGCAAGCCTTGAAAATGAACACGCTTCTGCGCCAGCTTGATCCAGCGGCAGAGAGATTCATTGTGCGAGAACATGTCCAACACGAGCTGATCGGTACGATGAATGTCGGAGGGCTCGCCGGAAAGCGCCGCCCAGCGGAACGGCCCGCGCCCTTCGCAAAAAAGCGGACGAATATAGGCCGGCACGAATCCAGGGAAATCATACGCATTCTTCACGCCCTGCTCGAAGGCCATCGTGCGAATGTTGTTGCCGTAATCAAACGTCACCGCGCCCATTTTTTGCAGCGCCAGCATTCCCTCGACATGCTTTGCAATCGAATCCATGGCGCGCTGGCGGTACGTCTCCGGGTCGCGCTGCCGCAATTCCTTTGCTTCATCGATTGAAAGTCCCTGCGGGATGTAGCCGCCGATGGGATCGTGCGCGCTCGTCTGGTCGGTGAGCAAATCCGGCACGACGCCGCGCTTCGCGAGCTCCGGAATCAAGTCGCCGCAGTTGCCAATCAATCCGACAGACGTCGCCTCGCGTTTGCGCACGGCATTCTTCAAAATGCGCAGCGCTTCATCCAAATTGTTGACCATCACGTCGCAGTAGCCCGTCTTCACGCGCCTCTTGATTCGCTCCGGATCGACTTCAATTCCGAGGAACGCCGCGCCGTTGAGTGTTGCCGCCAACGGTTGCGCGCCTCCCATTCCTCCCATGCCGCCGGTGACGACCAGTTTTCCCGAAAGATCGGCGCCCGCGCCGAAGTGCTTCCGCGCCGCCGCGGCGAATGTCTCGTACGTCCCCTGCAAAATCCCTTGCGTGCCAATGTAAATCCAGCTTCCCGCCGTCATCTGGCCATACATCATCAGCCCCGCCCGCTCGAGCTCGTTGAAGTGCTTCCAGTCGTCCCAATGTCCGACAAGATTCGAATTCGCGATCAGCACGCGGGGCGCATAGGAATGCGTGCGGAAAATCCCGACTGGTTTGCCCGATTGCACCAGCAGCGTCTCGTCGTTCTCGAGGTTGCGCAGCGAATTCACAATCGCGTGAAAACAGTCCCAGTTTCGGGCTGCCTTTCCGCGTCCGCCGTAAACCACCAGGTCTTCAGGCCGCTCGCCGACCTCGGGATCGAGATTGTTCATCAGCATGCGCAGCGCTGCTTCCTGCTGCCAGCTCTTGCAGGAAATTTGCGTTCCGCGCGGCGCGCACATCGGCTGATAAGCGGTTTTGTCTTCCGTGGCAAGCTTCGACATTGGCCCTCCCGACGTGGCCATCTTAGCGCACTGCATGGCGGAAAGAGTAGTGGTGAGCCGTGCTGCGAGCCCCTGTGCAGGGCGTCCGCTGTGGCCATGGCTCGGGGCAAGCGCCCTCCGAGAATTATTGGCATTGTTGCGTGAAAAATTCCCGTGCGCTAGAGTGACGCAACCGATCATGAGCGATCCGGGCAATTATCCATCACTCACGAAATGTTATCTCGACGCGATCGACCAGCATCCGAACGCGCGCGCCCAGGTGTACCGCTCGGCCGACGGCTGGCAAGCGCATTCGTCCGCGGAAATGCTGCGACGCGTCGCGGGATTGGCGAAGGCCCTTGCCGCGCTCGGCGTCCAAGCGGGCGATCGCGTGGGCATCTTCGCGGCAAATTGCGCCGAATGGCACATCGCGGATTTTGCGGTCTTGGGACTCGGTGCCATCGACGTGCCCATCTACTACAACGAATCGCCCGAACGGCTCCAATACATCTGGAACGATGCCGAAGTGAAGGTCGCCATCGTCGCCGGTGAATCGCAGGCTCGAAAACTCGCCGCGTCGCGCGAGAAAATTCCTACTCTCAGGGAAATTGTCGCCGTAACTGCGCCTCCGGATTTGCGCAGCAGTTTCTTGGACTACGCCACACTCATCTCCGCTGTCAATGACAGCGATATTGTCAGCTACCGCGCCCGCGCGGCTCTGGTGAAGCCCGAGCAGCTTGCCACGTTGATTTACACCTCCGGGACAACCGGCGAGCCCAAAGGAGTGATGCTCACGCACGCGAACCTCACTTCGAATTGCATCGATACGACTTGCACGTTCGAATATTTTCCGGACGATGTCGCTCTTTCCTTCTTGCCGCTCTCGCACGTCTACGAGCGTATGTTCGACTACTCGCATCTGTTTCACGGCATTTCGGTTGCCTATCTCGATAAGATTGAAGACGCCGCCAGAGCGCTGCTCGAAGTTCATCCGACCATCACAGCCGGTGTGCCACGTGTCTTCGAAAAGACCTATGCGAGCATTTTGGAGAAAGGCCATCAGGAAACTGGGATCAAGCGAAAGATTTTCGATTGGGCGCTGCGTGTTGCGGCGGACGCCGTGCCGTGGCGTGCGTACGACAAGCCATCGTCAGCGGGCCTGAGGCTTCGCTGGTCCATCGCGGACAAAATCGTTTACGCAAAGGTTCGCCAGGGCCTTGGCGGGCGCGTGCGGATGTTTTTCTCCGGAGGCGCGCCGCTCGCGAAGGATCTCGAAGAAATCTTTTGGTCTTTTGGCGTGCCAATCTATCAGGGCTACGGTCAAACCGAATCTTCGCCCGTGATTTCGACGAACATGCCCGGCCAGCGCAAGGTAGGGACTGTGGGGCGCCCGATTCGCAATGTTGAAGTGCGGATTGCCGAGGACGGCGAAATTCTGGCGCATGGGCCGTGCGTGATGCAGGGATATTACCGCAAGGCGGAAGCGACTGCCGAAGCGCTGACGCCGGACCGCTGGCTGCGTACCGGCGACATCGGCCATCTCGACGAAGACGGCTATCTCGTGATCACAGACCGCAAGAAAGAGTTGCTCAAGACAGCCGCCGGGAAATTTGTCGCTCCGGCTCCGATTGAGAATAAATTGAAGGTCAGCCCTTATATCGCGAACGCGATGGTGGTTGGCGATAAACGCAAATTCGTTTCAGTGCTCATCGTCCCCAATTTTGCGACCATCGAGAGCAAGGCGCGAGCGGAAGGCAAAGATATCGGCCCCGGACCGGATGCGATAGCCGTGAATCCCTGGGTGCGCGATTTAATCTCAATGGAGATGGAACGCTTGACCTCGGACTTGCCGCAGTATGAAAAGCCCAAGCGCTTTGCTTTGCTTGCTAAAGACTTCACATTCGCCAATGGAGAGTTGACGTACACGTTGAAACTGAAACGCCGAATCGTCGAGGAGCGCTATCGCGACGCAATTGCCCAGCTGTACGCCGATGTGGAAGAGCCGCACCCCCAGGTGCGCCATTAGACTTGCAGCGAGCACCGTCCGCAGAAACCACGCCAGCCGCGTTTCACGCTTCGTTCGACCTCCTGCTAGAATGAATAGATAGGAGCCAATCGCATGTCCACAGCTAGCGTCAGCCATAACGAAGATAATCTGGTTATCGCCGGACGCGCGTTTCGTTCGCGCCTGATTGTCGGCACCGGAAAATACCGCAGTCTGCCGGAGATGGCGCGAGCCCACGAAGCCTCGGGCGCGGAAATGGTGACGGTTGCCGTCCGCCGCGTGAACCTCAGCGATCGCGCCAAGGAATCGTTGCTCGACTACATCGACCGCACGAAAATGTTCATCCTCCCAAATACCGCCGGATGCTATACCGCGGACGATGCCATTCGCACCGCGCGCCTCGGCCGCGAGGCGGGATTGTCGGAATGGGTCAAGCTCGAAGTCATCGGCGACGAGCAGACATTATTTCCGGAGACGGAAGAGTTGATCCGCGCCACGAAAGCCCTCGTCAAAGAAGGCTTCATCGTCTTGCCGTACACAAACGACGACTTGATCGTTGCGCGCAAGCTTGTCGATGCTGGCGCGGCGGCCGTGATGCCTCTCGGCGCTCCTATCGGCTCCGGCATGGGGATTCAAAATCTCGCGAATCTGCGCATCCTGCGTGAACGCATCATGGAGGTTCCGCTTATCATCGACGCAGGCGTGGGCACGGCCTCCGACGCCGCCATCGCCATGGAGCTCGGCGCCGACGGCGTCCTGATGAATACGGCCATTGCTGGCGCGCAGGACACCGTCCTGATGGCCGAAGCCATGCGTGCAGCCGTCGAAGCTGGCCGCAAGGCATTTCTGGCCGGCCGCATTGCCAAGAAGCTGTACGCCACGGCTTCCAGTCCTCTCGCCGGCGTCGTGCGCTAGATCCGAGGCAGATTTGTTAGCGCGGGAAGAAACCGGACCAAATTGTGTCCACCAGCGCGTGAACGATCGCGCCCGGAAATAGTGATCCGGTTTTCATCCATGCGCGCCCATAAAATAATCCCGCGATGGTGGCGAGGAGAACGTATTTCCAGTTCGGCACCGGCGCATGAAGGATATGGGATAGCCCAAAAATTGCCGATCCGATGATCCATCCGGCATAGCGGTTCTTCAGCGAACGCGAAAGCAGGTTTTGCAGCAGCCCGCGAAACAGAAACTCCTCCGGCCACGCGGTGAAGACTAGAATCTCCAAGCCTGTCAGTGGCGTGCCTTTTAGGCTGTGCATGGTTGGCCCAAAATGGATGAAATGGATTGTCTCGCCGAGTGGGACAATGATGGCTGCGAGCAATAAAAAATTGATGCCGACGGCCCACGCAAACCCACGCCGCCACTCGACTCCGTAGCCGACGCCCTCGAGCCGCCGAATCACGAGAAAAACGGCGATTCCCGTGTTCACCGCAAAGAGAATCGTCAGTGTGTGTGTCAACTCGTGCGGAAACGGCCACAGCCGGTACATCGAGCGAAATTCCACAGGAAGCCAGATAATCACCAGCGCCGCGTAGTCTTCCCCATTGCCAGCGCGTTTCCCCCGCGCGCTCGCCGCAAGCAGGGCCGGAATCGCAACATACAGCACTCCGGCTGTCGCTTCTATCCAGCCGATCGTACGGTCCGCCAGCGCATAAATCAGGAATGCGATCAGCGGTACAAGTGCGACAAGAAAAGATGCGTGGCCCCCCAGGAATGCCATGATGCGACCGCGCGTTTGCGGGCTGGCGAAAAATAATTCTCCGCCCAACAGCAGCGCAGCGGCAATCATCGCTACCACGAACCGCCGTCCGCCGTATCCGAGCCACAACCCGGCGAAAATCCCGAACAGCAGCAGCACAGCCCAAAGAATCACCGCTCCCCAAAAAGGGAACTGCCGGCTTTGCGATGTGGCGCCCATCGCGCAACAGTGTAATTCAAAAGAGATCGCTTCCTTCGAAGGGATTCTCGTGCCGTTTTTGATGGAATCTCAAAATCCCGGATGTTTTGCGCGCGCGTCCCGGTCGAGTATTGCACCCGTCGTTGGAAACACTTGCTTTGCGCTATCCCCTCGGCGATTCTTCTCTGTTGATGGCTCTGCCGGCAAAACAACGAATCGGCTACATCGACTGGATGCGCGGCCTCGCGGTCGTGCTGATGTTTCAGACGCATTGCTACGACTCCTGGCTGAGCCCCGGCGCGCGGAAGAGCACATTCTTTGGCTGGTCGCAGCTCGGCGGCACGCTTCCTGCGCCGTTGTTCTTATTCCTCGCAGGAATTTCTTTTGCGCTGGTCACCGGCCGGATGCGACAGAAGGGCGCGTCGGCTAACGAAGTCGCGGCAACGACCATTCGTCGAGGCGCAGAGATTTTCGGCCTCGGTCTTCTGTTTCGCGTGCAGGAATTCGCGTTGGGCTATCCTTGGTCGCCATGGACCGACCTGCTGCGCGTCGACATCCTCAACACGATCGGGGTTTCAATGATGCTGATGGGCATAGTATGTCGCTTCGCGCGTCGCCGTCCGACGAACGGAGCGCTCGCAGCTGTGGTTGCGGTTGGAATCGCGCTCGCCACTCCGCCACTCTGGACCACATGGCAGCCGCGCTGGCTGCCGTGGCCCATCGAGTCCTATATCAATGGCGTACACAACCTCGGCACGCCGCAGCATTGGCTATTCCCGATTTTTCCATGGACTGCGTTTTCCTTCGCCGGCCTTGCGGTTGGATTTTTCCTTCTCAGCGATTGGGCGCGGCAGCGCGAGTCGTATTCGGTTTTATGCCTGGGCCTCGCGGGAGCCCTTTGCTGCGGCCTGGGTCTGTGGTTCGACTCATTGCCGGTTCACATTTACGCGGATTACGATTTCTGGCACAGCAGTCCGGAGTTCTTGCTCATTCGCGTGGGCGTCGTGATGATGATTGTGCCTTTGAGTTATGCTTGGTGCCGCTGGGGCCCAGGCCAGTGGGGATTCAGTCCGCTCATCACCATGGGACAGGCGTCACTGCTTGTTTATTGGGTGCACATCGAATTCGTTTACGGCAGGTTTTCGATTCTTACAAAGCACGGCATGAGTATCGCGGGCGCCTCGCTTGGCTTGCTCATCATTTTCGTTGCCATGACGCTCCTTGCTACCGCGCGCATTCACACGAAAGGCCGCGGCGGCGAAATCCTGCAAAGAGTCCGTCACACACTCCGCCCGGCTGCGCAAGACTAAACCGAACTACGGCTCGCCAACTCTTGTCTTATATTCTGAATTAATTCTTCGGCGGGGCCGTGGGTTGTGTTGGCGCCGCGGGTGTCTGCCCATTCTTTGCATCCGGCATGCGGAAAATCAGTTCGCCCGGCCGCGCCAGTCCCATGCGATCGCGTGCGATTTTTTCGATGGCTGCCGGATCGGTTCTGAGGTTTTGGATGTGCTGTTGCAGATCCGCATTTTCCTTGTCGAGTTGCTGGATCTGCGTTTGTACATCCTGAATTTGCGCTTTCGAGCGGTGCATTGCCATCAGCCCGTGCGTGCCGAAGACGTCCTGAAGCAGCAGCAGAAAGAAAGCCAGCGCGAAAAAATAGCGCGCGTTCTGGCGAAAAAATGATGGTTCGTACCGTCTGTTCATCCCGTGATCCACTTCCGAGCCTCCTCCGCCAGTTCGTTTGACTTTGCGATCGAATCCGCTTCCGCGTATGCGCGCACCAGCGGTTCGGTTCCTGACGGCCGCATCAACACCCAGGAATCGTCTTCAAAGAGCAGTTGCAAACCGTCGACGCGATCCGTGCGCACAACTCGCCGCCCGCCGAAATCCGATGGCGCGTGGCTGAACCGCTGCGGCAAGGCCGAAATTACTTCCGGCGCACAATGCAGATTGACGCGCACAGGCCAGTACGCGCGCCCCACGCGCTTGAAAAGATCCTGCAACTGCTCGGCGATCGGCTTGCGCCGCGCCGCCATCATCTCCGCCACGAGCGAACACGCGAGAATTCCATCTTTCTCCGGAACGTGGCCGCGAATCGTCATCCCCGCGCTCTCTTCGCCGCCTAGCGTAATCTTGTCGCGTTCCAGGAACGGTCCGATGTATTTGAAGCCGACTGGTGTCTCGAACACGGGCACGCCGTAATATCGCGCCACTGCATCGATTAAATGCGTCGTCGCCACGCTGCGCGCCGCCCCCAGTTTCCAGCCTCGTGTCTCGATCAAGTAATCGAAAACGAGGGCCAGCACATGATTCGGGGAAATAAACGTACCATCGCCGTCGAGAATGCCGAAACGGTCCGCGTCGCCGTCGGTAGCCAAACCGGCAACGGCTTTCGTTTCCGCCACGGCTTTCGCAAGTGGCTTCAGGTTTTCTTCCGACGGATCAGGTCCCGAGCCGTCGAAGAGCACATCGCGATTCGTGCGAATGGCACGCACCGGAATTCCATGCTGCTCCAGTGCATGATCGAGCCAGCCCGCGGCGCATCCGTGTAGTGCATCGTACGCAAAATTCATCTTTGACGCCGCGATCGCCTCGAAGCGCACAAGTTCGCCCAGGCGCTTCAAATAAGTGTCGCGCAGATTGATTTTCTCGAACTCGCGCCCATCGTCATGTTTTTCCGCATCCTTTGCGCGATCCGCGAGTTTTCGCGCGCGGGCCTCAATGTCGCGCGTCACCTCCGGCAGCGCCGGCCCACCGTCGGGACCCGAAAATTTCAGTCCGTTGTACGCGGCAGGGTTGTGGCTGGCGGTAATATTGATCGCACCTTGCACCTTGCGCTGCAAAATCTCGTATGCGATCGCCGGCGTGGGCGTGGGGCCATCGCAGAAAAGCACGCGGCATCCGGCACCCGCTAAGACGCCGGCCGCTGCCAGTGCAAATTCCTCGGAAAAGAATCGCGTATCGTAGCCAACCAGCAATGTAGGGTGTTTTGAAATACTACGGACGTGTCCGGCGATGGCTGCCGACGCGATTCGCACACCTTCGAACGTGAAATCATCCGCGATGATTCCGCGCCATCCGGAAGTCCCGAAGTGGATCGCATTGCCAGCCATGCGCGAGATATTGTATCTTGCCGAGCGAGCGCGCACCATTACTGAAACGCAAGCGCACGGAAAAGATAACAAGAGGCTCAGGCGCGTTTCGGCGCGCGCAGAGCAGGCAATGAGCAGAAAACTTTTGGTTTTCGTCACCTGCGGGACGCGTCGCGAGGCCAATCGCCTCGCGCGCGCTCTCGTTCACGCGAAACTCGCGGCGTGCGTCAACATTCTTCCAGGCTCGATACATTCCGTCTACCGATGGAAAGGGAAGGTCGAAACGGCGAAGGAAACGTTGCTCTTGGTCAAAACGACACAAGCGCGTTTTCGCGCTCTCGAAGCTAGAATTCGCAGTCCCCACAGCTACGAGACGCCGGAAATCATCGCTTTGCCAATCGTGGATGGCTCGAAGCCTTATCTGCGCTGGCTTCAGGATTCCGTGCGCCCGGTGCGAAACCCCGTCGGCTAGTAGAGATTTCAGAGCCCTTGCTAAATTTTCGCCAGTGCCTCGTCGAGGTCAGCAATCAAATCTTCAACATCCTCGATCCCCACGGATAGCCGTACTAGCCCGTCAGTGATTCCGATTTGCTCGCGGACTTCCTTCGGCATCGACGCGTGCGTCATCAGCGCGGGAAGGGAAATCAGCGTCTCGACGCCGCCCAGGCTTTCGGCCAGCGAGCAAATCTTCACGTTGTTCAGGACGCTCCGCGCCGCTTCCAATGACCCGACATCGAACGACAGCATGGCTCCAAATCCTCGCTGTTGTTTCTTGGCAATGGCGTGCTGAGGATGCGATGCAAGCCCCGGGTAAATTACTCGCTTCACTTTGGGATGTGCTTCGAGGTGCTTTGCAACCTCCATGCCATTCGCGTTGTGTCGTTCCATTCTTACCGCCAGGGTTTTAATCCCACGTGAAACGAGGAAGCAGTCCATGGGCGCGAGTCCTGCGCCCGCCGAGCGCTGCAGAAAATAAATCTTCTCCGCGTCTTCGTTGCGCGACAGGACTACTGCGCCACCAATGCAATCGCTGTGCCCATTCAAATACTTCGTCATCGAATGCACCACGATGTGCGCGCCCAAGGCAAGCGGCTGCTGCAGGTAGGGGCTCATGAACGTATTGTCCACTACAACCGTAATATTCTTCTCGCGTCCCAGTTTCGAAATCGCCTCGAGGTCCGTTACGATCATCGTCGGATTCGTTGGCGTCTCGACGTAAATCATCTTGGTCGAGGGGCGTAGCTCTCGCTGGACCTTTTCGAGACACGAAGTGTCCACGAAACTGAATTCCAGTCCGAGCTGCACCAGGAATTGTGTCGAGAGCCGGTAGACTCCGCCGTAAACCGCTCGCGATAGGATCGCGTGGTCGCCGGGCCGCAGCAGACGGAACACGCAGTCAATCGCCGCCATACCGGAAGTGAAAACATATGCCGCCATTCCACCTTCCAGCTTCGCCACCGTCCGTTCCAGTGCCTTGCGGTTGGGATGATTTGTTCGCGCGTAATCGAATCCCTTATCCTTGCCCAGGGCCTCCTGAACGTAGGTTGACGTCTGGTAAATGGGCGCGACGATTGAACCGGTTAAGGGGTCGGGTTCCTGGCCCACATGAATGGCATCGGTAGAAAATCCCATCGCGAATCCTCCTTGAGCCTTCTTGGGAGCTGCCCACAAACCAAACTGGCGTGCCGCCGGCATTTCTTGCGTCTGCGATTTCCGTTGCGGAAAATCCGCTGCCGGTATAAAAGCAAAGAGAACATTTGGCCGGACATCCGTACTTCGGAATTGCCGATTGAAAGTAACGCAGAGAGCGCGCAGCCGTCAATCGGCAGCTCATGGCCTTCGACGGTTGGCTCGGCATGTGCGGCACAGCTTATGAGTAGTCTCCTGACCCGATTGCATTTCCGAAACGTAGGCCTTGCATCGTTCGTGCTGGCTCTGGCCGCGAGCGGCGCTCTCGCTCAGTCCTCGGCAACGCCTTCGAAGAGCGCCTCGGACGCCAAGAATGCCGTCACCGCGCTCGAGATTATCGTCACCGGCGCGCCCAAAGGTGTCCCGATCGACAACGCGAGCGTGTATATTCGCTACGAAGAGCCGCGTTTTCTTCATCACCCCGACAAAATTGAGCTCGACCTGAAAACTAACCTCAAAGGGATTACAAGAGTGCGCGACGTTCCCCAAAAGAAAGTCATGATTCAAATCGTGAAGGATGGTTGGAAGCCTTTCGGCCAATACTATGTCCTCGACAAAGATCAGATGACAATCAATATAACCATGCAGCCGCCGTTCCATTGGTATTGAAATTGCCTTTCTTGTTTTTCTCCTCCCTGTTCATGTATCACTACATTGTTTCGCGCGTCCGCTCGACAACCGTAGTCGATTGCACTGTTCTTGTGCAAATAGGATTAGGCGCTTGAATCATCCGTGTTTAAGATGCGTTGGATGCAATTTTTCCACAAGGTTTTCAACATAACTGTTGAAAACTATATTTGGCGCGCTGATTTTTCGGTTATATGTTGCGAAGTGACACTATTTTTTCTCGAAACTCCGCGCCAATTTGGTGGACACGGGCCGCTGACTCCCGCCTCTCCGTGATATGATTCACTTCCAACGAGATGGCAAATCCTTGATGAATGAAGCGGCTCATCGTCAATGCGGACGACTTTGGTTACACGGAAGGCGTCAACGCCGGCATCATTCGTGGATTTCGTGAAGGCATCATCAGCAGCACGACCATCATGGCCAGCGGTGCGGCCTTCGAAGACGCCGTCAGGCTCGCCCGTGCCAATCCGAAACTCGACGTGGGTTGTCATCTCGTCTTAGTGGGAGGTAAAGCTGTGTCGCCCCTGCAACAGCCAAGCTCTCTCACGGATTCAGAGGGTAACCTCCCTTCGTCCTTGCCATCTCTCATCGCCAAATTGACGGTAGGTTCGATCCGGAGAGAAGATATTGAGCGAGAGCTTCGCGCTCAACTGGAGCGCGTGAGGTCTGCCGGCATCGAGCCAACGCATCTCGATTCGCACAAACACACCCATTCCCATCCGCGTGTGATGGAGGCGCTTGCGAGTGTCGCGGAGGAATTCGGCATCCGGCGGATTCGCAGGCCATTCGAGACCACAATCAGGACGTCGCAGCCCCTCCCGGTGGACGCTAGCGGCTCCTGGAAGCAGCGTGCACTGGCCCGCGTCGCACGTCTAGGGACCAGCCGCTTCGACGAGATTGCGGGAGCTCATGGCTTGCGCTCGCCTGATTACTTCTGGGGCGTCGCCGCCACGGGAAGATTGAATCGGCAGGCAATTCTGGGGATTATAGGAATGGCAAGTTTAATGCCGGACGGTACGAGCGAGCTGATGTGTCATCCAGGTGAGTACGATCAGAAGCTCGAAGAGTCTCCCACACGCCTGAAAATGCAGCGCGAAATGGAACTCAAAGGCCTCCTTGACCCCGGCGTGCGAGCCGCGTTACAACAGCATCACGTCTCTCTGATCGACTTTCGTCAACTTTGACTGACACTATGCGCCAAGCCGGTGGCACGTCCCCCAAATACTCCGTCGTCATCCCTGTGCTGAACGAGCAGGGCAGTGTCCGGGAGCTTCATCGGCGGCTCTCCGAAGTGATGACCGGCCGTTACGATCCTGTTGAGTTCATTTTCATTGACGATCATAGCTCCGACGCAACCCCTGAAATCCTTGCCGGAATGGCCCAGGAGGACCCCCGGGTCGTCTTTCTCCGTCTCAAGCGGAATTATGGCCAAACCGTCGCCTTGGCCGCAGGCTTCGATTACGCTGCGGGCGAGATCATTCTTTCCATGGACGGCGACCTTCAGCACGATCCCTCGGATATTCCCCGGATGATTGACGCTCTGGAATCCTCGGATTCCGACATTATCAGCGGGTGGCGCCAGAAGCGCGTCGATAACTTCTTCTTCCGCCGCGTCCCCTCAAGGGTTGCGAATTGGGCCATGGCCAAGCTTTCCGGCGTGAACATCCACGACTTCGGCACCACTTTCAAGGTTTATCGCCGCGATACGATCAAAGACGTCCGCCTGTACGGGGAGCTTCATCGTTTCATCCCCGCCCTGGCGTCGCTGAATGGCGCTAAAGTCGCTGAAGTCCCCATCCGCAATATCCCGCGACCCGAGGGCAAATCGCACTATGGTATTTCGCGCACATCACGCGTTTTTTTCGATCTCATCACCATTCGCTTTCTCCTCCGCTACATGTCGCGCCCTTTGCAGTTCTTCGGCCCGGCCGGGTTCCTGAGCTTTTTCGCGGGCGGAGTCATCCTCGGCGTTTTGTTCCTCGAGAAGGTATTGACCGGTGCCCAGCTTTTCGTCCAGCACGGCCCGCTTCTGATCCTCGGCATGCTCTTGTGTTTGTTCGGGTTCCAATTCCTTTCCGTCGGTCTTCTTGGTGAGCTGATGATGCGCAACTATTTCGAAGCACATCAACTTCCCGTCTATCGTGTCGAGCGCGTGGTGGGAGCTTCGCGCCCCAGCGGGGCCGGCCCCCAGGCCATCCCGATTGCACGCCCTCGCTAAATCTGCTATTTATACTTATGACGCTCGCGGAGCCTGTGGAACGCGTTCCTAGCGTGCTTCCCTTGGCCCACGACTCCTCGTTCCAGGAAATGGAGGCAGGTGATGCACAAAAAAATCCTGGCCGGCGCCGCAGTTCTGGTTCTAGCCAGTTTGGCCTGGGCGGCCAACGAACCCTGGAAGACGAAGCCTTACCAACAATGGGATAAGACTGACCTCGAAATCGTTCTCAACAATTCCCCCTGGGCCAAGAAGGTTGTTGTCGATGTGAACTGGAAACGCAACGGATCGTCCGCCGGTCAAAATCAGATGCCTGAGAGCGACCAAACCCCCGAGCTCAGCGAGCACATCGCGACGCACAAAGGCGGCGCGCCAGATAGTTCGCCACCGGACCCAAGCATGACCTCGGGCGGCTCGGCCGGTACCACGTCACCGCAAACCCCGTTCTTTGTTCGTTGGTACTCATCACGCGTGATGCGCGAAGCGCTCGCTCGTGAAGCCGTCATTGGCGGGAAAATATCTGAGGCTGAGGCCACGAAGCTCTTGGCCGCGCCAATTGACGATTACGAAGTCATCGTCTTCGGTCCGGATATGACTCCCTTTCAGAACCTCACGGAGGATCAACTGAAATCCGATGCCTCTCTCGAGGGCAGGCAATCGAAGCAAAAGGTCGCCCCGACTTCCGTTCAGATGAACAAGGGTTCCGACGGCAGGACTAATAGTCTTGTTTTCTCTTTTCCGAAGAAGACGGCCAGTGGTGCGGATGTAGCAGCGACACAGGAGAAGGGTATCGAGTTCGTCTGCAAATTCAAGGGTCTCGATCTTCGCAACACATTCGAAACTCGTAAGATGGTCGACGAGAAAGGTGAGGACTTCTAGGACGGATGACTTATAGAAAAATTCTCGCGTGCGCCGTAGTTCTGATTTTGGCCGGCTTGGCCTGGGCATCGAATGAACCTTGGAAAACGAAGCCTTATCAGCAGTGGGATCAGCATGACCTCGACCAGATTCTCAACAATTCCCCCTGGGGCAGGAGACTCGTCGTTGCGGCGAGTTGGAAGCCCGCCCAATTCCAGGACGCGAATCAGCCTCAGCCCGCTGGTTCGGTCGGCACGCCTGCGGGAAGCCAAGGTGGAAGTCAAGCCCAGCCCCACGGTGGGGCAATGGGAGCCGGAGGCGGAACTCCCACAACTGATTCTGGGCAGGGGGCAATCGACGGGATGATACCTCAGACCCCGTTTTATATCCGCTGGTACTCCTCACGCGTGATGCGCGAAGCTCTTGTGCGGGAAGCCGTTATCAAGGGTCAGATGTCGGATGCTGAAGGTGCTAAGTTCTTGGCCGAACCGATTGCGGACTATGAGGTCGTAGTCCTCGGTCCGGACATGACTCCCTTTCAAAACCTAACCGAAGATCAATTGAAGTCCGTCGCCTCACTCGAGGGCAAGCAATCGAAGCAAAAGGTGGCTCCGGACAAGGTTGAAATCCATCAGGGCCCGAACGGCAAGACCGACAGCCTCATTTTTTTCTTTCCCAAGAAGACAAACAGCGGCGCAGACGTAGCATCTTCGCAGGAGAAGGGGATTGAGTTCATCTGCAAACTCAAGGGCCTCGATCTTCGCAATATGTTTGACCCTCGTAAAATGGTTGACGACAAAGGCCAGGATTTCTAGGACAGCTCTCATTTTCGGCGACGGGATCATAGTACTTTCAGTCTCGATCAGCCGAGAAGGTGCGGCAAGAAGGTGCGGCAAGACAGGGCCCCCAATGACAATCAGGTTTCTCCTGGGAGGAATTTCATGAAGCGCTTCTCTCAAATGGCGTTTGCTCTTGCAGCCATGATTACGGTGGGTGGCCCGGCCCAAGCTCAGTTCCGCATGCGCATGCCATCTGTGGCCGGCGTCTGGAATCCTGTCGTCGGCGTCGGCGCGACATACGAAATACAATCTCAAGACGGCAGTAAACGAACAATGGACATGGCCATCGTAGGGAAAGAATCCGTCGACGGCGCGGACGGTTATTGGCTTGAAATATCCCTCCCATCTCGCAACGGGGAGGGCGAAGTCGTTATCAAGGACCTTCTCACGCGCGACGGTGACGTGCTTACACTCAAGCGCGTTGTCATGCAGATGCCCGGCCGCGCGCCGATGATGATGCCCGACGAGATGATTCAAAGGATGGGCAGGCAGGAAGGAAATAAACCCGTTGACTATCGCAAGACTGCTGATGACCTCGGCAGCGAAACCATCACAACTCCCGCCGGCACATTTACCTGCGAGCACTATCGTTCCAAAGACGGCTCCGGCGAGGCTTGGCTTGATCCCAAGGCTGGGGGTCCCTACGGCTTGGTGAAGACGGTTTCCGGCAAGGACAACACGACAATGATCCTCGTCAAATCCGTCTCGGACGCCAAGGACAAGATCACCGGCACGCCACAGCCTTTTAATCCCATGGGGATGGGTGGTCCACCCCAACAGTAACGAACATTTCTGGCCAAAGTGGCCTCTTCGAGGCGCTCGTCAGTCGTCGGGCGCCTCTTTCGTTTTCGGAGAGAATCTGCTCGCTAGTTTGCTCCGGTTCCGGTAAAAGGGGTGGGATGAGCTTCTCGGAAGACAAGTTTTTTCGCGCGCGCGTCACGCATCGCGCGAATATCGCCGCGGATTTGTGGACCATCCGCATTGATCCCGGCGGCGAATTTCGGTTTCAGCCGGGCCAATACGCCACGCTCGGAGTCGAAGATCCCCAGAAGCAGAAACTGATCGAGCGTGCCTATTCGATTGTCTCAGCGCCCCACGAACGCGAGCTTGAAATCTTCATTGAGCTTGTCCCTCAGGGTGAGCTCACGCCGCTGCTGTACAAACTCGATGTGGGCGCCGAGCTCGCCATGCGCAAAATCCCCAAGGGCCGCTTCACACTCGACACAAAAAGCGGCCGCAAGAATCATCTGCTGCTTTGTACCGTTACCGGCGTCGCGCCTTTCGTGAGTTATATCCGTTCGCTCGAAAAAGATTCTCGCGAAGGCAAATTCGCCGGCGAGCGCCATCTTTACGTCATCAATGCCGCCAGCCGCTCTCACGAATTTGGCTATCGGGAGGAATTCGAAAAGACCGCTAAAGTCTTTCCGTGGCTAACATACGTTGCAAGCATCAGCCGCCCATGGGAGGACCCGGATTGGAAAGGTGAAACAGGCCGCGTCGAGGATTTGGTTCGCAAGTACGCCGACGCTTGGGGCCTCGACGGCTCCAATACCTCTGGCTATCTCTGCGGCCATCCGCAGATGATCGACAACAGCAAAGGGATTCTCCGCCGCCGCGGTTTCCCCAAGGAATCCATCCGCGAAGAGGTTTACTGGATTCCCGCCAAGGATGCCCAGTCCTAGTGCGACCTTAAGTGGTTCCGCCCGCCGCTGCGATTTCGTGAATCGCGCTCTGTGTCGCTCGCAAGGGCACCGCAACGTGCACATTTTCGTCCGGGTCTTGTACGTCGACCACAATCGATCCGCCCTGTTTGACGACGGTAACGTGCTCGTCCGGATCGGTCACTTCCACCAGCGTTCCATCCGGACAATTCGCCAGTCCCGAGATCGCCGCGTCCACCACCGGCATGAACGGTCGCAGATTTTCCGCCGCCGGCGCCCGGTAGTGGTTTGGCACCAGTTTCAATATCATCGGGACGATCATCGCAGGCACCACGAGCGAGATGTGATGGCCGTCGGCCTGCGTTCCATTGACCTTGACGTGAATGAAGCCCTCGCTCGAGACCACCGCTCCCGCCACCAGCGCCGTCCCCACAAATCCCAGTCCGAGTTTCGCCAGAAGTATCATCAGCGTTTCTCCTTCGTTGTACGAATAGGCGCTCGGGCTTAGTCGGCGCTGTTGCGCGAATCGATCCACACGCGCACGGTCTGATCTTCGTCCGTTACGGTCACAAGCGTCGTGTCTCCAGCCTTTTCAAGTGCTTGGATCGCCGCTTCGATGTTGATCTGCTTGTCGCTGCCCGACGCCAGCGCCTGCGCCACCGTCCATGGAATCGTCACATCAACTTTCTTCTTATCGTCCTTGTCGATCACATGCACGATCAAGTTGCCGTTCGACTTCGACACGCGCACATTGTTTTCCCGCTCCTGCACGGTCACAAATTCGCCGTCCGGAGCGTTTTTCACTGCGTCCAGAATCATCCGCAAATCCACGCCATTCGCACGCAAGTCGCCGCAATCGATTTCGCCGTTGTGGAATTGCCCGTGGTTGATCGCTGGAAGCACCGTTTCGACCAACGAAAGCGGAATATTGACGCGTACTTTTTCCTGGTTCGATGCGTCGTCGACTTTTACATGCAGATAGCGCGAGGGCGGCGCGGCTAGCGCAATCGTCCCCACGCAGAGTGCCGCTAATCCCACAAGACAGTTTCGCAGAGTGTTTGTCATCGCCGGATGCCTCCTCGGGCGTCCAGCTTCAGTTACGTTCTACCCCTCCAAAAAGTTCCCTGGGTTCTGATGCCTTGCAGGTTAATCGGAGGCCGCGCGGTCAACGGCGAGTCTGAGGCGTTAGGTTCGTTGCGGCTTGAAAAACAGCACCGACAGCGGCGGCAGCTTCAGCTTGATTGAATACGGCCGGTCATTCCACGGAATCGGCTCCGCGCGCACACCGCCAAGATTACCTGTGTCGTCGCCGCCATAAAACGACGAATCCGTGTTGAGCGCCTCCCGATAGAAACACTCTTCCGGCACGCCCACGCGATAATTCTCGCGCGTCACAGGAGTAAAGTTGCACACAACCACCAGGAAATCCTCGGCCCGCCGCGCTCGCCTCACGAACGCCAGGACGCTCGCATCACCGTCATTTGCTTCCAGCCATTCGAAACCCTGCCATTCGAATTCCACTTCATGGAGCGCAGCTTCTCGCATGTAAAGCTGGTTCAAATCGCCCACGAGCCGCTGAATTCCCTGGTGCGGTCCATACTGTAATAAGTTCCAGTCCAGGCCCGCATCCTGCCACCATTCGTTCCACTGCGCGATTTCGCAGCCCATGAATAGCAGCTTCTTTCCTGGGTGCGCGTAGAAATAGCCGTAAAGTAGCCGCAGGTTTCCGAATTTGTGCCGGTCGTCGCCGGGCATTTTTGCCAGCAGCGAACGCTTCCCGTGCACCACCTCATCATGCGAGAGGGGCAAAATAAAATTCTCGTTGAACGCGTACAGCATCGAAAACGTCAGCTCGCCGTGATGGAATTTCCTGTGGATTGGATCGAACGCGAAGTAACGCAGCGTGTCGTTCATCCAGCCCATGTTCCATTTCAGATCGAAGCCCAGTCCACCGGCGTATGTCGGCCGCGACACCGCCGGCCACGCTGTCGATTCCTCTGCAATCGTCAGCACGCCCGGATGCCGCGCGTGCACGACTTCGTTCATGCGCTTCAGAAACGCAATCGCTTCCAGATTTTCCCGCCCGCCGTATTGATTCGCCAGCCATTCGCCCGGCTGCCGCGAATAATCGAGGTAGAGCATGGAAGCCACTGCATCCACGCGCAGCCCGTCGACGTGATATTTTTCCAGCCAGAAAAGTGCGTTCGAGAGCAGGAAGTTCTGCACTTCGTTGCGCCCATAATTGAATATCAGCGTGCCCCAGTCCGGATGCGACCCTCGGCGCGGGTCGGCGTGCTCGTATAAATGGGTGCCGTCGAAAAACGACAGCCCGTGCGCGTCGCGCGGAAAATGCCCAGGCGTCCAGTCCAGCAAAACTCCTATGCCTTCCTGATGGCAGCGGTCCACGAATTGCATGAACTCCTTCGGCGTTCCGAACCGGCTCGTCGCCGCATAATATCCGATCGTTTGGTAACCCCAGGACAGGTCCAGCGGGTGCTCCATCATCGGAAGCAGTTCGATGTGCGTGTACCCCATCTGCTTCGCGTAAGGAATCAGCGCGTCGCCCATTTCGCGGTAGCTCAGCCAGTTCCCGTTTTCTTTCCGTCGCCATGACGCGAAATGCACCTCATAAATCGAAATCGCCGCGTGCTGCCAATCGAACGCTACTCGCTCTTCCATCCAATCGCTGTCCTGCCACGCGTAACCATCAATCGTGGCCACCACCGAACTCGTTTTTGGCCGCATTTCCGCCGCGAATCCGTAGGGGTCGGCTTTCAGCGTCAGCACGTCGTCGAATCGCGACCGGATTTCGAATTTGTACAGTTCGCCCTCGCCGAGCTCTGGAATGAAAATCTCCCAGACGCCCGTCGCTCCCCGGCTCCGCATCGGATTCACGCGTCCGTCCCAATTATTGAAGTTTCCGACGACGCTCACGCGCTTCGCATTCGGCGCCCACACGCCAAAATGTACGCCGCGCACGCCTGCCACTTCGCGCACGTGTGCCCCCAGCTTCTCGTAATTCTGGTAGTGCGTTCCTTCGCCGATCAGGTGCAAATCAAAATCCGTCAGCAGGGGAGGGAACGTGTATGGATCGTGAGCCTCGTGGATGTTTCCATCCGGGTATGTGATTTGCAGCCGGTAACTCGATGGCGCGATTTCCGTCGCAGTTCCGGTTCTGCCCGGCGCCGGAATTGTCGCCTCATACAGTCCATCGGGATGCACTTGCGCTGCGGCGTATGCTTTGCGCGCGGCGCCCCACAGTACCGCCACATTGGCCGCGTGCGGCTGCAGCGTACGGATCACGACGCTGCGCTTTCCACCCCTCTCGACGGCGTGTGGACCCAGCACGCGGAATGGATCGGAATGTTCCGCGCGAACCAGCGACTCGATCTCTGGGTCGGCTGCTCGCGAATTCGCCGCCTCCGCGGTAGTCTTGGATTTGTCCAGCGTCGCCAGCCTGCGCCTCCTCAAAATGCCCGCGTCCATTCTAACGGACTGCGCCTCCGCACACCAACGCGTTCACACCTTCCGCGCAGAACGATCTTGGTCCGTCCCCGGTCGCGTCGCCCGCTGCTGGACAGAACTCAGCAGTGCAGGTAGGCTATTCCGCCTGGGGTTTCGTGTTATTACTGAGGAGGATTTCCAGATGAAGAAGACCCTTGTATCGTTTCTTGTCGTCGCGTTCTTCGGCTTGGTCGCTGGCGCCGGTGTTCTTTCCGCCCAGAAGGCTCCGAAGAAAGCACCAGGCCCCGAACAGATTCTCCTGCGTAATTGGAATAGCGTCGGAGACAAAGTCATTGCCATGGCCGAAGATTGGCCCGCCGACAAGTATGATTATCGCCCCAACGATCAAGTCCGCACGTTCGGACAGATTCTCGTGCACATCGCGGCGTCGAATTATTTTGCGATTAACCCTGCACAAGGGAAGAGTACTAAGGGCCTGCAGGATGATCCGAAGGAATATCAGACCAAAGAACAAATCGTCGCCTTCGTGAAGAAGTCTTTCGCCGACGGCGCCGAAACGCTTGAGAAGGGCGGCGACGCGGGTGCCTTGAAGTATCTTGCCAATTGGGTTGGCATCATCGAGCATACCGGCGAGCACTTCGGGAATCTCGTCACCTACTATCGCAACAACAACGTTGTTCCGCCGGAGTCGCGCCCGAAAAAGTAAGCGCAGAATCACGGGGACGTAAGTCATGAGGGATCGCCTTGCTCGTTTGCTGTTCATCGTTGTGGCAGGATTGAGCTTCACCATGCTCGCGCGCTCGCAAGATCGTACCCAAGGCCGCTCGATGGTGACGACGAAGTACGGTATCGTCGCCGCCGAAAGCCCCTTGGCCGCTCAGGCGGGCGCGCAAATTCTCGCGCACGGCGGCAACGCGATCGACGCCGCCGTCGCGACGAATGCCGTCATGGGCGTGGTCGAGCCGATGATGAACGGCATGGGCGGCGATCTCTTTGCCATTGTTTACGACGCCAAGACAGGCAAACTTTATGGCCTGAATGCCAGCGGTTGGTCTCCCAAGAATCTCACTCCGGAATTTCTGAAGGGCAAGGGCATCACGAAGATGCCGTCTTTCGGCATAGATTCCGTCACGGTTCCGGGGGTCGTCGACGGCTGGTCAAAACTCCTCACTCGCTTCGGCAAATTGAATTTCGAGCAGGACCTCGCTCCAGCAATACGTTACGCGCACGAAGGCTTTCCCGTTCCCGAATGGGACGCCGCCTATTGGGCCAACGCTGCGCACTTCCTCGCGGAGAATCCAGGCACGGCGAATCTATATTTGTTGAACGGCCAGCCTCCGAAGGTTGGCGACGTTTTCCGCAACGAGGATTTGGCCCGCTCGTTGCAGCAAGTCGCCTCCGGCGGTCGCGACGCATTTTACAAGGGCGAAATTGTTCAGCGCATTCTCGATCTTTCCAAGCGCGAGGGCGGCGCGATGACCGCCGAGGACGTTGCCGATTTTTCCGCCGAATGGGTCGAACCTCTCTCGACGCAGTATCACGGCTGGACTGTCTATGAATTGCCTCCCAACGGGCAGGGAATCGCCGCGCTCGAAATGCTCAACCTCATGAGCCAATTTCCTCTCGCGCAGTACGGTCACAATTCTGCCGACGCACTTCACGTCATGATCGAAGCGAAAAAACTCGCCTACGCCGATCTTCGCCATTATGTCGGCGACCCGCGCTTCGCCACAATTCCTGTCGCCGGTTTGCTTTCCGAAGAATACGGTCGCGAACGCTCCAAACTCATCGACATGTCCCATGCGAATTGTGACGTCTCTGCCGGTACGCCGCCGAATGGCGACACTACATATCTCTCCGTCGTCGATCAGCAGGGCAACATGGTCTCCCTCATTCAGAGCAATTACGAAGAATTCGGCTCGCACCTGGTTCCCGAGGGGGCAGGTTTTGTCCTTCAGGATCGTGGCGCGCTTTTCAATCTCGATCCTGATTCGCCCGACGTTCTCGCGGGCCACAAGCGTCCGTTGCATACGATCATCCCAGCATTCATGGTCAATGGTGACACGCGCATCGCCTTCGGCATCATGGGTGGCTACAATCAAGCGCAGGCTCACGCGCAATTCGTTTCCAATATTGTCGATTTCGGAATGAACATTCAAGCGGCTATGGAAGCTGCCCGCTTCACCAAGATGACTTTCACCGGCTGCGATGTACAGATGGAAGATCGCATCCCCGCGGATGTCCGTTCCGCTCTCGAAGCGCGCGGCCATCAGATTCAACTCCGCGGCGCTTACTCCGCCAACATGGGCGGCGGTCAGGCCACGGAGCGCAATTTCTCAACCGGCGTAAACTTCGGTGCTTCCGACCCTCGCAAAGACGGCGAGGCTATCCCCGAACCCCCTTCGTCTCTGTCCGCTCAGTCGCGTCCGTCACGGACAACGTCTTCCCACTAATCTTAATTTCGCGGCGACGTTTTTCATCACGAGCTTTTTGAGTACAGGGCAAACCGCCAGCTTCCACGTCGCCCGCACGTCTCATGTTGCCCGAATTGGATACCTGAATATGAAAATGGCATTGTCCTTCCGTCTGGTAGACGGTTAAATAGATGGTTGGGAAATGGCCCTGTAAGTTTCAAGCGTCATTGAATGTTGTTGATAGGATTCGCGACTCATAACTGTTGAGGTTAGCTTTGTCCCTTAAGTTCATCACCGGATGAACCGATCGGGCAATGCTCAAGCCTATGGCATCGAAGCTCGATTCCAGTTCCCTCGGTGACAAGAAGAGTAGAACCTCATCTCGAGCAGAAACCGACGGGCGCAAGCGCAACGCGGACCCTGGTCTCACGGAAGGTGTTCATTACCGCCAGATTGTTGAGCAGCTTCCTGCTATCACCTATGTTGCCGACCTCGGCCTCAACGGGCAATGGCGCTATGTCAGTCCACAAATTTTAACGTTTCTCGGTTACTCTCAGTCGGAATGGTTAGCCGCGAAGGGCCTTTGGTTCCGTCTGGTCCATCCTGACGATCGCGCTCGCGTCATGGAAGCCGAAGCGCACAGCCACACCAAACGCGAAGTTATGGACATCGAGTACCGCATGCTGGCCCGCGATGGTCGGCTGCTCTGGTTCCGCGATAGCGCCATGATCGTCCGCGAAACTGACGGCAGTGAACGCCTTCACGGCTTCATGCTCGACGTCACCGACCGTCGCGAGGCCGAGACCGCCCTTCTCAGGCTCAGCCGCCAGACCAACATGATTCTCGACTCTGCTGGCGACGGCATCTTTGGCCTCGATCCCCAGGGTAGTCCAACGTTCGTCAATCGCGCGGCGGCGCGGATGCTCGGGTACGAGCCGGAAGAAATCGTCGGACGCGGCGGCCACGCCCTCTGGCATCACACCAAAGCTGATGGCGCACCGTATCCGGAAGAAGAGTGCCCGCTGACCGCCGTCTTGCGCGATGGAGTTACGCGCCACGGCAGCAGCGATGTATTTTGGCGCAAGGACGGTTCGAGCTTCCCGGTCGAATTCATCAGCACACCGATCCGCGAGGGGGAACAGATCGTGGGCGCGGTCGTCACTTTTCGCGACATCACGGCCCGCCAGCGCGCGGAAAGGGCCCAGAGACAGGCAGAAGAAAGATTTCGCAGCATTTTCGAAAATGCCGTCGAAGGAATATATCAATCGACTCCCGATGGCCGTTTTATCAGCGTCAATCCGGCCATGGCCCGCATGTTTGGTTACGCTTCGCCGGAGGAGATGATCGACGCGGTAACGGATATCGGTCGCAATCTATATTGCGACACGGTTCATCGCGAAGAATTCAAGCACGACATGGAGAGATTCAACGTTGTCGCCAGCCTGGAAAGTCAGGTGCGCCGCAAGGACGGTACGAAAATCTGGATCGCGGAAAACGCCCGCGCCGTTCGCAATGTCATCGGCCGCGTGTGCTATTACGAGGGAACGATTGAAGATGTCACTTCCCGCAAGCGCGCCGAAGCCGAGCGCCAGGTTTCGTTCGAGATTATTCACGCCGCGAACGTCACCGATAATCTCGACGAACTCCTCCATCGCATTCATCAATCATTGAAGCGCGTCCTCTACGCCGAAAACTGTTTCGTTGCTCTTCATGATTCTTCATCCGGGGTGTTCGAGTTCCCGTTCTTCGCCGACCAGTACGACAGCGCGCCGTCTCCTCAGAGAATGGGGCGTAGTTGTACGACGTACGTCTTTCGCAAAGGCGAGGCCATGTTGATTCCGCAGAACGTTTTCGACGATCTCGTCGCGAATGGTGAAGTGGAATTGGTTGGCACTCCTTCGCCTTCCTGGCTCGGCGTTCCGTTGCGCACGCCCTCGGCCACCATCGGCGTTCTGGTCGTGCAACACTATGAAGATAGCCGCGCCTATACCCACCGCGATCTGGAGTTCCTTTCTTCCGTCGGCGCTCAAATTGCCCTCGCGATCGAGCGCAAGCGCACCGAAACTGCCCTTCGCGAAAGCGAAGCCCGCTTCCGCGTCTTGATCGAACAATTGCCCGCCGTCCTCTGGACCACCGACCGCGACCTCCGCTTCACCTCATCGGTCGGCGCTGGCCTCATGCGGCTTGGCCTCAAGCCCCAGGAAGTTGTTGGTAAGACTCTCTATGAATTTTTCCGTACCGACGACCGCACTCTGCTTCCCATCGCCGCCCATCGGCGCGCCCTCAATGGCGAGTCGGTCACATTTCATGTGGAGTGGGGCGGTGGCTCCTACGCTTGCCATGCCGAACCCTTGCGCAACGGGCAGGGCGAAGTTTTAGGCGTCATCAGCATGGCCCTGGACATCACCGACCGCAAACAGCTTGAGGCGCAGCTTCGCCAGGCTCAAAAAATGGAAGCGGTCGGCCGTCTCGCCGGCGGCATCGCTCACGATTTCAATAATCTTCTGATGGTCATTCAGGGCTACACCGAGCTCTTGCTCGACAAACTCGGCGCCCAGCATCCGTTGCGCCGCAACGCCGACCAGATTCACGATGCCTCGCAGCGCGCGGCTTCGCTCACCCGCCAGTTGCTGGCATTCAGCCGCAAACAAATGCTCGCCCCGCAGGTGCTCAACATCCAATCGGTCGTCTCTGATATGGAAAAGATGTTGCGCCGCCTGATTGGCGAAGATGTTGAACTCGTGACCACGAATCCGCAGGGCCTCTGGCATGTGAAGGCCGATCGCAGTCAGATCGAGCAGGTCATCTTGAACCTCGCCGTCAATTCGCGCGACGCGATGCCCGACGGCGGCAAGCTCACCATCGAAACTTCCAACGTCGAGCTCGATAACTCTTACTCGCGCCACGCCGTTGTCGAACCCGGCGAATACGTTCTGCTCGCCGTCAGCGATACCGGCTGCGGCATGGACTCTGACACCCAGGCGCACGTCTTCGAGCCTTTTTTCACTACGAAAGAAAAAGGCAAGGGGACCGGTCTTGGCCTTGCCACTGTCTACGGAATCGTCAAGCAGAGCGGCGGCTATATCTGGGTCTACAGCGAAATCGCCAAGGGCACCAGTTTCAAAGTCTACTTGCCTCGCGTCCGTGAGCCCGAACTCGCTCCGCAGCAGAAGCCCGAAGCCATGTCACCTGTGCGCGGTTCTGAAACGATTTTGCTCGTTGAAGACGAAAAGGGCGTCCGCGAACTCGCTCGCGAGTATCTCGAGCAGATTGGCTATCGCGTTCTTCAAGCCGATAACGCCGCCCAGGCCCTCGAAATCGCCAGGAAACATGCGGGCTTGATCGAATTACTTTTCACCGACGTGGTCATGGGCGGCATGAGCGGCCGGCAGCTCGCTGAAGAAATGCAGAAACTGCGTCCTGAAATCAAGATTCTCTATATGTCCGGATACACCGACGAGGCCATCGTCCACCACGGCATTCTTGGCCGCGGCTCCGTCCTTCTGCAGAAGCCTTTCACGCTCAATTCACTCGCCATCAAAGTCCGCGAGACTCTTGAGCTCCAGCCCCAGAACTAATTCGTCTCGCGCGAACTAATTCGCTTTTGGCGCGCTCGCCGCTGGCGGCGTGAGCCGACGCATTGGAACGACTGCTGGCACGGCCAGCGATCTCGCTCCATTTTTCCCCACGGCTCGCACCGCGAAGAAATGATTGTCCGGCGACACGCCATCTAGCGTAGCCTCATTTCCCGATGGCACAAACTCATATACTGACCACTGCGGCTCGGTTGTCTCGCGCCACAAAATCTCGAATCCCGTGCGCTCCGGATCATCCGTCGCCGACCATCTGATCCACGCGTATCCCATCGCCGTCCGTGGCACGTGCGTCACCGTCGCTTCCGAAGGCGGTGCAGGCGCCAGCGCCAGTTCACGTAGCGCTTCCGCGTTGTCCCAGGCCACGTTGCCCATGAATTTGTAGTCCAGATATTTCGCCAAATCGCCGTATTCGCGCCCATCCTCCGTGCGTGGAGTTTGATGCTGGTGGTCATAGTTCTCTTGCGGCTCCGTGAAACGGGTCGCCGGCAAACCCGCTGCGACAAACGGCATGTGGTCGCCGCCGCGCCCCAGCCGGTCGGTTCGGAAAATCATCCGGATGTTGTCGCGCCCGTCGATTTCCTCCGTCGCCCGCGCCAACTCCCGCGAAGGCGAATCCACCCCGTCCGGCCCTCCGCCCGAAAACATGCGCAACCGATGCGGCCCGTCGGGCGCCGGGTCCGCTCCCACAATGTCGTTGTCGAAATAACCGCCCACCGTGTAGCCGTGATTCTGCAAATATTTCAGCATTCCTTGCGCGCCAAGCAACCCCTGTTCCTCGCCGGAAAGCGCCGCGAAAATCAGCGTGGCGCGATACGTCCCCTTCGCCAAGAGCCGCGCCGACTCAATCGCCACCGCAACACCCGAAGAATCGTCATCCGCACCCGGCGCATCCGCATTCGGATCGTTTACTTCCGAAGGCCGCGAATCGAAATCTCCGCTCGTGATGAACACCGTTTTCGCAAGCGCCGGATCGCTGCCCGGCAGGATCGCATAGACATTTTCCAAGTGTGCTTGCTCCCCCGTGCGCAACGTCATGTCAAATTTATCCACCACCACCTGGAGCCGTCCGCCTGACTCCTTTGCAATTTCCTGAAAGCGCGCCAGCGCGCGATCGCGTCCGCACCCGATGCCCCGCTTGGGGTCCGTCCACGACGAAAATGTGTCGCGTGTGCCGCAGGCCACCTGCTCTTCGATAATCGCACGTAGCAAATTCTCGTCAATTGACGCGCGGTCCAGCCTTCCCGTCGGCCGCGGCAGCAATTCCACCTTCGGCGCGCCGCCTGGCGGCTCCGCCGGGTCCTGCGCTGCTGCCGTTCCCGCCATCAACAACGCGCCAAGCATCGCCATCGCAAAAGGAAATAATATTGCCTGCCATCGATTTGATCTCACGCTCGCCACCTCTTTCTTCAGAATCTGCATGCCCCGGCACATTCGCCGTGCGTCAATTCGTTTCGTGCACTAGAGCTTATAGACGCGCGTCGCACGCCTGCGCGTTTCGTCGAATGCGTTCTCGTCCGCCGTCCTTCGATTGATTTCTCTGCAACGCCTCGATAGCATGACTCGCTCTCTTTATCTCTAGCAAGCGCAGGAGGTCTTCAGCCATGCTCCGGAATCTTCAGGCAAAGAAAGTCGCCACGCGCGCTGTTCACGCCGGCGAACGCTTGAGCGTCGACGCTACTGGGTTCATCCCCATGTCCACGCCCATCTATAGCGCCTCCACGTTCATCTACGATCACCTCGCCGACATCGACGCCATCAGCTCCGGCGACCGCTCGGGCTTCACATATGCGCGTCACGGCAATCCCACCAACGCCGCGCTCGAAGAAGCCGTCGCGTCTCTCGAAGGCGGCAATACTGCGCTCAGTGTTTCGTCCGGGATGTCCGCCATTCTCCTCGCGCTTCTTGCGGCTGGCGTCGAGCAGGGAACCACCATCGCCGCGTCCGAAGATCTCTACGGCGTGACCATAAAATTCCTCCTCGACGTTGCCGCGCGCTGGGGCGCCCGCGTCGAATTCGTCGACGCATTCGATACGACCAAACGTGATGCCATTTGGTCGCTGCGGCCCGCCGTGCTGCTCATCGAAAGTCTCACCAATCCGCTTCTGCGTGTCCCCGACCTTCCCGCCCTCGTCCGCGAAGCCCATGCGCACAGTGCGCGCGTAATCGTCGACAACACATTCGCCACGCCCCTCCTTCTTCGTCCGCTCGAACATGGTGCCGATTTTTCCGTCCACAGCGCGACTAAGTATCTCGGTGGCCACGGCGATCTCACCGCGGGAATCGTTGTCGCCCAGGACGATTTCGCGAAGGAGTTGAGCCACTTCTCGCGTCTCGTTGGTGCAATCCTCGGTCCATTCGAAGCTTGGCTTGCGCTGCGCGGATTGAAAACTCTGCCGCTGCGTTTCGCGCGCCATTGCGAAAACGCGCAGCGCCTCGCCGAGTGGCTTGCCACGCACCCTCACGTCGAGCAGGTGTTTTATCCGGGGTTGACGTCGCATCCAGACCACGCGCGCGCATCGCAGCTTTTCGGCGGCGCCGGATTCGGCGGCGTGCTCTCTTTGAAAATTCGCGGCGCCGGCCGCGCTGAGATTTTTCGCTTTGTCGATTCACTCGAATTGTTTCTGAAAGCTACTTCACTCGGCGATGTCCAGAGTCTCGTCTTATATCCGGCGATTTCCTCGCACCGCGATCTTTCGCCCAAGCAGCGCCAGCGCCTCGGCATCACCGACAATCTGGTCCGGCTCTCTGTCGGCATCGAAGATCCCGGCGACCTGCAGGCCGATCTCGATCATGCTTTCTCCGCTCTGTAGTTTACCTTTGGTGTTGTAGGGCCCGGTCTGCTCTGAACGGCATGGCTGGTCATGACGCTTCCCACGCGTCGCTCGGCCGTGTTAGTCTGCCGCGCTGGATCTCAATTGCATCGGAGGCTTTAATGAGCACTTTGCTTCATCGCCGCTTCCCCGTTCTCGCGCTCGTCTTCGCGTTCGTGTTCCTTTTCACTGTTGCGCGCGTTTTCGCCCACGATGAGCACGGCACCACGTTCGCCACCTCCTCCGGCGCCACGATCTACTACGAAGTCTTTGGCTCCGGCGACGCCACTCCGCTTTTCGTCGCCAACGGTGGCCCCGGCTTCGATCACCAGTATCTGCACGTCTCCGACGCCTGGGACACACTCGGCCAAAATCGCAAAATCGTCATGTGGGATCAGCGCGGCACTGGTCATTCCGGTCCGCTCAAGCCCGGCGAAACCTGCACCCTCGCCGATCAAATCAACGACCTAGACGCGCTGCGCGCCCATCTCGGTTACGACAAGATTGATCTCCTTGGTCATTCCTGGGGCGGCTTTCTTGCCATGGCCTATGCCGCGCGTTTCCCGCAGCACATCGAACGCCTCGTTATTCTCGATTCCGCTGCTCCCAAATGGAGCGACACGCTCTTCCTCTTCCATGACGTTTTTCCCGACGTCACCGCGCAGGAAGACGCCAATGCTTTCACCGCCGATCTCAATGAAAAGGATTCCGCTCCGGCCCGCGACGCCTCCACGGCGCTCTACGAATCGATGCTCTTCTATGCGCCCGAGCATCGCGATGAATTCGCCAAGAAAATGGCCAACGACAAGGAGTATTACAACATCAACCGCCTCGTGAACGAGGACGTCCGCCGCTTCGACCTCAATCCCGAAATCGCGAAATACCGTTTCCCTGTGCTCGTCGGCTGCGGCCGCTTCGACATGAACGTCGCCCCGATCATCGCCTACAACATTCACAAAGGGATCCCTGGCTCGCAATTCGTCGTCTTCTCCAAAAGCGGCCACATGCCGTTCTTCGAGGAGCCAGAAAAATTCGTCTCCGTGATGAACGCATTTCTTTCCGGCGCACCGTCGTCCACGTCGCCATGATGAGCGAGGAATTTGTGCGCGCGTTGAACAGCTCCATCTGTGTCTGCTGTTGCGTTCAAACGCGGGCCAGTGTACGGTATCCGTCATTTGAAACCGCCCGAAGGGGATCTGCGAGTCACTTTCTGAACAGTTTGGGAGACGAATGATGCGCATCAGCCGGTTTTCCAGTCGTGCACTGGCATTTGCCACTGTCATCCTGGCGGGCATGTATTTTTTCGCCATCGGCGCGCTTCGCGCACGCTCGCAGAGCCACGGCAATTCCGCAGCTCCGCCGCACGGCGTCGAACTCTCCTCGCTCGACAGGACCTGCAAGCCCTGCGAGGATTTCTATCACTACGCGAATGGTTCGTGGCTGAAAAGGAATCCCATTCCTGCCGCGTATCCAAGCTGGGGCCGCTTCAATGAACTCCAGGAGCGCAATCGCAAGGAACTGCGCCAAATTCTCGAAGAGGCATCCGCGAATCACAACGCCGCCGCTGGCTCGAACGAGCAGAAAATCGGCGACTACTACGCCAGCTGCATGAATGTCCAGCAGATCGATGCCGCCGGCGCGAAGCCGCTTCAGCCCGAATTCGACCGCATCCAGGCGATCGACAATGGTCCTAGCCTCCAGGCCGAAATTGCGCGTCTGCAGATTTTGGGCGTCGACGTGATTTTCAATTTTGGCTCAACGCCCGACGAGAAGAACAGTTCGCAAGTGATCGGGGGCGCCGACCAGGGCGGCATCGGCCTGCCGGACCGCGACTACTACCTCAAGACCGACGACAAATCCAAGCAGCTCCGCGCGCAGTACGTCGACCACGTCACCAAGATGTTCGAACTTCTGGGAGATGATTCCACCAAGTCCGCGGCAGAAGCGAAGACAGTGATGGACATCGAAACAGATCTCGCTACTGCATCCATGGACCGCGTCGAGCGCCGCGATCCGGATAAGACGTATCACAAAATGAGCGCCTCCCAGCTTCAAGCACTGATGCCGGACTTTTCCTGGCAAAGTTATTTCCAGGAGATCGGGCATCCTGGCATCGAATCGATCGACGTCACCGCTCCGAAATTCTTTGAAGCTGCGAATCGCGAGCTCAAGACCGCCCCGCTCGATGATTGGAAGGTTTATCTCCGCTGGCGCCTCACCGACGCGTCCGCACGGTGGCTCTCGCAGCCTTTCGTTGACGAAAATTTCAATTTCAACGGCAAGATTCTGCAAGGCACGAAGGAGCTTCTGCCGCGTTGGCAGCGCTGCGTTGCGGCCACTGACAATCAGCTCGGCGAAGCTCTCGGCCAGCTCTACGTCAAAGAGTATTTCCCGCCCGAAGCGAAGGCCCGCGCTTTACAGATGGTCAATAATTTGATCGCTGCCCTCCGCGACGATCTGCAAACTCTGCCCTGGATGGGTCCCGCGACGCGCGCGGAAGCCCTTGCCAAGTTGAACGCTTTTCGGGTAAAAATCGGTTACCCCGACAAGTGGCGCGATTACTCTGACTATAGCGTCGACCGCGGCCCCTTTGTCCTCGACACGCTTCGCGGCAATGAATTCGAATCCAGGCGCGACCTTAACAAAATCGGCAAGCCCGTCGATCGCACCGAATGGGGCATGACGCCTCCGACGGTCGATGCCTACAACAACGGCGTGATGAACGAGATCGTTTTTCCCGCCGGCATTCTTCAGCCGCCCTTCTTCGACGCCAAGGCCGACGACGCTTCAAACTACGGCGGCATTGGCGCGGTAATCGGGCATGAGATGACTCACGGCTTCGACGACGAGGGCCGCAAGTTCGACGCTCACGGCAACCTGCGCGACTGGTGGACTCCCGCGGACGAGAAAAATTTCAACGATCGCGCCCAGTGCATCGTGAATCAGTTCAATAACTATGTGGCTGTCGACGACGTCCACGAAAACGGCAAGCTCGTCCTCGGCGAGAGCATCGCCGACCTTGGCGGCCTGACCATCGCGTACAACGCGCTCGAGAAAGACCTGCAAAGTAAGCCGCGCCCGCTCATCGCCGGCTACACTCCGGAGCAGCGCTTCTTCATCGCCTACAGTCAAATCTGGGCCGCTACCGACCGGCCCGAATTCGTGCGCCTGATGGCCAATCTGAATCCGCACGCTCTCGATCGCATTCGCTCCATCGCGGCGCCCTCGAACATGCCTGCGTTCGCGAAAGCCTTCGGCTGCAAGCCCGGCGACCCCATGGTCCGACCCGCCGCCCTCCGCTGCCAAATTTGGTAGGCTTGGCCCAAGCTCGCTTGGCGCCGGGAGTTGGCTGCGCGGACTTTCGGCTTGAGGAACAGATCACTTTTGCGCGTTCGGCAAGGAGCGTCCCGCCAGGCAAGGACGTAGGTACAGCCTGATTCCTGTTAACATTAGTTCGCCGATCTCCGTATTGATACACAGAGGAACCAAGAAACGAGCAGCATCGCGTTCCTCAAATTCGCTTGCGCCGCTGAGCGCGGTTTTCGGAGGAGACATGGGGGACTGGGCTCCAGTTTTTGTTTTCATGGCATTTACGATTGGTGCGGTCTGGATCGTCCGGGTTATTTCCAACAACAAGCGCCGTCAGAGAATCGCTGAAGTTCAAAAGGAAATGCAGTCCAAGCTCTTTGAGAAATTTGGGACCAGTCAGGAGATGATCGCCTATCTGAACAGCGAGGCCGGGTCGAAGTTTCTCGATTCCGCCACCATCGAGCAAACCAGGCCCTTCGGTCGTGTGCTCGGGGCTATTCAAGCGGGCCTGATTATTTTTCTCTTGGGCATCGCCATGCTCTTCGTGCGTTTAACCATGCCGTCTGTCGGGTTCAACGCGATCGAGCAGGCGCATAGCGCCCACGCGATTTTGGGCCTCAGCTTCCTGCTCATGGCGCTGGGGGTTGGATTCTTGGCTTCCGCCGGCGTCTCTTATAAGCTTTCGAAGGACTGGGGACTTTTTGATCGCGAACTCGGCTCCAAGCGTTAGGAGTTCGCTTGCGGAGGATTGCGGTAGTGCGTGCCCAGACTGAATCGCTCGGTTGCGGGGAACTTTCCTTCGCTTCGGACGAGTCCAGCGAAGACGGCGTGCGCAAGCCGGTCCGCGCTCCTTGCTTTGACGAGGCGGAGTTCCGCGCCTTCTACGAAAAAACGGCGCCCGCGCTTCGCGGCTACCTCCGCCGGGTTTCCGGGGATCCCAGCCTCGCTGACGACTTGCTGCAAGAGTCATATTTGCGTCTGCTCCGCGCGCCGCTCGCTCCCACAGAAGAGGCCCATCGCAAGCACTATCTGTTCCGCGTGGCAACCAACCTCTTGAGGGATCATTTTCGCGCCGCCAAGCGTTCGTTTGCTCCTCTTCCGGAAGTTCCGAGCGGAACAAACGCGGCCCACGATTTCGAACTGGCGAGTGATTTGGGGCAATTCCTCTTGGAATTGAAGCCGCGCGAACGCGAATTGCTTTGGCTCGCTTATGTCGAAGGCTATCGCCACGACGAAATCGCGAAATTCATGGGCTGCAGAACAGCCAGCATTCGGCCAATGCTGTTCCGCGCGCGCGGGCGGCTCGTCGAGCTTTTGCGCGTCCGCGGCTGGAAACGCAATTCGCAGGGAGAGGCAACGCCATGAAACAGGCACACTGCGCCTTTGAAGGCAAAATCGCGGAGGCCAGTCGGACCGGCCAGTGGAGCGACGCTCTTCTCGCGCACGTCGCGGATTGCCACGCATGCGAAGAAGTGGTTCTGGTCGCCAGTTACCTTTGCGAATCGAGCAGTGCGGCTCGCCGCGATGCGACTCTGCCCGACCCAGGCCGCATCTGGTGGAAAGCGCAGCTCGCGGCAAAAGCCGACGCAATGGAAAGAGCGCTACGCCCGATCGTCTGGGCGCGCCGCTTCGCTTTTGGTACTTGCGCTGCCGTAATGGTCGCCGCGATCGTATTGGGATGGTCGAGCATCGGGGAATTCTTTGCGGGATTCGTAGGATCGTTGGCGCATCGCAACCCGCCGGCTTCGCCCGGACACGATAGCTTCCTGTTCCTCGTCACGGCCGTGTTTCTTCTGATTCTTCTTCCTCTGATTTTCGGCCTCTACGCTGCCTGGTCCGAGGATTAATCCAAAAGCTTGGATGCCGCGCCGCTTGGCCTGCGTATCGCGGCGCGGTAGAATCACGCCATGGCGTCGGACACCGCCGCGCAGCTAAACATCGCCGATGAATTCGTCTCGCGCCCCGCGCGCGAGCATCCAGAAAGCATCGCCATCCTCGGCGAGCCTCGTCCCTTCACCTATCGCGAAGTCGAAGAAGCCGTAAATCGTGCGGCGAATGTCTTGCGTGAGTGGGGCTGCAAACCCGGCGACCGCGTTCTCATTGTTCTTCCCGATTCGATTGAATTCATCGCCGCGTTTTTCGGGGCCGCAAGAATCGGCGCGATTGCCGTGCCGGTGAATTCCATGGCGCGCGCTTCAGATTACGCGTACTACCTTGCCGATACGGGCGCGCGAATTGCCATCGTTCACAAATCCGTCTTCGCCGAATGTGTTTCCGATGCATGGCCTCCCGGACTGCAAGTTGTTGCCGTCGGAGGCGAATGCGCCTCGGAAACGGCGGACCGTGAGCGCGCGATGATGGAAAGCCTGGCGGCGCGCACCACGGTATCGTGGGAAGAGCAGTGCGAGCGCGCGTCGCCGATTTGCGCGGCGCATCCGACGGCGGCGCATGACCCTGCGTTTTTCTTGTACACGTCCGGAAGCGGAGGGACGCCGAAAGCGGCGATTCATCGCCACGCGGACATGATTCATACAAGCCGCGGATATGCGCAGGGCGTCCTCGGTATGCGCTCCGATGATCGGGCATACTCCGTTTCGAAATTATTCTTTGCCTACGGCCTCGGCAACGGAATGTATTTCCCATTTTCCGTTGGCGCGAGCACGATTCTCGACCCTTCGCGGCCAAAGCCGGAGCGAGCTACGGAAATTCTCGCCAAATATCGTCCGACCGTTTTATTTTCCGTGCCGACATTTTTCGCCGCGTTGCTCCGCGAGGCCGAGCGCGGATTGCGACTCGATTGCTCGTCTCTGCGCATGGCTGTATCCGCCGGAGAAGCTTTACCCCCGGAGATCTTCGAACAATTCAAAAAGAGATTTGGCGTGGAAATTCTCGATGCTATTGGCTCCACGGAAATGCTACACATGTTTTTGGCGAGCCGGCCGGGCCAAGCGCGCGCGGGAAGTTGCGGCACGGAAGTTCCGGGATGCGAAGCGAAAATCGTGGACGATCAGGAAAATGGAATCGCGCCAAATGAAATCGGGAATTTGTGGGTGCGCGGCGGTGCCGCGTTCGCCGGCTATTGGAACAAACCAGAATTGACCGCGCGAACAAAACACGGCGAATGGGTTGTCACCGGAGATAAGTTTACGAAAGACGCCGACGGGTTTTTTCATTATTGCGGCCGCGCCGACGACATGATGAAAGTCGCAGGCATGTGGGTTTCGCCGGGTGAAGTGGAAAACGCGCTGCTCGGCCATCCGGTTATCGCGGAAGTCGCTGTCGTCGCGCGCGCAAACGAAAATGGATTGCTGCGTCCCGCCGCGTACGTCGTTTTGAAAAACGGAAATCAAATTCGCGAAGAATTGGGAAAAGAAATTCGCGAATGGCTGCGAAAAAAAATCGTTTCTTACAAGTGCCCGCAAGAAGTCCATTTCGTCGAAAATTTGCCAAAAACGGCCACGGGGAAAATTCAAAGATTTCGACTACGCGACGCAACTGAGTGATTCCTCGATACATAACCTGCAAACGAGCATACAGGCCAAAGAGACAATTTGGCTCTTTTCAGGGTGTTTTTTGGGTCTATATTGGCCTGTATGAGCAGGCCATTCATTCCTCTGCATTTGCAGCCAGAAAGCGAAATTCCACTCTACGCGCAGCTGCGCGACCAGATGCGCGCGCTGGTACATTCGTGCGAACTGGAGCCTGGCGACCGCATACCGGCGAGCCGCGAACTCGCGATTCAACTGCGCATTCACCGCACGACGGTGGCGACGGCGTACGCGGAGCTGGAAGCGGAAGGCTTGATCGTCGGCTACGTGGGGCGCGGGACATTTATCCGCGAGCCGGCGACGCAGCGGCAATTCACTCCGCCGCCGCGCGAGGCGAGCGGCCCGCTGCGCTGGGAAGCGCTCTTCGCCGACGAGCGAGCGGGCGACGGACTGAGCCGCCTGATGCCGGAAGCGCAGGCCGACGCGATTGCGTTCATCAGCGCGAAACCGACGGAGGATCTCTTTCCCGTCGACGACGTGCGCACGTGCGCAAACGCGGTGCTGAAGCGCGAGGGCAAGAAAATCTTACAGCTCGGCGCGTCGGATGGCTACGGCCCGCTGAAGGAAGTGCTGCTGGGGATTTTGCGCGTCGAGGGCATCACCGCGCACGATTCGCAACTCCTGATCACGGACGGCTGCCAGCAATCGCTTGACCTCCTCGCAAAGGCATTCTTGCGTCCCGGCGACGCGGTGCTGGTCGAAAACCCCGCGTATCCGGGCGCGCTCTCCATTTTAACGTCGGCGCGCGTGCGATGTTTGCCAGCCAGTGTGGAAACGAGCCATGCGAGGCAACGCTACGCGGGCCTGGACTTGAAAGCGGCGGAGGCCGTGCTGGAGCAGAACCGCGTCAAGATGATTTTGGTGACGCCGGATTTCCAGAATCCGACGGGCGCGACATTGCCCCTGTCGGAGAGGCAGAAGCTGCTGGAGTTGGCGGCGCGGTTCAAAGTGCCAATCGTGGAAGACCACATTTACGCCCGGCTGCGGCTGCGAGGAAATCCCGTGGCGTCGCTGAAAGCGATGGACCGAAACGGGCTCGTGATTCAGATCGACAGTTTCTCGAAAGTGGCGTTTCCGGGCCTGCGCGTGGGATGGTGCGTGGGGCCGGAGCGCGTGATTGAGCGATTGCGGTTGCTGAAGCAGTCGAGCGATTTGCACACGGATCAACTGGCGCAGGCGACGCTGGCGGAATTTGTGCGGCGCGGGATGCTAGAGCAGCATATGAAGAGGATGATTCGCATCTATCGTCGGCGTCTCGAGGTGCTGGAAAAGTCGATGGAACGGCATTTGCCGGGCGGTGTGGAATGGTCGCGCGTGGATGGCGGGATGTCGGTATGGCTAACGTTGCCGCCGGGACTCGATGCGGGTGAACTGCTGTTGCACGCGCGCGAACGCGCCGTGCTGTTCGTGCCGGGGAGGTATTTCTACTTCCAGAATCCGCAGCCGAACACGCTGCGGCTGGGATTCGCGGGTTTGGACGAGCGGGACATTGTGCGCGGGATGGTGACGCTGGGGCAAGTCATCGAGACGGAGATGCGAAGAAAGCAGCGCGGTGCAAAGCGAGACGTCGTGGAGCAGCTGGAGGAGACGCGAGGACGCGTGGCGTTGGTTTGAGAACAGTGATGAGTGACAAGTGAAGAGTGATGAGTGAAAAAACAAAGGCGAGGAGCTACCGAGCCCTTATTTTTCACTGATTTGGTGGTCATTGGCCGCTGGAGGTGAGGGCGATGTGGCAGGACATTAAGTATGGACTGAGGATGCTGGGGAAGGCGCCGGGATTTACTGCGGTGGCGGTGCTGACGCTGGCGCTAGGGATTGGCGCGAACACGGCAATTTTCAGCGCCGTGAATGGAATTTTGCTCAAGCCGCTGCCGTACACTGACGCCTCGCTGTTGGTTGACCTCGACGGTTTCAAGCGATTTCCTAGCGGCATCCGGGGCTCGATAAATTTTTCCGAGGACGTTTGGCAGAAAGTTCGCGCGCAAACGCCGGCCATCGCGCAATTGGCGCTGTGGAGTCGCGGCCAGTACACAATCACGGGCGACGCCGCGCCAGAGAGCGTATCTGCCGCGCAAGTATCGAGCGAATTCTTCCCATTGCTGGGAACGAAGCCCCTTTTAGGTCGGCCGATTCTTCCTGGTGATACGCAGCCTGATGCGAAACCCGTAGCCGTGATCAGCTACACGCTCTGGCAATCGCGCTGGGGGGGAGGCGCGAGCGTTCTCAACCACACCATTACGCTGGACAATAAAGCGTACGCGATAGTCGGCGTCATGCCGCCTGGATTCATTTACCCGATTGAAACCGTTCAAAACGGTGGCGCGGGCCTTTGGCTTCCTCTGATTTTATCGCCGGGTCAAAGTAGCGGGACTTCGGTGGGCTATCCCGTAGCTCCCATAGCGCGCTTGAGAAAGGGTGTGAGCGTTGCAGCGGCGAACGCTCAGCTCAAAACCGTGAGTGCGCGAATGTCCTCGCTTTTCACCGGTTGGATGTCCGGCGGCGAGTTCGGCGCTTTTCCACTGGAGAAGCATTTCAGCGATCTCGATAACCCGCTCTTGATTTTACTCGGTGCGGTGGGATTTGTTCTGCTGATTGCGTGCGTCAACGTCAGCGGACTGCTGCTCGCGCGCTGCTGGGCGCGCCGCCGCGAGGTCGCCATTCGCGAAGCTCTGGGTGCCTCGCGCGTACGAATCGTGCGGCAGTTTCTGACGGAAAGCGTTTTGCTCGCGCTTGCCGGCGGCGCTCTTGGGCTTTTGTTTTCCGTGTGGGGCGTTCACGTTCTTCGCGCTATCACGCCAACGAACCTGCCCGAGCATGGCCACTTCGCCTTGAACGCGAACATTCTATGGTTCACTCTTGCCGTCTCGCTGCTCACCGGAATTTTGTTTGGCCTCGTGCCTGCTATGCAAGCATCCACGCGTCGCGTCGGCACAGCGATTCGCGACGGTTTCGGTTCTCTGGCCGGCTCATCATCGCGCCGCCCGCGCCGTCTGCGCAGCGCGCTCGTGGTCGTGGAAATTGCCCTCGCCGTGATTCTCGTCATCGGAGCCACGTTGGTTGCTCGCAGCTTCCAGAAACTCCTTAGTGTGAAGCTCTCCTTCCGCACAGATCACATCCTGACCATGGACGCGAACTTCAGCAAATCCATCTGCGATCGCAACGATCCCAAGAGCCTCCCGGGATGCAAAGCGGCGATTTTCGACGTGCTGCATCGCATGCAGGGCGTTGGAGGAGTACAAAGCGCCGCCGTGGCATCCGCGATTCCGTTGGGCGATTGGGCGTCCATCATTCCCGAACTTAGAATCGAGGGACAGCAGCAAGATATTACTCTCGGCAGTGGCGCAACGATTGCCAACCGTTCCGTCTCACCTGATTATTTCCGAGCGTTCGGCATCTCCCTGCTCAGCGGCCGCGAGTTCACGGACACAGATACGGTCGGCTCGCCACTTGTGGCGATCGTCGACGAAGCGTTTGCGAAGAAATACTTGGGAAATCACGCGCTCGGGCGCCGCATCAGTAGGAGCAAGAACAAAAAAGGCAATTCAGAATGGATGGAAGTTGTTGGAGTCGTGGCGAGTGCCCGTGACAACGACCTTGCCACGCTGCCGAGTGGCGAGGTTTACCTCCCGTTCGCGGAGGTCGATCGCTTCCAGGATGCGAACTTCATCGCGCACACCTCAGCCAACCCGGCAGTGATAATTCCCGCGCTGCGCCGGGCCATTTGGTCCGAAGATAAAGAGGCGCCCATCACGGATGTGGAGACGATGGATCAAATTGTCGCTGCGAACGTTGCCGAGCCACGCTTTCAGGCGTTGCTGCTTGGCTCGCTTGGCGCGATGGGCTTGGTGCTCGCGATGGTAGGGATTTACGGCGTAATTTCGTATGGCGTGACGCAGAGGACGCGGGAGATTGGGGTGCGGATGGCGCTGGGCGCGCAGCCTGGTGATGTCTTGCGAATGGTGATCCGGGAGGGGATGGTGTTGGCGGGCGTAGGAATTGTCACGGGAATCGGCGGGGCGCTGGCGCTGACGCGATTTTTGCGGAGCTTGCTCTTCGAGACCAAGCCAACAGACCCGGCTACGTTTGTGGGTGTAGTGGTTGCGCTGGTCATTGTGGCGCTGGCGGCGTGCTGGATACCAGCACGGAGGGCGATGAGGGTTGAGCCCATGGAGGCGCTGCGATATGAGTGATTCTGGAGGTTGGGAGCTGGAGATTGGAATCTAGAAAAGGCGGCACGGCAAGAAAATCGAGACGGGAGAGCGAATGGCGATCGAGAGGCTGGAGCCGAAGGCGGATAATCCGTGCTTCGGATGCGGGGCAGCGAATGCGGAGGGAATGAAACTGGCATTCGATCAGGATCACGGGCGGCGAAGAATCATTGGGCGGTTCACGCTTGGGGAACGGTATCAGGGGAGCAATCGGATCTTACACGGGGGAATCATCGCGTTGCTGCTCGACGAAGCCATGGGCAAGATGAATCGGTTTCACGCCGTGCGCGCGGTGACGGCGGAACTGAGCGTGGAATACTTGCGGCCCGTGCCGGTCGGCGAGGAAATCACGGTGGAGGCCGAGGAAGTGTCGCGCGAAGGAAGGAACTTGATGCATCGCGGAGAGATTCGGAACGCGGCGGGGAAAGTGCTGGCGCGAGGGAAGGGAAGGTTTGTGGTGATTGGCGAAGCGAATTGAAGCAAAATTGACGCTGAGGAGGCGCCGGCTGTGAACAATGAACAAGCGGTGTTGGATGAAATTGGCTCCGTGGTGGCCGGCGGAGAACAACCGCCGGCAATCGCGAAACGTGTCGCGCAGGTCATTCGCGAGTCCACCGGATATGGTTCGGTGAGTATTTACGCTGTTACGGAAACGGAAATTGTGGCTCTGGGATGGACAGCGATGGAGGAACCGGCGCACATGAGGTTTGCGGTAACGAAAGGGCTGACCGGCGTTGTCGTGAAGGAGCGTGCGCCGCTGGTGGTGGGCAACGTCAGCAAGGATCCGCGCTACCTGGTGGCGTACACAAAGGCGCGGTCGGAGATGATTGTGCCGGCGATGGGACTGGGTGGAAATGTTGTGGGTACAATCAACATTGACAGCGAAAGGGAAAACGCGTTCAGCGAGAAAGATGTGCGGTTCGTGGAGGAGTGCGCGAAGAAGATGGCGCGGCTGTTCAGCATGCCGGGGATCGCGTAACGAGATTCGCGGAAAACGCAAAACAGGGGAAAGGGCCATTCATGAGCGGAGACGAGCAGACGTTTGGGGAGGTTAGCGCAGAGGCGAGGGCGGAGGGAGACGTTGCCGAGCGAGCGCGGCGCATCGCGGGGATTATTCGCCTGGAGCGCGGCTATCGCTGGGTGGGAATTTATGAGGTGACGGAAACGGAAATCGGCGCGATCGGCTGGACAGGCACGGAGGCTCCGGCGCACATTCGTTTTCCGATCACCAAAGGGCTGTCGGCGACTGCGGTGAAAACGCGCGCGGTGGTGGATGTGACCGACGTGACGAAAGAGTCGCATTACCTGGTTGCGTTTGGCAACACTCGATCGGAAATTATCGTCCCTGTGATTTCGAGAGGAGGGGACGTGGTGGGAACGATCGACGCGGAAAGCGATCGCGTGAATGCGTTCGGCGAAGAGGATAAACAGTTCCTGCAAAAATGCGCGGAGAGGATTCTTCCGCTGTATGCGAAGGCGGGACAGCCATAGGCGGCTGAAAGAAGATTCGTCGGCAGGGCAAATTTCATCCAATCAGAGGGAAGGAAAAAGACCATGGAAAACGGAAACGAGAAAAAAGGGCAGGAGAATCTGTGGCGAGTGAAGGTCGGACTGGCGGAAATGCTGAAGGGCGGCGTGATCATGGACGTGACGAACGCTGAGCAGGCAAAGATTGCCGAAGACGCCGGCGCGTGCGCGGTGATGGCGCTCGAACGCGTGCCGGCGGACATCCGCAAGGAAGGCGGCGTGGCGCGCATGGCGTCACCGCGGATCATCCGCGAAATCATGGACACGGTGACGATTCCTGTGATGGCGAAAGTCCGCATCGGGCATTTCGCCGAGGCGCAAGTGCTGGAAGCGCTCGAAGTCGACTACATCGACGAGAGCGAAGTGCTGACGCCGGCGGATGAAGAGAATCATGTGTGGAAGCACGGATTCAAGGTGCCGTTCGTCTGCGGCGCGCGGAACCTGGGCGAGGCGCTGCGAAGGATTGGCGAGGGCGCGGCGATGATTCGCACGAAGGGCGAAGCGGGCTCGGGAAATATTGTCGAGGCCGTGCGGCACATGCGCACGATTGTCGGGCAGATGAAGAAGCTGACGACGCTCGGAGAAGAGCAGTTGATGCACGAGGCTAAAGAACTGGGCGCGCCGCTCGATTTAGTGCAGCAGGTGGCGAAGCACGGCAAGCTGCCCGTGCCGAATTTCTCGGCGGGCGGAATCGCAACGCCGGCGGACGCGGCGCTGATGATGCAGTTAGGCGCGGAGGCGGTTTTCGTGGGGTCGGGGATTTTCAAGTCCACCGATCCGGCGAAACGCGCGAAGGCGATTGTGTTTGCGACGACGAATTATCAGGACGCGAAGAAAGTGCTGGAAGCGTCGGATGAACTGGGCGAGGCGATGAAAGGACTCGACGTACGGCAAATGGACGAGAAAGATTTGCTGCAGACGCGAGGATGGTAAGAGAGGCAGTGACCCTTCCTTCGTCGAAGCAAGCGAGTGACAGTGACGAGTCAAAGTCGAAAGCCGAGGGCAACTGATGGGACATTTGTTTGAGCCGTTTAAGATTCGTGACGTGACGCTGCGGAACCGGATTGCGGTTTCGCCGATGTGCCAGTATTCGTGCGAGGACGGGCTGGCGAACGACTGGCACTTCGTGCATCTTGGCAGCCGCGCGGTTGGCGGGGCGGCGATTGTGTTTTGCGAGGCGACGGCGGTGACGCCGGAGGCGCGCATCAGCCCTGAAGACCTGGGGATCTGGAGCGACCGGCACGCGGAGGCGCTCGCGCGGATTGTGCGTTTCGTTCATGAGCAGGGAAGCCTGGCCGGCATTCAACTGGCGCACGCGGGACGGAAGGCGAGCACATATCGCACGTGGTCTCCGAAGCAGGGCGTAGTTCCCGCAAGTGAAGGCGGATGGACAAACGTTCTCGCGCCGAGCGCGATCAAGTTCCAGGACGATTATCCGCAGCCCCGCGAGATTACGCAGGAAGAAATTCGCGGCGTGGCGCAGGCGTTTGGTGCGGCAACGCGGCGGGCACTCGATGCCGAGTTCGACATTGTGGAAATTCACGCCGCGCACGGATATTTGATTCACGAATTTCTTTCGCCATTCAGTAATCACCGGAGCGACGAATACGGAGGCTCGTTCGAGAACCGGACGCGCATGGCACGCGAGGTCGTGGCGGCGGTGCGCGGCGCGTGGCCGGAAACGCAGCCGCTCTTCATGCGCATCTCGGCGACGGATTGGAAAGAAGGCGGCTGGGATGCGGAACAGTCGGCCGAACTGGCGCGCGAAGTGAAGAAACTGGGAGTGGACTTGATGGATTGCTCGTCGGGTGGAGTAATTCCAGGCGTGGCGATTCCAATGGGGCCCGGTTATCAGACGAAATTCGCGGAGAAGATCCGACGCGAGACGGGAATGCTGACCGGAACGGTGGGGATGATCACAGACCCGGTACAGGCTGACCACGTGATTCGCACAGGGCAATCGGACATTGTGCTGCTGGCGCGCGAGATGTTGCGCGATCCATATTGGCCATTGCGCGCAGCACGGGAGCTGGGACAAACAGCTTCGTGGCCGGCACAATATCTGCGCGCGGGGCCGGAGAAATCGCCGATGCGCGAGCCGGTGAAAGACAAAGCAGTTGAAAAGCGCGCAGTCGCCGATGTGGCGCAGCGTTGAGGCGAACAGGCGAAAATTCAGAAGGGGCAAAGACGGATTGAAATGCGGATTGGGATATTGGCGATACAGGGAGATTTCGAGGCACACGCGAAAATGCTCGAGCGGATGGGCGTCGAGTATGTGTATGTGCGTACGCCAGAAGATTTGAAGGGCGTGGAGGGATTGATTCTGCCGGGCGGCGAGAGCACGACGCACATGAAGGTGCTGGCGGAAACCGGCCTCGACAAGGCGATACGCGAAATGGCGGCAAACGGCGGTGCGCTTTTCGGCACGTGCGCCGGAGCGATCGTGCTGGCGCGCGAAGTAAAAGGGCCGGCGATGGAGTCTCTCGGAGCGATGGATATGACGGTGGTGCGGAATGCGTACGGCCGGCAATTGGCGAGCGACATTTTCTTGCTGCCGACGAAGCTGCGGGATGAACCGCTGGAGATGGTGTTTATCCGCGCGCCAATAATCGAGAGGATTGGGAAGGGTGTTGAAGTGCTTGCGATGCGGGAAGAAAAGCCAGTGCTCGTCGAGCAAGGCCGCATGATGGCGGCGACCTTTCATCCGGAGCTGACCGAGGACACGACGATCCACGAGCGGTTCGTCAAGCTGGCGAAAAACGGAAGAAAGTAGGAATGGATTCCACGGCCATGGGCCTGAAGCGAAGGAAGGTGCTCTTTGTCTGCATCGGGAATTCGTGCCGAAGCCAAATGGCGGAAGCCATAGCGCGGCATTGTGCGGCGGATTTGATGGAAGTCGAAAGCGCGGGAACGTCGCCGCTGGGATTCGTGGCGCGAGAGACGCTGGCAATTCTGCAAGAGAATGGAATTCGCGCTGAAGGACACTATTCGAAGGGAATCGATGACGTGAAGACGTTTTTCTCGCCAGAGATTGTGGTGAATATGTCGGGCCGGCGACTGGATGGAATGTTTGCGGGGGCGAGCGTTGTGGAGTGGAAGATTAAGGATCCATACGGGGATGATGCCGCGACGTATCAAGTGGTTTACGCGGAGATTGGGAAGAAGGTGAAAATGCTCGTCGAAGAATTAAGGATAGAGGAAAAGCCTTGAGACGCGAAAAGACGAGCGTCTCGCAGGAAGATTATCTAAAGGAGATCTGGGAAATTGTCCAGGAGGAACAAACGCCCATCAGTGCGCGTCTGGCGGAAGACCTAGGAGTGACGCCTCCGGCCGTGACGGCGGCGCTGAAGCGCATGACGCGCGGAGGATTCTTGCGCGTGGAGAGAAGCGGGCGAATCGCACTGACGGCGAAGGGGAGACGGATCGCGCAGCATCTCGTGCTGCGGCACAGGCTAGCAGAAAAATTACTGACGGAAGTGATCGGGCTTGACTGGAAGCGCGCGCACGAAGAAGCGGAGAGACTCGAACACGGTATTTCGCCAGAGGTGGTCGAGCTACTACTGAAACGCTTCGGGCGCGAGAGCCGGTGTCCGCACGGCGTGCCGCTGTTTGGAGGGCTGGAGAAGCTGCGAAAACGATACGGCGCCGTTAAATTGGCGGAGGCCGCGTCGGGGCGCACGTATGAAGTGCTGCGGGTTTATGAGAGAGAGCCGGATTTTCTGGGGTTCCTGGGCGGGCTGGGACTGTTGCCGGGGGCGCGCGTGCGCGTGCACAAGCGCGAGTACGATGAAACGATGACGGTGACCGTGGGAGCGTCGGCGAAAAAAGCATATTTAGGCAAGCCGGCGACGAGCCGGATTTGGGTGAGGGCGAGCGGCGGCGAGTGAAAAGAGCGCTTTAGCGCAAGACAGAGCAACGGCGAGCAAAACATCCGTCCCTGGGCGGGAAAATATTCCGTGCGCGAGACCGCGCTGCGGGCTAGTATCAAATCTTCATGGAATTCCACTCCGGATTTATCGCAATCCTCGGACGGCCGAACGCGGGGAAATCCACGCTCGTCAACACATTGGTGGGGCGGAAAGTGGCGATCGTGTCGCCGCGGCCGCAGACCACGCGAAATCGAATTCAGGGGATTCTGAATCGTGAGGATGGGCAGGCCGTCCTGATTGATACACCGGGGATTCATCGTGGAAGGAAGGCGCTCGACCGGCAGATGATGCAGGAAGTTTCGGACGCGCTCGAGGCTCCGGATATCGTCTCGCTGATGGTGGATGCGACGGAGGATTTTCAGGCGGCGGACCGATACTCGCTGGAGCGGGTGAAACGATTTTCCGGGCCTGTCTACCTGCTGTTGAACAAAGTGGATCGGGTGCGCAAGGACCGTCTCCTGCCACTGATCGATCGCTGGAGGCGCGAGCACGATTTCGAGGAGATTTTTCCCGTGTCGGCGAGGACGGGCGAGGGAACGCTGGCGCTGGTGGAAAACTGGGTCAAACGATTGCCGGAGAATCCGCCGTATTTCCCGACGGGCCAATACACGGACCAGCCGGAGCGATTTCTGGCGGCGGAAATCATTCGTGAAAAGGCGACTGTGCTGACGCGCAAGGAAGTGCCATACGCGGTGGCGGTATTGATCGACGACTGGGAAGAAGACGAGAAGCTGCTGAAGATTCGCGCGACAATTTACGTGGAGCGGGAAGGGCAGAAGGGAATCGTGATCGGACATGGCGGATCGATGATGAAGCAAATTGGGACGGCGGCGCGGAAAGAACTGGAAGAACTGCTGGGCGTGAAGATTTTCCTGGAGGTGCACGCGAAGGTGCAGACGAACTGGCGTGAGAATCGCGCGATGGTGAAGCAGCTCGATTGGCATCGTCAGCTCGAACAGATGAGCGAAGAAAGCGCCGAATAGAAGAGCCCGGGAAGACTCGGGCGGCGTCTGGAGAAATCCTACAGTTTTATTTCCTATCAAGAATTGTGAACTCGGAAGCAGGGTGTCGCCACGACGTGGTTCCGGGTGGCTCGCGATTCGAAGCGCGGCTAAACTCGCGTGGGGGCGATGCCGAGCGACTTCATTTTGCGATAAAGGTGTGTGCGCTCGAGGCCAATCGCGGCAGCAGCCTTGGTCATGTTCCACTGATTTTCCTCGAGCTTGTGAAGAATGAATTCGCGCTCGTAGGCGGAGCGCGCTTCGTGCAGTGTGGCATAAGGATTCTGCGGGCCGCGCGGAGTATCGCGAAACACTTCTGGCGGAAGGTGATGCGGTTCGATGTGCAGCGTGGGACACATGATGACGAGGCGCTCGATGAGATTCTTCAGTTCCCGGACGTTGCCGGGCCAGGGGTAACGCATCAAAACATCCATGGCCGCGGGCGTAAGATCCTTGGGTTTGCGTCCATAAGCGCGATTGAATTCAGCCAGGAAATGGCGAGCGAGAGTCGGGACGTCCTCGACGCGATCACGCAGCGGTGGAACGGTGAAAGGGATGACGTTGAGGCGGTAGAAGAGATCCTCGCGGAAGGCGTTGCGCGCGATTTCTTCCTCGAGTTTCTTATTTGTGGCGGCGATAACGCGAACGTCAACGGAAACCATCTCGTTTGAGCCGATGGGCTCAACGCGCTGCTCTTCAAGAGCGCGAAGAACCTTGGATTGCGTCTTGAGGCTCATGTCGCCGACTTCGTCCAGAAAAAGCGTTCCGGCGTCGGCCTTCTGGAATTTTCCGGTCTTGTCTTCACTCGCGCCAGTGAAGCTACCCTTGCGATGGCCGAAGAGTTCGGATTCGATCAACTCCTCGGGAATCGCGGCGCAATTCACTTCCACAAACGGGCCATTCGAGCGGGAGCTTTGCGCATGCAGGGCGCGGGCGACGAGCTCCTTGCCTGTGCCGCTTTCGCCATAAATGAGGACGCGGCCATTGGTAGGCGCAGTGAGAGCAATCTGCTGGCGCAGCGCCTTCATCGGGACACTATCGCCGAGGATCTGGTAGCGCTGTTCGAGTTCGGCGCGGAGGCGGCGATTCTCTTTTTCAAGGCGCAAATAATCGAGCGCATTCTTAATAGCGAGGACGGTCTTGTCGAGTGAGAGCGGCTTTTCGATGAAGTCGAAAGCGCCGAGCTTGGTGGCGCGGACGGCGATTTCGATTTTTCCGTGGCCGGAAATCATGACCACCATGGGCATGTTGCCGTCGCGCTCATTGAGCAGCTCGAGTGTTTTCAGGCCATCCATGCCAGGAAGCCAGACGTCGAGAAGAATGAGGTCGACGGGACGGCGGCCGACAAAGTCGAGACACTCTTCGCCGGAGGAAACGGAATTGACTTCATAGCCCTCGTCGCGAAGAAGGGCCGAGAGAGACTGGCGAATGCCGGTTTCGTCATCGACGATAAGTATAGAGGCAGGCATGGGCGTTACTCACTCAAGACTGCGTACTCGCGCTTGGCTGTGGCGCAGCGACTTCCGCCGCCGGCAAGCGGATGACGAAGCGCGTGCCTGAGGGATGGTTGTCTTCGACGCGCAAAGTGCCGTGATGCTCGCTGATGATGCGGCTGGCTATGGCGAGGCCGAGGCCCGTGCCGCGATCTTTGGTGGAGAAATGAGGGAGGAAGAGTTTGTCCTTGTCCTCTGGAGATATGCCGTGGCCGGTGTCTGCGACTTCAACTTCAATGGCTTCTCCCTGGCCGGCGAGACGAGTGACAACGGTGATGGCGCGGAGCGTGGCGCCTTCGAGAGCCTCAGCGGCATTATCGATGAGGTTGACGACCACGCGGCGCAGAAGCTCCGAGTCAGCCTTAACAACCGGGAGATCGGGAGTAAGTTCGCTATGGATGACAACCCCTTCGAGGCGGCCATGGAAGACGTCGAGCGCATCGGTGACGACGGAATTGATGTCTGCCGGAGCGAGGCGGGCGGCGGGGAAGCGCGCGAATTGGGAGAACTCATTCACCAGCGATTCGAGAGCCTGGACTTCGCGCTGGATGAGATGCGCGCACTCAGAGACCAGCGGTGGCCACTCGGAGCGATCCTCGCGACGGCGAGATGGAGAAGAGCGCTCAAGGTGGCGAAGGAGGCGCTGCGCGGAAAGTTGAATCGGCGTGAGCGGGTTCTTGATCTCGTGGGCGATTCGCTGTGCGACTTCCTGCCAGGCGGCAGCTTTTTGCGCGCGGAGAAGCTCCGTGACGTCGTCGATCACGACAACGAAACCCGGATTCGCGCGACCGGAGCCGAGGGAGCTCACCGTGACAGCGGCATGGTGCAAACGGCCGGGGCTCACGATTTCGAGCTCTTCGGAAGCGACACCCATTCGGAGAGAGCGCCGCATCAGATGAAGAATACGGCGGGCGGCGTCCTCGCCAACAAGCTCAGCAAGCGATTTCGCCGCCAGAGCCCCTTCGCCGAACATCGCGGCAGCGGCGGAATTGATGCGGTTGATCGCGCCGGCGGAGTCGAGCGAAATGACGCCGGTAGGAATGTTCTCGAGGATGGTCTCCATCAATTTGCGACGGTGCTCGATTTCCTCGAGCGCCTGCTGAAGGCTGCGCGTGAAATCGTCGATCTGCTGGCGTGATTGGCCGAGTTGCGCAGCCATTTGGTTGAAAGAATCAACAAGGACGCCCAACTCATCGTGTGCACGGGCCGTGATGCGGTAATCCAGGTTGCCGTGCGCGACTTGCCCGGTAGCTTCCGCGAGCGCCTGAATCGGGAGAGTCACACGCTTGGAAAGAAAGAGCGCGACCCACATGGTGGCGAAAAGAAGAAGGAGAGTGATCAAAAGCAAGCCGAGAACGATTTCGTTCTTGAAGAGGCGGAGATGCTGGTACTGCGAATGATAGGTGAGATTGTCTTTTTCGATGTTGTTGAGGCGCTCGCGAAAGTCATCGGGAAGACTCCGCCCGACCATGAGGGAACCGCCGCGATAGGGGGTACGGCCGGTGAGATAGAGTTTATGGCCGATTTGCCAGACTTCGGCGCCGCTTAAGAGAGTCATGACGCGCTGAAAACTTGCGGACGAGGAGGCTAGGGGGACGCTCTGAGTTTCCGCGCCATTTCCATTGGATGTCCAGACAATGTCAAATTCCGAGTCCGAGCGAATGACGTAGTGCTGCAGATCGTGCCTGCGGCGGGGCACGGAGAGCCACGTGGCGATGTCCTGCGCAAGGCTGTCGAGCCGGTCGCGCTCCTTGGCGCTCATTTCGCTGATGAGGCCGCGGCTTTGCTCATTGGCAGTCTCGAGAGGCTTGGGAAACCAGATGGCCATGGTGCGGTTCATCAGCGCATAACTAAAAAAGAAAAGAAAGACGACGGGAAGAAGTGAAATACCCATGGCGCCCAAGACCATCTTGGTCTTGAAACGCGAGCCGAGCAGGCCGGCGCGATGTTCAGTCCAAAGGCGCAGGACGTTGCGTGCGAGAATGAGGCCGAATACAAGAAAGGCGATGACGATGAATGTCGAGAGGGAGAAGAGAATGATGAAATCGTTGCCACTCTCGGGACGGATCGGAGCGTTGAGCGAGCCGAGAGTGAAGACCGCGGCGGCAAGCATAGAGAGGCACAGGCCGCCGAGCGCGAGCCACAAACGACGAGTCCAGTTTGGTTTGCTCACTTCATTGGCTCGAGAAAAATTCCCAATGGGCATTCGCCGCAGCGCGGGTCACGCGGCCGGCACCAGTTCTTTCCCACGTTAACCAGCAGAGCATGAAACTCATTGTAACGCGAGACGTCTCCGGGAAGCGCGGACTCAATGAGCGAACGCATTTCCTCATACGTCGCATCCTCGCCGACCCAGCCGTGACGCGAAAGAATGCGCTTGGTGTAATCATCAACGACAAAGACGTCCTTCTGACCGGCGTAAAGAAGTATCGAGTCGGCGGTCTCCGGACCGATGCCGTGAACGGCAAGAAGCTTCTCGCGCAAGTCGAGAGTCGGCGTCCGGAACATGAGCGCGAGAGAACCGGAATATTCTTCGCGGAGAAAGCGGACAAAGGCTTTGAGTTTTTTCGCTTTCTGGCGGAAATAACCGGACGGTCGAATCAAGGCGGCTAACTCGGGCAAAGGGATGCGTTCAAGGGCCATGGGAGTTAGAAGTCGCTCCCGACGGAGATTGGCTATGGCACGTTCGACGTTAATCCAGGCGGTGTTTTGCGTCAGGATCGCACCGATGATTACCTCGAATGGCGTCCGGGCGGGCCACCAGCGCTGAGGACCGAGCTTTTCGTAGAGCGTGTTGTAGTATCGAGGCAACGAAATGGCACGTGGAGGCGCAGTTTTTGGGCGCTGCAGGGTTTCCCTCCGAGGTACCAGCGCGTGGATTATCGCTTCTTGGGACATCCGCAGCCAAGATAACGAGCAAAAAATGGCAAGTCAAGGAAGCGCCCAAAGTGAGTGGCGCAACCTGTACCAGTGTACAGGTTCCTGTTACAGAACGAGTCGAAACGGGAACCCGGATTCCCAGTTGGCCGCGTGCTAATCTTTGGACTCTCGCGACAAGTTCGCGCACAGGAGTGCTTTGAATGTCGTCCCGTTTGGGCGAAATACTGGTACGCGACAGCCTGATCTCCTCCGATCAGCTCAAGCAGGCGCTCGATTACCAGAAGAAGGAAGGCGGGCGGCTGGGAACTTGTCTGGTCAAATTGGGACTGGTCAGCGACGAAGATATCACGGCGGTACTGTCGCGGCAATATGGCGTACCTTCGATCAATCTGAAATTCTACGAAGTCGATCCAACGGTCATCAAGTTAATCCCGCAGGAAACCGCAGTGCGGTACCAGATCGTCCCGTTGTCGCGCGTAGGCTCGACGCTGACGATCGCGATGACGGATCCGACGAACGTTTTCGCCATGGACGATATCAAGTTCATGACGGGGTTCAATGTGGAACCGGTTGTCGCTTCGGAAACGGCGATTACCGAGGCGATCGGGAAGTTTTACGGGGCGGCAGAGAGCGTCGAAGAGCTGGACAAGGTAATGAAGGACCTTGCCGGCGACGAGGCAGCGCTCGAGATTTCGCAGGAAGAGGCCGATATGGATTTGGCCTCGCTCGAGAAGGCGGCCGAAGAAGCTCCGATCATCAAGCTGGTGAACTTGATTTTGACGGATGCGGTGAAGCGCGGGGCGAGCGACATTCACGTCGAGCCGTATGAGAAAGAATATCGCGTGCGGTTCCGAATTGACGGCGTCCTGCAGAACGTGATGGCGCCGCCGATGAAACTGAAGGACGCAATCACGAGCCGCATCAAGATCATGTCCAAGCTGGATATCAGCGAAAAGCGGCTGCCGCAAGACGGCCGCATCATGATCAAGTACGTGAAGGACGGAAAGAAGAAGGAACTGGACTTCCGCGTTTCGACTGTCCCGACGCTGTTCGGCGAAAAAATCGTGCTGCGGTTGTTGGACAAGGAAAACCTGCGGCTGGACATGACGAAATTGGGCTTCGAGCAGGAGTCGCTGGATAAGTTCGCGAAGGCGATTCTGAGGCCTTACGGGATGGTGTTGGTGACCGGGCCGACCGGGTCGGGAAAGACGAACACGCTGTATTCGTCCGTGGCACGGCTGAACACGATCGACACGAACATCATGACGGCCGAAGATCCGGTCGAATTTCAGTTGGCCGGGATCAACCAAGTACAGATGAAAGAACAGATCGGACTGAACTTTGCGTCTGCGTTGCGTGCCTTCTTGCGGCAGGACCCGAACATCATTCTCGTCGGCGAAATCCGCGACTTCGAGACTGCGGAAATTGCAGTGAAGGCCGCGCTGACCGGGCACCTGGTTCTGTCGACTCTGCACACCAACGACGCGCCTTCGACGATCAGCCGGTTAATGAACATGGGAATTGAGCCGTTCCTGGTGGCGACTTCGGTGAACTTGATTTGCGCGCAGCGTCTTGTGAGACGCGTTTGTTCGCAGTGCAAGGAGGCGGTGAATATCACGCCGCAAGCGCTGGTGGACGCAGGCTACACGCCGGAAGAGGCAAAGACTACGACCGTATACCACGGGCGCGGCTGCGGCACATGCAACAACACAGGATACAAGGGCCGCGTGGGATTGTACGAAGTGATGGAAATCAACGATGACCTGAAGGAACTCATCCTCGTGGGCGCTTCAGCATTGGAATTGCGGAAGAAGGCATTGGAGATGGGAATGATCACGCTGCGGCGGAGCGGGTTGATCAAAATTGCGGGCGGGATGACGACATTGGAAGAAGTGGTGCGCGAGACGGTGCTGTAGGCGGGGAGGGAGTCGAGATGGCAAGTATTTCGCTGAGTGAGTTGCTGAAAACCATGATCGAAATGGGCGGGAGTGACCTACACCTGTCGACCAACAGTTCACCGAGGGTGCGCGTGAATGGGCATTTGCGCCCGCTGGATATGCCGCCACTGACCGCGGCGGACACGAAGGCGTTGGCGTACAGCGTCTTGACGGATGCGCAGAAACATCGCCTGGAAGAAAATCTGGAGCTGGACTTTTCGTTCGGGTTGAAGAGCCTGGCGCGATTCCGGGGGAACATTTTTCACCAGCGCGGAGCTGTGGCCGCCGTGTTCCGGACGATTCCGTGGGAAATCAAGACCTTTGACGGATTGGGCCTGCCGCCCGTCGTGCGCGCGCTGTGCGACAAGCCGCGCGGGCTGGTTCTGGTGACGGGACCGACGGGCTCGGGAAAGTCGACGACGCTTGCGGCGATGCTCGACAAGATCAACAACGAACGCGAAGAGCACATGATCACGATCGAGGACCCGATCGAGTTCCTTCACAATCACAAGAAATGCCTGGTGAACCAGCGCGAGGTGCATTCGGACACGCATTCGTTCGCCAATTCATTGAGAGCGGCGCTGCGCGAAGACCCGGACGTCGTGCTCATCGGCGAAATGCGTGACCTGGAAACGATCGAATCGGCGCTGCGAATCGCCGAGACCGGCCATTTGACGTTCGCGACGCTACACACAAACTCGGCGGTTTCCACGATCAACCGTATCGTGGACGTTTTTCCTTCCCACCAGCAGCCGCAGGTACGCGCGCAACTGTCGATGGTGCTGGAAGGAATTCTTTGCCAGTCACTGCTGCCCCGCCCGGATGGACGCGGGCGAATGATGGTAATGGAAATTCTCATTCCCACCGCGGCGATCCGAAACCTGATCCGCGAAGACAAAATTCACCAGATTTATTCGGCCATGCAAACGGGAACGGGACAGACGGGTATGCAGACGTTCAACCAATCACTGGCGAACGCGTATTTTCAGAAGGCGATCAGCTTGGAAACAGCACTATTGCGCTCGTCGAACCCGGACGAATTGCAGGATTTAATCAACCGTGGAGTGAACACACAGTCGCAGGTACCGACAGGGAAGACACTGTCGCGCCGATAGACGTCCGCGGGAAAAGGGATAGGAGGCAAGGACATGCCGGTCTACACATACACAGGGGTCAACCGGGCCGGGACGAAGGTCACCGGTGAACGCTCCGCGACGAACAAATCGGAGCTACAAACATTACTGCGCCGTGAGCAGATCAACGTCAATAAGGTGTCGGAGAAGGGCAAGGAGTTTGCGTTTCCGACCTTTGGCGGCGGCGTCAAGAGCAAGGACTTGGCGATCTTCACGCGACAGTTCTCTGTGATGATCGATGCGGGGTTGCCGCTGGTGCAGTGCCTGGAGATTCTGGCTCAGCAGCAAGAGAACAAGACGTTCCAGAAAGTGTTGACCGGAGTGCGTTCATCGGTCGAGGGCGGGGCGACGCTGTCGTCGTCGATGAAGCAGTTCGAGAAGGTCTTCGACCCCCTCTACTACAACATGGTGGAGGCAGGCGAAACGGGCGGTATTCTGGACACGATTTTGCAGCGGCTTTCGACGTACATCGAGAAAAACGTAAAGCTGAAGCGCGCCGTGAAATCGGCGATGATCTACCCGGTCGCGGTGATTGGAATTGCAGGAGGCGTGATCGCGCTGTTGTTGTGGAAGGTGGTGCCGATTTTCGTCACGTTGTTCGCGGGATTGGGCGCGAACCTGCCTCTGCCAACGCGAATTGTAATCGGGTTGAGCAACTTTGTGGGCAGCTACTACGGACTGGGCATTGTGGTGGTGCTTATCGGCGGAGGAATCGGACTAAAAGTTTGGTATGGCACGCCGCAAGGTAAATACGCCATTGACGCGACGCTGCTCAAGATTCCCGTCCTGGGCATGCTGCTACGCAAGATCTGCGTGGCACGATTCACCCGCACGCTGGGAACGCTGATCTCAAGCGGCGTCCCCATTCTTGAAGGATTGGATATTACGGCGAAAACTTCCGGCAACGCGATTGTGGAACGGGCCATCCAAAAGACACGGAAGGCCGTGGAAGCGGGGCGGTCGTTGGTGGACCCACTCAAGGAAACCGAAGTTTTTCCGGGCATGGTGACGCAAATGATCGCGGTCGGCGAACAGACTGGCGCGATGGACACAATGCTGCAAAAAATCGCGGACTTTTACGAGGACGAAGTCGACGCGGCCGTGAAGGACTTGCTGACCTTGCTCGAACCGATCATGATTTTGTTTCTGGGAATCGTGGTAGGCGGCATCGTCATCTCGATGTATTTGCCGCTATTCTCGCTGATCGGCAAACTGGCGGGTGGCAACGGCTAAGAATGAAGTCCAAGCTGGGAAGGATGGGACTGATTCCCCGGTTTGTAAGTGCGGCGCGGCTCCGGCTAAGATAAGAGATGGTGGCCGTTTAAAAACGGGGAGCCATGCAGTTCGTCTCGCCGAATGAGCACGAAATTGAGTCCCGATTCCTTGGGTAGACGGTCGGGGGCGGATCGGGAATGCAGCTCACAGAAAATACGGCGGAGTGGCTCGGATGGCTGGGGCGAGTGCGGTTTCTCGTCGTCAGCTTCCTGCTAGCCATTGTTCTGGCGGTACATCAGCTTTCGCCTCTGCCGCTGATCGCGCGGTATTTCGTGCCGGTGATTCTGCTGTGGTATTTCCTCGCGGTTTGCTACGTCATCCTGCTCAAATGGATTCCCCAAGCTCGTTGGCACGCCCCCCTGCAGATCATCGGCGATTTGTTTCTTGTGACCGGGCTTGTGTATTCCACAGGGGCGCACGAAAGCTACTTCATCTCGCTATATCTGCTGGTGATCTTGATGGCCAGTGTGCTGTTCGTGCGACGAAATGTGTTCCTGATTGCGGGCGGGGCATTTGCGCTGCTCGGCGCGCTGGTCGAGTTGATCCACTATGGCGCGATACCGCAGACGGCGATTTCCACGCCGAGCGAACGAGCGTTGGAAATCTGGGTATTGAGCAACCTACTGGCTTTTTTTGCGGTTGCCTACTTGGGGAGCCTGCTGGCGCACATGCTGCGCAGCAAAGGCGTGGAGCTCGAAGAAAAACGGGAGGAGCTGCGAGACCTCCAAGCTTTTAACGAAGACATTATCCGCTCCATGCGCGGCGGCTTGATTACAACGGACTTGGAAGGGCAAATCTTGTTGGTGAATCGGGCGGGCGGGGAAATAGCGGGCATCTCGCCAGAGGCGCTCACGGGAAAACAAATTCGTGAAGTGTTGCCGGGGTTCTGGCTGACCGATGCGGATACGGAATTGGGTTTTCTGGCTTCCAGGAAAGAGACGGAATTTCATACACCAGCAGGGGAGCGGCGATTTCTCGGCGTGTCGGTCGCACCCTTGCGGTCCGGGCAGAACCAGGTGAGCGGGTACGTGTTCAGTTTTCAGGATTTGACGGAGCTCAAGCGCCTGGAGCATGAAGTCGAGACTAAAAACCGGATGGCCGCTGTGGGACGGCTTTCGGCAGCTATCGCGCATGAAATCCGGCAACCTTTGACCGCGATGACGGGCGCGCTAAAAGAGCTGGCGCGCCTCGCGCCCTTGGATGAAGACGACAAGAAGCTGGTGCAGATCGTGAGTCGCGAATCAGAGAGGCTGAATCAGATCGTCAGCGATTTTCTGGACTACTCACGCGACAAGAATTACTCGTTCTCCGAAGTGGATGTAGCGACGTTGATCGACGAGACGCTGACTCTCATCGAACGGGAACATGGCGAGGGAGGAAAATACAGAGTGGAGCGGCAATTCCTGACGAATCACGCCATTGCGCGAGTAGACCGTGATCGAATCAGACAGGTTTTTTGGAACTTGTGCAACAACGCGCTGCGCGCCATGCCGGAAGGCGGAACACTGACCGTTCGGATGGATGCGGATGCAGCTTGGGTGCGCATCGGAATTCGAGACACAGGCTTCGGCTTTGACGCACGACAGGCGGCGAAGCTCTTTGAGCCATTTCAGTCGGGGTTCCCCCAAGGGACCGGGCTCGGACTGGCGATCGTGTACCAAATCGTGCAAGCGCACGAGGGGCATATTCACGTCGAGTCGGAAAAGGGCCGCGGAGCTGAGTTTGTAATCGAATTGCCGCGAAGCAAGAGGGGGGGATCGGCTCGAGAACGGCATACACAAACAATTGGTGCGGGGCTGGCGTCAACAGGACGGAAGTGAGGGGGAATGGCGCATCTGCTTGTTGTTGATGACGAAAAATCGATCTGCGAGCTTCTCGAAATCACGTTCCGAAAGGAAGGCCACCGGGTGGAGGTGGCGACCAGCGGCGAGTCGGCGAAGAGGAAGCTGGAATCGCAGATCTACGACCTTGTGATCTCGGATATTCGCATGCCCGACATGACCGGGGTCGATCTTTTGCGATTTGCCAAGGAAGTTTCGCCGAGGACTGTGTTCATTTTGATCACAGGCGTGCCGACGATCGGAACGGCCATCGATGCCGTGAACTTTGGCGCGGACCGCTACGCGATCAAGGGAGACAAGCTGCTCGATGAATTAAGGCCCGCCGTCCAACAGGTTACCGACAATCTAAATCTCAAGAAGGAAGCGGGGATTCTCCGGCGCGAGATTCGCCGGCTGACGGGCTTGGATCACATCATCGGCACGAGCCCGAAGATGCGCGCGATTTTTGATCTGATTCAGACGGTCGCGCCGCAATCCAGCCGCGTTCTGATTACGGGTGAAAGCGGAACCGGAAAGGAGCTCGTCGCCAGAGCCATACACGAGAATAGCTCGCGCACGCAGGCGCCTTTTATCACCATCAATTGTGGGGCGTTTCCGGAAACACTGCTCGAGTCGGAATTGTTCGGTTATATGAAAGGTTCATTCACGGGCGCGAATGAAAATCGCGCTGGCCTCTTTCAGGCGGCCGATGGCGGGACGCTATTCATGGACGAAATCGGGAACATGAGCCCGACAATGCAGGTAAGGTTGTACCGCGTCCTCCAGGAAGGCAAGGTGCGTCCGATTGGCAGCACGGAAGAATCCGACGTGGATGTGCGCGTGATCGCCGCGACCAACAGGGATCTGGAGAAAGAAATCTCGGAAGGGCGGTTTCGCGAGGATTTGTATTATCGCCTGAGTGTCATTCCCGTTCACTTACCACCGCTCAGGGAACGGCGCGAAGACATTCCCTTGCTGGCGCGCAGCTTCCTGGAGCGTTTCCGGAATTTGACGGGGAAAAAAATCGAGGGGATAGAGCCGAAAGCCATGGAGCGCCTCGAGGCCTACGATTGGCCCGGAAATGTTCGCGAACTCGAAAACACGATCGAGAGAGCGGTCGCGCTCGAAACAGGGAAGAGAGTTTCACTGGAAGGATTGCCAGAGAGAATCCTTCTCTACTATCAGAATCATTTTGCGGAGCGCCATTTGCCGGAGCGGCCATCACAGCTCATTCCCGAGGGTGGAATGGATCTAGAAAAGCACATAGCTGAACTCGAACGGGCGTATCTTCTTGGCGCGTTGGAATGTGCTGGAGGGGTAAGGACCAAGGCGGCACAGCTGCTCAAAATGACCTACCGGTCTTTTCGCCATTACGCCAAGAAGTATGGAATCTGATGTTTCGATTTGGGAATCATAACGATATTCGTCAACTATAGACGTCGCCGAGAAATTCCCCGCGAAGTGAGACCGCAAACCTGCCTTGCACGCCTAACGCAAGAATCGGTAAGGAGCAGAAGCTTATCGTGTTACTGAATCGAGCGCAGAGGATGCGCCGAATACGAGTGCGGATTGAAGAGCGACTGGCCGATTGGTGTCTGGACGGACCGACACAATAGTGTCTTTTCTGTGTTCTCTCCATTTACGTGAGTGAATTCGTCATAGCCGAAGTCTGCTAGCTAAATCGTAATTACAGGATTCCGCTGCCATTACTTCGACGCGAAAGCGCATGTTTCATAGCGAAACGCGAGGGTGGAGGCCCGGCTGCAGTAACAGTTGTATACGCCGCCGCCTAAGAGAAACATCGGGTGGGCTAAGAGATTTCTAAGGAGAGAACAGAAATGAATAAGCGACAAAAGGGTTTTTCGTTAATCGAGCTCTTAATCGTGGTAGCGATCATTCTGATCATCGCCGCGATTGCAATTCCGAACTTGCTGCGTTCGAAGATGGCTGCGAACGAAGCCGGGGCGGTTGGTTCACTTCGTACCCTCGTCACGGCTGACGTGACGTATTCATCCAGCTACAGCAACGGCTTTGCACCGACCATGGCTGCACTTGGCGGAGCAGCGCCGGCAACCTGCAACAATGCGAACCTGATCGATCCGTCGCTGGCCGGTGCAACGGCGGCCGGTACGGCGAAGAGCGGTTACTTCTATACGTACAACGTCCAGCAAGCGCTCACCAATCCGGGTCCGGGTTGCGGTGCTGCTGGTGACCAGACGTTCTACATTGATGCCTCACCGGGAATCATCGGGACGACTGGGCAGCGCAGCTTCTGCGCCGACCAGACGGGCGTGATCCGCTTTAATCCGACGGGCGCACTCATCGGTCTTGACGCGAGCGGCAGTGGCTGCGACACGACCAAAACCGCAATCGGCAACTAACCCCCCTGAAAGGAGGAAGAAATTCCTCCTTCCATAATTTTTATCCTTAGGTTCATTTTACCCGGACAAATGGACAGAAATGGTCATCAAATAGGAGTCATTTTTTGTTGTTTTTTGGAGCTATGCTGCGACCAATAGCCAAGGTCTGGTGATAGATGTATACTGCGTATCTTGTAAGGGACTGTATTTACGAAGGTTAGTGGAATGATGGAAATTTGGCCAGTTGCTGGAGACGCTGGAACCCAAGCTGCTTATTTATTCTCCGCACGCCGCCACGGAGTATCTAGGCACTCTGTAGGGGCTCTGAAATCCACCTTACTAGGCGAAGGAGAGGATAATGAACAAGAGGCAGAAGGGTTTTTCGTTGATCGAGCTTTTGATCGTGGTTGCGATCATTCTGATCATCGCCGCGATTGCAATTCCGAACTTGATGCGTTCGAAGATGGCCGCGAACGAAGCCGGTGCGGTTGGTTCACTTCGTACCCTCGTCACGGCTGACGTGACATATTCATCGAGCTACAGCAACGGCTTTGCACCGACCATGGCTGCACTTGGCGGAGCAGCGCCGGCAACCTGCAACAATGCGAACCTGATCGATCCGTCGCTGGCCGGTGCAACAGCGGCCGGTACGGCGAAGAGCGGTTACTTCTATACGTACAACGTCCAGCAAGCGCTCACCAATCCGGGTCCGGGTTGCGGCGCACCTGGCGACCTGACGTTCTACATTGACGCCCAACCGGCGATCATCGGGACGACTGGACAGCGCAGCTTCTGCGCCGACCAGACGGGCGTGATCCGCTTTGATCCGACGGGCGCAATCATCGGTCTTGACGCGAGCGGCAGTGGCTGCGACACGACCAAGAACGCAATCGGCAACTAACACTTAGACCCAGGAGGGGAGGAAGTCACGTACTTTCTCCCCTTTTTTTTCAAATAGCGGCAAGAGTTAAAGAGTCGCATCGAAGTTCAGGGCAAAACCATGACGTGGGCGAAAACACAAATCGGACGGCAGGCGAATGTGAGCGGTGGTTTTTCGCTGATCGAACTTCTTGTCGTGGTCGCAATCATCTTAATCATCGCCGCAATTGCAATCCCCAATTTCATGCGATCGAGAATGGCCGCCAATGAAGCGGCCGCGGCAGAGACGGTGCGGACAATTACTACGGCAGCGACTGTTTATAATACGATGTATGCGAATGGCTATCCGCCAGCCCTCACGGAATTGGGTGGTCTGGCGGCTCCAGCCACCTGCGATCAATCGATCCTGTTGGACAACAATCTGGCACTGCCACCAAATCAGAAGAGTGGGTATTTGTTTACCTACACAGGTCAGGGTGCACAAGGAACGCCGCCGATCGGCTGCTCACAGGGCGGTTATGCCTCCTTTCTCATTGTTGCCACGCCGCTCACGATCGGGGTAACCGGAGAGCGCAGTTTCTGCAGCACTGAAGCTGGCGTAATCCATTTCGACCCGAATGGTGCGGCGATCGGAACTCCCGTCGCGTGTTTAGCTCTGTCGACGTTGCAATAATTCTCTCCCGTAGTAGCCCTCACTTACATGCCGTCGAATCTGGTAAGGTTTCCGCTAATTTCGGGGATTGAGCTTGTTGATTTCCATGCCTTCCTAAACGCTCGTTCTTGTTAGACTGGTATGCATGATGGCGGTACTTATGTTATTGGCTGTCGCGTTGGTTCCCGCGTCACAGGCGAAGACAGCACAAGGAGTCGCGCGCGGCCTCGAAGCTCACTATCAGCACACTAGGACAATGGCGGGTGTTTTCCTGGAGAAGTACTCCTCGGGAGGAACGGAAATTCGCGTGGAAACGGGCAAGGTGTACTTCTCCCGTCCGGGCAGGATGCGTTGGGACTACGATTCTCCCGAAGTCAAGATGTTCCTCGTGGACGGCAAGAATGTCTGGTACTACGTCCCCGCTGGCCACACAGCAAGTCGCACATCGATCAAGGGAAGTTCGGATTGGCGAACCCCGCTGGCACTGCTTGCTGGAAAAGCCAATCTTGAGCGGTTGTGCGGGAGCTTAAGCCTGGGCAGCGCAACTTCGCGGGACCCGGAGGAGCGTGCGTCGGAAGCTGGGAATAGCGTGCTCGCGTGTGCTCCGCGGAAGGAAGATGTGGAAGCATTTCGCCAGGTTCTCTTCGAGGTGAACCCGCGAGATCAGCTCGTCCGTGTCACGATCCGGCAGGCCGGGGACATCGAGACCGAGTTCCGCTTCGGCGACTGGCACGAGAACGTTCAATTCGAAGAAGCGAAATTTCACTTTGAGCCGCCTGCGGGCGTTGTCATCGTAGACGATTCGGCGCTTGCAAACAGCGTTCAATAGCCTGGCCCCAGCCAACCATCAAGCCTTCTGACGACTCCTACCTTGAGGCTAACTGTAGCCCGTATTCCAGGGAATGGCGCGCAGTTGCGGTCTGCGCACAGGAGAGCAGGCGATTCGCGCGCTGTAAATTCGCTATGCTAAACTTTACTCGTAGCGCCCGTGGGCATTGGGTGTAAAGCATAACTATGGCCGAATTTGTCTGCAAAGTGGGGGATGCTACGGGAAACGTCTTCCAACAATTGGAGACGGCCCAGAGCGAGACCGAAGCTCGCCAGAAGCTCGCTGACCGCGGGTTCTACGTCTACGCGGTCCGGCCAAATCTGACCGTCGCGGGGCTATTGAGCGGTTTTCGGAGCAATCGGAAACTGCCGACAAATGACTTCCTGATCTTCAATCAGCAATTTAATACGCTGATCAAGGCCGGACTGCCGATCTTGAAGGCGCTTGATCTGCTGGCCGACCGTGCGGCCCAGCCGAAAATCCGGCCGCTTCTCAGCGAGGTGCGCGCGCAGGTTCGCGAAGGAGAATTGCTATCGGACGCGTTCAAGACGACAGGAATGTTCCCGGGGGTATACATCGCATCGCTGCGAGCAGGTGAAAAGAGCGGTGATCTGTCAGGCATTTTGGATGACTACATTGCGTACCAGCGTGTGACGACTGGGATTCGCAAGAAACTAATCGGCGTGTTGGTGTATCCGACGTTTTTGATCGTTGCGGCCACGTGCATCGTGTCGTATTTGGTGGCCTATGTGATTCCGCAATTCGCGAAGCTGTATGCGGATCTGGGCACGGCGCTTCCCGCGCCCACTCAATTCTTGATCACGCTTGTCATGGGGTACGGCAAGTGGATACTGGCCGCGGTCGGGCTCATGGTTCTGGGGCTGATTTTCCTTATTTTTTGGTCCAGGACGAGCGCCGGAGGCCTGGTTGTCGATCGGCTCAAACTGAAAATACCGATGGTGGGAGACGTCTGGATGAAATTCCAAATGGCTCAGTTCACGCGCACGCTTGGCACGCTGCTGCGCGGTGGAACCCCGCTGGTGACGGCGCTGGAAACGGCGGCGAACGCGATGACGAGCCGGTTGGTGTCGGGGGCCGTGGAGCGATCTGCGCAGAAAGTGCGGGACGGTGGCGCGTTGCATGCGGCGCTGGCCGACACGAACATGATTCCTCCGCTGGCACTGGACATGATCGAGGTGGGAGAGGCGTCCGGAGCTTTGGCGCCGATGCTGGGGAGCGTCGCGCAATTCTACGAAGAAGAAACGAACCTGAAAACGGGCGTGCTCATCTCGATTATCGAGCCAGCGATATTGGTTGTTGTCGCACTCATAATTCTTTTCATTCTGGTGGCGCTGTATTTGCCGCTGTTTTCTGTTTCTGCGGGCGGAGCGGGATAAGGGACGGCGAAGATGGCAACGACAAACAGGGATCTGCATCCGGAAGCTTTCCACGACGACGGCGCAGAGCGCGAGCGTACGCAGAAACTTGCCGAGCGGTACCGGGTGCCATTCATTGATCTTAACGAACAACGGATCGACCCGGATTTGTTTCGATCCATTCCTGCGGAGTTGATGTTCCGCTATAACTTTGTGCCGCTCGAATCGTACAACAATTCACTCGTGGTGGTGGTGTCGGATCCCAGCCAATTGCTCGTGAATGACGAGCTGGCGCTGCTCTTGGGGAAAAAGCTGACGATCAAGGTGGCGACGGCCACGCAGATTGGCGATTTACTGAAACGGACGGAGCAGTCGCAGCGCGTCCTCGATCAGGCGACCGAAGGATTTACGCTGCAGGTCGTGAGCGACGAAGACGGCGACGAGAATATCTCGATGGAAAAGCTCACGCGCGACACGGGCGTGAGTCCCGTAGTCCGCCTCGTCGATACGGTCATTTTTACCGCGCTGGAGCGAAGAGCGAGCGACATTCACATCGAGACGCGAAATTCGGAAGTTGCCGTGAAATACCGCATTGACGGCGTGCTGCAATATGCGATGCAGCCGCTCGCCAAGGAATGGCATTCGACGATCTTGTCACGCATCAAGGTGATGAGCGAGTTGGACATCGCCGAACGGCGCGTCCCGCAGGATGGCCGTTTTCGCGTCCGGTATAAGGGACGATTTATTGATTTCCGCGTGTCCGTGATGCCCTCGATCCACGGCGAAGACGCTGTCCTTCGCGTGCTGGACAAGGAAACATTGAGCGAGAAGTTCCGAAATCTGACGCTGGACGTGGTGGGCTTTGCGGAAGAGGACGTGCGGAAATTCCGGCGCTACATTCACGAGCCGTATGGCATGGTGCTGGTCACTGGGCCGACGGGCTCGGGCAAGACGACCACGCTCTATGCGGCAATCAATGAGATCAAGACCGACGAAGACAAGATCATCACGATCGAGGATCCGGTCGAATATCAGGTTCGAGGAATTACGCAGATCCCCGTAAACGAGAAAAAGGGCCTGACGTTTGCGCGTGGACTGCGGTCGATCTTGCGCCACGATCCGGACAAGATCATGGTGGGCGAAATTCGAGATCACGAGACGGCGCAGATTGCGATTCAATCGGCGCTGACCGGCCACCTGGTTTTTACGACAGTGCACGCGAACAACGTGACTGATGTGATTGGGCGGTTCATCAACATGGACGTCGAACCGTATAACTTCGTGTCTGCGCTGAACTGCATTCTTGCGCAGCGGCTGGTCCGTGTGATTTGCCCAAGCTGCAAGAAGCAAGTGCAGCCCTCGGCGGATATTTTTCGAGAGTCAGGGCTCGATCCCAAAGAATGGGCGGACGTGCCGCTTTATGAGGGCGCGGGATGCCTGGAGTGTTCGGGCAGCGGTTATCGGGGCCGCACGGCGATTTGCGAACTTCTGGACTTGTCGGACCGTATTCGCGAAATGATCATCGACCGGCGGCCCACCTCGGAGATCAAGCGCGTCGCGAAAGACGAGGGAATGCAGTTTCTCCGCGAGTCAGGGCTTTCGCGCGTGCGCATGGGGATTACGACATTCCGCGAAATCAATAAGGTGACTTTCATTGACTAGCCTCAGCACAATGGAAGCGAGGCCGAAAACGAGCCAGCGAATGCGGTTTTTGGAATGGCTCGATGCCATGCCGCATCCAGGCGTGGTGCTGGAAATTGCTGGGACGCACGTGGCGGCGGCGCGCTGGGGACGCGATATCTCGCATCTGGGAGCGTTTGCCGCGGAGCAATTGCCGGACGGAGCGATTGTTCCGTCTGCGACGCAGATGAATATTAACGACCGGGAAGCCGTGCGATCCGCGATTCGGCGCGTGTTCTCGCGCGTGCCGAGCCAAGGACAGCCCGTTGCGCTGATGGTGCCGGACGCGGTGATCCGTGTTTTCATTTTGCCATTTGACAGTTTTCCACGGAGTGCCGAAGAAGCGCTTCCCATGCTGCGTTGGCGGCTGAAAAAGAGCCTGCCGTTTGACGCTGAAGAAGCCTCGATTTCGTGGACAAGACAGTCAAATCGTGAAGGGAAACCCGAGGTGGTCGCGGCGGTCGCGCGGCAAAAGTATATTCACGAATATGAGTCGGTGGCCGAGGACGAAGGAGTCACCGCAGGCGTTGTGCAAAGCTCGACGCTTGCAACATTGCCCATGCTCGACAGGCGAGAGGCAGTTTTGCTCGTGCGAATGAGCGGCCGGAACCTGACGACGGTGATCGCTCACGGTGACAATTTGTGCGTCTATCGGTCAACTGATCTCGGAAAGGAGCCGGACGCGGTGACGCCGCAAGCGATTTTGGACGAGGTATTTCCGGCTCTCGCGTTTTATCAGGATACATGGGGAGGAAAGGTCGAACGTGCAAGAACAGCTGGGTTTGGCCTAGGCGAGGAGCGATTGCGAGACGCGCTGGCTCGCGAGGTTGGGTGTCCGGCCGAGCCGCTGGCGGGGACGACGGAGTTGTCCGCCGAAGCGAGATCCCTGGTAGCACAAGGTTTGGAGTCGTTGGTCGGCTGGCAATTGAATCGCGGGGCGTGAGGCAAGAGCACGCAGTACCCAGGAGACTATGAAGACGCATTTCAATCTAGCGACGTCGCCGCTCGAGAATAATCGGCGGTTTATTGCCGGCTCGGTTGCCCTGGGCGCGGTCGCGCTCGCGGCGTTGGGATTGCTATCCGTTCATGCTGTGCGGGCGCGCCGAGTGAATCGCGAAACGCGCGCGGACATTGCGAGGTTGGAAGACCAGATTCGCGCGGGGCAGGCGCAGCAAGAAAGGCTGCGCGCTGCGTTCAGGAATCCACATGCTGTGGAAGTGATGGAGCGCTCGCAATTCTTGAACCGCTTGATCGAGGAGCGGGCGTTCCCGTGGACCAAAATGTTTGCTGACCTCGAACGGATACTCCCGCCAGGAGTCCGTGTGATGAGCATTTCGCCGCAGATGGAGAAAGATGGCAGCGTCAACGTGGTGCTGATTATCGGCGCCGCGAATGATGAGCAGGAAGATAAATTCGTTCAATCCATCACAGCGTCACCGGTGTTTTCGAACGTGAAGGTGACCGAAGAGACGCACCCGCAAAGAGTTTCCGCGGGCGCAGCGACCAATGTGCTGTTTCAATTAGAGGCGCGATACGCGATATGAGCGCAAGGATTGAGTCGCGGCGTTGGAAGCTGGCGGTCAAGATCGCACTGGGCTGCGTGCTGGCTCTGGATGCTGCATTGATTGCAGTGAGTTGGTGGACTGCCAGCGAAGCTCCTCAGGCTCAAGCTCAGGAGCGGGATAGTCTGGCGAAACGAGCGAAACTGCTCGCCGCGGATGTGGGAAAAGGGAAGAAGATCGAACAGCGCCTTCCCGATGTCGGCAAAGAGTGCGACGCATTTTACCAGAACGATTTGCTGCCGCTGTCCTCGGGCTATTCGAAGCTCCTTCCCGACCTTAGTCAGATGGCGAAAGACGCGGGCGTACAGACCAATGGTGTGACCTTCAAAGAGTTGACGGTAAAGGATCGCGGGTTGAGTGAAGTGACCATTACGGCCGCAGTGCAGGGCGATTATCAGGGGCTGATCCGGCTCATCAATGAGCTCGAGCACTCACCGCATTTCTATGTGCTCGATGGACTGACGCTTGCCTCGGAAACGTCAGGAAATATTAAACTGCAAGTAACCTTGCGGACGTATCTTCGCACGTGAACCGATGACGAAGCGAACGCAATACGAGGCGTACATCCTGGCCGGCTTGGCCATCGTGCTACTGGCCGTCGCCTATTCGGCGCGTTCGCACAACGACGGCTTCGGGGGCGTCCAAGCTGACGACGGAAAGTTCCAACCGCTCGCCGTGCCCGATCCGTCGCTTCGCCTTGATTTGCTCCAGAGCATTCAAAAGGAAGAGTACAAAGGCGAGCACCGAAACATTTTCAGCGCGGCGCCGTTGCCGCCCCCGCCTCCCACCCCACAGCAGTTGAAAGCGCAGCAAGCGGCGGCGGCCCAAGCGACGCCCGTCGTGCCGGCCGCGCCACCGCCGTTGACCGTGCCGGCGACTTTTTATGGCATCGTGACAGATCTGGCGACGGGACGGCGCAAGGCGTGCTTTTCGGCGAATTCGGATGACGTCTATATCGTTCCCGAAGGCGGCACGCTGCTGAATCAATTCCGCGTGATGAAAATTAGCAATAATTCGGTGGATGTTCAGGAGATTGCCTCGGGACGCCAGACGACATTGACATTGGCGGATCCGGCCGCGACGCAAGGCGGGCAACCCCCTCAACCCCAATCATGAGAGAGCAGATCAACGAAAATTGGCCGGTGGAGCGGGGCTACGCCCTCCTGTTTGTGCTTTTCCTTGTCGCGACGGTTGTTATCGGCGCCTCAGTAGCTGTTCTCGACGTATACACACAAGGCCAGCGAGAAAAGGAAACGGAGATGATCTGGCGGGGCGAGCAATACGAGCGCGCCATCGGGCTTTTTTATCGGAAGTTTGGCCGCTTCCCCACGTCGGTCGACGATCTCGTGAAGCCGCAGAACGGCGGGGCACGTTTCTTGCGTGAAGCGTACAAAGACCCGATGAACAAGGAAGACGGGTCGTGGCGCTTCATTTACGTGACGCCGACAGGACAACTAATTGGAAGCGTGCAGTACATTTCACTGCAGCAGATGGCGTTTCTAGACCAGCAGCGGAAGATGGGGATTACGACGGGAACAGGAACACCTTCGGGCGGAGCGACGAGCGATTCGAGCGGAGAGAATACTGGCGACAATACGGCAGGTCAGCCAGCGGGACTTGGCGCAGGTGGAGGTGTGCCTGCGCCGGGAAGTCCGATAGCACAGGGGCTGCAGAGTTTATTGCAGGGGCAGAATGGCCAACAACCGTCGCCGGGAAACCCGGCTGGGGGAGCGAATGGGAATGGGTCCACTGGGCAGCAGGCGGCTCCGTCATTTTTCTCACAGGGCGCACTGACGGGCGGCACGGGAACTCCGGGGATGGGAATCAGCGAGTCCTCAACTCCCCAGCAGGATGATTCAGGCCAAGTAATCGGAGGTTTCATTATCGGCGTATCGAGTAAGATCACGAAACGTTCGATCAAGGTGTACAAGGGCGGCTCGACCTATAAGCAATGGGAGTTCATCTATAATCCGCTCGAGCAGCTGCAGACGATCGCCGTCGGATCCAGTGAGCCCGGAACACCGACCGGCCAGCAGCCTACAAATCCGATGGGGGTACCGCAACAGCAACCGCCTCAACCGCAACCACAAATACCGCAGATTCCGCAACAGAACCAATAGGTTAAGGACAGCGCAGATTGAAGGCTGGCCGCTATTTTTCGGCGGAAGCGGGAGGGTCTGCCGTGAGCTGGTTGAGTTTCTTTGTTACACGGCGAATGTAGTCCTGCGTTTCAGGGAACGGCGGCACGCCGCCATACTGCGCCACGCGCTCCGGGCCGGCATTGTAGGCGGCCAGAGCCAATCTTAGATTTCCGTGGTATTGGTCGAGGAGCTGCTTGAGATAGCGCGTCCCGGCGGCGATGTTTTGCGAAGGGTCAAAGGCATTGCGAACCGCATAACGCGTAGCCGTCTCCGGCATAAGCTGCATCAGCCCTTCGGCACGTTTGGATGAGAGAGCAGCAGGCTGGAAATTCGACTCGGCGGAAATCACACTGGAAATGAGCTTTTCGTCGACACCGTTGCGCGCAGCCGCTGTGCGGATTTGGTCCGCGAACGGAACGTTCAGTGCATCACTGTGCGGAACCGGCGTGAAAACATCTTCGGGTTCGAAGCGAATAACGTCGCATGCCGGGACTACGACGCTGCCGCCAGGGACGTAGAGCAGAATGTTCGCGCCCTGACGCAAGTAACCGGTAACGTGCAGCCGCTCTCCCGTGCGCATCACGGCGTAATCTGCGCGAACGGTGGGCGCGAGGAGCGTGAACATGCCCGCGAAAATCGCGAACGCCAGCGAGGTTTGTAGTCGGTGCGATTTCATTTCTGAGTGCCGGGTTCTTTGATGTCGAGAACGTGTTTCCGGATGGCTGCGGCTACTCCGGCATCGTCATTGGATAGCGTAACCGTCCAGCCCAGTGATTTCAACTCGTCCACGCTGTTGCCCATCACAACTGGTAAACCTGCGAATTCCAGCATCTCGCGGTCGTTCCAATTGTCGCCGATGGCCATGATTTCCTCGCGGACGATGCCGCGGCGGCGGGCCCATTCGGCAAGTGCGGCGCCTTTCGAGCAGCCTGACTGGATAACGTCGAGGATGCTGAGGTCGCGTTCCTCATATTCCGTGTACGCGAGCGAAAACTCCGCGGTGCGCGGCACAGACCGCAAGACCTGAAGGGCGGCGCGCCCGCGCGTGACACTGCCGACGAACATCACCTGAATGGGGTCTTCGCTGAGGCTGTCTTCCAGCGGCACGCATCCAGATATGTATTCACGATTGCGGCGGTAATAGCCTGCGCTGACCGGATCGTCCCAGTCAATGCGCTCGAAGATGACTTGGTTCTCGCGGGGGCGGTCGAAAACAACGGCAGCGCCCGAGCGAAATTCGGCCGTCGCGATGAGCACTTCTCGGGCGAGCGCGCGCGGGAGCAAATGGCGCAGATGTGTTTCGCCGGATTTCGATTTGATCAGAGCTCCATTGTTGACGAGGAGCATGAGGTCGCAGGACAGACGCTGAGCGATGGGATGGGCGAAATCGAAGCGGCGGCCTGTGACGAGCAGGATTTCGATACCACTCGCGGCCGCTTGGCAGACCGCGTCGCGATTGGCGTCGGGGAGTTCGTGACGGCTGTCGAGGAGCGTGCCGTCGATGTCCATGGCAATGAGGCGAATCGGCATGCAGAGATTGTATCGTGATGCGAGGCAGTGTGCTTACTCAAGCTCGGGATGTGCGGCAAGAAGATGTGCTAAACTTTTTCGCTTATGACCAAACCACTGCAAACAACCATCATTCATCTGGAATGTTCCCGTTGCAAGAAAATCCATCCACACAACCAGCTTTGGAATCTCTGCGAGTGCGGCGGCCCGTTGCTCGCGCGCTACGATTTGAAGACGGCGGCGAAGACGCTGACACGCGAAGCGCTGCGTTTTCGTCCGGCCACCATGTGGCGATATCACGAGGTGTTGCCGTCGCGTGAGCCGGTAACGCTCGGCGAAGGCATGACGCCGGTGCTGCACGCGAAGCGGCTCGGAAAGTCTCTCGGCCTTGAGAATCTATATATCAAAGACGAAGGCCTGAATCCCACGGGCTCGTTCAAAGCGCGCGGACTCTCGGCAGCCGTGAGCCGCGCGAAGGAATTGGGCGCGAAGGCGCTGGCGACGCCTACCGCGGGGAATGCTGGCGGCGCGCTGGCAGCCTACGCCGCGCAAGCGGGAATTCCGAGCGTGATCGTGATGCCCGCGGATACGCCGCTTGCCAACGAAATGGAATGCCGTGCATTTGGCGCGGACGTGCGCAAACTCGACGGATTGATCTCCGACTGCGGCAAGTACGTTGCGGAAAATAAGGAAAAGCACGGTTGGTACGAGGTGACCACGCTCAAGGAGCCTTACCGCATCGAGGGCAAGAAAACAATGGCGTACGAGCTGTGGGAGCAGTTCGAAGGCAAGCTGCCGGACGTGATCATCTATCCTACTGGCGGTGGCGTGGGAATGATCGGGATGTGGAAAGCGTTTGAGGAAATGGAAACGATGGGCTGGATTGGACGCGAGCGGCCGCGCATGGTGACGGTGCAGGCAGCGGGTTGCGCACCGATCGTCAAAGCCTTCGAGAAGGGGGAGGACAGCGCGCCGATGTGGCAAAACGCGGCGACGATCGCCTCAGGATTGCGCGTCCCGAAAGCAATCGGCGATTTCTTGATTCTGCAGGCGATTCGCGAAAGCAAAGGAACCGCAGTGGCAGCGAGCGATGAAGATATCCTCGCGACAACCAGAGAGTTGGCCGCGAAAGAGGGAATCTTCGCGGCTCCGGAAGGCGGGGCGACGGTTGTTGCTGCGCGCAAGCTCGCGGCCGAGGGATGGATCAAGCCGAATGACACTGCCGTGCTGTTCAATACCGGTTGCGGATATAAGTACACCGAAGCCTGGCAGAAAGCGTTGAAAGGGAACTGACGCCGCGAGATGACCGAACGGCTCTACTACAATGATTCCTTTCTGCGCGATTTCGATGCGCAGGTGGCCGCGTGCGAGCCCGCGGATGGCCACTGGCGCATCCGGTTGGATCGGACAGCATTTTACCCGACGTCAGGAGGGCAGCCGTTCGACGTTGGAAAATTGAATGGCGCGAATGTGGTCGAAGTGGCCGAGGACGAAGGCCACGAAATAATTCATGTCACCGAGCAGCCTCTTCAGGCGGGCTCACCCGTCCACGGGGCGATCGACTGGACCCGGCGTTTCGATCACATGCAGCAACATACGGCGCAGCACATGCTTTCGGCGGCGTTCATCGAGTTATTCCAATTTCAGACCGTTTCGTTTCACTTGGGCCGCGACGTTTCCACAATCGATCTGGCTACGCCGTCCGTGGTCCAGCGTCACCTGGAAGAGGCCGAACGGCGCGTCAACGAGATCATTTTCGATGACCGGCCGATTACAATCCGTTACGGAACGGCAGAGGAATTGGCGGCCGAAGGAATCCGGAAGAAAGTTGACCGCGAAGGGACGCTACGGGTCATCGAGATCGATGGCTTCGACCGCCAGCCGTGTGGTGGCACGCATCTCTCGCGCACGGGCCAAGCGGGCATGCTATTGATTCGGAAATGCGAGCGTCAAAAACAGAACTGGCGTGTTGAATTCGTGGCGGGTTTTCGTGCGCTTGCGGCCGCGCGTGGAGATCTCGCGGCGTTGAGACGTGCTGCCGAGCAGATTGGCTGCGGGATGGCCGAGATGCCCGAGATAGTGCGCAAGATGCGGGAGGAGCAGCGGTCGAGCCAGCGAGAAGGCAAGAAACTTACGGAACGCTTGGTGGAACTGGAGGCTGCGGAAATACTGGCGGCAAAAGGGGAGCTCTCGACCGACGGCAAGCGAAGGATCGTCACATTGATATCGGAGGACGCCGCGGCGAGTTACCTGGCAATGCTGGCTGCGAAGATTGTGACAAATCCGAGTGTGCAGGTGGCGCTAGCGAGCCGTGCGGCGAAGGCAATCGTGCTGGGGCAGTCGGCGGGGCTCGATGGGGACATGGGAGCGCTGCTGCGCGAGTTGCTGGCGATGGCCGGAGGGAAAGGCGGCGGTAGCAAGGTGTTCGCGCAGGGCAGCGTGGCCGATGTGGCGGCGATCGAGAAAATTGTAACTGCCGCGCGCGCGCGGCTGAGCGGTTAGAGATAGAAAGATCACTCAAGAACGCTGCCGCGCTTGCTCGTTGGCGCTGAGTGCGCTGTTTGCTAAAATGATTTGCCTCGGTGGGCGGCTAGCTCAGCTGGGAGAGCATCGCGTTCGCAACGCGGGGGTCGGGGGTTCGAATCCCCTGCCGTCCACCAATCTTGCCTTTGACAAACATCTAATGACGGCAGTTCAGCCTGTATAATGCCGCGGTGGGCAGCCGCGCCGCGCAAATCGCCAACTGGCTTCTTGGACCGGAGTCGGGCAAGACTCCCGGCCATCTGGGGCCGCGCTGGATTTTCCTTCGCGCGCTCGGATTGATCTTCTTTTCCGCGTTTTATTCCCTCGCATACCAAGTCAAAGGACTGATCGGTCCCAATGGGATTCTTCCAGCCGATGGGTACCTGAGCGCTGTCGGCCACTCCATACATGGGCTTATGAAGTTTTGGTTTGTGCCATCGGTCTTTTGGTCGAGCTCGAGCGACCGCGCCCTGATGATTGTCTGCTGGATCGGAATGGCGGCGGCGATTTGCCTTGTGTTGAACATTTGGCCGCGTCTGACAGTTGCGATTTGCTTTGTTTGCTACCTTTCATTCATTAGCACGCTGCAGGATTTCTCGAGCTACCAATCCGACGGCATGTTGCTCGAGGCCGGATTCATTTGCCTGTTTTTCACGCCGTCGGGATGGCGCCCGCGATGGGGCGAATTGTCGGCGCCGTCCCGCGCGTGTTTGGGGCTGCTACTGTGGGAGTGGTTCCGCATATATTTCGAGTCGGGCATAGGAAAAATGCTGGGCGGCGATCCGGAATGGCGTCATCTGACGGCGATGTACGACTATTACCAGAATGGTCCGCTGCCGACGTGGATCGGTTGGTATGTGCAACAGGCCCCGCATTGGTTTCACTGGCTTACAGCACTGGCGACGCTCGTAATGGAGATGGGCATCGTACTGATGGTTTTTCTGCCGCGACGCTTCCGATTGATTTGTTTTTTCATTGTGACGCCGTGGGAAATCGGCGTGATCCTCACGGCGAATTATGCATTCTTGAATTATCTTGTCCTCGCGCTGGGGTTCCTGCTGCTCGACGATCGATTTCTCCTGCGCATAATTCCTGCGAAGTGGTTCCCTCGCTGCCACGCGGCGGTTGCGATTCTCGTTGCGGGCAAGCAACGCAATTCGCGCTCGATTGCTGGAGCGATTCCCGCGTCGACTGCGCCTGAGACTGCATCGGGCGGCTCAGTGCTGCTGCGAAAGCCGGTCGCCGAAGAAATACGCGACCGGGTCGCAGGCTGGCGGTTGCGGAACCGGAAATTCTTCAAGCCTGTCGGGATGGCAGTCGCGGGAGTTTGCTTCGCGTGGGTGTTTTACGTCGCAACGATGCAGCTCATTTGGATGCCGTGGCCGGATTTTCCTTGGCCGCAAGCGTCGGTGCAAGGGATCGTGCGGTGGCCCGTGCAAGCCCTTGACCCGTTTCGCATAGCGAATCAATATGGGCTCTTTGAGGTGATGACCCGTGCCCGCTATGAGATAGAGTTTCAGGGCTCGGACGATGGCGGCAAAACGTGGACCCAATATCCATTTCAATACAAGCCGCAGGATGTGACCAGGCCGCCAGGAATTTACGCGCCCTATCAGCCACGCTTCGATTGGAATTTGTGGTTTGCGTCGCTGGGCACATGGCGCCAGTATCAATTTGTCGTGTACACGGGAGAAGCGTTGCTCGACGGCAGTCCGGAAGTGATCTCTCTTTTTGCGGGGAGCCCTTTTCCCAATGGACCGCCGCAGGAAATTCGCTGCGTGATTTGGCAATATTGGTTTACGGATATGGAGACGAGGCGCCGAACAGGCGATTGGTGGACGCGAAAATTGCTAGGCCTCTACGCCCCTACGCTCGTGCGCGAAGGGAACGGGCGCTTCGGAGTCGTGCAGTTACCCGAGCCGTTCGAGCGTTCAGATGAGCCTTAGTAGTATTTGTCGCAGGATGCGCGAATCATAGACGGCATGTTCGACATCAAAGAGGGGATTCCAGAGAATTTAAACGAGGAAATCAGCCATGGACTACCTGCTCAAAACCGAGCCTTCCGAATACTCCTTCACCGATCTGCTGCGTGATAAGAGCACGATCTGGGACGGCGTCTCAAATCCCGCGGCGGTAAAGAACCTCCGCGAGATGAAGCCAGGCGATGGCTTGGTGATTTATGAAACGGGCGACCGCAAGAGTTCGGTTGGGACGGCTACGGTGGTCTCTGTCGATGCCGCCGATCCGAAAAATCCTCGAGTGAAAATCAAAGCCCGCGAACCGCTGAAGCCAATCACGCTGTCGGAAATCAAGAGCAACAAGCTTTTCGCAGATTCGCCATTGGTCCGCCAGGGCCGGCTGAGCGTTGTGCCGCTGACCGTAACTCAATACAAGTTTCTAACTAACCGTTGATCAAGGCGCTGCAGGAATACATATAACTGTTCATCCTCCCTGGATGCCGATGTGGCAAACAGTTTCTTTTCTTTGTCCGCTCGCGGGCGTATTATGCACGCGCAAATTCTAAATCAGGGGTGATTTATGAGGCGTCGGCAGTACTTTAGCAGGCTACGAATTGCGTTCCTCGCGGCGTTGGCACTCTTGCTTATGGCGGGGAGCGCGGTTTACGCCGCCCCGGGCGGCTTCACGCTTGAGCAGGTCCTGAGTTTTGCGTTTCCCGATGGGCTTACCGCGTCCAGCGGAACTGATCGCGTTGCATGGACGTTCGATATCAAGGGCGTGCGAAACGTATGGATTGCGGATGCTCCGGACTTCGCCGCACGCCAGGTGACGCATTATTCCGAGGACGATGGCCAAGCCATCGCGAGTGTTCGCCTCACGCTGGACGGGAAGACGGTCGTCTACGCGCGCGGAAGTGAAACCAATGGCGAAGGGGAAGTAGCCGATCCAACCAGTGACGTGCAAAGACCGGAGCAGCAAGTGTGGGCCGTTGACGTCGCGAGCGGACAGCCGCGCCTGCTGGGCACGATGGAGTGCGGAGAAGAAGGCTGCGAGGATATCGAGATTTCGCCCGATGGGCAATTCGCTGTGTGGGCCGCGCGCGATGCACTGTGGATTGCGCCCGTCTCCGGAGCGGCAATGGCGCACCAACTGTGTTACGTGCGTGGAGATAATTCCAGTCCGCAATGGTCTCCTGATGGCCGCGAAATCGCGTTCACAAGCAATCGCGAAGATCACAGTTTCATCGCCATCTACGATTTTGGAAAGAACGCAATCCACTATCTGCATCCGAGCGTGGACCGCGACGGCATGCCGCGATGGTCTCCGAATGGCAAGAGCATTGCCTATGTAAAAACGAACGGCGCTGAGCGCGGATTGCCGATAATTCCCTTGCGGCCGCAGCCATGGTCGATTTGGGTGGGCGATCCGGTCACGGGAGAAGCGCATCAGGTGTGGCGCAGCGCCGACACCATGGACGATTCGATACCGCGTCTTACAGAAGCAGACTCATTTCATTACACCGCGGGCAATCGAATCGTGTTTGCATCGGAAAAAGACGGCCGAAACCATCTCTATTCCGTCTCCACCGACGGCGGAGATGCAACCCTGCTGACGCCGGGCGATTTCGATGTGAAGGACGTCACGCTGAGCTTCGATGGCAAGACGCTTTATTATGCGTCAAACCAGAACGACGTGGACAGGCGGCACATCTGGCGCGTGAGCGTTGAAGGCGGCACGCCGGAAGTGATGACGAAGGGCGACGCCATCGAATGGGCGCCGGTGGAAACAGCCGATGGAAAGTACGTGCTCTGTCTCGGCTCGAGCGCGACCTCGCCCGCGATGCCTTATCGAATTACTGCGGGCGGCCGCGCGATGATTGCACGGGAGGAATTGCCGAGTGATTTTCCTTCCAGCCAATTGGTAACGCCGAAGCAAGTCATCTTCAAGAGCGACGATGGACTGGAGATTCACGGCCAGCTCTTCGTGCCGCGCGGGCGAATTGAGCGATCTCCCGCCCTCGTTTATATGCACGGCGGGTCCATGCGGCAGATGATGCTCGGCTTCCATCCCATGGACTACTACCACTATGCGTATGCCGAGAATCAGTATTTGGTGAGCCAGGGATTCGTGGTGCTCTCCGTGAATTATCGGACCGGCATCATGTACGGGCGCGCGTTCCGCGAACCGGCGGACGGTGGCTGGCGCGGCGCTTCCGAGTACAAAGACATCGTCGCAGCAGGAAAGTACCTCCAGGGGTTGTCTTACGTCGATCCGAACAAGATCGGGCTTTGGGGCGGTTCGTATGGCGGTTTTCTGACTGCGATGGGCCTGGCGCGAAACTCCGATATTTTCAAAGCCGGTGTGGACATGCACGGCGTGCACGATTGGTCCGCGTTTCTTTCGCGATGGGAGCGGCAGAGTCAAGGCGCGCCAGACATGGGCGACGCCGTGAAGCTGGCGTTTCAATCGTCACCGGATTCGTCTGTGGCGACGTGGAAATCACCCGTGCTTCTGATTCAAGGAGATGACGATCGCAACGTGCCGTTTGATCAAATGGTGGACCTGGTGCAACGTCTGCGAGCAAATCACGTACCGTTCGAGCAGATTGTGTTTCCCGATGAAATCCACGGCTTCCTGATGTGGAAAACGTGGATCAAAGCGTACACTGCAACAGAGAGCTTCTTCGAGCGCGTGTTGGTGAAAGGCGAAACGATTCCGCCAAGTCAGTAGAAGACACTAAGTATAGTATTTGCGTGGAAACCGCGTAGCAGGGCCGGTCAAGCTTATTGAGGCTGGCCCAGCTCGGAAGCCTGACGCTCCGCAACGACCTTTTTCGCGTTGTCGTAGAGGGCTTTCGCCTGCGGCAGGAGTTCAATGGCCTTTTCGACCTGCGGGTCGTTGTCGACCGAAACTTTAAAGCCTGCCGGCAAGCCAAGCGCGTAAGTGAATAGTTCGCGCTTGACATGCACTCGGATCCAATCGTCGTTGTCTTTGACCTCGTCCGGTGTATATCGGATGCGTTGCTGGTCGAGATAGCTGAAGAACTGTTTCATGACCGCGTCATCGACGTTGAAGTCTTTGGTGATCGTCGGGTGCGTGCCCATGTAGTAGCGCGTAAAATCGCCAACGCCCTCGTCAGTCGGAAACAAAACGCCGCGAGCAAGCAGAAGCGTTTGGAATGGATTGTATTTTGTCGCGGGGTCGGAAACGTCCGGAGTGATCCCGCCGCCACCGTAGACTTTGCGGCCGCTGTCGGTCAGTTTGACTTCCGGTTCCTTATTGGGTTGGCGGTTGTATTCGTAATCATAGAGCGTCACATTTTTGTAATCGCGCTGGATCAGGCGGCCGGTCGGAGTGTAGTAGCGAGCCGTGGTCAGGAGCAATGCCGTACCGTCGTTCAACGGAATCTGCGTTTGAACCAACCCTTTTCCAAAGCTGCGTTCGCCGGCAATGAGCGCGCGGTCGTGATCCTGCAGCGACCCAGCGACGATTTCGGAGGCCGAGGCGCTGCCGCCATTAATCAGCACAACAACGGGAATCTCTCGACCGTCGTTGCCACGCACGGCATAATAGCGGCGCTCGGGAGAAGCGCGGCCCTTTTGCGAAACGACAAGTTGATCCTTGGATAGGAACATGTCCGACATGCCGATAGCTTGCATGAGCAAGCCGCCCGGATTGTCGCGAAGATCCAGGATGAAGCCGTCCAACTGCGAATAGTCGAGCTTCTTCATTGCAGCGGCTAAGTCGGCGTCCGTTGTTTCCGGACTGAACGAAGTGACATGCGCATAACCGATGCCGGGCTTCAATAAAGTTGAAAACTCGACTGCCGGCTGCGGAATTTCATCGCGCATCACGTTGACGACAATCGGCTTTGACGAGCCCTCACGACCCAGTGCAATCGTCACGACAGTGCCCTTAGGCCCCTTCAGCAGATCGGCAACCTGGGTGGTATTGAGCCCCGCACAGTCCTTGCCATCCACTTGGTCAATAATGTCGCCGGGCTTGATTCCCGCTCTGTCCGCAGGCGAACCCACGAAAGGAGAAAGAACCTCCGTTTGATTCATTGCATTTGGGAAGACTCGCATACCAACGCCGTAATAGTTGCCGCGCTGGACTTCCATCTGGAGTGCCCAGGCCTTCGGATCAAAAAAGTAGGAGTGGGGATCGAGGACATGCAGCATACCAGGAATGGCGCCGTCGAAAACGAGGGTATCGGTATCAATGGGTTCAGCGTAGTTCTGCTGAACAATCGAAATTACGCGCGCGAACGATTGGACGGAATCCTGAAGATCGCTTGCCCCTGCGGCCGTGGCTTTGAGGGATGGGCCGTATAGTCCACCCAGAACCGCGGCAATGATCAGGATAGTGGCTAGCAGGAAGGCGCCGCGTTTGGAAGATTGCATTCGAACCTCGTTTCGCGCCTACACTCAGCGTCGATGAAAGTATAGCATAGATTTCCGGGCAGTTTGACACGCCCGGTGGCGTCTTCTATGATGCAAAAGAAGACCTTTGCGCGCGCAAAAAATGCTGAGCATGTCCCATCTCGTGATCATTTTTCTCGTGGCATTGATTGTCTTTGGCCCTGAGAAGCTACCTGAGCTGGCGCGAAACTTCGGAAAGGTCATGGCCGAATTCAGACGGGCAACGGGAGATCTGCGCGCGGGCTTCGAAGAGCACATGCGTGAGCTCGAGCGCGAAACCCGTCTTTCGGAAGCCAAGAGGCAACAAACGGTCACAACCAATGCGTCGTCGGCCCCTCAAAATCCAGCCCTTCCGCCGGGAGCCGAAACGCTGACGCAGCCCGCGCCGTCCGTGCAGGAGTCAGCGGAGGCAGCGGAAAATAAGATTCTGCCGCCCGCGCCGAGTTCGGCCATGACGGACCCTTCGAGCCCGGCGGAGTCGTCTGCCCCCGAAGCAGTTCCACAGAAGGCGACCGATGGCAACGCCTAGCCAGTCCGATGCCGCGCGGCTTAACTTGCCCGGTGAAGAAACCGGCGACAGGATGTCGTTATTCGAACATCTGGCGGATCTCCGGAAGCGGCTGCTTTACTCAGCGATAGCCATTGCAATCGGTTTTGTCGTGGGCTTTTCAATCTCCAAGTGGATGATCAAGGTTGTGTCCGAGCCCATGGTGGAGGCCTTGCGCAATGCGCATTACTCCGACAAATTGATTTATACGGCTCCCGCAGGTCCTATCAATCTTCTGATCTCGCTGGGCTTTTACTTGGGGCTCGTCATCGCTCTGCCAGTGGTGCTGTACCAGATCTGGTTATTCGTCGCTCCGGGCTTATACAAGCACGAACGCAAAGCAGTGCTCTCCTTCATTGTGTCGTCTGTTCTTCTGTTTCTGTGCGGGGTGGCCTTTGCTTACTTTATTCTCCTGCCTTTCGTGCTGAAGTTTCTCCTCAACTTTCAGGGGACTTTGCCGCTCCAACCCATGATCAGCATCAATGAATACTTCGACTTGATTCTGATTGTCATGGTGGGCGTGGGCGCGATATTCGAGTTGCCGGTGCTGATTTTCGTTCTTTCCGTGTTCGGGATCGTGACGCCGCAGTGGCTGTGGAAGAATTTGCGTTATGCGATTCTCGTTATCACGATAGTGGCGGCGATCGTCACGCCGACGCCCGACGCGACGACGATGCTCGTCTTCATGGCTCCGATGATCGCGCTGTACTTCATCGGGATCGGTGTTTCCTATATGGTGTTCCGCAAGAAGCGCCAGCGAGAAATGGCGCGCGAGGGAGCGCACTAACATGATGGAAGGATTGCGCGCGTGGATGGTCATTGGCGTGATGGCATGCGCTGCGGGATGCGGCGCCAATGGGAGCAAGTCAAGTGGTGCGGCGAGCAGCGTCTCGGCGGCTGCCCCGGCCGCGGCGCCAGTCGTGATTGACGCACAGGATCAGGCCCCGCCCGCGCGGCAGACGGGTGGATTCGACGGGCAGAAAGCCTACGACGATACGGCGAAACTCGTCAGTTTCGGGCCGCGTCCGTCGGGCTCGGACGCGATTCGCCGGACGCAGGACTACATCGAATCACAGTTGAAATCAGACGGATGCGAAGTGAGTGATGACGCCTTTCACGCGCAGACGCCGATTGGCACGCTGGCGATGAAAAACATAGTCGCCAAGGTGCCAGGCAGCGGAAAAGACGTCATCCTTCTCCTCACGCATTACGACACGAAACGCGTGCCTGACTTTGTTGGCGCCGAGGATGGCGGATCGTCTACGGGTCTAATGCTCGAGATGGCGCGTCTCCTGTGCGGCAAAAAACAGCGGGTTGCGATTTGGATGGCTTTCCTCGATGGTGAGGAAGCAGTGAATCCCGACTGGGCTGACGATGACCATACATATGGCAGCCGCCAAATGGCGGCCAATCTTGAGCTCACTGGAATGGTGAAGAATATCAAGGCTGTCGTTTTGGTCGATATGATTGGACAAAAAGGCTTGCACATTTCAAGGGAGAGTTCTTCGACACCTTGGTTGACCGATCTCGTATGGTCCACTGCGGCAAAGCTTGGGTACCAGGATGTGTTTATATCGACTTCCGGAGCGGTTGAGGACGATCATGATCCGTTCTTGGCCAAGGGCATTCCAGCGGCAGATTTGATCGACCTCACGGATTACCAAAACGAAGGCTATTGGCACACACCTCAGGACACGATGGACAAAATCAGTCCGAAGAGCCTCGCGATAGTCGGGCACGTCATGATGGCGAGTGTGGACGCGCTCGAGACGAAATTCTCCAAGTGAAAACGATTCGCGTTCGCACCGCGGCGGCGAGCTATCCGGTGATTTGTGGCCGTGGGACGCTCGGTCGTCTCGGCACGCTAATAGATGGTGTGTGCGGCAGGGGTAGCGTCTTTGTGCTGTCGTCCCCGCGCGTTTGGAAGCTATGGGGCCGCGAAGTGCTGCGAGGGTTGAAGTACGTAGCCAAATCGAGCGTGATCTTATTTGATGACAGAGAAATCGCGAAAAGAGTCTCGACGGTCGAAAATATTTGCCGAAAGCTTGCACACGCACGTGCGGATCGGCACGCTTTGCTCATCGCAGTGGGTGGTGGCGTTGTGGGAGATGTCGCGGGCTTTGTGGCGGCGAGCTATTTGCGCGGCGTGCGAATCGCGCATGTGCCGACGACGCTTGTGGCGCAGGTCGATAGCGCAATCGGTGGGAAGACCGGGGTGGATTTGCCCGAAGGCAAGAATCTGATTGGCGCGTTTCATCAGCCGGAGATGGTGATTGCGGATCCAGTCGTGTTGCGTACCCTGAGCGCGCGCCAGTTTCGCTCAGGGCTGTATGAGGTGGTCAAGTATGGCGTGATTGGGGACCCGGCTCTGTTCGGGTTCCTCGAACGCGAGGTGGAAGAAGTTGCGCGCAGGGACCGCCATGCGCTTGAATACGTGATTGAGCGAAGTATGCGCCAAAAGGCGCGAGTGGTGAGACTCGATGAGCGGGAGAGTGGCCAGCGCCAGATTCTGAATTTTGGGCACACCATCGGCCACGCGCTGGAAGCGCTGACGGGATATGAGCGTTTCCTCCACGGTGAAGCAATTGGGTGGGGCATGCTCGGCGCGACGCTAATCGCCGTGGGCCTCGGCCGAATCGATGAACGTTCAGCCGGCGGGATTGCTTCGCTGATCGCGCGATGCGGTCCGTTGCCTGGGTTGCCGCGAATTTCATCATCGGCGCTGCAGAATGCGATCGCTGGAGACAAGAAGTCGCGCGGAGGGCGTGTGGGCTGGGTGATTCCTTGCCGAATTGGCGCGGCAAATATTGGCGTGGACGTGCCGGTCGTCCTTGTGGAAATGGCGTGGCGCGAACTGCCGCGCTTTTATGCGCAGGCGCGGAGAGAAGCTGCTTCGTGAGCCGTGCATCGAGTGGCGCGCGCGAGCGCGTGGATATGGCTGAGCCCGAGGCTTTGCCGGGAACTCGGCCGGAAGGTGCGCGCGATGAGCGCGAAGCGGAACAGCGAGTCCGCGAAATGTTCAGCAGGATCGCGCCACGCTACGATTTTCTGAATCATTTCCTTTCAGCTTCTCTTGACAAGCTCTGGCGCCGGCGCACCGCGAAACGATTTGCGCGCATCTTAAGTCGTCCTGGGGCACGAGTTCTCGATCTGTGCTGCGGCACAGGCGATCTGATCTTCGCGCTTGCTCTTGAGGCAAGGCAGTACGACTCTAGGGTAGGCGCTTCAGGCAGCAGTTTTATCGGAGCTGATTTTGCATTGCCGATGCTCGACATCGCACAGAAAAAAAAGCGCGATGCACGAGGTGGCGTTTTCTTTCTTGCTGCGGACGCACTTGTTCTGCCGTTCCGGAACGCGAGCTTCGATCTGGTCACGACCGCCTTCGGATTCCGCAACCTCGCCAACTATGAAAACGGACTTCGGGAGATTGCGCGTGTGCTGCGTCCAGGCGGAGAATTAGGGATCCTGGAATTCTGCGAGCCAGAAAGCGGTCTTCTGGCGGCGCTGTACCGCTTTTACTTCACGCGAATTCTGCCGCGCATCGGTCGCGCCGTTTCAGGGAATCGAGAGGCATATTCATACTTGCCCGGTTCCGTGAAGAAGTTTCCCCGGCCAGAAGTTCTCGCAAACTGGATGGAGCAGACGGGATTCCACGAAGTGGAATTCGAGCGGTGGACATGGGGGATTGTGGCGCTGCATCGCGCTGTTCGGAAGTGAGCGTGCGCCGCGAGTCAGTTTTCAAGGCCGAGTGCGCGTATTTTGTGCAGCAGAGTTTTGTAGGAAACGCCAAGCTTTTCCGCCGCGCGTGATTTGTTCCATTTCTCCTCGCGCAGCGCGGTTTCGATCTTGAATCGCTCGACGTGATGGACCGCGCGCTGCGATACGTCTTCGAGCGACCCGTCCCACGGAAATTCCTGATTCAACATTCCCGCCGGCATTTCCGTCGGACCGGGGCGGGGCAGGGGCAATTGGAGTTCGTCAGGTCCAATTGCGTCTCCGTCGGCGAGAATCGAAGCGCGTTCGATCGTGTTTTGCAGTTCGCGTACGTTGCCTGGCCAATGATAGCCGCGAAGGCGCGCGCGGGCCGCATCGGTCAGTTCAAGCTGTGGTTTGCGGAATTCGCGGCGAAACCGCTCGAGAAAGTGCCCGGCGAGCAAAATTACATCATCGCCACGTTCGCGCAACGGCGGGATCGTGACCGGCACCGACGAAACGCGGAAGTACAAGTCCTCGCGAAACGATTTCTGGGCGACGGCTTCTTGCAGGTTCTTATTGGTCGCCACGAGAATGCGGACGTCCACGTCGATCAATAGGGTTCCGCCAACGCGCTCGAATTGGCGCTCCTCAAGAACGCGCAGGAGCTTGCTTTGGGCCGCGAGAGGTAACTCGCCAATCTCGTCGAGGAAAATCGTACCGCGGTGGGCCAGTTCAAGTTTGCCAATTGTCCGCGTGCCGGCGCCGGTATAGGCGCCGCGCTCGTGGCCGAAGAGTTCATTCTCCACGAGGCCCTCGGGAATGGCTGCGCAATTGAGCGCGACGAAAGAGCCCTCACGCCGCTTGCTGAGATGATGCGTAGCGCGGGCAAAGAGCTCCTTGCCCGTGCCACTTTCTCCGAGGAGAAGAACAGTTGAGTCCGTAGGCGCGACGCGCTGGATCATTTGGCTCGCGGCCTGCATCGAAGGGTCTTCTCCGACGATGCGCGGGAAGCCATAGCGCTCGGCGTATTCCTCGCGGAGAAGCAAATTCTCTCGCAGAAGATCTTGCTGGCGGGCCGCGCGGGCCACCAGCAGCTTCAAATGCTCCAGCTCGACAGGTTTCTGAATGAAGTCGAAGGCGCCTTCTTTCATCGCCGTGACGGCATCCTCCACCGAGCCATAGGCTGTGATGAGAATCACGGGAATCATTGCATCGGCGCGGCGCGCTTCGCGCAAGACATCGATCCCCGAGGCGCCGGGAAGTTTCAGGTCAGTCAGTACAAGCAAATAGCGCCGCTTGCGGACTTTCTCGATCGCGGCGGTTCCGTCGGAAGCCTCGTCGACAGTGTAACCCGCCTTCTCGAGCGCTCGGTGGAGCATGGCGCGCAGTTCAGACTTGTCCTCGACCAGGAGGATGGATTCCATTGCAGCGCGCTACTCTTGAGCCCAGGCGGCATCGCCGCCAGCTTGGCGGAGGGCGTCCTCCAGGTTGGATATGGCCTGTTTGTCGGCGTCGATGTCTTTCTGTTTCTTGTCGATGGCATCTTGTTTCTTTGTGATGTCGGAGCGCGTGACCGATTGCATCAGCGCTTTGGTCGGATCGTTTGGATAGTACTGGAGCTGAAGCTCGCTCATCTCCCGTTGCATGATGGATAGCTCGGATTGATCCTGCGCCAGCTTGTGGCGGGCATCAGCGAACTTTTTGCGCCAAGAGGCCTCGTCGTTTTTTTCTGGCGGCGTTGCGGAAGACCCGGTCGTGTCTTTGTCCGTTGACGCAGGGGTGGAAGAGCTGCTTCCCACGACTGAGACGCCGGCGCCGGACACGGGCAGATTGTCGTTGGTGAAGACAATTGTGGCCTTGGGTGCGTTTTTCTGGGCTTCACGGGCCTTGCGTGCGGCTTCGGCAAGCGCATCGGTCTTGGCGGGAGGCTGCGCTTGCGTCTGCGTTTGAGACTGATTTTGCGTTTGAGGTTGCGATGTCGACTGGGCCCTGGAGCTCTGCGGCAGGGCCAAAAACGAGACAATTGCAGCGAGCCAAATTCCTTTACGCATGGCTATCACCTCGGAGTGCCGAACGCCACGTCCATCTCCTCCAATTCTAGATGTGGTATGAGGCAAGGGGAAACGGCTATGAGCTTGCCTGCTGCCGCAAAGGTAACCATAGGTCGAATTCAGCGCCACCCGCCGTCTGATTGCGCGCTTCGACGCGTCCGCCGTGCTGAAGGGCAATTTTTTGAACGACAGCGAGGCCGAGGCCAGTGCCGCTGGATTTCGTGGTGAAGAACGGCACGAAAAGTTTGTCGATGTCGCCGGGCGGGATTCCCGGGCCATTGTCCCGCACGGCGATGCATTGCCAGAGCCGGCCCGAGTGCCCTTCCTGCGTACCGGCGATCACGACCTCACCCCGATGGCCGTTGCTTGACGCTGCTTCTGCGGCGTTCCGCGCAAGATTCAACAGCGCCTGGCGGAGGAGCCCAGAGTCACCCGAAGCCTCGCCAAATGAGCCTTCCGTGCGAATCGAAACATTCAAAACACTGGCGCCAATTTCTTCCGAAACCTCTTCGACCACAGTGGCCAGAGCGAAATCCTCGTGGGCAAGTTCGAGCGGCCGCGCAAACCGCAGGAACTCGGTCACAACGTGCGCGAGCGCTCGCGTCTGGTCGAGAATTTTCTGCGAGCATTCTTCGGTATCAGGCGATGATGCCTCGCTGTGAATCATCTGCGCATAGCCGGAAATGGTGGCGAGCGCGTTCTTGAATTCGTGGGCGATGCCGGCGGACATCTCACCCAATGCCGCGAGATTCTCCTTCCACCGGATCTGCTTCTGCAGCGTGGCCAGTTCGGTGATGTCGCTCATCAAGCAAAGCGCGCCCGTAATTGTTTGCATGGCCGGGGCGGTTGGCCCTTGAACGAGGGTGTTGCGCACGGAGCGGTAAATCGGCGAAATCGTGACGCCGAGCTGGCGAACTTCGCCGGCTGCGGTCGCATGAGGAATCTCATCGCGCTGAAAAGTCTGGCCATCCCGCAAGCTGGCGGCAATCATTTGCGCGAGCGGCGAATCGACGCCGAGGGCGTCCGTGTAACGGTGATATCGCAGGCTGCGAATCCCCAACGCTTTTTCTGCGGCGGGATTTGCGGAGCTGATGGTGCCGGTCGCGTTGACGAGCAGAAGGCCGGCTGGCATGTTGCGCGTGACAGCCTCACTGAGCCGTTCCGTCTCCTCCGCGCGTTCTTTTTCGGCTCGATGGAGACGCGCAAGTTCGTGTTCCTGGTCGCGCAGCCGCTGAATCACGCCCTGCATCGAAGCGGTCATGAACGCCGACGGATTTTCAGCGTTGACACGGAAGGATCCATCCATCTCTTTTGAATTGGAATTCTTTTCGCCCAGCGAACGCCGGATAGCAATCAACGCGCCGATCATTCCTATGAACACAAGCGCGAAAAAAACCAGACCGATGCCCATCTCGAATTTGAAGTTTGGGCTAAGTGGGGCGAAAGACATGGCGGCGCTATCGAATCTGAAAAAGCGATTGGTACCAAACGACCACCGGCGTGCCGAAGAAAACCACAAGCAGCGCCGCTGCTCCGAGGAACGTGCCGAAGGGCAGTTCGTAATCCGAGCCCTTGCGTGACGCCAGGATGAACACGGCGCCGAGAATTGCACCGATAACGGAGCCGACGAGAATCGTAAGGATCGTGCGGCGCAGCCCCAGAAAGGATCCAACCATAAGCATCATTTTGACGTCGCCGAAGCCCATACCCTCGCGGCCTCGAAGTCGAAAATAGCCTTCGCCAACAATCCAGAGGACGCCGCCTCCAACGAGCGCGCCGATAAGCGCATCGACGAAAGAAATCACAGGAGCTGGAGGAGGGAATTCAAACAAGTGATTTGCGAGCCAGAGGGCCGTGCCGTCTTCCGGACGCACGAAAAAGCTGAATAATAGGCCGATGGCCAGGCCAGTGAAGTTGACCCTATCGGGCAGAAGGCGCTCGCGCCAGTCTGTGAAAACCAGCACGACGAGGATCGCGGAAAAGACCGCCCACTTCGCCGTCGCCACGGAGTTGCCAAAAACGAGATAGCAGGCAAGGAAAAGCAGGCCCGTGAGCAGTTCAACTGCTGGATAAATTGGCGAGATGCGCGTCTTGCACGCCCGGCACTTGCCTCCGAGAAAAACATAACTCAACACCGGAATGTTGTCCCAGGGCTTGATCGGCGTCGCGCATTTTGGGCAGCGCGATGCAGGCATGACGATGGATTTTCCCTGCGGGAGCCGGCTGATGCAAACGTTCAGAAAGCTGCCGATAACCAGCCCAAACAGGAAAACAAAGACGGTAATTTCGCCAGTGGGGAGCACGTTCTGACTGTGCCACAAGGGAGCAATCCCCTCAAGGACACAGGCAGGAAGCGTGCCCGATTCCTAAAGGCATCATAAGAAGACGCGATTGTCCGCGCTGCACGAGTAGCAACAAATGGCGGCAAGCACGGCTGCTGAGCTATATTTTCAGGTTTGAATCCCATGGCCAAGATGCACTGGTATGAGCAAAGAATCCGGCGCTATGAGCACCGCCGATGGGCTTCGGAGCCAAATCGGCGAGTATTGCCGTTTGCGTGGGGACTGGAGCATATCGGCGGCCGCGCAGATGAAAGAGATCCTCGAGCGTTTCTTCATCGATTCGCTGAAGAAACGCTGGCAAAAAGTGACGAATGGTTCGCCTGTGAAACGCCCAATGATTTTCACTACGAAACGAGCAACAACGGCACACCGTGGAGTGGAGAGCTGACCTTCACCAGTGCCGTACATTCTCCGTGGGAAGAGAACTCCTGCGTCCGCGCTCGATTCTTTCCGGCAGTTAAGGACGGTGCGGCGGTTGTTGTTCTGCCGCAATGGAATGCCCAGTACGATGCCTACGTCGATGTTTGTCGCTGGCTGAATCGCCTCGGAGTCACAGCTCTGCGCCTCAGCCTACCCTATCACGATCATCGCGCCGTACCGGGCCATGAGCGCGCCGATCACATCGTTGGGCCAAATATTGGGCTGACGCTCCAAGCGAACCGCCAGGCCGTGTGCGATGCGCGCTGCTCGTTGCGCTGGCTCGCCTCGCGCGGCTACGGGCCGCTGGGCATTCTCGGGACGAGTCTCGGCTCTTGCATCTCATGCATCACGGCTTCGCACGAGCCATTGATTCGGGCCGCCGCGTTGCTGCATGTCTCGACGAATTTTGGCGATGTGGTGGCCAGGGGGCTGACGACAACAAATGTGTGGGAGTCGTTGCGCACGGAAGTATCGGAAGAAGAGATTCGTCGGTTCTGGGCGCCAATCAGCCCGATGCCTTACATCCCGAAATTGCGAGGCACGGGACAGATGCTGCTCGCAATCAGCGGTCAATATGATCCCACGTTCCCGGCCGAGTTGTCGGAGCAATTCTTCGCCGCCGCGCGGGGAAATGACGTCGCATGCGTGGCGCTGCGGTTGCCGTGCGGACACTATTCGCTCGGCGAAGCCCCGTTCAAATGGATCGCTGGCTGGCGCTTCGGTAGATTTCTGCAGCGAAACCTGAGGTGAGTGAGAAGAAAGGGCCGTTGCCTACGAGAGCAGCTTCTGGAATTTCGCGGTAGCAATCATCTGCGCGATTGCAGAGATGTCGGGTGCCAGCGAACGGTCAACATGGACAACTGGCGACGCCTCGCGCACGAGTGCATAAGCCTTGCGCGCTTCCGTGCCTGTTTGTAGAGGTGCTTGAAAATCGATGCCCTGGCACGCGGCGAGCAATTCGATGGCGATGACGTTACGCAAGCCATCGAGCATTCGGCCTAGCCGCCGCGCGGCGCTCATGCCCATCGAGACGTAATCCTCCTGATCGCCGGAGGTGGGAATCGAATCGACCGAGTGCGGTGTCGCGAGCGCCTTAAGTTCGCTCACAAGAGACGCAGCAACTACCTGAGCGATCATGAAACCGGAATTGAGTCCAGGATCAGCGGTGAGAAACGCCGGCAGGAGGCTCGTGTGCGGATTCGTCATGTGCTCAATGCGGCGCTCGGAGATGCCGGCTGCCGTGGCAAGCGCAATGGCCACTTGATCGGCCGCCATGGCGAGCGGCTGCCCGTGGAAATTTCCGCCGCTCACAACCTCCCCGGATTCGGCGAACACGAGAGGATTGTCCGTGGCGCTATTCAACTCAATGGAAACCGTCGTGCGCACCTGCGACAGTGAATCGCGCACCGCGCCATGGACCTGCGGCGTGCAGCGAAGGCTGTACGCGTCCTGCACGCGCGTATCTTTATTGGGCGAGCGATGCGATTCGCGAATTTCGCTGCCGCGATTCAGGCGAACAAGATTGCGCGCAGTGGCAGCCTGGCCGGGGTACGGCCGAATGCGCGAAATGCGTTCATCGAACGCGGCGGGGCTACCGCGCAGGGCGTCAAGCGAGAGCGCTGCGGCGACGTCCGCCGTATCGATCAACATTTCTGCGTCGCGAAGGGCGAGGGAAAGCAGCGCGAGCATGCCTTGCGTGCCATTCAGCAGCGCCAAGCCCTCCTTGGCCTCGAGCTTCAGAGGCGCGACACCAGCCTTTCGCAATGCCTCGCCGCCGGGCAATTTTTCGTTTTTGTAAATGGCTTCGCCCTCTCCGATAGCTACGAGAGCAAGATGCGCCAGGGGCGCCAGGTCCCCCGATGCGCCAACCGACCCTTGCGACGGAATTACGGGAAGCACGCCGCCATTCAGCATTGCGAGAAGCGTCTCGACGACGACCGGCCGCACACCGCTAAAACCCTTCGCGAGCGCATTCGCGCGCAAAAGAATCATCGCGCGCGTTTCCGCTGCATCGAGAGGTGCGCCGACTCCGCAGGCGTGGCTGCGCACAAGATTGAGTTGCAAATCGCGAATCTGGCCGGGCTGGATTCGAACGGAAGCAAGCGCGCCGAAGCCTGTGTTGATGCCGTAGACCGCGGCCTTGCCCGTTGCCAGGCGATCGATTACCGCGCGAGAAGCCTCGATGCGCTCGCGGGCATCTGCTGCCAGCGTGACTTCGAAGCCTTCGAACACAGCTTGGTAAAGCTGCGAAAGCGTGAGGTCATTGCCGGATATGGCGATCACTTTTTTCATGAGCGTTGTGGCGCCTCTGCGCCCACGCCATCGGACGATCGCCCGAGCGGGAAGTATGGACGGTATTTCTCGGGCAAGCTCTTGGGCCGGCCGTCATGGCCGCAGATCACATGCAGCGTTTCGCCCGTTGCGACCAGTTCGCGAGTCGCGTCGTTGATGACTTCATAAGAGAAGGTGATCGTACGGCGGCGCGCCTCCGTGACGCGCGTGCATATGCGAATGACGTCGTCAAATCTCGCCGGGCGCTTGTATGTGCAGCTCGCCTTGGCCACAACTACGAAACTGTCGTCCTCAAATTCCATCTGCTTGTAACTGAATCCCATTTGGCGCATCAACTCTACGCGCGCCACCTCGAACCAGACGAAGAAATTCGCGTAATACACCACTCCCATTTGGTCGGTTTCCGCATAACGCACGCGAACTGTCGTTTCGCCGATCGTGCTCATCAGTATGCCAAGTTGCCTTCGAAGGACGACGTAAATCTTACCAGACCGTGCGGGCGCAGGTTAGCGGTCATGCCAATGCGGCTTACGCTTTTCCAGAAATGAGGCTAGTCCTTCCCGAAAGTCCTCGGTGCGTCGAATCTCGGCGCTTTCACGAATGGCGATGGCCAGGTCGCGCTCGATCTCCTTTTCGCTCCACTGCAGGATCAGGCGCTTCGTGGAGCGCAGGCTCGTTGGGCTGAAGCTGATGAGCGTCTGCGCCAGCTCATGCGTCGAGTCCATCAGTTTATCGGGTGCAACGATTTCGGTAACGAGGCCTAGACGATGCGCTTCCGCCGCATCGATGAGTTTGCCCGTGAGCAGGAGTTCGCGAGTCAACTTCTCTCCCACCTGGCGCAGTAAGAAAACAGAAACGACCGCAGGCAGAAAGCCGATCCGCACTTCCGTGTAGCCGAATTTCGCGTCCGGAACCGCGAGCGTGAAATCGCAAAGCGTCGCGAGTCCCGTGCCTCCTGCGATTGCGGGGCCATTAACGGCGGCAATGAGCGGCTTTGGGAAGCTGTACACGCGATGGAACATCGCACCCATGCGCTTGGCATCCGCCATATGCTGCTCCTGCGTTTGAGTCGCAAGGCTGCGAAGTGCTTCGAGGTCCATTCCGGCACAGAAAGCTTTTCCGGTGCCCGTTAAGATGACTACGCGCGCGGCGCCTTGCTCGGCTTCATCGAATACGGCGAAAATGTCTTCGATCATCTCGGGCGAGATCGCGTTGCGCCGCTCAGGACGATTGAGCGTGATTGTGGCGACTTCGCCCTGCAAATCGAATTGGAGCGTCTGATAGCTCATCAATCGCCTTCAGTTTGGCTTCGGCGCATCGGCGGCGTGTGCGTAGGCCTCGCGAATCTGCCCCGTGAGTGCGCAGGCCACCGCGAGCGATTTCGTGTCGATGCCGGTCGAAACGCCGCGAGCCGCAAGCGTCGCCAGCACAGTTTCCGTTGGGATATTGCCGATCAATTCATCGCCGGCAAAAGGGCATCCTCCGAGACCTGTCAGCGCGCCATCAAAGCGGCGGCAGCCCGCTTCAAATGCAGCCAGCACTTTCTGCGCTGCCCCGTCGGGGCGGCTGTGAAGATGGACACCGAGTTCGATTCCGGCAACGCAATTCCTTGCCGCTCGAAAAAGCACGGCGACTTCACTCGGCGACGCCGTGCCAACCGTATCGGCCAGAGAAACCGTGCGCACGCCAATATCCTTCAGCCAAACCAGCGTGTCTTCGACGATTTCCGGACCCCAGGGTTCATCATACGGATTGCCAAACGCCATGGAAATGTACACGACGAGATCGCGCCCGGCTGCTTTCGTCTTGCTCCTCAATGTTTCCACCAGCACGCGCGACTCGGCGCGCGACATATTCGCGTTGGCGCGGCGAAAGTACGCGGAGATGGAATAGGGGTACCCGATCGTCGTGACGCCCGGAGTTGCCAGCGCGCGTTCCAGGCCCCTTTCGTTCACCACGATGCCGATAATCTCTGGCGGCGGCATGTCGGCAGGGAAGTGTTTCGCGATCCCCGCCATCACATCTTCGCTATCTGCCATCTGCGGAACATGCTTCGGCGATACAAAGCTGACTGCGTCAATATGCCGGAATCCGAGCGCGATCAGTCGGCTCAAGTATTCAATCTTGGCTTTCGTGGGAATCGTTTGCGGCAACCCCTGCCAGGCATCGCGCGGACATTCAATAATCGTCACTGACTCCATCTAGGTTTGCAGCACTCCTGTTTTGAATTCCGCGACGACCGGATTGAGCGATGCAGCGTCAAGCGCTTCGGCAATCGCGTCGCGAGTGTGCGCGGGGTCGATGATCGCGTCTACCCACAGCCGCGCGGCAGCGTAGCGAGGATCGGTTTGATGCTCGTATGTCGCGCGAACAGATTCGAAGAGTTCCTTTCGGTCCTTTTCGGTGAGCTTCTTGCCTGCGCGCTCAAGCTGCTTAATCTTGATTTCAACGAGTGTTCCGGCAGCGGATTCCCCGGCCATCACGGCGTAACGCGCGGTCGGCCACGCAAAAATAAATCGTGGATCGTAAGCCTTTCCGCACATCGCGTAGTGTCCCGCGCCGAAGCTGCCGCCGCAAATCACCGCGATCTTCGGCACCACGCTGTTCGCCACGGCATTCACCATCTTTGCGCCCGCGCGTATGATGCCGCTCCATTCGGCTTCTTTGCCAACCATGAATCCGTTCACGTCGTGCAGGAAAACGAGCGGAATCAGATTTTGATTGCAATCGAGGATGAAGCGCGCCGCTTTGTCGGCTGACTCCGTGTAAATGACGCCTCCGAACTCCATGCGCCGTTCGCCGGTGCCCGCGGCGGCGACCTGAACGTTTTTTTTCTGATTTGCTACGATGCCCACGGCCCAGCCGCCGATTCGCGCGAAGCCGCAAAGAATCGTCTGCCCGTATTCGGGGCGGTATTCCTCCCAGCGGCTGCCATCGACGATCCGCGCGATGATTTCGCGCATGTCGTATTGCCTCGCCGGATCGGAAGAAAAGATGCCGTAAATGTCCGCATCGGGATATTTCGGCGGCTCGGCTTCGCGATGATCGAAGGGCGCTCTCGCGCGATGGCCCATCTTGTCAACGAGAGCGCGAATGCGCGCCAGACACGAGTCATCATCTGCCTCGCGAAAATCGACCGTGCCGCTAATCTGCGCGTGAACTTTTGCGCCGCCCAGCTCTTCAGCGGAAGCCTTCTGGCCGATAGCTGCCTGTACCAGAGCGGGACCCGCGAGAAAGAGTCCGCTGCCTTCGGTCATCAAAATGTGATCGCACATGACCGGCAAATACGCGCCGCCAGCGACGCACATTCCCATAATCGCCGTGACCTGAGGTATGCCCATCGCCGACATCACCGCATTGTTACGAAAGACTCGTCCAAAGTCATCGGTGTCGGGAAAAACGTCCTCCTGGAGCGGCAAAAAAACGCCGGCCGAATCCACCAGATAAATTGTCGGAATGCGATTCTCGATGGCGATGTTTTGCGCGCGAATCACTTTCTTCGCGGTCATGGGAAAAAACGCGCCAGCTTTCACCGTCGCGTCGTTCGCAATGATCATCACATGCCGGCCCGCGACACGGCCGAGCCCAGTGATCGTTCCTGCTGCCGGTGCGCCGCCCCATTCTTCGTACATTTCGTACGCGGCGTAGAGGCCAAGCTCGAAGAAACGGCTCTTGGGGTCGATCAGCTTCTCGATGCGTTCCCGTGCCGTCAGTCGGCTTTTTTTGTGTTGTGACTCGATCGCTTTCGTGCCGCCGCCCTGCCGAATGCGCTCTTCTTCCGTTTTTATTTCCGTGAGGCGATCGATCAGTGCGCGCCGATTCTTCTCGAACTCGGCAGAACTTGTTTTGGTGTGGGTTTCGATCACTGAATCCGCCAACGAACGTCCTCGCAATCAAGCATTGTTGTCACGTCATTCCGAAACTCCGCATTGTACCATCCCCGCGAGAAGTTCGCGTCTGGGAGGCCGTCGGTTTCATGGTTCGGGTTCGCCTGCCAATTGTATCGAGCATTGAACAACCTGATCTTGCTCAACGATTCGATTGATCAAACCCATCGCTAGAGCTTCGAGTGCCGGTATAACTTGGCCTGTGCAGAACATCTCCAACGTGCGGGCACGGCCAAGCAAGCGCGGCAGCCGCTGCGTGCCGCCCCAGCCAGTAAGAATGCCGAGCCTGCCGCCGGGGTGTGCAAAACGCGCATCTTCGGATGCAACGCGCGCATGGCAGCCGAGAGCGAGGTCCAGTCCGCCGCCGAAGCAATAGCCGCGAATTGCGGCGACGATCGGTTTCTGTGAGCGCTCGATCATCTTCATCAGGCGTTGGCCGAGAAGCGAAAAGTCGTGCGCTGCAATGGGTGTGAGTCGGGCGATTTCATCCATTTCTGCACCGGTGGCAAATGCGTGCTCTGTCCCGGTAATGACCACGCCGCGAACACGCGGCTGATGAATGGCGAACTGCACTCTCTGGATCAGTGTGGCCAGTACGTCGCGCTCCAGCCGGGGATAGCCGCTCGGATTTTCGAGTGTGAGCAGCAGGACTTTTCCGTGTGTAGAAACGCGGACCGAAGAATCCACGCCGCGTCAGGCCTTCGGCGCTGGCGCGGTTTGGCGCTTGCGGATGAAGTCGACGATATCCTGCGTCGATGTGCCCGGCAAGAAAACTTCGGCGATGCCTGCTTTCTTGAGTGCCGGGATATCCGCTTCCGGAATGATTCCGCCGATGAGTACCGTGGCGTCGTTCATTCCCTTTTCGCGCAGAAGGTCCATCAATCGCGGGCAGAGCGCATTGTGCGCGCCGGAGAGAATCGAGAGCCCTATGACGTCCACGTCCTCTTGTACTGCCGCCGACGCGATCATTTCCGGCGTCTGCCGCAGGCCTGTATAAATCACTTCCATGCCAGCATCGCGGAGAGCGCGAGCGATTACCTTCGCGCCGCGGTCGTGCCCGTCCAGCCCCGGCTTCGCGATTAGCACTCGTATTTTTTTGTCAGTCATTCGCGCTGCAAGGATACTTCAATTTGCGGCGATTTGTGTAGTTTAGACTCACCCAAATCAGGGGAGTGCCTTGGAGATTCCTTACGTGATGGCGACTTCCTCATAGGTGCCGAAAACGTCTCGCAGGGCGTCGCAGATCTCGCCGAGCGTGGCATAAGCCTTCACCGCTTCGTAAATGTGGGGCATCAGATTTTCGGTGCCTTCGGCCGCTTTGCGCAGGGCCTTCAGGCGGCGATCGACTTCCGCGGGTGATCTTTCCGCGCGCAGCTTGCGGAGGCGCTCTGTCTGCCGGTGCGCAACCGTCTCATCGATGTGCAGAGTGTCGAGTGGCTTTTCCTCTGCGACGAAATCGTTTACGCCAACAACGATTTTTTCCTTCCGGTCGACCGATACTTGGTAGCGATACGCGGCCTCGGCGATTTCGCGCTGAGGATAGGAGCGCTCGATGGCGTTGACCATGCCACCCAGTGCGTCGATCTTCTCGATATAATCCCACGCGCCGTGCTCCACTTCGTCGGTGAGGTTCTCAACGAAATAGCTTCCTCCGAGCGGATCAACCGTGTTCGTAACGCCGCTTTCGTGCGCGATGATTTGCTGTGTCCGCAGGGCGATCGTCGCGGCGAACTCGGTCGGTAGCGCCCACGCCTCATCGAGCGAATTCGTATGTAGTGACTGCGTGCCGCCCATCACGGCCGCCAGCGCCTGCAGCGCCGTCCGCACCACGTTGTTGTATGGCTGCTGCGCCGTCAGCGAACAACCAGCCGTTTGCGTGTGGAAGCGCAGAGCCCACGCCCGGGGATTCTTCGCGCCAAAGCGCTCGCGCATCGTCTTGTACCAAATGCGACGCGCGGCGCGATATTTCGCGATCTCTTCAAAAAAGTCGCTGTGCGCATTAAAGAAAAAAGAAAGGTGTGGCGAGAAATCATCCACGTCGAGCCCGCGCCGCAGCGCCCACTCCACGTATTCAATGCCGTCGCGCAGCGTGAACGCGAGTTCCTGAATCGCCGTCGATCCAGCCTCCCGGATGTGATAACCGCTGATTGAAATTACGTTGAACTTCGGTGTTTGCTTCGCGCCGAATTCGAAAGTGTCAATCACCAGGCGCATTGACGGGCCAGGCGGATAGATGTATTCCTTCTGCGCGATGTATTCCTTCAGGATGTCATTTTGCAGCGTACCGGAAATCTTCTTCCAGTCGGCGCCTTGCTTCTCGGCAACGGCAAGGTACATGGCCCAGATCACCGCCGCCGGCGAATTGATCGTCATCGACGTGCTGACGTCTGCCATGGGGATCTTGTCGAACAGCACCTCCATATCCGCCAGCGAGCTGATTGCTACGCCGCATTTCCCGACTTCGCCCTCCGACAAAACATGATCGGAGTCATAGCCCATGAGCGTGGGAAGATCGAACGCGACGGACAATCCTGTCTGGCCCTGCGAAAGCAGATAGCGAAAACGCTGGTTGGTATCTTCCGCCGCGCCAAACCCCGCGAACTGCCGCATCGTCCAAAGGCGGCCGCGGTACATCGTCGAATGGATTCCTCGTGTGTAGGGAGGCTGGCCCGGGTAGCCCAGATCCTTTTCCGGCGACCACCCTGCCAAATCGGCAGGCGTGTAAAGGCGCCGGATCGGGTAATCGGAAATCGTGGTGAATTGCTTCGCCCGCTCGGGTGATTTCTCCAGCGTGGGCTGAAGAACGTTTTTCTCCCATTCCCTTTCGGCCGCCGATGGTTTTCGAGTCGACTCCGCGTCGGCAGTTGTCGTCGCAGAAGAAACGCGATTTTCCTTGCTCATTTCGCCCGGCTCCTGGCCGAATTGCGCAGCCCATCAGAAGCGATTTCCAACGCTTAGTTCATTGTAGGGCAACCGAAAAGGGCGAGCAAGCGTTTGCGTTGATGTTTCCTCGAGACCAATGAAAAAAGCCCGGAAACTGAAGTCTCCGGGCTAAGCAAATAGGTTGGTTACTTATTCGAGCGAACGCCGAAAACATCGTCGCCAGTCAAGCGGCCGTCAATCGTGCCAGGAATCAGCGGCGCGGTTGAAGCGAAGTCGATTGGCTGATGATGGTTGTCCGCGATCATGATGCTGTTCGCGGTGAGGGTGCGGCCCAGCGCCTGATTGAAAGTGACAAGCGCCGCCGCAAGGTTTGTCTTCGCCGTCAGTTCATTCAGTTTCGCGTTATTCAAGTCACGTGACTGTAGCACGACGTTGTAGGTCGTGGATGCTCCCAGGTCGAACTTCTTGACTTCGTCATCGTAGGTTTCCTGCGCAAGTTGCGTGGCCTTCTCTGTGGCCACAACCTGTGCAGCGTCCTGCTGCAGCGCTGTGAGGGCCTGCCGGACATTGACGACAATGGTGTTCTTGTCACGTTGAAGCGACACTTGCTGTTCACGCTCGGTCAATTGCGTCTGGGCGTTCGCGGCTTGCGCTGAGCGGTTCCGTATGGGCAGGCTCAGGCTCAAGCTTGCTTGAAACGTCGGGAATTGGCCGTGAAAGACAGAGGAATACGCTGATCCAAGTCCGCTCTGCGTCGTCGATTGCGTGAATGCACCGTTTGGACTACCAACGAATGTGGGCAAGCCGCCTGACAGCACTGGGTTGCCGTTTTGATCGACGATGGGTTCATCAGGTATAACGGTAGCCGTTCCATTTGGCGCAAAGACAAGATTCGTATTGACGCCGGCTAGCCCCGTGCTTGAGTAAGTACCCGCCAGTGTTAGCGCGGGAAGCAGCGCGTTTCTTGTCGCTTTGACATCGATCTCGTCATTGGCCAGCGTGATTTGGTCGACTGCTAGCTCCGGGCGGTTTGCCCAGGCTTCCTTGACCGCATCCGGGAGTGCGATATTCGGAACCTGTGGCACTTCGTCCAGCGAAGTGGTCGGCACGATCTCAATACCCTGCAGTCGCGGGTCCATGGGGTCCTTCGTGACCAGGTTGAGGACGACGCTTTCCTGTTGTAGGGCATTGGTCTGTGCCGCGATCAATGCTTGATTGTCCGAGGCAATCTCCGATTCTGCCGTTACCACGTCCAGGTGGGCCAGGGTTCCGATCTGAAGTTGACGCTGATCGTCCTCATACAGTTTCTGCGAAACGGCGAGCGTCTGTTTCGCAACGTCGACGGCCTGCCGATCAGCTACAAGGATCCAATACTGTGTCTCCACTTGTGTGATTTCTGTGATCACTGACTCTTCGAATTGGATCTTTCCTATTTTGGTTGTGTTTTGCGCCTCGAGGATGAAACGCATGTTCGGCAGTAGACCAAATCCTCGCAGCAAGGGCTGTTGAATGCTGACTGAAAGCGTCGATTGTACAGTCGGATTGAAAAAGTTCTCCGAAAGAGAGGATGAGCTCCGTGTATTGTCAAGCGTCGCGGTGAACGTGGTCCCCGTATGGAACTCCTGCGAATATCCCACATTGAACTGCGATGTATGCGACTGCAGGCCGAAGAAAGTGGGTGCGCCCGTTCCTACGCCGCTCGTAAGGGAGTTGTTCACAGGAAAGGTGCTGTCGGTGATTCCCGCACTGGCGAAGATGACTGGATCGAACGTGCCGCCGCCGCCGCCGAATACGGACTGTCCGAGCGGCGTTCCGCCTCCTTCGGCGTTGAGCAGTTGAGTCTGGTCAATCCAAGGTGTGTACTCGGATACCGTGATATTGAGATCGTTCTGGAGGTCCAAAGCGATGGCATCCTGTAAGCTCAACTCAAGTTTCCCGTCCTGGATGAGGCCATAAATGGTTGGCGTGTTGGTCAGATCGGGCTGGGGCACATATCGCTTGGTATACGGCCCAAAGATATTCGGAAACACTGGTTTGCCCTTCGTGTAATCCGGACCTTGCAACAGCTTAGGGTAGGGAACCGTGCTTGGCGCTTGCGCGCTTCCCGATGTCTGTCCCGTCGTTTGGGTCCCTTGCTGACTCTGCGCTTGCGCATAAGCGGGTATTCCCACCGCCAGCGAGGCCGCAAGATAAAGAGCAACGGTCGATCGAATCAGCCTTCCAGTCATATAGTTTTCTTCCTCTCCACCTGATTGAAAAATTGAGTTGTATTCCCCAAATGAATGAAACGTGCCAAAGCAGTGATTTGTTTCAACTGATTCGATGCAAGGTGGCAGCCATTCGTATCCGCGCGTAATTAGGCGAATAAACGGAGGATTCAGTTGGGCTGGTGTCCGTAAGCGGACAGGAGGCACCCAGAACCGAATACATCGACTTCGGAGTCTAGCATCGACGCGCCGCATTGACAACGGTCGCCGGGTGCCCTAGGCTAGCCCAGCATTTTCTCGTTGCGGAGACGCATTCGATGCAGGCGGATGAAGCGAAGCTAATATTTGAGCGAGCCGGCGCTGTTAGACATGGGCATTTTGAATTGTCCAGCGGGCGCCATAGCCCTACTTATGTCCAGTGCGCTCTTGTGCTCCAGTATCCTGACTTGGCCGAACGCCTGGGTCACGCTTTGGCTGAAAAATTCCACGACGTACCTATTGATTGCGTTGTTTCGCCGGCTTTGGGCGGCATTCTCGTGGGCCACGAGGTGGCGCGAGGGCTAGGCGTGCGGGCAATTTTTGTCGAGCGGGATTCCTCTGGCCGCATGGCACTTCGGCGCGGGTTTGCCTTGCAACCAGCAGAAAAGGTCCTCGTTGTCGAAGATGTGTGGACGACGGGCGGTTCCACCCGCGAAACCATGAGCATCGTTGAACAGGCAGGCGGGCGCGTGGTAGCCGCTGGCGCGCTGATCGATCGCAGCGGGGGGCGTCTCGACCTTCCCGTTTCCGCACGGGCCTTGATCGAGCTCGACATTCCCAGCTACGAACAATTCGATTGCCCGTTGTGCCGCGCTGGAGAAGCGATCACAAAGCCGGGAAGCCACTTTATTCGTTCGGAAGCGTAGCCCTGCTCGCGAATCAAAAATTCCTTGCACCGTAGGTTTTTTTGGAAGAGAATTCCGGCTATATTCCTGCGTAGCTCTACTTAGAGGGTAGGTGCTCCGCAACTTTCTCGACGCCTCTGGGTTAAGTGTCTTTTGTACTTTTGGGGGCTGCAGCAATAAGCGCCCCGCCAGTTTTTTCGCTTTGGAAATTTTCCTCCGCTGCTTTCATCGAGGCTAAAGGCCATGGCGATCGTCAAGGTTCCGCAGATTGGGCGCACTTTCATCATGCCCGGCGAGATCCAGGTGTTTCTCTCCGAGATTGGCGTGGATTATGCCCGCTGGTCACGGGTGAACCCACTCCCTGCGTGGAGCCCTCCCGAGGAGATTCTGTCCGCGTATAAATCTGAATTGGAAACGTACAGGTTAAGGCACGGGTTCGCTGCATATGACGTCGTCGACCTGACTCCGGATACGCCGAAATTCGAGGAAATGCTGGCGCATTTCAAGCGCGAGCACTGGCACAACGAGGTTGAAGCGCATTTTGTCCTTGCGGGGCGCGGCTTCTGTAACATCCATCCCGCGGCGCGGCCCGTCGTGATGATTGAGCTCGAACCAGGAGATCTTCTGTCCGTTGGCCCCGGCATCCGCCACTGGTTTGACCTTTGTGCCGAGCGTCGCTTCCGGGCGATCCGTTTCCTGGCACGGCCGGAGGGTTCGCACGCCGACTATACGAATAGCGGCATAGAAGCCGACTTCGAGCCGGTCTGCATGGGCCCGGCATACTTTCCCTATCGACGACCGAAGTTGAAGGTCCGAAACGGTGCGCGCGCTGCCTAAAGTGGCTTTACTTCTGTAGGAACTGCTCCCTCATGCGATAATTTCGCCGCATGCGAAATATTAAACTTACCCTCTCATACGATGGCTCTTCCTTCCACGGCTGGCAGATTCAACCCGGCTTGGCGACAATTCAAGGCGCGTTGACCGATGTCGTCCGCAAGATCACGCAGGAGAACATTTCGGTCCATGGGGCCAGCCGCACCGACACGGGCGTGCATGCCCTTGGACAGGTGGCCAGTTTCAAGACACAATCTGGTCTTGTCACGGAGGAATTGCAGCGCGCATTCAACGCGCTCTTGCCGCCGTCGATTCGTGTCGTGGCCGCCGAAGAATTGGGGCCCGATTTTCATGCGCGCTGGCAGGCGCTCGAAAAAACATATCATTACCGTATTTTTCGAGGCCGCGTTCTCTCTCCGTTTAATTACCGGCGCGTGCTGCATTATCCGTATCCTCTCGACGAAGCTGCCATGGTTGACGCAGCCAGATTTTTTGAAGGAGAACACGATTTCACATCCTTCGCCGCGTCGACGGGTTCGGAGGACACCGACAAGGATCGCTCACCGATACGCGAAATTCTCCACTCCGAACTGCTCCGAAAGCCCGAAAAAGACGAAATCGTCTTTGTCGTCACGGGCCGCTCGTTCTTGCGCTACATGGTTCGAAAAATTGTCGGAACGCTGCTTGACGTTGGCCGCGGCAAGCTGCACCCGACCGACATCCCGCATTTGTTCGAATTGCGCGACCGCTCGCGCTCGGGACCGACTGCGCCTCCGGAGGGGCTTTATTTGGTCGCCTTGAAGTACCCGGAGCCATGGAAAATCGGTTAGAATTCGCCTAACAATGAGTGCTCCGGCTCCATCGCTGCGGCAGAGCGCTATATCGACAGACGCGGCTATTGTATCCATTGACCCTGCTACTGGCGAAGGGGCCTCATTGAGGAAACGTGCGGGCTCGAAAGTTCCGGAAAGCCGGGTGGATTCAAAGTGAGTCACGCGGACCTGATCTACGATTGGAACATTGTGAGTGGTCGCGAGATTCCGCGCGGGCGGAGGATCATGCTCGATGACGAAACTCTCCGCGACGGCTTGCAGAACCCCTCTGTGTGCGACCCAAGCATTTCGGAAAAAATTCAGATCCTGCATCTGATGGAAGATCTCGGAATCGACACGGTCAATATTGGCCTTCCCGGCGCTGGCCCGCGCGCCTACGCCGATACTGAAGCACTGGCCCGCGAAATCGCCGCCGGCCACATGCGAATTCGCCCCAATTGCGCCGCGCGGACGCACAAGAGCGACATTCGTCCCATCGCCGAGATTTCCCAGAAGGTCGGAATTGCGATCGAAGCAGCCACGTTTCTTGGTTCGAGCCCGATCCGCCGCCTCGTGGAAGATTGGACCGTCGACCATCTTCAGCACACTACGGAAGAAGCCGTGAAGTTTGCCGTCTCGGAAGGCCTGCCCGTCATGTACGTCACCGAGGACACGACGCGCACGGACCCGGAGACGGTCAAGTGTCTGTACTCGACAGCGATTCGCTGCGGTGCGCGCTCGATCGTTCTATGCGACACAGTCGGCCACGCCGAGCCGCGCGGCGCTTTTAACCTGGTGAAATTCGCAATCGATGAAGTCGTGAAGCCCTCCGGCGAAAAAATCCGTGTCGATTGGCACGGCCACAACGACCGCGGGCTTTCGATTGCCAATTCACTCGCGGCTTTGGCCGCGGGCGCAAATCAGGTTCACGCCGCGGCGAATGCGCTCGGTGAACGCGTGGGCAATACTCCGATGGAGTTAATGCTCGTTAATCTTCGCCTGATGGGTTTGATCGACCGTGATTTGTCCAAGCTCAAGGAGTATTCCGAAACTGTGGCGCGCGCTACACACACTACCATTCCGCCAAATTATCCGGTCGTTGGCCGCGATGCCTTTCGCACGGCGACCGGTGTTCACGCCGCAGCAATCATCAAGGCGTATCGTAAAAACGACATCGCTCTGGCCGATTCCGTCTACAGCGGCGTGCCTTCACATCTCTTTGGCTTGGACCAGGTAATTGAGGTCGGTCCCCTGAGCGGCCGCTCGAATGTGACTTACTGGCTGGAAAAGCAGGGCATCGCGGCCACGGATGAACTCGTCGACCGCATTTTTCAGGCGGCAAAGCAGGCCGAGCGCGTTATGACAGACCAGGAGCTGTTTGCGCTGTGCGGCTCGGCGGCCCGCGGAAATGTGTCGGCGAAGCGTTGATTTGATTCTGGGACAAGATTCGCGTATCGGCTCAAGGCCGCCCTGTGAGTTCCAGCCGATAAAATTCGTGAAAGTTGTTTCTCTCTTGGGTATCCTGTTGACCATGGCAACTCTGACGGCGCGTCCGGCAAACCCCATCGACGCTCTTGCTCAGGACAAGCGCGTCGCCCGCGCCCTGGCTTGGATCGACACCAACGGCGATTGGGTCACCGATCAACAAGTTGCAATCACGGAAATTCCCGCGCCGGAATTTCATGAACAAGCGCGCGGTGTATATCTGGCGAAACTGTTTAGCGCGAGCGGTCTCGATGTCCATACGGATGCGGTTGGCAACGTGATCGGCGAACGTGCGGGCTCGACTGGCGACGGGGTGATACTGGTCGTCGCGCATCTCGATACGGTTTTTCCGGCTGGCACCGATGTGCGTGTGATGCGTGTGAAAGGTCGCCTCGAAGCGCCGGGAATTTCCGACGATGGCGCGGGGCTGGCCTCGATGGTTGGTGTTGCGCGCGCCATTGACGAGTCGCGCCTGAAGCCGCAGACGACCATACTTTTCGTGGCGGATGTTGGCGAAGAGGGCGAGGGCAATCTTCGTGGCATTCGCCAGTTAATGGACGCCTACAAGGGCCGCGTGCGCGCCATGATGGCTCTTGATGGCGCGGCCACCGATTACGTCACTACCGTCGGCTTGGCTTCGCGGCGTCTCGATATGCGAGTCTCCGGTCCCGGCGGCCACAGTTGGTCGGATTTCGGCGCGCCCAACCCGATTACGGCTCTTGCGCGAGGAATTGTGCAGTTTTCTCGAACTCCGGTCCCGGACGAACCGCGGACCACTTTCAATTTCGGCGTGATGGAAGGCGGCAATTCCATAAATTCAATTCCTGCCGAAGCCAGTGTAAAGGTTGACCTGCGCTCGGAGGATGACGCGGAATTGTCGCGGCTCGAAAGCGAGATTCGCAAAGTTTTCGCGGGCGCCGTGGATCAGGAAATGGCCGCCTCGGTTCCAGGAAGCGAAATGTTGAAATTAAAAATTGGCGTCATCGGCGTGCGCCCCGGCGGAAAGTTGCCGCCCGATTCGCCGCTTCTCGCCGCCATCGAGAATGCCGACCGCTACCTCGGCAATCGCTCGCGCCTCGAGCGTTCTTCCACGGACGCGAATCTTCCTCTTTCGTTGGGCATTCCTGCGATCGCCATCGGCGGCGGAGGGCAGGGAGGCGGCTCGCATTCGATTGACGAATGGTATGACCCCTCCGGCCGCGAACTTGGTCTGAAGCGCGTGCTGCTCACCTTACTCGGTATTGCGGGAGTCCAGTCCTGATATTGCCACGTCGCTTCATCGCGCTCGCCGGCATTGCCGCATTTTCCATCTCCGCAGCGCTTCTATATGCCGCATCGAACAACCGGCTTGGCCATCAACCCAATCGTGAAACGGGGACCAGCATGACAGACGCAGCACGCGCGGACGCGCCCGCTGATTTAGTCCTAACAAACGGCAATATCTATACCGTTGATTCCAAGCTTCCGTATGCCCAGGCCGTCGCCATTCGCGGCGAAAAAATCATCGCTGTCGGTTCAAACGAAGAAGTCCGCGCTTTCGTCGGCGTCCGCACACATGTAATCGACCTGCACGGACGTTTTGCCATGCCGGGATTCAACGACGCCCATACGCATCTCGCGAGTGGCGGCATGGCCAAGCTAACTCTGAATTTCGAGGGCGCGAAATCGCTGGCGGAATTTCAGCGGCGCATTCGCAATTCTCTGAAGAATTACAAGCCGGGCGAGTGGATCACCGGAAGCGGCTGGGATCACACGTTGTGGCCCGATAAGCGGTTTCCAACGCGCGGGGACCTCGATGCCGTTTCGACTGACCATCCGATGATTTTCGGACGCGTCGATGGCCACGTCGCCGTTGCAAATTCTCTCGCGCTGAAAATCGCGGGCGTCACGAAGGGCACGAGTGATCCCCAGGGCGGCCGCATTGAGCGCGATCCGAAAACGGGCGAACCGGACGGCATGCTCGAAGAGGACGCGGCAATGAGCCTCGTCTATCGCCATGTTCCTCCGGCCAGCAACGAGCGCCGTCGCCGCGCCATCGAGCTCGCGCTCCAGGACGCCATCTCGAATGGCGTTACATCGATTCAGGATTATTCCACCTGGCGCGACTTCCTCATCTATCGCGAGCTCAAACAGGAAGGGAAGTTGCCATTGCGCATCACTGAGTGGCTCACGTTCACCGATCCTCTGCCTACGCTCGAAGCGCAGCGCCGCGAAGGCACTACGACGGACCCATGGTTGAAGACCGGCTCGCTCAAAGCCTTCATGGATGGTTCTCTCGGCTCGCGAACGGCTGCCATGCTCGCGCCTTATTCCGATGACCCTTCGACGTCCGGCATTTTGCGTATGGATCCGAAGCAGCTCGACGAAATGTCCATTGAGCGCGACAAAGCCGGTTTTCAGCTCAATTTTCACGCCATCGGCGACAAGGCGAACCGCGTGGCTCTCGACGCCTTTGCCGCCGTGCGCGCGGCAAATGGCCCGCGCGACCGCCGCGATCGCGTGGAACACGCGCAGATCGTCGCCCCGGATGATTTCGCCCGCTTCGCTGAGTTGAACGTCATCGCTTCGATGCAGCCCGTGCATTTGCTCGACGACGAGCGTTGGGCCGGCTCGCGCATCGGCTCCGAACGCTCAAGGGGTGCGTACGCGTGGAACACGATGCGCAAAGACGGCGTGCATCTTGCCTTCGGCACCGATTTCCCGGTCGAAAGCATCAATCCGCTTCGCGGCATCTACGCTTGCGTCACGCGCGAATTGCCGGAAGGAGGCCCGGCCGGCGGTTGGGAGCCGCAAGAAAAACTCCCACGCGACGTTTGCATCTACGATTACACCGTCGGTTCAGCCTTCGGAGAATTCGAAGAGAATCGCAAAGGCGCGATCAAGCCCGGCATGTTCGCCGACATAGTTGTTTATCCCGTGGACATCATGAGCGTCGCGCCTACCGAACTCCTTCGCACTTCGGTCGACATCACCATCACCGGCGGCCGGATCGTCTACGAACGCCACTGAGTGCAATGCGTCGTAAGCTGCTCACGACGAGCGCTCCACGATCCTCCGCCAGTGGAAAGCACGGCGAGATGCCCGTACAATGCCCCGTGTAATGTCCCGCCGCCTTCAGGCTGATCTCGCGCTGGCGCTTTGCGCGCTCATCTGGGGCGCCACGTTTGTTGTCGTCAAAGATGCTCTTGCTTCCGCCTCCGTTTTCGTTTTCAACGCGCTGCGTTTTTCGCTTGCCGCCGTCGTCATGGGCATTGTGTATTGGCGCGCTCTCCGCAAAATGGATCGCGCAACATTCGTGGCCGGCGCGCTCATTGGCTGCTTCATGTTCGGCGGCTACGCGTTCCAAACGCTCGGTCTCAAGTTCACCACGCCATCCAAAGCGGCGTTCATCACGGGCGCGAGCGTAGTGATGGTCCCCGTACTGTTGGCGATTTTCTGGAATCGTCGCGTGAACCGCTGGATCTGGGCTGGCGCTCTTGCTGCAGTGATCGGCCTGTATTTCATCACTGTGCCGTTCTCCGGCATCGCCAGTCTGAACATCGGCGATCTTTTGGCGCTCGGCGGCGCTCTCATGTTCGCGTTCCACATCATCCTCGTCGGACGCTATAGCCCGCGGCACTCCGTCGCCTCGCTGAGTTTTCTCCAGGTCGCGATGACGGCCCTGCTGACGTCGCTCTGCCTTCCCGTTCTCGCCCTCACGCAATGGGAGCCGCCACGCCTCCATTGGACATCGGGCTTGGTCTCCGCAATCTTGATCACCGCCGTCGGCGCCACCGCGCTCTGCTTTTCGCTGCAAGTCTGGGCGCAGCAGTATACGACTCCCACGCACACTGCGATTTTGATCAGTCTCGAACCCGTTTTCGCCGCGCTCACCTCGGTGCTCATTGCACATGAACACCTCGCGCGGCGCGTGCTTGCTGGGGCTGCGCTTGTATTTATCGGAATATTGCTGGCCGAATTGAAGGGACCGGCGCAATCCGCGGCCGATTCGCCCGGGCCGGTATCGGGAACTTCTTTGTCTCAGTGAGCCGTGCGGAGATCGAGTGGATGGGGCAGCTCGACGTCCAGCGAAATGTTTTCCTTCACCAGTCGTAACTGGATGCGTTCGGCCGGCCCGATGTCGCGCATGTCCCAGTCCGTGCTTGGCAGCGCGTTTTCGGTCTCTTCCGGATTCGAGCTCTGAAGATTCTTGCCGTGGCTCTGCAATCTCGTCTGCGCAATCTCGAAAACCTGCTTCGTCCTCGCGTCGACAACCAGGCAGCGGCTATCCATTTGCACGAGCACGCGGCTCTTGTCTTTTTCGTCCTCGTACACGTTCCACGCTTTCGGCGGCTTGCGCCCTGTGATTTTCAGAATCGCCTCGCCGATAGGCTTCCAAATGATCTTGTCCGTCGCCCGCGCCCGTCCACGAGGCGCCGATGCCGCAATCACAACCAGCGCGGCCAGGACGGTACTGATCTTGCGAAATTTTGCGCGGCCTGGGCTCATTTTTGTCAGTGCGTGCTCGCTCTCTGCTTTTGCCAGTATAATCGATATCGACTATTTTTATCTGGGTGTAAAAATCCAGCGCCACGCTAGCCGCGGACCTCGCTCAGGGATTTATCGAGTAAGCGAATGCCCTCATCCACATCGGCTTTCGAAATGTTCATCGGAGGCGCCATGCGAATCACGTTGCCATAGAGCCCGCCCTTGCCGATCAACAAGCCATTGTCGCGTGCGCGTTCGAGCAGTTGATTCGTCGCTTCCGGAGCCGATTCTTTCGTCGCGCGATCCTTCACCAACTCGATCGCCTGCATCATCCCCATGCCGCGGACGTCGCCAATCAGCGGGTGTTTCTCCTTCAGTTCTTCGAGCCGCTGCCGAAAATATCCGCCCACTACGTAAGTGTTTTCGCGCAGGTTCTCTTCTTCGATTACTTCAATCACCGCTCGCGCCGCCACCGACGTCACCGGATTGCCGCCAAAGGTCGATATGGTCAGCCCCTGGAATTTATCGGCCAATTCACTGGTCGTAATCGTCGCTCCCACCGGCACGCCATTCCCCATGCTTTTCGCGCACGTGATGATGTCGGGCGTCACTTCCCATTGCTCGATGCCAAACCATTTTTTGCCCGTGCGCCCAAATCCGGTCTGCACTTCATCCGAAATGAAAAGTCCGCCGTAGTTCTTCACGATTCGGTAGACGATCTTGAAATATTCCGGCGGCGGCGTGATAAATCCGCCGACGCCCTGAATCGGTTCGGCGATAAACGCCGCGATTCGCCCGCTCGTCGCCGTCTGAATCAGATTTTCCACGTCATTGGCGCACGCCACGCCGCAATCCGGGTATGTCAAGTGCAGCGGACACCGGTAACAATACGCATTGATTGCGTGCGCCACGCCGACGCTGATCACTCCGCCTTTTCGCCACGCCGAATGCGCCGTCACGCCTTTCGCCAGCGCCGAAGCACCCGCGTACGCGTGCCGCAGCGCCACGATGTCATAGCTTTCGCTCGACATCCGCGCGAGCAAAATCGCGGCTTCATTCGCCTCCGTGCCCGAATTCGTGAAGAAGCTCTTTTGCAGTTTCCCTGGCGTGATTTCCGCCAGTTTTTCCGCCAGGTTGACGATGGCCTCATTCGGAAACACGGTTGATGTGTGCTGCAGCTTGTCAACCTGCGCCTTGATTTTCGACGTGACCTTCGGATTGCAATGCCCCACGCCAATCGTCACGATGCCGCCGAAAAAATCCAGATACTTGCGGCCCTCCAGGTCCCACAGATATTGCATCGACGCGTGGTCGGCAATCAGCGGCCGCTTGTAATAATTCGTCACCGCCGGCCACAGAAATTCCTTGTGCTTGCGCAGGATATCGTCGCTCTTCGCGCTTTCCGTCATCGATTTGGATAGCGTTGTCATGGACTGCTCCTTCTACGAATAAAGCTATCTCGATTGCGGATTATCGCGACGAGTCTAACGCTGGTCATGCGGCGCAGCAATAGCAGGCACGGCGCGGGGTATAATGCTCGTCGCACGTCATCATTATTGTGGCGTGCGATCTGGAAAGCCATGCCTGAGATTCGTGTTGAATGCTATGCCGGGTATCGTGCGGACGAGCGCCCCTTGCGATTTTCCGCTGGCGCGCGAACCTATTCCGTCGAGCGCCTTGACGACAAATGGTATTCCCCCGGTGCGACTTACTTCCGCGTCGTCGCCGACGACGGCAACAGTTACGTCCTGCGGCATGACGAAACCGTTGACACCTGGACCATGGAAGCCTTCCGCAAACATCGCATTGCGGAATAGCGGCTCATTTCTCTCAGCGTCTCGTTGACTATTTTCGAGGAGACGATTCCGCAATCAGGCTGCGCAACACGAAGAGACAGTTCGCCGGCCGTTCCGAAAGCCGTCGCATGAAATAAGGGCACCACTGGCTGCCAAAGGGAATATAAACGCGCAGCGGCTGTCCCGCCGCGTGGACTTGATCCTGCAAATCGCGCCGAATCCCGTAAAGCATTTCAAACTCGTACCTGTCAGCGGGATAACTCCGTTCTCGCACGGAATTCTGGACGTGCTCGACCATCGCGGGGTCATGCGTCGCGAAGATCGGAAAAAAACCGCCCGCGAGCAGCCGCTCAATCAGTTTATGGTAACTTGCGTCGACGTCCCGCTTGCTCTGGAACGCGATCTTCGCCGGCTCGCGATAGGCCCCTTTCACCAGCCGGATTTTCGGATGGAATCGCGCCAGCCGCTCCAGGTCTTTCTCCGTGCGAAACAGATACGCTTGAATCGCCATGCCCATGTTGTTGAAGCGGCCGCAGACCGATTCGAAAATCTCGATCGTCACATCGGTCAGCGCGGAGCCTTCCATGTCCATCTCGACAGTCAGCCCCAGTTCCTTCGCCGTCCGCGCGATTTCCACCGTCAGCGATTCGCACATCTCGCGGCTCTGCTCCAGCCCGAGTTGCGTCAGCTTGATCGAAATGTTGCCGTCAATGTGCCTCGCCGAAAGCTCGCGCAGCATCGTGATGTAGCTGTCGCACGCCGCGCGCGCCTCTTCCGAAGTCTTCACACTCTCGCCAAGCTGATTCAAGCTGATTCGCCGCCCCGTCCCGCAGATTTCCTCCGCGACGCCCAGCGCCTCGGCCAGCGTTTCGCCCGGCACAAATCGCCGCGCAAAGCCGCTCTTCATCCCGCGCCGCGCGATAGCCTGCGTCACGGCCGGCTTCTTTGACAGCCAGAAAATCAGTTCTCGTACCAGTTTGGCCTCCCCAAGGAACGGCAACGTATATACGGCACTGGCCTTGCGCGGTCAACCAGCCAGACTCAGCGAACGCCTCGCTCTGCGCAAAAGGACAGGGTATTGCTGTCTTCGCGTAGTACCAATCGCCCGCCGCAACTTTATTCCTTCCGCGGGGTTAGAATGCCAAGAAAGGGAGAAAACCGTGCGAATTTCGCGAGGTTCGCGGCTCTTTCGTCTGCAAGGTTCTCATGAATCGCGCCAGTCAGCCCGGTGCAGCCTGCGCTCTCGCGTTGACGTAACGGCTTGCGCTTTAATCAGCGCGGCTTTCGTTCTTTGTCTGCTTGTTCTTGTACCGGGCGTTCGCGCCGGCCAAAATACATCAGATTCCGCTGTGAATGCAGCCGCGAAGCCCAATTACAATCTCCCGAAGTCCTTCAAAGGCAAACTGCCCATCACGGAGCTGACCGAAGACGAGGCCATTCTTCACGCGCTCGACCGCCTCGCCTATGGTCCGCGTCCGGGCGACGTTGACCGAATCCGAAAAATCGGCCTCGAAAAATGGATCGACGAACAACTCAATTTCGATTCCATTGATGATTCGGATATGTCCGCGAAGCTCGATCAGTTCAAAACCCTCAAAATGCCGTCTGCGCAGTTGCTCGAGAAATATCCGCAGCCGAACCAGGCCGCCAAGCAGCAGGGAATCGATCCGCAGCAGTACCGCCAGCAAATGCAGCAGGACGCGCAGGCCAAGCGACAGGAAATGCGCCAGCAGGGGATGGACCCGGCGACAATTCAGTTCGACACCTTGCCGGGCCCGCAACGCATTCAGATCGAGCTCGATCTCGCCACCATCGACCGCGCGATTTATAGCAATCGCCAGCTTTACGAAGTCATGGCCAATTTCTGGTTCAATCATTTCAACGTCAACGCCGACAAGGGCGCGGACCGCTGGCTCATCACGGATTACGTCGAGCACACGATTCGCCCGCACGCGATGGGCAGATTCGAAGACCTGCTCGTGGCCACCGCAAAAAGCCCCGCGATGCTTTTTTATCTCGATAACTGGCTCAGCGCCGATCCCATCGCGTTTCAGCAAATGCAAGCCGAATTGGCCATGCGTCGCAGCCGTTTCGAAGGCATGTTTGTCGGCATGACGCCTCCTGGCGAACGTCAATTTCCCCAGGGCGGTAATTCCGGCAATCAGGGACAGCTCCCGCCACGCCAGCAGGACCGCGGCCTCAACGAAAATTACGGCCGCGAAGTCATGGAGCTGCACACCGTGGGCGTCAACGGCGGCTATACGCAGGACGATGTGATCCAGATGGCCGATTGCCTCACGGGCTGGACCATCCGCGCGCCGCGTCGCGACCCGCAATTCTTTTTTGACGACCGCATACACGATCAGTCGCCAAAAGTCGTCATGGGTGCGAAGTTCAATTACGGCGGGATGAAAGACGGCCTCGAAGCGCTTCACATGCTCGCCACCAGCCCGCAAACCGCGCATCACATTTCATTCCAGCTCGCACAGCATTTCGTTTCCGATAGTCCGCCCCAAGCACTCGTCGACCGCATGGCCAACACATTTCTTTCGAGCGGCGGCGACATTCGCGCCGTGCTGAAGACGATGATTTATTCTCCCGAATTCTGGTCGCGCGGCGCCTTTCGCGCCAAGGTTAAGACGCCATTTGAAGTCGCGGTCAGTGCTGCTCGCGCCGTCGACGCGAAGACCACCGTTTCTCCGCAGTTCGCGCAATGGATCGGACGCATGGGCGAGCCGCTTTACCGCTGCGAGCCGCCGACTGGCTTTGCGGACACAGCAGACGTCTGGGTGAATGCCGGCGCACTGCTCAATCGCCTGAATTTCGCGCTCACGCTCGCAACAAATCATGTTCCCGGCGTCGACACGGATCTCGCGTCGCTCTTTGGGCAAGATGCTGTCTCGGATCCGAATCTCGTTCTCACGCGCGCGGTAAACGATTTTCTCGATGGCCAGATTTCATCCGGCACGCGTGACACACTCAATAAAGAGCTTGCCGACCCGCAGATTTTGCAGGCCCGGCTCGACGATCCTATCAAGCATGTGAACGAAGGCCTGATTGCAGGCCTCGTGCTCGGCGCGCCTGAATTTCAGCGGCGTTAGCGCGTCTGACTTCGGCGTAGGAGGTTGAACATCATGAAAATCTCGCGGCGAGTATTTCTAAAAAGCGGCGGCGTAGCCATGATCGGCATGACGGCCATGCCCGCATTCTTGCAGCGCGCTATTGCCGATACACCCGCGCCCAACAAAAAGAAACTCGTGGTCCTTTTCCAACGCGGCGCGATGGACGGGCTGAACGTCGTCGTGCCCTTTGCCGAGCCAAATTATTACCGCCTGCGTCCAACCATCGCCATTCCGCAGCCGAAGAGTGGCGCGCAAGATGCTGCCATCGACCTCGACGGTTTCTTCGGCTTCCATCCCAGCCTCCAGCCGCTTCAGCCCCTGTTTCAGGCCGGGCAGCTTGCCGTTGTGCAGGCCGTCGGCTCGCCAGACCCGTCGCGCTCTCACTTCGACGCGCAGGACTTCATGGAATCCGGCACACCCGGCTTGCGCAGCACCGACGATGGCTGGCTGAATCGCGGCCTGCAAGGCCTGCCGGAACCCAAGTCCTCCGCGTTTCGCGCCGTAGCTTTCGGGCCATATTTGCCGCTCACCCTGCGTGGCAGCGCCTCGGCCATTGCCATTCCCGATCTCAAACAATTCCGTCTCTTCGGCAATCCGCAAGTCACCGAAGGCGGCTTCGAGTCGATGTACGCAAGCGCGGTCGATCAGACGCTTCACGGAGTTGGCCAGGAGACCTTCGAAGCCGTCGACTCGCTCAAGAAACTCGATCCAGATAATTATCAGCCGGAGAATGGTGCCGAATATCCCAAGAGCCGCTACGGCAAGAGCCTCCAGGAAATCGCCGAGCTCATCAAGGCCGACATCGGCATGGAAGTCGCGTTCCTCGACAGCGGCGGCTGGGACAATCATGTCAACGAAGGCGGCGTGCAGGGTCAGCTTTCGAATTTGCTGCGCGACCTCGCGCAGGGAATCGCCGCATTTCACCAGGATATGGGCGATCGCATGGACGACGTCGTTTTCGTCAGCATGTCCGAATTCGGCCGCACTGCCCACGAGAACGGCAACCGCGGCACCGATCACGGCCACGCGAACGCCATGTTCGTGATGGGTGGCCAGGTGAAGGGCGGGAAAGTCTACACGCAGTGGCCCGGAATGGACGACGGTCAGCTATATCAGGATCGCGATCTCGCCGTGACCACGGATTTCCGCAGCGTCCTCGGCGAAATTATTTCCAGGCATCTCGGGAATCGCGACCTCGGTCCCGTATTTCCCGGCTTCGACAACGACCCACGCAAATTCCTGAATATATTGAAGTCTTAGTTCGGGAACCGCGGGCGGTCGAAAGAATTCCTCCCGCAAACAAAAAGCGGGGCATGGCCTTCGCCAGCCCCGCATCTCGGCAGTAACTTAATTTCAGACGCCGTACGTTCTTATCTCGCCGCCTCCGCCGGCTTCCCGGAACGAATCCGCATCCCGTAGAACGACCGGTACACGAAGAAGAACGAAATCGCGAAGAAGATCGCCGAAAGAATATGCGTCAGTCCGGTTCCGTTCATTTGGTCGGCTAACTGCACGGCCAACTCCACCGCCAGCAGTCCAAATAACGTTGTGAATTTGATCACCGGGTTCAGCGCCACCGAGGAAGTATCCTTGAACGGATCTCCCACCGTGTCTCCGACGATCGTCGCATCGTGCAGCGGCGTACCTTTCAACTTCAGCTCCACTTCCACGATTTTCTTCGCGTTGTCCCATGCGCCGCCGGCGTTGGCCATGAAAATGGCCTGATAGAGGCCGAACATCGCGATCGAAATCAGGTAGCCCACAAAAAAGAAAGGTTCGAGGAACGCGAACGATAGCGCCGCGAAAAACACGGCGATGAAGATATTCAGCATGCCTTTCTGCGCGTACTGCGTGCAAATCTCCACCACTTTCTTGCTATCTGCCACGGACGCCGCTTCCGCGTTTTCCAGTTTGATATTCGCCTTGATGAATTCAACCGCGCGGTAAGCGCCCGTCGTCACTGCCTGCGTCGACGCGCCGGTGAACCAGTAAATCATCGCTCCGCCCGTGATCAGGCCGAGCAAAAATGGCGCGTGCAGCAGAGAAAGCTTGTCCACATTCACCGTGAGGTGTTGAGTGAGGTCCAAGATGATCGAAAAAACCATCGTCGTTGCGCCCACCACCGCGGTGCCGATCAGCACCGGCTTGGCCGTTGCTTTGAACGTGTTCCCCGCTCCATCGTTCGCTTCCAATAGATCTTTCGCGCGCTCGAAATTCGTTTCCATGTGGTACGTGTTTTGCAGTTCTTGTTTGATATTCGGGATATGCTCGATCAGTGAAAGCTCATAGATCGATTGCGCGTTGTCCGTCACTGGCCCATACGAATCCACGGCGATTGTCACCGGGCCCATTCCCAAAAACCCGAACGCGACGAGTCCAAACGCGAACACCGGCTCCGCCACCATCAAGTTGTGCAGTCCCAGCGTGCTGATCAGGTAGCCGATGGCCATCAAAATCACCATCGTCAAGCCCAGATAGTAAGCCGAGAAGTTCCCCGCCACGAATCCCGACAGAATCCCCAGCGATGCCCCGCCTTCTTGCGCCGAACTCACCACTTCCTTCACATGCCGCGATTCCGTCGACGTGAACACCTTGACCAGTTCCGGAATAATCGCTCCAGCGAGCGTGCCGCATGAAATGATGATCGACAGCTTCCACCATTGCGAAGCGTCTCCGCCTATGTCCGGGATAATGAAATACGAAATGATGAACGTCAGCACAATGGATACGATGGACGTGATCCATACCAGCGACGTCAGCGGCGATTCGAAGTTCATCTCCACCGCATTGCCGAAGCGCGCTTTCGCGATTCCGTCGTTGACGAAGTACGCCACCGCGCTCGCTACCAGCATCGCCACGCGAACCACGAAGATCCATACCAGCAATTGCACTTGGACCGCCGGATTGCTCACGCCGAGCAAAATGAACGCGATCAGCGCCACGCCCGTCACGCCGTAAGTCTCGAATCCATCCGCGCTCGGCCCCACCGAGTCGCCCGCGTTGTCGCCCGTGCAGTCCGCAATCACGCCCGGGTTGCGCGCGTCGTCTTCCTTGATTTTGAAGACAATCTTCATCAGGTCCGCGCCGATGTCAGCTATCTTTGTGAAGATGCCGCCAGCGATTCGCAGCGCCGCCGCGCCCAGCGACTCGCCGATGGCGAACCCGATGAAGCACGGCCCGGAGTAGCTCCCCGGCACGAACAGCAAAATAATCAGCATCATCAGCAGCTCGACGCTGACCAGCATCATCCCGATGCTCATCCCCGCGCTCAGCGGAATCCGGTAAAGCGGAAAAGGCTTGCCCGGCAGCGCCGCGAACGCCGTCCGCGAATTCGCGAATGTGTTGACGCGAATCCCAAACCACGCCACGCCGTAGCTCCCGCAAATTCCCAGCACGCTGAAGGCGAGAATGATGATCACGCTCGTCGCCGACATGTGCCGCAGCACGCCGAAGTACAAAATGATGATCACCGCGATGAACGATTCCAGCAGCAGCAGAAATTTCCCCTGTGTAATCAGGTAGGTTTTGCATGTCTCGTAAATCAGTTCGGACATGTCCCGCATCGACTTGTGTACCGGCAGGTTCTTCAGCCGCGAATACATCATCATTCCGAAAAGCAGGCCGAAAATGCAGAACAGAATTCCCCACATCAGCAGCGTGTGCCCGTTGACGCCCAGGAATTGCACCTGCGACAAATCCGGCACTTTCAAACTTGCTTCGCCGGCGGCTTCCGATGCCGGCTGCGCGTACGCCGTGGCGGCGCTGAGCAACGCCACGGCGCCAGCCATGCTTATTCTTGTGATTCGGCTTCGTAGCGGCAAAATGCCTGCGAGCCAGGTGCGCATCTGTAATCCTCCCTGTTCACTCTTGTAATTGCGGATCATCCGGTCACACCTGTCATTTTATCGGCCCACTCTTCCACCGACATTCTTCCTCCGGACGAGTACGACTCCTTTCGGGGAGCCCACGGGGCGAATGCAGACAGGTATCGAATCAAGTGTTTTTAGCAGGATTCCCGCCGTTCGTCAACCCGGGGTTGACTCCCTGCCGCGGCGGGGGCAGAGCAATAAAATGGTGGCGCGGCTACTTCTTTTCCGTGACCACAATCGTCGCCCGCGTTGTCTCCCAATCCATATTCAGCGTGCAAGTATTTCCGCCCGGCTGAAACCCGATCGTAAAGTCCTCCACCGGCGCATCCAGCTTCGACACTCCCATTGGCTGACGCGTGAAATCGTACTGTTCTCCCGGGTAGGGAATTCCCCACATGCCAGTCTTCTTGCTGATGATCAGTGTCCATTTATCCGGGTTCGGGATGGTGTCCAGCGTGTAGCTTCCCGCGGGCACATCTTTGTCGCCTACTGTCACGCCCGACGTAATGACAAACGTCGTCGCCTCATTTGCGCCCGCGCGCCACACTTTATCCCATGGTACGAGCCCGCCATAGATCTTCCGCCCCTTCATCCGCGGGCTCGAATAATCGACCGTAATCGTGTTGCCGTCCGTGAACGTGCACACGGCGTGCGCGGGCGGGCTTGGCCGCTTGCTCTTATCCTGCTGAGCATAGCCATTCATGGCGAAAGCTGCGAGCCCCACAACTAGGGCTCCAAACATTGCAATTCGGGTTTTCATCCTTATTCTCCTCAGTGAAGATTTGCGTTGCAAGTATAACCCAGCTCGCCGCACCCGCGTCATTTCCGGCAATCCGCGCTCACCCTCCGCAGGTCTTCCTTCAACTCTGTTACAATGCGCGTTTTGCCTGCGGCGCCGAACGCAAAATGAATATCATCTCCTCGACAGCTCCGAAAGTTCCCGGCTGGCTCGCGCACATCGTCGGACTGCTTGGCGGCGCGGGCCTTTTCGTTGTCGCTTTTCTGGACTCCTCCGTCCTCTCTTTTCCCTTCGTCACCGATCTGCTTTTTATGGAATTCGTCATCCATCGCCCCGCGCGCATTCTCTATTACATCGTTGCGGCAACGGTTGGTTCGCTCGCCGGATGCATTTGGCTTTACCTTCTGGCCAAGAAAGGCGGCGAAGCCTACCGCCGCAGGCGCGGTGCCAGGCCGGAGGGCCGGATTCGTACCTGGGTCATCCGTCATTCATTCTTGAGCGTATTTGTTCCCTCGATTTTGCCTCCGCCTGCGCCGTTCAAGGCTTTCATTGTCGCCGAAGGCGTAATCCAGGTGCCGCTGCGCACTTTTGTCCTCGGACTCCTCGCCGGCCGCGGTTTGCGCTACACCATCGAGGGTCTGTTTGCCTTCGAATACGGGCGGGCGGTGGAGACATTTATGTTGCAGCACAAGGTCGTCACGATTGCCGTTCCGTTGGTATCGATAACTCTGATTTATTTCGTCACGCGCTGGTTGATCAAGCCTTCCGGTCGTCCGGAATCCTAGGCTTTCTTAACGCGGCCGGTCCGATTGCCCGTTGGCGAACTCGATCGTTTGTCCGCGCACCTTCAGCGCGCTGTCCAGATCGATCACGGCGATCAAGTCATCCGGCGTGTTCACGTCATCCCTAAAGCGAAGGTCGCGCAGCGTCACGCGATACCCATCGCCCAGGCTTTCTTGAGTCGCCAGCGGGAACCGTGCATACCGCAAAAACTCCTGCGCCAACGGCGCGCGGCGCGCGGCATCGAGCGCCGCTGAGCCCTCCGGCTTGTAATGCGTGAGGCTCGAAGTAGCATCGAAAACCGCTCCAACCCCAAACCGTACGTTCACTTCCTCGATTGTGTTCGCCGTGTCCACCACGCCGCGCCACGAGAGCGGCGAAGACGAATCCGGGAACGCGCCCGCCACCATCGGCACTTGGCCGTGATAATCATTCGCGAGGAGCATTTCCCCGGCTCGATAATGCAGCTGCGCGCGCCAGCCGACATACGCCAGCATCAGCACGACCGCCGCGATTGCGCCCTTCGATGGTCCCCGCTTCTTTTTCTTCTCGCCAATTTCCTCGCTCACCAGCCGAAACAGGCCTGGTACCAGCAGGCCCGCCAGTAGAATCGCCAGAATCCATGGATCGATTCCGCCCAGCAAATCCCACGAGAACCAGCGCGCCCGAAAGGGCCAAAATAATTGCACGCCGCTCGCGGTTGCCAGATCCAGCAGCACATGCGCCGTCGCGCCAATCGCGCACAGCAGGAAAACACGCCCAAATTTCAAGGGTGACTTCGGATGCCGCCGTCCGGCCAGCCAGAAAATCAGCGCGATAACGATCACCAGAACGGCGCTGCCGGTAATCGAGTGCAGTAGCGTGTGAGCATAGTGGAAGTAAGCCTCTGCTCCTCCGAAGTAGCTCAGTAAATCGAGATCCGCCGCCACGCCGGAGACAATCAGAATGGCCATCGCCAGCCGGCTGACTCGGCTCAGCCCAGCGCGGTCCAGCGCGGCGGAAGTCAGCGCATGTGTGAAGGGATCCAAGCTCTTTGTCCCGCGTGCTTAAGTTTAAATCGTCCTGCGTTGCGCGCTTGCCGCCGGTAATACCAGAGTCAGGGCATCCGGCACAATTCGAAATTCCAGCGGCAATGCCCTCGCCGCTTCGCCGTCCACCTGCGCGAAAATTCTATCGCCGTTCATGGACTCGCACGTAAGTTGTTGCGTCTTCCACACGTGGATCCCCGGTACGCGGTGCAGGCATCCAAGCCAGATCGCGGGCAAACACAGCACCACCGTGAGCCGATTTCGACCGCTGTACGCCACAATCTCAAACGCATCCTCGAACAGGCTCGCGCCTGTCGTGATTCGAAACGGTCCGCCGTAATATTTCGTTCTCCCCACGACGATCAGGCTCCCCATAATCTCTTTTTCGCTCGACACAATTCGGAACTTCGGGAACCCGTAACTGAAAAATTGGCGCAAGCCCTGTTCCCAATACGCCAGGATGCCCACGCGGAGTTTTTTCTCCGTGTCGATCGCCTGGACGATCGCTCCGTCCGGCCCCGCGCCGCCCACGCACAAAAAATATCGCTGCATCGGAACGGCCGCGGACTCCGCCTCCTGCTGCGTATCGCGCCAGACAATCTCCCCCAATGCGATTCTCGCCAGACGTGCCTGCGGGATTAATCGCGCCGCCTTCGGGATGTTCCACGGGATGCCGATTTCCTTCGCCAGAATATTCGCGGTTCCGGCAGGCAGCACTGCCAGCGGCACATGGCTCCCCGCGAGCCCGTTGATGACCTCGTTGATCGTCCCGTCGCCGCCGCAGGCGATCACCATCTGCCGCCCGCTCCTCACGGCATGGCGCGCCAGTTCTGTCGCTGCCCCTGCGTGCATCGTTGGCGCGAGTTCCGCTTCGATCCCCGTGTCCTTTAGGATTCGCGCCGCGTGTTCAAGATCGCGCATGCGTCGCGCGCGCTGCCGCCCGCTCGTCGGGTTGTAGATGATTACAGCGTCGTGAATCTTTCCCGCGATTCGAGTGAGTTGTTCAGTCATTAGTCCAGCGCTCGCAAGCACGGAAAACGGCTCCAATTCCATCGCGCATTGTATAACATCGTGTCGATTTCGGCCGTTGCCGCCAAACTGCGTGCTCTTACATAACCCCGTCTTACACACGCCCGTCCTGAAAAATTTCCCGCTTCGTGCTAGCCTAATTAGGCTGTAATCGAGGTCGACAGTAAGAAAATGAGTCCAGTGACGGGCAAAGGAAGTTGCGATTCACAGGCCTTCCGCATCGGATTGCTCTCGTTCGCCGCAGGTGCATCGCCCGCCATCGTCGCGCGCCTAACCGCCGCTCTCGACCCTGACTCCCCTAGGTGCCTTCCATTGCACCACAGCAATTGTGGGCTGTTGTCCCCTCTTCTGCGTAAGCATCATCGGTTTCTGACCGTGAATTCTAATCGCCACATGGCGGAATTAGAAATGCCCGTAACCTGCACAAAACAAAGGCTCCGCCATTTTCTAATCGCCACATTTGGCGCCTTTTTCGTTCTGCACCTCTCATCTTACAAACTAATCTTCACACTGTGAGACCGTGATGGCCGCCACCGCAACAATCGCTCGGGAAGTCGAGAAACTGCGCGAGCAGATTCGCAAGCACGAGTATCTCTACTACGTCCTCGACTCGCCAGAGGTTTCCGACGCCCATTTCGACCGCCTGATGAACCGGCTCAAGGCCATCGAATCCGAGCATCCCGAATTTGCTACGCCCGATTCGCCCACGCAGCGTGTCGGCGGCTCGCCCCGCGAGGGTTTTCAGACCTACCGCCACGTTCGTCCGATGATGAGCCTCGACAATGCGCTTTCCCGCGAGGCCTTGCGCGACTTCGACCGCCGCGCCCGCGAATTGACCGGCCGCGAAAAAATCGAATACGTCGCCGAGCACAAATTCGACGGCCTCAGCCTCGCCTTGATATATGAAAACGCCGTGCTTGTCCGCGGCGTCACGCGTGGCGATGGACAGACTGGCGAGGACGTCACCGCCAACGTCCGCACGATTCGCTCCATCCCGCTGAGCCTCAAGCGCGACACGCTCAAGAAGCTCGGCCTGCCGCTCGACATCGAAGTTCGTGGCGAAGCCATGATGCCGCGCGCCGCGTTCGAAGAGTTGAATCGTCAGCAGGATGCTTCCGGCGGAAAGCACTTCGCCAATCCGCGCAACGCCGCCGCCGGAGCCGTGCGCGTTCTCGATCCGCAAATCACCGCGTCGCGCAAACTCGATTTCTTCGCCTATTACTTGCTCTCCGAGGGCCGCGTACCCGTGAAACGCCATTCGCAAGCTCTGGAGGACTTGGCGAAGCTGCAATTCAAGGCCAGCGCCGATTTCGAAACCTGCCACGGAATCGATGCCGTCGAGAAATATTGCGACAAGTGGGAAGCCAAGCGTGACAAATTGCCTTATGAGGTAGACGGCGTCGTTATAAAAGTGAACGAAACCAGCCTGCAAACCGAGCTCGGTTCCACGTCAAAAGCGCCGCGCTGGGCCATCGCCTACAAATGGGCCGCTCGCCAGGCCGAAACCCTAGTCAAATCGATCGAATTCAACGTTGGACGCACCGGCACGCTCACGCCCGTCGCGATTTTTGAGCCTGTGCCCATCGGAGGCGTCACCGTCAGCCGCTCCACACTTCACAATATGGACGAAATCGAGCGCCTGAATATTCACGAAGGCGACACCGTTCTCCTTGAGCGCGCCGGCGATGTCATTCCCCACGTTCTCAAGGTCATTAAGCACGGCAAGGAAGAAAAGTCTCTGCGCGTCCCCGATAAGTGCCCCGTGTGCGGCACGCGCGTCCATCGCGTCGAAGGCGAAGTCGCTTATCGCTGCGTGAATCCCGCCTGCCCTGCGCGGCGCAAGGAATCGCTGATTCATTTTGCGAGCCGTCATGCCATGAACATTGACGGCCTGGGCGAAAAAATCGTCGACCAGCTCGTCGGGAAGGGAATCGTCAAGGATTTTGCCGATCTCTACAGTTTGAAACTCGATGACGTCGCGGATCTCGAGCGCATGGCGGAAAAATCGGCGCAGAATCTCCTCGACGAGATCGCCGCCAGCAAGAAGAACGAATTGTCGCGTTTGATTTACGCCCTGGGCATCGGCTTTGTCGGCGAGCGCACCGCGCAGTTGCTTGCCGCGCATTTCGGTTCGCTCGAAAAGCTCGCTGACGCCACGGTCGAGGAATTGACCGAGGTCCCGGAAGTCGGCCCGAAAGTTGCTGCTGCCGTCGCCGATTTCTTCTCCGAAAAGGCCAATCGCAAATTGATCGACCGGCTCCGCGAAAAGGGCGTGCGCATGAAGGAAGAGCGTCGCGCGCCCGTCAGCAACCGCCTGGCGGGGAAATCATTCGTCTTCACGGGCACGCTCGAACGTCATCCGCGGGAAGCAGCCGCCGAACTCGTCGTCTCGCACGGCGGCAAAGTCATCTCGTCTGTGAGCAAGAAAACCGACTACGTCGTCGCCGGCGCCGATCCCGGTTCAAAACTTGCCAAGGCCCAATCTCTCGGCGTACCGATTCTTGATGAAGCCGCCTTCGAAAAACTCATCGCCAAAAAATAACGGCGAGCGTCACTCGACGACGCCCGCCGTTTTTGTTTCTTGTTTCGTGCTGCTCAGTCTTTTCCAAACACAAGCACGTGAAATGATCCCGGAACCATCTTGAATGGCCGTGTGTGCGGCGGAGGATTCTCGATGCGTGTGACCTGCGCCGTCACAAGGAACACTTCGTGCGTTGTCGGATCGAGCGCCATCGTGCGCGCACCGCGCTCCGTCTTCACATTCTCGACCACGCTGAATGTATCCGGTGAATCTTCGTGAATCACAGTGAGCGTTCCATCTCCATTCGAGCTGAACGCGTAGCCTGTACCCGGATCGAACCGCGTAGCGTCCACTCCCTGGCCGATCGGCACCGACGCCACCACTTTCCCGGAGTCCGCGTCCATCACCACCATCAGTTTGTTGTGGCAGCCGGAAAAGAGTCTTCGATTCTTGGCGTCGATCGCCAGCCCGCTCGGCGATTCGCCGGGAGCGAGCGGCCAGCGATTCGTGATCTTCATGGTATTCGAATCGATCTCGACGATTTCGCTCGTGCTTTCAATATTCGCGTACACATGTCCTTGACCGTCGGCAACAGGAAATTCCGGACTGCCGCCAAGATCAATATGACCTACAACTTTTCCGGTTTTTGCGTCGATCACCGTGGAGGATTTTGAATCACCGTTCATCGTGAACACGCGCTTGGAGAAGGGATCGTAAACATCGCCGTCCGCGTCAGGATCAGCCGGCGCGCTGCCAATGACTTTGAGTGTGTTCAGATCGAAAATCCAAACTTTGGCGGCGCGTCCGTCGGTGACGAATCCGCGATTGAACTCCGGTGCCAGCACGACCCCATGAATGCCCTGCATCCCGCCGATGTCAGCAACCACTTTACCCGTGTCGACGTTCGCCACCGCAACGTGGTCTCCGTGAGTGATAAACAGCCGGCGCGTGGATGGTTCAAATTTCAGGTAATCCCAAAAAGTGTCTCCGGGAACCGGGATCGTTTTAATCAAGTGGTAGCCCGACGGCCCCGCCGCCTGTGCAGCCAATGTCGGTAACGCAGTCTTTGCGGAACGCTCCGGCCGGTTGGAAGCGGCGTTCGCCATTGCAGCGCCGCAAAAAAACAGCGCCACGCAGAGCGTGGCCAGTCGAACCCAATGGGGCAATGCTGAATTATGCTTCATCTATCTTCCTCCTCAGTTAAATGCGCGACGAATCCAAATGATTCGTCGACAAAATCTTCGTCGTTCTTTCGCACATCAATCATCTGGTCGTTATTGGACTAGGTGAGTCGTCGCGTGAACGAAATTTCGGCTGCATCGGCCGGCGACTGGTGATATGACGCCGCGGAAGCAATCAGCGTTTCACCTTTGCGCCACGGAACTGGAGCGCCTATAATGAAACGAGCGGGCGGGTCGGGTGATCGCTGGTCCAATCCTCGCAAGATGATTGGGTTGGAGGAAAGTCCGGACACCGCCGTTTAGGAACGGTTAGGGCAACGCGCCTGGTAACGCCAGGGGGCGGAACTCGAAAGGGTTCGGCCACGGAAAGTGCCACAGAAACGAAACCGCCGGTGAGGATCGTGCCTCGGCGGCCGGCGTGAGGCAAAACCTCTCGCTGGTCTTCTTGGGCAGCCGCACAGGCAAGGGTGAAACGGTGGGGTAAGAGCCCACCGCCTGAATGGTGACATTCAGGGCATGGCAAACCCCGCGTGGTGCAAGGCCAAATAGGAGGGAAGGGCTGGCCCGGCCCGATGCAATTTCTGCGAGTGATTCTTGCTTGAAAGAATTGCACCCTTAGAATCGCGCAAGCGATTCGAAGGGACGTACCCTCGGGTAGGCCGCATTGAGCTTTCGAGTGATCGAAGGCCCAGAGGAATGATCGCCACGCCGTGCGTTCGCGTTGAAAGAAATTTCAGCGCAGACCACAGTGTACAAAATCCGGCTTATAGACTCGCCCGCTAAAAATTCTCGTCGCCATTACCTGCCTCGCGCTCAGCGAGGATTCAGCACACCAACAGCTTCCGTGGCGCCGCAGCGCATTGGCAATCGCTAACGACTCTCTGTTGCCGTGCTGTTCATCGGCGCTGCGCTTTTCTTGATGTATTTCGCGTACCACGCGAGATAGCGCTCGTAGCGGTCACGCTGGAAACTGGGCCGCTGGATGCCGTGAAACTCGTTGGGATAAATAATCAACTCCGTCGGAACGCCCAGGCTGCGCAGCGCCTGGTACATTTCCATGTTGCCGATCATCGGAACGTTCGCGTCTTTGTCGCCGCTGAAATAGATTGTTGGCGTCTTGATGCGGTCCGCATGCAAGAAGGGGTAGGAAATCTTCTGATACGTCTCCCACGCTTTCGGATTCCACGGCGGGCCGATTTCATTGTCGTATTGAATGATGTACTGATCCACGCCGTAAAGAGCCACTGTGAATCCCGTGCCGGCGCCGCACGTCGCGGCCTTCAAATTCGGATCGCTGGCGATCATGTAATCGGTGAGGATGCAGCCATAGCTCCAGCCGCCCACGCCAATGCGATCCGGATCGGCGACGCCCATCGAAATGACGTGGTCGATGCCGGCCTTCAAATCCTCCACTTCGTAGTGTCCCCAGTCCGCAAAAATTGCGCGCTGGAATTTCTGCCCGCGGCCTGAGCTGCCTCGGTAGTTCACGTTGAGCACGGCATAGCCATTGGCTGCGAAAATCTGCCGCTCAAAGTTAAACGAGTGCGCGTCCTGTCCGTTCGGGCCGCCGTGAATGCGCAAGAGCAGCGGCACTTTCGCGCCCTCGGTGTATCCCACGGGAAAAGTCAGCAGCCCGTGGACGGCTGTCCCATCGGGAGTCTTGTAGTCGACATCCTCGGTCTTTCCGAGCTCGAGCTGCGAGAAGAGCGCATTGTTTTGATGCGTCAATTGGCGCAGTGTCCCCCCGTCCCAAGAGTAAACTTCTGTCGCTTTATAATCTCCGCCGGTAAGCCCCACAAGGCATCCATTCGAATGCGAGATGCCGCTGATGACGACGGGCGGTTCGAGTAGCTTCTGTACGCTTTGGTCCGCGATATTGACGGAAATCGGATACTCCGACCGGTCATCCTCCTCATCGACGACAATCGATTTTACATCGGCGCTGAAGTACGGCGCGGAAACCGAGCGATCCAGCTTCTCGGTCAAGATTGTCGGCTCGGCGGACCCGTCCGAAGGAACAATCGCGAGACGGCTCATGCCATATGCATCCCATTTCTTTTCGTCGCCGACCAAGAATGCGATCCACTTTCCATCGGAACTCCATGCCAGACGCCCTCGAGTTCCGCGCGTCGCGTAATTCGTGATCTGTTTTTCCGCCGACGCCGGCTGCGCATTGGCGACGAAAACTTGCGGCGAAGGCTCGCGGTCGGGGTCAGCGGCATGATTGCTCAGAAATGCGATGCGCGTTCCATCCGGCGACCACACCGGACCAGATTCATCGTGCGTATCCGTCGTCAGCCGCTCGGTTTTTTTCGTGGCGATATCGAAAAGATAGATGTAGCTGTGGCGTCCGCTCAGGAGATATCCCGCAACGTCCTGTCGGAAGTGATAGCGGTCAATCACAATCGGCTTGGGTGGCTTCGGTTTGCCGCCGCCCACGGCTTCATCGCCCTGCGGCTCGTCGGGATCCGGATCGCCAACCACGAGCGCGAGGCGCTTCGAATCCGGCGACCACTCATAGCCTTGCAAGTGGCCCTTCACGTTCGTCAGTTGCATGGCCTCGCCGCCTTCGCGATTCAGAATCCAGACCTGGCTTCCCTTGGCTTCTCCCGGCCGTCCTGACGTGAACGACAAATACTTGCCGTCGGGAGACCATTGCGGCGAGCTCTCCGATTCCTGGCTCTCCGTGATCTGCCGGTCGCTCGACCCATCGGTGCTGACCATCCAGATATGCGAATCGTGTTTGTCCGCCTTAACGTCGATCGTGCTCACGGTGTACGCTACCTGTTTGCCTTCAGGAGAGCACTGCGGGTCGCGAACATCGCGCATGCGCGCAAGGTCATCGAGATTGATCGGACGCTTCTGTTGCGCGTGACTCGGCGCGCAAAAAATGAGCGTAGACAAGGCGGCGCAAAGTGCGCTTGCGCGGTACAGCGCAGATCGCCAACGCATGGCGGATCCGAAAAACATCTTGCCCGAATAGTTAGATGAATTCGCAGCGTCCAATTCACACCCCCGAATTTGTGCTGAAATATTCTGCTCCGTGGCCGCTTGGATGCAGCCGTTCATCAACGCCGTGCTTCGCGCAGGTCGGAGCATCGTTCTCTATAATACAAATCACGAAAGTCATAAAGTCCAATTCTTATTCGGCCCGGCCGAGTCCTCGCTGCGTACTCGCTAGTGGCTCGGCTCCAAAATTAAGTTTTGCACGCGCCAGTTCAACAATTCCGCGACATACAGTTCATTTTCGGACGGGCAGGCAATTTCGTGAATCCATCCGAATTGCTTCAGTTGTTTGCCCGATTCGCCCAGCATGCCGAGCACTTTTCCATCGAGGCTCAGCTTGTAAATTCTCCCGGGAAACGCATCTGAACTGTAGAGCACTTGATTCGGCCCCGGCGTGATGCAAATCGCCCAGGGCGCGCCGGGCGCCATTGTCCCGTGTGGATTCGCCTGCTTGTTGCCAATTGCGGGGCGCGCATCGGGCGGCGCGGGCACATCAATCGTGATCTGCCGCAGAAATTTCCCGTCGCCATCGAACACCTGGATACGCCGGTTGCCGCGGTCTGCGACATACACGCGGCCTTCTGCGTCAACGGCGATGCTGTGCGGCGTATTGAACTGGCCGGGTTTGTCGCCGGGCTCGCCCCACGACATCAGCCAGTCGCCATTCTTGTCCACCTTCGCCACGCGTGAATTGATATAGCCGTCGCTGATGTAGGTATTGCCTGCGGCGTCCCACGCGACGTCGGTGACTTGGCGAAACATGTCGTCAACCGGTGGCAGCGGCGGATTCGGATGCGCCAATGGGCCCGTGTGCTCGTCGGCAGCCTCCTGTTTGCGGCCAAACACCATGGCGACGCGTCCTTGCGGATCAAACTTGATGACCATGTCCGAGCCCTTATCAGTCACCCAGATGTTGTCCTCCGCGTCGACCTTCACCGTGTGCGCAAATGACCACGCGTACAAGTTATGCCCGATCTCGCGCACGAAGTTGCCATCAGCGTCGAACTCCAGCAGTTGCGCTGCGGCCGCGCCGTACGCAGGTCCGGTCGTGTTGCCGCGCGAAAAGACAAACACATGTCTTTTCGAATTCACGGCAACGCCGGAAACTTCACCCAGATACAAATTCGGCGGCAGCTTCAGGAAATTGGGAACCGAGCGGTAGGGAATTGTGGGTACGGGCGCCTGCTGTGCAAAAGCGCCCAGTGCGAATAATGAGAAAGCCAAAAAACACAGCACGCAATTCCGAACAAGTGTCGATCGTCCCATGGCGCACCTCCGCGACGGCAGCTTCATCGCATGATTCGCCATCCGCCGCCCGCAGAGTATACCCTACGCGCCCGCGCCGCTCACCACAGCAGCTTCAGTCCGAATTGCACTTGTCTGGATGTCGTCGACGTGCTCGTGATTACGCCCGCCGTCGGAGAAACGCCCGCCGGAGTGAGCACAATTGGATTCGGTGTATTGAAATTCGCGCGGTTCAATAGATTGAAAAGTTCCGCGCGGAATTCGAGCTTCATGCGCTCGTTCAATTGCGTGTCTTTCATTGCCGAGAAGTCCCAAGTCGCGAGACCTGGTCCCGTCAGCGTATCGCGGCCGAGATTGCCGTAAAAGCCGCTATTCGGGGGCGGAGCGATGAACGCCGCCGGATTGAAATACTGGCTCACGCCGCCCTCGATCACATTTCCCGTAAACGCGGGATTCACAAACGGCCGCACGGGATTGCGCGTATCGCCGTTGTTCGATGGGTTGTAGCTAAGTTGCGGCGTGAAAGGGAACCCCGACTGTAGCGTGATAATGCTATTGACTGCCCATCCGCTCACGGCGGTGCTCCGCCAGCCGCTCCATTCTGCGAGCAATCTCTGGCCATGTCCGAAGGGCAGCGCGTAGTTCACATTGCCCACCGCCACGTTTCGCACGTCGTACGTTGCCGGTCCCCAGTCGGCGCGAATATCATACGGATTCATTATCAGCCCCGGCGCGTTTCCGGCCGCGGTAGCGTTCAGCGAGTCACCGTCGTCAAGCGCCTTTGACCATGTATAGACGCCGCGGAACGTCAACCCCTGGCTGAAGCGATGATTCACGTCCAATTCCAACGCATTGTACGAACTCGTTCCTTCCGAATACCAACCCCACGAATTCCCCAGCGCGGGGTTCGCTTTGGGCGTTCCTGCGGGGATGAAAAACGTTCCTGCGGGAACTGGCTGCCCGGTCGGCAGAGTTGTCGGACACGCTACAGCCGGGCAAATTGTCGGGACCGGTTCGTTGGCGTCGAGGCTGACAATTTCGTGATATCCGTGCGAACCCACGTAGCCCGCGCTCACCGACGTGTTCGGTCCCAGCGCCTGCTCGATTCGCAGCGAATAGGAAATCAGCGTCGGCGTATTCATGTTTGGCTGCACGCCCGCGGGCAAAATCTTCGTTCCGGCCGGCACAGGAGCGCTTGGCACAAGAGGGAATTGCGAAACGGGCAAGGAGACGCTGTAGGTCGGATTGAAGGGCGCATTTTGATCCATGCGGTATCCGAGCGCGTCCTGCAGGTCGTTGTACATTCCAAAGCCCGCGCGAATCACTGTTTTCGAACTGAATGGGCTCCAGGCTACGCCGAGCCGCGGCTGTGGAAGAAACCTCGCATTGTTCACCGTGAAGGCCGAGCCGCTGATTTGTGGTTGCGTTTGCATCACGCCGTTGCTGAAGACAAACGTCGACGCCCGTCCCGACGCTTCGTTCCATCCTGTCGTGAATTCGTCGCGCAAGCCCAGCGACACAGTCAACTTTGGGCTCACGCGAATCATGTCTTCGGCATAGAACGCGGCAAGCAGGGAGCGCCATCCCAGCGGCGTCGGAGTTGGGTCGAACAGGAAACTCGAAGTGCCTTGCAGAAAAGTTTGCAAGCCCGTGAACGTCGCCTGCCCGAATTGGCTCAACGCCAAATCCTCATTCGAGTCCACGCGCTGGAACCACGCTCCGAAGCTGAATTGGTTCCGGCCTTTCGTGAGCGACACTTGATCCTCGTATGTAAACAAATTGCGATTGATATCCAGATTGCTGCCGTTATTGCTGCCCGCGAGACTTAGTTGCGCCGCGGGATTCGACGCCGCGCTTCCTCCCACGACTACTGCGCCGACCGGATCACCCGTCAAGAACGTCGGCACGCTCGCGGCCAAAGTATTCGGTGTCGGTTCGCCCGTGTAGAAATAGCTCGCGCGCGAAAATCCGAAGCGCGCTGTGTTCACGAGGCTTGGCGTGAATATGTGCGTTTCCTGCAAGCTGAAAACCTGCTCGCGCAGGCTTTCGATATCCGTGCTGAACGGATTGCTCGTCGGCGTATTGTCCGCGCTGTCGTCAATCGTGTAGGCGCCGCTTAGCGTATCGTCCTGCGAGAAAATGTGGTCGAGCCGCGTGGTCCCGAAGTCTTCGCGAATGGTCTCGAGCGGATTGCTGAACGCTTCGGCAATCCCCCCAAAATCCGGTGCCGTCGGGCTCTGCACGGGCCAAAGATTGAACAGCGGCGCCACTCCCGCCGCCACTCCCACGTTATATAAGCCGCTCGCCGGGCATGGATTCGGCGCCGGCGTGACCAACGCGCAGGGCAGCATCCCATTGCGCGCGTTCGTGTTCGGGACGAGCGTCACATCCGTTTCGTGCAAGTGCTGGCGAAACCCCTCGTAGTTTGCAAACACAAACGTCTTGTCCGTTGCGATCGGCCCTCCCATCGAGGCGCCAAACTGGTTGCGCTGAAAAGGGGGCGGGGTTCCACCATGGTCGAAATAATTTGGCGCATCCAGATCACTATTGCGGAGAAACTCATACGCCGCCCCGTGCCATGCGTTCGTCCCGGATTGCGTGACAATCGCCACCTGCGCGCCTGGCCGTTTCCCGTACTCGGCGCCATAGGAATCACGCAACACGTTGAATTCCCTCACCGCGTCTACGCCGAGCAGCAACCCGCTTGTTCCCCCGGGCTGCATGTTGTTCTCGGCCGCGCCCGTGAATTCGACGCCGTTCAGCAGAAACAAGTTTTGCTGTGGGCGATTGCCCGACACCGAAAACATATTTCCAACCACCGAGTTCGATACTCCGACGCCGCCCGTTTTCTCCCACGTGAAATTCACCACGCCCGGATCGAGCGTCATCAGTTCATCGAAACTGCGTCCGTTGAGAGGGAGATTCTTCACCTGCCGCTCTCCCACGAGCCCTGAAATGTCCGTTGTCGTCGCGCTAACCGCCGTGGGCTCGCCATTCACCGTCACTTGCTGGCTCACTTCCCCGACCTGCAGCGCAAAATCGACTCTCTCGTCCTGTCCTACGGCGAGTTGAATTTCGCGGCGAACTTCCTCTTTGAATCCTGCCTTCGAAGTCCGCACCTCATACTCTCCTACCGGCAGCGCGGAGATTTGGTATCGTCCTGAGCCATCCGTCATCGCTGTCCGGACCGCGCCCGTTTCGAGATTCGTGGCCTTCACGGTTGCCTGCGTCACCACTGCTCCGGATGCATCGGTGACGATCCCGGAAATGTCCGCGCCAGCCTGCGCCAGCGTGCGTGGCGCCCACATGATCACAGCTGCCAACATGACTAAGCCCAAACCTGAGCCCAAGTTCCGGAAACGCATCGTGAAGTCTCCAAAGTAAATTAAGAATCGTCCGTGCATATTAATACGAATAATATCGTTACTGCAAGACGGCTCAATACGGTATGAGTGAGCCAACGAGCAAAGCAACGGAGCAGGGCTTGACCGCGGTGCAATAGGAGCGTTATTTCGAGGGAAAGGTCCGGACTAGTACTGAAATTTGCTCGCGACGCCAAAGGTGCGGCGCAACGACGTGATTGACCTGCACAAAATTGCTCTATTGTTTTTGCTGCAGCGGCGGCACCGTTCCGCTAAATTAACGTCAGGCCGCGCTGGTTTTTGGCTGGCAGATCGCCGCGATCAGTAGCCCCATCACGATGGCGAGGCCCGTTTCGACGATGATGTCGTGAAGAGCGATGCGGTGAGGCATCGGCACGGCCACGTATTGGGACATCGTGCCCGGAATGCAGCTCACGAGCGAAAGTAGTATGCCGAAACGGAAGCCTTGGCCGATCCACGATTTTCTTTCGATTCCGCGCTGGTAGATCAGTACGGCTCCCACAGTAAAAATAAATTGCGCCAGCAGCATGATCCACATGCGGTGCGTTATCGCCTCTTGCGTGCGCCACAATGCGGACGTCGCAACGTATTCCGACCGCAGAAGCATACTGTAAATCACGTAAAGGACACCGGCGCGCAGGATAAATGCCGCCACGATGGCGCCCGCAGTTTTCTTGGTTTCCATGATCGTATCCTCCCGGGAAGATTTGCCTCACAGATTCCACTGGCGCCGCGCAAAGCGACCCGAATCAGCATCGCCTCGATCCATCATAATTACGCGATTACTGCTCTTCCATATCCCCGCACGGCTCGATCGATTCCAGGACCAGCATCGGTGAGGTCCTGTGCATTCATTGCGGGACGGATGGTCAATCTCGCGCTAAAGGCCAGAAACCACGGCTCGGAAACGGCGGGCAGTTGCGAGGCCTCCTGCATGTCGAAGAAGATGTAGCCCGTTCGTTCGCCATTATCTTCGGCGAAATATGCTGCTTCGGGCTTCAGGTCATTGAGGATTCCTTTAATCGTGGGTCCCAGACTGCCGTTTCGCGCCGCTTCGTTGCCGGCCTCGACCGGAATTGAGACCTTGAGCATCATACGCATCTTGTGCGCCCTCCTCGGGCAATTTGAAGTATACACCCCCGTTCGCTCGCGAATGTGAAGTGCCGCGCCTCGATTCCCGCCATCTTGAGTCTCCGCCAGCCACTCGTGCGGATTCGAGTTTTGCCTCAGCATAGGCTCCAAATCTGCAATCACGAGAATTCCGGACTGTCATGCGGGTCTCCCTCCGTAAAACCTTTCGCGCGATCAGGGAATCAAAGCACCCGTAACTCTTGCTATATGCCCGGCCGGGGGATTACTCGCAAAGACGAGAGATATTTGGCATATTCGAACAAAATGATCACCTCGAGTCGTTGGGCGCTCCGGTTCACTCTGGCGGCTGTAGCTGCAGCTGTGTGTTGGTTTGCCAGCCCGACCCTGGCGCAGCAGACGCCCGATCAACCGGGCCAGCAATCGCCGGGCAGCGTCACCGGGACCATTGTCGATAAAGACGGCAACGTCATCTCCGGCGCCCAGGTGACGCTTACTCGGGACGACCAATCGCCAAAGCAAATCGTGCAATCCGGTGACGATGGCCGCTTTACCTTCACCAGCGTCGCACCGGGACCTTTTCACCTCGCAATCACGGCCACTGCGTACGCGACGCAGACATTTTCCGGCACGATGGTTTCGGGGCAGAGCTTCGTCGTCCCGCCGATCACGGTCACTCTTGCCACTGTTATGACTGTGGTGCGCGTCGAACCCACAGCCGTGGTGGCCGAACGGCAAATCAAAGCGGAAGAGCAGCAGCGCGTCCTAAAAGTAGTTCCAAACTACTACGTTACCTACGATCCCAATGCAGCTCCGCTGAACTCAAAACAAAAATCCGACCTTGCCTGGAAGACGACCATTGATCCAGTTACATTCGCGCTAATCGGTGTTTTTGCTGGATTTCAACAGGCGGCAAATAGTCCCAACGGATACGGGCAAGGTGCACAAGGTTATGGCAAGCGCTACGGCGCCTCCTATGCTGACTATGCTACTGGTGCCATCTTTGGCAGCGTCCTATTTCCGGCGATCCTAAAGCAAGACCCACGTTACTTCTACAAGGGAACTGGAACCACACGCTCGCGGGTTGCGTACGCGATCTTCAACGCGGTCATCTGCAAAGGCGACAACGGGCACTGGCAGCCAAATTACTCAGGCATTCTTGGAAATCTTTCTTCCGGCGCGATCGCAAACTCTTACTATCCGGCAAAAAATCGCGGAGTGCCGTTGACTTTTGAAGTAGCGGCAAGTGGGATAGGGGCAACCGCGGCCTATAACATGCTTGAAGAGTTCGTTCTCAAGAAGCTGACGCCGGCTCCTCGCAACCACGAAGCACGCCAAAGCACCACGCCCTGATTACGACCAAGGCGGACCGCTACTTTTGCGAAGGGGAGCTTGAAATGGATCAGTCTGCTACTTTGGGGCGCGTGCTCCTTAGGGACCCCTGATCAGCCTATGATTCCCGCTGCGTCCAAGGGGACGATCTTAGAACTTTTCTGGCCCATTTCGTGACAGCCGTGCCACAGTTCGACCACGGAACGGCACTGGCCGTGTAGCCCTGTTGCCGTCCCTAGGCCAAATGTTCCGTAACGCGACTAATCGGGAGTTTGGTGTGACGTGCTCGGTTTCCCGGTGACCAATTACGCGACAAACCGATATCTGACGGGCCGCAAAGATGGAGTCTTTCGACCGGGTGCGCGGTCGCATAAGTCCGTCCAACGAATCTAGCTAAGAACGTAGGCCCGGACCTGTGCGCCTAAAACCGCACCCTCGCAGTGTGCGAGACTGTCGCGCTGTCGTGGCCGTCGCTCGGCATTTGGCCGAAGCCAGCTATTGGATACTGCGCAAACAGGAACCGTACCGGGCACCAGACAGCAATATGATTTCGTCCAGGAAGGGGTAAGCGCGAGACACGTCTGGCCCTTTCCAGCAATCACAGGGGAAGAGGCCTCGGGGTGAATGCGAAACCCTAAACCGATATGCTCATGCCCGCAGCAGGGCGAATACATGGCTTACGACGAAACCGCAAGCACGAGCAAATGGACGATGGAGTCGAAATGTTTCTCGGAGGTTCACACGCGGCTGCTGCCAGTCCCAAAGACTTCTGATAAGTGAAAACATCGCACGCTCGATTTCGCGCCTGACTCTGGGCAACATCGTCGGGCCGTGCCCGCGTGCGGGTGTGCCCGGAATGTTTGAACTACGGCGAAAAACTGAAAGGAAAATCAACCAAGCGCTTGACACAACGCAGCGCTTTCATACATGACGTGTCCTACCTACTCCCGGTGCCGCAGGCACCGTCTTCCCGGCGCTCTACGGCGCTGCCCGTTAACCGTGCTCCTCGGACCGAAATTCAGTCCATCGCGGCAGGCTTGAGCGAGGGATGCTCAGCGTACAGCGGGTTCAGAACCTCAAGCAGCATCTCGCCCATGATGCGCCCAGCCGCTCTCCGATCGGCGGCGAACTCCTCGGGCGAGCACCCGTCCCTGACCATGGCTATCGAATCGCCCCGAGAACTCGATCATCAGATCACTGACTTGCTTCGCGATCCGCGCGTCTCTAATCATGAATCTCGAACCTCACGCCACCGGGAACTACGACGAAACCGGGCATGACGCGCCCGGTGCCGCAACTGCTCTCCGGGCACTCCCGGCGCGAAGATCAGTGATAGGAGATGCCAGCAAAGACGATCAGCACTTTGTATAAATCCAGGAGAAGGCGGCATTTGGTTTCGAAAGTCTCTGCCTCATCAAACGCTTTGAAGATGGAACCGAAACGTACCTTTAACTCCGGTGCGGAAAGGGTGTTCCACTCAATCTGGCTCTCTTTTGCTCCCACTAGCACATCGTAGGCCTGCGTTACACTACAGTACGAATCGATCCCGGAAAAAATGGACTCGCTGACATACTCTAAACAAAAGGAGTGTGTACAAGAGAGTTGAAAATACTCGTGCAACTCCACGGCCAGCCGAATCACTACCCCTAAATGCTCCAACTCCGATTCTGAAAAGCATCCGTCCGCCGACTCCTTCATCGATGCCTGAATCGCCTGTACGCGTTGCCGTATGGCGTCAGCTCTGAGAAGGCGCACGCACTCCGGAATATCGTATGTCATTTTTTCTCTAACCTGCTGCTGCCGCTGCTAGTACTGCGGCGGGTGGCGCACTCTTTCTGGATGCGTGACGTTCCTCCATTGACATCATGGCAGGGCTGATGATAGCACACACGGCTTCCGCCCATGGCGCTGACCAAAACTCGCGGGTGCCGCACGCTTCGCGTCCTTTGCGAAGAGTGCGGAAGTTGACTTCATGAGACGCCGGCTGGAGCGCCGCTATGGTTTCGGCCACCTGCACTTCATCACCTGCAGTTGCTATCGGCGAATGCCATTGCTTGGCAGCCCTCAAGTCCGTGATCGTTTTCTGAAAATATTGAGCCAAGTGCGCGAGCGCTACGATTTCGCTCTGTGGGGATTTGTGGTTATGCCCGACCACATTCACTTGCTCCTAAGCGAGCCGCAGGTGGGTGATCCGTCGGCGGTGATGAAGGCGCTCAAGCAGCGAGTTTCGCGGGCTCTGCGAGGGAGGAAAAGGACGACAGGGCAGTTGGGATTGTGGGGCGAGCCATCACTCAGGCGTTACGCTCGTTTTTGGCAGCGGCGATTTTACGACTTCAACGTGTGGAGCGTAAAGAAGCGGAATGAGAAGTTGAATTACATGCACTTCAACCCCGTGAAGCGCGGCTTGGCGCAAAGGCCGAGAGACTGGACGTGGAGCAGCTACAGATTCTACTGGCACGGCGAGGCTGGCATTTGCATACCGAATCCTCACCGGGAACCCGAGGGCGCGCGCCAAACCCGCACCCTTATTGAAAAAAAGCAAAAGGCCCCGCAAAACGCTAACCTCAAAAAAAGTGGTGCGCCCGGAGAGATTCGAACTCCCGACCTTCTGGTTCGTAGCCAGACGCTCTATCCAGCTGAGCTACGGGCGCATTGCGTGCAACTATCTCAGTTTACGATGCTGGCCGCGTCTGTCGCAACTGGCAACTGCAACGCTTCGTTCTTCCTTCAACCAGTCTTGCACGCACACGCTGGCACAAGAGCCGCACCCGCGGGCGCCGAGGCGCTGGAATTCGGCACTCCCGGCAGCCGTTTCCGCGTGAATGCTCCATAGCTCCCCTTCCGCGGATTTACGAAATCTTTATGCCTCGCTTATGACTTCCTAATCCCGCTATTTGTATTGTGTCTCAGAGGCCGGATGCCGGCGGTAATTTGTCGGCAACATTGGTGGCAAGGCAGCAAATGGCGACAGTTCCGATTTCGACTTTGGTTTTTCTGGGCTTTGTCGCTGCCGGTGTTGTTTTTCTGCTTTATGCGCTTGTACAGTTTTGGCGCGAAGCGGGCCGCCGGCGATAGACCCGCTGAGACGTTTGGAACGTCACAGCGGAGTGTGACACAGGACACAGATCGTTTGGCCCCGGGCCGATACAAGGAAGGTAAATGTTGGTCGTCCGGCATGTCGACGCCTCCGCAGAACGCAAGGCGGTTGGCTTACAGGACTTACAGGAATTGATCCGCGAGAGGAGATTTTCATGAATAAGGTCCTGTGGAACTCTATGGCGAAGCTTGTGACCTGCGCGCTGCTTGCCGGCGTGAGCAGCGTGCCGTCCTTCGCGCAAAGCGCCACCGCGTCGTCGGGTCAACAGGCCAGCGACGCAGATCAGCGGGCCGCCATCGTTCAGGAACTCGATGCGATGAAAAAGCGCATCGCCGATTTGGAAGCGGAGCTGAAAAAGAAGGACGCGCAAGCGCCGCAATCGAAGACTTCCAAGACAGCTCCGGCGAAACCATCGGATCCGTCCGTTGCTTCGGCGACGCCACCTTCGGCGCAGGCTGCCGATCCGCCAGCGGCGGAGGCCAGCGCCGCACAAGTTACGACGACCGAAGCCGTTTCAGCGCCGACATCAGATCCCGCACCGGCAGTCGCGTCAAGCAACGAATCCTCGTCGGTGACGCCAGCCGCTCAGGAGTCCACATCTCCTGTGCCCGCCACTCCCCAAAAAGCCGCGAAGATCGCTCCTTTTTCGGATCACGACTGGACTTGGCTCAACGGCAATCCGCGCACGGAGACTCCGGCCTTCGACTCCAAATTCTTCACGCCCGAGATCCGGGCCGATGCGACCTATACCTATGACTTCGATCATCCGACCGATCACTCCATGGGCGGCTCAAGCGAACTTTTTCGGTCACAGGAAGTCCAACTCGAGCAGCTCGGCGTCGGTGGCGACTTCCACTATGACAACGTCCGGGCTCGCCTGATGACCCAGTTCGGAATGTATTCCGTAACGACGCCGCGTAATGACGCCAGCCCGGCTCACGGTCAATGGGACCTCGCCGATGCCTATCGTTACGTGTCGGAGGCGTATGGCGGATATCACTGGGACGTGATGCACGGGATTAATCTCGACGCTGGCATCTTCATGTCTTACATCGGCCTTTTCAGCTACTACAATTTTGACAACTGGGCCTATCAGCCTTCGTATGTTTCCTCGAACACGCCGTGGTTCTTCAATGGCGTGCGCGTGCAAATTTTCCCCACGGCACATTTGAAAATCGAGCCATGGTTTATAAATGGGTGGCAATCATACGGTTCAGCGAATCACACGCCGGGTGTTGGCGGACAGATTAAATGGACTCCGACTGGCTGGATCAACATTATCTCCAACAACTATGGAGTGGGTCAGGACGATTTGTTCGTGTCCGGCCGCGAGCGAATCCACACCGACGACAGCATTGAGATCAAGTATTTCGATCAGCCGGAAAATACCCTGGACAAGATGGCCTTCTCGTTGACCGGTGATTTGGGATGCGAGTATGGAGGCGGAGTGAGCTGTGACGGAAACAAGAAAGGCGGCCCGAAGCAGAGCTTCATTGGTTTCATGGGGTACAACCGATTCTGGTTCCACAAAGACCTTTTCGGACTGACCCTCGGCGGCGGCAAGATCGACAATCCCGGACGTTACCTGGTTCTGTTGCCGCCCATCAATGGCGAGAGCGCCATCACCGCCGCGACGAATTCGCCATACTTCACAGAAAACCCCGGTGATCCATTCAAGGCGTGGGATTCGTCCTTCACGTTCGACTACATGCCCAGTCAATACATTACCTTCCGTTGGGAGTACGATTATCGCCATGCGAACGTCCCATACTGGAGTGGCCGCGGCGGCATTACGCCTCCGGGCGGAAACAACGGCTCTCCGGAAGACTATGCCTGCATTAGCGGCGCATCGTCTGGGCAAATGACTTTGGCTGCAGCAGAGACGGCTTGCGGTGGCGGAATCAGCAGCGTGTGGTTCCCGGATCTTCGCAAGAATGAGTCATTCATTGACTTGGACCTGCTGGTCAAATTCTAATTTGGCTTGCCGGGGCAGGGAATTTGATTGGCCGAATCCGCCGACTTCGGGATGGCCGCTGAATCGTTCGGCGGCTAGGAGTGTTTCGTGATGAGAGATGCGATTTTCATTGTTGGGGCGGTGATTTTTTTCGCCGTCAGCATTTTATATGTTTATGGTTGCGAGCGGTTGAAATAGGGAGCGCATTGCGATGCTCGGAGATATTCTGCTCATCATAGTGAGCGCTTTGATGATGGCTTATCTTGTAGCGGCCATGCTGAAGCCGGAGAAGTTCTGACCATGACCGCCAACGGCTGGTTTCAAATTGGTCTTTTTCTGCTCATCATCCTGGCGATCACCAAACCCATGGGTGTTTATATGGCGCGCGTCTTCACCAGGCAGAAGACATTTCTGGACCCTGTCGCGCGGCCTGTCGAACGCTTGATTTACCGCCTGACCGGCGTCGACGAAACGCACGAAATGCATTGGACCGAGTATACGATTGCGATGCTGCTCTTCAGCGTCGTTTCCATGATTCTGCTTTACCTGATTTTGCGAACGCAGCAATGGTTGCCACTAAACCCGCAGAAGTTCGGCGTTCTGGCTCCTGATCTGGCCTTTAATACCGCTGCGTCCTTTACCACCAACACGAACTGGCAGGCTTATTCCGGCGAAACCACCATGAGCTATTTCTCGCAGATGGCCGGCCTCGCCTTTCACAACTTCGCTTCCGCAGCGACGGGCATCGCCATCGCCATCGCGTTTGTTCGTGGCATCGCGCGGCGGGAAAAGGAAACCATCGGCAACTTTTGGGTCGATTTCATAAGGTCGTGCCTTTGGGTGCTGCTCCCGGTTTGCCTGGTCGTCGCTCTCTTTTTCGTCTCGCAGGGCGCAATTCAGAATTTCAAGCCGTATGTGACTTCGCAGCTTGTTGACCCGCAAACCGTAACCGTCACCGGCGCGGATGGTAAGACAACATCCCAAGTCATCAGCACGCAGACAATTCCCGGCGGTCCGGTTGCTTCCCAGGAAGCAATCAAGATGTACGGCACGAACGGCGGCGGCTTCTTTAACGCCAATAGCTCTCATCCGTTTGAAAATCCCACACCTCTCACGGATTTTGTCCAAATCATTTTGATTTTTGCGATTGGCTCGGGATTGACCTACACACTCGGGCGAATGACCGGTTCGCAGCGCCACGGATGGGCCGTCTGGGGCGCAATGGCGTTTCTCTTTTTTGTTTGCGTCTCTTTTGCTTACCGTGCCGAAGCGCGCGGTAATCCGCTGCTGCACGGTGTCAGTCAAACAGCCAGCGCATCGCAGTCCGGCGGGAACATGGAGGGAAAAGAAGTCCGCTTCGGTATCGCCGATTCGGCACTTTTTGCCACGGTCACTACCGACGCGAGCTGCGGCGCCATCAATGCTCAGCATGATTCCTTCACCCCGCTCGGCGGCATGATTCCGCTCATCAACATGATGTTTGGCGAAGTCGTTTTCGGCGGCGTGGGCGCGGGCCTCTACGGAATGCTCGTCTTTGTCGTCCTTGCTGTTTTTATCGCCGGCCTCATGGTGGGTCGCACGCCCGAATATCTCGGCAAGAAAATAGAAGCCTACGACGTCAAAATGGCCATGCTTTCCGTGCTCATTTTTTCCTTCTTGATTTTGATCTTCACGGCGATTTCGGTCGTGACCACGTTTGGAAAAGCGGCCATCACGAATCCCGGCCCGCACGGCTTGTCCCAGATTCTTTATGCCTACGTTTCCACCGCCGCCAACAATGGCTCGGCGTTCAACGGAGGCAACTGGAATTCCCTTTGGTACAACGTCAGCACGGGTTTCAACACCTTGCTCGGCCGCTTCCTTCCGGTGATCCCGATTCTGGCGCTGGCGGGGAATCTGGCGCGCAAGAAAATCGTGCCTGAATCCGTGGGCACGTTTCCCGTGACCACGCCTTTGTTTGCTTCGCTCTTGGTCGGCGTTGTCGTGATTGTTAGCGCATTGACTTTTTTCCCTGCGCTCAGCCTGGGGCCGGTTCTCGAGCACTTGCTGCTGAACGCGGGAAAGGTTTTTTGAGGCGCCCATGACCAACGCTTCCAATGTACGCGTGAAACCCCTATGGACCTGGAGCATTATCGGGCCCGCCATACTCGATGCGTTTCGCAAGCTGAATCCGCGGACGCTGATGAAAAATCCTGTGATGTTTGTTGTGGAAGTGGGCTCGGTGGCCACGACCATCGCCTTCCTCTATGACCTTGCGAAACACGTGCCCGGAACCGGCTTCAGCATCCAAATCACGCTCTGGCTTTGGTTCACGGTGCTATTTGCGAACTTCGCCGAGGCTATGGCGGAAGGGCGGGGAAAAGCGCAGGCGGATACCCTGCGCAAGGCGCGATTCGAGTCGATTGCACGCCGCCTGACGTGCGATGAGACGATTGAAGAAATATCCGGCTCCAAATTACGCGCCAACGATATTGTGATGGTCGCGGCTGGCGAATTTGTTCCCGGCGATGGCGAAGTCATCGAAGGTGTCGCGTCCGTGGATGAATCGGCGATAACCGGCGAATCCGCGCCCGTCATTCGCGAATCGGGCGGCGATCGCTCCGCTGTCACCGGCGGTACGCGTGTGCTCTCCGACGAAATCAAAGTCCGCATCACGTCGAATCCCGGCGAAACTTTCCTCGACCGCATGATCAAGCTCGTCGAGGGCGCCGCGCGCCAGAAAACGCCCAACGAAATCGCCCTCAACATCCTCCTGGCGGGCCTGACGATCATCTTTCTGCTCGTCTGCGTCACGTTGCAGCCCATCGCCACTTATTCAAATTCTCCGCAGTCGCTCTTCGTCCTCGTCGCTTTGCTCGTCTGCCTCATTCCCACAACGATTGGCGGTTTGCTCTCGGCCATCGGCATCGCAGGAATGGACCGCGTGATTCAACGCAACGTTCTCGCCATGTCAGGCCGCGCCGTCGAAGCCGCCGGCGATGTGGACACTCTGCTCCTCGACAAGACCGGCACAATCACCCTCGGCAACCGTCGCGCCACGGATTTTGTCGCCGCACCGGGTATCAACTTGGCTGAACTCGCGGACGCTGCGCAACTGGCTTCTCTAGCTGACGAAACTCCCGAGGGCCGCTCGATTGTTGTTCTCGCCAAGGAACAATACGGTCTGCGTGGCCGCGATCTTTCTTCTCATAACGCCACTTTCATCCCATTTTCCGCGCATACGCGCATGTCCGGCGTCGATCTCGACGGCCGCCAGATTCGTAAGGGCGCCCCGGACGCCATCGAAAAATATGCTTGCCAGAACGGGCAGGATGCAGTTTGCGCCGAAGTGAAGGAAGCGGTTCGCAAGATTGCCAGTTCCGGCGGGACGCCGCTCCTCGTTGCCGAAAATCGTCAAATCCTCGGCGTTATTCACTTGAAGGACATCATCAAGGGCGGCACGCGCGAACGATTCGATCAGTTGCGTGCCATGGGCATCCGCACCGTGATGATCACCGGCGACAATCCGCTCACTGCCGCGGCCATTGCGCAGGAATCCGGCGTCGATGATTTTCTCGCCGAAGCGAGACCCGAAGACAAACTCGCTTTGATTCGCCGCGAGCAAGCCAAGGGAAAACTTGTCGCCATGGCCGGCGACGGCACAAACGATGCCCCCGCTCTCGCGCAGGCTGATGTCGGTCTGGCCATGAACGCCGGCACGCAGGCGGCGAAAGAAGCCGGCAACATGGTTGACCTCGATTCCAATCCCACGAAGCTCATCGAAGTCGTCGAAATCGGCAAGCAATTGCTCATCACGCGCGGCGCGCTTACCACATTTTCCGTCGCCAATGACGTCGCGAAGTATTTCGCCATTATTCCCGCGATGTTTGCGGCGGCATTTCCGCAATTGAACGTGCTCAACGTCATGGGCCTGCGCACGCCGCAATCGGCCATTCTCTCGGCCGTGATTTTCAATGCGCTCATCATCGTCGCCTTAATCCCGCTCGCCCTGCGCGGGATTCGCTATCGGCCCATCGGCGCGGCGGCCTTGCTGCGTCGGAATCTGCTCATTTATGGCCTCGGTGGAGTGATTGCTCCGTTTATCGGTATCAAATTGATCGACGTTCTGATGGGCTGGATTCACCTGGCATGAGGCGGACATGAAAAAGAATTTGTTGATTGCGATTTGGATGACCATCGTCACCACCGTTCTTCTCGGATTGATTTATCCGCTCGTCGTCACGGGCCTCGCGCAAGCGCTTTTCCCGCGGCAGGCCAATGGCGAACTGATCCACGAAAACGGCAAACTCGTTGGCTCCCGGCTTCTAGGCCAGCCATTTTCTTCGCGCGGTTATTTTGTTTCTCGCCCCTCCGCCGCTGGCCCCGCAGGTTACGATCCCACGCAATCCGGCGGTTCGAATTATGCGGCGACGAATAAGGCGCTCCTCGATCGAGTCTCCGCCGATGTCGCGAAGTTCCATTCGCAAAATCCCAACGCACTCATTCCTGCCGATTTGGTCACCGCTTCCGCTTCGGGCCTCGATCCGCACGTCTCTCCCGCATCTGCTGAATTCCAGGTGCCGCGCGTGGCCCGCGAGCGCGGCATGGGCGAAACCGAACTTCGCGCGCTCGTGAGGACGCACACCGAAGGCCGCCAACTCGGATTCCTTGGCGAGCCGCGCGTCAACGTACTCGCGCTGAATCTCGATCTTGACGCTCATCATCCAATTCACTAAATGCGGCTTGCTCGGTGGAATAGCCGCGTGCGCTCGGCCACATGCGGGAAGGGAATTGCCGTGGAGCTTACAAGTTCAGCGAGACACTGTTCGCCGATTACCCCTGCGAACGCTCGCAATCATCTTGTAATTGTAAGGTCACTTTTTCTCGCGCCGCGCTTTCGACGTGCCGGCGGTCAAAATCTCAAACCGATAACCCACCCACGGCTCGGTGCGTATGTAGCGCGGATGACGCGGGTCAGGTTCTATTTTCTTTCGCAGCTGGTTGATGAACACGCGCAGGTATTCCGTCTCCTCGCCGTAATCCGGCCCCCAGACGGATTGCAACAATCTCCTGTGCGATAATGGCTTTCCAGCGTTGGCCGCCAATTGCCTCAGCAGTTCAAATTCCTTCGGCGTCAGCCGCACCGTTTTCCCTTTCAGCGTCACGCGCCGGCTCTCGAAATCAATCTGCAATTCACCGGAATCCACTGGCGCCAATGCCTCTCCCGTGGACGTTCGCCGCAACGCCGCCCGAATCCGCGCCAGCAGCTCTTCGATCCCAAACGGTTTCGTGACGTAATCATCCGCGCCCGCATCGAGCGCCAGCACTTTATCTTTTTCACCGCTTCTCACGGTCAGCATGATGATCGGAACTTCCGAATGCCTGCGAATTTCCCGGCACGTTTCGAATCCTCCCATGCCCGGCATGTTCACATCGAGCAGCACGAGGTCCGGCCGCGCGTCTTTCATTTTTTCCAGCGCCTCTTCGCCGCTGGGCGCTTCCGTAATCACGTAGCCGTTGCTTGCCAGAGTCGTGCGCATCACGCGACGGATTTGCGGCTCGTCGTCCACCACCAAAATGGTCGCCGCGCTCATGTGCGATTCGCCGCGTTGTGATCGATGGGCAGGCTGAACGTAAACACTGAACCGCGCCCCAATTGGCTCACCACGCCGATTGTTCCTCCATGTGCCTCCACGATCGCCTTCGCGATCGGAAGTCCCATCCCCGTGCCCTGAATCGTGTAGCGATGATCCCTGCCGCGGTAGAATTTGTCGAAGATCAGCCCCAGCTCCAATTCTTCGATACCGGGTCCCTGGTCCGCCACGCTCGTCTGCACGAAATTTCCATTGGACTCCGCGCTGATCGTGATTGGTGCGCCCTCCGCAGAATACGCAACGGCGTTCATCACCAATTGCACCAGCACGTCCTTCGCCCGATTGATGTCCGCGCGCACGGGCGGCAGATTGTCCGCGACTTGCACGTTCACAGTCCGCGCGCCCAGCAAACTCTTGCTTTGCTCCAGCGCCGCCGAGATGATTTCTCGAATGGCATGCGGCCTCAAATCCAAATCGACTTCGCCGGCCTCCAGCCGCGCCATTTCCGCCGCTTCTCCCACCAGGAAATTCAGCCGGTTGGCCTCCTCATTGATCACCGTAAGCAATTCCTTCTGCTGCGCCGCATCGAGCGGCGTCACCCCGAGCAAACTCGTCACCGAGGCCTTGATCGATGTCAGCGGCGTGCGAAAGTCGTGCGTGATCGAATCCAGGAGCGCCGATTTCAGCCGTTCGCCCTCCTGCGCCGCTTCCGTCTTTCCCAGTTGTTCGATGGCCCGCGCTCTCTCAATGGCAATCGCAATCAGCGTCCCCAGCGCTTCGAGCGATTGCCGCGACAAAATCCTTCCCGATATTCCCAGGCTCCCGATGATTCGCACGCCCAGCCGGATCGGCGCGAAACACAAGCTGTTCGCGGCATCCACCTGTATCTCTTCACGCCCGATCACCGCCTTCAGCTTCTCCGCGTCCAGTTGTGGAATGTCCAGGCCTGAGCGGTACACTTTCTGTTTCTCGCCCAGCAGAATCGCCGCCGCTCCCACTTCAAACGAGTCCACGATCTGCCGCGGTATCGCGTTCAGCAATTCGATCGCGTTTCCCGCGCTCAGCAATTTCTGGCTGAAGTCATAGAGTTTCTCGATTTCGCGCGTTCGCCGGTTCGCCTCTTGCGCCAATTGCCGCGCCCTCGCTGCAAGCTGGCTTCCTAGGATTGCCGTCGCCAGGAAAACAAACAGCGCCACCCAGTTCTCCGGATCCGCAATCGTGAGCGTTCCAATCGGCGGCAAAAAGTAGAAATTGAGCGCGAACACCGCCGCGACAGACATCGTGAACGAAACCGCAATTCCCCAGACCGCCGAAACTGCGAGGATCGCCAGCAGTAGCGTCAGCGCAACCGTCGTGGCGTTGACGTGTAAAATCTTGTAGTAAAAAAACGTGATGAACGCCACTATTGCGAGGGACACTACAAATCCCGGGACACGGCTGGTAAGGAGCCTGCGCATCGGCTTATTCTAATCTAGGAACGCCGGAGCCCATAGGGGAGCTGTGCCTGTGCCAAAGACGCCCGAACAATGGCTGGAAGCTGTCTCTCCGAAGAAACAACTCCGGGGCAATCTGAAGGTCTTTCTCGGCTACGCGCCGGGCGTTGGCAAGACTTTCACGATGCTCAGCGAAGCCATTCGCCGCCACGGCCGCGGCGAAAACGTCGTCATCGGCATTATCGAGACTCACGGCCGCAAGGGCATCGCCGAACTTGCTGCCCAGCTTCCTTCCGTTTCTCGCAAGAAAATCGAGTACAAGGGCACACTGTTCGAGGAAATGGACACCGATGCCATCGTGGCGCTCCATCCCCAAATCGTGCTCGTCGACGAGCTGGCGCACACCAACATTCCCGGCAGCAAGCATCGCAAGCGCTACGAGGACGTCCGCGAGATTATTTCTGCCGGCATCGACGTCCTTTCGACGCTCAATATTCAGCATCTCGAGAGCATCGCTCCCACCGTGCGCACCATCACCGGCATTCAAGTGCGCGAAACGGTCCCGGATTGGGTCGTCCGCACCGCCGATGAAGCCGTCATGGTCGACCTGACTCCCGAGGCCCTCCAGAACCGCATGATGCGCGGCGATGTCTACACCACCGAAAAAGTCGAGCAGGCCCTGAAGAACTTCTTTCGCCGCGGCAACCTGATCGCGCTTCGTGAACTCGCCCTCCGCCAGGTCGCCGAGCAAGTGGATCGCACGCTCGAATCCTACATGGAGCAAAAGGAAATCGATGAAAATTGGGCCGTCCGCGAGCGCATTGCCGTCTGCGTCAGCTCCCACCCTCGTGCGCAATACTTGATCGCTCGCGCCGCTCGCATGGCCCGCCGCATCGACGCGGAACTTTACGCCATCTACGTCGATGTCGGCCAGGATACCAATACCGTAACGGAGAAGACCCGCGACGCCAATTTGCAATTCGCCGAAAGCCTCGGCGCAAAGGTCGTGCGCGTCAAAGGCGACAATATCGCTGTGCCTGTCGCCAATTTCGTTCGCGACAAGCACATCACGCAAGTCATCTTCGGACGCTCCGCCGTCGAAGGCTGGCGCAAATTTCTCTACATGACCGCGATTAATCGCTTCCTTCGCGCCGCCCCCGCCGTCGACGTCCACATCGTCACCCAGGAACCCGACTAACCCGCCGCCGGCGGACGATTTCCGGCCTTTTCTCGTCGGTTTCATCGCTCATTCTCCGCCGCTTGAGTTCCTGTAGGTCTATGACTCTAATCACATCCGCAATGCGCATCTTCAAGAATTAAGACGCGCGTCAGATAAGTTTTCTCTTAATTTCAGCGCCCGTGTTCCTGCCGAAATCCCATCGCCGAGATTACATAACTATTACAATAGCCGCTCCGCGTTCGTGTTACGTTCGAAATCATGAACATCTTTGAACACGACAAAACTTTTTCTCAACCCGTTAATTGGACCACCACTTTAATCATGCTTGGCTTTCATATCGGCGCCATTGCTGCGTTGTTTATGTTCAGTTGGAAAGCGCTTGCGCTGGCTGTTTTCCTTTGGTGGGTTGCCGGCAGTCTCGGCATTGGCATCGGCTATCATCGCTTGCTCACTCATCGTGGCTACAAGACTCCGAAGTGGATGGAGTACTTTCTCACCATCTGCGGCACGTTGGCCCTGGAAGGCGGACCCATTCCTTGGGTCGCCACGCACCGTGTCCATCATCAGAACACGGACAAAGAAGGTGATCCGCATTCGCCTCGCGATGGCGGTTTGTGGGCGCACATGGGCTGGATTATGACCGGACGCGCCATGCACAACAATGCGAAAGACCTCCTGCCCTTTGTTCCCGATCTGCGCAAGGACCGGTTTCAAGTTTGGATCAGTGAATGGCACTGGATTCCCATCACTGTGCTCGCCGTTGTGCTCTTCGCGATTGGCGGCTGGCAATTTGTATTCTGGGGAATCTTCTTGCGAACAGTCGTCGGCCTGCATTCCACCTGGCTCGTAAACTCCGCCACGCACATGTGGGGATCGCGGCGGTTCATCACTGCCGATACATCCAAGAACAGTTTTTGGGTCGCCATACTTACCTTCGGCGAAGGATGGCATAACAATCACCACGCGGTTCCGCAAGCCGCGCGTCACGGCATTGCCTGGTATGAAGTCGATTTGAACTGGTACGGAATTTGCGCTTTGCGCGCCCTCGGCCTCGTCTGGGACATCAAGCGGCACAAAGTCGGACAACCGGGAGGCCGCCACGTGGCGATCGCGGGCAAACCTTCGCAAGCCGCGGCTCCACTCGCAATTTCCGCCGGCGACTGAATCGCTCGCCCGGCCCCAATGGTGCCCGCGGCAGGCCGCGGTTGCCGGAAACTGTTCTTGCGGCTTCTCCTGATGTCGTGCTGACTCGACTCTGGCGTAAACTATGGTGTCATGCGCATAACGCGCCGCACCAAAGCCATCGCGTTCTTCATCGCCCTGGGCGTTTGTCTCGTCGCCCTGGCCGTCGCTCTCAATGTCACCTGGGTCATCGACCACTGGCGGCAGGTTGTCCCTCTCATCCTCGGCTTCATTCTTTTTGGATTGCTTATCGCGGGCCTTACGGTCAACACAATCTTCCTTGTCCGCGAGATTCGGCGAAATGAGCAGCAGGACAGCTTTCTCAATGCCGTCACCCACGAATTAAAAACGCCCATCGCCTCCATTCGCCTTTACCTGGAAACTCTGCAGAGCCGCAAATTGGATGACGCCAAGCGCCTCGATTTTTACCGCATCATGCTCGAGGATACCGATCGGTTGCTGGGAACTGTCGACCAGGTCCTCAAAGCCGGAGAAGTAAAGCATGGAATCGCGAGAAAGAACTGGCAGGAGGTCCAATTCTCCACGATTGTCCGCGACGTCCTTGCTCTCGCGCGCGTGCGCCAAAATTTATCTCCAGAGGCATTGCGTTTGGGCGTCATTCCTCCGGCGGAAATCACGGTCATGGGGAATCCCGAGGAGCTCCGCACCGCTGTATTCAATCTTCTCGACAACGCCATCAAATACTCCGGCGACAAGAAAGACATCGTTGTCGATCTGCTTTCGCCAAATATCGACACCGTTTTGCTGCGCGTCCACGATCAGGGCGCCGGCATCTCGCGCAACGAACTCAAGCGCATCTTCAGGCGCTTCTATCGCGCGTCGAGTCCCATTACGGACAAGGTGCGGGGAACTGGCCTTGGTTTGTTCATCGTCCGCTCCATCGCGCGCCACTATGGCGGCGACGCCTATGCCGAAAGTGACGGTGAAGGGCGCGGCAGCACCTTCACCATTCGTCTCCCCAGGGTGTACCACGCGTGAGCCGGATTCTTATCGTTGAAGATGAATCCCATCTCGCGCAGGGGCTGCGCTTCAATCTGGAAGCGGAAGGCCATTCCGTGCAGATTTGTGACAAGGGCGAGGATGCGCTCAAGCGCGTTCTTGTGGACGGCGAAGTTTTCGATGTCCTTGTGCTGGATGTTATGCTCCCGGGCAAGGATGGCTTTTCGGTTTCGCGTGAATTGCGTGATGCGCAGAACTTCACGCCTCTCCTCATGCTGACGGCCCGCGGACGCCCCGAAGATGTCCTCAAGGGATTTGAATCCGGTGCTGACGATTACTTGCCCAAGCCATTTAACCTGGCGATTTTGATCGCCCGGATCGACAGTCTATTGCGCCGCAAGAAGTGGCTCAGCCCCTCGCATTCCGCCTCGGCGGAACATCCGGAGCCCGCGGCCGATTCTCCGGACGTCTTTCGCTTCGATGACAAAGTCGTGGACTTTCACAATTTCCAGTTGCATGTCGGTGGCCGCGTCATTCCCCTGACCCTGATGGAATTGGAATTGTTTCGCTGCCTGATCCGCGGCAGCGGTCGTCCCGTCTCCCGCAAGAAAATCCTGCGCGACGTTTGGAATCTCCACGAAGACACCGACACACGCGCCATCGATAACTTCATCGTCCGTTTGCGCCGGTACATTGAGCGCGACCCTTCCAAACCCCGTTTTCTGCTTACCGTTCGAGGCTTAGGGTACCGTTTCGTTCCCAATCCCAGCCTCGAGAATCCGCGCCGCTAGTATCTCGAAGACCTCCAGAAATTACGCCTCGCACCCAGCAGGATAATCATTTCGAAACACCTGGCCCAGATTGGAACTGAAGTACTAGTGTTTCATTCCGGACCAATCCGCAAAATGGCGCATGCTTCCGACATGCGTGTCCATTACTGAGTAAGCCTTCCGGGACAGTCGGCCGCAGACAAAATTGGACGAGGGGAGAAAAGTTCAATGAAAGTTTCGTGGAGAGCTGTTTCAGGGGTCGTGCTCAGCGCTGTGATTGCGTTGGTGGTGATTGCGCCTGGCCTTCAGGCAGGGCCGGCTGCTCAGGATAAATTTACGTTGCCGTTCGATGCTCAATGGGGGAAAACGTCGCTTCCGGCAGGCGTGTATACGCTTTCGGTCGATCGCCTGACTTCGAACGGAACGATCCACGTCGCCCGTGGAACCCAATCTGTGGGCATTATGCTCCCGCAGCTGTTTGACTACACTCAAAATCAGAGCAAGAATCCCGAATTAGTTTGCATTCGCAACAATGGAGTGGTCACCGTCCGCGCCTTGCGCTTGCCCAGCGTTGGCACGTTCTATTTTCCTCTGCCGAAGGACTTGAAGGTTTTCATGGCGCAGCAGCCGCAGATGATTGAGACCGTCTCGCTCGAAGCAACCGGCGAATAGCTCCGCCACCGGCGGTTCGCACCCAGGGCCATCGAATACTTCGAGGCCGGATGAGGGAAGACCCCCTGCAAAGGGCGTTCGCCCAAAGTCCGGCTTTTTTAGTTTCGTTCGACTTCGCGGTCAGCCCTGCGTAGGATGTGAAACGAAGCAGCTCGGTGAATCGGTTTGCGCCCGCCAGCGCCGCTCATGAAGGTGCGCATTTGACTTCGCTCGCATACTGGCTTCCAAGAGCCTTTGTCGCGACATTCTGCTTTCTAGCCTCGGCATTCCCGATCGTCCCACGTCAGCAGGCAACCGGTGGATCTGCGGGCGGGTTCATTAAATCCACATCGATAGTCGTGAATCTATATGCCATCGTTGAAGGACACCACGGCCAGTTGATTCGAGATCTGAACAAGTCTGATTTCGAACTGAATGATGAGTCGAGTGCGCAGAAAATCGAATACTTTTCGCAAGAGACGAATGTGCCGTTGAGTTTGGGCATCGCGCTGGATACCAGCGTAAGTCAGGCTCATTTGCTGGCGACGGAGCAGGGCGCGGCGAAAAGCTTTTTGCGTTCCGTCTTGCAGCGTGGCGATCAGGCGTTCGTGATGAGTTTCGACGTCGATGTGCGCTTGCTCAAGGATTTTACCGGCGCGCCCGGTGAATTGGCTCAGGCGATTGATTCCGCGGAAATCAACGAAACAGGAAAAAGCATCCTGCAGGCGAATGTGGCGGCCTCCACGGGAGGCACGCATCTCTATGACGCGGTTTATCTGGCCTCCAATGAATTGATGAATGCACGCCATGGGCGCGAGGTGTTGGTGCTGGTGACCGACGGGGAGGATCAAGGCAGCAAGAGCAATCTGCAAGAATCAATCGACGCGGCCGAAAAGGCCAACGTGATCGTTTATTCCATTGTCGTAAGCGATCCGGAGTTTTACTCCTTGATGGGCGTGGCATATCACGGCGACGCGCAAGTTCGCAAGCTCGCTCGTGCAACGGGAGGCCGCACGATTCGAGTGAGATCCATCGAACAAATTGGGCAGGCGTTCGAGCAGATCGAGCGCGAGCTTCGTTCGCAATATCGGCTGGGCTATTCTCCCGCGAATCTGCGCCACGACGGCTCCTTTCGGCGGATTCATCTGAAAGTCCGCGGGCACAATTACATTGTCCGGACCCGCACTGGCTACTACGATCTCAGCAACGAGAAGACGAGCATGAAGAGTTCCGCTCAGTGAAGCGGAATCTGCTGCCCCGCCGGGAACATCGAGGCCCCGAACATAAGTGCTGACCTGGGTTTGCGAACACACGCAAGATTTTGTCATCGCCCCCAGTCTCGGGGCGCCCGTCAGGCTATCCTGAGATAGAGTCACAATAAGAATAAACAGATATAATCGTTGTGTATGATTCCTGCTTCCTACAGACCGCGGAAAAAGTTCATGGAGCTGGCTGTCGCGGAGGCCAAGCGCGCCGGTGACCGCGGAGACTATCCGATTGGAGCGGTCATCACGCGCCTTACGGGCGGCCGCGAAGTGGTCATCGCCAGCGCCGGTAACCGGGTTAAAACCTCGGGATCAAGCATCAAGCATGTCGAGTTGGAGACGCTCAAATATGTATCCAGCGGCTATGGCCGGTATCTGCCCGACTTTGTCCTCTACTCCACGCACGAGCCTTGTGCCATGTGCGCCGGCGCCTGCGTGTGGTCTCGAATTGGCGCGGTCGTCTACGGCGTTTCTCAAGAAGACATTGCCGCTTATGGACGCAAGCGCGGCACGGAAGACTTCAAGTGGCGAGCTTGTCTCATCTCCTGTCGGCTCGTCTTCGAAAAGGGCAATCATCGCATTCCCGTCACCGGCGGTTTTCTCCGCCAGGAATGCCAAAAACTCTTCAGCTACAGGCCTGCGCACCGGTAACAGATGCGAACTCGATTTCCCGCCGCTCCTATGCTCTCGATACCCGATTACGCGCTAAACGCACAAATCATGGCTTGCTCGGTCCGTATCGAACCGAGCATGAAATTGAAGTTCGAAGCGAACCACCATTAAGTATTAAGGCCGCCGTCCCGAATCGTTGAAAACAAATTGCGCAGGAAACTGGCGCGCCCCAGGGGGACGATCGTAGAACTTTTCTGCGGGGATTCGTGGCGGGTATGTCGCAATTTGAGCTCCCTGCCGGACTTAGCCTGTAGCCTGTTCGGAACCCCTGGGGAACTTGTCCCGTAATCCGGCTTCCATGATAGGTTTTTGTCAAGAGGGCAAAAACTCTCCTGGCGCGCTTCGGAGGAGCGCGCCAAAGGAAACGAGGCGTAGAAATATCGTTGCATCCGACGGACATCAGGGTCACTCTTAGCAAGAGCAAATCAAGATTTCGGCCAGGCTGCATTTAGGCCATTCCTGGGAATGGCTTCCAGGCGCGATTCGCTTCCCCCTTCCTTAGAAACAGACTCCCAAACTGAAGTACCCGGCGATCATGGCTGCCGAGCGAGTGAACCGTCGAAAGCATCCGCGCATCCGCGCGCCGAAAGGCATGTGGGTGGGATGGAGATCCGCGGCCCAAACGAGCACTGCGCGCGCGGAAAACATGGGCCTGGGAGGACTGTTTCTGCGAACGGAGAACCCCGCGAGCAACGGATCGATGCTTGAGCTAGTTTTTGATTTGCCGACGGGCGAGGTTCGCGCGCGTACGATCGTGCGTAGATCGATGCCGGGGAGAGGCATGGGCGTACAGTTCACCCAGATGCGGCCAGAGGACCGAGCGAGGCTGAATCGATATTTGACCCGGGAAGTAGCGATGCAAGAGATTCCAACCGCCCTGCCTCGAACTGAGTCTCAGCCCAGCAATTCCTGTCCCGTGCTCGTTCCGCAAACAGAGGAGATGGTTCGGGAGCGATTCGAGAAGGAGGTCCAGAAGCTGATCGAGCTGACTGGGAAGGGAACGTATTATCAACTTCTGAGAGTTACGTCTGAATCTTCTAGGGACGAAGTCAAGAGAAGGTATTACGAGCTGGCTCGGAAATTTCATCCGGACAGGCATTCGGGAGGCGGCGAGTTGATGGGACGTCTTAAAGAGCTGATGACCATTACCACGGAAGCTTACAGGACCATCGAGAACGAACAGAGGCGAGCCGAGTACGACAAATCGCTGGCCGATTTCGGCGCTTTTGACCTGCGCCGGCAGAAAAGCAAAAGTGAGGAATCGCTGCAAGAATGGCTCAAGCGAGCCAACGAGTGCCTGCGCGCCGGAAACTTCGCCGGGTCGATCGTGTCGCTGCGCAAATGCACGGAAGCGGCTCCGGACAACGCGTTGTATCACGCCATGCTGGCGCGCAGCCTGGGCAGCCTGCCTCAATACCACAACGAGGCGCTCGAGCATTTTCAGCGGGCGATCGACCTCGATCCCTGGAAAGAAGCGGTCTACCTTCAGTTTGCCGATTTGCTGGAAACGATGCAGCTGGCCAGCCGCGCCAGCGCGGTCTATGCGCGGCTTCTGGAAATCAACCCGATGCAAGACAAGGCTCGCGAGCGGCTCGGCTCGCTCGGAGGCAAGAGAAAAGGCGAAAGAACTCCAGGGCGAGTGTCGCAACTGTTCGGGAAAAAGAGCTGAATCAAAATAGCCTTTGCAAGCGCGCTCGATGGCACACTCAAATTGTTCTGCGCAGACGCGGCGTACTCGGAAACTTGATTGCGGAAGACCGTCTGAACCGGCAGCGGTTACTGGACAAGCGAAGCTTGATCGGTTTCATATGCACCAGCGCGGATTCAGTTCGAAACGAACAAAAGGGTATTGTCCGAACTCCTTGAAGATAAACCGCCTCAAAAACTGGCGCGCCCGGAGAGATTCGAACTCCCGACCCTCTGCTTCGAAGGCAGATGCTCTATCCAGCTGAGCTACGGGCGCGTTTCAAGACAAATATCCGGTTTGTTTGCTGCGCGCAACGATTTTCTTCCGCAACGTGGAAATTCAGGGTTCGAGGACGCCAGCATCGGCATCTGTCGGGTTGTGAGCATTCAGCGCGGATGCCGCCCGCGTCCAAACGTGAACACCACGCCCGACGCGACGTAAAGATTGTTCTGCTGGGTTTGCAGGAAAGGAGTGTGAAAATAATCCACATCGATCGCTCGCAGCGACCAATGCCGCGTCAGCGGAATATCGAATCCGCCGCCCGTTTTGTACGAAAATCCGTTCTCGGAATATTTCGACGCTGGCCCCGGTCCTGTCACGTTCAAATCCAGCCGCGAACCGCCGACGAAAAACTCAGCAAACGGCGTCACCGGAAGAAATCTCCGGTGAAGAAAAACGCGCGGCCCAAAATCGTTCGTATAAATTCGCGTGGTTGCGCCGGGAATTGTCCCAAACTCCGCGATGCCGTCACCATAGATTTGCAGCCACGACGTCACGTTCAGCGCGAGCGAACCGTAGGCGCCGTTCATGTTCGGCCAGCCGGGTCCCGCGTTGAATTGCGTGAACGCGTAACCCCCGCTCACTTCGATCGTCTTGCCGCGATGCAGCCCTTTTGCGCGCCCCTGCGCCGAGGCGGGCATCGCCATCAAAATCATCGCCCATGCCACCACGACCCGCCTCAGCATGTTCCTGCCTTTCCCCGGGCACGCGGCCCAACTCCGTTTTTTGTATCGCTCGCCTCGTAATCGATGAAGGCAACTGACTGGGGATCTCTAGAGTGACAACTTTTCGCATTACTTTCAACTCGCCCTCTCCCGGCGCGTCCTATGCATCACGGGTCAGCCGCCTGGCCGCTCGGCGTTTCTCGCGTGCCGCCCGTCCCGCCGTGCTAGAATCGCGCAACGTCACGTGCGGCCTTCCGTGACCCAGCCCGCATGCTCGAACGCGCCTCGCATCGCCCGCTCGCGAAACTCGCGAAGATTCTCGACCTCCTCCAAATCTGTTACGGCAAGCCCAAGCCGCCTCAGCTCACCGATCCTTATGAGATGCTCCTGCATCGCAACGCCGGCTATCCGCAATCCGACGACCTCTGCGACAAGGGCTTTCTCGCGCTGCAAGCGGCCATCGGCCTCGAGCCCGAGAAAATTCTCGCCGCGCCCGCCGCGAAGCTTCGCGAAGCCATGCGCGGCAGCGGGATGAAACCCGAGCTGCGCGCGCGCCGCCTGAAAGAGATCGCCGCTCGCATCCTCGACGAATTTTCCGGCGACCTTCGCGCCGCGCTTCGCCGCTCGCCCGCGAAAGCCCGGGCCGCGCTGAAACAATTCTCCACCGTCGGCGACTCGACCGCCGAAAAAATCCTGCTCTTCGCGAAAATCGCGCCGGTCGCCGCGCTGCCGTCGAATTGCATCCACGTTCCGTTGCGGCTGGGCTTGGGCGCGGATCCCGCGCTCGCGCAAACCAACTGGAGCCGCGCCTACCGTTCCGCGCAGGAAGCCATCGCCGCGCAGCTTCCCGAAAACTTCCCCGCGCGCCTCCGCGCTTACCAGCTCCTGAAAACCCACGGCCAGCAAACCTGCAAGCTCGCGAATCCCCTCTGCGACGACTGTCCCGTCTCCCGTGTCTGCCCCTTCTACCTCCACCAGCCGCTCTTTTGATCAGCCTTGCCGCAAGCCATCGCTCGCTTGACACTCTTGCGCGTCGAGCGTAGTGTCTTGCCACTTCAAATCCATCCGTCTCTCGAGGAGGGAATCATGCCCAGCCGCGCGAAATCTGCCGTTTCCAGAATTCTCGTTCCCGTGGTCGTCGGTGCCATCGGATTCATCAATCTCTCCGAGCGCCCGCGCTTCCAAGCTTTTCATACCGTCGACGTCATTCAACTCCTCGCCACCGGCATGTGCTTCGGCGTCGCCCTCGCCGCCATCTTCGTCCTCCTCCGCAAATCCCAGCCGCAATAAATTTCCGCCTGCGATGTGGACCGCACTCCGCAGTCTGTCGGTTCCTGCGCTCGACTTCAAAATTAGACGCGCAGGAAGGATTGGCCGGGCGGCGGATTTCAATCACCGGCCCAGCAGCGGGGAATTTTTCCTATTGCAGTTAACTCGGATGACCCAGAGAGCGAATGTCCTTAACCCCGGCTCGTGCCTGCAGACTCTTCTGAGCGGCGGCGCCCGAAAAAGTCCGCGACAATCCATGCCGACCCGGCGATCGCCTGAGTCTCCAGACCTTCGGACCAGTTCACAAAACTATGGTGATTGGCAACGAGCGCCGGCAGCCACACCAGCAACCCGAATCCCACGAGCATCGCCGTGGTCAATCGCGACGCGAGCAAGACCATCACCCCCGTGAGCAGCGCGATACTGGCAAGAGCAAACGCAGCGGTCGTTGCAACCGCCCAGAACATTTGCCCCGGCGGAATCCATTTCGGAACAAGACTCGCCGTCGAAGAAAGATAGAAAAGCTGTTCCAGCGCGAACGAAATAGAACAAATACCGAACGAGTAGTACCCGATCTGCGCCCATCTTGACCTTCGTCCCGCCGCGATTCGGCCGGAACACGCAAACAAAATCAACGCCCCGGAGACGTATGAGAATTGCTCGAAGAAGTTGCCAAAGTTATTGTAGACCAGCGGATGCTTAATGATGAACGGTACGCCCAGCAACGCGAAGAAGAGGTAGATTGCGCCCAGCGCCGCAGCACCGGCACGCGCCGTTCCCGGCCAAAGAACGGCTACGCCTCCCAGGATTTCGATGACGGCCAGGATGTAGATGAGAATCCCGCGGTGAGGAACGCCTGCAAGCGCGTCGTAGTTATGCCACACGAGCGCGCAGATGCCGGAACCAATCGTCGTCAAGCCATAGACGTAACGCCCAAGAGAATATTTCATTTCAGCGCCTTTGCCGGAACGAGTGCCGATACCTTATATCAATCCTCGCACGCTGTCATCCCGCGCCGCTCCCCCGGCCGCTGTCATTCCGAGCTTGCCCGCCGCGGCGGGCGAGGATGCGACTAGCATCCGACGAGCCTGCCTGCCGCTTTGCTTTTCGTTGTCATCCCGAACCCAGCCCGCTGCCTTTGCGGGATAGCGGTGAGGGATCTGCTTCTTGTTCTTGTAGGGGCGACCCTGCCCGCCGAGGCGGGCCTTGGGTCGCCCGCGCCTGCCCGCTTGGGCGGGCGACTCCCAGAGTCGCGTTCGCCGGGTGCCCCATTCTTTGCGCCGTTTGCACAGGGTGGGATCTCTCGCCTTACGGTCTCATCCCGCCCTGAGTGCCGTCGCGAAAGGAACCCGGTCGCGTTTTTTGCGAACGGGGTGAGGCCTGCCCGCCGCAGGCGGGGATCTGCTTTGCCTCTCTGGAGTGCGGCGGTCCGCCTCGCGGACTCCCGTGGAGCGGGAGCTCGACGCCGCTTTGTCTGCCACAGGCGCTCGGCCTGTGTGCCGTAACGTAAGCGCCGGGTCCATCCCGCGTGTCGTGGCACTCGTAGGGGCGACCCTGCCCACCGAGGCGGGCCTTGGGTCGCCCGCGCGATGCGCGGCATCGCGAGCGACACATTCGCGCACACGTCAGCCTTGCGCAAATCGCCCTTTTGGCTGGACATAACTTGTGATGTAGACTCTCCTCAGCCTTTCGGAAGGAAAGCATGCTGAAAAGAATCGCGATAGAAAACTACCGCTCTTGTCTAAAGACAGTTATCGATCTAGATTCTAACCTTTCGGTATTAATTGGTCCAAACGGCAGCGGCAAGACCAACATACTCCAGGCAATCATGCTCTTACACAAAATGAACCAAGAAGATGAAGTTCGCCCGTTTAGGCGTATAGCGAACCGCCCCAATCCACGCCTGAGGGCAACGTTCAGCGTTCCTGGAGTGCAGGTAAACCTCAACGCTTCGGTCGCATGCAGGCCGGACAACTCCAATAACGACATTATGGTGGGATCCTCCCAAAGATGGACTCTAAAGACACCCGACGGCAAGCGCACATCGTTTCCGATTCCGCTTGCCCTAGCTGTCCACGCAAGGCATCACCACCTCGACTATTACTACGCCCGACGATACTATCTCTTCCGAAGCGTCCGTGCTTCCCGATCGGAACGTAGGATAGAGATACCAGATGTCGCAAGAGCCGCTCTTCTAAAGGTTTTTTCATTCTGCACCGGGATGAGATACTATGGTGCCTCCCAATTCACAAACCCCGGCGTATGCCCAGCCTCGTTCGAGATCGAGCGTGACGAGACCCGGAGCAGGTCTCTTCGGCTCCACGGGCACGCGAGGACTCTTTTCAACATGTACTCAGCTCAAAAGACAGAGCGATACAGGCAGTTTATCGAAGTCGTGGGCCCCAGAGGACTGCGCCTCATCGACAAAGTAAGCTTTAAGGAAGTACAAACCTCGTCCACCGAGTACTCAGTCCGCGTCGGCGGCAACGTCGAGGCCCGACGGCGGCGCAACCTACTTGTTGTCCCACAGTTCAAGATCGGTAGACAAACGCTTTCACCAAACCAGCTGTCAGAGGGAACATTTAAAACCCTGGCGCTACTGTTCCATGTAATAACCGAAGAGAGCACCGCCCTACTGATCGAAGAACCAGAGGTCTGCGTACATCACGGGCTGCTCTCAAGCATACTCGAACTGATCAAATCGCATTCGCGACAAAAACAAATGATTCTCTCGACGCACTCCGACTACGTCTTGGACCATGTCAAACCCGAAAACGTATACAGAGTCGCGCTTGACCAACCGGCCGGAACAACCGTAAGCCACATCCCGCGAACGATGAACGTAAAGGAACTTCGTGCCCTTCGCGAGTATCTCGAGAAGGAGGGAAACCTCGGCGAGTACTGGCGCGAGGGCGGCCTGGGAGACCAGCCGTGAGAATCGGCATCATAGCCGAAGACGATAGCGACATCGCGGTCCTTCGCGAACTTACGCTGTCGATCCTGAGACCGCACTTGACAACATTCAAGAAGTTTGTGGGCAACGGCTGCGGGAAATTGCGACGCAAATGCGGAGCTTGGACGCGCAATCTTGTCCAACAGGACTGCCACCGGATCATCGTGGTCCATGACCTTGATCAAAACGACGAGGGCGAGCTTCGAAGGGAGCTTCAAAGGGCAATTGCTCCGGCACGAGCCCAGGACACGGTCGTCCTCATACCCAAGAGAGAAATCGAAGCTTGGCTATTGTACGACGCCGACGCCATTGCCCGAGCATTTCGGGAACACCTTCGACCGCGCCTGCCCGGAAATCCAGAATTACTCGCAGATCCAAAGAAGAGCCTCCGCGAAATCATTTGGAAACGCTATCGAAAGCAATATCTCAACACCGTTCATAATAGCCAAATCGCAAAGCACATCCAGATATCCCGCTTAAGACGCGCCGGATCGTTTCTACCGCACCTCACATTCACAGCCAAAGTGAGGGCTGCCATCCAACAAACCTGAGGAGTCAAGTCAACTTTTTTGTTGACTTTCAGTTAACTCTATGGTACACAGTAGTTTCGGCTGGAATTCCAGCCGTGCAGTAACAGAAATGAATAGGAAAAACGCAAGCCGCGGAAACGCGGCTTTTCGCTTTTTATACGCTTGGGAGGATTCTAATCGCTTATCTATGAAGAATTAGAACTCGATGCAACTGATAGAAAACAAACAACGGGAGGCGTTTCTAATCGCTGATTCTTTCGGTTTTTTGAAAAACTTTGCGATTTCGGACACTGGCCTCGCGCGGCCACTTGCAAGTCCAGCATTGATTTCTAATCGCCAACCCGCAGAATTAGAATCGCTCGTAAGTTGCACAAAACAAAGCCTCGGCCATTTTCTAATCGCCAACTTTGGCACCTTGTTTCAGTTGCCGCGCTCCGAAAAGAGCAAAGCAGATCCGTCGGGCCCTCGGGATGACACGAAGAGCGTGTCACTTCAAATCAGCAGGCAGCGGGTCGCCCCAAACATAATGCGCGAACCAGTTCCAGTTCTCCTGCGTGACGGCGCGCTGCTCCTTGGGCTTGGTGATCGGATGCCCGAAGCCCTGATACAGCACGAACTTCACCGGCACGCCCCGGTCCATCAGCCCGCGATAGAGCTCCCAGGAATCGGGGACGGGAACTCGCGCGTCCTTGCTCCCTTGCTGAATCAGCGTCGGCGTGTGCGCGTGATTAATATAAGTAATCGGCGAGGTCTTCTTGTAAATTTCCGGGTCGCCCCACGGCGTGCCCTGCAGATATTGCCGCGTGAAGGGCGTGATGTCCGTGTTCACGTAGTAGGTCGTCCAGTCGGAGATTCCCGCGCCCACGGAAACCGCGCAAAATCGGTCGCTGTACGTGGTGATGAACGCGGAAATGTATCCTCCCTCGCTCCAGCCCATGGACGTGACGCGCTTGGGGTCGATGTAACCCTGCGAAATGACGTAATCGACGCCCGAAATCACGTCGGCGTAGTCGCCGAGGCCCAGATTGCGCACGTTGAGCGACCGGAATTTCGCGCCGTAGCCCGCCGAGCCGCGATAATTCGGCTCCAGAATCACGGCTCCTCGCGCGGCGAAAAGTTCAATCGGATAGTAACGGTCCGGCGAGCGCGTCGCGCGGCTCGTGCCTGTCGGCCCGCCGTGAATTTCCACCATCAGCCGATATTTTTTCGACGGATCGAAATCCGCGGGCTTGATCAGAATTCCTTCCACTGGCGTGCCATCGCCGGATTTCCATTCGATGACTTCGCGCGTCGCCAAATGGAATTTCGCGTATTGCGCGCTGATGTCCGTCAATTTTTTCGGCGCAAAGGAATCCACGGGCGAAACGTAAACTTCCGGGAACTCGTTGTCGGCGGCTTGCATGAACGCAGTCGTTCCGAAATCGTGCGTGAAGGAAAAACCCGACGCCGCGATTTTGTCCGGCGAGGTCACTCGCGTGATTGCGTCGCTCTGCGGATCGAGCCGGAAAAGATGATTGTAGGTCCGCTGTTCCGCCTCGAAATAAATTCCTTGCCGCGACCAGTCGATGAGCCGCGCGTCTTCGTCGAATTTCCCCGTGAGGATTTTCGGCGTGCCGCCGCCCGCCGCAACCGTGTCGATCGCCGCATTCGCATAAAAGAAATAGGGATTGCCGTTCGATGAATTGTACGCAATCTGCGTCCCGTCCGGCGACCACACCGGATTCGAATTCGGGCCCGGCGTCCCGAGTTTCTTGAGCGTCTTGTCGGCGACGTTCAGGAAATAAATGTCCGACGTGCCGCCATCCGCCAGCGCCGGGTCCTTCGTCGCGCTGAATGCGATTCGCGTCCCGTCCGGCGACCACCGGAATTCCTGCACGGTGAATTCCTGGCCGGACGTCAGTCGTTGCGGTTTCGGCAGCGCGCCATCCGCCGCCCAGGCTGCGTCGATCACCCACAGATGCGACATCGTGTAGTCGCCGTCGATGATGTGGTAGTCGCCGTATTTCTTCTCTCGCGCTTTTTGCGCATCCGTTTTCGGATCGCTCGACGTAAACGCGATGCGCTTCCCATCCGGCGACCATTGGAAACCGTCGACGCCGGTTTCGACGTTGGTTAGCTGCCGCGCCTCGCCGCCCGTCGGCGAGATAATGTAAATCTGAGTGGTATCCGCCTTCGCATCCGGCAGCGCGGATACGCGATCGGAAAGAAACGCGAGCCATCTACCGTCCGGCGACCAGGCTGCATCGGTGCTCGATTTCTTACCCTGCGTGAGTGCGTAAGATTCGCCCGTCGCGGGAACGCTGATCCAAATCTGGCGGACAAATTGGTTTTCGTCCCAGTCCGTGTGCGTGACGAGATAGGCGACGAAATGCCCGTCCGGCGATATCTGCGGATCCGATGCGCTCTTCATCTCCATCGCCTGTTCGATTGAGGGCACCGTCGAGGGCATCGCCGAAGACGGGGCTTGCGCGGCCAGCGGCGAAAGGCTTAGCCCAAAAAGTGCGGCGGGGATTGCAAAGCGACAAATTTTCATGGGCGTGCCTCCAGAGAGTGGAAATTCCGGGAAATCATACAGCAAAGAAATCGCGGGACGGAACGATTTTGCGTTGTGGCACGCGGAGAAAACAACGGATGGAAGAGATTCATGCTGCGAGATGCGTGGGGCGAGTATACTACGCAACTTCACGGCGTGTGGAACGGAAGGGCGCAGCAGAACGCGGCGCGCCGGATAAAAATGAGGTTGAGGACATGAAACATCGAAGCGCGTGGATTTGTGGTGCTGCGATTTTCGCGTGCGCGCTGTGTGCTGTACCGGCGCAAGGAACGGATCTGGATTTGATTCCGCAGCCGCGCGAAGTGAAGCAGACGGGCGGCGCGGCATTCGCAATCACGCGGCACACGCGGATCATCGTGGAGCGTTCGGCGGGCGGCGCGAATTCTCAGAGTGCGCAAATGCTCGCGGAGGAAATCGCGCGCTGGACAGGATGGAAACCGAAGATCTCAGACGCCAAGGACTTGCCTGGCGGCTCGGATTTCATTTACATCGGGAATGCGGCGGACGATTCGCGATTGCGCTCGGAGCTCGAGAAGCAAGGGCTTGCGATGCCGGCGGGATTCGACGCGCAGGGCTACGCGATTTCCGCCAACAGCCATCGAATTCTGGTCGGCGGCGCGAGCGAGCAAGGCACGTTTTACGGCGTACAAACACTGAGGCAACTGTTGCGTCCCGCGACCGCCGGCGCGAACAAAGAAAATGGAGATTTGAATTGTCCGGCGATTGCGATTCGCGACTGGCCGGCGATGAAATGGCGCGGCGTAAGCATCGACATCAGCCGTGGGCCAATTCCAACGCTGAGTTTCATGGAGAATCAGATTCGCGTGCTCGCGGGATACAAGTTGAATCTATACGGCCTGTACATGGAGGACGTGTTCAAAGTTCAGGGAAACGAATTGTTCGCACCGCCGGACGCGCTGACGCCGCAGGAAATCACGGAGCTCGTCACCTATGCGAAAAAATATTACGTGACGATTGTGCCGGAACTCGAAACTTTCGGGCATGTACACAATATCCTGCGCTACGACGTTTACAGCAACCTCGCGGAAATTCGGCACGGTTCGGTGCTCACGCCGACGCAGCCGGGAACGTATGACTTGCTCACCAAAATGGTCGGTGACATGGCGCAGCTTTTTTCGGGACCGTTTTTTCATATTGGCGCGGATGAGACGTCCGAACTCGGCGAGGGCCAAACGAAGCAACTGATCGCGGAAAAAGGATTGGGGCAAGTTTATTTGGCGCACATCACTAGACTGGACGCGATGCTGAAGCCGTACCACAAGCAGACGATGTTCTGGGCGGACATCGCCGAGAACTTTCCGGACCTTCTGCCAACCTTGCCGAAGGATTTGATCGCCGTGGTTTGGACCTACGAGCCGGAGGCATCCTACGACAATCGGCTGGAGCCATTTCAAAAGGCGGGCATCCCAATTGTTGTGTCGCCGGGAATCAGCGACTGGCGGCGGCTCTATCCGGATTTCAACGAGTCCTTCAGAAATATTGCCAATTTGACGCGCGACGGACAAAAGTTCGGCGCCATCGGAATCTTGAATACGGAATGGAAAGACCGGGGTGAGGAACTCGGCGGAATGGATTGGCCAGGGCTTGTGTTCGGCGCGGCGTGCGGATGGCAGGCAGGCGAGTCGTCTATCGAGCAATTTCGCGATAGCTACGATTGGGCGTTTTACCGCAATGAGGATCACACGTTCGAGGACATCCTGGACAAACTGGCAGCTACAAATACACTTCTCGACGGATTGAGGATGGATGGGACGCATGTCCGTTATTTCTGGAGCGACCCTTTTTCACAAATTGGCGCGGACGATGCGGCGATGGCGGCGCCGGTGACACATGAATTGCGCGTGGGCGCAGAGCGCGCGTGGGAGTCGCTCCTTGAAAATCGCGCGAAGGCCAGGATGGATGCGGATACCTTGGATGATTTGCTTTTTGCGGCAAAGCGGCTGGATGCGCTGGGAATGAAATTCGAGTACACGCAGGAAATGAGCGAGGCATATTGGGCCGCGTTTATGGATATGAAGCAAACGAGCAACGTGATGAGAAATCTGGAGACGCTCAGTTCCATTAACGGCGACTTGCAGGATTTGCGCGAGGAAATGACGGAGTTGCGCGGCGAATACGCCAAGCGTTGGGGCGCGGAAAACAATGAGGACTGGCTGGAGAACGTTCTCGTCCGGTACGACAATGCCGCAGGAAATATTCAGAAGAAAATAGAGATCATAGATGGCCTCGAAGAGAACTTTTCGACGCTGGGGGAATTGCCAACTCCCGAGAGCCTGGGGTTTTACACACGGCCCAATGGAGATACCGCAATTCGCTGATTTCACGGTGGCCGCGCTCTGGGGTATTCCTCGGGCTGGCCAATTTGCTACGTCTTCTTTTTCTTTGTGATTTTTCTTCCGACTGAATCCAACGGACGTTTGTGCCGCGACTTCTCTGCTTTGGCCGCGCGATTCTTGGCAGCGGCGTAGGCGCGTGTGGCTTTCGTGGCCGGATATTTGATTTGCTTGCCTCGCACGCGCGCGAAAGGCGTGAGCATGTGAAGATTGCGGCGCGTTGCCGTCATGATGTGCTCGACGGCGTGGCCGCGAACGGTTAGCGCGTCGGCGATGAGCGAGCGGTGACAGCGCCACGGCACGGCCTCGGCGCACATGATGGCGGAGCGCTTTGTCTTGCTGAGAGTTTCGAGGCCTGCGAGCGCGGTGGCGAATTCCGGAGTCTGCATGTAATCGGCAAAGCCACGGAAGCTGGAATTAACCCAGCCAGTGTTCAGGGAATCCGCGTGCGCGTGGCGCAAACCACCGAGGCCCTTCATGTGTGTATAGGCAATATGGGCACGGCGCAGCGCGGTCGCGAGGACGGTGGAATTAAATTGCGGATTGTGACGTGAGCGCGGAATCGTGCGGACGTCGATGAGACGCTGAACTTCGTGAGCGCGAAGGAGGGCAAGAAAATCTTTGAGCGAACGATTGGAGTGGCCGATGGTGAGGATGAGCGGCTTCACGAGATGACGCCGCGGTCGCGGAGACCGTCGAGAAGGAAGTGGAAATAAATGAGGCCAGCGTAGGTTTTCCAGGGAGCGAGGAGCTTGCGGGTTTTTTCGTAGTCGGGGCGCTTGCGGAGGCGGAGATGCTTTTGGAGTTTGTTCCATCCGCCGACATCGTCGCCAGGGAAAACGTTCAATCGGCCAAGTCCACGAAGAAGCGTGTATTCGGCGGACCAGCGGCCAACGCCGCGAATGGCGGTGAGGTGTTCGAGGGCGACAGTGTCATCGAGTTCGGCGAACGATTCGATATCAAGTTTGTTTTCAGCAACAGCGCGGCTGAGTTCGAGAAGGGCGCGCTCCTTTTGCCGGCTGAACCCCATCGCGTGGAGCGTGCCGGGCGCGATCCCCGCGATATCAACGGGCGAGGGGCAAGCGTGAACGGAAGGGTCAGCAGACGCGGGGCGACCGAAGGTTTGTACAAGGCGATTGAGCAGCATGATGCCAACGTGAAGCGAAACCTGCTGGCAGGAAATCGCGTTGAGGAGCGCTTCGAAGACGGTCGGATAACGCGGCGGCTTGAAACCGGCAAACGAGGTGACGAGGAGCTTGAGGTGCTTTTGCCTTGAGGCGAAGGCGTAGAAATCAGAAAGATCGATGCGCGTGCCGAGCGTGCGTTCGACGACAGCGCGAAGCGAAGGCTCGGCGCCGGGAGGGAAATGCTTCGCGAGCACATTGACGATCAGGCGAGGATGCGCGGGCCCACCGTTCTGGTGGCCGGCGATCTCGACGACTTCGTTGTTCAACGGCAACGCGCGGCGATAGGTTTTGCCGTCCCAGCGGTCGAGAATGTTTTCGGGGCGGCGCCGCAGCGTCCAGACGGCGAGGTCAAGCCGAAACGGCGGGACCGGGCGCAGGTCGAAGGAGAGCGTTTGAAAGGCCGGCGCGATTGCGGTGGCCGTTGCGTTGGCGGCGCTTGACATTGCTTTCTCTGGACCTTTCTACCTTTTGGTATCATCTACCTTGTTTGCGGGCGATTGCAATTCCGCATTGCATGGACGGGGGTGGAGCATCGTGGCGACGATTTTGATGAAGCTGAAACATCGGAAAGAAATTGCGAATGGAACGATGGCGTTTCTGCTCGAAAAACCGGAGGGCTTCGATTTCAAGCCGGGGCAGGCGATGGAAGTGAAGCTGAACAATCCGCCGGAGACAGACGCCGAGGGAAACGCGCGGGCGTTTTCGATTGCAAGCGCGCCCTTTGAGAAGCACGTGATGTTTGCGACGCGAATGCGCGACACGGCGATGAAGCGGAGCCTGAAAGCAATTCCGATCGGCACGGAGTTCGAAGTGGATGGCCCCTGGGGCGATTTGAAGCTGCATACGCGCACCGAGCGTCCGGCAGTGCTTATCGCGGGCGGGATCGGCATCACGCCGTTTCGGAGCATGGTGCTTGACGCGACGATAAGGAAATCGCCGCACAAAATATGGCTCTTTTATTCGAACCGGCGGCCGGAGGACACGGCGTTCATGGAAGACTTGGAGCGCGCGGAGAAGGAAAATCCGAATTTCAAGCTGATTGCCACGATGACGGAGATGGAAAAGTCGACGCGGCCGTGGCACGGGAGGAAGGGAGTGCTCACTAAGGAAGTGTTGCAGGAGACGATTGGGGATTTGAGCGCGCCGATATTTTATCAGGCCGGGCCGCCGGGAATGTTGCACGCCATGCGCGACGTGCTGCTGGCCGCGGGAGTGAATGAGGACGACATTCGAGCGGAAGAGTTTGCTGGATACTAATTCTTGACGCGGTATGAAGCGCGGCGGCGATCCCGTTTGTGTGCGAGGTGATGAGTGGTGCCAGTGACAGCTGTTTTTTCGGACTTGGGCGGAGTGCTCCTGTCGAATGGGTGGGACCGCCCGGCGCGGCGCGAGGCGGCAGTGAAGTTTCATCTCGACTGGGAGGATTTTGAAGACCGGCACGAGTTGATGGTGAACGCGTTCGAGATTGGCCAGGCGAGCCTGGACGAATATTTGAACCGCGTGGTGTTTTACCGCGACCGCGCGTTTACCAAGAAAGAGTTCGTGGATTTTATCTATGCGCAATCGCAGCCAATCCCCGAGAGTCTGGCCGTGCTGCGGCGGCTGGCGGCGACGCGAAAGTATCTGGTGGGGTCGCTGAACAACGAATCTCGGGATTTGAACGAATACCGGATCCGGCAGTTCAATTTGCGGGAATATTTCGATGTTTTTCTGAGTTCGTGCTATCTCGGCGTGCGCAAGCCGGATGTGGCGATCTACCGATTGGCGCTGAGCATCACGCAGCGCGTGGCGGAGGAGTGCGTGTTCATCGACGACCGCGGACTGAATCTGGAGTGCGCGCGCGACCTGGGGATGCGCACGATTCATTTTCGCCATGCGTCGCAGATGGAAGAAGAGTTGAAGAAATACGGGCTGGAGTTCACGAAGGAGTAAGCGCGGCGCGGATTTGCGAGCCGGCGCTGAACGCGCCCGGAGTTGACGCGAAGCATCCAAGATGGAGAAGGGGAGACAAATGGCCGCAGAGATTCAGCCGCATTTATTCGTGATTCTGGGAGCGACGGGCGATTTGGTGGGGCGAAAGCTGATGCCGTCGCTGAACAGTTTGAGCGCGCGAAACGCGCTGGGGCCGAAGAGCGTAATCTTGGGCGTGGGGATCGAGACAAACATCGATGACGCGAGCTTTCGCGAGAATTGCAGGAAGGACCTCGCGGACGAGAAAATTCCGCAGGAGCAAATTGCGGCGACGACCCCGGATAAGCGGCTGTTTTATCAAACCATAGGAAAAGGGACGGACGAGGACTACAAGAGACTGGCTGAGCGCATTGCGAAGGTGGAAGGGGAATGTGGATTGCCGGGGAATCGAATTGTTTATCTGGCGCTGCCGCCGAGAGTTTTTCCGCTGGCCATTGCCGGACTGGGAAAAGCAGGGTTGAACAAGAGCAAGGGTTGGACGCGGCTGGTCATCGAGAAGCCGTTTGGACGAGATTTGAAGTCGGCGCAGGAACTGAACAAAGTAGCGCACGCGAATTTCGAGGAGGAGCAGATATACCGCATCGATCACTATCTTGGAAAGGAGACGGTGCAGAATCTGCTGGTTTTTCGCTTTGCAAACGCGCTGTTCGAGCCGCAGTGGAACCGCGACCGCATCGAGAGCGTGGAGATCACGGTGGCGGAGTCGCTGGGCGTGGAGCACCGCGCGGAATATTACGAAACGGCCGGGGCGCTGCGAGACATGGTGCAAAACCACTTGACGCAACTGGCGACGCTGACGGCGATGGAAGTGCCGGAAGCATTCGGGGCGGAGGCGATCCGGCGGGAGAAGGTGAAGGTGCTGCATTCCGTGCTGCCGATCCGGATCGAAGATGTGGTGCTGGGACAATACGCGGCGGGAACGATCGATGGAAAAACGGCGGCGGCGTATCGCGATGAGCCGGGCGTGGCAAAAGATTCGCAGACGGAGACGTTCGTGGCGATGCGTCTGGAAATCGAGAACTGGCGCTGGCACGATGTGCCGTTTTTTCTGCGCACGGGGAAGAGGCTGGCGCGGCGCGCGAGCCAGATCGTGGTGAATTTCCGGCGCCCGCCGGTCTGGATTTTCAAGCCGTTCGAGAACAAAGAAATTCAATCGAACTCGCTGGTGATCACGATCCAGCCGGATGAAGGATTCGATCTCTATTTCGAAATCAAGGCACCGGGACAGGACGTGAAGATTCAAAGAAGCGATCTGCATTTCCGTTATGCCGAGGAATTTGGTCCGTTGCCGGAAGCGTATGAGACGCTGTTGCTGGATGTGTTGCGCGGCGACCCGACGCTTTTCGTGAGCGACGATTGGGTGGAAGCGTCGTGGAAACTGTACACGCCGCTGCTGGAAGATAAACCGAAGGTGGTGCCATATGCGGCGGGAAGTTGGGGCCCGCCAGAGGCCGATCATTTGCTGAAGGACCTGGGGCGTGCATGGACAAAGGCCTGAATCAGTGCGCGAGGATTTTTCCGGATATTGATTCATTGAGCCGCGGGGCGATTGAGGAATGCGTGCGCGCGGCGAACGATGCCGTGAGCGCGCGCGGGAGATGCTTGATTGCGCTTTCGGGCGGCCACACGCCGGAGCGCGCCAATCGGATCTGGTCGGGCGAGTATCGCGACAAAATGTCATGGGCGAAGACGCATTTTTTCTGGGGAGACGAGCGGCTTGTCCCTGCGGAGGACCCGAAGAGCAATTACCACATGGCGCGCGAGACGTTGTTCAAGAATGTCCCTGTGCCGCCGGAAAATATTCATCCGATCCCGACGACCGCGGGCCAGCCGGATGAAGTGGCGCGAGAATATGAACAAGTGCTGCGAACGTTCCTGGGGGAGACCGGGCCGACTTTCGATGTGCTGTTTCTCGGCGTGGGAGTGGAGGGGCACACGGCGTCGCTCTTTCCGGAGTCACCGGCGCTGAACGAGCAGAAGAAATGGGTGGTTGCAGTGCGCGCGCCGGTGCAGCCGCAAGGGCGAATTAGCTTGACGTTCCCCGTGTTGCGGCGGGCGCGGGCAACGTATTTCTTGGTGGCTGGTGCGGACAAGCGAGGAATTGTTGCCACGCTGCGGAGAAACGCGCCCGAAGAAACGCAGAAGTTGCCCGTGGCGATGCTGCAGCCCGAAGGCGAAGTGATTTGGTTCCTGGACAACGCGGCGGACGGAGGAGCGTCACGGACGCCCGCATAGAGAGCGAATCTGATTCGCAAGCCGTTTGAAGTGGGCACGCATCAACGCAGCCGCGAGAAGATGCATCATATACGTTGATTGGAAAAGTGAGGGAAGGCCGCGACGGGACTTCGCCGAGTGCGAATTAGCTGTTGGCGAGGCGGCGGGCACGTGATATATAGGAGAGCAGCACCGAATGGCCGACGAAAAGAACCCCAATTTCGGGTCCTCGATAAACCAGCAGCAACAATCGTCTTTAAGCCGTGAATTGCGGGTATGGTCGCGCGACGTGGCATTTGCGCTGGCGCTTGCGCTGATTATTATCGTGTTCCTATACCAGCCCGTGAAGGTCGAAGGAACGAGCATGGCGCCGCTGCTGAGCGATCAGGAACGGATATTCATCAACAAATTCGTATATCGGTTCGAGCCGATTCACCGCGACGACGTGATCGTGTTCTGGTATCCAGTGGACCCGTCGAAATCGTTCATCAAGCGAGTGATTGGATTGCCGGGAGACACGCTGGAAATTCGCGAAGGGGAGCTCTACATCGGAGGAAAAGAAATCAAAGAGCCGTACGTTCCGCGGCGATATTTCGACGATTCGAGCTATGGGCCGGTCACAATTCCGTCGAATGAATATTTCGTGATGGGCGACCATCGAGACAGCTCGAACGATTCGCGAATTTTCGGGCCCGTGGCACGAAAATACATCTATGGAAAAGCCGTGTTCGCGTACTGGCCATTCGAGCAGTTCGGAGAGATTTCGGCGCCTTAAATTTGCGACGCGGAATGAATCGAGAAGCTGGTATAAGATGAGTGCAGCCGGAGGACACACTGAAGGAGCCGCACGAGGGAAGCGCGACGCTCGCGCTCGAAGACGGAAGAGTATTTAAGGGACGCGCGGCGGGGGCAAGTTGCCGCCGTGGCGGCGAAGTCGTTTTCAATACGAGCCTCACCGGTTACCAGGAAGTTTTCACAGACCCCAGTTATGCCGGCCAGATTGTCTGCCTGACGTATCCCCACATCGGAAATGTTGGCGCGAACCTCGACGACGAGGAATCGGCGCGGCCGTACATCGAGGCGCTGGTCGTGCGCGATTTTTCGCAGGTGGCGTCGAACTGGCGCGCGAGCGAGACGGCGAATGCGTATCTTGAGCGATATAAGATTCCCGTGATCTGGGATATCGATACGCGGGCGCTCGTGCGGCACTTGCGGCAGGCTGGAGCGTTGCGGGGAGTGGTGGCGACGGACGGAAGCGATGCGGAAGCGCTGGTTGCCGAGGCGCGCGCGCTGCCGTCGATGGCGGGACGCGAGCTGGCGAGTCAGGTGACATGCGCGAAGCAGTATCGCTGGGAGCGCGGATCGATTCCGCTGGCGGCGAGCTATCGAGTTGTGGCGGCGGGAGCGGCGCAAGGCGCGGGCGTTGCGGGTTCGGCCGCGAAAGATGCCAATGCGAAGCGTTACAAAGTCGTGGCCTATGACTTCGGTATCAAGCAAAACATTTTGCGGCTGCTGGTGGATCACGGCTGCGACGTAACGGTGGTGCCTGCGGCGACGCTTGCCGAAGATGTGCTGGCGATGAAGCCGGATGGGGTATTCCTGTCGAATGGGCCGGGCGATCCGGAGCCGGTCACGTTTGCGGTGCAAAATATTCGCAAGCTGATGGGACGCGTGCCGATTTTCGGGATTTGCCTGGGGCATCAATTGTGCGGGCTGGCGCTGGGCGGAAAGACTTTCAAATTGAAGTTCGGGCATCACGGGTCGAATCATCCGGTGAAGAATTTGCTAACGGAGAAAGTGGAGATCACGGCGCAGAATCACGGATTCTGCGTGGACCCGGATTCGCTGCCGTCGAGCGACGTGGAAATCACGCACGTGAATTTGAACGACCATACGAACGAGGGAATGCGGCACCGGTCGCTGCCCATGTTCAGCGTGCAGTACCACCCGGAAGCGTCGCCCGGCCCGCACGACGCGCGCTATTTGTTCGACCAGTTTGTTGAAATGATGGAAGGGCGGCAATGACGATGCCGGGCGAACGGGCGCTCAGCACACTCCAGGATATAGCAAAACCTCTTGGCGACTTGGCAAGGCTCACGCGATGTGAGTTGGACAAAATTCGATGCTCTATCCAGCACCTCACCCCTAATGAGCGGGATCGCTACTTTTCTGAACTTTTCTTTTTGTTGGCTGACGACCTCGTGGCAGTTCAGGGCGCGTTAGACAAGAATCGAGAGGCGATCAAGGAATTTGATAAGTCGAGTCGGAGGCTGACGCGATGGCTCATTTGGCTAACGTGGGCGCTGGTGGCTCTGACGGTCATTTTAACCGTGCCGACGCTTTGGCACTGGTTAATGTGGCTGGCTCACAAATGGTAGGGCGCGCGAGGGCCGGGAAAAAGCAAAGGTCAATCAAAGGGAATGTCTAAACGCACGGACATCAAGAAAATCATGATTATCGGCTCGGGGCCGATTGTCATCGGGCAGGCGTGCGAGTTCGACTATTCGGGGACGCAGGCGTGCAAGGCGCTGCGCGACGAAGGATATGAAGTCGTGCTGGTGAATTCGAATCCGGCGACGATCATGACGGACCCGGAGATTGCGGACCGCACATATATCGAGCCGCTGACGAAGGAATATCTGGAGCCGATCATCGCACGCGAACGGCCCGACGCGCTGCTGCCGACGGTGGGCGGGCAGACCGGATTGAACACGGCGGTGGAGCTGGCAGAGAGCGGAATACTCGAAAAATACGGTGTGAAATTAATTGGCGCGTCGCTGCGGGCGATTCAAGTTGCGGAGGACCGGCTGCAATTCAAGGACGCGTGCCAGCGCGTGGGGCTGGAAGTTCCGGCGTCGACCGTGGTGCGCGACATTGTGGACGCAGTGAAAATCGCGGACGAGATGGGGTATCCGGTTGTGATCCGGCCGTCGTTCACGCTGGGCGGCACGGGCGGATCGATTGCGTATAACCACGAGGAATTCGCGGAGGCGATTGCGCGAGCGCTGGATGCGAGCCCCGTGCACGAAGCGCTGATCGAAGAATCGGTTCTGGGATGGAAGGAGTTCGAGCTGGAAGTGATGCGCGATCATCGCGACAACTTCGTGGTGATTTGCTCGATCGAGAATTTCGATCCCATGGGAATTCACACGGGCGATTCGATCACGGTGGCGCCGGCGCAGACGTTGACGGACAAGGAATATCAACGAATGCGCGACGCGGCGGCGGCGGTGATTCGCGAAGTGGGCGTAGAGACGGGCGGGTCGAACATTCAGTTCGCGGTCGAGCCGGAGACCGGGCGGATGGTCGTAATCGAAATGAATCCGCGCGTTTCGCGAAGCTCGGCGCTGGCGAGCAAGGCGACCGGGTTTCCGATCGCGAAAATCGCGGCGAAACTCGCGGTGGGAATGACGCTCGACGAAATACCGAACGACATCACCAAGAAAACGCCGTCATCGTTCGAGCCGACCATCGATTACGTGGTGGCGAAGATTCCGAAGTGGCAATTCGAGAAATTTCCTGGATCCGATCCGACACTTTCGGTGCAAATGAAGTCGGTGGGCGAAGTGATGGCCATCGGGCGGACGTTCGCCGAGGCGCTGGGCAAAGGGATCCGCTCGCTTGAGCCGCACGCGCCGTGGCGCGCGCCCGAAGAGATGGCGGACGCGGTGCTGCGAGAAAAATTGCACGTTCCGGGACCGGATCGAATTCATTGGCTCTTCACCGCGCTGCGGCAGGGCATGAATGTGGACGAAATCGGCGCGCTGACGAAGATCGATCCGTGGTTCCTGCGGCAGATGGAGCAGGCTGTAGCGATCGAGAAGGAAGTCGCGTCCGTGAGCATGGGCAGCGTTTCGAAGGCGCTCCTCATGGAGGCGAAACGCGCGGGGATGAGCGACGAGCAGCTGGCGCAAATCTGGAGCACGAACGCGGCGGAAGTGCGCTCAACGCGGGCGAAGCACGCTGTGCGGCCAGTGTTCAAGCGCGTCGATACGTGCGCCGCGGAATTCGAGTCGTTCACTCCATATATGTATTCGACCTACGAGGACGAGGACGAAGCGGACACGACGACGCGGCGAAAAATTGTAATCCTCGGGAGCGGGCCGAACCGCATCGGACAGGGAATCGAATTCGACTACTGCTGTTGCCACGCGGCGTTCGCGCTGAAGGAAGACGGCTACGAAACGGTGATGGTGAATTGCAATCCGGAAACGGTGTCGACGGATTACGACACGTCGGACCGATTGTATTTCGAGCCGCTGACGCTGGAGGACGTGCTTTCGGTGATCGAGCGGGAGAAGCCGGAGGGCGTCATCGTGCAGTTCGGCGGACAGACGCCGCTGAATTTGGCGCTGGACCTGAAGCGAAATGGCGCGCCGATCATCGGGACGGCGCCGGAGTCGATCGATTTGGCGGAGGATCGGCGTCGATTCGGGAAACTGCTCGATGAGTTGAAAATTCCACAGCCGCGAAATGGGACGGCGCTGACTCCGAATGAAGCTGTAAACGTGGCGCAAGAGATCGGGTTGCCGGTGCTGGTGCGGCCGAGCTACGTCCTGGGCGGCCGCGCGATGGTGATCGCGTACGACATGGAAACGGTGCAGAAGACGGCGATGCAGGCGTCGCTGATGACAAGCGGCGGAGCGGCGCGGCCAATTTTGGTGGATCAATTTCTCGAGGATGCTGTTGAAGTGGACGTGGATGCGCTTGCGGACGGAACCGACGTGGTGATCGCGGGCATCATGGAGCACATCGAGGAAGCGGGAATTCACTCCGGCGATTCGTCGTGCGTGTTGCCGCCTGTGACGCTGAAGCCGGCGGACCTGGCGCGAATACGAGAGTACACGGCCAAGCTGGCGAAAGCGCTGCGAGTCGTGGGCCTGATGAACGTGCAATACGCAATTCCGCGAAATAGTGACACGGTATACGTGCTCGAAGTGAATCCGCGAGCCTCGCGGACGGTGCCGTACGTATCGAAGGCGACAGGCGTGCCGCTGGCGAAAATGGCGGCACGGCTGATGACCGGCAAAAAACTCGCGGACATGAAACTTCCCGTCGTGGAATATGACGGAGTGGCGGAATTGCGCAGCCGCGACTATTACTCGGTGAAATCGCCGGTCTTTCCGTTCAATAAATTCCGCGGCGTGGACACGATCCTGGGACCAGAGATGCGGTCAACCGGCGAAGTGATGGGGATTTCGCGCAATTTCGGACTGGCGTTCGCGAAAGCGCAACTGGCGGCCGGGCAGAAGCTGCCGCGCCACGGGACCGTGTTTATCAGCGTGAATGACCATGACAAGAGGCATTTGCTGACGCTGGCAACGGATCTGATCGCGGCGGGGCTGAAGCTGATCGCCACCCGCGGGACGTATCAGGCCATCAGCGCGGCGGGAATGGAAGTCGAGCCAGTATACAAAGTGAATGAAGGCCGGCCGAACATCGTGGATTTAATCAAGACCGGCAAGGTGGATTTGATCATCAACACGCCGCTGGGGCGCGAATCCTTCTACGACGAGAAATCGATTCGCCGCGCGGCGGTGCGCTACATGCTGCCGTGCATTACGACGCTCTCCGCGGCGATTGCGGCGGCGCGAGGGATACGCGCGCTTTCGGAAGGCCTGGGGAGCGTTGCCGCTCTGCAGGATTTGCACGCAAACGAGAGTAAGAATTTGCCGGCGGCGCAGCGAGTTTCCTCGGGAAGTTGAGGCTCAAGTACTATCTTCGATAGTAGAAGCTGTTTCTGATAGAATCTGCTGGCAATGGAACTCCACGGAATATTTCCGCCACTGACGACGCCATTCGCACAGGATGGTGAAATCGATCTTGCACGCTTGAAGGAAAACGTCAAACGCTACAATCAGACCGGGCTTGCCGGATACGTGACGAATGGTTCGACGAGCGAGTCGGTGCTGCTGACTTGGGAAGAAATCGAGCGGTTGTGGGCGGCGGCGCGAGAGACGGCGGCGCCGGACAAGATTATGATCGCCGGGACTGGTGCTGAATCTACCGGAGAGACAATACGGCACACGAAGCGGGCCGCGGAGCTTGGATATCACGCCGCGCTCGTGCGCACGCCAAGTTACTACAAGCCGTTCATGACGTTTGAAGCCGAAGCGACGCACTTTTTGCGCGTTGCCGATGCTTCGCCGATTCCTGTGTTGATTTACTCGGTTCCCGTATTCACGAGCTACACCGTGGAAGCGCCGCTGGTGGCGAAGCTGGCGACGCACCGGAACATTGTGGGGATCAAGGACAGTTCGGGGAACGTGCAGCGCATGAAAGACATCGTTGCGTCCACGCCAAAGAGTTTCAGCGCGCTGACCGGGTCCGCGCTGACGCTGGAGGAAACGCTCGAGGCAGGAGCGACGGGCGCGATTCTGGCGATTGCGTGCGTTGTTCCCGAGGCATGTATTGAATTGTACGACGCGGCGCGGCGCAGCGACGCGCAACGCGTGGAGCAGATCAAGAAGCATGCTATCGGCCCGGCAGCGACCATTACAACGAGATTCGGCATTGCAGGGCTGAAATTCGCATTGGACCGGGTAGGCTACTGTGGCGGACAACCGCGAGCGCCGTTGCTTCCGCTGTCGGAAGCGGCGAAACAGGAAGTTGAAACACTGCTGGCAACGCTAAAGCCCGCGGGCGCGCTTAATTAAGGCGATTTCGTTCTAGTCTTTCGAACGGCATTGGCTGCCCAAATTCCCTCCTCAGGCATTCATCACGCACAAATCATCGATTGAATTCACGCAGGGATGTCCCATTGCGGGCGGCGGTTGCTGCGACCGAACGCGCCGTGTATCATCACATCCTCCATGGAGTGTCACTGTCTTCGCTTCGACGAAATTCCGCAAACGACGAAACTATTCGCTGCATTTCTCAATGATTTTGAGCGTGTGAAGGAATTCTACGCGCATACGCCGGACGAGGCCGGAGTCCGTGCGGCGGCGAAGGAAGTGCGGCTGGACGCCGGGATTCGCCGGGGCGTGGTGCAGGTGCTGCGAGAGCAGAATCGTGCGCTGGGGTCGACAAAGGAAACGGACGCAAACCTGGACCGCTTGGCGAATGGAGCGGTGGCGATTGTCACCGGGCAGCAAGTGGGCTTATTCAGCGGGCCCGCGTACAGCCTATACAAGGCGCTGGACACGATTGGCTGGGCGAAGAGATTGACGAGGGCGGGCGTCGATGCGGTGCCGATTTTTTGGATGGCAACCGAGGATCACGACCTGGCAGAAGTGAATCAAGCGAATTTTGGAGGGCGCGAGGGAGTGGCACGAATCGAGTTGCCGCTTCCGGAGGATGTCGCGGGGGCCAGCGTCGGACGCATTGCACTGGGGGCGATGGCCGGCGCGGCGGTCGCGCACGCGGCGGAACTGCTCGAAGGGCCGGGGGCGAAGGAGATGACGGAGGCGCTCGCGGCGTCGTATGGCAGCGGTGAAACGTTTGGGTCGGCGTTCGGGAAATTGTTCGCGCGGCTTTTGAAGGGACGTGGACTGATTTTGCTCGACCCGCTTGACAGGCGATTGCACGAATTGGCGCGACCGATTTATCGCAAGGCGGCGGAAGATTCGGAGAAGCTGGCCGGAGAATTGATTGCGCGAAGCAAGCTGCTGGACAAGCGCGGATATCACGCGCAGGTGAAAGTGACGCAGCAGGGAACGCTATTGTTCCTTGACGTGAACGGCAAACGGCAGGCGGTGCGGCGACGCAATGGTGATTTTGTTGTGGCGGATGCGAAGCTGAGCGCGGAGCAGTTATTGGAGAAAATCGAGAAGCAGCCGGAAGCGCTGACCGCGAGCGTGCTGCTGCGGCCTGTATTGCAGGATTCGATTTTGCCGACCGCGGCGTACATCGGCGGGCCCGCGGAAGTTGCGTATATGGCGCAAGCGCAGGTGATTTACGAACGCGTGCTGGGGCGGATGCCGGCGATTCTGCCTCGGGCGAGCTTCACGCTGATCGAGCCGGAGGTGGAACGGACTTTACGAAAATACGGATTGGATTTTCGTGAGATTCTGCGCGGGCGGCAATCCTTGCGGCAGAAGATGGCAACGCAATACATTCCGCGCGGGCTGGCCGCGCGATTTGCACGCGACGAAAAGCTTCTGCGAAGGGTCTTGGAGGGTTACCGCAAACCGCTCGGCAAGCTGGACAAGACGCTCGCTGGCGCTCTCGATACGGCGGAACGGAAAATGCTGTACCAGTTCACGAAGTTAAGAGGAAAAACGGGGAACGCGGAAAATTTGCGGACCGGAGTGCTGGACAGACACGAGCGGCAGATTATGAGCGCGCTCTATCCGCATCGCGGACTGCAGGAACGGAGTTTGTGTTTGCTGCCGTTTATTGCGCGGCAGGGAACGGAATTGCTGGATCACCTGAGCGCCGAAATGGAGAAGCCGTCCGCGGGGCACAAAGTGATGGTGCTGTGAGCAGACGGGCCGAAGCGGAGGCTGGCCAGGCTGCGAATCTCAAAGTAATCCTGGTATGACTACCGCGTGTTAAAATTGAGTAGTGTTCGCCGTCACGGGTAACGATTTGCGATGAAGTCCGAGGTGACGAGGCGGACGAATTGGAATCCGATACAACTCGCAAGAAATATGAGCGGGAGATGTGAGGAGGCAAGGATATGAAAATGACGCCGGGGAAGCTGCAAGGGCTCGAAAAGGTTTCCAATTCGGCGGGAGTGATCGCGGCGACAGCGATGGACCAGCGCGGGTCGCTGAGGAAAGCCATCGCCAAGGAAAAGGGAATCGATCCGCACGCTGTGACACCGGAGATGCTGAGCGAGTTCAAGCAGGCAGTGGTGCGCGTGCTGACGCCACATGCGAGTGCGATTCTGCTCGACCCGGAGTATGGATTGCCGGCGGCGCATTGGCGTTCGAAGAACGCGGGGCTGCTGCTGGCATACGAAAACAGCGGGTACGACAACACGCGGCCGGGGCGGCTGCCGGATCTGCTGGAGAATTGGTCGGTGCGCCGATTGAAAGAGGCGGGCGCGGATTGCATCAAGATCTTGCTCTACTACACGCCATTCGATCCGGCGCCGGTCAATGAGCTCAAGCACGTGTGGATGGAGCGGCTCGGCGCGGAGTGCGAGGGCGAAGACATGCCGCTGTTCGCGGAGTTCGTCGGGTACCAGGAAGGCGCGGACGAAAAAGGAGCCGAATACGCGAAGAAGAAGCCGGAGATCGTGACGCGAAGCATGGAAGAATTCTCGAAGCCGCAATACAGGATCGACGTGCTGAAAGTGGAGGTGCCTGTGAACATGGCGTACGTGGCGGGCGCGCGGTCGTGCCGGGCCGAGCCGGCATATACAAAGGACGAAGCGAAAGAACATTTCCGGCGTTCGGCCGCGGCGGCGAAAAAGCCGTTCATTTACCTGTCGGCAGGCGTGAGCAACGAGACTTTCATCGAGACGCTGCAATTGGCCGGCGAGGCGGGCGTGAATTTTTCGGGCGTGCTGTGCGGGCGCGCGACGTGGAAGGACGGCATTCCCGTGTACGCGAAGCAGGGCCTGAGCGCGTTTCAGGATTGGCTGGCGGACCAGGGCGTCAAGAACATTGAAAACGTGAATCGCGGATTGCGTGCGGCCAAGCCCTGGTATGGATTTTACGGCGCGGCGTCGGCGTCTGCGCTGGCCTGAGCCGGCCATGGAATGAAGGAATCGGCCGAACACGGGGGCAAGTGGCGAGGAAAGACGCGCACAATCGAGGTGCAGTCGTCGCAGCATACGCAGTTGAAGCAGATCACCAGTGAAGTGGAGGAAATCGTCGCAGCATCGGGCTGCAAGAATGGCATGTGCTACGTTTACGTGCCGCACACGACGGCTGGCGTGATCATCAATGAGGGCGATGATCCGGATGTGGCTCGGGATGTCGAAACGACGCTCGACCGGCTGGTGCCGACGGCGGGGAATTACCGTCACGCCGAGGGGAATTCGGATTCGCATATCAAGGCCGCGCTGACGGGCACGACGGCGACGATATTCATCGAAGGCGGCAAGCTCGATCTGGGGCGCTGGCAGGGGATTTTCTTCTGCGAGTTCGACGGCCCGCGGCGAAGGGAAGTGCGCGTGAAGATCGTGCCGGATGCAGAAGAATGAAAACTTTGAGCACGCTCGGAACGTACGTGCAAGTGCCGTTCTGCCAGACGAAGTGCACGTATTGCAATTTTCATACCGGTGTCTTCGCGCGGAGTTTGTACGGGCCGTATGCGGACGCCGTGTGCCGCGAGATTCGGGAATCGACGGCGCTGCGATCGCTGACGGTAGACACGGTATATCTCGGGGGCGGGACGCCGAGTTTGCTCGAGCCCAGCGACGTGGCGAGGATTCTGGACGCGATACGCGAGACCTATCCCTGCGAATGGCAGGAAGTGACGCTCGAGGCGGATCCGGAGACGATCACGCGGGAGAAAGCCGAGGCGTGGCGCAAGGCAGGCGTGAATCGAATCAGCATGGGAGCGCAGTCGTTCTGCGATGAGGAGTTGCGCGCGGCGGGAAGAATGCACCGGCGGGAGGACATTTATAAAGCAAATGAATTTCTCCGTGGCGCCGGAATTCAAAACATCAGCATGGATTTGATCGCGGGACTGCCGCACCAGACGCGCGCGAGTTGGGAGGCATCGGTTGGATATCTGACTGGGATGCGGCCCGAGCATGTTTCGATTTACTTGCTGGAAGTGGATGAGGAAAGCCGGCTCGGCAAGGAAATCCTGGCGGGCGGCGTGCGATACGGCGCGGGCGCGGTGCCGAGCGACGACGAAATGGCGGATTTCTATGAATCGGCATGTGCGAGGCTGGCGGCGGAAGGATTCGCGCATTACGAGATTTCGAATTGGTCGCAGCCCGGGCGCGCGTCAAAACATAATCTGAAGTACTGGCGCCGCGAACCTTACATAGGATTTGGCGCTGGCGCGCATTCTTTTGACTGCGAGCGGCGTTGGGCGAACGCGCACGATCCGGCGGCCTATGCGGCGGCGATTGAGCAGAAGCGTCCTGTGCGAGAGCAGGAAGAAACTGTGACGCAGGAGCAAGCGCTCGAGGAAGAATTGTTCTTGGGGCTGCGCGAGCTAGGGGGAATCGATTTGACACGCATCGAAAAACAATACGGCGCCGATTTGACGCCGCGCGTGACGAAGCTGATCGAGGACGGATTGATTGAACGCGAGGGCGGGAGAATTCGACTGAGCCCGGCGAAATTGACGATTTCGAACGAGGCGTTTGTCGAGTTGCTCGGATAGCGAAGGAGAAAAATGTACGACTCAAAGGGATCTAACGGGAGAGCCGATGCCGCGATTGATCTTCGCAGCGACACGGTGACGCGGCCGACGGCGGCAATGCGGCGCGCGATGGCGGAAGCGGAAGTGGGAGACGACGTTTACGGCGAAGATCCAACCGTGAACAGGCTGCAAGAGCGCGCGGCGGAAATCTTTGGACGCGAAGCAGCGATTTTCGTGCCGAGCGGCTCGATGGGGAATCTCGTGGCGATCAAGTCCTGGACGCAGCCAGGGCTCGAAGTCATCTGTGAGCAACGCGCGCACGTGAATCAATATGAGCTGGCGTCGATGTCCGCGGTGGCCGGATGCTTCCCGCGAGCCACGTTTGCGACGGACGGAATCCTGACCTGGCCGCTGATCGAAACATTGTTGCGGCCGAAGAGCCATCACTATTCGCAGACGGGGCTCATCGCGCTCGAAAACACGCACAACATGGCCGGCGGAACGCTGTACCCGACGGAAGTAGTCGAAGATGTTTGCGACCATGCGCACGAAGCGAAACTGCACGTGCACATGGATGGTGCGAGGATTTTCAATGCGTCAGTGGCGCTGGGCAAGAGCGTAAAAGAGCTGACGCGCAAGTGCGATTCGGTGATGTTCTGTTTATCGAAGGGGCTGGGTGCGCCGGTTGGGTCGATGCTCGTTGGATCGAAGGAGTTTATCGAGAAGGCGCACATTAACCGCAAAATGCTGGGCGGAGGAATGCGGCAAGTGGGAGTGCTTGCGGCGGCGGGTTTGATCGCGCTCGAGGAATCGCCGAAGACGCTCAGCCGCGATCACGAGAATGCGCACTATCTTGCCGAGGGCATCGCGAAAATACCGGGAATTGTGGTCGATCCGAAGAAAGTCGTAACGAACATCGTGATTTTCGACGTTCGAGGAACAGGGAAGACGGCGGCGGAAGTTTGCGCGGAGCTTGGGAAAAAGAAAGTGCTGTCGGGCGCGACGGACAAATTTCTGGTGCGCATGGTGACGCACTACGACGTGGATCGCGCGGGAATCGATCGAGCGATTGCGGCGCTGGGCGAAGTATGCAGGGCGGCAGCGAAAACACACGCGTAGAGTTGCGCGGTTTGGAGCGCCTCTGCTGTGTGGTAGAGTTTTTTGGATGAACGCGCTGGTTGAATCCAAGTGAGGTGATGTGGATCTCTCGCTGACTGATGAGCAGCAGCACCTGCGGCGAACCGTCCGTGAATTTGCCGAGGGCGAAATCGCGCCGCACGTGATGGAGTGGGACGAAGTCTCGCATTTCCCGCAGGAAATCATTCCACAAATGGGCGAGATGGGATTGCTGGGTGTCATTTTCCCGGAAAAATACGGCGGCGCGGGGCTGGGGTATCTGGAGTATTCCATTGTCATCGAGGAATTGTCGCGCGTGGACGGATCGGTGGGGCTGATCGTCGCAGCGCACAATTCACTGTGCTCGAATCACATTTACAAATTCGGGACCGAGGGGCAGAAGAAGAAGTACCTGGAGCAGCTCACGCAAGGTAAGAAGCTCGGGTGCTGGTCGCTGACGGAGCCGGGCGCTGGCTCGGATGCCGGTGGAACGCGCACGATGGCTGTAAAGAAAGACGGCGGTTGGGTGCTGAACGGCGCCAAGACGTTCACGACGAACGGGCATTACGCGGATGTGTGCGTGGGTATGGCCGTGACAGACGCCACGAAGAAGCAGCATGGGATTTCGGCATTCATCATCGAGAAGGGCGCGGCCGGGTTCCGTCCGGGGAAAAAGGAAAACAAGCTGGGGATGCGGGCAAGCGACACTTCGGAAGTGATTTTCAGCGACTGCCGCGTGCCGGCCGAGAACCTCCTGGGCAAAGAGGGCGAAGGATTCATCAACAGCTTGCAAGTCCTGGACGGGGGGAGAATTTCGATTGCCGCGCTGGCGCTGGGGATGGCGCAGGGCGCGTATGAAGCGGCAGTGAAATACGCGAAGCAGCGCAAGCAATTCGGGAAAGCCATCAGCGAATTTCAGGCAATTCAATTCAAGTTGGCGGATATGGCGACGGAGATCGAGGCCGCGCGATTGCTCGTGTGGGAAGCGGCGTACCTGGCGGACAAATCGCGCAGCGCCGGCGGCGAAGGAGTGCGATTCACGCGCGAGTCGAGCATGGCCAAGCTCTTCGCGGCCGAAGTTGCGGTGCGCGTCGCCAACGAAACCGTGCAAATCTTTGGCGGCTACGGCTTCGTGAAGGATTATCCGGCGGAAAAATACTATCGCGACGTGAAGCTGTGCACCATCGGCGAGGGCACGAGCGAGATTCAGCGGCTCGTGATTGCCCGGCAGCTCCTTGGAAAAGGCTAGGCGTCGCGAACATGCCTGCGGCGCCTCCCATCCATCCCGTGTCACAAACGGTGCAAGATTGGGCAGGTCAAGTGCGCGCGGGTGACGTGCGGGCAATTTCGCGCGCCATGACCGCGATTGAGAACCGAAGTCAGGAAGCAGAGAGCTTGATGCGCGAGCTGTTTCCGCACACGGGAAAATCCTATTGCGTTGGAATCACTGGCGCGCCGGGGACAGGCAAGAGCACGCTGGTCGATCGCATGGCGGCGTACTACCGATCGAAGCAAAATACGGTTGGTGTGATCGCGGTCGATCCGTCGAGTCCGTTTACGGGCGGGGCAATTCTGGGCGACCGTATCCGAATGCAAGGGCACGCATCGGACAGCGGCGTTTTCATTCGGTCGATGGCGACGCGCGGGTCGCTCGGAGGACTGTCGCAGGCGACGAGCGACGCGGCGTTGCTGTTCGATGCCGCGGGAAAACAGATCGTGCTCATTGAGACTGTGGGTGTGGGACAGGGCGAGGTTGAGATCGCGCGGCTGGCGGATTGTACGCTGGTGGTGCTGGTGCCGGGCATGGGCGACGACGTCCAGAACCTGAAGGCTGGGCTAATGGAAATCGGCGACGTGTTTGTGCTGAACAAAGCGGATCGCGAAGGCGCGGACCGCTTTGAACAGCAACTGCGCGGGATTCTGCAGCTTGTACCAGAACGCGATGGATGGAAGCCGCCGATTGTGCTGACCGTGGCGACGCAAAACGAAGGAATCGCGGCGTTGGCGGGGGAGATCGCCAAATTTCGTGAACACTTCAGCGGGAAGAACGAGCGGCGAGCGAAGGAGATTGCGCTTTGGAAGGAACGGCTTCTGAATCTGCTGCGGGAACAATTGGTGCGGCGTGCTCTCGGACGCGTGGCGAGCGAGAGCGTTTTGGAAAAGCTGGCGGCAGAGGTCGCGGAGCGAAAGCGCGATCCGTATTCGGCAGTGAAAGAAATCTTGGATAAGGCTGGACTAGGGGGGAAACATTGAGATTGGGCGAATTGGAATTTCTAGTGTTGACCGATGGGACGCTGCGGTTGGATGGCGGTGCGATGTTCGGAGTGATACCGAAGACGATGTGGGAGAAGAAGGCGCACGCGGACGAGCGCAATCGTATCTTGCTGGCGATGAACTGCCTGCTGATCCGCGCGGGGGGCAAGACGATCGTGGTCGAAACCGGAGCGGGCGACAAATGGGACGCGAAGCAACGGGATATTTATGCGCTCGATGGTTCGCCGCGATTGCCGGAACAGTTGGCGCAACACGGCGTGAAGCCGGGGGACGTCGATTTTGTCATCAACACGCATTTGCATTTCGACCATTGCGGATGGGGCACGCGAAACATCGATGGCAAAGTGCGGCCGACTTTTCCAAACGCGCAGTACGTGATACAGAAGGGCGACTTCGAGCATGCGAAGAAACCAACGCTGCGAGATCGCGCGAGCTATATCCTCGACAATTACATTCCCGTAGAGGAAGCGCGGCAGTTGCGCGTGATCGAGGGCGAGCAAACGATCGCACCGGGGGTGAGTGTTTTTCCCGCGCCGGGGCACACGCCGGCGATGCAATGCGTCAAGCTCGAAGGCGGCGGCAAGACGGCGGTATTCTTGGCGGACCTCGTTCCGACGACGGCGCATTTGCCGATGGCATGGATCATGGGTTTTGACCTCTATCCACTGACGACGCTTGAGCAGAAATTAAAGTGGCTTCCGCAAATCGCCGATAAAGGATGGCTGGCGCTTTTCGCGCATGACTCTGTGGTGCGCGCGGCGTACCTGCGAAAAAAGAATGACAACTACGAAGCCGAGCCGGTGTCCATCGATTAGGGCGGACGAGGATTCCAAAAGCGATTCACGGTGAGGGGAATGGCAAAGGGAAAGAAGAGTGCAAGAAAGCCGGAGACGTTTGAGGTAGTGACGCTCGGCATCATCGGAGGCAGCGGGATTTACGCCATGCAGGGGCTGAGCGGCGCGCGGGAAGTGCGCGTGAAGACGCCGTTCGGAGCTCCGTCGGACGCGCTTGTAATCGGAATGCTGGAAGGCCGCCGTGTGGCGTTTCTGGCGCGGCACGGGCGCGGGCACCGAATCATGCCAAGTGAGATCAATTATCGCGCGAATATTTATGCGATGAAAACGCTCGGCGTGGAGCGCATATTGTCGGTGAGCGCGGTCGGGTCGCTGCGCGAAGATTTGCATCCGCTGGAGTTCCTGATACCCGATCAGTTTTTCGATCGCACGCACCGGCGCATCGCGACTTTCTTTGGCGATGGGATTGTGGCCCACGTAGGATTCGACAGGCCGACGTGCGCGGAGATGGGGAAGGTTTTGTCCGAGGCGTCCGGGCGCGCGGGCGTAATTACGCACACGAAGGGCACGTATGTGTGCATGGAAGGGCCGCAGTTTTCGACGCTGGCGGAATCGCATGTTTACCGGCAATTGCATTTCGATGTGATTGGCATGACGAACCTGACCGAAGCGAAGCTGGCGCGCGAAGCAGAGATCTGTTACGCGACGGTAGCGATGATCACGGATTACGATTGCTGGCACCCGCAACACGATAGTGTTTCCGTGCCAGATATCATCAGTAACCTGAACCGCAACGCGGAAAATGTGCAGCGAGTACTGCGCGAGACGGTGCGAACGCTTCCGCGCACTCGCACCTGCAAGTGCGGGTCCGCGCTGGCGCATGCGGTGCTGACGGATTTGAAACTGATTCCGGAAGCGACGAAGCGGCGGCTCGCACCAATTATCGGCAAATACATTTCCTGACCGGGAGAAACACCTCAAATGTCATTACTCGTCGTCGGTTCGGTTGCGTTCGATGCGTTGCAAACGCCCTTTGGAAGCGCGGAGCGCACGCTGGGCGGCGCCGCGACGTATTTTTCCCTGGCGGCAAGCCTGCTGACGCCCGTGCGGCTGGTGGGCGTGGTGGGCGATGATTTCAGCGCGAAGGACGAGGCCACGTTTCACGACCGGAAGATCGATCTCGCGGGGCTGGAACATGCGCCCGGAAAGAGTTTTTTCTGGTCGGGCCGCTACAGTGACGACTTGCGAACGCGGCAGACGCTGGCGACCGAGTTGAATGTGTTTGCGGCATTCGAGCCGAAATTGCCGGTCGCCTACCGCGATTCGCAATTCGTATTTTTGGGGAATATCGACCCCATGCTCCAACGCAAGGTACTCAATCAAATGCGACGCCGGCCGAAACTTGTAGCTCTCGACACCATGAATTACTGGATCGCGGGCGCTTCCGAGGAGTTGGCGAAAACCCTGCGAATGATCGATGCGCTGCTGATTAATGATGAAGAAGCATCCCAACTGGCGGGGGAGCACAATTTGTTGCGCGCGGCGAGAAGAATTATGTCGATGGGGCCAAGCGCCGTGGTGATCAAGCGCGGAGAATACGGCGCAATGTTGTTCCAACGCGACACGATTGCGGCGGTTCCGGCTTATCCACTCGAAAAAGTTTACGATCCCACGGGAGCGGGCGACAGCTTTGCCGGCGGCTTCATGGGCTATCTGGCGAGTCGTGCGAAGAACAATCACGAGTCAATGCGCAGAGCCATGGTATATGGGGCGGTGCTGGGAAGCTTCGCGGTCGAGAAGCTCGGCGTGGAGCGGCTGCGAACGCTGAAGCGGCGAGACGTGGAAGCCAGGGCGCGCGCGCTGGTGAAAATGACGCACATTCGGCTGTAATCCCCGGAAGCTTTTCCACATTCATTTCGACTGGCGGCGCACACCAAGAGAGCTGCGTGAGCACTGCCTGAATGTAGTAGAATCCGGCCAATTGCTGGGGCGGGTCATGACTTCTGATTTGACATATACGATCGCCGGCAGGCTTTTGTTGGCGGCGACGCTGGGCGGGCTTGTAGGGCTCGAGCGCGAGCTACGCCACAAAGCGGCTGGACTGCGAACGAGCATGCTCATCTGCATGGGCGCGTGTTTCTTTATGATCATCTCCTTCACGGCGGCCGTGCATCCAGAAGATGATCACACGCGAATCGCGGCGCAAATTATCGCCGGAATTGGATTTTTGGGCGCGGGCGTGATTTTGCGTGAACGGGGAAATGTGGTCGGGCTGACGACGGCCGCGACCGTGTGGGCAGAGGCAGCGGTGGGCATGGGCGTCGGAATTGGGATGTACCTGACGTCGATTTTCGCCACGGCTCTGATTTTGGTGGCGCTGATTGCTCTCGGCTGGGGCGAGCGGCATCTGGGAATTAAAGTCCGCCTGACGACGTTCCGGGTAACGGGGGCGCATGGTGATCCCGTGGCGCGGCGCGTCCGCCAGGTGTTTCAGGAGTTGAAGGTTCCCATCCAGCACTCCGAGATGAGGCGCATGGGCGGGGAATCGGTGATGGAATTCGACGCGGATGTCAGTTATACCCAAGAGCACGACGTGCTGACGCGCCTCAGCGAATTGCCTGCGCGGTGCGAAGCGATCCCTGTGGAGTTTCAGCGCGACAGTTAGCCGCGCCGAATCGGATTGCCTTCGCAATTCCTCCCAACCGCACATTGTGAACTGATCGGACGCGAGCGCCGCCGTGTGACTGGACTCGCATGCGGAATTTTTCTATTCTCGTTTGCGGCAAATGCCAGCCGCCACTAAGCCGCCCGCACTCGAACCCGGGGATCTCGTGCGCATTGTTGCGCCGGCAAGCCCGGTGGATGAGGCCGCATTGCGCAAAGGGTGCGCGGAAGTGGAACGGCTGGGATATGGGCCGCGTTGGGATCCGCGTGTGCTGGCGCGCCAGGGATATTTTGCCGGATCGGCCGAAGAACGGCTGGCGAAATTGATGCTCGCGTTCGAGGAAAATTCCTCGCGCGCGGTTTTCTGCGCGCGGGGCGGATACGGCGCGGGATATTTGTTGGAGAGCATCGAGCCGAGACGTTTGAAGCAGCCAAAGGCGCTCCTGGGATACAGCGATGTCACGCTGTTGCAACTTTTCCTGTGGCGCAAGAAACGCTGGGTGAGCTTTTATGGGCCGATGGTGGCTTCAGGTTTCGATAAAGGCGCCGATGTCGCGGGCGGGTACGATCTGGCCTCTTTCCAACAAGCGTTGACGCAAACGAGCCACGGCTGGACGCTGGATTTGCGCGGCGAAACGCTTTCGTTTGGCCACGCCGAAGGCACGGTGATGGGCGGCTGCCTGACGCTGGTGGAGGCGACGCTCGGGACGCCGTGGGAAATTCAAACCTCCGGGACGATGCTTCTGTTGGAAGACCTGGGGATGAAGCCGTACCAGGTGGATCGCGCTTTGATACACTTGCGGCAGGCCGGGAAATTCAAAGGCGTGCGCGGGATGCTGCTCGGTGAATTTCCGGAGTGCCAGGGGCCAGCGGACAGCGCGACGGTTCGAGACGTGTTTGAACGCATTCTCAAGCCGCTCAAGATTCCGGTGGTTTGGGGCGCACCCGTAGGGCACACAGCGCGCGCGATGCTGACAATTCCGCTGGGCGTGAAGGCTCGGCTGGTGGCGCAGGGGAGCGGGCGGCTCGAAATGCTCGAAGCGGCTTGCGGCGGGCCACACGTCGAGAAGAATATCCGAGGGAAAGGGGCACGACACTCCTGAAGCGCTCGCTCGAGCACATACATATGCTTGGCATCGGTGGCGCGGCGATGGCGCCCGTCGCAGGAATGCTGAAAGAACGCGGACATACGGTGACCGGTTCGGATAACGGCGTGTATCCACCGGCGTCGACTTTGCTCGCGTCACTGGGAATTCGATGGAGCGAAGGGTTCCGCGCGGAAAATTTGAGGCCGGCGCCGGATCTTGTTGTTGTGGGAAACGCCATATCTCGCGGCAATCCGGAATTGGAAGCGGTGCTCGACGAGCGGATTCCTTGCTGGTCGATGCCGCAGACAATCGAAGAATTGTTCTTGCCGGGCCACACGTCAATCGTGATCGCGGGGACGCACGGCAAGACGACAACGACATCAATGCTTGCGTGGATTTTTCAAGTGGCGGGGCGGCGCCCGGACTTTTTGATTGGCGGCGTGGTGCCAAACTTCGGAGACCGAAGCTACGGCCTTGGCGGCGGCGAAGAATTCATCATCGAAGGCGATGAATATGACTCGGCGTATTTCGACAAGGCCCCGAAGTTTCTGCACTACCATCCGGATGAGCTGATCCTGACGTCATTGGAATTCGACCACGCGGACATTTATCCCGACCTGGCCGCAATTGAACTGCAATTTGAGCGACTGGTGAATCTCGTGCCGCGGCGCGGGAAGATTCTCGTCTGGGGCGAAGCGGCAAATCTGGTTGCGTGCACCCAAAAAGCATTTTGTCCGGTGGAAACGTACGGACTTTCGCCGGAAATGGATTGGCACGCAGGCGATATCGAATGGCGCGACGGGATGACCCACTTTCGCGTCGTTTACCATCGTGAAGAAGTGGCGCGGATTCGCATGCCGCTCGCGGGCAGGCACAACGTGATGAACGCGGTAGCGTGCGTGGCGCTGGCGTTCGGGCGCTCGGTGGAATGCGAAGCGATCGAAATGGCGCTGGCAAAATTTCAGGGTGTGCGGCGGCGGCTCGAAGTCAAGGGCGACGCGAACGGCGTGACCATCGTGGAAGATTTTGCGCACCATCCGACGGCCATTCGCGCGACGATCGAGGCGGCGCGGGCGCGGTGGCCGGGACGGAGACTGTGGGCGGCGTTCGAGCCGCGGTCGAACACGATGCGGCGCAAGGTTTTCGAGAACGAACTGGCGGCGGCGCTGGTGATGGCGGATTGCGTGGTGCTCGGGCCAGTCAACCGTCCGCATCTGCTTTCCGATGCGGAGAGGTTGGACCCTCAGCGCGTTGTGGCGGCGATTCGCGAACACGGAAAAACGGCGCGGGCATTTGCATCGGCTGCCGAGATTGCGGATTTTGTGGGGCCGCAATTGGCCTCGGGAGATTTGGTGCTGGTAATGTCGAACGGCAGCTTTGACGGACTCTCGGGGCGTCTGGTGGAAATTCTGGAGAAAGGATTGGCAATACACAAATCGTGAGGATCGGCTCAAGAACCTCCGGATTCATTCGATTCGCAATCCTGCTGGCTGCCGGCTTCGTCGCGGCCCGAGCGAATGCCACCATTCGGTATGCGATTTCGGTTGCGCACCCCGAGCAGCGTATGTTTCACGTGACGATGATCGTGCCAAACGTTGGCCAGGAGCTTGTGGTTGCCATGCCTGCATGGAACGCGACCTACGACATTCGCGATTTCGCATTCCGTGTCACGCAAGTGACTGCGACTGATGGCGCAAATGCAGTTGCTTTGCATGTGGTCAAGCTCAATAAGCAGACCTGGCGCATTGCCGCTGCCGAGGAAAATTCAAAAGCGAACCTCGGCGACGTGACCATCCAGTACGAGGATTATTGGGATGACGTCGGGCCGTTTTCCTCGCAGCTCAACGCGCGGCACGCTTACATGAATCTGGCGGAAGTGCTTTTCTACGTACCGGCGCGGCGCGCGGAGGAATCCATTGTGCAATACGCCGATCTGCCGGCGAACTGGCATATTGCGCAGGAACTTCCGGCTGCGCAATCGCAGCAAAGCTTCGTGGCGGCGAGCTATGACGCGCTGGTGGACGCGCCCGTGGAAATCGGCACGTTCCGCGAATTTCAAATCGATGCGGGAAGCGCGCATTTGCGCGTGGTGGTGGATGGCGGCGGCTGGAACCAAAGTGATTTGGGCGATACAGTGAGAAAAATCGTCGCCTACGAAACTGGAATGATGCGCGACATACCATTCCGCGAGTATATGTTTATTTTTCATTTCGGGCCATACGGCGAAATGGGCGGCGGGGGCATGGAGCACTCCAATTGCACGGCGATTGCGGTGCCGTCGAGCGACGTGGTGGCCGATGTGGCGGCGCATGAGTTTTTTCATTTGTGGAACGTGAAGCGAATCCGTCCGCAAACGCTTCAGCCGGTGGATTACACGAAGGAGATGTGGACCAAAGCGTTATGGTTCGCGGAAGGCGTGACGAGCACCTATGCGTCGTTCACGATGGTGCGGACGGGATTGTGGAATCACGAGCAGTTTTACACGGACCTCGCGCAGCAATTTACGCAGCTCGAAGCGCGGCCTGCGCACAAATGGCAAAGCGCGGAAGAATCGAGTCTCGACACCTGGCTCGATATATATGATTACTATAACCGGCCCGAGGTGAGCATCTCGTACTACAACAAAGGGCAGATTTTGGGCGTGATGCTGGATCTTGCGATTCGCGACGCCACGGACAATCACAAGTCGCTCGACGATGTGCTGCGCGGCATGGACGCGGATTACGCGCACCAAGGACGCTTCTACGACGACAGCGCTGGCGTCGAACAGGAAGTCGAAAAGGTAACGGGCCGCAGCTTCAAGGATTTCTTTGCGAAGTACGTTGCGGGAACCGATGAAATTCCCTATGCCGACTTCTTGAAAATTGCCGGCCTCGAAGTGCAGACGCAGGAACGCGACTTTGGTGACCTGGGCTTCGAAACAACCCGAGCAAGGGACGGAACTGTGCAAGTCTCCGCCGTCAGTGCGGGAAGCGGCGCGGAACACGCTGGATTGCGCGCGGGCGACACTCTGCTGCAGCTCGACGGGCGTCCCTTTCCTCGGTCAGCGATGCGTTGGCTGTTTCAGCATGCGCCGGGCGAGACGGTGAAGGTGCGCGTGGAGCGAAACGGCAACCAGCTCGAGGTTTCACTCCCGCTGGGGAAGCAGACGATGCAGTCCTATTCGATCTCTGAAATGAGCGGCGCGACGAGCCGGCAAAAACGAATTCGCGCGGGATTGCTCAGCGGCACGACGGATTAATCATGCGAAACGCTTCGCGCAATCAATCCGGCATCTCGCTTCGCTTCGCCTAGCGAATGATTCGCACGCTCCTAGCCGTGGGCTTCCTTTCGCTGTACATCATCGTCGTTGGCCTGCCGGTCATCGCGTATTCGCTCCTCACGAATTCAAGTGACGTGCTGTTCCGCGCAGGGAAGTGGGGAATCGGCGCTTCGATGCGCCTGGCAGGCGTGCGTGTGCGGACGGAAGGCGTCGAAAACATTCCGCCGGACGTGTGCATGTTCGCCGCGAACCACGTGAGCAACTTGGACCCCCCCGCCGTGCTCATCGGTGTTCCTCGGCGCATTTCGTTTTTGGCCAAACAAGAAGTATTCAAAGTTCCAGTTGTGCGGACGGCGCTGCGGCTGGGGAAAATTGTCCCCGTGGACCGCGCCGACAGAGAATCGGCGATTGCCAGCATCGATCAGGCAGTCGCCGTCCTGCGCGAGGGAATTTCGTTCTTTGTGTTTCCGGAAGGCACGCGCAGCAGCGACGGTACCCTGAAGCCATTCAAAAAAGGGACGTTCGTCATGGCCATTCAGGCGGGAGTGCCCGTGGTGCCGGTGTCGATTTTGGGCAGCCGCGAACGCATGCCCAAAGGGAAACTGTCGACCGTGCCGGGTGAGATTTTGCTTCGCTTCGGCGCGCCCATCGACAGCAAGCAATACGCCGTCGACGAGCGGGAAGATCTGATGGAGCGCGTGCGCGCCGCCGTTGCGGCGGGCCTGGAAGATCGCCCTTAGGTACCTTCCACTCTAGCGATGTAGAGCGCTCGCGCAACGCCAGCCACGCAAACCATCGTAGAGCACGGACAAACAAGGAAGGTAAGAGTGAGGCCGAGCGGGCCACCACTGAAATGCAGAGGGTTCGACACCCCGTTCACATAGGCTATCAACCAATCGCAAGCGAAGAATGAAAGTCCGAGCGCGATTGAGAGCAGTGCAAGGACTCCCCATCTCGCCGCATTTTCCGCTACTTTCTTTTCGTGCCAGATTGCGATGGCGATGGCCGCGAACGCGATAAAAACGCCTATCACGGTCGCACGCGGAAGCGCCGCGCGGGAATACAGGTCAATTACAAAGACAATCAATGAATACTGCAAACCCAGAGTCAAGACCGCTATTGCATCGGCCATAAAGCCCGTCCGGCGGAGTGAGTGGCGGCTGCTATTCAGGTTTCCTTATAGCATTTTCCGACGTAGTTCTCCAAAGGGGTGGATCGCAGCAATCGTGTTTGGTTGGCCCGCTCACGCATTTAACATCTTCAAACCGGCAGCAAATTGACCACTAAAAGAATAAGACTACTTCTTGTCCTGGGTGGCGCGGAGGCGCGCGACTTCCTTCTCAAGTGCGCGAAGCTCGTGTTGCAATTCAGGCAGACGGTGGAACACGCCGGTCGCGCGAAGCCAGCTCTTGTTTTCGAACGCGGGCGAGCCGGAATACGTGGCGCCCGGCGGAATGTCGTGCGAAACGGCGCTCTGGGCGGTGAGCACCGCGCCGTCGCCTATGTGCAGGTGCCCCGCTGCGGCCGACTGGCCAGCCATGATGCAACGGTCGCCGATCACGGATGATCCAGCCAATCCAACCTGGCCGCAAAGAAGCGTGTCCTCACCGACGGTGCAGGCATGGCCTACCTGGACGAGATTGTCGATTTTCGCGCCTCGCTTGATGAGCGTTTCGCCGACGGTGGCCCGATCGATGGCGCTGTTCACCTGGACTTCTACGTCGTCGCCGATGATGGTTCGTCCTGACTGTTGGATTTTGTACCATGAACCGTTCGCTTGGCGCGCAAACCCAAAACCATCTCCGCCGATGACACTGCCGTTTTGCAAGATGACGCGATTGCCGATTTGGCAGGCTTCGCGCACGGCGACGTGACTATGAGCGAAGAAATCTTCGCCGATGCGCGCGCCGCGATAGATGCTGACGAAGCTGTGCAGCACAGCGCGGCGGCCAATCACGACATCATCGTCGACGAAACAATATGGGCCGATGTGCACGTCCGGGCCGATTTGCGCCGACTTCGAGACGACAGAGGTTGGATGAATGCCGGGGACGTAGCGCGGAGGAGCGTAAAAAAGTTCAATTGCGTGCGCGAAGGCAAGATAAGCATCGTCGGCGCGAAGTACAGGCAGCGAGATGCCTTGTTCGCTCTTGGGGACAATGATCGCGGAGGCCCGCGTCGTGGCAACGGCCGAGCGATAGCGCCGATTGGCAAGAAATGTCAGCTGGCCGGGAAGGGCGTCTTCAATTCCGCCGACGCCTGTGATTTCAATCTGCGCGTCGCCTTCGAGCTGGCATTTGAGCCGGGCGGCAATTTCTCCGAGCTTCATTGGTTCCTCCGTCTTAGAGCGGTCACGCTCAAGCGCACAAGAACACCGCGCAAACCGAGGCGCAAGGCCGCGTCGAAAATGTACATCAAAGTGATGCCCGGAAACGAGCGGGCAATTGAGGCCGGGGATGCATGGCTACTCGTTGAACAGCTTCGGCTGCGAGGGCGCAGCGGCAGCAGTGGGCTGGCGGCGCGCAATCCCCACCACACCGAGAACCTTCATTTCGGTCAGAGCGCTGCGCGGAATGAAAATCCACAGGCTATTCCCATGGAGGTCGGGCGGCGTGAGGCGAACGCCGTGTTCGAGCAAGTCGAGCAAGTCGTTGGAGACGATGCCTTCCAGGACGTCATCGTCACGGAATCGGAGACGAACCCACAAGCCATCGAGCTTGGGGCGACTGAGGAATGCTTTGCGTTCGGGCTCGAAATTATCAACGAACTCGCGCACGAAGTGGATGCTCTTGATCTTGCCTAGCTCCAGGGTGAGATATTCGCCATCCTGAGTCAGGATCTCGACGGCGTCGGAGCTGCCCAGTCCACTGGGATTAAGGAAGCCCTGCTGGCGCGAACGATCCAGTAGCAGTACCACCACCTTCTTATGAGTTGTGCCTGCGGCGCGCTTCTTCACGGGAGCCGGGCCTCGCCGGAAAGGTGTTGCGAAAGATTCGGGCCTATGTTATTGTTGCCATCGCCTGTTGTCAACCTATTGTTTTATAAAGGGTTAGGAACGGAGCGACTGCCGATTGACAGAGAAAAGGCAGATTCTGAGGTCGGCTTCCGTTATAACCGCAGTAACCCTGATCAGCCGGATTTTCGGGTACCTTAGGGACCAACGAATCACCCTTTTGCTGGGAACGTCCACGGCGGCTGATTCGTTCATCTTGGCGTTTCGTATCCCTAATCTTTTGAGACGCTTGGTAGGAGAAGGCTCGTTATCCGCATCCTTCATCCCAGTTTTCGCTCGCTACCTGAAAGCCCACGAGGAAAAGGCTATCTGGCAGTTTGCCAACCGCGTTTTTTGGACCGTTGCGCTGGTCTCGGGAACGCTGGCGATTCTGGGGATGCTCTTCTCGTCCCAACTGATTCATGCGTTCACGATATTCGGCTACACGGCGGGGCAGTGGGATCTAGCGATCTACCTGAACCGCATCATTTTTCCGTATGTCTTCTTCGTGTCTCTGGCGGCGCTGGCCATGGGCATCCTGAATTCGTTTCGCGTATTCGCTCTGCCGGCGGCGATGCCGATTCTGTTCAATCTGTCGGTCATCGTGTTCTCGATAGGCGTCGTATACAAGCCAGTCATGAAGTGGGCGCCGGAAGCGTACCGCAATCCTGCGGTGGCGCTTGCGGCGGGAATACTGGTGGGCGGCGCACTGCAATTTCTGGTGCAGGTGCCCGCGCTGGTTCGGCGGGGAATGCACTTCGATTTCGGAATCAGTTTCAGGGATCCGGGCGTGCGGCAGGTGGGAAAACTGATGGGGCCGGGATTCTTCGGCATCGGAATCTACCAGATCAATTTTTTCGTGGACACAATTTTTGCAACCGCAGCGCGAATGCCGCGCGGTAGCGTGACATCGCTCTACGTTGCTGAGCGCGTGATGGAGTTGGTGCTGGGAAGCTATGCGATCGGGATGTCGACCGTTATTTTGCCGATGATGTCGCATCACGCTGCGGCGCGGAACCATGAAGAGATGAAAAAGATATTTACGTTTTCGTTGCGGCTGGTTTCATTCATCACGATTCCGGCGGCGGTGGGCCTCGTGCTGTTGCGCACGCCCATCATTCAAGTGCTCTTCGAGCATGGGCGGTTTGTTGCCGAATCGACTTCGCTGGCCGCGCGCGCGCTGCTTTATTACGCGCTGGGGTTGCCGGCCTTTGCCGCGGTGAAAATGGTGGTCCCGCTATTTTATTCGGCGCAGGACACCAGAACGCCCGTCGAGGTTGCCGCGTACTCGCTGTTGATCAATGTGATTTTGAACGTGGCCTTTCTGTGGATGTTTTTCCGCACGTTTTACAACGGGAGCCCCGCTCTGGCCACGTCGGTTGCCGCCTATTTTAATTTCTTCGCGCTATTGTGGATATTCCGGAAGCGCTTTGGGCAGCTCGGGTTTAAGCGAGTTCTTGCATCGCTCGGACGCGTTCTGGCCGCCTCGGTGGCCATGGGGTTGGGCTGTGCGGCGTTCATGCGTTACGCGCATTTCAGTTCCTACGCGCATCTCTTGCCAAGAATTGGATTGCTTGCCGGCGTGATCTTTGCAGCCGCCGCGCTGTATCTGGGATTGGCGTTGCTATTCCGCTGCGAAGAACTCGGTGAGTTGCGGAAGGTCTTGCGGCGTGCAGAAGAGGCGGCGGTCTGATGAAGCAAGCAGCCGACGCACGCCAACCACGCCAAGGGGCCCCGATCGAAAGCCTGATTCGCAGCTTTTTGAATTATCTGCGCATCGAGAAGGGGCTGGCGCAGAATACGATCTTAGCCTATGGGCGCGACTTGAAGAAATTCGAGACTTTTGTCGAGACACGCGGGAGCAGCGTCAAGCAGGTGAGTCGCGACGACGTGGTGGATTTTCTGCGGTCGTTGTACCGCGCGGGACTTGACAGCCGATCGGTGGCCCGGCACTTGGTTTCGCTGCGGAACTTCTTTCGATTCGCGGAACTCGAAGGGATCATCGCGGAGGATCCGGCGGCGAACGTGGAAACGCCGCGGTTTCGCATGCGGTTGCCGGAGCACCTGACGCCGGAAGAAGTGAATCGCTTGCTCGCGCAGCCGGACACGAAAAACGCGGGCGGTTTGAGGGACCGCGCGATGATCGAGATGCTGTATTCGACGGGGTTGCGCGTGTCCGAGCTGATGAATCTGCGGGCAAGCGACATGCAACTGGACGCGGGCCGCCTGCGATGCATCGGCAAAGGAAATAAGGAGCGGTTGGTGCCAATGGGCCGCTCGGCGGTGGCCACGCTCGAAGAGTATCTGAATCATTCGCGGCCAAAGCTTTTGGGAAGCAAGAGTTCGCCCTATGTGTTCTTGAACCGGTTTGGAGGGCGGATGGGCCGAATTGCGTTCTGGAAGAAACTCGCGGAATATGGACGGCGTGCCGGGCTGCGCGTAAAGCTGAAGCCGCACACATTGCGCCATAGTTTTGCGACGCACCTGTTGGAGCGGGGCGCCGACCTGCGCTCGGTTCAGCTGATGCTTGGGCACGCCGACATTTCGACAACGCAAATCTATACGCACGTAGTGAAGGACCGTCTCAAGGAAGTTTATAAACAGCACCATCCCAGGGCTTGAGCGCAAGGGCGCGCTCAGAGCAGTGCACCAGCGAAGTTTGTGTACGATCTGCGGGAGGCAGAATCATCGATGCCTGACTACATGTATCTATTGGAAAGCCGGCTGTCGCCCGAACAACGCGCTTTGCTCTTGCGAGTTCAGGAATTGGCGAGAGCGCAGGATTCGAACATCTATTTGACCGGCGGCGCGGTGCGCGACCTGCTCTGCGGAATGCCGCTGCGGGACCTGGATTTCACCGTGGAGGGGAACCCCTCGCGAATGGTCCGCGAGCTCGAGAAGGGCGGTGCGCGCGTCGTGGTCGACGATGAGCGCTTGCGCCATTACGAGCTGATTTTCGCGGGCGACGTCGACGGATCGATTTCCGCCGCTCGGGACGAGTTCTATGCGCGGCCGGGAGCCAAGCCCGAGATGCGCTGGTCGACTGTGATGGAAGATTTGCGGCGGCGGGATTTCTCCATAAACGCCGTGGCCATCTCCTTGAACCCGAATTCACGCGGCCTGTTGCTTGATCCAACCAATGGGCTGGCGGATCTGGAGCGCCGCGAAGTGCGCGCGCTTTCGATCCACGCGTTCACGAACCAGCCGATCCGCCTGATGCGTGCGTTGCGCTTTTGCGCCCGTATGGAATTCAAGATGGAGCAGCGGACGCAGGAGTGGTTCGAACTGGCCATCGAGCGCGGCCTGCAGGAAACAATCGATCAGAGAGCCATCGGCCAGGAAGCGATGGACGTGGCGCGAGAGGAGAATCCCGCTGCGATTTTGAAACTATTCGAGGCGAAAACTTTTCTCGCGATCATCTATCCGAAATTGCAGCGGCGGCGTCCCGACTACGACGGGTTGGTGGGGCTCGCCAGGGCAAAGGAAGGCTTCGCGGCCGTGGGATTGAAAGTTCGTCCCGTCACCGCGACGCTGTATTACATGTTTCGCAAGTTGGAGCCTCGGATGGCTTCCGTGATGAAGAATTTGGATATTCCTGCGGCCACCGTGGCCAGCGTCCAACATCTTCCCGGCGAAGCAAAGAAGTTGCTTCAAATGCTGCGCGGAAACAAGACAAAGACGCAACGCGAGGCGTATGAATTGATTTTGCATACCCCGGCCGAGCTCCTGGTTTTTATGGACGCGGAATTTAGAAACCCCAGGGCGGCGAGCAAGATTCGGAATTTCCTGCAGAAGTGGCGTCCGCTGCGATTGAATTTGCCGCTGACGGAATTGGGCAATCTAGGTGTGCCGCGCGGGCCGAAATTCGACAAAGTGATCGAGCAGCTTTTTGACGCTCAACTCCGGGGCAAAGGCAGGACGCCCGAAGATGTGACCAAGCTGCTAAAGCAGTATGCGGGCATCAAGGATGAGCCGAAGAAGACAGCCAAAGAGGAGAAGAAGAAGCGCGGCAAGGACTTCGAAGCCGCGCGCCAGAAGCATGTCGCCAAACAAGCGGCGGCGAGTACGGACGCTGCTGCGCCGGCCGGTTCAGCGCCAGCCCCGGGCGCCGCGAAGACTGCAGCGGTCGCCGCGCACAAAACTGCCGCACACGCGCCGGCCGCGAGGCACGGCAAGCCGTCGAGGAAAGCCAAGAAGCGGGCCAGACGCTGAAAATTTCAGGCGCGAAGCTGGTTATGCACAGCGTAGCTTCGGCAATCCAACGCCGCGCGCCTTCCGTCATAGCCAAATCGGGAGCATCGGTTTAGAATAAACATCAGCATGGGTCCAGCGGAGTTCGTTCACTTACATCTTCACACTGACTACTCGCTTCTGGACGGCGCTTGCGAAATTGGAGAGCTGACCGCCGAAGCCGCGCGACGGAAGATGCCGGCCGTCGCCGTTACCGATCACGGAAATCTTTTCGCCGCCGCGAATTTTTTCCATGAAGCGGCTACGCACGGCGTAAAGCCGATCATCGGCTGCGAAGTGTACGTGGCGCCGGACAGTCACAAGAACAAAGGGGCCAACGCCGAGCGCTCGAATCATTTGGTGCTGCTCTGCGAAAACGACGAAGGCTATCGCAACCTCATCCAACTGGTCTCAACGGGATTCCTCGAAGGGTTTTATTACAAGCCTCGCATCGATCATGAACTGCTGGCCAAGCACAGCCGCGGCCTGATCGCCCTTTCCGCGTGCTTGCGCGGAGAAGTGACGGAACATATTCTCGAAGAGCGGCACGAACAGGCCCGCGCGTCCGCTTACCGGCTCCAGGAAATCTTCGGCAAGCAGAATTTTTTCCTCGAAGTACAGGATCAAGGCCTCGATGTCGATAAGCGCGTCAATCAAGGCGTCGTGCGGCTCGCGAAAGAGTCTGGCATCCCGCTGGTGGCAACGAATGATTGCCATTACTTGACGAAATCGGACGCTCACGCGCAGGAGGTCCTGCTGTGCATCCAGACGGGCAAGACCATGAGCGACACGAGCCGCATGCGCTTTGCGACCGACCAGTTTTATTTCAAGGCAGCGGAAGAGATGGCGCAGGTTTTTCGTGAGCTGCCTGACGCGCTGTCGAGAACCGTCGCCATCGCGGAACGCTGCCACGTCAAGATTGAGCGCGTGCAAAATCCATTCCCGGTCTTCCAGGTACCGGAAGGCGCGACAACGGATTCGTATTTTGAGCGCGTGGCGCGCGAAGGATTCGCGCAGCGAGTGCCGCAGCTCGAGAAGCTGGCAAAAGAAAACCGCCTGCGGTATCCGCTGCCCGTATACGAACAGCGATTATTCAATGAAATCGAGATGATCAAGAAGATGCAGTTTTCAGGCTACTTCCTGATTGTCTGGGATTTCATCCGTTACGCGCGTGCGCAGGGTGTTCCCGTCGGGCCAGGCCGGGGCTCGGCCGCAGGCAGCCTGGTCAGCTACGCGCTGCGCATCACAGACGTCGATCCCTTGCAGTATGACCTGCTGTTCGAGCGCTTCTTGAACCCCGAACGAATTTCGATGCCGGATATCGACATTGATTTCTGCATGCGGCGTCGCGGCGAAGTGATCGACTACGTGCGGCAGAAATACGGCCAGGAGAATGTCGCGCAGATCATCACCTTCGGAACCATGGCGGCGAAAGCTGCGCTCAAGGATGTGGGCCGCGCCCTGGACATGCCCTACGGGGAAGTCGATCGTCTTGCGAAGCTCGTGCCGAACAAACTGAATATTTCGCTGGAAGATGCATTGTCGGGTTCTTCGCCGCTTGCCGTGCAGCGCGATAGCGACGAGCGCGTCAAGGAATTAATAGAGGTGGCGTTGCGCCTGGAAGGACTGGCGCGCCATGCGTCGACGCATGCCGCGGGCGTGGTAATTTCGCCTCGGCCGCTTACAGATATTGTTCCCCTGTACCGTTCGACGCGCGAGGAAATCACAACGCAGTACGACATGAACGCACTGGAGCGTATCGGGCTGCTGAAGATGGATTTTCTGGGGTTGACGACGCTCACCGTGCTCAACGACACGGTCGGGCTCATTCAGCAGAATCGCGGTTTGGACTTGACGCTCTCCGAATTGCCGCTGGACGACAAAGAGACCTACGCGATTTTCGGCAAGGCGGACACGACCGGCATTTTTCAGTTTGAATCGCACGGCATGCGCGAGATTCTGCGGCGCTATCAGCCGGCGCGCTTGGAAGACCTGACTGCCCTCAACGCGCTGTATCGTCCGGGACCGATCCAGGGCGGCATGATCGATGATTTCATCGCGCGGAAACACGGCAAGAAGAAGGTCTCTTACGATTTGCCGGAGCTCGCGGAAATCCTGTCCGAAACCTATGGCGTGATTCTGTACCAGGAACAGGTGATGCAGATTGCCAATCGGCTGGCGGGATTCTCGCTTGGCGAAGCCGATATTCTGCGGCGCGCAATGGGCAAGAAGAAACGCGAGGAAATGGCGGCGCAACGGGAAAAGTTCCTGGCCGGATGCGCAGTGCGGAAAGTTCCCGCCAAGAAGGCCGAGAAGATTTTCGATCTCATGGCGGAATTCGCGGGTTACGGATTCAATAAGTCGCATTCGTGCGCTTACGCGCTCCTGGCCTACCAAACGGCTTATTTGAAGGCTCACTTTCCGGTGGAATTCATGGCCGCGCTGCTGACTTCGGAAACCGGGAACACCGAGAAGGTTGTGAAGTACATCAACGAGTGCCGTGGGATGGGGATTCGCGTTCTGCCGCCGGATGTGCACCAGAGCAGCCTGTATTTCACGCCGATCGGCGAGGATATTCGTTTCGGATTGGCCGCGATCAAGAATGTCGGCGAAAACACAGCCAAGGCCATTTGCGACGTGCGCGCTGAGCGCGGGAACTTCACCGACGTCTACGGATTCTGTTCCGCGATTGAGCCGCGCTTCTTGAATCGGCGCGTGCTCGAAAGCCTCGTGAAGGCCGGAGCAATGGATTGCTTCAACGCTCCCCGCGCGCGGCTATGGGCGGCCATTGAAAGCGCGATGAATTACGGCCAAAAAATGGACCACCAGCGCAGCGTCGGCCAGCACGGGCTGTTCCTTGGCGGGTCGGCCCCGACGCCAGCGGGAGATTCGCAGAACACTTTGCCCGCTGCCGAGGATTGGACCGAGGACCAGCAGCTTTCCGGCGAGCACTCCGTGCTCGGGTTTTATGTCTCGGGCCATCCGCTCGATAAGTATGCGGGACAGCTAAGGGAATTGGGCGCCATCGAACTCGGAGCGCTGGAAGGCCGGCGAAACGGCGAAGAACTGACCATTGCCGGCATCATCGTTCAGACCCGAGCGATGCGCTCGAAGAAGGGAGCGCGCTGGGCGATTTGCAGCTTGCAGGATCGCACTGGCGGCGTCGAGGTACTCATCTTCCCGGAATCGTTTCAGCGTTATGAAAACTTGCTCAAGGCGGCGACGCCGATGCTGGTGCGCGGACGTGTAAACGTCGAGGAAGCCGGAACGCGATTCGTGGCTTCCGATGTGCGCCTGATTGAAAAAATCGGCCACGCAAATGGAGAACGAACCTCGAACTTGGTGCGCGTTCGGGTGAATTTGCAGGCGGTTGACACGGGAGTGCTGGATCGATTGCAGCAAGTGCTCGGCGAATGCCCGGGAAGATGCCGCGTTGCCTTCGACCTCCTGTCCGACGATGGCACGATGGCGACCCTTGATGCCGAGAAGGGAATCGAACCTACGCCGGAGCTGCTGGCTCGCGTGCGCGAGATTTGCGGGGCGGATTCGGTTACGCTGGTGGCGGCCAATGGCGCGATGGGGGTTGCCGTTGCCGCGGGGAGTCCATTTTGAAATCCAAGCACCGTAAGCGTGAGCTCGACGATCTCGAGCGCGACGTTGAGCAACTCACGCCGCTTGCGCCGGATGACGACAAAGCCAGCCAGGAACTGGAGAGGCTCCGTCGCGAAATTGCCGAGCTCAAGAACGAATTCTATTCGCACATGAGTGCGTGGCAGCGGCTCCAGATTGCGCGCCACCCGCAACGGCCTTACGCGCTGGATTTGATTCCTAGGATTTTCGAGAACTTCAGCGAGATCCACGGCGATCGGGCGTTTGCCGACGATCCCGCTATTGTGTGTGGCATGGCTGATCACCATGGCCGCGCTGTCATGCTGATTGGGCACCAGAAAGGGCATGACACGAAGCAGCGCGTGGCGCGGAATTTCGGGCAAGCCAAGCCTGAAGGCTACCGCAAGGCCTTGCGCGCCATGCAGCTCGCCGCGAAATTCAACCGGCCAATCATCGTGTTTGTCGACACTCCCGGGGCCTATCCTGGCGTGGATGCCGAAGAGCGCGGTCAGGCCGAAGCGATTGCGCGGAATCTCCGCGAGATGATCCGGTTGCCGGTTCCGATCATCGTTACGATTACCGGGGAAGGCGGCTCGGGGGGCGCTTTGGCCGTGGCGGTCGGCGACCGCGTGATGATGATGGAAAATGCCGTGTATTCCGTGATTTCACCGGAGGCCTGCTCGTCGATCATTTGGCGCGATGCCTCGAAGGCGGAGGCCGCCGCGGAGGCATTGAAAATCACCGCGGCGGATTTGCTCGAATTGCAGTTAATTGATGAGATTCTGCCGGAGCCCGAAGGCGGCGCTCATCTCGATCACGATGCCGCGGCGAAGTTGCTCGACGTGGCGCTGGCGCGCGTGCTTGATGAAGTCTGCAAACTCGAGCCGAAGGATCTGCTTGAGAAGCGCTACGCAAAATTCCGCAAAATGGGCCAGTTTTTTTAGGCATCGCTTTGCAGTCCCGCCTCGAAACTTTTCCGTTGGCCGTTACGTACCTTGTATTGAGGATGGCTTGATACAAGCCCGGGAGGTGAGCCGTGTATTGCGACCAGTGTGGCAGGGAAGCAGCAGCGGATGCCCGTTTCTGCAGCAATTGTGGGAGAGCAGTGGCTTCGCAGCCGCTCAATCAGGCCGCGCCATTGGCGGGAGCTCCGCCGTATTATGGTTATGTGACCCCGGCGCCCCAAAGGCGCGTCGATTCGCATGTGCGCACCTTGGGGATTCTCTGGCTGATCGCTGCCGTTTTGCGCTTGCTGGGCGTTGGGTGGCTGTGGTTCGCCGGACGAATGATCGTGCCATCCGTCTTGACCTCCGTTCTTCCGGGTTTCACGCAGGGATCTCCCCTGGACCGAATCATTGAAGGCGGAATCGCTTTTGCTGCGGTCATCTTTATTCTTCAGGCGGCGCTGGCGATTGTTGCTGCGTGGGGTTTGCTGGAGCGGCAGATCTGGGGACGCATCGTCGGGATTATCGCGGGAGTCCTTTCGCTGCTGCATTTCCCGCTGGGAACCGCACTCGGAATTTACACGCTGTGGGTTCTGCTTCCCGCGTCGTCGGAGATCGAATATCGCAACCTGGCGCGCGCCTAGCGGCGCTGTTCGGGTGCACGGCCAGCGTTTGCGAGTTGGACACTCTTGCGTAAGCGTCAGTTGCTCGCGGTTCTTCTCTAGCTTAGTGTGAGGCAATGGAGGCAACTCACATGGAAGGCGGGACGGGGGCGATGGCGTCGGCGGAGGTCTTCCGGCCATACGAGCGGTTGATCGAAATCACGGTCTTGGGAAAGACATTTCTCGTACCGGAAAAAAATTCTCTTTTGCGTTGTTTCCAGTTCATCAGCCCGGACACGATTCCTTATGGCCGATTTTGCTGGAATCAGGAATGCCAGTATTGCCGCGTGATGTGCCAGCTCCCCGATGAAGATACACCCCGGCCAATCCTAAGCTGCAAGTTCATGGTGTCCCCGGGAATGAATATCACCGAGCTCGCCCCGGAGCTGAGCGCCTGCCTGAAGAACAAGCTGGGTCTCTAGCGGCAACGCTTGCATCACGCGCAATTCGCGTGGCATCCTTCTTGCAGTGATGAATCCAGAGAGGGAAATTCGCTGTGACGGGTGTGGCGCGCTGGCAACGAGCGAGCACTTGCGACAGCGCATCGCACGCCTCGAACTCGCCACCCGTTTCCGTCCGATCCACATCGACTCTCTTATCCTCGTTCCCGCCCCGCCCGCGCGCTTCGAGGATTTTTTCTACAGGCCAGCCGAATCGCCAGAAGAGCGCGGCGCTGAATCGCAGTCGTTCTTCCGCGCGCTGGTTTCCGCCGCTGGCATCGATGTCGCCCCGGGGCGCGATGAAAAGACGTTGCTGGAAGAATTCCAGCGCGCTGGATGTTTTCTCACGGAGTGGTCCGAATGCCCATTGGACATCGCGGACGAATCCGGCGGCGAAATGATGAAGAACCTGGCGGCATCGGTGGCGCGGCGCATCAAATTTTCCTACCGGCCGAAGCGCGTCATTCCTCTCTCTCGCCAATTAGGGCCGCATTTGTCCTTTTTTCGCGACGCCGGTCTGGGAGAAAAGCTCGTTCTCAAGGATGATAGGCCGGTGGAGATTCCCGACTTCAAGAATGCCGCTGCGGTCGCGCGCTTCCAGCGAGATTTGACTGCGCTGCTAGCGAAGGCTGCGCCGCGCAGCGGGGCCGTAGATCAACCGTGACGTCGCGAAGTGCGCGGGCATTCAATCGTCACTCTTTGTGCCATGAGTTACTGAGTGTGATAAACTGCCCTGTTATAAAGTAATGGTAAGGCTACCGGGAGACCTCTTATGAGTGCCCGAACGAAATTTTCTATCGGCGCCGCAATCATCATAGTTACGTTGGTGTGGTTAGGTTGGGTGGGCGCATCCCAAAGCAAGACTTACTACCACACGATTACGGAATTACAGAGCTTGCAAGGGCCGGCATTGCAGCAGCGCATGCGCGTTAGCGGCGATGTCGCGGACGGCTCGATCAAGCGCATGCCCGGCCGCATCGATTTCGTGCTCACCGAAGAGGGCAAGACGCTGCCGGTAAGCTATGTCGGCGATGCGCCGCTGCCGGACACGTTCAAGGACGGCGCGCAGGCACTGGCGGAAGGCAAGTTGATGCCGGATGGCCGGTTTGTCGCCGAGCAGGTCCAGGCAAAGTGCGCCTCGAAATACCAAGCCACGCCCGGTGGACAGCCGGCTGGGACACCGTCACCAAAATCAACCACCGAAACGCAGCCAACAAGCACGTCAAGTCCGCACAGTTAACAGGAGCGGAACGAATCTGTGGATATCATCGGCTCCTTTGCCTTAGTCCTGGCCCTTCTCGCGACAGGGTACGCCTTTGTCGCGGGCATCATCGGTATCCGAACGCGCCGGACTCTGGTCACCAAAAGTGCGCTGAACGCGGGAATGGCCACGTTCCCGCTGGTCACGATCGGAGTGGCGTGTCTGCTGACCCTGTTTTTCCGCGACAATTTCTCGAACGCCTATGTGGTCGAGCACAGCAACCGCGCGCTGCCGCTCTTTTACAAATTTGCGGCGTTGTGGGCGGGGCAGGAAGGCTCGATGTTGTTCTGGAGCTGGCTGCTCTCGATCTATGCGTTCATCGCCATTTTCTTGAACCGCAAAAAACACCCCGAGCTCATGCCCTATGTCGGCGTGATCCTGGGCGGCGTTCAACTTTTCTTTTTGGTCCTCAACAATTTTGTAGCGAGCCCGTTCAGCCTGGTCGGCACGGTAAGTGCGGTGGGAGCCACGCACGTGGTCACGCTGGCGGATGGGCACGGCTTAACGCCCCTGCTTCAGTATTCCGAGATGGTGATTCATCCGCCGATGCTCTATCTCGGCTATACGGGATGCACGGTGCCGTTCGCGTTTGCGCTGGCCGCGCTTCTGGGACGGTACCCCGGCGAAAAGTGGATTCACATCACGCGCCGGTGGACCATGGTCGGCTGGGCATTCTTGAGCGTCGGCATTCTGCTGGGAGGCCATTGGGCATATCAAGTGCTTGGCTGGGGCGGCTATTGGTCGTGGGATCCGGTGGAGAACGCCTCGCTGCTGCCGTGGATCACGGAAACGGCTTTCCTGCATTCCGTGATGATGCAGGAAAAGCGCGGCATGATGCGCGTATGGAACGTCTGGCTGGTGTTCATCACGTTCATGTTGAGCATACTGGGAACGTCGCTCACGCGCTCGGGGATTGTCAGCTCCGTTCATGCGTTCGCGCAGTCGTCGATTGGCGCATGGTTCTTCAGTTTTCTTGGGATCATTTTCGTGGTGTGCCTCGTTGCTTATTGGAAAAACCGCGACTATTTGCGCACCGACAATCAATTGGATTCGGTGGTTTCTCGCGAGTCGAGCTTCCTGTTCAATAATCTGATCCTCCTCGCGGCGTGCTTCGCCGTCCTGTGGGGCACGCTTTTTCCGGTTCTCTCGGAGTGGATTGAGGGCAGCAAGATCACGGTCGGCGCGCCGTTTTTTAATAAGGTCAATGTTCCGATTGCGCTCTTTCTGTTGTTCTTGACCGGCGTGGGGCCGCTGCTCGCCTGGCGGAGAACGTCGCTGTCGAGCCTGAAGCGCAATTTCGCATGGCCGCTCGGAGCGGCTTTCGTGGCAGGCGTAATCGCATTTGCGCTGGGAGATCGCGATTTTTACGCGCTCATCTGCCTGATTTTGGCCGTTTTCGTGACGCTCACGATTTTCTCGGAATTTTTCCGCGGCGCACGAGTGCTTTCGGCGCGCAGCGGCGACAATCTGTTTTCCTCCGTGGGCCAACTGACGATGCGCAACACTCGGCGCTACGGCGGCTACATCGTTCACCTCGCCATGGTGATGATTTTCGTCGGCATTTCGGGGCAGGCCTTCAATCGCGACGTCCAGAAGGAAATGAAAGTCGGTTCCGATTTGACGATTGGGCCGTATCGCCTCGTTGCCCAGAATTTCGACCAGACCTCCAATGCCAATTACACCGCGGATCGCGCCACGGTGGAGGTTTTTGAAGGCGACAAATCCGTCATGATGCTATACCCCGAACGGCGGCTATACACGGCGAGCGACATCACGCAAACGGTCGTTGCCCTGCACTCGACCCTCGCCCGCGATCTCTACGTTGTTTACGCGGGCACCAGTCCGCAGGACAATACGCCGGTTCTGCATGTCTATTTGAATCCTCTTGTGAAATGGATTTGGCTGGGCGGCCTTGTCCTTGTGCTCGGAACGGTTTTGGCGCTGATCCCGAGCCGGCAGCCGCAGATCGTTTTGCAAGCTGTGCGGGAAACCGCGCTGGCCGAGGCGCGAGGCGCGCCCGTTGCCGTGACGCATCCGGGAGACGATTGATAACGTGAAACGCGGGCGCAAAATGCGGTTATACGTGGTGTCGGCGCTTTTCAGTCTTGCGCTGGCGCTGCCGGTGCACGCGCAAGAGGCGCAGCGCGCCAAGGCTCTCAACGACCGCATCATGTGCATGTGCGGAGGCTGCAACGAATCGGCGGGGAAGTGCAATCACATGGGCGGCGCATTCGCAGGACCGTGCGAGACCGCGCAGAAGGAAATGAAGGAAGTGTCCGATCGCATTGGGAGCGGGCAGTCGGACGATCTTGTTCTGCAATCCTTCGTGCAGGAATATGGCCCCACAGTTCTCATTTCGCCGGAGGCCAGCGGTTTTGATCTTTGGGCCTGGATAATGCCTGTGATTATGCCTCTCCTGGGGATCGCACTCGTGCTGTTCGTGGTTATGCGCTGGCGGCGAGTTGCCCTCGCTGGCGGTCCGAAGATTTCAGCGGAGCTTCTGGCGCGGGCACAAAAAGAAATCAGCAACCGTTCGGACGAGTGACCCGATGACGAGCGAATTGATTCTGGTTACGCTGTGCTGCGCGGCCCTGGCTATCGGAACGCTGTGGTTTGTTTTTGCGGTTAAGCTCGAACCGTCCGATATGGCGCCACACCGTTCGAAATTGGATCAGTTGCTCGAGCGCCGCGACATCATTTACGAAAACTTGCGCGATCTGCGGTTCGAGCATCGGGCCGGGAAGTTTTCCGAAGAGGATTACGAAGAGATGAAGCGCTCGCTCGAGATCGAGGCGGCCAAAATGATCGGGGAAATGGACAAGCTGACCGGCGGCGCTCCCACGCCTGCGGTCCGGCAAGCCATGTCCGAAAAGCCTCGGAGGTAATCCTGGGGCAATCCTTATCGGTATCGATCGCGTTGTCGAAAGCGCATTTGATGACTGGAGAAACTGTGGCGTTGAATGGGATGAAGAAGCGGCGGCGAGCCATGCGGCTCGTTTTGTCCGGCGCATTTGCTTTATTGTGCGGCGCGATGGTCGCCGCTGCGGGCACGGTCACGGGAACGGTGCACAACGGCACGACGAACAGGCCGGTCGCAGGCGCGGAAGTAATCCTCCTGCAATTGCAAGGTGGCATGCAGCCCGTGGCTACAGCGAAGACGGATTCGGCGGGGCATTTCACGATTAACAGCGACGCGCTCGGCGCTTCTCCGATGCTGCTGCGCGTGCCGTATAAGGGCGTGCTCTACCATCAACCGGTTCCGCCAGGAGCGGCCACGGCCGATGTCCAAGTCTACGAGCCGACCAGCGACGCACACTCTTTCGCTGTGACGACTCGCGCCATCATATTGCAGCCGAAGGGCTCCGGTTTGCTCGTCGGCGAGGAATATACGATCGAGAATCAGTCGCATCCTCCGGTCGCCTATTACCTGAAGGATGGCACTTTCAAGTTTCAGATTCCCGCCAGTGGCCAACTCAATCAGGTATCCGCATGGGATTCGACGGGAATGCCCGTGATCCAGGGAACGGTCGACCTGGGTAAGGGGCTCGAAGCGGTCGATTGGCCGTTCCGGCCCGGTGACAACGGCCTGCGCATCTCCTATCAGCTGCCGTACGCGTCGAATCAGGCGACGATCCAGACTTCCTCCCTCTACGATGTCCAGCGCGTACTACTCGTTGCGCCGCCGGGGCTCCAGGTTTCGAGCGAGGGATTCACTCCTGCGGGCACCGAGCAGGGATACGATATCTACACACGCGATTCGGTCGCTGCAAATACGCCGATGACGATTGCGGTCTCTGGGACCGCGCCCGAGCCCGCCGCGGCCGGGAACACGCAAGATCCCTCGGTAAATTCTCACGCGGACTCGAGCGATGCCGCTGCTGACGTCACCACGCTTCCTCCTCGCCTCGACAACAGCGTGAAGTACATCCTCGTGGCGGGATTTGCGGGATTGTTCCTGCTCGGCGTTGTGTTTCTGTGGCGCCGGCCCGTCGCTGCTGTGCAAGCTGCGCCCGCGGCGGCCACGGTGGCGGTGCGTGCGCCTGCGCGGGAAGCCCCGAGAGCGATCGAGGAGAAAGGCGTGGCGGCAACAGTTGCTCAAGTACAGCGTGAAGTGACCCACAGCCTCGATGAGCTGAAGGAGAATTTGTTCCGCCTCGAGCTGCGCCGCCAGGCCGGAACGATCAGCGAAGAGGAATACGCGCGCGAGCGGCGCCGAACGGAAACGATTCTGCGCGACTTCGTGAAGGGTTGAGCGTATCTCCTTGGCGACTCCGCAATCGAAAACCTCGTTAGGCGTCTCATTCGAGCGAGTGGAAAAGCGGTATGGCGCGTTCGTGGCGCTGCGCCAGGTGTCTTTGGAAATTTCCCCCGGCGAATGTGTCGCGTTGCTCGGGCCCAATGGTTCCGGAAAGACGACTCTGCTCAAGACCGCCGCGCTTCTGGTGCGCCCCTCGGCAGGCCATGTTGTATTTCCGGGAGCGGAAGCTCTGGACCGCATGGCCATCCAGCGCCAGATTGGCATGGTTGGGCACAACATCCTCGCCTACGACGAGCTGAGCGCCAAAGAAAATCTGGAGTTTTTCGCGCGGCTCTACGAATTGGAATCTCCGCCGAAGGCCGCGGCTGCGGCGCTTGATGCCGTGGGTCTCGCGACGCGCGCGAAAAGCCTGGTGCGCACCTTTTCGCGCGGCATGCGCCAGCGGCTGGCCATCGCGCGGGCGCTCCTGCCTTCGCCCGGCCTCCTGCTTTTGGATGAACCCGCAGCCGGGCTCGATCACCAGGGATCCGTGTGGTTCGCCGGGGCGTTGCGCCGGCTGCGCGCCGAGGGCCGGACAATTATCATGAGCACGCATGCACGAAACGAGGCGCTGGATATTTTCACCCGAGCCGTCGCCATCGTGAGCGGACGTATCGATCGAGATACGGGGACGGGCGGCAATCCACGGCCGCTATTTGAACAGATGCAAGCGGGCGCTTGAATGACGACCGCTCGCGCCGCCACGATTGTGTTCAGCAGGGAAGTGCGCGCCGAGATGCGCACGCGCGAGCTGCTGCAAACCACCGTCATTTTCGTCATAATCGTCGTGACGCTTTTCAATTTCGCGTTCGAGCCGAATGCCGCCGAAGCCCGGCGATTCGGCCCCGGCTTGATCTGGATTACGCTCCTATTTGCTGGCTCGCTGATGCTGAATCCTTCGTTCGCCAAGGAACAGGCCAACGACACAATTTATGCCCTGCGCATGGCGCCGGTTACGCCGTTCGCGATCGTTCTGGGCAAGACGCTCGCCAATCTGCTCTTTCTTTCGATCACGGAGACCGTGCTCGTGCCTGTTTTCTCGGTGTTGTATAACGTCCCGGTATTGCCGGTTCTGGGGCGTCTCGCGCTGGTGCTTCTGCTGGGGACGTTTGGCTTGGTCGTCGTCGGGACAGTTTTTTCAGCGTTGGCGACGCAGGCTCGACTTCGTGAGCTGCTGCTGCCTTTATTGCTGCTGCCGGTGATGATTCCGCTCTTGACGGCCGCCGTGGAAGCCACGGCGGGGCTTTTTGGAGAAGCGGCGGCGCTTGACCGTACGTGGATGGCCATGTTGGTGGCCTTCGACGTCGTTTTTTTTACGGCGTCGTGGCTGCTGTGCGATCATTTGCTGGAGGAGTGAGAGTGACAAAACGTTACGGAATCGCGAGCCTTCTTCTCGCGGCGCTGATGTTCTTCGCCGGCTACGCGGCGCTTTTCATTGCTCCTGATGAAGCGACCATGCATGCCATTCAGCGGATTTTTTATTTTCATGCGTCGTCCGGCTGGGCAGCCATGGAGGCCTCACTGATCGTATTCGCGGCCAACATCGCCTATTTGGCGAAGCGCGACCCGAAGTGGGATTGGCTCGCCATCTCCGCGGTCGAAGTCAGCGTGGCGTTTTGGAGCGTGATGCTTGTGACTGGACCCATCTGGGCGCATCCGGTCTGGGGAGTTTGGTGGACTTGGGACTGGCGTTTGACTCTCACTCTCGTCATCTGGATCCTCTATTTGTGCTACATGATTTTGAGAACATTGATCGCCGATCCCGAGCGCCGCGCTGTTTTCTCCGCCATATTCGGCATTTTTGTTTTTCTTGGCGTCCCGCTCGATTATCTGTCGATCCGCATCTGGCGGACGCAGCATCCGCAGCCGGTTATTTTCGGCGGGCAGAATTCAGGGCTCGATCCAACCATGGCGAAGGTGTTTTTTTATTGCAGCGGCGTCATGACGCTGCTGATGATTCTGCTTGTGCGCCAGCGTTATCGGCTGGAGCGCCTGCGGCATGAAGCCGGCGAGTTGCGGCTCGCTGTGGAAGAGGAAGATGTCGCCGATTCGCGATTGGCCACGGAACGGAATTCGTAAGGAGGAGAAATGCATATCCAGAATTTTGGGAGTTTGTTTACGGCGTACATCGCCATCTGGGCCATATTTTTCATTTACGATTTTACGATCGCCCGCCGGATGGCGCGTGTCGAAAAGGACCTCGCCGAGATGAAGCAGCAGATGCCGCGCAAGTAAAAGCGGCGGACGCTTGAGGCAAGTGCCAGGGCCGACGCATGGAGCCGCGCAAAACAATCGGAGTGGTTTTATTCCAACTGGGCGGACCGGATCGCCTGGAGGCGGTTGAGCCTTTTCTCTACAATCTTTTTTGTGATCCCGACATCATTAGCTTCATGGGCGCCAGCCTTGCGCGCAAGCCTCTTGCGAAATGGATTGCGTCGCGGCGCTCACAAATCGCCAAAGAACATTACGCGGCGATCGGCGGTGGTTCTCCGATTGCTGAACTGACGAATCGCCAGGCAGCCGCCCTGTCAGCCGCGCTCGCGCCTCAAATCGACGCTAAAGTTGTCGTCGCCATGCGATACTGGCATCCGCTGACTCAGGAAGCGATCTCACAGCTGGGAAATTCCAAGTTGCAGCAGCTTGTCCTTCTGCCGCTCTATCCGCATTATTCCTTTGCCACGACTGGCAGCAGCTTGAAGGAATGGCAGCGGCTTTATCGAAGCAACGGACTGCCAGTTCGCATGGTCAATGACTTCCACAACCATCCCTCTTACATTGCCGCCATAGTCGAGAAAATCAACGAAACGTTCGCGAAGGCTGCGGATCCAGCCTCATTGCACATTGTCTTCAGCGCACACGGTTTGCCCATGAGCTTGGTTGAGCGCGGAGACCCCTATCCGCGGCAAATCCAGGAAACCGTACGCTTGGTGCTGGCGGCGGGCGCCTGGAAAAATCCGCATACGTTGTGCTTCCAGAGCCGCGTCGGCCGCCAAAAATGGCTTGAACCGTCGCTGACAAATACAATTGAAGCACTGGCGAAGAGTGGCGTCGCGCGCCTTCTGGTGGTTCCGATTTCATTTGTGACTGAACATATTGAAACGTTGCACGAAATTAACATTGAGGCCCGCGAGGAAGCCGAAAGGTTGGGGATTACGGAATTTCTCATGATGCCCTCGCTCAACGATTCCCCAACGTTCATCCGCGCGCTCGCCGACCTGACGCTGAAGGCGATAGCGGGTTGAACCAGGCATGTCGTGCTGCGATGCAATTGAAATTTGCGCGGCATAAGCACTTGACAGAGTTTGCGGGGCAGAATATAAAAGTATGTTTGCTGCGTGCTCATAGAATTCATTTTCATAAACGCGCGCGAGTAGGCAGTTAAGTCACCCGATGCCGGAACACGTACAGCCGAAGAGTGCTGAAAAATCTGGCGCCTCAGCAGCGCCACTCGCCACTGCAAAACCCAATTCTCCCGATTCGCCGGAAGTGGTGAATCGGGCGCGCCGCCGTCTCATCTGGACATGCATTTGGGGATATCTCGGCGTTAATTTCCTCATGTTTTTGCGCTATTTTTTCCCACGCGCTTTGTTCGAGCCTCCCACGATTTATAGCGCAGGCTACGCCTCGGATTTCGGCCTGGGGATTGACCAGCGATTCCTGCAATCGGAGCGCTGCTGGGTGGTGCGCGAACCAGGCCGGCTTTTTGTGATTTTTGCGCAGTGCACGCACCTTGGTTGCACGCCCGACTGGGAACCGGCCCAGAATATTTTCCACTGCCCGTGCCACGGCAGCGAATATGACAGCGAGGGCGTCAATTTCGCGGGCCCCGCGCCGCGCCCGATGGATCGTTGCCATGTCACGCTCGATCCCTCGAATCAGATTGTCGTGGATACGAGTCAGCGCTACATCATGGACCCGGCCGCGGGAACGAACCAGTTCAATGACCCGGGCGCGTTTATCGCCGTCTGAGTTGCGATACGGGACGATTTCAGCTTTGCGAGAAATTGTAGGTAGAGAAGGAAAATAAGACAGAAATGGCCGATGAGAGCGGAGAGAACAGCCGAAAATCCGGCGTTCTCGATAATCTGAAGGAAAAAACGCACGAGCTGAGCGAGACCGTCAAAGAGAAGGCTCGCGAACAGGTTGAAGAGCTGAAGAAGCCGGAAGAAACTCAGCTCTATCGTGCCATCTTCCGCATCAAGCACGACGAAGAGCCGCGCAATCGCGCGCTTTCGACCCTCAATAACCTTTTCTTTCACATTCACCCGGCGAAAGTGAACCGCGACGCGACGCGCTACAGTTATACGTGGGGCATGGGTGGCATTACGTTTTACTTGTTTATCGTCCTCGTATTCACCGGTGTGATGCTGATGTTTTATTACCATCCGACGAAGATCCAGGCTTTCCGCGACATTTTATATCTCGAAAACGACGTCCCGTTTGGCCGCCTCTTGCGCAACATGCATCGCTGGGCGGCGCACCTGATGGTCATGGCCGTATGGCTGCATATGTTCCGCGTGTTTATGTCGGGTTCCTATAAGCGCCCGCGCGAATTCAATTGGTGCATTGGCGTGCTGCTGATGGTGTTGACGCTGCTCTTGTCCTTCACCGGCTACCTGCTCCCCGATGATCAGCTTGGCTTCTGGGCCGTTACGGTGGGAACCAATATGGCGCGCGCGACGCCTTTGCTCGGGTCGCAAGGGCCGTTTGGGCCTCAAATGGGAATGACGTCGTACAACGATGTGCGATTTGGACTTTTGGGCGGATCGATCGTGGACGCCAACGCGCTTCTGCGCGCTTATATATGGCACTGCATCGCGATTCCGCTGATTGCTTCCGTTTTCATGGGTGTGCATTTCTGGCGCGTGCGCAAGGACGGCGGCATCTCGGGCCCGTCTCCTGTCATGCTCGAGTCGGAAACCAAGGCATAGAGAAAACCGGGCTGCCTCATCGCGATGCCGCGATCTGACAAAGCCTGAGCGAAAGAGAAGGGAAGTGAGCGCAGACAATGTGGGGTGACTGGCACCAGCTCTGGGTGATCATATCCACGCCGGATAACATTCCGATCGTGGCCATGCTCGTCCTCGTGCCTTTTTTCACCTGGTACGCGTTCCACAACGCGCTGGCCAACGACCGCCTGATCGCGCAGCTCGAATCCGACACTCAGCTGGCGCGAACTCACCACCGCACCACGTATCCCTACAATTCGCGCTGGGAACGCGAATTGCACACGAATCCGTTCCTGATGCGCAAGGAGCTGATGGCCGCCATCATCATCACGATCATCCTGATGATTTGGGCGCTGACCCTCAACGCTCCGCTCGAGGAGCCCGCGAACGCCAGCGTCACCATGAACCCGGCGAAGGCGCCCTGGTACTTCCTTGGGTTGCAGGAAATGCTCGAGTATTTCGATCCTTGGATTGCCGGTGTGATCATTCCCACGCTGATCATCGTCGGCCTGATGGCCATTCCGTTCATCGACGCGAATCCGCTCGGCAATGGCTATTACACATATAAGCAGCGCCGCCACGCGATCTGGACCTTCCTGATTGGTTTTGAGGCAATCTGGCTCGTGCTTGTTTCCATCGGCACGTTCATTCGCGGCCCTGGATTCATGTGGTACTGGCCCACGCAAACTTGGGATCCGGATCGTGTCGAGTTCAACGTCAATCAGAATCTCGATCAGGTATGTCACGTCGACGGGACGTGGCTCGCGCATATTTTGCCCTCAAGCTGGCAATCCAGCGCGCCGCTGATTGCCAAGGGATTGTTCGGGATCATTCCGATGGTTGTTTACGGCGTTTTGGCTGTCCTGCTGATTCATTGGATTTGCAAGCGAACCGACTACAGCCGGAAGATTTACCGCAAGATGAGCCTGATTCAGACCGTCACGATGTACATCTTTCTCAGCACCATGCTTTTTCTGCCGGTCACGATTTTTCTGCGGCTCGTGTTCCGCATTAAATATATCTGGGAGACGCCATGGTTCAGCATTTGAGCCCCGCCGGCTCCCGGCTAGAGGAGATTCGGTTTGCCTGAACTTCCGCCCGACGATCCGATTAAAAGTCGGTCGTTCGCCAACGCCATTTTGATTGCCATCTTCGTATTGCTCTTGAGCGTGAGCTGGGCGATGTACCAGGAATTCATCGGCCTGCGTCCGTGGCGCGGCTACCAGAGAGACTTCGCTTCCTTGTATTCGCTGTACTTGCAAAAACAGATTCGCGCTCGCGACGCTGCCGAGAAGGCTGCCTCTTCGTCCCCCGATTATCAGAAGCTGCAGGACAGCCTCAAACAGGCTCAGGCCGCGGCGAAGCCTCAGGATGCCGCCATCGAAAAGCAGATTGCCGTCGTCGATGAGCAGCGCGCTGCCATTTTGCATGCTTTTCAAACCGACCGCAGCCTGGTCGGCTCGCTGATTTATGACTACGAAATCGTGCCGAGCGCCTCGGCTTACAAAAGCGAAAAACAGAGCCGTTTGAAGGACGTCCTCGACGCGGAAGCCAAGACTTATCCAGTCGATTGGCCGGAGGCCGGCGGGAAAACCACTACGAAGGACATGAATTATCAGCAACTCAACGATATGTTCAATCAGTTGCTGGACCAGAAGGCGCAATTAACCGCCAAAGAGGGTGACGCCAACAAGCCTGTGAAGGACGCGCAGGATGCCTTGGATGCCTACCTCAACAGCAAGTTGCCGGGGCTGAATTCTGCGCAGTTGAACGGATTGCTGAGTACGGTTCGATCCATGGATGTCACGCTCGTCCAGATTAACGTCAACCCGCCTGGGCACGAGATCAATGACGTCGGCGGCGTTGGCCTCACCGATCGTTGCCAGTCTTGCCATGTGGGCATGAACCCGAAATACGTGCCGCCCGCTCTCACATTGACGAAGGCGGACCTCGGCCTCGCGAAGAATCCCGACGCCCCATTTTCAGGCCATCCGGACCAGGATCTCTTGGCGTTGCACCCGCTCGATCAATTTGGTTGCTCCCCGTGCCATGGCGGCAACGGGCGCGCGCTCACCAGTGTCGAAACTGCCCACGGCCGCTACGAACATTGGTTGTGGCCGCTCTATTATCCCGAGAACTATCAAGCGGGTTGCCAGCAGTGTCATTCGGCTGATGCCTGGACCGAACATGCCCCTGTTCTGAACGAAGCGAAGATTCTGTATCGCGAGAAAGGCTGCATCGGCTGCCACAATTACGCCGGGTTCGACAGCCAGGGCGATCAATTGCAGGATACCAATCGCGAAATCGCCAGCCTCGAAAAAGAGAAGGCCGCTGACAACCAGGAAATCCCGCAGTTGAATAAACAGGGCGACCAGGCTCCGGACAACGCAACCGCGCAAAAACTCTACGCCAAAGCGACTAACCTCACCGTCGGCGTGAGCAAGATCGACGCGAAAGTCGAGCAGCTCGACGATTTGAGCCACAGTTTGCAGCAGGAAGTGAAACGCGTGGGTCCAGACCTGAAGGAAGTTCGGATGAAACTGAATCCGAACTGGATTCCTTATTGGCTTGGCCACACCTGGCAGTTTGATCCCACCACCAAGATGCCGCAATTCCGCCTGCAGCCAGACGAAGTTCAGGCCATATCGGCGTTCATTTGGCAGCAGGGGCTCAAAGGTCCCGCGCTCGATAAGCAACCTGGCGGCGATGTTGCCAGGGGCAAGGATTTATTCAATTCGCTCGGGTGCCTGGCGTGCCATTCGATCGGCGAGGGCGCGCAAAAGATTGGCGGCGATGTGGCGGCGAATCTCAGCCGCGTCGCAGAAAAGGCGAACTACGATTATCTCGTGCGCTGGATTCACAATCCGCGCGTCCGCACGCAGCCATATTGCCCCTACGAGCACAAGGACATCGGCCCCGCGGATTACGCCAAGCATGGTTTGCCGTACGTTTTTGACGAGGAGCACTCGAAGTGTCCCAATGATGGTCACGAGCTCGTCGTTCAGCAGCAGACCATCATGCCGGATTTCCGCCTGAGCTGGGAGGAAGCGCGCGACATCGCCAGCTTCCTCATGACGCAAAAAGACTCGAGTGCGCATTACGACCAGGCAAGCTTCATCAACGATTCCAATTTGTACGCGCAGGGCCGCACATTGGTCGAGCATTATGGTTGCGCCGGCTGCCACGAGATTACCGGCCTTGAAGATGCCGCGCACGTCGGAACCGAACTCACCACCGAGGGCAGCAAGCCCATCGGCCGCTTCGACTTTGCTCTCCTCTATACCAAGGCTCAGGACGGCGTCCTTCCCGACGGAAAAGAATCGCGCCGTGGCGATTGGTATGACCTGAAAGGCTTCTTCGATCAGAAGCTCGCCGATCCAGCCATATTCGATGAAGGAAAGTACAAACCGAATCCGATGGACCGCCTGCGCATGCCCAAGCCCAATATCGACCAAAGCCAGCTCAATGCGCTGACTTCGTTCTTGCTGGGCAGCACGGAATCCACGCTCCCCCCGAGCTATCAATATGAGCCGACCGACCAGCGAAAATATATTCAAGAAGGCTGGTGGATCGTCACAAAATACAACTGCATCGGGTGCCATCAGGTCGACATCGGGCAGAAGAGCGTCCTAATGGGTTTGCCGATGTATCAGGGAGATAATGCGATTGGCCTCCCGCCGGTGCTCACGAGCGAAGGCGCGCGTGTTAATCCCGAGTGGCTGAAGAGTTTCCTGGCGAACCCGGCCCTCAGTACCACCGATACCGATCGTGACGGCGTGCGCCAATACTTGAAAGTGCGCATGCCCACCTTCTTCCTCTCCGACGACGAAATTCGCAAGCTTGTGCTTTTCTTTGGCGCTTTGTCCTCGCAGCAGGAGCCGTTCATTCCAGAGAGGCTGGCGCCTCTCACCGACCAGGAACGCTCGCTGGCTCGCAGCATCTTCACCAGTCCAGCCGCTCCCTGCTTGAAGTGCCATGCCACAGGAAATGCGGCGCATGACAAAAACGCTACCGCTCCCAATTTCCTTTTGGTCGGCCAGCGGCTCAGGTCAGCGTGGACCGAGCGATGGATCACTGAGCCGGCCACGATCATTCCCGGCACGGCCATGCCGTCCGGCCTGTTTGTTCGCCAGGGTGATCGCTGGATTTTCAATGGCCAGCTTCCCGCCGCCGCGAAGCAATACAAGGGCGACGAAGCCGACCTGCTCACCCGGTACCTGTTTGAAATGACGCCGCAGGAGCAGGCGATGCTGACCGGGCGAACCCCATCCGCGCCGAAATCAGGTTCTTCCGCGGCCAAAAAGTAATATCCTATATAGATGAGGCCGTTGTTCGGCGAAATTCATCTCCATAAGCGGGCCAAGTTCAAACGAGGAGGAATAATCTCATTATGAATCGGAAATGGTTGTGTTGGGCGGCCGGATTTGTCCTGGCTGCCTCTGTCGTTGGATGCAGCAAGAGTTCCAATCAGCCCACGAGCGAAGAGCAGCCCGCGGCTTCGGCGGCCACCAAGACCGTCGATATGTCCACCGTGGGTTCCATCAGCGGCGTCGTTAAGCTCGATGGCACCGCGCCGAAATACAAGGCCATCAACATGAGCGCGGACCCCTATTGCGTCAAGGCCAATCCGAAGCCGGTGTTTCCAGATGAAGTTGTAACCGGCGATGGCGGAACTCTCGCCAATGTCGTTGTCTACGTGAAATCCGGCGCCGAGGGCTATTCTTTCCCCACGCCGTCCGAACCTGCCACGTTCGACCAGAAAGGCTGCATGTACACGCCGCACGTATTGGCGTTGATGGTTGGGCAGCAACTCCAGGTTCTGAATAGCGACGATACAACCCACAACATTCACCCCACGCCCGCGGACAATCGCGAATGGAACAAATCGCAGCCGCCCAAGGCGCCCGCAATCGTGGAAACCTTTGCGCGTCCAGAAGTGGCCATTCCCGTCAAGTGCAACGTCCACCCGTGGATGAAGGGCTATTTTGCCGTGATGGCAAACCCCTATTACGCCGTGACGGACAAGGACGGCAAGTTCGAGTTGAAGAACGTGCCCCCAGGAACGTACACGGTCGAAGCCTGGCAGGAAAAGTACGGCGTTCTTGACCAGACCGTCACGGTCACTGCCAAGCAGGCGCAGACGACTGACTTCACGTTTAAGGCGGGCTCCTAAGCGATCCCTGATTATGCGGCGGCGTGTGCGCATCTCGCATTCGCCGCCGTTCCCGCTCAATCATTCTTCTGCCGGCGGAGGCTGTAATGAAGGTGAGCCCCCATTTGAACTTCAACGGCCAATGTGAAACGGCCTTCAAGTTTTACGAGAAATGCTTGGGCGGCAAGATTACTTTTATGTTGACGTACGGAGATTCGTCGGTGGCCGCGCAAACGCGGCCCGGCTGGCACAAAAAGATCATCCATGCCACGTTCACCGTGGGCGACCAGACATTCTCAGGCGCGGATGTTGGAGAGCGTTATCAGAAACCACAGGGCATCTCGCTCACGCTCGAAGTTGCCGATCCGGCGGAAGCCGACCGCATTTTCAAGTCGCTCGCGGAGAACGGCTCGGTGCAGATGCCCATTCAGGAGACTTTCTGGGCGTGGCGTTTTGCCATGTTCACGGATCAATTCGGTACGCCGTGGATGATTAATTGCGGGAAACCGCGCGTGTGAAGGGACAATTCGATTTGAGAGAAGCAGGGAACCGCAATCTTCATCGCTTCGCCGTCCTGACGGCCTTCTGCACGTTTCTCCTGATCATTGCCGGCGCGCTCGTCACCAGCAATCAGGCTGGGCTGTCCATTCCCACTTGGCCTTTTGCCTATGGCTCCGTTTTTCCGCCTATGGTCGGCGGCATTCGCTGGGAGTGGAGCCATCGCCTCGCCGCTGGCACCGTCGCGATACTCACCGCGATTCTCGCCGTGTTCATCTGGCTCCGTGAGTCGCGCCAGTGGGTCAGGATATTGGGCGTCGTTGCATTCTTGCTCGTTGTGGCACAGGCTCTCCTCGGCCGCTTTACGGTGAAGACGTTCCTTTCCCCTCCCGTGTCGGCTTCTCACGCCACTCTCGCGGAGCTGTTTTTCATCGTCACCGTGAGCCTCGCCGTGTTCACGGGAAAGTGGTGGACCGGCGACGTTCCGCAATTGCGCGACGAAGAGTCGCCCAAATTGCGCACCATCGCCCTTGCCACGTCCTGCGTCATCCTTGTGCAGATCGTTCTCGGCGCCGCGTTTCGCCACAACGCCTTCGGCATCATCCCGCATATCATCGGCGCCGTCGTCGTCGTAGGAATGGTTTTCTGGACCGTCCTTGCCGTGGCCGTGCGCTTCCGCAAAGTGCGTGACTTGCGCGTCGCTGCCCGCTATCTCGAGATTCTTCTCGGCCTGCAGATTCTGCTCGGCGGCGCGGCCTACTGGGCTGTGCTCGCGGCGCGCGACGCCGTCCAGCCCACTCCGCTCTACGTCACGATCACCGTGGCGCACGTCGCCGTGGGCGCGCTGACCTTCGCAGCGAGCGTCTTCCTCACGCTTTGCTGCTATCGCATTCTGAAGCCCTCGCGCGATGCGCGCATGGAACATTCCACGGAGCGGGCGCTTTCATGAGGCTCCGGGAATGAGTCCAATGAGCCCATCGAGCGAAGCGCGCGTCGCCTCAGTCCCGGCCATGTCTCGGTCGTGGTGCTACTTGGTATTGGCCAAACCCGACGTTACTTTTCTTGTCGTCTTGACCACCATGGCCGGGTATTACCTCGGCGCGGCAGGTCCGACCGACCCGCTCAGGATGTTCAATGTTGTTTTTGGCACCACTCTGGTCGGCGCCGGTACGGCGGCGCTCAATCATTACATTGAGCGTGAGAGCGACGCGAAAATGCGCCGCACCTGCGCGCGGCCCTTGCCCATCGGAGCCTTGCGCCCCATCGAAGCTCTCGCTTTTGGCGCTGGCCTGATTTTCGTCGGTGGAATTTACCTGGCGCTGCTGACAAATTGGCTGTCTTGCTCGCTCGCGCTGTTGACGGCGCTCCTCTACTTGGGTGTTTACACTCCCTTGAAGAAACACACCATTTGGGCAACCGCTTTGGGCGCCTTTCCCGGCGCGATTCCTCCGCTGGTTGGCTGGGCCGCCGCCCGCGGTTCGCTCAACGAAGGCGCGTGGCTGCTCTTCGGCATCCTTTTCCTCTGGCAGTTCCCGCATTTCTATTCCATTGCCTGGATGTATCGCGAAGACTACGCGCGCGCCGGAATTCAAATGCTTCCGGTCGTGGACCGCAGCGGCTCGGCCACGTTCGGCCAGATTATTTTCACCGCCGCGGTTTTGGTTCCGTTCAGCTTGCTGCCTTCGGTAATCGGCCTCGCGGGCGTACGTTATTTCTTCGGTGCATTGATCATCGGAATGCTGCTCGTCGAAGTCTGCCTCTGGGCTTCGCGCAATCGCACCAACGTTCGCGCCAAATGGCTCATGCACGCGACCGTCGCGCATATTCCGTTGCTGCTTGGTTTGCTGATGTTCGATAAAATTGTGAAGTGACAACGCGCTTTGCTGAATGATTGTTTTACCGAGACTTGGTTGCGCGTTGTCATCCTGAGCCTGCCCGCCGTGGTGGGCGGAGCGAAGGATCTTGCTTTTGCGTCTTGATGAATCTGCATTTCGTTTGCGTGTTCATTTTGACCGAAGCGCAGCCTGCCTGCCACAGGCAGGCTTTAGGCCGGCACATCGGCCTCTTGCCCTAAGAGGGTTGGCGCAGGGCAGTGGCAGTTGTAGCGGCCACCTTTAGGTGGGCAGCGCCTTGTAGGTCGCGGCTTTATAGCCTGAGCGCTTTTCGCGAAGGGCAGCGGCAGTTGTAGCGGCCACCTTTAGGTGGGCAGCGCCTTGTGGGTCGCGGCTTTAGCCGCGACAACGAGCCTCGTGTTCTGAGAGCGGCTTCAGCCGCTGAAGTCCGTGTTTCGAGTTTTGCACCACGCTGTTAGATTCGAAAAGAAAGGTGTTTGGGGCGTCTTATGATTGAAGTCCTCGCATTTTCCGTGGTCCTCGTGCTTCTCTCGTTGCTGGGATTGATTTGGGATGTCACCAGCGGGCTCATCGCCTCCGGCGTCGACGGCATTCTTCTTGCGCTCGTCTGCCTGATGATGGGCGGGATTTTTTCGCTGCAGATACTCTATACGCTCTGGCGCCATCGCAAGGATTCGGCTGGAGGCGGCGGGAAGTAGCCCCCCTCCGCCCGCATGGCTTCCGCCTCTCTCTCGTTTTTCCCGGCCTTGGACGCCTGCCTCAACGGCACGAGCGCAATTCTTGCCGCCACAGGCTACCTCATGATTCGCCGCGGCAAAGTCCTACCGCACAAAGTCTGCATGATTTCCGCCGTGATTTGCTCCGCCACATTTCTTTTCTGCTACGTTTACTTTCATCTCCACGCCGGAATCGTCCGCTTCACGGGCCAGGGCGTCATTCGTCCCGTCTATTTCACGATTTTGACCACGCATACCATTCTCGCCATCGTCATCGTTCCCTTGGTTCTGATCACTCTCACATTCGCTCTCCGCGCGCAATTTCGCCGCCACAAAAAAATCGCCCGCTGGACCCTCCCCCTCTGGCTCTACGTCTCCGTCACCGGCGTCATCGTCTACTATCTTTTGTTTGTTCTCTACACGCCGTACTCTTGGAAACAGTCTCTCGGCGACGAACTTGTCCGGCTGGAAGGGCAATACGGACTGACGGTGGCTTCATTTTACAGGGGTATCGATATCGTGTCGTTCAAGAATCGAACGGTGATTCATGGCAAGGAACCTCGAGAACTTGGCCTTCAAGGGACACTGTCGCGGGATGGTTTAGAAATCGCGGCTGGCTTTCCAGACCAAGCTGGCGATCACCTCGGCATTGCTACTTGGGACGGAACTGATATTCGACGGTACCCAGATATTCCTGCGCCAGCGGATGCCTGCTGGTCTTTCGACAAGTCAATGCTAGTAGTCAGCGTCCAGAAATTCGACTTCGGGGCGGCGCCCCCCAACAGCAAACTCGAAATACTTGGCCTGACTCCCGAGGAGACTCAAGAAATTGATGTGCGAGCACACGTAACGACTCAGTGTTGGTCGCCGGATGACAAGGAGATTGTTTACGACGCCGCTGATAGTGTTCGGACGTACGACACCACGCGAAGAATCTGGAGGGTGATTGCCAAAGGAACGGAGCCCACTTGGTCGCCGGATGGCAAGTGGATAGCCTTTCTCGATGATGGGACGTATTGGGTGATCCAGCCCTCGGGAGAGGTTCGAAAAATCCTATTTCGCAAGAGGAATGCTGCCTCTGGCTTGTATTGGTCGCCAGACTCGCGCATCGTTGCCTATACGCGCCGAGTCGGGCTGCTTGATCTGCTCGACGGGGTCCTCCCGCTTCTCGATGCTGACGCGTATCGGCTTTGGGTCAGGCGCTTAGAAGACAATTCCGAGGAGTCGGTAGGCGGGAATTGGGGAGTCGGTGGCTTTCAATGGATTGAAAATAAACAGCTCGTTCAGAGCCTTGAATCCACTGCGGCCTCGAAGTAGCCTGTCCGACACGATCGGATGTTTTCTACTGCCGGGAAGGGAATCGATTTGAACAACTCGCCAGCACCGAACTCATCTCGCCGCCAGCCTCTCAGCAAGCGCTGGACCTACATCGTCGTCGCGCTCACTCTGCTCTTCGTTTTGATGCCCTTTCTCTTTTGGCGCGCCACGTGGTTTGGCCGCCCGCTCACCGACGCCCAGCTCGCCGACTACCTCAACCCCAAATCGAATCCCCACGACATTCAGCACGGGCTCTCTCAGGTCGCCGACCGCATCGTTCGCCGCGATCCCACGGTCATAAACTTTTATCCCCAGGTGATCGCCCTCTCATCAAGTCCCGAGGCTCCCATTCGCGCCATGGATGCGTGGACCATGGGCCAGGACAACCAGTCGCCCGAATTCCACGCCGCATTGCTTCCTCTGTTGAAAGATCCTGATCCTACCGTTCGTCGCAATGCCGCGCTGGCTCTCGTTCGTTTTCAGGACGCGAGCGGTCACGATATTATCGTTGGCATGCTCAAAGCGGCCGCCGTCGATTCTCCGCTGGCAGGAGCCTTGCGCGTGCGCCTAAAGTCCGGTCAAACGATGAATCCCGGCACGCTTCTCGCGCACATCCAGACGCCCAGCGGCGAAAGGGAAGTGCGCTCGGAAATTCCCGGAACCTTGAATCGCTGGCTAGTTCAGGATGGCGCGAACGTCACAAGCGGTCAGCATCTCGCCGCGGTATGGCCCAGCGACGACGTGGTTTGGGAATCCCTGCGCGCCCTTTATTTCATCGGCACGCCTGACGACCTCGACGCCATCTCTCCTTACGCGCGCGGCGGCAGTGACGCTCCGCCGCAAATCGCCGAGCAAGCGCGCCTCACCATGCAGGAAATTCGCAGCCGCGCCGCCGCGTCCTCTTCGGACTCGCATAACCCTTGAGTGAACACGGAACCGCTTGCCAAAAAAAAGAGGATCGTCATCCCGCCTAGCCTGAGGCACGAAAGGAGGCCAGTGCGACCGTTCAGCCCTTCGTTGTCATCCCGAAGCCAGCGCGCGCGGGCTGCAGCGAGCGGCCCACATCAAAAAACGTCGCGCGATGGCGGTGAGGGACCTGCTGTTGTCGTTGCTTTTAATCACTACCCCGCCTGCCCTGAGGTACGAAGGGAGGCCGGCTGCGCATTTCAGGGAGACGGGGCCGAGGGATCTGCTTTTCACACCTTCTGCTGTTACAAATGACCTAAGCCGGTTGTTTTCTTATCGCCTAATTTTTCTCCAGTGCGCTAATAACCGCCAGCGTGAATTCCGCCGTCGTGGCGCTGCCGCCGACGTCCTTCGTCAGCGTCTTTCCTTCTCGGTAGACTTTTCGGAGAGCTGCGTCGATGCGCCGCGCCGCCTTGATTTCCTGTATATGCTCGAGCATCAAAATTGCACTCAGCAGCAGCGCTGTGGGATTGGCCAGCCCTTTGCCTGCGATGTCCGGAGCCGTCCCGTGAACCGCCTCGAACACGGCCATGCCTTCGCCCAAATTCCCGCTCGGGACCACGCCCAGCCCTCCCACGAGGCCCGCCGCCAGATCGCTCATGATGTCGCCGTAAAGATTCGTCAGCAGCAAAATGTCGAATTGCTTCGGATTCATGACGATCTGCATGCACGCATTGTCGACGATCAGTTCGCGGTATTCGATATCCGTGTATTTCTCCGCCACTTTTCGCACCGAAGACAGGAACAGGCCGTCGGAGAGCTTCATGATATTCGCTTTATGAATGGCGTGAATTTTGTGTCGTTTGTGTTTGCGCGCATACTCGAAGGCGAATTGCGCGATGCGTGTCGACGCTCGCTCCGTGATGATCTTCAGACTCTCCACCACTCCCGGAACCACCGTATGCTCGATGCCCGCGTAGAGGTCCTCCGTGTTTTCCCGCACGATCACCACGTCCACGTCTGACCGCACCGCCTTCACGCCCTCGATATTCTTCACCGGTCGTAAATTGGCGTAGAGATCCAATTCCTGCCGCAGTCCCACGTTGAGGCTGCGCATCCCCCCGATGACACCGGTTTCGAGCGGGCCCTTCAGGGCCACCTTGTTGCGCCGGATCGACTCCAGGATTCCGCTGTGTAGATAATCCGCCCCACGCCGCTCGATTTCCGCGCGCGCCGGCATTTCCTCCCAGGCAATCTCAACCCCAGCCGCTGCTATGATTTGCTGTGTCGCGCGGGAGACTTCAGGGCCGATCCCATCGCCGGGAATCAGTGTGATTGTGTGCTTCATGGCAATCCGCTATTCTAGGAAAAAGGGCGGCTCGCGACAACCCTCGGTGCGCCAAAGGTATCGGCGGAATTAATGGCACTTTGAGACGTAAATGAAGTAAATGCGGTGCATCCAGCAAGACCTGCGCGGAATCTGATATAATAGCTCGTGGTTGTGGATCGACAATTGAATCTTGTCCCTTATGGGGAGGACATCAGAAATGATTGCTCTTACGCCGGTTGCGGTTTCCAAAGTTAAGGAGATCATCGGACAGCAGAATCCTGTGCCGACCGGTCTGCGGGTCGCGGTTGTCGGCGGCGGCTGTTCGGGTTTCAGCTATCACATGGCGTTCGAGAACCAGATCAATGAGACGAGCGACAATATTTACGAATTCGACGGCCTCAAGGTCATGGTCGACCAGATGAGCGAAATGTACCTCGATGGCATTTCCATCGACTACATCGAATCCATCGAAGGCTCGGGCTTCAAGTTCAATAATCCCAACGTCAAGAGCACCTGCGGCTGCGGCTCCTCCTTCAGCGTCTAACTCGCACCGCATCATCGAAATTTACGGGCGCTCGACTTCCATTCGAGCGCCTTTTCTTTTATGCCGTCGGCGCTAATGACTATCCCCTCCGAAGCACGCCGGAAATTCTATTCGTTACGCGCGCTGGCTCTGGTTCTGATGGTCTCCGCCGGGGCGATTCTTATACTGCGGCCCCATGACTTCGGGGCGCAATTGTTAGTCGCACTGGCGATATTCGCCAGTGTCTTGATTGTCCGGTATTCTAACGCCTCTGCTTGGCGGGCACGGGGCCAAGTGGTCGCCGAGTGGTCGCCTGCCACGGCGACTAAGCGAGTTGGGCGATTGGCGTGGACCCTAACTGCGATGTCGCTGATTGCATGTGGAGTCTTTTACTTCCTCATGTACCTTGACCAGCTCCACGGTGGCAAAGTGTTGTGGCCCGTGTATGCGTTCTTTGTTGCCGCGCTGGCGCTCACCGTAACCGCCTCGTATGTGGTCATGCGAATATTTCAGTAACGTTGTCATCCCGAACCCAGCCCGCCGCCTTTGCGGGATGATGGTGAGGGATCTGCCCCTTGTATTTGCCTTCTCTCATCACTCGCCACTAGCCACTCGCCACTGCTTTTCGGTATGCTGATTCCGTTCGATGAAAATAGCCCTCGCCCAGTTCAATCCGACCGTCGGTGACTTCGCGGGCAATTCCGCGCGCATGCTTAAAATGGCCGCCGACGCCAAGAATCGCGCCGCCGCTCTCGTCGTTTTCTCCGAACTCTGCCTCTGCGGCTATCCTCCGCAGGATCTCGTCGAGCGCCCCGAATTCCTCGAGCGCAATCAAAAAGAACTCGTCTGCCTCGCCGAAAAAATGCCCATGCCCGCTGTCGTCGGCTACGTCGGCAAAGCCCAGGACAATACCGGCAAACCCGCGGCGAATTGCGCCGCGCTCCTCGCCGATGGCGAAATTCAATTCAAGCAGCGCAAAATGCTTCTCCCCACGTACGATGTCTTCGACGAATCGCGCTACTTCCAGCCCGCTCGTTCGCAATCGATTTTCCTCTTTCAAGGCCAGCAGCTCGGCATCACCATTTGCGAAGATTGCTGGAACGACAAGGAATTCTGGATTCAGCGCCTTTATGAACGCGATCCCGTCGCCGAGCTCGTCGGGCAGGGAACTACGATTCTGCTCAATATTTCCTCTTCTCCCTACAATCTCGATAAGCGCAGCCTGCGCATCGACATGCTTCGCGCCACGGCCCGCCATCACAAAGTTCCCATCGTCTATGTCAATCAAGTCGGCGGCAACGACAGCCTCGTTTTCGATGGCTCGAGCCTCGCCGTCACCGCCGATGGAAAACTCGCCGCCCTTGCGCACTCATTTCAGGAAGATCTGATTTTCTTCGAAGTCTCCTCGGGCACCGGCGATATCCGCCCACAGCCAAGCGACGAATTGGAAGCGGCGTATCAAGCATTGGTTTGCGGTACGCGCGATTACGTCCGCAAGTGCGGATTCTCGAAGGTCGTCATCGGCCTCAGCGGCGGCGTGGATTCCGCTCTTGTCGCCGCAATTGCCGTCGCCGCGCTCGGTGCGGAAAACGTCCTCGGCGTCAGCATGCCCGGCCCATATTCCTCCGAGGGCAGCATGCGCGACGCCCAACAACTCGCCGACAATCTCGGCATTCAATACCTGACGCTGCCCATCACCGAGACCTTCGAAAGCTATCGCCGCGCTTTCGCGGAAGTGTTCGCCGACCTCAAGGAAGACGCCACCGAGGAAAACATCCAAGCGCGCATCCGCGGCAATTTCCTCATGGCTCTCTCGAATAAATTCGGCTCTCTCGTCCTGAGCACCGGCAACAAATCCGAGTACGCCGTCGGCTACTCCACGCTCTATGGCGACATGGCCGGCGGCCTCGCCGTGATTTCCGATGTGCCAAAAGTCATGGTCTATGAACTCGCGCGCCTCGTGAATCGCAGCAGGGAAGTTATTCCAGAGCCGACTCTGACGAAACCTCCCTCCGCCGAGCTTCGCCCCAACCAGACTGACCTGGATTCTCTTCCGCCCTACGAAGTCCTCGACCGCATCTTGAAGGCCTACGTCGAAGACATGCGCAGTCCCGAAGAAATCTCCAGCCTCCACGGCTTCCCGCTCGAACTTGTCCGCAGCGTAGCCCGCATGGTTGACCGCAGCGAATACAAGCGTAAGCAGGCCCCGCCGGGCCTGAAGATAACATCAAAAGCATTCAGCGTTGGCCGCCGCTTCCCCCTCGCCAACAAATTCCTCCCATGATCCAGCGTTCGTAGCTGCGCTGCATGCCGCGCCCGTTCGCGCTTCTTTGGAGTGCGGCGCCTGCCTGCCGGAGGCAGGGTCCGCTTCGCGGACTCCGGTTGCGCGCATCCCACGCAGCCGGAGCTCGACGCCGCTTTGCATTTTGCTTTCGTAGGAGCGGGCCTCAGCGCCGATCTTGGTTGTTTTGGGTGTCATCCTGAGGAGCGCATTTTGCGACGAAGGATCTCGCCCCGACGCCGTGCTTTGTCTGTTGCCTTTGTAGGGGCGCTGCTTGTTTACCGTGAGGAACGAAGGGCTGCGCCCGTTTGCGCTTGTTTGGGTGCGGCGCCTGCCTGCCGCAGGCACGGCGCGATGTCGTCGCCTCTCCGCAGTCAGGGCTCAATAGTTCGTGAGCAGTTGACTCTCTAAATTGTCCAATCGCGCGCTTCACCCGCGCGATGTCTTCGCCTTTCGCTTGTCACTCGCTTGCCCTGAGCGAAGGCGAAGGGTCACTCCCCACTTGTCACTTCCTTTCACCTCAATGTATTCTGTCTGTTCGGTCTGCATCGGAATCGGTCTGCATCGCGACTCGATTCTGTGGCGGCAGGGAAGTCAGGTGACGCGCATTCTCCGCCCCGTGTGTTGACAAATCGGGGCCTGCATTTTTCATGAGAGGCTGGCAATAATGTTCAAACGCGCAGTTCCATTCACGGCGATACTTATATGCCTTGCTGTGTTCACCGTCGCGCAGGCGCAACAAACCTCGCAGACCAGCTCCTCATCGCCGGCGAACGACGCCCTCATGAAAAAAGTCGAATCCTATTTGCGTGTCCTCTTCGCATGGGGCCCCGATTACCAGGTCAAGCTCGGCCCTGCCGCGGCGTCGAAAATTCCTGACCTCTTGGAAATCCCCGTTCAAGTTGTCAACCAGGGACATACGGAAAACGGCACCGTATACGTCACTAAAGATGCCAAATTCATGTTCCGGGGTGAGATTCGCGACCTTGCGCTTGATCCCTTTGCGGACAACCGCGCCAAATTGCATCTTTCCGACTCTCCCTCGAAGGGGCCCGCGGACGCCAAAGTGACCGTCGTCGAATTCAGTGATTTTGAATGCCCTCATTGCCGCGAACTCCACAACATTATCAACGCCGTCGAGCCCGAGTTCCCGCAAGTCCGCTTCGTCTTTAAGAACTTCCCCTTGGTCGAAATTCATCCCTGGGCCATGACGGCCGCGCTCGCTGCTCGTTGCGCCTATCAGAGTTCTCCCGATGCATTCTGGAAGCTTCACAACGCCATCTTCGACAATCAGGATTCCATTACTGCGGACAACGTGTGGGACAATCTGAGTGCGTTTTCGACTGCCGCGGGCGTCGCTCCCGACTCGCTTCACGCTTGCATGATCGCGCCGGACACGAAAGCCCGCGTGGACGCCGACATCGCGGAAGGGAAGTCTCTCAGCGTCGAAAGCACTCCCACGCTCTTCATCAATGGCCGTCCTGTCATCGGCGGCGACCAGCAAGCCATCGAACAGATCATCCGTTTCGAGCTCGCCCCGCACCCCTCCGCATCCAATCCCCACTAGAACCTGTCTCACAAACGGCAGACACCTGATGGCGCGGCCTTAGCCCGTCGCAGTTGGTCTCCAGCGCCCCCGTTCCTTCCTTGAAGACAAGATTTGAGCCCCCAACTCGGTCGGCATTTGTGAGATAGCTTGCCTCTGTTGTCATCCTCGGGAAAGGGAAGCGGTGCCTCAACAGATAGGGATTGAAACTCAGTCCGAACATCAGCCTTTGCCCCGCTGCCGGGCGGGGCAACCGCTGTGTATAATGCGAGTGGTTTGGAGTATTACCGGCATCCGGATCGACTGGGGAGTTCGCGGACGATGGTGCAGGCGGGGCAGACTGCGGTGTGCGGAGTTTATCCTGAGCGCAGTCGAAGGAACGCGGACTTCTACCCGTTTGGAGGCGAGCGGGACATCACGAACACCTGCACGCAGAACTACAAGTTCGAGGGCAAAGAGCGAGACACGGAGACGGGCAACGACGACTTTGGCGCGCGGTACTACACGTCGCGGTTAGGAAGATGGCTGTCGGCCGACTGGAGCGCAGTGCCCGCGCCGGTGCCGTATGCGAATCTGACGAATCCGCAGACGCTGAACCTCTACGCGATGGTCAGCGACAACCCGGAGACCTTTGCGGACCTCGAGGGGCATGATGGCGGCACCTGCACGCCCGTGGCAGGCGCTACGTCGTGTGCAACGAAGAGCAGCAGCACTCCTCCTCCTCCGGGCGAGGGCAACACAGGCGACGGCACGAAGAAGTCCACAACCCAGCAGGCCCAACAGCAGAACAACCATCCAGTTCATGAAGCAGCTGCGGTTAATCAAACTACATCTCCAGATGCCAACGGCAATTCAGGACACGTACAAATCGTTTATGACGCGCTCGGGAACAAGTTGGCGTTGATGAATGGCACTTCGGCACTGGTCAAGGCCTTTGCGCCGTTGCCGGGCGGCGCGACGGCGGTGTACAACGCAAGCGGGTTGCAGTATTACCGCCATCCCGACTGGCTCGGCAGCTCGCGCTTCTCGTCAACGCCGAGCCGCACAATGTACAACGACTTGGCGTATGCGCCGTTCGGAGAGCAATACGCAGCCGCCGGGACTACGGGCATAACCAACGTGTCCTTTGCGGGGAACAATCAGGACACGACGACGAATCTGTACGACGCGCAATTCCGCGAATACGAAATCTACGGCCGCTGGCCCTCGCCCGACCCGGCGGGAACCGCTGTGGCGAATCCCGCGAATCCTCAATCCTGGAACCGCTATGCGTACGTGATGAACAATCCCCTCGTTTCCATTGATCCTCTTGGCCTGATGCCTAATCACGGCTGCCTTGTGGCCGGTCACCAAGGGGACGGAGTCCCGAATTACGGCAATTGTGGTCCTCCCACGGGAGGGTCTAATTGCGACCTAGACGGGGCAGTCGTGCCGTGCGGCGGTGGAGATGGAAGCGGGGGCGGCGGTGGTGGGTTTGGCTCTATCCAGAATTGCACAGGGGAGGTGCCCTACTGGCAGAGTTGTACTGCTCTTTATATTTTCAGTTTACCGACCGGTACAGGTGGTCCCGGTAGCGGAGACCCCTGCGGGGGCGGCGACTGCTTCGGCGGCGGCTCCGGCTCGCCGCAATCACCGATACCACAGCACATAGGCACGCCGAAGACCAATTCCCAGTGCTCGATCTACTTGCAGGGCGGCACGACATCGGGAGACCTCCTTAACACCATTTGCCAGAACACTCCTAATGGCCCGACATTTAATCAAATGAGGGGATGTCTCCAGACTCTTTATAGCCCTACGTCGGGCTATATTCCTCTACCTCTTTTTATTCTGCTCCCTGGAGGTTCTTTTTTTGATCTCAACAGCATTATTCCCGGAGCCGGAGCGCATGCTACCTGTGCTGCCGATGCCATCCAATGAAACTCGCGAGGACGCAGTGAAGCAAAATCTATACTGGCTCGTGCTAGGCGGCCTGGGCTTTTGGGTGCCCTTCGCGCTGCTTTTTGCTATCTACAAATCGTCCGTAAGTGTGCTAGCCCTAAACTTGCTCCCTGTGGCGGGCCTGGCGCTCCTAAGCTCGATAAGCTGGATTATTCGTAAAAAGACGCCCAGGTGGGGTTGGTTACTCGCCGGAGTATATGTATTCGGGCCAGTAGCTATGCTCTCATCGGCAGCCTTCACCCGTATCTCAGCGTCGGCGGGCGCGCCGGGACATTGGATTTGGTTCGTCACGCTTTGCCTGCTACCGCCAATGACACTGTGGCTGGCTTTGCTCAACGGTGTGATCCTTTCGGTGCTGCTCGTCACACTAGTCCTACCGCTTCTTTTGCTGTTACGACGAAGGGAGCAGGTTGGTCATGAATCAGAGGGGCAACGCGGGTAGCCGCAATCGCAGACCCCCTGGTACAAGAATTCATGCGTCACAGGCGCTCTCGGCAAGGGCGCTTTGAGCGTTGGCATCGATTCGATAGGACTGATCCCTGAAGCTGGCGGCATTGCCAGAATAATTGGCCATCAGGCCGGGTACGTTGGGGTGGTAGCCGATCAGGCAGGGAGCAGACTCATTGGCGCGGTGAATGCAACGGCGAACACCGGCAGGGGTCTCGCAGGTCTCACTGATACCTCGCCCACAGGGCTGGCTTCAACCGGGCGGGTGGCGCAGGCTTAGCGATCTGTCCGGAGGATTTTGCGAATTGGGTGCCGCACCCTTTGCCGTTTTAAGGGTGCGGTTTTTCGCCGTCTCTCTCGTATGTCCCGATTTTCACGGCACGCTTTCCGCACTTCCTTTACACCAAATCATTCCTCAGTCAGTGCCGTTACCTCATCGGTTTCTACCCGTGACGATGCAACCATCACACGAAAAGCGTGCTGGCCGCTCCCTGCCCAAGCTCGTTGCTTCGACGGCCACGTGGGCCTTCCGGGAGTACACGCCATTCAGCGCTATTCCGCAGCGACAGAACTGTCTTTTTTGTGGCTTGAGGGCCTCTGTCTGGCCGATGAAACGCAACAAAGCAGTGCTGAAAAAGACCGTCGAGGACACGCTATCGCGCAATGGCAAAACTGCCTTCGTGTTTGGCCTGGGCTTGTCTGGCCGGCAGATGGAACGCAACGAAGCAGCGCTGAAGAAGACCTTCGAGGACACGCCATCCCGCTCCGCAAAAACTGTTCTTTTGTGCGGCTCGTGGGTGCCTAGGCGCTGGAACACGCCGAAGTGGTGCTGGCGTTGTCCTGCGTCCAAAATCCCCTCCGATCCAACTCCCGCTTTGCACAGAGCAGCTCTATGTATGCGTTTGGGTTATAAGATTTCTCGGTCTCTTCGAAAAAAAATCTTTGCCAAGCGTCAGCTTTGCCCACTCACTCGGCTTCATTCAGTATATATAACATAATAAACATTAGGAGAAGTGACGGGCTTTGTGCGGAATATACAGAGATGCCAAAAACGTGTCAAGGGTAAAGTGGTGCTCTTGGTGGATTACATTGCGAAAGGAGACGGATATTTGTGCGACGGTATGAGGGAGGACATCGTCCAGGGAGAGCGCATATCCCTCGTGCCCACTGCCCGGAATTGGATGGTGGGATCTAAAGAGGCTGATTTCATGAAGGTTAGAAGACGGCCAGCATGCTTCTTGGTGCTCGATGGCGGGCTGTAGGGATAGAGGACTTTTAAGATTTGATGGGACGACTCTCTAAGGCTCGATAGAAGCCCTCTAAGGCTGATGGTGGGATCTAAAGAGGCTGATTTCATGAAGGTTAGAAGACGGCCAGCATGCTTCTTGGTGCTCGATGGCGGGCTGTAGGGATAGAGGACTTTTAAGATTTGATGGGACGACTCTCTAAGGCTCGATAGAAGCCCTCTAAGGCTGATGGTGGGATCTAAAGAGGCTGATTTCATGAAGGTTAGAAGACGGCCAGCATGCTTCTTGGTGTTCGATGGCGGGCTGTAGGGATAGAGGGCTTTTAAGATTTGATGGGACGACTCTCTAAGGTTCGATGGAAGCCGTGTAGGGTGCAACCGCGGGATTGGTGGAGGTTTTCCGAGGTTCGATGGTGATCTGCATAGTTTCCACGATTTTGATGTCACGATGTATAGAGGAATAGTCTTTAAGAGTCGGTGGCACGGCTCTCTAAGACCTGATGGGGAGATGAATTGAAAGGCTCCAGGTTCCGCACGCTGGCTGGAAGGCCTTAAAGCTTCATTGGCACTGTGCATCGAGTCTTTCAAGGGCTCAATGTTCGATGGCGGGTTGTAAAGAGGCCCGCTAGGGCTGATGGCGGGATCTAAAGAGACTGTCGAAGATTTGGAGTTGGGCTCTAGGGTCTTTAGATGCTTGATGGGACGCTGCATGGAGGTTCTAAGGTTCAATGTGTGCCGCAGAGTTCTTGGGGCTTTTATGGCGCGCTGAATAGAGGGTTATCTAGGTTTGATGACGGGTTGTTTAGATAGAGGCTTCTTAGGATTCTATGGGACGACTTTCTAAGACTCGATGGAAGCCGTGTAAGGCGCAAGGGCGGGATTGGTGGAGGCTTTCTGAGGTTCGATGGTGGGCTGCATAGAGAGATGGTCATTAAGACTCGATGGCCATGCTGAAACCTGCTCGCCCAGGCGAGTTCGTAACTGGACCGAGCCTCAACGTCGTCATCTCCACCGGCGAAATCTGCCGCTCCGTGCGCTCGAAGAAACTCTTCTATCAGCAGGACGAAGACACCTCCGAAGCGCGCAACGGCGCGCCTTTTTGGTGTTCGCGCGCGCAGCGCCCGGTCGGTCCCGATGGCAAACTCGTCGGCTCCGCCGAATGCCGCCCCGGCCGCGGCTGCTGCGAAACAACGTAGCTCTTCACATCGCACAGGAACGATCGATTCCACTGGATTCACAAGTGGCCGAGAGGCTGAAGGTGGCGGTTTGGTAACGCTAAATCACCACTTCTTTGCCTGAGGCAAGAATCAACGAAATCACTTTGCGGGCTGTCAGATAAGGCGAATTTCAATTCTCTGGAGCTTGCTGATTTTTTGCTTGTCTTATCCGGTTTAGTGTGACAGTTTCGTGACAACGCGCGATTCTGACCTTTTGCGCACTTGATTGTCACACGCTCAAGGTGACGTGCATGCATAAGGAATGCGGCGCCAGCTAAAGAGACAGCGAAAAACCGCACCCTTAAACGTCAAAGGGTGCGGCACCCACTTCGCGAAATCCAACGAACATATCTCTTAGGGTGGGCCACCCGCCGGAAAATCGCCGTGTGGCGCGAGGAGTGCAACGAAGAGCGACCACACAGTTCGCTGGCGGAACGAGCACCTGCGGTTTTCGGAGAAGCGTGTGCCGAAGCGTACCGCTTCCCGCAAGGACCGGGACGGGTCCATTGCGTTAGATCAACAAGACCAGGAAGGAGACCCTTGAAATTGTCTGTGCTCAGGGCTACCGCTGTGTCGATTGGCGCGGAGATCTCCAACGTTTCGCGGCGGGATAGATAAGCGCGAGCCCAATGAGACCAGACACGAGGGCGAGAGGCCCGCAGACAATTACGCCTGCATAAATCTTCTCAGGATCGACAGATCGATCCAAGATAATTGCCGGATCGGCCTCATTCAACACCGACGCATCGCGATTGACATGCAATACGAATCTGTAGCGGTGCCATTTTTTCACTTTGAAAAAACCGATAATATGAATGATTCTGTCCGCCCCACCTGTTCCGTCCCATTTGTCCCATTCGTGCGAATTGCCTTCCGCGACTGTCTTGCCACCATTTTGCAATTGCCAGGATATGTCCAAGAGGCTACCCAAGGCGGGGCAAAATGCCCCATGCGGGCACTGGATCGGTCCGACGGAGTACTCGAACATTCGTACGCCGCTCCCATTGGGTACAGTGTTAACCTTAGAGCTGAACGCAATTTCAGCTCCACAATCCAAATCGACGAGCGTCCAAAATGGAGGCGTGACAATGGTCCCAGGACGCAACGATACAGGCATTTCCACGTGCGTGCTATCTGCGCTTTCAAGACATGCCCTCACGAACGGAACGAGAAAGCATAAAGAGACTAGCAAGAACAGAACGCCAACCACAGCCATGAGCTTTAGCCGCATGCCTCTATCCTGCTAGTCCAAGTCTTGGGCAGGTGGCCACGCTCCCTCCTGCGATTGCCCGGTCAAAGACCAGCCCTTATCGTATCGTCGCCGCTTCACGGTTAAGGTAAGCATTTGCGGGTGCCCCATGCTCGGTTTGGGAGCGTAGGGCTTTTTTTCTTGTACTTTTTCCCCGGCTCATCAAGCGTCCTGCCCATGTGCTCTTCCTTGACTATCTCGGACGATCTCGCGAACGTCCGCAAATTTCGCTCGCACAGCGTCCGGCCTTATGCGAGCCTAGCCGCATCAAGCGGGCTTCGGCATGGCCTTGATGGCGGCCCAGAGAGAGTCGCGGTTGAAGTGGCTGGGCGACAGGCCGGTCGTGATGTCGAACCAGTCGTCGCTGATGACGACGTATGCCTCGTCCGCGTACTTGCCATTCCATCGGTTGCCGAGTCGCTGGCGAGCCGCCCAGGTGATGCAGGTATCGCCCTGGGAGCCGGATCCCTCATAGCCCACGCAGTGGCCGCCGCGAATGCCTCCATCGGGAGAAACGACGTCCCAGGGCTTCCCGTTATCAAACTGGGACTCGGCCGAGGCAGGTAGCTGAACGCCCATGTCGAGAGCGCCGAATAGATCAATTGCCAGATCGACGTGCGCTTTCTGCTTCCAGTCGACTGCGGCCCAGCCGAGTATCTTGTGTCCCGCGATACCCGTGCTCTGCCAGTAAGCGAAGGCGTCAGTCATTGCCGTGCCGTTGTCATTCGCGCCCGTGGCCGGATCGAAGCCCGTGCATCCGGCATAGGCTTCCAACACCTGGTCGAGCGTAGGCGTCACCAGGGTCGCAGTGTGCGCCGTCGTCATCATGATGCGGTGCGCGAACCAGGCCCACACGCAGTCGCCGTATTTGTCGTTTCCGAACATGCCGAGCTGCGCTTCGGGAATTTTGTATTCCCAGTAGACCTTCTCGGGAGGAACGGGCAGCGGGCCGGCGGGCACGAAGTCATTGAAATTTAGCGTCAGGCGGTGTGGCTTTGGGTCGTTCTTGCCGAGTCGGCCGCGAATTCGCATAGTTCACCTCTGTATTGTGCGATCTGGATGGAGATGGAGTCGCTTACTGCGCGCGGCCGAAGCTGATCGCACGCACGAACTTGCCATGCAGGTGCAACTTCATGCAGGGAGTGGCTCTGTCGATCACCGCGTTTCCTGTCTTGGCCACGAGGATTTTGTTGAAGGAATCGACGAGCGAGCTGGCGTTGAGTTTTGCCGGGGCAACCGCCGCAGGATTAGGAGACGGAATCGCAGCCTCGGCAATTTGCACCGCGGACTGAATCAGGCCAATCAGAGCCGTGATTTTCGCCTGCGTGTTTTTGTCGCTGACTTGGGCAATCGCAAACACGCTGCTGAGATCGGAATTCAGCGTGCCGAAGTCGCCATTTATTTCAGCCGCAATCGAGCCTTTGTTGGCAGCGGTGGCAGCGGCGAAATCGGTGTAGAGCTTTTCCAGTGCGGCCACGTCCGCGTCAATCTTGGTGACGGGAGTTACGTTGGCCGGATCGCCTTTGACCAGGGCGATGATCTGGATAATCGTGGAGGCCGCGGGACCAACTTCGTTGAGCACGGCCTCGAACTGTGATGCGCTGCACCCGGACAATCCTGCGGACGGGATGAGCACCAACGCGAAGCACAAAAACATGGACAGAATTTTCCGTTTCATCGTTTCTCCTCTTATCGGGTTTTCTTTTATTTATCGGGCGAACCCGAAACTTGTCATGCCTGCCAATCGACATACGTGATCGTCATCGGCCCCGGCGCGTTCTTCAGCCTGTTCATCAGCGTGCGGAAGGCCAGGTCGCTTGCCCCAACGAAGTCCGCCGCGCGCGTTTCGCCGACCAGGCAGCAGCCCTCCGTGTCCTTTGGGAAATTGCCGAGATGGATTTCGATGTTCTCGAATCCGGGGACGTTCATTACGTGCGGCGTGAGCACTTTGCCGTCTGGGAATAATCCGCTGAAAGCTGCCTGCCACGCGGGCGATTGCGCCATCAGCGCCGTGAAGTGCGGCGACTCCAGAATTTCCAGTTCGTAGGCTCCCGCGGGAATGCAATATGGCTTGCCCTGCGATTGGTCCTTGCGCGGCTCGAGCGTGTAGCAGAAGAAAACTCCGGCCAAGTCGAGCAATCCCGGAGTCGAGTTCACAGTTCCCTGCTGGCGATTGACGGTGAGGTTCACTTTAGTAAGTGTTGTGAGGCTGGTCAGCGCTACGGCCATCGCCGTGGCCGTCGTCGCGAGCATCACGGGCTTGCGAATCGAGTGGGGCGTCGCTCCATTCGCGAGGCAGCGGCGACTGGCGAAGGTAAAGCGCCAGGCCGAGGACGGCGCTGAGCAGCGCCGAGACGCAGCCGATCTTGAGCGTGTCGTGAATTCCGGCGGCCAAATTGAAATGATGAGGGTCGATGCCGATGGCGGCGAAGCCTGTGACGATTCCGTTTGCCGCGCCGGAAATCGCCGCGGCTGCGGCGCCTTTGAGCCACACCTCGGTGGAAAACCATTTGCCGGACATTTTGTCCTTCCTCGCTTCCCTTCTCTGGCGGAGCGACAAAAAACAGCAATGAAATTGCGCGGAACGAGGCGCGGCGCGGAAAACTTGATATCTTGATGCGAGGGAAAGTGCGCGAAGCGGAACGGAGTTAGTGAATCGTCATGCCACGAGGCGCGCGAATCGCGTAAATGTGAGCGTCCATGGAATTCCAAGTATCGGTGAAGCAGGCGGGCTGGGAATCAGGACAGCCGCTGGTGGAAATCGGCAAGCTGCGGCCTTCATTCAGAACTTCGACGCTCGAAGCCGCCGGAACGCTGGGAAAAGTGAAGGTGGTCTGAATGGTTGGCGACGAAGTTCCCAAATCGCAGAGGTTCGTGGCGAAAATGTATTGATCGGTGAGATCGGTGTTGGGCGGCGTGTAAGTGTGGGTGACGAAGTTCGCGGGCGCGTTGGGCCGATTCGCGGAGTTCGTATACATGCTGGTCATGCCGCTTTGAATGTTGCACGCGCTCGCTACCGTGCGGTTGAAAAAGACTCCTGAAACGACGGCGCCAAGACCAAGTTGAGGAGAATCCTGGACCGGAGTGAGCAGGACGGGCTCGAGCACCTTAACTTCGTTCAGCGCTTTGGCGGCGTCGAACCAGGCGAGCGAATTGCCCGTGTCGTAGGCCGCGTGCTCCATTCCCACCGACGAGACCCAGCCCCATCCCAGGACGCCGCAGCCGGTTGAGCCGTAAATCTGGCAATCAATGATGGCCTTCCAGAGATTTTGTTGATACTCGGCGTATGCGGGAATCGTGTATGTGCTGTTGCCGTACATGCGAATGACCATCCACGTGGGACGCGAGCCATAACTATTGCGCGCGACGGCGTCGGTATCGAAGTCCGTGCGTGAAGGATAGGAAGTGGTCGAGCCGAGCACATTGTTGGTCGTATAGAAATTGTTGGTTCCGTTGCGCGGTATTCCCTCTCCGGTTGTGTATTCGTCGGGGCTGGCCACGTCGGTTGAGCCGTAAGGATCGGAACCGATCACGTCGAAAAGGTCGCGCGTGAATTGCGGGAGAGACGCGCCGATGTCCAGGCCGGCCGTGGGAGTTGCGGCGCACTGCGAATCCATGATTTGCGTCAGATAGAACGTGGTGGGCATGGAATAAAAGGAATACTCGTCGCCGATGTACCAGCCGGCGGCGCCGGCGGGATACGAGTTCGAGCACAGAACGCTGCTGAAATCCTGAAGGATGGTTGCATCGGACGCGGTGCCGCGCCAATTCGGCTGGCCTCCGCTGGTGTTGTCGGACGCGGGCGGCGCGATGGAATTGGCGTCGAGAGAAGAGAGCGTGACGGACGCGCCGCAAGGGATGTAATCCGAGGGCGCGAGTCCGCCGGAAAATGCAGGAAACTGGCGCGAGAAGGCGGTGTTGGCTGGCGGAGTGGATGTTGCGCCGGTCGCGGCGTAGAGCAGGCCGCCGATCTGGCGACTGCTCGCGCAGGAGGGCGCCGTGAAAGTCACGCTGCAATTCGCGCCCGCGCATGCGGCGGCGGACAAATTCACGGTGACGGGATTCGACGGCAACGTCAACGGTGGAAATGGAGCCGGAGAGTTGCCCTGTGGCGCGGGAGCCGCAGCCGAAACCCATTCGAGGAAAAGATAATTCGCGCTGATCGAGCCAGTCCCCGGAGTCACAGAGGGACTGAACGCAGGAGCGGCGCAAGTGGTGGTGGCAGTCGTCAGGCAGCCAAAAAAATAGCTGGCTTCCTGCCAATGCGCCCAACCGAAGGAAGCGGCAGTCTGGATGCGCGCGGTGAGCTCGTCGCCCGGAGGGCTGGAAGGAAAGAACGGATCGACGGCGGAATACTGCGCGAAGTCGATCACAGAATCAGCACCGGCGACGGAGAAGTCGGCAGCGCGCGAGCCGCGAGACGGAGCGGGACTGCCGAGCGCTTGCGGGAGCAATCCGAATCCCATCGGCGCGTTCCCTGCGTAGTTCGCGATGCAGGCCGAAGAAGTCTGGCAGAGCGCGAGCCCGGCCTGCCCAGCGTAGCGGTCGTAAAGACCGAGCAGGAAAGTGGGCTTGCCGTTGTGAATCCAGGTTCCGTTCGCGTCATAGTAATTATAGAGAGAGGCGAAGAAGGACGACGGCTCAGGGACGACGCTCCAGTCCGGATAAGAGTCGATGAGGGTTGGACCGGAGGTCAATTCGAGAGTCGAGCAGAGATAGTAGTTCGTGCCGGAAGTCAGCGTCCCATATTGCGAGGGCGTGAACTGCCAGAATTGTTTCGCGGCGGGAGAGACGACGGTGTCCGTGGCCAGGACGCCGGAGGCGCAGCCCGGGACCGTGGCCATCTTCACGAGGAGCGTTAGTTGCGTGAGCGTGTCGCCGCTCGGCGGATTGATTTCGCTGACGCCGTCGATCTGGCCGGCCACGGGAACGACACCCGGAGAATAACGCGACGGCGGCGCGACGCCGGAGATCAAATAGCCGCGATAATTGGGATAAATCAGGAACGTGCGCATCGCGCGCCAGGCGCTCTGAATTTGCACGTCGGCAATCCAGAGCGTCCCCGCGGTGAGCCCGGAAACGTTGAGGCGGATTTGCAGATTCGTGTCGCCGCCGTGGCCAATGGGATTGTTGTAGAGCAGCTCGAAATACTGCTGCCAGCCGGAATTGGCCGTGATGGCCATATCGAGGCCCGAGCCGGGCCCCGTGAGAGCGCCGAGAGTCATGGCGGCGCCGTCGCCATGCGTGTTGTCGAAACCGGTGAGCGAAACGCCAGACAAATTCGCGCTTGAATCTGTTTTCACCCAGAAGCTGACGTAAAACGCGGGATCGCCATTCATGTGAAGATTTCCGGCTTCGAGCGTGCTGATGTTGCTGCCGGAGCCGCAATTCACCAGCTTCGCGCTTCCGTTCGTGCCGCTGTGCGATGTCGACGAATCGATGGATGCACACGCGGGATTCGTTGACCATCCGCAGGCGGTGAACGACGAGCAGCCGGCGAACGTGCCTCCGTTGGGCGCTTGATTTGCGCCGAACTGATCAGGAGGCGGAGGAACAGCGGTCGGGCCGCCAAAAGGAACTTGCGCGAAGGCGGGAGTGGACAGACAAGCAAGCCCGGCGACAAGGAGGCCAAGCGTGAGGAAGATTTGTTTCACTATTGCACGGTCCAGTAATTTGCGCCGTCGCTCACAAGCCACACGCCCGCGGCTGGAATGGCAAACGTGGTTGCGCCGTTGATGTTGCACCCGGAAGTGGTGATTGTGGGCGTGCCTGCGCCGATCATTTTGACCATTTCGCGCCAGCCGTTGGCGAAGCTGGTTCCGCTGGGGCACGGCAGCGTGACGGCGATGGAAGAAGCGTTGTTGAACGTGGTGAGGCCGTCCTCGTCGGTTGTCGCGATCGTGTAGGATGTTCCGGTTTGCGGGTTCACGCCGCCGTGCACGGCGAGCGTCCTCGAAGAATCGGCGCTGGGAGTGGTGGAAGAGGCGCACCAGTTCCCTGCCCCGAGGCACGGAAACAAAAACGAGTTGAAGGAATTCGCGGGCGAGGCGGAGGCTTCGTAGTAGCCGGGATTTGTGTTGCTCGCGCCGCTGCCGCTCTGCGCGTAGACGTATGATGGATTTGTTTGCGAGCCGGAGCCGAGAGTAAGGCTGTTTTGACTCGTGAGCGTCAGCGAAGATGCCGTGAACGGACCGGTGATCGAGAGCGCGTGAGTGGAAGAGTTGTAAAAGAAATTTGTGGCGTCGCCGCCGAACGCGCTGCTGTTATTGAATTGCACGGCGGTGTTCGTGCCACCCGGCGAGCCACCACCGCCGCCGCCCGTGCCGCATGCGCCCGACGTGACGCTGATGCGTCCCGGCGAGCTGCCGGCTTGGAGGCAATTTCCGTTCGTCCACGAGCCGGTGAAATACGGGACCGTGCCGGAACCAGCCGGAAGCGAAAGACCACTCAGGCCCGTCGAGAGATTCGTCATCATGGGCCCGACAGCCCAAGCGTTTCCGCCGCTGGCGTAAAAAGTTTGCGTGCTGCAGTCTCCGCCATTCGTGCCGATCGTTCCGCCGCCGAAGACATTTGTCGGCCACGCGAACGTCCACGGCCCACCGCTGCCGCCCTGGCAAATGATGAACGCGAGCCATTGGCCGGGCTGGACATTGACGAGCGAGCTGCTCGTGACGTTGGCCGTGAGCGTGATCTCGAATGTGTTGCCGAGGCCGGCGTCGAACGTCGCACTCGCGCCCGATTGCGTGACGATGGCTTCGGCGGCGTCCATTGCGTAATTGCTTTGCACGCTCGCGAAGCTTTGCGAGCCGAAGGGCTTGAGCTGCAGTGTGTTTTCGCCAGTGTGCGCGTTGAAGCCGAACGACAGCGCTGAAGTGGACGCGTTGATGTTCCAGGCATTCGCGCCGCCGCTGTGGAAGAGCAGCGAGCTTGCGCCGGAAGTTGAATCGACGCCGACGCCGTAGAAAAACGGCGTGCCGGGCGTGAGCGCCGTGCCGTTCAGATCGCTTTCGACGACGCCCGTTGTCGACGTGAGCCAGGAAAGCGGCGCGGCGTCGGAGATATTGCCGAGCACTTTGATGGTGGCGGCCGCGCCCGCAAAATTGGCGATGATGTTCTGATTGCCGCACTGCGAGAAGGAATTCTTTTCGATGTCGAGCGACGCGGTTGTGTCGATGACGATGGGCGCGGGCGGATACGCGGTGAGATTGCACTGCATGAAATTGCCGTCAATGACGACTGAGCCCGGAGTCGGCGTGAATCCCTGCGGCGGAATCGACGTATCGCCGATCTGCACGTTGTACGAAGGCGGATTGGTTCCCTGCTGCTCGAAATAATTTTCGCTGATGGTGTAGGGCGAGCCGTAGAGCATTTTGACATTGCCGAAGACGTTGCCTTCGAAATCGTCGCGCACAATGTTGATGTCCGCGCCGTTGACGATGAACATGCCCACATAGTTCGACTGGATGTAACTGTCGGTGACCGAAAAATCGTTGTTCGAGCCCGCGCCCGCCACGCCCAGGCCGAAGCCGGCGACATACGCGTTCACCAATTTTCCGCAGCAACCGAAGGCTGTGTAGCCATTGGCCATGTTGGCCGCGCCCTGCGACGCGGACGCATCGGTGAAAATCTTCACGCCATCGAGCTGCGCGCCGTTGTTGTCGTAGATCGCAGAATACGCGGTGGTGTTGGACGGCGGGCGATAAGAGAAGTTGGCGAGCGTGCCGGCGAAGGTCCAGGAAGCGCCGATGGAGAGGGGCGCGGACGTTTGTTTCGTTTCGTTGTTCGGGTTGGACGAAACGTAAACGTTCCATCCTGTCGCGCCCGTGACTGCCGACGGCGATTGTACTTGAAGGCAGTTCCCTGTCGTGGTCGTCAGGCTTGCCTCAGCGGAAACGGATGTTTCGCCCTGCGCGTTCAGATAGGTGATTTCCGCGTAGTAAGGCTCGGCGGGGCAGCCGCTGCCGGCGACTTGCGTCAGCGTGGGCGCGGCGGGAGGAGCGAGTGGACCGCCGATGGTCGTCGGATATTTAATTCCGACCTCGCGCATTTTGAATCCTTGCGCGGAAACGAGAATGCCGTTGCCGCCAGTGCCCTGATAATCGAGATACGTGACGGGAGCATTTTGAGTGATGAACTGGAAATGGCCTTTGCCCTGGAACGTGACGTTGGGTTTCGAAATGACGAGAGTCGAAGTGAATTTGCAGACGCCGGGAATCAGCACGAGGCCGCCCGTCGACGGAATCGCCGCGAGAGTGGCGTTGAGCGCGGCGGTGTCGTCCGTCGTGTCGTCGCATTTCGCGCCGAAGGCTTTCACGTCGAACCAGGGCTCGCCGGAGCCGAAATACGCATCGCCGTTGAACGTGTTCGCGCCGGTCCAAGTGTTGTTCTGGCTTGTGCCGGTCGAGCCGCAGCCGGTTGCCGTGGAATTGGGCACGCAACCGAGAGTGATCGTCTCGGTGAACGGGACGATAGCTTTTCCGGGCGAGTAAAATTCCACGAAATATGTTCCGGGCGCGGCCCAAAAACTGAAATTTCCGTTCGTGTCCGCGAGAAGAGGATTTGCCGCAGGAGTCGCAAGCGCGGGGTCCGCGTAGATCGCGGCGAGCGGCTGGCATGGTTCGCCCACATTCCCCGGACTCGAAGGGTTCGCGACGCAAACAGCGACAGCGCCGTTGCTCAGCGGGCGATTATCCGCCGTGCGCGCGACGTCATTGTAGTGAACACCTTGGGCAAGCGCGGGCGCAGCTGTGAGCGACACGAGAGCGAAGATTCGCAGCAGTTGCTTCATGTGAGTTGTCCTTAAGCGAAGGCTAACGTAACGGATGCATTATACGGCGAGCTGCAAATCAGGCGCGAGGTTTGTTGATTCGCGCGCCGCGTCGGCCGTTTATGGCGAGTCAGCGCGGACTATCGCTCCAATCGATCCAGCGGATCGAGGGAGCGGGTGGTAGATCAATTCCCTGCTGATCGCAGAGGCGCGAAAGCAAAAGGTAAATGTGCGGCAAATGATTCGTGGCCATGTCCGCGACAAAGACGCGCATGACTTCGTCGTCGCGGATGCGGCGGTAAAGCCAGCGCAGGAACAAGACAAGCTGAACCGCCGTCGCGCCGAGAACGGTGACCGTCGCGGGATTCCAGAGTTTGTCGAGCATTGCGTGGCCGGCAAGAAAGGATTCTGCGTGAATCACGGCGTTCTAGCCAAAGAGCGAGCCGATGCCGAGGCCGACGTCGCCGAGAAACGTGCCGACGCCGGGACCTTTCGACGCCTGCTCCTGCACGTTGAGCAACTGCGCGGGCACGCCCATCGCGCGGCCGAGCAAATTTGTGTTGATGTTGTAGGTGTTCTCGAGCGCGTTGAGGCCGGCCATTTGCTGCTTGATTTGCTCGTTCGCGAAGTCGATTTGGTCCGACTGCGCCTGGTTGGCGAGCGTTTGCGCCTCCTGCTGGCCAAGCTCGGATTGCAGGGCGCCGTACCCGGCGGCGTTGTTCGTGCGCGCCACGCGGTCCGCGGCCGTCTCCTGCAAGGCGTCGTAGGCGGTGCGCGCCGCGCCCATGCCCTGCTGCTCGATGGCGGATTGCTGCGCGGGCGTGTAGCCGGGACTGTTCAACAGGTTTTCAATCGTCGGAGTCAGGACCGACAGTTCCTGCTGGCCCTCCTGATCCGCCTGTGAGATTAACTGGTTCTGCGACGCGAGCTGCTGCTGCGTCATTTGCTGCGTTTGTTGCTGCGCTCCACGGCTCATGAGAGCCCTCCTTAACATTGTGTTGGCGCTGCGCGAGTCAGCGCAGGCGGCGGCAATACGGCGTCCAGGTGTCGTCGCGGATCCAGCCGAGCGCTTCGAGACGCCGGCCGAAGCGCTTGGCGATGGGCGGCGGCAACCAGGCGTGCGCGTCGTCGAGTCCCCGCGCGCGCAAATCAGCCGCGCCGGCGCGATGCAGCGCGAGCAAGCGCACGTAACGGTCGCGCGGCGTGCCCGCGCTGGGATCCGCCAGCAAATACATTTCGCAGGTTAGGCGCGCGAGCGACGCCATCACGGCGCGGCCGGCGCCGTCTTCGAGCACAAGTTTGCTGACGAAAATCGGGTCGCGCAAATCCGGGAACGCGTAATCGAATCCTTGCGCGCGATGCATGGCAATGAGCGCGTTCAGATCCGCGTCGGTATATTCACGAACCATTGAAAGAAAGTCGCCAGCGGCCAGTGAAGAGCGAAACTGCCCCTCCTACCCCAAAGACTCGCATTGAACGGCCCACTGCGAGATCCTTCGTCGCGCCAGACACTCGCTCCTCAGGATGACGATCCTAGTCGGGCGTATCCTTCGTCAGGCAAGACGCGCCTTCCTCAGGATGACGACCCTAGTCGGACGTATCCTTCGTCAGGCAAAACGCGCCTTCCTCAGGATGACGACCCTAGTCGGATCGTCAAAATACACGGTGGCGCAGGAGTGGATTCACGTCCGCGAGTTTTTCCGCGACTGTGAATGTATCGTCGCCGGAAGCGACGCCGAACTGCGCGAGCGCCGCCGCGACACGCTCGGAAACGGGCGTCCGCGCGAGAGGATGCGGCAGCGGCTCGAATTCGGCGTCGTTTTCGAGCGCGATGTGGGCGGCTTCGTCGGCGGTGATGAGCGCCAGGATCGGCGCGTCGAGGTCCGCCTCCGAGTTCCCTGTAACGATGAAATGCGTCTCGGCACAGCGCGCCGCGTGGCGCTGCCAGGCGGCCAGGTTTGTCAGGTAATAGCGCCTCCCGGTCATAAGTACTTGAGAATCATGGATTTTGATATATTCGCGACGCTAGCTTAATAATATTAATTATTATCTTGACATAATAAACCTACTGCCATATTTTAGTTACGAAAGCAGAGGAAATCATGGACATTTCTAAATCAATTTGCCCAGATTGCCGCCAGCCGCTGAATGTCGCGAAGATGGTATGCCCCTCCTGCAAAATGGCCATGGAGGGAGAGTTCGAGGTCTCAGCCCTCGGCAAACTTTCGCCCGACGATCAGGCGTTTGTGATCGCGTTCGTGCGGCATCACGGCTCGCTGAAGAAGATGGAGAGCCTGTTCGACATCAGCTACCCGACGGTGAAAAATCGCCTGAATGCAATCGGCGCCGCGCTGGACAAGAATTTCGAAGCGCCTTCGCCGAATTTGTACGTGCTGGAGCAAATCGCGCGCGGCGAATTGACCGTCGACGAAGCGCTGGAGAGATTGAGTTAATTCTTGAAAAGGAGCTCGCAATGAGCGAAGAAAGAAAGAAGATCCTGGAAATGCTGGCCGCAGGAAAAATTTCCTCCGAAGACGCCGAGCGGCTGCTCGACAAAATTTCCAGCGTGGCATCCGCATCCGGACCGGCGGGTTCACAATCCGGCACAGCGGCGGCCGGCGCAAGTGCCGGAAGCGCGACGGACACGAAGCGCGCGCGCTTTCTGCGCATTCAAGTCGAGCGGCCAGGACGGGAAGGCACGAGCATTCGCGTCCCGCTTTCGCTTGTGCGCGGCGGGCGCCATTGGATGGCTATGTTGCCGCAGCGCGTGGCGGAGAAACTGTCGGAGCATGGGATCGACTTGGGCTCTCTCGAGGCGATGAACGATCAAGATTTTCAGCGCACGCTGGACCAGATGAACGTCGATATCGAGAGCGGCGGCGGCAAGAAAGTTCGCATCTATTGTGAGTGATGCGCACGAAAGCTGGCGGCGAATGAACAATGCCGCCAGATTTTCATTTCTGTCACATTTCATGAGCTGAAGTTGTAATTGTGGGTGAGGACGGAGGCGGCGATGCCTCCGGCGAAAAATTCATGTGAAGGCTCGCACGTGACGATGACCTTCGCGCCATCTTCCACGACAAGCTCGATTTTCTTCAGCGTCAACCTTCCCATACGGCCAACCAAAATATCTCCCAGGCAAAGGCGCTCCGCGCGGACAGGTGCGCCATCGGCGAGCGTGAAAACGTGATGCGGCGTCACGTCGAGCGTGTCCTCGTTCGATAAAGTGAGGCGGACGAAAGTGTCGGCGGGATGAACTTCGTGGCGCACGACGCGCGTCCAGCCCTCGTGCAAGAGTTCGTCGTGACCGAGAATATGCTCGCCGACGCGCAGCTTTTCGATTTCGGTCATGCCGCGGTCGCGCGACAGGACCATCATTCCCGCGCGGATGCACGAGCCCGAGCCGCCGCCGGAGCCGCCGCCTGTGCCGGATGTTGTGGTCGCGGCGGTCATTGCGCCGGCGGAAAGCGGGATGCGTCCCTGCAATGCCTGTTGCTGCGCAGCGGCGACGGTTTTCGCGGTAAACGCGTTCGGCGGATTCCCCGCCGCAGCGGGCAGGCCCGCCCCGCCGGCGACCCATACGAGCGCGAGCTGCGTGTCATCCCAATAAGGATAAAAATAATACGTCGTGCCCGGCGAAAGACTGGAGACGGCGAGCGAGCCGTTTGTGACGGCAGTCGTCGTGCCGTCAGCGCGATAAATCACGAGGCCGGACCACGACCAGGTGATGCTTGAAGTCGTACTCGCGTAAGTGAACGCGCCGGACCACGTCGGCGGGACGGAGCCTTTCATCAGGACGCCGGGGCGCGTGGGATCGACGTCGTTGGACGTGAGCGCATCGGAGGAGACGCGCGCGAAATCTGTGCCGTCCGTGACGCCTGTGTCCATCGAGAGCTTCAGATTGTTCACGCCGGAGACGACGCGATTCATCGACTCGTAGAGGTGCGTGCTGATTTTCTTCAGCGCTTCGATTTGGGGGATGTTCAGCATTGAAAGACAGTGATGAGTGACGAGCGAAAGCACACTACGCGAACGCACGGGCGAAAGCGAATGCCTCATGTCAGTTCGCGGGAAAACGCGTGAACCTGCCTGCGGCAGGCAGGCGGGACATGAGCTACAAGAGACCTAAACTTGATAATATGCGCGCGGGAGCGCGGCGCTTGCGCGAGGCGCACGGGATGCAATGGAATCGCTGAAAATTATTTTGCTGTCGGTCGCGGCGGCGATCGGATACGGTGTCGCGCACGACCAGGTGACGATCCGCGTGTGCCCGGAATATTTCACGCTTGCCCATGCGCCGCTATTTCACTCCGGCTCGCTCACGCTCGTCGCGCTCGGCTGGGGCGTCGTCGCGACGTGGTGGGCCGGCCTGGCGATCGGAATCGCGCTCGCGATTGCTGCACGCGCAGGGCCGCTGCAGAAATTCACGTGGAGACATTTCCTGCGGCCCATCGCGTTGCTTCTCATTGTGATGGCGGTTGTTGCGGCGCTCGCCGGATTCGCTGGGTGGTGGCTGTCGACGACGGGCCGAATTGCTGACTTGCAAGCATGGGCGACGATGCTGCCCTTCGAGCAACAGAGCGCATTCATGGGCGACGTGTGGGCGCATGCGTCGAGTTATTTGACCGGCTCGATCGGCGGCTTGCTGCTGATTGTGTCGACGCTGTGGCGGCGCGTTAGCGCGCCAGCGCCGGAAGTGAAAATGCCGACGCGCACGCCGTGCTAGTTATGGCCGCGGACGAAGGTCCAGGGCGAGAGCTTGGCCCAGGGGACGCACTTGGTCAGCGAAAACCACGAGCCGGCGGCGTTGGTGCCGAATTGATAGGCGACGCGCTCGGCGTCGAGATTGGTGATCAGCTCGAGGTCCTGCGGCGCGGGCGAACTGAGCGCGAGCGAGCCGAGAAGCGATTCGGTTGTGTCGCCGGGAGTGAACGCGTTGACGTTGAGCGTGCCGGAGCCTTGCGTATAAGCGGTCAAATAGCCGAATAAGTTGCGGCCCGTGGCGCCGGTGCGCGAAAGAAACGCCGTGGTGTAATACGAATTGATCGCGGCGCTGTCGTCTGAAAATTGCCCTTCGGTGAGCTGATAGATTTTTCCGTTGGCGGCGTTGTTGCCGAGGAAAAGCGCGGCGGTTCCGTTGGGGCGCTCGATGAGGCCCGCGCAATTCGCGGAAATAAACCACGGCGCCCATTTGCGCGCGTTCGGCGGAGTCGAGACGGCCATCCACAGAGGATCCTGAAAGCCCTCGATGTAATCGAGGACGAGAATTTCGTTCGGCGACGTAGCCGCACCCATGGGCACGCCGACGTAGATTCGCTTGTGCTGCGTGTCCACGTTCACCCAAAGCGCGCTGCCGTACTGCCAGTTGATGGCGTCCCAGGTGGGCTGAATTTCCTGCGACAGTTTCTGCGGCTCGCCGCCACTGAAAAGATACAAGCCCGCTCGCGAGGCAATCACGACCCAGTCTTCGCCGATGCCGACGCCGTGCGCGGAAGGAGTGCCGACGGAATTCGAGACTTCCTCGACGTCCCAGAACGCGGGCTCTGACCTGCCTGTGTCCGAGGTCACGTAGAGGCTGCGCTCCTTCACGAAGTACAAATTATTGCGGATGACGAAAGCGGCGCGAATCGCCTGTCCGTTGTTCACGGCGATTTCGATGAGGCCCTGCACGCCGTCGTAGGATTCGGGATCTGAATTGCGCGAGGCGCGCACGATGGAGGGGCTCTGCGCGGCGTTGGTCTGGAATATCTCGATATTGTCGACAAGAAACGACTCGTCGCTGGGCGAAGGTGTGCCGTCGGCGTAGACCTGAAGCACGAGATCGCTCGGCAATGAGGTTTGCGGCGGCATCAATTCGACCGTGAATTCCTGATAGCTCGTGGTGGCTTCCTGCGCCGTGACGGCGAGTCCACTGCCGAAAAATCCGTGCGTCAGGCTATAGCAATTGATGCGGAAAGTTCCCTGAGCGAGATTTGCCGAGCGAGCCACGCGTGCGCGAACCGAGTAATCGGTGATGGTCTGAAGAAGCGGATTTCCATTTACGTCTGTGAGCGCCGTTTGCTGAATCAGGCCGCGCTCGATGGTGGAACCGTTGGCGGTGATGCGATAGGCGTCGCCCCAGACCACGTTGCTCGATTCGCGCGAGCCGCCGGCGCTGAACGTTGCGCCGAGAGTCCAGCCCAGCGGACGGCCATTTCCGGATGCGTCCCAGCCGCCGTCAAAAGAAAGATTGCGCCAGTTGGGCATCTTGGCGCGCTCGCCCCACCAGAAAAGGCGTTCCGAATACGCGGCCACGCCCAATTGATCGGGCAACTCGACGTTGGCGAAAAGATCCTGCATGCTTTCGCCCGCGAGGAGAATGTCGTCGGTGAAATCGACTTCAAGCGACGTGGTGACGTTGTCGTTGATGGTCATCGTCGAAGGCACTTGATAAAAAGTGGCGCCGCCCGCGCCGGTGAACGCCAGCAGGCGCTGCACGATATTCGACGGGCCCGTGGGAATGTTCGTGACGTTGACTTTGAACCCGCCCGCGGCGGTCCAGGATACGGGCGGCGAGGGCATCGTCCAATAACCCTGGCGCGTGACGAAAATCACGGCGCATTGATGCACGCCGGGAGAAATGCTGCCCGCGTCGGTGGCGTCGGCGACGGTGGGGCCTTCGGCGGGGCCGATCTGGCTGACGCGGTCAAAATACGTGTCGTCGTATTGGCGAGGGATGTCTTCGCCGAGCGTGCCATTGGAAAAGGCGATGTATTCGCGGCCGAAATACGTGGTGGACGCGAGGAAGAGATCGGGGGCGACAATGCTGGTGACAACCGAGAGCACGCCCGGCGATGTTTCCTTCCACAAATTTCCGAGCGAGTCGAGCACCATGAGGCGCTGTACAAGGTCCGTGGTGATGTAGGTCTTCAGGCCGTTGATGTTGGGTGCGCCGCCGAGCGGCGGATACATCGAGAGCAGGCCGGGGCGCGTACGTACGCCACCGGGGAAAAACTCGACGTCGCGCGCGTCGGGCGACATTCCGAAAGGCACGTCGGAAGGATCGAGCAGCGTCATCCACGTGCCGAAGTGCGTGAGCTGGATCGGCAGAAAAGTTTCAACGGACATATTTTTTCCCTAAAATTGCGGTGATAACCTAGGCGGATGCGAAGCCCAGGCAAATCCGAAAATTCCACATGGCGGCCGAGCGCAGCCGGAAAAGCGCGCCTCGATTCCCTGCTGCCGGACAGGCGAACAGCGCCACGGCCGGGCGCGGTGCGGCGAGTCAGGCCGGCGATTTTCGTTTTGTTACTTATTTTTTTGGCATACGAGTTCTCGCACATGTGGCGAGAACCGGGATTGCGTGCGATTCATCCGCAACTAGCGTTTGTTGCCGGTGTCGTGATTCTTCTCGCAGTGGCGTTCGTTGTCGGCGTTGCGGTGCGGCGGTGGCGCTCGCCGAGACGCGATGATGATAAAAGCACGCTGAAACTGTGAATTACCTTACGGCGATCGGCTTGCTTCGAATTACTTTGGGCGATAGAGCGGATTGGGAAGATCGAGCTTCTTTTTGCCGAACGGGTCGGGTGTGACTCCGGGCGGATTGCCGAAGCCGCCGGAATTGCCGCCCAATGGGCTTGCCGGATTGGAGGCCACGTCGGGCGCAAATGGCGCGGCGACCGTTTCCGTGACAGCGGGCGCTTTGAGCGTGCCGGAGTTCCCTGCACCGACGGGAATCCGCGCGGAATCGCCGTGTTCCTCGACGGGCTCGCCCGCGGAAATCGTGTCTTCCCAGCCGGGAGGAATCGGCCGGCCCACGTAATCAGTGGGGATTTCGCGCTGCTTGGCGATTTTTTCGAGCGCCGTGGCGATGCGGTTCAAATCGCGCGCGAGCTGATCAGTTTCCTTCGTGCGCTTCAGCGTGATGAAGCGCTGGCGCGAGCCGCTGCCCGTCATCCAAATCAAAATGATAATGATGGCGAACGCGGCGGCGGCGACGCCGATCGGATGCTGCCAAAAATAGTTGACGACGGAATCGAGCATTGCGGCTCTCCCAAGCGCCAACTATAAGTATAACGCGTCCGCGGCGTCACGCGAAAAACGATACGACGCGGATGTGCTCAAAGAGCGCTTTTGCCCTATTGCAAGCGCGGGAAGATGCCGTAGAACGTGATGGTGTCACCGGAGATGGCCGAGGGATATGAACCCGAAGCGAGTTCGGCGAAGGCGCCCGCGCCGCTGGCCTGCTCGAAGATTTTCACTTTGTTGCTATTGACAGCAGCGCCGGGCGAGAAGACGTAATCGTAGCCAGCGAGGCCGTCCATCCACGCCGTGCCCTGAATCGGCGGCTGGGTGGTGGGGACGCCGAGCGAGCCGAGGGCGGTCAAGTCGAGAGTGTCGCCGCCGGTCGAATAGCTGCCGGACGCGGCGATGGTGCCGGCGACGTGGATGCGCTTGCCGTCGTCCCAGAAATCTACCAACGTGAATGCGAGTGCCATGTGATTGCCTCCAAAGTGTTTTTCGAAAGTGTTTTTCCTGCCGGGAACAAGCGATGGGCGGCTTGGGTCAAACTCCGCAAACCCTGCGAATCGAGCGGCCTACGGCCAATTTCCTGCTGGGTTCAATGCAACCCGCGCGCGTGCGGCGTCATCGCATCAGACTTGAAGGCGGTGCCCAACCGAGCGGCGGTGCGTTATATCGGCGCGTGGCGTCGATGCGTCTGATTCGCGCGATTGCTTCCGCGCGGTCGATTCCGCGAGAGGGATTCCGCGCTCGTATGTTATGATTTTGGACTTTGCATAGCACTGATTCGCCGCATGCAATCTTTATTTTGATGGGGGAGGAAATTTGCACCGTGTCCTGGCGGTGTTCGCCGTTTTCGCGGCGCTGATTTGGGTGGCAACCAAAGCCGCTGGACCCGTTCGGGCGGAGCAAGCAGTGGCAGCGCAATCGAGCGCGAACACGCCGCGCACGGTGGCGTCCGGCGCGCAATACGCGAATGTCCGCGGCCTCTCCACCGACGCGACCGGCGCGCTTTACATCTCTCTGAGCGCCACGCCAGCCGCCGCGCAATGCGTTTCGCCGGGGATCGGCAATTCCGCTGCGAATTCCAAAGCAAATGCGAGCTTGCGGGTGATCGTTTTCTCGAACTGCGCTTCGGCGCCGAGCGAGGATCCCTCCGGCATCGCCGTGACTCCGCAAGGGCAAATCTACCTGGCGAATCGGCTGCAAAACACGATCCGGCTGCTGGATACGACGACCGGAAAAGTGATTGTCGTGCCAACGGCGGTGAAAATTGCCGCGGCGGCAAGCACAAGCAATCTGGATTTGTTCGAGCCCGCGGGCTTGTCGCTGGACACGCTGCAAGATCTGTACGTGGCGGACCGCGGGAACAATCGCGTCCTGGCCCTGAAGCCGGGCGCGGTGACTTTCAGTTATCTCGGGCACGTGCTCGATGCGGCTGCGGTTGCGGTCGATTCAGCTCGCGGCGAGATCTATGTCGCGTCGCCCGGATCGAACCGAATTTTTGAAATTGGACTCAACTCGGGCGACGTGGATGCCTTTGCAGGCACGGGCGGCGTGCCAGAGTCGAGCGCGGCGCAGTTCTCTTCCCCGGTTGCGGCAACGGCAGCGGCAATTTCGGCGCCGGAAGGTGTCGCAGTCGATGGCGCCGGAAACGTTTTCATCGCGGACACAGGCGCGAACGCGCTTCTGCGCGTCGACGGGAAAACAGGGATGCTGACGCGCGCCGCGGCGGCAACGAGTCTCAGCTCGCCGGGCGCGCTGGCGATCGACCGCCAGGGAAATGTGTTTGTCGCGGATCGCGGCGACCAGCGCGTGGTGGAATTTCCAGGGCTTGGCGCGCCGGCCCCGCCCGCGAACGTCGTGATTTCACCGTCGTCGTGGGATTACGGCGATGAGCCAAATGGCGGCCCGGCTCCGGTGGAATCTTTCACGTTGACGAACAATTCCACGGTCGCGGTCGCGCTCAATAGCAACGATTTCACATTCGCGGGCGCGAATCCAAACGATTTCTCTCAGACCAATACGTGCATTCCGAGCGTGGCCGCGAACGGCGGTACGTGCCAAATCAACGTGACGTTCATTCCCGAAGCTGCCGGCGCACGGTCGAGCACGCTCGAAGTTACCGACTCAGATCCATCGAGCCCGCAGACGGCGAGCCTTTCCGGTACGGGCGACGATTTCGAAATCAATGGCACGATCATCGACACGACGCAGAGCGTCATTGGGGGCAACACGGCGACTTACAATTTGTCTGTGACTGCCGACAACATTTTCAGCGGCACGGTTACGCCGTCGTGCCCAAGTGTGTTGCCTCTGGGCTCCAATTTGACGTGCACGGTGAAGCCTTCGACGATTTCGCTCACTCCTGGGCAAACCGTGCCGTTCCAGGTGTTGCTGGGCACAGGCGCATTGACCGTCGGCTCGCAACCACCGCTCTTGCGCAAAATTCCGCCCGCGGATTTGCTGATGCTGCTGTTTGCCTCGCTGGGCGCGATGTTTCTGATTTTTCTGGGCAACGGTCGATACTTGCCATTGGCCAGCGCGCGCACGCTTGCCGGGAATTCTCCGGCACGCCCGCGCAGAGCATATTTTGCGTTCTGCTTCGCGTTGCTGGCCGCGATGGCTGCTGGCGGATGCGGAGGCAGCTCGACGACGAATCCCGTCGCGACAAATCCGGGAACGTACAGGATCAACATCCTGGCGACGGCGCAGAACGCAACGCGGTCGATCACGCTAACGCTGAACGTCAACTAAAGACGTGCGCGGCACTTCCCTGCCTGCATCGGCTTGAACCACTACAAATAAATTACGCGCCGGCGGTAGCCGTAGGGTTTGCGGCGGCGTCCCTTGAATTGTTCGGGGCGCACGTAGCGCTCGATCAAATTGCCGGTCGCCATTTGCGCGGCGCCCATCATGTCCGCGGCCAGGGCCTGCGCGCCGCGCGAACGTGCCGCGAGCGCTGCGACGGAATACGCCAGCGGGTCGATCGAGGAGCGAATCTGCACGGGATCGGTTCCCTGAACGAGCGCAGGCAGCGATTTTTCATAGCGGAGACGGACGGTGATTTCCTGCGTCGCGCCGATGAGCTGAATCGTGTCTTCGCGCCATTCCCACATGCGCAGATACGAGCTGGGCTGAAAATTTGGCAAGCCGCTGGTGATTTTTTCCATGGGGATGAAAATGTCGCTCGATCCCGTGGCTTGCTCCCAAAGCTGATGAGGCGCGAGCAAGTCGGTGGGAAGCTGCGGCGAGCTGACGTCGCTGATCTCCGTGATGGTCACGCCGTTCGTGAGCGGCAGATCGATGTCCTGCTGGGAGACGAGCACGGAAACGCCGGATTCGGCGAGCTGGCGCTGCAGCGCGCGGTACACGGAATTCAGGAACGGCATCAGCACCGCGTCGGAAAAAACAGCGCCGGCTGCGTCATTCACGAGCGAACGCGCCAGAGTGAGCACGTCCTCGGCTTGATCGTATGCCGTGGTGGAAACAACAGGCATGGAGAAACCTCCAGAAGCAGTGACAAGTGACTAGTGACGAGTGGCGAGAGAAAACCGAAAAGCAAAACCAAAACAAAGGCGAAAAGTGCGAGAGCGCTTGCGCTGCGCGATGATTATTGATTCGCGGCGCCGGGCGAGGTGGCGAATGCGCTGGAGCCGTCGAAAACGAAACTTTGCGCGCTGCATTTCGCCGCCGTCGTGCCAACGGTCATTCCGCCGCGCATGCTGCCGGGCCAGTTAAATGTGAACGGCCCTCCCGAGGATGGCTGGCAGACGATGAAGTGCAGCCACTGCCCGGCTTGCGCATTGACGAGATTGGTCGAGCTGACGTTGGCGTTCAGCGTGACTTCGAATGTGTTGCCGAGGCCCGCGTCGAATGCCATGGTGCCGCTGGACTCGGTGACGGCGACGAAGCCCGCCGTCATGCCGTAATTATCGAGCAGGCCCGCATACGTTTGTCCGCCGAAGGGCGCGAGCTTCATGGTTGTTTCGCCGAGGTGCGCATTGAATGTGAAGCTGAGCGACGACGAATTTGCGTTCGTGGTCCAGACGGTCGAGCCGCTGTTTCGCCAGGTGATGCCGCTCGCGCCGGAGGCCGAATCGACGATGGGCGCGAAGAAAGTGGGCGTGGCGAAGGGCGGCGCGACGAGCTGGTCGCTGGTGTTTTTTGTGAGCGTGACGTCGGCGGAGTTGCCCTGATTGCGCCAGGAGATGGCGTCGCCGTCGGCGAGGCGCAAGACGCCGCTTTGCGCGGGACTGGTGGAGAGCGATTGAAAAGCAGGCGCGGCGAGATTGTCGTTGCGCAAGCCGCAAATGGTCGCGACGACGCAATTCGAATCGTAAGTTTTCAGCGTGCTCGCGTAGGCAGCAACTTCATTCGGGCTTATTGTGCCTGCGGGAATGTAATTCATCGCCGGCGCGTAGGCCTGAACCGTGTACGTGGAATTAAACGTGGCGAAAAAGTCGAGCGTCCCGGGATTGGTCGCGGCCGCCGTGACTTTGTAGATGCAATTCTGCCACGACCATTCGCCGTCGCCGACGACGGGGTCGCCGACGCAGCCGCCGGAAAGCGCGTTGCCCGTGCCGCCAACGGTAACCTGCACCGCGACGAAGGCGCTGCCGAAATATCCGTTGGCGGTTGCCGAGCGCACCCACGCGCCGGCGACGATGTAGTCGCCCACGGCGATGGTGTGGCTTTGCAGAAAAAACGAAAGAGTCTCGAAGCCCGTGCTGCTGGTGCTGGAAGCCTGCGAAGCGTTCGTCGAGCCATCGGGCGCGAGAAAGCCGGACTGCGTGAACGTCGTGGTGCCGGAAAATTGCGACGCGCTCCAGGATGATGGATTTGTCGGCGCAATGTTGGCGAAGCGCACGGGCGCGACGCCGAAATTGCGCTGCACATCGTCGCGCTTGCCGAAGACCCAGCCGTTGATGAATCCGGACTGGCCCGCCTGTTGCGGAGAGACGGTGGTGGCTCGCAACGTTTCGCCATATTCGCCCATGACGGTCATGGGGCCCGTGACGCCGCTGCCGAAGACGCTCTCGGCGGTGATGACCGCGCCGCCATCGTTTTCGACTGCGGGTGTGGGTGCAGTAGCGTCGGCCACGGAGACGTTGCGAACATCATTCAAGCTGCCGTTCGATGACGACGTGAACCAGACCGCGCCTTTGCCGTCGGACTGACCTTCGGTGATGAAGCCGTCGATTTTCAGGCCGTCGGCGACGATTCCATTGGCCTCGATTCCGCCCTCGTTGCAATGCGAATTGTAAATATAGACGAGGCCGGGAGGATCCGTGGTGCCTTCATTATCGAGCGCGATGCATTGATGCTGTTCCGTTCCTCCGGTGGCGGAGAGGTTCGCGTCGAAATTGCTGTCGTGAATATAAATTTCGAAAGCGTTCGGGCCGATGAGCATGGTTGGCCCGCTGGAGGACGAGCTGCCGGTGATAAAGAAATCGTCGTCCTTGAAAGTGAGGTCCGCCGCGCCGGGGAGCGTGGTCCACGAACCGTTTGAGTCCTTGCCCAGGAGCACGCCGATGTTTCCGCCGGCCTTGATGCCTTCGAAGCTCATGACCCGGGCCTGGCCGGAAATCCAGATCGCGGGGTGATTCGAATCGTTGCCGGTGAGGTTGCAACTGGGCATTTGTCCGGCGCCGCCGTTATTCCCCGCGCCGTCGCAAACGACGCTGATGTCTTTCATCACGAGCCAGCCGGAGGGCGGAGAAGAATAATTCGGATCGCCGGGGCCGAGAATCTGGAGTCCCTGTCCCGTGACAGGGCCGCCGAACGCGGCGTTTTGGGCCAGGTGAATCACGCCGCCGCAATCGGTGAACGAACACCCCGCCGCGCCGGGCAGATTATTCCAGGCCGTATAGATGTCCGCGACGGCGGTGCCTTGCGATTTGCCGTCGTTCGCGTCGTTGCCGTTTAGCGAATCGACATATTGCACGCCGTAACCGGCGCCGGGCTTGAGCGCGCCGTTGCTCGAAAGCGCGAGATTCGCGGTGAGCGAGCCGGCGGTCAGCGTGCCTGTGACGCTGGCGTTTCCGCCGACGGACAAATTTCCGCCGAGGCTCAGCGTGAGCGCGCTGATGGCGTTCGTGGCCGTGAGCGAACCGACTTGCGCGTTCGCGGGATTCATCGGCAGGATCATGTCGGGCGTCGTGTACGTGTTGACGCCCGGGCCATAGACCTGCACCGTGTACATTCCCGGCGCGGCGTAAAAATGATAGTTGCCGAGGCCGTCAGTGGTGAGCGGATTCGCCGAGGGCGTGGTGAGCGTCGCGTCGGTGTAAAGACTTGCGAGCGGCGTGCAGGGCGTCACGGTGACGTTCGCGGGCTGCGTGCAAACGACGACGGTCGCGCCCGCGACGGGCTTGCCCTCCTCGCCGAGGACCATGCCATCGTGGCGCGAGCCTTGCGCGTGGGCCGCTGCCGCGGCGAATGCGAACAACAAGACGATTGCGCAGATTTTGTGAATTTGTTTCATGCTGGTTTGTGCCTCGTAGTGAATTGGAGCGATCATCGGTGGATCTAAATTACGATTCGCTGTGTTGCTTATGGGGCAACGATTGCCGAGCGGCGCGGTCGGGCGGCAAGTATTTTGCGGCGCGGTCGGCGTCGAGAATCGCGCCGCAATGCTTGCAGAGCGCGACGCCAGCCTTGAGTTTTTCGCCGCAGACGGGGCAATCGACCGAGCGCTTGGGCACGTAGGCCCATTCGCGTTCGAGGCCCATGGCGAGAGACGCGCGGCGATGCATGTCGGAAATTTCGCGGTAGGAATGGCCGCGGGCCCACATTTCGTCGGCTTCGGCGATCAGGCGCTGATACCACTCATCGCGGCGCGCGCGAGCCTGCGCGAGCTCTTCTTCCGTCGGGCGCTCGCTGGCGCAGACGAAGATGCCGTGATTTTCGAGGTCCTGAATGATGTCCTCGGAGATCTCGCGCGGCGAAATGATGAATGGAAAGCGGCGATTGTCGCCGAGGTCGATGACGTCGCCGCGCTGCGTGACGATGACGCAGGCATAGGCCTCGTTTTTCGGGCACGCGGGAATGTGAAACACGCCGTAGGTGCGCGTGACGTAAAAGTCCTGATCGGAAACGGAAGCGATCGTCGCTGCATTTTCGCGCGCGTGCGAATCGCTTGCGGCCGTGCGATTTTCCCGTGCCATTGTGGTCATCGGATCCTTTTCCTGATTGAGATAGGTTGCGTGTTATGCGGAAGCTACGAATGGCGCGGCGTGAAACGCGCGGCCGGCTTCACCGAGCAGCGCGTCGGCGTGCGATTCCCATTCGCGATCGAGGCGCGCTTCCCTTCTCTCGAGCGCCGCGCGATGCGCCTGGCGTGTCTGCGTGCGCGCGAATTCAATGGCGCGCACAATCGATTCGCAAGCGTTCGGCGAGAGCGAAATGAATTCGCCGCGCGAGTCTTGCAACGTGAAGCAATGCTCGTATTCTCCGCGGCGCGGATACGGCCCGAGCGCGGGAATCAAAATGCCGTCGGCGCGCTCGAGCGTCTGCGAATACCACAGCTCCGGCGAGCCGTAGGATTCGGGCGGCATCCAGCGTTCGATGTGCCAGCGGTCGAAGGGGAAATATTTGGGGACTTCGCGCAGCTCGATGATTTCGCGCGTGACGTTGCCGTGCGCGTCGGTGTCGGTCCATTTGCCGCCAATCCACGTGAGTCGCGACCAGCCCCAGACGACGCGAAAGTTCGATTCGCCGTAACGGTTGAGTCCGCCGGCGCGCGCCAGGCGCAGTTGCAGCGATGCGGGCGCATCATGCGTTTCTCGAAGGATGTGGATCATGGATACGCTGTAATTACTTGCAGAATACTTATGCGTCTGATATAAAGCCTGCCGCTCAGGCGTGTTTCGGAGAGTGCTGCCAGTGAGGGTACTGGACACGCCTCAGAAGCGTTGGGGGTTGGGAACAGCCTCGGAGTTCAAGTCTCCCGCTCTCCGTTCCATACCTCAACGCGACATTGCCCGAAGAGCTCGGTTATGGTATTGTTTATTTGCTTCTGAGGCGTGTCTACGACACGTTTGAATGTGAGGGCGGCGGAAACGCCGCCCTTTTTGTTTGCGTGCGCAGTTCCCCACATCGTTCGCGCGAAACGCGAAGAACCGAGCACCGACGAAAACGCACAAGCTGAGCGCCTGCCTGTGGCTGGCAGGCGATGCCACCCGCCGCGCGAAGGCCTCACGTCAGCCCGGCAGGATTCGCCGGGCGGGACGTGAGCTACAGGAATCCGCTTAGTAGCCGGTGGGAATCGCCAGGCTGTCGATGTAGGCGCCGGAGCGCGGAGATTCGTTCCACACCTGGAAGCCGGTGACGAAGTAAAAGATGTACGCCGCGGAGAGGCCGCCGGAGGCTCCGTAAATCGGAAACACGGTTTGGCCGCCGACGTCGTAGAAATCGATGTCCTGCATCACGGCGCGTCCCCAGTGCGACAAATCGAGGAAATCGATGCGCGCCTGGTTGGCGTTGATCGAGGATTTGATGGGCACCCCGGCCATGGTCAGCTCGCCAGTGAAGAGCAAGTCGAGATCGCTGGCGCGGCCGCCGGCTCCTTCCTTGATGACTTGCGAAATGGAAATGCCGAGCTGCTCCCAGGCGTTTTCCTGCTCGAGCGCGGTGTAGGCGATGAGCTTGCCGATTTGATTCGTGCCCAGCGCTTTCCGCACTTTATTGATCGCGAGGCGAACGACGCCCGGAGTGATGGCCGCGTTGTTGCCGGCGACGTGCGGCGTGGCCAGTTCGACGGGATACGTGGCGCGATTCAAGTTGAGCCACGTGCCGGTGGTCGCGTTGGTCTGATGATATGGTACGCCGAAAAGCGAAACGGGCTGCGCGCCGGTGAGGCCGTCGTGAACGACAGCGTCGCCGACGGAAGTGCCCGTCGGGAGATTGTCGATCTGAATGAATTTGTTGAATGGATCGACGAGCAGGATGTTCGAAGTGACGCTCGCGGCGACGTTGCGGTTGGTGGTGAGCGTGGGATCGTAAAACTGAATCGTCTGGTTGTAGTAGAAGAGCGCTGCGCCGGGAGGCGTGGTCAAATTGATCTGCGCGCCGACGCCGGAGGGCAGGCCCGTGGTCACGATGGAGCCGACCGTGCCGAGAACGCCGTTGCCGTTCGTCTGCATCACTTTGTCGAGGAAGCTGCGGAACTGCGCCATGTTGTTTTTCACTTCGCGCTTGGCGGCGTTCTCGATGGCCTTCTCGGGTGCGTTGGTGGAGTATTCGACCAGCTTGGTGATTTCCACGGCGTGGCGGAAAAATACGGGCGTGACTTGCGCCACGTCGTAGGTGGTGCCGGAGCCGCGGCCCAGGTCGCCGCCGTCGAGATTGGCGAGACCGGCCTTGCCTCCTGGACGAATCTGGAGCGGCAGCCGCATGTTGCGGCTGGAGACTTTTTCGACGTCGCCGCGCTGCTGGATCATGGTCAGCAGGATGTCGTCCCGCTCATAGAGCAGCGGAAGTTTGTCGCGGACCTTTTCCAATTGCAAAGCAACGGACTGCGCATTCTGCATTTGTGCCATTGAGTTTTTCTCCTGGAGAAATGAAATTCGAAATGCGGTGCTGCGGGGTTTTAGTTAGGGTCAGTGAAAGCCATGATGGTTCAAGGTGAAATTCATTCGGCGACGCTGAAGCTGCTGCCGTGATCGGCGTTGCGATTGGCGGTACGCGATGGTACATTGCGGGCACGTACATGAGACAGACACTGCCATTCCTCGCCGCAATGATCCTGTGCGCCGGCGCGATGTTTGTTGCTCATCGCAGTTCGGCGGCAGACGAGACGCCGGCAGATGAGACGCCGGAGCAATTAATCGCCAAAGCGCGAAGCCTTGTGAGTTACAGCCTGGCCGGGCCGTTCGAGCTCCAGGCGAATCTGGAGATCGTCCAGCTGAACGGCAAAAAACAAAAAGGCGTGTACATCCTGGATTGGGCCGCGCCGGACAAATTTCGCGAAGAAATTCATTGGCCAAGGTACGACGAAATCAAGATCGCCTCCGGCACGACCCTATATATTAAGCGAAGCCAAAACTACACACCGCTCAGAGCTTTTGAAATCGAGCGACTCATGAACGTTACAAATGCGATTGACGACATTCAACGCGAACTAGCTGCACATGCGAAAAGTTATGTGTCTGCGACTGATGCTCCGGGGGAGAGTTCCGATGATTTCGCGCCTCACTATTCAGCCCGCATGATGGGCCAAGTCCACGCGAGGTGCGAGTCGATTTTCGGCGCAGGTGCAACCATTTGCATCGATGCGGATACAGGACGGCCCCTAGAAATCGAAATTATCAACAGTGCAGGGCTTGAATTGATGGATTACGATGATTATACCCAGGTCGGTTCGGCTCAGTTTGCGCGCGTACGTTCTTATTCAGAGGGCTCAAGTGCCGCAATCAGAGCAACTTTCAAACAAGCCAGTCAGGTCAAAGATTTCCCTGTGGACGTCTTCACGTCGCCACGAGACGCTGAGATGTGGGACTGGTGTGACAACGAAATTGCGCCGCAGCGCCTGCCGCTAAAGCCACCAGTGCCCGTGACGGCTGAGACTTTTACCGGTCCGGAAGTTCTCGACTTATTCGTAGATGGCGAAGGAACCCCCACGCGGGCGACAGTTCTTGCTTCCGGTGGGCCTTCTGCCGATGCAGCGACACGGGAACTTATGAGCGTCGCCCGCTTCACGCCCGCGAAGTGCGGTGCTAAATCCGTCAAATCCGAAAGCCTTTATACTCTAAGTGGTCTCGATTTCTTGGGTGATACAAGTCATGTTCCGTATGCCGGGCAGAAAGGTCACAACATACCAGTCTGCATTTATTGCCCGGATCCGCATTATTCGACTGAGGGATTTGATCATAGGGTGCAGGGATCGATTCTTCTGGAGGTTGAAGTCACCCCGGACGGAAGAGCACATGTCATCGCCATCAAGAAATCCCTTGGCTATGGACTGGACCAGGAAGCAATCAACGCGGTCCAAAATGTCTATCGATTCAAGCCCGCGCTGGGCCCTGACGGCAAGCCCGCTGCCGTGCGGATGGAAATCGAAATCGATTTTCGACTTTATTCTGGTTCTCGTTGATTCTGGGATTTCAGCGCGCATTCTCTTCGACAATCGTCGCCCATCCTCTTTCAGGAATCATCTTCCGCAGTTCAAATTTCCGCTGCGAAGCGCGCCCGGAGGCGCGGATAGCCAGCGTAGTACGTTAGTACCAGTGCCAAGGTGCTGACAGTACTGGCAGAATGAGACCCTCGCGCTATACACGCGCACCTGGGGAAATGCGAAACTTCATCATACTAATTGAGTGGCGAGCGCCCACGGGGGCGGCCACGAATTGAGGCAAGGCAATGGGTGAATTAACAGTAGACACGATCGCCACGCTGGAAAAGCCAGCCATGGAAGTGACCGAAGCAACGGACAAGCCCGCGGAACGCCGCCGGCGCCTGCGCACGAAGCTCTCCGCTCCTGTACGCGTCCGCGTGAATGCAGGCATTTCGCAGAAGGCGGAAGTCTGCACCACGGTCGACGCTTCGCGCGACGGCTTGCTCTTCACCACGCAGAGCCCCGACTATCGCCGCGGAACGGATCTGGCGATTACATTTCCCTATTCCGGCACGGCCGGCGGAGTGCAGCACGAACGCACCGCCGTCGTCGCGCGCGTTTTTGAAATGCCCGAAGGGCGGTACGGCGTGGGCGTCCGCTTCTACGAAGGCAAACGTCCGGCGACGCCGATGGACGACGAAAAGACGGCTGCTGGTGGTCACGATGCTGGCGCTGTGGCGCGCGAGCTCGAAAAACCGAAACCATTGATACTTGTTGTGGAAGCCGACAGCCGGGCGCGCGAAACGATCGCCCTGGTGCTGGGCGGCGAAGGCTACGCGGTCGAGGCCGTCGAAACGGGCGCCGAAGCGGTCGAATTCCTCCGCCAGCGCACGCCGAATTTGCTGATCACGGAAATCGAAATCAGCGACATGTCCGGATACGATTTGTGCCTGATCGTGAAATCGAACGAACGGCTGCAGCGCGTTCCCGTGGTGATGACCACGCGCGCGGGGCAGCCGAACGATTACTCGACGGCGCACGCGCTGGGCGCGATCGTGTGCATGTCGAAACCGTATAAGCAGGAGCGCCTGCTGCACGTCGTGCACATGCTTGCGCCGCCAACAACGGCACAAGAAGCGCCTGCGCTGCCGGCGCATTCGCGTCGCGCGCGGACGAATGGCCATCTGGCCGCAAGTCACGCGAACGGGCACGGCAAGAGTAATCACGCGCGCCGCTAAACAAGCGAGCGCGGCACGAGTTTGCACTTCCCTCTGACGCTGCGGGCGGGAATCCCCCGCGGCAAATCCCGAAACTACAAATTCAAAATATCGGCGTCGCTGAGGCGGCGGTAATCACCGCTGCACGGCGAAGGCGATGTGCTTGTCAGTCGTGCGAGGCGATGATAAGTTCCCGCTTACGTATGCTTCCGGCAACTTCGTTCTCGCGATTCATTTTCCTGATCGCCGTGATTGCTGTTTTGTCAGCGACGGTCGCCTTCCACGCCGCGTTTGCGAATGACAACCAGAAGGAACTCAAGGCGCAGGCCGAAGCGCTGCTGGCGAAGTCACGCGACCTGAGCAACATCGAAGCGCCCGACAGTCCTGCGTTTGTGCTGAACGCGAAGATCCACTACCAGATGGGACGGCAGAAAGCCGAAGGCGACGCGCAGATTATCTGGACCGCTCCGGACCATTACCGCGAAGCGTATACCGCGCCAAATTATTCATATATCGAGGTTGTGCGCGACGGCTACCGCTATCTCGCGCGCACCAACAATGAAATGCCGCTGCAGATGTATGAGCTACGCAACGCAATTATCGCAGCGATGGATGGTGGCGGAAATCCCGGAAACCTAAAAATCAAACGAGTCAAGACCGACCCGAGCGACAGTCGTATAGTCTGCATCATCTTTGACACGTTTGCACCGATCACCGATTGTTTGGACAGTGACGGCGATGTACTCAGTTCAGAAATGCAGAGGAAGGACGTTCAGGATATTCTGAGACAACATTACGACTTCAGTGATTTTGCTGTTTTCGGAGCGAAGCGGTTTCCTCGGAAAGTCGCATTTCGCGGCGGAGACGGCGACGTGATTGAAATCGAGGTCTCGCAGCTTGCGGCGGTGAAGGCGATTGCCCCTGTTGCGTTCAATGTCCCGACAGGGGCAATGAAGGAAACCTGGTGCGAGAACCCAACATCAGATCCACCAAATCCAGCGTTTCACGGAGGAAGCGTCGACGAGTTTATGACCCTTGGGGACGCTCAGGCGTCGGTATACCTCGTAATAGACGCGAACGGGCATGTCCGCGCGGGAACCGTCATCTATCAAATGCGTCCAATCAGATACGACGATCTAAAGGCTATGTTTCGGGCTATGCGTTTTCCTCGTGCTCTTTGCGGCAACGATGGGATCGAGTACGAGACAATAATGCATTTCGGCCATTAATCCATTCCCTTCTATAAATTCAAAATATCGGCGTCGCTGAGACGCTTGTAGTCGACGTCGCGCGGCGAGAGCGGCTTGCGATTCACGCCGTCGGAGGGCGAGGCGCCGGCGATGTCGACGCGCTTCGAAGCTGACTCATGTCGCGCGAGGCGTTCGCGATTCGCGCCGACGATGCTTTGCGTCCATTCGCCGATCACGCGCTTGGCGACGGCGGGCAGCGCCTGCTTCGCGCGGCCGGTGACGAGCGTGACGATGGCGCGCTGATGCGCGGCGTCGCCCGGGCCTCCCTGAAACGCGTCGCGCAATTGTTTGCCGAGCTGGCGATTGGCGCGCAGCGTGGCGTCGAGGTCGCGGTAAATTTCGCCGACGATTCGCGTGCGCGTGCCCGAAGGCACGTTCTGCGGCAAGAGATTGTCCACTTGCGATTGAATCGCGCCGATGATTTGCTGCACGGCGGCTGCGTTGGTGGAATGGAAGAACGCGATTTTCGCAGCGCGCTGCGGATCGACGAATGGCTGCGCGGGAGTCGCCGGCGCGGCCGGAGTTGCGACGACAGTTGGGGCGACCGACAAGGATATTTGGCTGGGCGCAGGCTGCGGCGATTGCGCGGCGGCCGCGTCGTGCACGGGTGAAGTTGTGGCAGCGGCCTGCGCATGGCTTACGGCGGGAGCGTTCGCCGCCGGGTCTGAGGCGCCAGCCGCCGGATTTGACGCGCTAGGTGCTGAAACTGTCGCGTTCGCTTGCGCGGGTGCGCTAGTCTGGCCTGCCGCGCTTGTCGCGGTTGAATTTGACGCCGATGGCTGATTCGCGCCCGCACTCGCGAGTTTCGCGGAGTGCGCGTGCATGGCATGCGCGAGCCGATGAAACGCCTCGGGTGACAATTGATGAATGCGCGCCGCGAGGGCCGCCTGGTCGCCGGGCTGCGTCGAGAAAAACATTCCGTCGAGATCATCGAGCTGATTCTTGGCGTCGCGCGCGGCTTCCGGCGTGGCGAACACGGCGTGATAGGCCTGCGCATCGCTGAAGGCCTGGCGCAGTTCGGGATGCGCTTCCAGCGCTTTCACGGCTGCGGGCGAAAGCACTGGCGAGGCGGCGCTGCTGCTCGGATCAGCAGCTGAGTCATTATTATTCTCGGGCGCGGTTGCTACGGCAGCGTCGCTGGCGTCGTCGAAATCAGCGGAAATATTTTCACTGGTGGGCGTGCCAATGGGTTTCGATACCGCCGTGACCAGTCCGAGGATTTCGTCGTCGGAAGGCTGCTGCGCGTGATTCGGAGATGCGCCGCGCGCGGTCGTCGAACGCGAGCGTGCTCCGCGCATCGGGAATTTCGTTGTACTTACGGCCATAACGTTTTCTCCTTTTCGGGACTGCCTCGCCGCGCCGAATTGCCGCGGAGGCTCGATGGACCTTCGATTGAATTTCGTTGAACTCTAGCCGCTGCTGTTCCATATCGGAACACGATGGGACGCAGTAGCCGATGCGGCACAATCAGCTTTCGTACTATTGGCGGCGGTGCTAAGCTCGGTGGAATATAGTCGTGTTCGGGCAGCATGATTTGCGCCCACAGCAAGCCAGCGTCCGACCGCCTCAGTTTCGCGATCGCAAGGGGGCTTGGGAGCGTCGCTCAGCAAAGCATTCGAGCGCGCCTCATGAGGTGTCGCAATGAATTCTCAGAATGTCGAAAATTTGACGATCACACCGAAGAGCGCGGAAGGCAATTCCGAAAAGCGCCGCCGCAAGCGCGTGAAAGTGTCGGCGCAAGTGCGCGTGCGCACCACTGATCCGCGCGCAAACGATTTCACGGAAATCGCGACGACGATTGACGTCTCGCGCGATGGAATTCTTTTTTCGACCGAGCGGCGCGATTTCTGGAAGGGCATGTCGATCGGCGTGACGTTTCCCTTCTCCAACGCGCCCGGCGCGCTCAATGCGGAAGAGCCGGCCGAAGTGGCGCGCACGGTGGAGCTCAGCGACAATCGCATTGGCGTCGGCGTGCAATTCCGGCGCATCCAGCAGAAAGCCAACGCAGCCGCGGCCGCAGCAGGACCAGGCTCAAAGGAAAAATCGGCAACGCACGGCGCATCGTCCGCGGCAAAGGGAGTTGCGCTGCCCGCGGCGGCGATTCGGCCCATCGTTCTCGCCGTCGAGCCGGATCAGCGCGCGCAGGATCAATTAAAAAGCCTTCTCACGCCGGAAGGATACGATGTGTTCGCCGTTTCCACAGGCAGCGCGGCTCTGGATATTTTGAAGACCACGGTTCCGGCATGCTTCATCGCGGAAGTCGAGGCAGGCGATACTTCCGGTTACGACCTTTGCCTGATTATCAAGAACAGCGAGCGTCTGCGGCACGTGCCGGTGGTGCTGGTGACGCGCAACGCCACGCCCGCCGATTACGCGGCGAGCCATAATTTCGGCGCGGTGGTTTGCATGGCCAAGCCCTTCAAGGCCGAGCGCATGCTGCAAGTCGTGCGGCTGGTTGCGCCAACCGCGCGGCCCGACAAATCAGCCTACGGCAGCACGCGCAGCGAAACGTCCAGCATCGAACGGAATATTTGAAGTTGACTGTCTTATCGGCCGAGTTGAACTAGCGCATCCGAGTACAGCAAGCGCCACGAGCCTCCCGGACGAGCCGGAGCGAATGCGTCCACCACCGTTACAGGATGCGCTGCTTCGCGGCGCGAAACTGGCAAATCAGCGGCATGAGGCGCCTGGTCCTTACCGTATAATCGCAGCAGAAGATTTAACTTCGTAGCGACCGGCTTTCCATCAAGCAGAGCAGGCCGAAATTTCCAACCAGCCACTTCCTTTACATCGCAGGAACCTCGCTGCGACAAATCCGGCGGAAATCCCGTAGCTTTCATCACGCGTCCCGTGTTGTCCAAATCGAGCACGAGGAAAAGCCGGTCGATGCCGTGCCGCACGAGGCACGCGGGGAGTTCAGCGAGGTTTAGTTCATCGGATTCAGGATCAATCGCGAATCTGGCGCGGACCAGTCGAGCGAAGCGCCGTCCGAAAACCAGAGACGCGCCGCGGTCAGTCTCGCGCGCACGGGACATATCGCCGTGGCGAACAAGCCCAGGCCACGGACCGAAGCAGTTCCGCCGGGGGAGATAACATCAGTAATTTCGGCAGCTCCGCCGCCCTTCATGCGTTTCAGAATCGGAAACGCTCGCTCGTCTGGAATTTGACGCGCAATTGCATCCGCGATCACGTCTCCGAAGCGTTCGCCGTTTGAGCCGTAGTATTCAAGAAGCAATTCGATGGCTATGATCGATTTCGGCGAAACATTCCTTACGCGAAGCTCGGCCGTTGAGTTAGGACCGGAAATGAACATATGGCTCTCAATGCTCAGCGCGTTTAGATTTGCAGGAACTTCAGTCGGCAGATTGCGGACCATGCACAAGGCTGCGTTCAGATGGCGGCTTTGCGCAAACATGGGAGACGCAAACATGGCGAGAGACATCAGCAGCCCACAACACTGCAACAGAAAAACAGGCGAAGGTTTCAGAGGCGATATACCGTTTGAGGAAACTGCGTTTCCACCCTGTCGCCCTCGCATTCGTATCGGACCGTCCACAGGATATCGCCGCCTTGCTGCTTAAAACCTGGCCCGGCTTTAATTGTGAAATCTACCTGCCATTGTAGCGGGCCACCGAAAGCCTCCCGAGCGGGGCTGTCAACTCGCTTCCTGACGAGAATATACGCCAGTGGACGGTATTTCTCCATGAATCCCTGGCGACGCGAGGCCTGAGTCAAGACCACCACGCACAGGCGATATGTCTCGACCGGCGAGAATTCCGGCGAGTTCGGTGGCACGGCCAACAAATCGGCTTGCATAATAGCGCCCATTGGGAAAGGGCATTTCAAGCCTCTCTGTAATATGGCAGCTTTGCTAATCACCGGCTGCTACTTGCGCTTTGGCGCAGGCGGCGGGGCTGCGGCTTGCGCCAGCTCCGCCTGCTGCAGCTGCTGTTTCTGCAGGAATTGCTGATGGATTTGCGCGTGCGCGCGAACGTTGGCGTAGCCTGCTGGCGATTCGATTTTCGCCACCTGGCCCGCGTCGGAGGAAAACCAGCGCTTGCACGCGTCGAGCTCGATTGCATGGTTGTCCGTGAATTCGTCGGGCATGATCGAAGGCAGAATGTTTTCGCCGGTGGGTGCGTGTAGCTCACGTCCCGTCCCAGCTTGCTGGGACTGACGTGAGGCAGTTGGCGCATCCTCGGATGCAACGCCCGAAGACCTCAGGTCAGCTTGCGCAGAAGCGGCGCAAGCGGGACCTGAGCTACAGACGACTGCAATAGGCTGCTCTTCGAGCAACTGCGAAATTTCGCGATACTGCTTCGTGCGCGATTCTTCGTCGGGAATGACGAGTTCATCGAGGCCGATGAGGCGCTTAAGCAGGCCGAGATTCGAGGGATCGCCGAGCACGGCTTGAATGCGCGGGTCGGGATTGGTCATCAACTGCATCAGGACGGTGCGTTGCTCGGACCACAGCGTCGGATACTGCTCTTCCGTTTCCGGATACGAAAACAGATTGCCTTTTAGATCCGTGAGGCGAATCCATTTGGATTCGAATGCCGCGCCGGGGCCGAGGAGCGTGACTTCGACGTCGCCGGGGCGATTCTTGCGGAAGCAATCGACCGCCGAGAGCATCAAGTCGGCGTGAAAGAATTTCATGCGCCGCCAAACCAGTCCGATGCGGCCCATGGCCTGATCGCGCGCCATGGCGTAGCCGGAGGCAGTGCTGGTGTTCGTCATCGCGCCGCCGAAAAGCGCGGGAAACGCGCCAGTGAGAAATTGCGCGACGGGGCCCATCAAATCCGCGGCGTGCATGGTGAGATCGGGCGGAACGCGCGCGGGCGCGGGCTGAAAAAAACCCGCTGCGAGCGGCTGGCCGGGCTTGGCTTTCGCGGGATAATGCGCGCCGGGCTCGGCGGATTGCGATTGCAGCGCGTCGAAATCGAGCACCTCGCTATCGGCGTAAATCGGCGGGATGCCGTATTCGTACGTTTCGATCTGCATGTTCGAGAGCGTATTGAAACGCTCCTGCACGCTGATGAGCGCGTCGCCGAGCGCGGGACGGCCGCTCGAGCCGTCGCCGGGCATCGCGTGCATCACGCGCCAATGGTCGTCGACGTTTTCGTTGCGCGATTCGCAATACACATCGCCTGCAAACGCGACGTAGCAGCCGTCGGGAAAAAGCGCAAGCAATTCGGCGCGCAGCGCTTTGTCGTCGAGCTGATAGAACGCCCAGGGACGCAGCCAGGTGCGCTGAAAAGTAATTAGATTGGGATTGTAGTCGCCGCCGGCGGTCAGCGGGCCGCCTTGCGATTGCTCGAGCCGCGCGAGGCGCTCGTACTGCGCCGATTCGCCTGCCGCGATGGGCGCGCCAATCTTGTCAGCGGCGTGCGGATAGGCCGCGCGCAAACGCGCCTGATGCACTTCCATGTTCCATTGCAAAAACGGGTATTCGTGAATTTCGTTGGCCCACGGCGGCGTTTTGAGCTCGAGCGCGCCGACGATGGTGATGACCTCTTGCCCGTTCGCGACGCGCAGCGTGCGCACGCCCGCAGGGACGGTGATCACTTCTTCGGGCACGAAGTTCTCTTGCAGAAGGAGCGCGCCGCACATCGCGCAATCCATTGCGGATGCGTTTTGCGGGCCGGGATGCAGCGCGGGCGCGTTCTTCGATTCCGCGCCGCATTCGGGACAGAGCCACACGCCGCCGATTTTCACCTGCCGCTCGTCGAGCTCCATCTCCGGATGAAAACCGAACCGTTGGCCATCGACGACGTAGCGCACGTACGCGCCGACTTTTCCGCCGGTCCAGAGATGAAACGCTTCCTCGACGACCAGATTGCCGACGCGATTATTCAACTCAATCAGCTTGGAGACTTCGCTCGCGGCCTTCGCCGATGAAACGTCCGCTTCGGTTTCCGCCGACTGCGGAAAGAAGCGCACGCGCGGAATGTCCTGGCTGAGAACGGAAATAATCGAGAGGCCGAACGCCTGGTAAATATTCGTGACGAATTCATAGCGCGGCATGTCTTCGAGCGAGCTTTGATCCGTGAATTTCTCCTCGAAAGGCAAATGCCAGTTCTGGTCGCGGTCGCTCCACCAGAGATATTGCATGCCGCGCCAGAATTGATGCGCTTGCTTGATGCGGCGCATTTCCGCGCGGCGCGAGATTTCGGATTCGGTGGTGAGCTCGAGAACGATGCGCCGCAGCGCGTTTTGCAGGCGCTCGGGGAGCTGTTCGTTGTTCGGGCCAAATGCGTTCGCGGCGGCGGCCGTCGAGCTCGTGGCCACCCGGTCGGTCGCGTTTCCCTGCTCCACCGGCACGATGCCGGGATCAGCCGGCGGCGAGTTCCCTGCCATTTGAGTCTTATTCCGCTCGCTCATCTTTTCTCTCGGTAAGCCGGAACCGGATTGCTGTATAGTTCTTCATCTCATGACCTCTACCCGCGGGCAGGGGCTCAACACGGCGACAATTATTTCCATCGCCATCCCGGCTTTCGCGCTTCAGTCGGTGGCCCACGAAATCTGCGGGCACGGAGTCACGGCGTGGCTCACGGGCGCGAAAGTTACACTGATCACTTCGACCGCGCTGCAGACGCAGGGCGGCAGCCGACTGGTTCCCACGAGCGGGCCGCTGGCGAATCTATTTTTCGGCGCGCTCGCCTACATCGTGCTCCGGCGCATTCCGCGATTCGGCGCGGCGCGATTCTTCCTCTGGATTTTTGCCTTTGCCAATCTTTTTATCGGCACGGGTTACATTCTCTATTCCGGCGTGATTAATTTCGGCGATTCCGCTTACGTGATCGCGGGACTCCAGCCGGCGTGGCTTTATCGGTTCGCGCTGATTCTTTTCGGCGCATGGGGATATCGGTTTTCGGTCGGTCTCGCGGTGCGCGATACGCTCGGACTGATTCATAATGGCAGCCTGCTCCGCGAAGACGTCCTGCGCCTCGTTTACCCTTCGTGCCTGGCAGGCGCGCTGCTGTACATTATTGCTTCCGTTTTCAATCCAGTCAGCCCGTCACTGATTCTCTACGACGGCGTATCGATGGCCGCCGGCATCGCCTTCGGATTCCTGCTGATTCCGCGCGTCGTCGAGCGGCTCTCGTCGAAAGCTGCCCCGGCGGTTGCATCAGCCGGGCAATCCAATCCCACCGCAATTCCCTTCAGCGCCGCGTGGACGGTGTTTGGCGCGATCTCCGCCGTGCTGTTCATTATCTTTCTCGGTCACGGCATTCGCGTTCACTGAACATTGCGAATCATCGGGCGCAGCAATCCGCGCGTGTAAAATGAGCTTTTACGAAGGCTCGCGCGCAATGATGTTGCGCGGCGGCGGAATCACGGACGTGTCGGATTCGCGCTCGCGGCGCGCCTGACGCGCGTCTTCGATTTCGCGCGCGCGCCCGATTTGCTGCCAGGAGCGGCGCCGCAACGGCTCACTCACCAAGTTCGCATTTTGATTTGTAGCAACGTTCTCGTAGGGGCGACCCTGCTTGCGCAGGCGGGCCTTGGGTCGCCCGGGCGATGCGAGCCGCGCCCCTGCCAAACTCTCCTCCCGCGACCCGGCTGCGATTGCCGCTGCGGCGCGCATCGGCGGAATGCCGGCGACGCCGAGGATGGAATTCACGAGCGCGCGATTTTCCGCGCGCAGCCGCGCGACTTCTTCTTCGAGCGCGCGCGTGTAGCGCGTGCGAATTCGCAAGCGTGCGGCGATGCCGCAGCGGAAGAAGCTGGCAATTCGTTGCAACATGAGAATGCCCGCGTCGCGCTGGTGCGGGGTGTGCAAGATCAATTCAAGCTATTTCACTGACGTCAGCGTAATGTCGCGCATGGAAATGGGGATGCGCCGTCGCTTCACTAAGTCGCGCGTGACGACGATCTCGCCGTGAATTTCAAAGGGAATGCCAAGGCTTTCTTTTTTTTCGACGATTAGACAATTGCGAAAGAACGAGCCGCCCACAGCAGCTGATGCGACGATGATTGAACCGCTGACGCTCGCCTTCCAGGACGGATCGTTGTCGATAGCGATGCTCCAGCGCGCCGGCGCGTTGGCGAGCCGGACGATCCGGCCTGAAGTGACGTGAAATTCAAAGCCGGCGACACGTTCGCCGGGAGCGATCGATAATCGCGGAATGGAAACCGAGACTCTGGTTTTGTTTGGCGGTGCGCCCAGGGCTCCGACCGCAGTGACCGCCGCAGCGAGAGCCAATAGGCAAATATGTTTTGGTCGCCGGAGCTTACTCATTTGGTATGGGTATGAGTTTCTGGACACCCTCTGGCCACTGATACGCTGGCGGATTAACGAGGGGATGGCAAGCGGAATCTTGCCGGTGATGAGCAGACCATCGTCGCCATGCACTGATGATTGCCCGTTGCGCATCAAAAGGCGCGATGTATGTGTGGCCGCGAGAAGGCCAATCGGAAAAAAAGATCACGCAGGACTTGCTATAGAAATGCAGCCAGTAGTCCCTTGTGCCTTCTTCGTAGCTGGTGCCGAATTTCCATTTGGTTGGCGCGCAGAAATCCATTCCGCCGGTGATATATCGCAGTGCAAGGAAGCTCCAGAGCACATGCTCGACTTGCGGACTTCCGTCTCCGACAAGGGTACGTTCAGGGTGGTCCAGCACGGACAACTGAGAAACCAACAGCTCTGCGGAAGCGGCCGGAGTTCGAACTAGCCGTTTCACATCCGCAAAATCGTCATTGCCGGGAAATCCGAGCCGTCTTATATCTTCTCCTAATACTCGCTGATTTGTTTGAATCTTGCCGCTCGTTTGGGCGAGCGCAAGCACAGCAAACAATCCGATTAACGCGAGGTGAGCCACGCCCCTCTTAATGATTGCAAATGTCAATGTACGTATGGTTTCCTTTGGGAACATCGCCGCCTCCGACGTTTCGAAACGGCCCGTACGTATGGATCGGCTTGCCTTGTCCCCAGCCGTACCGTTTTGGAGGCCGTTGCAGCCCGACGCCTTCTTGTCTTATGAAAATATAATGACCCGGCAAAGCGCCATCGCTCTTAGCAGCCGCTTGCATATTATCATGCCATGTATCTTGTGAAATAGTATCCTTGGCAGGCCTGGCTCGGTGCACATTACGGTCGGAAATATCCATAATATTGGCGCGGGCCTGCCGTAATTGGGCAGCTGAGTGCGAATCCCAAGTTCGCCGATCATAGGGACTGGCATTTGCAGGCGCATGCGGCGATTTTTGAGGCAGCAAGCCGGCGGTTTCGCCATAGCCGACTTCGGCCTTGTGCTCCTGCGCTTTTGGCAACGGGCTTCTGGTGCCTTGCTTCTCTGGCGGGTCGCTCATCTCGGCGACTGGCTCGAGGTGCGGCGCTAACGACTCTGATACTGCGCGGGAATCGTTCGTTTCGCCCCGAGCGCGCTCGACAGCTGCTCCAAACAATGGATTCATGTAATACCGACGGTTGACGAATGGCATCGCAGGCCTCTTGGATTCTTAATTTCATCTCCCGCTTGATTTCCGAGATATCTCAGATCGCATCACCAGGGCCAGCGGCGGCGCGAATTTGTTTTTGCTCCGGGACGCTGTACCGGAGCATTGGAATCGCGCACGTCGAGATTGGCTTTCTTGATTTGTATGGCGCGAATCGTGGGATCGGTCGACGTAATGCGCTCGCCGAGTTCCTGCTCGCGCGGCGGCTTCGCGGGCCGCGCCGAAGCGCGCGACTTCAAACCATAGCGCGCCGCATCGGCGGCGTCGTCGCCGTCGCGCTTGGCGATGTCTTCGACGTTCACGGGATCGCGCACGAGTTCCGGCAGCGTGCGAATCAGCTCGGGACACGAATCGGCGATGAGCCACTCATTCGCTTCAAGCATCTGATACATCAGCATCCATCCGCCGACGCGATCGTTGTCGGCGGGCACGGGCCGAGGCAGCCCGGCCGCGGCGAAGACGTCGCCCATCTGCTCGGCAATCGAGGATTCGTCGGTGCGGCGCGCGAAAGCGTCGGGCGAAAGATAAATCGCGTCAATCTTCTCGCGATTCGCATCGGCGGCGAGCGAACGCTCGACAATTGTGGTGGCGAGGGCGCGCGGCGCGAGATGCTGCGCGAGGAATTCGCGATACGTCACGACCCGAGAGCCGCGATCCGCTGCGACGATTGTTTTCGGAGAGCCCGCAGCACCGGCCCGAAGAAACTCAGCATTGTGCGCAGCCTGGCCGAAGCCGGGGCCATGCATGTGAGAATCCTCGAGCCGGTGTTGCCGGCCCTCGAACGGAAGCGTTGTGCCCGGAGCGCTTGTGTGCCAGTACGCCGCGGCGGGATGCTCGAAGCCCCAATCGATGGAAATCCAGCGCGGCCACCACACGGCGGCGGCGATGGATTCGGCGCGAATCACGCTGCGTGACGGATCGAAACTACGGAAATACTGGCCGGCGAATACGCTCCAATCGCCATCGAGAAACGCGCGGCGAAAATAATCGGGCAGCTGATGAAGCGTCTTGATGTACGAGGCATCGTTGGCGTAAATCGGATTGTCCCAGACGCGCGCGGAGATGAACGCGAAATCAGCGGGATCGTATTCACGCGGGTCCATTCCCGGCGCGGGCTGCTTGTCGATGAAAAGCGCCTTCACCCAGGCGTGGCCGATGTTGCCGGGATTCGTCGCGCCGGCCATGTTGGGAAACGAGTCGCGCACGGGGCAGCGATTGCGGCTGGTGAGGAATTGCCACTGGCGCAGCGTGAAATGCGTGAGCTCGTCGATGCCGATGAAAAGAAATTCGCTCGACTGATACTGGTAAATGTCGTTTTCCGTCTGCGAATAGCCGAAGCGCGTCGTCGAGCCGTTGAGCCAGGTGACCAGATGCTTCGCTTTGTTGTAGGAGCGGTAAAGCTCGCGCGGAACGTCGCGGCGAAAATAAAGCAGCAGCGAACTTTCGAGCTCCGGAAACGTCTTGCGCAGCAGAAGCGTGTTTGCGCCCGGGCAATCGTTGGCTTGCACGATCGCTTCCATCAGCAGGGCTTTCGATTTGCCGGGCCCCGCCGCGCCGCCGAACAAACGGTACTTCGCATCGCAAGTGTGAAATTCCCGCTGCTTCGGAAACGCCTGGTACGGAATTGATGGCCGGCGAGCCGCCTGCTCTTCACGGTCGAGCGCTTCCTGGCGCCGCGCTTCCTCAAGACCGGTGGTTTTGACCCAGCGATCGACCCCGGAATTGACGGACACTGGCATGAGTTCGGAAAGCCCCAGCCCGCTACTGCACTGGCTCGTTGCGATTTGGGCGCGGAATATCGTGGACGATTTCCGTGGCCGCATCCGCTTCCGCTGCGGCGCGGACCGAGGGCGGATCGAGATGACGCGAGACTTCTTTCAAATAATCGAGCAGCAGTTTATTGCGCGCGGCGGTCCCGGCCGGCTCTTTGCTCTTTCGTTTCGCCAGATCATCGACTTTTTGGTTGAGCGTGTAGGCGACTTTCCATTCGTCGAGGCCGGTGGCGCGCAGCGCGGTGCGCATGCGAACGCGCGGGCGCGGCGCGGCGAGCTGTTGCGTGTTTATTTTTGTGGACATGGGCTTGCGTTGTTGCCTGCGTTTTCGTTTTGCTTTCGTGCGTGTGCGGGGGCGCGCTTTATTCGCGGAGGCGTCGCGCGCGGCGCTTTTGGTTTTGCGCCGCACGGCTAGCCGAGAATTTGTACGGTGACGCCGGTGCCGCCGGTGATGGAGCTGACCTTTGCGCGGATGAAATTCCCGCGCACGCCGGAGACGGAGCGCGATTCGCCGGCCGTCGCGGTGGAAGTGTCGATGGTGGCGTATTGCCCGTCGGCGTCGGTCATCGCGGTTTGCAGGACGATGGAGACGGCCGATGGCGCGGTGCCGTAGATCATTTGCCAGCGCACCGTGCGGCCGTTTTCCGGGAAGCCGGAATAATTCGGCAGGGCGAATTGCTGGCTGGCCTGGCCAGCCGCGAGCGATTCGGCGTTGAAGGCCAGCGCGACGTCGCCTGGATAAATGGAATTCGGCGGATCCTGTGTATTGTAATTCGGCACGAAGGACTCCTTCGAAACGAGAAATGAAAAGCCGGAGGTGCGAGATGAGAAGCGCGAGAAAATAAAAACGCCGGCGAGGACCGCCGGCGTCGAATTTCGCTTGATGTGCGATCCGTGAAACCCTTTCGAGTGACACGAATCGAGCTTACAGAAAAAACTTTTACGCCGATTCGAAAAGTTTGTCAAGTCCAAATTTGTGTAAGAGAAAGTCGTCCAAGGTGGGATTGGCGGCGAAGTACTGAAAATAGAAGATTTGAACGCGCGGCGGCCGCGAAAAATATTTTTCTCGCGCGTAGTACTTCAAGCGCCGGTCCGCGCCCCCGATGCGTCCTCCGAAGATACGGATGGGTCAGGGAAAGATCGAGGAGTGTTTGCGAACTGTGCCTCAATGGACGGGCGCGTAAACAGAATAAGCCACCACGTCCCCGGGACAACCAAAAACAGCATTAGGATCAGAGCCATACCGAGCGGTGAATCGAACAGCGATGTTCCCCCTGTACGGCCGTGATTTGGTAAAGTCAGGTATACGTCGATCCAAAAGTAAGCTCCCCGTCCAACCATTCCTGGGCCAATGCAGAGAACGCTCCACCGTGCCCAGCGGCGCAATTTGAAAAGCCCCCACGATGTTGCAAAGAGACCGAATACCACGACGAGAAGCCGAAGCTCCGGAAAAGCCATGGCGCGGACGACGCGTGTGTCCTGCCCGGGATGGAGCTGAAACGCGAGCTGGAAGTTGAGTACGCCTACAACGGTAAACACAATCCCATAAAGGAATACAACGGTCGCAGCTAGGGTGACGCCGACGGAGCGTTTCATTGCGACGCTCCGCCTGGAGGCGGGGCGGGACTTGCGTCGAGCGCGGACGGCTCTGGTGCAATCGCGCCGCGCGGCGACGGCGGAGGGGCGTAAAACGCGGCGCGGCGCGTGACGAGAAAATAAATCGCGACAAATGTGAACCCGACGCCGGACACGATGCCGATAACACTCCCAAGGACCATGCCCGCATGCATCGACCGCTGAAACATCTGCGCGTCGGCTCCAGGGAGCTTGGGCATGCCCATCGCGCGCTGGAACATGTCGAGCACGCGACGCTGGGCGCGGATGGACGCGATCATATTCACCATATTCGCGACGGCGTAAACGATGGTTCCGACGCGCGCCCAGCGTTTCAGCCGCAAAAGCCCCACACCGAGCGCAAGGCTCGCAGCAGCGTAAATGCCGGACAGGACAAGGACTGCTCTGCCCGTCACGACTACACCGAACACCGCCACGATGCGCCACTGTACGGGATAGAAAAACAGGATGGGAAACGCTGCAACGCCGAGCAACAGAAAAATTGCGATGACCGTAATGCTCGCCGGGCGCCGTGGGGGAGCTCCCTCCGGCGGCGGGATGAAAACCGCGGGCGACCCGGCGGGTTGCATTTCAGTCGAGAGGAAAGCGCCCGGCGCGAATTGCGCGCGCACGCTTTTGCGCGTGAATAGCAAGAACCACCACAGGCCAAGCGCGAGCGAGACGAGGGACTCAACGGCGAGGCTGACATACTGAAAGGCGACGAAACCTCCCGCACTGACGGTGGGGATGCCGGTAGTGGCTCGAATCAGTTTTAGCGCACTGTGCAGCGGGAAAAGAGCGACGCCGATAAGCAGTACCGAAATCGCCAGCATCGAAACCCACGCCCACCGTCGCAGGCGCAGGATTCCGATTCCCGCCGCGATTCCCCAGGCCGCAATGAGCATGGCAATGACTGGACCGATCAACAGCTTATCCAGTTGAGCTACGTGCGCTGGATCGATTGCACGCGCTATGATCGCGCCCAGGACCATCATCAGAGAAAAGAACGCCACGAATGCGCTGGCAACAATCAGCACGACCGCCGCGGCGGTGACGCCACCGGAACGCTTCATTGCGAGCCTCCTGTTTGCGGCGCGGGGGCGTGGGGATGATCGTAGGCAAAGGTGACGCGCAGGTGCGCGGCAGCGTCGCGAAAATTGTCGGGCAGCGCGGAGAAGGGCGCGGATTTGGCGATGGCGATGCGCGTCGCCGCGTCGACGGAGGGATCGCCGGAGGAGTGCTCGACCGAGAGCGCGCCATCAAGCGTGCCGTCGCGATGCAGCGCGAAAGTGATAACGACTTTTCCTTTTCTGTCGTCGGCGGAAACGGGAATCGCGCCGAGCCAGGCCGTCGAAGTCGATTGAACGAACGCGGAAACGAAGTCGCCCCAGCCTTCCTTCTTTTTCACGCCGGCGATTTCGAGCGTTTCGGTGAGCATGGCGCGCGAGCTGGGCGATGCGCCCGAGGGGCGCACGTCCGCTTCGAATTCAATTTCGCCGTGACGCGTGAACGTGATGTTCGGCTGCGCCGCCGGCTCCGGCACGCCGGGCCGCTCCTGCTGCGCGAAAGCGCATTTCGCGCATGGGCCGACGGCCGCAAATAGAATGGCAGCGGTGAGTGCGGCGAGTTCCGTTCCACGTTTCAAAACCTTGATCATCGGGGCGATCTCGCGCCAGAGAGCGATGCGTTCGCTGGGTGCAGTTCCCTTTCGATCAATTGGCTCGATTTCTCCTTGGTTCCGGGGCCGCAGAATTTTGCCTGGCCCTGCAGCTCCGGGAATTCCTTGCAAAGCTCTTGGAAAATGCGCGGAAGATTCTCGCGCGCGACATCCTCTCCGATTTGCGACGACTCATTGGTGATCTGTGGCATGACGCTCAATGAGCGCTGGCCCACGGGCGACTGGTAGAACTGGATAAGCGCGTTAACGTCGTCATTCGAAAAATATTTCGCATAAAGAGCCGTAAGCCGGTCGATAAAGTCCTGCGACGACAATAGAGCAGCAAGTTTGTCTACATAGGCGTCTACGATTTGGTCGCGATGGGCCGTCGGAGGCAAGGAAGCGACGAGTGAGGGTCGCTCCCGCTGCAGGAGAGCCTTCACGACGTCCTGCCCCATTGTGGTCGCGTGCATCAGGTCGAGCAGCTTCGCAATGTTGGCTTTGAGCTGCGGGTCGATTGGCGTCACTGGCACGACGATGTGTTCTCCGCCTGTGGGCGGTGGCTCATTCGAGTCCGAGGTGCTGTCAAGATTAAAGACAACCGTGATGGCTGTATCGATCTTGACGGGCTCGCCGTTAAGGAGCGTCGGTTGATAACGCCATTGTTTTACGGCATCGATCGCGGCTTGCAAAAGCAGCGGCGGACCGGAAACGACCTGAACATCCTCGACGCTGCCATCCTTGGCGATGATGGCGTGCAAGACCACCGTGCCTTGGATATGCGCGAGCTTGGCGATCTGTGGGTAGACGGGCGGAATCATCTTGATGACCTTCGACGCCTGCACGTCGCCGGAGATACGAATTCGATCAGGCGGTGTCGACTGTTGCGGCGGCGATGTTTGTTGCGTTTGTTGTGACTGCTGCGCGGCCGGAGGCGCGGTCTGCGCGGACACACCTGACACGAAGACAACAACAAATACGATGGTGCCAAACATGATTCGCAGCCGCATTGTGTTCCTCCGCGAGCCGAAGAAAGAGCCGATTAGAAATCGGATACTTGGCGCAGAGTATACGCGCGCTCGCGCACACGCGCAACGCGGCGGCGACGACTAGATCTGCGCGGTTTGGTTGGCAGGATTTCAGGCTGTGACGAGCGCGGGCATTCGCGAATTCCTCGCGGGTCGCAGCTTACGATGCCGGCGAAATCGCGTAGATAAAATGCAGCAGTCCCATGCGCACGGTTTGGCCCTCGACGGACATTCCGGCTTTTTCGGCGACGCGCCGCGAAGGAAGATTCTCCGGCCGCACCAGCGAAATCAGGCGTGGCGCGCAGAGCGTTTCAAAGCCATAGGCGACGCAAGCGCGCGCCGCTTCGGTGGCATACCCGTTGCCCCAGAGATCGCGACGGACGTGATAGCCGATCTCGATTTCCTGCTTGCCTTCGACGTTCTGCAGCGCGTGGCCGCAATCGCCGATGACTTCCCCGCTCTGCTTGAGCACCAGAGCGTAGAGGCCGTACGCGTTGGCGTCGTAGCTGGCCATCCATCGCTCGATCCAGCGCGAGACGTCTTCGCGCGAAAACGCGCTCAGGTAATACTGCATGGCAATCGGGTCGCCGAGAACGGCGAAGAGCGCGTCGAAATCACCGGACTCCATGTGGCGCAGGATGAGGCGCTCGGTTTCCAGCACGGTCATTGAACGGATGCTCCCGCCATGAGTGTACATCTTCGAAGCCGCTTTCCTGCGCGCCACCAGAGCGCACATCGCTCAAGACATGGCGGGAAAGCGAGCATACGCGATGCCAATGGCGCTCGTGTCTCTAAGCCCCGTACAATGAATAGGATAGGATTGCCTCGCGGAATGCGTTCGGCTGCTCAGGTGTTCAGATGTAAGAAACCTGTGTCCAGAAACGGAGAGCCGTCCGATTGCAGGAGTACCGGCGCGCGCAACGATTGCGTTTCGCATTTGCGCGTCAGTGTCCGCTTCGAAGCAACGCTTCAGATCTTGTGCAGGGCGTGCAGCACAAATCCGCCGATACCCGAAAGACTGTCAGCCCATCCGTGGGCGATCATCACCGGCGCAAGCGATTTCCGGAACGCCGCCGCGACGCCGAAAAGCAATCCAATGAAGAAAATCGTCAGCATGAGCGCCCATCCCTGATAACCGTGCCCGAGTCCGAAAAACAGCGCCTGAAGCACGACTGCCGCGCCAACGCTTCCGGTCAGGCGCTTGCACTGCTCCTGCAAGTATCCGCGAAAAATAAACTCTTCGCAGAACCCCGCCGAAACCGAAAGAAGAATCCACACGAGCACCTCTGCCGCTGCGTCGGGCACGATTTGCTGCACGACTTTCGCTCCCGGCGCGGCCGCCGTGCGGAAAATCACGGAGGAGAGCCCCCCAACCAGCAGGAAAAGCACCCAAACGATCGCCGCGACGCCGATGTCGCGCCAAACGTCGCGCGCGCTCGCCCATCGCGCGTTGATGCGTTCGCGAATCGTGCCGCCTCGCGCGCGGATCCCCGCGTAAACAAAGAGAAAAAGCACCCACTCTTGCGCCAAGGTTGCCAGGTATATGATCAAGCGCGACCTTTCCGGTGACGTCCCGGCGTGCAGGCCGGCAACAAAGCGCCGCGTCATGAAGTACGAATACACGGAGATCCCCAGAATAATCAGGACGAGAAGAATTGTGTGCCAAAGGGGAGCGATGAGCTGTTTTTTCGAAGCTGCGTCGCTGGGTTCGTTGAGGGAGAGAGATTCGGCCAAGGTGTCAGCGCCTCCTCATGCCGACCGTGCGATCTTCGGCGGCGAGGAAGCGTAGCCTGTTTGCGCGGCCAGCGTCAACGAGCAATCTGCGCTTCGCGACTTGTCTGCTGACGTGAGGCTGCTGTCTTTGTAGGGACGGGGCTTGCCCCGCCCGAGCAGATTTGAAAATCCGCCCCTACGAAAGCGCTGCGAGTGAGCCAAGAGTCTCGCCCCTACGACCGCGTGTTTCTGCGACAGTGCGTCATTCGTAGCGCAGGGCCACAATCGGATCGACGCGCGTGGCTCGGCGCGCGGGAATGTAGCACGCGGCGAAGGCGACAAGCGTGAGCAGCACGGCGACGGCGACGATGGTCACCGGATCGTTTGGCCGCACGCCATAGAGCATCGAGCTGAGATAGTGCGTCACGCCGAGCGCCGCGCCGATGCCCACGGCCGCGCCGGCAAGCGCAAGAACAATTCCCTGCTTCACGACCATGCGCAGAACGTCGCCCGCCTGGGCGCCGAGCGCCATACGAATGCCGATTTCGCGCGTGCGCCGCGAAACTTCATACGAAAGCAAGCCATACAATCCGATGCACGCCAGCACCAGCGCCAGCAAACCGAAAAAGCTCGAAAGACGCGCGATCAGCCGTTCCTGAAACAACAGCCGATCGATTTGCTCCGATTCCGTGGTGACATTGAAGAGCGGCAAATTCGTGTTCACCTGCGCGACCACTTTGCGAATCAGCGGAAGCAATGCCTGCGGGTCCGCCGCGGTGCGCACTTCAAACGATGCGCCTCCGCGCCGCTGCGGCGTATACATCATGGCGTGAATTTCGCGCCGGAGGCTGTTGTATTTCGTGTCGGCGACGATGCCAACGATTTCATAGCCGGGATTCGCCGGGCCGTTGGCGTCGGCGGGTGCTTCGCCAAACTGTTTTCCGAGCGGATTTTCCTTCCCCAAATATTTCTCGACGAACGCCTGATTCACAATCACCGGAGTCGGCGCGGAAGTCGGCGTCGTGCCGCCATTGGTGTCCGCGACAGCAAAATCGGAAGCGTAGAAATTGCGGCCGGCGAGAAGCGTAATGTGCAGCGTATCGAAAAAATCCGGCCCGATCTGCAGAATATCCGCTTCGGATTCCTGGTCCTGCGGCGTGCCGGGCCAGTGGAATCCGTTAATCATCAAGCCGCCGCTCAAAAGCGGCATCATCGAATAGCTCGCGGATTTCACGCCGGGAGTGCCTGCGCAGGCGGCCCTGCAAATCACGGTAGAAACTGTTGATTTGCGTGTCTTTGTAACCGGCAAGCGTGGGATCGATGCCGAAGATGATTATGTTGTGCGAATCGAAGCCCACGTCGATGCTGCGCAGATTTTCGAGCGTGCGCACCAGCAGACCCGCGCCCACGAGCACGACAATCGCCATCGCTACTTGCGCCACTACGAGTCCATTGCCGATACTGAGCCATTTTCCGCCGGCGTGCCCCGAACTCGCCGAGCTTCCTTCTCCTTCCTTCAGCGCGGGAGTCAAATCCACGCGCGCGCTGCGCAGCGACGGCGCGATGCCGAAGAGAATTCCCGTGAGCAGCGACACCGCGATGGTGAATCCGAGCACGCGCGTGTCCACGCCCAGCGCAAACCCTAGCGAGCGCGTCTGATTGCTCGAAACGAACGAGACAATCGCATGCGCGCCCCAGTAGGCGAAAAGGATTCCGAGAATTCCGCCCAAAGCAGAAAGCAGCACGCTCTCTGTCAAGAGCTGGCGGATGATGCGCATGCGTCCCGCGCCCAGCGCCAGCCGCACGGCGATTTCTTTTTGCCGCGCCGCGGCGCGCGCCAACATCAGTCCGGCGACGTTCGCGCACGCGATCAGCAAAATGATTCCGACGGCCAGCATCAGAACGTAAAGCGGATTGGAAAAACGACCGCGGTCGCCGTTGAGGCCGCTCTGCGCGGGCACGAGCGAGATTCGCGGATCATCGGAAGGATTCGATAGCATGCGCGGGCCGTTGCTGGCCGATTCCGTTGCGTTCGGCCCATGCGGTCCTCCTGCGGCTGGTCCTTGCGGTGGTCCGCCGATGATGACTGGTTTATTGCCCGCCAATTGCGGCATAGGCAATGCGCCGCCGACCGGACCGCGAAGCTGAATCGCGCCCTTCCCCGGCGCCATTTGCGGAGGCGGAGCGCCTCCGCCGATGGGCATGTCGCCGCCCGGAGGCGGTCCTCCGCCCATCGTAATGGTCTGGCGAACCATTCCTCCACCGCCCGGCCCTCCCCGCGGCGGACCTCCGGCCATGCGGCCGCCACCGAAAAGCGGCACCGCGCCATGAATCATTTCGTTGTAGAAAAGATTGCTGACGGCGGTTTGCGTCTGCGCGACCGGCACATCAGGCTTCATCCGCCCAATGATCGTGAGCCACCATGTAGCAACGTCGTCCTGCCGCTTGAAATTTCCCAGCCGGTCGATAATCTGCTGGCGCGGATCGATGCGGTCGCCCATATCGAGCGGCAGCCAGACGTCATAATCGGTGCCTGGCGTGATGCCCGTGAAACGCGCTTCGGCCACGCCAATGATCGTGAACGGAACGTTGTTGAGCTCAATCGTGCGGCCAATCGCGTCGTGCGAGCCACCAAAGGCGCTCTGCCAGTAGCCGTAGTTGAGCACCGCGACGGGCGCGGCATCCTGCCTATCGTCGCTCGGCTGGAAGAGACGTCCCGCCGCAGCCTTCACGCCCATCGTGCGAAAAAAATCCCCGGAAACAAGCTCGCCATTGATGACCGTCGCCGCGCCATTGCCCGTCAGGTCCAGCCGGCCAGAGTTGGCAAATGCCGCGACGCCAGAAAACGCGCCCATTTTCTCGATTTTGCGAAAGAGCGGCTCGGAGAGCGAACAGCCGGACGGATTCTTGGCGGCGTTTTCGCCAAAGCCAAGATTGTCAGTGCAGTCGCCCGAGGACATATACCCGTGCGTATCGGGCTCGTGGCGCGCGCTCCATTTGAGCAGCATCAACTGCGAGGGATTCTCCACCGGCAACGCGCGAAGCATCACCGCGTCGATCAGGCTGAAAATGGCCGTGTTCGCGCCGATGCCCAGCGCCAGCGTGAGGATGGCGATCGCGGCGAAGCCCGGCGATTTCGCGAGCACGCGCAGTCCGTAGCGAATATCTTGCAGGAGATTATTCATGGCACCCCCAGGATAGCCGCAGCTATGCTACGTATTCAGACGCGGAAGGGCAAGATTGGAAAGCGGGAGTGAGTTTAATTTGTAGCTCACGTCCCGTCCCGATGACTCTTATCGGGACTGAGCTGAGGCTGTTGCCTTTGTAGGCGTGGGTCTTGCGGTCCGCCCGGGCGGATTTAAGAATCCGCGCCTACGGAAGCGCATCGGGCGACCCAAGCCTTGCCCCTACAACTGCATATTATCGCGGCAGCGCGTCACTCGTACCTCAGCGCCACCATGGGATCGACGCGCGTGGCGCGGCGCGCGGGAATGTAACACGCCGCGATCGCCACGAGCATCAGCAGAATCGCGACGCCGATCATCGTTGCTGGATCGTTCGCGTGAATGTCGTAGAGCATCGATTTCAAATAGCGCGTGACTCCCAGCGCCACGCCGATGCCCACCACCGCGCCAACAATCGCCAGCATAATTCCCTGCCCCACGACGAGGCGCAGCACGTCGCGCTGCTGCGCTCCCAGCGCCATGCGAATGCCGATCTCTCGCGTGCGCCGCGACACTTCATACGAAAGCAGTCCGTACAGTCCGATGCACGCCAGAATCAGCGCCAGCGCGCCGAAAAATCCCGAGAGCTGCGCGATCATCCGCTCACTGACAAGCAGTTGGTCGACGAGTTGCGTCTGCGTGTGCACCTGAAACACCGGCAGGTTGCTGTCCATTTGGCTCACCGCGCCGCGTATCGCCGCGGCCATTGCCGTGGGATTCGTCCGTGTGCGCACCTCGAAGCTCGTCTGGCCGCCGCTCGAGGGCACATACATCGTCGGGGCAATCGCGTCCCGCAGACTGTCATACTTCGCGTCACTGACCACGCCGACAATCGCCCATCCGGGGCTCGCCCAATCCCCCTTAGAAGGATCGGCTTCGCGCGCGCCGAAGTGCAATCCCAGCGGATTCGTTTTCGTCAGATATTTCGCGACGAACGTCTTGTTCACAATCACCGGCACCGGCGCTTCATTCCCAGCTGTTGTACCATTCGCCGCGCTGGACGCGCTCGGAGCCGCCAGCCCGGCTTCCTTGGCCTCCGCTGCCGCGGCTCGCACGTCCTCAAGTTCCCGCGCCGTTTCCGCCTGCGCGAAATCGGTGGAGTTGAAACTGCGCCCCGAAAGCAGCCGCATGTGCATCGTGGAAAAGAAATTCATGCCTACGGGCAGATAATCGGAGTCCACGGTCTGATCCTTCGGCATCCCGGGAAGGCTGAAACCCGTATCCCACAAGTCTCCGCTCAAAAGCGTGCTGTTGGAATAACTCACGCCTTCGACTCCCGGCAGCGCCTCGATCCGCTCCTGCAAATTCCGGTAGAATGCATCCACTTGAGGAGTTTTGTAGCCGATCAGCGTGGGATCCAAACCAAAGGTCAGCAGGTTTCGCGTATCGAACCCGGGATCCACATTTTTGAGGTTTTGCAGCGTGCGTACCAAAAGCCCCGCGCCCACCAGCACCACCACCGCGAGCGCCACTTGCGCCACCACAAGTCCATTGCCCAGGCTGAACCACCGTCCGCCGGCTCGCCCTTCCGCCGCCGAACCTCCTGCGCCTTCCTTCAACGCTGGCGTCAAATCGACGCGCGTTCCGCGAAATGCTGGCGCAAGCCCGAAAACAATCCCTGTCAGCACCGACGCCGCAAGCGTGAACGCCAGCACGCGCCCGTCAATCCCAACGTTGAATCCAAACGCGCGATCCGCGCCGCTTGTGAAAAATGAAATTACCGCCCGCGTTCCCCAGAGCGCGAACAAAATTCCCAATCCTCCGCCAATCACGGAAAGAAGAACGCTTTCCGTCAGCAATTGGCGCACGATTCGCCTGCGGCCAGCGCCCAGCGCCAATCGCACCGCGATTTCCTTTTGCCGCGCCGTGGCCCGCGAGAGTAGCAACCCGGCCACATTCGCGCACGCAATCAGCAGCACGATGCCCACCGCCATCATCAGCACATACAACAGCGTGGAAAAATCCGTCGTTCCCCCCGTCAGGCCCTCTTGCGCTGGCAGCGCCGCCACCGAGGGATCGTCCGCGGGCTTCGAGAGCGGCTTCTCGCCGTGCAGCATTTCATTGCGGAAAAGCGTCGAGACCTCGGCTTGCGCCTGCATGCGCGTCACGCCCGGCTTCAGCCGTCCGATAATCACCAGCCACCAGCTGTAAATGTCCGTGGGCCGGTCCTTCACCCACGGCTCCGGAGCCAATTGCGGCAGAGTGGAAAGCGGAATCCAGACGTCCTTAACATTCCCCGGACTCAGACTGTCGAATTGGGGCTCGGCCACGCCGATAATCGTGAACGGAACATTGTTCAGGCGAACGCTTTTGCCGATCGCCGATGGCGAGCCGCCGAACTGTGTCTTCCAGTAGCCGTAATTCAACACTACAACCGGCGGCGCCGAGACCGAATCATCGCCCGGCGCAATCAGCCGCCCCGCTGCCGCGCGCACGCCCAGCAGCGAAAAATATTCACCCGAGATGCCCTCTGCATGCAGCACGCTCGCCGTTCCGTTGCCGCTCAAGTCCAGTTGCCCGCTGTTCGCAAACGCCGCAACGCTCGAAAAAACATTGGCCTGCGAAGCGACGTCGTGAAAAAACGGCTCGGAAAACGAGCAGCTCGAGGACGGACCATTGCGCTCGCGGTGCTGCGTGCAATCGCCGTAACTGCTGCTGTTGTGCATCCCCGGCGATTTCCGCGCACTCCATTTCAGCACCACAACGTTTTGCGCATCCTGGATCGGCAGCGCGCGCATCAAAACGCCGCTGATCATGCTGAAGATCGCTGTGTTCGCGCCGATGCCGAGCGCCAGCGTCAGAATGGCGATCGCCGTAAATCCCGGCGATTTTGTCAGCACCCGAATCCCGTAGCGCAGATCTTGCAGCAGGGTGTTCATACTCTCCTCCGCGGTTCAGTTCCTATTTTCCAGGTTCGTATGATAAGTGACAAACGTCGCGATAGCTTCTCGCTTCCTTCTCGTCATTTGTCACTCATCACTCGTATCTGAGCGCCACCATGGGATCCAGGCGCGAGGCGCGGCGCGCGGGAATAAAACTTGCCGCGAAGCCAATCGCCGCCAGAATAACCACGGCCAGCGCGAGCGTCAGCGGATCCCGGGCCTTCAGTCCAAAGAGCAGCGAACTGGCCGCTTTGCTCCCCGCAAGCGTCAGCCCCACGCCAACCACCACGCCAATGGCAATCAGCACCGCGACTTCGCCGAGGATCAGCCGAATCACTCCGGAGGGCTGCGAACCGAGCGCCATGCGAATGCCGATTTCGTTGGTGCGCTGCGCGACGGTATAGGAAATCACCCCATAGAGGCCGATCGCGGCGAGCAGCACCGCGAGCGCGCCGAAAAATCCGCAGAGCGTGGCCATCAGTTCGTCCTGCACCAGAGAATCGCGGATCTGCGTGCTGAGCACTTTGAACTGGATATCAATTTCGGGATTCACGCCGGTGATTGCGTCTTTCACGGAAATAAGCAAACCAGCCATTCCGCCGCGCGAGCGAATCAAAAACGTCGCGCCCGGATAAACGAACGGCGGGGCGAGCTGCGTGCGCGGAAAATACATCACGGCCACCATCTTGTCGTGCATGTCGTTGTAGACGGAATCCTTCACCTCTCCAACGACGTTGTAATACCGCGCTGGCTGGCCCGGAGGCGCCCAGACGCGGAATCGCATCCCAATGGGATTTTTCGCGCCATTCAGGAACTGCTTCACGAAGGTCTGATTCACGATGGCGACGCCAGGCGCGGTGGCGCTGTCCTCGGAATTGAAGTCGCGCCCCATGATCATCGTGTTTTCGATGGTCTCAAAATATCCCGCGCTGACGTAATCCTCCCAGGAAGCGCCGTTGGGATGTCCGCCTTTGTCGTCGAGCACCCAATCGTTACTGCTGCTTCCGTTGACAGGCGAACGGGTCGACGTAGCCGCGCCAGCGACTCCGGGAACGGCGCGAATGCGATCAAGTAGGTTGCGCGTAAACTGTTCCTGCTGCGCGTCCGGCACTTTGAGGTGCGTGAAATCCACGTTAGCGACGAGGATGCCGTTTTCCTGAAAGCCGGGATTGCGAGTCATCAGATTGCGCAGGCTGCGCGCGAAGAGTAGCGCGCCGGCGAGCAACACGAGCGACAGTGCGACTTGCGAAGCGACGAGAATGCGCTGCAGGCGGAAGCGCTCGTGGCCGCCGGTCGAGCCGCGCCCGCCGGTCTTGAGAACCGCGCCGGGAGGGACGCTGCCAGAGCGCAGAGCGGGCGCGAGGCCGAAAAGAATCGTGGTTAGGATGGCCAGGCCCCCCGCGAAGCCGAGAACGCGCCAATCCGTGGGCATGTCGAGGAAGACAGGGCTATCCGGCGTGCTGATGAAGGCGATCAGCGAATGGCTGAGCACCGCGGCGAGAAACCCTCCGCAAACCGCGCCGGCGACGGCGAGCAAGGCGCTTTCGGAAAGCAACTGGCCAATCAGGCGTCCTCGCGAAGCGCCCAGAGCCAGCCGCACCGCGATTTCGCGCTCGCGGGAGCTGGCGCGCGCCAGCAGCAAATTGGCCAGATTGGCACAGGCGATCAGCAGGACGAGGCCGGAAAGGCCCAGCAGCAGCCAGAGCGGGTCGGAAGCGTCGTCGCGCATGTTCGAGAAGCCATTCGCGGCAGGGCGCGTCTCGAGTGTGTAGTCCAAATAGTGCCTCACGCCCTCGGCGTCGTATTGCGGCGGAATGGTTTCGTGCAGGGCGGCAGGCATCGTGCTCTCAAGCTGCGCCGCGGCGCGCTGAAGGTTCCAGCCGGGCTTCAGCCGGCCGAAAACGGAAAGCCACCAGGTCTCGCGCGGCCTGTCGCCCGCGATGAAACTGAACTTCCCCGGGTTGACAACCGGTTCGGCGCAAATGGGAATAGCGACATCGAAGCGGTCGCCGACGGAGACGCCGTAAAAGCTCGGCGGCGTTACCCCGAGGATAGGAAAAGGGTGGCCGTCGAGCGTCAGTGTTTTGCCGATCACCGAAGACTCACCGCCGTAGCGGCGCTGCCAGAACGAGTAGCTGAGGTCCACGCCGCCCGCGCAGCCAGCCTGGTCGTCCGCTGCGGAAATCAACCGGCCAAGAAATGGCTGCACACCCAGCGTGCGGAAGAAATCGCCGCTGGCGTAAAGGACCTGCGCGTTATCGACTTCCCCGCCGGTCGCGAGGTTGTGCCGGTTGGCACCCCATGCGGCGATCGACGAAAATGCCTGCTGGCGCTGCTCCACTTGATGCCACAGAGGAAACGTGAACTCCGAGTATGGGCCGTTGAAATTGCCCGAGCCCCAGTGCTTTTTGTTGAGATGAACGATCGCCAGCGTCGAGGGGTCCGTTACCGGCAGCGTGCGCAGGCGAACAGCGTCGATCAGCTGGAAAATGGCCGCGTTGGCGCCGATGCCCAGCGCCAGCGTGAGAATCGCGACAGCCGCGAAAGCGGGCGATTTCGCCAGAGTGCGTAAGCCATAGCGAAGATCCTGCAGAAGGTTTCCCATCGCGCCCTCACCCGCAGAAATATGTACTACGAAGCGTTTCGTATGTCAACCAATACACCCGGCCTCTGGATACTCAGACGCGCGAAAATGTTTTTCGACAGCAGGCGCGGCGCAAATCTCGCCCGCAAGAGCCGCGCTATTCTGCTTTGGCGGTGCCGTTCGAGACGGCCTGGCTTAGGAGTTTGCGCAGGCTGCTGACAATGCCGGCCGCCATTTGCTGCGACCTGTCCCCCAGGTCGGACTGCAAGTCGCCGAGCTTCGACTGCTGATCGCCGAGATCGGACTGCAAGTCGCCAATCTTCGACTGCTGATCGCCCGCTTGGGATTGAAGATCGCCGATGCGGCTTTGCAAATCGCCGAGCTCGGATTGCAAATCGCCCAATTCCGATTGCGTCCCGCCCTGCGTGCTCAGGCGCTTCGCGTCGGCCTCCACTTTGTCGAAGTCCGCGCTCATATCCGGTACGCTGACTTTCACCTCGCGCTGCTGCCGGCCGAATTCGCGCTGCTTTTCGCCCAGCGTGCGCTGCTTGGCGCCAAGTTCCGATTGTTGCTGCTCGATAGACACAAGAGGACCGAACAGGCCGCGCGCCTGCTTTACCGTGGCGGAGTCGGTGATGGAATAGGATTTTCCGTTGAGGCGAAAAGAGATTTTGTCCGGCTTGACCGTGGCATGCAGCGAGTCCTCATCGTCCGCGCCTTCATCCCAAACTGTGCACTTGCTGTCGCCGATGCTGATACCCACGTCGTCGGACGTGGTGCCCCAGCAGTGGTCTCCGCGGCCGTCGACGTGCATATCCACGCTCCCGCCGTCGCTGCGGCTGATCACCATGTACGTGTCATTCGCGGAATTCGATTGCGCGCGCACGAGGAGAGGCGCGGCGCTTGCGGCCAGCAACATGGCCGCGGCCGTTGCCGTGAACCGCGTCAAATTTCCCGCCGAGATTTTCTTCATGGTTTTATACTCCCTTCGTTCCGTCTCTCGTCACCGACTTAGCATTGACTGCTGACCACTGGTCACTGTCCACCGACCACTGTCGTTATTCCGGCTTGGCAATGCCCTTGGCAATAGCGTCGTCGAACATGTCGCGCAATTGCCGCGACGCCTTGCGCGCGATTTCGCCTTCCTGGCGTCCGCTCTCGCCTTGCTTCCGTCCGAGTTCGCCCTGCTGGCGCCCCAACTCTCCTTGTTGCCGTCCGATCTCCGATTGCTGCACGCCGGCATCCGATTGGTAGCGTCCGATGTCGCTCTGCAAGCGTCCGATTTCCGATTGAATGCGCCCCAGGTCGCTTTGCGTTCCGCCACTGGCGCGCAGAGCGTCCAGCTCCGCCTTCACGCGTTGCAGTTCCGGCGCGATATCCGGCACTTTGACTTTCACGGCGTCCATCTTCGCGCCGAGTGCGTCCTGCTGCTTGCCAAGCGCATCTTGCTGGCGTCCAAGATCGTCCTCCTGCTTGGACAGCGCCTCTTCGGGAGCGAAGAGCGCCTTGGCCTTGGCGATGAAAGCGGGATCGGTGATGAGGTACGACTTTTCGTCGCGCTCGAACCAGATCACATCACCGCCAACTTTCTTTTGGATTTTGCGCGCGTGGTCGAGGTCCTCCTCCGAGCCGGACATCGTCACGCTATCCGAGTTCGCGGTCATGATTACGTAGCGCGGCCCGGAATAGCTGTCGAATTCCCCGTTGACGATTGTGTTCGACTGCTGCGCCCGCGGACCCGGGGGCATCTGGAACTGAAAGTCAAATTTCGGGGGCGGCGTAGGAGCGGCTGCCGCCATCGGCGTTTGTCCCGCCATTGGCACCATCGGAGCCATTCCCGGAAATGCCGCTCGAGGAGACTGTCCCATTGGTGCAATTGCGGGCCGCGCCATCGGTGCGGGAGATGACAACGCTCCTGGCGCAATCGGCCCTGGAACAAGCGGCGGATGCAAAGGCGCGCCGGGCACGGGAGCCACCACCGGTGTCGGAGTCGCGGGCGATTGGCCCATCGGCGCAGGCGCAATCACTCCTGGACCGGAGGGAGCTGACGGCAGCGCTGGGGCGACCACACCCTGAGTTGCTGGAGCTGGGGCGGGCGCGGGCACTGCGGGCGGAACGGCGACCTTCGGCTTCGTTTCGTCTTGTGCGTGCGCGATAAACGGACGCGCGGACCCGGCCACGAAAATCACCGGCACGGCCAGCGCCACAATCGCTGCAATCAGCCAACGTTTCATCGAAATCGCTCCGTTCCACGAAAGGATTCGGTCCACACGGCGCGCGGCGCGCAGGCCATTGGCCATCGACACGCCCTGCCAGTAGATTCGTCCATGCGTCGCTTCCAGTTCCGCGAAAAATCCGAGCAGCGTTTCCGCGTAATGCGTGCGGTCCGCGCCACCGGCGAGCGCCGCCTCGTCGCTGGCCTCTTCCGCAAGCTCGGCGATCTGGTGATTGATCCACCAGCTCAGCGGGCTGAACCAGAAAACCACGCGATGAATCAGCGACAGCCGCTGCGTCAGCGCATCGCGGCGCGCCACATGCGAAATTTCATGCGCGAGAACGGCGTCGAGCTTCGCGTCGTCCCATTCGCGCCAATCGGCGGGCAGCAAAACGATGGGGCGCAGCACTCCGAGAGTCGCAGGCACGGCCAACGCTTCCGATTCCGCCAGCCGCGGCGTTTTCTCCAGGCCGCCAAAGCAGGCGCGGTAGCGCAGAATTCGTTGCGCGCGCGAATCGATGATCGTCACGGCGCGCCGCGCCAGCCGCCCGCTGAAAAACAGGCCCAGCAGCAATTGCGAAAGAAGAATAAACGCAATCACCGCATAGGCCGCGAAGAGAATCATCATCCACGAAATCGTCCTGCTGGCATTCGGCGCCGCTGCGGAACCTGGCGCGCTTGCGTCCGTTGCCGCGAGTGTGCCCGCAGGAATCGGCTGGGCCGTCGCGGACTCGGGCGCTCGTTCACGCGCCGCGTTGCGCGCGAATGCAACTTTCATGTTTCGCTTCGAAGTCTTGGCCAGCGAGAAATTGACGCTCGCCTTGGCGGCATTCACGCCGCCTCGCATTGCCGTTGCCGCGCTGTTCACGAAAGCAGCGGACGCGACGGCCTCGTGCTGTGCCGTCCGCACAGCGCCGCGCTGGAAACTTCGCTCGAAACTTTGCACGGCGCTTTGAGCGAGCCGCGCCGCCGGCGCCGCGCCCGGCATTGTGAACGCCAAATGCGGCAACAGCGCGCCCAGGAAAGGCATCGCCAGCGCCACGTAAAGCACCATCGTCCACACAAACAGCCGCAGCGGGACGCGCTTCACGCGAAACGCCGCCAAGCCAGCCGCCGCAAGGCATCCCACGGCCAGCGAACGCACAGCGGGCTCGGCCAGCCGCAGCAAGAAGCCCGAAGACGCGTCAAAAAGTGAATTTGCGATCATGGCTTCCCTTCCTTTCGCGATACGATCCTGCGCGCAAGCTGTTCGAGCTGCCTGCGATCGAGTACTTCGTTGTCGACCATTCCGATGACCAGCTGTTCCGCCGAGCCGCCGCAAAAGCGATCGATGATGCTTTTCACGGCGCGTACAGCAACATTTTGCCGGCCTTCGGCGGCGCGATATATGTAGGTGCGGCCGCTGACTTCGTGCCGCACGTAGCCCTTCTGCTCCAGACGGCGGAGCACGGTGCGAATGGTCGATTCCTTCATCGGCCGCGTTGTCGCCAGCGCTTCGCGGCATGCTTCCGATGAGCACGGGCCGTGCGTCCAGACGTGATCCATCACGGCCTGTTCGACTTCGCCGAGGTTCTTTGGTCGAGGTTGTTTAGCGTTAGTCATTGTAGCGTTACAACGTGTAACAGACACGCCACGCGCTGTCAAGCACAAAATTCATAGCCGCGCGAGCGCCTTCCCTGCGTTAAGAATTCCAGGCCACGCGGCCGAGTTCGCGCCGGCGCTCCTGCCACGTTTCGCCGTTGAAAATTTGCGGCGTCACTTCGATCAAACGCGGAAACACGTTGAAGATCGAGACGGCGCTCCAGGGTTTCCCTTCGCGCGTCACTGAGCCTGAGCGATTCAGCTCGTCGGCCATGCGTTGCATGGAAATATCCTGAACGATCAGCTCCATCATCGTGTTCAGCGTTTTCATTTCATGCGGATCTTCCTCGAGGTGCGCGCAATCCGCCGCCACGCGGAAGCCGAAGGGCACCTCGCGAAGCCGTCGCGCTTCGGTTTGCGCCTCTGTCGGCTCATCCACGGCGGCCTCACGCTCCCACTCCAGCGCGGCCAACCGCCATCCGGCCGCGTATTTGTGCTGCATGTCGTCGAGGTCCAATTTCCCGTGAACCGTTTCCCGTACTCGCTCGATTTTGGCCATCATTCCCTCCTCTGCAGCTTCAATCGGTAATTAGGGTCACAAACTAAAAGTCATGAAACCTATCTCGCAAATTTCATTCATACCGCAGCGCCTCCATGGGATCCACGCGCATGGCCCGTCGCGCGGGCACATAGCACGCGAGCAGCGCAACGGCCAGAAGCACGACGGCGACGCCGGCAAACGTCAGCGGATCATGCGCGCTGACGCCGAAGAGCTGGTTGGCCATGAGTCGCGTCAGTCCCAGCGCGGCGCCGATGCCGATGGCCACGCCCACGAGCGCCATTTTCGCGCCGTGCCCCAGAATTAGCCGCAGTACATCGCCGCTCTGCGCGCCGAGCGCCATGCGCACGCCGATTTCGTGCGTCCGCTGCCCTACCAAATACGAAATCACGCCGTAGATTCCCACGCACGCAAGCACCAGCGCGAGCCCTGCGAATATGCCCAGCAGAATCATCGAAAACCGCCGCGCGGCGAATGAACGCGCCACGACGGCTTGCATCGTCGAAACGTTGTAGATCACTTCGCGCGGGTCGAGCTGCGCGATTGCGCTGCGCACCGGCCCCATCACTTGCGCCGGATCGCCTTTCGTGCGCAGCACAACGACTACGCCGGTCGCGGCCAGCCGCATGATTTTGTCCGGAAGTTGCATGAAGGGATAGTAAAACTGTGCCTCAAGGGCCGATTTCGGGTCCGCGTCGAGCCCCCATTGTTTCACGTGCCCCACGACGCCAACGATCTCCGCCTGCACGCCGAAGGTCGCCAGATTGATGTGTTTGCCAATGGGATTTTCGCCAGGGAAAAATTTGTGCGCGAACACATCGTCGACAACGATGGCAATCGGCGAATGCTCGTCGTCCTGCGGCGTGATGAACCGCCCGCGTTCGAGCGTGATCCCCATGGCTTTCTGGAAGCCTGCCTCCGCGAGATAGAACAGCGCCGGATTCATATCATTGAGCTCGGAAGGCTTGGGTTGGCCCTCGATCCAGAAAGATTCCGACGAATCGTGCTGCATCGGGCGCGAGCCAAGCGTCGCGGAGACAGCTTCCACTCCTGGAATCGACATCATCTTGTCGTCAAATTCCCGCAGGCGCGCGCGCGTTTCCGCCACCGTGGTCGTGGGCGATGCGGGCAGCGACAAACTGAACGTAATCGCATGGCTCGGCTTGAAGCCCGGATTGACGCGCCAAAGCGCCGCGAGGCTGCGAATCATCAGCCCCGCGCCCACCAGCAGAATCAGCGCCATGGCCACTTCGCCGGCGACGAAAATTCCCTGCAGCCGGTGCCGCGCGCCGCTCGAACCGCGTCCGCTTTCCTTGAGCACTTCCTGCAGATCCGCGCGCGAAGCCTTCAGCGCCGGCGCGAGCCCGAAGAAAATTCCGGCAAAAAGCGACAGCAACATCGTGAAGAGCAGTACGCGCGCGTCGAGCGAGATTTCGTTTGCGCGCGGCAGCGTTCCCGGCAGCGAGCCGAGCACAGCCTTCGTCCCCCAATATGCAATTAAGAGTCCCAGCGCTCCGCCCAGGCCGGCCACCAATGTGCTCTCTGTCAGAAGCTGCCGGATGATTCGTCCGTTACTCGCGCCCAGCGCGGCCCGAATCGCAAACTCGCGCGAGCGTCCTGTCGCGCGCGCCAGCAGCAGATTGGCCACGTTCACGCAGGCGATCAACAGCACAAATCCCACCGCGCCCAGCAGCACCAGCAGAAACGGCCGCACATTGCCGACCATGTCCTGCTTCATGGAAGCAACCAGCGCGCCAATGCCCTTGTCCGCGTCCGGGTAAGTAACTTCGAGGCTGTGCGCCACGGTCGCCAGGTCAGCCTGCGCTTCGGAGACCGTCACGCCGGGTTTCAAGCGCCCCATCATGCCGGAGCTGAAAACAATCCGCCGGTCGCGCAGCATCGGATCGCTCCACTGGCCGATGGGCATGTAGACGTCGCGGTCGGCTCCGTAGAAAGTGAAGCTCGGGGGAATGACGCCGATAATCGTGTACGAAGTGCCGTTCAGCACAATCGATTTCCCGACGATATCCGGCGACGATGCGAACCTGCGCTGCCAGAGTCCTCCGCCCAGAATCACCACCGGCGCCGCACCCAATTGATCATCCTCCGGCCGAAACGTGCGGCCCAAAATCGGATTCACGCCGAGCGTCGAGAAAAAATCAGCGGAAATCATGTAGCCGCTCAAGCGTTCCGCCAAGCCCGCGCCGGTGTAGTTGTAATCTTCGTTGTGGTAGAGCGCGATCGACGAGAACGAACGATTGTCGCGCTGCCAATCCAGAAAATTGGGATAGGCGATCGGAACGTGGTCGTATCCGGGCGCTGTTCCGTAGACCGCGGCGAGCTGTTCCGAATGCGGATACGGCAGCGGATTCAGCAGCACGCCATTCACCACTGAAAATAACGCCGTGTTCGCGCCGATTCCCAACGCCAACGTTAGCACCGCGATGGCCGCGAACCCCGGTGACTTCCCGAGCGTCCGCAATCCGTACCGAATATCCTGCAGCAGTGTGTTCACTCCGGCTTCCCCGTCATTATGAGTTTACTCGTACCGCAACGCGACGATCGGATCCACGCGCATGGCCCGCCGCGCAGGCAAATAGCACGCCGCCAGAGCGACGAGAGCGAGCGCGACTGGAACGCCCGTGAAAATCAGCGGGTCCGTGGCCGAAACGCCGAACACGATGCTCGAAAGCAGCCTCGCCAGCACAAACGCTAGCGCCAGCCCGATGCCCAGCCCAATCGCCGCGAGGCGAATTCCCCGCCCCGCGATCCAGCGCAGCACTTGCCGAGGCTCCGCGCCCAGCGCCAGCCGGATGCCGATTTCGTGCGTCCGTTCTGTCACCGAATGCGCCATCACGCCATAGACACCGGACGAAGCCAGAACGAGCGCAATTAATCCCAGCACGGCCATCATCGTGGCGATGAAAGAAGTGCCGATCAGTTCCTCCCACGTCAGCCGCGCCAGCGTTTTCGGCTCGTAAATCGGCTGCCCGGGATCCACGTTGGCGATCTTCGCGCGCACCGCGGGAACAAAACTCAGCGGATCCCCCGCCGTGCGCAGCAAAAACGCGCCGTCCATGTCCACGTCCTGTGTATCGGGTACATAGACCACCGCGTTGCTCGGAAAATACGCGTTGTATTTCACATCCGCCACAACGCCTACCACAGTCATCCACGGATTCTTTGTTTCCGGGCGGCCCCCCCGGAGCCGTTTTCCGATAGCGTCCTCTCCGGGCCAGTAGCGTTCCGCTGTGGAGCGGTTGACGATCGCCACGCGCTGCGCATTCGCTCCGTCCGCTTCTGCAAACTCGCGGCCGCGCAAAAGCGCCACGCCCAGCGTCTGAAAATAGCTGGGGCTCACCGATTCGTGCAGCGCGATGTGCCCCAGATCCTCGGCGTACGGCTGATTTTCGGCGCTATATACGTGAAAGCTTTGACCATCCGAATTGGGCACGTAGGACGCGAACGATGCGGACTTCACGCCCGGTATCGTGCTCATCTGCGCGACCGCTTGCTGGAAAAACTGTGCGCGCTTCGTCTGATCCGGATATTTGCTCATCGGCAGTGCGATGTTCATCGTTAGCAAGCTCTGCGGAGAAAATTGATTTTGCGCGTCGAGCAGCGCGCGAAATCCCTTGACCAGCAATCCCGCGCCGACCAGCAGCACCATAGACGCCGCCACTTCCGCCACCACAAGTACCGCACGCAATCTGTGGGAGCTGCGCCCCGGCCCGCCGCGCCCGCCCTCCTTCAGCATTCCCACGATGTCCGGCCGCGAAGACCCCAGCGCCGGAGCCAATCCGGCGAGAACGCCTGCGATTACCGCGATCGCCACCGTATAAGCCACCGCGCGCCAATCGAGCGCGATGCGATTCCATCCCGCAATGTACTGCGAAATTTCCGGCGGAATGTAACTCACCGTCAAACCCACAGCCCAATCGGCCAGCAGCAATCCCGCCGCCGCTCCCGTGAGCGCCAGAATCACGCTCTCCGTCAGCAGTTGCCGTACGACGCGCCAGCGGCTCGCGCCCAGCGCCGCGCGCACCGCCAGTTCCCTTTCGCGGCCCGCCACGCGCGCCAATTGCAGATTGGCCACGTTCGCGCACGAGATCAGCAACACAAATCCCACCGCGGCCAGTAGCAGAAGCATGAAATCGTGCGTCAATTCATCCGTCGCATACGTGCGGAACGGCACGGCGCGAATCGTCATCTTCGCATCCGCTTGCGGGAACTCCTTCGCCAGTTGTTTTCCGAGCGCGTCCATTTCCGCCGCCGCTTGCGAGACGGAGACTCCGTTCTTCAAAAGTCCGACGGGAAAAACATAGTTGTTCTTATGATCCGTCTTGTCCTCCGCTGTGAACGCCAGCGGCTGCCAAAGTTCCGCGCCAACCGGATAATTGAAATCCTTGCCCATCACGCCGACGATCGTGTAGCTCTTGCCGTTGATCTGCGTTTCTTTGCCGACGATCTGCGGATCGCCCGCGAACTTGCTCTGCCAAAGACCGTAGCTCAAAATCGCTTCCGCGTCGTTTCCGGGAACTCCTTCCTGCGCCGTGAAGCTGCGCCCGAGCATCGGTTGCACACCAAGAACATCGAAGAAATTCGGCGTCACTCTCTCTGAATCCACGCGCTCCGGATCGCCTTGTCCGGTCAGATTCGCGTTCCCTCCCGCGTGCGCCGCAATCTGCTCGAACGACCGGCTCTGCGTGCGAATCGCCTCATAATCGGCGGGATACATAGAATTCTCGTCGGTAAGCGCGCCGACTTTGTTGTACATCAGCGCGATGCGGCTCAAATTCGGAAACGGTTCGGGGCGCAGCAACAATGGATCAGCGACGCTGAAAATCGCGGCGTTCGCGCCAATCCCCAGCGCCAGCGCGCACACGGCCAGCAGCGTCACGCCGGGATTCTTCAGCAGCATCCGCATTCCGTACCGTATGTCCTGCATCAGCGTCCTCATCGTTCACCCCTGTCGCTCACGCCTGCCCTAAACAACGCGAATAGGTCCCGCCCTCGTTTCGTGCGAGCCGGCGTCACGCCTTTCCAGCTCGACTCTGTAGCTCACGTCCCGCCCGCGTTGTGTGCGGGCTGACGTGAGGCCTTTTCACCCGCGCTACAAATTCACGCTACCGTTTCCCGTTCCCGTAGGGGCGCGGGTCCTGCCTGCGCAGGCAGGCTTCAGACCCGCCCGGGCGACCCAAGGGTCGCCCCTGGGAAAGCCATCACCGCTTCTCGTTTTTCGAATTTCGTCTTTTCCAGCCACTAGCCACTCGTTACTCGCCACTGTTTTTCATCACTCGTATCTCAGCGCCACCATGGGGTCCACGCGGCTCGCTCGGCGTGCAGGGATATAGCACGCCACGAGCGCCACGACGATCAGCAACGCCGAAACCACAATGTATGTGGCGGGGTCGGTGGCCGACACGCCAAAGAGCGACGCGGAAAGCAGCTGCGTCAGTCCCAGCGCGCCGGCGATTCCCACGGCCACTCCGATCACGATGAGTTTCGCGCCCTGGCCAATCACCAGGCGGAGAACGTCCCCATGCTGCGCGCCCAGCGCCATGCGAATGCCGATCTCATGCGTCCGCTGCGTGACGAGATACGACATGACGCCATACAGCCCGACGCAGGCGAGCACCAACGCCAGCGCCGCGAACGCGCCCAGCAAGAACGTTTGCAGCGAATTATTCTGCATGCTCTCCGCGATGAGGCCGTCCATCGTCCGCACGTGATAGATCGCCAGCGCGCCATCCAGATCGTTCACTGCGCGGCGCACCGCGCCCGCCGCGCTCTCCGGCGCGACCGCTGTCTTCACTGAAACGACAGCGGAGAAACCTGGAAAGTGCAGATCGACGGCGAGAGGGCCATACGCCTCCGGCATCGCCGCCTCTCCGATCGACGACTGTTTTTCGTCCCCCACAACGCCAATCACGATCGATGGCACACCGCCGTCAGGGTCTGTGTACTCTTTACCGATCGGGTCTTGCCCGGGCCAGAAAGTCTTGGCCATCGTTTCGTTGATCACCACGGAAAAGCTCAAGTCCGCAGGGACTTGCACTTTGCTCATGTCTTTTACGTTCTTGTAAAGCGCATCCGCTCTCGCTATCGTCGCGGCCGCATTCTGCCCGTCCTGTTCCGTGAATGTCCGCCCTTCTAGGAGCGGAATTTGGAACACGCGGAAGTAATCGGGCGTAATCCAATTTTCTTCCACCAGCTGACTCGCCACCGCCGGATTCGTGTTTCCGGGAACCTTGATGTATCCGTTGTCCTGGCCATTGAGCGCGATTTCGTTCGAAAGCGCAGCTTCCTTCACGCCCGGAATCTGCCGGACGCGCGCCATTAGCTCTTTGCAGAAAGTGCCGCGCGCATCGGCCGTGCTGTATTTCGCGTCCGGCAAATTCAGGCGAAGCGTCAGCACATTTTCCGGATTCACGCCAATATTCGCTGAGCGCATGCGCGCAAAGCTGCGCATCAGGAGCCCCGCTCCCACCAGCAGCGCCAGGCAAACGGCAATTTCGCCCACAATCAGCGTATTGCGCAGCGCGCGCCCGCTGCCCGTGGCGCTGACCACCGCATTGGCGCTCGACTTCAGCTCCTCGCTCAGATTCAATCCGGAAGTTTGCAGCGCTGGAGCGAGTCCAAACAAAATTCCCACGAGCACGCTGACGCCGATGGTGAAGAACAGCACGGTCATATCGATCGTCACCGGATTCACCCGTGGGATTGGCGATGTCTCCGCCGCCTGAATAAACGCGATGCCCCACGAAGCTCCCAGGGTTCCGATGACGGCCCCGCCAAGCGCCAGCAGAATGCTTTCGGTCAATAGTTGCCGCGCCAGCCGCCAGCGGCTCGCTCCCATCACCGCGCGCACGGCCATTTCGCGCTGCCGGCTCGTCGCGCGCGCCAGCAGCAGATTGGCCACGTTCGCGCACGCCACCAGCAGAACCAGCGCCACCGCGCCGAGCAGAATCAGAAGCTGCGAACGCGACTTCCCCACCAGCCGCTCCTTTAGCGGGAACACCAGCGAATGCTCGATATCGTCGCCCTTGCGGTACTGCTTGCTGATTCGTGTCGAAACCGTCAGCAATTCCGCGCGCGCCTGCTCGATGCTCACGCCGGGCTTGATTCTTGCGATGGCGCTGGCCCAGTGCGACCCGCGGTTGTGCATCATCTCCGAGTTCATGTCTATCGGCGTCCAGATGTCCGTCGCCGCGGGGTAATTGAACCATTGCGGCATCACGCCGATCACCGTGTACGGCTGATCGTTGAGGTTGAGCGTCTTGCCCAGCGCCGAGCGCTGCCCGCCGAAGTGCCGCTGCCAAAAGCCATAGCTCAGGATGGCGACATGGTTCTTCCCCGCCGCGTCTTCGCCTGCGGCAAAAGTCCGCCCCATCAGCGGCGAAACGCCCAGCGTGCCGAAGAAATTGGCCTGCGTCTGGCACACCGTCGCCGATTCCGGCTCGCCTTCGCCGCTGGCGTTCAAGCCTTGCGGATATCCGACCAGGCTCATCGAAGCGAGGCTCTTGCTCTGTGCCTGCCAGTCGAGATAATCTGCGCCATCGAGCGGGAAATTCCCCGGCGCGTTCTCTGTCTTCCGCAGCGCCACGAGCTGTGCGGGATTTTTAAATGGCAACGGCTCGAGCAGCACGGAATTGATCACGGAGAAAATCGCCGTGTTCGCGCCAATTCCCAGCGCCAGCGTCAGCACCGCAATCGCCGTGAATCCCGGCGCCTTCGCTAGCATTCGCAACGCGTACCGTATGTCCTGCATCAGTGTGCTCATCGTTCACCCCTGTCGCTCACGCCTGCCCTGAACAAAGTGAATAGGTCCCGCCCTCGTTTCGTGCGAGCCGGCGTGACGCCTTTCCAACTCGACTCTGTAGCTCACGTCCCGCCCGCGTTGTGTGCGGGCTGACGTGAGGCTTTTTCACCCGCGCTACAAATTCACGCTACCGTTTCCCGTTCCCGTAGGAACGGGTCCTGCCTGCGCAGGCAGGCTTCAGACCCGCCCGGGCGACCCAAGGGTCGCCCCTGCGAAAGCCATCACCGCTCCTCGCGTTTCGAATTTCGTCTTTTCCAGCCACTAGCCACTCGTTACTCGCCACTGTTTTTCATCACTCGTATCTCAGCGCCACCATCGGATCCACTTTCATCGCCCGCCGCGCAGGAATGTAGCACGCCGCCAGCGTCACTGCCGCCAGCAACACGGCCACACCTCCCCAGGTCATGGGGTCGACGGCGCTGACTCCTACTAAAAAATTACCCACAACGCGCGACGCAGCCAGCGCTCCGAGGAGTCCGACCCCCAGGCCGCAAACAACCAGGAAAATTCCCTGCTGGAAAATCATTTTGCAAATTTGCGCCGGCTGCGCTCCGAGCGCCATGCGGATTCCAATCTCATGCGTTTTCTGGCTGGCTGCGTATGAGACAACGCCGTAGACTCCCACGAGCACGAGAGCAAGACCCAAGAGTCCGAGGGTTGCGGCCAGCGCGGCTCCCAATCGGAAAACCAAAAATCCCTGCCCCGATCCGAGCGCCTCGTCCAGCGTCTGCACGTCGAAGACCGGCAGTGCCGGCGCCAGACTTTCAATCTCCTTCTGCGCCTCGGCGGCGATGCTTCCTGGTTGGCCGGCTGTGCGGATTTGCAACGTTTCCACCGACACGTAATTCTGTATCAGCGGGACGTACAAGTAGGGCTCGTCCTTCGCAAAGATGGATGTGTAGCGCGCATTTTTGACGACGCCCACTATATGGAATGTGACGCCCGGGTCGTCCGCCGCCGTAAACGTCATGCCGAGAACATCCTCGTGTGGCCAGAACCGTTTCGCCATGGTCTCATTCACGATCGCGACGCGCTGCGACTTCTCGTTATCCGCGTCCGTGAATGTCCTCCCGCGCTCAAGAGGCATGCGCATCGTCGCGAAGTATTCGGTCGAAACGATGTTGTTGCTCACGGTTGGCGCAGGCTGGCCAGGAGGAGGCGTGTAGCCTGGGACGTTGATCGTCTTCGACGTGAACGTCGCGCCCATCGGTACGGAAAACGCCAAGCTCGCCGATTCGACTCCCGGCAGCGCGCGCGCACGATCGAGAAGCTGCTTGTAAAACTCCTTCCCTTGCGCGTCGCTGTAGCCCACTTCGTTCGGGTCCATGGTCAGGTTCAAGACGCTGCGCGGATCGAATCCCAGATTCAACTTCTGCGCTTCCTGCAAACTGCGCGTGAAAAGCCCGGCGACGATCAGCAGAATCAGCGACCCGGCAATCTCCGCGACCACCAGAACGCTGCGCACCTTCTGGTGCGCGCCGGCGACGCTGCGTCCGCCTTCGTGCAGCACCTCGTTCAAATCGCTCCGCGCCGCGCGCAGTGCCGGAACGATGCCCACAATGATTCCTGTCAGCGCCGCGGCGGCGAAGGCAAACGTAAAGACGCGCCAGTCAAATCCGAAATTCAACAGAATCGGCAGGTCCATGTGGAAATTGATCGAGCCGATCATCGCGCTGCCCCAACTGCCAATCACAATTCCCGCGCCGCCTCCCAAAAGCGCCAGAATCAGGCTTTCCGTCAGCAACTGCCGGATCAAGCGCGTGCGCGTTCCGCCCAGCGCCGCGCGAATGGCCATTTCGCGCTGCCGCACGGTGGCGCGCACCAGCAGCAGATTGGCCACGTTGAAGCACGCCAGCAGCAGCACCATTGCCGCCAGCGCCAAAAACAAAGCCGAAACCGCGACGATAGGATTGTTTGGCAGCACGGCAGGTCTCGCCAGCAATTCAGGGACAACGTTCAATGTCAAATCCTTTTCGTCTTGCGGATGCTCGTCCGCGAGTCGCCGTGCAATTACACTCAGCGCCGTCTGTGCTTGTTCCAGGCTGGCTCCCGGCTTCAACCGTCCAAAAACGATGAAGCTGCGCTCGTTTCGATCGCTCATGAAGTTGTTCGGGAAACCGGCCTCGATCGTCGCCATCCCCACGGGCATGTACGCCTGCATATCGACAATCGAATTCAAGCCATGAAAGGACTCCGGCACGACTCCCACCACCGTGAACGCATGACCGTCAATCTGAACATTTCTTCCCACCACGCTCGGGTCGCTTCCAAAGTGCGTTCTCCAGTAGTCGTAGCCGAGCACGATCACCGGATCGGCGCCCACCGTTTTCCCCTCGGAAGGCAGAATCAGCCGGCCAAGAAACGGTTTCACTCCCAGCATCGTGAAAAAATTCCCGGTCACAAAGCTCGTCAGAATGTGATCCGCGTGGCCATTCACGCTCAAGCCATCGAGCCCGATTCGGTACGCCAGCATGTCGGAAAACGCACGCGAGCCCTGCTGCAGCAAGTCCTGGTATTCCGGATAGGAAAGATACTGCGAGAGGATTTCGTTCTTCTGCTGCCGGGCGAGAACAGTAATTTGCCCAGGGTCCTTCACCGGCAGAGGCCGCAGCAAAAAACTATCGACCACGCTGAAGATTGCGGTATTCGCGCCAATGCCCAGCGCCAGCGTCAAGATGGCGATCAGCGCAAACCCCGGCGCCTTTCCCAGCACGCGCAGAGCGAATTTCATGTCCTGAATCAGAGTTGTCATTTGCCGTCCCTCAGTAAATCGAATTGCGGATACCGTTTGCTGTTCATTTTTTCCCCGTCACTCACCACAGCGGCGCAATGCGTTTCAGCCTCGGTTCTGTAGCTCACGTCCCGCACGCGTTCTGCGCGGGCTGACGTGAGGTCTTTCGGTCGCGACTTTTCTCATCACTCGCCTTTGTCGTTGCTTGCTGATCACTGACCACTGATCACTTCTTTTCACTCGTATCTCAGCGCCACCATCGGATCCACTTTCCTCGCCAGCCGCGCCGGGATGTAACACGCAGCCGTCGCCACCATGGCAAACAGCACTGCCGCTCCCACGAAAGTCGCCGGATCGCCGGGGTTCACTTGATAGAGCATGACCGCGAGCGATCGCGTCACCGCAAACGCTCCCGCGATGCCAATGGCAATTCCAATGAATGTCAGCCGGAGCGCTTGCCCCACCACCATGCCCATGACTTGCAGCGAATTCGCGCCCAACGCCATGCGGATGCCAATTTCGTGCGTGCGCTGCGCCACGGTGTGCGCCATCACGCCGTAAATTCCAATCGCGCACAAAAACAGAGCCAACACGCCGAAGAAAACCATCAGTTTCGTCATCACGCGGTTTCCCGCGTCCTGGACGGCCATCAGCGTTTCGAGCTGCTCCACGGAAGAAACCGGCTGGTCCGCGTCCTCCGCCCATATCGCTTCGCGGATGGCCGCCGGCATTGCCGTGGGATTTCCGGCAGTTCTCGCCACCAGTCCCAGCGTCGCCGAAGGAAATTGCGCGAGCGGAACATACATTTCCCGCTCCGGACGGCCGCGCAATTGATACATCTTGACGTCGTTCACCACGCCCACAATCGTGCAGACCGTATGTTGCTCGCCAAATTTCAGTTTTTGTCCGATGGGATCTTCGTTCGGCCAGAATTGCCGCGCCAGCGTCTGATCGATGAGCGCGACGATTGCATTGCCGGGACCATCGGCCGCCGTGAACATGCGTCCTTTGAGCAAGCCAATCTGCATAGCCGCAAAATAATCCGGAGAAGCCGCCGTAAATCGCGCGCCGAGAATCTCTCGGGGTTGCGGCGCCGGTTTCCCAACAGCCTCGACCTCGACAGTCTGCCCAAACGCGCCGAACGGCACGAAACTCGCCGCGCCCGCGGACGTCACGCCCGGCAACGCGCGCACTCGCGCAAGCACTGCGTCGCCGAAGTTTCGCTGCTGCGACTCTTGCGCGTACTTCGTTTTCGGCAGCGAGACTTGCGCGACCATCACGTTCGCCGGATTGAATCCCGGGCTCGAACGCATGGAAATAATGAAGCTCTTCACCAGCAGCGTCGTCGAAATCAGCACCACCACCGACAGAGCGATCTCGCCGGCCACGAAAATCCGCCGCATGCGCGCTCCTCGTCCGCCCCGCGACGCCTGCCCCGAGGCCTCCTTGAGCGCACGGTTCAAATCCATTCCCGAACTTTCGTACGCCGGCGCCAGTCCGAAAATCAGTCCGCACACCAGCGCGATGCCCAGCGTGAACGCCAGCGTTGTAAAATCCAGATTCACCTGTCCATAATTCACCAGGTATCCGCGAATGCGGCCGGGAATCATGGATTCGATCCAGCTCATCCCCCACGCTCCACAAACGACTCCCGCCAGGCCGCCAAAGAAAAACAGCAGCAGCGACTCGGTCAGCAGTTGCTGCACCAGGCGCCCTCGGGTCGCGCCGAGTGCTCCGCGGACCGCCATTTCCTTGGTCCGTCGCGTGGCCCGCGCCAGCGTCAAGTTCGCCACATTGGCGCACGCGATGAGCAGGATCAGCCCGACAATCCAGAAGCAGATCATCACCTGCTGCGTTCCTTCATTCTGGCCAATTTCGTAGATCATGGAGCTGGCCAGAGAAGTGATATTCGTGTTTGTCTGCGGATATTGTTTCTCGATGCGCGCAAATATCGCGGCGCTCTCTGCGCTCGCCTGGTTCTGGGTCATCCCCGGCTTCAGCCGGCCGAACGCGGAGAACCATGAATTATTGCGGTCGGCGCGCTCCTTGTCCGTCAGCGCCAATGGCGTCCACATGTTGGCGACGCCCAGCAGCGGAAATTGAAACGTTCCCGGCATCACGCCCACCACCGCGTAAGATTCGCCGTCGATCTTGATGTTTCGCCCGATGATTTCCGGATCGCTTGCGTACCGGCTCTGCCACAGTCCCTGGCTCAAAATCGCGAAGTGCCCTCCACCGGCGGTGTCTTCGTCGGCTGTGAATGTCCGCCCGAGCATTGGTTTCATCCGCAACGTCTCGAAAAAATTCCAGCTCACTCGGCCGCCCTCGACCAGCGTCGGCGGGCCATCGCCCGTGAGATTGAAATTCCAGCTTGTCCACGCAGCGGTTTGCTCAAATGAGGTCTGCTGCTTCTGATAATCGAGATAGTCCGCCGTGGATGTGACCTGATTGCTCGTCCACCCTTTTTTCTTGTCGTGCGAGAGCAGCACCATCAGGCGGTCCGCCTGCGGGTACGGCAGCGGTTTGATGAGCCACGCGTCGACGAAGCTGAAGATCGCCGTGTTGGCGCCAATGCCCAGCGCCAGCGTGATGATGGCGATCGCGGCGAAGGCCGGAGATTTTCTGAGGATTCGGAAGCCGTAGCCCAGGTCTTGCCAGAGCGTTTTCACGGACGCACCTCTCACACAAATCTTGAGAATGGTCACGCAGCTTTCATTCCGAACCGGCAAGGCGCTAAGGCATGTATTGACAGTAAGTTACGGGTTTTGGGGAGCTTGCGGCAGACTGGAATTGTCCGCTTGCGGGAGGAGCCGTCTCGCTACCGGACACCCTGCTGTCCAAACTTATGGGCGCGGCACTATTCGTAGCGCAGCGCGACCATGGGATCGACGCGCATGGCGCGCCGCGCCGGGACGTAACAAGCCAGGAGCGCCACGATGACCAGGAGAATCGCGACACCAACAAACGTAATAGGATCGGTCGCGCTGATGCCGAAAAGCAGGCTGGACATGAATCGCGTCAGCAGGAGCGACGCGACCACGCCAATCGCCACGCCGATAATCGCCAGCTTCAGCCCGTGCGACAGCACCAGGCGTAGCACCTGTCGCGGTTCGGCGCCGAGCGCCATGCGAATGCCGATCTCATGCGTCCGCTGCGTCACGGAATACGAAATCACGCCGTAAATTCCCACCACCGCGAGCAACAATCCCAGCGCGCCGAATCCGCCGAGGAGAAAAGTCTGCGAGCGCGGCGCAGCGTTCGAATCCGCGACCAACTGGTCCATGGATTCGATATTCTCGACAGGCTGTGATTTATTGAGCGACCAGATGCGTTCCTGAACGGCGGAGACGACCGCAAGCGGATCGGTTCTTGTGCGCAGGACGAGGGAGATGCCCGTTAAATCCTCCGCCTGGTCATAGGGTGCGAAATAGTATGGCACGGGCGCATCCTTGGCCGACTGGTCGCGGAAGTTCGCGACTTCGCCCACAATTTCGCCCCACTTCGGGTTGTTTTTCGCATCATGGCCCTTCGCGAGCCTTTTTCCCACCGGATTCACACCGTCAAAGTATTCGCGCGCAAAGGCTTCGTTCACGATGTAAACGTCGGGCGCGCCGCTCTTGTCCGCATCGGTAAAATCGCGGCCTGCAAGAAGCGGGACGCCGAGTGCTTGAAAATAGCCGGGCGCGGAACGATTGGCCTCGGCCGTCGGGGAGGAATCCTGCGGAGTCGTATCGGTCCGGAATGTGGATTCACCTTTGAAGCCGGAAAGAGGCGCGTAAGAAGATGCGCCGGCATTTTCAACGCCCGGAATGCTTCGCGTTTCGGCGAGAATCTGGCGCGCATAGGAGATGGCTTCATCGGGCTTGGTGAATTTTCCAGGCGGGAAGTTGATCCTCATCGTGAGCAAATGATCGGAGCGATAGCCGAGGTTGACGCTGCGCAGGCGCGCGAGACTGCGCAGTGCGAGCGTCGCGCCAATCACCAGCAAGAGGGCCAGCGCAACTTCGCCGATCACCAGCAACTGCCGCAAAACTTTGTGCCGCGTGCTCACGGCGCCGGTTTGCGCCCCCGCGCCGCCTTCTTTCATCACAGTAGTCAACTCCTGACGCGACACCAATACCGCCGGCGCGAGTCCAAACAAAATCCCCGCCAGGATGGAAGCGCCGAGCGTGAACCAGAGAACCGCTTGATCGATGCTCAAGTCCTCCACGCGTGGGGTATCCGGCGGCAGCAGGTTCCGCAGCCCTTGCACGCCCCAGGCTGCGAAAAGAAGTCCGCAGGCGCCGCCAACGAGCGCGATGAGCAAGCTTTCAACGAGCAACTGGCGGATCAATCTCCCGCGCGTTGCGCCCAGCGCCGAGCGAATGGCCAACTCGCGGCGCCGCGTCCAGCCGCGCGACAGAAACAAGTTTCCGACATTCGCGCACGCAATCAGAAGCACGAAAGCGACTGCGCCGAGCAGAATCAACAGCGGCAGACGCGCGTCGCCCACGAGATCGGCCTGGAGCGCGCGGGCGCGGAAGTCCCAATTCTTGTCGGCATCCGGATAGGTTTTCGCGAGCCGCGCCGCGATAGTGTCGAGATCCGCCTGCGCCTCACGGACGGTGCGGTCGGGCTTAAGGCGCGCAACGGCAGGCGTTCCGTGACTACCGCGGGCGGCGAGATCGTCCTTCGTTGGCGCCAAAGGAGTCCAGAGTTTTTCGCCGGTCGCGAAGTCCAGATGCTGCTGCGGAGGCATTACGCCGACAATCGTGTAAGGATTGCCGTCAAGCATGATGCTTTTCCCGACAGCGCGTACGTCAGCGCCGAATTGCGTTTGCCAAAGTTGGTAACTCAAAATCACTTCGCGGTCCTGGCCCGCCTGCATTTCTGCGGCAGTAAAAATCCTTCCGTAAAGAGGCTTCATGCCAAGCAGAGGGAAAAAGTCAGCAGAAATTTTCGCGGCGTCAAGCTGTTGCGGCGCGCCGCTTCGGGTCAGCGTCATGCTGGAGTATTTGTAGGGCGCGACTGACGAAAAAACGCTGTTTTGCGCGCGGATATCCTCGATATCAGGCAGCGACATCCCCAGGTTCGGAAAATCGAACATGGAACTGTGGCCCCAAAGGTCGACAAGCTGCGCAGAATCGTGAAACGGCAACGGCCGGAGCAGCGATGTGTTCACCACGGAGAAGATGGCGGTGTTAGCACCGATGCCCAGCGCGAGCGTTAGGATCGCGATGGCCGTGAAAGCCGGTGCCTTCGCGAGCGTGCGAATCGCGTAGCGAACATCCTGCTGCCAGAGCGTGGTCATGCCATTCCTCCCAGCGTCCGGTGAATTTGGTGGAGCAACGGGATCCGCGCAAGCGCTGCATAGAAGAGTTGAAATTTGTCCCGATTAGAAAAAGGTAAGTTGCTGATTTTGCGAGGAGTTGAGGAAAAATCACTGGCCGTTTGTGTCCCGATTAGAAATTCAGCCAACTTGGGCGCGGAAGATGGCGCGAAAAATCGAAAGAATAAGCGATTAGAACGGGGTCCGAGTGATTGTTTTGTGCGAGTTAGGCGAGGTTCTAATTTTTCATAGGTATAGCGATTAGAAATTAATTTTTGACCTGAACGCGTGCGCTCAGGACGAGCAGATGGCGGAAGGGTCTGATTACGCCGGAGGGCCGGTTTCGGGTCTGGGAATCGCGGGCCGCAGTTGATTGGGCGTTTCATAGGCGTTGTTAGCACAGCAGCGATCGATGAGGCAAGCGATTCGCATGGAATGGAAGCCAACGAGCGTTGAAGGTCGAACATGGGCCGTCGAATCATTCGTAGCGCAGAGCGACCATGGGATCGACGCGCATCGCGCGGCGCGCGGGAATGTAGCAGGCGGCGAGCGCGACGAGCGTCAGCACAATGGCGACGGTGGCGAACGTCAGCGGATCTGTCGTGCTCACGCCGTAGAGAATCGTGGTCATCAGGCGCGTCAATCCCGCGGCAGCGACGAGGCCAACCACTACGCCGGCCAGCGCCAGCCGCGCGCCTTGTCCGAGGACAATCTTCAGGACATCACCTCTTTGCGCGCCGAGCGCGATGCGAATGCCGATTTCGTGAGTGCGCTGCCCGACGACGTAAGAAATCACGCCGTAAATTCCGATGCTCGAAAGCAGCAGCGCGAGCGCGGCGAACACGGCCAGCAGAATCATGGCGAAACGGCGTGCGGCGAGCGACTGCGCAACGATGTGGTCCATGGTCTCGGGCTGGAAGAAAACAGCTTTGCTATTGAAGTCGTGCACCGCATTGCGAATGGCACCGATGAACGCGTCGGGTGAGCCTTCGGTGCGGACGATTATGCCGGTGGAGCTGAAGAAATCCTGTATCAACTGATCGGGAGTCTGCAGCGTGGCGGTATAAAACTGCGCCTGAACGGGCGCGCTGGCATTTTCGTCCAGGCCGAACTGCTTGGCATGCCCGACGACGCCGACGATCTCGAGCTGCGTATAGATGAGATTGAAATCGAGGCGCTTGCCGATGGGGTTCTGATTTCCGAAATACTTGCGCGCAAAATCTTCGTCGATGACGCAGACGCCCGGAGAATTCCCGCTGTCCTGCGGGCCGATGAAGCGGCCGCGTAGCAGCGGAATTTTCATCGCTTTCAAATAATCGGGGCCGACGATATACGACAACGCATCGGGCATGCTGTTTTCGTTCGCGGGCTTGGTCGTCCCGTCGACCCAGAAAGGCAAATCGTTTTCCTCGGCCATGGGGAACGCGCCGTTATCGAGCGAAACGGCGCTGACACCCGGGACGGCGGCGATTTTGTCGGTGACCTGGCGAAGTTCGGCGCGGAGCTGGGCGGCGCTGGCGCCGGCGGCCGAAGTCGGAAAACCGACTTGAAAGCTGAGCACGTTGTGCGGATCAAATCCGGGATTAACGCTCCACAGACCGACGAGGGTGCGAATGGTGAGTCCGGCGGCGACGAGGAGAACGACGGCGAGCGCCATTTCGACAATCACGAAGACGCCTTGCGTGCGATAGCGCGCGCCGCTTCCGCCGCGGCCGCCTTCTTTCAGCGTCTCATGCAAATCAGGATGCGAGGTTTTGAGCGCGGGCGCGAGGCCAAAGAGAATTCCGGCGAGAAGCGAAACCGCCAGGGTGAAAAGCAGGACGCGCGGATCGATGCTCACGTTATTGGCGCGCGGCAAAGTGCTGGGAAGAATTGACAGGCCGGCGCTGGTTCCCCAGGCAGCGACGAGCAGGCCGAGCCCGCCGCCGGCGAGCGCGAGGAGCAAGCTTTCGGTGAGCAATTGGCGTACGACGCGGCCCTGGCTCGCGCCCAGCGCGGCGCGAATGGCGAATTCGCGCGCGCGTCCCGTGGAGCGCGCCAGCAATAAGTTGGCGACGTTGACGCAGGCGATGAGCAGCACGAAACCGACGGCGGCGAGCAGCACCAGCAGAAACGGTTCAATTTTCTGCACCATTTCCTGTTTCAGTGGAACGACACCGACGCCGCGGTCTTTGTCGGCGTCAGGATACGCGGCGGCGAGGTTGCGGGCCACGCGGTCCATATCGGCGCGCGCTTGCGCCAGCGTGATGCCGTCTTTGATTCGTCCGACGGCGTAAATTCCGGGATGAATCTTGCGGTTCGTGAAAAATGGATTTTTCGTGGCGCTGAGAGGAACGTAGACATCGCCGGGGCTGAAATTAATATTGCGGCAGCAAAAGTAAAAATTGGAGGGGAGGACACCGACGATGGTGTAGTCGGTGCCGTTGAGATTCACGGTTTTGCCGACAACGTCGGGCGCGGAGCCGAATTTGGATTTCCAGAACGGCGCGCTGAGGATGACCGACGGCGCGGCGCCCGGCTGGTCTTCGGCGGGCGTGAAGTCGCGACCCAGAGCGGGAGCCACGCCGAGGGTCGCGAAAAAGTTGTAGGAAACATCTACGGCGGCGACGCGCTCCGGCTCGCCCTGGCCGATCAGGTTGAAGCTCTGAAAAGATTTGTAACCGGCGAGGGAGGAGAGCGAGTGATTGTCGCGGATCCAGTCGTGAAGGTCAGGATACGAGATGGAGCCTTCGCCGAATTCGGGAGTGGTGCCGTCAACGGTGACGACTTGATCGGGGTGCGGATAAGGCAGCGGATTCAGCAGCACACCATTGACGACGGAAAAGAGTGCAGTGTTCGCGCCAATGCCCAGCGCCAAAGTAACAATGGCGATGATGGCGAAGCCCGGCGCCTTGACCAGCACGCGAATGGCGTAACGCAAATCCTGCAGCAATGTGTTCATCGTTTTCCCCTGTACTTCATGTCCCGCCCAGGCGGATTTGAAAATCCGCCCCCGCGACCCTCATTCATAGCGCAGCGCGACCATTGGATCCGTGCGCATGGCGCGTCGCGCAGGAATGTAGCAGGCCAGCAGCGCGACGCCAATCAAGATGATGGCCACGCCGGCGAACGTGAAAGGATCGGCGGCGCTGACGCCGTAGAGCAGGCTGCGCATCAACTGCGTCAGACCAAGCCCGGCGGCCACGCCGATGCCCACTCCCACCAGCACCAACCGCGTTCCCTGCCCCATCACGAGGCGCAAGAGGTCACGCTGCTGCGCGCCCAGCGCGATGCGAATACCCATTTCGCGCGTCCGTTGCGAAACGGAATACGAAATCAGGCCATACAGGCCGATCGTTGCAAGAAGCAGCGCGAGCACCGCAAAGCTGCCAATCAGATAGGACGGATAGCGGCGCAGAAAAACGGACGGCGACTGGCCGATGATCTGTTCCATGGTCAATGGCTGAACGGGGAATAACTGAGGATCGATTTGACGTAAGGCTTCGCGGACTTGGCCGAGGGAGGCGACAGGATTGCCGCCGGTGCGCACGACGTAATTGATAAAAGAATTCGGGGCCTGCGTGAACGGCAAAAAAAGCGCGGGAGCTTCCGGGCTGTCCAGGTCCGCATCGGCGATGTTGCCAACCACGCCGACAATTTCGCGGTAGGGCTGCGTGGCTGAAAATGTGAACTTGAAGCGCTTGCCGATGGCATTTCTGCCGTGTAAATACTGCTTCACCCAGGCCTGATTGACGATGACATGCTTCGGCGCGTCCGGTGAATCGGCGGCGTCATTGAAAAGGCGGCCCGCGACGAGGGGAATTTTCATGGTGGAAAAATAATCCACGGAAACGTCGCGTATGTTCGATTCGTATTCGTGGCCCGCGGGCATGGGCTGACCTTCAATAAGAAAGCGAACTGTGTTTCCGCCGCCGGTCAGCGGAACGATGCTGGTGTTGCCGATTCCGAGGATGCCGGGGGCGCCGCGCAGACGGTCCGTAAACGTTTTGTCAAAGCGAATGTAATCCGGATTCTTGGGATAGGAAGCGTCCGGAAGGTTTACCGCGAAAGTCAGAACATTTTGCGTGTCGAAGCCGGGATTGCGTTGCAGCAACGCGCCGAGGCTCTTGACCATCAGCCCGGCGCTCACCAGCAGCACCAGCGAGAAAGCAATTTCTGTGACCACCAAAGCGTCACGCAGGCGCGTGCGGACTCCGCCGGCCGAAGTGCTGGTCTCTTCCTTGAGCGCGTCGCTGACGCGTTCATGCGAAATCTGCCACGCGGGCGCAAGGCCAAAGAGAAGTCCCGTGAAAATTGCGGCGGCGCAGAGAAATGCGAGAACCACGGGATTCGCATGAGCATCGCGCAGGAAAGGCATGGAATCGAGTTGCGCCTGCGGAATCGCGGCGATGAGCAGCGGAGTGACCCACTCCGCGGCCAGAAAACCAAGCACGCCTCCGGCTGCGGCGAGGATCATGCTTTCCGTGAGGAGCTGCGAAATCAGCCGGCCGCGGCTGGCACCCAGCGCCGCGCGAATGGCGAATTCCCTTCTGCGTCCCGCGGCGCGGACCATCAGCAGATTGGCCACGTTGGCGCAAGCGATCAACAGAACGAATCCCACGGCGCCGAAAAGAATCAGCAGAAGCGGCTGGACCTGCCCGACGATGCGGTCGCGCAGCGGAATCATGAGCACTTGAATGCTGCTGTTCTCTTGTGGGTAGGCGGCGGCCAGGCGCGCGTTGATGGAATTCATTTCCGCGCGGGCCTGCGCGGGCGTGACGCCGGGCGCCAGGCGGCCGATTGCCGGCATCCAGCGCAGGCTGCGGCGTCCCGCCATATCCGTCCCGAGATGCAACGGCACCCAGATTTCGGTATTGCCCGCGGGTGCGAATTCAAATTCACTCGGCAGCACGCCGATGATGCTAACGCTGTTGGCATCGAGCTGCAGCGTCTTGCCGATGACGTTCGGGTCGCCGGCAAAGTGCGTTCTCCAGAAATGGTAGGTGAGGATGGCGACCCTGGGGCCGGAGGCGATGTCTTCACCGGCGGCGAAATCGCGGCCGAGCATGGGCTTCACGCCCAGCGTGGAGAAGAAATTCGTGGTCGCCTGCGCGCCAACCAGAAGCGATGGCTCGCCCGCGCCGTGCAGCACAAAGCCATCGCTGGTAAAGCCCGCGAGAGATGAAAAGGTTTTCGATTGGCGCTGCCAGTCGAGATAATCCGGATAGGAGGAGTCCCAATACTGGTCTCCCGAATCGCGCACTTCCGTGAGCGTGATCAGGCGGCTTGGCTGCGAATACGGCAGCGGGCGCAGCAGCGCCGCGTACACGACGGAGAAAATTGCGGTGTTCGCGCCGATGCCCAGCGCCAAAGTGAGGACCGCGATCGCCGTGAACCCGGGCGCCGTTCCCAGCACGCGCATCGCGTAGCGCAGATTCCGCAAGAGTGCGGACATGGCTCCTCCCAATATTCAAGAATCCCCGCAGATTATGTTCCGAAGGGGTCTAACGCAATTATTTGATATGCATGGATTTACGATGGATGGGAACGCGCTGCGCTGTCACACCTGTTCACTTGCGGGAGAGAGCGTCGCGAAAGCGGACAATGGTCAGGACGCCAAATGGTCTAACGACGCATGCCGCAAAGGCCCCCCGGCTCGCGCTCCTGCGCAGGCTGCGATGCACATTTTAATGCTCAGATTAATGCCTCATTGCACGAGGAAGCCTATTCCCTAAACCATGCACCCAACTGCGATGACGCCGCTGATGAGGAAGCATAAATTGGCGCAGGTGCCAGGGTTCAGAGATTAGGGTTCAGAGGTCAGTGAACAAAAATCAGGGATCAAGGAACAGAAATCAGGAAACGCAAAATTCACACTTGACATCGACAGATAATTCACTACCATAGGGTTGTGGATAAATTAGGTACGACGTTTGCGGCTTTGTCTGATCCCACCCGCCGGGCGATGATCGAACGACTCTCCCATGGGCCTGCCTCTGTGCATGGATTGATGGAACCGTTTGCACTCTCGCAGCAGATGATTTCAAAACATATTGCCTACCTGGTGCGGGCGCGGATTGTGATCAAGACGAAGCGTGGACGAGAGAGTGTGTGCACGCTTAGGCCAGCGGCGATCAAGACGGTCAGCGACTGGGCTGCGTATTATCGTCGGTTCTGGGAAGAGAGTTTCGACAAGTTGGATGCGGTTGTGAACGAAATGAAAAAAACGGAGGTCAGAGATGACAAAAAACACGGTAAACGAGACAGAGCGGATGGTGGTCACAAGAGTTTTTGACGCCCCACGCGCATTGGTTTGGGAGGCGTGGACAAACCCGAAATATGTGATGCAGTGGTGGGGGCCGAAGGGTTTTACTGCGCCTTTCTGCCAGATGGATTTTCGCGTAGGGGGAAAATTTCTCTGTTGCATGAGAACACCGGATGGGAAGGAGTTCTGGAATGCTGGGGAATACCACGAGATTGTTCTGCACGAGAAGATCGTTTCCTCCATGTACTTTTCCGACTCCAAGGGAAACAAGGTTGAGCCTGCGCACTATGGAATAGAACATGAGGCCATAGACGATGCGCACGACGTGGCTATTTTTGAGGATTTTGGAAACGGCCAGACGAAACTCACCTTCATTGGAAATGAAACGATGAAGAACGCAAAAAACAGCGGGCAATTAGAGGGCTGGAATCAGATACTCGATAAAGTTGCCGCAGTTATTGCGGGGCTAGCGCAGGCGAAATAAGAAGTTGAAGTTTTGATGATCGTCATGCGCGAGACCTGAACGTAAAGCAACGCAGGTCCGGAGCGACGCTGCCTAAGCGACAAATTCGTGCGCACTTGAAGGGGCGGGGCTTTAGACCCGCCCGGGCGACCCAAGGCCTGCCTGCGGAGGCAGGGTCGCCCCTGCGAAAAGCTATTCATGGCACTATGCCGGCCTAAAGAACCGCCACGGCGGGCAGGCCTCACGTCAGTCCCGATCAAATTCATCGGCGCGGGACCCGTTCACTGCGTTCAGGGTAGGCGTGAGCTACAGATTCGCAAAGCAAAAGCAGATCCCTCACACCGGTCGCCAAGAAAACGCGCGACCGGGTTCGGGATGACAACGTACGGGCGAGGTGTGAAGGTCCGCCGCGATAACTGCATCATTCGTAGCGCAATGCCACCATCGGGTCGACGCGGGTGGCGCGGCGCGCGGGAATGTAACAAGCGAACACGGCGACGAGAATCAACAGCGTGGCGACGCCGATGAACGTCAGCGGGTCGTGCGTCGTGACGCCGAAAAGCATTCTGGCCATGAAACGCGTCAATGCCAGCGCAGCGGCCAGGCCGATGGCGACACCGATGAGCGCAAGCTTCGCGCCCTGACCCAGCACCATTTGCAGCACATCCTTACGCTGCGCGCCGAGCGCCATGCGGATTCCGAATTCGTGCGTGCGCTGGCCCACCAGATACGAAATCACGCCGTAGATTCCGATGCAGGAAAGCACCAGCGCCAGGACTGCGAAGACGCCCAGCAGAATCATGGAGAAGCGGCGGTCGGCGAGAGAATCCGTGATGATGTCGTCCATGGACTCGGGACCGAAAAAGACGAGCTGACTATTGAAGCGTTCGGCGGCGCGGCGCATGGGATCGGTGAAGCTGTCGGGCGGACCCTGCGTGCGCGCGACGAAATCCACGCCCGAGGACAGCAGCGGCATGAACTGATCGGGAACCTGCATCACCGGAAAATAGAACTGCGCCTGGATTTTCGCCGTGGCGTCGCTGTCGAGTCCCCAGTGCTTCACGTGGCCGGCAACGCCAACGACTTGCGCTTGCACATTGAGAATCGAGAGATTGACGAGCTTCCCGATCGGATCCACTCCGGGGAAGAATTTCTTGGAGAATTGTTCGTCGATGACGATAACGTTTGGCGAATGATTCGTGTCTTGCGCGGTGATGAAGCGGCCTCGCTCCAGCGGAATCTGCATGGCCTTCAGATAATCCGGAGTGGTCAGATAGAAAAGCGCCCAGTTCATGTCATTGTCGCTCTGCGGCTTGGGATGGCCTTCAAGCCAGAACGGCAATTCGGAATCTCCCTGCATGGGCAGCGAGCCGCCATACGCGGAGATGGACTGGATTCCGGGCACGGCAGCGAGCGAGGCATCGAGCTGGAGCAACTCATTGCGCATCTGGTCAGGAGGGAGATTGCCCATGTCCGGCGGATAGGCGAGGCTGAACGTGAGCGCATTGTGCGGATTGAAACCGGGGTTGACGGCCCAGAGACTCACGAGGCTGCGGATCATCAAACCTGCGCCGACGAGCAGCACCAGCGCCAGCGCCATTTCGACGACGACGAAAACTCCCTGCAGGCGATGGCGCGCGCCGCTCGAGCCGCGCCCGCCTTCCTTGAGCGTGTCGTGCAAATTCGCTTTTCCGACTTTCAGCGCCGGCGCGAGACCGAAGAGAATCCCGGCGACGAGCGAAATCCCAAGCGTGTAAACAAGAACTCTGCCATCGAGGCCAATCGTTGCCGCGCGCGGCAAAGCGCTCGGCAAAACGCGAATCGCCGCTTTCGTTCCCCATGCGGCGATGGCCAGTCCCAGGGCGCCGCCGGCGATCGCCAGCATCACGCTTTCGGTGAGCAATTGGCGCACGATGCGGCTGCGTCCCGCGCCGAGCGCGGCGCGAATGGCGAACTCGCGCGTGCGTCCGGTGGAACGCGCGAGCAGCAGGTTGGCGATATTGACGCAAGCGATCAGAAGCACGAAGGCAACGGCGCCGAGCAGCATATAAAGCAGCGGCGCAACGTTGCCGACCATATCCTGCTTGAGCGGAACAATGGTGATGCCATTGTCCTTATCCGCGTCGGGATACACACGCGCGAGGCTATTGGCGATGCCGTCCATATCGGATCGCGCCTGCTCGAAAGTGGCGCCGGGCTTGAGGCGCGCGACGGCGTCCATGCCCATGCTGACACGGCGGTCGAGGAAAGTCTTGTCCGTCCACTGGCCGATGGGAACGTAAATTTCGCTCAAGCGGAAATTGCTTCCGCGGAAATAAAAGCTCGCGGGGATGATGCCGACGATCGTGTACGGCGTGCCGCTCAGGTTGATGGCCTGGCCGAGCATGTTGGGGGAGCCGCCGAATCTGTGGTGCCAGAGGCCTTCGCTGAGGAGCACGACGGGCGCCGCGCCGGGGTGGTCATCGTTGGCCGTGAAGAGGCGGCCCGCGACGGGCTTGACGCCGAGAATGCTGAAGAAATCCGCGGAGATCATTTCTCCGCGCAGGCGCTCCGGCTCACCCGATCCGGTCATATTGTAATTTTGGCCGCGATACGCGGCCATGGTCTCAAACGAGCGGTTGTCACGCTGCCAATCGAGAAAATTCGGATAGGAGATGGAAGACCGTTGAAAATTCGCGACGCGGGAATAGAGCGCGAAGAGACGGTCCGGCTGCGGGTACGGGAGCGGATTCAAAATCACGCCGTTCACAACGGAGAAAAGCGCGGTGTTCGCGCCGATGCCCAGCGCCAGAGTGAGAATGGCAATGGCCGTGAATCCCGGCGACTTCGCCAGCATGCGTATTCCGTAACGCAAGTCCTGCAGGAACGTTCCCATATCGCCTCCGCGTCCGCTCAGTTGGCAGCCCGCCGCACTCCAGCCGGGGCATTTCGCTGCCGGGCGTCACAGTCAGATACGCAGGCAGCCGCGAATAAGTTCGATGCAAGAACCGATTCTTGCCATGACGCGGAGAGTTTATTCGTAGCGCAGGACGATCATCGGATCGGTGCACATGGCGCGCCGCGCGGGGATGTAACACGCGGCCAGGGCGACAAGCACAATCACGCCCGCGACGCACGCAAAGGTCGGCGGATCGAACGCATTCACGCCGAAAAGCAACCCGGCGATTAGACGGCCAAGCGCAACGGCCGCAGCCATGCCCGCGACAAGACCGGCGATGACCGGCGCCATGCCCTGGCGCAAAATCATGGCACGCAAATTTGCAAGCTGCGCGCCGAGAGCGAGGCGAATCCCCAATTCATGCCGCCGCTGCTCAACGGAATAGGACACCACGCCGAAAATTCCGAGCGAGGCGAGGAAGAGCGCGCACGCGGCGAAAAGCAAAACAAGAAGCATCTGAAAGCGGCGCGTCTCCACGGATTTGGAAACAACATCGGTCATGGGGCGCAGATCGGTGATAGGCACGTCCGGGTCAACACGGTGAATCGCGTCGCGAACGGCGGAGGCGGCGCCGCTGGGGTCCATCATGGTGCGCACCACGATGGAGCCGCCCCAGGCGACGTGGTCGAATGGCCAATCCTGCATATAGGCCATCATCACCGGCGACTTATCCATCTGAATGGTGCGGATGTCTCCCACGACGCCGATTACCTGGAGCACATTCCAACCGCCCCAATTGATCAGGCACATTTGCCCGATGGGATTCTGGCCGGGCCAGAGGCGCTCGGCGACTTTTTGCGATACGACGATGAGTTTGCGGCCACGGTCGGCGTCTGTGAAGGCGCGGCCCGCGATGAGCGGAATGCCCATCGTCGAAAAATAATCGGGGCTCGCGACGCGATAGTCCGCGAGGGGCATATTGGAAGTGTCCTTCTTGTCCGCGTCGGCGCGGGCGATGACGGAAACGGAGCCCTCACCCTCAAGAGGCAAGGAGCTGACCCAGCTCACGGAACGCACCCCGGGAAGAGCGCGAATCGCGGCGAGCGCCTGATCGTAAAAATGCCTGGAGGCGGTGTTCGACGAATAATTCTGCGGAGGAAGGTCGACGTCGGCGGCGAGAACGTGTTCGACGGAGAAGCCGGTGTTGACGCGCAGCAAATGCACCATGCTCGACGTGAACAGGCCGCCGAGAATCAGGAGCACGGTGCTGAGCGCGACTTCCAGGGCGATGAGCGAGGAGCGCAGGCGGCGCGTGCGGCGGCTTTCCGTGGTGTTGGTGGCGCCGGATTTGAGCGCGTCCTGGGGTTCGGCATGTGCGATGCGCCAAGCGGGCAAAATTCCGAAGAGGGCGGCGGTGAAAACGGAGATGAAAATCGCGAAAAAGAGCGCGCGCGGATCCACGGAAACTTCGGCGAGGCGCGGAATTCCGGGAGGCGCGGCGCTGACAATGGCGCGCACGCCGAAAAATGCCAGCAAAATTCCGAGTGCGCCGCCAGAAATTCCGAGCAGCAGACTTTCAGTGAGCATCTGGCGCACCAACCGCGCGCGCGAGGCGCCCAGAGCGGTGCGAATGGCGGCTTCGCGCATGCGGCGGGGCACGCGCGCGAGCAGCAGGTTCGCAAGATTGACGCAAACGATCAGGAGTACAGCGCCCACGGCGGCGAGCAGGAAAAGCAGACCCTGGCGGGCAGGGCCGAGTATTTGCGAAGCGAGCGGGATGATCTCCGCGCTCAAATCCAGATGCTCATGGGCCTGCTTGGCAATCTGTGCCTGAACGACGTTCAGTTCGGCCAGCGCTTGCGCAAGCGATACGCCCGGTTTGAGACGGCCAATGGCGGCGTAATCGAATTCGCCAAGAAGGTCATCATCGGCAGGATTTTCGCCGAGGGGCTTCAGGAATGCGAGATGCGAACTGAAGTTCGTGAGCGCGCCGAGCTCGACGGTTTCCGGAAAATGAAACGAGGCGGGAAGAACGCCGGCGATTTCGAAAGATTTTCCGTCGAGCGTAATCGATTTGCCGACGATGGACGGGTCGGCGTGAAATTCGCTGCGCCAGAAAGAATCGGTAAGGATGACGGCGAGATCGCGGCCCTGCTGGTCTTCTTCAGGGCGGAAATTCCGGCCGAGCGCAGGATGCACGCCGAGGGTGTCGAGGAGGGTCGAGGACACTTTCGCGCCGGGGAGCTCGATGGCGCCGCCACGGCCGCGAAAGTCCATGGAAATTGAGTCCGCGAGCCCGATGCTTTCGAAAGAGTGCAGTTGCTTCTGCCAGATGAGAAAGTCGGGAAAATTCGCGGGAAAGGTGGGATAGAACTTGGTCATCTGCGGAATGATTTCGCGAATCACGCAGAGCTGCTGCGGCTGGCGAAACGCCAGCGGACGAAGCAGAACGCCGTTCACGATGGAAAAGATCGCGGTGTTCGCGCCGATGCCCAGCGCCAGCGTCAAAATGGCGACCGCGGCGAAGCCGGGAGCCTTTGCCAGACCCCGCAATCCATGATGAATGTCCTGCAGCAAAGCATTCATAGCGTCCCACTCCGTTCCGGCAGTTTATTCCAGTTCCCTACTCTTCGACTTCCGTCGACGCCATTCGTAAGCGCTATTCGTAGCGTAGCGCGACCATCGGATCGGTTCTCGCCGCGCGGCGCGCGGGGATGTAGCTGGCGAAAAACGCGGCCGCAAGAAACAGAATCGCGCTGCCCAGGATCGTGAGCGGATCCGTGAAGCTGACTTTGTACAGCAGGCTGGCCATCAGCGGCGCGAGCGCGCGCGCTGCCACGAGGCCCATGAACACGCCCGCGGCCCCCAGCCGCAATCCCCAGCCAACCACCAGTCTGAAAACATTCGCCTGGCTTGCCCCCAGCGCGATGCGCACGCCCATTTCGTGCATGCGATGCCCGGCGGCGTAGGAAATCACACCGTAAATTCCCACGATGGCCAGCACGAGCGCGACGCCGGAAAAAATTCCAAAGAGCGCCATCATTAGGCGAGCCTGGCCGCGCGCGCTCTCCAGCACTTGCTCGAGCGTCTGCACGTTGCTGAGCGGCTGGCTGCTGTCGATTTGCCCCAGCCGCTGCCACACGCCCGGAACCAGCGCCATCGGATCGCCGCCCGCGCTGCGCAAGCTCAAATGCAGGTCGGACCACGGCAGATTCGGATACGGCATGAAAAGCTCGGGGATGGTCTCAGCCGTCAGACCGAGATTTTTCACGTCGCCATAGACGCCGACGACTTCCACGGGCGACGCCAGCGAGCCGATCCAGACGTGCCTGCCGAGCGGATTCACGTTGGGCCAGAACTCGCGCACGAACGCCTGATTCACCATGGCCACGGTTGGCACCGTCTGATTATCTTCAGCTGTGAATTCCCTGCCGCGAATCAGCGGCACGCGCAGGACTTTCGCGTAATCCGGGCTGATGGTTTGCAGCGCGATCACCGGCCTTTGCGGCAGCGGCACGACCGGCTGTCCCTCGGCGAGAATCTGCCCCATGTGCGTGCGATTCAGCGGCAACGCCGAGGAAATTTCCGCGGCCTCGACGCCGGGCAGGCTCGACGTCTGGCGCAAAATTTCGTTGTAGAACGCGACCATCTGCGCGGGTGTGGCGTATTTCGACGGCGGAAGATTGATTTCCATGGTGACGACGCGGCTGGCGTCGAATCCCGGATCGAGCCGTACCATTTGCACAAAGCTGCGAATCAAGAGCCCGCAGCCGATCAGCAAAATCATCGAGAGCGCCACCTGCGCGACGACGAGCGCGTTTTGCGACATCGCGCTCCGTCGGCTGCCCGTCGCGCTGCGTCCCTCTTCGCGCAAGGCCTGCGTCAGATCTGTTTTGGAAACTTGCAGCGCGGGCGCGAGACCGAAAAGCAATCCGCTGAAAATCGCGATGGCAAGAGCGAACAAGAGCACGCGCCAGTCCATCTGAATCGCCGCCATTTGCGCCGTGCCGCTCGGGTCGAGCGCGAGCAGCGCACGCACACCCGCATAGCCCGTCGCGATTCCCGCCGCCGCGCCAAGCAGCGCCAGCAGCAAACTTTCGATGAGCAACTGGCGAATGATGACTCCGCGCGCCGCACCCAGCGCCGTGCGCACCGCGATTTCCTTTTTGCGCTTCAGCGAGCGCGCCAGCAGCAGGCTCGCGACGTTGGCGCAAGCGATCAGCAGCACCACGCCCACGGCGCCCATCAGAACCAGAACGACGGGACGCAGATTGGCAACGACGGCCGCAGAAAGCGAATCGGCTGTGACGGGTCGCTTGGCATCGGCGTCGGCTTTTCCGGCGTTGTCGCGGACATATTCCTTATCGAGGACGGCCATCTCCGCGCGCGCCTGGTCGAGCGTGATTCCCGGCGCGGGCCGCGCGACGCCGACGAGATATCCCATGCCGCGCTGGATGTGCGCCAGCGTGGCGATGTTCATTTCGAATTCGCGCGGAATCCAGATGGGCTGGACGCTGCCGAGCGGTTGAAACGCAAAACTGGCGGGAAGAACGCCGACAATCGTGTAGCTCAGCGAATCAAGATCGAGGCTCTGGCCGATGACGTTCGAGGCGCCGCCGAATTCGCGCATCCAAAAATCGTGGCTGAGGATAACGACGCGAGTTCCGCCGAGCTGGCCCTCCTCCGCGGTGAATCCCCGTCCGAGCACAGGCTCAACGCCGAGGACGTTGAAGAAATTCCAGGACACGCGCGCGGCATCGAGCTGCCGCGGCTCGCCACGGCCGGTGAGATCAAACGTGTCGTTGGTGAAAACCGCGACGCCGGAAAAGGCGCGCGCATTATCGCGCAACTGCTCGAAGCGCGCGAGCGAAAACGGGCCTTCGCCGTTGGGATTCCGCATGTTGTGCGCGTGAATCAGCACGAGCCGCGAAGGATTCGCGTAAGGAAGAGGCTTCAGAAGCAGCGCATCGACGACGGTGAAGATCGCCGTGTTCGCGCCGATGCCCAGCGCCAGCGTGAGAATCGCGATCGCGGCGAAGCCCGGAGACTTGCGCAAGCCTCGCCATCCGTAACGAATGTCCTGCAGCAACGCGGTCATGCTCGTTGTGCTCTGCCCGGCAGATTACACCAAAAGTTTCGATTTCGCCTTCCCTGCGCGCGGGAATGCAGCAAGCCGGGGCGCTGCGGCGGCGGGCTCGCCCCTACAGGAAACAGCCACGACGCGCGCCCCCACGAAAATTAATCGCAGCGCAGCCCGATCAAGCGATCGGGCCGGCTCAGCGAACCAATCTAACGAGATGTGCCGCGAAGGCCTCACGTCAGTCCGCGAAGCGCGCGGACGGGACTCATTCACTTCGTTCAGAGCAAGCGTGAGCTACAAAATCGCATTCGAATGTGTTCACGACGCACCTCGCTCTTGAGCCATGGCTTTCTTCACCGCATCGGGGAGCGCAAACACGGCATCATCGACGTCATCGTAAGTGACCGATGTGATCAACCCGATCGACACGTCGCCGGCTTCGCGTCCGGTGGTCTTCGCCGGCATAAGAACTCCGCCGAAGTCCTTATAATCCTCAAACGTTGCCGTGGCGTCGCCCTTCCCGCCGCGCCACGCGGTATTGAACTTGTAGCCGATCAGCAGGCCACTGTCTTTGTCGTAGAACTGCTCGTTGGGCTGGCCCCAGTTGTTCACGCCTTTCAGGTGATAGCACTGGTGGCCCGCAAACTCCTGCACGTCAACCACTTCGAGTGACTTGAAATAGTCCAGCACATGCAGGTGGTAGTACATGTCCGCATCGCGCGCGATGGTCTTGACTTCGTCGCCGTGATGCAGAGTGACTTTGCCGGTGGGATCCATGTCCCACGCGACCTGCCCGTCGTAGCCGGACACATACGCTTTCCCGTCGGGCAAGAGCGCCTTCTGCAGGGACTTCCCGCCGATCGAGTACGACACGGTCTCCACGTCCAGCTTCTGCGCAGGCGCCTGGAACCGGCCGTGAACGGTCATGGATTTGTGCCGCAGCAGGGCGTCCCGGCCGCCCGTGGCCGCAACGTAGCGCTCCAGCACTTCCGCCGCCGTCGGCAGTTTCGTTTGATCGGCTTGTTGAGAAAATGCCGCACCCGCGCACGCAATGCATGCGATGAATAAGAAAAAGCACGCCACCGCATTCCCGGAAAACTTTGCCGCACGCAGCAAGCGCATCAACGTGCTCATCGTTTGTCCTCCATTCAGCATCCGCAGGGTCGGTGCTTGTTCATCCTGACGAAGAAGGGCCCCGCCCGACGACCCTTTCGTCCTTCGAATAAACAACGGCCGCCGCTATCACCGCGTGTTATCACGCGAGCGCGCTATTCGTAGCGCAGCGCCACCATGGGATCCACTTTCATCGCCCGCCGCGCTGGCACGTATGACGCGGCGAACGCGACCACCGCGAGCACCACGGCCGTGGTTCCCAGAATGAATGGATCCGCGGGCCGCACGCCGTAAAGCAGGTCACCAAGAAGCCGCGTCAGAGCCAGCGCGCCGGCGATTCCGGCCACGATGCCTCCAAAAGTCCACAGCATGCTCGCGCCCAGCACCAGCTTCAGAACGTCGCGCGGCTGCGCGCCGAGCGCCATGCGAATTCCGATCTCGTGCGTGCGCTGCACCACCGAGTAGCCAACCACGCCCGCAATTCCCACGGCGGAAAGCGCCAGCGCCAGCACCGCGAACGCGCCGAGAAGCAGCATCGGGAAGCGCCGCGAGCCCAGCGAGTCGCTGACCACTTGCTCCATCGTACGCACATTGGACGCCGGATAATCGGCGCGCATCTGCGCCAGCGCCTGCTTCACCGGCTTCTCAAACGACTCCGGAGCCGACGCCGTTCGCGTCGTGATGGTCATCACCGGCCAGGCGGCCTGCGGGAACGGCCGGTAGAGGAACGGCCTCGGTTTTTCGTCCAGGCCATCGTGGCGGAAATCCGCGACGATGCCCACAATGGTCATCCAGGGCGCGTGGGAATTGAACGCGCCGAGTTTTATCCGCGTGCCAACCGGATCTTTCTTGGGCCAGAATTCCTTCACCATCGCTTGATTGATGACCACCGCGCCCGGCGCGCTCAGCGTATCTTCATCGGTGAATTCCCTGCCCTCGACCATCGGGATGCCCATCGTGCGGAAAAAATTCGGGCATACAACGCCATAACCGCCCCCCGGCTCATGTTCAGGGCCAGGATCGGGCGCTCCTTCAATCGAGAAGCCGCGGCCCGCGCTTCCTCCGCCCAGCGGCAAATGGCTGACGCCGCTCACGGACACCACGCCGGGAATCGCTCCAACATGCTCCGTGAGTTCCTCGCAGAAACGCGCATCCACCGGAGGCCCGTTATAGAGGTCCACCTGCGCCGTGGACACGTCCATGGTGAGCATATTCTTTGGGTTCAACCCAGGATTCACTCCCAGCAAGCGCGACATGCTGTCGATCATCAGGCCCGCGCCAGCAAGCACAATCAGCGCCAGCGCTACTTCGGCCGCAACCAGCGCGTGACGCAAACCGTTCCCGCCCGCGCTCGTCAAGCCGCGCCCGCCACCTTCCTTCAAGGGATCGCTGATCTGTTCCCGCCCCGCTCCCAGCGCGGGCGCCAGCCCAAATAGAATTCCGGTGAAGCAAGACAGCGCAAGCGCGAAGACAAACACGCGTCCGTCGATCGCGATGGTTCCAACTTGACGGAACGGCAAAAACTGCAAACTCGCCGGCAAGAAAGGCATCAGCAGACTCAGGCCCGCGGACGCGACGATGATTCCTGCGATTCCGCCCAAAAATCCCAGCAAGAGACTTTCGGTGATGAGTTGCCGCACGACCCGACGGCGCGTCGCGCCCAGCGCGTAGCGGATTGCCAATTCTTTCTGCCGCGCGGCCCCACGCGCCAGCAGCAAATTCGCCACGTTCACGCAGGCGATGAGCAGCACAAACCCAACCGCGGCGAGCAGCGCCAGGATGGTCGTCTTCAGATTCCTCATGCCAAACTCGCCCAGCGGCATCACCGTCGCCCCCATCCCGGGATCGTCCAGCGGATACTCCTTGGAAATGCGGTGGCCGATGGTGTTCACTTCCGCCTTCGCCTGTTCCATCGTGATGCCCGGTTTCAGCCGCGCGATGCACACGAAAGAATTCGCGCCGCGATCTTTGTCGCCCACCGTGTATCCCACGGGCACCCACAATTCGCGGGCCTTGCTCCAGAATTGAAATTCGAACGTCTGCGGCATCACGCCCACAACGGTAAAGCTCGCTCCGTCGATGCGGATCGTCTTGCCGACCATCTCCGGGTCGCCGCTGAAGCGCCGCTGCCACAATCCGTAGCTCAAAATAACTTCGTGGTCGTTGCCAGCCGTTTCTTCCTCGGGCAGAAACGTGCGCCCCAGAAGCGGCTTGGCGCCCAGCACGTCGAAAAATTTCGAAGTCACGCGTACGCCGGAAACGCGCTCGGGCACATTCCCTTCCGCCAGGTTGTAGCCCCGCCCGGCGGAATCAAACATCGCCAGGCTCTCAAAAACATCGCTTTGCTTTTCGATATCGTGGATGTTCGGCGCGGAAACGATATTGATATTGTCGGGCCCGTCGCCGCCGTAGGTTTGCCAAACGAGCACGATGCGGTCGGCGTCCGCATACGGGAGCGGTTTCAGCAGCGTCGCGTTGATGACGCTGAAAATCGCGGTGTTCGCGCCAATGCCCAGCGCCAGCGTGAGTATCGCGATGGCCGTGAATCCCGGCGATCTTGCCAGCATTCGCAGCGCGTACTGCAAATCCTGCAACAATGTGCCCATCATTCACCTCGTTGCATTAGACGGAAGGAAACGAAAATCGCCGCGCCGGGACGTCGTGTTTCCCGTCCGTCTCGAATCTGTAGCTCACGTCCCGCCCGCGATCTCCGCGGGCTGACGTGAGGTTTTTCCCCCGAGCTACAAATTCACCGTGTCATCACGCAAGCGTGTTATTCGTAGCCCAACGCCACCATCGGCACACACTCCCACGGAAACTGATCCTCTGTCCGCAGATTTGCTTCCGAACGAACACTCTCGATAAGCATCCGCATGTCATAGCCTTAGCTCGATTGCGACAGTTTGTCGCACACGCCAACTGTCCGCTTGCGGGAGCCGCCGTCGCGGAATCGAACACGCATCCGGATGCTCTCGCGTATACTTTCCAGCGGGTGAACATTCGCCGATGCTGGAAAATCAAAAAACCGACGCTGACGCCGCGCCGAACGCATGCTCCGAATGCGGCGCGCGCATAGAAGGCGGCCGCGCGGGATGCCAGGCGCTCTTCAACGAACTTGGCGCGCGCGATTTCAGCGACCCGCGCTTCGGCGCGATGCACGAATTATTCGTCGACGCCTATTGCATGCAGCATCCCGAGCCCTATTGCCACTCCGCGAAATCCTATGCCGCGCATCTCACGCGCCTTTGCTGCGGCCTCGAATTCGGCGGCAAGAAGCATGTCTACGACGCCATCCCGCGATGGCTCAACGCCAACAACAAACTCGAAAAGCCCGGGACGCCGGCCGCCCGCGGCACGATGACCATCGCCGACGTTCGCACCGCCACCACGCACGAAGAGTACAAACAGCTCGTCCTCTCCTGGGCCAAGTGCGTCTGGGAAGCTTACGCCTCGCAGCACGATCTCGCCCGCCGCTGGCTCCAGGACGCCCTCGCCGCCAAACGCTAATCGCAAACGTTTCCGGTTGACGTCGCGCCCCGTCGCTGTATAAAGTCCCGCCAGTCCAGTCTAGGCGAAACGCGAACGCGCGGAGGGGGTGCGGAATGCGGAGACTTTCAGCGGCCCAACGGGAATTCAATCAGGAGAAGCGCCGGGCGCGAATATTCATCATGCTCGTCGCGCTGGCGTTCATCCCCATTCTTGGCTACGCTGCGGCGCAAAAACCGGCGGCGAAAAAAATGACTCCGGCGAAGACTGCCACATCAGCCGCAATATCTGCTGGCCCTGTGACCCTACCGCCCGCGCTTCCCGCGCCGCAATTGACGCAGGAAGATTTGACCGCATTCTTCGACGGCCTCGTGCCGCTGCAAATCGAGCGCGACGACATCGCCGGAGCGGTCGTCGCCGTCGTAAAAGACGGCAAAGTTGTTTTCGCCAAAGGCTACGGTTACTCCGACGCCGCACACAAAAAGCCCGTTTCCGCCGACGACACGCTCTTCCGCGTCGGCTCTATCTCCAAACTATTCACCTGGACCTCCGTGATGCAGCTCGTGCAGCAGGGCAGAATCAATCTCGACGCTGATATCAACCAATATCTCGATTTCAAAGTCCCCGAGCCCTTCGGCAAGCCCATCACCATGCGCGATCTGATGACCCATACGCCCGGATTCGAGGAGACGATTCAGGATCTCATCCAGCTCGACGGCCCGCATCCGAACATCCTGACCACGCGGCAATTTCTCACCATGCATCCGCCCGCGGAAATTTTCCCGCCGGGAACGACGGGCGCGTATTCGAATTACGGCGCGAATCTTGCGGGCTACATAGTGCAGCGCGTCTCTGGCCAGCAATTTGACGATTACGTCGAGCAGCACATTTTCGCGCCGCTCGGTATGACGCACGCTTCCTTCCGCCAGCCGCTGCCGCCAAGTCTCGTGCCACTCATGTCCGGCGGCTACCAGCTCGCTTCCGGCGGCGTGAAGCCCTTCGAGATCGTCAACACGCCTCCCGCTGGAGCGCTTTCCGTTTCCGCCATGGACATCACGCACTTCATGATCGCGCATCTCCAGGACGGCACGTACAACGGCGCGTCGATTCTCAGCCCGGAAACTGTCCAGCTAATGCACACGCGGCAATACGCGCCCGATCCCGGCGTCAACGGCTTTTGTCTCGGATTTTACGAGGATTCGCGCAACGGCCACCGCATCATCGGCCACGGCGGCGACACTCTTTATTTTCACAGCGACTTGAAGCTGATCCTCGACGAGGACACCGGCATTTTCGTCTCCTACAACAGCGCCGGGCGCGGCGACGTCGAGCCGCGCGGCCCGCTTTTCGAGAAATTCATGGACCGCTATTTCCCCTATACGCCGCCGGCCTCGAAGCGGCTCATCACCGCCGACTCGGACGCCCGCGAAGTCAGCGGCGCATACATTCCCAGCCGCCGCAGCCAGACGAATATTTTTTATCTTTTCTCGCTGCTCGGCGAAGCGAATGTCGGTCCGGGCAAGGATGGCTCGCTCGACCTCGGCGGCTCAAAAGGAATCGACGGCCAGCCTGTCGAATGGATTGAGACCGCGCCCAAGGTCTGGCAGGACAGCACCGACCCGCAAAACAAGATCATTTTCAAGCGCGCCTCAAACGGCCGCTGGGAAATCGCGACGGAATTCCCTGCCGAGGTTCTCCAGCAGGTCCCCTGGTACATGGCCAAAAATTTCATCACCATATGCCTGGTTTTCGTTCTCGGGGTTTGTGTGCTGACGCTGATTCTCTGGCCCATCGCCGCGCTCGTCCGCTGGCACTACGGCCGCGCGGATCACGCTGGCGATCGCGAACGCCGCGCCCGTTGCTGGGCGCGCGCCGTCTGCGCCCTCAACATTTTTTTCTGGGGCTTATTCATCGGCACAATCATCTACGGCAGCTCGCATCTCGCCATCCTCAGCCATCGCGCCAATCCCTGGTTCCGCACGATTCAAATCATCGGCTGGCTGGGCGCATTCGGCACGCTGCTGGCGATTTGGAATTTCTTCGTGTCCGTGGGGACAGCTGGCCGCTGGTGGTGGGCGAAACTCCACGATACGCTCATCGTCGTGGCGTGCCTCGTGAGCCTCTGGCTCATCTGGTTCACGCACCTCCTGCGCTTTAGCTTGAACTACTAGAAGCCGGCGAACGTGATTTGCCCCGCCGGAATCAGGCGGAATCGGAGTATACTTCCCCGGCGAATGTACGCTAACACAGCCATTATCCTGGAGTTACAGGAGGTCCGGATTGCTGGAGGCGCATCCCCCATGTAGTGCTACTTGCAGCACAAAATAGTACCTTTGCGCCATTCCCCAATTCGCTTGCAAACGGCAAATTTACCATCGGAACATACTGTGCCACTTACCGTGTCGAAGACCGCGCGCATCGCTCAAGTGCTGTCGAGACTTGGAGTTCGCCTCCGAGCGGCGGCCCTGCCTCTGGGGCCAGCCGTCCAGAGTGCGTATTCGCAAACTCGTTGGTTCGTGTCTGCGCGCAACCGGATTTATAAAGTAGCCGCCAGCTTTCGCCTGCGCACAAAATTCCTGCTTTCACTCATTGTCGTCACCTCCGGCCTAAGCTGCGCCACGCTTTTTGTGGTCGGCCGCGAGGCCAAAATGCAAGTGAACCGGCAAATCCAGGAGGAATCGGCCAGCGCCATCCTCACCTTCCAGGTCATGCAGCACCAGAATGAAATTGCCCTGGAGCACAAGGCCGATTTGCTCGCCACGCTGGCTCTTCTTCGCGATGACGACCCCACGGCGGTTCAGGATGCCAGCGAGGATCCGTGGCAATCCGAGGATTGCAATCTGTTCATGCTCGCCGATCCGCATGGCAAAGTCATCGCGCTGCACACGACCGTCGGAGATTTTACCGCCGCCACGGCGGAACGATTGCTGCGCCGCTCCTTGACGCGCCAGAAGACGGCGACATGGTGGTTCAGCGGCACGGAGTTGTACCAGGTGGTGCTTCGTCCCGTGGATGCGGCCCCTGGCGCCGGCCAAGCACGCATCGGGACCGTCGTTGTTGGCCATCAAATCGATTCCGGCACGGTGAACGAGCTGCATCGCATTTCGTCCAGCCAGGTCGTCTTCCTGTACGGCGGAAGCGCCATCGTCAGCACCCTTTCTCCCTTCGATGAACACGATCTCACGCAGCAGCTCGGCAGCGGAACAGGGCCTCAAACATGGCCTCGGCAGTTGCGCGTTGGCAATCACCGGTACGGCGCCGCCTCGCTGGAGCTCTCGCCCAGCGGCCCATTTTCCAGCTCGCCCATAAGCTTGATGGTTTTGAAATCCTATGACGAAGGCGTGGCCTTTCTCGCGCACCTGAATAATTTGTTGATCGGATTCCTCATCCTCGCTGTTCTGGCGGGCGCGGCGCTCGTTTTTGTGATCTCCGATACGTTCACGAGACCTCTCGCCTCTCTCGTCGGCGGCGTTCACGCGCTCGAGCAGGGCGACTTCCAGTATCCGCTGGAGCCGCATGGCAATGACGAAGTCGCGCAGGTCACGCGCGCGTTTGATGGCATGCGCCAGACGCTGCTCAAAAATCAAACGCAGCGCGAACAGCTCGAGCAGCAATTGCGCCAATCCCAGCGCATGGAAGCCATGGGGCGGCTGGCCGGCGGCGTGGCGCACGATTTCAATAATCTCCTCACGGTCATCAAGGGGCACAGCGATCTGCTTCTGGAAAAACTCAGCCCCGGCAGCCCATTGCATTCCAGCAGCGAGCAGATCGCCAGGACGGCCGACCGCGCCGCGTCACTCACGCGCCAGCTCCTCATTTTTTCGCGCAAGCAGGTCCTGCGCCCCAACGTCCTCGATTTGAACGCCCTGATTGCCGACATGGACAAACTCGTCCGGCGTCTCATTCGCGAGGATATCGAACTGACCTTCCGCCCCGGCGACTCCCTCGCTCGCATCAAAGCGGATCCCTCCCAGGTCGAACAAATGGTGATGAACCTCGTCGTGAACGCCCGCGACGCCATGCCGGACGGCGGCAAGCTCATCATCGAAACCTGCAACGTGATTGTGCAGGACGAACTGGCGCGCTCACGCCCGCCGCTTCAGCCCGGTTCCTACGTCCTCTTCACCGTCAGCGATACGGGTTGCGGCATAAGCGCGGAGACCAAGGCGCACATCTTCGAGCCATTCTTCACCACGAAAAACGAAGGGCAGGGCACGGGCCTGGGCCTCGCCACGGTTTACGGCGTCGTCAAGCAGAGCAACGGCTTCATCTGGGTCGATTCGGTGCCAGGTGAAGGCGCGCGGTTTGAAATCTATCTTCCGGCGAGCGACGCCACAGCGGACGTGATTTGCGCCGAGCAGAAAATCACGCCGGCGTGCCGCAGGTCGGAGATCATTCTCATTGCCGAGGATGAAGACGGTGTGCGCGAAGTGACTGCCGAATTTCTGGCTGCGGCGGGCTTCCGCGTTTTTGCCGCGCGGAATGGAACCGAAGCGCTCGAAATCGCCGGGCAAATCGGCAATCGCCTCAGCCTTCTGCTCACCGACATTGTACTGCCGCAGCTTCACGGGCCGGAGCTCGCCCGGCGCATCGTTGCGCTACATCCGCACGTCAGGGTTATTTACGCGTCCGGCTACGTCGAACACCAGAAAGACGCCGCGGACCTTGATAAAACAGGCGTTTTCTTGACCAAGCCTTTCACGCGCGCGGATTTGCTCAAGAAAATCGATGAAGTCCTGCAATCCAGGCGCGCCGCCAAGCCAGCCGCCGTTTCCGCTCCCGTATCCGTGGCGTAGAATCTGGCCGCGCGAATTCTTCAGGCACGCATTTCCATTCCACTGCCAATCAGATCCGCTGCCAATTGAATTTATATGTCCTGCGCGGCGCGCGGCTTCGCGCGGAAAATTCGCGGCAGGAACATTCCCGTGCGCGCGCGATGCTCCTCGAACGCCGCTCCAAATTCGCGCGCGAGCCACACCTCCTCCTTGCGCGCCTTGGCGAACTGCACCGCGACGACAATCACGAACACCACGATCCCGCGCCACTGCCCGATCGCCAGCGCCGTTCCCAGCAACCCCACTTGAAATCCGGTGTAGATCGGATGGCGGATGAAGCGGTACGGGCCGCGCCCAATCAATTCGTGGCCCTCCTTCAACGTCACGGCGCTCGACCAGTTTCCGCCCAGGCAGTGGCGCGCCCACGCCGCCAGCCCCAGCCCGGTCACGACGATGAAGAACGCCGCGATCATCACCTCGCTGTGATAGGCGATGAACCGCCGCCCGAACCAGCCGATGCGTCCCCACTTCGAAAAGAGCGCCTCGAAAACCAGCACGAGGAAAATGATCCGCAGCGCGTACGTCCCGCGATTTTCCGTCTCTTTTGTGCGCTTCACGCGCGCCGCGCTCACCACCCAGTAGAGCGCCAGCGCAAGCCACAAATACGAAATCAGCGGAACCATCATCGCAGCTCTCCTCGCCCTCCCGCCCCCCGCGCGATTCTACGCTCGCCGGCCGACAACCACACTCGATTCGCCATACGGTCGTGCGCATGAAGTTGGGCAGTGGGCTACTTCGAATCCGCTCTTTCCCGGGACAATAGCACCACCAACACAATAAACGCAGCGAGGAAAATAATTCCCAGCCACCACGGGCTGAACGGAATCGGAAACAGGAGGACAAGTAGCCAAGGCAGCCACGAGCGCCGCTCCGATCGCTTATTGCCGCCTGTTTTTGGAGAGACTTCCATTTTTCTCCACTGCAAAAGCAAGATACTACCATCAACCGCGTTGGCTTAATTCTCCCGCGTCATAATCCGCACGCATGGTTGGCAATCTGTTGTAGTAGAATTATTTCATGCTTGGACGCCCTGAGCCCAGCGAAGCAGCGCCTTACTACTTCACGTACATCGACCAGGTCGCCGGCAACGACGCTCTCTCTACGATCGAAAACCAGCTCGATGGCGCGCTTTCGTTTTTCTCCGGCATCTCGGAAGAAAAATCGCTGCACCGTTACGCGCCGGAAAAGTGGAGCATACGCGAGACGCTGAATCACGTCACGGACGCCGAAAGAGTTTTCTCCTTTCGCGCCATGTGGTTCGCGCGCGGCTTCCCAATTCCGCTGCCCAGCTTCGACCAGAACGTCGCCGTATCCGGCGCCCTGGCGGACCGCATCGCGTGGGCCGCGCATATCGAGGAATTTCACCGCGTGCGCCTCGCCACGATTTCGCTTTTCCGGAATTTCCCGCCCGAGGCCTGGACGCGCGGCGGCATCGCCAGCGACAAGCCCTTCACCGTGCGGGCGCTCGCCTTCATCGTCGCGGGGCATCTCACGCACCACATGAAAATCGTGCGCGAGCGCTATTCGTAGGATTTCTTCTCGCCGCTATTCCTGCTGCGAATCCGGCGGCGGATTGTCCTGCGGGTTCTGCGGAGGCTGCGGCGTCAGCGTGAACGTCACGCCGCGCTTGTAATTCATGTCCACGGTCTTTTGCAGATCGAGATCGCTCAGCGGGATGCTCGTCTTGATGTTGTACGTCGTGATGTAATACAGCCGGTTGTTCTCCAGCCAGTAGCTCAACACCGGGAAAACCGTCTGGTCGTTCAGCACCAGTTCGATCATGGGGCCGTTCGTCGCCGGAGGCTGCGCTTCTCCTTCAAGCGTCGGCGGCATGAAGGGCGGCGCGGCGCCAAAATATTCCGCGGTGAAATCCGGCAGGCCCGGGTAATTCTCCGGCACGCCGGGCTCTGTCGCTTCCTCGGCGTCATACGGCGTGTAGTAATAATCGTCGTAACCAAACAGCCCGTATCCGCCGAACAATCCGTAGCCAAATCCGCACGGATTAATCAGCCAGCACGGCCGCAGCCCGAATCCGAATCCAAATCCATGATGAAAATGGAGGTGGTGATGGAATCCGGGGAGGAGTGTTCCGGCAAACGGCCCATGCGTGGCCGTCGTCGATGTGCCTGCTCCCGCCGCGAAATGCAATTGCCGGGCGATCACCGGCATCGGCCGCACGCCTCCGACTACGGGATGAAACGCGGGCCGCGTCGCGCCGGCGATTCCTCCCGCCATCGGCCCGCTCAACGGCGCGCGAAAAATCGGACTCGACATTGTAATCGGACGCGCCACTGGCATGGTTACGGGACGCTGCGCTTGCGCCGGCGCTCCCACGCGCGACTGCTGCTGCGGCGGATCTTCCCACAGCCGATTGTTTGCTGCATAAGGACGCGCGCCTGTCGTCGTATATCTCTCGGCGTTCGCCCCGTTCATCTGCGACCCGCTGACGAAAACCTGGCGTCCATAGCGCTCCTCGGCGCTCGGATGTGCGGAGGAAACAAACCGGCTCGGCGAATACCCTGCTCCGCCACGCGCGCTCGAATACGAACTGCCCGCGGACCCGCGCGGCGCGGAAACATGCGTGCCGCTGCTTACGTGTGTTGAAGCGGCTCCGCCAACACGGCCGCTGGCGTGCCCTCCGCCATGAGAACCGCCGCCATGCGCACCACCGCCGCGCTGCGCGAATGTCGCCGGCGCAAACGCAGCCAGGCACACGGACGCGCACAATATTAAAATCGTTTTGAAAGCCTTCTCCGGGACGGCGAGGATCTGCATTGCCGTTACCCCCTTAGTCCTGCATCTTGCTCGCCATCGCGTTTCGGCGGTTGGCAGGGGCCGCCTCTGCGCCCTCAGGACTCATGGCTCAACTGGCCGCATCGCCCGGGACGGGGGCTCCGCGCCCGCTTCGCATCTCTATGTATTAGAACACTTCTGCGGCCCAAAGGTTTCAGCTATTTTCGCCGTCCGCCGGCTCCCTGGCTCTTTGGCCCTGCTTCCGATTGCCCTTCTCGCGAAAGCGCGTATACTGCCGCGATGGCGAATATCGAAAAGCACCGCCCGGGCGATTTCTGCTGGATCGAACTCGCGACCACCGACCAGGCCGCCGCGAAGAAATTCTATGGCGAGCTTTTCGGATGGGCCACTGACGATTCCCCCATGGGTCCCGGTGATTTCTATACCACGTTTAAAATCGATGGGCGCGAGGCTGCCGCCGCTTACACGTTGCGCACCGAGCAGCGCGCCCAGGGCATCCCGCCCCACTGGAATCTTTACGTCGCGGTTGAAAATGCCGACGACGACGCGAAGCGCGCCGCGGAACTCGGCGGAAAAATCCTCGCCGCGCCTTTCGACGTCTTCGACGCCGGGCGCATGGCTGTCATGCAGGACCCCACTGGCGCATCCTTCTCCATCTGGCAAGCCGCAAAAAGCATTGGCACGCGGATCACCGGCGTGCCCGGCACGCTCTGCGTTGCGGATTTAATGACGCCCGATCAGGAAGCCGCCAGCCATTTTTATGAGAAATTGTTCGGCTGGAAAATCGGCAAGGAAGACGAGGAGCCGGTGCACCGCTACTACCATCTCTTCAACGGCGAGGAATTCATCGGCGGCATTCCTCCGGCGTCGTTTCGCGATCCGAGCGTTCCGCCGCATTGGCAAATTTACATTCTCGTCGCGGACTGCGCCGCCGCTTCCGCTCACGCCAAGAAATTGGGCGCGGAGATCTTTCTGCCTCCCATGGACATTGAAGGCATCGGCTGGATTTCCGTGATGGCTGATCCGCAAGGCGCCGTCTTCGCTGTTTTCCAAGCCGCCCGCGCCAATTAGCCTCTAGCCGGCTGCGCGCCGCGCCGAAACAATTCGCTTTGCCCGTGGCATGAAACATTTTAGAGTGTTTTCTCGTTTCTTTATTCAGCGCGCTGATTGACCCGGAAACCCGCGCCGCTGAAGCGCCGGCCTCTTCCAAATTTGCGCGCTTGCGAGGGATGCCATGAGACTGCGAAATGCGATGTTATATCTTCCAGCGGCCGTCGCGCTGGCGGGAATCTCCGGCTGCATCATCGGAAGCGGCAATGGCCCGCTCGCGCGCACGGGCGAGATGCAAACCGAAAATATCAGCGTTCCGCTCGGCGCCGCGAAATCCGTTCACGCGCATCTGCAAATGGCCGCGGGCGAACTCGACATCTCCGGCGGCTCTCCGCAATTGCTCGACGGCAAGATCCACTACAACGTCCCCGAATGGAAGCCTGACATCAGCTACAGCGTCAATGGCGGCCTGGGCTCGCTGATGCTCATGCAGCCCGAATCGCACCACACGACCATGGGCGGCGTCAAATACAACTGGACTCTGCATTTCAACAGCACTGTTCCGCTCGGCCTGGTCATCGAGATGGGCGCCGGCGATTCCACGCTGAATTTCAGCGGCATGGCGCTCCGCAATCTCGACGTGCAAATGGGCGCCGGCGATTCCAAGGTGGATTTCAGCGGCAACTGGAAGCAAAGCCTCACCGCATCGCTCCAGGCCGGCGTCGGCGAAGCTCATATCAAGCTGCCGCGCGAAGTCGGCGTGCGCGTCTCGGTTCAGGGCGGCCTCGGTTCGGTTGACGCCCCGGACTTCAAGAAAGACGGCGACGATTACGTCAACGACGTTTACGGCAAGTCGCCCATCACGCTCGACATTCACATTGCCGGCGGCATCGGCGAAGTCCATCTCGAACTCGTCGGCGCCCGCGCCATCGTTTAGCCTCTGGCAATTCGCTGATTTTTCCACTTGTACGTTTTTGTACAAATTGCTATTCTTGTACGGAATCGTACAAATGCCCTCGAAGCTCTATGCCGTCTTGATCGCCGATGTGATCGCCTCCGGCTCGCGTACCCGTCTGCCCGTCCTGCTGCGCCGCCGCCTGCGCCAGGCCACGCTCGCGCACCGCCGCCGCAAGCTCATCCTGCTGCCGTACGCGGTCACCGCCGGCGACGAATTTCAGACCATCACCGCGCGGCTCGATGCGGTTCCCTGGCTTCTCCTCGATCTTCGCCGCCGCTTGCGCCCGCTCTCGCTGCGCATCGGCGTGGGCATCGGCCGCGTTGGCGGACGCATCGTCGCGCCCGTGAATCAGCTCGACGGCCACGCCTTCCGCTTCGCGCGCCAGGCCATCGAAAGCTTGAAGCAAGCCGGCGTCCGCAACCGTCCCGCGCTTACCGCTTTCCGCACGGAAACTCCGTCCTTCGATTCGACCGTCAATCTGATCTACGCGTTGCAGGACACTCTGCTCGAAAAAATGACCGAGAAACAATGGGCAACGGTCGCCGCGCGCATCGATAGCCGCACCCTCAACGCCGCCGCTCGCGCGCTGCGGCTCGACGTTTCCACCGTATCTCGAAACTTGAAACGCGGGTATTATGGCCAGTTGCTGGCCGTCGCCTCTGGCGCGGAAAAACTCATTCATGCGGCGTTTTAGCCACTTGCACGAATTCGTACAATTTCCGATATTTGCACGTAATCATACAACTCCATGATTCTCGTGATTCTGTCTCGCGTTCCCCTCTCCGGATTTTGGCCGCGCATTTCCGCGGCCGCCGTTATTTATGCCGTGGCAATCTTCGGCGGCGGATTTCTGATTCGCGCACTCACGCGCTCGCTTCTCAACGGCCATTTGCGCCCGGCGGGTGAATCGGCCGAGCAATTGCGCAACGCCGGCATGTACATCGGATGGCTCGAGCGCTTCTTGATCTTGACCGCCCTGCTTTTCCACTCCCCCGCCACGGCCGGCCTGGTGCTCACGGCCAAGGCCGTCGCTCGCTATCCGGAATTCAAGCACGTTCGTTTCGCGGAATATTTCTTGATCGGCACGCTGCTCAGTCTCAGCATCGCCATGATTGCCGGAGTTGTTTTGCTCAAATTACTCTATGGCAGTCTGGCCGCCGGCCCTTAAACGCACGCAACAGCCCGCAATTTGCGCATGCTCCCCGCGCCGCTATTCGCGCTAGTCGCCTCACTTCAGCTCGGTGTCGCGTTCTTTGCCGGCATGATTCACGCTTGACACCTGCGGCTGGCTCGTGCATCTTGTGCCTCATAAAGGGAAGTTACCAAAACCTTACGAAGCTGCTGGGCTGCCAGCGATGAGTTCCACCAAGGAATTGCGCGAATTTATTGCCGCTGCAAAGACCGCAGGCGCCAGCGACGAAACCGTCATCGGCGTCCTCCGCGGTCGCGGTTGGCCGAAGGATGACGCCTATCGCGCACTCGGCGATCACTACGAAAGCCGCGGCGGCCTGCAGGTTCCTGTTTACAAGCGCTCCGGCTCCGCGCGCGACGCGTTTCTTTATCTTTTCAGCTTTTGCGCCCTGGGCACGTGGACAGTGGGCCTCGGCTCGCTCATGTTCACGCTGATCGACCACTGGATTCGCGATCCGATTAGCCAAACCTACGGTTACGGAACGCTGCAAGATCAAATCGCCAGCTCGCTTGCTTCCGTCATCGTGGCCTTCCCGATTTACATTCTGGTGATGGCCTACATTCTCCGCCGCGTCGAGGCCCATCCCGACAAGCTCGATTCGCCGGTCCGCAAATGGCTCACGTACCTTGCTCTGCTCATCGCCGCAGGCGTCGTTCTTGGAGACTTGATTGCCTTCCTGACGCATTTTCTGCAGGGCGAACTCACCGCGCGCTTCATGGCCAAGGACGCCGTGGTCTTCGTCATCGCCGGCGGAGTTTTCTGGTATTACATGGGCGCGATGCAGAAAAAAACGCCGCAGGTTGAAGAAAGCGCCTGACCGGAGCCTGATCGACAAATGACCAGAAATTCCTGGGCTTTATGCGCCGCGGTCCTCGCCGTCGTTATTGTCGTCGCGCTGGCGTTTTGGAATATCGGCAGTCCCGCATACGAGCGTCTGGTTCACCAGGATATGCGCACCGAACAGACTCTGACCACGTTGGCCGAGGGCATCAATAGCAAATGGCAGAATTCCAATAGAGTTCTGCCCTCCAACCTCGACGCCTTCTCCGCCAGCGCGACGCATGATCCCGTGACGCGTGAGCCTTTTGTCTTTCACCCCAAGGCCGGCACGCAGTACGAACTCTGCGCCACATTTCTCACCGACAATCTCCGCGATTCCTCAGTTCAGACGCCGTTTTGGCGCCATCCGAAGGGCCCTTATTGTTTCCAGTTCGACGCCGCCCTGCCCGTCGCCAGTCCTCCCGCCTGGTATCCCTACTAACGCCGCCCGCGCCCGCCGCTTCTCGCGCTAGTGTCGTGTTACCGAAAAAACTGGAACATGGTCGTGTAAGGGCACGGTTTTAACCGTGCCGTTCCAGTCTCAGAAGAAAAGGGGCTTCAGCCCCTGAGGTATCGTTATGACACTCGAAACTCGCGCATCTCGAATTTCGGAAACGCAACACTAGCCGCGTCGTCTCCGCGCGCCGCAAGCAATCCCTCCGCGCGTTCATGTATACTGCGAAGCTCGATTCCGATGCTACCCTTCATCCATTTCGGTCCTTTCACTTTCGCGAGCTTCGGGCTCTGCGTGGGCATCGCCATGTTCGTCTCGTATTTCGTGCTGGCCCGCGACATCGCCCGCCGCGGCATCCACGCGCCCGCCGACCTGCTCGTCGCCGTGCCGTGCATCGCCGGCCTCATCGGCGCGAAGCTCTATCACGTCTTCGAGGATCCCCGCGCGCTTTTCGCCGATCCGCACATGCTCATCAGCCAGTACGGCTTCGCCTGGTTCGGCGGCTTCCTCGGAGGCCTCGCCGCATTCATCTGGCTCGCGCGGCATTATCGCGTGCCGCTGCTGGAAATTTTCGACGCCGCTTCGCCCGCCGCCGCGCTCGGCTACGGCATTGGCCGCATCGGCTGCCTCATTTCCGGCGACGGCGACTACGGCAAGCCGACTTCCCTCCCCTGGGGCATGAGCTTTCCGCACGGCCTCGTTCCCACGACGCAGCGCGTTCACCCCACGCCGATTTACGAGCTCATCGTCGCGATTTTCATTTTTTGGTATTTGTGGCGCCTTGGCGCGCGCCAGGTTCGCGCCTATGCGGCGAAGGGTGCGCTGCCCGATGCGCGGATAAACGAGAAGACGAGTGCGAAAGCAAAAGTCAGCGCGAAAGTGAGCGCGAAAGTGGCCGCGCAGAAGAAAATCTCAGCGGCAGAGCCTGCCGCGTCCCTCGGCGCTCTATCGAAATGGCTCCCGCGCGGCGAAATTTTCGCGCAGTATTTGATTCTTACCGGCGCCGCGCGCTTTCTCGTCGAAATCATCCGCATCAATCCGCGCTCGTTTTTCGGCCTGACCAACGCGCAAGCCGCCAGCCTCGCCTCCATCCTCCTCGGCGCCGCGCTCCTCTGGCGCCTCCACCGTGCGCCCAGCGATTTACCCGCTCCCACCCCGCGCCGCTGAATAACGTATACAGTCGCCAACCAACTCCTCTTCCTTCCGCTCCCTCTCCTCATTTCAAATAATTCATCTCCTCATCCCATTTTGTGTCTTGCCAAACTACCCCCGTTTCTGCAACCCTGCCGCCAGCGAATTCCTTGCAGTTGGGTGTGTTGATCTCCGAATTCAAATGAGAAGGAGCGCGCCTGATGAAATTCCCCATTCGTAAGGCCCTGGTGTACGCCGCATCCCTCGCGGTCCTGTCCGCGATTTTCCCGGCCATCAATCTCGCGCAGACGGCAACTCCGCCCGCGCAAAAGCAAGTGATTCAAGTGTCCCCTGGCTATCTCGAAAGCATGGGCGCCCAAATGAAGTTTGGCCGCGCAAACAAAATGCCCGCCAATCTGGCGATGACCGATCCGCGCATCGTCTCGGTCCGGCATTTTACTGGCGCGTTCAATTTCCAGGGCCAGACGTATCCCTACATGATGGTCGGCCAGCGCCCCGCGCCGGGAAATAGTTCCCGGATTCCGAATCAGGTCCGTTCGATCATCGCCGTCTTCCCCGACTTCGTCGACCAGAACGGCAATCCCATCGTTCTCGACGCCACGCAAGTCCAGCCGCAAACGCTCGGCTCGCCCATCTGGCAGCCTTCGCCCTTCACCAGCGGCCTCACGCAGTGGGGCGACGCCATCCAGCGCGCCTCGCTCTTCCAGTTCCTCAAAGATCCGGATCACGACGGCGACGTCGACACCGACTGGCACACGCTGCTTCAGCAGCCTTCGATTCAACAGCCGCTGGTCATCGAAGTTCCCGCTTCAGACGTCAATCTTTTCGAAGTTCCCAACGGCACGATTTTCGCCGTCGTCAACGAAGAGTTCTGGCTCTCGCAGCTCGACACCATCTTCCAGCTCCAAAATATCGACACCAGCCAGCTCTCCGTCGTCCTCTCGCGCAACGTTTTTCTCGCGCCCAATGCCGACATCACGCAGTGCTGCATTCTCGGCTTCCACACCGTTTTCGAGCTGAACAGCAACAATCCCAATGTCATTCCGCTCGAGACGCTCATCAACGCCACGTGGGTCGACCCCGGCATTTTCCTCTCGCCGAATGTCGCCGATATTCATCCGCTCAGCCACGAAGTCGCCGAGTGGTACGCCGATCCTTTCGTCAACAACGTCGTCCCGCCGTGGCTGAACCCGGAAGATGGCGGCTGCTCGAACATCCTCGAAGTCGGAGACATGCTCGTGGGCGATTCCATTCCCATTTCGTTGAATGGCTTCCTCTACCATCCGCAGAGCGTCGCTCTGTTGCCGTGGTTCTCGCGGCAGCAGCCTTCGCTGGCGCTTGGCGGCGCATATAGTTATCCAGACACGTCTGCGCTGACTTCGCCGGCGCCCGTCTGCACCGCGACGCCCGCGTCTTCATCCTCGTCGTCGCTGCTGCTCAATTGGAAGCCCTAGCGGTTTGCCTTTGCTTTTTCGGGTGCTTTCGCTTTTGTAGCTCAGGTCCGGCCCCGATGCTTCTTCCGCATCGGGGCTGACCTGAGGTCTTCGCTTCCCCGCGCCTCCGCAGCCGTTCCCTCCGCGCTTGACGTAAATTCCCTTCCTTTGCGCGCGTGTAGAGCGCGAAGGCTCCGCCTTCGCATCTCTGCGCGTCCCTCTCGCCGCAAACGCCTCCGCCCCCGCGCGCAAGTAACCCGCCCATTGGGAACGCTTGCTTTTGCGCAAATCCGGATTTCAGTTGCTGGAAGCGGGCGCTGTTGCGGGATGTACTTGGCGTTCGATTTCGGAGACCTTGCCTGAGCGCCGGGTCTCTTCCAGGTCGTAGAAATTTTGCAGATTCAGCCAAAATTCGGCGTTCGTGTGAAAATACCGCGCCAGCCGCAGCGCAGTCTCCGCCGTGATCCGGCGCCGCTCGTGTACAATTTCACCGATGCGCGTGGCGGGAACGTGCAGCTCCAGCGCGAGCTTGTTCACCGTCAGACCCAGCGGCTTCATGAAATCCTCGCGGAGGATCTCGCCCGGATGAACCGCCGGCATCAGCGCTTCCGTCTTGCTCATATTTCCGTTGCCCCTCGCTCAGTGATAATCCACGATTTCCACATCGTGGCAATTCCCGTTGCGCCAAACAAAACAGATTCGCCACTGCTCATTGATTCGAATCGCATGCTGCCCCTTGCGGTCCCCTCGCAGCGCCTCCAATTGATTCCCCGGAGGCGAAGCCAAAATACGCAGCTCTGTCGCTGCGTGAAGTTGCAGCAATTTCCGCAACGCGACTCGCTCGATGGACCGGAATCGCTTGCTGTGGTGATAATGGAAGAGCTTCTCGGTTTCCCGCGAACGAAAGCTCTGAATCACACGCGAAGCATACTACGTCATGCGTTGTATGTCAAGCAGTCGAATCGTCGCCGAGGCTCCGCCCGGCCATCCCATGATTCTGTAGCTCAGGTCCCGCCCCGATGCTTCTTCCGCATCGGGGCCGACCTGAGGTCTCCGTATCCCGCGCCCCTGCGGCCCTTCCCTCCGCGCTTGACGTAAATTCCCTTCCTTTGCGCGCGTTTAGAGCGCGAAGTCTCCGCCTTCGCATCTCTGCGCGCACGCAGTCGAAACAGGGCTCGCCTAGGCGAACAGGTGCCATTTGTGGCGATTAGAAATGTGCCGGTCGTTTGTTTTGTGTGAGTTACAGGCGATTCTAATCGCAGGCTTGTGGCGATTAGAAATTTTGCGATTTGGGGGATTCTCTCTGCGGGAGGGGCGCTTCTGGCCTGCCTCCCGCCGCGGCGGACAAGCGGCTGGCAAGCCGGTTTTGGGTTGGCGCGCTGCGTGCTCACCCGGCTCCTTCGTATTCGATTGACGCCGTAACTACATTAGCATACCTCGCACCGAGTTTTCATGAGAAAACGGGCGGGAATGACTTCGCGGGCGGGGGTTAGGCGGATTTGCGTTTTTGTGAGGCGCGGCGCTGATAAAGGAAGGAAACGGCGAGAAGAAGAACTCCGAGAACGAAGAAGGAAATGATGCGGTAGAAGCGGCTGAGCGAGGAAAGGTCGAAGAAGAAAACTTTGGCGACGACAATGGCAAACAGCGACAGCGCCTGCCAGCGCACCAGCGGCGAGCGCCTCATCATGCCGAAGAGAATGAGCGCGGTGGCGTAAATTGTCCACAGAAGCGAGAGGCTCAACTGCTGCGCGGACCAGCCCTGGTTTGCATAGGGCTGTATGCGGCCGACAAAATCCCAGAATTCCCACGAGAGCGCGATGAGCGCATAGACATTGATGGCGACGGCGACAAAGAAGAAAGCGGGGCGCTCCTCGTCCGCAAGGCTCGATGAGATTTTTTGAACGAAGATGCAGGAGAGCGCGAAGGAGGTCACGCCGACAGCGTAGGTGAGAAAGCGCTGATTCCACAGAAATGCGCCGCCGGGAAGGGGCAAAATCAGCAGGCGAAGGGCGGTGATGGCCAGGAAGATGACTCCTGCGGCGCGCAGCCATGCGGAAGCAAGGCGCACTCCAATCCAAACGAGAACAATGGCTTCCACGGCCCAGGCGATGGTGAGCCACTGATCTTCCACACGCGCGGGAATCGCCAAGGAAATGCACAGCAGCGAAAGAGCCGTATAAAGCCAGGACAAGGAAGCGAGCGGGCTCGTTGATTTTTCCTCCGGCGAGTGAATGTGCGCGGCGAGAAGATGCGCCACGGCCAACGCCACGAGCCACAGAGTGAGAGCCCAGCGGTTATCCGGCCAGAGCATTTGTTCCAAAGCGACGAGAAAGCAGGAGGTGTTGGCCACGGCGAGAAAGGTTTCGATCGCGGCGATGTGGCCATCGCGATAGGCGCGCAAGATGGGAAGCGCGGTGAAAATCAGAAAGAACAAAAGCGCGAAGGCGAGCGTCAGGATGAGCGCGTCCGAGGAATAAAAATCGCTGTACCAGCCGAAGAAGTAGAGTTGCGCGGCGAAAAAAGCCAGCGGCGGAAGCCATGTCCAGCGGTGCGTGCGCTCGAGAACGAGCATGCCCACGGATAGCAGGGCCGTGTACAAGAAGAGCACGATTTCGTGGTTGGCGCCGGTGCTGAGCAGCGCCGGCGTAAGAAAGCCGCCGATGAGCGCGAGAAGCGCCAGACGCTGCGAATCGCGGCGCAGCGATAGAGCGACCAGGCTGGCCGTGACGGCGATCATTCCGGCGAAAGAGACGCCGGAAGAAAAAAGATCGTAGTAATGCGAGCCCGCCCACAGCGACAGATAGAGGACCGTTCCGCCGAGCGCAACGATGCCTTCGGAAAAGTAGCGATAGCCGCGGCGCAACAGCCATTGGCTCCACACGATCAGCGCGACGCCGCAGACGATTCCAATGCCCACGCGGGCGGAGGGCCCGACCCAATTATTGTCGAAGGTATATTTGAGGAAAAACGTCGCGGCGAAAAGAATGGCCAGGATGCCGATGTAGTTGAGCCATTTTCCGGCGACGACATTTTCGAAATCGGGCGGAAGCGTTTCTTGCGCGGGGCGAGTTTCTGGCGGCGGAATATGCGCATCGAGTTGCGAAAGAGGGGCAGTCAGCGGAGCGGGCGGAGAGCTGCGCGGTGGCTGCGGCGGCAGTTCCGCAACCACAGGCGCGTTTATTTGAGCGACTGGAGGCGCGATGGGAATCCGAGGCGGCGCGGCGGTGTGTTCGTGCGCGGGCGCTTGCGAAAGGGCGTCGACGCGAGCGATGACCTGGCCGAGCGCCTTCTCGATGCCGCTATGCGCTGTTCAAGGGCGCGAAGCCGGCCCGAAGATGCGGAACTGTCGATGCCGAGCGCGGAAGAGCGCGTGGTATCTTCGAGCCTGCGCACGCGCACGAGCCCGACGATGGCGACCACAGGTCCGCCGACCAAGACCAAGACGAGAACAAGAACGATCAGCGTTGTAGGCGCGTCCATGAATGATGTTGACTGGCGCGTACGTTAACACAGAGAAGGCGGTGACTCAATGCGCCGGACGAGAACGGCGCGCAGAGATGCGACGGCAAAGGCTTCGCGCTCGAAACGCGGGCCAACGGAAGGGAAACTACGGTGCTCCGCCAGGAAAGACAAATTACCTCGCGGTGGGGCGCGTGCCGTTCATGCGGACGGCAGCGGCCCGATAAGTCCGATCGGGCCCTACAAATGCAAAACAGCCTCTACAAATACGAGAATCCCCACCCTCCGCAAGAACGCGCCGACAAACGCTTCGGCGCACGATCCCTTCCTTCGTCAGGGTAAACAGGATGGGGCACCCGAAAAATCAGACCGAGGGCTGGCGGCGATGAGTCGACATTGCACGGGCAGAAGCAAAGACCTCAGGTAAACCCCGATGCAACGAAAGCATCGGGACGGGACCTAAGCTACAAAAGAGCAGCGGCGTGCGCACGCCAAAAACAAAAAGCCGGGCGCGAAGGCCCGGCTCATCAGCAATCTAAATTTTCAACGCGGAAATTTTCAGCGCTCGGCTGGATCCGTATTAGCGCAGCTTCCGCCGCGTGAACGCGCCCAATCCAAGCAGGCCTGTTCCCATCAGCAGCATTGTCGCTGGCTCGGGAGTCGACGACGGCGGCGGCCCGAACGGAAATGGCCCGCTGCCGCTGATTTCATAGCCGCTCTGCGCGCCGTTCACCGTTGGGCTTCCCGAGATGAACGCGAGCGTCGATGGCGTCCCGATGCTTCCGGTGAAAAGTTGCTCGCCGCCGATCATCCAATTTGTTGTCCCGCAGCTCGAGGCCGTCGGGAGGCAAAATGCCAGCCCGCCATCGTTGCCATTCAGCGTATCGAAGAATCCCACCAGCACGCTGTCGACGGTCACGAGCGGAAGGCCGCTCACCGCGAAAGTAATATCCGCGTCGACGCCAAACGCGTCTCCGCCCTGCCCCACCACGAACGAACCGAGCGAGCCCGGCGCCGTGTCAATCGTGAACGAAATCGCATAATTTTGGTTCGGCAGGCTGATCGAAGTCGATGGCACGCCCGAGCTGAATGTTCCGGCGATCACGAACGAGGTCGTGGAGGGAGTCGTGTTTTGCAATGTGAGCGTGATGTTGTCGGCAAGAGCCGCTGGAGACGACGCGATCCCCGCCACGAACAAGAGCGAAATGAAAATGGCCAATTTACGCATACTGTAATCCCCCATGCTGATAATTCCCCTGAACACCATCTGCGAGCAAAAGTTGCGCTCGCGAGAATGGATTGCCCCGCTATGAAACACTGCAATCGGCGGCCCATAACCCTCACTGAAAACAAAGAGCTTAGCTATCCAGTGCTTGCGCGAACTGCAATTACCTGCACATATGCCCCACTCGGCACCGTTTTCACGGCCTTTCCGGCCTCGGAAGCCAAGTACCGCGGTCATCCTCCCCCGCCTCTTGCGTTCTTGGGCGACCGCGCGCCCCATGCGAAAATTTCGTATCGCAGAATGAAAAGTGTGGTATAATGTTGCTGCGTTTGTTGCTCTTGTGACTGCTTTTTGAGATATCGACGAGGCTGCTGGGGGCATTTGCCCTGAGCGGCCTTTTTTTTCGACTCGGGAGGCGACGACGAGCGCAAATAGCTTTCCCTTTGAGGAGTAAGAAGTTGAGTAGAGAACAAGGAACGGTCAAGTGGTTTAACGCAAGCAAGGGCTATGGGTTCATTCAACGGCAAAGTGGCGAAGACGTTTTCGTCCACTACAGCGCCATTCAGTCTGAGGGTTACAAGACTCTCAATGAGGGCCAGGCCGTGGAATTCGAAGTCAAGAAGGGACCCAAGGGCCTGCAGGCGGAAGCCGTCGTCGGCCTCTAGTTCGTGATCAGGCGGAGCGGTTGATTTGTCAGCAGGCGTTCCGCCTCTTTCTGTGTCAGATTTGCAGTTTCGCCGGCCTCGAGAGGAATGCAGCTTGGGCCGTATTTTCAGCATCTAATTAATTGTATTTTCTGCTTCGAAATGCATTCATTTTATTTTTTGCAGCCGCTCGTTGACCCAGTCCTCCGGGCGGGAATCTGGCCGCGAGCCGGCATATACTGAGGAGGATGTTCATGCAAGTACTCGATGCGGGACAAACTGTTCGCCACACACAATATGGCGTTGGAACAGTAACGGAATCGGATGTGGAACGCACTACCGTGGAATTCGACGATCACGGCATGAAGAAGTTCGTCACCAGCATTTGGTCGGCGGAAGTCGTCGGCGAAATTGCGGGACGCCCCACGCGGCCGAAGCGCCGCCGCCGGACCACAAAAACCGCCAAAACCGCGGCCGCAAAAGCCGGCAAGAATTAAGCGCACAGAAAATCAGCAACCAGAAAGCGGAAACCTCGCTGGCGCTCGAAACTTGGCCAACTACGGCGCTCTTTTGTTGCATCATTCCTTGGCCGCCGGCAATATGCGCGGCTACTGATTGACAAGGTAGCCAGCGAGCTGGAAAAAACAGTCGGCGTTGCTGCCGCCGTTTATCTCAAAGAGGAAATTGATCGCCGCGCCGGAACTCCCGCCGGTCGCGTATGCCGTAAGGCGCTCCTGGGAAAGGCTGAGGAAATCACCGCTGAAATGGGCAAGAAGCGGACCCGGTTGCATGTAAGCGACTTCACTGGCACCGCTGGGCGAAGTGTAGCTAATACTGATCTCCGTCATATTTTCCCCGGCATCCAGTTGGCAGCTCGATGAGGCGGATTGTATGACCGCCATTTTGCCGGCCGGCACGGTATAGGCAGTTCCGCTGCAAACGAGCCTCCCACTAAGCACTTGACATGAGTTTATTGTGTCAAAAGCATTCGCGGCGCTGACTGGGTTTTGCGTAACCAACGGGATCGGGTTGCCGCTGCCATCGAGGGGATTCGTGACCGGCAGGTTGCCGGTGATCGAAGCGTTCACGGGCGGCATGCTGGCGATGTTGACGCTGGGCGTGCCGCTGAGCTGCACGGCGGGCAAGCTGTTCACGTTGACGTTGGGGGTGTTCACGACGTTGACATTGCGCGTGTCCACGGCCATCGTCGGCACGGGATTCCCTGCCCCGTTCGACACGGTGACGAGCGTCGAGACGACAGCGTGCACGGCTTTGGGCGCGAACAATTCCAGAGCTAGAGCGACGACCACTACTCCTGCAATTCCCACCACGATTTTGCGAATGACGTTCATTTCGTCTTCTCCTCTATATTCAGTCGATCAGTCACACCTCGGCTGATACGCAAGCCCGCCCGCTCGAAAGCCGGGCCTGAGCTAGATCAAGAAATTTCAGTGGGCGAGATAGCCATTCACGGTGACAAAACAGGAATCGCCGCTCGGCATCATGGACGGCAACATCGCGACCGTGCTCCCCGCGTCAGCGACAATACTCGTTGTTTGGTTCACGACCGGCGAGCTATTACCGGTCGCCGGGTTCATCGTGTTGAAAAGGTTTACTGCTACGTTGATTCCATTGATCGCGTTAGCCGGCGCGCTGGTCTGAAGTACGGGACTTATGTTGTTGCAGATTCCGGTCACAAACTGGATGACGAGCGCTTTGACCGAGTTCCCGGCCGCGTCCGTAACCGGAACCGTAAATGATCCCGGAGGCGTCGCTGTTCCAAAGATTTTGCCGATCGCCGGGCATACTGTGCCGTCGGAATCCTCGCAGATCGAAGTTGCGAAGGGCTCCTGGACGAGATCTTTGCCTTCCGTCACGGGCACGGGATTGGCCGAGGTGTTGGACACAGTTACGAGAGTCGAGACGATAGCGTGAACGGCTTTCGGCGCGAGCATCACGCTGAGTATTCCGGCCAATGCAACTGCACCTGCAACCATCAACAGCCTTTTCGCAAATCTCATTCTTGTTTCCCCCTTTTCAATGTGTATCCGCGCGACGGCATGCCCGGGCGCACCCGTAGCGTCGGTTTCGCGATGTGAATTCAAAAACAACTTATGTCCGCTTCGGGGTCGGCCCGCGTACCACCGCAGGCCGGTTCCCCACCAATCCCCGATCAGTCGATGCGCACGCGACTATCGATATAGCTGCGCAGTTTCGCGCAGCGCATCCACGCCAGCGCGAGCAATCCCGTGCCGAGCAGGAAAAAGCTAGCGGGCTCGGGCGTCGAAGATGTGGGCACGCTGAGATTCGCGCCGGTCGTGTCGGTAACATCGAAGGCCCAGTTCGCCGATGGCGTGATGCAGTTCATTACGCCCATCGAATTGAAGTCGCAGGTCTGGAATACGCCGCCAGTGAAATCGGTGAACCCTTCGCCGAGGGTGCCGTTGTCGAAAAAGGAATTGGGGATGAAGTTGGCGTCAGAGAGAACGAGCGTGTAGGTGCCCGGCGCGAGGGAGATTGACATATTGATATCGCCGCAAACGGAATCGCCATTGCTGAACCCCACGGTGCCCGCCGGGCCGCAACCGATGAAGCTGCCGAAATTGCCTTCATTGTCCGCAGTGCCGTTGATAAGCGAGGCGAGCGGTCCTTGGCCAAAAAAGAGGGCTAGCGAAGGGTCGAAGCCGCCGGCGCCAATCAAATTGCCCGCCGCGTTCGTGCCCCCACCGAAACCCCAAGTCTGGAAGTCGACGTTTTGGGACGTGCCGCCGCCGACATTGAAAACCAGCGCGAAGGTTGATTGCGCGCTCCCCAACGCGCCGGTATAGGACAGCGAAGTGGAATTCGCGTTCGCCGCGACTGCCGCGAGCAGAATCACAGCCAAAGCCACGAAATATTTTGTCCACCGCATGTTTAGCCTCCTAGGGCCTTAAAGCCGAATCTCTTGCCAATTACGCACGCGCGAAGCGCCGACGAACGACCCGCCTTCCTAGATCATCTCTACAACGGATTCAGAAGGCAGGCTCCGCGTAATCCGGCCAAAACCTAATGGCCGCTGGACGTTTCTTCAGTTTCCGTCTATGGCAAAACCGAATTTGCGGCGCGCCGGGCCCGCCGCGACAGCCACCACGACTGCCGCGTTTGCTGAGAACCGCCCTACGGCCGCGCGAACTTGCGGCGAATGAACGGCGCGAAACCGAGCAGTCCAGTGCCGAGCAGAAGCAGCGTGCCCGGTTCCGGCGTAACGCCTCCCCCGCCGGTTGTCGGATTTCCAAAAGAGCCCGAGCCCACCGAACTGAACGCCGCCGGCGGATCGCCAGGTTCTCCTGAAATATTCGCCAGCGTGCATGCGCCCGATACGGATGAATTGCACGAGAGCGGCGCAAGCAGGACGCTGATGCCGATGGTTCCCGAGCCGATCGAGCCAAATGCGCCGGAGCCGCTATAGCTTACATTCCCGATCAGCGAAACTCCCGACGTGTTTTCCACGATGTCGAGCCAACTGATCGTGCCTCCGACGCCGCCGCTGAAGCCGAGAACGCCGAGGCTGAAAGTGTCCGCGGGGCCGGAAAGGCTCCAAGTGTCCACGCCGTTCGACGCTGTGCTTCCGAATGATGCGGTCAACGAATCGGCGCTGAGCGAATAGTTGCCAGTGAAAGAGGAAACGGTAAGAGACCCCGTAACCGACCCCGGAGCAGTGCACGAGGTGCTCAAGAACGGGCAGCCGCCGATATCGACAGCTAGGTTCCCAGTGCCGCTTCCACCCGTGAAGATGATGCCGTTCGGGCTCGTGCTCGAGCCGAGAGCAACGGACGTGATCCCTTGCGCTCCCGCCGTCATCGTAATCAAACCGATCGCAGCGACCAATGTACAAAAAAGCGTTTGTGTTTTACGCATAGTCTTCAGTCTCCCCTGGGCGTTCCAGCGTCCGCTGACTATATATCCCAACATATCCCAACCTTGGTCTGAAAGAAGTGTCTCGAAAGAAGCGTCTCGAGTGCCCGAGACTGCTTAGCACCCGTAACGCTCCTTTCGGCGCAACTCTCAAAATTCTGACACAGTCAGACGCCAAGCACCGACCACATTGGTGCAAGCGCGGTGCCTAGGAAGGGAGGTTCGCGTGAATGGAGCATGAATTGATTCCGAACTTCGTCTGGACTAGACCTGAACATTTAAGTGGCTAGTTTTCAGAGCAACGCATGGTCATATGGACCGGCACCTGAAGTAGAAAGGGGTGCAGATGGGAGCTTCGGAACGGCAACGCTAGGCGAATGAAATTCGAAATAATCAAGAGCGGACAAAACCTGCAATTCAATTCACATTCAGGCAAGACTGTTGCGCATATGGCGCATTGCCCCCGAGATAGAATAATTGGGGCGGATGCACAATCCGACAGCACCCTCCGGGAGCGGCCGACCCGGAGTTGAGCTTGCGCCGACCGCAGGAAGAGGGCTTGAGAATTAGACTTGGGCGAATTTGCTGCGCATAAAGGCCAGGCCGATGAGGCCTGTGCCGAGGAGAACTATCGTGCCGGGTTCCGGCATCGAAGCCTTAACTGGAACGCTTGCAGGAGAGGTTGAGTCGAAGAAATTCCGGTCGATGACCATATCTCCCTGAGAAAAAAACGAATCGCCATTGGATCCTAAGTCGCCTTTGGTGAATTTCTGCATGCTGACATCCGCGAATCCGTGGCTGCCAAAATGTCCGATGCCAGCAGTCTGGGCCACGCTCGCCTTTGCAGACGAAGGAATCAAAAGAAATGCGCCCAAAACCAACGCCCCACCAAGTGCCGCACTGCGTGAAATGATCCTGAAATTCATCTGTTCTCTCCCCCAGCCCCGACCCATTCGAGATGCGACCGCACAACGTGCGCAGTTCAATCCCGACTCGCGAAGCGTTTCGTTACAGATAGCCCACGAGAGACAGGCAATTCCCGGCCCCAAACCAAAATATTGATATGAAACGACTTACGGGCTAATCGCCGTGGCACTTCATGCCGATATGGGAAGAATTGACAATGAGTTTCCGTAACAAGCAGTATCTTAAGCACTTCCACAACAATCGAGTGCATCCCGATTTGGGCCTTCGCAAACCAAGCAGCCCGTCGGACCTGTTTCACGTGCTGGAAGAGCGGCGTACGAGATCACTTAGGAGACAGCCCTAAGTACATCGGTACCAGAGAAAATGAACCACTTAGGCCAGTGCGTCTCCAGGGGCGGGAGGCTACATTGGAGCGAGCGAAAGTACCATCGAGCGGATCATCTGTCGAACGCGGGTGGTTGCACAAAACAGATTTCTGCGGGCGGCTGCCGGAGCGAGAGGACGGACGAGGAATAGATTATGAACACGCGGATGGTGCGGCTGTTCAAGTTTACAAAGGCGGATGACGGGACTGCGGACACTAAAGCCGCTGTTCCGGCTGCGAAGCCAGAGGCCGCAGAGGCGCGTCCTGCGAACGAGGATGCGGCGAAAGCGGCGGTAGCTGCATTGATAGCGGAAATGGCGGCGGAAACACCAAAGAAAATGCGGGGCACAAGAGCAACGCGAGGAGACAACGGGAACGCAGGCACGGCCGCATCGACAGCGGAGGTCAACGCCCCATCCGGAGGGACAACAAAATCACCGGCCGCGAAAACCGAACGGCGGCATCGGCGGCGCGTGAAAATATCCGCGCCGGTACGCGTGCGGCAGATCCACGTCGCGCACGCTTCGGATTTTGACGTGACGATGACGGTAGACGTCTCGCGCGAAGGCGTGCTGTTCGAGACTTCGCGTCCAACATACGAACGCGGCCAGGAAGTTGCGGTTGTCTTTCCCTATTCGCCCGTGCCGGGCGAACAGACTCACGAGCAACGCGGGCAAGTGGTGCGAGTGGCGCGCGCGAGCGAAAAGCGGTATGGCATTGCCGTGGCGTTTGTCGACGGCGAGCCGACTTATGAATTGGTGGATGCGCAGGGACGGCCGATCGGAGACGAAGTTAAGCGCCAGAAGGCGCCGGCCGCGCAGGCGCGCCAGGAAAAGCAAATGATTTTGGTAGTGGACGCGGACACTCGCGTGCGCAAGCTGCTGCGCTCGCAATTGGAGCTGCACGGCTACAGCGTGGAAGACGTGGCGGAGCCAAGCGCGGCAATTTCCATTCTGCGGCATCGCACGCCCGCGGCGATCATTTCCGAATCCGAGGCATTTGCGGGATCGCTGCCGGGCGGCGGAGAAATGTCCGGTTACGATTTGTGCGTGGTGGCGCGGCGCAACGTGAAATACGCGCGAATGCCGATCATATTGACCACACGCACGGGATTGCCGAGCGATTTTTCAACGGCGCACGCATTGGGCGCCACCGGATGCGTGGCGAAACCTTATGACATGGAACGGCTGATCAACCTGCTGCGCATGCTGGCGCCGGCGAATGCTGCGGGATAGGCGCTCCGTGACGTTCGGCGAGAGACTTCCTTGGGAGAAATGCGATGATTTTTTCCGCCGTGAATAAAAGCAAGAAACGACGCCATCCGCGCGCCAAGTTCAAGAATACTTTCCTGGTGGCCTGGCAGGGCGGCGGGAGGCGCGACGCCAATCGCGCGCGTAATTTGGGCCTCGGCGGAATCTATATCTCGACGACCGATCCCGCGGATGTGGGAACGGGATTGCAATTGCTGTTCGACACGCCGGAAGGCGAAGTAAGGGCGCGAGCCGTTGTGCGCAGCATGCATTTGGGGCGTGGCATGGGCGTGGAATTCATCGGCATGGACTCGATCGCGCGGCGGCGGTTGTATCAATTACTGAAACGGCTGCTCGATATGCCGAGCGCGGAAATATCGGTGAACTGATCCGCCGGAGCGCGCGAAAAATATTAGGCAAGACCGAGAGCGGCGGCGACGCCGCTCTTTTTGTTTCCGTACGCTGTTTCCGCAGGCCGCGAAATGCTGCCGTGCAACCCGCAACGCGAAACGCGGCATCGCAGCCCACATTTGGCACTCAGAGGGTGAAATTCAAGGGCGACGATTTGGTCGTTTCGCTCCTTGCTGCTTCGCCGCGCATACGTATAATGCTAAAGCCAATCCAATAGGGGCGGCTTCAGGTTTTTCGCGAACGCGTCAAATCCGAGCGAGCGAGGGCGCTGGCGCGGAGCAGTACCCGGAGGAACACGGAATGCAGCGAAGGGCGGTTGGGGTTGGGCTACTGCGTGGGGCGTTTCTGGGAATTTGCCTGATTCTTTCGGGATGCGGTTCGAACTCGAACCCGGTACCGACGATCGTGTCGATCGCTCCGACGTCCGTGCCTGCGGGGAACGGCCAATTCACGCTATCGATATCGGGGGCAAACCTGAATGGGTCCTCACAAATTGATTTTGGTTCGGACGTGATCACTCCCGGCGCGGTGCTGCTGCAGCCCTGCGCGGCGAACACGACTTGCCTGGTGACGCTGCTGGCGACAATACCGCCGGGGGACGTGAGCACGGCGGGCCCGGTGCAGGTAAACGTGAACACGGCTTCGCAGGTATCGGCCAATGCAACGTTCACAGTCACGTCGCCGCAGATTTTGACGGAAGCCCCGATGGCTGTGCCCGCGGGCGCAGCGAGTTTTTCGCTAACGCTTACGGTGCTGAATGCGGCGCCGACCGTCGTGGTGCAATTTGGAAACGCCGGCAAGACGAACCCGCCGCTCACGCCGAATGGCCCCGTGACGTGCAATCTTCAGACCGCGTGCTCGGTGACGGTGACGGTCCCGGCGAGCCTGGTGGCGACGGCGGGGGCGATTCCGGTGACGCTCACGAATCCGCTGGCGATGTCCGGCGGCACGGCTGGGACGAATTTTCTGGTGACCGCGGCAGCCGCGACGGGCCAGTTCCCTGTCGCGGAATCGGTGAGCGGGACAACTCCGGGAAACGCGTCGAGTACGCATTCATCGACGTCGGATGGCGGCGTGTTCGTGGCGTTCGATTCGACGGCAACGAACTTAACGTCAACGCCGGGCAATGGACTGTCGCAGGTTTATGTGACGCAAAACTGCTTCGGCTCGGGCTCGTGCACACCGCAAACGACGCTGATTTCAGCGGGCGCGAGCGGCCCGGGCGCGGGCGGGGTTATCGGCAGCGACAGGCCGGCGATTTCGCCCGATGGGCGGTTCGTGGTGTTCGAGAGCGACGATACGAATCTGGCCACTGGCGCGACGCAGGCGATCGAGCAAATCTATCAGTACGACACTTGCAACAACATATTCGGCGCCGTGCAGGGCTGCAAGCCGGCGCTGACGCTGATTAGCGCCAACGGCACAACTCCCGGCAATGCGGCGAGCACGAATCCCGCGATCAGCGCGTTTGGACTGTTCGTTGCGTTCCAATCTACGGCGACGAACCTGACTTCGTCGGCTGTGCCCGGTACGCCGCAGATTTATCTCTACCAGAGCTGCAACGCCGCGAGCGGCGCAGTGAGCGGCTGCATGGCAGGCTTGCAATTGTTTTCGACGGATGTGACCGGCGGCGCGGGCGACAACAGTTCGACTGCGCCGTCGATCGACTCGGCGGGGATTGCCGTGGCGTTTGATTCGCTGGCGGACAACATCGCGCCGGGAATTGCCGCCAACGGCGCGCAGCAGGTGTATTTGCGGTCGACGTGCCTCGAGGGGACTCCGTTCCTGCAATCGCCATGCCTGGCGCAAACGGTGCTCGTCTCCGGCGACACAGGAAACAAGCCGGGGACGAGCGACAGCGTGACTCCGGCAGCTACAGATTCAACGGGGATTTTCGTGGCGTACGCGACGAGCGCGGGAAATCTGCTGCCAAAGCCTTCGGCGAACCAGCAAATTCTTGGATCGAACGTGTGCATGGTTTTGCCGTCGAGCGTTGCGTGCGCACCGTCGGGAAATATTCTGCTCTCGGCGGATCCGAATGGAATGCCGGGCAACGGGAACAGCTCGAATCCGGCGGTGTCGGAAACGCAGGCGGTGTTCACGTCGCTGGCGCCGCTGCTGACGGGCGTCACGGGCCAGCAAGTCTACGCGGTGAGTGTGTGTCTGCCGCCGGCGTCGTGCTCGACGAGCACCACGCTGATTTCAACGGATTCCAGCGGCAATGCCATCACCGGGGATTTTGGTTCGGCGGGCGGTGGAGGATATGCGGCGTTTTCGACGACGGGCAGCGCGTCGGCTCCGGGCACGGGCGAGATTTTCCTGGCCGCGCCTCCAGCGTTTAATCTGGCGCCTGCCGGAGCGACGAAGATCAAGCTGCCGCGCAAGTAGCCACGAAAAAGCAGCCCGCGAATCTGGCACGGCGTTACCTTCGGTTTGCCTTCGGTCTACCTTTCTGAAGTGAACTGGCGGATGGCAAAAGGCAAGCGGAGCGCAGAGCGTCAGTGCGCGTGGCGATGGGTGTGCGCGCGGCGGAGCGCGAAGCGGCGCGCGTAGACGGCGACGTTGACCAGAAAAACGGCCGCAGCGCCGTATCCGAGAAGCCACAGCGGGAAATTCGGCGCGACGAGCGCGCGAAGATAGTGCAGCTCGAACGTTCCGCTATAGGGGACGAATCCGGCGCGCGCCTGGCACCATTTTTCAAGGAGCGTCAGCGGGCAAGGAAACGATGCGTTCTCCGCGATGACGCCGTAAAAAAGCGATACGATGTGCAGGATTTCGAGGCGCGGCCGGCGGCTGGTGATGAGCGCGCCGAAAACGTACCAAAGATTAAAAAGAAGATGCAAGCCGAGAACAGCAATCGCCGCGGAAAAATACCAGTTTTGAGCCCAAGTGTGCCCCATTGAAGTTGCTCCTTCTACATGCAGATGTTCGTGTGGAGGTTCGTGAAAGGGTGCGTAATTGATTGGGATTGGAGACCATGGAAGATGCTTCCCCTCCCTCCACATTAATACGATTCGCGAAGTTACGGCCTGGTTTTCTTTTACGCCTCACGCGACGGAGTCGCAGTGACGCGCGTCACGCGTGTGCCTCGGTGTTTAGCTGGCGGGTGGGCGCTGCTCGTTCCTTTGTCGCCGGGATTTCGGTATAAGATGTCGCGTCAATACCAGGCATAGCGCCACGTTTGTGGAGGCTCACATGGCGATCGACATCCGAGGCATGACCCCGCTGCTGCAGGTCTTCGACATGCGCGCGTCCATCGCGTTTTACCGCGACGTGCTCGGCTTCGAGGTTGTCAGCAGGTCGGAACCGCAGCCGGACCGCAATCCCAAGGGCGCGGCGGAAAATTGGCAGGCGGGGATGAAATTCCTGAAGCAATTCGAGAAATAAAGGAGGAGCGATGGAACGAGTGATTTCGAAACTGGTGGAGGATTTCGAGCAAGGGAAAATGTCGCGACGGCAATTGATTCAGAGCCTCGCAGTGGCCGTGACGGCGGCAACGACGGCAGTCGCGACGGTTGGGGCCGGGAGTGCGGCTGCGGCGGGCGGAAAAGGATTCAAGGCGATTTACGTGAATCATATTTCGTATCAGGTGGCGGATTACGCGAAGACGAGGGATTTTTACGCGGACCTCTTCGGGATGCCCGTGGTGCAGGACAACGGGAGCCAGTGTTATCTGACCTTCGGCGACACGTTCCTGATCCCGCGAAATCATTCGAGGAACACGCCGCGAATCGATCACATCGCGTACACGATCGACAACTGGGATAAAAATGCTGTCGAGTCGGAGCTGAAGCGCCGCGGACTGAACCCGAAGCCGGATACGGAAAACAGTTTTCACGTCGAGGATCCCAACGGCTTTGACCTGCAAATCAGCGGCAAAGACATGAAAGCGTGAAAAACGCGAAAGAAGGGAAGGCCTCGTGCAATTCGTCGTGAAAGCTGCGCCCACATCCAAACCAAATGCCAAGTTGTATTCTTTCGATGAGAAGACGATGTATCGAGGCAAGGAAATCTCCGTTCATGATCCGATATTCGTTTTCGCCTCAGACCACATGGGCGGGCAGGGCCTCGTCGCGAGAGGGGTTGTGATGTGGGTCAAGCGCGGACCGGGGATACGAGTGAGCATAAAAGTGAAACGAACTGGCGTGGCCCGGCGCAAGCTCGGAAGACGCGAGCTGAGGCCATTTTGCAACCTGAATGATGATCGGCCGCAGACGGAAATCGCGCGCAAACTGTATCGACAGGCTACGAATAAAATTGCGGGTATCTCAGACAAGGCGGCTAAGTTCTTAACTGCTCACTTTCGGGGATAGGATTATTCGCTGTCTCGGAAAATACCAGTTTTGACACATTCGCGGCGATGAGCGCGAAAGCATTCGCCCCGGCGAACGAGCTCGCCACGGCGAGCAGGTTCGCCCAGGCGAACAAGTTCCAAAGTTGGCGATTAGAAAATGAACGGGCCTTTGTTTTGTGTGAGTTACGCGCGATTCTAATTCTGGCGTGTGGCGATTAGAATCGCGGAACTTGAGCGCGACCCGCGCACACCTGGGCGGGACGTTGACGCGGCGCGGGAGGATTTACAGCGCTGGAGCGTGCGGCGTTTTTGGAATGCACAGGACCAGCAGGCCTCCCGCAATCGCCGCAACGGCAACCACGACCATGCCGGAACTGAACGAGCCTGTCCGGCTGCTAAGATAGCCGAGCAAGTACGGCCCGGCGAATCCCGCGACGGATCCGACGGCATTAATGAGCCCGACCGCAGCGGCGGAGGCAGAACGGCTGAGCAGGGTCGTCGGAATCGCCCAAGACGGAGGAAGAAACGCATTCGAAAGGGCAATCAAAGCAAAGAATAAAACAGAAACGGGCAGCGAACCAGAACGCGCGATAAGGCCCAAGGCTCCCAGCGCCGCAATGAACATGGGAATGGCGCAGTGCCACCTCCGCTCCATGCGCTTGTCGGAATGCCATCCGTTCGCAATCATGGCGACAAACAACAGCAAATACGGAATCGCGCCAATGAGACCGACACGCACGTCCGAGAGACCCGACAGGCGTTTCAGCATGGTGGGAAACCAAAAATAGAAACCGTAGTCGACGAAATAGTTGAGAAAAGCGACCGCGGCCAAAAGTAGCACGACGCGGGACCGAAGCGCCTGCCCGACAGACATCGACTGTGGAGTATCAAGCCTTTCCCGGTGAAGCTTCTGTTCGATCCACTCATGCTGAGCGGGCGCGAGCCAATGAGCTTCGCGCGGCCGATCGGACAAAAAGAAATATGCCATTGCGCCGAACAGGATGGCCGGCAAACCCTCGAGGATGAAAAGCCAGCGCCAACCTTGCATTCCCAGGAAAGCATGGCCGATGATCCATCCCGCGGCAGGCGAGGCCAAGGCCTGCGAAAGCGGAATTGCCGCCATAAAATAACCGATGGCTTTGGCACGGTCTTCGCGGCTGAACCAATGGCTCAGGTAGACGATTACTCCCGGGAAAAACGCCGCCTCGGCGGCGCCGAGCAGGAGGCGCGCGGCGTAGAGCTGGTGCGCGGTATGAACGAGGCCCGTCAACGCAGTAAACGAGCCCCAAGCGATCATCACCGCCGAGATTATTCGGCGGGCGCTCCAATGTTCGACGAGCAGCGCGCCAGGAATTTGCAGCGCGACGTAGCTGATGAAGAAAATGCCTGCGCCCAGGCCAAAGACGCGGTCGGAGAAGCCGAGGTCGCTGGTCATGCCGAGCGCGGCGAATGCCACGCTGGTGCGGTCGACGTAATTCACGACGTACAAAAGGAAAAGGAACGGCAGCAGGCGCACGGCGATTTGGCGCCGCGTGCGATCGCCAATTTCAACGGCTGTCCGTGCAATTGATGCGGAAGACTTTTTGTCGAGCAAAAAGGCGCTTTCTGGCGGTAAGTCTCGCAGGGAGTGTAGCGGAATTGCGTGGCGAAGTTAAGCGGCGACGGAATCCGCCGGATGCGAAAGAAGCGGCAAAATCTGCACCCTTAAACATCAAAGGGTGCGGCACCCACTTCGCAAAATACAACGAACGTATCGCTTAGCCTGCGCCACCCGCCGAGCGTCCAGGCCAATCGGGATGTCTCTTATGCTGTAAGCCGCTGACTCTCGTGAAGCGTTAAGGTGACACTCCGGAGTGTCCGGAGATAGCTCTGGGGTGCTCGGGGTCGGACCAAACCTTGCATTCCGTTATGTTCCCAATTCCCAGCATGCGACCGCGCGGCCACTCGCGGGTGACAATCACTCCGGTTAGCCGAACGTACATGCCAGTCAGTTCTCTGCTATCCCGTAGCATCTCCTGATTAGGCACCACGCCCATGCCGTTGCCGAGCTCGTTCTCGTAGTCTTCCTTATTCAGCGACAATGTCGTGTCGGCGTTTACGTTCTGGCCTCCAATCACTAGGTAGCCGATGACAGTTACGAGCTTTCCATTGAAGTGGTCCGGGTTTCCCAGCAGCTCAACCATCTTGACAACCTGGGGGGCGTTCCCGAGGTTCGTAGGTCCCTGTGCCGAAACATATGGAGCAAGAATCAGCAAGCCAAACGCGATTGCTTTCATTCTCATCTTCAAATCACCTCCTCAACGGCAGGACGGTACTGAGTTCCAACCGAATCCGCCGATTCCCGGAACAGGCGAGCCAACAAGCACACAGGCCGGGTGGCGCAGGCATTGCGGCGGTTTTCCTCTTGCGACATGGCAGCGACGGACGGATGATACCACCGCGCTAGTTCACCGAACAGTGACCTAGCTGGGTTGGACGCGGGTGCGGCACCCACTTTGCAAAATACAAAGAACGTATCGCTCAGCGTACGCCACCCGCCTTCGATAGTTCGACAGATCCGGGCACGATAAACCTCCGGCTCGCTGCAAAATCAAACCTTGACGGTTTCGTCCGCATGGGCTAATATGTCCGCATGCGACATGTCGCACAACGACCTGCCATGGAGCATCCCAAGCCGCTCACCGAGCCCGTTCTCCTAATCCTCATGAGCCTGGCGGCCCAACCGCGCCACGGCTACGCGTTGATCAAAGACATCGAGGCTCTAAGCCGCCACCGTGTGCGCTTGAGCACGGGCACGCTCTATGGCGCCCTCCGCCGGCTGCTGGACGAGGGTTGGATTCAACGGTTCGAGCAGGAAGATACGTCAAGGGACAAGCAGGCATACCGGCTGACCAGCGAAGGCCGCCGTCAGCTCGAGCTTGAGCTGGATCGTTTTAGAGAACTCAGCCGTGCGGGGCACGCACGACTGCGTCTGGGCGAGGCGTAGAGAGATGGGTGCAGTCTTCCGAGTGCTGCTTTATCTATACCCAAAACGGCACCGCGAGTTGCTGGGCGCCGAAATGCAAGCTGTTTTCGAACAAGGCGCGCAGGAACATCGGCTCCTCGGACCATCTCAATATCTGCGTTTCGTTCTGCTGGAGGTGGGTGGCCTGGTTCTACACGCCGCCATCGCTCAGTTCGCCAATGCTACCCACAGGGGCTACTTGGAAAACCAGATCCACGGCACCTTGGCCCCACCACAGGATCTACCTGACGAGGTGATTGAGGCGCAGAATCGCCTTGCGGTCACCCTCAATCAGCTCTTGTTCGCCATCTCTCACCATCAGTTTGGTCAGGCACGTTTCTATTCGAACGAGGAGCGTAAGGCACGCGAGAACCTGCGCCAGATGCAAGAGAAGTATGGCATCGGGGACCCTCAACCTCTGCCCTGAAAAGTCGGATTACCGGAAACTACTCCCTGAACGTCAGTCACACGTTACTGAAACGAACGTTTCCCGGTTCCCTTCCCGTGTTTGACACGCGGGCGGTTCGCGGCTAGACTCTCCGCATCGTTGTCGCAGGTGTCCGTGTTCACAGAAAGTCTCTCATATAAATTCGGCGAAACCTTTTCAAGGGCCTATAAAGCGAATCGCCTTAACGGTTCTCGCGGGCAAGAATAAGAGCAGGACATGCCGCACCCACCCGCGGCGTGAAACAAAGTTTTCAGATATTGAATTTCGCGACAGGAGGCGACTGCATGAACGAAGAAAAAGCCCATGAGATAGCCTTTCGCGTAGTCGGCGACATGGGCGGAGCATTCACGATGGCGCTGGGGTACGTCGGCGACCGGCTGGGGTTGTTCAAGGCCATGGCGGGAGCCGGTCAGATGCGCAGCCCGAATCTCGCGGCGCGAACGCAACTGAACGAACGTTATGTGCGCGAATGGCTACGGGCGATGGTCGCCGCGGAATATGTTGATTACGACACGAATACGGACAGCTACAGGATGACGGAGGAGCAGGCATTCGTGCTGGCGAACGAGGACAGTCCCCTGTTCGTCGGCGGGGCGTTCCACTTCACAACGCCTTCGATTTGCAACATATCGAAGATTGTCGAAGCCTTCCAAAAAGGCGGTGGAATTTCCTACGCGAAAATCGGGAAAGAGATTCCGCATGCCATCGAGCGATTTTTCCGGCCGGGCTACATCAATTTTCTGACGTCGATGTGGCTGCCCGCGATTTCGGGACTGGTGGAAAAACTGCAGCGCGGAGCGGCGGTCGCGGACGTCGGCTGCGGATGCGGGCAATCGACGATTGCCATGGCGAAGGCGTATCCGAAATCAAAAGTGCTGGGAATTGATTTCCATGCGCCGAGCATCAAGAGAGCGAAAAGCCTGGCGAAGAATGCGAAATTGAAGAATGTGAAATTTCTGCGCGCGGCGGCGCATGAAATTCCGAAGGACAAGAAGTTCGACTTGATCTGCAGCTTCGATTGCATCCACGACATGGTGGATCCGAAGGCGACTCTAAAGGCGATCCATGGGGCGCTTGCCGACGATGGCGTGTATCTGTGGTCCGAGCCAAACGCGTCGGCAAACGCGCATGAGAATCGCAATCCGATTGGCAAAGCGTTCCACTCCATCAGCCCGATGCATTGCATGACGGTGTCGCTGGCGCACAACGGAGCCGGGCTGGGCACGGTGATCGGTGAAGAAGGCGCGCGGGCGCTGGCGCGCGGAGCCGGCTTCAAGCGTTTTGAGCGGCTGCCGATACAGAATCCGTTCAACCAGTTTTTCGCGCTGCGAAAATAAGCAGGACGCACGAAAACGCGCGGCGAATTGCTACGCGATTCGGCGTTCAGCGGTGTTGCTGCGCAGAAATGGCAGAATGCCGAGAAGCAGAGCAACGCCCGGAATCACGACCCAGCTCAGGAACAGGCCAGCGCCGCTGGGAAAGAGAAAAAATGCGCGGCCTGGCGCAAGAGAGTTGAGTTCGCCCATTGTCGAGAGCGTGCCGACGTGCGCTGCGGCTTGCTCAGCCAACGCAACCGCGAAAAACAAAAGTAGCGGGAAAAGTCCGGTAGCGATTTGCAAAGCGCGTCCGCTACCCGCACGACGCGACCACGAAGCCCCAGCCGCGCCCAGAAACTGCAAACCCAAAAGCCATACGAAATAGGTCAGCAACCCGGCGTCTCGATTGACCACGAGGCGCATCAAGCCGTTGGGAGCTGGACCCGAATGCTGCATCATGATGCGAAAGAAAAACCCGGAGAAACCGATGGCCTGGAAAGTTTCGAGCAGCACGACGCTCGATAGGAGAATCGTCAAGCCGGGAAGCCAGAGGCGTTTTGTGCGGTCGTTCATGGTGTTCTCCTCGCGGGCGCGGCGGAGATGCTGGCCGAGCCTCGCGTCTTCGTGAAGTTCAGCGAATGCGTATTTGATGGCGGCTGCTTCGTCCAGACCACGGTTGCGCGCGGCGTGATACAAATCGTCGAGATAGCCGGCGAGCTCGAGGGAGATTTCCTCGCGTTCAGCCGCAGAAAACTTGCCAGCCGCCAAGACCTGTTCCACTTCATTTCGCCAATCACGCATGATGCGGCTCCGTGAAACGCTCGTTGACGCGCTACGCGATTCGGCGTTCAGCGGTGTTGTTGCGCAGGAACGGCAGGACGCCAAGCAGGAGAGCGACGCCGGGGATGAGGACCCACTTCAAGCCGTCGACTGCCAACGCGGGAATCAGCGCATTGTCCGGAGGAACGCCGTCGAGCGCAAAGCTGTAGTGCACCATCACCGCGAACATCACTACGAAGAGGACGAGCGGAGAAAGCCCGACCGCAACTTGCATCGCGCGACCGCTCCCTGCGCGGCGCGACCAATAAGCCCCGGCCGCTCCGAAGAGTGCCAGGATGCAAAGCCAACCAATGTTCCTCGAACCATAAATGCCCCAGAAAATTTCGCGCCAGTGGGCCGCTCCGCTTCGCAACCAGAGCGTTCCATATTCTGGATGGGACAATCCGGGAACACTAAAAATTGTAAGCAGAGCGATGGTCGCAAAGATCATAGCCATAGACGGAAGCCAGAGGCGTTTCGTACGGTCGTTCATGGTGTTCTCCTGTCGGGCGCGGCGGAGTTTCGGGCCGAGCCTCGGATCTTCGTGAAGTTCAGCGAATGCGCATTTGATGGCGGCTGATTCGTCCAGACCACGGTTGCGCGCGGCGTGGTACAAATCGTCGAGATGGCCGGCGAGCTCGCGAGAGATTTCTTCGCGTTCAGGCGCAGAAAACTTGCCGGCCGCCAAGACCTGTTCCACTTCATTTCGCCAATCACGCATGGTGCGGCTCCGCCAGGCGCGAAAGCGCGCGAAACAGTTCCTTCCATTCCTTGCGGAGAGGCACGAGTTTTTTCCGACCGGCTGAAGTCAGCCGGTAATACCGCCGGGCGCGTCCGGAGGGCGTTTCGCCCCAGGAGGCGCGGAGCCAGCCGCGGGATTCCATGCGATAGAGCAACGGGTAGAGCGAGGCGAGGGTGAACCGCAGCGATCCGCGCGAGTCGCTCTGGATGCGGCGGGCGATTTCGTAGCCGTGCAAGGGCTGCTGCTCGAGCACGGAGAGAATGGCAAGTTCGGCGCTGCCGCGTTTGATGTTGGAACTAATCATTGTCAGGCAAGCCTTTCGCGGAATCTTAACTGCACCTCCGGCAACTGTTTTAGGCCAACCGTGCCGGCCACTCACTTCGGTCACGCTCTTGTGCCACCTGCTTCGGTTACTTGTTTCGGCCGCCCCTTTCGGCGATCCGAAACGTGAGTATACAGGAACGCTATATAGAGCGATGCTTGACGATGCGGCGCGATGTTCTATCGATAACTATTCCCGGCAGGCCGCGGGCACCTGCCCCGAAGGACAGGTCTCGCGCGTGACACACGGCGCGGCGCGGACGGTTCTTTGGAAGTGGCGCGAAGTAGAATTGGGGGATGGAATGTCCCAAGTGCAAGGCGCAAAACTCGGACACGGAGCAATTCTGCCGGCGCTGCCACATGACGCTGCGCTACAAATGCCCCGCCTGCGGCGCTTCGCAACGGCACGGCGGGACATGCGACGCCTGCGGAATCGATTTCGCGAAATACGCCCTCATGGTTGTGGCAAACGAGAAATCGCGTTCGGAGCTGGAGCACGAACGGACGCGCGAACGGGCTTCGCTGTGGAAGCAAGCCATCCTGCTGCCCATCAATGGCGGATATTCGCTGATTAAGTATTTCCTCGGCCGCGACCGCGCGTGAAGAAACCTCGCTCGCGCTGATTCTTCACTGGCGCGGATTCTCCGTCTTCGACAAATTCATGGCTGCGCGCGATAGATCGTTTTGTGGCTGGGAATGAGGACGCCGACGATTGCGCCGACAGTCCCACCAACGATCGCGAAGATGCCCGCCCAATCTCCCCTACTAACTACATTGATGCAATACGGAGCCGAGCTTGCGCAAGAGTTGCCCCCGGCTGCGGCGCCGATGCCTGCACCCGCGCCGGCACCGATTGCCAGTCCAAGCAACGTGTTGCGCTTGCGATGCCCGCCTGCGTTCACGCGCAGAACATTGGTGCGGGCAATGACCTGGTCGCCGCTTTCTTCATGAAGCGTGATTCCCTGCTCGTCCACGGAAGAGAATCTTCCGGAGTGCCGCGCGCCATTTTTCTCGATGACCTGGATTTTCTGGCCCGCCTGCAAAAGCCTGAGGTTTCCCCAATCGGTTTGATTGCCACGGGCGCGAGAGAATGACGGCGTGGCCAGCACGCACAGCGCGAGCACGAGGGCAGAAAGGCTTCGCATCCCGAATTACCTCCACGGACGAATTTATTCCTGGGCCAGTAACTTAATGAGAATGGGTTGGCTTATAGCATGGGGGTACAGAGGCCGTCAACAAACGGGCAGCGTTGCAAGCGTCCCGACGCGAGGACGGAGCGCCTATGAATTGAAATTCGCCGCACGCAAATTAAAGCCGCGGGCTACTCCGAATGCAACGCCTGCACGACGTCAACCCGGGCAGCGCGGAGCGCGGGAAGAGCCGAGGCGATCACCGCGGCCGCGAGGATTACCGCAGCGGAAGCGATCAAAGGCAGCACGCCCGGCAGTTGCACGTCGGCAACGTACTTGCCAATCAAACGCGCGAAGGCAAAGCCAACCACGATACCGGTGGTCACGCCCAGGCTGGCGATCGCCAAGCCTTCCAAAAGGACGTTGGTGAGAATGTTGCGCGGCTGCGCGCCCAGAGCCATGCGAATCCCGAACTCACGCGTACGTCCACTCACGGAAAACGCGAGCACTCCCGCGACTCCGACGACAGAAATCAGAAGCGCCACGGTGGCGAATCCGCCAAAGACGATGGCATTGAGCCGGTCGGGCGTCAGAATCTGCGCGCGAATGTCGCCCAGCGTGCTGGCCTGCTCGACGGGCTGATCCGACGACATCTGATGGATCATGCGGGTGATGGTGGGAACCAACGCGTACGGGTCGCTTTCTGTGCGCACGAACAGCCGACCGCCCCAACCTTCTTGATCGTTTGGCTGATAGACCGTCATGACCGGCTTCGGGATAATGTTTTCATCGTCGAAGTCCGGCACGACCCCGACAATCCGCCGCGGATCACCGCTGATGCCGATGAATTTGATCACCCCGTCCGTCCACCACAAATGGCGGTTCAGGGCGACCTGTCCAGGGAATAATTTTTGCGCGACGCTCTCGCTGATGATGACCACGCGTTCGGCGCCATCGCGGTCGTTGTCATTGAAGTCGCGTCCCTCGAGAATCGGAATGCCCAGCGTTGCAAAATATCCCGGCGAAATGGAGCGGAACCGCGTGCGCCAATCCTCCTGGCCGTTTTCGCGCGGCGCGCCTTCGGCGGCGAACGTCAGACTGAAGCTGAGAAAGTTGGCGTCGCGCCAGGGAACGCCGAAGGCGGAAGAGACATGCTCGACTCCCGGAAGCGCGCTGACGTTGCGCTGGACGTCGCGATAAAAATCGCGCACCTGTTCCGGCGTTCGCCCGTAGGAGATCACGGGCAAGTCCATGGCGAGGACGTGCGCGGTGTCGAACGGCGCTTGTATCTTTTCGAGGGTCATGAGAGTCCGCAAGAGCGCACCCGCGCCGGCGAGCAATAGAAACGAAGCGGTGATCTGCGTGATGGCAAAAATGCGCAGCCGCCGGGCGCTGCCGCTGGTCACGCGGACGCCGCTGCTCGCGAGCCCGAGCCCGCCGGACGCACCTGAGGAGGGCAGCCGCGGAACGTAGGCCAGGAAAACGGCGGCGATCAGCGCGAGCGCGATGCCAATCCAAACCAGGCTGGAATCGAGCTTGAGGTCGAGAGCGCGCACAGAGAAGCGCGAAGCGTAGCGGGCCAGCACAGCGACCATCGGCGCGGCGATGAGAACTCCCGCGAGCGCGCCGCTCCCGCACATCACAAGACTTTCGGCCAAAAGCGAACGGCGCAGCGCGGCGGTGGTTGCACCCAGCGCCGAGCGTATGGCCAGCTCGGATTCGCGGCGCACGGTTCGCGCCAAAATTAAGTTGGCGACGTTCGAACAGGCAATCACGAACAGCAGGCCGGCGGCGGCGAAGAGCACCCACAAAATAGTTCTCGCATTCGAATTAATCTGGTCATGCAAGCGCGTCACGGCGATGGTGAAATGATACGCGGGCTTGTAAACCTCCGGATGCGCCGTGAGCATCCCCGCGTAGACGGCGGAAAGTTCGGCGCGGGCGGAATCAATCGTGGCGCCGGGAGCAAGGCGAGCGAAAACTTCCGTCATGCGATGTTCGCGTCCCTGGACCATGGTGGCGGAAAGATGATGCGGACTCGTGACGATGTTGGCGATGATCTGCGTTTCCACCGGATAAGGCACCGAGGGCTCTAAAACGCCGATGATGACGGCGGAGCGCGTGCCGGCGATGCTGTCCAAACGGACGTTCTTCCCAATCACGGTGGAATCGGAATGCAGCGCCGTGGTCCAGAAGCGATAGGTGAGCACGATCGCGCCGGATGCGTTGGGGCCATCGTCGCCGGGGCCAAGCAAGCGACCGAGGACTGGGCGGAGACCCATCACGTCGAAATAATTGCCGTCCACAACGCCGGCGTGGATCTCACGCGGAGTGCCGAGGCCCACAATAGTGAAATCGATTTGGGAAAAAGTGCCGAGTTCCTTGATGGTCTTCAGGTTGCTGCCGATGTCCTGAATTTCGGGAATCGAGAAGGTCGTATTATCGGCGCCGATGCCCGGGGCGCTCTGGCGAACGTAAAGCAAGCGATCTTCGTCGCGATTGGCGAGCGGACGCAGGAGCACGCCGCGAACCACGCTGAAAATGGCCGCGTTCGCGCCGATGCCGAGAGCCAGGGTGACGGCCACGGTGAGCCACAACGCGCGGGCTCGCGACAGAGAACGTATGGCAACTTTCAAATCGTGAAGAAATCGCATGTTCCCTCCTCGACTGGAATACTTCCTTTAAGAATCTTGCGCATTGGTGATCCTCCGCGCAGGGACTCGGGGAAATGAATCGGCCAAGCCGAGGGAAAATCCCCAGCGTGGCGAAATCCCAGCGGTGAGCCTGCCCAGGAAAGCGGTGATATGCAATACCCACTTGAGGCGTATTTGATATGGCCATTATGACTCCGCCCAAATCAAGAGAGTTCCGTCGATCACCCCTCATTTTGCTAACCACCGGCGATGGCGCCAACGACGAGAAACGGCTCCGCTCCGGATGCGACGGCTTCGGGAAGCGGCGCGTCTGGCGATTCATGAGACAAATCCTGCGCGCAGGCGAAGAAGCGCACGTAGGGACGGCGCTCTTTCGTGTCATGGTCGCGGATCGTGCCGCACAGCATGGGATAACGCGCCTCGATGGCGTCGAGGACAGCGCGCAGCGTGACCTGGCCCTCGACGTCGAGCCGCACTTCCCTATCGACATGCGCCAGCGTGCGCAGATGGGGCGGGAGCTCGACTCGAATGCTTGCGCGCTTCGCTGATTGAGTCATCGTCTCGTTTCCTCAAGCCGCGGCGAAAATCACGCCAGCGTCTGGACTTCGACGGAAAGGACGGCTGGAAGATCGCGCACGATGGGCGACCAATTGTCGCCCGCATCGGGCGAGACATAGACCTGCCCGCCGGTGGTGCCGAAGTAGATGCCGCATTTATCGAGCGAATCGACGGCCATGGCGTCGCGCAAGACATCCACGTAACAATCGCGATCCGGCAAGCCCTTTCCAAGTTCCTGCCACTCGTTCCCGCCGGTGCGGCTGCGATAAACGCGAAGTTTTCCATCCATCGGGTAATGCTCGGAGTCACTCTTGATGGGGACGACGTAGATGGTTTCGGGTTCATGCGCGTGAACATCGATGACGAAACCGAAATCGGTGGGCAAGTTGCCGCTGACTTCGGTCCACTCGTCGCCGGCGTTGTCGCTGCGCATCACGTCCCAATGCTTCTGCATGAAGAGCACGCCTGGACGCGACGGATGCAGCGCGATGCGATGAACGCAATGGCCGATCTCCGCTTTCGGATCGGGAATGTAGTTGGAGCGCAGGCCTTGATTGATGGGCTTCCAGGTCTTGCCGCCGTCGTCGGTGCGGAAAGCGCCCGCGGCGGAGATGGCGATGTATATGCGTTTTGAATTGCTCGGATCGATGAGAATGGTGTGCAGGCACATGCCGCCGGCGCCAGGCTGCCATTTCGGGCCGGTGCCGTGGCCACGTAGGCCGGAGAGTTCCTTCCAATTCTGGCCGCCGTCAGTGGAGCGGAATAACGCGGCGTCTTCAATTCCAGCGTAAACAGTATCCGGCTCCGTCAACGAAGGCTCGAGATGCCAGACGCGCTTGAATTCCCAGGGATGCTGCGTGCCGTCGTACCACTGATGGGTTGTGAGCGGCTTGCCAGTTTCGGCGGAGGTGTCGTAGACGAATTTGTTGCTCCCGACTTTGGGGGGCATGCCGCCGGCGGGAGCGGCCGGTTCGCCGGGAGGCGTGCCGGGTTGAATCCAGGTCTTGCCGCCGTCGTCGGAGCGCTCGATGACCTGGCCGAACCAGTCGCTGACTTGCGAGGCATAGATGCGATTCGGATCCACGGGAGAGCCTTTCATGTGAAAGACCGGCCAGCCCGCGAAGTGCGGGCCGCTGATGTCCCACTTCTCGCGCTTGCCGTCGGACGTCATGACGAACGCGCCCTTGCGCGTGCCGACCAGAACTCGTACTTTGCTCATCGATCGCTCCTTCGGAGTTTTTTCGATTGCGCTCTTACTGCTCGTCTTCCTGCTCCAATGACCGCTTCGGGCCGTTGATACGAATTTTATTCAATCGGGCCGAATTTGTCCTGCGGCTACCCGGATCCGTTTTTCGCTCCTCGGCGAAAGCTTATACAGCAACTCCGCCCGCAATTCTCACGCTCATTATACGGCCTGACTTCATTTACGCCGCCACGCTGGAAGCCGTTGAGAGCGAACTCCTCGAATACAACCTTGAGGATGCGCTCGCCCCTATATTCGAGCCCTGCTCTGATCGTTACTGTGGCCATAGGGGCTTTATTTGGTGAACGCGAGAGTGCCATCAGACCAATACGGCACAGGGATTGGGACGGTCCGCAGCGGCGGCAGCTCTTTGTTAAGCGGACTATCCGGTTTGTCAGGGTCCGGGAACCACATAGACGTCGAAGAAACAAGCGAGTTCGGATCGTTGGCGTCCAATTCAGCAGGATCTTTTATCGGCAAGAAAAGCATCACGTGGCATAAATTGTGTGAATGGCCTAGATGGGTAAGGTACGCATTCTTGGACATCATATAGCTCATCGCCCCCGGCTCCACCGGGGGAATCTCCTTCTTCGCATACGCTTCTTGAATGCCCGCGATGCGCCCTTTTACAGAGGTCACTCCAGCCAGCGTCATTTGCGTCAGTTTGTAAAAAATCGGCAGGATCGACCGCACAGCTGGTGGATTGAGGCAAATCGGCCCATTCTGCTTCGGACTCCAGACGTCATAAAAATCGATGCTGCCCGCCCACGACGGCCCCGCCATGCACACAAAACCGTTTGTACCTTTGACCGCTGTTTCCCAGCCTTTGGACGTCAGCACCAACACAGACGCATCCTTTGAAATGCCCTCCGGAGCGGCGCTTCGCGCCAGCGCGATTGCCGCATTCCGATCCATTAAATACTGCGCAAGTGGCAGCATCTTCGGATAGGGCCTTTCTTCTGCAACCTGTGACTGCGCGCTCGCCGCCGTGCTCAGCAAACCTAGGAGCACGAGCACTCCCGCGATTCTGCTAGCAATCCTCACCCTCTTTGCAATTCGCATCGTGCCTCCTTTTATCCCCTCAGTGCCAAATTTCCCCCGCCGTCATTCCAACCTCGAAAATGCTCCTTGGCAGTGTTTTGATTGCGCTCTTGCTACTCCTAATGCTCGCTTCAGGCCAAGGATCGTTCCACCAGGCATGCGAAGCCATTCGTGCCTTTGACGGCCGTTTCGTAACCGTGTTCACCGAGGACCAAAATCTCGGCGTCGCGGGAGATGGAGTTGGGCGCGGCGGTGCGCGCAAGAGCGACTTCGGCGTTGCGATCCGCCATCATGTATTCGTTGACCGGGGCCATTTTCGGATACGGCGATTTTGCGTCCTGCGCCTGCGCGCTGGCCCCTGTCGTCACCAACAGCAACAATGCAAACGCGCCCGCCACGAGTTCTGCAAACCTCTTTCCCACGGTCTTCTTGCGCATGTTCGATCGCCTCATGTGCGCGTTAACCCAGAGCGGTATTGCCCAAATACTCACCAGAACATACCGACTGGTCGGTATGTTGTCAACAGTTTCTGTATCCTATTTTTTTCTGCCGCGCCCCGCACAGCCACCAGCGCGAAGCTTCCTACTGCGATCGTCCTGATAATCTTTGGCTTCAATCGTTTTCTCCTTAGATAAAACCAAAACTCAGCGCGACACGCGCAGCGGGATGAGTGCCCGAATGCGGCTGTCGCGCAGAAAAATTCCCAGCCAAGTCAAAATCCCGAAAACCACTGGAAAAAAGATCAGCGGCACAGAACCTCCGGTATGGGCATTCGCAAAAGTTGCCCCTCCCAGATAGCCGGTGAGTAGAATGGCTCCCAAAACCGCGGTCGTCGGAATCACGTAGAGCAGCGTGCAAATCAGCAGCACCACGCCGATGATGACGATCTCCTTCACGGAGAATCCCGCCTTGGCAGATGCGGCCATCACACTGGGCACCTTCATCACCTTCGTTACGCCATCGAAACACAAAAACAGGACCACCAGCGCCGAAATCACCCGGCCAGTCCAGAGCGCGCCCTTTGACGGAGCGATGGCTTCCATAACGGGTTGCATCAATCCTTACCTCCTGTGTTTTTGGATCGCCGAGAAGAGCCTGCGCCGCAGAAGATTGCTTTTATCCCCGCGATCGCAGACTCAGGCTCTTCGGCGTTCCCTTACGCCTTCGCCGAGGCTGTCTGCTGCGGGCGCATCTGCTTCATGAATTCGCGCATCCGAGCAGCGTGGCCGGGCGAGCGCTTTTCCATCCAGACTTCAAAACTTTCCGCAGCTTTTTGGAGGTTCGCGCCGAAGCTCGGATTCGCAAACCGCTCGCGACACTCGGCAATGGAAGGCTTGAGGCGCTCCCAGACGCCGAACAATTCGCCATTGCTCTCGAAGAAAAGATCTTCGTGCATCAGGCCGTGATTCAGATACGAGCAGGCCATGTCCCAATAGGTCAGCACCATCATAAAGTTCGTGCCGCCGTCAGTCATCGGCGGGGCAATGCGCATGGCCTCTTCGAAGCTTTCGGCGTAAAAATTCTTGACGAACCAATCGCGGGCCTGGCGAAGGCGAGCCTCGCGGCGCAGGTCGAAAATCTCCAATTGCATCTTGCCTTGCTCGTGCGTCGGTTTCGTTTCCATGGTGCGTTCTCCTTTTCTTTTACCTCGATGTTTTTTCTTCCCTAATCTCTTGCCCAATTGAATTCAATCTTCCTGTCAGGCCCGTTTTCAATTCCCGTACACACTCTGGTCGTCGAAGCTGGGAAGAAAGGGAGTTGGATCCCGTTCCTGCCAGCGGCGGCGAACTTCGGACAACACTGCAGCGCGATTGCTGGCCATTTTCGCCATGAGAGCGCACGGCGCTCCGGTTTCTTCGTGCTTGGCGCCCCAGATGAGCAGCTCCAGAAGGACTGGCGCGAGGTCAATTCCCTTCTCCGTCAAGCGATAGGTGACGCGCCGGCGATCCGCTTTCTCCGCTTCCGAAGCGATGACGCCCGCCGTTTCGAGCTTGCGCAGACGATCCGCCAGAATGTTCGTGGCGATGCCCTCGCCGGATTCCTGAAACTCCGTGAACGTGCGGTAAGCGCGGACCATGAGATCTCGGATGATCAGCAAGGACCAGCGGTCGCCGAAAATCTCGAGCGAAACGCTCACGGGACAGCCGGAGCGGTGCTTGGGCTTGCGGCTCGTCCTGGGCTTTGCCGGCACAGGCGAAAAACTATCAACATCACTTGCAGAATGCAAGTCATATTTGTGAGCCTTCGCCGAAGGACTTTTCGAACGCGGTCCGAAGCTCAACGAGACGCGAGCCACAAACCACTTGGCCCATTGAAATCTGTCGCGCGGCCTTGATGTACCATAGGGCGGAGCTTGTGGCGAAACGCTTGGGCGGAGCCTACAGTCGCGGGAGGTATTCCGCACAGCGTTGATAGGAGGGAACAATGAAGGGATTTATCCTCGGAGTGCTGGTCACGATCGCGGTGATCGTAGTCGTGGGGCTTTTCGTTGCGGAGACGGGCCGCCTCAACATGCGCGCGGATAATCCTCCATCGAGCATTGAGACACGCCTCGCGGGACATGCGATGGACGAGAGCGTGGCGCGTAGCGCGCCGCAACTCACGAATCCCCGGCAGCCGACCGACGCAAACTTGATCCACGGCGCGACGATTTATTTCGACCACTGCGCGCTGTGCCACGGCGATCCCGTGCATCCGCGTTCGCCGCTCGCGGACACTCTCAATCCCCCGCCGCCGCAGTTCGTGGAAGACGAACCGGACATGCCCGAATACCAGAATTACTACATCACCGTGCACGGCGTTCGCTGGACAGGCATGCCGGGCTGGAAAAACGTGCTGAAAGACGACGAGATCTGGGACGTGGTGACGTTCCTCTCGCACATGGGGAAATTGCCGCCCGCGGCGAAATCGGTGTTTGCGCTGCAGGGTCAAGCAGCCGCGACGGCGCCGGAGAAGGCGTCAAAGTGAAGGGCTGGCGCAGGGAACCGGTGAAGCGAATCCGCGCCGGCAAATCGTTTTCGCTACTCGTATTTTTGTTCTTGTTCGTCGTCGGGGGCGGCTGCGCGGGGCTGGCAATCAGCCTGGTGCTCGTGAAGCTGAAATTGCTGGCTGATCCTGCGGGCCAGACCGTGATTTTCTTGCTTGTGTGGGTGCTCGGGCCTCTTGCGGGATTTATTGGGTTCATTTTCAGATTTGGGAAACGCCTGAAAGAAGGAAATTGAAGTCAGATTCACGCGTTGAAACACGATTGGGCAAAGAACAACTGCCTCAGGTCAGTTTGCGCGAAAAATGTGCAAGTGGGCGCGGCGACGCTAGGGCTTGCGGCGGCCGCTTGGAAAAAGCAGGTACGGAAGCGAAGGGAGACGACTGGGGAGCCCGCTTTGAGGTTCGTCTGTTGCAGGATCATTGTGGTAGAGACCTACGAACAGCGTTATGAGCATTAGGGCAATTACGCTCCCGATTATCGATCGTATTCCGTCCCTTATGCCGGTATATCCTTCGTAGGCTGCGCAAAAAACAGAACCTGCCATGAACAAGGTGAATAGAAGAACTCCCCAAATTCGCTCCGGCCAGTCCGTTTTTGGTTGCGAATTTGCACGCTTACTAAAAGCCTGTTCGTAGATGCTTTCGAGTACCGCAAAAACACACGCTAAGAGGAAGGGCGGCCCCAGCGTCTTCCAAGATAAGGTGGATTTAGGCATGTAGATCAGAAAAAACGTCACGGGGTAAAGGACCAAGAAAAGCAACACGCGCCAGCGCAACGACAGTGAAGGTTTCTTCTCGCGCAGCAAACCGGACCTCCAGTTACTCCGAAGCCTGAACGTCTATGCACCTACACTAACACGGAATCGACCTGCTGCTTGCGGAAAGCCCTCCAATTCTATCTCTCGCGACCGGCCCCTCGCGGGCGGGAGAGGAAATACAGCGCGGGGCCGAGGGCGATGAGGACGAGCGCGACAGTGAGCGAACTCTCAGAGCCGATGGCTTCGGTGCGGTTGCGGACGACGGCGGCAATCATGAGCGCGAGCGGCGGAATGCCGATGAGAATCGTGCCGAGCAATCCGCCGGGGACGCGGTAAGGCCGCGGCAAATCCGGCTCGCGAAGGCGCAGTCCGGCGAGGGCCCAGAATTCCAGCAGGATGCTGAGGCCGGTGAGCAGCACGTCGATGATGACCAGGTGCTCGAAATTCAAGAACAAGCAAGCGGCCCAGCAGACCGCGCAAACCACGATGGCGACCCACGGCAGGCCGGTTTTCGCGGAGGTGCGCGCGAAAATGCGCGGCAGATAACCATCCTGCGCCATGACGAGCGGCAAACGTGAAAATGAAAGCATCAGCGCGTTGAACGAGCCGATCGCGCCGAGCGCGCCGCCCGCCGCGATGGCAATCGAAAGCCACTCGCCGCCGAGCATTCGGCCGATGTCGACCCAGCCGCCGGTGGTCCAGACCGCGGCGGGAATGCCGGAGCGCGCCACGGCGCTGACCGGAATGACGTAACTCGCGGTGATGAACAGCACGGTGATGAGCATGGCCAGCGGATAGGTGCGTTGCGGGCGCGTCACTTCCTCGGCGATGGTCGAGGTGTTGTCCCAGCCCATGTAATTCCACATGGCAATCAAGATTCCGCCGAGGAGATCTCTGTGAATGACGGATGGAGCTGACGCGGAGAGAGTAGCGTGCGTTGGCGAAAAAGCTCCGACGTGCGCAAAAGCGATTGCCGCCAGGACCGCGAACGGGCCGAGAAGCAGCACGGCCAACCAGATCGAGCCGTCGCCGACGGCGCGCGCGCCGAGAAGATTCCAGAGCGTGCAGACGACGATGAGCGCGAGTTCGATGATGATGGCGCGATGGCCGGCGACGAGCGCGGGCGCGAAATGGCCCATGTAGTCGACGAAAAGGGTTGGATAGAGCGCCATTTCAAAAATGCTTCCCGCGAGCGAGAGCCATACTTCCTGAAATCCCCAGAAGCGGCCCATGCCGCGCTGCACCCAGATGTAAAAGCCGCCTTCTTCGGGAATCGCGCTGGAGAGCTCGCTGACCATCATGGCCGAGGGAACGCTCCAGAGCAGCGGCGTGAGAAGCAGAATCACGAGCGCGCCGGAGTAACCCGCCATGCGCACCACATCTTCGAGGCCATAGGGCCCGCCCGAGACCATGAAAAATGTGGCGGCGGCGAGCGGAAGCAGGCTGATTTTGCTGCGAGAGAAGAGGCGGCCGCGGCGGCGTTCAGAAACCGGCCCGGCGCCCGCGGGGATGGAAGCGTTCATGCGGTGTTTTCAGTCCACTCCTACGCGCAGGGTTATATCATCGGCGCGTGAGAATGCAATGCCAGAAGAAGAGTGAGAAAAATCACATGCATGCTATCCGCAGCGGTTCAGCCAGCGCGGCGAATTTTCACGAGACGCAAATGCTCGCGTCTATTGTGTACCGCTCGCGCGAGCATTCACGCTCATGTTTTGCCGAAACGCGAATTCGAAAACTCATGTAGAATGCCGCCATTCACCGACTGCCGGACATGAAGTTCAATCGTGGAACTCAATCAGGAGGAAGCGATGCGACACACGGCATTTCTCAGCAAGCTGATCGGATTGTTTACACTGGTCGTTGCGGCGTCCATCGCGACGCACAAGGCAGAGACGCTGGCAACCGTCGCGGCATTGACGCAGAGCCAGCCGCTGCTGCTGGTGCTGGGCTTTTTGAGCCTTGCGGCGGGATTGGCGATGGTGCTCGCGCATAACGTGTGGCGCGGCGGATTACTGCCGGTGATTGTCACGCTCGCCGGATGGATATTCCTGCTGCGCGGCGTGGTAGTTTTGTTACTTCCGCACAAGGACGTGGCTGCGTTGCTCGAGGCGGCACATTACGAGGCCTTCTTTTACGAGTACATCGTGATTGCGCTCGCGATCGGCTTGTATATGACCATCGCGGGCTTCCGGCGGACAGGTCTTTGAACAGAACGGCTGCGAATCGCGGACCGGCGGACTATGCCGCGGTGGCTTTTTCCTCGTAGACGGATGCGCGAATCTGCTTGAAGATTTCGGGCGTGATCGCGCGCAGGTGGTGTTTGGCGCGGACGTGTTCAGCGGCCCGTGCAATCACTTCTTCATCAGTTTCACCGCGGGCGACGAAATCACAACCGGGAATGACGTCGGTACAGCGGAGTGTCTTCGGCATGGCAGGCTCCTTTGCGGCGAAGCGCCGGCGTTTGGGGGACTCAAACAGCTGAGGAGACGGCGCAATTCTACGCCCGGGGAGCGCCGAGGTCAATCAAGTGCTGCGTCCCGGGGAAACGCGTGAGACGGGCGAGATGCGGCGGAGTCAGCTTTCTCTTTTTTCGCCACCGAGAATCGGCGCGCGACGCCAGGAGGCGATGGCGCCAGCGGCGAGAACGACGAACAAGCTATCGAGCGGCCGGCGATAATAATCCTCTAGGTGGGTGATGTAATAGACGAGCGGGAAAAATAAAAACGCGATGATGTAGGGCATCGCAGCTGATGCGCCACCAATACGCCACGCGATTCGCAAGCCGAAAAACGCGAGAATCGTCAGCGCGGTGCAGAAGAAAATGTCTGGCGGATCGAAAGGCTCTTCGGCAAGATAGCGCCGGCTGAAGCTCCAGAAGCCGGTCCAGATGTAGACAGCGCGGCGCAAAGTCTGGACGGCGTAGAGCGCTTTGTGTCCCGACATGAATGCCATGGCCTCGCGTTTTTTCAACGCCATGTAATTGATTTCCCCGAGCTGCTGATATTCCTGCCATTCGAGGTTGCTGTCGGATGGATGATAGCCGGGCGGACGGATGTCCGTGGACCAAAAAGCGCTTGCGGAATTATTTCCGCAATAAACTTCCAGCCAAAACCCGGAACGCAGCGGAATGAATTTGTGAAATGTGCGGTAGTTGCGCACAAACCACGGCGAGACGGCAATCAGCACAGCCAGCAAGGCTGCCGCGCCGGGCGCGAACCAGTTCTGTTTTTTGCGATAAAGCCGCCAGAGAATCCACAGCACGAGAAACGGCATAGGCGCGAGCGTGACCGGATTCGTTAGCGCCGCAAATCCCGCGAGCAGGCCGAAACCGAACCACGGCCACCAGCGCGGCGCGCGTTCGAGTTTCAGGACGACGAGAAATAGAATGGCCATGAGCAGGACGGAAAGCGTCGTGTCCCAGATGAAATCGGCGGAGAAATGGATCGAATAGGGGAAGAAGACCCAGATCCAGCCGGCCCAACTCGCGGCGCGTTCACCGAAAGTCTCGAGTGCGATGAAGAAAACGGGAATGCATGTGAGCGCGGCAAACAAGCAATCGAGCGAAAGTATCGCGAGCGCGGAAGCCTTCGTATAGACGCCAAAAACTTTGAAGACGCTGGCGAGCAAATATGGGAACACCGGCGTGAGCCAGGCGGTCGGACCGGTATCAGCGAAAAAAGGACTGCTATATCCCTTCCCTTCCGCGATGGAGCGCGCGATGCGGCCGGTTTCGCCGGCGAATTTCCAGTGGTCGCGCGCGGGATTCAAATGCTCGGGGTAGAGAAACGCCATCACGGCGAGGCGAATTGCCAGCGCGGCGATAACCATCCAAAAGCAAGCGCGACGCACGTTAAGCGAATGATTCCCGGGCAATGCCCTTCCCTTTCTTGCCCCTGGTGCGACAGCCGGCGAGTACTCTGCGGAAAAACTCGCGTATTAGCAACCGAAACTTAGTGCATGGCTCGCTTTCGCGCTGAGTCTTCATTCGCGGCCTGGCATCCAATGGGTATTCGCAGCGCGCCCGGCCAGGCATTCCGGTGTTTGCCGCGCGTTCGAGAAATTGCGCAAGCAGCCGCGGATTTGATCGCCTAAACCGGATATCGGCGGCTCGTGGCTTTGGTGTAAGCTCGCAGCGCGAGGCGGAGGAGAAACCATGGCGACTGTCGCTCAGGGATATTTGCAGTCGAAGCTTGAAGATCGCCGGAAGAGGCTGCAAACGGCCATCGCTTCGCGCTCCGCGGATGCTTTCGCCAACGCGCTTCTCATGGAAGTGGATGCCGCGCTCGAGCGCATGCGCGACGGCTCATTCGGAATCTGCGAGGTGTGCCACGACACGGTCGAAGAGGAGCGCCTGATCGCGGATCCGCTGGTGCGCATGTGTTTGGATCATTTGAATGAAGCGCAGCGCCGCGCGCTGGAGCAAGACCTTGAGCTCGCCGCAGGAGTGCAGCGCGCCCTGCTGCCGCCGCACGACATCGACGCTGCCGGCTGGAAGCTTCATTATTGTTATGAGCCGGCGGGCATCGTAAGCGGCGACTACTGTGACGTCATTCCGGACGGAGCATCGGGCGATGTGTTTTTCGCGCTGGGCGATGTTGCCGGCAAAGGCGTGGCCGCGTCACTGCTGATGACGCAGCTTCACGGCATTTTTCGCAGCCTGGTGAACAGCAACCTGCCGCTCGACCAACTGGTGGCGCGCGTGAGCCGCCTCTTTTGCGAAAGCACCACGGCGGGGCAGTACGCAACGCTTGTGTGCGGACGCGCGTCCACCACTGGCGCAATCGAGCTCTGCAACGCGGGCCACTTGCCGGTCTTCTTGCTGCGGGACGGTGAAGTACGCTCGCTCGGGTCGAAGGGCATGCCGCTCGGGATGTTCTCCGCGGGAACCTATCCGGCGGAAAAAATGCAGCTCAAGGCGGGGGAAAGCCTCATTTCTTATACCGACGGTCTGACGGAATCAGTGGACGGCTCGAATACCGAATATGGTTTTGGGCGGCTGGCGAAGTTTCTGAACGGGCGGCACGCTCTGGAACCAGATGCGCTCACGGCCGCTTGCCTTCAGGAAATCAAGAATTTTTCCCGCGGCGCCCGCCAGCAAGATGACCGGACGATTCTCGTTTTGCGTCGGAACTGAAAATCAACCCAATCGATCCGCAGGAATGATCCTAGAAATGCTCTTCTTCGTCGGCGTCGAGGATGGGCGAGGGTTGAGCGGCGCTGTGATGCGAAGATCGGGCGGCGCGATGATGCGAGGAAGAGTTCGCGTCGGCGGAGATGCGGCCCCAGGCGGACGTGCGCCAGTTGTCGCGGATGGCTTTCTCTGGCGCCCATTTTCCGATGGGCATCAGCAGGCGATCGGAAAGCGCGCGCGCGTAGGGCTCATACATGTGGCGAAGATCCTCGAGGTGCTGATCATCTTCAGGACAGCATGTGGAGAGCTCCGCGCCAATCAGCAGCTTGTGCAGTTCCTGCAGTTCTTCGCGCGGGAGACGCTCCTCTTTGAATTCGAGCGGCGGCGTGTTCAGGACTTGCGCCAAATCGACGAGCGCGTGGCGAGAAATGGCGAACGTGAGCTTGGCCTGCCACTTCAACGCGCCCTGGCCATAGGCGATGAGCAGCGCGGAGACGTCGAGCACGGTGGTGAGCGCGGCGAGCCAGGATTGATTATTGTGCTGCGAACGGAAATAGCAGAGCACGGGATAGGACAAATGGCTTTCCATCAACTGCGCGGACCACTTTTCCCAGTCGTACAGATTTTGCTCGAAGGCCTGGGGGTTTTGGCGCTGCGCCAGGCGCCGCAGCATCTCTGAAGCGCTGGGCGGCGAGCCGGCGCGCGCGTCGAGGAGCGAAATATTCACCTCGCGCGCGGAAAACGCGCCGTAGAGCACGGGCAAATAACTGATGACCAGGGCGAGAAAGCCGAAGCCCAGTCCCGACTCAAATACGGTGATGATGCGCGCCGCCTCGGTGCGCGGCGTGACGTCGCCGAGGCCGAGCGTAAAAAACGTGGTCCCGCTGAGATACAAATCGCTCCAGAAGCCGGGCCGTTGGTTGGGCGCGAGATTGATCGCCGAGCCCGCGCCGTAGTGAAGCATTGCGAATCCGAAAATCAGGCCCACGGCCCACACGACAAAGAGCGCCAGCAGCGAAAGCGGACCGTAGTAACCCAGAAAGCTTTCGCGGAGATTCTTTTTGCGCTGGAGCAGGCAGGCGACAAAACGCCACGGCCGCCACGTCGAGCGATAAAACATGCGCGCGAGGCGGAAGCGCCGCGTGACGCGGCGCGGCAAAATGATCGTCTCGAATACATCCCAGAGGATCACCGCGATCAGGGCAATGCCGAGAATCCAAAAACCGCCCACTCACGCTCCTTCCCTCCGCGCTCGCCGCGGAGGCTTAAGCCGCCAGATGTTCCGCTATTCTAGCCTGATTTCGTGTGGGAGGGTCTGAATTGAGCGGGCGATACCGGGAAATGCGCCGGAGGCGAAACACTGGCCTTAATTTGCCTGTTCGCCGGGGCCTTTGGCGAGGCTTTTGAATTCGGGATCGTCGTGGAGGATTTTCAAATCGGGGTCTTTCGTGCACCAGTCAAAATTGGAATAGCCCGCATCGACGCAGCGGCGGAAAGTCTCGAGCGCTTCCGGCTTCATTCCGAGCAAACCGTACGCGCACGCCGCGTTGTAGAGGACATTGGAGTCCGTGGGGCGCATGGCCACGGAGATGCGCACGTGGCGAATGGCCTCCTCGGGCTGGCCGAAGGTGGCCAGATCGGCGGCCAGGAGAATGCGTGCGCGAACGTCGTCGGGAAATTGCCGCAACTGGTTTTCGAGTACTTCCATTTCGCGGCGGCGCAAGCGCTCGGCGTCGGCGGCGCGTCCCAATTTTTCGATTGAGTTGATGAGAGGAATCAGCGCGTTGTAATCGTTGCTGACGACTTCGAGCGCGCTATCGGCCAATTGCGCGGCATCCTCATAACGTCCGGCGGCAAAATACGCGCGCCCGAGCACGTCATGCGCGCCTTCGCATTCTGGTTGCAATTCAATGGCCCTGCGCGCCAGGCGGATGGAATCGTCGTACTGCTGCTGCGCATAATGAATGCGCGCCCGCGCGGAGAGCACTTCGGGCAAATCGGGCGCGAGCTTTTCGGCCTTGGCGCAGGCTTCGAGGCCTTTTTCGATGTACTCCGGGCTGGGATTGTGCAATTCGAATTTCTCGCCCCAGGCGCGCGCGATTCCCGCGTAGGCTTGCGCGAAATTGGGGTCAAGTTTGGCGGCTTCCTCGTACATGGCGAGCGCGTATTCGAACTGGCGCTGGCGCAGATAATTCCGGCCGCGCAGATAAAAGTCATAGGCCTGCGGATTCGCGGTCGGTTTCTTGGCGATCACTCTTTCTTCCTGCGGCGAGAGAGTGATCTCCAGCGCTTTCGCGATGCTCAGCGAAATCTCGCCCTGAATGGCAAAAACGTCTTCCATCTGGCGGTCGTAGCGTTCGGCCCAGACGGAATGGCGCGTGGCGCTTTCGACGAGCTGCGTCGTGATGCGCAGACGATTCCCCGCCCTGCGAATCGAACCCTCGAGAACGTACATGGCGCCGAGTTTCTCGCCGACCTCGGGTGCGGTGACGGGCTTGTCTCGAAAGGGGAGCATCTCGGAGCGCGGGAAAATTTCGAGGCGTCCGATTTTCGACAGCTCCGTGACGATGTCTTCGGTCATGCCGTCGCGGAAATATTCGTCTTCTTTCGCGCCGCTCAAATTTTCGAAGTACAGCACGGCGACGGTCTTTTTCTTCGGCGCGGCTTGCGGCCGCGCAGCGGCGGCGGTCCCTGCCGCGCCTGCAGAGGAACTTCGCGCCGCTGAATCCATGTGCCCGGAATCGAGGTCGCGCTTCAGGCGCTTGAGGTCCGCGCGCAGCTCGGCCGCGCTTTGGCAGCGGAGGTCGCGATCTTTTTCGAGCGTCTTGGCGATGATCCGATCGATTTCAGCGGGCATGCGGGCGTTGACTCTGGTGACGGGCTTTGGCGTGACATTCAGGATGCCGTTATAAATGACCGCCGTGGTGCCGCCGCTGAAGGGCAATTCGCCGGTGGCCATCTCGTAGAGCACAATGCCGAGGGAAAATAAATCCGTCCGCGCGTCGAGCTCTTCGCCGCGCGCCTGCTCCGGACTCATATACGCAACCGTGCCGAGCGAGCTGCCGGGACTGGTCAAATCCGGAGAATTGTCCGCCGTGGCCTGTGCGGAAATTCCACGCGCCGCCGTGCCGCTTTCGCCCGTGCGGTGCGAGGCCAGCACTTTGGCGAGGCCGAAATCGAGGATTTTCGCGTGGCCTCGGCTGGTGACGAAAATGTTCGCGGGCTTGATGTCGCGGTGGACGATGCCCTTCACATGCGCGGCATCGAGCGCGTCGGCGGCTTCGATCGCCAGCGTGAGGAGCGTTTCGATGTCGAGCGGCCGGCCGGCGATTTTGTGCTTCAACGTCACGCCGTCGAGATATTCCATGGCGATGAAGGCTTTGCCGTCCTGCTCGCCGACGTCATAAATCGTACAGATATTAGGATGATTCAGAGTCGAGGCCGCCTGCGCTTCGCGACGGAAGCGATTGAGCGCCTGCACGTCCTGGGCCATGTCTTCGGGAAGGAATTTCAGGGCCACCAAGCGGCCGAGGCGAGTGTCCTCGGCTTTGTAGACGACGCCCATTCCACCGCCGCCGAGCTTTTCGAGAACGCGGTAGTGAGAAATGGTCGAGCTAGCCAGGGAATCGGGAGCCGTCATGCGCAGCACATATTATGGTTGCCGTCCGCGACAAGTCAACAGGGTCTTGGCGTCGCGCCCGTTTTGTCATTCTCGCGTCTCGCGTCCTTGTGCTCGGATGCAGAAAGATCCGACTGCCGAATCCTGAGTCATTTCCCGAAATGGACACGCGCGCGCAATTCATGTACGCTGCGCACGCTTCTTCCGCACGATTCTTTGGAGACTCGACATCGCATCGCGTAACGAGGCCACGTTCAACGGCTCCATCTCCTTCGCTGATCCCATTTCCAACTCGCGCCGCTGGTCGATCGTGGGTCTGCTCTTCACCGCATCGCTGATCAATTACGTTGACCGCGGCACAATTTCCGTCGCGCTGCCACTGATCGCCCGCGATTTCCACTTCGGTCCGGGGACGAAGGGCGTGCTCCTCGCCGCTTTCTTCGCGTCCTATGCGCTGATGCAGGTTCCCGTCGGCTGGGCCGTGGACCATCTCAATCTCCGGCGCTTCTTTGCCATTATGTTTCTGATTTGGTGCGCTTCACAGGGATTGACTGGCCTCGCCGCGGGCCTGGGCATGTTGATTTTCTTCCGCATGCTTCTCGGAATCGGCGAATCGATTTATTTTCCAGGCGGCGTGAAAATTGTGAGCGTTCTTTTCGCGCCAGCCGAACGCGGCCTGCCCACGGGAATATTCAATAGCGGCATCAAGGCGGGACTGGCTATCGGGGCTCCGTTGACCGCTCTCTTGATTCAACGCTTCGGCTGGCGGCACATGTTCCTCATCATTGGCCTGCTGGCTCTGCTCTGGCTCGTGCCCTGGCTGGCGATATTTCCTTCGCGCTTCCCGAAACATTACAAGAGCTCTTCGGAAACGGGCGCTGCGCCTTCGCCACGGCCGCGGCGCTTCGTCACGTTCGACCGGAATCTCGTTGGAATCTGCCTCGGATTTTTCTGCTGGGATTATTATTTCTATTTGTTCCTCACCTGGCTGCCCGACTATCTGATGACCGTGCGCCATTTCCGCATGCTCGCCGCTGGACTCTTTGCCGCGCTGCCGTATCTTGTATTCATGGTGGCCGAGCCGCTCGGCGGATGGATCGCCGACCGCCTCGTTCGCCACGGCTGGAGCGAAACGATCGCACGCAAGAGCATCGTTACGGCGGCGTTTCTCTGCGGGATTTTTCTGATTTTCGCGACGCACGTGCAAAGCCCGACGCGCGCGCTGTGGCTCGTCGCTGGGGCTGGCCTCGCCGGCTTCGGCGCGGGGAACATTGTCGTGTTCCCGCAATCCTGCGCGCCCGAGGACCAGGTCGGCATCTGGACTGGCTTCATGAATTTTACCGGCAACCTCGGCGGCGTGATCGCGCCTGTGGCCACGGGCTTCCTCATCGCCCGCACGGGCTCGTATTCTCCGGGTTTCGCGATCGGCCCTGTGCTCCTCATCGCCGGAATTTTCTCCTACTGGTTCATCGTCGGCGAACTCAAACCTCGCGCGCGTCCCGCAGTCGCTTCGCATGGGACGTGACTCTCCGTTGTCGCGGCGATGTTCTAGTACAGGGGTGCATACACCGAAATGCAGGCACCAGACGATCGCAGATCCGATTTGGGCTTGATTTAGGCTTGCGCGAAGACGGAGCGAGGGAGATAATGGCCGCGCCTGCCGCGGCAGGCAAGCTTGCGGCGCCGGTAGCAGCAAATTTTGGGAGTGTATTCATGCGCAAGTCACTTTCAGTTCTGCCAGGCCGCGTTTTTGTCCCGTTCATCTGCGCCACGATTCTGTTTCTCGCGAGCACGCCAGCGGCGCGCGCGCAAAACTTCGCCGACAGCTCGAAATGGGAATTGGGTGGCCACTACGCGCTGCTGAATCTTCCGTCGACGTGCACGAGCGGAACGAGCTGCGAGACGAGCAACAACGGCCTGGGCGCGAACCTCACGTACAACTTTTCGAGCTGGGTCAGCGCCGATACGGAGATGGATTTCTTCGGCGACAATGGCAATGCCTCAACCGCGATTTCGGGTGGGCGCGTCACCGAAGGACTTTTTGGATTGCGCTTCGGCCCAACGACGCGGCGCTGGGGATTTTACAGCGTGGTGCGGCCGGGCTTCGTCAACTTCAGCCACGTGCTGGACGATTCGGGCAGCGTGACGCCGTCGGCCTCCATCTTTCCAGGCGGCAGCACGCAAATTTTCAGCGGGCGGCTGGTGTATCAAGCGAATTCGAATAATCCGCTCGCGCTGCTGGGCTTTTCGCGTGCCACGGATTTCGCGTTCAATTACGGCGAAGTGATCGAATATCGCGCGACGAAGCACGCGGCGCTGCGCTTCGATATCGGCGACACGATCGTCGCTTATCCGGGATCCACGCTGGGCACGCCGTTTCACGAGCATAATTTTCAGATCTCGCAGGCCCTCATCATCCGCTTCTAAGTTCGCTCCCAGGTTCATCTGCCCGCTCGCCGCATCGCGGCGTATATCAAGCGCATGAACTCGCTGTCTCCGGCGGCGAAGCAGGCGATCGACCGGGCCGTGAACAGCGGAAAGTGACGCCGGGAAGTAAAGTCGCGGTAGTGACCCAGGTTGATTCGGTGGCGCAGTTTCCGACAATCCAACTTATCAGGCACTTGGTGCTAGGATCCCTTCGAGGCTAAAACAACATGAAGGTAAGAGGCGGGATTCTACTTTGCTTCTTAGGCATCGGTTCGGTCTTTTATGCTGGGCAAAGCAGCTACAGGCCACCGTTCCGCACACTGTCCCTGAGCCAAAGGGCTCACATCCTTGATGGGCAGTTCACAATCCAAAAGGATGTAAATCAACTTCCCACAGGCCTGAAAGTCCAATTTGCACGCCTCGCCGGAGAGAAGGACTTCAAGATGGCAAATCCGGGTGAGGAGTACCAATCAACGGACGTAATCATGCGACCGGGATTGCCACGACGACGCCTATTGTTCGCGGGCATGTCGAATGACAAGATTTTCATTTTCTATGAGGAAGGTGGATATAGCCACAGTTCTCACGTTGCAGTGTTTGATCTCGACCCCCAAAGAAAGGTTACGTTTCTCTGGATGGGTATTGGCACACGTGGCGCAACTAGCCTGAAGCAACTGCGGATGATGGTCACTGCTGGGGACTTCGCCGACGATAGGGCATATTACTGGTGACCGCACAGGCTCTATGAACTCCTGGTGAACGCGGTCATCGGAAACTGAGTCACTACCGAAGTCGCGCGAAACTTTAGGCGCGGCGCGGGGTTAGATGTACTGTGGGTGAGCTTGCAGGGGACATCCTCCCAGCATCCGGTGTTCCCGGTATGTGCATGTGCAGCCTTCTTCTCATTTGCTCGCCGAGAGAAGAAGACGATACTCAAAAACGAGGAGGATGCATCCGATGCGCAAATTCTACGGCAACATCTCTCGATGGCTCTGTTCTCTGCTGTTGGTTGGAGGCTTCGCGGCGTTCGTAGCCATGGGCGGGTGCGCAGCGCACGGATATTACCGCGTATACGATCCCGAGTATCGCGACTACCACGTTTGGAACCACGATGAGGTGGTTTATTACCAGCAATGGGAACACGATACGCACCGGCGGCACGTCGATTTTAAAAGGCGCAACCAGGACGAGCAGAACCAATACTGGAACTGGCGCCACCAGCACGGCGATCATCACTAGACACTAGGCAAGCTGTCGCTGCATGGGCGGAGGCTTAAATCATTCTCCGCGAATCTGAAAATACCGGCGCGGGGGGAAGAGGCCGGCGCGGTCGAATTCGCGGCCGCAGGCCTTTTTCACCTCGCCGAGCCAATAATCGAATGTTCCCGGCGCGACGCCCACCAGCGTGATGGCGCGGCGATATTCGACTCCATACAGAAAGTAAATCCGAAACAACTTCCGCCGTCCTTTCCACTCCGGACGCCGCAGCGCCCGCTCGGCGATCATTTCGAAATCGGCGACGTATTCTTCCGCGCGCGCGCGATCGGGCCGCCACTGGTAGCCCGCCGAGGGCTTATCGAGATCCACGGAGGACATTTGTCCCTTCAGAAACGCGCGAAGACCGCGGTACCGCGCATGGCATACTTCAAAAATTTCCTGCGCCTTCATCGCCCCTCCCCCGCACGAGCATTTGCTTGGTGCAGCCGATCGCACCGGTGAACTTCAATGCCGCCACGGATCGCCGTCAACCTCCTCCAGCGTCTCGACCCACTCGTCGAAGCATTCCTGCCAGCCCTGGATGTAGCCGCGCGCGTATTCGGCCGCGAGTTTCTTGCGCTCACGCTGCACGCGCTGCAACTCGAAAACATCGTGCTGCTCGCGCGTTGGCGCGCGCCATGCGAGGCCCAGTCGCCAGGATAATTCGCGAATCGCACGAGCCAGCCAGTGCAGCGGCGTCGGAAAAAAAACGCCTACGCGCCGGCGCGGCTCGTACCACGCCAGCCGCCAGCCGCGCGGCGGCTCCGCGCCATGCCCCAGCTCGCAACGGACAATGCCTCTCATTCGCGTCCTGCTCCCAACGCGGTCATCCCTGCCCCACTTGCGGACCCGCTCCAACGCGCAGTTCCCTGCGGAGAGCTTCCTCACGCTGCTCGCGGCGCAAGCGCCATTCACGCTGCTGCATTTTGGCTTTGAGGGCCGCGAGAGTTATGCCGCTAGCGACTCGTTCGAAGCCTTCGGGCTCTTCGGTTTTCACCATGTGAGGTTTCGGCCCTTGATTTTTGCTGGACTGTTTGCTGTGGAGATTGGATTCGAATCTATGGATTTCCTTGGTTTGTTCTCCTACTTCTCTACTACGTATCCCGCGCGCAACCAAATGCGAATCAGCGATATAGCGGGCGGAGGCACCGCAATTCCGAGGCGCCCCTCCGCACATTTGAGGAGTGCCTGCCTCAGATTCAAGGGCGGTTGGTCGCAAATTTGCGGGCTGTGGAAATCCTTTTTCCACAGACCTGTGGATTTCCCGGGCGCTCGGCGCGATCTTGAAAAACTTCTTTGCCTTTGTAATTCGAACCACAACCCCGGACGGCCCAGCCGCAGTTTCAATGTAACCGGCGCGGCGGAGATTCTGCATCCAGCGCTCCAGCGTCTTTCGGCAAAATCCTGTCTCGGATTCGATCTCGCGATAGTTGACCGGATGCCCACCGAGTACCAGACCGACGCCGTCGCGCTCGCGCGTCTGCCGCAAAATGAGCCATCCATAAAGCCATATGGCCTGGCCCATCCGCGCATAATGCTTGGCCTCAAAAAGGCCGCCGCGCAATCCCGCGTTGAAGTTATTCTGTCGCAATTTAGTTCATTAAGCCCTCTTGGCCTTGCTAAAGCTGTCAGGTGACATGACTTGTCGTTAAATGCCGTTTGTTGCCGCTTACAATCGGCGTGCAAATTGCTCTACGGCAGCCGGTTACAGCACTTCCCGTCAACATTCCCCGCAGTACGGAACGTTCACCACGCGGAAGCCATTCCCCTTGATCACGAGCCTCTGGACATGTGTCACAGACAGTCGCGCATGGCAGAACACGCACACGTTCCGCAAGGAGTGCTCCTGCCGCTGCTGTTTCCGATAGGCATTGTTCTGCTCGCGCCTCTGGACTTCTTTGAGCCGATTTTCCGGGTTCGCCCTCCACTGCCGCATGTATTCACGATTGCGTTGCCGGTGCAGTTCCCGCTGGTACACTTCATGCGAGCAGATCGAAGTCGTTTCGGTCATCATCATCCCCCTCGAAAGCCCATCCCCGGTGGCCGGCCCCGCTGCCGGTACATTCCCGGCGTGCGGCACACGCCAAATTGCGGCTATGTATATTATTTATATTGACAGATAGAGTAACTTATATCATTGTGCCCCGCGCTCCCTCGTTGGAGCGTTCGTTTCATTCCCATTTGGAGACGGATAGATGAAAACCACCAAGCCGATGCTGGAGTACCTTGCCACATGCTCACGCGCTTCTCTCGAGGCGTTCGAGTTGGCTCGCCTAAACGAGAGAGCCAATCTTCGTAAGGAGCTGGCTGAGGTGCTGGACGAGTGGGTCGAAGTCGACATCCAGGCCCGCGTTGCCGAATGGATCCTCGTTCGCCGCCGGCAGCAGCGTCGAGTGGAAGCCCCTTCGCGGCGGAGAAACGGCGTGCAACTTGAGATGCCCGGGATCGCTGGTGCCCTTGGAGATTCGCCGCACGAATTTCCAGCGCTCGGCTCGAATCCCGTCCTCCCTGTTCTCAAGGAGTGCGTTGCCGACGCGCAGTCACGGGCTTTGCGGCGCAGGACGGGCCCAAAATCGCTGGCAAAATACGGCCCGAAGCCTGAAACCAAGCCGGCCGTGTTGGAAAAAGCAATCCGCGTAGCTTGATTCCTGTCGGACTTCATTTCACAGCCTCCAGCTTCGTTGCGCGTTTCGCCGGCCGCATTCCTGACCTGCGCGTCATATTGACTTTCAGGGAGCGTTTCTGCCAGATACTTACCAGCCGCGCGCTTTGATCGCAGCGCCGACTTCTTCGCTCAAACACAGATACAAGGTCCCGTAGCGGAGGCGTGCGCTGTGCGTGCAAAAACATCATGCGCAGATGCACCGTCGAGCCCTGCTGCGTGAATTGAGTTCTAGTCTGCGTCGCTCGAAACATCGCTGCCCTTTCTTGAACATGTCAACTATCCCGGATTACTTCGCAAGTAATTCCGCTTTCGCCGTGGCCAGAGACCGGCGCCGCGCGCACGCGCGATAACTTGATGCCATTTCGCCGATTGCTCTTGGCGTACCTTGCCAGCCGTGAACAAGAAGAACGCACGCGGCGCTGGGCTCTTCGCGTGCTGCTGGAAAGCAATTGTCCCGTCGGCACGCGATAGCCGAAAGAAAGCATTCGAACTCCTTGTGCGCCACGGTCGTCATTGATTTCCCGTTAGCCTCCGCCGCCTCTTGATTGAATTGCGTTCCCGCGCAACCTATTCCCAGTTCTTGCGCTTCTTGGACTCGACCCTTCCTCCCGCGCCGTCGCCTTTGCTCCTGCATCTGCTCTTGCCATTGCTCTTACACCTGCTCTAGTGTTTGCTCTTGTAGCTGCTTTTGGTTTTGGTCCGAGTCAGATTCCCTCTTTTCTTTGCTTTTGCCCTACCTCGAACCTCGCTCCTCTTCACTTTCCCTCTCGCTTCTCCTCCACGCGCTCCCTTTTCACTTTCATCCTCGCGTGCTTTCTCTCTCACCATTCGCCGTCTACCAGCTCCGTTGCCTCCGTCCCATCCCCTTCGTCTACTGCCCTCCATCTGACTCGCATTGATCGTCCCACGTTTGACCCAATCACCAGAAAACTACCGCCGCCTCGCCGTCCATTCCTTCTGCCCATCCACGTAAATAAACATTAGGAGCAATTGCATGCTAGTCTGTTGTCGAGTGGCATAAACTGCGGAAACAGCCAGGGGGGCTCTAAGGAAGAATGAACGCTTGCAAGAGTGAATCAAATTCGTCGCGTAGTCAGGAGCGAGGCCTAATGAATTCACGAGTTGAGAAGGATTCGCTGGGAGAGAAACAAGTTCCGGTCGAGGCTTATTATGGGAGCCAGACCCAGCGTGCAGTCGAAAATTATCCGATCAGCGGATATCGCGCGCACCAGAAACTAATTCAAGCGATCGGATACGTAAAAAAAGCCGCGGCTCTGGCGAACCGCAAACTCAAGCTGGTCCCCGACAAGATTGCCGACGCGATCATTCGCGCCGCTGATGAAGTGATCGCGGGAAAGCTCGATGACCAATTTGTCGTCGATGTTTATCAGGCTGGGGCGGGCGTGTCGTTCCACATGAACGCAAATGAAGTGATCGCCAATCGCGCGATCGAGCTACTCGGCGGCAAGCGCGGCGATTATTCCGTCGTTCACCCCAATGACCACGTGAATTTCGGGCAATCGACCAATGATGTTTTCCCGACTTCCATGCGACTGGCTTCCCTGCTCTGCTTCGATGAAGTCGTGGAATCGTGCGAGAAACTCGAAGCGTCGCTGGCGCGCAAAGGAAAGCAGTTCGATCACATATTAAAATCCGGTCGCACGCACATGATGGACGCGGTGCCGGTGCGGCTCGGGCAAGAATTCCGCGCATATTCCACGGCGATCAACCGCGCCATTCGAGCGCTTCGCAACGCGCAGGATTTCCTGCGCGAAGTCGGCCTCGGCGGCTCGGCCGTCGGAACCGGCGTCAACACGCATCCGAAATTCCAAAAGCTGGTTGTCGCGGAGCTGAGCAAAGTATCGGGGCAAAAACTCATCGCGACAGACGACCTCCGCTACGCCATGCAATCGAATCTGGCGATGTCGATGGCCTCGTCGGCGCTGCGAAATTTGGCGCTCGAACTGATTCGCATCGCGAACGATTTGCGCTTGCTCTCCAGCGGCCCGAACACAGGACTCGCCGAGATTATGTTGCCTACGCTCCAGCCCGGCTCGTCGATCATGCCCGGGAAAGTGAATCCAGTCATGGCCGAGCTGACCGCGATGGTCAGCTTTCAGGTGGTGGGCGCCGACGTCGCGACGGCGCTGGCGGTGCAAGCCGGACAGCTCGAGCTCAACGTCATGATGCCCACCATGGCGTGGAACGTTCTGCATTCGGCGGAGATTCTTAAGAACACCATGCGCGTGCTGGCGGAGAAGTGCGTTGACGGAATCAAGGCCAACGAGGAGCGCTGCCGCTACTACGCGAACGCCACCATTTCCATCGCCGCGGCGCTCAATCCGTATATCGGGTATCTGGCCGCGGCGGAGATCGCCAAGGAAAGCGTCAAGACCGGGCGGACGGTCACGGAAATCGCTCTCGAACGCAAGCTCCTCGACGACAAGCTGATGAAAGAAATCCTCGACCCCATCCGCATGACCGAGCCGGAAGCCCCCATCGCGGCGGCACGCAAGAAAGCCAAGAAGTAGCGCCACCCCGCCTCTCGAGGTCATTCCGAACCGGCCGCACTTCGGCCGTGTGAGGAACCTGCTGTCGCCTTTGTATGTCATCCCGAACCGGCCGTCTTTGCCGCGTGAGGGATCTGCTGTTTCCTTTCGCCCTCTGCCCCTACAATACGGCTGTGAGCCGCACCTACTATGTCTATATCCTCGCCAGCCGTTCGCGGAACCTGTACACGGGTGTAACGAACAACCTCGAACGCCGCGTTGCCCAACATCGTGCCGGCATCATTCCGGGATTCACAAAGCGTTATCGCATTTTCCGTTTAGTCCATTACGAGACCTTCGGTGACATTCGTCTCGCGATAGCACGCGAGAAGGAAATCAAAACTTGGCGCAGACAGAAGAAACTTTGGCTGATCGAGCTCCACAACTCACGTTGGGAGGATCTTGCCGCGGACTGGTTCCCGAAGCCTAAGGATACCGGGAGCAAAACAGCAAAGAAACGAACAGCAGATTCCTCACACGTTCAAAATGCGGCCGGTTCGGAATGACAACATAAAAACAACGCCGCAAAAAAACGCGGGCGCTTGCCCCTACTCCTCGGCGCCCACGTAACACACGCACACTCAGCCGCGCCCCATCCTCCATGCCGTCCCGCCTGCCTAGAGGTACGAGCGAACCCGTTCACGCTTCCCCGTCGACGGTGTGGCGCCTGCCTGCCGCAGCCAGGGACCTGCTGTTGCCTTTATATGTCATTCCGAACCTGCTTGCCGTTTTGTCGCAAGCGGTGTGAGGAATCTGCTGTTCCCTCGAAAGACGCGCCGCTCCCTCCTTATCCTCCTCCGATCCGTACTCTTTAATGTCATCCCGAACCTGTTCACGTTCCTCTGGTGAACGGCGTGAGGGACCTGCTTCTGAATCCTTACACCGCCTGGCAGTCCGCTTCGTGGCTTCTGGTGCGCCCATGGCGCACGGGAGCCCGACCCCAGCCGCGACCGTCACGCGGCCAACACCAAACTTGTCACCCCGCCGGATGCCGGGTGCCCCATCCTGCTTGCCCCGAGTGCATTGGCGAAGGGAGCGTCCCTTGCGAAGGCTGGGATTTCCGCGCAGGACCGATTCTTCCGCGAATCTGCGATTTCTCGCTTCTCTACAGTGCGGCGCCTGCCCGTCGCAGCCAGGGACCTGCTGCTGTCTTTATATGTCATTCCGAACCGGCAGTTTTTCGGCCGTGTGAGGAATCTGCTGTTTCTTCTGGGGGGCATTTCGAACCGGGATTCCGACGAGTCCCGCCGCCCTTGTAGCGGCGGCCTTCAGGCCGGCAGCCTTTTGCTTTGTAGGGGCGCTGCCTCAGCCCGCGCGAATCGTCAGGTCACTCCGGAACGAGAGAATCGAGAAGGTCCCGAATCTCATTCAGCTCATCGGGCGCGTTCGCAATCACCCACTCCGTGATCGCCGGGCCGTGCTCCGTTTCGTTGTACCGAACTCGCTGTTCGGACAGCTCCCCGAACACGTCCCTAAGCACACGCTTAGCGTGCACACCGCGAATCCTCGCCTCGGCGCCTTCAGGAACCACCCTGTCACAGTAGTAGTCCGGTTTCTCAAAGGCTGCTCTCAACGCAGCTTCAACCTCTGACACGGAGACTTCAGTCATACTAAATCCCTCAATAGACCCTGCGACGGCAGCAATGGCCGCAGCGTTCAGAAGATAATTCTCGTACATTCGCCGCGGCGCTCAATCCGTATATCGGGTATCTGGCCGCGGCGGAGATCGCCAAGGAAAGCGTCAAAACCGGGCGAACGGTCACGGAAATCGCTCTGGAACGCAAGCTCCTCGACGACAAGCTGATGAAGGAAATCCTCGACCCCATCCGCATGACCGAGCCGGAGGCGCCCATCAAAGCCGCGCGACTCAAGGCCAAGAAAAAGTGACGAGTGGCCCGTGGTCTGTGATCAGTGGTCAGTGGTTCGTTAAACCGTCCTTTCATGGTGGTGGGGCCGTTTGAATTTTGACTTCTTGTGTCACGATCCAGAAAATTCAAACTATCCCGCAATCCCTTTCCTCCACTCCCTTCACTTCCTGTCATGGTGGTGGGGCCGTTTGAATCTTGACTTCTTGTGTCACGATCAAGAAGTTTCAAACTGTCCCGCAATCCCTTTCCTGCATTCCCTTCACTTCCTGTCATGGTGGTGGGTCGGTTTGAATTTTGGCTCCTTGTGTCACGAACGAGAAAATTCAAACTGACCCACAATCCCTTTCTCCTTCCATTTTTTGGATTCGACAAAGTGTCCGAAATCGCAAAGTTTTTCAAAAAACCGAGAGAATCAGCGATTAGAATCGCCTCCTTCCGTTTGTTTTGTGTGAGTTACGTCGAGTTCTAATTCTTCATAGGATAAGCGATTAGGAAAATTGGAAGTTGGAGGCCGGAGGTTAGAAGTTGGAGGTTCGGAAGAAAGACCACTTTTTCTTTGAGATGCAGAAGACCCGACGGCCAAGTCCTCGCAATCCAGACGCTGGGCGGGCGAGGCTGGCGAGACGGTCGCGGTTGAGGTCATGGCGCCCTGCTGCGCCGGATTGACGACAGGGGCGGCGGAATTGGCCATGGGGCGCGTTGCAGGCTCGCGTGCGGGCTCCAGGGCGGGAGGAAGGCCAGTGATCGAGGCGATGGCCTGATAGGACAAATCCCGGCCCGTGACGATGATGTGCTTGGCGGGAGGATCGGTCCAGCGGCCTTTGCCGTCGATGAGGGAAAGAGCGCGGACGGCGCGGATGATGGTGGAACCGGTGACGACGGCGTGGTCCACCTCCTCGACGAGCTTCTCGATGGCGAAGCGGGCGTTTTCGCGGCGGAGGACGTCGAGGCCGGTGGCGCGGGCGTGGCGGTAAACCGTGTCGATGCTGCTGATTTCAAACTCGTCCTGAATGAAAGTGGCGCTAGTCCAATTGAAATAGGCTTCCTCGATGTCTTCCATATAGTCGTGATTGCAGATCTGGCACTTGCGGCTGTGGCGATCGAAGCCGGGGATGGTCTCGCGGCGAAGCTTGAGCTTGGCGCAAGAGCCGGTGCGAGCGGCGCGGGCCGCTTTCTCTTCAGCGACAGCTTCCTCGTCGACGCGACGGCTCATTTCGGCCAGGGCTACGGACTCGTCATCAGAGACGAAGGGGGAATTTTTGTCCAGTGGCGGAAGGCCCTGAGCGGCGCGGCGGGCGGAGATGGTTTTATAGAATTGAGGGTCGAGGGCGATTTTGTGGGGAGGATCGTTCGAAGACACGTGTAGCTTTCTCCTTTCGAATGAGCGAAATTTTAGTGTTTGATTGGCCTTAGGGCGCGGTGGCCATCGTTGCCCCTAGGCCGTACAGCAGGCCACAAAACTGAATCCTGTTTACCAGAAGGGTAAGGCGTTGTCAAGGAAAAACGTGGTTATAGTACGAGGAAAACCCTCGCCCCTTCGAGCGACGCCAGGAGTGGGACTGGGTTCACTGCGAGACCAGCAACGGAAGCGTCTGCGATCCGGAGCTTCTGATCTCCTTTATGAATCTTAATTCGGATCGGATTCCGTCTAGGTAGCTCTTGTCTCTGAACCAATTGCGATGGCGGAAGTCGGGCGCGTGCGACGCGGTCTTGTAGGCTTTTATTAGCCCTGAGAATGCCAGTTTCGTTAATTCTTTGATCGTAGCCTTCTCGTGTCCATCCCGCTCTGTCCACTTGGGCTTCCCTAGCTTTCTCAAGTGCTCTTTCAACTCCGCGAGGTCATCAGCATAGACCATCCGCAGGAGCTCGGCCACGGCATAATAAACCGTGTACCGTCGCTCCAAAGCCGATCCCGCCGTTTCGTCGCTGGTTCTCCTGTCTTTTTCGCCCTTCCAGAGTGCTCTTATTTCCTCGCACAGAAACCAAATGCCACATAAAAGTTGAAACTCGTCCTCTGGGACGACCGCCCAGGTCGCCTCGCCGTCGCCAAACACCCACGCGTATCTTCCGTCCTTGCTGGTGTCGAAAAGGCGGGCGGTTCCTCCCCACATGTCATGGGGACCGTAGCGAAACGCGTGGATTGTTTTTGCAAATTCCTCCATTTCTATAGGGATTCTCTCGCGTTTCTCTCGACTTCGTTTGTTTTTGTACCAAAAATAACTGCCTCCGCGCTTTAATTCACCGAACCTTTTGGCCAGGTCTCTCTGAACTGGGTCGTTGCTTCTGAAGTCCGACACGCTTATCTTATTCTGCGTATTGTTATAGCGTGTTAGGTCCTCGAGAAAACCGATCTCTTTCCCGAGCGAGAAGGTGGACACTCGAAACAGGACAGTCGTTTTTTTAGCGGAATCGGGGTTTTTTGCTTGTGCCCTAAAGAGTGACCGTACGGTCTGAGCCCCGTTGATAATTGAGAAATTCTTGCACGACAGCTGTGCCTTCTCCTCATTTTCTTCAATACTGGACGCGACCGCAGAGATTCCGTTGTTGAAAAAAAGGAAGTCGTCAGGACGCGTTTCCGCTGTTGTTAAGATCCCCTTGTTCGTGCTTGTTTCGCCTATCCAATCTCTGATGTTTAGGGCGAATAGCCGAAATCTATGTGTATGCGGTCGATAGACTTCGGCAATCTCGGTTCCCCTCACAAAACCCACATATGTCGAACGCCCGTGTGGCCCGCTCAATTTTATCCACGGCGTCTCGCCCTCACTTGGGAGGAAGGTGAGTCGGATAGGCTCCGCTATTGTTTCGCCGGCGGATAGCGCTTCTCGAAGCTCCATGTTCAAGTCGGACTCTTCTGCGAGCGTCAATTCGCATCTATCCTTAAGTTCTGCCCCGAGTGTCGGTCCTTCATCTTCCTTGGTGCGCAGATTCTCTCCGAAGCGCCCGAGCGTGATAAAAACGAGCTGGAAGGTGTCATTATCCCAGTCGACCTCGCTCAGAGCCTCGGTCAGCTTTTGGTTCTTCTTGTATTTCTTCCCGGTCTCCGGGTGGATTCGGCGAAGAACCTCTGCGAAGGAGACGACATCCTCGAGTTTCTCGTGCACACCATAACCCCTAAATTTGGCTTGGATTATGAGGACTGAGCCATCGCCCCGGGAGAGGAAGTCCACGCCGCAGTCATCAGCCCCGTCGATTATGCAATGCTCGAGATCGTCCTGGTCCGCAGGGATGAGCACTGGGTTGAAGACCCTCCTGATTGTCTCGGCGTAAAATCGCGTCATGACCTTCGATCTCTTCATCGTATCCAGCTTGTCAATATCGATTTCGAGTTTTTTGCTGACGAACGACTTTAGCTCGTCGCGAAATTTAATTTTTGTTTCCATACGGATCCTTTGTCGGGTTGCCAGGCAGCCAAATGGTTCAGTTTGGAGAGTAACACATGCGGCTCGCTCGTTCGAATCGCCTTGGTGTAGTTGAAGGCGGGCGCAGCCCTTCGCCACAGCACTCAGGATAAACAAGCTGCGCCTCGCCTAGGCGAGCAAGCCCTACGAGAAGCAAATGCGTCGAGGCGAGGTTCTTCGTCGCAAAATACGCTCCTCAGAATGACAGCGGGAAAGGCACACAGGCTGAGAGCTCGCCATGGCGAGCAAGCCCTACAAAAATCAAGCGCGTCGAGGCGAGATTCTTCGTCGCAAAATACGCTCCTCAGAATGACAGCGGGAAAGGCAGCAGCAGGTCCCTGCCTGCGGCAGGCAGGCGGGACGTGAGCTACAGCAAAGCGGCCCTTCGACTGCGCTCAGGACGCGTCCTGGAAATCAGGACGCGCGCGCAAGCGGCAGGCCCGCAGTCCAAAAAAGCAAGAGGCTGCCGGCCTGAAGGCCGCCGCTACAGAGGCAGCGCGATGCGAGGCATCGCGCGCTGGGTTCCCTTCGCGACGGCACTCAGGGCAGGCGGGATGACAACGTGAAGTTAGGAGACGCGGCAGTTTGCTGGATGTGCGCTGGCTTGGGGCGGCTGTCTCTCTGATGTCATTCCGAACCGGCTGGATTTGGGCCGTGTGAGGAATCTGCTGTTCGCTGTTGGTCTTCTCCTCTTACAATCAGCCCGTGAGCCGCACCTATTACATATACATACTCGCAAGCCGCTCGCGAAACCTCTACACCGGCGTCACCAATAATCTTGAACGCCGTCTCGCGCAACATCGCTCCAGGCTCGTTCCGGGTTTCACAAAGCGCTACCACATTTTCCGTCTGGTGCACTACGAGCTATTCGGAGACATTCGCATGGCCATTGCGCGTGAGACGGAAATCAAGAAGTGGCGTCACGAAAAGAAGGTCTGGCTAATCCAACGTGATAATCCTCGTTGGGAAGACCTCGGCGCGGAGTGGTTTCCAAAAGCCGAACAGAAACTGCACGGCGGACCCCGAAGAAAACCATAACAGCAGATTCCTCACACGGCCAGAGTGCGGCCGGTTCGGAACGACATCGGCGCGGGGCGCGCGCGGCGGAACGCGGAAGGTTTGCGCTTAACGGGAGGCTTGGTGAATGTCCTCGACGCCGGAGGAAACGCGGCCGGCGAGTTTGTTGGGTGGCCAGGGCTCGAGGAGCATCTCCTTGCGATAGACCATGGCGTTGATGTCGTAGGGCGCGAGTTCGAAACCGTGGCCGTGAGTGATGGCGTCGGTGGGGCAGGCCTCGACGCAATAGCCACAGAAAATGCAGCGCGAGTAATCGATGTTGTAGACCTTGGCGTAACGGTCGGCGTCGGAGATGCGGTTTTCCGCGGTGTTCTCCGCGGCTTCGATGTAGATGCAATTCGCGGGGCATGCCGCGGCGCAAAGAAAGCAGGCGACGCATTTCTCCAGGCCATTTTCGTCGCGTTGCAGAACGTGAATGCCGCGATACCGTCCCTGAAAGTGGACCGGCTCGGCGGGATAATTTTCCGTGGTGGGCTTCTTGAACATGGTGATGAACGTGACCTTGAAGCCCTTGTAGAGGATTACGAACGTGCGTACGAATTCTTTGATGACCGATGCCATGCGATTAATCTACCAAAAGCGGCGGCGAGTGGCGAGGGAAAACAGTGGTCAGGGGTCAGGGATCAGTGAAGAGCGAAGACATCGCGCGAATTATTTTGCACAACAAAAAACCGCGCGAAAGGAAAAACGCGGGGGCGAAGACGGTTTGCGCGCAAAACGGCGCAAAGAGGAAGAGAGACTGAGGCGATTCTTTACGTCGCGGCTGAAGCCACGACCCACAAAACCCGCGGGCAGCGTCAGTTCTTTATTCGCGAGAGGCGCGACAATTTTTACTCGCCTGGCGGGGAGACGGGCGCCGGCTCCTTGGGGCCTTCGTGGCCCGTGATCGCGGCGACGATTTGGCGGCCGTGGAAGCGGCCATTCTCGATGAAAATCTCGCCCGTGAAGAGGCCGCCGACAACGACGCCAGCGACGTAAATTCCCGGCACGTTGCTTTCGAGAGTTTTTGGATCGCATTCGGGCTTGCGCGTTTTCGCGTCGAGGCGGATGCCGGCGCTTTCGAGAAAAGAAAAATCGGGGTGGTAGCCCGTCATGGCGAAGACGCGGAAGGCGGGGAGCTCCTGCGTGGCGCCGCCGTTTTGCACGATGACTTTATCGGCTTCGATTTTGCAGATTCGCGTATTGAAGAGCGCGCGAATCTCGCCGGCCTTGATCCGATTCTCGATGTCGGGCCTGACCCAATATTTCAAGTTCCTGCCCAATTCGGGGCCGCGATGCACCAGCGTGACGCGCGCGCCGCCGCGAAACAAATCCAGCGCGGCTTCGGCTGCGGAATTCTTCGCGCCGATGACGACCACGTCTTCGTTCCATAAGGGATGCGCGTCGGTGAAATAGTGCGAGACGTGCGGCAAGTCTTCACCCGGGACGCCGAGCGAATTGGGCATGTCGTAGTAACCGGTGGCGATGATGATCTTCTTCGCGCGGTGCTGATGCGCCGCGCCATTCGATTCGCGCGAATCGATCACGAACGCGCCATCGCTGCCGGTGATTCGTTCGACCCTCTCATATAGCCGCGTCTCAATCGCGTAATGCTCGACGGCGCGACGATAGTATTTCAGGGCTTCGGCGCGCGTGGGCTTGCCGCCGACAGTGGTCATGGGCAGGTCGCCGATTTCCATGCGCTCGGGCGTGGTGAAGAAAACCATGTTCGTGGGGTAGTGGTAGAGCGAATTGCAGAGGCAGCCTTTGTCGATGACGAGAGGGCGAAGCCCGGCGCGCTTGGCTTCGATCGCGCAGGCGAGGCCCGTGGGGCCAGCGCCGATGCAGATGACGTCGTAGCCGTGATTCATGCGGCGCGTCCGATTTGCTTTGAGGCTACCTGCATCGCCCGAAGTTCCATTTGGCGTTCATCCTTCCTACTCTCACTGTGGCACATTCGCCGCAGCTTTCAGGTTTCTGCGCCAGTTGCATCGCAAATGCCTTCAGAAAAAGCCTAGCATGTTGACGAAAGCGAAGCCAGAGGTAGTGGTCGTGGATTTTTGCTCCATTACTGCGACTGGGACAGGAATGAAATCCGGGCGCGCCGCCAACGCGCAAGCCCTACGATGAGGAACGCCTCGTTGTTTCCGGGGCCGAGGAATAGGACGCGATGCGGGGCAAAGCGGCGTCGAGCTCTGGCGGAGTCCGGATGGACTCCGCCAGAGTCCGCGAAGCGGACCGCCGCACTCCGAAAGAGGCGAAAGCAGATTCCTCACCGACATCCGCCAAAAGCAGGCGGCTGGGTTCGGAATGACAGCGTAAAGGCAGAGGCAGAGGTCAAAAACGCGACGGGCGCAGCCCTTCGTTGCGGACTCAGGGTAAACAAGCACCGCTCCTGGGAAAGCAGGGGCTAATGCAGCGATCCGAGGCGAGATCCTTCGGCTACGCAAAAAACGCTTCGCTCAGGATGACACCCAAGGTGGGGTGTCAGGCGGCGGAGAACACGCACATGCAATTACGAGGAAAAGCAGATTGGAAATCGGTGGAGCGTCGAGCGAAAAGCAGATCCCTCACCGCCATCCGCGAAAGGCGCGGCTGGGTTCGGGATGACAGACATGCCTGGCGGCGGTGCGCTAGGCGGCGGAGGAGGCAGACATGGCGTTGCGCTCGAGATCGATCAGCACCTCACGCAGCGCGCGCGCGATTTCGTCGCGGGAAATCTGGCTGCGACGGAATTGAAGGCGAAGATGATAGGCCGCGTCGGGTGCGTGATAGTCGAAGATGTAAGGACGCGGGCGGGAATCGGTTTCGTTTTCGTCCTGGCGGACGCGGCGAGCTTCATCGCGCGTCAAACCGCTTTGCGCGATGTGCATGACCATTTCGTGCATCTTCTTTTCGCTGGGCTGGCGCGCGACCTGCAGGAGCAATGATTTTGAGATCACGCCCTTCTCGACGCAGAGCTTGCGAATGGAATTGGGAATCACGCGCAGAGAGAGCGTTTCGGTGACGGAGGAGCGCGCGCGGCCGATTTTTTTGGCGATGTCGTCGTGCGTGTAATCGAACTGCTCGGCGAGGCGCTGCAAGCCGTCGGCTTCCTCGAATGCGGTCAAATCCTTGCGCTGGATGTTTTCGATCAGAGCGAGCTCGAGCGTTTCGGCGTCGTCGGCGATCTTTTCGATGCAAGGCACTTCGCGCAGGCCCGCGGCGCGCGAGGCGTGGTAACGGCGCTCGCCAGAGATGATGTAGTAGGCGTCTTCGTGAGGAATGAAGCGCACAAGAAGCGGTTCAAGAACGCCCTTTTCGCGGACGGACTGAATCAGCTCGGTGAGGTCGCCAATGGCTTTGCGGGGCTGATCGGGATTGGGATGGACCTTGTCAATGGGGATCATCCGGCCAATCGAGGCGCCGCTGAAGCTGGTGAGGGTTTCTACATAATGCGCGTCATGCCGCATCTTGAGTGTGACGGGCAGACCGATCCGCTTCGACACGTTGGATGACCTCCTGAGATAGCTTCTTATATTCCTCGGCGCCGGGAGACTTGGGCGCGTAGCTGAAAATCGTTTCCTTGTAGGCCGGGCTTTCCTCGAGCCGGACATTCTTGCTGATGCGCGTCTTAAACAGAGCTTCGCCGAAGACGGCGCGAATCTGCTCGTGCGTGTCTCGGGAAATATTGGTGCGGCGATCGAACAACGTGATGACCACGCCGAGGACTTTCAAATCGGGATTGGGACGGGAGCGAATGCGCGCATAGGTTTCGAGCAGATCGTCCGTGCCTTCGATGGCGAAATAGGCGGCTTGAATCGGGACGATCAGATGCGTGGCGGCGACGAGGGCGTTGACCGTGAGAATGCCGAGGGCCGGCGGCGTGTCGAGAACGACGTATTCGTAATTCTTGAGGATGGGCGACAGCGCGTCTTTCAATTTGTAGGGAGCGTCGAATGCGCCGGCCAGTTGCTGCTCGAGACGCGCCAAAGCGAGCTTCGCTGGGGCCAGAAACAGGTTCGGGTCTTTCGTCGGCTTGATGACTTTGGAGATGTCCGGGGACTGGCTCGAAAAAACGTCGAACATGGAGAGCTGCACTTCGCCCGCGTCGACGAAAGCGATGGTTGCGTTGGATTGTGGATCGAGATCGATGAGGAGGGTCTTCTTCTTGCGAAGGGCCAGCGCGGCCGCGAGGTTGATTGCGGTCGTTGTCTTGCCGACGCCGCCCTTTTGATTGGTAATGGCCAGGACACTCGTCAAAAGCGGGCCGCTCCTCCGGCAACGGCAGGCCAACATATAGACTGGCTTGGCCGATGCCTACAATAAGTAGGCCAACTCTACCGGGACTGGGCTGTGAACTGCAAGTAAAAAAACCAGGAACCGAGAGATTCTTTCGAATCGTCCCATGGCGCGAAGCGGTGGAGGGGGGCGACCGCAGGGCGTGCGACTACATCTTATAGCGTCCGAGATCCTCGTCGTTCAAGTTTTCGAGATACTTGCGCAGCTCTTCGTTGGATGTTTTTTCCGTTGTAAGGCTCGAGATTTTGGATGTTTTGAACACTTCCTCCTCGACGAAAATAGGACAGTCGAGGCGCAGAGCGAGCGCGAGGGCGTCGCTGGGGCGCGAGTCCATGGACAGCATGTGGCCTTCGCGCTCCATCCAAATGACGGCGTAAAAGGTGTCTTCTTTCAGGTCGCAAACGACGACTTTTTGCACCTGAACGTTGAGGCCGAGGAGAACATTCTTCAGAAGGTCGTGCGTCATCGGCCGGGGAGTCTGGACTTTTTCGATTTCGAGCGCGATGGCATTCGCTTCGTGGACTCCCACCCAGATGGGAAGCGTCCCGCTGCCCTGCACAGCCTTGAGGACAACGACGGGCATATTTGAGACTGGATCCATGATCAAGTTGCGGATTTTGACTTCGTGCTCCATTGTCCCCCCTTAGGTCCCTTGCCCCACCTGGACCCCGACAAGACTATTCGGTCCCGCCCCCGTGACTTGCACTTGGCGATATTGTCCCAAAAGATTTCCCTCGGGCGAAGCGAAATTTATGATGCGATTGCTTGTAGTGCGACCCGCCCATTGGCCGCGAGCGGGGTGATGGCCGTCGACGAGGACCTCAAATTCATTGTCGATGAGCGCCTGATTGCGTGCGATCTGAATTTCGCGCTGGCGCTGCTGCAAAATCGCAAGGCGGCGGCTCTTTTCTTCCTCGGGGACAGCGTCTGGCATGTCCTTGGCGGAAGTGTTCGGCCGAGGGGAATATTTGAAGGCGAAAACACCGTCACATTGAATGGCTTCGAGGAGCGACATGGTCTCGGCGAATTCGGCCTCGGTTTCGCCGGGAAAGCCGACGATGATGTCCGTGGTGATGCTGATGGGGCGTCGAGCGGAGCGGATCCAATCGATTTTGGCGAGATATTCGTCGCGCGTGTAGGTGCGCAGCATTTGCTTGAGAACGCGGTCGGAGCCCGATTGCACGGGCAAATGAATGTGGTCGCAGAGGGAAGGAGTGGCGTCGATGGCTTCGACGATTTCGCGAGTGAAGTCGTTGGGATGCGAGGTGGTGAAACGCACGCGGCGCATTCCGGGAACCGCGGCGACGGCCAGGAGCAAATCGACGAAATTCATGCGCCGGGGCGAGGGATCGCGATAGGAGTTCACGGTCTGACCGAGCAATTGCACTTCGGTGTAACCGGAATCGACGAGGCGGCGGACTTCTTCCAGAACGGCGACGCTGGCGCGGCTGCGCTGGGGGCCGCGGGTATGCGGGACAACGCAGTAGGAGCAGGCGTAATCGCAGCCTTCGATGATGGTCAAGAAGGCGCGGATGGGATTGTCGCGGCGGGTCACATCGGTCTCGAAGGTTTCATCGGTGTCGAGCTCGAGACCCGTGACACGGGTTTCGCCGGCTTCGAGCTGCGTCAAGAGCTCCGGCAGGATGCGATAACTTGCGGAACCACAAACCATGCGTACCCACGGAGCACGCTTGAAAATTCCCTGCCCTTCCTGCTGGGCGACGCAACCAAGAACGCCGATGATTTTGTTCTCGCCGCGCTCTCCGCGAAAATCACCGAGGCGGGTGAAGACTTTCTGAGCAGCCTTTTCGCGGATGCTGCAGGTGTTGAAGAAGACGAGGCCGGCTTTTCGGCGGAATCAACCTGCCGATAGCCGCGAGCTGCAAGAACGCCAGCAACTTTCTCGGAGTCGTGAACGTTCATCTGGCAGCCGAAAGTCTCGATGTAGAATGACCGGCCGAGTTGCGCTGGTTGCGCCGGGGAATCCAGCGGCGCAGCGGAAGCGGGCGGCTGGCCGAGCAGGGCTTCGAGCGGAATGTCGACGTGGCCGGACATGTGCTGATGTGAAGTTTAGCACAAGGCACGCAAGGGCGCAGTTGCGGCGACGCGTGAAACCAATGTGTCGTTTCAGACATCAAAAAGTATCGGATTACGATGGATTAATTTGACCCGTCCCGGGTCGTATGCTACGGTAATTTTGGGGTTCGAGGAGACTTCCTCGGGGGTTAAAAACATTCCGCACGTCGCGTTGATGATCTTCCAAGGCCGGCTCGACACGATCTTCCTCCAGACGGGCTGGGTGGCGAAGGGCGTTTTGCTGATTCTGCTTTTCCTTTCGGTTTTCTCATGGGCCATAATTTTTCAGAAATACCGCCTGTTCGCGACGGTCGAGCCGCGCACGCGGAGATTCATGCAGCTTTTCCGGACGGGCCGTGGCCTTCCCGACCCGAACACGCTTCGCGCGGGATCGAGCGGCTCGCCGCTGGTGGGCGTGTACGACGCGGGATACCGGGAGCTGGAAGGGCAGCTCGCGGGCGGGAATCCGCATCCGGGAAAATTGAAAAATCCGCGAGCGGTGCTCGTGGAAATGCAACTGGCCTCTGCCGACGAAGTCCGGGCGATGGAAAACTGGATGCCGTGGCTGGCGACGATCGGATCGATTTCGACTTTCATTGGATTGTTCGGGACAGTGTGGGGAGTGATGGACGCGTTCGCGGGGTTGGGCGAGGCAGGCGAATCGAGCCTGCGCGCGGTCGCGCCGGGCATCGCCGACGCGCTGATCACGACCGCGGCGGGGCTGGCCACAGCGATCCCGGCCGTGATTGCATACAACATTTATCTGCATCGTATTCGAGATTTCAGTCTGCGCATGGACAATTTCGCGACGGAGTTTGTCAGCAAAATCGAAACGCTTTACAGCTAGCGGCTTATGGCGCAGGTCCAAAAACAACCCGGGACGACACTTTCGGACATCAACATCGTGCCCTTCGTCGACGTGATGCTGGTGCTGCTGGTGATCTTCATGATCACGGCGCCGATCCTGGAATCGGGAATCCAAGTGGACCTGCCGAAAACGAAGACGGTCAAAGAGATTTCGCAGGCGCGCATCGTGATCACAATCGACAGGGCGCAGCAGCTTTTTCTGGGAAAAGACCCCGTGAACATTCACGAAATCGGCAAGAAGGTTCTGGCGCAGGACAAGGACATCGCGCACACGCCGGTTTATGTGCGCTGCGATCAGGCCGTGCCATTCGGCACCTGGGCCATGGTGGTCGATACATTGAGACAATCGGGAATCAATAACATCAGCGTGGTGACCAAACCTCTGAACGGTGAACCACGCACGCAATGAAATGGAATTAAGCCTGCCTTACCAATCCGCGCGTACGCTTAAAGGCCCTCTGGGCTATTCGGCGGCGTTTCATCTTCTTTTGAGCGGAGCTGTGCTCTTTGGAGGCATTTTCGCGCCGCACGGCGAGGAATGGGGCGGCCAGGGCGGCCAAGGGGCGATCAACATCAATCTCGTAGGCAACGTTCCGGCGATTCCCTTGCCCAAGCCAGATGTCGAAACGAATAGCCGGACCGTCGACACGACCAAGGGTCTTTATCAAGCCGAGCCGCAACCGGTGAAGCCGCCCGACGACGCCAACGCGATTTATTTGCCGAAATTCGATCGCGACAAAACGCCGCAGTACATCACCAAGCCGTCGAAAGTGCTGCCCAATCCGGAGAAAACGCCGCCGAACGCGATCCCTTACGGCAATGGCGGCACGCCGCAAATTCCGACGTCGACGTTCCGCGTGACGCAGGATACCAAGGGCGGCATGGGCGTGACGGGGACGTCCGGGGGCAGCTTCGGTTCGCAGTTTCCGTGGTACGTGGAGGCGATCCAGCGGCGGATCAGCAGCAACTGGCTGGAATCGACGATCGATCCGACGATTTCGTTTGCGCCGCGCTGCACGGTGTCGTTTCAGATTTTGCAGGACGGGTCCATCGCCAACATTCAAATCACGCAATCGAGCGGAAACCAATCGGTGGACACGTCGGCGATTCGCGCGGTGCAGAGTTCCAATCCGCTGGACCGATTGCCGGCAGCTTATAGCGGCTCGTACGTCGACGTTCAGTTTTGGTTCGAGTTTCATCGGCAGTAAGCGGCAATAGGCGAATTGAATACGCGCAATTGCAATCTGAGGGGTTAGAAATGAAGCAGTTTCTTCGGGGCATCTGGGTCATCGCGGTTTCCGCCGTTGCGGTTTTCGGCGTCGCGTGCGGCGCAAGAGCGCAGGGGCGGATCGAGACGGGAATTTTGAGCGGCGTGCAGAAGGTCAAGCTCGCAGTTCCGCAATTCGCCTCGCGGAATCCGCAAACGACTCCGTTGCAGCAGGTGTTTCACCAGGTCTTGACGGACGACTTGAATTATTCCGGCGTCGTGGACGTGGTGAGCTCCAGCTTTTACCCGCTCGACGATCCGAGCGTGCCCGGCGAACTGAAACCCCAAGAATGGGCGCAGGCGCCGGCCAGCGCCTGGGACATCGCGTTCGGCAATTTGACGGCGAGCGGCGCTTCCCTTTCGCTCGGGGGTTACCTATACGATGTGCGGCAAACGCCTCCGGCATCAATTCTTGAGAAAATCTATAATGCCAACGCCACGGAAGACGGCGCGCGCCAGCTCGCGCATGAATTTGCCGACGACATCATATCGAGACTGAGCGGCGGCGCTCCGGGAATCGCGCAAACGAAGATTGCGTTCGTGAGCAACCGCACGGGGCACAAGGAAATCTGGGAAATGGATTACGACGGCGCGAATCAGCAGCAACTTACGCACCTGGGGACGACGTCGCTGACGCCACGCTGGTCGCCCGACGATTCGCGGATCGCCTTCACATGCTACGAGCCGTACCGGCGCATTGTTTCCGCGCAAATTTGCATTTATTCGACGCTGACGAATCGTCTGATGGCGTTCCCGCGTTTCCCGGGAACGAACTCATCGCCCGCGTTTTCGCCGGATGGCACGCAGATCGCATTCATGGCCAGTTTTCAGGGCGATCCGGAGATATTCGTCACGGACCCAACCGGGCGGCACATGCACCGACTGACGTATTCGCTCGGCGTGAGCACGTCGCCGGCCTGGAATCCGAAGACGGGGCAGCAGATTATTTTTGTGAGCGACCGGGGCGGTTTGCCGGACCTTTACGAGATGAGCGCGGACGGATCGAACATCCAGAAAATTCCGCTTTCCGCGGCAATAGGGGTCGCGGCCCAAGATCTGCCGGCGACAGGATACGTCATCGATCCGGCGTGGTCGCCGAACGGACAGCTCCTGGCGTTTAGCTGGCGGCGACCCGCCGGAAATTACGATATATACGTCATGGATCTGGCGAGCCACCAACTGGCAGAGCTGACTCGCGATTCGGGTCAGAATGAGCGGCCAAGCTGGGCGCCGGACGGCCGCCATATCGTGTTCGAGTCCACCCGCACCGGCTCGCTGCAAATTTGGTCGATGCTAGCCGACGGGAGTGAAGCGCATGAATTGACTGATTCGGGGAAAAACGAGTCCCCGAACTGGTCGCCCAAGTAATTTGGGCTTGTGTTTTTTTTGAAGTTGACCCAGGGGTAGTTGTCTTACTGAATACAATCTACATAATCTCGGCCCTGTTCTGTACGCTCGCACAGGCCAGGGCGCGAAGGAGGCTTTTCGATGCGGAGCAGTACCATACGTAGAAGTTTCGTGCTTTTAAGTGCGTTCTCTTTTCTCATTTTCGCAGGCGCTTGCAAGAAAAAGGTGGCGCCCGCGCCACCTGCTGCAGCTCCGGCGCCCGCTCCGGCGCAGCCGACGGTGACACTCAGCGCATCGGCTACGGCGATCCAAAGCGGCCAGAGCACAACGCTGAACTGGACGTCGACCAACGCAACGAGCCTAGACCTCGAACCGGGAGTGGGGCAAGTTGCGGCGCAAGGCTCAACCAACGTGAGCCCGACGGACACCACAACATACACGATCACGGCGACAGGCCCGGGAGGATCGGCGACAGCGAATGTGCAAGTCACCGTCTCCGCGCCGCCCCCGGTCGCGCAAGCACCCGCGGCGGCTCCGGACATCAACGCCTTGTTTAGCCAGAACGTGAAGGATGCGTTCTTTGACTACAACAAGTCGGAAGTCCGCCCCGACGCTCGGGATGCCCTGCAGAAGGACGCGGAATTCCTACGCTCCTATCCGCAGGTCAGCGTGACGATCGAGGGCCACTGCGACGAACGCGGCTCGGAGGAATACAACCTGGGGCTCGGACAGCGCCGAGCGGATGCGGCCAAGCAGTATCTGGTCTCGCTTGGCATCTCGGCTGACCGCGTCAAGACAATGAGCTGGGGCAAAGAGCACCCATTCTGCAGCGAGCACAATGAAGATTGCTGGCAGCAGAACCGGCGTGGCCACTTTGTCATGAATCAATAGTAGGAGTAAGCTGCAATCAGCCGGAGGCGCTGCGGCGGGCGACTGTCGCAGCGCCTCGGCGCATTCGCCGGCATTTCCAAAGAAGGGGGATTTCATGCGCGCAAGAACCGTGCTGGGAGCATTCGCGATTCTGCTGGCCGGCGCCATTGGCGGCACAATGCTCGCGCCGCCGCCCGCCGACGCCGTGTCGCGCGAAATCATCCAAATCCAGGAAACCGTGAATCAAATCCTGCAGAACCAGCAGGACTTTCGCGCCGATGTGGATGCGAAATTCGCGACGATGCAAACGCTGGTTCAGCAATCGATGGAATCCGCGGCCCATTTGAGCCAAACCATGGGCACATTGCAGAAAGCCGTGCAAGATTCGCAGGCCAACAGCGGGGCGAACAACAGTACGTTCACCCAACAAATGCAGAGCGTCTCCGACAATATGCAGGATCTGCAGGCACGCGTGGGGAAACTGGCGCAGCAGATGTCCGATATGCAAAACACGCTGCAGCAGATCAACGCGAAGGTTTCGGCTCCGCCGCCGCCCGCACCAACCATCCCGAATGCAAATGGCACGCCAGAAACCGCGCCGAGCGCGACGCCCGGCACAACCACAGCGCAGCCAGGAGCGAGCGAGCCTTCGAGACTGCAGCCGATTCCTGCGAGCACGCTCTATGCGAACGCGATGGGCGATCTGCAGACCCAGCATTACGATCTTTCGCGACAGGAATTCCGCGATTATCTGAAGAATTCTCCGAACGGGTCACATGCGGCCGACGCGCAGTTTTATCTTGGCGAAATCGCGTATGCGCAGGAGGAATACAGCTCGGCGATCGACGAATACGACCGAACGATCGTGCATTATCCGAAGAGCAACAAAGTGTCGGCGGCAATGCTGGAAAAAGGACGCGCTTTAGTGCAGACGCACAAGACGACGAATGCCGAGCGTGAGTTTCGGGAATTGATCCGGAGATTCCCCGGTACCAGCGAAGCAAAGAAGGCGGCGGCGGAATTGCGCCAACTGACACCCTCTCGCTGATTTTTATTCTGCCCGCGAATGGCGACCGTTCGGGCGCCGGTTCAGGTATACTTTCCCACTACTCTCGAGCGCGGGGGTGCGCATGTCAGTGAATAAAGTAATACTCGTCGGAAGGCTCGGGCGCGATCCGGAGACACGCTTCACAGGAGGCGGGCAGGCGGTCGCCAATTTCACTCTGGCCACGGATTCGACCTACAAGGACCGCTCGGGCGAGCGCCAGAAAAGGACCGAGTGGCACCGCATCGTCGTCTGGTCAAAACTGGCGGAGATATGCCAGCAGTATTTGAAAAAAGGATCGCTGGTATACATCGAAGGGCGGCTGCAGACCCGCGAATGGGACGACAAGTCTGGTCAGAAGCGCACGACGACGGAGATCGTCGCCTCAGAAATGCGAATGCTGGGCTCCCGGAGCGACGCGCATCCAAGCGCGGCGCATGAACCGGAAGCCGCGCCGAGCGACGACATGACTTCTCATTCGCAGGAGACAAGTATTTCCGACGAAGATATTCCCTTCTAGGACCTCTGCCTGGAACGTTTCAACACGGGCTTCGTTTGCGGCGAGCTTCGTCTGGGGCGAGTTGGCTTTAGCGTCCTACTGCACAATCTCCGCAGAATCCGTCGGGGAGTCAGCTGCGTCGTCGTCCGGGGATTTCAGCGTGGGCAGCACGAGACGAGCGATTAGCCGTTTCTGAATATGCGTATCGCGGCGCATTTTGCCGTCGCGGAATTCCAACGCGCGTTGGGCGTAATTTGCGATATCCGGCTCGTGCGTGACGAGAACTACCGTAAGGCCCTCATCTTCGTTCAAGCGCTGCAGAATATCCATGATTTCAACGCTGGTGCGGCTGTCGAGGTTGCCCGTGGGCTCATCCGCAAGCAGAATCGCCGGCTTATTCACGAGCGCGCGAGCAATGGCCACGCGCTGCTGCTGGCCGCCTGAAAGCTGCGAGGGATGGTGCATGGCGCGATCGGCCAGACCGACGCGCTCGAGAGACTTCCTCGCTCGCTCCGCGCGCTCTTCCGGGGGAATGCCCGCGTAAAGTGTGGGGAGTTCAACATTTTCGAGCGCGGTGGTGCGTGAAAGAAGATTGAACTGCTGAAAAACGAAGCCGATCTTACGATTGCGGATGTGGGCGAGTTCGGCCTTGGTCAGTTGGGAGACGTCCGTGCCGTCGAGCAGATACCTGCCCTTGGTTGGCCGGTCAAGGCAGCCGAGAATGTTCATCAGCGTGGACTTTCCAGAACCGGATGCGCCCATGATGGCGACGAATTCGCCGCGGCGGATTTCGAGAGAAACACCGCGAAGGGCGTGGACTTGAATTTCGCCGAGATCGTAAGTCTTAAAGACGTTTTCGAGCGCGATGACCGCGTCAGAGGCGACGGGCCGGACGATTTCGGATTCTTCGGGAATTGCAGCACCGTAGGCCATGGTTTGGGTAAGTAACGGTTGTCGTTAATGCGACTGTTGCTTCTTCCTCTCTTCATCGAGATGCTTGGTCCAGGCGTCGAATTTCGCCTGCTGCTCAGGGTTCAGAATCGCGCGAGTTTGCTCGCGCCACTGCTGGCGCTCCTGGTCATCCTTCGGGTCCCATTCCGCGCGCTCTTGCGCGTCCAATGCATTGAACTTCGTGCGCGCGCCAGAGACCAGAGCGTCGAACTGCTTGATCTGATCCGGAGAAAGCTGAAGTTCGTCTTTCAGTTCCTTGAGCCTGCTGCGATGCTGGCTGGCAATAACGCGCGCATCCCACATGTGCGCGCCCACCCCTCCCAGGGCAATGCCCAAGACGAAGACGAGCACGACTAACGCGAGTGCCTTCCACGAAACCCGGTTATCTGCCATTCCGCTTATCCGCAATCGCCATTAAGACTTCGTCACCGTTTGAGGAACTGGACGCCGGCACAAGGAAAGTATCTCGCTGCTGGGCCGCCACGGACGTCGCCGCGGGAGAAATCACGGGCATTCCTGTCTTCAGACCGTAGGCAAACAAGAAAGCGAGCACAAGAGCGGCCGAGAAAGCGAGGCGCCAGGCGAGCGCTTCAAGCGGACGCCAGAAATTCTTCTGCTGCTGCAGCCATTGTTCGGCCGCATTGACATGCGCCATCACCAGATGCGTGAAGCCCGGCCCCGGTTCTTCCGCGCGGTCAAAAAGACAGACCAGACGCGAGGAGAGGCGTGCGTCGTCAAGGGCCTGGCGACAGTCGCCGCACGCATTGAGGTGCACGGCCAGCCGCTCGGCGTCCAAGCGAGGCAAATCACCGCTCAAATAGTCTTCCAAAGCCGCTTCGAACTTTTCACAATCATTCATGTTCTGTTCGGACATATTGTTCACCTCGCCGAACCTGCTCTTCCGATTCCCTTACTTCCTCTTGATTCCATGGCCCACGCGCCGGCGATAATTCTTTGCCAAGCGCCGCCGTGCGCGAAACAACCGAACTTTCACCGTGTTCACGTTGAGACCCAGCATTCCGCCTATTTCCTCGACCGCGAAACCCTGAGCCTCCTTCAGCACCAACATCGTGCGATCCTCTTCGGAAAGATCGCTGAGCAGCCGGTCGACGATTTCCCTCAATTCGGCGCGTTCCGCGGGATTGCTGGCATCGCCGCCGCTGCTGACAAACTGCTCGACGTGCCGGATCTGGTCTTCGCTCAAGTCCGCTTCGTAGCTCAGCGGCCGCACTTTTTTCTTTCGCAAATAGTCCCAACACTCATTCACCGTAATCTTATACAGCCAAGTCGAAAAAGCCGAGCGCATGTCAAAGCGCTGAATCGAGACATAGGCTTTCAAAAATACCTGCTGGGCAACGTCCTCGATATCCTCGCGACGGCGGAGGATCCCGCTGACCACGGCAATGACGCGCTGCTGATGGCGCCGCACCAGCTCTTCAAAGGCCGGAGAAACGCCCTTCTGCGCCTGACGGACCAAATCGCGGTCGTCGGGCTTCCCGGCGCGGGACCGGGCCGTAATGGCAACGGCTGTTGCACTGGCAGCCACGTCTTTTGGGACGTTATCCATGCGTATCCGGTTACATCCGTCTCGTGTCAGTTCTCATCAGTTATCTCTTGCGAGAGTCAGTCATTCATGTGACAATCCACTCATGATAATTGGAGAGCGTTTACGTTTGTTGCGAGAAACTAAAAAGCTCTCGCAGGGTGACATCGAAAAGCGCACTGGCCTCCTCCGCTGTTACATTTCGCGGGTCGAGAATGGGCATACCGTTCCGGCCATCGAAACACTGGAAAAGCTGGCTCGAGCCATGGAAGTACCCCTCTACCAGCTATTCTACGACGGCGAGGAGCCTCCTGAGCTGCCAAATCTGCCGAAAAGGAAATCGTCGGACGACATCGCGTGGGGCAACAGCGGTAAAGACGCGCGAGTCCTCGGGCGGTTTCGCCGGCTGCTCGGGCGCATTGATGATGCCGACCGCCGCCTTTTGCTTCACATGGCCCAGAAAATGGCCACGCGATAAAACGGCAGCGATTGACTTCATCTTTCGACAATCACTCCCATTCGATAGTGCTGGGCGGCTTTGAGCTGATGTCGTAGACGACGCGAGTCACATCGCGAACTTCGTTTACGACACGAACTGAAATCCGCTCCAGCACTTCCCATGGGAGGCGCGCCCAATCTGCTGTCATCGCGTCTTCCGACTCAACGACGCGAACAGCGATGGTGTAGCCGTACGTCCTGAAATCCCCCATCACGCCCACGCTGCGCACGGGCAGCAACACGGCAAACGCCTGCCAAGTTTTCGAGTAGAGGCCCGCGCGGCGAATCTCATCCACCACGATCGCGTCGGCCGCGCGCAGCGTTTCTAATTTCTCCCGAGTGACTTCGCCCAAGAGCCTGACCGCCAGTCCCGGCCCTGGAAACGGATGTTTCAAAAGGACCTCATCTGGAAGTCCGAGCTCGCGCCCGATCAAACGAACCTCGTCCTTAAAAAGGTCGCGCAAGGGCTCGATCAGCTCAAATGGCAAGTCTTTTGGCAGCCCGCCAACGTTGTGATGCGTCTTGATGACCGCGGAGGGCCCCTTCACGGAAACGGACTCGATCACGTCGGGATAGAGCGTGCCCTGCACGAGGAAGCGCATGGCGGCATGGCCGTGACCCGCCGAGGCCAATCGCTTGGATTCCTCCGCAAACACGGCGATGAATTCCGCGCCAATGCTCTTGCGCTTCTCTTCGGGATCCGTGACGCCTTTCAATCGCGCGAGGAATCGATCGGCGGCATTGACGCCGTCGACGTTCAAGCCCAGGCGGCCGCGAAGCAAATCGAGAGTCTCCTGATATTCGTTTTCGCGCAGGAGGCCGGTATCGACGAAGACGTTCGTCAGCCGGTCGCCGATGGCCCGATGGACCAAGACGGCGGCGACGGCGGAATCCACTCCACCGCTCAGAGCGCACAGAGCGTGTGCGTCGCCGACGCGATTGCGAATCGCTTCCACGGTTTCGGAAATAAAGGAAGCGCGGTTCCAGTTCTTCCTGGCGTGGCAAACGCCGAAGACAAAATTGCGGAGGATGTCGGTGCCGCGCTCGGTGTGCCGGACTTCAGGGTGAAACTCGACGCCATAGAGATGGCGCGCGGGATCTTCAATCGCGGCAACCGCATTATCGGTGCGGCCGATGGTCTCGAAGCCTGCGGGCAAGCCCACGACGTGGTCGCCGTGGCTATTCCACACCTTCACATGCTCCGGGACGTCTCGGAAAAGCGTGGAATCCTTTTCGCGGTCGAGGCGGGCAGGACCATATTCCCGGCGGTCCGCTTTCACGACATTTCCGCCCAGGGCACGCGCCATCCATTGCATCCCATAGCAGATTCCGAGAACCGGCACGCCCAGATGCAGGACCTGGACATCACACACCGGCGCTCCGGCATCGTAGACGGAACTGGGGCCGCCGGAGAGCACGATGCCAGCGGGTTCGAGACGATTGATTTCATCGATGGAGGCGTTGCACGGAAGAATGGCGGAAAATACTTCCTGCTCACGAATCCGCCGGGCGATCAATTGCGTGTACTGGCCGCCGAAATCGAGGACGACAACACCGCCGCGTGTGCTCACGCCCGATTCCCCTTTTTTCATTGCTCCGGATTGCCGCTCCGGAAGCGCTGCCGCATTCGCCATTCGAGAATCCTCGATTCGCGGAATCAACTACCTCACGACGAGACTCACCAATTTTTTCGGCACGACAATTGTCTTGGCGATTTGCCTGCCGCTCAATAGCGGCGCGATGCGCGGGTCCGTCAAAGCACGATCAAGGAGCTCATCCTCGCTCAGGCCGTCGTCAACGAGGATCTTGCCGCGCAGCCGCCCGTTGATCTGAATAATAACCTCAAACTGCTCTTCTTTGGCCAAATCCTCGTGATATGGCGGCCAGGAGACGCGGGAGATTCCGCCTGAGTGCCCAAGCACCTCCCAAAGCTCTTCGCTGAGATGCGGCACGATGGGCGTGAGAATCAGCACAAGTACGTCGATGACGTTTTTGAGAACGGCCGGGCTGACGCCTTCGTCGAGAGGTTCCTGCGCCTGCATTTCGTTGACGAGTTCCATGATGAGCGCGACGGAAGAATTGAAATGCCAGCGAACTTCGAAATCGGACGTCACGCGCTTAAGGGTCTGGTGCGCCTTGCGCAGGAGCGTTTTTTCCTTGACGCTTGCACTTGCGACGTTGATTGTTTCCGGGCGCGCCGGCTCGACGCCCTTCAGCTTAGCGGCGTGGCGCTCCACCAGCCGGTAGACTTTGTTCAAGAAGCGCGCGCAGCCTTCAATTCCCTGCTCGCTCCATTCCAGGTCTTTTTCCGGAGGCGCGGCAAACAGGGTGTACATGCGCGCCGTGTCGCAGCCGTATTTTTGGGCCATTTCATCGGCGCCGACAACGTTGCCGTGGGACTTGGACATGGCGCGGCCGCCTTTTTGGACCATGCCCTGAGAAAAGAGCCGCAGGATCGGCTCGCGATGTTCAATCAGTCCGAGGTCGCGCATGACTTTTGCAAAGAAGCGCGAATAGATGAGATGTAAAATGGCGTGCTCGATGCCGCCAATGTACTGGTCAATGGGAAACCAATAGCGAGCTTCTTCGCGGCCGAAGGGCGCGGAATTGTTATGCGCGTCGGTGTAGCGGTAGAAATACCACGAGGAATCGACGAAGGTGTCCATCGTGTCGGTCTCGCGCTTTGCGGCGCCGCCGCATTTCGGGCACACCGTATTCACGAATTCCGGAGCGCCGGCGAGCGGCGACTGGCCTTCCCCAGTAAGCGCAACATTTTCGGGGAGCTTCACAGGCAATTGGTCGTCGGGAACGGGAACGACGCCGCACTTCTCGCAATATACGACAGGAATCGGCGTGCCCCAGTAACGCTGGCGCGAGATGCCCCAGTCCTTAAGGCGATAAGTGGTTTCGCCATGACCAATGCCTTTCGCCTCCGCGTCAGTGGTCATTTTTTCGATGGCCTTATCGGATTCCATTCCGCTATAGGGGCCCGAGTCCACGGACCGGCCATAGGCGGAGTAGGCTTCTGAAAGCATATCCGCCTTGAGCGTCCGGCCATCGAGAGGCTGCACGACAATTTTCACGGGCAGGCGATACTTCTCGGCAAACTCAAAATCGCGCTGGTCATGCCCCGGCACGCACATCACAGCGCCGGTGCCATACTCGGCGAGGACGAAATTCGCGATCCAAATCGGAAGCATCTCTCCGGAAAACGGGTTCACAGCAAACCGGCCCGTAAAGATGCCTTCCTTTTCGCCTTTGGCCAACTCAGCAGCGCGCACGACTTTCTGCCGCAGGCGATTCCACTGTGCTTCCACGGCGCCACGCCCCTGAATGCCTTCAAAGAGCTTTGGCAGCAGAGGGTGCCCGGGGGAAAGCACAACCGCCGTCGCACCGTAAATCGTGTCAATGCGGGTGGTAAAGACCTCGATCGCGGAGCCTTCCATTTTCGCCACGGGAAAGCGGACGCGCGCGCCGAGCGATTTCCCGATCCAGTTGCGCTGCATGGCCAGAACACGCTCTGGCCAGCTTTGCTGGAGGCCAGCCATGTCGTCGAGGAGCTCGTCGGAGTACTTGGTGATTCGCAGGAACCACTGCTCGATTTCCTTGGCCTCAACCTGCGTGGTCTCGTGACGCCAGCAGCAGCCGTCGACAACCTGCTCATTCGCGAGGACGGTCTGGCACTGCGGGCACCAGTTCACCCTGCTGCGCTTGCGATACGCCAAGCCGCGCTCGAGCATTCGAAGAAAGAACCACTGGTTCCAATGATAGTACTCGGGCTCACAGGTGGAAATTTCGCGGCGCCAATCGTAACTGAAGCCGAATCGCTCACAGACGGCCTTCATTTGCGCGATGTTCGAATTGGTCCATTGGCGCGGCGGAATGCCGTTCTTGATGGCCGCGTTCTCGGCGGGCAGGCCGAACGAATCCCATCCGATGGGATGAAGGACATTGAAACCCCGCATGCGTTTGTAGCGCGCCACGGAATCGCCAATCGTGTAATTGCGCATGTGGCCCATGTGAAGCGTGCCGGACGGATACGGCAGCATTTCCAGGACGTAATACTTGGGAAGCTTGGGGTCATGGCTAGGGTCATAGTCGGCGTCAAAGGCGCCCTGCTCGGCCCAAATCTTTTGCCACTTCGCTTCAATTCGCTGTGGATCGTACTCGCCCAATGGCTCCATCACCTCTTCGATCGTTTGGATTTCTTCGCGTTTTTTCTTCGGTTGCGGAGAGCGCTTTTCCTTTTCGCAGCAGACCTCCGAATCGGAAAACCGTCGACGGCGCTTCCCACGCGGCGCCGAGTTACGCCGACGAGCCGCCACAGCGTCTCGACGTTTCTGCGATCATCGCCCGGACGATCAATGGGAGTTTCGAGAATGAAAGCGCGGCCCGCAAGCATCGGATGATTCAAGATGCGACGAAAAGCTTCGCGGCCGATCTTGCCTTTTCCGATATGTTCGTGGCGATCCAGACGAGAGCCGAGCGCGGATTTCGAATCATTCGTGTGGATGACGAAGACGCGCTCGAGGCTGACCGTTTTGTCGATTTCGGCCAGCGCCGCGTCGAGCCCTTCCACGCTGCGCAAATCATGCCCTGCGGCGAAAAGGTGCGCGGTATCGACGCAAACCCCAAGCGGCAAATCCGGACACTGATCGATGATGCTCTTGATCTCCGCAAATCGCGAACCGACCGAAGTTCCCTGCCCGGCCGTGTTCTCAAGCAATATGCGCAGATTTTCGAATTTCACGCCGCGGGCGGCCTGCTTCAATCCGTCGGCGATGGCCCAAATTGCGTCGCTCATCGCCGCGCCCTTGGCGCTGCCGGGATGCGCGACCAGAAAATCGGCGCCCAGGGCAATCGCGCGAACGATTTCTTCATGAAAAGCCTGGATCGAACGAACGCGGAGAATGCGATCCGGCGAAGCGAGATTGATCAAATAGTTGTCGTGGATGACCAACGGGCCGAGCTTCAGTTCGTCGCGGCGCGCGCGGAAGCGTTGCGCGGAGGGATCGACAGCCTTTGAGCCACTCGCGGACCGGCGCCACATTCGAGGGCTTGCCGAAAAAATCTGAAGCGCGTTTGCGCCCAAATCGTTCGCGATTTCCAGCGCCGAGGTGATCTCGCCCGCGATCGAGGTGTGGATTCCGATGCGCGTGCTGCCGTCCATCCAGGCAGGCGGAGACGGTTTAGCAACAGGTTCGGGACGATATTCATCACTGGGGACGTACGCCTGGCTTGAACTGTGTTGCGGCTCTTCCATTCCCTCTGGGCGCTTCACGAATTTCGCGTGATGTCCTATTTTAGCGGATTGCCGCACCTTCCGCAAACGATAACGCGTTATGGGCCCAGCTCTCGATCTGGAAGCGCGAAAACACGCCGGCCCGGGCAATGTCGCGCGTGGCGAACAGCGTTCCCGGGATCTTCTCGGTGACCAAATATTTGATTGGCGCGAAGTGAGTTTGCGGCGAGTTGGCGTTCCGCAACGAAGACCAAAATGGATTGACCCGGCGGAAGCGGCTGCGTATACTGAGACCCTGAAAATGAACACGCGAACGGCGCAGTGGCGATATTCGTATTATACCTTCACCTACCGCTATCCTTACGGGCTGGCGGCCGAGGTGAAGCGCATGCGCTCAGGGGATTTCAGGATGTAGCAGGAAGCGCAAACCGGTTCACCGCGATTGGCCGCAGACCCCAAGGGTTTGCGGCCTTTTTTTTGCTCCAAATGGCGGCAGTGATGCCGTCGCGCACGACCTGGCGGACAATGCCGGACAAACCTAGCAAGGAGAGGAAAATGACCATCGGGGATCATCGAAGGCGAGTCGACGAACTCGACCGCGAGCTCGTGCGGCTGCTTAACCGCAGGGCCCAAATGTCGATTCAACTCGGCCAACTGAAAAAGGCTGCCGGGCTGCCGGCCCGCGACGAAGCGCGAGAGGAAAGCATTTTGCGGCAAGTCCAACGATGCAATCCTGGGCCTCTGGATGAGGGCGCCCTCACGACAATTTTCCGCGCGATCCTCAGCGAGTCCCGGCGCATTACGTCCGAAATGCTCGCCGAGACGGCCAGCAAGGTGAACGAATGAGTGCGTGCGAGACTGGCGATTTGCGGGAGGCGCGGCTGGCAGTGTGTCAGTTTGAATTTTGCCTACTTGTGTCACGATCAAGAAAATTCAAACTGACCGAGCTACCGAGCGGCCGCGTCGATTGCGGCCCCACGGTTCGTTGCAGTACACTCTTAGTTTCGCTTACTCTTGCGGCATCCGCCTGTTGCGCGGCAGTGAGAAGAGGGAATTATTCGGCCATCCCAGGGGGATCGTTTCGATGCTCGTTGTAATGCAATCTCACGCGACCGAGGAACAGGTCCAAGCCGTCTGCCGGCGAATTGAATCTCTCGGAATGCGCGCGCACCCGATTCCGGGGTCGAACCGGACGGCGATAGGCATCACGGGCAACTCGGGGGCGATCGATATCGGGTCGCTCGAAGCGATGTCCGGGGTGGTGGAATGCATACCGGTCAGCAAGCCGTATAAGCTGGTTAGCCGCGACGCGAAAGAAGAGAACACGGTCGTCCGCGTGCCAACTCCGGCCGGCGAAGTTTGCATCGGCGGTCCGGCGCTGGCGGTCATCGCCGGCCCATGCGCAATCGAGAGCCGCGAACAGGCAATGGCTATTGCCGCCAGCGTGAAGAACGCCGGCGCGCATCTTTTTCGCGGGGGCGCGTACAAACCTCGCACTTCCCCGTATAGCTTCCAGGGGCTTGGCGAGCCGGGACTGAAAATACTGGCGGAAGTGCGCGAGCGATTTGGCCTGGGGATCGTCACGGAAGCGGTGGACAACGAGAGCCTGGATCTGGTGGAAGAATACGCCGACGTGATTCAAATCGGCGCGCGCAACATGCAGAACTTTTCTTTGCTCAAGCGAGCGGGAAAGGCTTCGAAGCCCGTGCTCCTCAAGCGCGGATTGTCGGCGACGCTGGACGAGTTTTTGATGGCCGCCGAATACATCCTGTCGGAAGGCAATTACCAACTTGTGTTGTGCGAACGCGGCGTGCGCACATTTTCCGACCACACGCGAAACACGCTGGATTTGAGCGTGATCCCGGCCGTGCAATCGCGCAGCCATTTGCCAATTCTGGTGGATCCGAGCCACGGCACTGGCCGCCGCAACAAAGTCCTGCCGCTTTCGCGCGCCGCGGTCGCCGTGGGCGCCGATGGCTTGATTGTGGAAGTCCATCATGATCCTGACAATGCGCTTTCCGATGGCATGCAGTCCATCGTTCCCGAAGAACTCGAGCAATTGATGAGTGAAATCCGGCAAATCGCGTCCGTGGTTCATCGCACGCTGAATTAACATCCTGTGACTGCCCCGCCATCTTCACTTGTTCCGGGCCAACCGCGCGGCCGCCGCCCCCGCTGGAACGTGCGGCTTATTTTCATCCTCGTCATCCTACTGGGAATCACGGCGATTCAGATCGCGCGCGAGCATCGGCCGTCGATTCTCCGGCCCGGCTTGCATTTATACGCGTACGTGGCGAACACGGCGGATGGGACGCTCACGGTGGTTGACCTTGTAAACCTGAAACCCGTCACGACAATACCGGTGGGACCGTCGCCGAGCGGAATTCGCGCGAATCCGAAACGCGACGAAATCTGGGGAGTCAGCACTGCCGGGGGATATGTGTGGGTTCTGGACACACGCTCCGGCCAAATCGTTTCGCGCATTCGTGTCGGCGCCGCTCCCTATGCGCTGGATTTTTCGCCGGATGGCACGCGAGCTTACGTCGCTGCCTCCGGGTCAGACACAGTGGCGGCGATTGATTGCGCGTCGCGGCAGATTGTCGCGCGCGGACGCGCGGGGCGGCGTCCGTGGATCGCGCGCGCGACGCCCAACGGCAAAATCGTCGTGGTGACGAACCGCGGCGATTCGACGATTTCGCTTCTCGATTCGTCCACGCTCGCACCGCGTGCCGTCATTCGCGTGGTTCCCGACCCCGAACAAATTGGGATTCTGCCCGACGGTTCAAAGGCTTACATATCGTCGGGAAGCAGCGACCGCATCTCCATCGTGAACTTAAAGAAATTCGCAGCGATCACCAATTTGGAGCTTGGGGGCACGACCGGAAGCATTGCGTTCGCGAAGGATAGCGGCGAGCTATATATCGCGTCGCCGGATGCCCATGGATTGATCATCGTGGACACATGGGCAAACGAGGTTTCCGACTATCTGTTGCTCGGCGCGGCTCCAACGGAGGCGCTGCTCTCACCAGATGGAGAGTCGCTCTACGTATCCGACTCGGCTGCATCTCACGTGATCCCGGTGCAGATCAGCACACGGCAGATTGGCGCTCCTGTAACAACAGGCCAGGGCCCCGGCGCGCTTGAATTCGCGCCAGTCGGGGACATGGTGCTGGCCGTTGACGCCGGATCGGATGACCTGGCAATCATTCGCACGAGCACGAATGCCCTGATCACGCTCGTCCCCGTCGGCCGGAACCCGCGCGACTTGGCCATCAAGCTCTTCTGAGATTTCTTAAGGCGTGACCGTGAGGGTCAAGTTGACGGCACGAGAAGTGCCGGTAATCGTACCTGTAAGGACAACGGTATATGTTCCCGGCGGCGTGGCTTGCGTTTGAGTTCCCCCACCGCTGCCGCCTCCGCACGAGGCCAGCCCCAGCAGGCTGAGCACGAGCAAGGGCCGCAAGTATTTCCTGCGTGGCTTCGTTGTCAGCAGGAAAACCAGCAAAGCAAGAGCCAAAAACAAAAGCGTCCACAACGGAAGAGGGCGCAGGCTGAGCGGCCGCGATCCGAAGGGGCCGCTCAACGGCGCGAAGCTGCCAGCCATCGTAGTAAGGTTCACGGTGAACGGAGCCGGTGAGCCTCCCGAAACGTTGACCGAGGGGGTGATGGCACAGGTGCTGGCAGGAGCCGGATCGCTGCAAGTGAGATTCACCGCGCCCTGGAACCCGTTGAAGGGCGTCACTTGCATGCTGATTGTCGCGGACTCTCCCGCGGCCACGGTCGCAGTGGTCGAACCGCCGGAAATCGGTTGCAACTGGTAATCCTGGGCCGAACCGTTGAGCAGGTCCGTCTGCGGGCTGTTCGCCGCGTTATCGGTCAGCACCAGATTGGCCGTGCGTGCTCCGGAGCTTGTGGGCAGAAATGACATATTGAGCGAGCAATTGCCTCCGGCGGCGACGGTGACGTTCGATCCTGACGGAACGCAAGTGCCGGTAGCTGAGAAGTCGCCCGGGTCCGCGCCTGTGAAGGTGAGATTGGTGATGACGAGCGGGCCATTACCTGTGTTTTGCACCTGAACGGGAGTGCCGGCGACCTTGATGCCTACGGTGGTAGTGGGAAATTGCAGGCCGTTGGGAACGAACAGAGAGGTTGGCTGCGCGCCAGTGCCGCTGACGGGGAGGGTTTGCGGCGATGTGGTGGCGTCATCGGTGACGGTCAGTACAGCCGAGCGAGACCCGGTTGCCGTGGGCGTAAAAGTGACCGAGATCGTGCAGGCGCTGCCCTGATTAAGAGTTGACGAGGATGAGGGACAATTATTCGTTTGCGAGAAATCGCCGGGATTGGCGCCAGTGAAGCCGATGCTGCTGATGGTCAGCGGGCCGCTACCGGTATTCGACAGCATCACTGTAAGAGGTGGCATGCTCGAAGTGGAGACATCTTGCGCGCCAAACGTCAAGTTCGGCAGCGAAAAATTCACGCCGGGGGCGGTTCCGGTGCCGGATAAAGGTATCGATTGAGGCGAACCGCTGGCGTTGTCAGTAACGGTGACGCTGGCGGTGCGAAGGCCGATTGCTGTCGGCTTGAAAATTACATTAATCGTGCACGAATTGGCGGGAGGAGTCGCCGGGGGACTGGCAGGGAGCGACGCAGGGCAGTTGTTCGTCTGAGAGAAATCGCCCGTGTTTGCGCCCGTGATTGTGATGCTGGAAATCAAAAGCGCTATGTTGCCATTGTTCGTCAGCGTGATGGGCTGAGAGCCGGTGGCGACCCCAACGTTTTCATTTGTGAAAGTGAGCGAAGTGGGAGAGAAGACCGTACCCGGGGCCGCGGCCACTTCCTGCCCGGAAAGTGAAATGGCGACTGTCTCGGTGGTATTGCTTGTGTTGTCAAACGCCGTGATGACGTCCTGAGCACTGAGCGATTGAGGCGGATTGAGTTCATTCGGCGCGAAGGTGATCGCGACGGTGCAGGCGCCGCCGGGCGGAATTGCCGTAGCAGTGGTGTTGCATGTGTTTGCAGGAACAAATGTGAAGTCGGTTAGGTTGCTGCCGGAAATTTGTGCGCTGGTGATCGCCAAGTTGTCGCTTCCGATGTTCGTCAGAGTGGCGGTCATGGCAGTCGGATCGGTTTGGCCTTGCGGAGTCGGCGGAAAGCTCAAGGAATTTGAGGTCAGGCTGATTTCTGGAGATGCACCTGTGCCTGTCAGTTGCAATGTTTGCGGGCTGCCGACCCCGTCGTCGGAGATTTGCACTTCGGCGGTTTCTGCGCCAACAGTTAATGGAGTGAAAACAACCTGGAAGTCGCAACTGGCTCCTTGCGCAAGCGGCGGGTTGGCCAGGCAACTCGTGCCACTGCTGGGACCACTGGCGACGAAATCCATAGCGTTCGTGCCTGAAACGGTGAACCCAGTGATGTTCAACGTCGAGCCGACAGCGCCGTCATTCGTGAACGTGACGTTGAGAGGCGGCGAGGAAGTGCCAACGGCGAAGGAACCTATCGCGCCGACAGGGACAGAGTATGCGCCGCAGGAGGGAGGGCCGCTCGGAATGGTCACGGTGGTGAGAAAAGCATCGGGCTCTACGGTGAACAATGCACAGCTTGTACAGGTCGGCTGTATACCATTTTGCGGCGTGCCAGACACGAGCGGATAGTCGCTTGAGGTTGTATCGCCGACGATGATGGCATTTCCTGTTGTGGGATCTACAGCGACGGCATTCGCTTCCGTGGCCGCGCTGCCGGCGAGGAAACTGGCGTAGACGAACGACGACAGGCCGGTAGCCGTCGGATTCAGTTCGGCGAGAAATGCATCCTGCGCGCCGGTGAAACTCTGCAAGGCGCATAGGACGGGGAAATCGGCGGAGGTCGTCTTTCCGACGACATAGACCTGCGACGACGAGAAGACGGCGATTCCCTGACCAGAATCCGTCCCCGATCCGCCGAGATAGGTTTCGTATTGGAGCGATGGCGCGCCACCGCTTTGGCTGATCACGGCGAGAAAGGCGTTGCTCGTGCCGTTGAGCGAGGACTGGTATGCATTGGTCGCCAGAGAGCTGGGAGAGCTCGGAATGAAATTTGAGGATTGCGTCGTACCAGTGATGTAAGCGTCGGGCGGGGAGGAAGTGTCGAGGGCGATGGCGAAAGCTTGGTCTGAGCCATTGCCGCCAAACATCGAGGCGTAGACAGGCGAACTGCTGCTCGTCGTCGGGATCTGCATCACGAACGCGTCGAAATTACCGCCGCCGTAGCTTGCCTGAAATGCCGGATTCGTCGCTGGCGGGAAACTCGTTGGAGAGGATGTGAACCCGGCGACATAGGCGTTATTGCTTGAGTCCAGCGCGATGCTGGTGCTACCAATAGTTGTGGCATTGATGCCGAAATACGTTCCGTAGAGGACGGCGCCTGTTCCGACCTGAAACTCGGTGAGAAAGCCATCATTTCCACTGCTCACGAATGTTTGTTGGTAGCCCGCAGTGACTGGAGGAAGAAGAGTGAACAAGTCGATGGAAGTGGTGTCCGAAGTTATGAAGACGTCGCCGGAGGAATCGGTGGCGATGCCGGCATAGCCTTGCGTGGCTTCCGATCCGCTGCCGCCATAATACTCGGAATAGATGAACGCGTTGCCCGCGCCGTTCAAATCCGTGACCGTCATGTCCGAGGAGCCGTCTAGAAAGCCGCCAGGCACGTTCGAAGCGAGGGTCACGGGGAAATCGCTGGAGGTGGTCCAGCCGAGGATGGCGAGATTGGGCGGGCTTGCAGAGTTATCCAACGCGATCATTCCGCCCTGGTCGTTGCCGGAGCCGCCGAAAAATGTGAGATAAAGGAGGCCGCTTGTCCCCGCTGTCGGATCGATTTTCGCGACGAACAGATTCGAAATCGCACTCGCAGGCACCATACTGAATGTCGTCGTTTCCGGAAAAGTCGGCACAGTCGTTGTTCCGCCGACATAAATAATTCCCGTGGAATCGACGGCGACGCCATTTGCTTTGTCGGCGCCAGCTCCGCCGAGGAATGTCGTGTAGGTGATGGAAATCGTAGGGTCGATGATGAGCGGAAGGTCCGCGCGGTGCCGCCCGACCGCGAAACCAATCGTGCCATCTTTCAGCCGATAACCGCCCGCGACATCGATGCGGCGTCCGCGATCCCGCTGATAAATCTGCGGACGGCGCATGGTGATTTGCCGGCTGCCGGTCCGCACGATGACGTCGCCGGCGCGATTCATGCGCAGCGCGTCCGCGCCACGGAGGCGCAATCGCGCCTTTTGCAGATCGCCGCCGGGCTGAACGATCAGATCGTATTCAAGCCCCTGCGTGCTGCCATAAAACTGAGCGTCAATCCCCGGATAAATGCCACGGTATTGAACGCCGGAATAGTGCGGGACATTCGTGCGCCATTTGCGCGGATCGTTGCCGAGCAAATAGTTCGTCTTTCCCGGAAGCAAACGCTCGCCGGTAAGTTGCGCGCTCTTCTGCGCGCCGGCGAAATTCATTTGCAGCGCGGCCTCGCGCGACGGCGCGACGTGTCCAGAGGCGTGCCCGGACTTGGGCTTGCGAGCTGGACTTGTCCATGCGACGGCCAGGCCATCTTGCGTCAGGAAAACCGAAGCGTCGTTCGCGCGCGCGATGAACTTCGCCTGCGGCGCGGCCTGGCCGACGTTTGGCTCAAACTCCCAGGGCAGGCTTTGCAACTGGCCGCCGGGCCGCTTTGGCGACGAAACCGAAAAGCTGGCGTGCGCGGCGTGCGACTTCCCGCTTTGCGCAGCCGGAGGCCGCCGGTGATGCGCCGTTGGCGCGCTCAGGGCTATTCCAATGGCTAAGAGCAGCAAGCTGAATCCCGCAAATATGAAAGCCGGGTTGAGACGGAAATTGGGCGACACCAAGCGTCGCGGCCGAGAGGCGGAGGCACGTATCATCGGGAAGGCCGAGGTTTTATCCCAAATACCAGCGGGTACAAAGAAATATACCGACATCCTGAATTCTGTCAATGATTTACTGCGTCGGCAGCCGGATTCACAGATGAAAGCTTCTGGCCCGCACAGCATCGGGGCTGCAATGCCGATGCGACACGCTTGCGCGAAGAGCCCGGCTTCACGCCGGCTCGACCGGCCACGCGAAGTTCTCTTCCCCGAGACGCAGTTCAATCGATCCCTCCGGCGGGAGCAGCTCGACCGGCAAACCTTCGCGCCACAGGGAAACGCTTAAGCGCACAGTATTCTGTCCTCGAAGTGAAAAAAGTTCTTTGGCCACGCCAGCCTCGATGACTTTTCCGACTGCAGCGACGATTTTGCCGGGATCCATAAGGATTTTCACTCCGTCTTTCTCAGCGCTGATTTCCGCCAGCTTCCCTTCACGGAGGCGCAGCGAGAGCTTGACTTCAGATCCCGCCTGAAAAAGAAACCGAAACTCCCAATCGGAGAATTGTTCGAATGACTCGCGCAAGGGATCGACGCGGACGAACAGCCACTCGGCGTTAAATCCGTAAAAAAGCTCTCCGACAAAATAGATTTGCCCGTGCATCGCGGCGCCGCGCCGGCCCATGCTGTACTGCCCGGCGCCGAGCCATTCGAAATAGGAGCTTACGCGCCCGTCGATATCCACGCGGAGCCAATCGGTTGGCGGCGTCCCCTGCGCTCGCAAGCCGATTTGCTTTATTGGCTCGGCCAGAGCGCGCGGCGCTTCGCGTCCAAGCGCCGTATAAACCTGCGCCAAATGCTTGCGGTAGAGCTCGTCGAATTCGCGGTCGTTTTGCGACCCGTGCTCGGGGCCATACCACCAGCACCAGTCGCTTCCTTCGGCAGCAAGCAACGAGTCATACGCCGCAGAAAGATTGGGCGCGGCGGCGAGATTCGGCGATACCGCGCTGTCTGGCGAGACGATGCGGCTCGCCGCCTCCGCCTCGGCGTAAGTCTGACGCGCATCGCGCAAAAGCTCCCAGGCGCGAATGTCCTCGGAAGCTCCGATCCAGATGTCGAAATTCGCGTTGATCCACGAGCCCGGGAATATGCCCTCGAGCGTGCCGATTTCCCCCGCGGAGGCGATCGCTTCCGATGCCGTGAGCGCGCGGATTTCCGGATCCTCGGCGATTCGCCGGTAGAATTGCCGCAGAAACTCCCGGCCGTTCCCGGGATAATATTCCCAGGCGTTTTCACCGTCGAGGATTACGGAAACCGTCGCCGGCTTCTCACCCGTGGTCCTCTCGCCAATCGCGCGCAGACGACGATGAAAATCCTCGGCTGCGTCGTGCGCATTCATGCGTGAATAGACGAAGCCGACGAGGTCCGAGAGATAATGATCGCGGAAAAAACCGTAGATTTCCTTTCCGCGGAGCCTGAATCTCCAGGGTGAATACAATTCTTGAGCGTTTTCCGGGACTCCCGCTCCGTCGCGCCAGAAGCCGATATTTCGCGTGCGGCCAAGAATTCCTTCGTCCGTGGCGAACCAACGGAATCCCATTTCGGCGGCGATGCCTAAAGCTTCGTCGGAAACCGAGCCTTCCGAGGGCCACAAACCTTCCGGCGCCCGTCCAAATAATTTTTCGTGATAGCGGCGGGCACGAATCAATTGTTCATACGCATCCTCGGAGAAGCGAAACGGCGGAGACAGTTCCGGCGAATGCGGGTTGGCAACTCGGGCGATGCGCGAATCGCAGAGGAGCGGGAGAATGGGATGGTAAAACGGCGTCGTGGAAATCTCGATTTGGCCGCGCTCCGCGAGTTCTCGGTGCACAGGCAAGACCTGGCGCAACAGATCCTCTTGCTTGGCGTGAAGCTTCTGTTTGTCGTCCTCGGAAAAATTCTCGCCGCGCCGCGCGAGTTCGGACACAACAGGATCGCGAACGAGATATTCTTCGTCCATCCAGGCAAGCTGCGAAAGCAATTGCAGGTCGCGCCAGTCGCGGACGTTGAATTGCGCCAGGGCCCGTTCGTGGCCCAATTTTTGCGTCCGCTGAAACAACTCCACGAACCGCGGCCAGCGGCTCATGAGATTTTCGTGATTCACCTGGAACGCGCGGTCAAGGATTTCCTGCTGTTCCGCCACATTGAGGTCGGCGGCCGGCTTGAATGCCACGTCGACCCAGGGATCGTTGAAATCTCCGCTGGCGTATTCCTCGATTTGCTCCGCCATGGAAGGCACCACGTTGAAGGTCGCGTGGAAATCGGGAAACTCGCCAAGCGTACGGGCCATGCCCCAGTAGTCTTTCAGGGCATGCAACCTTGTCCACGGCAAAACGTATCGATTGGTTGTAGGGTCGCGGTAGAGCGGCTGGTGCATGTGCCAGAGGAGAACGAGATGAACACGGCTCATGCGAAACGTCTCTCCGGTACGATCCATGCGCTCGTGCTAGAATGACCTTGCGCTCCGATGCGCATCCTCGATCGATATGTCTGTCGCGAAGTTGTCTCGCACGCCTTCCTAGGGTTAGCTGTTTTTACGTTCGTTTTTTTCGTGCCGCAGCTCGTGCAGCTGATGGGCTTGATCGTCCAGCACGCGGGGACGGCGGGCGAAACCATTACGCTGTTCCTATGTTCGCTTCCGCCCGTCCTGATTTTCACGCTGCCGATGTCGATGCTGGTTGGCGTGCTGATCGGCCTCGGGAGGCTTTCGGCCGACAGCGAAATTGTTGCGCTCAACGCCAGCGGGATCAGCCTGCGCCGTTTGTTGGTCCCAATCGGCGCCGTTGCGCTCACCGCGACGATCATCAGTTTCGTCATCACGCTATGGCTCTGCCCGCTTGCGCTCCAAACGCTCCGCTCACTCGAAAATCAGCTTCGCACTTCTCAGGCATCCTTCGCCATCCAGCCACGAGTCTTCGACGAGCGCTTCCCGCACTACATCCTTTACGTTCGGGACGTCAGCGCTTCCGGCACGCGCTGGCGCGGCGTTTTCTTGGCGGAGTCAAATTCTTCAGCGGGTTCGAAGGTGACCCTGGCGAAAGATGCCATTGTAGTCGCCGATCCCAAACAGGGCAAGCTAACACTGCACTTCGACGACGTTTCCACGCACGAATACAATCCGGATGCTCCCGACCGCTATGATCTTTCGACATCAGCCGTGCAGGCAACCGACCTTCCCATGGAGGCTTCCGGGGCGGCATCGCAGAGTCCGAGAAAATCTTCCGTCAAGGAACAATCCCTGCGCGAGCTGCTTGGTGTCAGCGGGGCCGGCTGGCGCGCGGCGCGCGTCGAATTGCAGCAACGCCTTGCTTTTCCGAGCGCCTGTCTGCTGTTTGCCTTGCTGGGAATTCCGGTAGGGGTGCGTCCACGCCGTGGCGGGCGCGCCAGCGGCTTCATTCTGACGATTCTGCTGATTTGCGCTTATTATCTCGTGTTCGTCACGGGCGTGCATTTTGCGCAACAAGGTTCGGCGTCGCCATTCTTCGGCGTGTGGACCGCGAACATTGCCACGTTTCTCGTCGCTCTCTTTCTGTTCCGCCGGATCGAGCAAATCCGTCCCGAAGCAAGATGGCTCGAGCATGTAAGGAGGCTTTGGCCCCGGGGCGCGCACAAACAACCTGTCGTTTCCCCTCCCGCCAATGCCAGGGCCAGCGTGGAGGCCACCGCTGCGCCGGTTCCCAATGGACGCGTTGCCATGGAATCCACCACGCCGCACCCCAAGAGCTACCACACCAGCGCCTTTCCCTTGATCATCGACCTCTACGTCCTGCGCACGTTTTTCTACTGGCTGATCCTGATGCTCGCGGGATTCATGATTTTGTTCGACGCATTCACACTCTTCGATCTCCTCGGCGACATCGCGCGGAATCACATCCGGATTTTCGTCGTCGCGAATTACTTTTTTCACTTGTTGCCCATGATGGTCTACCAGCTCCTGCCGCTGGCGGCGCTTGTGGCGACGCTGGTTACGCTCGGCCTGCTCGCAAAGAACAACGAAGTGACGGCGTTCAAGGCGTCCGGCGTGAGTTTATTCCGCCTGTCATTGCCTCTGATTCTCGCGGGGCTGCTGCTCATGGGATGCATGTTCCTGCTCGATGATACGTTTCTTCCATATGCCAACCAGCGGCAAGACGCCCTTCACGATCAGATCAAAGGCCGTCCGGCGCAGACTTACTTCCAGCCGGCCCACCAATGGATTTTCGGCGAGAACAATAACATTTATAACTATCAGCTCTTCGATCCGGACAATAACCTGTTCGGCGGATTGAACGTCTTCGAACTCGATCCCACCAGTTTTCAGGTGCGCCGCCGCGTCTATGCGAAGCGGGCCAAATGGGAGCCGAGCCTCAAAACGTGGGTACTGGAAAGCGGCTGGGTGCGGGAATTCAACAATTCAAACGTCGTGACCTACAGTCCCTTTCGCGTCGATTCGCTCTCGGAGATCTCCGAGCCGCCCACATATTTCAAACGGGAAGTGTTTCCGTACTACCAAATGAACTGGTGGCAGCTCGGCAATTACATTCGCAGCCTACAAAAGGCAGGCTTCGACACGTCGCGGTTATCGGTCGAATGGCAAAAGAAATTCGCCTTCCCTCTGATTACGCCCATCATTATGTTTGTGGCAATTCCATTCGCGTTCCTGGTGGGGACTCGGGGCGCGACGGGAGGATTGGCGCTCGCGGTGGGGATTGGAATCGTTTACTGGGCGACGGCGGCGCTATTTGAAGCCATGGGCGCAATTGGGCAATTGCCGCCGCTGCTCGCTGGATGGGCGCCCGACGCCATCTTTGCGTTCCTAGGGCTTTATTTCTTCCTGAAGATGCCCACGTAAGTCTCATTTCGTAATCTTGCCGTGGGACACGGCCGCAAATTATGTCTCGATCAGCGAACGCACTTTTTGAATTACGAGGTCGACGCCTACGTCGTTATGCCCGCCCTCCGGAATAATCACGTCGGCGTAGCGCTTGCTCGGCTCCACGAACTCGAGATGCATGGGCCGCACCGTCTTCTGATACTGCTCCACGACGGATTCAAGTGTCCTTCCGCGATCTCGAATGTCCCGGACGAGCCGGCGAATCAATCTCACATCCGCATCCGTATCGACGAAAATTTTGAGGTCCATCAAATTCCGCAACGCCTCGTTCTCAAAAATCAAAATTCCTTCCACCAGGATCGCCGGCCGGGATTCCAGGCGGACTGTTTCCGAAAGCCTCCGATGCTGAGTGAAATCGTAGACGGGCCGGTCGATGGGTCGCCCTTCGCGCAATTGCCGGACGTGAGCGATAAAAAGCTGCGTGTCGATTGCATTCGGGTGATCGAAATTTTGCTGTGAACGCTCTTCGGGTGTCAGGTGGTGAAGATCTCGATAGTAGTGATCCTGCTGAAGGACAAGGACGCCGCTGCCGGAAAGCGCCTGGGAAAGCCGGTTCGTGATCGTCGTCTTGCCCGAACCGGTCCCCCCGCAGATGCCGATGACAAACGGCCGCAGGCTCATCAGGCGCGCGCTCGCTTGTGTTTACCGCTTTTCTTTGCGGCCTTTTCTTCGATCACGACTTGTGCAGCAGCCAAGCGGGAGATGGGCACGCGGAACGGCGAAGCGCTTACATAATTCATTCCGACTTTATGGCAGAACTTGACGCTCGGAGCGTCGCCGCCGTGCTCACCGCAGATCCCGACTTTCAATTTCCGCCGCGTCTCCCGTCCCCGCTCGATGGCCCATTTAATCAGCATGCCAACGCCAGCCTGGTCGAGCGTTTGGAATGGGTCTGCCGCGAAAATGGCCGCCTTCTTTTCGTCAACATATTCCGGCAAGAACCGGCCGGCATCGTCGCGGGAAAGCCCCATGGTGGTTTGCGTGAGGTCGTTCGTGCCGAAGGAGAAAAACTCGGCCACTTCGGCGATCTGATCCGCAAGCAGTGCCGCTCGGGGCAGCTCGATCATCGTTCCTACAAGATAGTGAAGCTTTACTTTATGTTTCTTGATAAGGGCATCCGCGACTTGTCTTGTCTCGACTTCCAAAATCTTCAGTTCTTTCCGATCCATGGTGAGCGGATGCATGATCTCAGGAAATACTTTAATTCCCTTTTTCTGGCATTCAATCGCTGCTTCGATGATTGCCTTCACCTGCATTTCCAGGATTTCGGGATACGTGATGCACAAACGGCACCCGCGGTGCCCGAGCATGGGATTCGATTCGTGGAGCTGAGCCACGCGGCGTACCACGGTCTCGACTGGGACGCCAATTTTCTTGGCCAACTCTTCCTGCTTGGCGCGCTCGTGCGGGACAAACTCGTGCAGCGGCGGGTCGATCAACCGGATGGTTACGGGAAGCCCGTCCATCGCTTCAAAAATTCCAATAAAGTCGCGGCGCTGGAATGGCAGTAGTTTATCAAGAGCCCTTTGCCGCGCTTCCTTCGTGTCGGCAATGATCATCTCCTGGATCGCCAACTGGCGGTCGATGCTCTTCTCCGGTTGCTCGAAATCCTTGAAGAACATATGTTCCGTGCGGCACAATCCAATTCCTTCGGCGCCCATCTCACGGGCGCGGCGAGCGTCCGACGGCGTGTCTGCGTTTGTGCGCACGCCAAGCTTGCGGACGGCGTCCGCCCAACTCATCACCACCGCGTATGCTTTCGGGGACTCGGGGCGCGCCAGCGGGATTTGACCTTCGTAGACGATGCCTTCATTACCGTCAATCGTGAGCCAATCGCCCTGCGAAACAACGCGACCGTTCACGCGCATCTGCTTCTTGGCGTAATCGATATCGAGAGCTTCGCATCCCACGACGCAGCATTTGCCCCAGCCTCTGGCCACTACGGCCGCGTGACTCGTCTTCCCTCCCGTTGCGGTCAGAATTCCTTGCGCGGCGTTCATACCGCCCACATCTTCCGGACTCGTTTCGCGGCGCACCAAAATTACCTTTTCGCCGCGCGCGGCCCACTCTTCGGCTTCATGCGCGGTGAAAACCGCTTTCCCTCCCGCCGCACCAGGAACCGCGTTCACGCCAGTGGCCATTTTGCGTTTGGCGAGGTCCTCTTTCGCGGCACTGGGCGCGATCACAGGGTAAAAGAGGCGTTCGATATCTTCCGGCTGGATGCGTTGAAGCGCTTCCTCGCGGGAGATCAAGCCTTCGTTCGCCATGTCCATGGCGATGCGGAAAGTCGCCGCCGGAGAGCGCTTCCCCGTTCGCGTTTGCAACATATATAGCTTGCCGTCTTCGACTGTAAACTCAAGATCCTGCATGTCACGATAATGGCGTTCGAGTGTTTGCCGAACCTGTTCGAGCTGTTTGTAAACCTTCGGCATAAGCTTGGCCATTTCGCTCAAGTGCAGTGGCGTGCGGATTCCGGCCACGACATCCTCGCCCTGTGCGTTGATCAGGAAGTCGCCGAAGAAATCCTTCTCGCCAGTGGAAGGATCGCGCGTGAAACAAACGCCTGTTCCGGAATTGTCGCCGCTATTGCCGAAGACCATCTGAACCACGTTGACGGCAGTGCCGAGCAGGCCCGTGATTTTTTCGACTCTCCGGTACGTCACGGCCTTTTCGCCCACCCACGATTCGAAAACTGCGTCAATCGCACCCCAGAGCTGCTCTTGCGGATCCTCAGGAAACTCCTTGCCGGTTTTCTCCTTGAAATATTCCTTATAAGAGGCTACGAGTTCTTTCCAACCCTCGGCCGAGACCTGCGTATCGTCCTTTACCTTCAAGCGTTGCTTTAATTCACGCAACTTCACCTCTAAATCATCTTTGGGCAACCCGATGACGACGGACGAATACATCTGCACAAATCGCCGGAAGGCGTCGTATGCGAATCGCGGATTTCCGGTCATCTTCGCGAGACCCTCAACCGAACGGGAGTTCAACCCCAGGTTCAGAATCGTTTCCATCATTCCTGGCATGGACCGCGCTGAACCGGAGCGAACGCTCACCAGCAGCGGATCCTTCGCGTCGCCTAATTTTTTCCCTGTCGTTCTCTCCAACCGCGCGAGGTTTGCCTTCACCTGTGCCGATAATTCCTTGGGATGCTTGCGCCCATGCTTAAAAAAGTAATCGCATGTAGCCGTGGAAATCGTAAATCCCGCGGGAACGGGCAAACCGATACGCGTCATCTCCGCGAGGCCCGCACCTTTGCCCCCGAGAATTTCTTTCATCTCGCCGTTGCCTTCCGCTTTTTTTGCCCCGAAAAAATAAACGTATTTCACTGGCCCTCATCTCTGCCCGGTGTCTGCGGGCTACACGTCATTGCGTTGCACTTGTCGGCGCGCCGACAGTATCGAGCGACGCGCTGAATTGCTACGCCGGTTATTTTATTCCGCAACCATTTCGGCAAAATCGGCAATCGTGGAAAATTCTTTGAGGAGTCCGGCCAGCAACGCAAACCGATTTTTCCGCAATGCTTGATCCTCTGCCATCACGAGAACATCCTCGAAGAAGCGGTCAACGGCAGGGCGGAGATCAGAAATCGCCTCAAGTGCTTCTTTATATTTTCCCGCGCGCTTGAAACTCGCCGCCCGCTCTCCGAGGACCTGCGCTTCACGATAAAGTTGCCGCTCCGCCTCCTCTTGAAACAAGCCATCCTTCACGCCGTCCATTTTCTCGCCCGCTGGCCCGGCCTTCTCCAGGATTTTTCGAATGCGCTTGAATGCGATCGCTAGTGGCGCGAAATTCTCCGAGTTCCGAATCGCCTTCAATGCGACGATGCGATTTCGCACGTCCACCAAATCATCCGCGCCCGCCGCCATGGCGGCATTCACTTCGTCATATGCGAAGAGTTGCTTTTCGCGCAGGAGGTATTTCGCGCGATCGAGGATGAAATCCAGAACTTTTGCTTCCGTCTCTGCTGCAACGCCTATCTTTGGTTTGTGCGTCGCCAGACCCTTTGACGCCGCGGAGATCGCCGCGGAAATCGACAATGGTAACTTCAGTTCAAGTAAAATTTGAACTATCCCGGCAGCGGCCCGGCGCAATCCGAATGGATCGCTCGAACCAGAAGGAATGATTCCCACGGCGAAGCACGCGACGAGCGAATCCAGTTTGTCGGCGATGGACACGGCACAGCCGGTCAAATTTCTCGGAATCAAATCATCGCCACCCGCGGGCTTGTAGTGATCGTAGATCGCCCAGGCAACTTCCTCATCTTCTCCTTGCGCCCGCGCGTAAAGACCTCCGACAATTCCCTGCAGCTCGGTGAACTCGCGAACCATCTCTGTCGCAAGATCGCACTTTGCCAATTCCGCCGCGCGATCCGCAGCCGGCACATCGGCGCCATGAATTCCGGAATCGAACCAATGCCCCGCGACCCACCGTGAAAGATCCCTGACGCGCTGCGTCTTATCGAGGTAACTGCCAAGCCGCGATTCGAAGGTGATGTGTGCCAGTTTCGCAGAATAGTCGGCGAGCCGACGTTTTTGATCCGCGTTCCAGAAAAACTGGGCATCCGCTAAACGCGCACGCAATACTCGTTCGTGGCCGGCGCGCACGAGGCCCGCGCGGTCGCGATCGAGATTGATCACGGCAAGAAAATGCGGCTCGAGTTCTCCGCTGCGATTCTCAATCGCGAAATACTTTTGATGGTCGCGCATCACGGTGATTAAAATCTCCGGAGGGAGCTCTCGATACGCAGGATCGAAATCGCCCGCAATGACCGACGGATACTCATTGAGATAGGTTACAAGCTCGGACAGCGCCGCGTCTGGATGCACCCTCCATTTGTTTTTAGAAGCCAGCACGCGAATCTCATGCTCGATTTTCCTTCGTCGTTCCGCGGGATCAACCAGTACGTAATTTCGCCGAAGCTTTTGAATGTAATCTTTCGGTCCGTTTACCTGAATCCTTGATTTGCCCAGGAATCGGTGGCCTTCGGTGGTCTTGCCAGCCACAACTCCGGCGTATGCCAGCGAGATAACCTTGCCATCGAGAAGCGCGACGATCCACCGAACCGGCCGAATGAATTTTGCGCCCTTGCTTCCGGTCCAATACATAGCACGTGGAAAGGGCAACTCATTCAATGCGCGCGGCAGGACTTCAGAAAGAATTTCCCTGGACGCGCGCCCGCGGATCACTTGCTTTGCGGCGAGATATTCGCCGCGAGGCGTGGTTGTGAAATAAAGCTCGGGAATCGCAATTCCCTGCTTCTCCGAAAAACTCTGCATCGCGCGTGTCGGCTGGCCGACATTGTCGAGAGCCACCGACTTGGGCGGACCAAGAATTTCTTTTACTTCATCCGCTTGCTGGAGGAGGACTGCGTCAGAAGCGATTGCAATCCGCCGCGCCGCCGCGTATACATGCAACGGGCTCGTTGAAATTCCAGCGATCGCAAAATATTTCTCAAGTAGCTGTTGAAGATTTTCCGCTGTGCGCGCCAGCAATCCTGCGGGAATTTCTTCGCAGCCTACTTCAAATAGGAATTCGCCGCGTCCCTTCATTTCCGCTCCTGCACGTGCGTGGCTTCTTTCGTCTCGCCACCTGACGTCGCCGCATCGCTCCATCCATTCGCAATGCAATGTTCTCTCGCGACCCTGCAAGTGAGGGAGCGCACCCTTGCAATCAGGGCTGCGCGTTCAGTGGTGGAGATGGCGCCTCGCGCATCGAGAATATTAAAGAGATGCGAACACTTCAGGCACAGGTCGTATGCAGCCAGAATCGCTGCAGGCCGCTTCTTCTCCGTTTCGCCGGTTCCGTCATGGTGGCTCAGGATTGACTTTGCTTCCCGCTCATATAGCTCGAATAGTTCGCGCGTGCGCCCGGGGTCGGCCAGTTCAAAACTATATGTCGAGCACTGCTCCTCTTCGGCCAGGCGGATTTCGCCGTAGCTCACGTTGTCTGACCACCGAAGATGGAATACGCTATCGACATTTTGCAGAAACGCAGCGATGCGCTCCAGGCCGTACGTCAATTCACACGATACGGGATCGAGATCCATGCCGCCCGACTGCTGAAAGTAAGTGAACTGCGTGATCTCAAGTCCATCGAGAAGGACTTGCCAGCCAACGCCCCAAGCGCCGAGCGTCGGCGATTCCCAATTGTCTTCCTCGAAGCGGATGTCGTGATGCTTTAGGTCAATACCAATCGCGCGCAGGCTATCCAGATAGATGTCCTGAACGTCCGCAGGAGGCGGTTTAAGTATCACTTGAAGTTGCGTGTGCTTATAAAGACGATTCGGATTTTCGCCGTATCTCCCATCGGCCGGGCGCCTGCTCGGCTGAATGTACGCGACGCGATATGGTTGGGGCCCAAGTACACGGAAAAAAGTCTCCGGGTGCATTGTCCCCGCGCCAACTTCCACATCATAGGGCTGCTGGATAATGCAGCCGCGCCGCGCCCAATACGTTTCGAGGGCGAAGATTAAGTCCTGAAAGGTCGGACCTACGGGCTTATGCAGTTTCGCGCTGAACTTCTTCGTCTTCGTCAGGTTCGTTTTCGTTGCCAACTTTGCAGTCATCAGGAATTGCTCTCCAGCATTTCGCGCGAAATCAGTTTTCGTTCGGCCTGGTGCTCGATCAAATCGAGCAAGTAATTCGATAGTTCTCGCAAAACCGGCCGGGCAAAGGCGTCCGTAATAATTCCATCGAGCCGTTCGCCTAGCATATTGCGGGCTGCACTCATCGCCGCGGGAGATATGGCCTTCATTCCGATCCCGCGGCAATTCGCGCAAAAAATGCCCGACGCGCCAGCGCTCGCGTACGCCGCTGCGCCCGCCAATTCCCTGCCGCAGCGCGCACACTGCTCGAATGAACCGAGCCAACCGGCCAACCGCACGGTCCACAGTGCGAAATACGCCAACGGCAATTCGACTTCCCGCCTGCGCTTAATCATCTGCGCCGAAAGCAACAGCAGCCGGAACGACGGATCAGACGGCTCTCGATCCGGCAGGACCGTCTCCGTGATCTCTGCCAGCAGCGTCAATGCCACGCTTGCTTCGTAATCCTTGAACGCGTCGACGAATGATTCGATCAGTTCGCACTGATTGATTCTTGTCAGATCGCGCGTCTCGCGCTCGAAGAACCAGATGCGCACGTAGGACATAAGTTCGAGCGTCGAGCCAAAGCGGCTCTTGGGTCTTCGCGCACCCGCCGCGACGCCGCGAACCCGGCCCATCGTGCGACTGAGAAAACTGATGAGACGATCAGCTTCTCCGAGCGGATACGAATGCAGAATAATCGCTTCCGATTCATGGAGTGGCATGGGCGTGTCGGCGCGCCGACCCTTTTTGAGCGCGCATCAGCGAACTTCGGCCGCACGCAGCAAAACAAAACTTTTTATCACAGCCGCAGCAATCGCGCAATTGATCCAGATGATTGACGAGATGAATTCTATCATTGCTTAGGATTTTTATTTTTGCTTTCTCTCGAGGATCGAGTCTCGCTTTCCATCCGGCAATCTCTTCGTTAAAGTGATTCCTTATGTATTCGAGCAAACACCGCGTTGCGATGGTAGACGTGGCTGGCGTGGGACTGAACGCCACCGAGACGATAATCGAGCTGCCTCATTTCCCCGAATTCGATTCGAAACTTGAACTAATATCTGCGCGTGTCCATCTGGGAGGCCAGGTTGCCACAGCGCTCGCCGCTTGCCGGCGTTGGGGACTCTCCACTCGTTACGCAGGTACCGTTGGCGACGACGTTCTCGCAAAACTCCAACGACACGATTTCCGCGAGCGAAAAATCGAAGCTCATTGGATTGAAATCCATGATTGCCCGAGCCAGCGCTCCTTCATCCTTATTGATCGCTCGACTGGAGAACGTACGGTCCTATGGCAACGCGATCATCGCCTCACTCTTCTTCCCCGCCATCTTCGCCGCGAATGGGTATCGAGATCGCGTGTTCTGCTCGTGGACGGCCACGATACCGAAGCAGCCACACAGGCTGCAAAATGGGCGAGGCCATCGTCGATTCCCGTCGTAGTTGACTTGGATAACCCCCATCCGGGAGTTAAAGGATTACTTCACTATGCGGACTACGTCTTTACTTCCGAGAAGTTTCCGGCTCGCCTCATGAAAGACTCGAACTTACTTGAATCGCTTCCCGCTATTTCCAAACGATTCGGCTGCAAGCTCGTCGGCGCGACTCTCGGCGCTCTTGGAGTGGTCGCGTGGGACGGGACGTACTTCCACTACTGTCGAGGGTTCAAGATTCAAGCGGTCGACACGACTGGAGCCGGGGACGTTTTCCATGCCGGAATCGTTTACGGAATCTTGCGCGGCTGGCCTGTTAATGAAATCCTGGAGTTCAGCTGCGCCGCAGCGGCATTGAATTGCACCACGGCCGGCGCTCGGGGCGGAATTAAATCTTTACGTGAAATTCGGAATCTAATGAGACTCGGTCGGCGATCCGCGCCAGCCTTTTCGCATGAACAGTTGAAGCGGTTTGAGCGTACATAGGGCCAGGATTCCATGATTCCACTGAAGAATCTGCGAACGTGCGCGACATTCCCGGCGGTGACGCTGGCGATCATCCTCGTCAATTTTCTTGTCTTCTTCTATCAGATTTCGCTCCCGGAGCGTGCGCTGGAACCTTTCATCATGACTTATGCGCTGGTTCCGGCACGGGTGCAGCTCGCTCTCTCCGGGTCCCATTTCACGCTGATGCGGGCTTTCGCTCCCTTCTTCACGTCCATGTTCCTTCATGCCGGATGGCTCCACATACTCGGAAACATGTGGTTCCTGTGGCTTTTCGGCGGAAACGTGGAAGACCGCCTCGGACATTTGCCATATCTTGGATTCTATATGTTGTGCGGCCTGGGCGCAGGCGTGGCGCAGACATTATTCAGTTTGGGTTCGACCATCCCTTCGCTGGGGGCCAGCGGAGCTATTGCCGGCGTTCTCGGCGCCTATGTTGTCTTCTTCCCTTCCTCGAAAATCCTCACGCTCGTCACATTGTTTATTTGGTGGTTTTTCGCGCGCCTGCCAGCAGTCCTGTTTATTGGATTGTGGTTCCTCATTCAGTTTCTCAGCGGAATCAGTTCGCTGGGAAGCGCCGCATCTGGCGGAGTCGCGTGGTGGGCCCACGTGGGAGGGTTTTTGCTGGGAATGCTATTGGTGTCCGGGATGAAGCGGCGCCAACCGGATTACGACTACTCCTCTTCTTAGGCGCCCGCGCCAGCGAGGCCATGTTTTGAAATCCGTTCGGCCAGCCAGTCACCTACCGCGCGGGTGCCCATCGAGCCGCCCAAATCGGGTGTCGTCTTTCCTTCGCGGACCGCCGCTCGCACTGCATCGTCAATCGCTTTCGCCTCGCGCGTCCATCCAAGGTATTCGAGCATCATCGCCGCAGTCAGCGCTGAACCCAATGGATTCGCGATGTTCTTGCCGACGATATTCGGCGCGGAACCGTGCACAGGCTCGAATAGGGAAACCCGTCCAGGATGAATGTTCCCTGAAGGCGCGAGTCCGAGTCCACCGGAAAGCTGCGAGCCCAGGTCGCTGGCTATGTCGCCGAACATATTGCAGGTCACGATGACGTCGAATTGCGAAGGATCGCGCACCATCTCCATCGTCAAAGTGTCGAAGTATAGGTGGCGCGAATCGATCTCCGCAAATTCCTCGCGCACTTCCGCCCAGACGCGGCGCCAGAGGCCGTGGCCGTAGGTCATGGCGTTTGATTTATCACTCATGCAAACGCGCTTTAGACCCTTTCGCCGCGCATATTCGAATGCGTAGCGGATGATGCGTTCGACTCCCTTGCGTGTGTTGATGTCTTCCTGAACAGCTACTTCGTCCGGGGTCCCGCGCTTGAAATTTCCGCCGACGCCCGCGTAGGCGCCTTCTGTATTCTCCCGGAACACAATGAAATTGATGTCGCGCTCGGTCCGGTCGCGCAGCGGAGTCAGCCGCTTATCGAAGAGAACGCACGGCCGCGCATTGACGTACAAATCCAGCTTGAAGCGCAGGCCGAGCAAGATATCCGCCGCGTGCTGATTCGAGGGAACACGCGGATCTCCCATCGCGCCAAAAAGAATGGCGTCGAAATCGCGCTGGAGCATTTGCGGCGCATCGGCGGGCAGAGTCGTTCCGTCGCGCAGAAATCGATCGGCGCCCCAATCGAATTGCGTGAACACCAATTTCTTGCCCGCGGCCGAGCACACTGCGTCGAGCGCCTTCACGGCTTCCGGCGTTACTTCAGCGCCGATTCCGTCGCCCGGAATCACGGCGATTCGCTTCGCATCCATCATGCTTCGCCTTGAAATTTGGGGACAGCCACTTGCTTTGCTCCTAGCAATTGTGCTGGCGGGAAGTGTAGCACAAGCCTTTGCATGGCTAAGCGCCGGCCGTATCCGCAGGCGCTTCCACTCCACCACCGACGGCGAACTCTGCCAGATAAACCCCCGCAAGAATCAGGCCGCCGCCGACGATCAGCATGCTTGTCAGTTTCTCGCCGAGCAAAATCACGCCCAGCAGCGTGGCCAAGGGCGGCTCAACGTATGTAAACATCGCCAACCGCGAAGCCGGGACGTGCCGCAGCGCCCAAAAAAATATCAAATAGGCGGCAACCGATGAAATCAAAACCATATATGCCAGACCGGTCCAGCCCACCCACCCCACGGAGGACCAGCGAAGCCGTGACGCGTCGCGCAGCCCCATCGGCAGCAGCAGAATTGCACCGGCCAGGTTGCAGAACGTGTTCATCGAAATCGTATCGTACTGGCGCGCCACTTTCTTCGCCAGGACCGTATATACCGAGAACCCAATCGTTCCGCCAAGCGTGATCAAATCTCCGACCCATGTGTCACTCTGAAGGTGAATCGCGTCACCTCCCACGAGCACTATGACTCCTGCAAGACAAAGCGCCATTCCCAGGATCTTCAACCACGTGGTTCCTTCGAGTCCGTGCATCCGCGCCAGCAGCAGGATCAAGATTGGGCCAGCCGCAACGATCAGCGCCGAATGGCCCGCGGTCGTATAATCGAGTCCCACAGTGAACAAACCACGATTGATCACGACTCCGAAAAGACCGAGGACGATAAAGTTCCAGATATCCTTGCGATCAAAATGCGAGCGCGGCGGCATCGCGAAGTAAATCGGCAGCATGGCGAGGCCGGAGAGAATGATGCGGAAGGACGTCAATGTATAAGGATCGATGTGACGCAGAGTGATCTTGCCGATAACGAAATTGAATGACCAGCCCAGAACCATCAGCAGGATGAAGGAGTAGAAAACGACCGGATGGCGAAGACGTTGCACCTGACTAAACCATAATCTCGCGCCGAACGGCCAGTTTTTCGATGCGTTCAAGTTTTACTTGATAGCCGATGCCCGGCCCCGACGGGACTTTAATCGTTCCCTTGGGAGTTACTTCGACTTCCGGCTCGATGATGTCTTCCGCCCAGTAGCGCTTGCTGGCTGATACATCGCCCGGCAAAGTGAAATTCTCGAGTGTGGAAAGAGCGATATTCTGCGCCCGGCCGATTCCGGATTCGAGCATTCCGCCGCACCAGACCGGGATTCCGCTCTTCTGGCATAAATCATGAATTCGGCGCACTTGCGATTGTCCGCCGACGCGGCCCATTTTCATGTTGATGATCTTGCAGGCTCCCAATTCGATGGCGGCGACCGCATGGCTGTACTTGTGAATGCATTCGTCAAGGCAAATGGGAGTCTCAAGTTGTTTTTGAAGTTTCGCGTGGCTATAGATGTCGTCCCATCCGAGCGGTTGTTCGATCATCATCAACCCAAATGGATCAAGCTGCTTAAGTAGCGCCGTGTCTTCGAGTGTGTACGCGGAATTGGCGTCCACCATCAGCCGGATATGCGGCCAGCGCTTGCGCAGAGCTTCGACCGGCTTCAGCTCCTGGCCAGACTTGATCTTGATTTTGATTCTCTGGTATCCGGCGGCGAGTTCCTTCTCCACCTTTGCGATGAGATCGTCCAAAGTCGGCTGAATGCCGATCGACACACCAGAGGAGATTTCCTCGCGCACTCCGCCCAGGAGCTTCCAGAGGGGCAGCCCCTTCTGCTTTGCTTCCGCATCCCAGACTGCCGATTCCAATGCAGCCTTGGCCATATTGTGCCCGCGGGTATGGCCAAACATGGCCCAGACATCCCGCGCGGAACCAAACTCCTTGCCCCGGATCTCCGGCCACAGGAACTCTCGCAGGATGAGCCAAGCCGTCTCGACCGTTTCCGGAGAATAATATGGTTCCTCGCCGGCGGTGCATTCTCCCCAGCCGGTCACGCCGTCGGCTTGAACTTCGACAAGCATAATGCGCCGCCCGGTCGTCGTGCCAAAGCTCGTTTCGAATCGCATGACCATGGGCATGCGAATTTCACGCAAGGTGACTTTTTCGACGCGCATCCGTTTCGCCTCAGTTTACGTCTATTTCGTTGCGATCTGCGCCGCAACGCTTTCCCGATCTTCCAAAATGTAGGCTGCTTCCGAAGGTCCAATCTCGAGTCCGGTCACGATGTAGCCCTTCGCCATCTTCTCAAGGAATTGCTCACGCATTGCGGTCTGAATACGCGCGCCCGCCACAGCATCCCGCTGCTTTCGCTCACTGATGTCCGAGGGAATCGTAATTCGCACAGCGGCACTGTCGGGCCGCGGCGCCTCGCCCCGCAGAAAGCTTTCGACGCGCGCCGAATCCAAATACCACTCGGCCACCAGCCGGTCGGTTGGCAATCCTGCATGCAGTGGGCTCTGCGTGATGCCATAACAGTTCGGAATGAACCGCTTCACGACGGCGCCCAGGCGGTTGATGTTGAAGTGCGCATTCTTGAGTTCCAACGGATCGAACGTCCACTCGACTAGATGAATCCCCCGGGCGAGCGCGTCGTTCCGCTGCGCGAGTTTCAGCATGCGGCCGACGCCACGGTCGCGGAAATCGGCGAGCACGGCGGTCATGTGCGAATGAATGATCGGCCGGCCATCGTGAATTCCCGCCAGGCCAAGCGTGAATCCGACCATTTGCTCTCCGGCGAAAGCGCCCAGCGTTTGGCCGCCGGTTTCGCGCGCGACAACGAACAATCCCGATGGCACCACCAGATCTTCGCCCCAGGTGATGAGCTGGAGCCGCACACATTCTTCATACTCGGCAAGCGACGCGCAATGCCGGACCGTGATCGGCGTGCGCGCTACGCGTGAGCTTTCGACTGGTTCCATAGTTCTTCCATGTCGCCGCGCGGAACGTCGGCGAGCCGACCTTTTTTCTCTTCCGCTCTTTGTTCCATCCACTGAAATCGCCGCAGAAATTTCCGATTCGCGCGCTTCAGCGCTACTTCCGGATCAACACCAGCGAAGCGTGCCACATTTACGGCCGCGAAAAGCAAATCTCCCATCTCCTCTTCAATTTTATCTTGAACTTTTACTTGAACCTTGCCGCTTCCCAGCTTTTCATTATTTTCGTCGAGCGCTTCACGCAGCTCAAACGTTTCTTCATTCAGTTTTTCGAGCACTCCTTCAATATTTGGCCAATCGAATCCGATATTCGAAGCGCGGCGCGTCAATTGATACCCTTCAAGTAATGCTGGAAGACCGCGCGCAATGCCGGAAAGAACAGAATCGTGTCTACCATGAGATTTCCCGTCGACTGATTCTGTGGCACGCTCTTCTGCTTTAATCTGCTCCCACTTCTTCAATACCTGCGCCGACGTTCCCGCTTTCGCCTTGCCGAAAACGTGCGGATGCCGGCGAACCATTTTTGTATGCACGGCGCGGATTACGTCCCCAATACCAAAAAGCCCCTCTTGCTTCGCCAGCTCGGCATGAAACACAATTTGCAGCAGCAGGTCGCCGAGTTCCTCGGCAAATTTGTCCGACTTCCCTGTCTCCATCGCATCGAGAACTTCGTAGGCCTCTTCGATAAGGAATGGCTTCAGGCTCTGGTGCGTCTGCTCGCGGTCCCAGGGACACCCATTGGGTGCGCGAAGCCGCCGCTGGAGGGCGACCAGACCCTCAAACAGCCGCCCCACGCCCGGCTTGGAGTCGCTTCGCCGAGGCATTTTGCGGCGGGTTCGATTGCGTGACTTTTTGTTCTTTCGTAGACGCGACGGCACTGGGGACTCGATGTTCGTCCGGAGCAAACCGACACTTTACGGCACGCGCGCCGCGGCTGACAAGCCAGAAATTGCGGTCGTTCGTGACGCCTGCGGCGCGGTAATGGTAGACTCAAGAAGTTGTGTGGGTCGCAATCACAGCGAGGCCCGCAAGGAGTTGCTTTGACTGACCCGAAAAAAGAAGATTCGTTCCGCGTCGTAGATCGCCGACTATTCACATCCGAAGGCGACTTGCGCCCCGAAGCCGCCGAAGAGCAGCGCCGCGAGGAAGCCAAAGCTCCGAAGCCCCAGCCACCAGCGAAGCCAGAGAAAAATGTCGCAGCTCCGGCTGCGGCGCCGGCACCGGCGGGACCCGCCGTGGAAGATTCCAAGCTGGCCATCCATGCCGACAAGAATTTCCAGTTACTCGTGGACCTGCTGGCGCGTAATGCGGCGGCACTGCTAGGTGGGATTCCTGACCCCGGCACGGGGCAAACGTATCTGGACTTGGAAGGCGCACGCGAAATGATCGACATGCTCGACACGCTCCGTGAAAAAACCAAAGGCAATCTCGCCCCGGAAGAAACCAGCCTCCTCGCCGAAGTGCTCGGCAGTCTGAAGCTCTCCTTCATGGAAATCTCAAAAGCCGCCGCCAAAGCGATGCGCGAAGGGGCCAAGGGTCCGCGCTAGCTCGATGCTTGCCCTGAATAAGGACATCTCTGCGAAGCAGCGATTGCGGATTACCATCCTGGGTTCGGGCACGTCGATGGGCGTGCCAACGCTTGCGTGTCACTGCGATGTCTGCCGCTCGGCCGATCCGCGCGATCGCCGCACGCGCCCTTCCGTGCTGCTTTCCTACAATGGCCGCAACGTCGTCATCGATACGACTCCGGACTTTCGTTTCCAGGCGCTGCGTGCCGGCCTCGATCGTCTCGACGCCATCCTCTACACACACGCGCACGCCGATCACATTCTCGGACTCGACGACATTCGCCCCTTCAATCAGAAGCAGCGATCCTCGATCCCGGTATACGCTTCGGAGGAAACGATCGCGATTCTCCGCCGAACTTTCGCCTATGTATTCGAGCCGCAAACGTCGGAGAGTTCGATTCCGCAGATTGACCTCCACGCGATCGACGGGCCATTCGATCTTTTCGGCGCGCGCATCACGCCTGTACCCGTCCAACATGGGCCCCTGACTGTCCTCGGCTTCCGAATCGGCACCGCCGCCTATCTGACCGACTTCAGCGCCATCCCGGACTCTTCCAAAGAACTCTTGCATGGCCTCGAACATCTGATTCTCGACGCGCTCCGTTACACACCTCACCCCATGCATTCCACGGTCGACCAATCCCTATCGATCGTCCGCGAACTCGCGCCGCAGCATGCCTGGTTCACGCACATCTGCCACGATCTGGGCCACGAGGCCACCAACGCGAAGCTCCCGGAAAATGTCCGGCTTTCGTACGACGGCCTGACATTCGAGGTTGATTTCTGATGCCGCTCGCAATTCTGCATTCACCGGAAGAATGGGCCGCGCGCTTCGGGCCGGATATTCGCACCACGGTCGCGATTGGCAATTTCGACGGAGTGCATCTCGGACATCAGAAGATCCTGCGGTCGGTGGTAGAGCGCGCCCGAAGGACCAACTCGCAAGCCGCGGCGATCACTTTCTTTCCGCATCCCTTTCGCGTGGTGCGTCCCGAGGCCGCTCCGCCTCTGATTGAAACTCTTGAGCAACGGCTGGCGCGCATCGAGGCGCTCGGATTGGATGCCGCGCTAGTCCTGCGTTTCGATCGTGCGATGGCATCCTCAAGCCCGGAAGAATTCGTACGCCGCGTTCTCGGCGATTGCCTTCACGCAAACGCTGTGCTCGTCGGCGAGAATTTCCGCTTTGGTCATCGCCACGCAGGCGACGTACGCTTGCTCACCGAGCTGGGGCGTGGGATGGGTTTCGATGTGGAGTGCATCGCGCCGGTACTCGTTCGCGGGACGCTCGTTTCCAGCACGACTGTTCGCGCCGCCGTGACCGCGGGCCGCATGGCCTGGGCCGCGCGTCTGCTCGGACGGCCTTTCGCGCTCTCGGGCGAAATCAAGTCCGGGACGGGCACAGGCCGCCGGTTCGTCTTTCCGACGCTCAATCTTTCCACCGTGCAGGAGCTGCTGCCGGCACGCGGCGTTTACGCGACCGAGGCAATTGTCGATGGCAAGATTTATCGCGCCGCGACGAACGTCGGCATGCGCCCCACGTTTGACGGCACGCAGCTCACCATCGAAAGCCACTTGTTCAATTTTTCGAAGGAAATTGCTTCGGGACCACTCGAAATTCGCTTCTGGCGCCGCCTGCGTGACGAGCAGAAATTCCCTGGGCCCGACGCGCTGCGCGAGCAGATTCAGCGCGATCTGGTTCGCGCCCGTTCATTTTTCACGCGTCTTGACGCCGCGCACCTTCTCTGCCGGTTGCGCTAGCGCGGCTCGTCCGATTGCCAAGCAAGAAAAAAAACGTGTCAGGCTAGTCCTGGCAATCCTTGCAGTAGCCGCCGACTTCCGTGCGCGCGACGGTGATGCGCATGTTGCAGTCCTGCTCAATTTGCTGCTTGAGCTGCTCGTACATCTCGCTCTCGAACTCGCGCACTTTCCCGCAACGCAGGCAGGCGACGTGGATGTGATCGCGCGGCCCATGGCTTTCGTAATAGTGGCGATGCCCGCGCAGATGGAGCAAATCGAGCTCATCGATCAAGCCGTGGTGCTTGAGAAGATCAAGCGTGCGATAGACGGTGACACGCGTAATGCGAGCGTCAATTTTTTGCGCGCGCGCCAGAATTTCGCCCGCGTCGAGGTGGCGTGGCGCCGTGTCCATGACCTGCAACACAACTCTCCGCTGGCGCGTCAGGCGGATCGACCGGGCGGCGAGCTGCTTTTGCAGTTGTCCGGGCTTCTCGTGAACGTTGATGCGTTCGCCCGTGGAAACGCGGCGTGCTGCGGTTGGCGCCATGTTAGTGGTTCGGAAAAAGCCTGGCGATATCGTAATACATCACGAAGCCGAAAACAGCGAGAATGAAGACAAGTCCCACGGTCAGCAAGCGCTCCTGCATCCGCACGCTTAGATCTCTCCGGATGGAGCCTTCAATCGCCATGACCAGGATGCGCCCGCCGTCCAGAATCGGGATGGGCAGCAAATTCAGCAGTCCGAGCTGTAAGCTGATGAACGCCATGAATTCCAGGAATTGTGCCGCCCCCAGTTGCGCTGCGCGGCTTGACATCTGCACAATGCCGACCGGCCCCGCCAAATCCTTGATCGAGACTCTTCCCGAAAACAGCCCAGCCCCCACGGAACCGATGGCTTTCGTCATCCCGACGCTTTCCTTCCACGATTGCACGGCCGCTTCGGCCAGCGGGTAGGATTCGCGCGTCGTATCGACTTGGCCAAAGGAGATGCCTATGGCCCAGCGCTTCACGCCATCGCCGGGATTCGTGAACGCGGCGCTGAACGCCAGCGGAATCGTTCGGCGACCTCGCTTAACCACAAAGCGAATTGGCGCCCCCTTTGACTCCTGAATGAGCGCCGACAGAATTTCTCGGTTTGTTGCCGGTACGTCGTTGGCAGACACGATTTCGTCCCCCGGCTTCATGCCCGCCTTGTCCGCCGGTTCGCCCTTCTGTACGGATTCGATGGTAACGTTTTCGCGCGGGCAGCCTAGAACCATGCAGGCATCGGAAAGGTCCCGAGGTACGGAGACTTTCAAGGGAACGAGCTTTCCGTCTCTCTGCACATCAACGGCCACGTCCTCCCCCGGCACAATCGCCGGGGACGCAATCGCGCCGTCCCAGTCTCGCACGGCATCGCCGCCGACCGAAACTATGCGGTCGCCCACCCGCAGCCCCGCTTTTTCCGCGGGCGAGGCCGGAAGCACGCCCGCTACAACCGCAGGCTGGTGCTTATATACCTCCACCGGCATTCCCACGGTGTAGAGACCCCACATGAGGACAAACGCCAACACCAGGTTCATGATTGGGCCGGCCACCGTGATCAAAAATCTTTTCCACCGCGACTGCGACAGCAGTTCATCCGGCGCTCCAGAGCGCTCCTCCGCCGGATTGTCGCCAGCCATTTTGACGTAGCCGCCAAAAAGCAACGGGGCAACGCGAAAATCCGTGTCGCCGCGTTTCCAGCCGAAGATGCGCTTGCCGAATCCGATCGAGAATACGTCCACGCGCACGCCGCACCAGCGCGCCACGATGTAATGTCCCCATTCATGAACCAGAACCATGACGCTGAGGCCAGCGATTGCAGCGACGATGCCAACCCAACCGTGACTCATCTAATTCTTCCTCTTCTCGATTTCTTCCCGCGCCATCCGGCGGGCTTCCCGATCCGCCGCGAGAACATCATCCATTGTCCGAAACGCCGCACGCGGCATCCGGGCGAGCACCTGCTCGATTACCTGGGCAATCTCTGTAAATCCCAGCCGCCCATCGAGGAACGCAGCCACGCTCTCTTCATCAGCGGCATTCAAAGCGCACGGCAATGCCCCGCCCTGCTGCATCGCTTGCATCGCCAACGTTAAACACGGGAATTTCCCTGCCGGCACGGGCTCGAAATCGAGCGACTTCAGGCTGCTCCAATCCAATGCAAATCCGTTGGATGCGACTCGCTCGGGATAGGTTAGCGCATATTGGATCGGCATGCGCATATCGGTTGGGCCAAGCTGTGCGAGAATTGAACCGTCCACAAATTCCACCATCGAATGAATCGTTGACTGCGGATGAATGACCACCTCGATTTGATCCGCGCGCATGCCGAAAAGCCATCCAGCCTCGATCACTTCGAAGCCTTTGTTCATCAGCGTCGCTGAATCCGTCGTGATTCTCTTCCCCATCTTCCAATTGGGATGCGCCAAGGCCTGAGCGGGCGTCACGTTCGCTAGCTCCGAGACCGGCGTCTTGCGAAATGGTCCGCCCGACGCGGTCAGCACTAGTCTTTTGACCTCGCTCTTTTCGCCCGCACGCAGACACTGATGAATGGCATTGTGCTCGCTATCGACTGGCAGAACGGCTTTATGCTGGCGTTCCGCCTCGGCCATCACGAGTTCGCCCGCGGCGACCAGCACCTCTTTATTGGCGAGCGCCAGGTTCTTCCCCAACTGAACCGCTTTGTACGTGGCTGGCAAGCCAACGACGCCCACCGCGGCCGAAAGAACGGTATCCACGTCGGGATGCGTCGCCACGCGCTCCATGCCCTCGGCGCCGCAAAGGACTTCTGGCATGGGCTGCACCTTCGCAGCCGTCAAGCGCTCGCGAAGCTGCTTCGCGCCTTCGCATGTCGCCACGCCCACGACTTTCGGCCGATATTTCGCCGTCTGCTCGGCCGCCAGTTCGACGTTATTTCCCGCGGCGATGCCCACGACCTCGAATTTGCTAGGGAGAGAGTCCACGACCTTCAGGCATTGGCGCCCAATTGAGCCCGTCGATCCGAGAATGGAAATGCGTTTCACTAGGCGAGATGTGTCACGGGCGGCCTTGCAGGAGCCATCCGGCGGCGAGCCAAACCACCGGAGCGGCAAAAATCAAGCTGTCAATTCTGTCCAGCATTCCTCCGTGTCCCGGAAGCATCGACCCGGAATCTTTCACTCCCGCGCCGCGCTTATATGCTGATTCTACCAGATCGCCAAGCTGTCCGGCGACATTGGCGAGAGCTGCGGTTACAAGCCATGCGGTTAGATCGCCACCCTGCCAGCGCGCAAAGCAGTACCCAACAATAAGCGAACCCAGCACGTTGCCAGCGGCTCCTTCCCAGGTCTTCTTCGGAGAAAGTGCCGGCGCCATTTTCACGCGGCCAATCGACTTGCCGATAAAATACGCGAACGTATCGCCGGCCCACACAATCGCAAGTGCGAACAGCACGAGCACCGGTCCCGTGCGCGCTCCGTCGATTCTCACCAGGTAGCTGAATGGCCACGCGACAAACAGCAGCGCCGCCGCGCTCGCGCCAATTCCGGGAAGCACGCCGGCAATCGGCATTTTACTGAGCACGGCGATGAAAGCCACCCCGAACAAAAATACGAGAAACACGACTTCGCTCGACGCGTAACGGCTTGGCAAGCCTTGGATCAGAAGCGTATTCGACGCGAGCCAATGAACGTCAGCCGCACCCGTCGTCCACTGCACGAAAAACAGGCCCGCCGCGCAGAGCATAGTCCACACACGAAACGCCCGCAGTCCAATCTGGGCCGTAAGTTTGAAGAATTCGATCATCGCCAGTAACGCCACGGCGGCAGCGAAGATGGCCACAATCCATGAGGGCCCCCAATACACGACCACGACAACAATGGGAATCAGGATCGCCGCCGTTGCGATGCGCTTTAGCACTGCTTCATTGTCTCAGTACGAGGGTTAATCGAGAAGAGATTGGTGTGTGGCCGCTTCATCGTTCTTCGCCGTGCTTTCCGTTGTGGTTCTCATCCGCCGGCGCCAGCCCGCCGTAGCGGCGTTCGCGTTGCTGGAAGTTGACGAACGCTTCGAGCAGTTTCTCGCGTGAAAAATCCGGCCACAGAGCCTCGGTGATGTAGAGCTCCGCATACGCGATCTGCCACAGCAGAAAATTGCTGACGCGCATTTCACCGCTCGTGCGAATCAGCAGATCGGGATCGGGAAGGCCCGCCGTGTACAGGTTGTCCGAAATCGTCTCCTCGTTGGCGTGAAAAGCCGAGAGGCCGTTCAGGCGAACGCGGTCGAGTATCGCATTGAATGCGTCCACGAGTTCCGCGCGCCCGCCGTAATTGAGCGCCACGATGAGCTTCATCCCCGTGTTCTGCGCCGTCAGCCGCATGGCCTTTTCGATGTCGTGCCGCACAGCTTCCGGCAATTGGGCCGAACGGCCAATCACCAGCAACTGGATGTTATTTTTGTGAATCGAGGGCAGCTCTTTTTTTAGATATTCACGCAGGAGACGCATCAAGAAATCGATTTCCGCTTTCGGACGCCGCCAGTTCTCGAGCGAGAATGCGTAGAGCGTCAGCGCGGGCACTTTGAGGCGTGCACACGTCTCGATCACTTCGCGCGCTACCTTTACGCCCATGCGGTGGCCCGCGATGCGTGGCAAATGGCGCCGCTCAGCCCAGCGGCCGTTGCCGTCCATGATGATGGCCACATGCGTCGGCAACCGTTTCAAGTTCAATTGATCGAGAAGCGCCACTTCTTCGGCGCGCGTGGACTTCAGAAGTTCAGTCGCTTTCACCAGGGGCTCGCTCGGAGGTTACCGCCAGAAAAAACTAACATAGCCACGGCAGGAGATGCAACGGCGCGGCGCCGTCCGTATCGAGCACGGGCGAGCATCGTCATCCGAGACCCGCCGCTTGGGGATTTACGATCGAGACGTACGCGAAGACGAGAGTCAGAATAATCATCGCGATGCTGATCGTCCAGGCGACGACGTTGAATATCCGGCCATTCACATGCTCACCCATCAAGCTTCGCCGGTTCACGAGAAGCAAAATGAAAACCAAGACGATCGCCAGCCAGATTCCGTTGCCCACTTGCGAGAGGACGAGAATTTTCATCAGCGGAGCGCTGGGAATCAGAATGATCCCCGCGCCGGCCACGATCAGCGCCGTATACAGTCCGTAAAAAATGCGCGCGTCGCGAAATTTGTGGTCGATTCCCGCCTCGAAGCCCAAGCCTTCGCAAATCACGTGCGCCGTCGAGAGCGGCAAAATCGACGCCGCGAATAGAGATGCGTTCAACAAACCAAACGCAAATAGCAGTCCCGCGAATTTCCCCGCCAAAGGCACCAGTGCGCGCGCCGCGTCCGCCGCATCGTTGATTTGCGTGTGCCCCGAGGCATAGAGCGTCGCCGCCGTGCACACAATAATGAAAAAGACGATCACCATACAACTGATGCTTCCCACCAGCACGTCCATGCGTGCGTGCTTATACTGTCGCGGGCCGACCTTTTTCTCCACGTATCCAGCCTGCAGATAAAAGAACTGCCACGGCGCGATGCTCGTTCCAATCAACCCCATCAACATCAGCAGGTACGGCGCGTTCGCGTGGAAATCCGGGATCAACGTCGCGCGCCCCGCCACCAGCCAGTCGGGCTTCGCGAGCAACGCCGACGCGATATAGGACACATAGAAAACGCACGCCACCAGAAATATCTTCTCGACTTGCCGGTAAGTTCCGCGTATGACCAACACCCAAACGAGCACTGCCGCAATGGGCACGGCAATGTATTTGCTGACCCCGAAAATCTGCATCGAAGCGGCCACGCCCGCGAACTCCGCCATCGTATTCGCCAAGTCCACCCCGAGTCCTGCCACCATCACGAAAAAGGTAGAGCGGAAACCAAACTCTTCGCGGATCAGGTCGGAAAGCCCTTTGCCCGTAATCACGCCCATCCGCGCGCACATCTCCTCGCTGACGTAGAGCGCGACGGCAATCGGGATCAGCGACCACAGCATCGCGTAGCCGAATTTCGCTCCCACGAGCGAATACGTCGTGATGCCGCCGGCGTCATTGTCAACGTTCGACGTAATGAGCCCGGGGCCCACAACCGCCAGGAACAAAGCGAGCCGCTTGCGCCAGTGGCGCCCCTGCTTGCGGATACCCTGTCCCCGGCTGCGCCAGGCTTCCATTCGTCCGAGAATCGTCGTCCAGCTCATCTCATCCCAACTTGGCGTGCATGCGGCTCACGATGTCGTCTACAGCGACGGCTCCGATCGGGTGTTTCTCTTCATCCACAATGGTCAAACTCCGCAGATTGTATTTGTCGAAAAGCTCAAAGATTTCCCTTTCCTCTACGGAGGCCCCCACCGAGACTGCCGGCTCGCCCACAAGCTGCGCCATGCGCTGCTCCGGCGCCGCAAGCAGCAGCTTTGCAATCGAAACTGTTCCGGCAAATGTGGCGTCGCGGTTGATCACGATGACCGTGTCGAGCTGGTCGAGCGGCATCTCGTGGAAACGGATGTAATCAACCACTTCACCACGGGTCGCGTCTTCCCCAACTTCGACAACCTCGGTCGTCATCATTCCGCCAGCAGTGTGTTCCTCGAACTGGAGCAGCTCGCGCACCTCGGCCGCCTCGCGTCGCGGCATCTCTCGCAGAACCTCCTGCGAGGCTTCGGGCGACAGGTCGGCCAAAACGTCGGCGGCATCGTCCGGCGGCATCTCTTCGAGGATGTCCGCGGCCCTCTCCGGGTCGAGGGTTTCGACCACTTGCGTCTTGACGCGCTTGTCGAGCTCGGCAATGACCTCGGCGGCCGATTCCTCATCCAGCGAATCGATGACCGAATTCCGCTCGTCGGGTGACAGTTCCTCCATAAGCTCCGCCAGGTCGGCCGGATGCATGTGCGCCAGCTTGTTGCTGGGCAATCGAAGCTTTACGCGACGCAACGGATCGGGTTCGATAAGGTTACAAAACTCCCAGGGAATCAGCCTCGTTGGCAATTTTCCCTGTATGCGCCGAATCATCGACGGCGTCGCGATTCCCTGCAGCAACCGCCCGACAGCTCCCGTCAGCCCTACATCCACACCGGTGATACGCAGCTCGATATTGCCGTTGGTGCGCTGCTCTGCCATGTCCAGATCATTGACCCGTACAACCTTTCTTCCCTTTGTATCGATAATCTGCTGATCCAGCAGGTCTTTTCGCACAGCAAGCCACGCATCGTTGGGCCGGTAGCGCTCCAGTTCTTCTTCTTCGACTGTGAGCCGCAAGGTCCCGGGCGCCACGAAACCGATCTGGTCATGCCTCGCCAGTAGCGGCTGGTACTTCCCACGAACCAGCAGCATCCGGCTGACGCGATTCCCATGTTCCGCCGGCTCCAGGTAAAACTCCTTCACCCGCCCAACGAAATTCCCCTGCGCGTCGTAGGCTTCAGACCCCAGCAACTCGGTTGCGTGCAGCATGGCAAACTCCTTCCCTGCTCGAATGGACGGGCCCGGCAATCTATGCGCGCAAAAAAATACCCGCGGCCGGACTCGTTCCCGACCACGGGCGGAAAATCACTCCCGCAAACTTACCCCTGGTCGGCTATGTCCTCCTGGGCCCCGAGCTGCCCTGCCGGCTGCCTGCCGGAAACACAACATGCGACGATCCCTACCCAAGCCTCATTTCTTGGCCCAGGCAGGCATCGACCCCCAGGTTCCGGATTCGAGGAAGACTCCATTTCGTCGCGCTCCATTACCAGTTCCTTGTTAAGTGGAGTCGCAAACTTTGTCAAGGAAAGAGTGCGAAAGTTCATTAGATTTTTACGTTTAGTACACCATATTGCCGGGTTTGCGTCCGCGCGCGATGCAATCGCCCACGTAAAGCCCCAGGTAGGACACTGCCAAATAGTCGCGCGGCGAGTAGCCAAATTGCTTCGCGGCGCGGTCAATCGCCCACTTGGGTCCCTCAAGTTCCAGAAAGACGCCAATCGGGGTCTCGTCCAGATCGATTTCCAATTTTGGAAAAGCCTGAAGCCGGTATCTCGTGCGATATTTCTCATAACGGAACCAGGGCCGAATCTCAAGTTGGCCGAGAATCCGCCTCAGGCGCGGCGCATTTGCCGTTCGATACTCGATTTCCTCACGAACCTTGTACTTTCCCCCTCGATCGCCGGCTACCAGACCCTTGAACGTCAGGAGCCCTCCCCCCGATTTGCTCCCATGTCTTCGCCTTCGACTCGCGCCGGGCGCGCCCGCGCGGTCTTCCTGCCGGATGCGAAGAATCGATCCCTGCCGTTGAAAGTCATGTCGCTTTGTGTCGAACAGAGTGTTTTCCTCATGCACGCTGCCGAGGCATTGCGCGCCAAGCCGCTCCAGCCTGCTCAGCAGTTCGTGCAGGTTCTCCACGCGCAGTTTTATTTCAACTTCCCGATTCGTCTTCATCGACACCGAAGCAGTATACGCGCTCCGCGGCTCACCGAGGCTTGCCGCCCATCCCCTTGTTCTGTTTCCTCGATGTTGCCAAAGCCTCCCGCACCCGCGATAATCGTTCCCGTTTCCAACCCCCAATGGCGCCAGCATGACCGAACCGACGACGCCGCTCATGCGGCAATATCATTCCATCAAGCGCCAGCATCCCGGCGCCCTGTTGCTGTTCCGCCTCGGGGATTTTTATGAGCTCTTCTATGAAGACGCCATCACGGCATCGCGCGAACTCCAAATCACTCTCACTTCCCGCAACAAGGAGAAGGGTCAGGCCGTCCCCATGTGCGGCGTCCCTTACCACGCCGCCGAAAACTATATCGCGCGCTTGATTCGCGCGGGCCACAAGGTCGCCATCTGCGAACAGATGGAGGACCCATCTCAAACCAAGAAGATCGTGCGCCGCGAAGTGATTCGCGTCCTGACGCCGGGAACCGCGACCGGTTTATCCGTCCTCGAGACGCGCGAAAATAATTTCCTTGCGGCGGTCGTACGCGACGTGGATCGCGCAGCCATTGGTCTGGCCTTCGTCGACTTCTCAACCGGGGAATTTCGGGCTACCGAATTCGCCGGGCCCGGCGCCGAATTGCGCTTGCGTGACGAACTCGAGATCCTTCGTCCGCGCGAGCTTCTGCTCCCGCGGCCCGCGACGCTCTTCCCGCAAGCCACTGGGCCAGCCATGGACGGGCTTGGCGCAACGGAAACGCGCCTCGATGAATGGGTTTTCGAGCAATCTTATTCCCAACGCCTGCTGGAGCAGCAATTCCGCGTCGCGTCGCTCGATGGCTTCGGCCTGTCCGATCACACGCAAGCCATCTGCGCGGCGGGCGGTTTGCTTCATTACCTTCGTGAGACTTCCGCGATTGGCGCAACCGATTCCAGCAATGGCACCGCTGCCATGCAACTGCGCCCGGCGGGCCGCGGCCTCGAGCATCTCGATCGCATCGTTTATTACGAGCAGCAGGACGCCCTCGTTCTCGACCATATAACCGTACGCAATCTCGAACTGATTCAACCCAGCGCCGGCGACGACGATTCCGCCACGCTCCTCGCCTCGCTTGACGGCACCGCGACTGGCATGGGTGCGCGCCTGTTGCGCTCCTGGATTCTCCGGCCCTCCATTTCACTCGAAGAAATCGAAGGCCGCCTCGATGCCGTTGCCGAGCTCAAGTCGGCAACCGTGGTGCGCGACGAAATCCGCCGCGATCTCGACAATATCTTCGACCTCGAACGTCTCACCAGCCGCGTGACGCTCGGCACGGCGACACCTCGCGATCTTCTTGCGCTCAAGCGTTCGTTGACGGCTGTTCCGCTCCTTCGCGGCTTTCTCTCGCGCTGCAAGAGCGAACGCCTCGCCGCTCTTCACGCTCAGCTCGATGATCTCGCCGACGTTCGCGATTTGATCGGCCGCGCGATTGCCGACGACCCTCCCGCGCAGCCAACTGAGCCCGGCATGATTCGCCGCGGCTACGACGCAGAGCTCGACGAGCTGCGCGATTTGAGCAAGACCTCGAAACAAGTGATCGCGGCCATGGAAGAGCGCGAGCGCCACAGAACCAGCATCGCCTCGCTTAAAATTCGCTTCAACAGCGTCTTCGGCTATTACATCGAGATTTCAAAAGCGAATCTGCAACTTGCGCCAGCGGATTACGAACGAAAGCAAACGCTCGTCAACGCCGAGCGTTTCACTTCACCCGAACTGAAAGACTACGAACGCAAGGTCCTCGACGCCGATGAACGCATCATCGAAATCGAGCGCCGGCTCTATCGCGAGGTCCGCGAAGCTGTGGCCGCGCAGGCCTCGCGCCTTCGTCAAACGTCGGCGGCAATCGCCCAGCTTGATGTGCTCGCCAATTTCGCGCGCCTTGCCGCCGAGCGCAATTACTCGCGTCCCGTTTTCACAGAATGCGAATCCGGTCGCGCACGCAGTGGTCCAGGGCGCGGAGAGCTTCTCATCGGCGGCGGGCGCCATCCGGTGATCGAAACCCTGCTCGAACAACGCGGCGAGCGTTTCGTTCCCAATGGTCTCTATCTCGACGACGCAACGCAGTCCATTCTGCTCATCACTGGCCCCAACATGGGCGGCAAATCCACCTATCTTCGGCAGGCCGCTCTGATCGTGGTCATGGCGCAGATTGGCTCGTTTGTTCCGGCAATCGAAGCTCGCCTGCCGCTCGTCGACCGCATTTTCACGCGCATCGGCGCGTCCGATAATCTCGCGCGCGGCCGCTCCACGTTCCTCGTCGAAATGAGCGAAGTCGCGGCCATCCTGAATACGGCCACACCCGCGAGTCTCGTCCTTCTCGATGAAGTGGGCCGCGGCACGGCGACGTTTGACGGCCTGTCGATCGCCTGGGCTGTCGTCGAGCATCTCCACGAAAACGCGCGTCCGCGTACGCTTTTTGCCACGCATTACCACGAGCTGACCGAACTCGAGCGATTGTTCCACGGCATCAAGAATGTGCATGTTTCCGTCCGCGAAGCGGGCAGCGAAATTATCTTTCTTCGCCGTGTCGAGCCTGGCACAGCCGATAAAAGCTATGGCATTGAAGTCGCTCGCCTGGCCGGCCTTCCCGCGAGCGTTATTCAACGCGCTCGAGAAGTCCTCGCCGAGCACGAAAAGAGCGAGCATAAGCTTACTGAGGAACTCTCTCTTGGCTCGGCGCCTGCGCAGCCGGTCATGTTTACCGCTGTCGATCAGACCGTACTCGACGCACTTCGCGCCGCCGATCTTGATAATTTGAAACCACTCGAAGCGCTCAATCTCCTCGCGGCGCTCAAGAAGCAGCTCTCGTGACGCGGCGCTCGCGCGAAACACTCGTCCTCGGGTTGATGTCCGGCACCTCTGCTGACGGCATCGACGTCGCCCTCGTCCGCATTTCCGGTGCACCGTCTGCGCCGCGCGCTAGGCTGGAAAACTTTGCTGCGTTTCCCTACCCTGCCGCCGTTCGCGAAGCCGTACTGCGGCTCTCCAACGGAGCGGCAACGACAACCCGCGAACTCAGCCAATTGAATTTCCGCCTGGGCGAATTGTTCGCCGATGCCGCGCTGCGTGCCTGCCACCGGTTTCGCGTCGCGCCGCGCCGCATCTCGCTCATCGGCTCTCACGGCCAGACGGTCTATCACCAGGGCGCGCCAGGCCCATTTCTCGGCGCGCGTGTCGCCTCGACGCTTCAGCTCGGCGAGCCTGCCGTCATCGCCGAGCGCGCCGGCGTCACCACGATTGCCGACTTTCGCCCCGCCGACATCGCCGCCGGAGGCCAGGGCGCTCCGCTTGTGCCTTTCGTCGACTACTTGCTCTATCGCAACCCGCGCCGTGGCCGAGCGGCGCTGAACATCGGCGGCATCGCCAACGTAACTGTCATTCCTGCGGACGCGCGGCCGCAAGACGTCTTCGCTTTCGACACGGGTCCGGGCAACATGATTATCGACGCGCTTGTCACGCACTTCAGCCGTGGCCGCTTGCGTTACGACCGCGATTCCCATCTCGCCCGTGAAGGCCGCCTGCTTCCAGAACTGTCGCGCGCGTGGCTCGCGCATCCTTTTTTCCGCAAGTCGCCGCCGAAAACCGCAGGCCGCGAGGAATTTGGAGCGCATTATGTCGGCAAGGTTCTCTCCGCGGCCAAGCGCCGCCGCATCCGCCCCGCCGATCTCATTCACACCGCGACAGCGTTCACCGCAACCTCGATCGCGCAGGCCTTCGAGCGCTTCGTCTTCCCGCGCGCTCACGTCAGCGAACTCGTCATCTCCGGCGGCGGCGCACGCAATCCACTCCTCGTCGCATATTTGGCCGCTCTGCTACCGTCGCTCAAAATCACTCCCGCTGGCGATCTCGGCGTCTCCGGCGACGCGAAGGAAGCGTATGCCTTCGCCGTACTCGCCTACGAAGCTTGGCATCAGCACGCTAATATTCTGCCGAGCGCGACCGGCGCACGCCACACGGCCGTGCTGGGGAAAATCTGCTATGCCCGGCCGCGCTAGCTCGCGCTTGATTTCCGCGGCGCTGTTCGCGGCATGTTTGGCGTTTCTTTGGGGCTGCTCCTCGACCCGTTCGGCGGACAATTCGCGAACCGTTAACTTCCTCCTCGAAGCGATGCCCACCAATCTCGACCCGCGCATTGGCACTGACGCCTATTCCGAACACGTCGACTACCTTCTTTTCGACAGCCTTCTTCAGCGCGACGATCATCTCGACCTCGCTCCGGATCTCGCGGAAACCTGGGAAATGCCCGACGCGCAAACCTACGTTTTCCATCTTCGCCACGGCGTTCATTTCTCCAACGGCGAGTTGCTCACTTCCGCCGACGTCAAGTTCACCTTCGAATCCATCATTTCCGGCGCCATCAAGACGCCCAAGCGCGGCGCATTCGCGCTCGTCGACTCCATCACCGCGCCCGACCCTTGGACCGTCATCTTCCATCTTCGCGCGCCCTACGCTTCGTTTCCGCTGAATCTTATCCGCCAAGCCGCTGGTGTTGTTCCGCACGATGCCGGCCCGGATTTTGCGCAACACCCCATCGGCACGGGCCCATTCCGTTTCGTCAGCCTCGCCACCGATGAAGATATCGCCCTCGAGCGCAATCCAAATTATTTCGGCGGCGCGCCCACGCTCGAGCGCATTCGCTTCCGCATTATTCCCGACGCGCTGGTTCGCGCGCTCGAACTGCGCAAAGGCTCGGGCGATATTGAATCGAATTCGCTCACGCCGGACATGGAGAACGCGCTCGGCCAAAACTCGAATCTCGAAGTCACTCGTGCGCCCGGCACGGCGCTTGCTTACGTCTCATTCAATTGCGACGACCCGATCCTTCGGCATCGCGAAGTCCGCCAGGCCCTCGCCTACGCCACCGATCGCGAAGGTCTCATTCGCTATTTAATCCGTGGTTTCGCGCGCCCCGCCGATAGTCTCCTGCCGCCAAATCACTGGGCCTACGATGGCGATGTCAATCAATACACCTACGATCCGGCTCGCGCGAATGCCCTGCTCGATGCCGCCGGATTCCCCCGCGGCGGGGACGGCATTCGCTTTCGCCTTGAATTGAAAACCTCCACTGACGAATCCACGCGCATCCTCGCCGCCGCTTTGCAGGATCAATGGCGCCGCGTCGGAGTGCAGCTCGACTTGCGTTCGCTCGAATTCGCCACGTTCTATGCCGACATCACGCGCGGCAGCTTTCAGCTTTACACGCTGCGCTGGCTCGGCGCGAATCTCGATCCTGACATTTTCGAATATGTGTTCGGCAGCGACAAAATTCCGCCCGCCGGCGCAAACCGCGGCCATTATCACAATCCGCAACTGGACGTCTTACTCGAAGAGGCGCGCGTCACGACCGACCGCGCGAAACGGAAGGAAATTCTCGCTCAGATTCAAAAAATCGTCGCCGACGACGAGCCCTACATCAACCTCTGGTATTACGACAACATCTCGGTTCATCGCCGCCGCATCACCAACATCACTCTTTCGCCCGGCGGCGACTTCGACTTCTTGCAACATGCCCAGTTGTCCCAGCCGTGAAATTCGCCAAGAGTTTAATCCCGTCATCCTGAGCATCTTTTCGTCCGGCGACCTGTAGAAGACGTCCCTGCGACTCTCCGCGTCTAAACTGAACGTAGGCGTTTGCGGCTCAGAGAGAGTGTCACCGCCGCCACCAGCGCTGAATCAACCAAATCTCTAGACAAAAAAACGTCACACCCAGCAACGCTCCTCCCCAAATTCTCGCCCCGACGCCGAGCCAAATGACACCAACGGTCGAGGCCAGCGCCAGAAGAAACCAGAACGCAGAACTGGCGCCGACTGCTGGTCTCAAATCCTGCCAACTGCACCCTAGGAATACTAACGACGCCGCTAGCCCGAACAGCGCGCCGTGCCACCCGTGCAATGCACCTACCGAGAACTCGCGATTGATCATGAGATCGTCACGGCTCAGTAAATCCTCAACCTATGGGAAAATGCGCGAGACGGGGCTGCCCAGAGCGGCTTCGTCGCTAGGGGAGTCTGGCCACTTGCGCTTTCGCTTACCATGCTCCGTCTGCCCGCGGCTTCAACTCAGCCGTCTATTACCTTGCGAATCTCCGCCTCCGGCACGGCTCCCTCGCGAATGATCGACCAATCCGCCCCGCGCAACGCGATAATCGTCGATGCGAGTGTTCCGCCTGTGTCCCCTCCGTCGAGAATGAGCGGAAGCCGCTCGCCAAGCTGTTTGATAAGCTGCGCGGCGCTGCTGCACGCCGGAAAGCCGGAAAGATTCGCGCTCGTTCCCGTAAGCGGCCCGCCCGACGCCTCCACCAGTTCGCACGCCACATGCGACTTCGGCCAGCGCAGCGCCACGCGCCCGCTGTTCCCCGTCACCTTGAGCGGCAACCGGTGCGTGGCTTCAACAACAATCGTCAGCGCGCCGGGCCAGAATTTCTGCGCCAGCTTAAGAAAACTGTCCGGCAGATCGCGCGCCAGCGTCGCTGCTTGCTCCACGGAATTCACCAGGATCGGCAGCGCCTTCGTTTCCGCGCGTCCCTTGACGCGAAAGACCTCTTGAATCGCCGCCAGATTGTAGGGATCAGCCGACAAGCCGTAAACCGTATCCGTAGGAATGCCCACCACACGGCCGCGCTGGATCAGACTCGCAGCGTAGTGGATTATGTGCGCCTCTGGAGCTTCTGTTGAAACTTTCAGGACTTCCGCTGGCAATGGGTCACTCGTGCGGCGCGGAATCGGCCGTAATCGCAGAAAACTATCATACCCACAGAAACCGTGCAAGCGTACTCGTGTCCAGGTAGTGGGTCAGTTTGAAGTCAGGCGGGGTTTGTACTGCCGTCGTATGGTTTCCACTACCGCACCGGCCAGCGCATATGTAGCAACATTGAAAAGAAGGACAGAATACAAACTGAGAGCATAATGGCGAGCCAGCGCAATGGGACACGTCAGATAGGCAAGTGTCCACAAATTCCCAAGTGGTGTTGGTGATGTCGCGGAGATATAGAGTGTCCATAACACTACAACAAGCGCACCGACACCTGCCCAAATTGCGATTCGGAGCCTCATACGGCCTCCTCTTCCGCTTTACCCTGCAATCATCCCACCAAATTCCTCAAACTCCAAATTGACCCACTACTCTGTCTGTCTTCCAAGTCCATTCGGCGGCGCCAACTATTTCATCCTCCACAAGAGATAAACTAGCGCAAGCATCCCGCCAAAGAAAAGCACTGAGCACACGGCGGTCTTGGCTTGTCTCATTTTCTCACGCCCTAACAACTCACAGAACTTCCACAGCCAGAGGCCCCAAATAGCGCCTCCGGTCATGAATATCGCGAATCGGCCAACCGCATTATAGAGTGAACCAGCATGGCCTGTCGCATGCCAGTCCCAGAGCCACATGCATAAGGCTGCGCTGCAGCCCCAGAAAAGAACTCCCCACACAAAAACAAATCTCGCTTTTCTCGAGCGCCATATTTGTTCCATTGACCGTGATGCTACACCACTCAATTTCTCCGAGCAACTTTGCCGAGATGCAAATTGCCGTTGGGAGAATGCCACGCGCGGCGAAACGCGTGCTTGCCTTTTCGGCTCAAGTTCGAAAAAATAGGCGTCATGCTACCCGAACAAAATTGTCCCAAGTGCGGCCGCCGCATGTTGCTCTACCACTGCTCTCACGCAAAGTGCCCCACGGAGCGCCGCGTCTGCGTCGTCTGCGAATACGGCGGGATTCGCCCGCCCGTGCCTTTCCTGCAAACGAGCTTCTTCCCCGAGTGCCACTCCGACGGCATGCTCCTCGCCGACGAAAACCGCAGCTACGTATAGACCTCCAACCGCGCACGTGGGCATCCGATGCAAAGTCCAGCCAACGCTTTGCGCGCAACGCAGTCTCTGCTAGTCTCCTCTCGATGTGTGTTCAACGCCGCCTTTCATCAGCCAAAGCCCCCGCTTCGCGCAGTCCGCAGAGCACGAGAATTGCCTCGCGCGAAAATCACTGGCTGAAAACCTTCCGCGCTGTTCTCCATTCCTCGCGCCCCGAAGGAGGATTCATCGGGCTCGAAGGATCTCGCCTCGTTTTGGAGGCGATTCGCTCCGGACTCGAAATCGAAGCCATTCTCGCCAGCGATTCCGCTGAACGCCATCTCGGTTCGCTCCATGCGGAACTCGACCGCCCCACGCTGATTTTGCGCACGACCGACAAGCTTTTTGCCTCGGTCGCAGCCACAGAAACTCCCCAAGGGATCGCCGCTCTGCTGCGCCCGCGCGAATTCTCCTTTGAATCCCTCATGAGCGGCGCCGATCCGCTTGTCCTCGTGCTCGTGGGTGTACAGGATCCGGGCAACGTGGGCACAATCCTGCGTTCCGCCGAAGCGCTGGGCGCTTCCGGAATAATCGCGACTCGCGGCACGGCGCATCCTTATTCTCCGAAATCTTTGCGCGCTTCGGCCGGCTCCGCGTTGCGCCTGCCAATCCTCTCTGAACTCGCCGCTCCCATTGTCCTGGCGCAGCTCCGCGTTTCGGGCCTGAAAATCTTCGCCGCCTCTTCCTCGGAGAATTCCGCGGCGCGCCGTCCCGACGAAATCAACTTTCGCGTTCCCGCTGCCGTTCTTATCGGCAACGAAGGCGCCGGCCTTTCGCTCGAAATCGAACGCAGCGCCGATGCTCTAATCCGCATCCAAGTTGCGGAGCCGGTGGACTCATTGAACGCAGCCGTTGCTGCCTCGCTGATCCTTTACGAAGCCGCGCGTCAACGCCGCGCCACAAAGTGAGCGTCCCAGAAAGAAAATGAACCTGTTTCGCGCCATCGACGCCGCAGAAGAGCCGCAGGGCCTGCGCCCGCTTGCCGACCGCATGCGCCCAAGGACGCTGGATGAAGTCTCCGGACAGGACGATCTCCTCGCGCCCGGCAAACCCCTGCGCATTCAAATCGAGCGCGACGAAATCGTCTCCATTCTCCTCTGGGGCCCTCCCGGCTGCGGGAAGACCACGCTCGCGCGGCTGATTGCCGCCAAGACGCGCTCTGAATTCGTCCACTTCAGCGCGGTCATGTCCGGCATCAAGGAAATCAAGCAGGTGATGGCCGCCGCGGAAGGTGCGCGCCGCTACGGCCGCCGCACGGTCGTGTTCGTAGACGAGATTCACCGCTTCAACAAGGCACAGCAGGACGCTTTTCTGCCCTATGTCGAAGCGGGCACGATTCTCCTGATCGGCGCGACCACGGAAAATCCATCCTTCGAAGTCATCGCGCCGCTGCTGTCGCGCATGAAGGTTTACGTTCTCCATGCGCTTTCAAGCGAACAAATCCTCGCGCTGCTCCGCCGCGCGCTCGCCGATAAAGAACGCGGCCTGGGCAACGACACAGTTGAAATCCCTGAAGAAGTCCTCGACCGCATCGCGCAAATCGCAAACGGCGACGCGCGAGCTGCCTATAACACGCTTGAAGCTCTCGTCCTCGGCACCGAGCCCGCTGCGGACGGCCGGCGCATCGTCACGCGCGAGCGTCTCGATGATGTTCTGCAACACAAGTTCCTCCTCTACGACAAAGCCGGCGAAGAGCACTTCAATCTCATCTCCGCGCTGCACAAGTCCGTGCGCAACTCCGACCCCGACGCCTCGCTCTATTGGCTCGCGCGCATGCTCGAGTCCGGTGAGGATCCGCTCTATCTCGCGCGCCGCATGGTGCGCATGGCCAGCGAAGATATCGGCCTCGCTGATCCCAACGCGCTCCAGGTTACGCTCGCCGCCATGAACGCTTTCGATTTTCTCGGCGTGCCCGAGGGCCATCTCGCGCTTGCCGAGGCCGCTGTTTACCTTTCTCTCGCGCCCAAATCGAACGCCGTCTACGCGGCTTATAATTCCGTGCGCGATGATTTGCAGAAAACAATCGCTGAACCTGTGCCGCTCCATTTGCGCAACGCCGTCACGGGCCTCATGGGCCATCTCGGCTACGGCAAGGGCTATCAATACGCCCACAACACCGAAGAAAAAGTCACGAACATGACCTGCCTGCCCGACAGCCTGCAAGGCCGCGTCTACTATCATCCAACTGACCAGGGCCTGGAGGCGCGCATTCGCCAGCGCCTTGAGGAGATTCGCCGCATCAAATCGAAGCCGCCGGAATCTCCGTCTGGGAAAGACACGAATCAGAAAGAAACGAACAAGAAGGAAGTAAAATCGCACGCAAAGACAAACGAGTGACACAGGAATTGGGAGAAGGGTCACAGAGGTCACAAGGAATGAGACGCCGCGGAACCGAACTCAAGCACATCTATCCATCCAGCCAGCGAATCGTTTATTCGCTCGCCGCGCTATTCTTGTTCCTCGCCGCAGCTCCATCTCGCGCTCAGGATAAACCCCTCGCTTCCATCGACCTCGATTGCCGCGCCTTCGCCATTTCCGTTGACGGCACGGTCGCCTGCGCCGCGTTTCACAAGCTGCGCTTTCAGAAGTACGACATCGAACGCGACGATATCTGGACCGTCACACTCAATGGCAAGCGCAAACGCATCGTGGATGGCGAAAAGCTCGTCAAGGCCGAAACGCCCTTCAGCTACATGGTTCGCCGCCTCGCTTTTTCTCCCGATGGCCAGAAGCTCACCCTCCAGATGACCACAGCTCAAGTCGTTGACACGCAAGGAACCACTCACGAAGGCGAGCTCGTGGACCTCATGACCGATGAAGGAAAGGAAATTCCTGTCGCTGGCACCGGTACGAGCGTCATCGAAGATGGCAAGCAGGCGGACTGGCTCGCGGACGGTGACACGGTCGCGTATCTCGTCTCAAGCGATGAGTCCGATCTGCTCTATCACATCGGCACGGTTCATCCCAGCAAGGGCGCGGGGGACATCATCCTCAAGGATCACTTCTTCACGGCCGTCGCCTGGGACGCCGCGCACAATTCGGCCATCGCCGTCGAGCGCGACCAGCAGTTCACTGGCGCGATCAAGCTTTCGCGCATCGATCTTCTCCATGCAACGGACCAGACGCTGGCAACCATTCCGGGATATCTCGGCCAGCTCACTCTCTCGCCGGCCGCCGACAAAGTGGCGTACTTCAGCGATGGCGACACGCTTGAAATTCGCTCACTCGCGAATCCGCAAAATGCCACCACTGTCCATTGCGCTTACGGCACCATTGCCTGGGATCCCGATGAACGCCGCATCCTCCTCAAGCGCGGCCCGGAAAAGGAATCCGGCGACATCGTCTGGCTTTCCATCCCCGAGGGAAACCTGGCGCCGATTCTCTACGACAATCTCTATCGCGCCTTCGCCATTTCTGCCGCTACGCACACCATCGCCGTCGGGCAGCCGGGCACGGACCACGTCTTGATTTTCCCCCTGCACTAGCGAATCGCCGTTTTCACATTACTGGTTTGACGCGAATCGCCGGAAGAAACTCGTCGGTTCCCACTCCGGCCGCGCGGGATTGTCCGCCACGCGGTCCGCCAGCAGATAAAGCAAGTAGCTGAACTTTCCGGCCGCTTCCTGGTCTACTTTTTGGCTCGTATCGTCGGAAGGCTGGTGGTAGTGCGTGTGAACCCAATCGTTGAATATCTTTTCCTGCGGTGACCCCTTGGCGTACCCAAATTTGAACGCCACCGCTGGCACGCCTTTTTGAATGAAGCTGTATTGGTCGCTGCGAATAAAGCGGTTCGCCTCCGGCTGCTCGTCCTCGATGACGTTCACTCCATCCGCCTTGCCCGCCTCGCGAATATCGTCGCCGAGCGTCGATTCATCAAGTCCCTGCACCTGCAAATACTCAAGTGGAAATAGCGGCAGGAACATGTCCATGTTGATGTCCGCCACGATGTCTTTCGCGGGGACTGTCGGATTATTCGCAAAATACCAGGAACCTAGTTCGCCTTCTTCTTCGCCACTCACCGCCAGAAACATCACCGACCGCTTTGGCTTCGTGCCCAATCGCTTGAAATCATTCGCGATTTGAACCAGCGCTGCCACGCCGGCGGCGTTGTCCATCGCGCCGTTGTAAATGTCGTCGCCATTCACCGGCGCTCCCACGCCTAAATGATCCAAATGCGCGCTCACGATGATGTATTCCTTCTTCAGTTCCGGATCCGACCCTTCAAGCACGCCGGCAACGTTCGGCGATTCGAGCGTCGATTTCATTACCGAAATTGTCCCTCGGATTTTTCCCGCCAGCGCGAACCTCGGCAGTGGCTGGTGCCCCTTCGCGAGCTCCAGGATTTCCGCCATCGTGTGGCCTGATCCCGCGAAAAAGTCCTCTGCGTCGTCCGGATTGATCGTCAGATCGATTTGCATCCCCTGATCACGGCGAAGCGCGGCATCGGCCAATTCCAACGACGGCCGCTGCCGATTGGACGCAATTCGCTCCCACGCAATCTCCTGCTGCGACGGATTCGGGATTACCGCAATCCCAATCGCACCAGCCGCCTTCAGCGCCTTCCACCGCTCTCCCGTCGATTCCTCATGCGCCCGCAGCGGGTCCTTGATGGTTGACGGCCCGCCCGACAAATACACGGCGACTTTCCCCTTTAGGTCCAGGTCGGCAAGATCGTCGTAGTTTGCCTCCGGCACCTTCATCCCGTAACCGACAAAAACCATTCCTGCTTCGATTTCAGGGGCCGGGTCGCCCGCCGCGCGCAGTATCACCTGGTCACCCAGTACCAACTGCGTCGCTTTCGTGTCCTGAACCAGCTCGATCGACGAGTGCCCTTCGTCGATTTCCTTCGACTCGAAATGCACCGGCTGAAAATATCCGATTGTCCCTGCTGTTTTCAGCCCTTCCTGATGAAATTTGTCCGCCACGTATCCGGCCGCTTCCTGGTAACCGGCGCTGCCCGTGTCGCGCCCCTTCAGGTCGTCGCTCGCCAGATATTTCACGTCGTTCCACCAGCGACTTCCTTCCGCTTTGTCATCATTCGGTGTCGTCGCCATAACGCTCACAAGGCACACGAAAAACGCAAGCAGCGCCATCGTCCCGGAGTAGATTGCCGTTTGCGGCGATTTTCGGCTCATCTTGCTGCTCCTCACCGGAATCGTTTCGCGTGCTCTTTCAATATGCAGCGGTCCATCACCACGAAAATCCCGGCGTCCCGCGCGCGCTTCGCGGCTTCTTCATGCACCACGCCTTCCTGCATCCACACGCATCTCGCTTTGATCTGAATCGCGCTTTCCACCACTTCCGGCACGAACTCAGGCCGGCGGAACACGTCCACGATATCGACCTTTTCTCGAATGTCTTCCAAGCGAGCCACGGCCCGCTGGCCGAGAACTTCTGTCTCGTTCGGATTCACCGGGATGATCTTGTAGCCTGCGCACTGCATGTATTCCGAAACGCCGTAACTCGGCCGCATCTTGTGCGACGAAAGCCCGACGACCGCAATCGTCCGGCTCATCCCGAGCAACTGGCCTATCTCGTCTTCCCTGCTCTCAACCGCCATCAGAACGTTTCTCTACTCCCGCGATGTCTCGAATTCCGATTCGCGGAATCGAGGCTTAGCCCTTGCCGTGGTGCGCGACAGCACGCGCTTCGCTGAGGACGCGCAGGAATTTATCGTTTTCCTCCGCAGTCCCCACGCTCACGCGGATCGCATCCGGGAAACCCATCCACGCCATCGGTCGCACGATCACTCCGAGCTTCAGCATTTCCTGCGCCAGAGCGTCGCCCCCACCGCCCACTTCCACCAGAATGAAATTCGTCACCGACGGCACAAATTTTACGCCTAGCTCCCGCAGCCCGCCCTCCAACTGTGCCAATCCCTGCCGGTTTGCTTCGAGTGACCGTCTCACATGCTCATGATCATCCAGCGCCGCCAGCGCCGCCGCCTGCGCCACTCCCGACGCCGGGAACGGCAGTCGAATCTTATCGATTTCGCTCAGCAGTTCCGCCGGGCCTATCCCATAGCCCACTCGCAACCCCGCTAGCCCGTAAACCTTCGAAAACGTTCGCAGCACCAGAATGTTTTTCCCGGCGCGCACCAAATCGAGCGAGCGCGAATAATTCGGCATCGAAACGTATTCGTAATACGCCTCATCGAGCACCACAAGAACGCCGTCCGGCACTTGCGCCAAGAAAGCCTCGAACGCATCCGCGTCAAAAACCGTTCCGGTTGGATTATTCGGATTCGCGACATAAATCACTTTCGTTTCCGGCTCGATGGCCCTCCGAATCGCGCCCAGATCGAACCCATGCTTCTTGAGCGGCGCCATAATCAGCTTCGCGCCCATCTTTTCGACTGCAACGTAGTAGAGCGGGAACGATCCCTCCGACGTTACGGCGCTTTCGCCCGGCCCCAGCAGCACCGCAGCCGCCAGGTGAATCAAATCCGTCGATCCGCTTCCAATGATGATGTTCTCCTGCGGAACATTCAGCCGTTTCGAGAGCGCCTCGCGCAGGTAGTAGCTTCCGCCATCCGGGTAGCGGTGCGCCTCGCTGAGCGCTTTCTTCGCCGCCGCAACTCCCAGCGGTGACGGGCCCAGCGGATTCTCGTTCGAAGCCAGCTTCACCGCGCGCATTCCCAATTCGCGTTCGACTTCCTCGATGGGCTTGCCGGGAATGTACGCATCAATTTCGCGGATGTACTGCGGTATGCCGTTGTGCGTGGAATCTGCCATCTCGTACCCTAGCGCCTCGGAAATCGTTCTTTCGTCGAACCGCTTCGTTTGCGCGCGTAGAAATTCCGCGGCTTCGCCTTCGGCGCGCTTCGCGGCGCGCGCGCAATTTCATTGGGGGCTTCCGGATGGCGTTCCGCTCGTGTCAGTGCGCGATCGAGCTCGCTCACTTCTTCGCTCGTCAGATGCCTGTACTCCCCCGGTCCGAGCGCGCCCAATTCCAGATACCCGATGGTGATTCGCTTCACTTTGTCCACCGGATGTCCGCTGGCGAATAGCGCCTGTCGGAATTTGTCCTTCGTCGCGCCGGAGAGCGTCACTTGCCACCATCCGCCCGGCAACCCTTTCGCGCGTTGCATTTTCGCGTGGCCCTTTTGCTCCGCGTCGCGTATCTCCGTCTCGCCCAGCGCCTTGGAAATCTTGCAGAGATACACCTGAGGCAGCGTGTGCGCGCGCATCATGCGGTTCGCGAGATCCCCATCGTTCGTCAGCAGCAGCAGCCCAGACGCGTGATATTCCAACCGCCCCACCGGGAAAACTCGCCCCGGCACGCCGTGCAGAAAATCCGCGATGGTCCGCCGGCCTTCCGGGTCGCGCATCGTCGCAACCACGCCGACGGGCTTGTCGAGCGCGATGTAAACCTTCGTCTCGCTCGGCCGCAGCAGCTTCCCCGACACGCGAATGTGATCGCGCCCCGCGTCGGCCTTCGTGCCCAACTCGGTCACCACCTGCCCGTTCACCGCCACTTGCCCCGACGAAATCAGCTCTTCGGCGCTCCGCCGTGAAGCGACGCCCGCGCGCGCGATGATTTTCTGCAGCCGCTCTTCCATGGAATTCCGTTCATCCGATCTTCGGCGTGGCCCTACGCGCCCGCTGCCCTGCCCTGAACATCGTCTTCTGGAGAGTCTTGCTCCGCTGCCCCAATCTCTCGCGGCGCCGTCTCCGTCGAACTGCTCTCCGCCGCGCCGCTTTCGGCTGTCAAATTCTCTGGCGTCGCTGCCACTTCCACACTACTTCCGCGAGACGCATCTCCCGGTCCCTCTTGTATGCTCTCTTGTGATTCTCCCGGCTCAATCGGCGCAATGCCCTCATCCGCGCCCAGCGCCGCCTGCGCCAGTTGCTCGAATTCCTTCAAGCTCGGCAGCTCGTCCAAATCCGCCAGCCCAAACCGCATCAGGAAATCCTTCGACGTGCGGTACAAAATCGGCCGCCCCACTGCTTCTTTGCGCCCCGCCGTCGTGATCAGCCGACGCTCCAGCAGCGTCTTCACCACGCCACCGCAATTCACGCCGCGAATCTCGTTGATTTCCGGCAGCGTCGCCGGCTGTTTGTACGCAATCACCGAAAGCGTTTCGAGCGCCGGAATCGTCAGCCGCAGCGGCGGCCGCAAGCCCTTGATGAATCGGCGCACGACGTCATGGTGCTGCGCCTTCGTGTACATCTTCCAGCCGCCCGCCACTTTGCGAATTTCGACACCGCGCTCTTCCACCGCGTACGACGCCACCAGACGGTCGAGCGCCGCCCGCACTTCCGTCTTCTCGCCGCCCACCGCCGCCATAATCTGGTCGATGGTCGCCGGCTCGTCCGCCGCGTAAATAATCGCTTCCAGCGCGCTCTGCAGTTCCTGTTCCGTCATGGACTCTCTTGCCCTTTGCTTCCCTTGTAGCTCACGTCCCGTTCCGGCGCCTTATGCCGGAACTGACGTAAGGCCTTCCGCCGTTTTATTACAAATATTCTTCGTCGATCTTCGCGATCGCTTCCCCGCCCTCGAACACCACATCGAACATTTTGTGCTTCCGCAGCAGAACGTCGCCAAACATCTTTTCCTGCACCAGCGCGACCGCTTGCATCCTCACCATTTCAAGCACGGCCAGCAGCGCCACAATCATCGCACGCCGCGAGGGGCACGCCTCGAAAAATCCCACCAGCGACACCGCTTCCTCGCTCGTCAGCAGCCGCGCCCTCAATTGCTCCATCATCTGCGCGACCGTCACCACTTCGTGCGTCAGCTCGATCTTCGCAATTTCCCGCCGCCGCTCGAGCACTTGCTGGAACACTTTCACCAAGTCCACCAGCGACACAATCAGCTCGCCTTCCGTCTCCTCGCCTTCATAAAGCGACAGGTCCGGATGCGACCACACATTCGCTTCGAGCTGCTGCTTTTCGTAAAGCATCTGCGCGGCGTTTTTGAATTTCTCGTGCTCCAGCAGACGGTGAACCAATTCGTCGCGCGGGTCGCCCTGCTCCTCCGCCGGCGCCAGCGGATCCACCGGCAGCAGCATCTTCGACTTGATGTAAATCAGCGTAGCCGCCATGTAGAGAAAGTCCGCGGAAATATCCACGTTCAATTTTTCGAGCTGGTGCAGATAGTCGAGATACTGCTGCGTGAGTTTCGCGATCGGAATATTGTGGATGTCGATTTCCTGCTTGCGGACCAAATCCAGCAGCAAATCGAGCGGCCCTTCGTAGACCGGCAATTGAATCCTGTAATCGGGTTGTGCGTTCGCCGCCATATCTTGCCGCCTCGATTCGTCCCCAGACTTTAGACCGGCGCGTACTTGCGCACCAGCAAAGAAATCGTCAGCCCGATGCAAAAGAGCAACGCCAGCACGCCGCTCACTCTCGAAGCCAGCGGCATCGCCGCGCGCGCGTGCGGCACGTGCGTTAGCGGCAGCACGACAAAGTTCATGATGACGTAGACCACGCCGCCGTAAACGATCCCGCTAATCGCCGCTCGTCGCGTCAAAATCAGCAGCTTGCGGCTCGCAAGATAAAAAATCACCGTCCAGGTCATCGCAATCGCGTAATGAATCGCCACTCCCAGCGCCACCGACGCGCCGCCCATGCTGAACGATTTGCCGTCAATCAATCCGCTCGCGATGTATTGAAAAATCATCTTCGGCGTGACGTGCCGGAACGCGTTGAAGATGATGTTTTCGGATATGTCCAGCGTCCCCGCGACCAATCCAATCCATAAGACGGTCCAGGCTCTGTGTCCTGTTGGCTTGCCACTAATCACTTGTCACTCATCACTTATCACTCACCACTGCCTTCGATCCCGCCGCGACTTTGCTTTACCCCGAGCGCTCTCAGCGAGGGGCCTTCCCTTCAGCCGACGCCGCGCCTGTTCTCCCCGCGCCTTCCCAATTGAATACAGCCTTCCGCACGCGCTCCATCGTCTGCTCCGCGACTTTCTTCGCGCGCTTCGAGCCATCCTCCAACACGCCCCACACTTCCCGCGGATTCGCCTCGTACTTCGCGCGCCGCGCCTGAATCGGCTCGATCCATTTGATGAGGGCATCGGCCATCAGTTTTTTGCAGTCCACGCAGCCAATCGCCGCCGTTCGGCACTCGCGGTCCACGCGTTCGATCCGCGCGCAATCATCCGCGGATTTTTTTTCGGGGAATAAATTATGATACGCAAACACGGGACAAACTTCCGGCCGCCCGGGATCGGTCCGCCGCACGCGCTGCGGGTCGGTCATCATGTTGCGCGTCTTCGCACGAATCTCCTCCGGCGTGTCGCTCAGCCAGATCGCGTTCCCGTAACTCTTCGCCATCCGACGCCCATCCGTCCCTGGAACGCGAGGCGTTTCCGTGAGAATAACGTCGGGCTCTTGCAGGATCGTCGAATACCGGAAAAACTTTGCGAGGTCTCCCATCTCGTCGAGAAAATTACGATGTCCGATTTCAGCCGCGCGCTTTCGCGCCCCTTCGCGCACCATCTGGCGCAAGAAACTATGAAGTTCGTCTTGGGTGGCCGTTCGATCCGGAGGAAGAACCATCTCGATAACCTTGTCCAGGACGCGACGGTCAACAAACAATGCGTCGTCGATCTCGAATCCAAAGTTGAAGTTGAATCGCCGCACAATCTCTCTCGTCATCTCAATGTGCGGCGCCTGATCCTCCCCCACCGGCACCAACAACTGCTGTCCCGGCTCCCCCGCTGCGGCGGGCAAGCCGTACATCACAATGTCCGCGCCCTGCAGCAGCGGATAACCCAAAAACCCGTACGTCCCCAAATCCTTGTCGCGCAGATTCTCGATCTGCTCTTTGTACGTTGGCACGCGCTCCAACCACGAGAGCGGCGTGATCATCGACAGCAGCAGATGCAGCTCCGCATGTTCCGGCACGCTCGACTGAATGAACAGCGTCGCTTTCGCCGGGTCCAGCCCCACCGCCAGCCAGTCCGTCGCCACTTCCAGCGTGTTCGACGCCACCTGCGAACTGTCCGCGTAATGCGTCGTCAGCGCGTGCCAGTCCGCCACGAAGTAGAAGCAGTCGTACTCCTCCTGCATCTTCAGCCAATTCGACAGCGCGCCGAAGTAATGCCCGATGTGCAGCCGCCCCGTCGGCCGCATCCCGCTCAGCACCCGCTTCCGTTTTTCTCTAGTCACTCGTCACTCGCTTGCCCTGAGGAACGAAGGGCCACTAGCCACTTGCTTTCAACAGCTCCCGCGCAATCACCGTCCGCTGCATTTCGCTGGTGCCTTCATAAATCGTCAACACGCCCGTCGAAGGCCCTTCGATTTTTCGAAGGGCCGAAGATCCTGAGCGCCTTCTGCGAAGGGCGTTCCAGCCGCTAGGCGTTTCCCTTGCTCCCCAGCAATTCACGCGCAATCACCGTCCGCTGCATTTCGCTGGTGCCCTCGTAAATCGTCAGCACACGCGCATCGCGATAGTATCTCTCGACATCGCTTTCGCGCGAATACCCCTGGCTTCCGTGTATCTGCACGGCCTTCGCGCACGCGCGATTCGCCATCTCGCTGGCGTACAATTTCGCGCGCGACGCTTGCCCGCCTGGGCGGGCCTGCCCGCCGCGATTCGCGCCGCCGGACGATGTTCCCTGATCCCTCATCCACGCCGCGTAGTACATCAGCCCGCGCGCCGCCTCGATCTCCGTCTGCATGTCCGCTAGCATGAACTGAATCGCCTGAAACTCGCCGATCGTCTTCCCAAACGCGCGCCGCTGCTTCGCGTATTTCACCGCCGCTTCAAACGCGCCCTGCGCCAGCCCCACCGACTGCGCCGCGATTCCCACGCGTCCGCCATCGAGCGCTTCGAGCGCGACTCTCAGTCCCTGCCCTTCCTCGCCCAGCCGGTTCGCGACGGGAACCCTGCAATCCGTCAGCGAAAGCTCCGCCGACTTCGAAATCCGCAGTCCCATCTTATCTTCATAGCGCGCCACGCGAAAACCCGGAAACGTCGGCTCGACCAGAAACGCCGTCACGCCCTTAGCTCCCAGGGCGGGATCCGTCTTCGCGAACACCAGATAAATTCCCGTCTGCCCGCCGCTCGAAACCCACGTCTTCGTCCCGTTCAACATGTAAAAGTCGCCGTCGCGCACGGCGCGCGCCTGTATCCCCGCCGCGTCCGAGCCCGCCTGCGGCTCCGTCAGGCAAAACGACCCCAGAATTTCGCCCTTCGCCAGCCGCGTCAGATATTTTTTCTTGTGCTCGTCGCTGCCGTGCTTCCAGATCGGCACGGCGGCCACCGAATTCGTCACGCTCAGCGTCACCGCCGTCGACGCGCACACCCGCGCCACTTCTTCCAGCATCACCACGTAGCTGACCGTGTCCATCCCCGCCCCGCCCCATTCTTCGGGGATGAGCATTCCGCAACAGCCCAGCTCGCCCAGTTTGCGCAGCTCCGCCGCGGGAAATTTCTCCTCGCGCTCGTACGCGCGCAGCACGGGACGCATCTCCGTCTCCATGAACTGGCGCACCGTGTCGCGCAGTATCTTCTGATCCGAGTTGAGCGAAAAATCCATCCGGCAGGTGTAAACCCGATGCTAGCACAGCATCGCCAAATCGCGGAGACCTGCCCTGCAGACAAAAGAAAGCATTCCTGGCGCCAGCGGTGCTGGGGATCAGCGCCGGCGCCAGAAATTTCCCGCTTTTCTATCGCTTCAAACGCCTAACTACAACCGTGATTAGTGCCCGCCGTCCCAGCCATGCCCGTTGCCATGACTGAAATCGAACAGGTCCATCAAATCGCTGATCGCCGGGCTATTCTTCGGCACATAGGGATCGGCCTTGCTCGCGATCGGATTAGGATCATTGTCGCGGCCGATGCTGCTGACCGGCGGCAAGTTCCAATTTGCCTCGATGAATTTCAAAATCGAGACATGGTCCGCATATTCGTGCGAAATATGCCCGGCATCCGTATACGGCGAAACCACAATCAGCGGAATGCGCGTGCCGTCGCCGAAGAAATCCAGCGGCTGAACGTACCCCGAATCGTAATATCCGCCCCCTTCATCCGCCGTGACAAAAATCGCCGTGCTTTGCCACAGCTTGGGATTCGCCTGCACCATATCAATGATTTTCTTCGCGAAGCCTTCGAACAAATCGAACTTCGACGAAGCTGGATGCCCGTCCACCAATCCGCTTGGCTTGACGAACGACACTGCCGGCAGCGTCCCATCCTGAATGTCGTCGTACAGGTTCGCCGTATCCTGCAAGTGCGCCGTGCGGACGGCCACATTCGTCATGATCGACGTCGCATACTGCTCGAAATTGCAGATGTTGCAGTACGTGTTGGTGGAGGCGTAGGGATTCGCCACGTAATTGTTCCACCCGTCGCCGTAGTACTTCCACGAAATATTCGCGGCCAGCAGTTCGTCGCCAATTGTCCGCAGATTCGACGGTGGAACTGTGAATGTGGTGCCTTTCGGGTCTCCGAAAGCTACGGTTCCATCTCCGTAGTATCCGGGGTTGTAATTGTTCAGCAGGTAGTAGTGGCGGCCTGACAGTTTGGATTGATTGGCCGCGCAAGCGATGCGAGGTAATTTTCGACCTCCTCTACTCCCGGTTGGGTCGGGTCCGCGCACTCGCTGTACGATCCGCCCGAATAACCATCCTGCGTGTACCAGTTATTCGTGCTCGCGAGCGGGTCCGGGTCCTCGATTTCGTTCGATGGCGGCGCAATCGCGTTTCCCTTGCCGTCTGTGAACGATATCGCATAGCCCGTGCCCATCATGATGTGATTCGCGCCGGTCCCGCCCATCACCGCCTGGTGATAATTGTCGCTGAACGAATAATGGTCGGCTAGGTACTTGAAGTACGGAACGTCTCCCTCTGCCATGTTGTAAAAGCCCATGGACGTCGCGCCCTCGCCGCTTGGCGCATCATAAGCCGGCGATCCCGGCGCCTTGCCGTTGCTTCCCGCGCCGATCGTCACCTCGACCCACGGGAACAAATCGGCTCTGCATCCGCTTGGATTCCACTGCGTTGCATATTCTGAATTGCAATCCATTTGCTGCCACATCTGATAGAAACGGTGTACGGGGCTCGCTGCATATGCATCGTAAGGAACGCCAGGCGTCAATTGGAACGGGCCGGGTAGCAATTGAGTCGCTCCTTCGCCGTCATACGAAATGCGCGCATCCGGCACGTTGCCCGGTTGTCCTGTTCCTCCCGTCGTCAGAAATTTGTAGTAGCCAGGCGCTAATCCATTTTCCGCGGACATAGCCTGCGCCACGGTGGAAAAAAGATCCGTCGTTGGCCCGCCGGTGAGCGGCGTGGGCAGCACCGGAAACAGCGACTTCGCCATGGGGCTTTCCTCGAACGGTTCCGGGCTTAGGTCCAGCGCCGAATATTGCTCGGCCAGCGAGTAATTCGGTCCTGGAGTCCCGTCTCTGTTGACGATTCCTTCCGAACGCAAATTCCAAATCGTCTGGTTATCCTTCGGCTTGTACGTCGCGAAGAGATGATCGAATGTCCGGTTTTCGCCGATAATCACGATGACGTGTTTAATTGGCGTGCGCGTTCGACTGTCCGCGCTGCTCGCGTTTCCTCCGTTTTGGCCGTTCCCGTGCCCGTTCGCACTGGCCGGAATCGGCACTCCCAGCGTCAACAACTGCACCGCCATCACAAGACACACCATCTGTTTCACGCTCAAAGAGCAGACTTTCCGAGCGATTGATTCCATACTCATCGATAGCTCCTTCTGGGGAAAGTCGCGGAATCGTCAGCGCGGCCGGTACGCTTCGATCCCGTGCGCTGCCCTTGTAGTCCCCCAACATGAAAGAGCTGCTAACGAATGGTTACTGGCGGGAAAATTTGCGGCGAATCCTCTGCGACATTTGTGAACGACCTGCAACACTACGGAAGAGCCATCACGGAAGGTGTGTCGCTATTTTTCTTGAAACGGTTCAGTCCCTGCATTCCTGCGCCAGGATTTCGCGCGCGACTCTTGCTTGGGCGTATGTGCATGCCGCGCGTTACCAGAGATCTTTTCGCTCCTACATCTTCGTCAGCTCTCGTAATCTTCGTGTCTGCGCCCGGCTCACCGGCACTTCGCTTGCGCGCTTGTCATTCATTTTCAGCATGTAGCTCGACTTGAACCACGGCACCACTTCCTTGATGTGGTCGATGTTCACCAAATACGACCTGTGCGCGCGCCAGAACCGCTCCGAGTCGAGCGACGCCTGCAGCTCCTCGATCGTGCGGTAATTCGACACGCCCTCCGAGTCGCGCGTGAAAATCGTGATCGTTCCGTCCTGAATCGACGCGTACACCAGTTGGTCCGCGTCCACCAGAAACATCCGTTGCTGCGACTTCAGTAGCAGCTTCACCGGCTTTTCCGGCGACACTACCTTCGGCGTCCCAAGCTGCCCAATCAGCGTCTCCAGCCGCTCCACCGGCGACGCATTCGCCTCCACCATTTTTTTCGCGCGCTGGATGGCCTTCGCCACGCGCCCTTTGTCGAACGGTTTCAGCACGTAATCGACCGCGTTCACTTCAAACGCCTGCACCGCGTATTCGTCGAACGCCGTCGCAAAAACAATTTGCGGGACTTTGATTTTTTTCTCCACCAGCTTCTTGATCACGCCGAATCCGTCGAGCCCCGGCATCTGCACGTCGAGAAAAACCAGGTCCGGCGCGTGCTCTTTGATCAAGTTGACCGCGTCCAGTCCGTTTTTCCCCTGCGCGACAATATTGATCTCCGGAAACGCCTTCAGCAGGTAGGCGAGCTCCTCCCGCGCCGGCCTTTCGTCGTCAATAATCAGCGTATTAATCGCCATGTTCTCGCCGCCTTACCTCCAACTCATCTCATAAATAGTCTTCGTCAGGGCACGGCTTCAGCCGTGCCAAAAAGATTCTAGAAATCAGGGGTTTCAACCCCTGAGGTCCGCAAAACATGTAATCGCGCCATGTATGAGACAAGTTCTCGTGAATGGATGGCCGCAATTCCTGCCTGCCCCAAAGCAAATGCGCTTTGTCATCCCGAGCCGCCACGCGGCGAGGGATCTGCTTCTGCCCTTGAATCTTTTCGTACCTTGCCCCAGCAAAATTCCGCCGCCAGTATACGCAACGCCTTCTCCGCTGACAATTCGCATGAAGCCTCGCAGTAGGTCAGTTTGAATTTTCTTGATCGTGACACAAGGAGTCAAAATTCAAACTGACCCATCACCCGGGTGCCCCATACTGCCTGCCCTGACGGAGGAAGGGAGCGCTTTATGCGAAGGGTGAGATACTTGCTTTGGTTTTAGTTTTTTCGTTCCAACTTCCAACCTCTGACCTCCAGAATACTGATATCATCTCGCCGTGCCTGCTCGCGCAAAGATTCTTTCCAGCAAGATGGTCTTCCACGGCCCCGTCTTCGATGTCCGCCACGACTCCGTCATCGAGCCCGGCGGCGTCCGCGCCGAGCGCGACGTCGTCGTGCACAACGGCTCCGTCGTCGTCCTTCCCGTGCTCGACAACGGCCACATGATTCTCGTTCGCCAATATCGCCATTCCGTCGGCGACTATCTCTGGGAACTCGTCGCTGGCCGCATGGAGCCCGGCGAATCGCCACTCCCCGGCGCGAAGCGCGAGCTCCTCGAAGAAACCGGCTACACCGCGCGCCGCTGGCAAAAAATCCTCGACGTTTATCCCACGCCCGGCTTCGTCAGCGAACGCATGGTCGTCTACGTCGCGCGCGGCCTTCGCGCCGGCCCCGCGCAGCCCGAAGACGACGAGCGCATCACCATCAAGTCCTTCGCGCCGCACAAACTCGAGCGATGGATTCGCACCGGCGCGCTCCGCGACGCCAAATCCATCGCCGGCATCCTCTACTATCTCCGCTTCTGCCGCTGACTTGCTCGCGGCGGCAGTGATGGCCTGGTCGCCCATCGCGCGGCGTGCATCTCCGGAACACGCCATTCCCTGTAGCTCAGGTACCGTTCGCGCTCTTCGCGAACTCACCTGAGGCTTTTCCCCTGCATCGCCGCGGCGCACTCCTCTCGCCTCGTCGCCCCATAGAAGTGCGCTTGTCATCCTGAGCGGAGCACCGTTTGCGGAGTCGAAGCCTGCCTGCCGCAGGCAGGGACCTCGCCTCGCCGCGCTATAGAAGTGTGCTTGTCATTCCGAGGAGCACGCGACGAGGAATCTGCTGTTTTGGTTCCCGCCTTCGTAAGGCCCTGCTTGTATACCCTGAGCGCGCGAAGGGACGCAGGAAGGGCCGCGCCCGCGCGATGCAACACATCGCGTCATTGCCTTTTCGGGGTGCCCGTCCTGCTTGCCCAGACACCTGAAGAGTTGCGCCCGCGCAAAAGCCAGACGTTGAGCTCCTTGCCTCTTTGCCTTTCACTGACCACTCACCCCTGATCCCTGACCACTAATCTCTGATCACTGATAAACTGTCTTCCATGCACGGCGTCGTGAAATGGTTCAACAACGCGAAAGGCTTCGGCTTCATCGGCCGCGACGACGGCCCTGACGTTTTCGTCCACTATTCCGCCGTCGCCGGCGACAAGTTCAAAACCCTCCGCGAAGGCGACCGCGTCGAATTCGACATCGTCCCCGGCCCCAAAGGCCAGCAAGCCTCCAACGTCGTCAAACTCTCGTAATTTTATCGCATGACCGCTCGGTTCGAATTCCTTCCATTTACCTTACCTCTATATATAATGAGTCCGTGAAGCACGTTCACACTCCTTGCCCCATCTTTGTCTTCGCTGTTCTCTTAATTCTGCTCGCCGCAATTCCGGCATCCGCACAAACGGCTCCAAACTCTGACTTCCGCTTGATGACCATCTCCTTTACCGGTCTACGACATTTCAAACAGCCACAGATCATTGCACTCAGCGGCCTCTTTCCCGGCGAGTCCGTTTCCCTGCAAACATTATCCGACGCCGCAAATCGCCTCGCGCAATACGGTGTGTTTCAGAAAGTCCCTTACCAATACCGAACGCAAAGTAACCAGCTGGACCTCACATTTAACGTCGTCGAGACAGACAACTTGCTTTCCTGCCTCTTCGACAATTTCGTCTGGTTCACTCCGGATGAGTTGAACTCCGCTCTTGCGCGTGATGTTCCGCTTTACGATGGGTCCGTACCCCAGAGCGGGCGTATGCTTCAAGCAATCCAAAACTCCTTGACCACATTGCTCAAACAAAAAGGCATCCCCGGAGATGTCCAGTTCACTCCGTTTTCAGTCCGTCAGGGAGCGTCAGTTTCAGCAATCCTCTTCAGTATCTCAGCAGTCGCCCTGCCGATTCACGATCTTCATTTCCCGGGTGCCAGCGCAATTCCGGAAGCTGAGCTGCTAAAACATGCAAGACCATTGCTGGGCAAGGATTACTCACGCGTAGAGATTGACGTGTTTGTGCCTGCAACCTTCCTTCCTCTATATGGCGAGTTAGGTTACCTGCGCGCGCGATTCGATCCTCCGAAAACCGTGCTCCTTGGCAGCGATGACCGAGCGCCCTCACAAGATGTTTCTATTACTGTCCAAGTTCATGAAGGCCTCTCCTATGACTGGAAAGCTGCGGCCTGGACGGGCAACCGAATATTTTCCGACGCTGCCCTGGACAAGCTTCTCGGCATGCACGCTGAAGCCGTCGCAAACATGCAGAAGTTCGATGCCGGAGTGCAAGCCATACGCGACGCGTACCTGAAGCAAGGCTATCTGCAAATTGACATTTCACCGCAGCAGGAATTGGATGATTCCACTCGGCACGTCGCCTATCAATTCTCTATCGATGAAGGCCCTCAATTCCACATGGGTGCCGTCACCGTTGTCGGCCTTCCCGAAAAAGCCTCGCGCCGCTTTCTGAAAGCATGGAAGCTCCGTCCTGGGGATGTCTATGACGGAACTTATTTGCAGGAATTTATGAAGCAAGCTATTCCCGATCTATATCGCAGCGGCATGCAATTTAACAATCCGAAGACCAGTATCCACACCGACTCGAACACGAATACGGTCAATGTCGAGATCGCCTTTCCTTAACTATCATTCGCACTGAATCGGTCACGGTGCTCGCTCTATCGTCCCGGACCGAGCCCCCGGCTCCCCTTTTCGCCGCTCTCCCTTTATAATCCCTCCATGGAAAATCGCGACATCGCCCGCATCCTTCACGAGACCGCGCTCCTCCTCGAAATCGACGGCGCCATCATCGGCCGTTATCGCAGCTACGAACGCGCCGCCGAATTGCTTCCCAGCATTCCCGAGCGCGTCGAAGATCTCGCCAAAGACCGCGCCAAGCTCACCGCGCTTCCCGGCATCGGCGAAGGCATGGCCGATCACATCGACGAAATTCTCAAGACCGGCGACTACAGCCTCCGCAAGAAGCTCCTGAAGAAATATCCCTCGACGATTCTCGACATTCTCTCGCTCCAGGGCCTCGGCCCGAAAAAGGTCGCGTTCCTCTGGAAGAAATTCAAGGCCGGCTCGGTCGAGGACGTCGCCAAACTCGCCCGCGAAGGCAAACTCCGCGACATTCCCGGCTTCGGTGAAAAAACCGAGGAGAACATTCTCAAAGCCGTCGAATTTTTCCAGCGCTCCAGCGGCCGCGTCCGCCTCGACGTCGCCACCAACACCGCCGCCGAAGTCGCCGAATACATCCGCAAGCTCGGCGGCAAAATCTCTTCCGTCACGCCCGCCGGCTCGCTTCGCCGCGGCAAGGAAACCATCGGCGATCTCGATTTCCTCGTCGTTCCCGGAGGCAAGCATTCGCAGAAAGATGTCGACGAAATCTTCGAACACATCCTGAAGTTCCCTCCCATCCAGCAAGTTCTCGCCCACGGCGAAAACAAAGTCAGCTTCCTGCTCACCAACGGCATGCAGGTCGACGTTCGCGTCATCGCCGAAGAAAGCCACGGCGCCGCGCTGCTCTATTTCACCGGCTCCAAAGAACACAACGTCACTCTTCGCGGCCGCGCCAACGAAATGGGCTTCACGCTCAACGAATACGCTCTCAGCACGCTCAAAGCCGAGCGGCCCGTCGCCCGGCACACGGAAGAGGAAATTTACGCCAAGCTCAAGCTTCCCTACATCGAACCCGAGCTGCGCGAGAACACCGGCGAAATCGAAGCCGCTGAAAAAGCCAAGCTTCCCCGGCTCATCACTCTCGACGATATTCGCGGCGACCTGCAGATGCACACCACCGCCTCCGACGGCCGCAATTCCATCGAGGAAATGGCCGAGGCCGCTCGCGATCTCGACTACGAATACATCGCCCTCACCGACCATTCCAAGGCCGTCACCGTCGCGAACGGCCTCGACGAAAAGCGCACGCTCGCGCAAATCAAGAAAATCCGCGAAGCCGAAAAGCGCGTCGGCGGCATCCGCCTCTTCGCCAGCAGCGAAGTCGATATTCTCAAAAATGGCTCGCTCGATCTCGATGACGAAGTCCTCGCTCAGCTCGATATCGTCCTCGTTTCGATTCACTCCTATATGAACCTCGAACGCGCGGAGATGACCGACCGCATTCTCGCCGCCGTCGAAAATCCTCACACGCAAATCCTCGCGCATCCCACCGGCCGCCTCATCCTCAAGCGCGAGCCCTACGATTACGACATCGAAAAAGTCCTCGACGCCTGCCGCAAGCATGGCGTCGCCGTCGAATGCAACGCCGCTCCCGAGCGCCTCGATTTCCGCGACGTGAATCTGCGCCTCGCCAGACAGCGCGGCGTCAAGGTCGTCATCTCCACAGACGCGCATTCCACCGCGCATTTCGAACTCATGAAATACGGCGTGCAGACCGCCCGCCGCGGCTGGCTCGAAGCCCGCGACGTCATCAACACGCTGCCGCTCAAGAAATTCCTCTCCGCCCTCCGCCCCAGGCCCGGCGCGGCTCACAGCGCCGCCGCGCGCTAACCTTGCTCCCCGGCAGCCGTCCAAACAGGGGAACTTTTCGGCCATTCCTTGCGTATCTGGAACTGACAGGAGGAACACTCATGCGTCGTTTTTGTCTTGCCGCTTTCGCGTTGGCTGCTTTGGTTTTCGTCGCGCTTGCTGTTGCATCGCCGGCTCACGCTGACGATTGGGCCAAGACTTACAAGTTCTCTGGGCGGCCAAATCTCCGCGTCACCACCAACGACGGCCACGTCGATCTCTACGCTTCCTCCGACGGCCAAATCGACGCTCACGTGACCACCACCGGCTGGACCATCGACCGCTCCGGCAACGATCGCGACGTCAAAATCACTGAAAGCCAGTCCGGCAATGAAATCACTCTCGACGTCCACGTCCCCACGTTTCACTTCTCTTTCGGCTGGAACAATCGCTCCGTCCGCATCGAACTTCGCGTTCCTCGCGAAGCCGATTTCGACGTCGAGACTGGCGACGGCAGCGTCACTTCCCAGGCTTTCCACGGCCAGCTTCGCATCTCCACCGGGGACGGCAACATTGACGCCACCGGCCTCAAGGGCGATCTGCGCCTCCACTCTGGCGACGGCCACATTATCGCCAGCGACCTCGACGGTTCGCTCCACGCCGATTCCGGTGACGGCCGCCTCGAAATTCGCGGCCGCTTCGATGCGCTCAATCTTGAATCCGGCGACGGCAGCGTCACGGCGGAAGCAGCCTCCGGTTCGAAGATTTCATCCGACTGGTCGTTGCGCTCTGGCGACGGCAGCATCACTCTGCGCCTCCCCGACGGCTTGAACGCCGATCTCGACGCGCACACCGGCGACGGCCACATCGATCTCGATTTCCCCGTCACCGTTTCCGGCTCGATTTCCGGCACGACCATCCGCGGCAAAATCGGCGCGGGCGGCCCGCCGCTGCTCGTTCGTACCGGCGACGGCTCGATTCACATCGGGAAAATGTGATAGGACATGACTCGAATCCATTTCATAAATAGCTGATATTAGGAGGGTGGGGCTTCAGCCCCGCCGTGAATTGCCTCAAGAACGGGCGCCTTTAGCCCCTGAAGTCAAGCCTTGAGGCTGCGGGGCGGTGGGTCAGTTTGAATTTTCTTGATCGTGACACAAAGAGTCAAAATTCAAACTGACGCATTGCCGGCCGCGGCTAGGAGGGCCGGGCTTTTAGCTCCGGCCTAAATTGCCTCAAGAACGGGCGGCCTTGGCCCCTGAAGTCAAGCCTTGAGGCTGCGGGGCGGTGGGTCAGTTTGAATTTTCTTGATCGTGACACAAAGAGTCAAAATTCAACCTGACCCATTACCGGCTGCGGCCAGGAGGGCGGGGTCTTAGCCCCTGGAGTCAAGCCTTGAGGCCGCGGCACAGTATTTGTTATTTGTCAGGCAGCTTGTTGTGTGTGGTGAAAGATCAGGAGGGCTTCGATGCGTAAGACTGCTCTGCTTCTCGGCGTTTTCTGTTTCGTCGCGCTGGCTTCCGCCGCGCGCGCCGATCAAACCGATCACGAATGGTCAAAGAGTTGGACCGTCTCCGCGTCCACCGAATTTCATCTCATCGCCGACCGCGGCAGCATCCACGTTACGCAGGTCGCGGGAAATTCCATTCGCGCTGTCGTCACCACGGAGGGCTGGCGCATCGACTCCTCCGAAGTTTCCATCTCTGATACGCAGGACTCCGTTCGCGTCGATCTGCGCATCCGTACGCCGGAAGAAGACCATTCCCTCTTCCACTGGCACACCGACAAAGTCCAGATCGATCTCCAGGTCCCTGCTGGCTCGCACCTCGATCTTCAAACCGGCTTCGGCGATTTCGTCGCCGACTCTTTGCAGGCCCAGACGCGCGTTAGTACCGGCTTCGGCAAAATCCACCTTACCGCTTATGAAGGCCGCCTCCGCGCCGACACTGGCTTCGGCGACATGAACGTTGACGGCCATTTCGACGCCCTCGTTCTCAAAACCGGCTTCGGCAGCATCCACGCTCAGGCCGACTCAGGCTCGCGCGTCTCCGACGACTGGGAGCTTTCCTCCGGCTTCGGCGACGTCACCCTTCGCCTTCCCGATGGCCTCAACGCTTATCTCGACGCGCATACCGGCATGGGCCACGTTTCTTCCGACTTCCCCATCACAGTCACCGGCTCCGTCGAGCATTCGTCGATTCACGGCCGCATCGGCTCCGGCGGCCCGCCCATCAGCGTCGAAACCGGCTTCGGCTCCGTGCATCTCAACCGCTCCTGACGTCCGGCGCGCTACAATTCGCCGCGTATCACCATAATGCCCTTTCGGCCCGCTAAAGCCCTTCATCACTGTCCGCGGAGAACGTCGTACCTCGCGACCGTGTAGCCGATCGCCGCGCCCAGAAATACATCTGACGGAAAGTGCTCCTGCGTCGTGATCCGCGAGGAGCAGATGGCGCTCGCAACTCCATACGCGAGTATCGGAACCCAGCGATGGCGTCTATAGCGTCGCGAAAAAACACTGGCAATCGCGAAAGCCGCAACCGAATGGCCCGAAGGAAAGCTGTTCGAGATTACGCTCCTGTGGCCGTCCCAAAATGTATCCGAGAAATCCCCATGCGGATCGATCTCCAGCGGGCGCTGGCGATGCGTGGCCACTTGTGCGATTCCGTAAAAAACCATGCCGTCGGCGGCCGCTTCTCCCGCGAAGAGCGCCGTCTTCTGCGCATAAGAGTCCTTGTCAATCAGACCCACGACGTACGTCAACCCAGGCGCGGCGGCAAGTTCGGCGCCTGTGATTATGCTGCTGAAGCCGTTATTGAAATCACTGAACGCCGTCGTGCGGCGAAAATACGGAGCGTCGTGCGGATCGGCGGCGATTAGCCCCGCCGTAATTCCCACGATCGAAATCGTTGGCAGCCAATGGTGGCCATGCGCCAGTTGCACGGGAAAAAGCCACATGGTTCGCTGGTCATCGAGAAAATTTGATTGCAACAATCGCCAAGAGACGTCTCGTTGCCCTGTCGCCGCGTCCTGAACATACGCAGCGCGCGGCCCCGCGCCGCTAAACGCCGGTGCGGAGAATGCCGGTGCGCCAACCCTGAATGCCGGTTTCGGCGCCGGCATTCGATACGTATTTGCGGGAAATATCAGCGCTGGCGCGGCGAATCTTGTCTCCACCGCGCCCGGTGTGGCCACAGGCGAAGAGCTGCCCTGGGACGTTGCCTCCTGCGCGTGCAGCGCGCTCGCGTTCACCATGGCGGCGCTGAAAACAATCACAGCGATCAAACTTCGCGACCCGGTGTGTATACGTCTCATAGTCTTGTGATGTTTTGCGGCCCTTTGAAGTGTAAGGCCCCGCCTCGCCACTGGCAATTTATATACGCGGACCTTTCGCGAAGCTTTCGGGCCAATTCCGTTTGCCGCTCTCGACCCCTGCAATGCCCTTTCCATATTTGTACTATTTTCGAATGTGTCCAATATGGGGCAGTTACAGCACTGCGAATTGCTCTAACATTCCTTGTTCGAGGGAATATCAACAAACAATTGCGAGGTGAATTTATGCGTGGATTTATGGTTGTGATGTTTGCCGCTGTTGCTGGACTCTGCTTCACGGCAACCGCCCCCAAAGCGGAGGCTCAGGTCACCGTAAGCATCGGAGTCGCACCTGACTGCCCCTACGGTTACTACGACGTTGCTCCTTATGATTGCGCTCCCTACGGCTACTACGGCCCGGAATGGTTCACGGGCACTGTCTTCATTGGCGCCGGCCCGTGGTTTCATGGCCCCAGCGACTTTCATGGCAACGTAGATAACCGTCTCGATCCAAAACAGGGCTATAAAGGCCCAAAGCCAAATCGTGGCGACAAAGCCGAGCCTTCAAAGCGTCCCGATAAGGCCACCAACTTCAAGGGAAATGAAGTGCGCGATGGCCGCGGCCACCCAGGCGGCGACAAACCGAAGAAAAGCTAATATAAACACCCCCATAATTCGTGGAGTCCTTTTCCGGGTGGTTCGTTCTCCATCCGGAAACTGGCCCACGACCCATCACCGCAAAACGAATTCCGTTTGTCTTTCTCTTCGCCTGCCCTTTGCGCAAACTTTTTCTCGTTTGTGCCCTTCGAAGACCCACACTGTCGCCATTTTCCCACGTTTTTCTGCGCGTCAAAATCCCTCTTCTCCCGGCGAATCAATAACTTAACATTTTCGCCGCTATGGTTCCTCGCTTGCCTTCATTACATCTGCTGTTTCAGGAGCTGGCTGCAATGGGCGAAATATTCGTCGTGGTCATTTGTTGCATCTTGGTTTTTCTCTGCTTCGCCGGTGATTTTACTGGCGCGAGCTCCGGCCGCTCCTCCCGCAAGAACTAGCACCGCCAACTGTTCCCCGCGAGAAACCGCGGGTGGCGGGTCGGTTTGAATTTTCTGGATCGTGACACAAGAAGTCAAAATTCAAACCGACCCACTACCGAACCGCAAAACGAATTGCAAATCCCGCGCCGCCGTTCTCTGCTTCTCGCTCGGTGACGGCTGATCACTGTCCACTGACAACTCGTTGTTCCTCGCCGCGAATAACTCCGTAGTTTGCCGCTCCCGTTCCGGCTGGCCCTGTCGGCCATCCGGAACAGCCCGCCGCGCCCTTCCTGCGAAGATCTTCGATTGGAGTTGGAGTAGCCGGAAGCTCAGCGCCGCTTCCGCATCAAGCAATCGCCGACTGCGGCCTAGCTCACCCCTTTGATCTCGATGCGCATGAATTTGTTGTACGGAAACATGTCCGACAGGATCACCCTGTCGCCCACGTTGAGCCCTGACACAACTTGGACGGAGTTGATGCCCTTGCGCCCAAACCCTACTTCGACTCGGACCGCCGCCTTACCGTTATCCACGATCTTGAATAAAGGCATTGCGATATCAGCGTTCACCCACCCTCCGGCAGGATTTGGAATGTACGCAACGTTCTCGAGCTTCCCGACAGTCATCAGCCCTATAACTGACCTGTTCGCGCCCACCCCAACCGGCAAAGCGGAATCAAGAGCGATATCGACCCAACGGTTTCCATATTGATCTCTCTCGTCAAGCTCGCTGACATGTCCCTGCACGATCCCTTTGTGCGTGTCCACCAATGCGCTCTGGCCGGCCTGCACCTCGCGAACTTGGTTCTCCATATTCCCCACCAGTGCGCGCGCCACCAACTTGCCATCTATGGGAACGAGTGTTCCCGTGCAGCGGACGATAAACGCCATGTCCCCTTTTCTCACTGTGTCCACCTGAATACTGCTGGCGCTCACCACTGGCTGAATATCACGACTGCTCGGCCTCCCCTGAGCGGTTTGAATTGCTGATGTGGTCAGAGCAGCCGGTCGCGGCGCTGCCTTCAATGGAAAAATCGAAACCGCCAGAACCGCCGTTCCCGCCAGCCCGCAACCAATCACACTCAATGACGCAATCAGTCTTCTTCGCGACATACCTGCCTCCTTTAACATCACCGCCACCCTCTCGACGAACTGTTGCTCGGCGAGAAATGGCGGTGCCGGAATGGCCGCAACCCTCCGGCCGCCGGTGAATTCCAGCAAAGCTTCCACGTACGTTTTGCGCGCCGCGGTCAGTCTTACCACTTCCATGTCCACCACTTGCTCCCGCGCCAGCCGAACCCGCGCCACGAGCCACAGAATCGCCGGATGAAACCAAAACACTGCCCGAAGAACTTTTTCGCCCAGATGATGCGCCCAGTCGCGTCGCCGCACGTGCAGCAGCTCATGGCAGGCAATTGCTGCCTGGAATCGCGCGTCCAATTGCAGAAATTTTTCCGGCAGCAAGATCACCGGCTTGCTGAAACCAAACGTCACCGGCGATTCCACTTCCCCAGACAACCGAAACTCTGCGCGCCCGTCCGCCAGGGCACGTGTTTCCTCAAGCATCGCCGCACATGGAGCACCCGCAGCGATCGCCGCGGACTTCCGCCGCAGCTGCCGAAGCTTCAGCAGCCCCAGCGCCAGCATCACGAATCGCACGGCGATCCCCGCCGCAATCACCGCGCCCAAAACCTCAGCAATCATCGCCAAAGTCGGCAAATGCCAGTGCGACACCGCCGTGCTTGCCGCCGGCATTACCGTCGAAATCGAAATATCCGGCGCTACAGCCGTCGCGACAGGAACCGGCGGCAGCCGCTGCCACGGCTCGACCAACGGCAGCAGCAAACTCGCGCCCACCAGCGTCCTCCAGCAGACCAGCAGCGCGCGCGGCTCGCGGATTCGCAGAATCTTCACAAGAAGCGCCGCGGCCAGCGCCAGCACCGCCACTTGCACGCTCCAGAACAAAAGGTCGCCGAACCATAAAGGCAAACTCATGCCCGCCTCCTCTGCCACTCCCTGCCTTGCGGGCCTCTCATTTGCTTTCCTCAATCATCCGCCGCACTTTTTCCAGGTCCCGTTCCCGAATGTGCTTCCCCTTCACCAGATGAACCAGCAGCGGCTCGGCCGAGCCATTGAAAACGCGGTCCATGAACTCGCGGATCATTTTGCCGATCACCATTTCCTTCGGGTGCGCGGGCCGGTAAACAAACGCGCGGTCCTGCTGGCGCTTTTTCAGATAGCCCTTCGATTCCAGGATCTTCATCATGGTCATCACAGTGGTGTAGGCGATCTTCCGCCGCTCCAGCAGCGCTTCGTAAATGTCGCGCACTGTGGCGGACTCCCGCTGCCACACCAGCTTCATGATCTCCAGCTCCTGCGGCGTCAGCGTGCTGTGTCTCGGTCTCATGTATCCGCCTTATAGTACTAAGTAATTCGTACGTCAAGCACAAAAAGAAAAGGCTTCGCCCCTGCTCCCTCGCCACCGTCTCGCCCCGATTTTCCGAAGTGCATCGCCTGCACATCATCCTTAGCCCTTTCCGCGAAACGAATTGCAAATACTCTCCGCTTCGCGCATCATGTTTTGTTTCTTGGCAGGCGCTTTTCTTGGGCAATCCATACTGCGCGCCTGAATTTCATTTCATCGAGGAGATATTGAATGCGGAAATCCGGAAAGATCGCGCCCGCCAAGGGCAAACTCGGCGTTTTGACGCCTGGCATCGGCGCGGTCAGCACCACGTTCATGGCTGGCGTTGAGCTCGTGCGCAAAGGCGCCGCGCTGCCCGTCGGCTCGCTCACGCAAATGGGAACCATTCGTCTCGGCAAGCGCACCGAAGCACGCACGCCCAAAATTCACGACTTCGTTCCTCTCGCTGGCTTGAACGACATCGTTTTCGGCGGCTGGGATCTTTTCCCCGACACGGCCCACGAAGCCGCGAAAAAAGCCGGCGTCCTCGACGCGAATCATCTCGCCAAGGTTCAGCCCTTTCTGCACGGCATCAAACCCATGAAGGCCGCCTTCGATCAGAATTATGTCAAGAATCTCCACGGCACGCACGTCAAGCAGGCCAAAAACAAATTCGATCTCGCCGAGCAGCTTCGCGATGACATCCGCGAATTCAAGAAGAAGTCCAAAGTCGACCGCACCGTCATGGTCTGGTGCGCCTCCACGGAAATTTTCCTCAAGCCTGAAAAAACGCACGCCACGCTTAAGGATTTCGAGCGCGCCATGAAGGAAAATCATGAATCCATCGCGCCCTCGATGCTTTACGCCTACGCAGCCATTCAGGAAGGTGTGCCCTTCGCCAACGGCGCGCCGAATCTCACCGCCGAGCTTCCCGCTCTCGTCCAACTCGCCCACGAAAAAAACGTCCCCATCTGCGGCAAGGATTTCAAGACCGGCCAGACGTTGATGAAAACGATTCTCGCGCCCGGCTTCAAGGCGCGCATGCTGGGCGTGAGGGGCTGGTTCTCCACCAACATCCTCGGCAATCGCGATGGCGAAGTCCTCGACGATCCCGGCTCGTTCAAAACCAAGGAAGAATCCAAGCTCGGCGCGCTCGAATATATTTTCCAGTCGAAGCTCTATCCCGAGCTCTACGGCGATCTCTACCACAAAGTCCGCATCAATTATTATCCGCCGCGCGGCGACAACAAAGAAGGCTGGGACAACATCGACATTTTCGGCTGGCTCGGCTATCCCATGCAGATCAAAGTCGATTTCCTCTGCCGCGATTCGATTCTCGCCGCGCCCATCGTTCTTGATCTCGTTCTCTTCCTCGACCTCGCGCAGCGCGCCGGCATGCGCGGCATTCAGGAATGGCTCAGTTTTTATTTCAAATCGCCGATGTGCGCGCCGGAGCTTTATCCCGAGCACGATTTGTTCATTCAGTCGATGAAACTCAAAAACACGCTGCGCTGGATGATGGGCGAAGATCTCATCACCCACCTCGGCGCCGAATATTACGACTAATTCTCGCAACCCTCGGCGGCGCGGCGTTTCCAAACGCCACGCCGTCGCCGCAACCATTCTTCGTTTACTTTAGCGTCACATCTTCCCTTCCCTATCCCCGCCGAAGGCCGATTTTCTGCTACTTTTGAGCCATTACGGTTGCCGGTCTACCCTTCTACTGGCTGGCCGAAATGCTTGCTTCAAATTCATTCTCGAATGGAGACCCAGTCTTGCGAAAACTCTCGTCATTCGCCGCAGCACTGCTTTTCGGGTGCATCGTCCTGCTCCCAGCCAATTGTTTCGCCCAATCCGGTAGCACAGGCAGCGCTGGCAGCGTCGCCATCACGCCGCAAAACGCGCCGCAGAGCGCGTCCGAGTCCTCGTCGCTGCTCTTGGGCGTCACGCCATATTCTCCCTATTCTTTTGACGCCAATCTCAACGCCGGCAGCCCTTCGCTTTCGCTGCCGCCGCAGCCGCCTCTGCCTCCGCCTCCCGGAGCGTCGATCGCTTCGCATTTCGGCATGGGCATCAAGGTTTCCACTCTCGGCGCGGGCATCGAAGTGGCCGCAAACGTCGCGCATAAACTCAACGTCCGCGGCGGCTTCAACGATTTCAGCTACAGCCGGACGATCAACACCAACGGCTTCAGCGCTGACGCCAGCCTCCTCCTGCGCTCCGTCGAGGGCCACGTGGATTACTTCCTGATCGGCCCTCTGCACATCAGCGGCGGCGCGCTTTTCTACAACGACAATCATGCCTCGGGCAACCTCACCGTCACCGGCGGCAACAGTTTCACGCTCAACAGCACCACCTATTACAGCGATCCTTCCGATCCCATCACCGGCTCCGCGACGCTCGGTCTCAATAAAGCCGCGCCCACCGTCACGCTTGGTCTCGGCAACCTCGTCGGCCATCATCGCTTCAGCATCAACTTCGAAGCGGGCGCGGCCTTCCAGGGCTCGCCGACGGTGGCCATGAACCTCGCGGGCACGGCCTGCACTTCGACCCCGTGCGTCACCGGCGTCAATACGATTAACGCCGCCACGGACCCGGGCCTCCAGACCAACCTGCAGGCGCAGCAGAAGAAGTACAGCAACGACCTGACGGCGTTCAAGTTTTACCCCATCATCTCTCTCGGCTTCGGCTTCAAGTTCTAACTTCTTTTCGAGCCTTTCCCTGCCCCATCCTTTGCGCATGCCGCACAGGATGGGGTTTTTCTTTTGCCTCCCCCGACTTCTGCACGGAAGCGATAACTCCGTGGTAAATTAGATATATGAGTGAAGACCAGATTCAGGACCCGCAGGCAAGCGAGAAGACGAGGGCCGATGCACCCCAACCCGAAAAAAAGTTGCCATTTTCACATGCGGGCATAGACAAACCAGAAAACTCCACTAATGCGGAAGAGCACAAAACGCACAGAAACGCAGGTAAGCGCAAACCACTTACACAATTCGAATTGGGGATGCTCATCCTGACATCTGTCGCCGTTCTTGTCGCCGCCGTTACGGGAGGAGCGATCATCTGGCAGGACCTTCTGGCTCGCTCCAGCTTGACCGAGTTGCACAAACAACTAGTCGGAACAGAAGCGGCCGTCATGATCCTTGGGTTCAGCGTGGACGCCGCTGGGCTACATGTACACATAGAGAACCGTGGCCACGTAACCGCTGCTGCCACCGCCCACTTTGTAGTCACACAGATACTCCTGCCATCCGAAAAGCCAGTAGAAGGCCCTACTCGTTTTGATGTCAACGACGAACTCATTCGGCCCACTACCGCAGCAGAACACGGATTTGACAGAACGTTCCCTATCCCCGGACTCGGACTCAAAGAATGGAACGGGCCCCTCCTGCACATGAAACAAGGGATCAAGGTTGAGATATCGGACTCCAACTACCAAGATGGCTTCGGAGGGGCACACGAATTTCAGATAGAGGACTGCTATGTAAACATGGTTACTGGCAGCTGGCAATTTGTAGGCACCGACATCACCGGAAGCGTGGGAGGCGTGCCCTGCAGCCAAGTTTCCGCCAAATACCAGGACATGGTGACGCAACGAGCACACCTGATCAAAAAGGCGCGCTGAAATACAAATTTGGACACCATTTTCCTCTCGAATTCCCTTGACAGATAGATACTCTTATGGTAAACAGATAGTGCAATGGGCTTTTCGCCCGTCGGTTGAGCCGCGTGCTCCGGATTCCCCGGACGCATAAGCTCCTCCGCAAACGAATTGGAGTTTCGCCAATCGTCTCGGCAATGCGCCGAGGCGTTTTTTTTTGGCCGTTCGCAGTTGTAAGGGCTGGACCTGCTCGCCGCGGCGAGCTTGCCCCGCCCGCGCGACGCGTATGCGTCGCGTCGGTATTTGTCGTTGTAGTTTGCCTGCCAAGGCAGGCCAGGCGCGCATCGTCGCGCAAAGGAGAAAATCAATGCCCCCGAAACCAGCAAAGAAATCATCGCTCGCAAAACATCGTCGCCACGCAGCCCGTCCCACTCCCCGGAGAAGAAGCCCTGCGATTCCCCGCCACAGGATTGCCCCGCCCGCCCCGGCGCGCGAAGAGACGAACAGCGCCTGCGTCCCAGACCTCGAACGCCACGCCCGCAAATGCGTCATCTGCAATCATCCCGATCGTGAAGCCATCGAAGACGAGTTCATCAACTGGCGCATCCAGGTCCGCATCTGCCAGGACTACCACTTGCCCTACGGCGCGGGCATCTATCGCCACGCCAAGGCCACTGGCCCCCTCGAACGCCGTCGTCGCAATCTTCGCGGCGTCGCCGAACGCATCCTCGAACGCGCCGACGCCATTCATCCCACTGCCGAAGCCATTCTTAGCGCCATGCGCATCTACGCGCACATCACCGAAGACGGCCGCTGGATCGAACCTCCCAAGCGCACCGTTGTCCATCACATTCATTCCTTCGCTCCTCGCCCTCCCTCGCCGGAAAATTCCGCGCCTCAAAAATCCTCTGCGACGAGCGAAACCTCTTCTCCTCAATTGCCCGCGTCCGTTCCCGCTTCTTTCGAGGACTCTTCGCGCGAAATTCTAATCGATATATCCAAGACAACACGCGAGGCCGCAAATGATTGAAAACACTCGCTCGAAGCCATTTCTAATCGATATGCACACGGCGCTTTTATTTGCGCCTTTTTGGCCCGTGTCGTCGCTCCGTTCCACGGTGAATCGCGTCTCATTTCATCCGTGCCAAAATGGACTGGCGGCGAGAAAAAGTTTTCTGGCGTTTTCTCGGCGCGCGCTTGACGCGGACTGGCCACTACGTTATTGTCCCCGCTTAAAATTCAAGGGCCGCAGCTTACCTGCGGGGGAGGTTCGATGGATCCGAAATCCGTACTGGATTACGCCGCGAAGCACAATGCCAAGATCCTGGATGTGCGCTTTATCGACATTCCGGGCATCTGGCATCACATCAGTTTTCCAATCCATCAGCTCACAGCTTCTTCGTTTGAAGATGGCTTCGGAATGGATGGCAGCTCGATTCGCGGTTGGGCGTCGATTCATGAGTCCGACATGCTTCTCATTCCGGATGCCAACTCGGTTTTCATGGACCCGTTTCGCGACACGCCCACTTTGGTCATGCTCGCCGATGTTGTCGATCCCATGACCAAGCAGCCCTATCCGCGCGATTCGCGCCACATCGCGCGCAAGGCGGAAGCGTATCTCGGTTTCACTGGCATCGCCGACCAGGCTTTCTTCGGCGCCGAGGCCGAGTTTTTCATTTTTGACAGCGTTCGCTTCGACCAGCGCGAGCAGCATGGTTTTTATTTCATCGACTCCGAGGAGGGCCGCTGGAATTCCGGCCGCGAGGAACACAACCTCGGGTATCGCCCGCGCTACAAGGAAGGCTACTTCCCCGTTCCTCCGACCGATCACTATCTCGATCTGCGCACGGACATGACGCTGCAGCTGGAAGCGTGCGGCATCACCGTCGAATGCCATCACCATGAAGTCGCCACGGGCGGCCAAACGGAAATCGATTTCAAATTCGACACCATGTTGAAGGCCGCGGACAACATGATGATTTTCAAATACGTGGTCCGCAACACCGCGCATCAGTACGGCAAGACCGTCACATTCATGCCCAAGCCGATTTTCCAGGACAACGGCAACGGCATGCACACGCACCAATCCTTGTGGCTCAAGGGCAAGCCGCTTTTCGCCGGCGAAGCGTATGCCGGATTGAGCCAGACCGCACTGTGGTACATCGGCGGATTATTGAAGCACGCGCCGGCGCTCGCGGCTTTGATCGCGCCGACGACAAACTCTTACAAGCGACTCGTTCCCGGCTTCGAAGCGCCCGTGAACCTGGCGTACTCGCGCCGCAATCGCTCCGCCGCGGTGCGCATTCCCATGTATTCCGCGAGCCCGAAGGCGAAGCGCATCGAATTCCGGCCGCCGGACCCGTCGTGCAATCCGTATCTCGCGTATTCGGCGATGCTCATGGCCGGCCTCGATGGCGTCGAAAATAAAATCGATCCGGGCCAGCCTCTCGACAAGGACATTTACGATTTGTCGCCGGAAGAACTGAAGAATGTTCCGTCGATGCCCGGCTCGCTCGAAGAATCGCTCCGCGCGCTGGAACACGATCACAAGTTCCTGCTCAAGGGCGACGTCTTCAGCCAGGACCTCATTCATCTGTGGATCGAATACAAAATGAAAAACGAGGTGAACGCCGTGCGCATGCGGCCGCATCCGTACGAATTTCAGCTGTATTACGACATCTGAGGAGGCCACAAAATCGAACGGCGAGGGGCGCTCAACTTCGTTTCACTGGGCGCCTCTTTTTGTTTTGCGGCGACGCACGAATCGGAGGATCCGAAAATGACGACGCTCAGTTTGACGATAGCATCGGCGGCGATTGCGGCGAGTTTTGCATGCGGGATGATGGTGCAGGCCGCGCGAGGCTCGGCGGCGGGAAATAAGGATATGCGCGTGACGGGCATTGGCGGCGTGTTTTTCAAGGCGCACGACGCGCCGAAACTGGCGGCGTGGTATCGCGACCATCTGGGAATTAGTTTCGAAGGCGACGGATCGAATGCTTACCATCAGTTCGAGTGGCTCGAGAAAGACAATCCCTCGAAAACGGGCGGCACCGTTTGGGCGGTTTTTCCGGAGACGACGAAACATTTCGGCGCGAGCAAATCGCCGTTGATGATTGATTACCGCGTGGCGAACTTGCAGCGTCTGCTCGCTGAATTGAAAAGCGAAGGCGTGCAAGTGGAAGATGACATTCAAGACGCGCCGTATGGGCGATTCGGCTGGGCGATGGACCCGGAAGGAAATCGAATTGAGTTCTGGGAGCCGAAGTAGGGGCAAAGTGGTCAGTGATGAGTGACCAGTGATCCTTCGCGTCCGCCCGCCCAGGCGGGCAAGCTCAGGGCAAGCGAGTGGCGAGAAAAAGCGATATCCAAAAACAGTGATCAGTGGCGAGTGGTCAGTGATGACGAAAAGCTAAATGCGGCGCACGGAAACACGGCGACTCGGGGAGTCGCCTCGGGCGGGGCAAGCCCCGCCCCTACGAATGCGAAATTGAAAGCGGAGCGCGGTGGCTAGCCAAATTGGCACTTGTGGCGGTGGGGATTTTCGCGACAATCGCGAGGATGAGTTACGAAGACGATTTTTGCGTTCGCGAAGCGACGGCGGCGGACGCGCCGGAGATTTTATCGTGCTTACGCGCGGCGTTTGCGCCGTTCCGGCAACGCTACACTCCGGGAGCGTTTCTCGATACGGTTCTCAACGTAACGAGACTCGAAGAGCGGATGACGAGGATGAAAATATTCGTGGCGGCGAACAACAGCGGTGGCGTCGCCGGTACGATTGGATGCAGCGTGAAGGGCGAAGAAGGCCATCTGCGCGGAATGGCGGTGTGGCCGCAGTTGCACGGACGCGGAGTCGCGCCGAAATTATTGGCTGCGGCGGAAAACGAGTTGCGAGCAGCGAAGTGCTCGTACATCACGCTGTGCACGACGGCGCCGCTCGAACGCGCGATTCATTTTTATCGCAGGCGCGGATACCACGCCTCGGGGCGCGTGCGCGATTGGTTCGGCATGCCGTTGTATGAATACGCGAAACGATCGCAATCGGCGCACTGTCTGCGGTTATGACGTAACCGAGGTTCCCGTCATTTCTTCGGGGGCGCAATGTCAGACAACGACTACCTTGCGCAGGTGAAACGCGCAAAAGGAAGAAACAACTGAGAAGGACTTTTTGCACGCCTACCCTATGCCACTCTTCGAATACGCGAAACGGCTGAAATGAGAGCCGTCGAGGGTGGAATCACACGCGACTCGGGGAGTCGCCTGCCTCGGCGGGCAGGCGCGGGCGGGGCGAGCCCCGCCCCTACGAAGGCAAAAGCAGATTCCCTGCCTGCGGCAGGCAGGCTCGTCGGATGCTAGTCGCATCCTCGCTCGGAATGACAGGCTTAGAGCAAGGGCGCGTGACGCTGGGCACGATGAAGTACGCGACCTGGGGCGGAAAAGCCTCAGGTCAATTCGCGGACTACGCTAACGGGATATATTATAGCAATATGCTTAACGATTTGAACATTGCCTGCCCTGCTATACAGCTAGGCACGTTTGCGACATTCTGCCATGCTTGGGAGGCATCTGCGCTACCCTCATACATTTCTGAACAATGCAAACGACAAACGCATCTATAACCCTTCTGACGGCGATTACACTCGTTCTTGTATTTGTCGCAATTCGCCGCAGTCCAAAGAAGCTCCAGACAACCCTTTACATTGTTGCGGCCATATTGGCCTGCGGGGTAGTTGGCACAGTCATTGGTCTCGCGCCAATGAATCCCAATGCTGCTGGTATTTTAGGAGCATTCTTCGTGGAGATCGGCGGAATCGCAGTTCTTCGATTTATCGCAATTCGTCGCAGTTCAAAAAAGTTTCAGACAGCCTTTTACATTGGTACCGTCATATTAGCCTGCGGGCTAGTTGGCACATTAATTCGTCTCGCGTTCGTGAACTCCCATGCTGCTGGTACTTTAGCAGCGTTTTTCATGCAGATTGGTGGCATCGCAGTTTCGATTGAACAGATTCGGAGATACAGAAGGGTTGGGCTGACGTAGGGGCAAACGCATGCCCCTTCCGATTCGGACCCCGCGACAAAATCAAATGCAAGAAGGGATGCCTCGTTTTCTCATCTGAGCGGACCTTTTATTTTCACAAGCGGATCGTGAAAAGTTGGCGACGTTCGACCAGCCCTCTTCTCGGCTTTGCATCCCGTGGCGGATTTCGCTAGGCTCGGAGCGAGATGGATGCGGCGTTTGCGAACATAGTTTTCAATGAGCCTCTGGCGGCGGAGGCGAACCTGGCGATTCTGCAGCCGCGGCTGCCCGCCGCGCTGTGGTCCGCTTTGCCGACGCTGCTCGCGCAAGTTCCCAGTCCCGACGACGCGCTGAATTTTCTCGAACGCTTCTGGCGCGCCGCGCCGCAATCCGTGGTGAAGCATGTCGAGGCGCACCGCGCCGCGCTGCATTATTTGCTGACGCTTTTCAGCTACAGCCGATTTCTCTCCGAATCACTCGTGCAGCAGCCGGAACTGATTTTGTGGCTCGACCGCCGCGGCCCGCGCGAAGGGCTCGAGCGAATGAAATCGCACGACGATTTGCTGGAGGATTGCTACCGATTTTCGACAATCGCATTCGACCTCGCGCCGGCGGTTTTTCTGGCGCGATTCAAGCGCCGCGAATATTTGCGGATCACGCTGCGCGATGTGCTGAATCTGGCGTCGCTCGCGGAAACTTCGCTGGAACTTTCCGATCTCGCCGACGTGCTCATCGAGCGCGCGCTGCGGCTTTCGGCGCAACATCTGGAAAATATGTATGGCGTGCCGCAGTGGAGCGACGCGAGCGGAAATTCCCAAGGACAACTGCAGCCCGCGCGCATGACGGTGATCTCCCTCGGAAAACTCGGCGGGCAGGAATTGAATTACAGCTCAGACATCGATTTGATGTTTCTCTACAACCACGACGGCACGACGGCCGGCGGCGCGGCAGGAACCATTTCGAATCTGGAATATTTCGTGCGGCTCGCGCAAACGATTTTGAAATTGCTGACCGAGGCGACGCCGGAGGGTGCTGTTTTTCGCGTGGACATGCGGCTGCGGCCCGAAGGGCAATTGGGCGACCTGGCGGTGAGTCTGGATTCCGCGCTCGATTATTACCGGACGCGGGCGCGCGAATGGGAATTGCAGATGCTGATCAAGGCGCGCGTTTCGGCGGGAGAAGTGTCCACCGGCGAAACATTCCTGCGCGAAGTGCATCCGCTGATTTTCCGGCAGGAATTTCATCTGGCGGCGGTGGAAGCGGTGCTGAACGCGCGCGAGGAAATTACGCGCTCGCTGCGGCGAGGAAATTCGCAAGGCGAAGATTACGGAGCGGCGTGGAACGTGAAACTGACGCCAGGGGGAATTCGCGACATCGAATTTCTGGCGCAATGCCTGCAGCGCGTACACGGCGGGCGCGATCCGTGGCTAACTTCGCGCGGATCGGGATCGACGCTCGTGGCGCTGCAGCATTTGCACGACAAGGCGATATCTGTCGCAGCGTGATTTTTTCCTGCTCGGTTCGGCGTACCAGTTTCTGCGAAAAGTCGAACACCGGCTGCAGCTTCGCGACGGATTGCAGGAGCACACGCTGCCGCGAAAGCCGGAGCGCTGGAGCGCATCGCGCGGCGCTGCGGAATCGAAGCGGCGAACGGGCGAAACGCGGGCGAGCTGTTGCTGGAGCAAACGCGGCGTTATTTCGAGGAGGTGCGCGCGATTTACATGCAGTCGTTGCCGTCGGCGGAACGTAACGCCGCCGGCTCGCCGCCGACCAGCGAGCAGATTCGCGAATTGCGGCCGTTCGGCGAGGATGCGCTGCTCGTGCGTTTGCGCGCGGAATTTCCCGCGCTGGCCGCGAGGCTAGTGCATCATCGGGCGCAAGGCGATCCCTTCGCGCGGCGCGGCGTGGAGAAATTTCTGGAAGCCGCGCTGCTCGATCTGGCATTGCTCCACGAACTGGAACAGAACCCGGAGTGGCTCGACCGCGCGGCCGAGCTTTTTGCGCGCAGCGATTTCGCTGCGGAAACGCTGATTCGCGATCCGCATGCGATTCGGCAGATTTTCGATGCGGAAGATCAACGAGCGCGCGCACTTCCCTTTCAGCCCACGATGGCTTCGCTGCGGCGGCGACAGCGCGACGAGATTTTGCGCGTGGCGGCGCGATCGCTGCTTGGCGAGTCAAAACCGTTCGACACATTCGCGGCGCTGACACGCATCGCGGAAGAATCGGTTCGCAGCGCGTTGGATTTGGCCGCGCGCGACGAGATGCCGAACGTCAAATGGGAATCCGCGCCGTTCGTCGTGCTGGCGCTGGGACGGCTGGGCGCAAATGAGTTCGACATCAGCTCCGACGCCGACGCGGTGTTTCTTGCAGACCCGTCGGTGAGCGAGCAGGAGATCGATTCGTGGAGGCGGTTGGCCGAGCGGTTCATTCACGTCGCGGGAAGCTACACGAGCGAGGGATTGCTGCTGCCGGTGGACACGCGGCTGCGTCCACGCGGAGGCGAGGGCGAGATCGTGCAGGGAGCGAAGTATTTTCTGGAATACTTTTCGCGCGACGCGGAGGGATGGGAAGCGGCGACGTATTTGAAAGCGCGACCGGTGGCGGGAAATATCGCGCTGGGCGAAAACATTCTCGGTGAATTGCGAGACGTGCTGCGCAAACGATTCTCGGCGGCGCACGGCGGCGATCCGGCGGAGCTTCGGCGGCAGCTCGTGCATACGCGAGAGCGGCTGGAGCGCGAACGTCCCGAAAGCGAAACGGGATTCAAATCGTGCGCGGGCGGATTTTTCGACATTGATTACATTGCTGCGTATTTGAAATTGGCGCGGGGGCTGGTTGCGGAAGCGCCGGCGAACATCGTCACGCAGATTTCCTTCCTGGGATCGAACGGCGCGCTCGGTTCGCGGCAAGCAGAAACGTTGCGCGCGGCGGCGATTTGTTATCGGAGTCTGGATCACGCGATACGGCTGGCGCTGGGGCGGCCGTCGGAGCAGCTTCCGGAGCCGGCGCAATTGCCGCGAGTGTATGCGCTGATGGAACAGTGGGGAGTGGCCGTGCATGGGAGTTTGTTTGATGCGGTGGCGGGAATGAGGCGGATGGTGAGAGGGATTTATGTGGGGATCGTGCGAGGGGCCTAGCTTGGTGGGCGGGCTCGCCGTCCCCTGATAATCTGTCGAAGGCCAATCACAGCGAGGCCAACCAAGAAATACAAGACGGCGTTCATAGCAGCAGCGATTGATACCAGAATAATGTTTGCTGTCTGCCCTAGATCCATGCCTACAACCGTGATGACCAAAGGCGGGCAAGCTATGAAGTTCGCGTCGACGAGCCAACTGCGGAGGGCCGGCTCAGAATAGTCTCCAGGCATTTTAGCAGCCTCTTCCGCAGTGGGAAGATGGAAGAAATTGAACCTGTCCTCCAACAGCCAGAAGCTGAGAAAGCACACCTCAACCAGAAACCCGAGCACTGCGAGACGTGGCGCTAGTTTCATTGCGTTATACGCGAGCGTAGAGGCAACCATAAACCTAAACCGTCATGCGCACAACCTCGACGCTGGCCTGCTGTGCCTGTGCCTTCATATGTTCGCAGGATTCAGGGTGGCGGGGGCGTGACATGGAGGCGTTGAACGCGTTCCAACAACTGCTCCGGCAAACAACCGAAATTCTGTGCTATGTCAGGATCCTTGACCGCGTCATGTAACGCTTCGGTCATCAACGCAAGGACCGCGTGATAGTCGTCGGGGAGTTGAACTTCCCCCCAGTCTCGTTCCCATCCCCGATCCAAACAGAAAAATTGGTCGACGGCCCAGCAGTTTGCGTTCGTGCGGCCGTCTCCGACTAGGAACTCAAGCAGATCCTCGAGGCTTTTCTTCGGTTCGTTCGTATTCACGGGTTTCGAGAGAACTTCGCGATACACGGAACGGAGTAATGGATGCAACCGTTCCGAAACGGGCTCTCCGTCACGGGGGTTTGCAACAAACCCCCAAGCTTCGTCGAAACTTGGCATGAATTCCTTTCGCTTCGAGGGAGGATAGCACGCTTCCCTGTTGGTTGGGGCGCGGGCGGCGTGATATCTTCGAACGCTTGTAGCGCGACTCGGGGAGTCGCGCGGGCGCAGCAAGCAGCGCCCCTACGAGAGAAGCACACAGGCTGAGAGCTTGTGCCACGTGGGATGCTCGCGTGCGCGGAAGGCAAAGTGAAAGCGGCGGCGAGGTAACCGCGAAAAAAACAGAAGCAGGTCCCTCGGCACCGTCTCCTGGAATGCGGAGCCGGCCTCGGGATGACAAGCAAGAGCAATTGAGGATAGCGGGGCGGCACCTCGGAACCGTGGGTGATGTGGCAAAGTGGCTAGTGCTTAGAGCTTGCCTCATAAATGGCGCGACGGAATGTTTTGAGTGGCCTCAGGGGTTGAAACCCCTGATTCCTCGAACCTTTTTGGCACGGCTGAAGCCGTGCCCTGACGAAAACCATTTATGAGATGAGTCGTAGTGATGAGTGGCTAGAAAACAGGTGGCACAGGACGTTTGGGAGTCAAGACTTTCGGGCTAATCAAGCCCGCTAATGATGGAGCACAAATAATGAAGGATAGCTACAACGGGGTGGCAGTTCCAAAGGATGGCGTGGCGATTGAATATGGCGAGGGTGCGTCACAGGGGAAAACCCCACCCTTCGCAAGAGACGCTCGCTTCGTAGAGTGCGTTCAGGGCAGGCAGGATGGGGCACCCGGTTCTAGACGTTAGAGGTTAGAGGCTGGAGGTCGGAATCGATTGCGAAGAAGGTTAATGATGGAGACATTGAATGAAAAATAGTTACAACGGGGTGGCAGTTCCTAGTGACGGGCAGACGATCGAATATTCCGGCTCGGAGTTTCGGGTGCCCGAAAGGCCGATTATACCGTTCATCGAGGGGGATGGGACGGGGCGGGACATTTGGAAGGCGTCGCGGAGAGTGTTTGACGCGGCGGTGGAGCACGCGTACGGCGGGAAACGCAAAGTGGCGTGGCTGGAAGTGTACGCGGGCGAGAAAGCGTTTCAGAAATTCAAGGAGTGGCTGCCGCAGGACACAGTCGAGGCGATACGCGATTTTCGCGTGGCGATCAAAGGGCCGCTGACGACGCCGGTGGGAGGCGGGATACGTTCGCTGAACGTGACGCTGCGGCAAATGCTGGAGCTCTACGCGTGCGTGCGGCCAGTGCGCTATTTTCCGGGCGTGCCTTCGCCTGTGCGCAATCCAGAGCAGATGAACGTGGTGATCTTCCGCGAAAATACCGAGGATGTGTACGCGGGGATTGAATGGCGCTCGGGGACGCCGGAAGCGGCGAAGCTGCTGAAATTTCTCAATGAAGACATGCTGCAAGGAAAAAAGCACGTCCGCGAGGATTCGGGCGTGGGCATCAAGCCGATTTCACCGATGGGAACGAAGAGGCTTGTCCGGAGAGCGATTCAGCACGCGATCGAACATAAGCGACGCGTGGTGACGCTGGTACACAAGGGCAACATCATGAAATTCACGGAGGGCGCGTTTCGCGACTGGGGATACGAGCTGGCGAAGACGGAGTTTCGCGACCAGATTGTGACCGAGCGCGAGAGCTGGATCCTCGACAACAAAGACAAGAACGCGAATTTGAGCGTGGAGCAGAATGCGGCGATGGTCGAGCCGGGGCTGGAGAATGCGCCGGAGCAGTTCCGCAAGGAAGTGGCCGCGGAAGTGAAGGCGACGCTCGATGCGATTTACGCTTCGCACGGGCGCGGCGCGTGGAAAAGCAAAATCCTGGTGAACGACCGGATCGCGGATTCGGTGTTCCAGCAGATCTTGACGCGCGCGGGCGAGTATCAAGTGTTCGCGACGCCGAATTTGAACGGCGATTATTTGTCGGACGCGTGCGCGGCGCAGGTCGGCGGGCTGGGAATGGCGCCGGGAGCGAATATCGGCGACGGCTACGGCGTGTTCGAGGCGACGCACGGGACCGCGCCGAAGTACGCGGACAAGGATGTGATCAATCCGGCGTCGGTGATGCTGAGCGGCGCGATGATGTTCGAATTCATGGGATGGAATGAGGCCGCAGCGCTGATCGAAAACGGAATCGAACGGACGATTCAGCAGAAGCGCGTGACGTACGATTTGGAGCGAATGATGCCGGGCGCGACGAAGGTGAAGACGTCGGAGTTTGCATCGGCGATTATTGAGAATATGGCGGGAAGCGTGGTGGCACGATAGCAAGAGAGGCAGCTCACTCGTCGAAATCCGAACAACGAAGACCTTGCGCGGATGAGACGCGCAAAAGGAATAAAATCGGCGATGCAGTCCTTTGTCGTGACTAAAGCCACGACCCACAAGCAGCAGCGGAATGAAGAATCCAATTTCGTGGCGAGTAGTCAAGCTGGCAGTGATTAGTGCGGCGGCGTTTTGGCTGCCGGATGTGCTGTGGCATCTCGTGCGTGGTGACAAGTTCGATCGCTATGATGTCCTCGGCGTGACGATACTGATGCCGGTCACCCTTTTGGTCACTTATCTGTTGCTACGGCGAGCGAATAGGGCGGCGCCGGAAGCATTTCGCGCGTGGCCATTGATGCTTGGCGTGTGGGAGCTTGGCGGCTATTTCATACTGCTGTCCGCGACTTTTCAAGGTTCAGGGTTCAGGCACATGAACGGCGGTGATGTCCTGATGTCCATAGTGCTTCCCCTGATTCCGGTTTATACGTTCATCATGGCCACCTATGACGGAAGTTTGGGCGCGCTCGCCATTGTTTCGCTCGTGGCATTCGTTATGTTTTTCGTCGGTCTCTACAGGCGGCCTGATGGCGGTGCTCTAAATTCGACTCCGGGCAATCCCTAGCTAGGGTGAAGCGCACAAGAGGAAGAGCTTGCGGTGGCGCGGTAAACTGCGAAGGCGTGCAAGAATTCGCGTCAAAGGCTGAGGCGAGATCCTTCGGCGCCTTAAAATCGTAAACGCCTCAGGATGACAAAAAAGAATGGGCGCCCAATTTTGACTTTCCACTTTTGACTTTCAACTGGGCAGATTAACCTTTACACTTTTGTGTTTCACGCAGGGCAATTTAATCGGCAATGATTTGCGGGCCTTCCCGGCAACACATGACGCAAGAAACGCGAAAGGCCGGCGCTACGAAGGCAAGTTCGGCAATCATTTTGCCGGCCTGAAAGGCCGGCGCTACAAAAGCAAATAATCAATTCAGGAGCGCATTCATGAGGAAAAAAGTGACGGTGGTGGGAGGCGGATTCGTGGGGTCGACGACGGCGCAGCGGCTGGTCGATTCGGGGCTGGCGGACGTGGTGCTGACGGACATTCTCGACGGCGTGCCGACGGGAAAAGCGCTGGACATGCTGGAGTCGGCGCCGATTTCTGGCTCGAGCGTGAGCGCGAAAGGAATTTCGACGGGCACGGGAGATTACAAAGAGACCGAGAATAGCGACATCGTGGTGATCACGGCGGGATTTCCGCGCAAGGCCGGAATGAGCCGCGACGATTTGTTGAAGGCGAATTACGACGTGATCAAGGGCGTGGTCGACCCGATCGCGAAACTTTCGCCGAATGCGATTTTGATTATCGTGACGAATCCGCTGGACGTGATGACCCAGGCGGCGTTCAAAATCAGCGGCTTTCCGAAGCAGCGCGTGATGGGGATGGCGGGGGTGCTGGACTCGGCGCGGATGGCGGCGTTCGTGTCGATGGAGCTGAATGTGTCGGTGGAAAATATTTCGTGCTTCGTGCTGGGCGGACATGGCGACGATATGGTGCCGCTGCCGCGGTACTCGACGGTGGCGGGGATTCCACTGCCGGATTTGCTGCCGAAAGAGCGCGTTGACGCGATTGTGCAGCGGACGCGAAAAGGCGGCGGCGAAATCGTGAATTACTTGAAGACGGGGTCGGCGTACTACGCGCCTTCGGCGGCGGCGTTCGCGATGTGCGAGGCGATATTGAAAGACAAGAAGAAAATCATGCCGTGCGCGGCGTATCTGGAGGGCGAATACGGCGTGAAGGGATTGTTCGTCGGCGTGCCGTGCAAGCTGGGAGCGCGCGGCATCGAGCAGATTGTCGAGATCAAGCTGACCGCGGAGGAAAAGGCAGCGTTGGAAAAGTCGTCGGCGTCGGTGAGGGAGTTGGTGGGGATACTCGGACTGTAACCACGGGCTTTGAAGCTGCGATTTCGGTCATCCATTGAAAAGCAGATCCCTCACCGCCATCCCGCAGCAGCAGCGGGCTGGGTTCGGGATGACAAGGCCTTTACCCAGGCGGCGCTGGAGAAGTCGTCGGCGTCGGTGAGAGAGTTGGTGGGGATACTGGGGCTGTAACACAGCCATATAGACAGAATTGCCATTTTATCCGATAGTTGCAGGCAAGGACGAATGACTCCGATAGTTCTTTCGTTCCGATACCGCAAAGAGGATGTTGTGCGAGCCATGCGCGCACATTATTCCTCGGTTATGCGGCCTCGTCTTGACGGAGCGCTGGCCATTCTGCTACTTGCAGTGGGAATCTATTGCTGTCGGATCCCCAATTTAAAATGGTTTGCCATCTTCAGTCTCGCCGCGTCGGGAACGTTTTTGATGATGCTGGTTGCTGCATTCGGGGTAATTCCACATCTGCTTTTTAGCCGAGAGCCTAAGTACCGCGATGACTACTCGCTCACTTTTTCCGATGAGGGCATCCACTTCCACACAGTTCACATCGATTCGCAACTTGAATGGAATCTCTATTCGCGTGCGCTCGTGGACAGGAGCTCCTACTTACTGTATTACGGGTCGCGCGCATTTAGCATCATTCCTAAGCGTGTCTTCCAAAGCAGAGAACATCTCACTGAATTCGATAAGTTACTGAGTCAGAATGTTAAGCACGTTGTTCGAAAGGACGGCCTGGAGTAGGAATCCGCACGTCCTGGGATCGAGCGCCCGCGTCGAAAACTGCGGCCGCCGTTCTTGATGTCCCCGCCACTGCCTGACCTAGCTTTCTGATGTAACCTCGCGCTGTAACCTTTCGGCGGTTCGCGCGTAACCTGAGTGGCAACTGGAATGATAGATGTCACGAGCCTCTACGAGCGGTATGCGCCAGACGTCCGCAGATTTGCCCTTTATTTGAGCGGTGATCCGGTGATGGCGGATGAAATCACCTCGGATACGTTTGTGCGCGCGTGGCTGGCGCGAGAGCAGATTCGGCAGCCAACGGTGAAGAGCTACCTGTTTGCCATCGCGCGAAACGCGTACGTCGATTTTCACCGGCGCGCGGCGCGCCACACGGAGCTGGATAAAACAATGCCGGACGCACACATCAGCGCGCAGACGCACCTGGAACAAAAAGCGGAAGTAGAGGTGGTGCTTGCGGCGCTGCAAGAGCTGCCGGAGATGGACCGGACGATTCTGCTGATGCGGGCGCTCGATGAGATGCCGTACGAAGAGATCGCCGCAGCTTTGGAAATTCCCGTGACGACGGCGAAAGTGAAAGTGCACCGCGCGCGCGCCAAGCTGATGCAGGCGAGGCAGCCGTTGCAGGCAACGATTCCCGTTGCAGGAGAAAGAACATGAACGTCAGCCGCGAAGTGATCACCGATTTGCTGCCGGTTTATTTTTCCGGCGAGGCCAGCACCGACACGCGGAGCCTGGTGGAGGATTATTTCCGCGGCAATCCCGACTTCGAGCGCGTGGCACGCAGCGCGGCAACGCCGCTGGAGGCGCTGCGACACGCCGCGCGCGTGACGCCGGATGCGGAACGGGAAAAACGCGACCTAGAGTGCGTCCATCGCGAATTGCGGCGAAACAAAGTGTTTTTTGGCGTGGCGCTGTTTTTGACGCTGGCGCCGCTGGCGTTTTTCTTCAGCAAGGGGCATTTCTTCTGGCTCGTTCGCGAGAACCCCTGGGAAGCCGCAATCTCTTGGAGCATCGCGACGATTCTGTGGCTCGGATATTTTGGACGACTGGGGCGGCGGGCAGCCTCGGTGCTGTTCGCGATGATCTTGATTCTGGCGCCGATCGTGCTGGATATGCATTTCAGTTTCACCGGTGGCTTGAAGCTTCGCGACAAGAACTACTTCGATGTGCTCTGGCAGGCGATACTTTTCTGGAGCGTGGCGGCGATGCTGATCATCCAGAATCTCGCCCGGCTGCGGCGGCGGACGGCCCTCATGGTGTTTGGAATTTTCCTTACGGTGTTGCCGCTACCTTTCATGTTGTATGCGGTGATTGCCGGCGGGCCACGCATGGCGGGGAACGTAGCGCAGCCCGCGGTTCTGTGGTTTTTTGCGGCATGGGTATGGGTGACACGATACCGGCAGCGAGGCACGACAGATTCGGATGGGGAATGCTAGCAATCAAGAGCCGCAGACCTTCGAAGAACGCGAAGGTCTGCGGTACACAAAACCACGAAGGGGGAGACAGAAGCGCGCGACTCGGAGAGTGGCCTGGGCGAGCGCGGGCGGGTCTGAAGACCCGCCCCTACGCAAGACTAAAGACAGAGCAAAGACAAAACATAAAGGCAAAGACCCCACCCTTTGCATAAGGCGCAAAGGATGGGGCACCCGAAAGCGAAGGGCTGCGCCGAGTGAGCAGGACGGCCTCACGTCAGTTGCGGCACAGATCGCCGCAACGGGACGTGAGCTACAGACAAAACCGTTAATGCGAAGCGGGGTGCGGCGCCGGATGCGGCGCGGGATGCGCGGGCGTCGCCGGCACAACGTGAGCAGTGATGATGGAGTCGAGCTTGGGGAAATGCTTGTCGACGTAAGGCTTGCCTTCACTGGTGAGGCGGCCCTGATCCGGGCCGTTATCGCCGTAGCCGCTATAAAACTGGTCGACGACGTCCATTCCTTCAGTGACTTTGCCGAACGGAGCGAAGCCCATGCTATCGAGGCGCGCATTGTTGACAAGACTGATGAACACTTGCGTGGTGCGCGTGTTGGGGCCGGCCATGGCATAGGTAAGATAGCCGCGGGCATTCGATTGGGTTACGGGATCGTCTTTGATGTCGGCATTGGCCCATGCGCGGCCATAACGAGGGTCCGCGGGGAGGCCGAACTGAACGACAAATTTCGGGACGACGCGAAAGAGGCTGGCGCCGTCATAGAAATGGTGCTCGCACAGATTGTAAAAGCGATCGGCGCCGAGGGGCGCCCAGGCGCGCGTGACTTCGACGGTGAAATAGCCCTTGGTGGTGTGGAATCTGACGTGAAAAACGGCCGGAGCGGTGGCGTGCAACGATGCGGGATGCAAGAGCGAACCGGTGGTCGACATAGTTCTCCTTGGAGTTGTTTTGTGCGTGGTGCTGGTCTGCGCGGAAACAGCGGGCGCCACGAGGACGCACAGCGGAGTCAGAACAGACAAGAGACTGGCGATTCTGATGAGCTTCATTCTTCCTCCAAATCAAAGATAGCGGAAGATACGCCTTCCGTCATGTATTTCGGGGAAAGCGTGCGCCGTCCTGCGGGCGGCATCGGACCGATAAAACCGATCCTTCGACATGTTCAGGATAAGTCGGGCCCTACAAACGCAAAGATGAAAACGGACCGGGGCCTGCCGCGCGCCCACGAAAACAACACAGTCAAGACCGAATACCAAAAGACGCAAGGCAAATGCAGATTCCTCGTCGCCCCTCGCAAAGAGCGCTCGGGACTCGCTCGGAATGACAAAATAAAATCATGGCTGCGACTGCATTTCGCGGCTGACGCGTTCGCATTCGGCCAAGACGCGCAGGGTGTTCTCGCCGAGAATTTTCTTGATGTCGGCATCGGAATAGCCGCGATCGAGGAGCGCCTGAGTGATCTCCGGCAGATGCGAGACGCCTTCCATGCCGATGGGCATGTCGGAGCCGTCGTAATCGGAGCCGAGGCCGACGTGGTCGATGCCGCCGATTTTCACGGCGTGGTCGATGTGGTCGACGATTTTCGTCCAATTGACGCGCGGAAGCGTGCCGTCGAGCATCATTTTGTGGATGAGTTCGTCTTCGGTTATGACACTGCAGGCTTCGTTGTCCTTGCCGCACTTCTGCGCGACTTCGTCGTTCATCTTTTTCATGATTTCGGGATGCGCTTTCACGAAGTCAGCGTATTCCTGGCTGAGAAAGCCGACGTGGTAATTGATTTGGATGACGCCGCCCTTCGCGGCGAGGGCCTTGATCATGTCGTCGGTCATGTTGCGCGCGGCACTGCAAAGAGCGCGGCAGGACGAGTGCGAGGCAATGAGCGGCGCCTTGCTGACGGCGAGGGCGTCGTAAAAGGTTTTGTCGGCGGTGTGCGAGATGTCGACCATGATGCCGTCACGATTCATGCGCAGGACGACTTGCTTACCGAAATCGGTGAGGCCGTTGTGCGCGGGCGTGTCGGTGGAGGAGTCGGCCCAGTCGGTATTGACCATGTGAGTGAGGGTCATGTAGCGAACGCCGAGGGCGGCGAAAGTGTCGAGGACGGCGAGGTCGTCATTGATCATGTGACCGCCTTCGACGCCCATGAGCGCGGCGATTTTGTGTTCGGCGAAAGCGCGGCGGACGTCAGCGGCGGTGCGCGCGAGCATGATGTCATTGGGATGGAGGCGGGCCTGTTCGCGGACGGCGTCGATTTGGTCGAGAGCTTTTTGGACGGCGATGGGACCCGTGATGGTGCCGGGCATATAGATGGAGAAGAAAATGCCGTCGAGGCCGCCGGCTTTCATGCGCGGGATGTCGATATTGCCGTCGGCGTGGCGCGCGTCAAGATTGAAATGCGGATCCATGAGGCGCTGCGTGGTGTCGTCGTGCGTGTCGATGACGATGGAGCTGAAATGCAGATCGCGAGCGTGCTGCGAGATTTTGATGTTTTGAGCTTTGGCCATTTGCGGCAACGCTACAAGTAAAACCCCGACGAGAGCACAGGCGAAGTTGCGCATGGATTGCGTCTCCTCCGGGCGAAAAGAGTATCGCAAGGAGCTAATGCGGGCAAAGGATAATTCACTTCGGCACCGGCATTACGAAAGACAACAGCAGATTCCTCGCCGCCATCCGCAAGAGGCGCGGCTGGGCTCGGAATGACAACAAAAAGTTGCCGACTTGAAGACCAGCGCTACCTTTCAAGTATTCGCGCTGTCCGCGACGGACAGTGCAAGCACACAGGCTAAGAGCCTGTGCCACCATCTCACTTCTGAATGCCGAGGCGCTGCCATTCTTCGTCGCGCTTGGTGGGGCCCTCGGAGAAATTCAGCCAATCCCAGACGGCGTGCTTGAGGACCTGGCGATTGATTTCATTGTTGGACTCGGTGAGAGGAATGCTCTTGGGGCAGACCTTGACGCAATTCTGGGCGTTGTCGCAATCCTGAATGCCGCCGGGGCCCATCATGGCTTCGAGGCGCTCGCGCGCGTGCATCTGGCCAGTGGGATGCATGTTGAAGAGGCGTACTTGATTGATGATGGCGGCGCCCACGAATTGGGTGTGCTCGTTCACCTTGGGACAAATCTCGAGGCAATTGCCGCAGGTGATGCAGCGAGCCATCGGGTAGCCAATTTGTTGCTGCTCGGGCGACATGCGCGGGCCGGCGCCGATGGCGTAGGTGCCGTCGATGGGCACCCAGCAGTGCATGCGCTTGAGATTTTCGAACATGACGGAGCGATCGACTTGCAGATCGCGGATGAGGGGAAATTTCGTCAGGGGCTCGAGGCGAATGGGCTTCTCGAGATTATCGACGAGCGCGGAGCAAGCCTGGCGCGGATAGCCGTTGATGAGCATGGCGCAGGCGCCGCAGACTTCTTCGAGGCAATTGGCGTCGTAGGTGACGGGCGTGGTGCCGTCGCCGGAGCGCGTGACGGGCCGTTCGGCGATGTCGCGCAGGCAGGTGATGATGTTGAGATGAGGACGATAGCGAATTTCGAATTCCTGCCAGCGGACGGCTTCGTCGGGCGCCGCCTGGCGCTTGATGCGAATGATGAACGTGTTTTCAGGCATGAGGCCTCGATTTCATGCTAACAGAAAAGCAACAGCAGATTCCTCGCCGCCATCCGCGAAAGGCGCGGCTGGGCTCGGAATGACAGCTCATAAACAAAAGGCTGCCGCCACGAAAGCAAAGCGGCAGGCAGGCCTAAAGGCCGCCCCATCAAAAACTACAGCCTCAGGTCAGTCCGACAAAACGTCGGACGGGACCTGAGCTACAAACAACTAATACTTTCTGGAGCGCGGCGGGAGAAGCGAAATGTCGACCGGCTCGTAATCGAGCTTGATTTTGCCGCCGTTGTAGCTGGCCTTCGTCGTTTTGAGCCAATTCTTGTCGTCGCGTTCGGGAAACTCGGGCTTGTAATGGGCGCCGCGCGTTTCGTTGCGCGCGAGAGCGCCCATGGTGATGACCTTCGAGAGAATGAGCATGTTGCCCAGTTCGCGCGTGAATTGCAGCGTTTGATTCGACCATTGGGTGCGATCGGCGAGATTGACGCGGCTGAAGCGGTCGCTGAGTTCGTCGAGCATGTTCAGCGCCTTCTGGAGATTGGCGTTGTAGCGCACGACGGTGACGTGCTCGGTCATCAATGCGCCGAGCTCTTTCCAGATGGTCACAGGATTTTCGGTGCCCTGACTGTGCAGCAGACTATCGTTGGCCTCGCGCTGGCGACTGGCTTCGGCGTAGAAAACGCTTTCGGGCGTGGCGTCGCAACCTTTTTCGAGATTGCGGGCATACTTCACGGCGAAGGGGCCGGCGACCATGCCTCCATAGATACAGGAGACGAGCGAATTCGCGCCGAGGCGATTCGCGCCGTGATACTGGTATTCGCATTCGCCGGCGGCGAAAATTCCCGGAATGTTCGTGGCCTGGCGTTCGTTATCGACCCACAGGCCGCCCATGGTGTAATGCATCGCCGGGAAAACTTTCATGGGTTCTTCGCGGGGATCGGGGCCGACGAATTTCTGATAGATTTCGAGCACGCCTTCGAGTTTGCGGTCGAGCATCTCGCGCGGAAGGTGCGTGAGATCGAGATAGACCGCATTCATGCCCGCAAGACTGAGCTTTTCCTCAAAGACGATTTTGTAAATGGCGCGGGTGGCGACGTCGCGCGGGACGAGATTGCCGTATTTCGGATACCACTCTTCGAGAAAGTAGAAGCGCTCTTTTTCCGGGATCGAGCGCGCGGGACGATTGTCGCCGGCTTTGCGCGGCACCCAGACGCGGCCACCTTCGCCGCGGAGCGATTCGCTCATCAGGCGGCATTTGTCCTCGCCGGGAATTGCCGTGGGATGAACCTGAATGAATTCGCCATTGGCGTAATAGACGCCCTGCTGGAAAAGCGCGGATTGCGCCATGCCCGTGCAGACGACGGAGTTCGTGGTTTGGCGAAAGATCGCGCCGATGCCGCCGGTGCAGAAAATCACAGCGTCCGCCGGAAACGTGCGGACTTCCATGGTTTTCAAATCCATGGCGCAAATGCCGCGGCCGATATTGTTTTCGTCTATGACCGCCGAGAGGAACGACCAGCCTTCGAACTTGCGGACTTTGCCTTCGGATTCGAAACGGCGGACTTGCTCGTCGAGTGCGTAGAGCAGTTGCTGGCCTGTGGTGGCGCCGGCGAATGCGGTGCGATGATAGAGCGTGCCGCCGAAGCGGCGAAAATCGAGCAAGCCTTCGGGCGTGCGATTGAACATGACGCCCATGCGGTCGAGAAGATCGATGATGGCCGGCGCGGCTTCGCACATGCCCTTGACGATCGACTGATTGGCGAGGAAATCGCCGCCGTAAATCGTGTCGTCGAAGTGAATCCAGGCGGAATCGCCTTCGCCTTTCAAATTTTTCGCGGCGTTGATGCCGCCCTGCGCGCAGACGGAATGCGAGCGCTTGACCGGCACGATCGAAAACAACTCGACGGGCACGCCCGATTCGGCAACGCGAATTGTGGCCATCAGGCCCGCGAGGCCGCCACCGACGACGATGATTTTGGATTCTCTCATAAAATTCTGGTACCCAAAGTGTCGACCGCAACAAGAATCAAAACAAAAGCAGATTCCTCGTCGCGTGGCTCCTCGGAATGACAGTTCATAACTTTTCTCAGTGGCTGCATCAGAGGTACCCGCTGAACGGATGCCAGCCGAAGACGAAGCCGGCGATGATGCACAGTCCGATGACGGAGAATGCCACGCCGACAAAAGCGCCGAGCCATCCAGCCGCACGCTGCGCGCGCGGAGTGACGGCAATTCCCCACTTGCAGCAGAAATTAAAAAGCCCATTGCCGAGGTGAAACGACGCGGCAAGAATGCCGATGACGTAAAAGAGCGCGTAATACGGATTCGCGAAGTCGTGGGCGACGGCGAGATACGTGGATCGGCCGTGCGTGGCGAAACGCTCGAGCCAAACGTGCCAGATGATATAGGCGAAGGCGATGATGCCGGTCCAGCGCTGCAAAGTGTAAAGCCAATTCGCCATCCACGGGTGTGCCCAGACGTTTGTCTTGCCGCGCCACCAGATGTAGAGGCCATAGCATCCGTGAAATGCGATGGGCAGCCAGATGAATAAAAACTCGACGGGGATCCGCCAGGGAATCTGCTCGAGGCCTGCGGCGGTGGAATTATAGCGTTCGGGACTGACGAGAACGTAACTGTTGGACCAGAAATGTTCGGCAAGAAATGCGCCAATAGGAATAATGCCGCTCAGGGAATGCAGTTTGTCCCAGAAGTAACTGGCGTCAGGTTTCGAGGCCGTGCTCGACATCCACTCTCCGAAATAAATTCCTGCAGGAACGTGAACTAACTCTGGCAGCGAGTCGATCTGCAGGGGTGCAAATGGTCCCGCAAACAAACGAGTATAGACAGCGATGGAAATGTTTGCAAGACGGCAACACGGGAAATTTTTCGGGGCGCGGATACGTTAGACTCTTTGCATGGCAATTGCAGCAGTTTCGGAGCTCGAAACGTTGATTCATAAAATGGTGGGGCACGCCGCGAAACTGGATGCTTCCGATCTCGCGCAAGTGGCGGAAGCAGTGAGCCGCGTATTTTCAGTGCACGCGGATGAAGTGGCGATTCTATGGGTCACGCCGGACAGAAAATTCCTGCGTTTTGTCGTTCCGGAGCAACTGCGGAGCGTGGGCCAACTCCCTCTGACGAGCAGTACAGCGCTGGCTGCGCGAACGGTTCGGGAGAAACGGGCGGAGATCGTCAATCACTTCAACGTTGTTCCGCACGCTTCGGTATTCGAAGGCGTGAGGCTCAAAGAAGAACACGGCGAGCCGATACAGAAGATCATGAGCGCGCCGATCTCCATTGGAGCGATGGTGATTGGGGTGCTGCAAGTGTCGCGCAAAGCAAAAACGGCGAAGGAAAAGCCGGATTTTTCGACGCAAAATCTCAAGCAACTGGTCTCCGTTGCCGCACTGCTGGCGCCGGCGGTTGCGCTCTGCGAAGAATAGCCCTCCAAAATATCAATTCCTTAGATGTTTCAATTTTTTCATGTGGCGCGTGTGCCGGAGCTCGCCACGTTTGTGAGATACTCCGATGGCGATGAGCCAGAGAACAAGAGTATTCGCGGCGGTTTCATGTTTCATCCTCGGCTTCGGCGCGTTTCGATGGGGCGCCGTATTACACGCTCACGCGCAGACCGACACAGGCAAAGTCACGCTTACGCTGTTGGGCACGACCGACACGCACGGACACCTGCTCGCCTGGGATGATTTGACGAATCGGCCGGTGAACGGCGGACTGACGAAGATCGCGACACTGATCGAACAAGTGCGGGCGAGCGAACCGAACGTGGTTCTTCTCGACTCCGGCGACACGATTGAAGGCACGCCGATGGCCTATTATTTCGCGGAGAAAGACGCCGCGGCGGCAAATCCGGAAATTGCCGCGTTCAACGCGCTGCACTACGACGCGATGGCCGTGGGAAACCACGAATTCAATTTCGGCGAAACGGTGATGTGGAAAGCCAAGCGTGAATCACATTTTCCGTGGCTGGCGGCGAATTTGAAGGAGACCTACACAAGCGGCGTGCCGTACATTCGACCATACATCATCAAGGAGGTCGCGGGCGTGCGCGTGGGGATCGTGGGATTCGTCACGCCGGGAGTTCCGCGCTGGGAAATCCCGTCACATTATCGCGGGTACTCTTTTGAGCCGATTGTGGACGCGGCACGGCGCGTGATTCCGGAGGTTCGCAGAAAATGTGATCTGGTTGTCGTCATTATTCATTCCGGCCTGGACCGCAATCCGAAAACCGGGGAGATGTTTTCCGACCTGCCCGGGGTGAACGAAAACGCGACGTGGGAACTGGCGCAGGAAGTTCCCGGCATCGACGTGATTCTTTACGGGCACACGCATCAGGAAATGCCGGAGCTGATGTTGAACGGCGTGTTGCTCACGCAGGCGAAGAATTGGGGCGGCTCGCTAGCGCGCGCGGATGTAACTTTGCAGCGTGACTCCGCGGGGCATTGGCAGGTTGTTTCGAAGCATTCGACAACCATCCGGCCGACACCAGACACGCCGGAAGACCCGGCGATTGTGAAACTGCTCGAGCCATACCGCGAGAAAGTAGAGAAATACCTCGACACGCCGCTGGACACGAACGAGAAATCGTTGAGCGGAACGCTCTCGCGATATGAAGCCGATCCGCTGGTGGACTTGATTCAACGCGTGCAACTCCGTGACGCGCGCGCCGACGTTTCCATGGCCACACTTTTCATTCCGAGCACACGAGTGGCGGCGGGCACGGTGACGATTCGCGATGCCTTCGGCGTTTATCCCTACGAGAACACGCTCTACGCCGTGGAAATGACGGGCGCGCAGCTGAAGGATGCGCTGGAACACGCGGCGAGTTTTTTCCCATCGTGGCCGAACACGAGCGGGAAGCCTCTGAGGCTGCCGGGCTACGATGCGGACGCGGCGGAGGGAGTCTCGTATGAAATGGATTTGTCGAAACCTGTTGGCAGTCGCATCGTGAATCTCACATACCACAGCAAGCCGCTCGCGGCGGACCAAAAGCTGCGCGTCGCGATCAACAATTACCGCTACACGGGCGGCGGCGCATATTCTGTTTATAAGGGGCTGCCGATCGTTTACCGATCTACGGAGGAAGTGCGCGACTTGATTATTGACTACCTCGCGAAGACAAAGGAATTTCCCGATGCGACCGATGACAACTGGCGGATTATTCCGGATGAAGCGCGCGAGGCGATTGAGAAGCAGGCGCTTTCGATGGAGCAGAGACGGGAAGCGCCGCAGGCAAAACCGAGCGGTGCGTCGTATCGGTGAACACGGAAACGCGTTGAGACGCGAATAAGGATTGACACACTATTCGCTTCTTGTTACTTTTTGCGCGCACTCAACTTTCCGAATCTCCTAACGGAGGCACCGCAACCCGGCAAGGTTCATGGCGTTCGTCGCGAAGAAAATTTTCCTCACCAAGGGAGTCGGAAAACACCGCGAGCGGCTGTCGAGCTTCGAGCTCGCCCTGCGCAACGCAGGAATCGCCGCGTGCAACATCGTTCGCGTCTCCTCGATTTTCCCGCCGCACTGTAAACTAATTTCGCGCAGCGAAGGATTGAAACACTTGAAGCCGGGGCAAGTCGCGTTTGTGGTGATCAGCGAAAATCAGACGCGCGAGGCGCATAGGTTGATCGCAGCCTCCGTCGGCGTTGCGTTGCCCGGCGACAAATCGATGTATGGCTACCTCTCCGAGCATCATTCGTTCGGCGAGCCGGAAGAAATCGCCGGAGAATACGCCGAGGAGCTCGCCGCCGAAATGCTGGCGACAACGCTGAACGTGGAATTCGATCCGGATTTGTCGTGGGACGAGAAAAAAGAAGTTTACCGCATCTCGAATAAAATCGTACGCACGATGAACATCACGCAGTCGGCCGTGGGAGACAAGCGCGGCCTGTGGACGACAGTATTGGCTGCGGCGATCCTGCTCGGCGAAGACGATTAAGTTCCCTCACCCGACTTCGATCCTCACCACAATTCTTCTTCTGGCGAGTTGCGCCCTCCTTGCGGGTGACCGCGCACGCGCGCAGGAAACAAACGGGACACATGCGGAACGCAGCGTGTTCGTCGTGTTCCTGGGAACGGGAATGCCGCGACCGGACCCGAGCCGACAGGGGCCGTCGCTGGCGATTGTGGTGAACGGCAAAGCATATATAGTTGATGCGGGAACGGGAGTGGTGAGGCAAGCAGCGGCGGCGTACCAGCGCGGGGTCAGTGCGCTCCGGGTGAACGAGCTGGACATCGCGTTTTTGACGCATTTGCATTCGGACCACACATTGGGGCTGCCCGACCTGATTTTGACGCCGTGGGTGATGCATCGCGCGGTTCCGTTGCAGCTTTACGGCCCCGCGGGAACGCAGGCGATGGCCGACAACATCGAAAAAGCGTACGCGGAGGACATCCAGATTCGCGTCGACGGGCTGGAACATCTGACCACGACTGGGCATCAGGTGGTGGTTCACGAAATACAACCGGGCGTGGTTTATCAGGACGCGAATGTGAAAGTGACCGCGTTTGGGGTGAAGCATGGAAGCTGGAAGGAAGCGCTGGGGTATCGCTTCGACGCGAACGGAAAATCAATCGTCATGTCCGGCGACACGCGGCCAGCCGATAGCGTCGTCGAAGCGTGCAATGGATGCGACGTGCTAGTGCATGAAGTGTATTCCGGGACGCCGGCGAATGCGGAGGATGCGGCATACTTTTCGTCTTTCCACACTTCCGCGCGAGAACTCGGGGAGATCGCGGCGAAGGCCAGGCCGAAGCTTCTCGTCGTGTGGCATTACGTGGCGCTGGGAAACACGGACCAGACGCAAATGATGAAGGAGATACATCAGGCATTCCACGGCGCGATTGTGGTTGCAAACGACCTGGACGTAATTTCACCGTGAGGCCGCGCTGACCGAGAGAATCCAAGGAAATTAAACTGAGTGTGACGCGCAGCCCGAGCTTACTTGCCGCTATCGGCCACGATGGAAGATGCAGTGATGATCGCGCCCGAGCCCTGGCCCTTGTCCGTGGCGAAATCCTCGTGGCCGCTGACCGTGCCCTTCACCATGACGCTCTGGCCCGCAAATTTCGCAGCCTCGCTCTGCGGACTCAAGATGTAGACTTTTTTGTCGGCGAAATTGAAAAAGGCGTACTTGGCGTGCTCGTTCTTTACGCACTTTAGCGTGCACTCCGCCGTGGGCGCCTTATTCACGCGGTTCGCCCCGCAATATGTGTCGGTGACGTAACCCTTCCAGGTCTGCGTGGCGCCATTGGCTGAAGCCAAGAGGCCAAGCGAGCCGGCGAAGAGCAGAATTGCGGCAAAGCGCATCGACCGCTTCAGTATGCTCATGGTTGCACACTCCTTAAAGGGGAGTATCTGTCCGCTGAAGCCGCGAGTCAAGATGTGGGCTGCCTGGAAAGCCGTATCACACATCTTAATAGGGAGTGGTAGCTGGCCGGAGGCGTGGAAGGGGAATTCACGACTGGGCGCGAAGTTTTCTTTCAGGCAACCGATTCATTGTCGGGGCTTTCTGATGCACAATTTGCGGCTATGCTGGGTATAGTTGAAACGAGATGGAGAAGGACACACAAATCGCAACGGTGAAAATTCTCGAAGGCGTGGCGCTCGAGCGCCACAGCAACTACCGCATCGGCGGACCGGCACGCTATTTCTGCGATGCGACGAATGAAGAAGACATTCGCGGTGCGGTGTTGTTCGCGCGCGAGCAGAAACTGCCGCTGTTCATTCTCGGCGGCGGCACAAATCTATTGATCAGCGACAAAGGGTTTGAGGGCGTGATTTTGAAGCCGAGCCTGATGCAGCTCGTAGCGCAGGGCGAGACGGTGACGGTTGGGACCGGCGTGATGGTCGCGGACCTGCTGAAGTTCACGATTGAGCGCTCGCTGAGCGGCCTCGAATGGGCCGGCGGACTGCCGGGAACAGTGGGCGGCGCGGTGCGCGGGAATGCGGGCGCGTTTCGCGGTGAGATTAAGGACCGAATTGTCTCGGTGGAGAGTTTCGATGTCGAGACGCTGAAAACGATTTCGCGCGACAAGGCGGCGTGCCAATTCGGCTACCGGTCGAGTATTTTCAAGGATAAGGACGGGCGTGAAATAATTTTGTCGGCGAAAATCAAACTCGAGAGAGGCGATTCGCAGAGAATCGCCGCGGCGATTCAGGAAAAAATCAGCTACCGGATGGAACGCCACCCGATGGAGTATCCGAATATCGGCAGCACGTTCAAAAACGTCGATTTGAAATTTGTCCCGGAGGAAATGCGGGAATCGGTGGCAAAGGTTGTTAAGGTCGACCCCTTCCCTGTTGTCCCGACCGCGTACCTGATTTCCGAGACCGGCGTGCGCGGGACGCAGCGCGGCGGCGCGATGATTTCGCCGAAGCATCCGAATTTCATCGTAAACCTGGGTGGCGCAACCGCGGCGGACGTAGAGGCGCTGATCGCGATCATCAAGCAGCGCGTATTCGAGAAGTACGGGATACGTCTCGAAGAAGAAATTCAGCGCGTCTGAAGCCTGCCAGATCGTCGAAAAACCTTTCCATTTCGCCATTTTTCTTTGCCATTCCCGGTTCCCGCAGGTAATGTATCTGCGCCGGAACCTCTTCGGGACCTCTTGCGCTGCATAAAGAGAGCGGAGAGAAAAGAAAAATCCGCGTTCAAGGATTCTGATCGTGCAACTAAAGAGCTATACGCCTGTGCCGCCGGAAAACTTCGGGGGAATCCCGGAGGAATTTGCGCGGTATGAGACGTCGCGCGCGGTGATTTTTCCCGTGCCGCTGGAACGCACCACCACTTACGAGCATGGCACACGCAATGGTCCCGGAGCGATCATCACCGCAAGCCGGAACATGGAAACGTGGGATGAAGAACTGAATATCGAGACGTACACGAAAATCGGCATCGCGACGCTGCCGGCCATCGATACAGCCGAAGGGACGCTTGAGAGGGTTCTCGCGGATTTGCACACGACGGAGCTTGGATTGCTTACGGACGGAAAGTTTCCCGTCGCGCTGGGCGGAGAGCACTCGCTGACTCCCCCACTGGTCGCGGCGGCGGCGAAAAAGTTCCCGGATTTGACCGTGCTGCAAATCGACGCGCATGCGGATTTGCGCGAAGCGTATCAAGGGAATCCCGCGAGCCACGCTTCCGCGATGCGCCGCGTGGTGGAGATTTGCCCGGCGGTGCAGGTGGCGATTAGGTCTCTCTCGATCGAGGAGGCCGAAGCGATACCGCAACTGCGCACGAAAATATACTGGGCGAGGGACATCGCGCGCGCGCCCGTCGAGAAGTGGATCCCAAGAGTTGTCGCAGACCTGTCCGAGCATGTCTATCTCACGGTGGACCTCGACGGCTTCGACCCCGCGTACATGCCCGCGACGGGCACGCCGGAACCGGGCGGCCTCGATTGGCATCAAGTGACGACGCTGATTCGCGAGGTGGCGAAGGCACGGAAGATCGTCGCCGCCGATGTGGTCGAGCTGCTGCCGCAGCACGGCGATCACGCGTCGGATTTTCTCGCGGCGAAGCTGGTTTACAAGATTCTCGGCTATGTGCTGTGCATGCGTCCTTAGCGGACGCAATGTCATTGAGACTGGCTTTCGGCCACCCGCGCGCGATGATTCATTTCTGATTAGGTCTTTTGATGCACGGACTGAGATAATTCCAGGCAGACCTTAACCGGAGGCAGAAATGTTCGTCGTCTATTACAGCCACGGGCTCATCGGATGGATTCTTATCGGGTTGATTGCGGGCTGGCTGACAGGCAAGGTCACGCATGGCCGCGGGTTCGGATGCCTCGCCGACATTCTTATCGGACTGGTCGGAGCGCTTATCGGCGGATGGATATTTGTGCGACTGGGAATCGCAGCTGGTGGAGTGCTGGGAAGCCTGGCCGCCGCGTTTGTCGGGGCCGTGATCCTGGTATCGATCGCGCGTTTGTTCGCGGGGAGCGATCACTAAGGGAAGGCCGTACAGGTAAGAAGTTGACGGCAACCCAACTTGGAGATGCAAAAGCTGAAACGCTCGCTCCATTTCCATACGTCCAATCAATGGGAGCGGATTCGAAGTGGCGCTGAAACCGACATCAACGTATACGACCGCATTTGCCGATCTTGTGCGGATGACGTGCCGCGTTCTTGCGCGCAATAAGATGCGAACCGCGCTGACGATGCTCGGCATCACGATCGGCATTGGAGCCGTGATTTGCACGGTGGCAATCGGTGAAGGCGGCTCGGAGCAGATCCAACAGCAGATCGCGGCGCTGGGTGACAATTTGGTGTGGATCGAAGCGGGCGGCCGCAACGTGAATGGCGTGCACACTGGCAATGACAACACTAAATCGCTCAGCAACGATGACGCGGCCGCGCTGCCGAAAGAGATTCCGCTGCTCAAGGCGTGCTCACCAAATACGGACGGGCACATCCAGGTCATCTACGGGAGCAAGAACTGGAACACGCACTTCCGCGGCACGGGCGTGAATTTTCTTCAAATCAAGAACTGGCCGCTGGCGGAGGGCAGCAATTTCGACGAGCGTGACGTTCAGTCCAGCGCGCAGGTGGCGATTCTCGGAAAAACGGTAGTCGATCAGCTTTTCCGTCCCGACGAAGACCCCATCGGAAAAGAAATCCGCATCGGCGGCCTGCCATTCAAAGTGATCGGCGTCCTCGTGACAAAGGGTCTCACACCTTATGGCTGGGATCAGGACGACACGCTTTCCATGCCCTACACGACCGCACAGAAGAAAGTGACCGGCAACTATTGGCTCGACGACATTTTCTGTTCGGCGGTGAGTTCGGACGCGATCGGACCAGCGGATGATCTGGCGGAACGGGTGATGCGCCAGCGGCATCACTTGCGCCCCAGCGAGGGAGATGACTTCAATATCCGCACGCCGACGCAATTCCTGGAAGCGCAAGAGGAAGCCAGCCAGACGTTCACGCTGATGCTGGGCTGCATTGCATCGGTTTCGCTGCTCGTGGGCGGAATCGGCATCATGAACATCATGCTGGTATCCGTGACGGAACGGACGCGGGAAATCGGGGTGCGCATGGCGGTCGGCGCGACCGAGCGGGATATTCAGCTGCAATTCCTGATCGAGGCGGTTTTTGTCAGCGCGCTCGGCGGCATTGCCGGAGTCGTCGTGGGAATCGTCGCGTCGCATATACTGGCGAGCACTCTCCAATGGGCGATGCAGATCCCGGTATCCGCGATTGTCGTCGCGGCCGCGTTTGCGCTGTTCGTCGGCCTCTTCTTCGGCTATTACCCCGCGCAGAAAGCCGCGCAGCTCGATCCGATAGAGGCTTTGCGCTTCGAGTAGACGATATTTTTCGCGGCGACCCCAACGCCTGCAACGCCACGTACAAGCGGCGGCCCATCCCTGTGATAGTATTGCCTTCACAAATAAGGAGCACAAACAACCCACTTGAGTAAACCTTCGCTTTGGATGATCCCGCTCGGCGGGCTCGGCGAATTCGGAATGAACATGATGGCGCTTCGCTACGGCGAAGATTTGCTGGCCATCGATGCGGGCCTGATGTTTCCGGAAACCGAGCTGCTCGGGGTCGACGTCGTCATTCCGGACATTACGTATCTGAAGCAGAACCGCGCCGGCCTACGCGCGCTGATTCTGACGCACGCGCATGAGGACCACATCGGCGCCGTGCCCTACCTGCTGCCCGACCTGAAGTGTCCCATCTATGGGACGCGATTCACGCTGGCGTTACTGCGCAAAAAGCTCGAAGAGCACGGACTGCTCGACACGGCTGATCTGCATGAAATCGCGCCGGGAATGGCCGTGTCACTTGGGCCGTTCCAGGTGGAATTCGTTCACGTGACGCACAGCACTATCGAATGCGTCGCGCTGGCCATTCGCACGCCACTCGGCATCGTGATTCACACAGGCGACTTCAAAATCGACCCCACGCCAGTCGATGGCATACCGTTCGATCTGCATCGCTTTGCACGTTACGGGCAGGAAGGCGTGCTTGCGCTTTTTGCTGATTCGACGAACGCGGAGCGGCCGGGCTATACGCCTTCGGAACGCGCCGTGCGCCCCCGCCTCGAGGAATTGTTTCGCGCGGCGCCCGAACGCGTGGTGGTTTCCTGCTTCTCCAGTTCCATCCATCGCATTCAACAAGTGATTGACGTGGCGACGCAGCAGGGCCGCAAGGTGGGGTTCATTGGGCGGAGCATGGTGGACAATATCGAGATTGCGCACTCGCTGGAAAAGCTGCACATCCCCGATGGCTCCGTCGTGCGCCCGCAGGATATTAAGTCGTTCGACCCGAAAAAACTCGTGGTGCTCGCTTCCGGCAGCCAGGCTGAACCGATGTCCGCCCTCTCGCGCATTGCCGTGGATAATCACCGGCTGCTCAACATCGAAGAAAACGACACGGTGATATTATCCGCGCGCATCATTCCCGGAAACGAAAAAGCGATTTCGCGCATGATCGACCATCTTTTCCGGCGGCGCGTGCTCGTTTACTACGAAAGCGGCCGGTCGGCGCCGATGCACGTCTCCGGCCACGGCAGCCAGGAGGAAATGAAGCTGCTCCTGAACCTCGTGAAGCCCAAATATTTTGTTCCGATTCACGGCGAGTATCGTCAACTCTTTCAGCACGCCGCGCTGGCGCATCAGGTCGGCTGCGTCTCAGGCGAAATCATGCTCGTCGAATCCGGGCAGCCCATCGAATTTACCGCCGATGGCGCGTTCCGGCGCGAACCCGTCGCGGTTGGCCGCGTCTGCGTGGATTCCGGCTCGCTCGAGGAACTCGAAGATGTAGTCATTCGGGACCGAAGACATTTGGCAGAAGACGGCGTCGTGGTGCCCATCATTGCCATCGACAAGCACACCGGCCGGATGGAAGTTTCGCCCGAAATTGTCACAAGAGGCTTCCTTCCCTCGGATGACGGGCAGGAACTGATTGCGCTCGCCCGCGACGTAATTATCAAGACCGTTGAGCAGTCGAATTCCGAAGAGAAAAAAGATTGGAGCGTTATCAAGGAAAAAATCCGGACGGACTTGAAACGCTTCCTAAACAAGAAAACTTCGAAACGGCCGCTGATTTTGCCCGTGATCCTGGAAGTGTAAGCGTTGTTCGCGCTCTTCTCGCGGTTGCCATCGTTCGCGCGTTTCTTGACACGTCTCCGGGTGCATGCTAGTTTCAATTCTTTGCTTCTCCATTAGGAATTTTTTCGTGAGCACTCCTGCAACCGCGGAACTGCGCAAGACAGCTCTGAATTCGATCCACCGCCGGATGGGCGCCCGGATGGTGAACTTCGGCGGCTGGGACATGCCGGTCGAGTACAAGGGCATACTGGCCGAGCACGAAGCGGTGCGCACGCGCGTGGGGCTTTTTGACGTGAGCCACATGGGCGAAATCGAAGTGCGCGGGCCGCACGCGCTTGCCCTCGTTCAGCATGTGACCAGCAACGACGCGGCGAAGCTCTCCATCGGCCAGGCACAGTACTCGGGCCTGATGACGCCGAAAGGAACTTTCGTCGACGATTTGCTCGTCCACAAGATTTCCGATAGCCACTATTTTTTGTGCGTCAACGCCGGAAATCAGGACCGCGACCACGCACACATCGTCGAACACAATAAGTTTGGCGCGGAAGTGGAAAACGCGGGGCCTCGCTACTCGCAAATCGCCATTCAAGGGCCGCGAGCGCTCGAACTGCTCCAGAAATTAACGAAAGTGCCGCTCGCGCCGATCAAGTATTACTGGTTCGTGTTCGGTGGGGTGAGCGGCGTCGAGTGCCTGATCGCGCGAACCGGCTACACTGGCGAGGACGGCTTCGAAATTTATTTTGCGCCGGAACATTCCGAGAAACTGTGGAGCGCGCTGATGAACGCGGGCAAGCCGCTGGGCGTCGAGGCGTGCGGCCTGGGCGCACGAAATACGCTGCGGCTCGAGGCGGGCATGGCGCTCTACGGGCACGAGATCGACGAGACGACGACGCCCTGGGAAGCGAATCTCGCGTGGATCTGCAAAGTGGACAAAGGCGATTTTCTGGGCCGGGACGCACTCATCAAGCAAAGGGAAAAAGGAATCGAACGCACACTCGTTGGATTTGAAATGGACTCGCGTCTGATCGCGCGCGACGGCTATGCCGTGCTGCACGCGGCGCGCGAAGTCGGAAGTGTGACGAGCGGAGGGCCGGCGCCGCACCTGAAAAGGAACATTGGTTTTGCATACGTGCCGCCGAGCCTCAAAGCGCCTGGGACATTGCTGGATATTTCCGTGCGCGGCCAGAGGGCTCCGGCGCGCATCGTTACGGTGCCGTTTTACAAGCGTCCGAAATGAACCACAGAGTTTACAGAAACAGTTTTACCGGCGTGCTGGCCAGCGCCTGCTGTATCAGACTGAGCGACACAGAGAAATAAGGAGCAGCCGATGTATCCTGCGGATTTTCGCTACACGAAAGACCACGAATGGATTCAAGTCTCCGGGCAGACCGGAACGATCGGGATCACGGATTACGCGCAACACGCGCTCGGCGATGTGGTGTTCGTCGAGCTGCCGAAGTCCGGCGCACGCGTCAAGGCCGGCGACGTGCTCGGCACAGTGGAATCGGTGAAGGCCGTCAGCGAAGTTTTCAGCCCGGTCAGCGGCGAAGTGACGGAAATCAATTCCGACCTCGCGACAGCGCCCGAGAAAATCAATCGTGATCCGCACCGCTCGGCGTGGCTGGTAAAGATAAAGTTAGACGATGCGAAAAGCGCCGCCGGATTGATGGACGCGAAGGCTTACGAAGCGTATGTCGCGGAGAAGGAGAAGGAACAGACTGCCTGATGCGCTACCTCCCCAAGAGCCAATCCGAGCGCCGGGAAATGCTGGATGCCATCGGCGCGAAGTCGATTGAAACACTTTTTGAGACGATTCCCGCAAAATACCGTCTTCGCGAACCGCTGAAGCTGCCTGGCCCGCTCTCGGAGATGGAAATCATCGACTATTTCAAGGCGCGCGCGGCTGAGAATTCGTGCGGCTACACTTCGTTTCTCGGCGCAGGGGTGTACCAACACGTGCGGTCTGTGGTGACGGATGCGCTGGTGCAACGCGGCGAATTTTTGACGTCGTACACACCGTATCAAGCGGAGATTTCGCAGGGCACGCTGCAGGCGATTTTCGAGTTCCAGACGCTGATGTCGCAGCTCACGGACCAGGAAGTGGCGAATGCGTCGATGTACGACGGCTCTACGGCTCTCACCGAGGCAGTGTTGATGGCCGAACGCGTCACGCGGCGCCATCGCGTGCTGGTTGCGAAAACCGTGCATCCGGAATACCGGCAGGTGCTCCAGACGTATGCGAAGCATGTGGGATTGGATGTCGAGGAATTTGGATTTACGGCTTCGGGGCAAGCGGATTCCGGTTCGATTCGCGCGGAGGCGCTGAACGACGCGGCAGCGGTCGTCATACAATCGCCGAACTTCTTCGGTGTGCTCGAAAAACTGGGACCCATCGCCGAAGCGGCGCACTCGGCGGGCGCGCTGCTGATCGATTGCATTACGGAACCGGTTTCGCTGGGGATCGTCCGGCCACCCGAAGAGGCGGACATTGTCGCGCTCGAAGCGCAGAGCTTCGGCGTGCCGCCCAGCTACGGCGGACCGTATGTCGGCGTGATTGCGACGCGCGAGAAATTCGTGCGGCAAATGCCCGGACGACTCGCCGGCGAAGCGCTCGATGGCGCGGGGCGGCGCGGCTTTTGCCTCACGCTTGCAACGCGCGAACAGCACATTCGCCGCGAAAAAGCCACGTCGAACATCTGCACGAACGAAGCGCTTTATGCGCTTGTCGTCACGATCCATCTTTGCCTGCTCGGAAAAGAAGGATTGCGCGAACTGGCGGCCCAGAATCTCTCCAAGGCGCGATTTGCGCAGGAAGAACTGCGACAAATTCCTGGCGTGACGCTTCCCTTCTCCGGGACTACGTTCAATGAATTCACGGTGGAGTTTCCGCGACCGGCGAGCGAAATCAACCAGAAACTGCTCGCGGAAAAAATCATCGGCCCGCTCGCGCTCGGTAAATATTATCCGGGAGCATCGAAACGCGCGCTCATGTGCGTGACGGAAGTGACGCAGCGCGCGGAGATCGAACGGCTGGCGGCATCTATCCGAAGGATTTTGGCGACAAACTAGACGAATTGGGAGTGAGTGGCTTGAACGAAAAGAACACACACGGGGAAATGGGCGCATCGACGGAGAGAATCAAAAAGGCCGGCCGGCACGTCAGCCAGAGCGAAGGACTGATTTTCGAAAAGTCAGTCCCGGGAAAGCGCGGAATCGAATTGCCTCCGCTTGACGTTCGCGCCGTCGATCCAGAGAAAGCGCTCGGCGCGGAATTTGTGCGCGACGCGATCGAAGGCTTCCCCGAAGTGAGCGAGATCGAGGTGATCCGCCACTTCACGCGGCTTTCGACATGGAATTATGCGATTGACCTCGGCATGTATCCGCTCGGGTCGTGCACGATGAAATACAACCCGCGCGTGAATGAATTCGTGGCTCGGCTCGAAGGACTCGCGACGGAACATCCACTGCAACCCGATGAAGTTTCGCAGGGCTGCCTGCACATCGTTCACGATTTGCAGAAGTGCTTACTGGAGATCACCGGCATGGACGCAGCGTCGCTCGAGCCGGTCGCCGGCGCACAGGGTGAGCTTACGGGGCTTCTGCTGATTCGCGCGTATCTTGAAAGCAAAGGCAGCGCGCGCAAGAAGGTTCTGATTCCGGATTCGGCGCACGGCACGAATCCGGCGTCAGTGGTGATTGCGGGCTATGAAGTCCGAAACATCAAGTCGAACGAGCGCGGGCAAATCGACATCGCGCACTTCCGCGAATTCGTGACAGACGACGTGGCCGCGTTGATGATCACGAATCCATCGACGCTCGGCGTCTATGAGGAAAACATCGCGGAGATTGCGGAAATTCTTCACGCGCGTGGCGCGCTCCTTTATATGGATGGCGCGAATATGAACGCACTGGCCGGCGTGACGCGGCCGGGCGACTTCGGCGTCGATGTGATGCATTTGAACTTGCACAAGACGTTTTCCACACCGCATGGCGGAGGCGGCCCAGGCGCCGGGCCTGTGATGATCAAGAAGATTCTCGATCCATTTCTGCCCGTGCCCGTCGTCAGCGAAAAGAACGGGCACTACGCGCTTGATTTCGACCGGACTCAATCGATCGGACGCGTCCGCGCGTACTGCGGGAACTTCGGCGTGCTCTTGCGCGCCCTGGCGTACACGCTTGCATACGGACCGGGCATTCGCCAGGCGACAGAAGATGCCGTGCTGAATGCAAACTACATTCGAAAGCACCTCGAAGACGTTTTCGATCTGCCGTACAATTTGCCCTCGATGCATGAAGTGGTGTTCAGCGACGCGCGGCAAAAAAAGCATGGCGTGAACACGATGGACATCGCCAAGCGGCTGATCGATTACGGCTTCCATCCTTATACGACTGCTTTTCCGTTAATCGTCCCCGGCGCGCTGATGATCGAGCCCACCGAGTCAGAATCGCGGGAAGAATGCGACCTGTTCATCGATGCCATGCACTCGATTGCGGCGGAGTCCGAGTCGAATCCCGAGATTGTGAAAACGGCGCCACATTCCACGCGTGTCGGAAGGCTGGATGAGGTCGCCGCCGCCCGGAAGCCGGTCCTGCGTTGGAGGCCAAACCAAAACCTCGACGCACAGAAGCATATTGGCCCGCACGAGAAAACTCTTGTAGTGCCCACGGCATAATCCGGCCGAGTCTGACCTTTCAGCCCAAAGCACAGCGCCTGACAATAAAAGCTCCCGAGCTCCGCGAAAAACATATACTACTGGCTCCCTCGGAACTTGCTAACACCTGGCCAGGAGCAGCATCCATGACTCCACAAGAAGCCTCGACCTTAGCCAATCACCTGCTCTCGACCTTCGAGCGGGAATCGCAAATCACGCGCAAAGTGATCGCCGCCCTGCCGGAAGATCAGGGCGGATATCGCATCCATCCAAAATCGCGCACGGCGCTGGAATTAGCCTGGCACATCGTGCTGATGGAAATGTGGTTTCTCGACTCAATTTTTCAGGGGCAGTTCTACTCGGGCGCCGACAGCAAGCTGCCGGACGAAATCAAGACGAGCGCGGACGTGATCACCTGGTACGATGGACAATTCCCCGAGAATTTCGCGAAGGCGCAGAAACTGAGCGGCGATTATTTGGCGCGGCCGATGTCATTTCTGAAAAAGTCCGAGTATCCGGGCGTGATTTACCTTCAGATTGTCCTCTCCCATACGATTCATCACCGCGGCCAGCTCGCTGCCTATTTGCGCGCGATGGGTGCGAAGGTGCCGTGCATCTATGGCGGGAGCCTCGACGAACCTGCGCAATGACTCGAAACGCGCCGTCACCGGCTTTCAACGGATTCGAGGCAAAGAGGCAGACTGCAGGCCCTGGTCACCGCGCATGCTTCCGAAACGAGAGAGACTAGATCCTCTCTCGCCGCGTTCCCTTGACTTCCTCCGAAGGCCGCGCCTGGTGAGCGGCCGGGCGCAACGCAGAAGCAGCGGCGGGCAACGCTTCGACCACCGCGGGAGTGCCAGTGGGAATTTCGCGGCCGTGCCCATCTTCATCGCCTGCCGCAGCGGCAGCTAACGCTGGCTGAAGCGGCTCGACGGTTACGAGAGCGCCTTCCGCTTCCTTCGAGAAAATGAGGCAGTTGTTTTCCGCGTCCCAGTCAACCGACAAGACGTCGCCCAGGCGAATCTGGTCCGTCGCCAATAAGCTGGCAAGCGGATAAACTAGATGGCGCTCAATGGCCCGCTTCAAATGGCGAGCGCCGTATTTCATGTCCGTGCCTTCCTTCAGTAAAAATTCCCGCGCCGGCTGCGTGACGCGGAACAGGAACTTCCCTTTGGCCGTCTCGAGCACGCGCTGCTGCACCATGCCAAGCTCGATGTCGAGGATCTGCTCGAGCTGCGGTTCGCGCAACGGGTGAAAGACAACCACTTTGTCGAGGCGATTCATGAATTCGGGAGAAAACTTGCGCTTGGCCGCTTCCGACGCGGTGCGCTCGATTTTTTGTTCGAGGCGCGCCGCGGAGTCGATTTGCGTTGCCGGGGCGAATCCAAGCTTTCCGGTCATCAGCTCCGTGATTTCGGAGCCACCGAGGTTCGACGTCAGAAAAATCATGGCTTGCGAGAGATCCACGCGGCGGTTGTCGCCGAGCGTGAGCGTCGCTTTGTCGAGTATTCCGAGGAGCAATTGCCAGAGCGCGTCCGACGCCTTTTCGATTTCGTCGAAAAGCAGGAAGGACAGCTTGATCTTCTCGGTATGGAATTGCGCGAGAGCTTCCTGCGTGATCAACGGATGCGTCTCACGATGACCCAGGTAACCCGGAGGCGAACCGATCAACTTGGCGATTTCGTGTGAATGCTGAAATTCGGCGCAGTCCACCTTGATGACGGCGCGAGGGTCGCCAAAGACAACTTCGGCCGTGGCCTCGACGACGCGCGTTTTGCCCGCACCGGTGGGCCCCAGGAACAACAAGTTCCCTACGGGGCGTCCGGGCGAGTTCAATCCAGCACGAAATACCTGGTACAGGTCGACGACAGACTGCACCGCTTCATCCTGGCCCACAATTTTGCGCCGCAGCGCGGTCTCAAACTCACGAGATTCGCGGCTGCGCTGTGTGGGATCTAAGTGTTGTGGCCGGCTGCATGGCAATTCTCCCCCTATCACCGGTACCTTCGGTTCCCCTCTACGGCATGCGATTTCACGCGTTCGAACTGCTCGAGTTTTATATCGACTGTCGAGCGTAACAACCTGAGCTGCGTAACCAGCTCCTGACCCGAATGCTCGCGGTCGGGCAAAAGCAAAAGCGGCGGCGAAAGATCCGCGAGATCCAGATTGATCAGCCGCAGCGAATTCAGCAGTTGCTTGACATACGGAGAGCGCGGGTCGAAAAGCTCGACACGGCTGTTCACAACTTCCCGGAGCTGCGACCAATCCAAATCCAGCAGTGGATGGTTTCGGGAAACCTCGCGGACTACGTCGTCGGTAATCCGGGGACGCTCGCCGAGGCTGGCCAGGTAGAGCTGTTCGACTTTGCCGTGCCGGCGAACGTTGTGCACAAGGTAGTAGGTGTTTCCTTTGCGCCGAACGAAAGCCACAATGCGCCCCCTTTGACCTTGCCGTGCTGCGTAGTGTATGTGCCTTCCACTACGCCGTCAATGATATGATGCTCAGTTCTCGCGCGCGTTGCTTCCAAAAGGTAATTAGTACGTCGAGGACATTGCGGGCATACGGAGAACGAAGAGCGGAAAGGCACACTTCAAAAGTGCTGCCTCTGACTAATTAGATGCCAAAGTGCCGCAAAGTGTTTCAATTCGGCACGCGAAGCGGAATCTACATCTAGGTTGGTCGATGAGACTGCCGTCAAGCCGTGATTTCGTGGTCGATCTACTAAAATGAGGATTAGGACATATGGAGAAAACAAAGAAGAATAGGAAAAGCGGCTGGGAACCGGTTTACGCTGCCATTAAGAAAATCCCGCGAGGGCGCGTGATGACCTATGGCCAGCTCGCGCGCCTGCTGCGATTGCCGGGCGGAGCGAGGACCGTCGGATATGCCATGGCCGGATGCCCTTCGGGGCGCGGGATACCGTGGCATCGCGTCGTGGGCGAGGGCGGCCGCATATTGCCGCGCGAACCTTACGGGAGCAAACAGCGGCGACTGCTTGAAACGGAAGGCACGCGGTTTTCGGGCATGGCAGTTGACATGGCCGCACACCACTGGAAGCCGGAAAAGCAGGCGTCCAAACGCAGCACAATCCAGCGCACGAAGCGAGGCGATTCGCGCAAGCGCCATGCGATGTGATAGAAGAGTAGATCCGAGATGAGCGAACCTCTCGTAAAAGTCGAAGGCCTTTACAAGAACTACGGGGCCGTGGAAGCGCTGCGCGGCGTAAGTTTCGAAGTCGAGGAAGGCGAACTGTTTGGCCTGTTGGGGCCGAACGGCGCCGGCAAGACCACGACGATTGAAATTCTGGAAGGACTGCGCACGGCGGATCGCGGCGTTGCACGCGTCTGTGGCCTCGACCCTCAAAAGAATGCCGCCGAAATGAAGCACCTCGTGGGCGCGGCGCTGCAATCCACTTCCCTACCGGACAAGATGCGCGTCGAAGAAACGCTCGAAATGTTCGCGCGCTTCTACCGGAATCCCCGCGACCCGAAGGAACTCCTCAAGCGTTTCCAGCTCGAAGAAAAACGCGACGCATTTTACAACCAACTCTCCGGAGGGCAGAAGCAGCGGCTGGCGCTCGCACTGGCACTGGTGAATAACCCGCGGATGATTCTCCTCGACGAGCCGACGGCCGGGCTCGACCCTCAAGTGCGCCGCGAAATCTACGATGAGCTGGAAGAATTAAAGAAAGAGAAGAAATCGATTTTGCTGACGACGCATTACATCGAAGAAGCAGAGCGACTCTGCGACCGCGTGGCCATCGTGGATCATGGCCGCGTCATGGCCATGGGAACGCCGAGGGAGTTGAAGCAGCGGTCCGCGGGAACTACACGCATTGAAGTGCGCTTGAGCCGCGAGCCCGGGAACGGCGACCTCAACAAGCTGGAAGGAGTCGCGGATTGCCGGAGATTCGAGGAAACTTGGGTATTGCATTCAACGAAGCCGACGCAGACGATCGTCGCCCTGGTGAAACATCTGGATGCGGAAGGAGTCGAACTGCAGGGCCTGGAGATGTTTTCGCCGTCGCTCGAGGATGTTTTCCTCGAACTGACGGGCCGGAGATTGCGGGAATGAAGGGAGGCGCGCTCGGGTGGTAAATCATACTTGGACGCTTTCGAAGATGCGCATCAAGCTGGCGCTGCGCAGCCGGACGTTCCTATTTTTCAGCCTGGCTATGCCCATCGGATTCCTGTTCGGCTACGTGATTTTCTTTGGGGGATCGAATCCTGGCGCAATTCCCTACTTGCTCGGCGCCATTCTGGCGCTAACCGTCATGGGCAGCTTCTGGGGTCTGAGCATGCAATTGGTCATGTTCCGCGAACAAGGAATTCTGCGGCGATTTCGCCTGGCGCCGATTGGCGCGGGCGCCATGCTGGGATCGAGCATCATTTCCAATTTTTTCCTCGTCCTGCCAACCGTGGTCGTTGAGTTTTTAATCTGCCGCTACGTATTTCACATGCCCACGTGGGGGAATCTTTGGGAGGTTTTCCTTCTGGTGGGGATCGGCGCCGCAACCTTTTCCGCCCTCGGATTGATCGTGGCCAGCGTTACCAACGACATGCAGGAAACCACGGTCATCAACAACATTCTCTGGTCGGGCTTCTTGTTTCTTTCGGGCGTGACGATTCCTCTCACGTTCATGCCGCATTGGGTGCAAGAGGTCACGCTATTCTCGCCGGCAACCTACCTCGCCACGGGCCTGGAGAATTCGATGCTGCGCTCGGCTTCGGTTCATGAAGTACTTGGCGATGTTGTCGCCTTGCTCGTGAGCCTCATCGTGGCGTTTGAGATGTCGCGCCGTATCTTCCGCTGGGAACCTGAAGAAAAGGTCCCCAATAAGGCGAAGCTATGGGCTGCGGCAGCGCTGATCCCCTTTCTGCTGCTGGGAAGCTGGGAAGTGGTCTATGGGCACCGGCTGCGTGAAATTCAGCGGGATTTCCAGATGATGAACCAACACGCGCCCGCATCGCGGCGCAAATAGATTTTTCTTTCGCTGGGGATGAACGTCCGGCACCGCACATGACCCCCATAAGCGGCTGAGACTTGAAAAGCCAATCGTTGACTTGCTCAGGCTTGCTCAGCAACCGGCCCCGCAATCCGGCGGCCAGCCAAATTGGCCGCTCGTCGCTGCTCGGGACAATATTCCGACGAAATGCCCAGTCAAAAATTCGTGTGTTATAATGCGCGTGCTCGGCAAAAACATTCGCAGCGCACTCGCGGAGACAGCGATGACCCTCAAGAAGACCGAGAAAATCTGGCACAACGGGAAATTGATTAACTGGGACGACGCGCAAATTCATGTGGTGGCGCACGTCGTCAGCTATGGCAGCGCGGTCTTTGAAGGCATTCGATGTTATAAAACGACGCACGGCTCCGCCGTTTTCCGTCTACGCGAACACATGGAGCGCCTGCGCAATTCCGCTCACATTTACCGCATGGACTTCCCTTTTTCCGTCGAGGACACCTGCCAGGCCGCACTGGAACTGGTGCGCGCGAATCATATGGATGCGTGCTACATCCGGCCAATCGTCATGCGCGGCTATGGCGATGCGGGCGTCAACCCCTTTGCTTGCCCGATCGAAGTCTACATGGCGTGCTGGGACTGGGGTCGCTACTTGGGCGAAGAAGCGATCAAGAGCGGCGTGGACGTTTGCGTCAGCTCATGGAACCGTTCGGCGCCGAATACATTGCCGCAAATGTCCAAGGCGGCCGCGAACTACATGAATTCCCAGCTCATTCGCATGGAAGCGATGGCCAACGGATACGTCGAGGGAATTGCGCTCGACGTGAATGGCTACGTCAGCGAAGGTTCAGGCGAGAACATTTTCATCGTGCACAACGGAAAAGTGTTCACGCCGCCGCTCGCCAACTGCGTACTTCCCGGAATCACACGCGAAACCATCATGACGCTTTGCCAGGATTTTGGCATTCCCTGCGCCGAGCAAATGCTGCCGCGCGAAATGTTGTACATCGCGGACGAAGTCTTTTTTGCTGGAACCGCCGTGGAAGTGACTCCGATTCGCTCGATCGACAAGATCAAAGTCGGCAATGGCGCGCGCGGGCCCGTCACCAAGAAATTACAAGACGAGTTCTATGCGTTGACAGGCGGAACCAAAGAAGACCGCCACGGCTGGCTCACGCCGGTTGGCGCTCCTGCCACCGCCGGCGTGCGGTAAATACAGCTCACCGCCCGTTTGCGATTCTTGCAAACTGAGGTGAGTGTTGTCCTCACGCCGTGTGTTTTTG
>CAVSPU010000003.1:0-278493 GCA_963729815.1 uncultured Acidobacteriota bacterium
CCTACGACGCGCTGCACCGCCAGACGAGCATTACGTATCCATCGGGGCCAAACTCCGGCAATACGCCGGGCAAGTTTTTCGTTTACGATTCCGCGACGGTCGACGGCAATGCGATGGGGAATGCCAAGTCCAGGTTAGCCGAAGCCTACACAGCCACTTGCCAGACCTGCTCGAAGACCACAGACGAGGGCTTTAACTATACGCTGCGCGGCGAGGTCACCACCGTCTACGAGTCTACGCCTCATTCGAGCGGATACTTTTGGGTGACTCAGAGCTATTGGGCCAACGGAACTCCAGACTTGGAGACCAACAATCTAGGCAATCTGACCGGCATTACGAACGGGGTAGATGGCGAAGGGCGTGTCAGCACAGTTTCTGCCGGGACCGGTCAGAATCCCGTCACCAGCACGAGCTACAACGCAGCCAGCGAGGCGACCGCGCTGACTTTGGGGTCGGCGGACAGCGATGCGTTCAGCTTCGATCCCAACACGTTCCGCATGACCCAGTATCAGTTCAACGTGAACGGCCAAGCGGTCACAGGCGCTTTGACCTGGAACGCCAATGGGTCGCTGGGGAAGCTGGCCATCACGGATGCGTTCAATGCCGCCAATACGCAGACTTGCACGTACAGCCATGACGATCTCGCGCGCATTGCCAGCGGGAATTGCGGCTCGGTTTGGTCGCAGACGTTCACCTACGACGCTTTCGGCAACCTGACCAAGGCAGGAACGAACTCGTTCAATCCGGGCTATAATACGGCCACGAACCGCATGAGCACCGGGGCCACGTACGACGCGAATGGCGATGTGCTGACCGACAGCCTGCACAGCTATGCGTGGGACGTGGAGACGCGGCCCACGACTATCGACACAGTTACGGCGACTTACGACGCGCTAGGACGGATGGTGGAGCAAACCAACTCGGGGACGAGCACGGAGATCGTCTACGATTGCATGGGCAACAAACTCGCGCTGATGAACACAAAGTCCACAGTGGTGAAAGCATTTACTCCGCTGCCGGGAGGCGGAACGGCGGTATACAACGCAAGCGGGTTGCAGTATTACCGCCATCCCGACTGGCTCGGCAGCTCGCGCTTCTCGTCAACGCCGAGCCGCACAATGTACAACGACTTGGCGTATGCGCCGTTCGGAGAGCAATACGCAGCCGCCGGGACTACGGGCATAACCAACGTGTCCTTTGCGGGGAACAATCAGGACACGACGACGAATCTCTACGACGCGGCGAACCGCGAATACGAAATTCTTGGCCGCTGGCCATCGCCCGATCCAGCGGGCAGCGCGGCAGCGAATCCCGCGAATCCGCAATCGTGGAATCGCTATGCTTATGTGCTGAACAACCCGCTGATTTTTACGGACCCTACGGGTTTAGACACCTATCCGTGCCCAACTCAGAGTGACCCCTACAGAGTTTGTACGACCGTGACCGTTACCGGAGACGGAGGAGGAGGAGACGGGGGCGGCTGGGATGGGTGGACCGGCGGGAGTGGTGGTGGAAGCGGCGGCGGGAGTAGTGGCCCTCCCTGTACTTTGGGGAATGTGCTTTCTCCTGTATTTGGACACGGCGAAGCGGCTGTTTTGTCTCCCGTGTATGGACGCAGCTATGCGGCCGGCTGCGGGGGATGGGGCCGAGGGGGCCAAAACGGTACACCCAAGACCACGCCGCCGCAATCACCGGGCTGCCCCGCCAATCCTGGCCTTGCTCCGCACTCCGGTGGACTGAGTGTAAGCGGTACAGCGGGTGCTGGACTGGGTTCGGTTGGTGGTTCCGCTGCCACAGGGTCGTTGGGGGTTGTTTCCGGACAAGGTGCTCCTGTTGTGGGGACAGCCTCCGGAGGAGCAATGACCACGGCTGGTTCGTACACGAATGGCGCACCAAATCAAACACCGCCCGGCGCGGCTACATATGGTGCATATGCTGGCGTGAGTGCTGCGGCAACATTTTCAAACGGGAATCCGGGCCAATTACGTGGCCCATTTCGTATTTTCAGCGTGGAAGTCGGGCTCGGCGCTTTTAATTTCGGATTCCAACTGGCCTGCTCAGGATCAGTTTGTCAAGGATCGATCTCGCCTCCTGGTGCGGGGTTCGGGATCGGCGTGCTGGTTACGACGATGGCCACCAATACCGCTGTAACGACAAAGCAATGCCAGTAGTTGGCGCATACTTGGTTAGCAAGGCGAAATGGAGGGGAACGTGGGCATGACAGCTACGCCTTCTAGCGATAGTTTCGATCAAGGACGCTACGCCGCTGCTTGGAAAAGGTACAAGGTGCTTCGGCTCCTCTTCTGTGTGCTGGGAGTTGGATGGTTGCCATTTGTATTCGGGATTGTAACCTTAAGCGACCACTGGAACTTGAGTTCGACCAACTATCCTGCGACGGTCGCTTGGTTTTTGGTGATTGTGTGGATAATTACGGCTTGCGTGGTCGGTACAATGCGTATTTTGTGGCCTTGTCCCCGCTGTGGGAGGCTCTTTAGAGGTTTTTTCCAACCGTTTCTGCCAAAACGATGCATACATTGTGGGCTTCCGAGATGGGCTTCACGCGGGGATCAATAGTTGCCGCAATCGCCGACAGACAATTCTGACCCCACTAAACTACCAACGTGCATTTCGGTTTTCGGGAAGGCAACGCTTAACGCTTTGAATCCGGTAAGCCCAAGCCTTGCGACTCCAGGCGAAGCCGCGACTACGTTCACCAGTGCAGTGCAGTACAACGCGGCTCTCAATTACGCTGCCACACAAGGCCTCACATATCCTTTGAAGTCGAGCGTTTTCCGCTCCATGATGGCGGCTTCTCAAGAAACTGCTGCTGCTGCTCTTCCCCTGACCTTGGTCCTAGCAGAAGCCCAAGGTCTGTACGTAGAACTGTCCCAGGCTGCGAAGGGCGCATGTAGAGCATCGTTTTAGAGGCAAGCATATGGGGCATCAACTGGTGACACGGCGAAAGATGAGGGACTTTGTTCTTTACGTTTTCGTGGCGATAACTGTAGTCCTGTTTATCGCATGGGCCGCAATACGTACAGGGCAAGAGAGCGGTAATCCTGAGCTTCCATTGAAATGGCTTGGATTCGCAGCTTTCTCCGCTCTCGCGTTCGGCTATCCGATAAGGATGTTTAGGCACTCTTGGCGGAACACGAGGTTCCGGTTGACCTTAGTGGGCCTTGTTGTGGTGCATCTCGCAGTGGTTATTCCTCTTCTCTTGAGAGTGCCTTCGGTGCCTCTCGCCTGGTACTTGGTTGGCGCGATAGTCGAATCGGGGCTAATCTCTGGGTGTTTTGCTTGGGTCCTAAGAAATTCGCCACGAGGAAACGGTTAACGGCGAGCGCCGGAGGAGCCATGCCTTCGGCATGGGGAGGGGTAGGACACGTCATGTATGAAAGCGCTGCGTTGTGTCAAGAGCTTCATGACTTTTTCTTTCAGTCTTTCGCGTGAGATTGAAGATTTCGGGACACACGTGCACACGGCCGCGACGGGGCGGTGATGTTGCCGAGGCTCAGTCGCGAGGACGATTTTTTTCGCTTATCAGAAGCCTTTCGTGGACTGTCGGCAGCTGTCTCTGTGAACCTCCGAAAAAGATTTCGCTCTATCGCCCATTTGCTCGTGCTTGCGGTTTCGTCATGAGCCATGTATTCGCCCTGCTGCGGGCATGAGCATATCGGTTGAGGGTTTCGCATTCACCCCGAGGCCTCTTCCCTGTAGTTGCTGGAAAGGGCCAGACGTGTCTCGCGCTTACCCCTTCCTGGACGAAATCAACTTCTGTTGGTGCCCGGTAATTTTCCCGTTTGCGGAGGATCCAATAGCTGGCTTCGGCCAAATGCCGAGCGACGGCCACGATGGCGCGGCCATGCCCGCGTCTTGCCAGCAGTCTCTGATAGAGAGAGCCGATGTGGGAACGCCGATGCGTTTTTAGCCGCACTGCGCAATTCGCCGCTTCGACAAAGGCCCATTTCAAATACTGGTTCACAAAATGCGATATGCCGCCGAGGCGTGTGTGACCGCCGCTGGAAAATACTCGCGGCACAAGCCCTGCGTAACTCGCTAGATTTTCGGCGCGCGGGAAGCGCAGCACATCACCAATCTCCAGCCAGATCACGGGAGCGAGAATCTCGCCTACTCCGGGAATGGTCCTTAGAAGCTGAACTTCGGAACCACGTGCGATTTCCTCACGGATGCGCTGCTCGATGGCCTCGATGTGCGCCGCTAGTTCATCCAGGGCATTGAGTTGGACTTGCACCATGCGCGCCGTCTCCGGCGGGAACTCGGCCAGACGAGATGCCAGATATTCGCGCCCCTTGATTCCGAACAGATCGGTGATGGAATCAGTGTGCAAGCCGTAGCGATCCACGGCCGCGTGAATGCGGTGTTTGAGACTGGAGCGCAGATCGCGCAAGGCCATGCGCGTGCGGAGAAGCTCTCGCTGGTCTCGCAAAGGACCCGGCGGAATCCAAGACTCCGGCAGAGTTCCGTTGCGCAGAAGAATCGCGAGTCCCTTGGCGTCGAGCGCATCCGTCTTGTTGGTCCTGCCCATGCGTTTCTTGGCTTCCATGGGGTTCGCCAGATGCACGTGATGGCCGGCTCGTTCCATCTCGTCCACGAGCCAATACCAATGGCCGGTGGATTCGATGGCGATTTCACTCTTCGCTGGGAGTTGTTTCAAGAAATCGGCGTAGTGTCGCTGACTGTGTTCGACGCGAATCGGTGTGGTTGCCCGGCCTCGCTCGTCAACAGCCACAAACACTGAGAATCTCTTGTGTGCGTCGCATCCGATGAACTGCTGCATCTTTGCACCTCCTCGTGGCGCGACCACAACGTATCGCGACCACGAAGCGCTCGCAGCGCTTTCATCAGATCACCCCAGAATGGGTGCTGCACAGCAACTTTGGTTGCTGTAGGGGAACCAGAAGGAAATCAGCGACTTACAAAACTTCCGGCGCTGGCGGTTAACCTTCGGGCGCTCTCGGTTAACGTGCTGGTGCGGCGCGAGTTGTCGCATCGCGGTTGCTCTGCGGTAACTTCCGGGCGGGTGGCGCACCCTTTGACGTGCAAGGGTGCGGTTTTTCGCCGTCTCTTTCGCTTGCTCCGAGGAGAATCTGAGCGTGTCGGCGACGACGAGCCTGCCTGCGGCAGGCAGGCAATCAGCTTTCCTCGACCGGCTTTTCGTACGATGCGGCGGGGAACATGCTGACCGACGGAGCGAATTCCTAGAGGCACTATACCTTCGATGACTCAACTGAGTCTGAGCTACTCCTGGGCATTCGAGGAAATACTTATCAGCTTCGCGATTGTCATCCAATGCCGTTGATGCGGCATTCGGCTCCCCTTGCGTATATCCGTCGCGTAGGGCTTCGAGATTCCAAGAGCCAAAGCGATGGCCGGAATCGTAAGCGTTGCCAGTTTCGGTTGAATCTTTTCTCGATAAACCTTTCCCGTCAACCATTTCGGCAAGTCAGCGGGATTCCATGCTCGTTTAGCGGCTTCTTGTCTCAGCATTGTTGACGCACGCTGCGCTTCTGCCTTTGGCCGATGTGTCGCAATGCGTCCCAGTTCCGCGACTTTGAGCATGGCGGTTTTGGAATCTTCTATCGCACATGGCTTGCAATAAGTATGACCTTCTGTTGTCGGCGAACCGCAAGTTCGACATACGGCGGGCGGATGCGGAGCACGGACTTTTCGCAACAATACTTCCCCGGTTCGGCTTCGCCGCTGTTGCGTCAATCGCGTGGCCGGGCCTGTCCACGAAGCAGGCTTTTGCGTTGTTGACCAGAGTTTGCGGCATACGCTCTCAGCTACAGGCGCGACAGCCCAAGCCCAAGTCCGGGCAGTTTCGGAAAGGCGAGCCGCGAAAGAACCGACAAGCCGACAGTTGCCATCCCGCTGTTCAAAAAACCATTCTCGGCGCAATGGTTCACGACTAATCCAATCAAACACGTAGGCATCTACTCGCGGGCGAATTGGTTCCATCAAGTCGGATGCCAAGCTGTCGCGTGACGGGCTATCAAAATGCAGTACGCCAAGACCGGGATCGAGTCCGAGCGCAGCGGCGGCTAGCCGGGCTTCAGATTCGAGGAGCGCGTAAAAATAATTAAGCATCGCGTTCGGCGGATTCACAGCTAATCGCGGTGAACCCGTGAGTGGGGAAACACGGAATCCGAACCTAAGCCAATGCTCAGGCACGCGGCGAACATCAGCCTTCGCAAACATGATCGGTAACTTGCGCCACGCGGCCCAATATGCTTTTGCAGCTTGGGCTTCAAAAGACCGCAAGCCATCAATGGAATTCGAGATTGCGAGTTTTACGCGGGCATTGGCGATTTGAGCAGCCACATCGACATCGTGAAACTTCTCGCGAATCAGCCGCTCTTGTGCAACAAGCTTCTGATCGAGCAATTCGCGTGCAATCTCCAACGCTGTTTCGGAGCGATAAGCAAGGGCTTGCGCCCGTCGCAACCGCGCATCGGAAGGGCGAACCGGGCCAGTCGTGGCGAGTACGCAACCGTCTCGATCCAGCATCACGAAACTGGCATCTTGATCCGCAAGCCAGCAAAGCGCGGAGAGAGTTACCGTGCCATCGTTGCCGATCACAACAAGCCGCCTGATACCGTGGCCGATCCGGGCAAACCGGGCCGCTGTGCGGCGCGATCCGATGCCGTCATGGATGATGAGATGTCCTCGATCCACGCGAACATCAATGCCGTAGCCGTACAGCGTTATGACTCCGTGTCTCGGCTCTATTGGGATGAAATTGCAGTGTTCGGAAACTTGCGGTACGGTTTGCGTAGCTGCCATTGGAGCTTAACCCTCCGTGGTAGTTAGGGCTTGTCGTTTGCTCGAACAAACGACAGGCCCGCTTCTTCTATATTGTATCAGCTTCTAAGGGCTTCTCTGGCTTGCTAATCCAAATTGGTGTCGTGAAGTTGAAACGACGTTAAGAAGAAACTCTGATTGTAGCAATAGTGCGATGCGTCAGATAAAATCAGGCGAAGAATGTCAGCCGATTACGAAACTTTGTTTCCTCCAAGACCTTTCTGGTTCGTCAGCGCAGAATTGTTGACGAACCTCTTGCATGCTGAACTGAGTGCAATAATGAAGCTCTTCGCAAAGTGGCCCGACTTGCGCAAGCTTTTCGACGCGCCGGAAGCAACCTTTCCACAGCGCACCGCTTGCTTCGAGTTGCTGGCACATTGCAAAGTTATAGAAACAATCGATGAAATTCTCTCGGGCGGAGGTTATCTGGAATCACCGGCTCTCAGTGACGAAGAGTCAACCGCACTCGCTTGCTCACAAAATCTCGTCTCTCCAGATGCCCCTGCATGGGTACGAGAGGCTAATGACGTGGCTGAGTTGCTACCATTCCGTATCCGCCGCGCACTACCCGAACCACTCCGCGACGAAATCTCCATAACTGATCCCGTAAAGGGCGAGGCGGCCCGTTCAGCCGTGAAAAGAGTCAGCACAGTTGAGCAACTGCAATCTTTTACTAACGGTGTACTCGAACAGCAGTTACGACGATTACAGTCGCGCTGGTCAACTGATGTCTTTCCAGAAAGACAAATGCGGAGATCAAGTAAGAGGAAAAACTTGCACACCCGCGACGCACTGCGGATGAGACGAGACAAACTGATTGCCGAAATTGCTGAGGTAGCCAGAACACCCGATGAATTTCTACAACTGATGGATGAACGGAAGGTTCAGCCACAACCTACTTGGAACGCATGGCCCGGCTCGTGGACGCAGGCATACAAAAGCCTCCATCTACGGAAGCTTATCCATCAAGACAAGTCTCGCGCATTATCGCGCGTACCCTCTCGACGCAGGAAATAATACTCCCGTCTCTCTCTCTTCTCTTTCGGAAGAGAAAAATAAACCCCTCTGATAAGCCCCGTTTTATGCGGGTAGAACGATGATTTGTGTTCTTGGAAAAATGCGCATGCTTGGAAACTGTCAAACACCTTTCTATGCTGACGCAAGATAACGAAAGCCAAACAGAATCGAGGGGCCGATGAAGAGCCGAAGAGAAAATCAGAAACGACAATCAAGAATACCCGCACGCAAAAGACTTGGTATGCCCCGAACCGCCAAACAGTTCTTCAGTAAACCACAAGAGTTTCAGGAGACATGGACTGCGGTAACGCATGTCATCTCGAAAATGCGAGCCGACCGTTTATCTCTTCGCGAAGCCTCGCGCGAGTTTGGCCTTGATCCTCGTGTGGTGGCCCGGCTCGGCAAGTCAGCGTTGCGGAAGCGGACAAATGGCCAGTACGTCGCGAAACGCAGCGACAAGCTCTTGCGGATTCTGGCAATTCCTACAGCCGATGGCGTGCGCGAAATCGCGATCCGGGATTCGCGCCAAGCAACTGCCCTCGGAGAGTATTGGGCCGCCGTCCAGAAGTACTTACAAACTGGCGACGCTTCAGGCTTAAAGAAATTCCGTCGCAAGCGCATCACTGATGCGAGCGGTAGGCGCGTGCCGCTAATCACAGACCAAGCTGAATTAGATCGGCTCGGCTCTGCTGGTGTGCTTTCGTTTGAATCACTTTACGCAAAGGTCGCCTGATTGAGAAGAAAGTCACAAATTCGCGATCCGATTGCGGCGTATCAGCGCAAAGCCGTTGCCGTCCGCCGCGTCGGACAGGATGCGCAATGTGCGTGCGGGGAATCGCGCCCTGAAGCACTTTTGAGTGAAAGGAATCCGGCAATCTGTGCTGCCTGTGATCGAGAAAAATCGGCAAGACAAACTCTAGACCGACATCACGTGGCGGGCAAGGCGAACAGCCCGATCACAATTTCAGTTGCGGTTAACGATCATCGCGCCCGACTCAGCACCGATCAGTACGATTGGCCGAAGCAAACGCGGGAAAATCCGAATGGCAGCCCGCTATTGATTGCCGCTGCGTCTGTTCGCGGATTTGCTGAAACTCTTTTCTACCTGATTGAGAAATTCCTGCTCTGGATTCCCGAAATGCTGGAAGTCCTCGATGGCCTGCTAGTCGAAAAGCTCGGCCCGAAATGGTGGATCGGTACTCCGATGGAGAAATATGCCCGAAGACGCTAAGAACAAACCGTCTAAGACATTACTCGCGCTTGCAGTCCGTGTTTACCCGGAACCAAAAGGTGAGAAGCAAAATGATCGCCCGCCGAGGCACTGGCGCTGTCCAGATGCAATGTTCGTGTTCGACACAGAAACACGGACGGACGCAGCGCAGCGCCTTACCTTTGGCAGCTACCGATTCATTGTTGCGGGTGAATGCCTCGAAGAGGGGCTGTTCTATGCGGACGATTTACCAGAGACGGATTTAGTCATCCTGAAGAGTTATGTCGAAACACACCAAACGGATGTATTCGAGAGTAGCAATCGAGCCAGTGACGAAGGCAATCGGCAGCTTCGTCTTCTGAGCCTTCCCGAGTTGTTGGATAGATTGTATTTGGCTGCCTACAAGGGACGCTGCCTGCTCGTTGGATTCAATCTCCCTTTCGATTTCTCCCGCCTCGCATATGACGTTTTGCCCGCGCGTGGACGGTTTGCGGGAGGTTTTTCGTTGGGAATCTGGCAGTACATCGACAATGAAGGCCAAAAGTGCCGAAATAAGTTCCGACCAAGGATTGGGGTCAAACACATCGATAGCAAGCGGGCACTGAAGGGCTTCACTGGGCGCGACGAGCCTGACGAGACAGACCTGATCCCCGAACACTCTGAAACAGGCAAGCCGGAAGACGGCTACAAGTTCCGTGGTCACTTCTTGGATTTGCGCACAGTCGCGTTTGCGTTGACGGACAAAGGCCACTCTCTAAAATCCGCATGCGAAGATTTTGGAGTAAAGCATCCGAAGGAACGGGCGGAACGGCACGGCCAGGTTACAGAGGATTACATCGACTACAACCGGCGCGATGTTCTTGCAACGTCGGAATTAGCCTTAAGACTGCTGGAAGAATATGACAGGCACGACCTTTGCCTCCAGCCAACGAAAGCCTATTCGCCCGCCTCCATTGGCAAGGCCTATCTGCACGAAATGGGCATAGAGCCGATCCTCAAACGACAGTCCGATTTTCCCAAGAAATATCTCGGCTATGCACAGTCCGCATTTTTCGGCGGACGGACCAGCGCCCATATTCGTAAAGCTGCGATGCCGGTTGTTTACACCGATTTTCGTTCCATGTATCCCACGGTCAACAGCAACATGAAGCTTTGGCGTTTTGTGATTGCCGGAGAAATCAGGGTAGTAGACCACTGCCAAGAGGAAATTGTTCAATTTCTCAGCGAGCTGAAAGCGCACCCCGTCAAGCTGTTTAAGCCGGAAACCTGGGAACGCATGCCCGCATTCGTAAAGCTCATTCCCGACCGCGACATTTTGCCTTGCCGGAGCCGCTACAACGCGGCCAGTCGTGATTGGCAGGTGGGCGTGAATTATCTCTATTCCGAGAAAAACAATCCCGATCATGCGCTGTGGTTTTCGCTGCCAGATGTGATTGTTTCAATTCTCTTAACCGGAAAGATTCCCGAGATAGTTGATGCGTTTCGAATTGAAGCGCACGGAATTCTGCCGGACCTCAAATCCGTGAAGCTGCGGCGCGCGGTTGAGGTCGATCCTACGACCCAAGATTTTTTCAAAGTTGTCATCGAAGAGCGCCAGCGACTGTCCGGGCGCTCAGACCTCTCCGAAACCGAGAACGAACGGCTTAATTTGGCCCTCAAAGTCCTCGCGAATGCCGCTAGCTATGGAATCTACGCGGAAATGATTCGCCAGGAATCGGACAAACAAATCAAAACAACATGTTACGGCATCGACGAGGACCCGTTTGTTTGTAAGGCGGTGCATCCTGAAGTGCCCGGTGAATATTGCTTTCCGCCGCTCGCATCCCTGATTACCGGGGCGGCCCGGTTGATGCTAGCCTTGCTGGAGTACGCCGTTACCGAATTGGGCGGTACCTACGCAATGGAAGACACCGATTCCATGGCGATTGTCGCGACTGAGAATGGCGGATTCGTCCCCTGCCCTGGCGGACCGATTCGAACAGAGGATGACCGCGAAGCTGTAAAAGCACTGTCTTGGACAGAGGTCCAGGGGATCGTAAAGCGATTTGAGGCGCTAAATCCCTACGAACAGGATGCAGTGCCCGGATCGATCCTGAAAATTGAGAAAGATAACTTCGATCCCGCAACAAATAAACAGCGACAGCTTTATTGCGTCGCCATTTCCGCGAAACGATATGTGCCTTTTCTGAAAGATGAGCGCGGGAATCCCATTCTTCTTAAAAAAGGCGTCAACAACAACAAAGACAGGTGGTCGGAGCACGGCCTGGGGCACCTGCTCAACCCGATTGACCCCGAAAGTGAGGACCGCAAATGGATTGGGCAGGTGTGGCTGAATATTAATCAAAAAACGCTCGGCTTGCCCACAAAACATTTGGAATTTGAAAATCTTCCTGCAATTGGACGCATTACCGTTAGCAGCCCCGCCGTCCGGCGGCCCTTTGCAAAATTCAACGAAGAAAAAGAATACGCTGATCAAATTAAGCCTTTCAATTTTCTTTTATCGTGCCACGTAAATTCTTTCGGTCATCCAATCGGGGCCGATCCTGAAAAGTTTCATTTAATTGCGCCATACGAGTCGGATTCCAGGCGTTGGTTGAAAATGAAATGGATCGATCAATATTCCGGCAAAAAATACGGCATCACGACAGACGGCTATTTTGGCGACCGGCGAAATGTACGTGTAAAAACGTACGGAGACGTTCTTACGGAATATGAATTTCACCCAGAAACAAAAAATGCGGATGCAGAGGGAAATCCATCTGGAAAACAAACGATTGGTTTATTGCAAAGGCGGCATGTTCGCATCGATCAAACAAAATACATTGGAAAAGAATCCAACCTCATCGAGGACGTAGAATCTGGATTGGTTCATTCGGAAACGGATGTTTACACGGAATATGTCGATCCGAGGCGCGATGAGTGGCAAACAAAAATATTGCCTGCGTTAAAACAAATACCGCTCAGCCAACTCGTGGAATTAAGCGGGATGTCACCCAGCGCTCTTAAAGAATTGCGGGCGGGGCGAAGCAGGCCACATAAAGAGAACAAGGAATTGCTGGTGGCAATTGTCCGAGAACTCAATCCAGTTTGAGAATGATTTGGCAGTGGCCCTCTCAACCCATATTTATCGGGTCATCGATCTCTTGAATGAATGTTCGAATGCCGTTACTATCGCCGCAACAATATATGCTCCCATTGCGCGTACATTGGGCCAATACAGACTTCGGCGAGAAGGTCATCATTGTGATGATCGCTGCCGAAATTCTCTTAGGTCTTTTGGGTCTTTTCTTGACCTTCAACGAGGGGCATGCTCAGGACCTCGCCTTGCAAGGCATTTTGTCTGCCCAAAAGCAAGTAGATGCGGATCTTGGCGTCTTGAACGGGTCAGTTGTCAGGCAGATGGGAGAACAGCAAGACGCGTTTAATAAAATGAATAAGATCCTGACGAATTCGTTGACGGTGTCAGAACGTGCCGCCGCAACCGCCAACAGGAGTTCCGAAGAATCCTTGCGGGCTTATTTAGCCATAACTGTTACCTCAGATGTTTTGGACCCTAATAAGAAGGCATCCGTCACGCTGCAAGCTCTCAACACAGGCCATACACCTGCGATAAATATGTTGCTTCGAGTGCTCATGGTCCGAGCGAAAAACATTGAAATGGCCCATCAAATCGCTGTTGAAGCCAAACTCTACGACAGTTCGGCGCGCTTCTTAGGGCAAACAGGAAGCAAATCTGTTGCCTTTTCTGGTATTCCCGTTACAGCGACTGCGGAATCCACAGATCCTTTATCGGAAGAGGCGTATTCGCTGATCCTCAATCAATCGTTGTCTGAATACGCGTTCGGATATGCGGAGTACACCGACGCGTTTGGAAAATTAAGGCGTACGTCAGCATGCTTCTTTTATCTTCCAAGTCAGAAGAAATTCGCGAACTGCGAGAAGTACAATTCGATCTCTTTAAGTTCAAAATAGATTTCCGAAGAGGTTAGGCGCCGAAACTTGTCATCTCCATCACCCCTCTCACCCGCGCCCGAGCGCCCGCACCTGCTTCCGCCTACATCTTGTATGCCGGTCCCGCTGCCACTGCTACATGTGGGAGGGCCGGTTTCGCGCGTCTCTGTATCCTAACCCGCCGGCGGGTTGACGGCGGAATGCGGTTCCCCTATACTGGCTTTGGTGTGGGTTGATTGGCTGCGGTTCCCTGCCCTTCCTGTGAGAAACCCCGAAGAGGCATAAGACAGTGAGAAAGGCCGCGCCCTGCCGCTGCGACTTCCCCTGGGAAAAGTGAATGACTGAAGCGACCTGCCGGCGCGAACTCGAACTAGAGATTCCCGCGGAAGATGTTCAGAAGACAAGTGAAAAAATAGCGTGCGATTTGGCGCGCGTGGCTCGCATTCCCGGTTTTCGACCGGGGAAGGCGCCCGTGACGCTCATTCGGCGACGCTTCGCGGAAGAAATCAAGGGCGAAGTGCTTGAGTCGCTCGTGCCCGAATGCATCGAGCAGGCCCTGACCGAAAAGAAATTGACGCCCGTGACGCGGCCGCAAGTCGACAAAGTGGAATTCACCGATGCCGGTCCGCTGAAGTTTCGCGCGGTCTTTGAAGTCCTGCCCGAATTCGAACTGGGCGATTACAAAGGCCTGGAAGTCGAGGTCGAAGGAATCGAGGTCGGCGACACGGAAGTAAATAAGACGCTCAACGAAATGCGCGAGCGCGCCGCGGCGTATCTCCCCATCGAGGGCCGCCCGGCGCAGGATGGCGACTACGTGCAAGTGAAGCTGATGGGCACTCCGGCGGGAGGCGGCGATCCGATTCGCGCGGAGAACGTCGTCTGCCATATTGGCGCGGAGGAAACACTCGAATCGTTCAATCAGAATCTGCGCAGCGCATCCGCCGGCGAGACGAAGCGCTTCGAGACGAAATATCCCGACGATTATACGGATCCGAAACTCGCAGGCAAGACCTACAACTACGCCCTGGAAATTCGCGCCATCCGCGAAAAGAAATTGCCCGAGCTCAATGACGAATTCGTGAAGGATTTGGGAGAGGGCGCCGCGGGCGCAAAGACGCTCGAGGAGCTGCGCGGAAAGATACGCGAGAGGCTCGACGCGGCGCGCGAGGAACAGCAAAAGGCTCAGGCGCAGGAGAAAATACTCGAAGAACTGGTGAAGCGGCACGATTTCCCGGTGCCGGAAGCCCTGATCGAACATCAAATGGACGTTCGATTGGAGCGCGTGGTGCGATCACTCACCCAGCAGGGCGTGGACCCGCGCGCTGTAAACGTGGACTGGGTTTCCATGCGCCAGAGGCAGCATGACCGCGCCGAGCGGGACGTCAAAGCCGAGATCCTGCTGGACCGCGTCGCCACCGCCGAAAAGATAGAAGTGGGCGACGAAGAGCTGAACAAAGAGATCGCATCGTTTGCCGAACGCAGTGGCGAATCCGCAGCAGCCGTTCGCGCTCGCTTGACAAAGGAAGGGGCGCTCGATAGGATGAAATCGAAGTTGCGCAGCGATAAAGCAATCGCCTGGCTTCAGCGCACGACTCGAATTCAAACCATCGCCAAACGTGAAAAATAATTCCTGGTTCGGACTCCCCAGCGCGCCGGATAAACCCCGATGAGAGACAGGGAATTCCCTTCTTCGCAAGCAACCACGCTCGTCCCCATGGTCGTCGAGCAGACGAACCGCGGCGAGCGCGCATACGACATTTACTCGCGGCTGCTGAAGGACCACATCATCTTCATCGGGACGCCGATCGACGATCACGTCGCGAACCTGGTGACGGCCCAGCTTCTGTTCTTGGCCGCGGAGGACCCTGAAAAGGACATTTCGATTTACATCAATTCGCCGGGCGGCGTGATCACCGCAGGGATGGCAATCTACGACACGATGCAGTTCGTGCGGCCCGACGTGGTCACGTATTGCGTGGGCCAGGCGGCCTCCATTGCCGCGGTTCTGCTTATGGCGGGAACTCCCAAGAAGCGCTACTCGCTCCCGAATTCGCGCATCCTGATTCACCAGCCGTGGCTGAGCGGCCTTTCCGGCCAGGCGACCGACATCGATATTCACGCCAAGGAAATCCTGCGGACACGGGGAGAGTTGAACAAGCTCATTGCCCATCATACAGGGCAGTCCGTGGAAAAAATCGAGAAGGATGTCGAGCGCGATTTCATCATGTCGGCGGAACAAGCCAAGGAATACGGCGTCGTTGACGAAATCATCTCCAACGCTCGATAGTCCGTTCCAAAAGGTTAGTAGCTAAACCGATGAAAAAGCGCATTGCGGTCGTTCTGCGCCGTAAAATAGCGGTTAAGATTCTTGCCGTACGCAGCTCTGAGTGGAGGCGGAAAATCCGGTGAAGCGATTCAACCCAGATGAAGCTCTGCACTGTTCCTTCTGCCATAAAACGCAGGAGCAAGTGGAAAAGCTGATCAGCTCGCCTTCGGAATTTCCGCGGTCGTACATCTGCAACGAGTGCATCAGTGTCTGCCAGCAGATTCTCGAGGAAGAAAAGCGCGAGCAAGCGAGCCCCGTGAACAAGCGCCTGCCGCGTCCGCCGGAGATCAAGACTTTTCTCGATGGGTACGTCATCGGCCAGGAAAAAACGAAGAAGAAGCTTGCGGTGGCCGTCTACAATCATTACAAGCGCATTTTCCTGAACCGCCAGCCAAGCGACGTTGAGCTGACGAAGTCCAATATTCTGCTCATCGGCCCCACGGGCACGGGCAAGACTCTCTTAGCGCAAACCCTTTCGCGCATGCTCGAAGTTCCTTTTGCGATCGTGGACGCCACGACCCTGACGGAAGCCGGCTACGTTGGCGAAGATGTGGAAAATATTATTTTGAAGCTGCTGCAGGCCGCGGATGGCGACGTACAGAAAGCCCAGCAAGGCATCATTTATATCGACGAAATCGATAAGATTTCCAAGAAGGACGAGAATCCGTCCATCACGCGTGACGTTTCCGGCGAAGGCGTGCAACAGGCGCTCTTGAAGATTCTCGAGGGCACAACGGCCAACGTTCCGCCGCAGGGCGGTCGCAAGCATCCACATCAGGAATTCACGCCCGTGGACACGACCAATATTCTCTTTATTTGCGGTGGCGCATTTGTGGGAATGGAAAAAATCATCGAGCGCCGCATTGGGCAGAAATCGCTTGGATTCCACGCCGATGTGCAGCCTTCGACGCCCTCGCGCCGCAATATCGAGGTTCTCGAGCAAGCGCAGCCCACGGATTTGATTCGCTATGGATTGATTCCGGAATTTGTGGGCCGCCTGCCGGTGGTCGGCGTTCTTGGCGATTTGGACAAATCGGCTCTTATCCGGATTCTCCAGGAACCCAAGAACGCGCTCATTCGCCAGTACCAAAAGCTGTTCGAGTTCGAAAATGTTCGGCTCAAGTTCACCGACGACGCTTTGGAAACCGTGGCGGAGCTGGCCCTGCAGCGCAAGGTAGGCGCACGGGGCCTGCGAATGATCCTGGAAGATTTGATGCTCGACCTCATGTACCACCTCCCCTCTCAGCGGAAACTGCGCGACTTCATTGTGACTGCGGAAATGGTCAAGAGCCGGGAGATAAACTGGAGCTTGCTCGAGAAAGCGGGCTAGCCCTTGGCGAAAGAATCCGACAATTCCATGTTTAACCGGGAGAAACTCGAAGTGAAACGCGTGCCTATGATGCCGGTGCGGGAGTTGGTCATTTTCCCGCAGATGATGAACCCATTCATCGTGGGGCGTGAGGCATCGGTGCGCGCTCTGGAAGAAGCGTTGGCGGGCGAAAAGAAGATTTTTCTCGCGACGCAGCATGACGCCTCGGTGGACGACCCGCGGCCCGACGAAATCTATCAGGTCGGAACACTCGCCAACATCGTGCAGAGCGTCAAGCTCCCCGATGGCAATATTAAGGTCCTTGTCGAGGGAGCGGAACGCGCCAAGGTCGTTCAAATCACCAACGACGAAGGTTTCTTTCGGGCCTCGATTCGGATTATCCCGTCGAAGACGGAGCCGAGCCCGCAACTTGAGCAAACAGCCAGCCGCGTCACGGGCCTCTTCGAGCAGTACGTCAAACTGTCGCAATCGCTCAATTACGACACGATGATCGCTGCGGTTCGTGTCGATGATCCCGCGAAACTTTCCGATGCCATCGCCGCCAATCTGCAGATCCCTATCGAGGAAAAGCAGGAACTGCTGGAAATCTTCGATCCGCTCGAACGGCTGAACCGCATCGCGGAAATTCTGGACGCCGAAACCGAGAAACTAAACGTCGATCGCAGCATCAATACGCGCGTGAAACGCCAGATGGAGCGCGCCCAAAAAGAGTACTACCTCAACGAAAAACTTAAGGCCATCCAGAAGGAGCTCGGGCGCGGCGAGGCCGGCGAACTCGATCAGCTCAAGAAAAAGATTGAGACCTCCGGCATGCCCAAGGATGTGCAAGAAAAGGCCATGCAGGAGATGAAGCGGCTCGAAATGATGCCGCCGATGTCGGCCGAATCAACGGTTTCGCGGAATTATCTCGATTGGATGCTCGCTGTGCCCTGGAAGAAACGCTCCAAGGAAATTCGCGACATCAAGCGCGCCGAGCAAATTCTGAATGAAGATCATTACGGACTCGACAAAATCAAGGAACGCATCCTGGAATTCCTCGCCGTTCGCCAACTTGTCAAGAATCCGAAAGGATCGATTCTCTGCTTCGTGGGCCCTCCGGGCGTGGGTAAGACGTCGCTTGCCATGTCGATTGGCAAAGCGACTGGCCGCAAGTTCGTGCGCGTGTCGCTTGGCGGAGTGCGCGACGAAGCCGAGATTCGCGGGCATCGCCGCACGTACATTGGCGCGCTGCCGGGACAGATCATTCAGATGATGCGCAAGGCCGGCACTGTGAACCCTGTTTTTGTTCTCGACGAAGTGGATAAGATGTCCATGGATTTTCGCGGCGATCCCTCCGCGGCGCTGATGGAAGTTCTCGATCCGGAACTGAACCACGCATTCACCGACCACTATCTCGACGTCGAATACGACCTTTCGAAGGTGATGTTTGTCTGTACGGCGAACGTCCTTCACACGATTCCGCAGCCGCTCCAGGATCGAATGGAAGTCCTGCGCCTGCCGGGGTACACCGAGCAGGAAAAATTGCAAATCGCGAAGCGCTTCCTCGTCACCAAGCAGCGCGTGGCGACGGGCATCGTGGAAGACAATCTCAGTTTCACCGATGAAGGCTTGCTTCACATCATCCGCCACTACACCCACGAAGCGGGCGTGCGCAACCTGGAGCGCGAAATTGCCAATGTCTGCCGCAAGGTCGCGCGCAAACTGGTTGCGGATGGCAAATCCGCGCGGGCCGACATCACCCCCGCGAACATTTCCGACTACCTCGGAATTCTGAAATACCGCGACGTTTGGGCGGAGAAAAAAAACGAAGTGGGTCTGGCCGTTGGACTGGCGTGGACGGAGGTCGGCGGGCAGGTGCTCAGCACCGAAGCGACCCTGATGCAAGGCAAAGGTCGCCTGACGCTTACAGGAAAACTGGGCGACGTCATGCAGGAATCCGCGCAAGCGGCCATGAGCTACGTCCGCTCGCGAAGCTACTTGTTCAGCCTTCCCAAGGATTTTTACCGCCATCTCGATATCCACGTGCACGTGCCAGAAGGCGCGATTCCGAAAGACGGCCCTTCGGCGGGCATTACTTTATGCACGTCAATCGTCAGCGCGCTTACGCGCATTCCGGTGCGCTGCGATCTGGCCATGACCGGCGAAATTACGCTGCGCGGCAAAGTTTTGCCCATCGGCGGCGTCAAAGAAAAGTTGATGGCCGCTCACCGGCTCGGTTTACGGACGGTAATCCTGCCTCGGGACAACGAGAAGGACCTCGCGGACGTTCCCGCGGAAATTCAGGCCCAGCTTTCCGTGAAGCTTGTCGACACAATGGACGAGGTTTTGCACCTGGCGCTCGAGCGTCCTTTGCCGGCCATCGGCCCCGCGCCGGTTCCCGAAGTTGCGCCTGAATTCGACGCGGGTGCGCCGCAGGACAGCGAGTTCACGAACTAACACCGCCCTCATTTGCGCGGGCAAACGGCGGCACGAATTTTCAGACTGCGGGAAAGTAGAATCGCTTCGCCAACCTGCTGTGAAAATGAACGCAGTCCGTTGGTACGGTGTTAGGCATCCAGTTTCCCACGAAACTGACGCAGGAATTTAGGCCGGAAGGGGGACGTTGCCGGCCAGTTCGAATGATCACCTGCCCGAGGAACATCCCGAGTGCATCCGCGCCGGAGGAACCTCAGGTCGAAAATTAGGTATGAGAAGTAGGAAATCCAATAAATCAAATTGAAGGAAAGAATTCCATGAGCATTAGCCTTGCAGAACTGAAAGACCGCAACATCACCGACCTGGCAAAAATCGCCAAGGAGCTGAACATTCCCGGCGCCGGCGGCATGCGCAAGCAGGAGTTGATCTTTCAGATCCTCCGGGCGCAGACCGAGAAAAACGGACTAATCTTCTCGGAAGGCGTCCTCGAATGCCTGCCCGACGGTTTCGGTTTCCTCCGCGCGCCCGAGTACAACTATCTCCCGGGACCGGACGACATCTACGTCTCGCCGTCGCAAATCCGCAAATTCGATTTGCGCACGGGCGATACCGTCTCTGGCCAGGTGCGCCCGCCGAAAGATGGCGAGCGTTACTTTGCCCTGATCAAAGTCGAGGCGGTCAACTTCGAGGATCCTGAAGTCGCACGCAACAAAATTTTCTTCGATAACTTGACTCCGCTTTACCCGCAGGAGCGTATACGGCTGGAAACCACGAAGGAAAACCTCACGGGCCGCGTGCTGGACATGCTGTGCCCGGTCGGCAAGGGCCAACGCGGATTGATTGTCGCGCCGCCGCGCACCGGAAAAACCATGATGCTGCAGTCGCTCGCGAACTCCATCACGACCAATCATCCAGAGATCGCGTTGATTGTCCTCCTGATCGATGAGCGGCCGGAGGAAGTCACCGACATGCAGCGCACCGTGAAGGGCGAAGTTATCAGCTCGACCTTCGACGAGCCGCCCCAGCGCCACATTCAGGTCGCCGAAATGGTCCTCGAGAAGGCCAAGCGCCTCGTCGAGCACAAGCGCGACGTCGTGGTCCTCCTCGATTCGCTCACCCGCCTCGGCCGCGCCTACAACGCCGTCACGCCACCCTCCGGAAAAGTTCTCTCTGGTGGTATCGACGCCAACGCTCTCCAGCGCCCGCGCCGGTTTTTTGCCGCCGCGCGAAATATCGAAGAGGGCGGCTCGCTCACCATCATCGCTACGGCGCTGATCGATACGGGAAGCCGCATGGACGACGTCATCTTCGAGGAATTCAAGGGCACCGGCAACATGGAAATCAATCTCGATCGGCGGCTGGTCGACAAGCGCGTTTTCCCAACGATTGACATCAATCGCTCGGGCACGCGAAAGGACGAGCTGCTGCTGCCCGCTGATGAGCTCAATCGTGTGTGGGTGCTCCGCAAGGTCTTGAGCCCTCTCTCAACCGTGGAGGCAATGGAACTTCTGCTTGGCCGCCTCTCGAAGTCGAAGAACAACGCCGAATTCCTCGGCTCGATGTCCAGCCCGAACTGAACTTAAACAATCGGTCTGCGGCTATTCGAACAGCCACAAATTCATTTCTTTGCGAATTTGTCCGAGCGGTTTCACTTGAAGATCCGCGCCAGGCTCCCATGGCCATTTCTTTGTCATCTTTCGCGTGCGGAGCCATATAGCGAACATCTTCGGCACCATCTGCAGAGAGAGCGTTATTGTCCTGCGCCAGCCGATTTCCTTGATGAGTTCCTTCGCTTCGGGATTCGTTCGGAGATACCGCATATAGCGGCGGAGGCCGACATCGGAACCAAACATAGTCCACGTGTCCGCCATCGCTTCCTCTTCGAGCGTCGTGTCCAGCCCAAAGATGACGTGTGCTGTGTCATGCGATCGGAAAAACCGAGCGGACTCCTCGGAAAGCTGCTCCGGCCGAAATAGACCGGCGTGCCCCTCGTAGTATTCCTGCAAACCCTGCGCCAGCGTCAGCGGACAATCCTGCTCCTGATACTGGAATCGCTTCGCCATGATTCCATGGTATCACTCGCGTGCGGCAGCGCACCCACGAGAATGCGGTCAACGAGAAACTGATTTTTCACGAGCGAGCATGGCGATGACCCGCGCGACCTCTTCAGGCTCCATCGACGTGCTGTCAACGAATACAGCGCCCCCCGCGCAGACGAGCGGCGAATGCTCGCGCTCGGCATCGCGCCGGTCGCGCTCGCGGAGTTCCTCCAGCGTCCGCACCAGATCGATCGCGTCGCCTTTTTGCTGATGTTCGAGCCAGCGGCGCCGCGCGCGAACTTCGTCAGAAGCAGTGAGGAAGATTTTCAAATCCGCGTCAGGAAAAACCACGCTGCCGATGTCGCGCCCTTCCATCACTACGCCGCCGTTGGCACCTGCCCGGCGCTGCTCCGCCACGAGGACATGCCGCACTGCGGGAATCACCGCGATTTTCGACGCCGCCTGCGAAACTTCCGGCGTGCGAATCGCCGCAGTCACGTCCTCGCCATCGAGCACCACGCGCTGCGTCCCGCCATTTTCAGGCACCCCCGCGCGCAAGTCGATTCGCACCGATGCGGCCAGCGCCACGAGCTTCTCCGTCGCATCCACCGCAATTTTCGCGCGCAGCGCCTTCAGCGCCACAGCGCGGTACATCGCGCCCGTATCGATGTACGTGTAACCCAGAAGTTCAGCGACGCGACGCGCCGCCGTGCTCTTCCCCGACCCCACCGGCCCATCAATGGCAATCACCAGCCTGCGCATCGCGATAGACTAACTATTTCGCCCCGAACTCTAGACACAGCACAACCACTAGGCCCAGCCCCGCGAAAACGGCAGTTCCGACCGCCGAGACCGAGAAAATCCTATAGACCAGACTCTTTGGGAACCGTCGCTTATACATCTCAATGCCGGCAATGGCCTCCCATGGCAACATCACTTTGAGCCCTTTCGCTGCCACTCCCATGACGCCCATGCATGCCATGGCGACGAACACACAACCGATGAAGGCCGCCCCCGCAATCCACAAAGACCAGTCCGCCATGCGTTCGGCCGTCATGAGCTATATCCGCTTGAACGCGCGCTCGATTTCGCGCACCGAATACCGCAGCACCACCGGCCGCCCATGAGGGCAGCTCATGGGATACTCCGTTTTCGCCAGCTCGGCCAGCAGCCATTCCATTTTCGTTTGGTCGAGCGGCATGTTGACCTTGATCGCCGCCTGGCATGCCGTCGATGCGGCGATGCGCGCTTGCAGCGATTCGAGTGAAATCGACTGCGATTCGCGCGCCACGCCGTCCAAAATCTCCGCCAGCAACTTTTCCGCGTTGCCGCTCGCAATTCCCGCCGGAGCCGCGGCGATGGCGACGGCTCGCGGCCCCATCAGTTCCGCTTCGAATCCATTTGCGCGCAGCTCGTCTTCAATCTGCTCGAAGATAGCCATTTGATGCGGCGCCAGTTCCACCACAATCGGCATCAGCAGCCGCTGGCCTCCCACGGCTCCGGCGCGTCGCGCCGCTAGATGCTTCTCGAACAGCACGCGCTCGTGCGCGACGTGCTGGTCGACGATCCACAAGCCTTCGCCATTCACGGCCACAATGTAACTCGCGCTGATTTGCCCCAGCGGCTTCAGGTCTCCGATGTTTCGCGGCCCCGGCAAAGCGCCAGCAATCTCTTGCTCATCTACGGCGGGCTCGCGGCACGCGTCCACTGCCGCCGGCACGCCGGGAGGAAGCACAATCGTCTCGACTGCCTCGAAATTCAACCTCTGCGCAAACGGTTGCTCTGGCGCGCCGGTCAATTCAAAATCCGCCGAAACGGCTGCGCTTGCAACCACGTCATCGGGAATAATGGCGCGCGGCGGCCCGGCAAAAGTTCCAAGCGAAGATGCTGCGGCACCGCGCATGTTCGGCGAAATGTTTGGCGTGACGCTCGGCCCAAAATCAGGAGAGCTGCTCGGCGCGCCGGCTCCAGCCGCCGCCCGCGACGCCGCCTCGGGTGCACCTGCCGGAAAATTGGGCACCGGCCGCGCGTTCGCCAGCGCCAGCCGAATGGAGTCACGCACGAAATCGTGCACCACCTGCGAATGCCGGAATCGCACTTCCACTTTCGCCGGGTGCACGTTGACGTCGACTTCCTGGCAGGGCAGCTCGATGAAAAGCAGCACCGCCGCGAACGCGCCAGCCGGCATGATGTTGCGGTACGCTTCGCCGATCGCGTGCAGCACCAGCCGGTCGCGAATCAGGCGGCGGTTCACGAAAATGTAAATCCCGTTGCGGTTCGTGCGCTGCACCTCCGGCCGCGAGACAAACCCCGAAACGCGAATGCGCGACGCTTCTTCGCCCGGCTCCATCTCCGGCTCCGTGATCGCGGCCCGAATCGGCGCTTCCGAGGACTGCATCTCGACCATCTCCGCCGCGGCCTGGCGTCCGAACACTTGATAGACGCGCTCCGCCATCGTCTCCACCGGCGTGGCGTTCAGGATTTCCTGCGTCGGCGTCTTCAGCAGAAAATGCTTGCCGGGATGCGCCAGCGCGTAATGCGTGACGAGCGACGCGATGTGGCCCAGCTCGGTTGTCTCGGATTTAAGGAATTTCCGCCGCGCGGGCACGCAGTAGAAAAGATCGCTGACGCTGATCGCCGTTCCTGCCGGCGCGCCCGCAGGCTTTACGCCGATCAGTTTGCCGCCCGCGAATTCGATGCGCGTTCCCTGCTCTTCTTCCGCCGCGCGCGTTTCGAGCGTCAGCCGCGATACAGCGGCGATCGACGGCAGCGCTTCGCCGCGAAACCCCAGTGTCGCGATCGAAAGTAAATCGTCCGCCGTGCGCAGCTTCGACGTCGCGTGCCGCTCGAACGCCAGCAGCGCGTCGTCGTGCGGCATTCCCGAGCCATCGTCCGTGATGCGAATCAGCCGCTTGCCGCCCGATTCGACTTCCACGCGCACTGACTTCGCGCCCGCGTCGAGAGAATTTTCGAGCAGCTCCTTCACGACCGACGCGGGCCGCTCCACCACTTCGCCCGCGGCAATCTTATTCGCCACATTCTCCGGCAGTATGCGTATCCGCGACATCAGTTACGGTCCACCTCTTTACGCTCCGCCGGCAGTTGGCTTTTCTCTTGGCTTCAGCGCAATGCCCAATTGGTCGAGCTGCTCTTCATCCACCTCGCTTGGCGACTCGGCCATCAAATCCTGCGCTGCGGTGGTCTTCGGGAACGCGATCACTTCGCGCAGTGATTTCTCGCCCGCAAACAACGCCACCATGCGGTCGATGCCCAGTGCGATTCCGCCATGCGGAGGCGTGCCGTACGTGAGCGCGTCGAGGAAAAATCCAAATCGACGCCGCGCCGTCTCATCCGACAGCCCCAGCGCCTTGAACAAGCGCGCCTGCACGTCTTGCCGGTGAATTCGAATGCTGCCCGAGCCGAGCTCGACGCCGTTGAGCACCAGGTCATAGCCCTTCGAGCGTATTTCGCCGCGCTTCGCTTCGTCCTCGAGCTTGGCCAAATCTTCTTCGACAATCCCCGTGAACGGATGCTGCGCGCTCACCCAGCGCTTGTCCGTCTCGCTCCATTCGAAAAGCGGAAAGCCCGTGACCCACAGAAATTCCCAGCGATCTTTGCCGATCAAGTTCAATTGCTCGCCAAGGCGCAGCCGCACCTGCCCGGCAACTGCCGCAGCCGCGTCGCTCCCCTGCGTCTGCTCTTTCGCGGCGACGGCAAAAATCATATCGTTGCGTTTCGCGCCGACGGATTTCGCCAGTTCGACCAGCGCGCCCGCGCCCAGCGTCTTTTCGAGCGACGACGTCACGCCTTCGGGCGACACTTTGATTGTATAAATGCCTTTCGCGCCCGCGCCCTTCGCCAGTTCCGTCAAATCATCGAGCTGCTTGCGCGACCATGCCGCCGCGCCCGGTGCCACGAGCGCATAAACGTTCCCCTCGATGCCAAACGTCGCGCGCGCGGGTTCGAAGAATTTCGTGACGTCCTGCAATTCCATGCCGAAGCGCAAATCAGGCTTGTCGGAACCGTAGCGCTTCAGCGCGTCCTTGTATTGCATGTGGCGAAACGGCCGCCGCACCGTCGCGCCGATCACTCCCATCGCGCGCTCCATCACGCGTTCGATCACTTCGAAAATATCCTGCTGCCGTGGAAACGACATCTCCAAATCCAGCTGCGTGAACTCCGGCTGGCGGTCGGCGCGCAAATCCTCGTCGCGGAAGCAACGTACGATCTGGAAATAGCGGTCCATGCCGCTGATCATCAGAATCTGCTTGAAGATCTGCGGCGATTGCGGCAGCGCGTAGAACTGCCCGTGATGGATGCGGCTCGGCACCAAATAATCGCGCGCGCCTTCCGGCGTCGAGCGCGTCAGCATCGGCGTTTCGATTTCGTAGAAGCCCAGATCGTCAAGCGCTTTGCGGATCTCGAAAACAACGCGATGCCGCAGCGCGATATTGCGGTGCGGCTTCGAGCGGCGCAGGTCGATATAACGGTAGCGCAGGCGCGTCTCTTCATTCGCATTCGTTTCATCTTCGATTTGGAATGGCGGCGTCTTCGCATTGTTCAAAATGTAGACGCGCGTGGCCATCACCTCCACGTCGCCCGTGGCCAGCTCTGGATTCGGCTTCTGCCGCCGGAAAACACGGCCCTCCACGGCCACGATGTATTCGGGACGCACTTCGTCCGCCTTCGCGTGCGCGTCCGGATATTGGTCGCGATTACACACCACCTGGCAAATGCCCGCGCGGTCGCGCAGGTCGAGGAAAATCAATTGGCCGAGGTCGCGCCGCCGGTGCACCCAGCCCATCAGAATCACGTTGCGCCCCGCATCGGCCACGCGCAGCTCGCCGCAGTATCCGGTTCGCTTCAATTCACCCATGGCATCGAACAATTCGCTTCCCCCTCGCTTCGCAATGTGGACACACGCGCAAATTCCGCAAGCACCCCGTCCAGCTCATTTCGGCCGGAAATAATCCACCAGCGCCTCTTCCGAGATCTTCTCCTGCTCCCCATCGGCGAGGCGTTTGATCGTGATCGTATCCGACGCGATTTCGTCTTCGCCGATAATCAAAACGAAGCGCGCGCCTAGTTTATCCGCTCTCTCGAGCGCTTTGCGGAATTTCATTTCTTCCGGTGGCAGCTCGACGGCGTGCTTTTCGCCGCGCAGCACGTGAGCCAGCCGCACCGCCGTTGGATACGCTTTTTCGCCCATCCACGCGATGAAAATATCCAGCGACGCCTCTGCGTGAATCTTTTCGGCCTGCTCGCCTAGGCGAGCCTCCTGAATCGCGTCGATGAAGCGATCCTCGCCGAGCGCGAAGCCGATGCCTTTGATTCCCTTCGGCCCGCCGAGCATCTCGACCAGCCCGTCGTAGCGCCCGCCCCCGCAGAGCGCGTTTTGCGCGCCGAGAATCGGGCTGGTGATTTCAAACGTCGTCCGCATGTAGTAGTCGAGTCCGCGCACCAGGCGTGGCGATTCCGTGAAACCCACTTCGCGAAGCGCGAGCTCGCGTTTCAGCTTGTCGTAATGCGCCTGGCATTCCGCGCAGAGATGCTCCGAGATTTTCGGCAGCTTCTCGATGATCGCCTGCTCCTCCGGCAGCTTCGAATCCATCACGCGCAGCGGATTCGTCTCGACGCGCCGCTGGCTGTCCGCGCCGAGCTTGCTGAAAATCTCCGGCTTGCGCAATTCCGCGCGCAGCAGCTCGACGTATTTCGGCCTGCATGCTTCTTTCGTGTTCGCGCACCCGATTGAATTAATCAGCAGTGTGTACTTGTCGATCTCGCAGCGGTCGAGCAGGTCCGTCAGCATCTCGATCAACTCCGCGTCAATGGCCGGCGCGTCCGACGTGCCCAGCACCTCCGCGCCAATCTGATAGAACTGCCGGTAGCGGCCCTTCTGCGGCCGTTCGCGACGGAACATCGGCCCGATGTAGTAAAGCTTCTGATTCCCCGGCAGCGTCCGCATGCCGTGCTCGATGTACGCGCGGCACACCGATGCCGTCGCCTCCGGCCGCAGCGTTAGCCCGCCGCCAATCTCAAAGCTCCGCGTAACATTTTGGTTTCCTCCGCTCTGTCCCCCGGCCTTCGCTCCCCCCGGTGCTGACGAGTCGACAACGTCAAAGCATCGGACAAGATTCTGGATTTCTTTAGCCTGTGTCTGTGCAGCGTCGATATGATTTTTATTGAGCAGGTCCACCAGCGTGTTCAGGCGCCCGTGCAGTTTCTGATAGATCTCGGCATTCGAGGATGTAAGCGGCACTCCGCCGTTTACCGCGTGGCCCTCGAGTCGTTCGCCGAGCCGGAAGAACGAGACCAATTCTTCCTTCACATCTGATAGTTGGAAATGCACTATCGCATCTCTGGCTATACACAGATCAAGGACGTTAGACTGCGCGAGACTATACATCTCCTTATTCACCACATCGGTTTCCACACCAACCGCGCGCGCAAACAGCTCCGTCTCCTCGAAAATCGGCGTCCTTATCTCCGCGAAGTTGTACGACTCCATCACGCTGCGCGCTGTCTTCTCGAACCAGTTCCACAGCGCCGTATCGGGCGGCAGGATGTCGCGCGTGCCTTTGATCGCCCTGAATTCCCGGCGCTCGCTTTCGGGTTTTGCCGCTTCGCTCAATTCGATTCCCTCTCGATAATCGGCCCGCTACGCGGGCCACGGGCGCAGCAAGCAGCGCCCCTACGAATAACAACTGCTAGCTGCTGGCGGAGTAAAGCCGCCCCTACTTGGCCGCCTCCACGCGATACGTTTCTTTGTATTCGACATACCGCTGCGCGTAATTATCGATGGACGCCTGATCCTCCGCCGTCAGCGCCCGCCGTAGCTTGCCCGGATGGCCCATATACAAACTGCCCGGCGGAACAACCGCGCCTTCGGTGACGAGCGTCCCGGCGGCGATAATCGAGCCGGTGCCGATCTTCGCGCCATTCAAAATGATCGACCCCATGCCAATCAGGCTGCGCGACTCAATCGTGCAGCCATGCAGCAGGACGCCATGGCCGACCGTCACATTGTCGCCCAGAATCAGCGGATGCTGGTCGCGCATCACGTGCAGCACCGAGCCATCCTGCACATTTGTGCGCTGGCCGATGCGGATATAATGCACGTCGCCGCGAATCACCACGCCGGGCCACACGCTGGAATGCTCGCCGATCTGAATGTCGCCGATAACTACGGCGGATTCATCGATATACGCAGTGCCGGCGATTTGCGGCGTGCGCCCGCGATAGCTGCGAATCAATTCCCTGCTCCAATTGGCATTTTGCGCCGCTGACAGATAAACAGCGAAAGTAACACACGCGCCGGAGGCTGACAAGGCAGCCTAACAACGCAGCCGCGCAACACTCGGCAAAATTGAAAGGTCAGAGAATTTGCACGACCGGCGCGCCGGCGGCGCGGCCAATCTCGGCGACTCGCGCGGCAACGTTCCGCGTGACAGCGTAGATGCTTTTCGCGCCCGGCGAGTCCGCTCCCTCGGCCGCGACTGGCTTGCCCGTGTCGCCGCCGATACGAATCTGCGGGTCGATTTCAATCTCCCCGAGAAACGGCACGCCGAAGGCCTTGGCCATGCGCTCGCCTTCGCCATGGCCAAACACGTCAATGCGCCCGTCGCAATGCGGGCAGGAGAAATGGCTCATGTTCTCGACGACGCCGAGTATTTCGACATTCACCTGGCGAAACATTTCGATGGCCTTGCGCACGTCGGCCAGCGCGACCACCGAGGGCGTGGTGACCAGCACCGCGCCGGAAAGAACGACCGACTGCACCAGAGAAAGCTGCACGTCGCCCGTGCCTGGCGGCAAATCGACAATCAAATAATCGAGTTCGCCCCACTGCACGCTGCGAAGGAACTGCTGCATCACGCCGTGCAGCATCGGCCCGCGCCAAATTAGCGGGCGGTCACCCGGATTAAGCAGCCCCATCGAAATCATTTTGACGCCGTACGCCTCGACGGGGATGATCACGTTTTCCGCGATGGCTTGTGGCTGCTCCGTGGTGCCCAGCATGACCGGGACGTTGGGACCGTAAACGTCGGCGTCGAGCAGCCCCACCTTCGAGCCCATCCTTTGCAACGCAATAGCAAGATTCACCGCGACGGTCGTCTTGCCTACGCCTCCCTTGCCGCTCGCCACGGCGACCAGATTCTTCACGCCGCGAATCGGTTCTTTTTCCGGCAGGCGCCGTGCGCCCGGCCCCGCCGCCTCGAATTTCAAATCAAACGAACGCACGCCCTGCAACCGCCCAATCGCCGCGCGTATGCCCCGCTCAAGCGCATCGCGATAGCCCGGGTCCGGCCGCAGAAGCGAAACGGCGAGCGCGATATCGCCTTCGCGCACGACGAGGCTGCGCACCAGATTCAGCGACAGTATGCTGCGATGATGCTCCGGGTCTTCTACTGTCCGCAGCGCGTCGTAAACCACTCCCTCGGTCAATGGATTACCAGCCATTCAAAACCTCTTCCCGCGCGCAATTCTCGCGCCTTGCCAACATCTAATCATAGGATGCCGGTGTTGCCAGAGCAACCCAGGAGCAGGCCTCGCTTTGCGCGGAGTGCGGCGAACAGGGTAGAATGGAAACTGCGAGTCCGCGGGACGGTTTGAAGCATGTCGTCCAAGTGGAAGAATACTCGCCGGTTGTGCTGTTTCTGAGCCGCCACAAGAGGGGTTTACGACGCTTGCCCGAGGGCAAGCATCCAACGGAAAAGCATGGATGCCGACAGGTTTGTTGAAAATATAATTGCGTTCTTCGTCGGGACGAAGCACGAGCGAGACATCAAGAAGATCCAGCCGCTCGTCGCCGCCATCAACGCGCTCGAGCCCGAAATGCAGAAGCTCGCCGAAGAAGACTTTCGCGTCAAGACCGCCGAGATGAAAATGCGGGTGACGTCGAAACTCGAAGGCGTCGAGCTCCGCGACCCGGAATACCGTCCCAAAATGCAGGCCGCGTTTGCCGAAGTACTCGTGCCCGCGTTTGCCCTCGCGCGCGAAGCCGGCCGCCGCAAACTGGGAATGAGGCATTTCGACGTGCAGCTCATCGGCGGCATGGTGCTCCATGAAGGCAGAATCGCCGAGATGAAAACCGGCGAAGGCAAGACTCTCGTCGCCACTCTGCCCGCGTATTTGAATGCCCTCGCCGGCCGCGGCGTGCATATCGTCACCGTGAACGATTATCTGGCGCGGCGCGACGCGGAATGGATGAGCCCGATCTATAAGACACTTGGCCTCACCGTCGGCGTCATCGTTCACGATTTGGACGACGCGCAACGTCGCGCGGCCTATGGCGCGGATATCACCTACGGAACGAACAACGAATTCGGTTTCGACTATCTGCGCGACAACATGAAGTACGACTTGGCCGACTGCGTCCAGCGGGGCCATCATTTTGGAATCGTCGACGAAGTGGACTCGATCTTGATCGACGAAGCGCGCACGCCGCTGATTATTTCGGGTCCCGCGGAAGAATCGACCGACAAATATTTCCGCATCGACAAAATCATTCCCAAGCTCATCAAGGATATTGACTACACGCTCGACGAGAAACACAAGACCGCCACGCTGACCGAAGAGGGCGTGGCCAAGTGCGAACGCCTCCTCGCGCTGCCGAATATGTACGACCCGCAGAACCTCGAAACCATCCACCACGTTTATCAAGGGCTGCGCGCGCACTCGCTCTTCACGCGCGACGTCGATTACGTCGTCAAGGAAGGCGAAATCGTCATCGTCGACGAATTCACTGGGCGCCAGATGCCCGGCCGGCGCTGGTCCGACGGTTTGCACCAGGCCATCGAAGCAAAAGAAGGCGTGAAGATCGAGCGTGAAAATCAGACTCTCGCCACCGTCACGTTCCAGAATTATTTCCGCATGTACAAAAAGCTTTCCGGCATGACCGGAACCGCGGAGACCGAGGCGAAAGAATTCAACAAGATTTACGGCCTCGACGTCGTCGTGATTCCCACGAACCGGACGCTGATTCGCATCGAGAATCCCGATGTTGTTTACCGCACGGAAGCGGAAAAGCTCCACGCCGTGGTGAACGGCATTATTCAGGAAGACGGCACGTATTCCGCCGGCGTGAAGCAGTTGCATGAGAGCGGCCAGCCCGTGCTCATCGGCAGTATCTCAATCGAGAAATCGGAAAAGATCGCCGAGAAGCTCAAGGAATCGGGCATTCCCCACCAAGTATTGAACGCCAAGCAGCACGAGCGCGAAGCGAAGGTCGTCTCGCAGGCGGGCCGCAAAGGCGCGGTGACCGTTTCGACGAACATGGCTGGCCGCGGAACAGACATTCTGCTCGGCGGTAATCCGGAGGCGATGACGCGCGAGTACTGCCTGAAAAACAAACTCGCGTTTCCATACGCACCCGCCGGAGCCGTGATTGGCGATGGCAATGACGAACATCCCCCGTCCGCGACCACGCCGGGCGAAACCCCGGAGGAAGCAGCCGCCGGCGGAAACGGCGCTGGCAACGTGCCCATGGTCCTGTTCCAGCAGGAAGGGAAAATCTTCCAGGTCCCGCTCGACCAGTGGAAGCCGCTTTACGACCAGTATGCCGAACAATGCAAAGCCGAACACGACGAAGTCGTGGCGTTAGGCGGGTTGCACATCCTCGGCACGGAACGCCACGAAGCCCGGCGCATCGACAACCAGTTGCGCGGCCGCGCTGGCCGGCAGGGCGATCCTGGCTCGTCGCGATTTTATCTCTCACTCGAAGACGATTTGCTGCGCATTTTCGGCGGCGAGCGCATTCAGAAATTCATGTACATGCTCGGCATGAAAGAAGGAATTCCGATCGAGTCGCGGCTGATCTCGAAACGCATCGAAAACGCGCAAAAAGCCGTCGAGGCGCAGAATTTCGAGGCGCGCAAGCACCTGCTCGAATACGACGACGTGATGAACAAGCAGCGCGAGACGATTTATTCCATTCGCCGCGCCGTCCTCGAAGGCAAGGATCAAAAGGCGGATATCCTCGCCTTGACCGAAGCCCTGATGAGCAATCTCGTGGATACGTGTTGCCCTCGTGAGCAGCATCCCGACCAGTGGAATCTGACGCAGCTGTCGGGCGAAGTCCTGAATCAGTTCGGCCTCGACATCAAGGCCCTCGGCATTGACCCGCTGCAAATGAACCATGACCAGCTCCTCGACGCGCTCATTGAGAAGGCCAAGGCGCGCTACGAAGAGAAGGAAAAACTGTTCGGTGAGCAAATGATCCGCTGGCTCGAACGCCACATCACGCTCGACATCGTTGACGCGCAATGGAAAGACCATTTGCTGACGCTCGACCATTTGAAGGAAGGCATCGGACTGCGCGGCTATGGACAAGTGGACCCGCTCGTCGAGTTCAAGAAAGAGGGCTTCAAGCTTTTTGAAGAAATGATGGACCGCATCGATACGGAAATTGTGCGCTTCCTCTACTTGATGCAGCCCGCGCGCCCCGAAGAAGAAGCCAAGCAGATCGAGCGCCGCCAGCGCCGCGCCCAACAGGACTTGCAGCTCCAGACGGGCTCCGAAAAGGCCGAAGCGCCCAAGCAAGTCCGCACCGGCGCGAAGATTGGCCGGAACGACCTCTGCCCCTGTGGCTCGGGCAAAAAATACAAGAAGTGCTGCGGCCGCAACTCCTAACATCGGCGAGCCTGTCCCGGTTGCAAGGGAGTTCCCTCCCGCTCCGATTCTCCGGCTTTCGCATGCTCACTTTTTATCCCGGCGCACGTCTGAACATTTAGCAGCGTGGTTACGCAATCTCAACAGAGCCACGATTCTCGAACGAGGTGAATTTTGATGACGAAGAATTTGCGTTTGGCGGGCGCCGGATTCGCCCTCCTTTTGATGGCAGCGTTCGCTGCCGCCCCGGCCCCGGCCGCCGTCGACGGCCATTTCGATAAGACACTGACCGTGAGCGGCTCCGTGGATCTTGATGTGGCCACGGGATCAGGCAACATCACGGTTCGCTCGGGCGCCGCAGGCCAAGTCGAGATTCACGCGAGAATCCACGCGAACGAAGGCTGGAATTGGGACGGCAAAGATGCGGCGTCGCGCGTTCAGTACATCGAGCAGCATCCTCCTATCGAGCAGAACGGAAACACCATCACCGTTGGGCACGTTGAAGATCGCGACCTGATGCGGAATATCTCCATCAGCTACGACATCACCACGCCGGCGCAAACGCACGTTCATTCCGCGAGCGGCTCCGGCAACGAAACAATCCAGGGAGTGGCTGGGCCTGTTGAGTCGACAGCCGGTTCCGGCGATCTGAAAATTTCCAGCATCGGTGGAGATGTTTCCGCGCGCACGGGATCCGGCGAAATCACGCTGACAGGCGTGCAAGGAAATCTCCGCGCAGGGACCGGAAGCGGCGACGTCCGCGCGGATGGCATTTCCGGCGGCATGACTGTTTCAACGGGCTCAGGTGAAGTCGTGCTTTCGCAAAAAGGCTCGGGAGATGTTGAAGTATCGACAGGCTCCGGCACCGTGCAAATCAATGGTGTGAAAGGCGCCGTACGTGTCGGCACCGGCAGTGGCGACATTAAGGCGCAAGGCACGCCGACTGGCGACTGGAAACTGCACACCGGTTCCGGGGATTTGACCGTTGCGCTGCCGCGGCAGAGTTCGTTTGAGCTGTATGCGCACACCAGTTCCGGCAGCATCAATTCCACATTCCCGATCACGGTTCAGGGAAACATCAGCCCCCGCGAGCTGCATGGAAAAGTCGGATCGGGCGGCCCTGTGGTTGAGCTGCGCACCAGCTCGGGAACGATTCACATCGAATCTCGCTAATATATCCCCGAAGTAAGATACACAGCGGCTGGCGGCCTCCCGCCGGCCGTTCCCGTTTTACCGGCGCTTGAAACCCGAGCACGCCGCCAGAGTGTTTAATTCGCCGCACTCACACAAAACTTTTTCTCGTCGCATAATTCAAACAGGACTATTATCTTCGGCGCCAACGGTGTCTTCTCTCGGGTAGTGTCCGGGGAAGGAATTCCGTGAATCGGCATTGCCAAATCGATGGCTGCAGCCGGGAGGTTCCTCCTGCCCTCGCAAGAGAAGCGGTTTGCCTCGACCACTTCGTCAGCATGGTGATTGCGCGTACTGACGCGGTCCGCGCATTGTGCCTCGGCGCGGAACCAGTCGACGAAGCTACGCTCGATTGGCTGCTCTCGGATGCGCCGCATGCCGTTCAGGCGTTGTTGAGTAGCGAAATCAGCGGCGATGCCCCGAACGACGAAAGAGTGTTGGAGCTTCTGCTGTGCCTTTCAAACCTCCACGATTACACTACCCATCATTCGCTTCAGGTGAGGCGCTCGACCTGAGTCCGAAGCGACTCAGACGTTTACTCTCTCGTCGCGGCAGTCTTGATTTTGCCCGCCGTACAGCGCAATCTGGTTTCTTAGGTTAGAGAACTCAGCCAATGCCCGAAGACAGCAAGAAACCGAATCCGTTCCAGGCGGCTCAGCCCCAAATCCCGGGCGTGTCGCAGCCCCGCGCCGGCAAGGCCCGAAAGAGTGGCGACGCGAAAGGGCCATCCACGCCTGCGCTCGGTTTCTTGTGGGCCTGCGGAGGTGGGGCGATTGTGGTGATCGTAATTGCCATAATTTTTTTCGCGCGGGGATCAGCGCGAGCGGCGCATCCCGTGACTCCCATCGAAGTCCCTCGAACAGCAGCGCGGCCTGCCCCGTTGGCTCCGGTTGAAGCCGTCCCGATCGCGCCTGGGCCTGTGGCCACGACCGAAGAATTAGCCCAGCCATGGGCAGCGAAGCAGTTCATGTACCGCACCGCGGTTGGCGACACGATGCCGGCGATGGTTGTCCATTTGACCGGAAACACGTACTGGGCGTTCTCGTTGCGCGTGCCCTATGGGTCATGCACGCTGGAATATGTTACGGACCCGGAGAAACTGCTCAGCGACTATGGCGTTCGGTCTTCGCGGCCGTTGCTTTGCGACCCCTGCTCGCACACGGTGTACGATCTGGCCAAATATGGAAGCGGGCCGAATGGCCTGGTGCGCGGCGCGGTGATCACAGGCACTGGACTCCGGCCACCGCTCGCAATCGAAGTACAACTGAATGGCCACGAGATTCTGGCAACGCGTGTGGAAGCACAATAATCCACACAACTTTTTTCACTCCGGACGGACGCCCCGCAAATTTCCGACCGCAGAAACTCATTCATAATCCAGCGATGCATACGCCATATCGGCTTTGCGCAGCGCTTTCGTGTGCGTCATAATGAAACAACGTGTTGTTGCCGTGGCGCTATTTGCTTCCACGGCGCTAATGAAGAAACGAAAGGCCCCTGAGTGCTACCAGGGACAAAGAGGTCAAGACTTAACGAACGGGCCTCCGTTCACCTCGACATGGCTCGCGGCCTCGCAGCAGTTGCGGTGCTGGCGGGGCACGTCCGAGGATTTTTCTTCACTCCCTACCATGAGCTTCCGCATCACTCGAGCGGATTAGCTGCTTTGTATGCGGTGACCGCGCTAGGCCATCAGGCCGTGGTTGTCTTCTTTGTCTTGAGCGGCTTTTTCATCGTTTCAAGCATCGCGGATTCGTTTGAGAAGGACCGATGGTCCTGGCGGGTATACCTGACGAATCGCATTGTGCGGCTGACTCTTGTTCTCGCGCCGGCGCTCGTCCTCTGCTGGATTGTCGACCACATTGGCATGGCGATGAAAACCACCGCATCTCTCTACCAGCACACGCTCGGGTTCTCGTTTGCTGTGAGCATCGCGCAGCTAGAAACAGCACGGAATTTCTTTGGAAGTCTATTTTATCTTCAAAGCATCCTGGTGCAGCCGTTTGGCTCGGACGCGCCACTGTGGAGCTTGAGTTATGAATTCTGGTACTACATCCTTTTCCCGCTGGCCCTCTGCGCATTGGCCAAGCGATTCCGGCCTCCCGCGCGCCTGGTATACGCCGTGCTTGCGGTTGTCGTGGTTTGGTTCATCGGGTGGACGATCGCGCTGTACTTTTTGATCTGGCTGCTCGGCGGCGCGATCGCAGTTTCGTCGTCGCTGAAGTGGTCACCCGTTCGATTCGCAAGAGCAAATGCGCTGGCGCTGGCGCCGATGGCCTTTGCGCTGGGGATCAGTGTCCGATACCCACTGAGATCGGCCTTCTGGACAGACGCCATCGTCGCGGCAGGCTTTGGACTTTGGGTGTATTGCACTGTCGAAGCAACTGAGAAGCGGCTTCCCGTCGGTTACGCGAAGCTGGCTCGCCTGCTCGCTGGCTTTTCGTATACGCTTTACCTCACGCATTTGCCGATGGTCCTTCTTCTGCGTGCCTGCATCATTCATGGGAATCCATGGAGTCCTGACATACTCCATTTGGCCTACGGGGTCGCGATTGTGATCGGGGCAATGATCGTTGCTTACGCAATCGCTCAGATTACCGAAGCACGAACGGCTCAGGCGCGGAATAAAGTGCTGAAACTCTTGCCGGGAAGACCGCTGCCCGCGACAGCGAAATCCTAGCCGCTGACCGTACTACATCCGCAAGAAAAGAAACCGCTCCGCCGGAAATTCATCCAGCGGAGCGGCACTGTCGTTCTATTGTTTCGACTGCTAATTACTGGCCGGTGTCAGCAGTTCCACTGATCGGGCGACCATTTGGGCCTGATTCGTCTGCTGGTCCACGAGGATGAAGCCGACGATGCGCAAGTCGAAAGGCCCTTGTCCGCTGAGCGCCGAAAGGCCGCTCAGATTAATGTAGTTCGTATACTGCGTGCTAACGACAGTCAACGGCGCAGGCAAGAGAACGCCCGCGAGGTAATTGTCGTTTATCTGGAAGCTTCCCGTATTGCCGTTGAGAATCTGCGTGCTTCCAGATACCCACGTTCCTTCCTGCCCCTGGCGTTCAAGAGTGACGCGGTGAACGGTAAGCGTTTGAGAATTGCCGGTGCCGCTCAGCGCACCGCCGATCCCGAGTCGTTGCCCCGGCGCCAGCGTCGTGTTGCTGAACAGAAGCGCCGTCAGCGGATTATGGAAGTCGCCGATGAAGTACTTCTCCGAACCGTTCAGTGCGAGGCTATCGATCATGCCGATCGGCGCAACACTGGAAACGTTCGGAAGCTCGGTTCTCACGTACATTTGTAGTTGCGTAGCTGGATTTGGAGTCGACGGGATCACGGCTGTCGCCAACCCACCAAGGAAGAAGTGATCCTGGGAAAGGATCGCAACTTCGTCCGCGTCGATGTCGTGGGTAACCGGATCAAGCTTCCCGGAAATCTCCACAATAGAATTCGTCGTGAGCGCGGAAAATGAGGCATCGCCGTCCCACATCGTGTTCGGGCCGGTTGTGACCGTCCAGTCGCGGCCATGTTCGCCCTGAATGGCGAAGGACGATGAACTGGTGTCGATCGACGTCACACCACCACGGAAACAGTCAATTTCGGCTTCCGAATCGTCAGCCGTGAGGCCACGGACGTCGAATGTGGGAGTGATTGCCCCCGTGACCTGGCCGTTCTGAGTCACGATCGTCTGACCGAGATCGAGGTCGATGAGAATGCCGACGAGGTCGGTCGGATCAACGACGAGGGTCTTCGCCAGCGGCACGGTAACCGAAAAGGTTCCAGGCGTCGCGTTGATGGAGTTGAGAACGGGTGGGCTGACGCTGGTGTCGAGATAGCCTATGACGGCCGATGAACCTATGATCGTCACGCTGTCGTAGCTGCCATTCGGAACGCCTTGCAGGTCGAGCAGATCATGCAAGCCGCTGAGCTTGGCAAAATCAATCTGTGTGGAATTCTGGAGAACCGGAATCGATCCGCCGGAGTTGTTGACAGTCACGCCGGTAATCAACATCTGGAATGAAACGACGCTGGGCAGCGTCGGAGGAGCATCGGTTCCCAACGAAAAAACATTGCCCATCTGCGGAACGTTTGACTGGGAATTCATCGAGTTCCCAGCGCATCCGCCAATTACCGCCAACAAAAAAGCAGAGAAAATCGCAACTATACTCTTCCGGATTCGCATCCTCTTCTCCTGTTCCACCCCAGAACGGACGAAGAAAACAATCACTTCTGCGCGGGTGGACTCTTGCATCTGGCACCACCCTCATTCCAGATGAAACACGCGAAGGTGAGGAAAGTTGCGGGGCCCGCGAAAGGAATGCAGCGCGACGGGTGCGTATTACATCGAAGAGAGGTTAGGGCCCGGCCGAACCTCTCGTAATGTGATGATACACTTCATCTTAGGAGGCCGTGGGAAGACTAGGAGGATCGCAATTCGCGGATTGAGAACCGTCTTCTTGATTTCCGTCGCCGCAATTGCTGAATGGCTGGGCTAGCAGCCGAACCGACTCGCGTGGCAAATCCGAGGGCGTCCACGAAACGCAAGAAACATTCGCGCGAAGAACATCATGTCGAGATTGCGCCCCACGAGCAGAGCAAATAGGCCTCGTCTGCCCCGGTGCCCGCACTCATTCGCGGTATGCTAGAATCGCCGCGTGATTGTAAATTTTGGATGCGGCGCAAACCCCGCACCTCGAGTCCCCGGCTACATCAACGTCGACGGAAGTTTAACAGTGCTTCTGGCGCGATTACCTCTGCCTGCCGCTGCTTTCGGGTCTCGCGCGGGTTTCGTTCGAGTGCTTCGCGCAAATCGCATCCGGTACGGAACCGTGAGCCGATTGACATTTCCGGAAAGCTTCCTGGATGGGTTCTATGCCTCACACGTCCTGGAGCATCTGTCGAAACACGATTGCGAAGACCTTCTGTTGCGCGTGCACAAGTGGCTGAAACCCTCCGGCGTTCTACGCGTCGTTCTTCCCGATTTGAGGCGGTCCGCCAAGGCCTACGTTGGCGGGGTGGTGGACGCATCTCAATTCATCGCTGCAACATATCTCGCGCGGGACGGTTTGAAGTGGTGGGAGTTGTTCTTAGGCCACTCCCAGCATCGTTGGATGTATGACGCTGCATCGTTCTCCAAATTGCTCGCAGATTTGCGCTTTCGCGAAATCCAGGAATGTGAAATGAACCAGGGCTCTTTGCCGGCCCTAAGCTGCTTGGACATCCCTTCCCGCCGGGCGGAATCCTTCTATATCGAAGCCAGGAAATAGAAATCGTGGGCATTACGTGGATTTGGCGCGCATCTCGGGCGGTCTGAAAGTGGCATTCATGAGCGCATGCAGTCCACGAAACGAATTTTCTCGAAGACGCCCAAAGATTGCGCTTGGATTCAAAACCCGCACCCAGCGAACCCTCCCTGCGAACGCGACATACTGATCGCTCCGGAAACGAAGATCGACTTCTCGCTTCAACAGGCTCTGGAAATAACTCATCTGCCAGTTGGCAACCCGCAATAGCGCGCGCTTGCGCTTCGCTCTCAGGCGCAAATCGAGTGGCCTTGCCATGAGCGGTCCATTCCCTTACGATGACGGATTAAGTTTCCATCAACCATGCCAGGAATGTTTACAGCGGTGCGAGCTGCGAATGCTCGCGGCAGAATTCCACGATGCGCGCCTCAGCCCAAAATCTTTCCGGGCCTCTTCTGCGAGAGATAAATCCGCAATGACCGCCATGCTGGGGGCCTTCGACCACGATGCGGGGGTTGCCGCGCCAGTTTCCATCCTCGAAGGAACGGAACGGGATCATCGGATCGTCCTGCGCCGCGAGAAGCAGAGCCGGCACGTGAATGTCCGGCAGGAATTGCAGGGCGCTCGACCGCGCATAGTAATCGTCCGCGTCGCGGAAACCGCAGAACTTCGCGGTGACTTCGTCGTCGAATTGCCTGACGCTGTCGATTTTCTCGAGCCCGTTAAGCGGATAGAGACTGGGGAAAAGCTCCGATTTCCATCGCATCCGGCGTTTCAGGTGGCGAACGAAATGCCGCTCGTAAATGCGATTCTGCAGCTTGCCGATGGCGTCCGCGCACGCAGCAAGGTCGCAGCACGGGCAGACGCCCACCACGGCTCGCAACTGCGGCGGCGGGGCGGCCGCGAATTCGCCCGCCATTTTCAAGACGAGATTGCCACCCATGGAAAATCCGGCGGCGAAAATCTCCGGCAAGCCGTCCTCCTCAATCAGGCTGTGGATCACGGCGCGGATATCAACACTAAGGCCGGAATTGTAAAGAGTCGGAGTCAGCTCCTCCGTGCCGCCACAATTGCGCTGGTTCAGGCGCAGAACGTTGAATCCGGCTCCAAAGGCCTTATCGGCCGAGCCGAGCATGTAGCCGGAGTCGCTCGATCCCTCAAGACCGTGCAAGAGCACGAGAGTGGGATGCCGGCTGGGTTCGCGCTGCCAATGGCAGTCCGCGCGGACACGAGTGCTGGGCTCCGTTTCGAAGAAACGCGGCTCGGCGGGATTGAGAAAGTGCAATCGCCGCGGCCAGAAGGCCGCGGCGATCGTCATGCAATGAGGATTCCTCAGGAAGAGTGGAGGCTCGAATTCCCGCATCTCATTCTACCTTACGTCACGGGAGCCACGCGCGCAAGCAGCACGCCAGCAGCGAACTTGACCTCAGGTGGCCCGGCGCATAGAATAGTTGATCCACCGATGAAGGATTTTTCTAACAGGGTAATTATATTCGAGCCCAGCGAACCCAGCTGGGCTTTGGCGTTTTTAATCTCCGAAAAATCATCCAGCAAATCCATGAACAGAGGATTTATCGAATGACTCTTGATGGCCGCATTTCCGAAGGATTGACGTTCGACGATGTCTTGCTGAAGCCCGGAAAATCATCCGTCCTGCCGACGGCGACGGATACGCGCACATGCCTCTCGCGCAAGCTTGCGCTGAATATCCCGATTGTCGCCGCGGCGATGGATACAGTCACCGAATCGCGTCTGGCAATCGCCCTGGCGCGCCAGGGAGGGTTCGGCTTTGTCCATCGCAACATGACGATTGACCGCCAAGCGGAGGAAATCGACCGCGTGAAGCGCTCGGAAAGCGGAATGATCGTTGACCCGGTGACGATCGCGCCCGAGCTTTCGCTGCGGCATGCGCTCGACATCATGAACAAGTACAAAGTCTCCGGCCTGCCCGTGACGCGCGGGACGAGGCTGGTCGGCATTTTGACCAACCGCGATTTGCGATTCGAGCGCAACCTCGATCAGCCGGTCGACCGCGTGATGACCAAAGAGCATCTCGTCACCGTGCCAGTGGGCACGACTCTGGAAGAAGCGGAGCGGCTGCTGCAAAGGCATCGGATTGAAAAGCTGCTCGTGGTGGACAAGGATTTCAACCTCAAAGGATTGATTACCGTCAAAGACATTCAAAAGAAACTCGAATACCCGAGCGCCGCAAAGGACGAGCACGGAAGGCTGCGCGTAGGCGCGGCGATTGGCGCGACGGGAGATTTTCTCGATCGCGCCATCGAACTGGCGAAAGCGAGCGCGGACGCTCTGGCCATAGATACGGCGCACGGGCATTCCGAGCGTGTGATGGACGCCATCAAACAAGTAAAGCACCGCCTGCCCGATATGCAACTCGTCGCCGGAAACGTGGCCACGGAAGAAGGCGCGCGCGATTTGATCGCGTTGGGCGTCGACGGGATCAAGGTGGGCGTCGGCCCCGGATCCATTTGCACCACGCGCGTCGTAACCGGCGCGGGCGTGCCGCAGATCACGGCCATTCTCGATGCCTCACGAGCGGCGCGCGGCACGGGCGTGCCTGTGATCGCAGATGGCGGAGTCAAATTTTCCGGCGACATCACCAAGGCCATTGCCGCAGGCGCTTCGGCGGTGATGATCGGCGGACTCTTCGCTGGCACGGAGGAAGCGCCCGGCGAAACGATTCTTTATCAGGGGCGCACGTACAAATCGTACCGGGGGATGGGCTCCCTGGGCGCGATGGAGGCGGGATCCGCGGATCGTTACGCGCAGGAAGGCGCGGAACGCGGCAAATCCGTGCCGGAAGGCATTGAGGGGCAGGTGCCATATAAAGGGCCGCTCTCCGGCCTCGTGGAACAGCTCGTCGGCGGCTTGCGCAGCGGCATGGGCTACTGCGGCGTCGGCAATCTTCGCGAGCTGCAGGAAAACTCCCGCTTCATACGCATTACGTCGGCTGGCCTGCGCGAAAGCCACGTCCATGACGTCATCATTACGCGCGAAGCTCCCAATTACCGGCTCGAATAGGCGGCATCGAAAAACACGGGCGACGGCCTACCAAGCGTCTGCTGCACAAGCGCCAACAAAAACGAAAAGCCCGCCGCGAGGATCCGGGGCGGGCTTCATTCGTTTTCGGAGTTGGATGCGATTTAGCTGGGAGCCTTGGCCGTTTCCTTTTCCTCCGCCTCCGGCGCTTCCTGGGCCTTCTCACGTTTGGCTTTCTTGTCTTTCTTCTTCAGTTCGGAGCCAACGAGCTCGAGAATCGCGAGCTCGGCGCCATCACCGATCCGCCATCCGGCCCGAACGATCCGCGTGTAACCGCCCGCGCGGTCGGAGAAGCGCGGAGCAATCTCGGCGAAGAGTTTCCGCGTGGCATCCGGTGTTTGGAGAAACGCGGCAGCTTGACGCCGGGTGTGAAGCGTGTCGCGCTTGCCCAGCGTGATCATGTGCTCGACGAGCGGACGAGCGGCGCGCGCCCGCGCGATCGTGGTCGTGATACGCTCGCGTTCGATGACGTTCGTCACCAGATTGCGCAGCACGGCCCGGCGGTGGGCCGGTTGTTTCCCGAGTTTGCTTCCAGCTACAAGGTGTCGCATTCGAGTCGTGTCCTTAGAAAGCGGTCGTTTCTTCCGGCGCCGGCGGAGCGGTCTGGCTCGGTAGCGGCGGCCAGATGATGCGGCCGTGCTCGTCGAACTTCATGCCGAGCGAGAGGCCCATCTTCTGGAGTATATCTTTGATTTCGTTCAGAGACTTGCGTCCGAAATTTTTTGTCTTGAGCATTTCGGCTTCGGTCTTCTGCACGAGTTCGCGGAGACTCTGGATGTTCGCGTTCTTCAGGCAGTTGTACGAGCGAACCGAGAGCTCGAGTTCCTCAACCGAGCGGTCCAGATGCTCGAGGCGAGGATCGCTGAAGTTCTCCACCACTTCCTCGGGAAGCTCGGGCTGCTCCTCGAAATTGATAAAGATGCTCATGTGGTCCTTGATGAGCTTCGATGCGAACCCGATGGAATCCTGCGGCGTGATGGCGCCATTGGTCCAAACTTCGAGTGTCAGTTTTTCGTAGTCAGTCATTTGGCCGAGCCGTGCCGCTTCGACCGCGTAATTCACCTTGCGCACGGGTGAGTGCACCGAGTCGATCGGGATGTAACCAATGGGCAAATCCTCGTCGAAGTTGCGGTCGGCCGCAACGTATCCGCGGCCGTTCTTGACGCGAATTTCCATTTCCAGCTTTCCGCCTTCGCTGACGGTGGCCAGATAAACGTTCTTGTCCAGCACGGCGATGTCGGCGTCCTCTTCGATTTTCGCCGACGTGACCGGGCCGGGCGTATCAACGACCAGAGTGATCGTCTTCGCCTGATCCGAGTTCAATTTCAACGGCACCTGCTTCAAATTGAGAATAATGTCCGTGGCATCCTCGACAACGCCTGGAATCGGCGAGAATTCGTGCAGGACGCCCTCGATTTTGACGGCCGTGATCGCCGCACCCTCGATCGAACTCAAAAGCGCGCGGCGCAGCGAGTTTCCAACCGTCGTACCCCAACCGCGTTCAAACGGCTGCGCGGAAAACTTTCCGTACTTATCCGTCAGCGACTCAAGTTCCGCCGCCAAACGCTTCGGCTTCTGAAACCCTTTCCACATTGTCTCTTTCCTCCCGGCCCGCTACACGCAGGCCTCAACCAAAAAATCTTTCCGGCGCGCCCCGCTTACTTGGAATACAGCTCGACGATGAGCTGCTCGTTCATCGCCGGAGTCTGCACGTCTTCGCGGCGCGGCATAGCCAGCACGCGCGCCTTGAAATTCTCACGGTCGATTTCGAGCCACGGCGCGGAGTTCTGGTTCTGTGCCAGATTGCGCGCTTCGAGCACCATGGCGTTCTGGTGCATCTTCTCTCGGATGGTAATGTCGTCGCCGACCTTCACCAGATAATTCGGGATATTCACTTTGCGGCCACCCACGCGCACGTGCCCATGGGAAACAAGCTGTCGCGCCTGTGAACGCGAGCTTGCCAGGCCCGCGCGGTACATGACGTTGTCCAGCCGCCGTTCGAGCATCACCATCAGATTCGAGCCTGTCGGACCCTGCGCCCGCGCCGCCTTCTGGTAATAGTGGCGGAACTGCCGCTCGAGCAAACCGTAGGTGCGCTTCATCTTCTGCTTTTCGCGCAGCTGCACGCCATAGCCAACCATCTTAGGCCGGCGCGCCTGGCCATGCTGGCCAGGAACAAAATTGCGCTTTTCGATGGCGCACTTTTCCGTAAAACACCGGAGGCCTTTGAGGAAGAGTTTCATCCCTTCCCTGCGGCACAGCCGGCAAACCGCTTCACGATGTCTTGCCAATTCTGCTTCTCCTTTGCTCTCGCCTCAAAGCCAATCAGACGCGCCGGCGCTTTGGCGGCCGGCAGCCATTGTGTGGCACGGGTGTGACGTCTTTAATCAATCGAATATGCAAACCGGCCGCAGCCAGCGCTCGTACTGCGGATTCGCGTCCCGCGCCCGGGCCCTTCACGCGCACTTCGATCGACTTCATCCCATATTGATCGCGCGCGACACCCGCTGCATTCATGGCCGCTTGCTGCGCGGCGTAGGGCGTGCCCTTGCGTGATCCCTTGAACCCCACCGAGCCAGCCGAAGCCCAGCTCACCACGCGGCCATCCGGATCGCTGAGCGTGATGATCGTGTTGTTGAACGTGGCTTGCACGTAAGCCAGTCCCTGAGGCACGACGCGCTTCTCTCTTTTCTTGCGGAATTCCTTCTTCCGTTTCGAGGGCTTGCCCGCCGCCGATCCCGGTGCGCCACCTTCTTGCTGCTGCGGTTCCTTTGCCACGAGTGCTATTCTCCTTCGGCCGCGCTACTTGCGGGCCGCAACTTTCTTCTTGGCTGCAACGGCGCCCTTCCGCGGCCCCTTGCGCGTGCGTGCATTCGTATGCGTGCGCTGGCCGCGAACCGGCAAATTGCGCCGGTGACGCAAGCCGCGGTAGCACTGAATTTCAATCAGCCGGCGGATATTCATCTGCATCTCTTTGCGCAGATCACCTTCGACGCGACCTTCCGATTCGATGGCCTGGCGGACACGATTGACTTCATCTTCGCTCAGGTCCTTAATCTTCTTGAAATCGTCCACGTTGGCCTTGGCGCAGAGCGTCTTCGCGCGCGCCTGACCGATCCCATAGATCGCTGTGAGGCCGATCCAAAGACGTTTATTGGGCCCCAACTCCACGCCCGCAATACGTGCCATTTTCTTTCCTCCCTAAACCCAGAACTAGCCCTGGCGCTGGCGATGCTTCGGATTGCTGCAAACCACGCGAACCACGCCGCGCCGGTGGACAATCTTGCACTTCATGCAAATCTTCTTGACTGACGCTCGAACCTTCATTTCTGGCTCCCTGCTCCCGCTGCGCCGCTACTTGTAGCGATAAACGATGCGGCCGCGGGTCAAATCGTACGGCGAAAGCTCGACGGCAACTTTGTCGCCGGGCAAAATCCGGATGAAATTCTTGCGCATCTTCCCGGAAATGTGCGCGAGCACCTGATGCTTGTTCTCGAGCTCGACGCGGAACATCGCGTTCGGCAACGGTTCAATCACCGTGGCCATCACTTCAATGGCGTCCTCTTTCGGATTTCCCGAGTCCGCCTTCTTCGTATCGTCGTGAGGCCTCTTTGCCATGCGCTCCTATGCGACCGCAGTCAACGCCAAATTCCGATCTACCAAACCGGTCCCGCGGCTTCGCGCGGACGTGTCAAAATCCACGGGCCGTTTTCCGTGACGGCCACCGTGTGCTCAAAATGGGCCGAATCGCTGCCATCGCTCGTGACGGCGGTCCACTGGTCTTCCAGCACGCGGACATCCGGGCTCCCCGCATTCACCATTGGCTCGATGGCCAGGACCATGCCCTTCTGCAGTTTCGGCCCGTGCCCTGGCTCGCCGTAATTTGGGAGCTGAAGATCCTCGTGCATCTTCGTTCCAATACTGTGGCCGACGAATTCCCGGACGACCGAAAGGCCGTTCTGCTCCACATACTGCTGCACGGCGGCGGAAATATCCGTCAACCGGTTGCCTGGCCTCACCTGATCGATTCCGCGCTCGAGCGCCTCGCGCGTCACGCGCAGAAGCTTCTCGCGGGCCGGTTCGATCTTGCCCACGGGAACGGTCAGCGCCGCGTCGCCGAAATAGCTGTCGAGCTCGACCCCGAAATCCATGGAGAGAATGTCTCCCTCTTTCACCGAACGTTTCGCCGAAGGAATCCCATGCACGACCTCGTTATTGATCGAGGTGCACAGCGACTTCGGGTAACCGTGATAACCCTTGAATGCAGGACGCGCGCCATGTTCCTTTGCATACTCTTCGGCGAATTCGTCGAGCTCCATCGTTGTCACTCCCGGGCGAACCATTTGGCGCAATTCCGTCAAGGCGCCCCAGACGATCATGCCGGCGCGATGCATGGTCTCCAGTTCCGTTTCCGACCGGCAAATAATCATGCACGGCCCTCGAGATTCGCCAGCGCGCCGAACACAGACGCCGTCACGGTGTCCAGGCTCGCCACACCGTCAATCTCCTCCAAAACGCCGCGCGAGCGATAATACCCAACCAGCGCCTTGGTCTGCCGCTCGTACTCCGCCAGCCGTTCCCGAACCACTTCCGGCCGATCGTCCGCGCGCTGAATCAGCTCCCCGCCGTCGACGTCACAGCGGCCTTCCACCTTCGGCGGATGTTCATAAATGTTGTAAATCTCGCCGCCAGTCTTGCATGTTCGCCGGCCCGCCAGTCGGCGCGTCAAAATATCGTCCGCGACGTTGAAATAAATCACTGCCGGAGATCCGAGCCTGTGCTTTTCGAGGATTCCATCCAGCGCCTCGGCTTGCGCTAAGGTTCTCGGAAATCCGTCGAAAACGAAACCGTTCCTGCAATCGGGCCGCGCGATGCGTTCCTCAACCATCCGCTGCACGAGGGCATCCGACACCAGATCGCCCTTCTCCATCACCGGCTTGGCCAGGAGCCCCAATTCCGTGCCCCGGCTTATGTTCTCACGCAGCATGTCGCCCGTGGAAAGATGCGGCACGCCAAACTGCGCCGCCACGAGTCTGGCCTGCGTGCCTTTGCCAGCGCCCGGCGGCCCCAGAAAAATCACAGCGCGAGCCAGCGTCTTCCCTGCCGTCGGCAGCGTCACGATCAAGCACCCCGGCCCCGCAATCGTCCCCGGTTCGTAAATCCCTCGTAGTTCCGCATGACGAGTTGCGCTTCAAGCTGCTGCACGGTGTCCATGGCCACGCCAACTACGATCAAAAGAGAAGTGCCGCCGAAGTAAAAATTTACGTTCAAGCCTTCCAGCACAAACCGCCAGAAATGCTCGTCGATCCACCCGCCGATCAGGGGCAAGTGCTGCAGGTGAATGCCGGAGATCATCCATTCGGGAATGACGCACACGACCGCCAGGTACAGCCCGCCGACAAGCGTAAGCCGCGTCAACACCCGGTTGATGTGCTCCGATGTATTGCGTCCCGGACGGATGCCGGGAATAAAGCCGCCGTACTTCCGCATGTTGTCGGCGAGCTCCGTGGGATTGAAAATAATCCCCACGTAAAAAAACGCGAAGAAAACGATAAGCAAAACGTAAACCAATGTGTACAGCGGCTCGCCCCACGCGAACGTGCGGGCAAAACTCTGCAAAAACGGCGAACGATTCTGGAAGACCATCGCAATCGTCTGCGGAAAAGTCAGCAGAGAGCTCGCGAAGATCGGCGGAATCACGCCGCCGGAGTTGACGCGCAGCGGCAGGTAAGTCATTTGGCCGCCCATGACTTTCCGGCCCATGACACGCTTGGCATACTGCACGGGAATGCGCCGCTGGCCCCGCTCGACGAACACGATAAAGGCCACGACAGCAACCATCAAAATGAGCAAACTCATGATCGCAATGGGCCCATACGCGCCCCACTGCCCGCTTGTCGTCATCTGCCACAAATCCTCAACGGCGCGCGGCAATCCGACGACGATCCCCGCAAAAATAATCAGGGACATTCCGTTCCCGATGCCGCGGTCACTGATCTGCTCGCCGAGCCACATGATGAACGCCGAGCCGGTGGTCAGCGTCAGAACGGTCATGGCGATAAAACGTATGCCGGGGTGATACACCAGCTGCTGGCCCAGCACGTTCTGATGTTGCAGCGTGACAGCGATCGTCAGCGACTGGAAAATGCTGAGAATGATCGTCAGGTAGCGCGTATACTGCGTGATTTTCTTCCGGCCCAGGTCGCCTTCTTTTTTCAGGCGCTCGAGGTAGGGCCACACCACGACCATCAATTCGAGAATAATGGCCGCGGTGATGTACGGCATGATGCCCAGGGCAAAAATCGACAGCCGGCGGAGATTGCCGCCGCTGAACAGGTCGACGATGCCCAGCACCGAATTCCGGTTCTGCTGGAACAAACTCAGGAGCAGCTCGCTGTTGATTCCCGGCGTGGTGATAAAGGCGCCCAGCCGGTAGACAGCGAGAATCATCAACGTGAAGAGACACCGGTTGCGCAGTTCCGGCGTTGTGATGATATTTCGAAAAGCTTCGATCAGCTTTCTCATTGCAAGACTTCGACCTTGCCCCCAGCGGAAGTGATTTTCTGCTCCGCGGAACGGCTGAACTTGTGCGCGTGCACGGTGAGCGCAACCTTCAAATTGCCGTCGCCCAAAATCTTGATTCCGTCGTGGCGCACGTGAATGATGCCGCGGGCTTCCAGCGCGTCGGGTGTGACTGTCTCACCGGCGCTGAAGGCATTGAGCATCTCGACGTTCACGATCGCATATTCCTTATGATTCAAGCTGTGAAAACCGCGCTTGGGTATCCGGCGATGCAGCGGCATCTGGCCGCCTTCAAAGCCCGGCCGGCGCGAATAGCCCCGGCGGGACTGCTGGCCCTTGTTTCCGGCGCCAGAGGTCTTTCCCAGTTTCGAGCCCATGCCGCGGCCCACGCGTACCTTGCGATGCCGCGACCCGCGCGGTGGCTTCAAATTGGATAGCTTCACGCTCATCGTCTCGCCCCGTTACTCTTCAATCTGAACCAAATGATGCACTCGCGCGATCATGCCGCGAATGGACGGATTGTCCGGCCGCTCAACCACCTGATTCATCCGCCGAAATCCCAGCCCGCGAATCGTCTGCCGCATGCTCCGCGGGCACCCAATAAAACTGACCACCCAGCGTATTTTCAGCGTTTCCGACTTTTTCTTGGTCGCCATGTCGCCTCAAAATCCTTATGCGGTCGCCGCTTCCGCCGTCTTGCCGCGATCTTCGTTGACCTTCGCCGCATCCTTCAAATGCAATAGCGCGTCGAATGTCGCCTTGATTACATTGTGCGGATTCGACGTGCCGATCGATTTCGTCAGCACATTCTGGATTCCCGCCACTTCCATCACGGCGCGTACAGGGCCGCCGGCGATCACGCCCGTTCCTTCCGGCGCCGGCTTCAGGAGGACTTGCCCGGAACCGTAACGGCCGAGAACCTGATGCGGAATCGTCGAGCCTTTCAGATTGAGCTTGACCATGTTCTTCTTCGCCTGCTCGATGGCCTTGCGAATCGCCATGGGAACTTCGCGGGCCTTACCCATTCCAAAGCCGGCGTGCCCATGCTGATCTCCCACAACGACCAGCGCCGAAAAGCTGAGGTTCTTGCCTCCCTTGACGACCTTCGTGACGCGATTGATGTTGACGACCTGATCCTTGACGTTGGCCAGATTGGTGTCAATGTGCCGGCGCACCGCAAGCGTGTCTTTGAGCTCTTGTTTCGGCATAAGCTTCAGAACTTCAATCCCGCCTCTCGGGCCGCTTCAGCAAGCGCTTGAATTCGGCCATGATATTGGTAGCCGCCGCGGTCGAAGACGACCTTCTCCACTCCCGCAGCCTTGGCGCGTTCGGCGATGATCTTGCCGACCACTTTCGCCGCGGCAATATTGCCTCCACCGTGAATCTGCTTCTTCACATCGGCATCGAGCGAGCTCGCCGACACGATCGTGTGGCCTTTGTGGTCGTCAATCACCTGCGCGCGAATATGCTTGAGCGAGCGGTACACGCACAGGCGCGGCCGCTCTTCGCTTCCGGCAAGTGTCTGCCGCATGCGCTGATGAATTCGCTGGCGGTGCAAATCCCGCGACAGCTTTCGTGCTGGCACAACAGCCATTGCTTTTCTCCTTGAATCCTGGCCGCCGGTTTACGCCGCGGTCTTGGCCGCGCCGGCCTTTCCGGCCTTCTTCTTCAACCGCTCGCCCGAAATGCGAATGCCCTTTTGCTTGTACGGGTCGGGCGGCCTTAATCCGCGAATATTCGCGGCCACCTGGCCAACCGTTCCTTTGTCCGCGCCGGTCACCGTGACGTGCGTCTGCTTCTCGACGGCGATCTGAATTCCCTCCGGGATCGGAAACGTGACCGGGTGTGAATAGCCGAGCGCGAAGACGACGTTCTTGCCCTTGACCTCAGCGCGGTATCCCACACCAACGATGTCGAGTTCCTTTTTGAATCCTTCGGTGACACCCTTCACGGCGTTCGCCACGAGCGCCCGCGCCAGGCCATGCAGCGCGCGCTGCGATTCGTTTTGCCGCGTGGCGATCAAGTGCCCGTCCTTCTGCTCAAATTTGATTCTCCCCGGCACGGAAACGTGCATCTTGCCCTTCGGCCCCTGGACTTCAATCGCGTCCGCGGCAATATTCACTTTTACGCCGCCGGGAAGGGCGATCGGTTTTCTTCCTATTCGCGACATGGCTTTACCAAACCTCGCACAAAAGTTCGCCGCCCACGCCTTCTTTTCGGGCGGTCTGCCCGCTCATGATTCCGCGCGGAGTGGAAAGGATCGACACGCCGATTCCGCCGACGACGGGCCGAATTCCCCTCTTCCCGACGTATCGCCGGCAGCCGGGACGCGAAATGCGCTTCAGCCCTGTGAGGACGCTGCGCTTATCGGACGTGTAACGGAAAAAAACGCGCAGAACCTTTCGTTTGTTCTCCTCGACGAGCTTGTACGTCGAGACGTAGCCCTCTTCCTTCAGAATTCGCGCAATCTCCATCTTCATTTTCGAAGCCGGCAAATCCACGCGCGGATGGCGCGCGCGCACGGCATTGCGGATGCGCGTCAGCATGTCAGCTATAGGGTCGGTATTCATCGGTTGTCCTTACCAGCTCGCCTTCGTCACGCCGGGAATTTCCCCCTTGAGCGCCAGGCCGCGGAAGCAGATGCGGCACATTTCGAATTTGCGCAAAAACGCGCGCGACCGGCCGCAAATCCGGCAACGGTTGCGGACGCGAATCTTGTACTTCAACTTCTTTTTCATCTTGGCGCGCCGTGCGGTTGTCGCCATCGTTTCTCCTGTGTCCTTTTCCCTCTAATTCGCTCTACCGTTTGCCTGTAACTCTGCTCATGTCCCCGTGCTAGGCTCGCAGAGGCACGCCGAGCAGCTTGAGCAGCTCGCGGCCCTCTTCGTCCGTGTGGGCCGTGGTCGTGAGCGTGATGTTCATGCCTTTGATCTTGTCCACGCGCGTGTAATCAATCTCCGGGAACACCAGCTGATCCTTCAGCCCCAGCGTGTAATTGCCGCGGCCATCGAACGAATTCCCAGGCAAGCCTTTGAAGTCGCGCACGCGCGGCAGAACAATGTTCGCCAGACGGTCCACGAATTCGTACATCCGCTCGCCCCGCAGCGTGACCATGCAGCCGATCGGCATGCCTTTGCGGATCTTGAAATTCGCAATCGATTTCTTCGCCCGCGTGACCACCGGCTTCTGCCCCGTAATTTGCCCCAGCTCCTGCACGGCCACGTCGAGCAGCTTGACGTTCTGGCTCGCCTCGCCGAGACCGATATTCACCGTGACCTTTTGCAGCCGCGGCACGGCCATCGGATTCGTATAGCCAAAGCGCTTGGAGAGCGCCGGCATGGCGTCTTTGCGGTACCGCTCGTGTAATCGGCTCATCATGTTCTGGCAGCCTTCATTTGCATTTTCAGTTTCCGTCAGCCTTCGATTGCAGCGTGGCAGCGCCGGCAACTCCGCGCCTTCGAACCATCGGATAACAACGCGGTGCCGATGCGCGCGTGCTTGCCGCAATTCGGGCAAACGATCATCACGTTGGAAACGTGAATCGGCCCTTCCTTGTCCAAAATTCCTCCGCGAATGTTCTTCGACGGATTGGGCTTGGTGTGCTTCTTGATAATGTTCGCGTGCTCCACCGTGACCCGGCGCTTCACTGGGTCCACGCTCAGCACACGGCCGCTCTTGCCTTTGTCGCGTCCCGCCATAATTTTCACTGTGTCGCCATGCCGGATCAATATCGGCCGTGGCTTTTCTGGAGCTCGACGCTGACGCATGGCTACCAAACCTCCGGCGCAAGAGAAATAATCTTCGTGAACTTCCTCTCGCGCAACTCGCGAGCGACGGGACCGAACACGCGTGTCCCTACCGGCTCCCCTGCATCGTTGATCAGCACCGCGGCATTGTCGTCAAAGCGGATGTAGGTTCCATCCTTGCGCCGATGCTCTTTCCGCGTGCGCACCACCACCGCTTTCACCACCGTTCCCTGCTTGACCTGGCTATCCGGCGCCGCCTCTTTCACTGAAGCGGTCACCACGTCGCCAAGCCCCGCCACCAGGCCAGTATCTCCGCCGAGCGGCAGAATCGCCGTCAACTGCCGCGCGCCGGAATTATCGGCAACGGTCAGCCACGTCCGCATCTGAACCATGCGCTTGCTCCCCTGTTCCCGTTACGCCACGCGCCGCGTGCGGGCCACGATTTCAGCCAGCCGCCAGCGTTTGAGTTTCGAAAGCGGGCGGCTGGCGACAATTCGCACCGTGTCGCCGGGCCGCGCTTCATTCTGTTCGTCATGCGCGTAGTATTTCTTGCTGCTGCGCATCACGCGCAAATATTTCCTGTGCTGCGTTGTCCGCGTCACTTTCACGACGATCGTCTTGTGCATCTTCGAGCTCGTCACGACGCCGATCAGTTCCTGGCGCGCGCCGCGCTCGTGCCGGGTTTCGGCCGCGCTCCCTGTTGCTTCAGTGCCCATCTGGTTTCCTCACGTTATTCCGCTTTCTTGCCGCGGCTCGACCGCTTGTGCGTCGGCCGCTTGATTGTCGGCTTCTTCTCCGGCCCTTTCTCGGACTTCTCCCGCGCCTTCGGAACCGCGATGGGCTGCCCCAATTCCTTCTGGCGAACCAGCGTCTTCACACGCGCCAGATCGCGCTTGGCCTGGCGCAACTTCTTGACGCTCTCCGCCTGGCCGGTCGTCAGTTGAAAGCGCAGCCGGAAAATCTGCTCGCCGAGCTCGTGCTCCTGGATGTGAAGCTCGTTCTCGTTCAGTTCGCGAAATTTCTCCATGCGGTCGGCCATCAGAGCTCCTCCGCACGGGTCACGAACTTCGTCCGAATGGGCAGCTTCTGCGCCGCCAAGTTCATGGCTTCAGTGGCGGCGGCAAGATCGACGCCCGACATCTCGAACATGACGCGGCCCGGCTTCACGACCGCCACCCAATGCTCGGGCGGCCCTTTGCCCTTGCCCATGCGCGTTTCGGCCGGTTTCTTGGTGAACGGCTTGTCCGGAAAAACGCGGATCCAGAGCTTTCCGCCGCGCTTGATGAACCGCGTGATCGCGACGCGCGCAGCTTCAATCTGCCGGTCGGTGATCCATGCGGGCTCAAGCGCCTTCAAACCGTATTCGCCGAAGGCCAGCGCCCCGCCGCGCCAGGCTTTTCCTGAGCGCCGGCCGCGCTGCTGCTTCCGGTACTTCACTTTTTTCGGCATCAACATAATTCGTAGTCCTTACCCGCGGCGCCGTTCAGGCATTCGCGGCCGCGGCTGCTCGCTCTTCGGCGCGCTTCCGCTCGGGCGCGTTTTCGCCCTGATAAACCCAGCACTTCACGCCAATCACGCCATAAGTCGTTTGCGCCTGCGCAAATCCAAAGTCGATGTCCGCGCGCAACGTCTGTAGCGGCAAGCGCCCCTGCAAATACCATTCCTTGCGCGCGATTTCCGCGCCGTTCAGCCGGCCAGCGACGCGCACCTTGATGCCTTTGCAGCCGAAGCGTAGCGCCGAATCCACGGCCTTGCGCATGGCGCGGCGGAAGGCCACGCGCTTTTCGAGTTGCAGCGCAATCGATTCGGCGACGAGCTGCGCGTCCAGTTCCGGGCGGTGCACTTCCTGGATGTCGATATGCACTTCGCGCTTGGTGCGCTTCTGCACTTCGCCCTTGAGCTTGTCGATCTCCGAGCCCTTGCGGCCGATGATGATTCCCGGGCGCGCGGTATAAATCCGCACCACGAGCTTGTTGGCTGCGCGTTCGATGTCGATCGAGCTGATGCCCGCGGACTTCAGCTTTTCCTTCAGCTCCTTGCGCAATTGAACGTCTTCATGAAGCAGGTCCGCGTAGTCGCGCTTGGCGAACCATCGCGACTTCCACGATTTGTTGTAACCCAGCCGAAACCCGTACGGATGCGTCTTTTGACCCAATCTAGCCTCCTACTTCTTCTTACCCTTCTTCGTCTTGTCCCTGGTCTTCTGCGCTTGCTTGGCACGGTCTTCGAGCGTCTTGCGCGCCTTGCGCACGGCTCCCTTCAAGCCCTTCGAAGCTTCCCGCTCGGCCACGGCAGCCTTCACGCGGTCTTCGGCCGCGCGCGCGTGTTCGGCCACCTCGACGACGATATGGCTCGTCCGCTTCTGATACCGGAACGCCCGTCCCATCGGCGCCGTGCGCAGCCGCTTCCAGCGCGGCCCCTCGTTCACGAAGCAGCGCGCCACATACAGCGTGTCGACGTCGAGCGATTCGCCCGCTTCATCCGCTTTGTGCTCCGCGTTGGCGATCGCGCTGCGCAGCACTTTCGCGATTTCGCGCGCAATGCGCTTTTTCGTGAATTGCAGCACTTGCAATGCATCCGCGGCGCGATGGCCGCGAATCAGATCAATCACCAAACGCGCCTTTTGCGGCGAGACGCGAATGAATCGAGCGTTCGCGAAGCCGTCAATCGAACTGTGCGTCAGAGTCTCAGGTGCCATTCGTCGTACCTGTCCTTTATGCCTTTGGTGCTGGAGCCGCGCCGCCCGCCGGAGGCGCGCTTCCCGCCGCCGGAGCCGCGCCCGGGACGCCGCCCGCTGCCGCGGCCGCGCGTTCGAGAGCCGCCTTCACCGCGTGGCCTTTGAACGTGCGCGTTGGCGCGAATTCGCCGAGCTTGTGCCCCACCATTTGTTCGGTCACGTACACGGGGATGAATTTCTTCCCGTTGTGCACCGCAATCGTGTGGCCCACCATTTCGGGCAAAATCGTGGAGCGCCGCGACCACGTCTTGATGACTTTCTTTTCGTTTCGCGCGTTCATCCCCTCGATTTTGATTCGAAGGGGTTCATCGATAAACGGCCCTTTTTTCAGCGAGCGTGGCATCGTTCCTCTATTCCCCAGCTATTCTTCGACTCGGCGCAGTTTCACCCACTGCGCGCGGCGCATCCGGCGAAATCCACGGACCGGACCCGGCACGCGGTGCGAAACCGGGCAAAACGGGCAAACGAACCGCGTGCCCTGCGCGTTGGGCGTCTTTTCCACAACCACCGCCCAGCCCGGCTTGCAAATCCGGTACATCATCTGCGGCTGCGGAGCGATCACTTTCACTTTGCGAACCGGCTTCACCACGGGGCGAATGCGCTTGGAAGCGCGCGCGGTTCGCCGCGAGGCCCTGCGAGTTGTTCGTGTTGCGCTCATGGTCCTGTTCTCGATTCCCCGCCGCGCCGGGTTCATGTTTTATTTGTTTCTCCCTGCTTGCTAAATTCGTTTATGGTTTCCGCCGCTGCACGATCAAGCGGTCGGAGGCCTTCTTCTTGCGCGTCTTCGCGCCCAGAGTCGGGAAGCCCCATGGCGTCTGCGGGTGGTTGCCCTTCACGCGGCCTTCACCGCCGCCGTGCGGGTGGTCCACCGGATTCATCGCCACGCCGCGAACCGTGGGTCTTCGTCCGTGCCAGCGCGTGCGCCCCGCTTTGCCATAAGTCACGTTTTCGTGATCCAGATTCCCGAGCTGCCCAACCGTCGCCATGCAATCGAGCGAGAATTTCCTTGTTTCGCCCGAGGGCAGCTTCACGAGCGCGATGTCGCCTTCTTTGCTCAGCAATTGCGCTGCGCCGCCCGCCGAGCGCACCACTTGTCCGCCCTTCCCGGGAGCGAGTTCCAGGTTGTGCACCATCGTTCCGGGAGGAATATTGCGAATCGGCAACGCATTGCCGGGCAGAATGTCCGCCGCCGCGCCGTTCTGTACGGTCATCCCGACTTCGAGTCCCACGGGATGCAAAATGTACCGTTTCTCGCCGTCGGCGTAATGCAGCAGCGCGATGCGCGCCGAGCGGTTCGGGTCGTACTCAATCGACGCAACCTTCGCGGGAATGCCGGTCTTGTCGCGGTGATAATCGATCACGCGATATTTCTTCTGATGCCCGCCGCCTCGGTGCCACGACGTGACTTCCCCATGAGAATTGCGCCCGCCCGTGCGCTTCTTCGTTTCCACGAGCGACTTCTCAGGCGTGTCCTTGGTGATCTCGCTATTGTCGAGCACGGTCAAGAATCGCCGCGCCGGCGTATATGGTCTAAATGATTTCAGTGCCATTGTAATTCCCTCTTGCCTTCCAGCCCGCTTCAGCCGGAATGTTCTGGCTAGAGATTCTCTGCGTATTCCATCATCTTCTCGCCCGGCGCCAGCTTGACGTACGCTTTCTTCCAGTCGCGCCGATGCCCCTCGGACTTGCCGCGACGCCGCAGCTTGCCGTGGTAAATCGCGGTGCGCACTTCCGCAACCTTCACTTTGAAGGCCCGCTGCACGGCTTCCTTGATTTCCGTCTTCGTCGCGTCACGCGCCACTTCGAATACAGCCGTGAGCTGCGTCTCTTTCACGCCCAGGCCCTTTTCCGTGATGATTGGCCGCCGAATGATTTCGTATGGTTGCGTCGCCATCGCTAATCCTTTTTCTTCCCTTTCGGCTTGGCCTTATGCGCCTTCTTTGCCGCGGGCTTCTTTTCGTGTTTCGCCGCGGGCTTCTTGGCCGCGTGCTTGACCTCGTGATCCTTGGCTTCGGCCTTGTGAGCCGCTTCGTGCTTTTCGGCGTGCACCGGTTTCGGCGTCTTCGCGGGCTGGATCTGCACAGGCCCCGACGGGCCAGCGGCGCGTCCGCTCTCGCTCAATCCCCGGCTCAGCTTCTCGGCCGCTTCGCGCGAGAGCACAAGCGCTTCATGCCGTAGCAAGTCGTAAGGCTCGATCGCCGTGGTGCGCACCAGTTTCACGCCTTCGATGTTGCGGCTGGCGCGCTCGAGATTGACGTTCTCCGCGCCATTCACCAGCAGCAGCGTGCGGCTCGCGTCGTCCAGCCGCGTCAGTGTCTGACGGAACGGCTTGGTCTTGTGCGAATCGAGCTGCCAATCCTCGACCACAACCAGCTTATTGTCCGCAAGCTTCGCCGAAAGCGCCGAGCGCAACGCGCCCACGAAAACTTTCCGCGGAATGCGGTACGCGTAGCTGCGCGGCACAGGGCCGTGCACGGTGCCGCCGTGGCGCCATAGCGGAGAGCGAATCGACCCGATGCGCGCGCGTCCCGTGCCCTTCTGCTTCCATAATTTGCGGCCCGAGCCGCTAACCTCGCTCTTCTGCTTCGTCTTGTGCGTTCCGGCGCGCTGCGACGCGAGATAATGCCGTACCGTCTCGTGCAGCACGTGCGGGTTCACGCGCGCCGCGAACACGTCGTCGGCGAGTTCAATCTGCCCGACAGTCTTGCCATCCAAATTTTTTACGTCCAAAACGGCCATGTTCGTCTCGCTATTCCGATTTTTTCGCCTTGCGAATGTATATGTACGCGCCCGTCGGGCCCGGCACCGCGCCGCCCACGAGCAGCAAATTTTCGTCCGCGTCGATTTTCACCACGCGCAAATTCTTCGACGTCTTGCGCACGTTGCCCATGTGCCCCGGAAAATGCTGGTTCTTCCAGACACGCGACGGGAACGAGCTGGCGCCGATGCCGCCCGGCGCTCGATGAAACATCGAGCCATGCGAAGCGTCGCCGCCGGCGTAGTGCCAGCGCTTCACGCCGCCCGCGAATCCGCGCCCTTTGCTGATCCCGGCGACATCGACCAGTTCGCCGACTGCGAAGCCATCGACGAGAACGCGGTCGCCCGCCTTGGTTTCGTCCACCGACTCCTCGATGCGAAATTCGCCCAGGAAACGCATGGGAGCGACGCCGGCCTTCTTGAAGTGTCCAGTCATCGCCTTGTTCACGCGCTGCGGCTTGATGAATTCGACGAGTCCCAGCTGCACCGCGTCATAGCCGTGCTTGTCCTTCGACCGTCGTTCGACCACCACGCACGGCCCCGCCTGCAGCACAGTGCACGGAATCGACGCGCCGTCCTCGCCGAACACTTGCGTCATTCCCAGCTTGATTCCCAATATTCCGTTGACTGCCATCGCTCTCGCTCTTTCCCTCTACTTCGCGGCGTGTTCGCGCCCGAAGGCCTTGATTTCCACGTCCACGCCCGGCGGCAGATCCAGCTTCATTAGCGCGTCCACCGTGTCCGGCGTGGGGCCCAGAATATCGATCAGCCGCTTGTGCGTGCGCATTTCGAACTGCTCGCGCGATTTCTTGTCCACGTGCGGCGAACGCAAGACCGTCCAGCGGTTGATGACCGTGGGCAAAGGAATCGGGCCCGCCACTTCCGCACCCGTGCGCCGCGCCGTTTCGACAATCTCGCGCGTCGATTGATCGAGAATGCGGTGATCGTAAGCCTTCAAACGAATCCGAATTTTTTCTCCAGTTGACATAGGTTACTCGATAATCTCGGTGACGGCACCAGCGCCCACGGTGTGGCCGCCTTCGCGAATCGCGAACCGCAGCCCTTTCTCCAGCGCTACCGGTGTGATCAAACTCACTTCCACGCTCACGTTGTCCCCCGGCATCACCATCTCCACTCCCTGCGCCAGCTTCACATCCCCAGTCACGTCCGTCGTCCGAAAGTAAAACTGCGGCCGGTACCCCGTGAAGAACGGCGTGTGCCTCCCGCCCTCTTCTTTCGTCAGTACGTACGCTTCGGCCTTGAACTTCGTGTGCGGCGTGATCGATCCCGGCTTCGCAATCACCTGCCCGCGCTCCACTTCTTCTTTTTCCGTCCCGCGCAGCAGCAATCCCACGTTGTCTCCCGCCAGCGCTTCGTCCAGCAGCTTCCGGAACATCTCCACGCCCGTCACCACTTTCTTCACCGTCGGACGGAACCCCACAATCTCCACTTCCTCGCCCACTTTCACTTTCCCGCGCTCCACTCTTCCCGTCACCACTGTCCCTCTTCCCGAAATCGAGAAAATATCCTCGATCGGCATGGCGAACGGCTTATCCACATCACGCTGCGGCAGCGGAATGCTCTTGTCCACCGCGTCCATCAGCTCATCGATCGTCTTCTCCCACTTCGGATCGCCTTCCAGAGCCTTCAGCGCACTTCCGCGCACCACTGGAACCTTGTCGCCCGGATACTGATACGTCTTCAGCAGGTCGCGCACTTCCATCTCCACCAAATCCAGCAGCTCCGGGTCTTCCACTGCGTCGCACTTGTTCAGAAACACCACGATGTACGGCACGCCCACTTGCCGCGCCAGCAGAATGTGCTCCCGCGTCTGCGGCATCGGCCCGTCCGTCGCCGCCACCACCAGAATCGCTCCGTCCATCTGCGCCGCGCCCGTGATCATGTTCTTCACGTAGTCGGCGTGTCCCGGGCAATCGATGTGCGCGTAGTGCCGGTTCGCCGTCTCGTACTCCACGTGCGACACTGCAATCGTGATGCCCCGCTCGCGCTCTTCCGGCGCGTTGTCGATCGAATCGAATGCCCGGAACTGCACCTTCGGGTTGTGCTTCGACAGCACTTTCGTGATCGCCGCCGTCAACGTCGTCTTGCCGTGATCGATGTGCCCGATCGTCCCAATGTTCAGGTGCGGCTTCGAACGCTCAAATTTTTCCTTCGCCATGTCTCGCTCAGCTCCTCAGTGTGTGCCCGGCTCTAGTTGAAAACCCTGGGAGATTCCCCTTTGATAAAACCGATTCCTTCTTCCGATTCCAGCCGCTCGATCAACTCCCGGTAGCGCCGTTGAGCGGCCCGTAAATCCGGCGAGGCGTAAGCCGGCGCTTTCCAGTTCTTCAAAAACTCCCGCACGTCCCGCCGAAACCAGAAGTCGCTCACGCTATCTCGCCACCTTGCCCGTGGATTTCGAAATCACTTCCTCGGAGACGGCGGCCGGCGTCTGCGCATAATGCGAAAAATGCATCGTAAAGCTGCCGCGGCCCTGCGTCCGGCTGCGAAGGTCCGTCGCGTAACCAAACATTTCCGACAACGGAACTTCCGCGCGAATCACGTGGCTGCCCGCGCGGTTCTCGGTACCTTGAACGTGGGCTCGGCGCGAGTTCAAGTCGCCGAATACCTGGCTCATGTATTCTTCCGGGACCACGACTTCGACCCTCATGATCGGCTCGAGCAGCTTCGGATGCGCGCGGCCGCAGGCTTCCTTGAACGCCATCGAACCGGCGATCTTGAACGCCATTTCCGAGCTGTCCACTTCGTGGTAGCTACCGTCATCGACGACCACGGCGATGTCCACCATTTCGTATCCCGCCAGAACGCCGTTTTCCATCGCTTCCTTGATACCCGCCTCGATTGGCGGAATGAATTCCTTGGGGATCGCGGCGCCAACGATTTTGTCGATGAACAGCAGGCGATGCTCCTTGTCGAAGCGCCACTTCCCGCCCTTGCCCGCCACTTGCTTGGCCAGCTCATCGATTTCGTCGGTGGAAAGCTCGTGCATGTCCTCGTGCCCCGAACTCGGCAGCGGATGCACGGACAGTTTCACGTGGCCGTACTGGCCGCGGCCTCCAGTTTGCCGGATGTACCTTCCTTCGCCAGGAGCCACCTTAACAATTGTTTCGCGGTAGGCGACTTGCGGCCGGCCCACATTCGCCTGCACGCCGAATTCGCGCATCATGCGGTCCACGATGATTTCCAGATGCAGCTCGCCCATCCCGGAGATCAGAGTCTGACCCGTGTCTGGCTCCGTGTGCACGCGGAACGTGGGATCTTCCTGCACCAGCTTCGCCAGCGCATTGCCCATCTTTTCCTGATCCGCCTTGGTCTTCGGCTCGATGGCCACGGAAATTACCGGGGCCGGAAATTCGATGGATTCCAGAACGATCGGCTTTTCTTCATCGCAGAGCGTGTCGCCCGTGGAGCAGTTTTTCAAGCCCACGCAGGCGGCGATGTCACCAGCGTCGATGGATTCGATTTCTTCGCGTTTGTTCGCGTGCATGCGCAGCAATCGCCCGATGCGGTCGCGCGTCTTTTTCGTCGCGTTATAAACCGTCCCGCCGGATTTGCACACGCCCGAATACACGCGAATGTAAGTGACGTGGCCGACGTAAGGGTCAGTCATGATTTTGAAAGCCAGCGCCGAGAACGGCTGGTCATCGGAGGCGCGGCGCAGTTCCGGTTCTTCCGTGTCCGGAGAAATGCCTTCGACCGGCGCAATGTCGGACGGTGCCGGCAAGTAATCGATGATCGCATCGAGCAGCGGCTGAATTCCCTTGTTCTTGAATGCCGAGCCGGCCAGCACGGGCACAAGCTTCAGTGCCAGAGTCGAGCGACGAATCGACGCGCGCAGTTCCTCGGGCTCCAGCTTGTGTTCGGCCAGATATTTTGTCAGTACGGCGTCGTCGTGCTCGGCGATGTATTCAACGACTTTTTCGCGGTGCTCTTTGTAAAATGCCGGGCTGATTGCTGACGCCTTGATCGCTGCGGCAATCTCCGGGCGTGTCTTCTGAAACTCCGGATCCCACAGCTGTTCGAGCGAAATGTATTCGTACTCAGCTCCGAGAGTTTCGTCCTTCCAGACAATGGCGCGCTCGTCGATGAAATCAATCACGCCGATGAAGCTGTCTTCTTTGCCCAGGGGAAACTGGAGGGGAACGGGATGGGCCGAGAGGCGCTGGCGCATCGTGCGAATAACATGGTCAAAATCCGCACCCGTGCGGTCCATCTTGTTCACAAACGCGATGCGCGGGACGCGATACTTGTCCGCCTGCCGCCAGACTGTCTCCGACTGCGGCTGCACGCCCGCGACCGAATCAAAAATTCCCACGGCGCCGTCCAGCACGCGCAGCGAACGCTCGACTTCGACCGTGAAATCCACGTGTCCCGGCGTATCAATGATGTTGATGCGATACGTCTGGCCGTTGCGCTTCCAGGCCGCGGTCGTGGCTGCCGACGTGATAGTGATTCCGCGCTCGCGCTCCTGCTCCATCCAATCCATCGTGGCGGTGCCTTCGTCGACTTCACCGATCTTATAAGTCACACCCGTATAGAACAGGATGCGCTCGGTCGACGTGGTCTTGCCGGCGTCGATATGCGCCATGATCCCGATGTTGCGCATGCGGTCGAGTTGGAATTGCCGCGCCATTAAAATTTCGCCGCCTACCAGCGGTAGTGGGCAAAGGCCTTGTTGGCCTCGGCCATGCGGTGCACATCCTCCTTCTTCTTCACTGCTCCGCCCTTGCTGTTCGCCGCGTCGATGATTTCTTCCGTCAGCTTGTCGGTCATGTTCTTTCCCGAGCGCTGCCGGGCGTACAAAATCAGCCAGTGAATCGCCAGCGACTGTCGCCGGAACTGATTCACTTCCACCGGCACCTGATAGTTCGCGCCGCCGACGCGCCGCGTCTTCACTTCCAGCAGCGGCTTGACGTTCTCGATCGCCTTCTTGAAAATCGTCAGCGCATCGGTGCTGGTCTTCTGCGCCACGTTCTCCATCGCCGCGTAGAAAATCGCCTGCGCCGTCGCGCGCTTGCCGTCGTACATCATGCTGGAAACGAACTTCTGCACCAGATCGCTTCCGTAGACCGCGTCGCCAGGAATCTTCCGGCGAATCACAAATCCTTTACGTGGCATTCTGCAGCTCCCCTACTTTTGCGCGGCTTTCGGCCGCTTGGCGCCGTATTTCGAGCGCCCCTGCTTGCGATTCTCGACGCCGGCGGCATCGAGCGTTCCGCGGATCACGTGATAACGGACGCCGGGCAAATCCTTCACGCGGCCGCCGCGCACGAGCACAATCGAGTGCTCCTGCAAATTGTGGCCGATGCCGGGAATGTACGTTGTCACTTCCGCCGAATTCGTCAGCCGCGCGCGGGCCACTTTGCGCAACGCCGAATTCGGTTTCTTTGGCGTCTGCGTATAGACTCTCACGCAAACTCCGCGCTTTTCCGGGCAGCCTTCCAGCGCGGGCGATTTCGTCTTCGTCCGCAATTTCTCGCGGCCATATCGAACCAGTTGTGCAAACGTCGGCACGCTTCTCCCTCCGAAACGGTTAACCCGGTTTCGTTTTTTCTGCAGGGCGTACAATACCCACGCAGACGCAGACAGGTGGTAGAACAGAAAGGGCCGGTCAAGACCCCGAAGGAACCGGCAAGGTACTCCGCGCGGGCGTGCTCACGACATCAAGAACACATCCACTTCTACAGCGGAGAGCTTCAAACGGCTTTGCGGGGCAGGCGCCCCATTTCGGCCGTCCTCCCAAACCCCGTTCCTTCGTTCTCTGTTCCGGGGCGGGAAGAAACCCTTTCAGCACACTTCCAGCAAGAAATCCACCTACAAACCGGCGAGTATAGAGAAACCACCTTCGGGTGTCAACCCCTAATGCTGTAAAGATTTGGAGGAGAACCAGCCATCCGAACGCCGATTACAACCCTAACTTAAATCTTACCACGGAATCCGTCCACAGGCCAGCCGTGGAATGTCAGAATTCGAGACGAGGTACTTTCTCAGCGATGTCACAGAAAGAACTAGCTCCATCTAAGCCGTTTCGTAGCACTGAATTACATTGGGCGGCGATACACTACTCGGCGAACCACAAAACGATTCTATCCCTTCCCGCGCTGGCTCAAATTCGTCCAAGGTGGGACGGGCCCCGAAAGCGTCAATTCTGGAAATTTTTCATTCCTCCCACTTTACGCCGCTTGGAAAGGTCACTAGACTGCTCTGCGCCCATGAAACCTCGCTCGCTTCTAGGCATCGTCGCCGTGCTCGCCGCACTCTTTCTCGCACTGCTCATTTCCACACGGCAGGTTCGGGCTCAAACTGCTGCACCTGAGAAATCGGCCGCGCCGGCGCCTGTCGCAAAGCCCGGAGATCCCTTCGTGCTTGAGCTTTTTTCTAACAAAATACAATTTGAAAACGATGGAACGAGCGAGCGGCAAATCGACGTGCGCCTCAAAGTCGAAAGCGAAGAAGCGAATCAAGTGCTGCACACGCTTGCCTTCGATTACGACGCATCCAACGAAAACTTCGCGCTGGCGTTTTTGCGCGTCACCAAACCGAATGGAAGCAGCACTGAAGCGAAGCCAGATACCGTAACCGATCAGCCCGCGCCCGCGGTGAAAACCGCTCCAGCGTTCACCGACATTCGCGAAGCGCAAGTCCATATCCCGGCGCTTGTGCCCGGCGACATGTTGACCTACGAAGTGATTCTAAAAACCACCAACCCGCCTGCGCCGGGTGAATTTTGGTACGAACACACTTTCCTCTCGGATACTTCGGCGAACGACGAAGAGCTGCAAATCAGCGTGCCCGCGGACCGCGCGATCCACATAAAGTTTCCGCCGGAATTTCCGCCAATCGTGAGCACAGAAGCCTCGCGCAGGATTTATCTCTGGAAACGCTCCGGCACAAAGCCTTCGCCGAATCAAGGCACCGGGGCGCCATCCAAAGACAAAACTCCCGATGTTGTCTTGACCAGCTTCGCGGATTGGCAAGCCGTCGGGAAATGGTTCGCCGCGCTCGAGCGCAGCGCCGAAGCTCCAACGCAGGAAGTCCGCGACAAGGCCGCCTCGCTCACCGCAAATCAAAAAACAGATTCTGACAAAATCGAGGCGCTCTACGATTACGTCGCGAAGAAAATCACTTTCGTTAATATGCCGATGCGCCAGGCGAATTTTCAACCGCGCGATGCCGCCAAGGTCTTGAGCGCCGGCTATGGCGACGACATCGACAAGTGCACGTTGCTCGCGTCCATGCTTGCCGCTGCGGGATTTCAGCCAACTCTAGCTTTGCTGCCGTCCACGGCGCTGGCCAGCAAAAGCCTCCCCACGCCGAACGCGTTGAACCACGCCATTCTCACATTCGCGTCCGGAAAAGATGTCTACTGGCTCGATCCTTCCTCGGCCGTGCTTCCTTTTCGCATGCTGCTTCCCGCAGAGCGCGGCAAGGAAGTGCTGGTCGCTTCCATCGCGGCGCCGCCGGAGTTCGCGGAGACACCCGTCGACCCGCCCTTCCGTTCGACCCAGGATGTGGAAGTTGACGGCCGCGTGAACTCTCTCGGAAAACTCAGCGCGCGCGTTCGCTACACATTGCGCGGGGACAACGAGTACGCGTTGCGAATGGCGTTTCACAGCACGCCGCAGGCGCAATGGAAGGACATCACGCAAACCATGGCGACGCTCGACGGCTTTCGCGGCCAGGTGGTCGACGTCCTCCCTATGGACCCTACCGCGACGCGCGACCCTTTCACTTTGACCTTCACGATCGTCAATGAGAACTTCCTCGATTGGTCGCAGCAGAAGGTTGCGCTCGGCCTTCCGCTGCCCACGTTCGGTCTGCCGGACGCGCCCGAAGATCCGGCAAAGCCGATCCAGCTCGGCAGTCCTTTGGATGTGACCACGAAGCTCGATTTGTCGCTTCCCGTGAACGATTCTGGCCGGATGCCGGTGGGCGCCGCCATCACGCGAGACTATGCGGAATACCAGTCGCACTACGACACGCAGGAACACGCTCTGACTGCTCAGCGGACGCTTCGTTTTCTGGCTCATGAAATTCCGGCTTCGCGCCGCGCCGACTATCTCGCGTTCATGCACGCCGTCGGAGCCGATGAGAATCAGGCTCTCATTGTCGAAAACGTTATTCCCGGCGTGCCTGCAGATGCGACGTCAGCCCAATTGATGGAAGCCGGGGCCGCCGAATTGAAAGCCGGAAACTACACGAACGCATTGCAACTCCTTGAGCAGGTCGCGCAATTGAATCCACAGCAAAAGGACGTATGGCTCGATATCGGCGTGGCCCGCCTGCAGACCGGAAAGTTCGATGACGCAGCGGCAGCTCTTCGCAAACACCTGGAACTCAATCCCACGGATGACTCAGCGAACAATCTGCTCGGCATCGCCCTTTACGACGAGAGGAAGTATGACGACGCGAGGGCGGCTTTTGAGAAGCAAATCGCGCGAAAGCCGCTTGATCCCAATGCCTACGAGTACCTGGGTACCGTCTACATTGATCAGAAGAAATTCCCCGAGGCCATCGCCGAACTTGAAAAAGCGGTCGTGCTGGACCCCGATAGCCCTGCGGTGCGGCTGCGCCTTGGCGCTGCCTATCTTGGGATGAAAAAAAGCACCGAGGCGCTGGGAGCGTTCACCAAGGCGATGGCGCTCTCCTCTTCCCCGCTGATTGCAAACGAAGCTGCGTTCCAATTGGCGACGCACGGCGTCGCACTCGATCGCGCCGACACTTTTGCAACCTCCGCCGTGGGCGCAATCGAGACCCAACTCGCCACAGCCGACCTAAAGCATCTTTCCGGAAAGACTTTTGGCGACGCCGCCGCGCTTCCTGCCGTCTGGGACACGCTGGGATGGGTGCGTTTCCAGCAGGGCAAGCTGCAAGAGGCCGTGGCTCTGATTCGCGCCGCGTGGCTGCTCGACCAGCGCGGCGACGCTGCCGATCATCTCGCGCAGATCTATGAAAAACAGGGACAGAAAGATCTCGCCGCTCGCACGTACACGCTTGCTCTTGCTGCCGGTGGCGCGCCACCCGAAACTCGGGCCCGACTGGCGAAACTGCTCGGGAGCAGCGTTGGGATCGACCTGCGCGTGAAGCGGGCGGGCAGCGAACTCCTGCAAATGCGCACGGTTTCTGTCCGAAACTCCGCAGCGGTCACAGGAAAGGCGGAATTCTTCATCTTGCTGCAGCGTGACGCGAGCGGTCCTCTGGTGCTCGACGCCAGGTTCCTCCGCGGCGACGATGCACTTTTGTCGTTCGGGGAACGGATTCACTATGGGAAATTTCCTGATATTTTTCCGCCCAGAGCGAAAGCTCGAATCGTATTGCGGGGAATATTGACATGTGCGGCGAAGACAAAAGCGTGCGCGTTCGTCTTCGACCCTCCCCACGATCTCCTGCAACGATGATTCCGTTTTAGAGGAGGCGCAATGCCACGAATGACACGCTTGCCCGCAATCCTTGGTTTTCTTCTTGTCCTGTGCCCGGCCGCGTCCGCGCAAACACAGACCAGCCTCGCGCGCAGCATCGAGAAAATCATGGACCGGCCCGAATTCGCGCACGCAATCTTTGGCGTCGAGGTCTACTCGCTCGATACCGGAAAGACGCTCTACGCCTACAATGCCGGAAAACTTTTCGTGCCCGGCTCGACGACGAAGACATTGACCGAAGGAACTGAACTCGCACTTCTTGGCCCGGAATACCGTTTCCACACGAAGATTTATCGTACTGGCAGCATCGACGCGGATGGCACGCTTAATGGCGATATCGTTCTGGTCGCCAGTGGTGATCCGAATCTCTCCGGGCGATTGCAATCCGATGGCACGCTGGCGTTCGAAAACGCGGATCACGCTTACGCCGCCGACATGCTCGATGCGAAAACCGTCCCTGGCGATCCGCTCGAAGTCATTGATGATTTTGCCAGGCAAATTGCCACGCGCGGGATTCGCAAGATCACTGGCCGCGTCCTCGTCGATGCCAGCATGTTTCCGGAAGGAAAAGCAGAAGCCGGCTCGGGAGCCATCGTTTCGCCGATCGTCGTGAACGACAACATCATCGACGTGACCCTAAGCCCGGGGGCGCGCGTCGGCGATCCAGCGGCGCTTCAAGTTTCGCCGCAAACGGCGTATGCGCGCGTCGTGAATCAAGTCGCCACGGGACAGGCCGGCTCCGAACGCCAGGTCGGCTGGGGCGCGGACAACGTCGCAGCCGATGGAACGCATGCCGTCGTATTGGAAGGAACTGAGCCGCTCGGCCAATCACCAACTCTCTTCCCTTACGACGTGCCGACGCCAAGCCGCTTCGCGGAGGTTGTGCTCACCGAGGCGCTCCAGCGCGCCGGAGTAACCGTCGACGGCTCCATGGATCAACAGCCGACCCAGCCCGCCGCGCTTGTGAAGTTTTACACTCCGGAAAATCTCATCGCCGAGCATATCTCCGCGCCGCTCTCCGAAGACATCAAGGTCACGCTCAAAGTCAGCCAGAATTTGCACGCGACGATGACGCTCTACATTTTGGGAGCCGTGCTCTCAAGCAATCACGACGACTCTGAACAAGCCGGCCTCGATCTCGAGCATAATCTCCTGCAGAAGGCCGGTCTCGATCTAACGCAAGCGTCGCAGGCCGAGGGCGCCGGCGGTCCGGGCGCATTTTTCACGCCGGATTTCATGGTCCATTACCTCGCGTTCCTGTCGCGGCAGAAATACTTCGATATTTTCTACCACGCGTTGCCGATCCTTGGCCGCGACGGCACGCTTTACAATTTACTGAGCGACTCACCCGCCGCCGGCCGCGTCCACGCCAAGACCGGGACATTCACCGTGTACAACGGCCTGAATCACACGCTCATCGTCACCGGCAAGGGCCTCGTGGGATATATCGACGCGGCGGATGGCAGCCATCTCATCGTCGCCGCTTACGTCAACAACGTCAACGTGCCTCTGAATTTCGAGGCCGTTGAAAAAGTTGGCAATGCCCTCGCCGAAATCGCGGCCGCGGCCTATGCGACTCCTCCGGCGGCCCGCTGACGCGAGTGTGCTAAGATTAAGTCTCCCGCGCATTTAATCGCAGAGGACAAGCGTCAAGCATCGGGAACGCGCCGCAACATGCCTAAAGTCGGATTCGTGAGCCTCGGCTGCCCTAAGAACCTCGTCGATAGCGAGGTGATGATGGGTATCCTCGCGCGCTCGGGTTACGAAATCACGCCACGCGCAGCCGACGCCGACGTCCTCGTCGTGAACACGTGCAGCTTTATCGAGCCTGCGCGCAAGGAATCCGTCGACGCCATTCTGGAAATGGCCGAATACAAGAAATTCGGCCGCGCCCAAAAACTGATCGTCGCGGGCTGTCTCGTCGAACGATTTCGCGCGGAAATTCGCGACCAGATTCCGGAGGTCGACGCGATCATCGGCACGGGAGAAGTCGAAAAGATTCTCGCCGCGTGCCAGGGCAATCTTCGCGAAGCCGCGGAGGAATCGCCCACGTTCCTGTATCACGACCTGACGCCGCGAATTCTTGCCACGCCGCGCCACACAGCCTACATCAAAATCAATGAGGGCTGCGACCATCCATGCGCGTTTTGCATCATCCCGCAACTCCGCGGGCGATTCCGCAGCCGCCGGTTCGAATCCGTCATCCGCGAAGCGGAGAATCTCGCTGCCGCGGGCGTGCGCGAAATCAATCTCATTGGTCAGGACACAACGTTCTACGGCGAAGATTTGGGCCTGCGCAATGGATTGCCGCTGCTCCTCGAGCGGCTCGCCGAAATCGAGGACCTTAACTGGGTTCGCTTCCTCTATTGCTACCCGAATCGCATCACGCCGAAGTTACTCGAAACGATCGCCCGGCACGAACGCCTAGTGACGTACATGGACATTCCCCTGCAGCACGCCAGCCGCAGCGTCCTCGCGCGCATGAAGCGCGGTTCGAACGCTGACGCGTTTCTGAAAATGCTCGATCGCATCCGGCGAACGATTCCTGGCGTGTCCCTGCGCACCTCGTTCATCGTTGGCTTTCCGGGCGAGACGGCCGAGGATTTTCGCGTGTTATGCGATTTCGTGCGCGAAGCGGAGTTCGATTGGATGGGCGTGTTCGCGTACTCGGATGAAGAAACCGCGAAGAGCTATGTTTGCGAGGGCAAAGTCGATCCAGATACGATTGCGCGCCGCCGCGATGAACTGATGGCCATCCAGCAGAAAATCTCGCGGCGGCAATTGCGCAGAAAAGTGGGAAAGACCTTCGCCGCGATGCTGGAGGGCCCGTCGGCGGAGACCGAATTTGTCTGGACGGCGCGGCACGAGGGCATGGCGCCGGATATCGACGGAAAAATCTACGTCACGGAAATCGTGGGAGTGAACGATGCCTCTGAATTGCCGCCGCCGGGCACCATGGCGCGCATCGAAATCACCGAGGCGCGCGATTACGATTTGATTGGCCGCGCTGTGGAGATTCTCGCGACTCCGGCAGTCGCGTCCGCCAGTGCGAACATTCCCGCGCCGTCGTTCCCCATACTCGCCTGATTCTCCGCGGCGTCGCCCGCGGGAGCTACCCTCTACTTCGCGCCCGCATGGCGTGCTAGTCTATCCGCGACAGCCATGAAATGGCATTGCCCCATTTGCCGCAAACCTACTGATTCCGAGAACGACAAGGATTCCCCCTTCTGCGGCGGGCGTTGCCGCTTGACTGACCTCGGAAACTGGGCCAGTGAAAAATACAAAATCTCCGAGCCGGCCTCTGACGAATCGATGTCCGAATCGATGCCCAAGTCAATGTCCGAGTCGCTCTCCAATTCGCAAGAGCCTTCCCCGCCACATGAACGAAAAAACTGAATCCGTTCCCGCTGCTCCAAAACGAAAGCCGTCGCTATCTTTTTTTTTCGCCACGGCATGCGGCGTGGGTTATATCCCGGTCGCACCAGGCACATGGGGCTCGCTCGTCGGTGTGGCTCTTTACTGCGCGCTGATCAGCATACACACGCGGTCCGCCCTCGATCTCTATTTGCACGATACGTACTACGTCGCTCTCGCCGGGTGGCCGGTCGTCCCAGTTGTCGCGGTACTCCTCGCGGCCCTCGGAGTCTTCACCGCGGACCGCGTGGCGAATTTCACTGGCAAGAAAGACCCGCAATTCGTCGTCATCGACGAAGTCTCCGGCCAATTCCTCACTTATCTGCTCGCCCTGGCTCCGCTCAACTGGAAATATCTCGCCCTCGGTTTTATACTTTTCCGGTTGTTCGACATCTGGAAGCCCTTTCCCGCGCGGCAGGCAGAGTCTTTGCCAGGCGGCTGGGGTATCATGACAGACGATTGGGTCGCCGCAGTTTACGCAGCCGTGGGAATTTGGATTGCCAGGGCGCTGGGGCTATGAAACTCTGGGTACGCTTCTCTTGAAGACAAACAGCATTCCGCGAATTGAAAGCATCCAGCCGGCGGCGGCGATACCGGGTGGCGAAGTCACGATTCGCGGCGCTGGCTTCGTCAACGGAAACCAGTTGCGCCCGGAAGTCCACTTCGGCGCGACGCCGGGCAACGTGGTTCTGGCTTCGGAAAATGTCCTCGTTGCGCATGTGCCGGAGGGCGCAGAGGGCGGCTCTGTATGCGTGCAATCAAGCCACGCCGCAAGCCAACCATTCCCTATCGCTCTGGGCGCGCTGATCGCCGACAATTTGCATCCCGTCGCGAATCCCGCTGTGGATCGCGAAGGAAATGTCTACGTCACCTTCAGCGGGCAGCGCGGCCAAAAAGTTCCCGTGTCGCTTTATAAAGTGACGCGCGATCGCGCCATAAAACCGTTCGTCACGCAGTTGATGAATCCCACGGGTCTCGCCATGGATCGCGATGGCGTTCTTTACGTTTCCTGCCGCAACGATGGCACGATTCATCGCGTCATGCCCGACGGCCGCGCCGAACAATGGATCGAAGGCATGGGCATCGCCACAGGACTGGCGTTCGATCACGCCGGGAACCTGTATGTCGGCGACCGCAGCGGCACGATTTTCAAAATCGGCGCCGACCGCCAGATTTTTGTCTTCGCCACGCTGGAGCCCTCGATGTCGGCTTACCACTTGGCATTCCATTCCAACGGCGATTTGTACGTCACTGGCCCGACGACTTCGAGTTTCGACCGCGTCCACCGGATCACGCCCGCCGGCGAAGTCGAAGTCTTCTACCGAGGCCTCGGCCGGCCGCAAGGACTTGCATTTGACGCCGCCGGCAATTTATACGTCGCTGCGTCGCTTGGCGGCAGGCGCGGCATCACGCGAATCACCCCCGACGGCCACGCGGAGATTGTCCTCAGCGGAAATGGAATTGTTGGCCTCGCGCTGGAACCTTCGCGCCGCGCTCTGGTCGCCACCAACAACGCGCTCTATTCCCTCGACTGGAACGTCGAAGGCTTGTCATTGATTTCATAGCCTCTCTGCGCGGCTCATCACTGATTCATCCGAGCAACCGGCTGCGCGCTTCACCTCCGGATAGGCCCTCGCAAATCTGCGAGACGCTTTACTCTCCCGCGCGTCTATACTCCGGTAAGCGCGGTTCCCGTTTCAGATAGAGCGGAGAAGACTCATGCGCAATCTCTTTCGCGACTTCGCCTCGGACCTCATCTACGGCCTGCGGCAAATCAAACAAAATCTCTCGCTCGCATTGATTTGTGTAGCTGTGCTCGCCATCGGCGCGGGCTCGAGCACTGCTGTCTTCGCCATGCTCTACGATGCGCTGCTCAAACCGCTCCCGTATCGCGACGCAGGCCAGCTCGTCTATGTGCACAATGATTTTCCCGGCTCGCAGCTCGCGGAGACGGCCGCGTCCGGCCCAGATTTCAGAGATCTGAGCACGCATCATGAGCTCTTCAGCGAAACCGCCGCCTACTATTTCAACGATTTCACCATGACCGGCGCTGGATCGGCGCAGCACGTCGACGCCGTCAATGCATCCGCCACGCTTTTTCCCATGCTCGGCATTCAGCCGCAGCTCGGCCGCGCGTTCGCGCCGGAAGAAGATCGTGACGGCGCTTCTCACGTGGTCATTTTGAGCAACGCGTTGTGGCAAAGCTCCTTCAGCTCCGATCGCAACGTCATTGGCAAGACCATTGAACTCGACGGCGAGCCCTACCGCGTAATCGGCGTGATGCCTTCGGATTTCAATTTCCCCTATCCCGCCTCGCAAGTGTGGGTGCCGCTTGCCTTGAAGTCCGGCGATCTTGCGCCCGGCGAACGCGGCGACAAATGGCTGCAAATGTTCGCGCGCCTCGCTCCCGGCGTGACTCCGGAACGAGCGAACACCATTCTCGCCACGCTGAGCCACAGCTTCGCTGCCGCCTACCCCACCGACTATCCGGAAAAAACCGGCTGGCGATTCACCAGCCAGCCCCTCATCGAGCAGCGAACCAGCAACATTCGTAGTTGGCTGCTCCTCGCATTTGGTGCGGTGGGCTGTGTGCTGTTGATTGCTTGCATCAACGTCTCTGGCTTGCTCTTGGTTCGCTCCAGCGTTCGCAGCAAGGAGTGGGCCGTTCGCGCAGCCCTGGGCGCGAGTCAGATGCGCTTGATTCGGCAAATATTCACCGAGACCGCTTTGCTTGCCGTGGCCGGCTGCGGCGCGGGAGTCTTTTTAGCGCTCGCTCTCATCCGGCTAAGCAATCAATTTGGCCCCATTCATCGCACGGCTATTGGACCGTGGACATACGTTTTCTCACTGGGCGTTTGTATCGTCGCTACTTTCGTCGCCAGTGCGCTCCCCGCCGCTGCGTTCGGGAGTTTGCCGCTCGACCAAACGCTGCGCGCCAGCGCCACGCGCGCTTCCACTGCCAGTGGAAACTGCCGCAAGCTTCTTGTCGCTGGACAAATTGCCTTCGCCATCGCGTTGCTTTTCACCGCCACCTCACTCAGCCGCAGCTTCTCGAAATTGCTCGACGTTTCCCCGGGTTTTTCGCCGGAGAATGTTTGGACGGGGAACATCGGCTTGCCGCAAAAGCGCTATCTAACCGATCCCTCGCGCGCCATATTCTTCCAGGAACTCCTCCGGCGCGTTTCCGCCATGCCCGGAGTCGAATCGGCTTCCGCAGGTGTTGTTCTTCCTTTTTCCAGCGCAGGATGGACCGCTGATCTTTTCTTTCCCGGACGCGCGGAGCTGCCCGTTCGCCCCGCGGCGCGCTTCAACATTGTCCTTCCCGGTTATCTGGAAACGTTGAAAATACCTCTGATCGAGGGGCGCTCGTTTGGCGAACAAGACAATGCAAGCTCCGCGATGGTCGCGATTGTCGACCGCTCCTTTGTCCGGAAATATTTTTCGCAGGAAGACCCCATCGGCAAGCTGGTGGCCAACAACGCCGTCCGAAATAACCCCTACCGCATTGTCGGCGTCGTCCGCGACGTCTTGAGCCACGATCTGGCGGAAGCGCACCGGCCGGAAATCTACATTCCGGAATTGCAGCATCCGAACTCCGCGATGTTCCTGGTCGTTCGATCCGCCGCGAACGCAAACGTTGCCGCGGACGTTCGCGATGCTCTCGAGAGTATGGACAAGTCTGTGGCCCTCTTCGACGTCGAAACCATGCCCGCCCGGATACTCGATTCCGTGAAACTTCGCCGCTTCGTCGCCTGGCTGCTCAACAGCTTCGCCCTCGTCGGCCTGCTGTTGGCCGCGCTCGGCCTCTACGGAACGCTTGCCTACACGGTCCAGCTCCGGCGTCGCGAAATCGCCATTCGCATGGCCCTCGGCGCCTCGCCTCGCGACACCCGCGTCCTCATTTTGCGCCATTGCGCATCGATTGCAGCTGCCGGTCTCGTGCCCGGCGCTCTCATCTCCGTGGCCGCCGCGCGTGCCACGCGAAGTTTCCTCTTCGGCATCTCGCCGCTCGACCCGTGGACTGTGGCCCTCACGGCAGCCGGATTCTTCGCGCTCGCGCTCGCAGCAACATGGATTCCCGCCATGCAAGCAACTCGCGTCGATGCTCTCCTCGCTTTACGCGAGGAATGACTCTATCCAGCCTCTACGCATTCGAAACCCGCCCCTTGCGGGTTGCCTCGCGCATCAGGTACAACAATTCCGATGGACGCGGAGATCATCGCCGTCGGCTCGGAGTTGTTGACGCCTTACCGCCTGGACACGAATTCCCTCTTTCTCACCGCTGAGCTCAATCGCCTCGGATTTCAGGTGCGCCGCAAAATCGTCGTCGGCGATCACGATGAGGATCTGAGGGACGCTTTTCGCAGAGCCATTGACCGCGCCGATGTGGTTGTCTCCTGCGGCGGCCTGGGACCCACGGCGGACGACCGCACTCGCGAAATCGTCGCCGAATTACTCGGCCGCAAACTCAAACTCAATGACGCGATTCTCCGGCACATCCAAGAACGTTTTCGAAAATTTGGCCGCGCCATGCCCGAAGTGAACGTGCGTCAGGCCATGGTGCCCGAAGGTGCGGAGCCGCTCGAAAATACGCGCGGCACAGCGCCCGGCCTATGGATCGACAGCGGCGGAAAAATCCTCGTGCTCTTGCCAGGGCCCCCGGGTGAACTCCAGCCCATGTTCGTGCAAGAGGTGAAGCCGCGCCTCGCGCGGCGCGGCGGCAAGCTCCGGCTTTACACCCGCGAACTGCGAATCACGGGCCTGCCCGAATCGGAAGTCGATCAGCGCATCGCGCCGATCTGCGCGCAGTATCCAGGCACCGACACCACGATCCTTTTTTCCGCCGGCGAAATTCAATTGCATCCGCGCTTGTGGTCAGATGACGAGCGCGCAGCCATAAAGCTCCTCGACGAAATCGTGAAGGGTTTCGCTATCGCCCTTGGCGAGCATTTGTTCACCACCTCCGGAGAAACTCTCGAATCGGTTGTGGCGAAGGAGCTTCAGGAGCGCCACGCGACGATTGCCGTTGCGGAAAGCTGCACCGGCGGAATGCTTGCCGCGCGATTGACCAACGTCGCTGGCAGTTCCTCCTATTTTCTCGGCGGCGTCGTTTCCTACAGCAATGATTTGAAATCGGCCTGGGTCGACGTTCCTCGCGAATTGATCGAAGCCAAGGGCGCGGTCAGCTCAGAAGTCGCCCTTGCGCTTGCCGAAGGAATTCGACGCCGCGCCGGCGCCACGCTTGGCGTGGGAATCACTGGAATCGCCGGCCCCGGTGGTGGCAGCGCGGAGAAACCCGTCGGCCTTGTGCACATCGCCATCGCCGACGAAAAGACCCACAAAGAGTGCAGTTTCCGCTTCCCCGGCGATCGCGATCGCATCCGTACGCAGGCTACGCAAACGGCGCTCGACATGGTGCGCCGTTATTTCCTTTACGCGCCGCCGGCGAAGGTATAGCCATGCGTCTCTTCGTTGCGCTCGACGTCCCTGAAGACACGCGCCAGGCGTTGCACGCGCTCATTCTCCGATTCGAGAAGATATCTCGCGGCGCCCGCTGGGTGCGGCCTGAAGGCGTTCATGTCACGCTCAAATTCCTCGGCGAGGTCCCTGGTGCGAAAGTGCCCGCGATTCAAAATGAACTCACAGGGATCCGCCACGATCGGCCCATCGATGTCGCTTTCCGCCACTTTGGCTTTTTCCCCAACGATCATCATCCGCGTGTTTTCTGGGCTGGCATCGAATCGGGTCCCGAACTCGCCGCGCTTGCGGCGAAAGTGGAAGCGAAACTCGAACCGCTCGGATTCCCTAGTGAGACAAGAGCCTTCGCGCCGCACTTGACGCTGGCGCGCTTCAAGACGCTGGACGGATTGCCGAAGCTCAAGGAAACCGTCTCTTCGCTTCCGCTGCAGGATTTCGGCGCCACGTCCGCAACTCAATTCCACCTCTATCAAAGTGTGCTAAAGTCCAGCGGCGCCGTGTACACAAAGCTCGCCACCTATCCTTTCGTCGAAAGCGTCGTCCCGTGACCCCGGTCTGGCCGATTCCTGTCGTCGCATATTTGTTGGGTTCGATTCCCTTCGGCTACTTGATCGTGAAGCTGGGGCACGGCGCTGACGTCCGCGCGTCCGGAAGCGGAAACATCGGCGCGACAAATGTGTCGCGCGTCGCGGGCAAAGGTGCGGGCATTGCGACGCTGGTGCTCGACACCGGTAAGGGATATCTCGCCGTATGGCTCACACTCCATTGGCCCCACTCGAACATTCGCTGGGTGATGGCCGCGGCCCTGGCAGCTATCGTGGGCCACACTTTTTCCTGCTGGCTCGGCTTTCGGGGCGGCAAAGGCGTCGCGACGGGATTGGGCGTCTTTCTGGCGATTTCCTGGCAGGCGATGGCGGCAGCGGCTTTGCTCTGGATTATTGTGATCGCATTCTGGCGCTATGTCTCGCTTGGCTCCATCGCCGCCGCGGCCGCGCTGCCATTTTTAATTTATCTGTTCTACGCGCCCGGCCATGCGCCGCCGCGAGCCGTATCGCTGGGCAGCGTCCTGATTGCCGTCCTGATTATAGGGAAGCACCGCGAAAATATCGCGCGGCTGATCGCGGGAACCGAGAGCCGCTTGACGCGCAAAAATTGAAAATTGGAGCGTTCGCACTCGAAGCTGCTACGCATGAATAAAATTGCCATTATCGGCGCTGGTGCGTGGGGCACGGCTCTCTCCATCGTGCTGTCGCAGAGCCACGTTCCGCACCGCATCGCGCTCTGGGCCCGCGAAGAGGATGTCCGCGGCTCGCTCACCAGGGACCGCAAGAATCCCATTTTTCTTCCCGGATTCACGATTCCCGAGCAAGTGGAAGTAATTCCCGCGCTCGCCGAAGCCGTGAACGGCGCGGACTTCATCATCGGCGCGATGCCTTCGGCGCATGCGCGCGCTCTCTATTCCGAAATCCTTCCGCACGCCTCCCGCGCCGCCGTCATTGTCAGCGCGACGAAGGGCCTCGAACCCGAATCCCATTTGCGCATGACGCAAGTGATTGAACGCCTCGTCACGCAAAATTCGCAGCTCCGCATCGCCGCCATCTCCGGGCCCTCCTTCGCCAAAGAAGTCGCCCAGGGCGATCCCACCGCCATCGTCGTGGCGTCGCCGAATCCGCAGGCTGCCAACGAAATTCAGCACGAATTCTCCGGCCCGACGTTTCGCTTGTACACAAACGACGACGTGATCGGCGTCGAGCTTGGCGGCGCGGTCAAGAATGTCATTGCCATCGCGGCCGGCGTCGCCGAAGGGCTCGGCCTCGGCCACAACACCATGGCCGCTCTCATCACGCGCGGTTTGGCGGAAATGACGCGCCTCGGCACCGCGCTCGGCGCCCGCCGCGAGACCCTCGCTGGGCTCGCCGGAATCGGCGATTTGGTGCTTACCTGCACCGGAGAATTGAGCCGCAACCGCCGAGTCGGCATCGAACTCGGCCGCGGAAGAAAGCTCGATGAAATCCTTGCTTCCACGCCCACGGTCGCCGAAGGCGTCGGCACCACCGCCGCTGCGCAAGCCCTTGCCCTCAAGCTTGGCATCGAAATGCCCATCACTGCTCAAATGCACGGCGTTTTATACGAATCCCGCGCTCCCCGCGACGCCATCCGCGAATTGATGCACCGCCCCCTTAAGGCCGAATGACCCGACTGCCAGGCCGTTTCGTTCCAATGCGTCAATAGGTAGTACTTTAGGCCAGTTGTCCCCCGGGGCAGGCTCCCGTACGATTTTCGTGCAGGTATACTCGTGCCTCAAAAACCACTCGCAATCACAGGGATGCGCCGCGTGCGCATTCTCTGGATCGTTCTCGGCGCTTTGCTCCTGACCAGCGCCCTGCCGCTCTATCTTTATCACCGCGAAGTGCTTCGTCTCAGCGAAGACAAGCTGCAGGACACGGAGCGCGTCCAGCAATCGGGAATCACGCGATCTCTCGCCAGCGAAATTTTGCAGTTCGAGTCCAATCTCAGCGAACAATTGGAGAGCCAGCGCCAATTGCTCGCCTTGACCGGCTGGATCCAAAACGTCAGCGATCCTGCTCACACCCCGCAGCTCAGCCGGATGTTGCAGAATATTCTGCAAAACAATCACGATATTCTCTACGTCACCGCCATCGGCCAGGACGCCAAGGGAGAATCAGCCGAAAGCGTTCCCGGCGCGGAACAGGATCCCTTCGTCGACGCCGCGCTCAAGCACGCCTTCACCGCCAGCGTGCAGGGCGTGAACTGGTTCAGCGGCACCTTTGCACTCGGCCAAAACAATCGTCCCGCCATGGTGATTTCCGTGCCCTTGATGTCCGACGGCCAGTTCACCGGGATGCTCGCCGCGGTCGTGTCCTTGGACCGCGTCCTCGCACGCCTGCGCGACGCGAGTGTGCGTGACACAACCGTGTTTGTGGTCAATGGCGAAGGCCGCATCATCGTGCATCCCGATACTGTGAATATGGTTCCGGGCCGCGATCTCAGCACTAACCCCGTGGTCAACCAATTCAAAGGCCTGCCCCAGGAGTTGCGCACCACCGAAACGACGCAGTTCATGCTCCAGGAAAACAAGAAGCCGGTCGAAATGGTGGGCACCTATAGCACGATTCCGGAGCTTCATTGGGCCGTGATCGCGCAGCGCGGCATGGCCCAGGCTCGTGCCGACGCGGGCGTGCAGGAGCTGACTACCGAGGCTCTGCGATTCGTCATTGCCGTCACCCTCCTCGCCTTGCTGGTCGGATATCTGTCCGCCCTGGGAATCACGCGCCCGATTCAAGGCCTCGTGCACTCCACGCGCGCCATCGCACGCGCTGAATTCCATGAGCGCGCGCAAGTCCAGGGCGCCGCGGAAATCAGCGAATTGGCTGAGACCTTTAACAGCATGGCCGACGACATCGAGAAGTACGTCGACCGTCTGCAAATGGCCGCGACCGCCAACCGCGAATTGTTCATGGGTTCGATTCGCATGCTTGCCGCCGCTATCGACGAAAAGGATCCCTACACGCGCGGCCATTCTGGGCGCGTCGCGAAGTATTCGCTGATCATCGGCAAGGAATTGGGCCTCGACGCGGAAGCCCTCGACAAGCTCCGAATTTCCGCTCTATTGCACGACGTCGGCAAGATCGGAGTCGACGATCATGTCCTGAAAAAGCCCGGCAAATTGACCGACGAAGAATTCGAGCTGATGAAGCAGCATCCCGTGAAGGGCGCGAACATCATGCGGCCCGTCGCGCAACTGAAGGACATGCTGCCGGGCATCGAACTCCATCACGAGCGCATGGACGGCAATGGCTATCCCTACGGGCTCACCGGCGACCAGATTCCGCTCATGGCGCGCATAATCGCCGTGGCCGACACGTTTGACGCCATCACCACCAATCGCCCCTACCAATCCGCGATGGACCTCGATTACGCCATGGATCGCATCAACCAGCTCGGCGGCGCGAAGTTCGATCTCGACGTCGTCCGCGCCATTCAAGCCGCCGTAAAAGCCGGCAAACTGAAGCTCAGCGCCTCCCTCGTCGAAGTCGAGGTCTGAACTTCGCCTTTTTCCGTCGCCCCCGCGAGACCTCGTTCACTCAACATTCGCTTCCGCACCTCCTCAGCCTTGCACTCGCGCACGCGCATCGCTGCACTCCTCTGCTAGAATGATCGTTTCTGGAGCCCAGACGAAACGGCATGATTTCTTTCTTTCGCAAATCGGAAAAAGGCGAGTCGCTCCTAGAGCGCCTCAAGAATTCCGTCGCTCGCACGCGCACCGAATTTTCCGCTCGCGTCGAGCAATTGCTCACCGGTGATCGCCCGGTCGATCCCGCCTTGCTGGCGCACCTCGAATCAGCCCTTCTGAGCGCGGATATCGGCGTCAGCACCACCAAGGAAGTCCTCGCTGCGCTTCGCCGTCAGGTAACGGAACGGAAGCTTTCCGGCTCGGCCGCGCTCAAGCAAGAGTTGAAAGACCAAATCGTCCGCATCCTCACGACATCCGCGCCCTCGAACGGGACTCAACCCGCAGCCGCTGCCCCGGAGGTGATCTTTGTCGTCGGCGTCAACGGCACCGGCAAAACCACGACCATCGGCAAACTCGCGCATCGTCTGCGCGCCGAAGGCCGCTCCGTGATGCTCTGCGCCGCGGATACCTTTCGCGCCGCCGCCATCGAACAGCTCGACGTCTGGGCCAAGCGCTCAGGCGTCGAAATGGTCAAGCAGAAGGCGGGCTCGGATCCCGCAGCCGTGGTTTTTGATGGCGTATCGGCCGCGAAAGCGAAGAATATCGACGCTGTGATCGTCGATACCGCCGGCCGCCTGCACACGAAATCCAATTTGATGGCCGAGCTTGAAAAAATGAAGCGCACCGCGGCCAAGCTCGTGCCCGGCGCGCCTCACGAGATACTGCTCGTCATGGACGCAACAACCGGCCAAAACGGCCTGACGCAGGCGCGTGAATTCACCGGCCACGTCGGCGTCACCGGAATCGTGCTGACAAAACTCGACGGCACCGCCAAGGGCGGCATCGTCGTCGCCATTACCCGCGAGCTGGGCTTGCCGATTCGCTTCGTCGGTACTGGCGAGCAGATGGATGACTTGGTGCCCTTTGACGCCCAAACCTACGTCAATTCTCTTTTTGACTGACCGCACCCAACAGCTCGCCGACGCCGCATGGATGGCGCGCGCGCTCATCCTGGCGCATCGCGGCGTCGCGCAGGCCCATCCCAACCCCATGGTCGGCGCCGTCATCGTGAAAAATGATCGCGTCGTCGGCGAAGGCTTCCACACATATGAAGGCCGCCGCCATGCGGAAATCATTGCCATCGATCGTGCCCAGGGCAACGCGCGCGGCGCGACGTTGTACCTCAATCTCGAGCCCTGCTGTCACACCGGACGCACTGGCCCGTGCACGCAAGCCATCCTGCAAGCGCACTTGAAACGCGTGGTCGTCGCCATGAAAGATCCAAATTCCGCAGTCGCCGGCCGTGGCATTCGCGCTCTGCAGCGCGCTGGAATTGAAGTTCGCGTTGGCGTGCACGAAGCCGAAGCGCAGCGCCTGAATGAAGCCTTCGCAAAATGGATTCGCAGCAAGCTCCCATTCGTCACGTTGAAAACTGCGTTGACCCTCGACGGCCGCATCGCTGCGCGCGCCGGCAGCACCACATGGATCACGTCGCCCGAATCGCGCGAAGAAGTTCAGCGCATTCGCCATGTCTCGGACGCCTTGCTCACGGGAATCGGAACGATACTGAGCGACGACCCGCGCATGACCGACCGCACCGGCTTGCCTCGCCGCAAACCGCTGCTCCGCGTCATTTTGGATTCGAAGCTGCGCATGCCCTTGCGCTCCGAAATCGTGAAGTCCGCGAAGGACGACGTCCTCATCTTCACCGCGAGGCCCGCCGCATCTTCCAAAGCCCGCGCATTACAGAAAGCCGGTGTCGAGATCGTGCAAACTCGCTCGCGCGCCGGTGGCATTGATCTGCGTCAAATCCTGCGCGAACTCGGCCGCCGCCAGATTCTCAGCGTCTTGCTCGAAGCGGGCTCGCAGTTGAATGGCGCCGCCTTGGCATCGGGAATTGTGGATAAGATGATTTTGTTTTACGCTCCCAGAGTCATGGGAAGCGGGCTGCCGATGGCCTCGTTTCCGTCGCGCTCATTCGCAAAGGCCGCGTCGCTCGCGAATCTTTCGTTTCGCCAGTTTGGGCCCGATTTCGTTGTCCAAGGCTATTTTCACGATGTTTACCGGAATCATTGAGAGTCTCGGAAAAATCGAAAAGCTCGCCAGAACCGAACAGGGCGGGCGCTTGAAAGTGAGCTTCGCCCAAAATCCGCAAATCGCCGAGGAATTGCGCATCGGCTCGAGCGTCGCCGTCAACGGATGCTGCTTGACCGTGGTTGAATTGGGAAAAACGTTTTTTTCCGCCGATCTTTCTCTCGAAACCCTCAGGCGAACCGCTCTCTCCAAGGCTGAGACTGGCCAAATCGTCAATCTCGAATTGCCCCTTGGCGCCGACGCTCGCCTCGGCGGCCATTTCGTTCAGGGCCACGTGGACGGCATCGGCCGCGTCGTGCGCATGGAACCCGAAGGCGAAAATTGGTGGCTCGCCGTGCGCGTTGCGGAAGATTTGCAAAAATATGTCGCCGAAAAGGGCTCGCTCGCCGTCGATGGCATCAGCCTCACGGTCGCGCGCTGGCGTGATGGAATCGCGGAATTCGCCATCATTCCGCATACGCGCGCCCATACGAATCTCGCCGAAATCGCCGCGGGCGATCCTGTGAATCTCGAATGCGATATTCTGGCCAAATACATCGAAAGCCTCATGGCCAGCCGTACCGAAGCAGCCTCCGAACAATGGACAGTCGAAAAGCTCGTCGACGAGGGATTTTGAGCCTCCCCTGCTCCAACCTAGGTTCACCATGCCCATCGTGAGCGGTGCGCAAACCTACGATGTCGTTGTCGTCGGCGCCGGAGTTTTCGGCGCCTGGACAGCCTACCACCTTGCTCGCGAAGGTTCCCGAGTCTTGCTCGTCGACGCTTATGGCACCGCGAACAGCCGCTCGAGCTCCGCCGGCGAATCGCGCATCATTCGCATGAGCTACGGCGCGGATGAAGTTTACACGCGCTGGTCGATGCGCTCTCTCGATCTCTGGCGCCAGTTTTGCGAAGAGACTGGTGCGCGCCTGTTTCATCGCACCGGCGTTCTATGGCTCACTCACGAGGCAGATCCCATGGCTATCGCCACTCTCGCGACTTTCGCCAAAGTCGGCGTCCCGCACAAAAAACTATCGCGCGAGGAAATCGCCAGGCGATTCCCATTGATCGCTTGCCAGGATTCCGAGTGCGCGATCTACGAGCCCGAGAGCGGCGCGCTCATGGCCCGCCGCGCCGTGCAAGCCATTGTCGACGAATTCCAGAAAGCCGGAGGAACTTACCTGGTCGCCGAAGCCGAGCCTCCCAGCGGCCGTGGGCACATCGACGCGCTCGCCACCTGGAGCGGCGAAACTCTGCACGCCAGTACCTACGTATTCGCCTGCGGGCCGTGGCTGCCAAAAGTCTTTCGCGCGCTTCTGGGCCACAGAATTTTCCCCTCGCGCCAGGAAATTTATTTCTTCGGCGTGCCACCGGGAGATCGCAGCTATTCGCTCGGGAATTTTCCCACATGGCTCGACGTCGGCAGCCTGATGTACGGCATTCCTGATATCGAAGGCCGCGGCTTCAAAATCGCCAGCGACATGCACGGCCCGGCGGTCGATCCCAACACTCTCGAGCGCGTCGCCGGCGAGACCTTGCCGCTCGTCCGCGATTATCTGCGCCGCCGTTTCCCCGCGCTTCGCGATGCGCCCGTAATCGAATCGCGCGTCTGCCAGTACGAAAACACCTCGAGCGGCGACTTCCTGATCGACCGTCATCCCGATTTCGAAAATGTCTGGCTCGTAGGCGGCGGCTCAGGCCATGGTTTCAAGCATGGCCCGGCAATGGGAGAGTATGTCTCGCGGCTGGTTCTCGAAGGCGGCGAAACGGATTCGCGATTTTCGCTCGCCGCGAAGCAAACCGTTCAGAAGCGCGCCGTATACTGAAGAGCCGCCTCGAGAAAGTCGCGCGCAGCATGCGCACCGCGATTCACGATATCGAAACTTCTTTGGATTTCTCCCGCGCCCCGCGCCAGTAGAGAATCAGGCCGAGCAAAATCGTCACGCCCGTGCCCACCACCAATTTGCTCACGAAAAGCCCCTTGCTCGCCGAATCGCCGGGCGGGATAAACGAAAGAACGATGCCGAGAAACGTCACGCTGAACCCAAGCATCGCGGCAATCCACACTCCCGCCTTCCCTCCTGGAATCAGCACCGCGCGAGGATTTGCCGTGCGATCCTTGCGATACGCGAGCCGAATGGCGGCCGTGTACATGTATAGGAACGGAATGAAGTACAAAATGTCGCAGATATCCACCAGGACTTGATACGACGACCTCGTTGTCTCGTTGATCTGCGCCAAAAGCAAAATGGCGCCGGAAAGTATTGCCTGCACGAGTATCGACACGTACGGAGTCCGCCATCGCGGATGAACCTTGCCGAACGCCTTTGGCAGATAGCGATCGATCCCGGCCACGAATGGCACTCGCGCAATGCCGGCCACCGTCGAGCCCACTCCTCCGGCGTTTCCGATCGTCACCAGAACCGCCGCGAGCACACCGAAAAATCCGATTTTCAGAATCGTCGAACCCGCCGTGATCGCTTGGAAAACTCCATTCAACGGGTCCACTTGTTGCGCCGGGACCATTCCGAGCACCGCAACCGTGCCGATGATGTACATGAACGCAACCGCAGCCCCCGCGCCCCAGACGGCGCGCGGCAATGTTCTTTGCGGGTCGCGGACTTCCTCGCTCATCGTGGCGACGAGTTCAAATCCCGCGAATCCAAAAACCATTTGCGGCCAGAAATTCACCGTCGCCTGATTCCACACCGGCATCACGTTTTTCCACGTGAAATGGGTGAGCGAACCATGAATGTGCCATATCCACGCGCTGATTCCGACGAGCATCAGGAGCGGAAGATACGTCCCCACGCCCCCCACGTTTTGAAGCCACTTCCCTATGTTCACTCCGATAAGATTGAGAAACACCGCGACAAATAGCAGCACGAAGCAGCCGATCAGAAGAAACTCCCGGTTCGTGGCAAGCTGCTCATGCCCTGCGCCGCCGATGTATGCCGCCATCGACGCGCTCGCGAGCAACAAGCCGGGAAAATAAAAAACCGTGTAAATCCAGTATGTCCACCCCGCCACGAATCCATGAAAATCGCCGAACGCTTCCTTCGACCAGGCGTACAGCCCGCCTTCATTGGGATAGCGCGTCGAGAGTTCATTGATCACGAACGCGCTCGGGACGAAAAAAAGCAGCGCCGCGAGAATCCAGAGGCTGATTGAAGAAGTGCCGTTGTGCCCTGCCGCCGCAAGCCACCGCGGTCCCAGCACCGTTACGATGTTGAACAGCAGAACGTCCCAGAATCCTAGGACGCGCCGCAACTGCGCCTTTGGATTGGCCGGCGCTGGCGAGCTCATCGGCGCGCGCTCACCCGGTCACGTCCAGCGCGGGAATCAGTTCGTCCTGCAGCCGGAAATTGCGCAGGAAGGGTTCCTCGGACTTCTCGAATTCCGCCCACGTTCCAAAAAAACCAACGCCGCCTTCGTGCAGAAAGATAATGCGGTCCGCCAGGCGTCGCGCGAGGTGCGTGTCATGCGTCACGACGACGGATGTTTTGTGGAACGTTCCTTTCAGCTTGAGAATCAGGTCCCCGGTGTGCGCGGCCATCAGCGGATCCACCATCGTGGTCGGCTCGTCGTAGAGGATCGCGTCAGGATTCTGCGCCAGCGCCCGCGCAATCGCCACCGCGCGCTTCGTGCCCGTGCTCAATTCCGAAGGAAGCCGCTCTGCAAATTGCGTGACCTCCAGCATCTCCAGCAGCTCCGCCACGCGCCCATCGATCTCATCCAGTTTCACGTTTCCCAGCGCTCGCATGGGAAACGCCACGTTCTCCGCGATCGTGAGCGAATCAAACAGCGCGCCCGCTTGGAATACCATCGTCACCCGCCGCCGAATCGGCGTCAGTTGCGCCTCGGTCATCTCCGTGATGTCTTCGCCATCCACGATGACTCGGCCCGCGTCCACTTTCAGGAAGCCCAGAATCAGTTTCAGCGAAACGGACTTGCCCACTCCGCTCCGCCCCATGATCACGCTCGTCTCGCCTCGATCCATGTGGAAGCCGACGTCCTGAAGCACGGGTTGATCGTCGAACGCCTTCGACACCCCCCGAAATTCGATGAAGTGTTCGCTCACGTGTCGCTTCTCTCCGCCTGCCCCGTCTGCGCCTCGTCGTAATCCTCTGGCGTATTGACATTCTTGAACAGCCGGCCCTGCGGGTCAAAGCCTTTCCATTCCTCCGGTGCGATGGTCGCAAGCGTCAATCCCGCCAGCCCGTCAGTGATCTTTCGCACTCCGCGATCGAGAGCTTGCGCGATGATTGCCTGTGTGCGCTGCCGGTACATCGCGCAGAGCGGCTCGAACCCGCGTTCGTTCAGCGGCATCACCACATCGGCCGGCGACGAAGCCGCGCGCGCCGCCAGAAACTCCAGCCACTCGCGTGTAAGAAACGGCAAATCGCAGCCAACGATCAAATTCCAGCCACACGTCGTCACACGCAGAGCCGTCGCGATTCCACCGAGAGGGCCCAGGTCCTGCCGGTCATCCGGCACCACGCGAAATCCCAGCTCGCCGTAAACCGCCGCTGGCCCGACAATAATCGCCGGCCCGCTCACACATTCGACCAACCGCGCCATGCGCACCACGAGCGGCTCACTCGCGAGCACCAGCAGCCCTTTTGGCCGCCCCATTCGCGAGCTCTGCCCTCCCGCAAGAACGACCCCCCCGATTGCCTCGCGAGTTGCCATTTTTCCCGGGTCCTTGCGCTGCGTGATACGCGCTCGGCTCTGCCTCTCTTGCTCCTTCAGGTGTTAGCTATTCTTCAGCATACTGCGCAAAGCCCAATCAGCGATTCGATTTTTCAAGCATAAAGACGCAAAGCCGAAACGATCATAATATACACTATATAAGCGACTTACAGACCACCAATAGCCTTTGCTATGTCCCCCCCCCACGATTATAAAATCCCTTGACGCGCGCTGTATTCTTGCTATATTAGCACTCGGCGATGAGGAGTGCTAACGAGTCTCCAGCGCTCCCCTCGCAGCAACTTCAAAGTCCTAATGCGGAGGTTATGAGATATGGCTGTGAACATTACCCCGCTGCACGATCGCGTGATCGTGAAGCGGATCGAAGATAAGGAAACAGTGAAGGGCGGAATCATCATCCCTGACAGTGCAAAAGAGAAACCCCAGGAAGGCGAAGTCGTTGCCGTCGGTTCGGGAAAGCGCGAGAAGGGCGAATTGATTCCTCTCGACGTCAAGGCCGGCGACCGCATCCTTTTTGGCAAATATAGCGGCAACGAAATCAAGATCGACGACGAAGAATACCTCATCCTGAAAGAAGACGAAATCTTGGCCAAAATCGGCGGCGCGGCAAAGGCTGCCTCCAGCAGAAAATAACAAACCGCCGGAGCGATTCGGCAGTTCGATGGAACGAAAAGGAATCAGGCAGATCGGCTCTCCGAATTTGGCAAAGTCCGCCTGCCGCAGGCAAGCAAATTTCATTCGAGGAAATTGAGGAGGAACAGGTCTCATGGCAAAGCAAATTGTGACTGGTGAGAATTCGCGCCAGGCGATTCTGCGTGGCGTCAATATTCTCGCTGACGCCGTAAAGATCACGCTTGGCCCCAAGGGCCGCAACGCGGTGATCGAGAAGAAGTTCGGCTCACCCATCATCACCAAGGACGGCGTCACTGTCGCGAAGGAAATCGATCTTCCCGACGGTCTCGAAAACATGGGCGCCCAGATGGTGCGCGAAGTCGCTTCGAAGACTTCCGACGTTGCCGGCGACGGCACCACCACGGCCACCGTGTTGGCCCAGGCCATCTTCCGCGAAGGCGTGAAGACGGTTGCGGCCGGCGCAAGCCCCATGGCTCTCAAGCGCGGTATCGAGAAGGCTGTGGAAGCGGCTGTCGAGGAAATCAAGAAGCTTCATAAGGACGTAAAGGGCGACATGATCGGCCAGGTCGGCACGATCAGCGCCAATAACGACAAGCAGATCGGCAACATCATCGCCGAAGCCATGAAGAAGGTCGGCAAGGATGGCGTGATCACCGTCGAGGAATCCAAGACGATGGAAACCACGCTGGAAGTCGTGGAAGGAATGCAGTTCGACCGCGGCTACCTCTCGCCTTACTTCGTCACGGATCCGGAACGCATGGAATGCGCTCTCGAAGATGTCCGCATCCTGATCCACGAAAAGAAAATCAGCTCCATGAAGGATCTGCTTCCCTTGCTCGAGCAGATCGCCAAGATGGGCAAGCCGCTGCTGATCATCGCCGAGGACATCGAAGGCGAAGCCCTCGCGACGTTGGTCGTCAATAAGCTTCGCGGCACCCTGCAGTGCGCCGCCGTCAAGGCCCCGGGCTTTGGCGACCGCCGCAAGGCCATGCTCGAGGATATCGCCACGCTTACCGGCGGACGCGCTATCACCGAGGATCTCGGCATCAAGCTCGAAAACGTGAAGGTCGATGAGCTCGGCCGCGCCAAGAAAATCACCATCGACAAGGACAACACCACCATCATCGAGGGCGGAGGCAAGACTGGTGAGATCGAAGGCCGCGTCAAGCAGATTCGCGCTCAGATCGACAACACCACCTCCGATTACGACAAGGAAAAGCTGCAGGAGCGTTTGGCCAAGCTTGTCGGCGGAGTTGCGGTCATCAAGGCGGGCGCGGCAACCGAAATCGAGCTAAAGGAAAAGAAGGCTCGCATTGAAGACGCCATGCACGCCACCCGCGCTGCGGTCGAGGAAGGCATCGTTCCCGGCGGCGGCACGGCTCTGCTCCGTTGCATCCGGGCGCTCGATAAGATCAAGGCCACAGGCGACGAGGAGATCGGCGTCAACATCGTTCGCCGCGCCCTCGAAGAGCCCATGCGCCAGATCGCTCACAATGCTGGTGAGGAAGGCGCCGTGGTTGTCGGCAAGGTTCGCGAGAACGAAAACGACAATTACGGTTTCAACGCCGACACCGGCGAGTACGGCGACATGGTCAAGGCCGGCGTCATCGATCCAGCCAAGGTCACTCGCTTGGCTCTGCAGAACGCCGCTTCCATCGCGGCCCTGATGCTCACCACCGAAGCTCTCGTGGCCGACATCAAGGAAGACGAGAAGAAGAACGCCGCGGGCGGTGCTCCCGGTGCAGGCGGCATGGGCGGCATGTACTAAGACGTCTCTCTGTAGCTCACGTCCCGGTTGCGCCGCCGTTGCGCAACCTGACGTGAGGTTTTCGAATTTCGGGCGCTCCGTTTCTCTTGGAGCGCCCTTTTTTTGACCCTGTACCTCACCTCCCGGCCCTTTCCTTGGCTTTGTCGCTTACGTCCCCGTTGCGCCGCACCCGCGCAACAGGGACGTGAGGCTTTTCGCCGCCAGCGTTGAATTCTAGGAGGTCGCGGCTTCGTACTCTGAACGAAGTGAAGGGCAGCCGCGACGCATCAGGCGCCTTTTCACTTTCTTCTTCCTTTCGTGCGCTTCACCCACGCTATGTGGTCGCGCTTCTCATCATCCCGGCGCAATCCAAACTTCGCGCCTGTCCTCGCGTTCTATAGTCACTTTGAGCAACAACCCGCTCCTCGTTCTTGAAATGCCTCCACCCATTCCGCTAGCCTTAAATGTGGGGAATTATTGCTTCCCGGCTCGATAAGTCCCGTCCGCGTCCATCGCGCGCGGTATCGATAGCAACTTTTGTCACGGAATCGTGTTTATACGCTGTGTAGAAGCAAATTTTCGCACGAGGGGTGAGGCACATGCGCAACTTCCGTTTCTTGTATTTGTTCTTGCTTGCATTCGTAATGCTGGCGATCCCAGCCTCAACGCCGGCGCAGGTCGCTGTGGGCGTCGGAATCTCCGTGCATATCGGCCCGCCCCCGCTGCGCGTGGTTGCTGTCCAGCCTATCTGCCCCGGCCCGGATTATATCTGGACTCCGGGATATTGGGCTTACGGCGACGCTGGCTATTACTGGGTCCCAGGAGCATGGGTTATAGCTCCTCAACCCGGGCTGCTTTGGACGCCAGGCTACTGGGGCTGGGGCGGCGGAGTTTACGCTTGGCACCGCGGCTACTGGGGCCCGCACGTCGGCTTTTACGGCGGCATTAACTATGGCTTCGGCTACGGTGGCGTCGGCTTCGTCGGCGGCGAATGGCGCGGTGGCCATTTCTTCTACAACACGGCCGTCGCCCATGTGAACGTCAACATCATCCACAACACCTACATCAACCGCACGGTGATCGTCCATAACGACAACCACATGGCCTTCAACGGCCCGGGCGGTGTGCGCGCGACGCCAACTCGTGAAGAAATGGCGGCCGAGCACGAGCAACATTTCGAAGCTACCCATGAACAGACGGATCATCGCGACATGGCTTCTTCCGACCACAGAAACTTCGCCCGGCCGCAAGAGGCAGGTCGCAAAAACTTCAACCGCTCCAACAACGAGAATCGCAACGCCAGCCAGCGCGGCGGCAATCATCAGCCCCATAACAATGCAGCCCGTCCGGCGCACAACAATCCCAAGCCGCAACACCAGTCGAAGGCGAAACCACCCAAGAAACCGGATGACCATCCGCATGGCCGGTAAGCACTAACCGCATTTCACCGGACCGGCAGGCCAGGGTTTCGCGTTCACCCTGGCCTGCCGGTCCGGAGTTTTCCTGCCCTGCACTTCCTTGCCCCTCTCCCCGCCTTCCGGTAATATGAACGTTCTTTAACAACCCTAATTTGTCGATTGGTGTGCATTCATGCCTGGACTGCTTAGCAAATTGATGCCCCACGAAGAGGGCTTCCATGACATGTTCGTGGAGCTTGCCGAAAACGTTTACGCCGCCGCGCAAGCCATGGTCGCCATGCTCGAAAATTTCTCCAACCCTGCGGCCGACGCCGAGAAAATCAAGAACATCGAGCACGCCAACGACACCCTCACCCACAACTTGATGAATAAGTTGAACCGCACCTTCATCACGCCCTTCGACCGCGAAGACATTCACGAACTTGCCAGCGAAATCGACGATGTGGTCGACCTCACCGACGCCGCCGCCAGCCGCCTCATCACCTATCGCATCGAAAAAATCCGTCCCGGCGTCGCCGATCTCGCCCGCGTCTTGATGGCTGCCACGAAGGAAATGCTCGCCGCCGTCCGCGTCCTCGAGCAGAAAGACCACGTCCTCCAGCACTGCATCGAGATCAATCGCCAGGAAAACGAAGCCGATCGCCTCTGCCGCAATCTCATTGCTACCCTGTTCGAGCAGGAAAAAGACCCCGTGCAGATCATCAAGTGGAAGGAAATCATCGAAGTCCTCGAGACCGCCACGGACAAGTGCGAAGACGTCGCCAACGTCGTCGAAACCATCACTCTGAAGAACGCATGATTCAGCGCCGTCGCCGCGTGGTATCCGACACTCTTGCGCCGCTGCTCAGGGAGATACGAAGGAAGTCTCTCTTAACTGTCATTCCGAGCGCAGCGAGGAATCTGCATTTGCTTGGCTGTCCCGCTCCACCGGAGCGCCCCGCATGAACAGCTTTCATCTCCTCGCCATCATCGTTTTCGTCAGCCTGGCATTCGATTTCACCAACGGCTGGCACGACGCCGCCAGTTCCATCGCCACCATCGTTTCCACGCGCGTCCTCCGGCCGCTCTGGGCCGTCGTCTGGGCCGCGTTCTGGAATTTCATCGCCCCGTTGACGTTTGGCACCGCCGTCGCCGCCACCATGGGCAAGGGCCTCGTTGATCTCCATCTCGTCAATCAGAACGTCCTCCTCGCCGGTCTCTTGGGCGCGATCCTCTGGAATTACGCCACGATTCGCCTCGGCATTCCGTGTAGCTCCTCCCATGCATTGATGGGAGGCTACGGCGGCGCGGCCATCGCCGCTGCCGGGTTTCGCGCCATCATTTGGTCCGGCTGGACACTTCCCGTGATCTTCATTTTTGTCGCCCCGGTGATCGGTCTCGGAGCCGGCCTCATCATCACTGTCATCACCAGTTGGATTGTGCGCCGCCAATCGCCCAGCCGCGTCGACCGCTGGTTCCGCCGCCTGCAATTGCTCTCCGCCGCCGCCTTCAGCTTCGGCCACGGCACCAACGACTCGCAGAAGAGCATGGGCATCATCACTGCGGCACTCCTCACGACCGGCTACTTGAAGACCTACGTCGTTCCGGATTGGGTGATTATTTGCTGCGCGCTCGCCATGGCTGGCGGCACGATGGCTGGCGGATGGCGCGTCGTCAAGACCATGGGCCAGCGCATCACTAAACTCCGCCCGTTTACCGGATTCGCTGCCGAAACAGCGGCTGCGCTAACCCTCTTCGGCACGGCCGCCGCAGGCATCCCCGTCAGCACGACTCACGTCATCACCGGAGCCATCTCCGGCGTCGGTGCCTCGCAACGCGTCACCGCCGTCCATTGGGGCGTCACGCGCCGCATCGTCTGGGCCTGGGTTCTCACCATCCCCAGCGCCGGCCTCATGGGCGCCGTCTTCTACCATCTCCTCGCCCACTGGCTCCGTTAGCCGCGAACTTGACAACTTTCGACGCGTAACCTATGTTCCACCAAGATCGCGTCGTCTATCCCGCCTCACGTGGGAGCGGCGCACGCCGTGTTCTTTGCGAGGAACTGAAATTGCCAATTCCCTTCCGGACAAAAGAGGAAGCGATTCAGAAGCTGCGGACCCTTTGGGTCATGCTTCTCATCACGATTGGGCTTTATGCCTACGCAGGTGAACTGGCTCCCGGTTTTCGATGCTTAAGGTTCGCATATGCGTTCGAAGTTTTGTCGGCGCTCGCAATACTCAACATTTTCTACATCGTCTTAATGCACCGAAAACTATTCCTGCCGGCTTTACAAAGATTGGTTTCCCAGCCGGATGATTCGCTCGCAATTCGCCGCTGGTACGCCTCACAGGTCATTTTGTTCACCTCAGCGGAGTGCACGCCTCTTTTCGGTCTAGCGCTGCGCCTCCGCGGCAAGCCGCTAAACCTAGTCCTGCCATTTTATGTTGCAGGAGCTGTCTTGTTGCTGCTGTTATGGCCGCGGCAGATTCCCACGCAGGCCAGATTCGATACGTGAACCACCACTGGATCTGCTAGAACGCCTTATCCATGACAATCCTGCCCGCGCGGTCACTCGCAAACGCCGTGCACCTCTCTTCTCGCGCCCAATCTCGCGACGAAGCATCTCCCATCGGCCTTCGCCCTTCGTCACCTTTGTACCGGCCAGATGCGTTTCCCTTCGTAGGGGCGGATTTTCAAACCCGCCCGCGCCGCACGAATGCGCGGCGTGCATCCCCTGAATATGCCACCTCGCTATAGCCCACGTCTTGGTTGCTCTTGGCTATGTAGCTCACGTCCCGTTCGCGTTCTTCGCGAACTGACGTGAGGCCCTCGCCCTTCGTCGCCGCCGCGCACGCCTCTCCCCTCCGTGGCGGCGCTGCTTGTTCACCCTAGGCGCCTCACGCGAAGCACTGCGCCCCATCGTATTCCGCTCGTAGGGGCGGGGCTTCAGCCCCGCCCGCGCGACTCCCCCCGAGTCGCGTTTCGAGCACCGACTGCAAGCTCCGACCTGACACAGATTCTCAGCCCGCGTGCTCTAGCCTTGTCGTCCCAAATCCGCCCCTACGCGTGGCACAGGCTCTCATCCTGTGTGCCGTTACGTTGTCATCCCGAACCCAGCCCGCCTGGGCGGGCCAGCCCGCGCCTCTTGCGGGATGGTGGTGAGGCTTGCCTGCCGTAGGCAGGGATAGCTTTTCGCCTGCTTGAGTTGCTTTAGCCACCGGACGCCGCTTTGCGCCGCCATCACTTCTCCACTCAACCTCGCTTTCGTCGCACATACCGCGCCTTATGGCTGGTCCCTGCCTTTCCCTCGCCACCAATCCCCAGCTATGCTAGGGTAATTTAGAGGCATGCAGTCGATGCAGGTTCCGGCACAAAATTCGGCGCAGCAAAACAGGGCGGCACAACCCAACCGTCCACCTGCCGCGGGCGTGCCCAGAGGATCGAAGGGCCACCTTCCCGTGCCTTTGTCACTTGTCACTTACCACTCGTCACTGCCCTCCACTCGCTGCGCCTATGGGGAATTAGAACTTCACCTAACTCACACAAAACAAAAGACCGGACCCATTTCTAATCACGGAATTTACCGTTTTTACAAAAATAACCGTCCGTCTCCGGTCACTCGGACCACGCCGCGCGCCTTCTCTGATCATGCCTCACTGACCACTTGTCACTGTTTTTCTAATCGCCAACCCGCAGAATTAGAATCCTCCGTAACTCGCACAAAACAAAGCCTCGGCTCATTTCTAATCGCCACAAATGGCACCCTGTTTCGATATTTCTCGCCTCTCGTCACTTGTCGCACGCATCTCGTTGGATTGCTCTATGACTGAATTGAAGCCCCCCTTCGCCACAGTCGAGGAAGCCGTCGAAGAAATTCGCCAGGGCCGCATGGTCATCATCGTTGATGACGAAGACCGCGAAAACGAAGGCGATCTCACCATGGCGGCGGAAAAAATCACGCCCGAAGCTGTCAATTTCATGGCCCGCGAAGGCCGCGGCCTCATCTGCCTCGCGCTCACCGAGCAGCGTTGCGACGCGCTGAATCTCGTTCCCATGTCGCAACGCAACACGTCCGCCTTCGGCACGCCCTTCTGCGAATCCATCGACGCGCGCCGCGGCACCACCACCGGCATCAGCGCCTCCGATCGCGCCACCACGATTCTCACCGCCATCGATCCCAACGCGCGCCCCGAAGACCTCGCGCGCCCCGGCCATATTTTTCCTCTGCGCGCGCGCCGCGGCGGCGTCCTCGTTCGCGCTGGCCAGACGGAAGCCTCCGTCGATCTCGCGCGCATCGCCGGCCTCGAGCCCGCTGGCGTCATCTGTGAAATCATGAACGACGACGGCACCATGGCACGCGTCCCGCAGCTCATCGAATTCTGCCAGCGCCATAATCTGAAATTGCTCACGATTGCCGAACTCATTCGCTATCGCATGAGGCACGAGCGCTACGTCAAGCGCATCGCCGAGACAACACTCGCCACGCGCCACGGCGAATTTCGCATGTTGGCGTATTCCAGCGAGACCGACGATGAATTGCACGTCGTCCTCATTCGCGGCGAACTCTCCGGCGATCAGCCGCCGCTCGTTCGCGTCCATTCGCACTGCCTCACCGGCGACGTCTTCGGCGCGCTCGCTTGCGATTGCCGCGAAATCATCGACCGCTCCCTCGAAGCCATTGCGCGCGAGGACCGCGGCGTTTTTGTTTACCTGCACCACACCGGCCGGGGATTCCGCATCGCAGCGCAGCCGGGCGAAAACGAGGCTCTGCCCCGCATACTCTTCCATTCGCGCGCGGAAATTGATCAGGATTTGAACCGCCAGCGCCTGGTCTGGCGCGAAAGCGGCATCGGCTCGCAAATTTTAATCGATTTGGGTTTGCGGCGAATTCGCGTGCTGACGAATCATCCGCGCAAACTCGTCGCCCTCGAAGGCTACGGCCTGGAAATCGCCGAGCAGGTTCCGCTCGCGATCGATCGGTCGCGGCAATCCCATCAGGCGTTTTAACCCGATGGAAAATTCGCGGCTGCTTCTGGGAACGGCGCGAACTTCGCGCCGCTGCAGAGCCGCGATCCCCTTCCCTGCTGCTCCATCACTGTTTTTTCGCCGGCGGCCCAATCGTGATGTACGGCCGCATCTTATCGAGCTTGCGCTTCGAAATTCGCGGGACGGCCAGCAAGTCGTTCACGCTCTTGAACGGCCCGCTCTTTTCGCGAAATTCCATAATTTTCTGCGCAGTGACTGGCCCGACGCCCGGCAATTCCTCGATCTGGCTCATCGTCGCCGTGTTCAAGTCGATCGGATGCGCCGGCAATTTCTTTTTTCCGGCGGTCGCAAGCGGAAATGTCAAGAGCAGTGCCGCGCAGCAGCACAACGCAAACTGGAACAAACGAGCGTAACTGATCACGACTCGCAATTTCACCACTTCAACCAGTCTAGTACCCACAGGCTAAAGAACACACAGACCAGAACCGCCATGGCCATCTCGAAGCGAAGGCGCATCGTTGTGAATGGCCTCCCCTTAACCCAGCTCCGCCATAACAATCGAGCCCATGCCCAGACAAATTCAGCTGCTCCGAAACAAGCCGCCGAGATCCAAATCGACAATTTATGGGCAAAGCTGTCGCGCGGAAAGTGATGCCAGAACGTGGAGATCAAAAGGCCAACGCTCAACAACATGGCGCCGATTACAAGTCGGTTCCGAACTTGCGCGCCGTACAGCTCGTATCCTTCACGAAGATTCAGACGTGTGCTCCGTGATTCCGCATCGTCAAGTGAGTTCATGACCGTGAGTATCCCACACTTTTACGTCACCGAAAAGTACTGCCTGTGGTCCCACTTGGGCACGGTCGCCGACGACGACGATGCTCGCGTTCGCCGAGTCAAAATATTTGCGCGCGGCAACAAGCACATCGGTGATCTGGAGCATGCGAATGTGCTCGCGAAATGTCTCGAGATAATCTTCCGGCAAGCGATCCAAATATTGCGTCGAGAGCTGCCCGAGCAAGCCGCCCTGCGTCGCGATGCCCAGAGAAAATACTCCGCACAAATAATTCCGCGCGGCATCGAGTTCCGCTTCCGCCACGGGCAGCGCCCGCATGCGGTCCATCTCATAAAACACTTCCGTCAGCGTCGCAGCGACGACTTCACTGCGTACCGCCGCGTGAACGGAGAAATATCCTTGATGCCTGAAGGGATGAAAACCGCTGCGCGGGCTGTACGTGTATCCCTTCTGCTCGCGAATATTCGCAACCAGCCGCGAATTGAACGCTCCCCCATAAATCGTGTTGGCCAGCAGTGCCCGACGCCAATCGGGGCTCTGCCGATTGATGGCCAGATTTCCCACGAGCACCTCGGCTTGCACCGCGCCCGGCATGTGGACGACATGAACTTTGCGTCCATGAGCCGCCGGCGGTGCGGCTCCAGCAAACAAAGGCGCATCGTTCGCCTTCCACGCGCCGAGAGTCTTCTCGATCAAATCCATCATGCGATCTGCAGCGAAATCTCCCACCGCGAGCAGCAGCGCATTGGACGGCACATAATTCTCGCGATAAAAATCGGCCAGCGCGTCGCGCGTGTACGATTCCACTTGCGAATCCGTCGGCGCGATGACCGCGTACGGATGTTCGCCGAAAAGCACGCGACGAAAACGCTCTTCGGCGATGAATCCCGGCGTGCTGCGATCCACGCGCAACTCTTCCAGCCGTTCGCGTCGCTCGCGCTCGAATTCCTCCGCCGGAAACGCGGCGTTGCGCGCGAGATCCGCGACCATGGCGAGCAACGGCTCCGCAAATTCCGAAAGGCCGGAAATGGAAATCGCGCTTGTATCCGCGCCCGCCGTGGTGCCGAGGCTCGCTCCCATTCCGCGCAAATCTTCCTCGATCTGGCGGTTCGTTCGCGATTGCGTGCCGGCGCGAACCACGCGCGCGGTCATTTCCGCAAGGCCCGGCGAGCGATGCGCGACGAGTGCATTGCCCGAACGGAACAAAAGCTCAACGCCGATCTTCGGGAATGTGCGCTGCTCGGCGAGGACCACTTGCATGCCGTTGGCGAGCGTGCGCATCGTGCGGCGCGGCCACGCGACGGGGCGTTCGGCGCCGAGAGCTGGCGCCGTCGATGGAAAGGAGACTTGCGAACTCGCTCCAGCCATTGTCTTATTCATTGGTCTTACTCATTGCGCCACCTCTTGTTTTTCGGATTGCGCCACGGGCTGGCGAAAAACAATCGAGCGATTCTCGCGCATCAGGTATTTCTGCGCGGCAGCATGAATTTCCGCCGGCGTGACCGCGAGAAAACCGTCCAGCGCCGTATTGATCCGCTGCGGGTCGCCGTCGAACAGGGTGAAACACGCCAGCGCGTGCATCAATCCGAAGCGCGGCACGCCGTTGCCTCCCGACTCCAGCATGGAATAATAATCGGCGCGGCATTTCACTTTCACCTGCTCGAGTTCCTGCGCATCGACCGGCTTCTCGCGGACGGCGGCGATGACTTCGTCGAACGCGGCAACCGTCGCATCCGCGGAATATTCCGGCTTGTGATAGACCACCGTCGTTTGCAAAGTTGGCCCGTTGTACTCAAACACATCCGGAAAACCCATGCCCCCATCCACGCCGACGGCAATTTGTTTTTCAAGAACCAAACTGCGATACATGTGTCCCGCACGTCCGGCATGCAGAATACGATCGAGCATCGATGTCGCGTACCAATCGCGCTCATGACGCTGCGGAACGTTGTAGCCAATCGCCAACGCGGGAAGCTGCCCGAATCTTTCCTCGACGGCACCTCGGCGTTCTTCGCGCTGCGGCGCCTCGCTCGTGTCCGCTTTCGGCAAGAGCGTCTGGCGCGGAATATCCTCGAAATAACGCCGCGCGAGCTCGAAGCCTTCCTTGGGATCAACGTCGCCGACCATCAGGAGCACGGCGTTATTCGGCGCGTAGTAAGTATGGAAGAACTGCTGAACGTCCCCGAGCGTCGCAGCATCCAGATCGGCGAAGTCGCCATAGAAATTGTGGGCGTTGGGCCAATTGCGGAAGGCGATCGGCGGCAAGTCAAGCCAGGGAAATCCGCCATAGGGCTGGTTCATCACGTTGACGCGAACTTCTTCTTTGACGACATCGCGCTGATTGCGCAAATTCTCGTCATCGACCTTCAACGCGCGCATGCGGTCGGCTTCGAGCCACAGCACGCGATCGAGAGCATTCGACGGCACGACTTCGAAATAATTCGTGATGTCGTAGTTCGTGGTTCCGTTCAGAACGCCGCCGGAGGAATTGATCAGGCGAATGTGCTCCATCTTGCCGGCGTGCTCGGAGCCCTGGAACATCATGTGCTCGAACAAATGCGCGAAGCCGCTGCGCCCGCGCGGCTCAAGACGAAATCCAATCTGATAATAAACGCCCACGACTGCAATCGGCGCGGAGCGATCCTGCGAAACGACGACGCGCAAGCCGTTCGCGAGGGTCTGGCTTTCCACACGAATCTTCAAATCCGGCAAAGTTTCCTCCTCAGCGTTTTGAAAGTACGCGATTCAGTTGCTGCAATGTTTGCTTCGGCCGCACTGCCAGCACTCGCGCCGAAATGCGCGCGAGAGCAGCATAGGCTTGCTCGAATTCCCTGGGCCATGCCGCAAGCGAGCGCATGTGGCGCGAAACGGTCGCATAATCGCCGCGCGAGATCGGGCCGGTCCAGGTGGCGCGAGCGCCGAAGCGTTCAAAATTTGACAGCGTCTGGTGAATCAGCGGCAAAAGAGCCATTCTCGCACGGCGGCGCGAAAATCCAAGGCGCGTGAGAATCTGAATTCCTGTCTCGACGAGAGCCAGCAGATAGCCGGAAACAAAGGCTCCCGCGGCGTGGTATGCGGGCTTCGCGCTGGGGCGCAACGCAATCGGCACGCCTCCCAGCGCACGCGCAATTTTTCGCGCGGCGGCTTGCGCGCGGCGGTGACCTTGAATTACAAACGCCACACCAGCGAGCGGCGGCGCGCCCCTGCCTCCGAATGTCTGCAAGGGATGCATCGAGGCCGTCGCGGCTCCGGCATGCGCGAGCGGTTCGAGAGCGGTGTTATCCAGCGCTCCGCTCATGTGAATCACAATTCTGCCGCGCCATTCTTCGCCGCCGATTTGCGCGAGTTTCGCAGCCACGCCGCCGATGGCATCGTCAGGCGTGGCGATCAAGACAACTTCCGCGTCCAAAACGCGCCGCGTCAATTTATGCTGTGGACGCCCTCCGCCAATCACGCGAACAGCGGACCTCGCCGAAGACTCCGATCGCGCCACAACGGAACTCACCGTCCATCCCAGGTCGTGCAATTTTCGTCCGAGCGCGCGACCTACGCGTCCCGCGCCCACAATCGCAATCGTAGAAGTCATGCCATGATAGGATAGCTTCTTCGCAGTTTCCGTGCCTGGAAAAATCGACTTGCACATATTTGCGATTGTTTTTTTCGCGATTCTCGCCCTCTTCTGGATCGCGTCGACGGTGATCACGTCCCGGGGAATGGCGAGCATTCCTTCGCTTACAGAGATTGCACCGTTCGCGGGACCGGCGTTTCCGCGAATTTCGATTCTTTTTGCGGCGCGCGACGAAGCCGAGAAGATGCCGGCGGCGCTCAGTTCCCTGCTGAAACTGGACTATCCGAATTACGAAGTGATCGCGGTGGATGACCGTTCGGCAGATGCGACGGGGAAAATTCTGGACGAGTTCGCGGCGCGCGATGCGCGATTGAAAGTGATTCATGTGGAGGAATTGCCGAAGGGATGGCTGGGGAAACCTCATGCGCTGGCAGAGGCGTACGAAAAAGCGAGCGGCGAGTGGCTGGTTTTTACGGATGCGGATGTGCAGTTCGCGCCAGACTTGTTGCGGCGGGCGCTGGCATGTGTGGAGCGCGCGGGTGCGGATCATTTGACGCTGCTCGTCAGACTGGATTTGCGGGGATTCTGGGAGCCAGTGGCGCTGGGATATTTGGGCGCGTGTTTTGCGTTGATGCGGCCATGGAAAACGAAAGAGCCGAAATCGAAGGCGTACATGGGCGTGGGCGCGTTTCAAATGATACGGCGGTCGACCTACGAGGCGATTGGGACGCACCGGCGGCTGGCGATGGAAGTTGTAGATGACATGAAGCTGGGGAAATTGGTGAAGATGGGAGGATTTCGATCGATGGTGGCGCCGAGCGAACACCTGGTGCACGTGCGCTGGCAGGATGGATTTGGAAACATCGTGAAAGGCTTGACGAAAAATATGTTCGCGGGGCTTGCGTTCAGCGAGGCGATGGCGCTTGCCGTGGCGTGCAATACTTTGGTCCTGAGCGTGGCGCCAGTGCTGGGCGTGATTTTCGCGCGAGGCGCGGCGCAGATTGCGGCGGTGGTGGCCGTTGTGGCTGCGATGATATTCGAGGCGCTGCTGATGCCTCGCGCGCGCGCGTCGAGATGGTTTGGAGTGACGCACGCGCTCGGCGCGCTGGTGATTGTGTACATTATTTTGCGCTCGATGATCGTGACACTAGGACGTGGCGGGGTGGTGTGGAGAGGGACGTTTTATTCTCTCGAAGAATTGAAGCGCGGGCAGGTCTAGCGCTACTTCTTTTCCATTTTAGCTGAGTCCGGCGCAGCGGCTGCGGCGGAGGTTGAGGCCGAATCCGAGGGCGGTGCCACGGGCGCCTCGCCGCCATTGATCGAAGCTGCTTCCGAACTGAATAAGGACTCGAGGTCGCGCTGCTTCAAGACGCGGATGCGGTCGCGAATTGTTGCGGCGTGCTCGAACTCGAATTTCTTAGCCGCCTCGCGCATCTGATTTTCGAGTTGCGCGATGGCGGCCTGCAGTTGCGCTTCATTCTGGATGTCGCCCAGCGCGGCATCGTCCGTGGGAATGGTGAAGTAATCCGCCTCGACGATTGCGGCAAGCTGCATATCCACGGACTTGATGATCGACTGCGGCGTGATGTTGTTTTCGCGATTGTAGGCAATCTGCTTCGCGCGCCGGCGACTCGTTTCGCCGATGGCCTGGCGCATGGAATCGGTCATCACGTCCGCATACAGAATGGCGCGAGCTTCGATATGCCGCGCGCAGCGGCCCATCGACTGGATCAGCGACGTGGCGCTGCGCAGATAGCCTTCCTTATCGGCATCGAGAATGGCGACGAGCGAGACTTCGGGCAGATCGAGGCCTTCGCGGAGAAGATTGATGCCGATGAGGACATCGAATTCGCCGCGGCGAAGGTCGCGCAGGATTCGCACGCGCTCGAGCGTCTCGATTTCCGAGTGCAAGTAGCGGCAGCGCACGCCGACTTCGCCGAAATATTCCGACAAATCCTCGGCCATGCGTTTCGTGAGCGTGGTCACAAGGACGCGCTGGTTGCGCTCGGCGCGCAGGCGGATTTCCTCGAGGAGATCGTCGACCTGGCCCTTGATCGGGCGCACTTCGACTTCCGGATCGACGAGTCCGGTTGGGCGAATCACTTGTTCGGCGACAACGCCGCCTGATTTCGTCAATTCGTACGGGCCCGGCGTGGCGGAAACGTAGACGGCCTGATTGACGCGGTGCTCGAATTCCTCGAAAGTCAGCGGGCGATTATCGAGCGCCGACGGCATGCGGAAACCATATTCGACGAGATTCTGCTTGCGCGAACGGTCGCCGTGATACATGCCGCGCACTTGCGGAATCGTCTGATGCGATTCGTCGACGACGAGCAGATAGTCGCCGGGCACGTAATCGAGCAGCGTGGGAGGCGCTTCGCCGGGCAGGCGACCGGAAAGATGACGCGAGTAATTCTCGATGCCGTGGCAATAGCCGATGGTGCGCATCATTTCGATGTCGAAGCGCGTGCGCTGCTCGATCCGCTGCGCTTCGACGATCTTTCCCTGCCGCGCGAGCTCGCTGCGCCACCATTCGAGTTCTTCCAGAATGCCTTGAATGGCGCGCTCGCGCTGCGCGGCGGGCAGAACGTAATGCGTCTTCGGATAAATCGGCAGGCGCGTGATTTCCTCGCCTGAGGAGCGAATCTCTCCCGTCAGCGGATCGACGCGGCGAATGGCTTCGATTTCATTGCCCCACATCTCGATGCGCACAGCGAAGTCGTCGTACGGCGGATGAACTTCGATGGTGTCGCCGCGAACGCGAAACGTGCCCCGGCGCAAATCCTCGCCGCGCTCGTAGAGAATCTCAACGAGTTTACGGAGAATCGCGTCGCGCGAAATCGTCTGGCCCTTTTCGAGCATGAGCATCATGCCGTAATAGGCTTCCGGCGAACCGAGGCCGTAAATGCAGGAGACGGAGGCAACGATGATGACGTCGCGGCGCTCGAAAAGGGAGCGCGTGGCGCTCATGCGGAGCTTGTCGAGCTCGTCATTGATGGTGGCTTCCTTCTCGATGTATGTGTCGGAAGAAGGCAGATACGCCTCGGGCTGGTAATAATCGTAGTAGCTGACGAAGTATTCGACGGCGTTGCGCGGGAAAAACGATTTGAATTCATGAAAAAGTTGCGCCGCGAGCGTCTTGTTGTGCGCCAGGACAAGGGCCGGGCGGTTCATCTGCTCGATGACCTTCGCCATGGTGAAGGTCTTGCCGGAGCCGGTGACGCCGAGGAGAACTTGATGTTTATCGCCGTCGCGGATGCCGCGAGTGAGTTGGGCGATGGCTTCGGGCTGGTCGCCGCGCGGCTCGTAATCGCTGGAAAGCTTGAAATCCATAGCAACCCCTCTCGGGCCGCAAAATCAGCACAATCTAAACTCTCTATTATAACTCAGGGGTCAAATGGGCTTTATTCTGCTTCGCGCGGGACACCGCTCGATGGACGCTAGGCCATCAGGGAATAGTGGATTGGGAGAGGAGGGTGATTTCTGACTGGCTGTGCGTGCTGCCGGCGTAGCGCATGCGATTGCGCTCGGTGGTGGCGGTCATGATGGTGAAGTCCATCTGGGTCGTGCTGGTTTGCGTGACGCTGACGACCATTCCGGTGCGCAATGAGATCGAAGTCAATCCCTCGCCGGCGCCGGTCCATTTGCCGGAGGTTCGCAGGCCATTCTGGCGAAAAACATCCGGCGTGCGATCCTTGTCCGAACCCGAGCTGACGATTTCCGACTTCGTAAGAATCATGGCGCAGTCGTCCGCCGACGGTTCCGGCGGAGCGGCTCCGGGCCCGGCCGCTTGATTCCCCGGCGCATGGCAGGATTCGTTGCGCAGATAACTGGAGCTGGTGCGCCAGGAAAGCCTCGCGAGCGGCATATTCTCAAGCGGCTGCTCGGATGACCACTTCTCGCCAATGGCAATTCCCTTCTGCGGCAGCGAAGCGCCCAAAGTAAGCTGGCTGAGCCACTGGCTGATCACCGCCGCGCGCGAAGGATCCGAGACCACGTCCTTCAATCCAGTGGCGCCGGTGATTTTGCCATCCGGCTGAAGCGTGAATTCCATGGATTGGCCGTCGAGCTTCCTGAACTGTTCGCTGACTGCCGCGGCGTCAGGGTCATAGGAATCGCTGCTGCTGGTCGCGGCGGCTTTTTCGTAGGTTGCGCGGATGCGCGCCTGCCCCAGCGTCGCCGCAGAGGCCGAAACGCTGAGCACGTCCAGCCTCAGGGTTACGTTCACTGACTCCGTGAGTTTCTTCGCGGCCTCGGGATCAATAACCGGCCCGGTGGATTGCGACTCCGTGTCCAAACCCATCTGGACGCCATAGCGGAGCACCTGGCCAGCCACAAAATGCGGCACCAGCCGAATGCGTCCACCGGACGCAGACTGGCGCGATAAGACCGGGTACGAAAACAAAAGCAACGCCAGCAAGGGGAGAACGCACGGGAAGAAATGCTGATGGCCGTGGCTGCTCTTCATGCCGCGACGCTAGCACAGCGTGTGGACGTGCGCAAATTCTGGAAAAGTGCCATCAACGGGACGGAGAATGCGGCACAGCGCGAGAAAGCTCAGGTGCTTTCAGCGAGCCGGACAGGTCGAAAACTCCCGTTGGTTCGGTTCCCTTCGCACCATCGCCCAAGGCGAGCGGCGCGCTGAACGGCCGCAACTCAAAGTTCATCCGGCGTTGAAAATCGACGTAACCCGCAGCCTCGAATTGGCCGCGCGGCCCATTGAGACGCAAGCGAGAAAATTGTACTTTTCCGGCGGAGCAGGAAAAATCCGCCGAGGCCAAAGGAAAGAGCGTAGATCCCGGCCGGCGCGCGCCCGCGTCCATCGATTCGATTAAATCCATCCCGTCATATCCGGCGCCGCGCATTTCCGCGTTGCCCTGGCAAACGAGCGAATGCAGCAGCGCATCGCGTCCTACGCCCTTAGCCGAAATTTGCAAATTGCCCGAGGCACTGCCGGAAAAAAGATCGGCGAGAGAAAAAGTATGCGCCGCGAGCTGGCTCAAATTCACATCGCGGAACTTTGCGTCCACCTGATAGGTCGGCTGGGCAACGAGATCGAGCGCGATGGAGACAAGCAACTTGCCTCCGTAAAAATCTGTCTGCGCATTCGTGAGATGCAATTCGCGGCCGTCAACAGCAGCATCGGCGCGCAGTTGATGCAACACAAATGGCGCCAGCGTGAATTGGTTCAACGCGAGCGTGCCGTGACCTTGCAGCCAGACGGGCATCGGCTGGGGCTGAGATTGCGCCGCAAGGAACGGCAGGATGCGCGTAAGGAAATTTTCGCGCCGCTGCGGATTCAGCCAACGGTCCATCTCCGCGGCATCGAGCTCATTCGCCGTGAGCGCGAATTGCCATCCGCGGCTGGCGTCACTGCGCTGCAATGTGCCGCGCCAGCTTGTGCCAAACGCGTCCGCCGCTGCGATCTGCGCGTTCAAGGCGTCCGTCGACAAATTCACCGTGCCGACAACGTGCGTGATTGCACGGTTCAGAAATGGCGCATAAATCTTCAGGCCGCGGGTGGTCACGTTTCCCTGTGGAGCCTTCCACGCGGGCCAGGGCGCGCCTTGCCATTGAAGATGCGCCTGCGCCGGCCCTTCGATGACCCATCCCGGCGGCAAACTAAAACCCAGGGCCGCCGCCGAACCGATCAGCAATTGGACATCGGCGGTTTGGCCATCCAACTTCCATGCTGAATGCGCACGCGGGGCATGTTGAACTGAACCGGCAAAATTGAATTCTCCTAACCCTGTGCCCACGAAAAAAGTCAGTGGTTCGAGTGTAGCTCCGTCGCCCGAGAAAATGAGCGATGCGCGGCCCATGCGGATCGGGGCTCGCGCAGCGCCACCGTCGAGTTCAGCCCCGGAGGAGCGTACAAACCCGCTCTGAACGCGCGGCGGCCAGCCCGAAAGCGAGAGGTCAAGCATCGCCGCGCCCTCCAGCGTGTCCTGCTCCGCGACGCCTTTGTGAAACGCGCGATAGCACGTAAGCACGTCTGCGAGGTCAACGCCGCGCGAGGTGATTTCGAGCTGGCTATCTTTTAAGGCAGGGTGACTTGCGTCCACGCCCGAAATCCATGCGAGACTCCCGGTGGCGTGGACGTTTGAGCGCGGAGTTTCCAAGACGGCCTGAGTCACCTCCATGCGTGATTCGCCCGCCCTCCATCGCGCGTCAACGTTTAAATTAACGGCAGGATCATCCGCGCGCAACGCCAAGTCCCACCGGTGGAGACTCCGAAACTGCGCGCGCGAGGAAAAATCCCAGTCTGTCCCGGACGTGCGCGCCGCCATCTGCAACGAAAGCAGACCTCGGACGCCATAATCCCATCCTCTCACCAAACGCAGCACATCGGGGAGGGATGCCGCATTCCAATCCAACTCCAGCGCCGCCGGCCGCAACCGCGAAGATGTTCCTCCCATCAAACCGCGGAGGCTAAGCAATCCGGCCTGCTGCACCACGACCGCCGCTCGGAATGGCTGCGCTTGGAGGTCAATGCGCCATCTGCCCGGCACGACCTGTTCGACGCTGCCCTCCACGTTTACAAACGCAAATGGCAGCTTATCGTCATCTTGTTTGAAATCCACGCGGCCATCGGAGACGTCAATGCGCGCAATGCGCGCAGAAGCGCGACCGGGGGTTGCCGGGAAATTGCCGCGCGGGCGCGGGAGCCACGATTCGAGATTCCATTCGCCGTCGGCGAGATGAACGAGGCTTAAATGCGGGCGCGCAAACGACAGAGTTCCGAACTCCATGTGACCGCGAAGCAATTCACTCCAGCGCACACCGATAGCGAGTTGGTCGGCACGCAAGAAGTATTCATGGCCGAAACGCGGATCCTCGCCGACTGTAATGTAATTCGCCTCCAGGCGCGGGCCTTGGAGCAAACTGAAGGAGTAATTGCTTACCTCGACGGGCCGCCCAAATGCGGCCTCGAGCCTGGGGGTCAACGAATGATTGAGCCATCCGGTTTCGAGGACAAACGACAAACCGAAATCGAAAACGAAGAAAACACCGATCACTACGAGGAGAATTCTGAGCCAGCGACGCGCGCGCCGAGGCCGCATGGCCTCACCGGATGAATCGCGCCGCAGCCCATAGCTTCGGGGCTGGCCGACTTCGATTGTGGGCGCCACTGCCATCAGTGAGTTTCATCCTCGTCCGCAGGTTGGGCGAGTAACGCCTTCAGAGCCAATCCCGCAGCTGTCTGCTCCGCTGATTTCTTGCTGCGCCCTTCCGCTTCCGCCAACAGCCTGCCATCGGCGCGAACGGCCACGCGGAACATCTTTTGATGTTCGGGTCCCGACTCCTTGACGACTCGATACTCCGCCGGCCGCAATCCGCGGCTTTGCAGCCATTCCTGCAGCGCGGACTTGTGGTCTTCCTCAGCGGACAGCGAGCCAGCCACGCGGGCGTCATCGAGCAGGGTTCGCTCGACGAACGCCGCTGCAGGCTCGAATCCCGCATCGCGAAAAATCGCGCCGACCACGGCCTCGTACGAATCGGCGAGCAGATTTCGCTTCGTGCGTCCACCGGTTTTCTCCTCGCCGGGACCCAAGCGCAAGTGGTCACCGAGATGCAGCTTGTTCGCCGCAGCCTCAGCGCTGGCGGCGCTCACGAGACGCGCGCGAGCCTTCGAGAGACTCCCTTCGTCCCAATCCGGAAAGCGCACTACGAGAACATGGCTCACGGCCAAACCCAGGACGCTGTCCCCCAGAAATTCGAGACGCTCATTGTGACGTTCATCAGAGGCGAATGTATGAGAACGGTGGGTGAGGGCTCGCTCGAGCCACTCGATCTTATGAAACTGATAGCCGAGCCTCGCTTCGAGATCGTCCCTCTCCGGATCGGTCATACGATGACGTCTTCGCCCCTTCAGGACTTACGGTTTGTGCGGCGCAGGCTGGCTGGCAGCCTTGGCCTTGGCGGCCGCCGATTTCTGCTTGCATGTATCCTGGAGGCTGGACGCGAGCGCTGCACAGCTATCGTATGCCTTGGACGCATCCGCGAATTTCTGCAACTGGTCCAAGTCCGTTCCGAGAACCAGGAAATCCACCGGATCCGTGTCGGTTGCGACTTGCATTGCCTGCTGAAGCTCGTCCACCGACTCCTGATACTTGCTTTCGCGGAAGTAGACCAATCCCAGGCCGCTGTGCGCTTGCGATGCCGCGTTGGCCTTGCTTTTCGCAAATTGATCATCGGTCGTCTGCGGAGGTTTGGGTAGAGTTGGCAAGAGCTCCAGGGCATGTTTTTCATATTGTTCGGCCTTGGCCAGTCTGTCAGGGAAATCAGGTGCGTTCGCCTCAACCCTGGGCATAACCCATCCGACGGGCACAAGAACGCTGACATCGTCGGGATTCAACTCCAGCGCCTTTGCGGACGTGCTCAACATCTTGTCGATGTCGCGCTTCTGGTAATAGAGATTCGTCAACCTGGAGTACATCCACGCGCGGTAGTGGCTCTGCGGATAATTCTTCAAGAAGTCTTCGCTCGCCTGAATTTCCTTGTCGACGTCGGGCGTCGGCGACTGGGCCATGTCCAACAGCGCTTTGTAGTCCGCCTCCTCCTTTGGATCGACCTTCGGCGCTGGCTGTGCAGGCGCCTGCTGAGCTTGCTGGCCAGCCGGATGATTCAGCGATGGCGGCTGAGTTTGCTGCGTTGATTGCTGGCCTTGCTGTTGCGACTGAGTTTGTTGCGCACACAGCACGGGCGAAAAACTCAGGCAAGCCAGCGTTGCCATCCCCACCAGAACTCCCGTTTTCCGTTTCATCGTGTTTCCTTCCTTCTCGTTTGCGCCACCGAATCGGATGATCCGCGCGGCGGGTTTCATACCCTCTATTTATTGCTTCGGGGCCGCTGTAGGCGCCCGGTACGGTGAATCAAGGCCCTGCTGTGCCGCAGCCCGCGCGGTTTCGGGAGCGCCGTTCACGCCCAAAGCCGCGCGATATTCATTGACGGCCACATCCCGGTTTCCCTGGACATCGTGCATACGGCCCAGATAAACATGCGCCCATGCCAAAATATCCGGGCTCGCTGAAATTGCGTTCGAGCCTGGCGTTTGCGGCTGGACAAGCTTTTCGAAAAGATCATCGGCTTTTTGTCCCTGGTTTTGCAGGAGCGAGGCCAGGGCCAGTCCATATAAGGCTCGCGGAAGATTTGGATGCTGATCGAGGATGCTCTGGAATGTGGCCGCCGCACCAGCCGCGTCTTGCGTGGCAATCTGGCGATCGCCGCGCATCAGGGCGCTGTTGACTGCCGCTTCCCCGACAGCCGTCGCGCCGCCATCTTCGCCGCCAATCCCGCCGGATTGAATTCGCTCACCCGCTGACGCGAATTGCACACTTTGTAGGCGCTTTTGCTCGTCCGCCACGTTGATCCCGCGGATGAGGTTGGGCATATAAAGCGACATGGAGGCGCCGGCCTTCTCGAATACGATCAACTGTTGATAGATCGGGCGGACAAGAATGAATCCTGTGCGGTCGTTAGCGGTCAATATCGTCTCGAGGGGACCTGGCGCCAATTTTCGCATTCTGAGCTCCACCGCACGAACCAGGCATTCGTCGAACAACCCGACAAAATCGCTTTGATACGACTGTGGAAGCTGTGGCGCGCGGGCGGCAATCTCCAAGAGCGCACGGCGAGTCGAGATTGCGGGCTGGTAACCGAGCACTTCCGGATCGAGGAGATAATGCAGAAAGGCATGCCGAATATCTTCCAACGGGAGTACCGCACTCGGCCCAGCTACGACGATGTATTGGCTCCTCACATTCCGGAAGTCGACGCGCTGGCCCACCAGCAAGGCAGGAATAACAGTGAATGTGTGATCTCGCTGGGGCGTCAGGATTTCACGAAGATAGGCGGTGCTCTCTAGAACAATCTGGCGCAACGGGTCCGTCAACCGACCCGCTTCGCGCTCCATTTCCGGCTCGGCGGCTGTCCATTCGTGGTCGAGCTGAGCTTCCACATAAAAATCGTGAAGAACATCCGCAAAGCCATCAATCGAGAGCACGTCGGGAGGAAGTTCATCGCGCGAAACAGCGAAACGGAATTGCGGGGGTTGTCCCGCAACGAGCGCAAAAGACAGGAACGGCGAGAGCGTTTCCTCGGCGTCCGCGTGCAGGTGCTGAGCATAAAACCGGCGCATGGCGACGGCCGCGGGGCCCTTTAATTGAAGCATGCGAGCGCGGATGTCGGCCTCAATGGGAGTTAGGTCGATTGTGTTCGAATTGGCATCAAAGCCCGCCGCGTCCAGCGCGCACATGGTAGCGAACAACTGCGGGCTCATCTCCACGCTGATCGGGTTGGCCTGGTCCGGCGCAGCCTCGCTGGCCTGCTGCGCGGAGATTGGGAGCGCCGAGGCGCACCACGCCAGGCAGAAAGCGGCTCCGAGGAAAATGGATAGGCCAAGATGGCTGCTAACTTTTCGATTTTTCATGCCTTCGGATTGTCAACCTCAAGCGCAACGCCGCAGAAATGCCCCTCATCCGTCGCAATGGCGGCTCCGGGCATGAGGCTGCGCGATCGCAGAAGTGAGATTCTCACTTTATAGGGCCGGGTTGGCTGAGTCAAGAAACGCAGGGGCATGAAATGGAAAGAGGGCTATTGGCATCAAGTTGACAAGCTTGGGCAATTCGAACGCGAATTTCAAATGTTGATGATGCATATGGCTTCCCTGTGGGGAGGCTTTACGCTCAGCCGCGAACCCGAATTTCGCTGAAGCTGACGACCACGCGACCGCCAGCCGTCGGCCGGCCAAAATTCAGTTCTGGCTGAAAACGAGAGAAAATCAGAACCTGATCAATCTGGTGACGAATAGCCGCGTCGTCCGGACCCGAAAGAATCTTATATTCGCCGACCTGGCCGTCCGCGTTAACGGTAGCTTCCACCATCAGAACGCCCGCGTTTGAATAGTTGCTCGTACTCACCAGTCCTGGCAGCGGAAACGGCGCAAGACTCTCCAGCCGCGCAGGTTGCACTAAATCGGTCGGCAGATCGTTGGGGATATTCCCCATCGGCATGCCCACAATCAAGCTCTGGACGAGAAACGCGAAGACGAACGCTGCGGTCAAAAGCCCACCGGTCGCCGGCACGGCAAGCGGCCGCAGAATATTCTCGAAGAACATGCGTGCGCGCAAGAATATGGGATGTACTGCCCGCTGATAAACCTGAGCGCGCGAAGCCTCGACGCGAATCCGTGTTGCGAGGTCGGCAGGAGGCGCCATAGGCCCCACCTCAGCCAGCACGCGCGCCAGACGGCGATAGCTGTCCAGATCGGCGCGGCAAGCCGCACAGCCGTCCAAGTGCATGCGAACGCTGGCGTGGCGGTCAGTCGGGCCGGCTCCGTCCAAATAGCCCGGCAAGTGCCGTGCGACCTCTCGGCATTTCATCACAAGCCTCCGCGTCCCCGGTCCATCAACATAGCAGCATTCGAACCCACTGGCGAAACCAGCTCACCGACCATAGGCGAAAACGTAACACTGGCACGCCGATGCGAGTCACTTCGAACCCCGGAAGCGAGCGGCTCATGCAGCAGCGGGCCTAGAATCTTTTTCAACTCACGGCGTCCCCGCAAAATCCGCGTCTTCACAGTGGCCACCGATATTTCCAGCACTTCGGCCACTTCCTCGTACGACAGCCCTTCGAGATCTCGCAAGATCACGGCGCTTCGATAAGCCTCTGGCAGCTCGGCAAGAGCTGTGCGCACCGCCGATTGCATTTCACGCGCCGCCAGTTGCTCAAATGGGGTCGCGTCCGTATCCTGTATCTCCGCCGCGGCCTGATTCTCGCTGGACGATGTATCGATGGACACTTCTTGTTTGCAATGCCTCTGCCACCAGCGCCGATGGTTGAGCGACTCGCGCACAGCAATGCGATAGAGCCAGGTTTTTAATGAGCTGCCTTGCCGGAAACCGCCAATGCCGCGGAATGCCTTCAGGAAAACTTCCTGGGTGACGTCAGCCGCATCGCTTCGATCCGCGATGATGCTGTAAACGACGTTGTAGACTGACACGTGGTAGTAGGTGACCAGCCAGTCAAATGCCGTATCCGAGCCGGACCTCAGCTCGGTGACGAGCCGCGTCTCGTCTTGAATCCAGGATAGAGTCTGCGCCAAATCCGACATACCGCTTGCCGCCTATCCCAGGTCTACCCCAACCTGACCGATTTCCCGGCCCGCTTCCCTGCCCGGCTCGTCAAGCCGGAGTGCGCAAGAAAGCCTCTATTCCATTAGACACCGAACCGGGCCCTTCTGTTCCCTAGAATACCAGATTTTCTCCTTCCTCGGCACCTGCTCAGGCGATTGGAACTTCGCCCTTGTAGAGAGTCATCACGCCGCGCGCGCCGAAGCTTCCGTCGCAGGCCATTCTCATCGTTGGCAAGGTCGCAGGTCGCGATGTATTCACGTGCGACGCTTGATTTGTCCGTTGGCGCTTCTCCCGTTGAAATGCCGCCCCGTCCCGGAATACAGTTACGCGGTCTTTTGACACGAGAGAGGACTTATGCAGCTTCGCCAGTTCGCAAACATCGCATGGAAGGTTCTCCTGTTCGGAGTCGTGATCTTCGCATTCTTCGCGGCGGTCGCAGTTCACGGAGCGCGACAAAACGCCGCCCAAAGCGCAGCGCCCGTTTCCGGGAGCCGTGTCCATGTCGAAGATGCGTTTGCGCACGGCTGGATGCTCGTCGACACGAATCACAACGGCATCGCCGATGCGATTGAAGGGCGAATTGTCGTGCCGGCGCAACCCACCGCAGCGGAAAATACGGCCGCAGCAAACATCGCAGCGCGCCTCGGCTACGAAGCCACTGGGCTCACGCTGCCGCTCGTCGTTACAAGCGCGGAAGAAAGTGGAAATGCGCCGCAAATCTGGATCGGGAAAAACGCCGCGCCGCAAGATGCCTTGAACACACTCGCGCCACTTACTTCGCTGCTCGGAAAAAACGAAGGCGGCGTGTTCGCGAGCGCCGACAATCTCGCGATCATCGGATTCGATGATGCTGGCCTGCTGGCCGCCGCTGACGCATATTCCTCACGCGCGCCATATCAATGGAAGGTTCCCGGCGATCAACTCGCCGAAATCGCCAAGGCGGTGACTGCGGCCGCGCACGGCGTCGCCACGCAATTGGTCGGCGTGACGTACGAGCACGACTCACCGGGGATACGGCGCGCATTTCTTCACGCCGACGGAACGATCTCAGCAGAAGATCTAACTGCAGCGTTTGCCTCGCCGCATCTCAGCGCCGTTCGCGAGTTGATCGTCATTGGTGGACCATCGGTCCTCTCCGCCACAAATCCAAAGCCGATGCCCGCGCCGGCCAGCACTGCATCTTCCTCCGCGGCGCCGCCCGCTTCTCACTCTGAAAGCGCTGAATCAGGCGCGGGCGAAAATCCATCGGGGCCGTCGCGCCGTCTGGACCTCGCAACGCTGTACACGGGCAAAGGACTATTCAACGCAACGCCAAAAATGCCAGTTCCCTCTTCACTTGACGCGCATCTTTACGTTCCCGCAGGCGCGGAAGGCGTGGCCATGGCCAATCTCGCCGTGCGCATGGGGCTTGAGACAACGGGAATCACTCTTCCCATCGCTTCGCCGGCCACCGATTCAAAAGCGAAGGACGTAAAAACGCAAGCCGTCATCGCGGGCGCGTCGCCGCTCGCCGAAGCAGCGGAGAAGAAGTTGCGCAATGAGGATACCGTCGCTTCGCAATCGGAAACGAGTCTTGCGCCGGGCGAAGGCGAAGCACGCGTCGTCGACGACGCGTTTCCCAAACACGGCGCCGTGATTGTCACAGGCGACGATTCGGGCTCGGTCGCCGCGCTCAATCTCATCTCTGGCCACTTTCCCGACCTCTGGGAACCCGGCAAGCAGTATCTGTCGCTCGAAAACATTCGCTATGACCTGCATCGCTTCTTTTCTTTGCATTCGAGCGCGGGACAGGCGAGCGCCGCCCTCTATCATCTCGAACGGTGGATGAAACAGATCAACGAGACAAGCGGCGGCAATGCCGCGGTTAATGACGTGAAAGCCGAGGTCTATGTCGATCTCGCTGATCCCGGACTCGCGGACTTCGTTCGCCAGACAATCGAGCAGCAGTTGCACGTTTCCGGTGCCGACGTGGAGACTGGCAGCTTGCACGCCGGCACGCAATGCTGCGATGCGAATCCCGCGCTGCACTATCAGGGCCCGCTCATCCCATTCCATCAAGCGACGCCGACGTTCAGCGAAGACCTCGTGATTCCGTGGGAGGGCAATCGCCTGCTTCACGCCGTCGAAAGTGCGGCGCGAAAGATCCAGCCAAGCCTTCCCGTCACGCTCGTTGCGCGCGTCAGCGAAGGCCCGGAGGAGCGCCAGAAATTAGGCGCGGCGATCGAGGGGATTTTCATGCGCGCCGGCGTTCCTCGCGGCAAAATCCACGTCGAAGTCCTCTGCGCGTTCAAGCAAGGCTACAGTTGGCTGATGGACGAAATCGCGCCTGAGCTCGAGGGCAAATCCGTTGCCAGCATACAAATCGATTTCGCCAAGGACATCGATTCGTCGCAAGTTCGCACGATGTACTCACCGGCGCGCTGGGTGCAGGAACTTTATCCCGTCGACGAAATGCTCGCGCAAAAGCTGAATATTCCGCTCGCCAAAATCACGTTCGATGAATTCGACCCGCAGCCCGACGACCCTACATATCGCGTTCACGCCTTCGACGCGGCGGGCCATGAAATTCTGGCGTGCAATTTCACCGTCGCAACCACGATGCAACCCTACAACGGCGTGATTCCACGCTATGAGCAAGTCCAGGTCGAAACGGGCTGGGTTCACATGCAAAGCGGCTCCCGGATGCTGCTCGACGAGCGCATCAAGACGGATACAGAGGAATTTTGGGACCACTATCAAAACATCACGCTGCCGCGCATCTACCATTTCATCATGGCGCAGGCGCGCGGCGACGTTCGCGCCGAGTATCAGCCGCTCTTTGACACACTGCGAATCGACTTCCATATGAGCGAGCCCGATTACAATCTGGGCCTCGATCACGAGCGCATTTCATCGCTCGAAGCGCTCCAGGAAGACACGTTTTACGCGACCGATAATTTTTTCGACATGATGGGCGACCTCGAAACCGGCCATCCCTTCGATTATGCCGGCCGCATCATCCCCATCGTTCATGCGTCCGAGGATGGCCAGGACGGCCGCGTGCACATCGAATTCTACGGAAAGCCCGCGGCGAATCCTCTGGTCCGCCTGAGCTGGACCGATGCACAGGGTGTCCATCACGAAAAAGAACGCAATCTACCTGCGCTGGCCGGGGCATTCGAGCCACGGCTGATTCAAGCGCGCGTCAAAGCGGGCGAAGAGAGCGCGGAGAGCCTGACATGGTCGCTTCCTGCGGACTACCTACACGATAAGTATCAGGATTGGATCAAGCTCGAGCCGCGAGAGCAGGTTGAGCACTCGATTTTTTCCGTGGAACAAGCCGATGGCCAATTGCACTGGCTCGAGCAAATGCACGTGGCCGGACTCTACCGCGACGCGCTCGCTTATCCGCATCTCGAAAAAATGGCCATGGAATTCGAGCTGCCCCGCCCGCTGACGGCAAAAGTCGACAGCCCTGAGCCTCGCGCGTACGCAAGTTGGACGATTCCTGCTCCTGCCACTCCGCGTCCGATGATTCCCACAGCCGCTGAATTGGCCAGCGCATCAAGCAAAGCGGCCGCAAACCCTGCGAGCGAAGAAATTGTCCAATGGAACGAACCGATTGGCCCCGAAGAAAATGCGCAAATCCTCGCCCGACTTGCGGCGTATCCCGGCGTGAATGTTTACTGGATGGGCCGCAGCTACCTCGGACAAAACATCTGGGCCGCTGACGTCATGCAGCCATCACCGTCGCACCTGCGATCTTGGGCAAAGGAGACGACGCTCAAAGCGTCCATCATCTATTCGGGCCGCCAGCACGCCAATGAAGTCTCCAGCACAAGCCACGTCGACAGGCTCGGTGAGCTTCTTGTCACCAATCCGCCGACGCGCGCACTTCTCAAACAAGTCAACGTGGTTCTGCATCCCATCGACAATCCTGACGGCGCGCAGCTCTCCGTCGAGCTCGCGAAGATTACGCCAGACAATTTGCTGCATCCCGGCTATCACGGTTCGCTGGGTGCGGACGTGACTGAAGGTCAGGCGGAAACCGATCCGATTTATCCGGAATCTCGCACGCGCCCGCTCTTGCTCCAAACGTGGTTGCCCGATGCGTTCCTGAATCCGCACGGTTATCCCTCGCACGAATGGATTCAGCCTTTTTCCGAATACAGCGCCTGGGTGCAGACACGAGGGAGCGCGAATCCCGGGCGCGCGTGGTGGATTCCGCGGGGCTGGTTCACGAGCATGGGCTACCTGCGCGACCCGGAGCATCCCGACAGCGAACAGATCGCCTACGCGCTCCGCGACCGCATTGTGGAGGCAGAGCGAAACGTGCCTGGCTTGCTCCCGCTCGAAAATCGCATGAACGCGCGCTATGAACGGTACGGCCAACGATGGGACCCGAGTTACATGACCCAGCCGATCGTCGGTGGCATTCGCATTTATATGGCGCTTAAGGGATCTCCGGCGCCGACGCGCGGTGGAGCGGGTGAGCTTTACGGCGGCGCTTCGCCGGACATTACCTGGGACACGGGCTACACCGAAGCGCCCGACGAAACCGCGCACGGCGACTACATGAAACTGCTGGCGTCCGCTGGACTGGCGTTCGATGAAGTCCATCTCAAGTATCTTGCGCAAGGGAAATTGCGAATCACTCGTACGGAGAAAGAAGTGCCCAGCGGAGTTTCATGGCAGGTGGTACGAGAACGGCCGATTCTGCCGCCAGCGGAGCCGCCGGTTGCATCTCCGCCGACAAATCCGCCTGCGCCTGGTCATTAAGATTTTGATTTCTTGTGTCAGCAGGGCGACCTGCGGAACTGCCTCGGCCGGTGCGTTTGACGATGCGCGTTATCAGGTGCTATAAAAGCTAGCAGCCGTTCTTTCCCGGTGGGGCCGTGGCGCAGTTGGGAGCGCGCCTCGATGGCATCGAGGAGGTCGTGGGTTCGAATCCCATCGGCTCCACCAAATTGCCGGATTCATTTTCTGATTGACGCGAATCGGTGACATTTTCGAAAACCGCAAAGAAGCCGCGATCTACGCGCGAAACTACGATGAGTCGGAATGCGGACAGCCTTCGTGCTACGATTCCGTCGATGGCCGCAAGGAAATCGCGCGCCATGCCCTGAGCCTTGGGAATATATTCGCCTGTGCCAGCACGAACGACGCGGGTGCCTGCGATTCTTCCTTCGGAGTTATTCTACCCGGCTGCTGATTTGAAGGCGGCCGCCGCGTCCTCGGCCCGCTCATACACATCGAACACCGTCAGCAACCTCGTCATTTGCAGCATGTCTCGCGTCCGCGTACTGAGGTGCGCCAACTTTATGCCTCCGCCCGCTTTTTGCGCCGTTGAGTAAAGACCCACCAGCGTGCCGAGGCCGCTGCTGTCAATGTACGTAACGCCGCCGAGATCGAGCACCACGCTTTTGGAAGTCGCCAGGACGCCTTTTACCATTTCGCGCAAGTGCGCCGACTCCTCGCCCAACACAAGCCGTCCCGAGCATTCAACAATCGTCGCGTCGCCATGCATGCGAGCTGTGGCGTGCAGTGTCATCGCGAACCTCCCTAATCCGTTCTACTTTCCATGTCCGGTGAACCACCCTGCTCCGGTCGAGCGGCCTCAACGCCTTCCATTGGAACCCGCGCCCGAATCAGCTGGCACGGCGAGCGAATTAAACAGCAGCGGATAGGTATTTTCCGGCTGGCCGCGGAACTGGCAGCGGAACCCAATCAGCACGATGCGGCCTTTCCCGAATGGCACCGAAACGGCCGCCACTTTCCCCTCCAGATGCTGCTCGCCGAGCAGCCAGCCGCTCAGCAATGGGTCCGTCTTGGGATAAACCGCCAGTATCCGTATGCCGTCGTGCTCACCCAGTTGCGTGAATGGATCTTTCTCGCGGTCGTTGGTGCCCGTGAATCGCGGCAGGTCCGGAGGATCCTTGGGGTCCCACACGTCGAACGCCTGCGAATCCACGAAAAACGCCACGGAATCCTTTTGCATTCCGCGCGTTTCGGGCAAATCCGGATCGACGTCGATGCGCAGCAACGAACCCGGCCCGTAAAATTGCGTCGGCCCGACGTTGGCAAGTACGTTGCGCACTGGCAAACCAAATTCCTGAATGAGCAATTGCGACGCTTCATCCAGCGCGACGATTCGCCCGCCGTTTTTCGCGAAGTCTTCCAGCGCCGCCACTCCCGGCAGACCGAGGCCACCGACATACTCTGGCCGTTGCGAAACTCCTCGCCGCGTGCCTTCCCCGCCAAACGCCGGAGGCGCCCCCGGCTGCCACCCGTGCAACATACTTTGTTCACTCTGCTGCGGCAGGATGATCACGTCGAATTCCTCCCGCAAATTTCCGGCGCGAATATCGGCATCGTGCAAATCCGCGTACGGAATCGCGTAGCGGTCCAGCAGCCATCGCGTCCAGCCTGCGTCCATATTCGCTTCCCAGGAATCATAAAGCCCGATGCGCCCGACCTTCGTTCCGGCGGGCGGATCGAAATGATGTGCCGGCTCATCCACTTTCGCTGCATCCATCGAAATTTCCACGGGTTGATCCACGCGCACCACGCGCACTCCCATCTGCAACGGCAGCGTCCAGCCGGTCATGTCGTAAGGCCGCTTCGGTGGCCCACCCGGATAAAGACGCAGATCGGGATAATGTTGCGGTTCCATCAAGTCCACCAGATACGGCCGGAACGGCTGCGCCGCGGACATCACGATCGTACCCGCCGGATATGTGGCGCCGTTCACAGTGAAATCCTGCGTCGCCTTCTCGATTTGCACCCCGCCCATTTGCAACGCGAACAGCATGTCGCCGGTCGCTGTCGCATCGTGCTGCTGTTGCGGCACGATGTACGCGAAGGGGCCGCCTTTTTCTCCGATCGTGATTTCGTCGTGGCACATTTTCCAGAAATCGAAGAGCCACTGATCCCTGCGCCGCGCGGCGATATCGAGCACGGCCATGTCACCCGTAATCATGTAATCGACCGCATCCTTCAAATGCCACCAGCCGCCACGCCACGGATTCGGGTAATACATGCTCGGCTCGGTCGCGGAAATGCCGTTCGGAAATGTTTTCGGCAGCGATTGCGGAGGGTAATAGCCGGGCGTCGCGTAATCAAAGAGCGCCGTCTCGGTCAGAATGCCAATCATGTTGTGGTAATACGGCGCGGTTCTCATCCCACCGTTCCACCACATGTCGAATTCCATGCGCGACACCGCGCCCGGCTGATTCTCCTCTTCGAACCGCCGAGTCATCGCATCTCCCACCAGGTTCACTCCGCGCACAACTTCCGCCGGAATGTTCGGGTTCATCGGGTCATCAAACGGCGGCACGAAAATGCGCGATGGGAACGGACCCGACTGATGCTGGTTGTAGACGATCTGCGGAAACCAATCCTGATAGAGTTCCTTCGCCACGTCGCGGCTTTCGATCTGATTGAACATGTACCAATCGCGATTGTTGTCGTGGCCAACGTATTTGTTCCAGAGTTGAATTGTCGGAGCAAGCTCGTATTGCGTGTTCACGTTCTTCTCGTACCAGTGCGCCACGATATCGAGACCATCGGGATTGATCACCGGGCACTGCACCAGAATGACGTTATCGCGAATGCGCTGCATCTCCGGCGTCTCTTCGCTGACCACGCGATACGCCAGTTCGGGCGATTGTTGCGCTCCGGCCACTTCCGTCGCGTGCAACCCGCCGTCAATCCAGACGACAGCCTTGCCTTCATCCGCCAGTTTATGCGCGGTGGCTTCGTCGAGCTTTCCCGTGGCGAGCTGCTGCACAATCGAGCGGTAATGATCCAGCTCGCGAAGATTTTCCTCGCTGGAAATGATGGCGATGAACATCTGGCGTCCATACCCGGTCGGCCCGATATTTTGCAGCCGGATGCGCGGACTCGCCGCCGCAAGCGCCTGGTAATACTTCGTCATCTGCTCGAAGTCGGCCAGATGATAATCCGCTCCGGGGGCGAAGCCGAAAATAGAATCTGGAGTCGGCACTGCCGCTGGCGCGGCTTTCTTCGGCTTCGGCGCCGCCGCAACTACGACTGCGCATAGCAACACCGCCGCAAGACCGAACAACCGCTCGCTGATTTTTTTCACGGGACTCTCCTTACGGATGGCAAATCTTAGTGCCGGTTGATTTCGATTGGCAAACTCAATTGAGTGACTTCGCACTAGTCGGTGGAACGGCAGGGACGCGGAATCGGTTACAACAAAAATTGCGCGTCTCGAAGACCGCCTATTTGAACCAGCTATACCCGACCGCGAACATCACGCTGCCGTTTAATCCGGGGTTGAACGTTCCCAGACTCGCGTTCGAATGGTGGACGCCCTGAATCTCGATATCCCACGAGTGCTTCGACCGCGTAAAAATGCGGAAACCAAACGCGCCTTGTGGCGTGAAATTCACCGCGGAAGTGTTTCCCGGAGGCACGTTGGAGGTCGTGAAGAGCACGCCGCCAGCGATCTGCGCATATGGCGTGAACTTGCGATGGCTTGTGAAGTTCCATTCGAGAATGATGGGCTTAAAGCTTCCGCCGTAGACCGTTCCGCCCGGCTGCATCACCAGGTACAGAGGAAGAGCATCCCCCGCATACTCGAAGTTTCCACGCGCCCAGCCGTGAAGATGATCGCCGGTCAGAACCTTCCCGATTCGCACACCGGCAATCAGGAACTGGGTATTTGTGGAATGCCCCGCGCCCGAGCCGCCGTCGATGAGCGGTTCGATTTCGACCGCTCCATTCGTCAACGACTCCGAAGTCAGGTTTTGCGCGAATACGGCCGGAGCAGCCAGCAAAAGCAGGAGCGCAGCGAGCCTAAGTTTCATCCATCCTTCCGCCACAGGGAGTCGCAACAAAATGCGCGCGAAGCGTATTCCACGCCCGCACATCGGTCAAGCCTTTATATCTCTCGAAATTTTCCTGCGCAAAATTTATCTGTGACCGCGGCGCTTTCAGCATAAAATGCCCGTCCTATGGCCAAAATTACTTTTCTCGGCGCTGTCGGGGCGGTCACAGGCTCAAAATATCTCGTCGAAGCGGGCGGCAAGCGTTTGCTCGTCGATTGCGGCCTCTTTCAAGGCTCGCGAGAACTGAAGCAGCGCAATTGGGACGCACTACCGATCGATCCCGCAAGCATCGACTGGATCGTTCTGACTCACGCGCACATCGATCACACCGGATACCTGCCGCGCATCGTCCGCGACGGTTTTCGCGGCCCGATTTACGCCAACGCCGCGACGCACGAACTTTGCGAGCTCCTGCTCACCGATTCAGCGCACCTCCAGGAAGAAGACGCGCAATACGCGACGAAAAAGGGCTACTCCCGGCACAAGCCGGCGCTTCCTCTATATGCCGTCGCCGATGCGCAGCAGGCGCTCACGCGCTTTCAGGAAATTCCTCGCAAGGATCCATTCACGGTCAGCCCGCAATTCACCGTCAAACCCTTCGACGCCGGCCACATTCTCGGCTCGTCTTCGCTGCAAATCACTATCACCGAAAACGGCAAATCCTCTGTCGTTGTTTTTTCCGGTGACGTTGGCCGTTACAACCAGCCCATCCTCAATGATCCTTCGCCGATCGCGAAGGCCGATTACATCCTCTGCGAATCGACATACGGCGACCGCGATCATCCGACAACTTCTCCTTATGACGCGATCGCCGACATCGTGAATCGCGTGGTGAAGCGGGGCGGCGTAATCGTGATTCCCGCTTTCGCCGTCGGCCGCACGCAGACGCTGATGTACATCTTCCGCCAACTCGAGGAGCGTCAGCGGATTCCGCGCCTGCCCACTTTCGTCGACAGCCCCATGGCCATCAGCGTCACCAATTTGTATGTCCGCCACAAAGAGGATCACAGCCTGCAATTCACGCAGCTCGAGCAGACCGGAAATCACGACCCACTTAACACGCATGAAGTTCACATGACCCGCGCCGTCCAGGACTCCAAGAAAATCAATAGCGTTAATTCGCCCTGCCTCATTATTTCCGCCAGCGGCATGTGCACCGGCGGCCGCATCCTCCATCATCTCGCGCAGAGGCTGCCCGACGCCCGCAACGTCGTGATTCTTGCCGGCTACCAGGCGGAAGGCACGCTCGGCCGCCAGTTGCTCGAAGGCGCGAAGGTTGCGCGTATTCATGGAGACCAAATTCCCGTCCGCGCCGAGATTCAGGAAGTCAGCCAGTTCTCCGCTCATGGCGACCGCGGCGAGCTCGTTCGCTGGCTTTCCGGCTTCACCGCGCCTCCCAAACAAATTTTCCTTGTGCATGGCGAACCTACGGCCGCGCAATCCTTTCGCGGCACCGTGCAGGAAAAACTTCACTGGCCCGTGACGATTCCGGCGCAGAACGATTCTTTCGACCCATTCGCATGACGCGAAGGCAAATCGCACAAAGCGCGCGAAACTTATTCTGAAATCTTCCTTCGGCTCCGCGATGAAAAGTGATCGCACCAGCTGTCACGCGGTGAAATAAAGATTTGAGCTTGACCAGATGGGCACGAGTGAATAGATTTCAACGCGGAGGCAATCAGCATGAATATCCTCATCATCTTTTTTTCGCAAATCAAGAAACCCGGCAAACTCCGGCCTTGCGCCTTAGTTGGTTCCGCGCTTGTTGCGGCATTGCTTGCGTTAGCCTCTGTCGCGGCTGCGACTCCGGTTTCCACGCAAAAGCTCCTGAGCAAACTTCAATGGCGAAGCGTCGGTCCTTATATTGGCGGCCGCTGCGTGACCGTAACCGGCGTTCCCGGGGACGCCAATCTCTTTTATATGGGCACCGTGGGCGGCGGCATCTGGAAAAGCACGGACTACGGTCTAACATGGAAGAACATCTCTGACGGCACGCTGCCGAGTTCCAGCCCGAGCGTTGGCGCGATTGCCGTGGCGCCCTCCGACCCCAAAATCCTCTATGCGGGCATGGGTGAAAGCGACATTCGCAACGACATGATCCCGGGGGATGGCATTTTCAAATCCACGGACGCTGGCAAGACCTGGCATTACATGGGGCTCCGCGACACGCACACCATCAGCGACATCGTCGTGGACCCGAAGAATGCGGACGTCGTCTATGCCTCATCGATGGGACACGTATTCAAACCGGATCCGGACCGCGGCGTGTTCAAGTCCACCGATGGCGGCAAGACTTGGAACAAGGTCTTGTTCGTCAATGACGAGACCGGTGCGATCAATCTCGTGATGGAACCGAACGATCCGAGCATTCTCTATGCCGCAATGTGGCAGGCTATTCGCACTCCTTATTCTCTTTCGAGCGGCGGCCCGGGGAGCGGCCTCTACAAGAGCACCGATGGCGGCGCGCACTGGACGAACATCACGCGCAATGAAGGCTTGCCTCAAGGACTGCTGGGTCGCATTGGAGTGGGCGTTTCCGCGGCAAATCCAAACGTGGTTTATGCGATTTTGCAGGCAAAGGCGGGCGGCGTTTTCCGCTCAAACGACGGAGGCAAGACCTGGAAGCGCGTGAATGACGAAATGAAATTGCGCCAGCGCGCGTTTTACTACATGAGCATCTTCGTCGATCCTAAGGACGTCAACACTGTCTACGTGCCCGAAGTCGATGCGCTGTGGGTCTCGCGCGATGGCGGCAAGATTTTCACAAAACTAAGAACGCCACACGGCGATAACCATGTTGTGTGGATCAACCCTGACAACTCAAAAATCCTTCTCGAGGGAAACGACGGCGGCGCGACGGTCTCGACAGACGCAGGCAAGACCTGGAGCACGGAACATAATCAACCCACGGGCCAGTTCTATCACGTGAATGTCGACGATCAGTTTCCGTTTCACATCTACGGCGCGCAACAGGATGAGGGTTCCTTCGAGGGCCCGAGCGCGGACAGTGGCGGTTCAGTTCCGCTCAGCGCCTGGCAACGCGTAGCCTACGGAGAGAGCACTTATTCCGTGCCGCAGCCCGGCGATCCCAACATCACCTATGGCAGCGGCTACTACAGCATTTTCCTCAGATACAATCTGGCTACTGGCCAGTACGAAAGTGCGAGTCCGTGGCCGAACTACCAGGAAGGCGCGGCGTCAAATGAACTCAAGTATCGTTTCGGTTGGACGCACCCAATCCTTTTTTCGCCCACTGACCCGAAGGAGTTGCTAATCGGCGCCCAATGCGTGCTGAGGAGCGACGATTACGGCAAGACGTGGCGCGAAATCAGTCCAGATCTCACGCGCAATGAGCCGAGCACCGAAGCTCCCAGCGGCGGGCCCATCGACCTCGATCACTCAAGCGCGGAAGTGTATCCGGGGATTTCGGCATTGGCCGTTTCGCCGCGCGACAACAATGCCATCTGGGCCGGCTCGGATGACGGCCTCGTCCACGTCACGACCGACGGCGGCAGCAGTTGGCAGGCTGTAAATCCGCCGGATTTGCCCGACCATTCCTGGATCAACTCCATCCAGCCTTCTTATTCATCGGCGGGCACCGCATATCTCGCTGCCCGGCGTTACATGTGGGACGACTTCAAGCCTTATGTCTTCAAGACGGACGACTTCGGCAAGCACTGGACGTCCATCACCGAGGGCATTGCCGACGACACCTACGTCTTCGACCTTCGGCAGGACCCGAATGATCCGGATCTACTTTTCCTCGGCACGAAGAACACCATTGACGTCAGTTTTGATGCAGGCGCGCACTGGCAGCCACTCGCACTCAACTTGCCTACCGTGCAGGTGCGCGACATCGCCATCAACACACAGCAAAACCAGGTGGTAATCGCCACGCATGGCCGCTCCTTCTGGGTCCTCGACAATCTCTCCGTTCTTGAGCAAATGACCAAGAGCCCAGCGGTAGAGCCGGACTCTGCCTTCCTCTTCGCACCGCAACAGGCATGGCTCACCCACGCTTATGGCGGTGGAGACCCTGAGTTCAAGCAGAACGATGCGGGAGAGAATCCGTCTTTCGGCGCCACTGTGTTTTTCAACATTCCCGCGAGCTACGATGGCAAGACTCCGGTGAAGCTCGAGTTCACCGACGCGCAGGGGCAATTAGTTCGCAGCTTCGATCTTCATCTCAAGCGACGAAGACAGCCGAGCAGCGAAGAAATGAGCGAAATGCCTCCGGACCAGCAAAAACGGGAGCAGGAAGAAAGGCTCACCGCGATCGAGCCCGGTATGAATAGCTTCCATTGGAACCTGCGCTATCCCGACGCTACTGAAGTAAAGGGTTTCGAGCCGCCGGTTGCGGCGGGGGGATTGGATGACACAGTCGACGGACCCACCGTCGTGCCCGGCACTTATTCGGTGGTGCTCGACTTCGGCGGCCAACAGACCAAGGCAGATTTCACGGCCGAGCTCGATCCGCGCCTCGGTGCAAGCTCGGATGATCTCGCGGCTCGCCTGGCGCTTCAGCTGAAAATCCACACTGCGCTCGATGCCCTAAATAAAGACATCAATAGGGCCATCGCCGTGCGCGAAAAGCTTGTCTCTAACGGTCACGCAAGCGCAGCGGCTGACCTCGATCGCGAAATCGGCAATCTCGTGCAGTTGGATATCAAGTCCAGCGAGGGCAGCCTGCTTCACGAGACGAAGCTCCGCAGTTACCTGGCGTATCTCGCCGCCGACATAGACCTCGCTTACGCGCGGCCCACGGCGGCGCAGCATGCCGTCTTCGAGCAACTGGATCAAGAAGCAAAGGCAGGCGAACAGAAACTCGACGCGGCTATAGAGGCGGCGAATAAGCTGCCCTGAATCGAAAGCGGGGCACGCCGCTCAAATCATCCGTCGATGCAGGATGCGTGCGCGCCGCTGGTCGCATCCCGCAATGCAATCGCGCCGTGGCGCTTACTGCGCGTCTGGAATAGGGAGCACAGGCAGCGCCACCGTGTCCACCATAGCGGGATCGTCGCGCAGTTTGATGTAGAGCAGCGTCCCGCTGGGTCGTGGCACGTTCAATGTCGCGTCCACGTATCCCGCTGGGACCGAAACCATGTTCTTGAATTCCGGGTCTGACGCCACGGAATCCAGCAAGAACAAATTCGAGCCGCTCAGCGTGCACTGCTTGTCCGGTGCGTCCGGACAGTGAACATCTTTCAGCGTCGGGATCCTCACCAGATTCGCCAGCGCTTGCCAATCTCCCTTTGAGCCATTCGCATCCACGGCGCGAAATTGAAGCGGGCCGAACGCTGACGCCCCGAAATCCTTCAGCGGATCGAAAACCGCCAGCACGCTTTCCGAATCCTCCAGGACCAGATCGCCGGCCGTAACGCCTAGCAACACATCAAACGAATCATCGGCCGTCGCGACCTCGATTTTTTCAGTTCGCGGAAACTTGCTTGGCACTTCCGACTTAAGGAAGAGCGACAGCCGCCCGTCCTGTGGCAGTTCATCGCCGTTTCCGAGGTGGACCGAGAATGGAACGGCGCCTGGCTGCACGCTTTTGCTCACTAACGCAATCTTCGGCCGTGGTGGTTCCACGGTCATCGGCAAATCCAGTACGCGCCCATCCTTCAGCGCGGCGTGTGCCACCAGCGTTTCTTCGGGTTGCAGGGCGGCGGTTGCGGCGGCGCTCGACGCCGAAAGCTCGAGCGCATCTTCTTCCTTCACGCGCGACAATTTCGCGGGCGTGAAGTGAACGCCGTTCAACTCGAAGCTTTCCACTTCATCGAGCCGCGTTCCGGTTAGCACTCCCTCGCTGTCGCCTGCGTTGAATGTGAAGCCATCCAAGCGCGCCGCTTCGGCAAAAGTGTGCAGCGTAAATATATCGGGCTTGGCCAGGCCGAATTGCTTCACTTTCAATTTCACTTCGCCCGCCGGCTCGTCCATGAGGGGGATTTCCACTTCGAGCTCATCCGGCCCCTTGGCTTTCCAGGTCGCGTTCAAGTCGGTTCCTTTTTCATCCTGAACGGTCACTTGCTCGACGCACGCAGCGCAGCCTGCCTTTATATGGATCGTATCTTTGCGGCCCACGATCAGCGCGTTGGTGTCCGAGGCGGAAATCGTCCATTTGCCCGGTTGAGAGTTGTGAAACTGAAATACAGGCCCGTCATATGGCTGGAAACCCCAGAACCCATGAAGCGCCCCGCTAAGGTCAGGGCTCAGCTCGTTCAATTTCAGCGTGCGCGTGTCGACCACAAATCCGCCGCGTGCGGCATCGGGCGTCGCGGGCAGATTAATGACGCTTCCGGATTTCTCCTGAATGCGCAGTTCAAAGTCATGTGCGATTCCCGCGGAAAACACCAGCGGCGCCCCATCCACAGGCAGCACGAGCGGTGCCGCTTGCAAGCAGAAAATCTCTTTCGAATTTTCCGGTCGCAACACAGGCAATTGCGACGCTTCCACCGCCGGCAAGCCAACCACGAGCACCGATTTCGGATTGTGAAACGACGGCGGAGCATTCAGCCTCAAGTTGAGCCGGTCTTGCTCGGGGGATGCCAGCGCCGGAATATATTGGAACTTGGCCGTGCGCAGATTCGTCAGCAATCGCGCAATATCCATCGCGGAGCCGACGTAGGCGCTGTAGTATCCCGCTCCCGCTGCCGGTGTATTGCTTACCGCTCCAATCAAGTCGGAAGATGGCCCCGAAGTCAAAGCCGCCATGCGTGACTGACTCGGCCCGTCATCCAGCACGAGCTGATCCGTATTCGTCGTAAGGCACGAGGACTGCTGTTCGATCGGCTTATCGAAGCAATCCTGATCTACGCTAAGTCGCAAGGTCTTGGCCAGAGCAAGAGTCCGCGCGTGCAACTCACCCGGATCGGTATTTGATGTTTTTCGGATCTCTTCCAGAAATTTGTCGACGCGCGTGCGGTCCAGGCTCGCTTGATCCAAATCCTGCGAAGCCCTTACGAATACCCCCGGTCTTCCGCGCACGGTCGAGCGCACCGTGCTGAAGTCCCCGCCGGTTTCCGGCGCTAAGAATAGCAAAGCCTGCCGCGCGTCCTGAGGTATCGTGACCTCGATTCCTTCCTGTCGCGCTTGTTTGGTCCATGTATCGACCCGCGTGAACCAGTTTTCCGGCGGCGGGTTTGTCGGTCCTTGCAGAAATGCCACGATCAGCACGTAATGTACCGATTGGTTTCCGGGAAAATCTGTGTGAATCCAGAGTTTGTCGCCTTGCTGAAAATTCGCCACGCTGGAAATAGGCAGCGTCTTGCCGCCACGTGTCACCGTCATTTCCACTCGCGGTCCCACCAAATCGAACGGCGCCGAGTCGGCTCGCACGACCCGGACCGCACAAAACATTCCGAGGATGGTGAACAGCGCAAGAAATAATAAGGATTGATGCGAATTTGCCGCTTGCACAACGTCTTTTCGCATTCCGTCTAGGCTCCTTCAAGAGAGTTATAAGTGCGTCTCCGCAAAATGCATGTCAGAAGTTGATGACAATCTTATCCGCAATCAATTGCCCCATCGGCTGCGGCACTCAATTTCAAATTCCCATTCAGTGTTTTTTAGATGCCCCAAGCCTCGCATTTGTAATCGAGAATTCCAGCAATCTCCTGCGCGGTTTTCTATTCGTAACTCCGCCACCTCCGGCAAGAACTCCTTTCCGTGCAAGGCCTTTAGTGAAAGACAAAAGTCGAGACCTGAAAGGATTTACTTCTGCAACTTTAATTTGAAAATCGATCGGCGTAATGTGCCTGTCTTTTGCTTCGACAAAAGATGCGGACCTGGACATCGCCTGGAGGGCTGGCCGTTTTGCCTGGGCGTTTACGTGGCTTCACTTGCTGCCGTCGGACGGTTCATGTCAATCTAATGCCGCATGGCACAAAGCACTCAGAAAGCAATTATGCCCGCTAAACGAACAGTGCGCCCATGAGCATCTCAACAAGCCTTGAGATCATTTCGTTTGAATCGGCCGCCGCATGGGAAACGTGGCTCGCCAGGCACCATGCCGCTTCGAGCGGCATCTGGCTGCGCTTTTACAAGAAAGGTTCCGGCGTCGTTTCCGTTACCCACGACGAGGCTTTGGACGAAGCCCTTTGCTATGGCTGGATTGATGGCCAGCTCCAAAAGCATGACGACAAGTCCTGGCTGCAAAAATTCACGCCACGCCGGCCGAAAAGCATCTGGTCAAAGAAGAATATCGACCACGTTGCGCGCCTCACCAAAGCGCGCAAGATGAAACCGGCCGGCCTGCATCAGGTGGAAGCTGCCAAAGCCGACGGCCGCTGGGATACAGCTTACGACTCGCCGAGCAACATGCAACTCCCAAAGGATTTTCTCCAGCAGCTCGCGAAAAACAAAAAAGCGGAAATATTTTTCAAGAATTTGACCAAAGCGAATACATATGCAATCGCCTGGCGCCTTCAAACCGCTAAAAAGTCCGAGACGCGCGAGAAGCGCATGAAGGCAATCCTTCAAATGCTCGCAAAGGGTGAAAAGTTTCATCCCTGAGAACTGAACGTGGCTATGGCTGTCTTCGCGCAGCCAAAACTTTTTTACGGAACCGGAAAACCTTTTCACCATTTCCCCATTCCAAGATATTAAGCGCACCACTCAGGGGGTGGGAAGCGACCACCACAGGGCAACCGACCTGCTTCTCACCCCGCTCTTATCTGGGCACGCCAAGACCTTTTTATTTCCGATGGATATTTCCTTACGCTATTTCTGTGTGACCAGCAAGATGAAGCCGCGAAAGCGCGAGCGGGTTTTCTCGATCGTCATGAAGGACGCAGCTTTGCCAGCCTCTTCGCAGCCTCAGCCAGCGTCGCTTCCTTCTTGCAGAACGTAAACCGGAGCTGTTGCGCGCCGTCGGCAGCGTTGTGATAGAAACTCGAACCTGGCACCGCCGCCACGCCGATTTCCTTCACCAGATAGCGCGCGAACTCCACGTCGTTCGCGAATCCGAAATTCGAAATGTCCGTCATGATGTAATACGCGCCGCGCGGCTTAAAGCACTTGAACCCCGCATCGCCCAAAATCCCGAGCAGCCGGTCCCGCCGCACCAGATAATCGCTCGCCAGTTGAGCGTAATACGAATCCGGCATGCGCAGCGCCACCGCGCCCGCTTCCTGCAAAGGCGCAGCCGCGCCGACGGTCAGAAAGTCGTGCACTTTGCGAATCGCTGAGCTCACGGCTGGCGGCGCAATCGCCCAGCCCACGCGCCATCCCGTGACGCTGTACGTCTTCGAAAGCGCGTTGATCGTGATCGTGCGCTCGCGCATTCCCTCGATCGTCGCGCCCGCGATGTGCTTCGCTCCGTCGTACAGCATGTGTTCGTAAATTTCATCGGTGATCAAGAATGCATCATGCCGCGCGCATAAATCGCGAATCGTCTCGAATTCTTGCCGCGTGAAAACTTTCCCTGTCGGATTGTTCGGAGTATTGAGAATGATCGCTTTCGTCTTGCTCGAAAATGCGCGGGAAAGCTCATTCGAATCGAATGTCCACTCTGGCGCGCGCAGCCGCACGAAACGCGGCTTCGCCCCGCTCAGAATCGCATCCGGCCCATAATTCTCGTAGAACGGCTCGAACACCACCACTTCGTCGCCTGGATTGATGATGGCCATCATCGCCGCCATCATCGCTTCGGTGGAACCGCAGCAAACCGTGATTTCGCGTTCCGGGTCGATCGCGATTCCGTGCTGCCGCTCGAATTTCTCCGCAATCGCGTTGCGCAGCGATTTCGCGCCCCATGTGATCGCGTATTGGTTCACGTCCCGCGCAATCGCATCTCGCGCCGCGGCCTTGATCTCTTCCGGAGCGCCGAAGTCCGGAAATCCCTGCGACAGATTCACCGCGTTGTGCGCCAGCGCCAGCCGCGTCATTTCGCGAATCACCGATTCGGTGAATTGCGCGGCCTTCGCCGAAAGCCGCGCGTCCATTGTCGCCGAGCCTGCTGCCGCCGGATTCATCGCTTGCCTCCGTAAAGCTCGTGATAGATGGCTGCGTTGCGCGTCACGATTTCAACATACTCTCGCGTCTGCGTAAAAGGAATCGACTCCACGAATTCCGGCAGCTCCGAATACGTTTGGCCTGTCTGCCACAGCGTCACGCGGTCTTCTCCCGCATTGTACGCCGCCAGCGCCGCTTCCGCGCTGTGAAAACTCTTCTCTAAATCACCCAAATAAACCGTCCCCAGCCGCAAATTGTACGCCGGATCGAACAACCGCTCCTCCGAATAGCGCATGCGAAGTTGATGCGCATATTGGTGCGCCGTCGGGGCGATCAATTGCATCAAGCCAAATGCATTCGCGCTCGAGTGCGCGTCTTTCTCAAACGCCGACTCCTGATGAATCAGCCCGGCGACGATCATTGGATCCAGCCGCGCTCGCCGAGCGTCGCTTCGGATCGGCGCGGCGTATGGCAGCGGAAAGGCGAGCATCCACGCCTCGTGCGGCTCCTCTTCAAGTAAATGCGAACTGAGCGCCGGATACACGGTCCGGATCGCGACAATCGCTCCGCCGTAATGCTCCGCATTCGTCGCCGCGCGCGCGATTGCAAACTGCAGCGGCGCCGCGCGCGTTGCGTTGTAAGCCGCTTGCAGCTCGAGTTGCGCATCATCGTCGTCCGCGATTGTTTCGAGCGCTGTCGCACGCTGCACCCACGCCAGCGCCTCGGCCGGTTCCTGCGCGCTCACCGCTGGAGGCGGCGGCAGCGGCTGAATTTCATCGAGAATCGGCAGCCACGCGCTTGGCCCTTTGCCGAGGGCGCGAAGTTGTGCGTCCGCGTGCATGGCAAAATAATTGTTCGGGAACCGCTCGCGTAACTTCTCGAAATACGACCGCGCGTCCGCCGCCTGTCTCGCCTGCTGCGCCAATCTGCCCAGCCAATAAAGCGCGTCCGGCGTGTATCCCGACTGCGGATGATCGCGCAAGAATTTCTGAATCAGCACGCCCGCATCATCGCGATGGCCCATGTACGCGGCCCACGCCACGCGCCATTGCGCATTGATCGCGTCATCGGTCCCCGGGAACTTGTCTACCACCTGCTGATAATAAATTGTCGCTTTGTCGCGATCCAGTTTCACCCAGTAAAAATTCCCGGTCGCGAATAGCGTGCGTTCCACCCATGCACTCGCCGGAGCCGTGGCCTGCGCCTTCGCCAACGCGCCAAGGATTCCCGTCTCGTCCTGAAGCGTCCAATACGCCTGCAAGAGATAGTAGTCCCTCTCCACTTCGGCGTCCGGCTCCTGCAATTGCACGGCTGCCAACTCCGTTGGAGCGGCGCCAAGCTGCACGCGGCAGTCCGCCGCGCGCACCTGTGCCTGCTCGTCATCCGGGCCATCAACCGCCAGCACGCTGCCGTACGCGGTAATTGCCTGCTGCCATTGATGCGCCCCGAAAAGTATGTCCGCCCGCTCCAGCATGTCCGCCGCCATCGGCTTCGGAAACGCCGTGCCCAGCACACCCGCGAGATACGTCGCTTTCTGGCCCGCCTCTTCCGCCTGCGTGCTCAGCGGATAGTGATCGTAAACGGTGAGATATTCCCCCGCGGCCGCGATCTTGTCGCCTGCTTGCTCGTGCGCCTGCGCGCGCAGAAACAATAGATCGGGATTCGTGTTCGCGTCCTTCGCCGTGGCCAGCGCATCGAGCGCCTGCTGCGGCTCGTTCATGGCGATGGCCGTCTCCGCCAGCGCCTGCAGCACAAGGTCGCCAATCACGCTCTGCGGATACTTGCTCCGCAAATCTTCCAGTTGGTCGAGCGCGGCCGCGTTGTTGTTCAAATTGCGGTCGATCTGCGCGCTCCAAAACAAGACGTAGTCTCCGAGCAGCGCCTCCGCTTTGGCACGGTCGAGCCATTTCCGAGCCTCGGCGTAGCGTCCGTCGTCGTAATCGAAACGGCCGAGCGCCAGCGCTGCGCGCGCCCCCAACTCTTCTTTGGCATGTTGCGTCGCGAACGCGGCAAGTCCCCGGTAAGCTGGCCCTGGCTCTCTTTCTTTCTTCAGTGCCCTCGCATACGAAGTAAGTTGCTTCGCTTCCGTGGCGAATCGCGATCCCTGCGCTGTTTGAGTAGGAGCTGGGCGCTTTGCGACGGCTTTCTGCCTCGCGCTGGCTTTCAGTCCGGCTGCCTGCTGCCCAAAACCGCGCGGCGCCATGCAGAGGAACACGATCACCCACAACGCAGCTACCACCACGCAACCAGGATGCGGAATCCTTTTTGTCAGGTTCATCGAACGCGAATTAGCGGCGCAGCACCGGCGAGGGATAGGGATATTCTCCGAGGGTTTTCGGATCGCCTCCGCCCAAAATTTCCACCATCCAATGATGAAAATAATCGACCGGCTGATCCAGGATTTTTTGAAAGCGGCGATCATATTCTTTTCGGGCCTTGTCGAGTTCACCGCGAAGCCGCACGCAAATGTCTTTGTGCTCCTGCCCTTTGCGCACGTCTTCCGGCTTCAGCATCTTGATGTCCTGCATGGAAACCTTCGCCACACGGTTCGCGCGCTTGTGCATCTCCTGCTCGGCAGCCGGCAAGTCGCCGACGCGAAACGCAACCGGCTCCGGTTCCGGCGCGGCTACAGGTTCGGATGCGGGTTCCTCCTCAGCTGTAGCCTCAGTTTCTTTTTCAGCTGCAATTCCTTTTGCTGTAGCCGGCTCTTCTTCAAGCGCTGGCTCGTGAACGTAAATCGTTTCTTCTTCGACTTCGGCAGCGGGCGCATCCGCCTGCGCCATGGGGATGGGAATTTCAGGAGGCTGCAACTTCCGATGTGGCGCGGGTTGTGCTTCCGTCGCGCCGATCGCCCGCACGTCCTCCGCGTCTTCTTCCTCATCCAGCTCGCGGTCCCGGCTCTTCATCGCTTTCGCAATGAAATCCGAGAGCACCGAAAGGCTCGCCGACAGTGAGGTGGAAATCGCCTGCGCCCTCAGCATCGAAGGCAATGTATTCGTTGGCCGCCCCGAGGAGCACGCCGACACTAAGTCGGCAAAGGCCTGCTGCAACTCTTCAAGCGTCTTCTGCAGCGGCAGCAGATTGTCGCGCACCGCGCGCGAAACCGCCGCCTCCAACGCGCGTTCCCGGGCTTTTTGCGCATCGCTCATGCGTGAGGATATCCCGTCCGCGATTATGGAAACGCGGCCAAAAAGTGTCAACACGCATTCCTGCGCCGGGTTCCTTACTCACGATAGTTGACCGCTGGGCGCAAACCAACCGGGATACTCCGCCTGTCTATTGTCTTTCGTTTTTCAGACTTTAGGCGGCTCGGGATCGAGCCGCCTTCTTGCTTCGGGCTTCGGGTGTTCGATCTTGGCGCTAGCTTTGCCCCGCCCGCGGCTTGATCAGCTCATCCAGATAATCCGGCTTGCTGGAGTCTCTCACGAGGTGAGGATATCGCTCGCCGCCGTGATAATCGACCTTCACCGTTTCGTAATAATCGTCATTGATCACCAGCAACTGTATCGGCTCTGAATTATCCTTGCTCGCTTTGACCGCATCGTCCAGCAATTCGCGCGTGAACACGCGGCCATTCACGCCCGCGATTTTCATCCCCGCCGTAATTCCCGCCTTGTACGCCGGCCCGACCGACGATCGAATCGCCCACCGTCCCATCGGCTTCTAAGGCAAGGCCAATCGAATACGTGTCGCCGGGATTCCCTCCGCGCAGACCTGCCTCCGGCGGCTGGCTTGAGTACTCCACCTTCCATCCGCCATTTTCGATCCCGCCCGTAGGCGAGTCAGGCGAAAGCGATGTCAGCCGCTCGTGCAAAAACTTCGCCCAATCGTATGGCGCAATCTGATTCAGCGCCGCCACGACGTCGTCGAACGTGTATGTTTTCAGCTCCGGCCCGTTGTTTGGGCCGCCATGGAACAAATGGCAAAAGTCATCGATTGATTTCGTCCCATTGCTTTGCTGATGGATAATCGTCGCCACTTCCAGCCATAGTAGATCGCCTTCCGGATAATAATCCGTTCCGCGTTTCCAGTTCCCCCAGCCGCGCCCGCCGCGCACGCCCGGCACGCCCGTTGCTGTATCTTGCAGGTCACGCCACGTGCGCCCCGGCCGCCCCGGCCCGAGATCCGCCGCGATGCTCGCCAGGTATTCGCGGTATTGCTCCGGCGTCCATAGGCCGCTGCGCGCCGCGAGCATTGGTCCTAAGTAGTCCGTCAAACCTTCATAGACCCACAGCAAGTCATCCTGCATCGGCGTCTCGTATTCCGGCGTGGCCAAATCCGCTGGACGCCGGAACTTTCCGTTCCAGGAATGCATGAATTCATGTGAGAGCAGTCCGCCGAGCGACATCTCCGCGTTCGGCCCAATCAGCGTACGCTCTGGTAGCCGGCTGTCGTTGCATTCATGATGCTCCAGCCCAAAATGCGCCACGTGATCGCTCAACGTCAGCAAAAAATGATAATCGCGATAGTGCCGCGTCCCGAAAAGCTTCCCCGACTCCGCCACTAAGTTCGTCATTTTTTGCACTGCATCAGGGCTGATATTCAACGCTTCCGCGCTGTCCGCCACCAAGTCGAGCTCGTGATGAATCGGCTCGCCCGGCGGCGTGATGTCAACCGCCCGGTAATATTCCCCGGCGATCACGGGCGAATCCACCAGCCGGTCCAGCGCCACGGGCTGGAACGCAATTTCATCTTCCGACGCCCGCTCCACCGGTAGCGGCGTTCCGTACTTCCATCCGCTCGGCACCTTCAATCGCGCGTGGTACATAATTTCATTCGCCGGCTGTCCCGCCGGATACAGCACATTTTGGTTCCAGCTAATCACCACCAGCTTGTCGCTCGACGAAGGCGCGCCCGTCGCGAATCCTCCGCCGCTCGGCTCGATGTATTCGAAATCCGCGTCCAGATGCTCCACGCCCTCGGGCACGTCCACATGAAACGTGAACACGTCCAGCAAATCGCGCTGCCACGGAATCGTTTTCCCGTTCGCGCTGAATTTCAGCCCGGTAACGTTCGAGACCGGCCCATCCGGCCCGTGCTCCCCCGGAATCCACTTCGGGTAGTAGAGCGTCAGCGGCCCCGCGTGCACCGGCATCACCATGTGCGTTTTCACGATGCCCATCGGCACCTCGGTCGCATCCACGGTCAATTGAATCGTTCCGGCCTGCGCAAACACCGCCGGCGCGGCCAGCATGAAAATCACCACAACAAATGACGCAAATCGATAACGCAATCCAGTCATTGGCAATCTCCTTCTATCAGCGAAATAAATTGGGGATCGGTTCATCCAAAGCCGAATCGTGCAATTCCTCGCGAATCGCTCACGCCGTATACTCGCGTGCATCTCGGCGCGCCAGCGCGAGCTCAATCGCGCATCATACCGCGGGAAACACCCATTTCAACCCGCGATTTCGCGGTATCTTCCGCTTCGCGGCGCATTTTGTCAGGCGGGAAAATCAGTCAGGTGCCGAGTCTCTGTTCGAGGCGTGCTCTCACCTCGGGCCATTCTGAATCGACAATGCTGAAATAAACGGAATGCCGAATTCTTCCGCTGGCGGTAATCATATGATTGCGGAATACGCCTTCCTGCCGCGCGCCGATTCTCAAAATCGCGTTGCGCGATTTTTCATTGAGCGAATCGGTTTTCAACTCTACGCGGATGCAACCGAACGTTTCGAACGCGTGCCGCAACAACAGGTACTTGCACTCTGTGTTCACCGCCGTACGTTGCCACGGCTTCGCGATCCACGTCCACCCAATCTCCACGCGCCGATGCATGCGCTCGATGTTCGCGTAACGCGTCGACCCAATCGTTCGGCCCGATTTTTTCTCTATAATCGCGAACGGCAGCGACACCCCACGCGCCTGCTCTGTCAGCGCCGCATCAACATACGCCGCCATTTCTTCCGCCGTCCGCACGGCCGTCGGAATCCATTGCCACAATTCTTCGTCGAGTCCAACCGCCGTGAGCGCCACATGATGCGCCCGCGAAAGCGGCTCCAGCCGCACGTGCCGCCCTTCGAGCGTCACCGGCTCAACAGTCATTTCCTTCGCTATCGCTTCAGCCATAAATTCTCATCGCCTTCCTCGCAAAATCCTTCGCCGCGCGGCTTCGCCCATTCTATGCCGCCGCGCCCGCTCTGCGAACAGTCCCTTTCCTCCGTCCATCCTGCCATTTTGGACTGGAGCTTCGCTTTCCGCGCTTAACAAATGCGGCATCCAGGGATAGCCGCCGCTTCCATCGTCCCTCTCGACGCTCAGTCCCCCGTTTCCAAGCAACCAGGCCGTTAACGAGCGCCCATGCTCCACCCATGTTAAAATAAACAAGAGTCAGTATCGGGGGCGAAACGGTTTCGACGGAAGCTGGCGCGGCCCGAAGGCATGCCGGGCGTCACCTGCCCGCAATCGGGTGAAACAACACAACTGCCAATACGCAGTTGGCTTACGCAGCCTAATTAAAAACTAGGCAGCGCGTCTCCCCTCCTGCCGCCCGCGCGTGAGGGATGAGGCGTCACAATGTGGGCTGGCTGGCGCGTTTCGGCCCGTAACGCGCCGGCGAGATCATCGGGCTAGCTGGCTTCGTTTCTTGCTCGCTCTGAGCGTCGCTGGCGAACGGCGGAATGCCGCAAGGCACGGCCGCACCGGAACGGGATAAGCATGTAGTCTTTCGGCGGCAAGGCTTCTCGGACGGGGGTTCGACTCCCCCCGCCTCCAAAATTTTGCGCAGCAAAAAATTTGTCCTGAGCTTGCCTGCCGATTGCCCGCCGTGGCGTGTGACGGGCAGGCAGGCGCAGCGAAGGGCATCCTGGCAGCGCAGCAAAATCTTGTCCTGAGCGAGCGCGTAGTTTGCGCGAGTCGAGGGACAATCCGGACGCGCGACTTCTGGATTACCGCAGGACTCCACGATAAAATCGCGAAGCATCATCGCGGGCGGCCATGGCGCATCGGTCATTACCAATCCTGGGAACGATGAAGAGCGACAATGCAAACTCTCACTTACAAAGGCGTGGTGCATCCCTGGCACTGCGATCACATGGGTCACATGAACGTGATGTGGTACACGGGCAAATTCGACGAAGCCACGTGGAATTTATTCACCGAACTGGGCATCACGCCTTCCTATTTGCGCGAACAGGAGCGCGGCATGGCCGGCGTGCAGCAAAACACGTCGTATCAGCAGGAGCTTTTCGCCGGCGATGTGGTCGAAATCCGCTCGGAAGTCTTGGAGGTTCGCGACAAAGTGATCCGCTTCCGGCACGAGATGCGGAACATCGAAAAAGGTACAGTCGCGGCGACCTCCGAATTGACCGCCGTGCATCTGGACCGCCAGACGCGCAAGTCGTGCCCCTTTCCCGCCGCAATCCGCGCCGCAGCCGAAGCGCGCTTGCAGCCATGACCCAGCGCGGAAGTTTGCATCTGTGAGCGCGTTAGGATGAAACGAACGATTGGCCGAGTTCTGATCTTCGCAGCAGCGTCCTTTGCCGCTCTTTTTGTAGGAGATTGGGCCGTCCTGCAAGTTCGAATTGCACGCCAAACTGCTTTTTCGGCCGTGCCAGTGGACCACTTCGTGACAGCGTCGCTCAAAGGGAATAAAGAACAGTACTATTTCGCGGGGACTGTAAATCAACCGTGCGTAAGATCCCTTTTCCCGCACGTTTCAGATGCTCCATGCTGGTGGCTTAGACGGCATACTTCGCAGTGGAAATAGTGGCGCCTCTGTGCACTCGACTAGAAGCCCCTCTTTAACCGTAAAATCCGGCCTTACTTGGGATTATTCACATACTTACATACATCTTTGACGGCATTGCTGAGAAGCACCGTGGACGTGGCGAACGCCGCTTGGCCGCCCTTGCGGAACAACGTGAACCTGTAATGCTCCGGCCAACCGCGCGCGTCGAGCATGTAGTCGGATTCTTTGGAATTCAGCGTAATCGTCACGTTGGGGCATTTTTCCTGCAGATTTTTGACGATGTCTGCCGAGGGAACGGTCGACGCCGGCGACATCACCAGCTTCAACTGGGGTTTTTGCGGTTCTTTCGCAATCCCCGTCGCTGTCAGCAACAAACCTGTAGCTAGCGCCACCGCCGTCATCGCAGCACTGCTCAGCATTTTCTTCATCATGGATCGCCTCCGCTCAACTGCGCATCGCAAACTTGCGCAAATATCCCGTAGCCCTCTATTTTCTCGGACGGATTCCCTGGCCAGAAGGTTGCACGCCGTACGCTCGCAAGTGACGTTTTCGGCACCCATCACTCTCTCTTGCGCGCTTTTCTCGCCTTTTGCGGCGAGAATATATGCGGGGTTATCGTAATCGAGCGTGCACCTCGGAGGCCTTGATGAAGCCGTTTGATGGTGGACTGTTCTCGCGCGACAAAGCTGCGGCCTCGCCTCTGCCGCCTCCGATCCAGCCCGGCAAAATCACCGTCAGCGCCACGGTCCAATGCGCATTTCAAATCCAATGACTTCCTTGGCGCGTTCCTTCTTGACTCTCGCGCTTCCCCGGCATAGATTGCCGCAACTCTGCCGAAAGGCTGGTTTCTGCCAACATGGACATTGAACACAGACGCGAACCTCGCCACCCCTTTTTCGCATCCGTCGAGCTCCTTGAATCCGCCCTCGACACTCGCATCAACGCCCGTACCGGCGACCTGAGCCTCCACGGCTGTTATGTCGACACCATGAACCCTTTTCCTGCCGGCGCAAGTGTCCGCGTCACCATCATCCATATGGACGCAAAATTCACCGCCCTCGGCAAAGTCGCGCACTCTAAACCGAACGTAGGAATGGGAATATCTTTCTCCGAGATCGAACCCGGACACCGCACACTGCTCATGAAGTGGCTTTCGAATGTGCACGGCGACTGAATCCAACCGTTTTGCGCTTCCAACCCCGATCGATCCAAATCGACAATTTGTGCCGACAAATTGTGCATTTTATTTCCACAAATCTGCCACTCCGCTGCCTAATCCTTCTTGTCATACTTCTGAGCGCTAATCTATCCCATTGATAATAAGCAGCTTACTTATATCTGTAGTTTGGCGTTCCAAATGCAAACGCCATGGTTAAGGGGGTGTTCATAACTATGAACATTTCAATGAAGAAGATGCTTTACCCTGTGCTCGGCTGCTGCCTGTTGCTACTGGCCGCAGGCGCTGCCCAGGCTCAGGCCGTTTGTCCGAGTGTCGGTTCCGACGCCGGCTCCCCGTCACCTTATTGCGGGGCAGAGATCAACGTGACGTCGGCGACTGGTGGCGTGGCCACAGCGTTCGGTGTGACGCTGACGGGTAACCCGGCTTACGACGGCATCGAAGACACGTCAGTTGGTGTTACGAACAACACCGGCGCAACGCTGAATTCGATGACCCTGACAAGCACGGGCGGTGCCTTCGGCTTTGATGGCGATGGCATTTGCACGTACACGGGCGATTCGTATTGCTCCAGCACCACGTACGGTTACGAAGGGCCAAACATGACGTTCTCCCTCGGCGGCGGCGGAACCTCGTTGACCATTACCTTTACAGGCGGCTTGGCCAACGGTGCGGGTACTTACTTCTCGCTCGAAGGCCCTCCGAGCAGCCTAACGGGTGGAGGCGGTATCGGTGGTCAAACTCCGGAACCGTCAACGCTCGTCCTTCTTGGCACCGGCATTGTGGGATTCTTCCTGCTTCGCCGCAACGCTTAAGAAGTCTTTACCCTCAGCTCTCTAGACTGCAAAGGCAGCTCCGCTGTTCAAAGCAGAGCGGCCTTTGCAGCCAGTAGAGCCAGCCGAGGACATCATCTCTCCCGATCTATAAGCTATCCTGCTCGGTCCCTTTTCACCACGTCGTCCCACGCTGCCCGCTAATGCTCTCGCGCCCAATTTCTGCTAGCCTGTTCTCTTATGACTCCGCATCCTGATTCAGCTTATCCCCAAAGTTGGCAGTCTTCGCGGTCGGATTCACTCGCGAGTATCTCCTCCCAAGAGGAATTTTCATCATGAGTGAATCTATTGGAATGATCGGCCTCGGCAACATGGGTTTGCCCATCGCCGAAAATATTCAGCGCGCCGGCTTTTCACTGAAGGTTTACAACCGCACTGCGTCCAAAGCCGCCGCGCTCGTCTCCGGCGGCGCGAAATCTGTCTCCTCTCCCGCTGAAGTTGCAACCAAGGGCGGCATCGCCGTCACCATGGTTTCCGATGATCGCGCGCTGGAAACGCTTTGCAGCGGCGCCGATTCTTTCGTGTCACGCCTGGGCGCCGGCGGAATTCACATTTCCATGAGCACCATCGCACCCGCGACCGCACGCAGGCTCGCCGCGCAGCACGAAAAATTAGACGTCGCGTATATTGCATCGCCGGTTTTCGGTCGACCGGAGGCCGCGGCGGCGCGGCAACTTGCGATTTGCGTTTCCGGGCCCGCCGCCGCAAAAAAAAGAATCACACCGATTCTTGCCGCGATCGGCCGCAGCACCTTCGATTTCGGCGAAGACGCGGCCGCGGCAAACGTCGTGAAACTCTGTGCAAATTTTCTTCTCGCGGCCGCGATTGAGGCGCTAGGAGAAGCGTTCACGCTCGCCGAAAAAAACGGAATCGATCGCACGCAGACTTTTGAAATGCTGACGCAGACTCTTTTCCCCTGCCCCGTTTATCAGAGCTACGGCAAACGCATCGCGGAGCATTCTTATGAGCCCGCGGGATTTCGCCTTGCGCTCGGATTGAAGGACATCAATTTGGTTTTGCAAACCGCGATGGAATCACAGGCGCCGATGCCGACCGCGAGCTTGCTGCGCGATCGCTGGCTCGGCGCGATGGCGAAAAAACGCGAGAATCTCGATTGGGCCGCGGTTGCGCTCGGCATTTCCGAAGACGCGGGAATAAAAGTCCGCACAGATTAATTTCGGCGGATGCAGTGAAACCGCTTTTCCCCTCAATCACCAAGCGTGCCCAACGCAGCAGGCGCCCTGCATGTCGACATCACGCCAATGGGAATCGAGGCGCCGTCCCGTCTATCAGTGGCCACTTCACAATGGAAATCCGGGTTAAGATGTGACAGAGGTGCACAATTGCAATTCGTGAGGAGGTTGTTCTCGCCGTTCCACACATCTTCGCCGTTCTTGATATCCCTGGGTCTATTTGTTGTGCTTTGCTCTGCGATCCCGGGAATCGTCGCCAGTCAAAATTCGCCGGCCAGCAATAAACAGGAGGGCGCGGTCCAGGCGCAGATGCGCAACGTCACGTTTCACTTATCGGAAACCGTAGCCGTGGAAATAAAATCGTTGGACGGCGAACTGGTCCCACTCGGCAAGAATGAATTCCCCATCTTCGACGACAAAGACTCGTTTAACCTGCATATAGACACCGCCGAGATCGCCATTGATTCGTCAAACCTTGCAAACGTCCTCAATTCTTATGTTTTTGCGCGCCCGCAATCGCCCTTAAAAGACCTGTCCATCAGCGTCGCGAACGGCCACCTGACCGCGAAGGGAAAACTCCATGATAAAGGTGACATTCCGTTCGAGACACAGGGGGTTCTCATTCCCACCGCTGACGGGAAACTTCGCCTTCACAGCGAGAAGATCAAAGCCATGCATGTCTCGGTAAAAGGCTTGATGGACCTCTTTGGAATGGATTTTGGCACATTGATCAAGAATGGCAAGATTCCGGGCGTAACGACTCAAGGGGACGACCTGGTTCTTGATCTCGAGAAGATCCTGCCGCCTCCCCATATTGAAGGCAAGGTGATCTCGGTACGCATCGAAGGCGATAAGATCATTCAGGTTTTTGGCGGTTCGGATGTCAAGCCCGTGAAAAACATTCGGGGCGGAAATTACATAGCCTTCCGGCACAATCGTATCCGCTTCGGCAAGCTGCTGATGGACGATGCGGATTTGATTCTCATCGATATGGATCCGAAGGGTCCACTCGATTTCTCCCTGGATCATTACAGAGAACAGCTTTCAGCGGGCTACGCGAAAATTACGCCGAACTTCGGCTTGCGCGCGTACATTAAAGACTACGACAAGCTGCACCCCGAAAAAGCATCTGCCGGCAGCGAGAAACCAAAGTGAAATTTAAGCGCGGAACCTTGCGGATCTCGAATGCAGGCGATTCGGAAGGCTTGCCCCTACAGTAGCCACCGGCGGCCATCGCATCACGCGGTGCGAGCCAAAACGAGAACGAGAGAGATTTATCGGAATCGGCGATCTACTGCGGGGAGGATTCGCCGACGATGTCGTACTTCGCTTCGCCGCTCTTTTCTTTTTCTATGAAAAGATTTTTCTTTTCGACGCGGCACTGCACCGGCTGTCCGGCGGAGAATTTCTGCTTCTTCGAGTGTTCCGTGACCTTGTAAATCACCGAGCCGACTTGCACCTGGTAGACGACTTCGTCCTTTACGGCGTGCTTCGACCCTTTCGAATATTGATTCGTGTCGAAGGCCAGCACTTTGCCGGCTTGATAGGCCCGCGGACCAGCGAGCGCGGGGGCGGCCGAAGCCGCGGCTAAGAGGAGAATCGCGATGAGTTTCATAGTTTCTGTTTAACGCACGAACGGCACAAGGTCAACCAGGGCGAAATTTGCGTCTGCAAAGAGTACACAGCGGCGCAAGGAGGGCGCGCGGTTCTCGAAATACTTCGCGAATATTTCTGCTATCCTCTCCGGCGTGCGACGCGCGCCGATTTTCGCGGGAGTTGTTTTTCTGGCGGGCGCGTGCGCGCTGGCGTACTTCCCGAAGGCCGCGGCACGGCAGCAGGCGCAGCAGAATCCACCGCAACAAAATCCAACGCAACAATTGCCCGCGCAACAGGCGGCTCCAGTGCCACAAGGCATTGCGGCACCAAAGACGAGCGAGGCACTGCGCACCGTGGTGCTGGACGCGGCGCACGGCGGCACTGATTCTGGCGCGCGAGGGCCGAACGGAGTAGCGGAAAAGGATATCGTGCTCGAGTTCGCACAGGCCGTCGCGAATTCGCTCCGCGCGCAGGGATTTCAAGTGGTGATGACGCGCGAGGGCGACACGGATCCGGCGTTCGACGATCGCGCGCAAACGGCAAACGGGCAATCGGGCGCGATTTTCATCAGCTTGCACGTGGGCTCAGCCGGGCCCGTTGGCTCCGTACGCACATATACATATATGTTTCCGGCAACGCAGACGGTACAGGGCGCGAACGGAAATTTAGCGCAAGCGCTTGGCGCGCCGTCGGGATTCCTTTTGTGGGACGAAGCGCAAAAATCTTACGTGGCGCAAAGCGGAAAGCTGGGCGATCTGATCCAGGTCGAACTCGCGGATAAATTCAAAGGCTCGCCGAACATCTCGTGGAGCGCACCGGTGTATCAATTGCGTTCCATCGCGGAGCCGGCGGTGACGGTGGAAGTTGCGAATATCACCATGGACCGGGTGAAACTGGAAGCGATGACTCCGGACCTAGCGAGCGGAATCACGCGCGCGGTGATGGCGTACAAAACGATTTACCCGCCGGGGGGAAAATGACCTCGCGGCTGGTGAAGCTGATCATGATCGTGCTGGCGGCCGCGGTGCTGGCGGGATTGATTTCCTTGCGGACGCTGCATCAACGCGCCGTGCGGCTGGAACACACGCAGGCGACAGAAGAGCAGGAGCGCCGCGAAGTGATTGCGCCGCCGATTTCAACGCCAAGCGACGTGACGTCGCGCGCGCAGATGTTTTGGGTTTCGACGACGCAGCCGGACCAGATCGTGCCGGTGACGGCGCAGTTGCCGCTGTCGGCTGATCCCGTGCAGCGCGCGAAGCAACTGATTGGCGCGCTGATCGCGAATCCTCCGACGCTCGCACAGCGCACACTTCCTGCCGGGGCGACGCTGCTTGATTTTTATATTTTGCCGGATGGCACGGCGGTGGCAGATTTTTCCGACGAGCTGGCGTCGGAAATGCCGTCGGGAATCTTGAGCGAATGGGTGGCGGTTAATTCGCTGGCGCAAACGCTGGGGGCGAATGTGCCGTCGATCACGCGGCTCAAAATTCTGATTCATGGACAAGAAGCGGAGACGCTGGCGGGGCACATCGATTTGTCGGGATTTTTCGAGGTGCGGCCGGCGGGAGCCGCTCCCGCAGCCCCGTCGGGTGCGCCGGGCGCGACACCGCCCGCGAGTTTACCGGTGAAGCCGGGACAGACAAGACCGAGCGCGACAAAACCAGGAACTTCGCGATGAACATCCGAGAGAGCGTTGACACTGCGCGGGCTGAGATTCACACTGGAACTACGCGATTGAGTAACAGAATCTGAATTTGTGCGAGGAGGAAGTTTGCGACCCGACGGACGGGCGGCAAATCAACTGCGGGCGATCAAGCTGACGCCGGATTTTGTGTCCACGGCGGAAGGGAGCGTGCTGATCGAGGCGGGGCGGACACGCGTGGTGGCGACGGCGACGATCGAGGATGGCGTGCCGCAATTTCTGCGCGGGCAGGGAAAAGGCTGGGTGACGAGCGAATACGGAATGCTGCCACGCGCCACGGACAAGCGCACGCCGCGCGAGGCGGCACGAGGAAAACAATCGGGGCGAACGCAGGAAATTCAGCGGCTGATCGGGCGGGCGCTGCGCGCGGTGACCGATCTGGAGGCGCTCGGCGAGCGCACGGTATGGATCGACTGCGACGTGATCGAGGCGGACGGCGGAACGCGCACGGCGTCGATTTCGGGCGCGTTTGTGGCGCTGGCGCTGGCGTTTGAGCGCATGAAAGCGGCCGGGATTTTGCGGACGATTCCGCTGGTGGATTCTGTGGCGGCGATCAGCGTGGGAATCGTGAAGGACGAATTGCTGCTCGATCTGGCGTACGAGGAAGATTCGCACGCGCAGGTGGACATGAACGTGGTGATGACAGGCGCGGGGCGGCTGGTGGAAGTGCAGGCGACGGCGGAAGGGCGGCCGTTCACGGAAACCGAGATGCAAGCACTGCTGCGGCTGGCAACCGCGGGAATACGCGATCTGACCAAAGTGCAGCGCGACCTGCTGCACATGGAATTCCGTGCACACGCGCGTTAATTTGCTGCTGGCATCGACGAACGCCGGGAAGTTGCGTGAATATCGCGCGCTCGCGGCGGGACGCGCCGTCGAAGTGGATTTGCTGCCGCAATTTCGAGACATTTCCCCTTTTGACGAAGATGCGCCGACGTTCGCCGAAAACGCGGCGGGAAAGGCGCTGTACTTTAGCAAGCACTTCAGCAAGGACTGCCACCGCGCGAGCGATGAGATTGTGTTCGCGGACGACTCGGGATTAGTGGTACCGGCGCTGGGCGGCGCGCCGGGCGTGCATTCGGCGCGGTATGCGGGAGCGAACGCGACGGATGCGGAGCGCATGGCGAAACTGCTCGACGAGATGCGAGGAAAAAACGGTGATGCGCGGCGCGCGCATTTCGTGTGCGTGGTTGCAGCGGCGGGGCGGGGGGAAATGCTGGCGGTGTTTTCCGATTCGGCGGAAGGCGTCATCGCGGAAGAGGCGCGCGGGCGCGGCGGATTCGGCTACGATCCGGTGTTTTATTTTCCGGAGCGCGGAAAGACGTTCGCGGAATTGAGCGAAGCGGGAAAAAATGAAGTGAGCCATCGCGGCAAAGCGTTTCGCAAGCTGCTGGAATATGTTATTTCGCCGGGGCGCGTGCGGCTCGGCTGACTCCGGCGACGCACCTAACCCCAGGGCAACCCATCCGTTCGGTCGCTGCGAAGTGGAATGTCGAAAACTTGGGATGCGTCCGGACAGCCGGTTTGTGAATCTAAGTTAGTTGTCCAAAGCGCGGCAAAGTAGGAGAATGACTCCCCAGCCTCAAGGGCCCTCTCATGGCTACTCCGAAGATACATCACGAGCCCATTTGCCCCTTGCGAGGGCATCTGGACCATGCGCGACGGCAAACGGATTCGCTCTTTCAAGTGCTGCGGCCCGACGCGCTTTACGACCGGCCAATTCCCGAACGGCACCGACTGGCTTTCTATCTGGGACACCTGGAAGCGTTCGATTGGAATTTGATCGCGCGCGGCGCCTTCGAATGTCCGAGTTTCCATCCGGAATATGACAAGCTGTTCGCGTTTGGAATCGATCCGGTGGATGGGCAGCTCCCGCACGATGTTCCAGCAGATTGGCCGCGCATGGAAGAGATCGCCACGTACAAGGGCGAAGTGCGCAAGCGAATTGACGCAGCGCTCGACGCACCAGCGAGCCGATTGCCGAAGCAAGTGGCGGACGGAACGCTGCTGAACGTGGCGATCGAGCACCGGCTGATGCATGCGGAGACGCTGGCGTATTTACTGCATCAGTTGCCATACGAGAAGAAAGCTGGCCCTGCGGCGAGCAGCACGATGGCTGCGCCGCGTCCAGCCGAGCCACACATGCTGGAAATCCATGAAGGCAAAGCAACCCTGGGAATGCGGCGAGGCAGCGGGGCATTTGGCTGGGACAACGAATTCGAAGAACACGCCGTGGACGTAAAGAGGTTTCGCGTTGGCGTGTATCCAGTGACGAATGGCGAGTTTCGGGCATTCGTGCGCGCCGGCGGGTACGACGATGCGCGGCTGTGGAACCGCGAAGCGTGGGAATGGAAATCAGCGGAGAAGATTGCGCATCCGGGTTTCTGGGCGCGCAAGGGCGAGGACTGGGAATATCGCGGCATGTTCGCGCAGGTTCCGCTACCGCTCGATTGCCCCGTATACGTGAGCCACGCGGAGGCCTCGGCATATGCGCGATGGAAGGGGCAAGCGCTGCCGACAGAAGCGCAATGGCATCGCGCGGCATTCGGCACGCCGGCGGAAATCGAGTGTACCTATCCTTGGGGCGACGTGGAGCCGAGCGCGAGCCGCGGAAATTTCAATTTCCAGCGCTGGGATCCGACGCCAGTGAACGCGCATCCGGCCGGACAAAGCGCGTTCGGAATTTATGATTTGCTCGGGAATGGCTGGGAGTGGACTTCGACGCCGTTCGCGCCGTTTGCAGGATTCGAGCCGTTTTCGTTCTATCCCGGCTACTCGGCGAATTTTTTCGACGGCAAACACTTCGTGATGAAGGGCGGATCGCAGCGCACGGCCGCGTGCATGCTGCGGCGGTCGTTCCGCAACTGGTTCCAGCCGCGTTATCCCTACGTATACGCAAAATTCCGCACGGTGGAGGAATAGGCCATGGCAACCGCTGCAAGAATTGCCACGCATGGCGTCGTCGGAAAACAACTCGAGGATTTTGCCGCGGATGTGCGCGCGGGATTGAGCAAGGCAGGCCAGAAGGAACTGCCGTCGAAATATTTATACGACGAAGTGGGCTCTGCGCTGTTCGAAGCGATCTGCCTGCTGCCGGAATACGGGCTCTCGCGTGCGGGAGCGCGGCTGCTGCAACGCAACGCGGAAGAAGTGATCGACCGATTGCCCTCACCGGTGGCCGTTGCAGAATTGGGCAGCGGGAGCGGGACGAAAACGCGGTGGATTCTGGAGGCGCTCTCGCGGCGGCAGCCTGTCAATTACTATCCGATCGATATTTCGCGGACGGCGCTTTCGCGGTGCTGGCAGGAGCTGGGACGAATCGATTCGGTGAGCATCGTGGGATTCGAGCGGGCCTATCTGGATGGGCTGCTCGATGTGGCGTCGCGGCGGAATCCGGGCGAGCGGTTTCTAGTGCTGTTCCTCGGCAGCACGATTGGGAATTTCGATCGGCCGGCGGGCGAAGCGTTTCTACGCGAAGTGCGCAACGTGTTGCACCCCGGCGACGCGCTGCTGCTGGCGACGGACCTGGAAAAATCCGTGAGCGAATTGTTGCTGGCGTATGATGACCCGGCCGGCGTGACCGCAGCGTTCAATCAGAATCTGCTGGCGCGGATCAATCGCGAACTGGATGCGGATTTCGACCTGCGATTTTTCAATCATGAAGTGCGCTACGACGAAGCACAGAGACGGGTGGAAATGCATTTGCGGTCGACGCGACGGCAGACGGCGCACGTAGCGGCGGCGGGGCTGAGCGTCACGCTCGCAGAGGGTGAGACGATTTGGACGGAAAGCTCGCACAAGTATCGACCCGACGAGGCAGCGAAAATGGGCGAACGCGCGGGGTTCCGCTGCGCCGCGCAATGGATCGATACGGAATGGCCATTCGCGCAGAGCCTGTTTCTGGCGGAGTGATTGCAAACTATTAAGTAAACTGGTGGCGCAAGGAGTAGTAAAATGCGGGCAGAAGGTTCCTTGATGCGCCGCCGAATTGCGATAGCGATGGCAATGATCCTGGCGCCGACGGCCGTGGCGCCGCAGAGTGCGCAGAAGCTTCCGCAGATTCGCGTAACGACCCACCTGGTGGAGATCGGGGTTATCGTCCGGGACAAGAACGGCCCGGTCGACGGTCTGACGAAGGACGATTTCGTGGTGCTCGACCAAGGAAAGCCGCGGGAAATCAGCGCATTCTTGGCCGAATCTACCAAATCTATCCCGCAGCCCGTGCAACCGTTGCCGCAAAACACTTTCTCCGACTTGCCACAGTACGGCGCGACCGCCACCGCGCCGCGTAGTATCACTGTCGTTCTCCTCGATAACCTGAATACTCTTTACAGTTCCGTGGCCCAGTCCAAGTACGAGCATTCGCCCTACTGGCTCGAAGATCTAGCTCTTCAAAACGCGAAGAATCATCTGATCGAATTCATAAAACAGCTTCAACCGCAGGACCGCGTTGCGATCTACGGCCTTGACCACTCATTACAAGTCTTGTGCGACTTCACCAGCGATCGTGACCAGCTCCTTGCGATTTTGAAAAACTATGACACAAGACCCCTCACCAATCGCGAAGTCGTCGAGCCCGGCAACACGATGATCATTACGGACGGGCATGATAATCCGACGGCAGACATCTTCGGCCAGGCCGGCGGATTCGAGAACGGAGCATCGGCGCGTTTGGCGAGCGGAGCGAATGACACTCGCAGCATAGAGACCATGGCCGCCTTGCAAGCAATTGCCGCGCATGTCGCCAACATTCCCGGCCGCAAGAATCTGGTTTGGCTCACCGCCAATCTTCCCTTTTCCGGCGCGGCAATGGCCCAGGTGTTGAGTCCCGCGAATATCGCCGTTTATCCCGTAGACGCGCGCGGGCTGCTGACCCGTTCGGACATGGTGCTGGCGGATATTCCTGGTACGGCCGACGCCGACGACGTTTCCGGGGCGAGCGGCCACATGGATAATATGCCGGCTCAGTCCTCTCAGCCGATCGGCATCGCCACCATGCAGAAGCTCGCCGACGAAACCGGCGGACAGGCCTTCGTCAACACCAACGACATCACTGGCGCGATCCGCAGGGCCGTCGAAGATTCCGCCGTCACGTATACCCTCGGCTTCTACATCGATCGCAGTGCTCTCGACGGCAAGTTCCATGACGTTAAGGTGGAAGTGAAGGGCAAAAGCCTGACCGTGCGCTATCCGAAAGGCTATTTCGCGTTTCCGGATACGGAGGCCACGAAAAATGAAGATCAGGCGCGGTTCGTCACCGCGGCGCAAAGCCCCATCGAGTCCTCCTCGATTCCCTTGCGGGCCACGGTGGATCGTGTGGATCAACCAGCGCATTCGCTGAGAGTCTTGTGCTCCATCGACGCCCACGATCTTCGTCTGGTGCCGAGCGGGGATGGCCGCAAAGGGGCGGTCGAAGTCTACCTCATCGAACAGGATCAAACGGGAAAAGTGATTCTGCAGTCTGGCAAGACCTTCACTCTTCAGTTCCCGGAAAAGCAATATGACTCCCTTCTGAAATCGGGCATCCTCTTTCACGAATTCGTGCAATCTCAGGCCAGCGCCGCCACGTTGCGCATCCTCGTTGAGGATCCTGCAACCAGTAAAATTGGCAGCATGATCATTCCGCTGGCTGAGGTCAAATGAATTGGCAGTCAAAGCCCGACATTGCAAACCGAAGATTTGTGAGGATAATCAGAAGTCTCGGGTAACCTGAAATTGTTCCAACGGGTCGTATAGACTGAGAGTAAGACGGCGTGGGGCGCTAGATGCCAGCCGGATATACGATCGACAAAGACCGCCGTGTGGTGATGAGTTTCGGGTCGGGCGTGCTGACGAAGGCCGATCTTCTAGCGCACCGCCGGAAACTCCTGAGCGACACCGATTTCGACCCTAGTTTTTCCCAGATCATGGATTTCACGGGTGTGACGGAAGTGGATGTCGAGGCCGCCGACATCCGAGAGATGGCCACGGACCACGTTTTCTCCCCGAGTTCCCGCCGTGCCATCATTGCGGGAACGATCGCCATCTACGGACTTGCGCGGCTATTTGAAATTCACCGCGACATGAGGGGCGAGCGCGGCATACGCGTGTTCCGAAATCGCGAAGAGGGATTCGCCTGGGCGCTTGGCAAAAGCGCGGAGACTTCCAATTAACGGGTGGGAATACGGTGACGCACACTGGGTAATTAATCGCCGAACTTCTGTTTTGCAAACCTGCCGATATTGACGCGAACAATCGTGTGCGCAAAAAAAGGCCCGGACTCGGGGGGGGTGCCGAGCCCGGGCGGGGGCATTGAGGGTGAGCCGGAAGATCGAATTTTATGGCGCGAGTCTGAACTAGCAGCCCAGAACCCGCGCCATAATTAAAAACCTCAAGATTTCGCGATAGATCACCGCGGCGGCCATTCCGTATGCGCCCATCAGCCAAGGGTAAAATGCAGCGCCCAGAGGGTGTTCAGTGCTGCAAACTGCACCAATCGGGGCGGCTTGACTTGCCGGTTGGGTCTGCGCCGAATTGTCGTGAAACGCGCTCATACGGAGTGCCTCGATTTAGTGAACCAAAACTGTAGGACTATCTTGCTCGACAGCGACAACCATGGACTTGAAAATGTCGACGTCCCAATTATCGGCGATGCGCAAGCGAAGCGAATCGTTCGTCTCGCTCACGAGACGGCCACGAAGCGGGACGCGTAGATTACCAGCAACCACCCTGAGAACTACTGGCTGCCCCATCCAAACTGTGTATCCGCCTTCCATGCTCGCCCTCCCGAACCTGAGTTTGTGTCCGACAAGTGGATTGTGAAGTTTGGGGGCGGCAGCGGATATGGTACGCTGGGCCACTTTTGCTGGGAGCAAGGTACTAGTCATGGGCTGAACGGAAACGACGGCGGAGGCAGTGACTGCTGCCACAGAGTAAGGGATATAGAATGAATGGTTTACATGGACGACCCAGGAAGGCTGCCGACCGTAACGAATTTCTCCAGAGATAGATGGGGTGTACATGCTGGTTCCATGGCAAGGATTGATTCATCGGCTGTATGACGTAAAGGGCCTGATCGAATGGGGCGGCACGCTGATGGTGTGCGGAATCATATTCGCAGAGACGGGGCTATTCTTTGGGTTCTTCTTGCCGGGCGATTCCCTGCTGGTGACTGCTGGCGTTTTTGCAGCGGCAGGGCAAGTCAAACTGGTGTGGCTGCTGATACCGGTTTCCCTGTGCGCGATCGCCGGAGATCAGCTTGGCTACTTCATCGGCCGGCAAGCGGGGACGAGCCTGTACAAGAGGCCCGACTCGCGATTTTTCCGAAAAAAGTATCTGGAGCAAACCCACGCATTTTACGAAAAGCACGGCGGAAAGACGGTGATCCTCGCGCGATTCGTGCCCATCATCCGGACATTTTGCCCGCCCGTGACCGGGGCGGCGCGGATGAGCTACGCACGGTATTTGACATACGACGTTTTCGGCGGCTTTCTGTGGGTATGCAGCTTGGTGTTGCTGGGATATACCTTAGGTTCGACAATTCCCCATATCGACAAGCAAATTCACTGGGTCATCGCCGGGGTAATTTTCCTTTCGTTGTTACCGGCGATCATTTCCGCGCTGAAGATGCGCGCAAAGAAACGGGCGCATTGAATTGAGTGCGCGCGACACAAGAGAATACCGCTGAAATGCAAATCGGGGAATCTTGCGATTCCCCGATTTGATGTTTCCTGAAAGCCCGGTCGGCGTCATTTGGGCGCCTGGAGGGCTCTCACCGCAAGAGCGGTGTGAATGTATCAGGATTCTGGGCCCGGCGGAGTCACACTGTCGTCCATCCGTGCTCCAAGTACTTCAATGCCGTGATACGCCGATGCGGCGGCCAGCGCAAGAGCGAAAATAAGGAAAAGCTCACGGGGGAAAAATCCCGAAGCGATTCGGGAATTTACTTGATGAAGAGGCCTTCGCGGAGCTGGTCGCGGCCGACGAAAGTCTTCGCCGAGCGGAAGCGGCCAAACAAATTCAAAATCTCGCGATTCTGAAACGCGCGTTCCGGCGCGATGGCCGGGCCGATGGGAATCATTTCGATGGTCTGATTATCGACGATGCGGTAGCGGTAAACGTATTGCGCGGGCTTGCTGTGAAAAATGCCGAGTACGGCGCCGCCGGGATGCACGATTTCGTGGAGCCGATTGGCGATGCGCGGAAGCAAATCGGCATCAAGATGATCGAAGAGGTCCCAAACGAGAACGGCATTGAATTGTTCGTCCGCGTATTGCAGAGAATTTTGCAGGAAATGCTGAGCGATCTCCTCGGGAGTGAGTGGCTCATTGAAATCACTCGGCGGAAGATTGCGCTGCTTTTCCTCTTCAATGGCGCGGAATTGCGCCCAGGAGCGCTGCAGGTCGTCGGTGGTGACGCGAAAGCCGCGCTCAATGAAAAAATTCAACGTGGCTTGCGAGACCGGGCCGAGGTCGAGCAGACGGCCATTTTCGACGTCGCTGATGAGCCAAAGAAAATCCTTGAGGCCATTCGAGAGGCGGAGATTTTCATTGCCGTTCCGCGCGGTGGGCGCAGCATCGTATTTCTTCACGCGCAGCGGCGCTGCAGCGGTACTTCCAGGACGCGGCTTGCCCATCCAGTTCATTGTTTTGTATGCGCCCCGAGCGGCTCAACAGCGATCGCGGGGGAAGCGGACACTGGTGAAGGTGTCTGCGCCGGCGTTGCAGAGACTGGCACGACTGAAGCGGCGACCGGGGCCGAAATGGTCGCGGCAGGCGCGTTTCGCTTGCTCTGATGTTCGCGCGCGTCGGCGATGGGGCCCATCTCGACGCGGCCTTTGAATTGCGCGCCGTCTTCGATGGCTATGCGCGGGGCCTCGAGGTCGCCCTTCACGCGGCTGGAAGAACCCAAGGTGATGCGCTCGCGGCCGCGGAGATTGCCCTCGACGGCGCCTCGAACAGTGACTTCGCGCGCTTCGATACTGGCTTTGACGTGGCCGCTCTGACCAATCGTCAGCCGTGATTCGCCAAGGCGAATCGTGCCCTCAACCTCACCATCGATGAGCAAATCAGCCTTGCCCGAAAGTTCACCTTTGATACGGATTCCGTGCGTGAGAACCGCTGCATCGGCTGAAGGCGATGGAGCGGACGAGAAAGGAGAAGGGGCGTTTGAAACAAACGGCGACGATGTTGGAGTGCGCGCGGGTGTTTCTGCCGGCGGTGCATACGAGGGGGGATTCTGTGCTCCTGGTGCAACTGATGGAGACGGCTTCGCTTCAGGTTGTTTCCGCCACATGGAAACCTCCATTGTGGATGAGTATTCGCGACCGCCCCAGGCCCGGGTGCCAGGCAATCGCCTGCGGTTCAGGAACTATAGTACAGAGGCGGGGGCCTGTAAACACAATGACAAGAAAAAATGTTCGCTGAAAGGAAACAGGGGCAACAGCATGGCGGGTTTCGAATTCCCTCCCCCGGAATCCACTTCCCAAATGGCGACGACCATGCCGACGGCTTCGTGGGAGAAAATCTTGAGACCCTCGCGAGTTCTCCACCACGAATCCGGATCGTAATTCACATCGGGAGCGGCCTCGATAAGAACCGCGATCTCTCCGGGGAAAACATGCGCGGCCAGATAGCGTGTGCGGCGCGTGTGGTAATTCGACGTGACGATCATGACGCGTTTCCAGCCATGTTGTTCGACGAAGCGCCGGATGTCTTTCAATTCTTCCAGTGTGTCCGGAGCCTCGTGAGCAAACGGAAGAATGGCCTGCTTCGGGACGCCGCGTGTTTCCAGGTCACGCTGCATCAATTCGGCAATGCTGGCGTAAGGGCGCAGCCAGCGCCCGCTGGCGACGATCCTTGGGGCCCATCCTGCGTGGTAAAGTTCAGCGGCGCGCGCGGCGCGGTCAGCGGTGAAATCGTCGTCGCTGAGAATGACGATGGCGTCGCAAGCCGCCGGCGGGGCGGACACAACCCAATAACCGCCGGCAAGCCGCAACACAGGAGCGCGCACGAGATAAATCAAGAAGCAGAGCACAACCAGAATAATGAGCACGATGAGTTTGGCAAGTATGCCGCCACGCTCGGCGCGTGACGCGACGCCGCGAGTGAAATTCGGCGTCATCGATCCAAATCAACCTGCCGAAGCAACTCGGCAGCCTGCTCGGGCAAGAGGCTATTGAAATAGACTTCCTTGAGGATGTAGGACTTCTCGCTGGTGGGCACAACGGGCATGATTTCGATGTGCCAGTGGTAATCTCCCGGCAGGCTCTTCCAATACTCGCTCAGCTCGCCTTTCGTTTGCAGGGAATTCGGCGCCGTGTGGACGACCAAATGGTAGCCATGCGAAAGCGTACGCAAGCGGCGGACGATGCGCCGGAATAACATACCGAGCGCCTTGAAATCTTCGCCGGGCCTTTCGAATTCGTGGCTGTGGCGGCGGGGAAAAATCCAGGTTTCGAAGGGCACGCGAGAAGCATAAGGGCAAAAGGCAATGTAGCCGCCTTGCGAATCAACCACGCGCTTGCCCTGTTTTTCCTCCTGGCGAAGGATGTCGCAAAAAACGCAACGATCGCGTTCCCGGAACCAGTCGCGCGCGGCGCGCAATTCATAGAGAACGCGGCGCGGGACGAACGTGGTCGCGGTGACCTGGGAATGCGAGTGAGGCCACTCCTCGCCGGAGTTAGCGCCGCGGTCCTTGAAAACCGTCACATACTTGAAACGCGGATCGCGCTTCAGGTCAGCGATGCGGCGGGCGTAAGCTTCGAGCAGAAGAGCGACTTGTTCATCCGGCTCATCGGCCAGGCCACTTGTGTGGTTCGGAGTGTCCACAATGATTTCGTGAGCGCCGACGCCGCTCATGCGGTCGTAGATGCCGTCGGCAGAGCGGCCGGGCTCGCCCTCGATGCGATAAAGCGGCCGGAAATGTGGCATCACGCGGACCCTCCACGGACCGTCCGCTGGTAATTGCAGAATCGTTGGCGTGCCGTTCTCATTGCCGGGACAAAGAGGGCAGGGATCCCTGGGCACCTCTTTGTGTCCGACATGGCCGATGACGACCCAACTTCTTGTAATCGGATCTTTTCTGAGTTCCATAATTTCGAGAGTTAGCCTTATCCGAATCTGAGTGTTTAAGGATAGGTTGCCAAATAAAGCAGCCGGATTTTTATACCTTACCGCGCGGATTCGAGCAAGCCACCATGCGAACCGAGTGCACATGCTATTCTGATAAGCCATGAATCGGGAACGAAACTCTGCCGCGCACGCGTCACTGGACGCGAAGTTCGTGGAGAAGTTCATGGAGATGGCGCTTGAAGAGGCCCGCGCGGCGGCACGCGCAGGCGAAGTGCCGGTCGGATGCGTGATTGTGCAGGGAGAGCGCGTGTTGGCGCGTGCGGCGAATCGCACGATTCGCGATTGCGATCCGACGGCGCACGCGGAAATGGTCGCGCTGCGCGCGGCGGCGGCAACGCTTGGGAATTATCGGCTGCTGGGCACGACTCTCTACGTCACAATCGAGCCGTGCGCGATGTGCGCGGGCGCGATGCTTCAGGCGCGCGTCGAGCGGCTCGTTTACGGAGCGGACGATCCGAAGGGCGGCGCGGTGCGTTCATGCTTTGCCGTCTTCGAGCATCCGGGCGTGAATCATCGCGTGGAAGTTACGGCGGGAGTTCGCCCGGACGAGGCGGCCGCACTGATACAGGAATTCTTCGCCGCGCGGCGGTAGGCTGGCCAATTCGATGCCGCAAAACCCGGGTGCCCCACCATTACGCTAGTCGGACCTAATTTTGTTTGGTAGTATTCCTTCTAATAATTGATCAGAAGTTATTGAGGAAAACTTTGCTCATGACGTTCAGGCCGTCGGTGATCGGCGCTATTTTGATTCTTTTAGCTAGCAGCATTCTCCCAGGAGTCGCGGCACCCCGCCAACAAGGGGTGGGCAACACACAATCGCAGACATCCCCGTTTCGCTTAATACGATCGACATCCGGTAGTAAGGAGATTACAAAGAACGAACAATACATCATTGAAGACCCGAGAACGGTTTTCCATGTACCGGATGACCATCAAGTCATTGTGGTCTTTGAATGGGAGGGCCCACCGGGATTGCACCATCTTCAAGGGAGCTGGATCGACCCGTCAGGCAGTGCAGTGTCAGTCGGAAACGTTGATATTCAAGCTTTGGGCTCAGAATTCCAATGCTCTTGGACTTTGAACATTCCAGATAGCGTCAAACAGGGCCTGTGGGCACTTGAAACGCAAATCGATGGCCGCCCGGCCGGCGCGCACACATTTCAGATTGCCGCCGGCCCGAATGCACCCACGACCCCTGCACCTGCTCCAACAGCTGCGGAAGTTTACAAACGCGCCGTGGATGCGAGCGTATTCATCGATAGCCTCGACGCCGACGGGGACATGTTCAGGCGAGGCTCGGGATTCTTCATTGACAAAGGCGTGCTGGTTACCGCGTTTCAAGTGATCGATGGCGCTAGCTCGCTCCGGGTTGAATTTCCTGACGGGCAGGACGCTGCCACGGACCAGGTGCTTGTCTGGAACCGTCGACAGGACTGGGCGATCCTCAAAATAGATGCGCCGAAAGGGCAGGTGCTGGAGCGGGCGCCGTCGAAGTCATGGAAGGTCGGGGACGATGGCTATCTTCTCGGCTCTCCTAGTGAGAATAATCGAACTATTGAAAATGTTGGGATCACCGGTGTTCAAGAATCGCCCGATGCGGGCCAGCGCGTGAATACTTCTTGGCACGGCGAAGAGAGAACCATTGGTTCACCATTGCTCGATGCTTACGGCCGAGTCATCGGAGTTCTCGGCGGAAACCTGATCCCTGGCATCGAGACACTCCGTAGAGAGGTGACGGGAAACTACTACGTTGTAGGGCAAGGGCCAAGTAACGCCTTCGTTCCCCTCGTTGTTCCGATTTCACTAATCCCGCAGGACGTGAGTTCCAGACGACCGAGCACACTCGGCGAGCTGGCGGCAGAGGGTCAGTTTGTGAGGCCGCTTCCGCGGGATATTCAAGAGGTGAGTGGAACGCTCTCCAGAGATTTTAAGAGATTGGGCGAGACAGGCATATTTCCCGTAGACTCGACCACGCAATTTTCGCGCATTCGTGACACCTTGGCAGTAGTGATCACCTGGGCTCCAGATAAGAAAACAAAATCGACATTGCAATTGCGCATTTTTGACTTGGACAATCACGTGGTCGAACAGAGTCGACCAGAAAAAATCGAACTACGAAACCAGGTCACCGCTTACACAGGAATTAAGTTGCCAATCGCTTCCCTGAAACCGGGCACTTATCGCGTGGACTTGCTTCTAGGTGATGACCCGCAATGGCGCGCATTCTTCAAAGTTACGGAATAGAAGGACCCCTTATCAACTGCCTTCCGTGCATTTCTCCAGCCAACAAAAAACGTAAGGTTTGAATCCAACGCGAAAGAATGGCGGAGAGGGCGGATTTGAGAGCCCGCCGCACGCGTAGCGCGCACAAGAAACAAAGACCCAGACTACTGCAATCTTGCGCGATGCAAATTTTAGATGGCGGAGAGGGTGGGATTTGAACCCACGAGCCCGGTTTTGCCAGGCTACCCGCTTTCGAGGCGGGCTCTTTCAACCGCTCAGACACCTCTCCGCGCCAACAGCGTGTAGAAAGATTACCAGAGGGTCAGAAAAGCGACAACGATCCGCTGAGACGAGTGCTGCGCCGGTGCGCCATTGCTCGGAGTCGCCGGCTGAAAAATCCCACCGTCTCCGCCATGTCCCGCCTAACATGAAGTTGAGCAGCGCTTACGATTTCAAATACCAGGGAACATTGACGATTACGATCTTCTCGTTGCCCTTCAACAGCAGCGCCGCTTTCAGCCATTCCGCGCGCTGATTGTGCAGGAAATACTGATACCAGTGCTTCTGCACAAGCTCCGGAATGATGACGGCAATTTGCCGCTCTGGTTCCTTATGTTCGATGTCGAGGACGTAATCCACAATTGGATTGATCACGAAACGATACGGGGATTTCAACACGGTGAATTTTGGCGGATGCAAGCCTGCCTGTTTCATGGGCGTGTCGACGTCATCGGTCCACGCCTTGCGCACATCTTTCTCTTGCTCGTTTCCGCAGTCCACGTGGAGGACGTGAATTTCCGAGGATAAATTGAGAGCGAATTGAAGCCCCTGGCGAATGATCTTGTTCCACGTGGTCATGGGCATTACTACAATCGGCGCGCGCAAATCACGCAGCACAAGCGGCGCCGGGTTCGCGATCTCCTCGACAACACCATCGTAATAACGCCGGATTGCGTACATCAGGACGATGATGGCGGGAATCATGATTACAGTCATCCATGCCCCTTCGACGAATTTCGCCGTCACCACGACAATCACCGTGCCACCGGTGCAAATGGCGCCGAAGCCGTTCAGGAGCATCGCGGCGCGCGATTTTCCGCTGCCCGCACGTTTCCAGTGAATCACCATTCCCGCTTGCGAGAGCGTGAACGCCAGAAATGCACCAACGGCGTAAAGGGGAATCAATCGATCCGTCACTCCGCCAAAGATGATGAGGAGCGCTCCGCACAGCACCGCCAGCACCGTGATTCCCGACGTGTACACAAGCCGACGCCCTTGCACTGCCAGTGGATTCGGCAGATAACCGTCCTGAGCCAGCAATCGGCACAAACGCGGGAAATCGGCGAATGCGGTATTCGCGGAGAGGGAAAGGACCAGGAGAATCGAAGCAATCGTGACGTAGTAAAAAACGTGGCGTCCCGCCACGGCCGCCGTGAGCTGGGAAAGCACGCTTTGATAGCCGGGGCCCGGATTTGTAGCGCCGATGCGATATGCGCGCGACAGGATGGCGATTCCCGCGAGCAACGCGACCAGGAGCGCGATGATGATCGTCAATGTTCGTTGCGCTGTCTTGGCGACTGGCTCGCGAAACGCCTTGACGCCATTGCTGACGGCTTCCACTCCTGTCATCGCCGTGCAGCCGCTCGAGAATGCTTTCAGGAGCAGCCACACTCCCACGGCTCCGGTCGCGGCAGGCAAAGCCGGAGGCGCCTCCACGGGCGTGGGATGGCCGCCCGCGGCTAGCGTCTTCACGATTCCAATCCCCAGTGTGATGAGCAGCGTCCCGGCGAAAAGCCACGTGGGAATCATGAACGCGACGCCCGTCTCGCGCACGCCGCGCAGATTTACGAGCGTTATCACCACAAGTATGGCGACGCATATTCCGACCGTGTGCGGCTCAAGCGACGGCGCGGCAGAAACCAGTGCGCCGACTCCCGCTGAGATTCCCACCGCCGCCGTCAGAACGTAATCAATCATCAGCGCCGATGCGGCGAGCAATCCCGCAAATGGCCCGAGATTTTGTCCCGCGACGGTGTAGGATCCGCCGCCATTCGGGTATGCCTCGATGGTTTGCCTGTAGGAGAAATAAACAATCAAAAGCAGGATGATGATGCTGGCCGTGATCGGAACGATATAGACAACGCTCAGCGCGCCGAGCGAAACCAACAGTGAAAGCGCCGCCTCTGGTCCGTATGCCGCCGAGCTGAGCGCGTCCAGACCGAAAACGGGAATGCCCGCTGCCGCGCCTAGCTTCTCCCCTCGCTCTTCAGAGGAGCGCAGCGGCCGCCCGCACAATATGTCCATCAGAGACATCGAGAACCTCAGAACAGTAAAATCGCCATTCGGCCGCAGGCGCTTCGGCGGTGCGAAAAGCGCCCCGCAGGCACGCTAAACCCCGTAACAATAGCATTGCCGTGGTCAGAGCGTCCCTTCAAGTTGCAATCAGCACCTTGTTACGGATAAGAATCGTTTGGTAACGAATTCACCCGGCCCGCTCCCACCCCGGAACTCGCTTTGAATGTCACCAGCACCCAAGTATCTCTATTAGAAGGATTTGCTGGGCCGCTCGGTATGGTAGTCGCCATGCTCTTAGTCCTTATGGAAATCGGCCGACTTACGGCCTGGCAGTTCGCAAAGGCAGGACCAAAGATGACGAATCACAGGAAATTGGCGCGCGGCTTTACCTTGATGGAGCTTCTAATCGCGATGGCTATCGGTCTCACTATGACGGCGATCGCCGTCCCCATAGTTCAGAGCACGATGAGAATCTTGCGGTTGAATGGGGCTGTGGCGTCTGCGTCGGGCGCGATCAGTGGTGCGCGCTACCAGGCGATTATGCACGGTTACCCATACGCGGTGGCATTCAACAAGAACACTACCAGCTATCAACTTTCGAACGAACCCGGTGGAGCTCCAGCGGCATTCGTCAATGTGGGAAACTCCATTCCCCTCAGCGGATCGAGCGGCGTGCTCCTAAACGCGTCAACGACATTGCAGTTCAATCCGAACGGCACCGTCACGGCGACAACAGGCGCGATGACATTCACGATTACCTATCTGGGATTGGTGAAAACAATCACCGTATCGGGGGTTGGCCATGTCCAAGTCCAATAAGCGCGGGCATCGGGATTCCGGTTTCTCTTTGCTTGAAGTCATCATCGCCATGGTCGTGCTTGTAATCGGCCTGGTCGGTGTGTCGCTGACGATGACGAAAACGTTGTCTTCCAGCGTTGAGTCCAAATACATGAGCATCGCCGGAACGCTAGCCTCGGAAAAACTCGAGGACATTGATCGTTGGGACTACCGTGACCCACACGTTGCCGTGCCGGTTGGTTCGACAACGGCGGGAAGCCTCGTGGCCGATGTTGCGCAAAATGTCACCAGCAACGGCGGCACTGAGTACATCGCTTATTACGATCAGGTGGCCATGACCGTATCGGGTCAAGTGCAAACCGCGCCCGGAAGCGGAGCCTTCGTCGAAGTTGTTGCAGGAACGGGCGTGGGAGGTGCCAGCACTTATGACATCACTACCCATTCAGCCAATGGCCTGATTCAGAGTGTAAGCAGCACGACAAATCCTGCCGTGTCTTACACGTTCGAGCGCCGCTGGCTCATCGAAGTCAATCCAACAATTAACGGGACACTGGTCAACAATGTACGGCGCATAACCGTACTTGTACGTTCCATTGATCCGAGCATCCAGCCGCCGGTGAACTTCCAAATGAGCATGGTGCGACCGTGAAAAAACCAATCAGCGTTACCCGAATTTCCGCGAAGAATCTTGGCACCAAGCTCCATTGCGCACGGGGGTTTTCTCTACTCGAACTCCTTGTCGCGACGGTTGTCTTCAGCGTTGTGGCCGGTGCGGCCTTCAGCTTATACATGAAGCAGGAGCCGCTTTATGTGCAGCAAACCGGGATTGCGGGACTTCAAATCAGTCTCAGCAATGCGGTCGGCCAAATGCAATTGGACCTGGCCAATGCCGCCAGCGGGTTAATACAGGGCGGCGACGTGGCAGGCTGGCCGATTGGCGTAACCATCACCAATAACGTATCCAATTCCTGCAACAACGCCGCCACCTTTACCTATGGCGCCGGTTGCTTCGACTCCATGAGCGTTCTGATGGCTTCCCCGACGGTTCCGGGGCTTCATCCCACTACCAACGGAAGTACGACGACCGGCTCTCTTCTCGCAGTTCCCAATCCAGGGGACACGGCCGCAACCGACGCCGCTTACTTCAACACGGGCGACGAGGTTCTTCTGATCACGAACAACAATAGCGGCGCGCAAATGGACGCCGTGCAGCTCACGTCCAACGGCGCGGCTTCCGGCAACAACGTTCAATTGAGCTTCACGCCCATGAATGCTGGAGGCACAAATAGCCTGCCCGCCCCTGGTGATCCGCTGAATATCACCAACACGGCAATCCCCGGTGTGTTGACAGATACTTATGGTCCAGGCACTTGGATCGTCAAACTCAACGCGGTTACCTACACTGTTGACTACACGACCAATCCAAACGACCCCACGCTGATGCGTGTGCAGGGAAGCGGGCAAAGGCAGGCGCTTGCCGACCAGATCATTGGCTTCAAGATTGGAGCCGCGCTGTACAACGGGACTACGAGCACAACCGACTACAACTACGATTCGGCTCAATACCAGGCCCCGAACGGGAACATCATCGCCAACGACTTCGCGCTCATTCGCTCCGTGCGCATTTCGTTGATTGGCCGCACCACTCCAAATCTTGACGCCAACTATACTTTCAAAAACCTGTTCGATAATGGACCGTATCAAATTCAAGGCATTTCGGTTGTTGTGAATCCCCGCAATCTGAGCATGAACGATTAATGAGGTGGACTATGAAATTCCCGAAAATCATTGGTGTTAACTCACGGCGTCAGTTGCTTTCCGGCCGCCGGCTGTCCAGAGAGACCAGCCAGCGCGGCGCGGCGTTGATCATCACTCTGCTCTTGCTGCTGCTGTTGGCTGGGCTGAGCCTGGTCATGTTCATGACCGTTTTCTCCGGTTCCATGATCAATGGTTACTATCGTAACTATCGCGGTTCTTTTTACGCCGCGGACTCCGGCGCCAACATCGTTCGCGAGACAATGATCAACAAGCTGCTTGCAACCGCGCCCGTGACCTACACTCCAGGTACGCAGCCAATCACTGCTACCGCCCCAGGGATCGTGCTGGGACAGGTCCAGGGGACTTATAACGTCGAAACGCCGGTCACCTCGGGCGGAGCGGCCAACTCGTGGGCCGAGAGCTTCCATATCGTTCAGCAAGCGGCACAGGGGAACTTGCCGGCATCGCCCAGCCTTAGTCTGGCCCCGGGATATCCAGTACCTTCAAACCCCATAGCGGGAGGTGTGTGCGTACCGGGCGGCAATACCAGCGGATGCCAAAACTGGAAGTACGTCTACAACTACAACATCATCGTTTCAGGCCAGTCACAGGGCAATGAGCAAGCAAAGGTTCTGGATTCAGGCCAAATTACGATCAACACGCAGGAACAGCCGAACGGCCCGACACCCACAAGCTTCGCCGCGTGGGGAGCATTCATCAACAATTACGGGGCTTGCAGCGGCTTCCTCGTTCCCGGTCTCTTCAGTGGTCCCTCTTTCACGAACGGTACTTGGAATTTCGGGCCCCCGTCTTACGGCTCCTATATTTTTACGGGGCAAGTCGGCCAAGCAACGGCAAACGCCGATTTTTGGTTCAATAGCGGCGGATGGAACTGCATCGCCGGTTCGGGCGGACAGGGCAGCATGACGAATGCAGGTCAGACGATTTCGCCGAACTATCAGGCCGGCTGGCAGCCAAACATGGGAACGCTGCCGCTTCCCGTCAACTCTTATAACCAGGAGAGCGCGGTTCTAAACGGTCAGGGCGCCAACTGCTCAAGCCCCCCGTGTACAGCAACCGCCCCAACCCAGGCGCAGATGGGCGCAGTCCTGAAGAATGTCACTGGAACCGCGTATCCTCCCACTGGATCCATACCGGCCTCCGGCGTGTATCTGCCGTATGGCACAACCGCCTCGGCTTGCAATGGCGTCACTCCGCCCTGTTTTCTTGGCGGGGGCATCTACGTTCAGGGTACTGCCGGAATCCAGCTCGCGGCGACGACAGACACGGGCGGAAATCCAACCGAAACCTATACAATTACACAGGGTGCTACCGTCACGAAGGTTGTCGTGGACGATACCACCGGTACGACCTCGATTTCGTCCGGTGCCTCCCAGCAGATGATTAATGGAGTTCCGACTCAGTACGATCCGACGACTGGGCAGCCCATGGGCCCGGCCACGATGCTATACGCAAGCAGCAGCATCTCGAGCCTTGACACAGGACTTCCGGGGGCCAATCCCGCCCCGACAGCGGCTGTTGCCAACGGTACCGCCCTGACGATCAGTACGCCCGGCAACGTCAATATTACGGGCAACGTCGAATATGCGACGGAACCTGTAACAACCTATCAGAATCAGATCCCCGGCACGCCGGCGGATACTCTGATTCCGGGCAGTAACACGGGCCAGGTGCTCGGCATCTTCACCGTAAACGGAAACATCAATCTCGACCAGAGTGTAAATAACGGCAACATTCAGGTCGACGGCAGCTTGGCCGCAATTTCGCAAAGCGGCACCGGCGGCTTCTTCAACACCGGCGCTTGCATCAACACGTTCAACAACGTCGGTGGCCAAATTCAAAGCGACATATACGGCGCCTGCATGAACACGGAGAACACATACTTCGACCAGCGCTTTGCCAGTGGCTTCGCGCCTCCGTGGTTCCCAGAGACGACGATTCAGGCGCAAGGCAACGGGCCGGCAACTTACACGGCCTCGCCTTTCCGCGTGCAGTGGATTGACTTGTCGCACATGTAGGATCGCGCAAGCAGCCCGCGCCGCTGCTTTCGCAACCAGGCGGCTCCGGTTTCGACCGGGGCCGCCTTTCTTTTTTGCCAGCCTCACTGACTAGGTGGCCCGAGCGGGCCGCCAATTTTGTCGAGCGTCTGTGCTGCTACGCGGCTATAGGGACTGTTGGTCTTCACAGCGCGAGTCAGAGTTCGCCTGGCCTCGATGGTCCTTTGCATTTTCGCCAGCGTGAATCCCCAGCGATACAGATTGCGCCCATAACTGAAGTTATCGCTTTCGAGGAGCGAATCCGCGTGCTGAAATTCCTGCAAAGCCAGCGCGTTCTTGTCTTCATTCGCATACACTGCGCCTAGCGCCGAGAGTGCCAAACCCTTTTGCAACGACGTTTGTTTTTGCCATTGGTCGTCCGCCACACCCTCTGGCTTTGCCTCCGTTGGCAGCGCCGCAAGCGCCTTCTTCGCATCCGCTTCAGCTTCGACGAGGCGTTGGTTCCGATCGCTCCAGTAATCCGCGAGCGACACGAGCACGGTCACATTATTCGGATCATCCTTCAGGATTTTCTGGGCCGCATCCAGCATCTTCTGATTGTCTTCCGCCGCCTGATAGGCAAACACGACCTCCATTTCTGCGCTTTTCGCGTACGATGAATCGGGGAACGCAGCTACGCACCGTTCCAGCAATGCGCCTCTTGCTGCTGGATCGGGCGCTTTCCGCGCCGAATTATAAAATGCATATTCCACGTATTGCAAATCTGTCTGGACGCTTTGGAGCGTGGTCGCTTGCAATTTCTCCCAGTCTTCAGCGGTCCTCCCCGCCGGAGCGGGCGACGTCTTGTATCGTGCAATCATTGCTGCCACTGCCTCAGCATAGTGTGCCAGCTTCATGGCATCAGCAGCCTGGTCCCCCGCCCGCACCAAATCGACTCCTGTTGAAAAATTGTCCGGATCGATCGCCAGCGCTTTGTCTCCATACTCGAAGGCCTTGTCGTAATTCTTTTCGTCGGTGTACACGCTCACGTAGAGCTGGTCGGTCAGCAGCGCGTAATTGCCTGACGCGTGATCCGCCGCGAATTTGTCGAGCAATGCTAATTTTTTCGCGGGATCCTGCGTAGCGTTGATCTCCGAAATTGCCGCGTCTTCTGGTGTGCCAGCGGCCACACCAACAATCTTGCCGATTTGTGCCCGAGCGGCCATCGCCGCCATCAAAGTCAATCCGAGGACCACGCCCATGCGCCGCATAAGCACTCCCCTCGATGGGTTTTCTCTTTGCCGCAGGCCCGCATGAACGGTCGCGTCTCCGTCGCCAAGCGGCCGCTCATTTGCGCCAGAGCATAGCAGATTTGCCGCGTTGGCGAGAAACTTCGCCGCCCACGCACATACGGTCTATTTCGATCTTACGAGCATTCGATAAGGAAGAAACTGCGGCACCCGCCGGCAGTACTCGTCATAAGCCGCCCCGAAGCGCGAATGCAGTTCCCTCTCTTCGAGTGCAACGACCAGCGCCACGAGCAACAGCCACGCTGCAGCAATTCCCCACATCAGCGGCGTCGCGGCCAGCAGGCAAGCTCCCAGCACGGAAGCGATCATGCCCGTATAGCGCGGGTGCCGCAGGTGAGCGTAAACGCCCGCGTGCGCGACTTCACCGCCGCCGGCAAGTTCCGGCTTGCCAATCAGGCGAGTAGTTCCCAGATCGCGGCGCACTTTCCCGAAGAGCCACAAGTCAAGCGCGATCAGCAGCAATCCGATTCCGATCCGCATATCGCCGGGGTGCTGGTGCGTGAAAATGATGCCGTGAAATTGGATTAGAAACAGTGTCACCACGCCCCACGCCATACTCATCGCCGTGACATAAGCAGCGCTCATGTGTCCGCGCCAGAAGCGCACTCCCGGGTGTACCACCAGCCAGAAAAGGGGGTTGGGCAATTGCAGAAAGAAAACAATTGCCGCGATCCAGTCAAATAATTTCATTGATGCTCCTGCCGCCGTCGTTCAACTTGGAATCTATCCGGCTCGCCGCGGATTCTAATCGATGCTCACGCGTTTCCGCAAACCCATCCCGCCGGCCCACTCCGCCGATTCGGTAATAGGTCAGTTTCCGATGATCCAACTTATCAGGCAATGGCGAACTTTTGCCGCAGGCGGTGGCCCATCCTCACTCGTCAAACATTCAGAAGCGAAATTGTAATAGGGCTGTTAGGATGCCGTTCAGAGCTTCCACGATTACCGCTAATCTCGGCCTAAAGAGGAGATTCAGGATGAGAGCTGCAATTCTCGGCACGTGGAAACTGATATCAGCCTCAAGTTCAGCGGCCAGCGGAGAACGAAACGACACTCCGTTCGGCCCGAGTCCTGCAGGTTTTCTCACTTATACTCAAGACGGCAGAATGACAGCGATTATCAGCTACGGGGCACGAAACCGCCTTTCGTCGACTGACTCTCGTTCAGCGTCTGCGGAAGAGCAAGCCGAGGCTTTCAGGACATTTTTTGCCTATGCCGGACGATATACGCTCAACGGTGACAAAGTAATCCATCACGTCGAAATCTCCTCCATACAAGATTGGGCAGAAACGGACTTGATTCGCAGTATCAAGTTTGAAGGTGAGCGAATCGTATTGGTTGCACCACCGACATCCGTTGACGGAAAAATCCAAACTTTCGAATTGATTTGGCAGCGTTTGCCCACAAACTCACAATAAACGCTTACCGGAATCTGACCCACGACCTCCGATTCTCACCCATTGACGCCACGCCTCTTTCGTTGGAGGATTCCAAATCCGGCGTTTGCCGAGGGGAGCGTACATGCCACAAGTCACGTCGTGGGAAAAAATCGAAACCGAGAAGTTAAGCGCACAGATCTCGCGCCAGATGATTTTTGGCGAAAAGGCCATGCTCGCCCGCATATTTCTCGCCAAGGGCGCCATCGTTCCTCGCCATTCTCACGTGAACGAACAAATCACCTGGATTCTTTCCGGCGCGCTGAAATTGACGTTCGACGATGGCGACAGGATCGTTCGCAGCGGCGAAATGCTGTTGATTCCGTCGAACATTCCTCATTCAGCCGTGGCTCTGGAAGATACCGTGGACATCGACATCTTCGGCCCGCCTCGCGAAGATTGGATCAAGAAGACGGACGCGTATCTGCGCGGCTGATAGAACTTCGCAATTGCCATATCCTGGCGCGGAAGGAGTTTAATTATGGATCTCGGTTTGAAAGGGCGTGTCGCCATCGTGGCAGCGGCCAGCAAGGGCCTGGGCCGGGCAGCCGCCGAAGAACTGGCCCGCGAGGGCGCCGAAGTAGCCATCTGTGCGCGGTCTGCCGCCAATCTCGAAAAGGCCGCGGAGTCCATTCGCAAGGCGACTGGCCGCGAAGTTTTCCATCAGGAGCTGAACGTCACCCAGCCCCATGCCGTGCGCGATTTTGTCGCCGCAGTCGAGAAGCGCTTCGGCTCGGTCGACATTTGCGTCACGAACGCCGGCGGCCCTCCTTCGAAAAGATTCCTCGACATCTCGATCGACGAGTGGCGCGCGGCCCTCGACCTCACTCTGCTGAGCGCAGTCTATTTCGCCCGCGAAGTGCTGCCGCGCATGCAAAGGCGCGGCTGGGGCCGTTTGCTCGCCATCACATCCGTGTCCGTCAAGCAGCCCATCGACAACTTGCTGCTCTCGAATTCCATTCGCGCAGCCGTCACCGGACTGATGCGCACGCTCGCGAATGAATTCGCCTCGAACGGCATCACCGTCAACTGCATCTGCCCGGGATATACTCTCACCGAGCGCCTCGACGAGCTTGTTGGCGTCCAGGCAAAGAACGCGGGAGTCGAGCGCGAAACAATACTCGAGCGCTTGAGCGCGCAAGTGCCCACCGGCCGCGTCGGCCGCCCGGAGGAATTCGCCGCTATGGTTGCGTTCCTGGCTTCCGAACGCGCCAGCTACATCAATGGCTGCTCGATTCCCGTCGATGGTGGCTGGGTGAAGAGCCTGCTGTAGTGAGTACGGCAAACATGCAGCGTCTTTTTGGAAGACTTTGCAGGCGTTCGCTGCGTAACACTCTTGCGCGCGCGAGAAACACACTAAGTTTGGACATTCTGCGAAGCAATCCATATCGCAGTCGGAGGAATAAATTGAAGACTCGCCGCATTTGTCACGCCAGCCAAGTTGCCGCCGCCGCGTTGCACGCCATGGGCACTCTGGGCGACGAATTTGCTCTTGCGCACCGGTCTTATCCGGCGAGGAGAATGCGCAGGTCGCGCAAGTTATTCCCGGTCGGCCCGGTCATGATGGCATCGCCGAGCCGCTCGAAGAACGCGAACGCGTCGCTGCTGCGATAAAATTCCCGCGGATCCATCCCGGCGTCGCGCGCGCGTTCGAGCGTCGCTCCATTCGCGACTGCGCCCGCCGCGGGGCTGTTGCCGTCGATTCCATCCGTCCCCGCGCTCAGCACTGTGATTTCGCGCCCGGCGATCCGCTCGACGCATGCAAGCACAAACGCTGAATTTCGTCCGCCTCGGCCTGTTCCGGTCACCGGACTGCTCACTTCGCCATCGGAAATCAGTGCTACGGGTTTGCCCGCCTGCGCGCGCGCCACTCCCTCCAATTCTCGGATCAAATGTCCGGCGGCTTTTTCCACCGGCCAGCCGTCCGTCGCGTTGTCGCAGACAGTGAAAAATCCCGCGGCTTCGGCGGCCACGTGCGCGTGGTGAAATAAATCCCGCCGTCCCAGTAGCAACTCGAATTTTGCCCGCGCAAATGCCGCATCGCCGGCTTTCGGTGTCTCTACCAGATGGCTTGCAAATTTCGCGCGCAGTGGGTCGGGCATCTCCTCAAGCAAATGATATTTCTTCGCGATTCGTTCTGCGTCCGCAACCGTCGTTGGATCGGGCAGCGTCGGCCCGGAGGCGAGCGCGGTCTCCTGGCCCTCGGGTACGTCGGTCACGCCGAACGTGAGTTTCATCGCGCTTGGCGCCGCTGCGGCCAGCCGTCCGCCCTTAACGGCCGATAGATGTTTGCGAATGGCGTTGATTTCCTCGATCGGTGCGCCGCAGGTAACGAGCGCATGATGCAATTTCACAAAATCACCCAGCGAAACGTTCTCATCGAGCGGCAGTTCGCATAGCGACGAGCCACCGCCGGAAAGCAAGAAAAAGATGAGCGTCCGCTCATCGCTGTGGCGCAGCATCTCCAGAACCGCTCGCGCCGCGCGAAAACTTTCTTCGTTCGGTACAGGATGCCCGGAGGCGAAAATCTCCCATCCCTCCAGCGCATGCGCCGGCTTCGACAGTCCGGCCAGCACTCCACGAACGTGAAATTCTGGCGCGAGCGCGCGCGTAAGCCCGTCCGCCAGAGCATATGCCGCCTTGCCCATGGAGATCGCGACAATCTCGCGATACGCGCGCAAATCCACGGTCGTATCTGCCGCGTGAATCTTGCCATCCTGCACGTCAAGTTTTTGCGCGAGCGTCGCCGGTATGTCGATTCCGGCGAGAGTCGAGAGGAAAATCTGTCGCGCGAGCGCCTTGCGATCGGTCATCGAAGTTGTCTTTATGCGTGCGAGAAAAGCGCCGCCGCCGTTCTATTTAGGCCTTCTCGATCGCCACGGCTCCGGCGCGCGCGACTTCGAGATCCTGTTCTTCCTTGCCTGCACTGACCCCAATCGCGCCCACAACCTCCCCATCAACGATCAGCGACACACCGCCGCGGATAGGCGTTTGCGCCGCGGGATTTCCGGCGGCCAGCGCGAGCGAAAGCACCACGTTTGTCTGCTCGCCCGCCATCGCGGGACCCGTGGGTGCCCGCCGCATCGCCGCCGCTTGCGCCTTGACCAGCGCTATCGAAATCGACGACGGCTTCGCGCCATCCATGCGCGCGAACGCCAGCAGGTGTGCCCCCTCATCCACTACAGCGATATTCATCGGACAATGAATTTCCTGCGCGTGTTTTTCCGCCGCCGCCACAATTGCTCGTGCGCCCTCGAGCGTCAATTTCGGATGATTTCGCGTTACGAGAGCCATTCTTTGCCCTTGCATGCATTTGCCGCGAGCGCTTCCCCTACACAGCCGTTCAAGCTCATTTTGCCTTCCACAATCCCACCGTATTTCCTTCCGGATCCCGCATCCACGCAAAAGTTCCTGTCGGAATCTCGACCGGCGGCACCACCATTTTTCCGCCGAGAAGTTGCGCGTGGTCGAGATATTTCTGCACGTCCTCCACCTTGACGTAAAAAATCGTGTAGTGATGTGGTTCATGTCCGAGCGCGGTGATGTGCCCCGTCGCTTCGCCGCCGGTATCGATCATCGCCGCGGGCCCGGCCTGCGTGATTTTCCAGCCGAACAGTTTCGCGTAAAAATCCTGCGTCTTCGCGCCGTCCTTGCAGCCGATTTCGAAATGCACCACTGGATGATCCATCGCCGTCTCCTTGCTACGGTGTCGCCGCAAACGCTTCCGGATTCAGCGCATTCGCCGGCCTTCGTCCTTCGAAAAGAGCAATCACGTTCTCCGCCGCCATCACCGCCATTTTCGTGCGTGTCTCCACCGAAGCGCTGGCGATGTGCGGAGTCAGAACCACATCTTTGCGCGCTACCAGCGCCGGCAGGGCCTTCGGCTCATTTTCGAAAACGTCCAGCGCCGCCCCGCCGAGCTTCTTCGCTTCCAGCGCCGCGGCCAGCGCCGCTTCATCCACCACGGGCCCGCGTGACGTGTTGATCAGATACGCCCCCGGCTTCATTTTTGAAAGCGTTTCGGCATTGATCAAATGCCGCGTCTCGGGCAGCAGCGGGACATGCACGCTGACGAAATCCGATTCCGCGAGCAATCGGTCCAGCGCGACAAATTGCGCATGCGAATCGCGTTCGGTCTCCGGCTCCGCGCGTCTCGCGTCGCTGTAAAGAATGCGCATGTCGAATCCCTGCGCGCGCTTCGCCATCGCCCGGCCGATACGGCCAAATCCGATAATGCCGAGCGTCTTGCCCCACACGTCGCCACCGCATAGTTGGTCAAGATTCCAGCCTGGCCATGTTGACGACCGCATCCACGCATCGCCTTCGACAATCCGCCGCGCCACGGCCATCAGCAGCGCGAACGCGAAATCCGCGGTCGTGTCGTCCAAAACGCCCGGAGTGTGCGTGGCCACGATTTTCCGCCGCGTGCATGCCGCCACGTCGATGTTGTCATAGCCGACCGAGACGGTTGCCGCGATGCGCAGCTTTGGGGCGCGATCCAGCAGTTCGTCGTTCACTTTTTCCGTGAGCAGGCAAATCAACGCATCCTTGTCGGCCACGCGGCGCAGCAGTTCTTCTCGCGGCGGCCGTTCCTCCCGCGTCCAGTAATCCACGTCGAAATGTTTTTCCAGCAGCGCGCGCGCTGGCGCAAACAACCCATGTGTCGCAAGCACTTTCGGCTTCATCGGATAAGTTCCTCGCAAAAACGCCGCGAAGGTCAGTAGCACATCGCCGCGGCGTGTGTCAACGCGGCAATCGCTCGTTCGGCCAGGATTGCGCCCCGCTCCATTCCAGACTATATTCGCGCCAGATGCACGATCCTCTCATTCAGTATCTCGTGGGCACTTGTATCCTGAGCGTCGGTTTGGTGATTTGGCTTTCCGCGCCTGATATTGCTTACGGGCTTTCGCATTTCTGGGAACGCTGGATCGGCAAGAGGACGGACGATTCCGGAGCCGCCCCGCGTACCATCCAGCCTCCCTCCTATCGCGCTCGCCTCATTATTTGGCGCACAATCGGCACCTTAATTCTCCTCGAAGGCCTCGTCTGGCTGGTACTCGCCACTTCCGGCGCCTTTCATCTCATGCCGCACGCCAAGCCATGACTCCGGCTCGCCTGCCCGGAACCCCACGTTGACGCCGCATGAGACGCGCGACTATAGTGAACTTCGCGCGGCAAACCATCCATGGATCACCATCTCCTTCGCGAACTCGAACACCTATTCGGGCATGATGGCGTTCTGAGCCGCCCCGAGGACCTCTTGCTTTATGAATATGACGGCTCTGTGGAGATTGCGCGCCCGCAGTGCGTCGTTTTCCCCCGCACGGCGGCCGAAGTTGTTCGCATCGTCGAGCTGGCGAATCGCTACAAGACGCCCATCGTTGGCCGCGGCGCCGGGACGGGCCTTTCCGGCGGAGCGCTCGCGCGCGAGGGTGGCATCATTGTCTCGTTCGCCCGCATGAATCGCATCCTCGAAATCGACATCGAAAATCAGCGCGCCGTCGTGCAGCCGGGCGTCGTCAATTCGGATTTGAGCCTCGCTGTTGTGCATGCAGGTTTGCATTTCGCGCCTGACCCTTCGAGCCAGCGTGCCTGCACCATCGGCGGAAACGTATCTGAGAATGCCGGCGGCCCGCACACGCTAGCTTACGGCGTGACGGCGAACCACGTCCTCGGCCTCGAAATGGTAATGCCGACCGGCGAGCTGATCCGTATCGGGGGCAAGATTCCTGACGCGCCTGGCTCCGATTTATGCGGCCTTTTCGTAGGTTCGGAGGGCACGCTCGCGCTCGTCACGGAAATCACCGTGCGTCTCACGCGCTTGCCCGAATCCATTAAAACTCTTCTCGCTGTTTACGATCGCGTCGATGACGCTACAGAGACGGTCGTCGAAATCACGGCCCGCGGCATTACGCCAGCCGCTTGCGAGATGCTCGATGGCTGGACGCTCCGCGCCGTCGAAGCCTGGGTACACGCCGGTTTTCCTCTCGATAGCGCTGCGGTGCTCTTGATCGAAGTCGACGGCTTGCGCGAAGCCGCCGAGCAGCACGCCGAGGAAATCACGGAAGTCTGCCGCCTCCACGGCGCGCGTGAAGTTCGCGTGGCGCGCGACGCCAAGGAACGCGACCTGCTCTGGAAAGGCCGCAAAAACGCCTTCGGCGCCGTCGGCCGGCTGTCGCCCACTTATTATGTGCAGGACGGTGTCATCCCGCGCACCAAGCTGTCGCAGACCCTCCGCGAAATCGATCGCATCGGCAAAGAGAATGGCTTCGAAATTGGCAATATTTTCCACGCCGGCGACGGCAATCTGCATCCCATAATTCTGTTCGACGCCCGCGACCCGAAGCAGTTTCAGCGCGCCGTTTCCACCGCCGACGCGATCATTCGCTTCTGCGTCGAAATGGGCGGCACGATCACGGGCGAGCACGGAGTGGGCATGGAGAAAGACCGTTTGATGCCGCTGCTCTTCAGCGAAGCCGATATGGCCCTGATGAGGCGCGTCCGCGACGCCTTCAATCCGGATGGACTCCTCAACCCCGGCAAGATTTTCCCCACGGGCAAAGGCTGCGGTGAGGTTCGCGTGCGCCCGGCATCGCGGCGCTTGCCGGACACTGATGCTGCGAAGGCCGCACGGAATCCTGCATGAGTTCACCTGCGAAAATCACTCCGTCGCGCGTAACGGACATAGTGGGTGCCGCAAACGCCATGAACGACCCGCGGGAACTCGCACAGTATGAAGTCGACGGCGTACGCCCCACTGCCGCCGCGCGTCCGGGAACAGCTCAAGAAGTCGCTGAGCTTGTAAAATTCGCGGCGGCCGAAAAACTCGCTATCATTCCCACCGGCGCGCGCACCAAGCTCGGCATCGGCATGCCGCCCGCGCGATACGATCTCGCAATTGACATGACACGTCTCGACCACGTTATTTCCTATGATCCTGGCGACCTCACACTCAGCATCGAACCGGGAGTTCCTCTCGCGCGTCTCGCCGATATTCTCGCCGAACACAAACAATTTCTTCCGCTGGCCGTTCCTTTCTACGACCGTGCCACTGTCGGCGGGACGCTCGCGAGCGGCGTTGATTCGCCGCTGCGCCAAGCCTATGGCACTGCACGCGATTTTGTACTCGGCATGGAGTTCGTTTCCGGCGATGGCGCGCTTACAAAAAGCGGCGGCCGCGTGGTCAAGAATGTCAGCGGCTACGACCTGCACAAACTGATGCTCGGCGCTATCGGTTCGCTCGGCATCATCACGCGCGTCAATTTCAAGACGTTTCCTCGGCCAACTTCGACGCGCGGCTTCTTTGCCGCGTTTGGCGCCCTGGGTCCAGCGCTTGATCTGCGTCAGCGCATTGCGCGCTCGAAACTTTCGCCATTGACCCTCGATCTTCTCAGCCCAGGAACCGCTGATTTGTTTTCGAGCGCAACAGCCGCCCACATTGTCCCCGAGCCGATTGATGCGAATCTGCCCGCGCCCGGCTACTGGACGATTTCCAGTGGCTATTGGGGAAACGCCCAACTGCTGGCGCGTTACGAGCGCGACCTCCGGCAAATGGCCGCGGATTGCGGCGCTGCGCACATCGATGTGATTCACGCAAATCAGATTCCCGGCCAGTTCGGCCGCAAGCGCGAATTCATTTCCATCGTCGCCGCCTTGTTGCCAGCCGCTCTTGTTCTAAAATTGAGCGTCCGAGCGTCTCAGCTTAACGATGCGCATTCAAATGTTCGAAACATTGCCGAATCAGTTGCCCTCGATTTTGCCACTTTGACCAATGGCGCCAGCGTGATTTATCTCGCGCTTCTCCCCCGCGACGGCACCGGCGCGAATTATTCGTGCAAGCAAGCAATCGAGCAAATCTCGAGCGCCATCGCTGCCCTCGGCGGCCACGCTTCGGTGATCCTGTGTCCGCTGGAATTGAAGCGCGAAATCAATATTTGGGGCGCGCCGCGCGAAGATTTTCCGTTGATGCAGCGCGTCAAGTGCGCTTTCGACCCACATAATATCTTCGCGCCGGGCCGTTTCGTGGGAGGTCTCTAGCCAAATGTCCGGCCTGCCGCCGCAAACTCACGAAGAAGCCCAGCGCGAATTCGCCGAAACGCTCAGCGGATTCACCGCCGGCGACAAGCCCGAATACGACGACTATTCGCGTTGCATTCACTGCGGCCTTTGCCTCAATGCCTGCCCCACATATCGCCTGTGGCACAACGAAGCCGATTCGCCGCGCGGGCGCATTCGCCAAATGGCTTTGGTCGACCAAGGCCGCCTCGAATTGAGCCAAACATTCGTCACGCATATTGACCGCTGCCTCGATTGCCGCGCCTGCGAGACCGCCTGCCCGTCCGGCGTCGAATACGGCAAGCTCGTTGAATTGGCGCGCGCGCAAATCGCACGCAATTTTCAGCGCCCGCGCACATCGCGCTGGATCCGCAATTTCGTCTATCGCCGATTGCTCCCCGATCCGCGCCGCATCGCGCGAATGGCGCGCCTTGTTCGCTTCTGTCAGCTTTCTGGCCTCGAAGCATTTGCTCGCGGCACGGGTGTTTTGCGCCTTATCGGCATGCGCGAACGCGCGGAGCTTCTGCCGCGCATCGACCGCGACTTTTTCTTCTCGCGCCTTGGCCAGACATTTCCCGCGCGGGGCCAGCGCCGCGCCCGCGTCGCGTTTTTTGCCGGCTGCGTGGCGCAGGTCACGTTCACGCAGCTCAATGACGCCACGATTCGTGTTCTGCAGGCCAACGGTTGCGAAGTTGTCGTGCCTGCAGGGCAATTCTGCTGCGGCGCGCTCGCGGCGCATGCTGGCGAACGCGACATCGCTCGCGATCTGGCGCGAAAAAACATGGACGCATTTTTGACTGAGCCATTCGACGCCATCGTCACAAACGCGGCCGGTTGTGGCTCGACGCTGAAGGAGTACGCGCATCTGTTCGCGTCAGGCCGGGACGGCAGCAACTCCGCGCGCGACGCCGAACGCGCCGCGGAATTCGCGCTTGGTGTGCGCGACGTCACCGAATTCCTCGACGATCTCGGCCTGTCCGCCCTGCTCCGCGAGACCAAGCTGCGCGTCACCTATCAGGACTCCTGCCATCTTCTCCATGGCCAGAAAATCCGCGAAGCACCGCGCAATCTCATCCGCACGATTCCTGGCGTGCAGCTTGTGGAAATGCCGCTCGCCGATCAATGTTGTGGCTCTGCCGGCGTTTACAACGTGACCGAGACAGCCACTTCGATGGATCTGCTCGCGGAGAAAATGCAGCACGCCAAATCCACCGGCGCGCCCGTGATTGTCACTGCGAACCCTGGCTGCATTCTGCAATTGCGCGCCGGGGCGAAACTCCACGCAACGGGTCAGGAAGTCCTGCACGTCGTCGAACTTCTCGACCGCGCCAGCGCCGGCCGCTGATCCCGCTGTTTCAGGAAGCCATCGGCTATCGATCAAGATAGGAAGCGTACAACAGGAAAAAAGCTCTCGCGCCAGAAAGCAAAGAGGCGCGCGGGGAGCGCGCCTCTCGCATTTTACCTCAGCCGCGCCGGGGTGCGGACACGGTCGGAGGTACTTCAGTTTGCCGGCCGGATGCGCAGCCGCAAACAAGATCGAACTAAGCTCGCCTTATTCTTCGTCCGGCGGAGGAGGCGTCGCCCCGCGCCGCATTGTCCGTGCCGGTGCAGCTGTGTAATCCGGCGGCACGATGAACATGGATTGTGGCGGATCGGTGCGATCAATATTTGTCAGTTGATATGTCGTCGTGCCAAATCGCGGATCCGTCCGCGTCATGGAAACCATCATCTGCAGGTCCGTCGAATACCATTCTTCCGTCGTGATCGAGATCGGCTTGTCGTTGCCGAACTGACCTGCCGGGATCGTCCGCGTCTTGAGCGTACCTTGCACTGTCAGCCCATCGATCGTTTTTGTCCCGAGCGATTGTGTTTGCACGCCTGCCCCCGCTCGGCCCGCGAAACGGCCTGCCGCTCGCGGATTTGTGCCGCCGGACGTTCCTGAATTTGGGTGCATCCGCAGGTTCGTGATTCGCGCGGTTTTCTTGTTTTCATTCAGGATGTAGCTCTTGCCCGCTGCCGGGTCTTGAATGAACGTGATATGCGGCACCTGTCCTGACGCGGCGAGCGGTCCGATCGCAGGTAGAGTCATCTCATGCCGCGTCCGCCCTACGGCGTCGCGCGCGATCATGCCAGTCTCTTTGCGGTCAATGCGATTCCCGTCGCCCAGGACCTGAACCGTTTCTCGGGTGAACTGCGCGGAAAACGGAGCGTTCGTGACGACTTTTCCTCCGAACCCGCCGACAATTCGTTCGAATGCAAAACTCCCGGGCCCCATTCCTGGCCCGCCATGCCTCATGAAGCTCTTCGGCGGTGGTTGCGTTTGCGCATCCGTCGATTGCGTCTGCGCGCCCACGCTCATCCCCAGCGCAACGAACGCCACCGTGGCGCATAATGCGATTTTGCTTTTCAGCATTGAATTCCTCCCAAAATGATTCGCGGCGCGAAGCCGCGTTGCCAAAGCGTTTACCAAGGCCGTCGTACAACCGTTGAGCCGCTCATGATCACCGCACCAAACGCACGGCGCGCGGCCAGCCGTCTTCCCCCACCAGCAAATCCGCCTGCACCACGTCTGCCGCATGCGCTTCGTCGACGGGATAGCCCAGGCTCCCCAAAGCGCCGCGCTCCATCTCAACGCGAACAACCATGCCCGGATCCCCCGGCCCGAGTTCCTCCGCATACGGAACAGGCACGAAATCCGAACTCAGATCCTGCGCCGTATCAAAGGCTCCCGGTTCCTCCGTTGCGGCTGCCGCGCTCGAAGATTTCGTGGCCGTCAACGCCGGAGCGGTTCCACCGCTGACATTTGTTCCTGGCGAGCGCGGCCGCGAAAAATTCCACGCCCCGATCGCAAAAAGAACCACGGCGGCTGCGGCCAGCGCCGACCATTCGAGCCAGCGAAGCCGCGTCTGGCGCTCGCGATGCCGCGCGCGTTCAAGACTCCGGCGATGTTCACGAAACGCCGACACCAAGGACGCTTCCAGATGCGACGGCGCTTCGAGCTGTTCGGAATCCTCCACAACCACGGCCAGCGCCAACGCCAGCGATTGCACTTCCGCCAGCCGGACCGCGCACGCTTCGCACGTCTCCGCATGGAAACGCGCCATCACAGCCGTCGCCTTATCCAGCGTTTCCGCCGAGCCTCGCCTTTCCGGCTGCGCCAGTTCGTGTACGATTTCCTTGAATTCTGCGCAATTCATTTTTGCTTCACCTTTTCACAGCACCTTCACTTCTCCACTGCAATTTCACTTCACTCTACCGCGCGCCGCTCGCTGACTTCTTTGCTGCAACCGGGACCGGGCGCAACCGCGCCGCCAACATTTCCCGTCCGCGCGCAAGACGCGATCTCACCGTGCCAATCGGACAATCCAGTATCTTCGCCGCTCCCGCGTAGTCATGGCCCTGCAAATCGCAAACCGTCACAGCCTCCCGGTAGTGCACCGGCAGCGCAACCACCGCGCGCCGCACCCGTTCGACAGTTTCAGCGCGGACCAGGTCGTCGCACAAATTCTCACCCAGCCCATAGGCGAGTGACCCCTGGTCCGCGCCCAACTGCGACTCTGCGCCGTCGGCGAGAGGCACATAACGCCCATCTCGTTCCAGCAGCCGCCGTGTGTGATTCCGTGCGATTCCAAATAGAAACGCTTGTGGCACACCTCGCGCGGAATCGAATCTTGCGGCTTCTCGAATCAGCGTCATGAATGCCTCTTGAACGACTTCTTCGGCTGCTTCCGGCCGCCCGGTCATGTGCAGCGCAAATCGATAAATCGAGCGATGGTGCCGCGTGTAGAAGGCGCGAAATGCGTCCTCGTCGCCTGCCGCCATCCGGCGCAGTAAATCCTCGTCCCGGGGTTCAGCCCTGTCCGCCATCGCTCTCTATTAGACGTATTCGCTGCGCCTTACGTATATCCATTCACCCGGCCATACCCAAAAGTTCCAGAAAAATCGCGCACTAGCCCCCCAGTCCGCAGACACCAGCCCCGATGCCTTCGTAGGGCGCTGCTTGCTTACCCTGGCTGCCCATGCCCACCCTGAGGCCAGGAAGGGATGAAGCAAGGGCTGCGCCACCTCACGGTTCATTAGGCCAGGAAAACGTTGGCTTTTTGGAGTGCGGGGCCTGCCTGACGCAGGCAGGGCTCGACGCCGCTTTGCCTCTTCGCAGTGCAACCCCAACTAACTCGTAGGGCCGACCCTTGCTTACCTCGGTTAAACGAAAGGGGCCGACGACCGTGGCACAGTTTGTAGGGGCAGGCCTTGCCCTGCCAGCCACGACCTTCACAGAGCCGAAGTGCTACCATGATCAAACCCCACCCCACCTCATTCCGCCAACCACCCACCGCACTCGTACTCCCTCGCACAGCCGAAGGCGCCATGCACGGGAAGATAGTACAAATGGTACTTGACACAGACTCAAATGAGGCGTACGAAGCCTTCAGACGTATCGGCTCTGCAACGCGGAGTAGGTCCGAATCGAATGGGAGATGAAATATGAGCACCAAAGCTTTTAAGGTGTGTCGATACGGGGCAGCTCTCACGTTATCCCTTGGATTAGTACTTGCAATTCTAATACTATCCTCAAGGGAACTCAGACCTTGGAATCGGACCCAAATAATAGGTGTCGATGGACGGCCAATCGGACCCAAATAATAGGTGTCGATGGACGGCCAATCGGACCCAAATAATAGGTGTCGATGGACGGCCAATCGCGTCCATATACCAGGGCCAGTCGGCGAACGAGAAGTTCGCCCAATTACTGCGGTCGCTCCCCGCTGTTGCCCAAGCGCGGATTCAGATTCTGGCAACTTGGCAGTCAACTTCACCCTTTCATGCGGTTGAAGCCGCGAGTCCTTGCGCCGCGATGAAGGCACTCCGAAGCAAAGTCAGTTCAGTTACCCCTGACGACTATATATGCTTTGGCTGTTACGCGAATCCTTACATCTGCCAGTGCTACACCAGTTGCACCGATGATGGCAGCTTCCTTGAAATATATAACAATGGAGATTCACCATGCGCAGGTGTTTACTACCCAGGCGTGCACCCCGGCCCATGTAATGGATGCGAACAACCTGAAGGCCTCTGCAGCAATGACGGATGTGACGGCTGTTGATTGATTTAATTGGGGGTTCCATGCGAAACCACGCACATTGTTCTAAGATCATTTCTGGGCCGCTGCTGTTAATGGGCTTTGTCTTATTTTGGACTCCAAGAATGACACGATTGAACGCCCAGGAATCCCAGGATCCGGCACGTACCGTCAATTCCCTTATCGAATCAGAAGCCCACGTCGTTTTTGACGCAACCGCATTTGGCCCCGGCACGCCCATGCCCCACTGGGACCATGGCTATCTTGTTAGTATGAACATTGAGATATTTGCCCCGGGCTCCTCGAACGTTCGCCTGTATGATAAGAGCGGCGCGATGGTACGCTCGGCAACGGTTTGGTTCCCCGGCTCCGAGCGTGTGTCCTTAACGTCGGCCGCAGTCGGCCCACAGGGAGAAATTATCGCATCGGGAGAAGCGGACGAGGCCGACGGAACCCGAGCGCGGTTCATTGCGTCCGTTGGCGCATCTGGTAAAATGACCGCCATCCAAACTGGCGCCTTCGATCCGGACCTGGTTTGTGCCGCACCGAACGGTACGATTTGGAGCCTCGGTTCGACAGGCTGGGACGGAACAATCCATCATCCCAAGCCGGGGGAAACGTTCCGTAATTTTGATATGCAAAGAGGTCAAATCAGTGCATATATTCCTCGAAGCACGTTCCCAGATAAGCCCGAGCCTTATGCGCTCTCTTACATCAGGTGCGATGCCAATGAAGTGGTGGCATATAGTCCCTACGCGAACCTCTACATCGAAATGCCCTATGGGGCCGATCGTCCGCGCATCTACAAAGCCAGCATGCCGACCGATTACCGTTTGATTGGCTTTGCCATCCAAGGGCCCAAGCAAGTATTCGGCCTTCTGCAAAAGTATGTCAATTATAACGTCGACGACTCTGGCTTAAATGGCTTGTACTCGTTGGTATACGACGAAAAGGATATGACCGTTCAATGGGTTCCTCTCGCTGGCGCTGTCGGCAGTTACAAAACCTCAGTTCTCCCGACACGATTATGGGGTGTTGACGGCAGCGATCTTGTGCTAAGCCATTCAAAGGACATTGCAGCCCCAGGTTCACTCCACTGGGATTCAGTAACGAAGCCCTAGGCGTAAAAACGCAAACTGGCAGTGGGTCACACTCCTTTGTTAAAGCGTCGAGACGCGCGTTCGCGCGACCGTACGCATGGCCGACCGGGAGCGCGTCTTCCCGAATTCCCCTCTATCGCGCGCCTGCCCTGCCTACCGCAGGCAGGCGCGAAGTATTCGTTTAGCTAGCTTGCCCTAACAAAAGAAGGGCCACTCGCCATTAGTCACTTCTTTTCCGCTCCCCCTTGCGCCGACTATCCTCGGTCTCGTAATTTAGAGGCTCATTATGGAGGCCCCATGCAGGAATTCGATCCGCAGGTACTCAATGAAAAGCCTATAGCGCCACCGGCAGAATTTCAGCGCCGCGCTCGCGTGCGCTCCCTCGACGAATACCGCAAACTTTACGACCGCGCCAAGAACGACCCCGAAGGCTTCTGGGGCGAGCAAGCGAAAATGCTCGACTGGTTTGAGCCCCCAAAGAAGATTCTCGAATGGAATGTGCCGCACGCGAAATGGTTCTCCGGCGGCAAGCTCAACGTCTCGCACAACTGCCTCGATCGCCATCTCGCCAAGAATGGCAACAAAGTCGCGCTCTACTGGGAAGCCGAGGACGGCAAGCAACTGAAATTCACTTACGCCGATTTGCACCAGCGCGTCTGCAAATTCGCCAATTCCCTCCTCAGCCTCGGCGTGAAAGACGGCGACAATGTCGCCGTTTACATGCCCATGATTCCGGAGCTGCCCATCGCTTTGCTCGCTTGCGCGCGCATCGGCGCGATTCATTCCGTTATTTTCGGCGGGTTCAGCGCCATCGCGCTCGCCGACCGCATCGCCGACGGTAAATCGAAAGTTTTGATCACCGCCGACGGAGGCTATCGCCGTGGCCACGTTGTTCCGCTCAAAGACACGGCCGACAAAGCCGCCGAGAGCTGCCCGACAATCGAAACAGTTGTCGTCGTCAAACGCACCGGAGAAAAAGTTGCGTGGAAACAGGGCCGCGATGTGTGGTGGCATGAACTCGAACAGAAAGCTTCGCCAAATTGTCCCGCGCCCGCGTTTGATTCCGAGCATCCGCTTTACATTCTTTACACCAGCGGCACCACCGGAAAACCCAAAGGCGTGCTACACACTTCCGCCGGCTATTTGCTCGGCGCCATGTACACGACGCAATTGGTTTTCGATTTGCGCGACGACGATGTGTACTGGTGCACCGCCGACATCGGCTGGGTCACCGGCCACACCTATCTCGTCTATGGCCCGCTCGCCAATTGCACGACGTGCGTGATGTACGAAGGCGCGCCCGATTTCCCGAAGAAAGATCGCTTCTGGGAAATCGTCGAGCGTTACAAAGTTTCGATTTTTTACAGCTCCGCGACTGCTGTCCGCGCATTCATGGCCTGGGGCGACGACTGGGTCATGAAACGCGATCTGTCCAGCCTGCGCCTGCTCGGCACCGTCGGCGAACCGATAAATCCCGCCGCGTGGAAATGGTATTTCGAAGTGATCGGCAAGAAGCGCTGCCCCATCGTCGACACGTGGTGGCAAACGGAAACCGGCGCCATAATGATTTCGCCGCTGCCGGGAGCCACCCCCACTAAGCCCGGCTCAGCGACGCTGCCGCTGCCCGGTGTGATTTCGCGCGTGGTCACGCTCAAAGGCGAGCCTGTGAATCCCGGCGAGACCGGCTACCTCATCATCGAAAAACCGTGGCCTTCGATGCTGCGCACAATTTTCGGCGATGACGAGCGCTTCAAGCGCGACTACTGGAGCCGCATCCCCGACGTATATTTCACTGGCGACGCCGCGCAGTGCGACGCGGACGGGTACACGTGGGTTCTCGGGCGCGTTGACGACGTCATCAAAGTCGCGGGCCATCGCCTGAGCTCCATGGAAATCGAAAGCGCGCTGGTCAGCCATCCCTCCGTCGCGGAAGCGGCGGTTGTAGCGCGGCCCGACGAAATCAAAGGCGAAGCTATCGTGTGCTTCGTCACTCTACGCTCGGGGCATGGCCCTTCTCCGGAGTTGCGGCTCGCACTCACCGAACACGTCGCTGTAACCATTGGCAGCATCGCGCGGCCCGCCGAAGTGCGCTTCGCGGATCTGCTGCCCAAAACGCGCAGCGGAAAAATCATGCGCCGCCTCTTGCGCGAAGTCGCCGAAAAAGGCGGCGTCTCCGGCGACGTCACCACGCTCGAAGACATGAGTGTGATCCAAAAACTCGCCAGCGCCAAAGCCCTCGACGAGGAGTGATACATTCGAGCGCGGTGCGACGTTCTGAAAAAATAAGTCCGCGCAAGCAATCTTTGAAAAAGTTGGTTCGCCGGGGGCGCCGAGCGCATCGGTAATATCGAGGAGGAAAGTTTATGCAACCCAGAATCGATTTTATGAAGGTGGATCCGAAGGCCTACCAGGCAATGGCCGCGCTCGAGACTTACATTCGCCAGTCCGGACTCGAGCAGCCTTTGATTGAACTTCTGAGAATGCGCGCTTCGCAAATCAACGGCTGCGCCTACTGCCTCGACATGCACAGCAAGGATGCGCGCGCCGCGGGCGAGACCGAGCAGCGTCTCTATGGACTGGACGCGTGGGAAGAGTCGCCATTTTATTCCGAGCGCGAACGCGCCGCTCTCGCCTGGACCGAATCGCTCACGCTCGTTTCCGAAACGCACGTCCCTGATGAAGTCTTCGAAAAAGTGAAGAAGCAATTCACCGAAGCCGAGATCGTCGCGCTCAGCATGGCCATCGTGGCGATCAACGGCTGGAACCTCCTCGCCATTTCGATACGCGCCGTCGCCGGCACCTACCAGCCGCAAGCGCACGCCCACGGGCAGCAGGCGAGCGGGAAGACGGCATAAGCTACCATTTTCTCCGCGCGTAGGTCGGTGAGTCTCCTTGCGCGGCGCTCGCGAAACGCTTCCAAAATTGGCGATTAGAAATGCGCCGACCCTTTGTTTTGTGTGAGTTAGGGGCGATTCTAATTCTGCGGGCTGGCGATTAGAAAAGCAGTGACGAGTGGTCAGTGATGAGTGATCAGAGAAGGCATGGGGCATGGCCTGAGTGCCCGGAAACGGACGATCATTTTTATAAAAACGGAAAATTCCGTGATTAGAAATGGGTTCGAGTGTTTTTTTTGTTTGAGTTACGTGAGGTTCTAATTCCCCATAGGTGCCGCGATTAGAATTGCGCAGGAAGAGGTGCAAAGGCAGACGGCCAGAGGCTGTCCGAGGCGCTAGGCGGAGGGGCGACTCCACTGTAGAACCTTTCGAGAAGTGGGAAGCGCGGGGCTCGTTGCGTGAGCCATAGACTACATATGTAGCATGAGTTAACATAGCTGTCAATGGGAAAACGCACCTTTTGCATGCAGGGTCGGGCTTGAGGGCACAGGTTGTGAAACGCAGGGTGCAGGGGAACGTCCAAAGTCGCAGGAGCGCCGCGAAAGTGCGAAGGGAGGGGTTATGCCAAAAGCGAATTCGCTGACGGCGTTGGGCAAGGTGAGTTTGGTCGTACTGCTCGCGAGTCCTTGGCTAGTGGCGCGGGCGCAGAGCAAGCCTGCGAAGATGGCGACGGCGCCTGGGCCAGTGCCGGCGCAGATTGCCAACGCGAAGAGCGTGTTTATTTCGAACACCGCGCCGGACGGGATGCCGTCGATCATCTTGGAGAATTTCAAGGAACCGAACCGTCCGTACGATCAACTGTATGCGGCGATGAAGGCGTGGGGAAGGTATACGCTGGCGGATTCGCCGGCGGATGCGGATCTGGTGATGGAAATACACTTCAGGGCATCAGCCTACACGGGCGGACTGGGACAGGGAGAGGAATTTTATTTGAGCATTCTGGACGCGAAGACGCATTTCGTACTGTGGACGTTCATCGAGCCGGTGGAAGCTGCGGTGCGAAAAGCCAGTTGGGAGAAAAACGTCGATACGAGCGTGACCGGGTTGGTGAACGATATGAAGACAGTGGCGGGGGGACAACAACAGTAACGCAACGCCAGTGACGAGTGGTCAGTGATGAGTGGCCCTTCCTTTGTCAGGGCAAGCTAGCTAAAGGCGAATGCTCCGCGCCTGCCAGCGGTGAGTCCGAAAGCTGGCGGGCGGGTCTCCCACCCCTACGAAGGCAAAATCCCCACCCTTTGCTGCGCGCCGCGTTGCGTCGCACAGGACGCAAAGGATGGGGCACCCGCAAGAGCGAAAAAGCGGCGCGACTCGGAGAGCCGCGGCCCTTCCTGCGTCAGGGCAAGCAGGGCTCGTACGGAGACGCGGCGCGGGACGGATTCCGGCCCTCTCTTGTGCCGGCGGCCGGGTCTCCCACCCCAAACGCTCGAATTCAGCGTTTGGGGACCCCGCCAAGACCCGCCCCTACGGATGCCAAAGAAGCTGACGCGCCATTCGATCTGATCACACCTGAATACCAGTGGGCGCCCTTCGGCTTCGCTCCCTTTGCGACGGCACTCAGGGCCCTTCGTTTCTCAGGGTAAACAGGCGGGACAAGCTGGCTCCATTGGACTTAATCACGCTAGCATACCAGTTTGCGGAATCCTTCAGGATGCGATGGCCGGAGGGAAAATCGACGAAGACCATACCGAAGCGCTGCGTGTAGCCTTCCTGCCATTCGAAATTGTCGAGCAGCGACCAATGCAAATAGCCGCGCAGAGGAACGCCTTCGCGCGCGGCGCGGGCGAGAGTCTGCAAATAACGCGCGGTGAAATCGATGCGCTGCGGATCGTGGACTTGGCCGTCGAGTGAAACCCAATCGCGCGTCGAGCAGCCGTTTTCGGTGATGAAAATCGGCATTTTGTAGCGTTCGTAGAGCCACTTGGGCGCCCAATACATGGCGTCGGGCGTGACTTGCCAGCCGAAGGCCGTCAAGGGAAAGCCAGCCGGGAACGGAACGTCCTCGGCTGTGCCGTTGGCCGCGGCGCGGACTTGCCAGCCGCCGTAGATATTCGCGCCGACAAAATCGAGCGGCTGGCGAATCGTTTCCATGTCGCCCGCGCGAATTTGGGGCGCGTCGCCGCCGAGCGCGGCCAGGGCGTGCGCGGGATATTTGCCGAGAAACACAGGATCGAGCCACCAGGCGTTTTCGCGCCACCAATGCGGGCCGGAGAAATGAGCGAGCGGGCTCGCGAAAGTCGACGCGCGAGCAGCGGTGACATCGGCGGCTGAATCGGTTTCGGGAAGCGACGGCGATACATCGCCCAGATAGCCAAGCTGCACGGGCTGGCGCGCATTGGCGCGAATCGCCTGCGCGGCGCGTCCGTGCGCGAGAAACGTGATGTGCGCAGCGCGCATGTATTCGCGGCGTGGCAATTTTTCGCCCGGCGCTTGCACGCCGGTGACGTACGCGCCGCCGATGAAGGAGCGCGGCTCGTTGATCGTGAGCCAATATGTGGCGCGATCGGAAAGCGCGCGCGCCACCGCTGCCGCATAATCGCCGAACCATTTCGCCATTTCGCGATCGAGCCAGCCGCCGCGGCGATGGAGCGCGAGGGGCGTATCCCAATGAAAAAGCGTGACGACGGGCTGAATATTCGCGGCGAGCAAGGCGTCCACGAGGCGGCTGTAAAAATCGAGGCCCTTCGGATTGGCGCGGCCGGTGCCTTCGGGCATCACGCGCGGCCAGGAAACGCTGAAGCGAAATGCGCGGAAGCCCATCTCGCGCATGTGGCCGATGTCCTCGGCATAGCGATGGTAAAAATCGCAGGCGACGTCGCCGGTCTGGCCGTCGCGAATCTTGCCGGGCTTGTGCGCGAATTCGTCCCAGACGGACAGCCCTTTGCCGTCTTCACGCGGCGCGCCTTCGGTCTGATACGCGGACATCCCCGCGCCCCAGAGAAACTTTTCGTCGAACGGCGCGCCCTGCGGAGCCGCAGGAGATTGCTGCGGCGCAACGAGGGCTGGAGCGTCACTGTTGTGCGCTCCCGGTGCGGCGCCGGAGCTTGCGAAAACCAGCGCCGTGCCTGCCGATGCGGACAAGAATTCGCGGCGCGTCAGGTTTCGCCGCGCGGCGTTACGCGATGGCTCGTGATTTGATTTCATTCGCCCGCCAGATTCACTTTTTCGGCGCGAACATTCCCGCGGCGACACGTGTCACCATGCTGCGTGGCGCAAGACGCTGGCCTTCAACGCTCAGTGCGTTCTTCAGTCCCGAGATCACGCTGCCTTTCCCTTGCGCGACGGCGCGCAATCCGACGCGCGCAACTTTTTCGGCCGTTTCCGCGCCGCGAAACGTGTTTTCGGGCTGGCCGGCAACTTCGCGAAACTCGGTCGACGTCGAGCCGGGGCAAAGCGCGCAGACATGCACGCCGTGTTGCCGGACTTCCTCTGCGATACCTTCGGCAAAGCGCAGATCGAACGCCTTCGTCGCAGCATACGTCGAGATGTAGGGCACGGCCTGAAATCCAGCGACCGATGCGAGAATGAGAATGTCGCCGTGGCGTCGCGCAACCATTTCGGGCAAGTAGAGATGCGTCAGGGCGACGACGGCGGCGCAGTTGACCTGCACCATTTCGAGCTGGCGGCGGACATCCGCTTCATGGAATGAGCCATAACTGCCGAACCCGGCGTTGTTGACGAGGAGTTCGATTTCGATTTTCTTCGACTGCGTGAATGCGCGAATCTGCTCCGGCGCGCCGGGAACAGCCAAATCCGCGATGAAGATTTCGACGCTGACTCCGTGGTCGTTGCGGAGCTTCGCCCCAAGCTGTTCGAGGCGGTCCTTGCGCCGCGCGGTCAGCACCAGATGTGCTCCGCCTGCCGCAAGCTGCTCCGCCAGCGCCTGGCCGATTCCCGCGCTTGCGCCGGTTACGAGCGCCCATTTGCCCGCCCAGCGATTCCGTCCGCTGCTTCGCCCATCGCTTCGCTCATTGTTCTGTGTATTGGCCATGAAAATTGCCCCCGCGCCGTTTGACGCCCCGAAAGGGGAAATGGAACCACAATCGAGGCACCTCTGAACAGGAGGAAATTAAAGCGCGGGCGAACGGATTGTGAATTATGATGAAAAACAGGAGAAATCTGCCAGGAACTGGATGCGGACTCAGGCCCCGCGAGCGTTTCCGCGAGGAAGCACAAAGTCGCGCACGCGTGCGCCCTGCTCCTTCATGCGGTCAAGCAGACGCCGCGCCCACACGAATTCCGCCGCGAGGACGCCCAATCCAAGCAGAATCACGAGCCAGCCCGGCCCCGGGGCCACGAGCAGCACAAGGCCGAGCGCCAGTAGCGTGAATCCAAAGAGGATCTTGAGGAAGCGCTTTGTATGCTGAAGAGTCCTAAAGAGCGTGGTCATGTCCCGACTACCGTCCGTTCCTTCGTAATTGAAAGCTCGTGACTGAAAGCTGCCCACTTTCGCGAGCGCCATCTCTCAAGTCTCAAGAGCGCGCCCGTTGGTCTTTAGATGCCGGGACACACCCATTTGATGCGAGCACGCCGGTAGCCAAACGCCGCTGGCCTTGCTTCGCGCAACTCCCGCGCTGATAATGGCTTTCCTTGTGCCCGGAGCGAATACTGCAAATCTATAGCCCGGAAACGGAACGAAATTACCAACCGAGGTCAAGAATGGAGCTCATCACTGTACCCATTGAAATTCCAGAAGGCGCCAACGTCATCCTCGGCCAGGCTCACTTTATCAAGACAGCCGAGGACCTTTTTGAAGCCGTGGTCAATACGGTGCCGGGCGCGAAATTCGCCATCGCGTTCAACGAAGCGTCCGGGCCATGCCTGGTGCGCGTGGAAGCAAATGACGACGAGCTGCGGCGCGCCGCCATCGCCAACGCGAAGGCCATTGGCGCGGGCCATCTGTTTATACTGATTGTGCGCAATGCTTACCCGATCAACCTTCTCGGGCGGATCAAGGACTGCTTCGAGGTCTGCTCGGTTTATTGCGCGACGGCGAATCCCGTAGAGGTTATCGTCGCACAGACCAAGCAGGGCCGAGCCATTTTGGGGGTCGTGGATGGCAACTCGCCCAAGGGCGTCGAAGGGGCCGCCGAGGCGCAAGCGCGCCATGATTTTGTCCGGAAAATTGGCTATAAACTGTGAGGAAAGCGAATTGAATGGCGGAGAGGGTGGGATTTGAACCCACGGTAGGATTTCTCCTACACACGCTTTCCAAGCGTGCTCCTTAAGCCGCTCGGACACCTCTCCGGCTAGAAAGCGCCACAGAAGCGTAGCAGATTGAGAGAAGAGCGGCAAACGCGGCGAAAGCCAAGGTCAAGAAATATGGCAAAAGATTCGAGCATTTAATTATACTTCTTGGGACGCCGCCGCACGATTCCGGGGTGGTGCAATTGGTAGCACATGGGCCTTTGGAGCCTAGAATCTTGGTTCGAGTCCAAGCCCCGGAGCCACTTTCTTCGTCTTGCTACCACGAACTGAGAATATCCGCGGACCAGGAACACTGACGTACGCTTGCTTTGCAGGGAGAACTCGTGGAAGCCATTGCTGCGCTGGCATGGACGAGATGAATGGACCGAAGCTCTGAGCCGCAGACCACGTATTGTCATTTCATGCACCGTCGTTTGTTTTGTGTTTTGAGCAGGCAACGGAAGAAGCGCCAGGCAACAAAAAACCCTGGGTTCCAGCAATGGAACCCAGGGTTCTCATTGAGTGATGAACTTCAACTAGAACGAAACACGCAACCCCAGCTCGATCCAACGGGAGCTGGCTTCGCGGTTCGCCGGAACGTATGAGCTTGTGATCTCGCCGAAATTCGACGGGTTCTGCAAACTCAACCCGTTGAGCTTGCCGCCTCGCCAGGAGTCTGGAAGTTCACGTGGTTGAAAACGTTGAGGAACTGGGCCGAGAAGTCCATCGTGAAATTCTCGTGGATTTTGGTGGATTTGCCCAGCGCCATATCGTAATTCCACATCGGCAATCCGCGGAACGGATTGGCTGAACCATCGCGTCCATCCGTGCTGATATTGACGTCACGAAAGTCATTGTAGGCCGTCTGCCGGATTAGCAAAAATGTTAAGGCCGGTTCCACCGTTGGCTGGATCGGTTGCCGTCCCGATGCCGCCCGAACCGGTCACTCCCGAGTGGACACTGCCGTTGAGCTGTGAAGTTGGAACGGTCGGGATCGCAGGAACGTTAGCGCCTATGACGCTTGACACACCCCATACCTCGGGACTCTCGCCCACTTCGTTTGGAAGCCCCGAATAAGCTTCAAAGACACCCGACCAATACCAGCCGCTGATGGCTCTATCGAGTCCATTATTGAAATGGAGTCGATGGCCATTGCCAGCCGGAAGTTGATAGACATATTCCCCGGTTAGGAGGTGTCTGCGATCGTAAATGGAGGGGCCATAACTCGCATTAATATCATAACTATTCAGATAGTAACCAGCGTTGTCCTGGTTAACGAGCCCCTGGTCAAGGGACTTCGAGAGGGTGTAGTTGACCTGGAAAGTCAGCCCACGGGACGTTTTCTTCTGCAAGCTGACGATCAAGCCATTGTAAGTTGAGGTTCCGACGTAGGTGCGCTCCTCGGACAGCACAGTTTGAAGATTGTCATATGGGGTCAACGCCTGCCCTAGCCTGTAAAGATCCATAGTCTGGAACAGAGTCTGGACCAAGCCGGTAGTGAAAGCAGAACTGTGGCCCGATACCAAGCACGCGGTGTTGGTTCCGCCGCACCCAGTTAGCTTGCAGCATATCCGGGTAACTGGTTTTCGAAGAAAGGCTGCGTGGTTACGGGTTGGCCAGCGCGCAGCTCGCCCGCGACGGCATCAAACGCCTGCGCGAAGGTTTGGCCTGACGCCGTGTCCTTGAACATGTACGGGGAGTCGTTGAGATCCACCGAACTGGGAAGGCGCGAAGCCCAATGGGAAATGTAGCCCACTTCCAACATCATGCTGTGCGGCAACTCGCGCTGGATGTCCAGGTCAAGGTTATTGCCGCGACCAACTTTAAAGTTGGGATCGTCCTGGAAGGAGAGGATTTCCCCGAACGGAGTTGACGGCACAACCGGGTTGGAAATCGTCGGGACCGTCGGCAGAGGAATCGATCCGTCCACGCCTACGCGGAAATCCATGAGGGCCGGATTGCTGCAGCTTCCTGTGCAGTTCGGCTCGATACTGTTAATCGTCTGGCCGAAACCCACACCCAGCATCGGAATCACGACGGTTTCGATCGTGGATTCGCGGTCGTAGACCATGGAATAGCCGCCGCGAATGACGGTCCTCTTGTCACCAAAAACTCGGCCGAGGAATCCCTCGCCGAAGCTCGGGTTCCACGCCGCAGAAACGCGCGGCGCCAAATCACCATAGTCGGTGTTGAACACTGGATTGTGCGCACTGTTCACGGGTATGTAGCCAGTTGTCGGATTGAAGATAGTGCCCTGCTCAGCGCCGGTCTCCTTGCTATTCAAATAGCTCGGAGCACTAATAAACTTACCGGTTGAAGCGTCAATCAAGATTGTCTGGCGGCCCAGAGTATCGGTGGGCGCGGTTTGCCAGCCATAGGCAAGGCCGTAGCTGAGCGTCAGAGAATTAGTCAAACGCCAAACATCCTGACCGTAGAAGTAGAACTCGTTCTGTACAGTGTTGTTGCTCAACGGAGTGCCGAAAGGAAGCGGGTTCAGACTCCCATCGCGCACTGCCAGGATGGAGGTGTTGTCAATTAGCCCCAAGGAGCCGGCATAAAGCTGGTTCCAATTCGCCAATTGACCCGCAGGGAGGCAATTCGTTGTGACTCCCCCTAAACAGGTTGGCGGAGCATTTGACGACGGGACCGAGAGGAACGAACCCGTGCCATCCACACTGTCCATCACCGTAACGAGCGAAGTGATTCCGTTGACAACTTTGTCGGCGCGGTCGGTGAGCAAGGGCAAATGGCGATCATCGGTGCCAAATTCAACGTGTGCTTGCCCTTGATCCAATCGATGCCGTCAGTAAACTGGACGCTCCTCTGGAAGTAGTCCTGGAAACGGGCTCCAGCCGAAGTATTGTCGATCGGCGCACCAAGCAAACCCTCTGCTGGGTTAAGCGCAACGAACGGGTCAGCACTGATGCCGGTAGAGGTTTCGGGCAGGTTAAATTGCGCCGCTGTTACGGCGGGACTCTCTACCTGGAAATTCTGCCAGTTGCGGATCCAGCCAAAGCGGAATGTATTCGTCACTGTGGGCGAGATGAGGGTGGTCAATTGCCCCGTTGCCATGGCGGTGCGGTATGGCGAAGTGCTCACATCCGACGGGTTGCCGTTGAGGATGCTGATCTGGTTTCCATATGAGATATTCCGCCAATACGTATAGCTGCCGGAAAATCGCCACTTATCGGTAAAATTGTGATCGAGCCGCAAGACGCCATAATCAGTATCCAAGGGCGTTGAGACTGCACCTCGGTATCCTGTCTCGTTCAGGCCGTCGCCAAGGCCCCCAAAGTTTCCCGGAGGCATCAAGTTCCAAAAGTCTTGAACTGTCGGGACTTATACCAAACCACGCGGGTCGCAAGCGAGCCCACCTGACGGGCCGCAGGCTGTGGATGTTGCCAGGTTGTAAGTGTCGGTGTTACCAGCTGCGTCTTTAAAAGTCAGGATGCCGGCCTTCAGTGATGCCGTGGGCACGGTTCTCGTGAACGTGGTGGACTCTGGAAAACGGCGAAGTTCATAGTTCGCAAAAATGAAAGTCTTATTCTTGAAGATCGGCCCGCCGAAGCGAACGCCTCCGCGGTTGTCATCCAAATGCGGCTCTTTAACTCCAGCGGCATTCAGATCCCAGGAATTTGCGTTCAGCGCGCTGTTCTGCGTGTACCAGTAAACCGACCCATGGTATTGGTTCGTGCCATGGCGACCGAGTAGGTTTACCTGCCCCCCCGAGCTGCGACCGAATGTGGCGTTGGGATTGGTGACGCCGATATCGAACTCTTGCACGCTGTCGATGCTTACTGGAATCCACGTGCCCGCGCCAACTTGATTATCGCTGATATCAATACCATCAACCGTGTAGGTGTTCTGGTCGTCGATCGCGCCCGAAACGCGCGGCTCTGGCATAGGGAAAGTGTTGTCTCCCATTCCCGGGGAAACGGATGGCTGGAGAGTAATCAGCTCGGTCGCATTATGGGTCAGAGTCGGCAGGTCTTCCATTTCTTCGCTATTGATAACATTGCCGACCTGTGCGGTCGTCGTTTCCAACTGGACGTTGGCGCCGGCTTCAACAACCACGGATTGGGCAACCTCTCCAACCTGCATGGTAACGGGCACCAAGTAGCTCTTTGAGACGTCGATGGCGAGATTTTGAACCGTGGCTTTTCGGAAACCCTGCTTGGTCACCTCGACGGTGTACGTTCCCGGTGTGACGGTAGGAAAGGTATATTGGCCGGCACCATTGGTCGTCGTCGTAAGTGAACTGCCCGTTGCGACGTTCGTCAGCTTAACCGCGGCACCGGGTACAACGGCACCGCTTTGATCCGCAACAGTGCCGACCACGGTGGCAGACGCCGACGTCTGCGCACGGAGAGTTCGCGGGGAAATGAATCCCACAACAAAAGCTAGCACGCCCAGCAGGACAATTAACCTTTGCCTCACTTTTCACATCCTCCTCGGCTCATTTCGCCGTAATCAAATCGCTGCGGACTTGGTCAAGCACACCGGACTCTTTGCGAAGCCGCTGAAAAAAACGAATGTTTGAATACCCTACCCCTAGGGAATTAGAAAGACCTGCCGCGCCTTATACTGCATGTTGTATCCCAGTGTCAAGGAGCTGCCCAAGGCCCAAATTGATGTCTGTGCGGAAGTAACGGTCAGAAACAGCGCCACCCCACGCAGTTTCTATATGCCCAATCTGCCTACCTAGCTAAGCACGCATAGCTCCATCCTCGAGACGTCCGCAGGCGTGCGCTAAGCGACAGATACAAATACACTTATATTCCTAGCGACCACTCCAGAGAACACGCCCTACGCGAGAAGTACGAAATTGCATATTTTAGCGTATGTGAAATCGTATAATTTCGAGCGATCTGGCACTCGTCTTAGGATTCGTTACCGTTAAGAAGCATCTCCGAAATGTGCCACTGGTTCTTCATCCGACGGCCACGGTCGCACAATGCGGCCTTCGGCCGGGTGAGATGAGATCGCTGTCAGGAAAGCGCGAGCAGCATCATGCTGGAATGGCGGCATCCTGCAGGAGATCATCTGAAATGAACGAGTGGAATGAACGAGGAACTTGTCTAACGAGGGGCGGCGGCATAATCTATCGCCCGGCATGGACAAGCAATTCATCGTTTTGGGCGTTATCTGGTATGTGGTCTTCTTGTTTTCGACTGTGTGCCATGAAGGCGCGCACGCGCTGGCAGGAAAGCTGGGAGGCGACCCGACAGCTTTCCACGGCGGACAAGTAACGCTTAATCCAATCCCGCACATGCGCCGCGAGCCGGTTGGGACGATCGTGGTGCCCATCCTCTCGTACATTTTTGCGGGCTGGATGATCGGCTGGGCGAGTGCGCCCTACGATCCGGCGTGGGCGCAGCGATATCCGCGCCGATCGGCATGGATGGCGCTCGCGGGACCTGCGGCGAATTTCCTGCTGATGATTGCGGCGGCGGTGGGAATTCACGCAGGGATGGCCATGGGCTTGTTTCACGCCCCTGAAAGCGCTTCGTTTACACAGATCACGCAAGCTTCGATGACGGGAGGATCAGCGCAACTGGCGGCGACGGTGCTAAGCATTTTGTTCGTGCTGAATCTGCTGCTGGGGACGTTCAACCTGCTTCCCTTCCCGCCACTCGACGGACACAACGGCATTACGGTTCTGTTGCCGGAACGCGCTGCGGTGCGCTTCATGACCAGCACGTTTGCTGGCTTGGGATTCGCGGGGCTGCTGCTTGCCTGGTTTGTCTATGACAAGATATTTCCTGTCATATTCAGACTCGCATTGAATCTGCTGTATCCCGGCGCACATTATGGATGATGACTCTATGGGTCAAGGACGCGAACCGGCGAATCTGTTTTTGGTTCAAAGCCAGACATGATGTTCTGATTTGCAATTCGCACGCGTCCTTGAGCTACCGCCGCCGGAAACTAACCCCTTGCAATGCAACAATGAATGGAATCGCGCGCTTTGGCCCTGCATCTGCTTTTCATCAGCGCAGAGGTAAGATCAATGGCTCCGCAGAATGTAAACAAGGCAAGCGCGCATGTGGAGGTTTCAGGATGGAATTTGAGCGAGGAGTTCTTCGTCGAGAAGGGATTGCTTTCGAGCGATGGGGACGGAGAACAAAGAATCGTGTTGCAGACCTGGCTCCGAGTGGGTTCGCTAGTGTTTGTGCGCTGTAGCGACCGGGAGTCAGCCATGCGCAGCATTCCAGTGACCTATCAAGTGTCGAGAATCAGCCAAAATGGGGCTTGTGCCAGCCGGGAAATATGCCTGAAACCAATGCGCGCGTGCCAAGCGCAGAGCATCGAGTTTTCGGAGTCGCCATTTATCGAGGCAAGCACCGAGGCAAGGCCGAATTGAAACAAGAGCCTGGCGTGGCGTTCCTTCTTGAAACCGGGAATCCTGAATTGAAACGATTATAGACTCCTAAAACTCCATCAGCCCGTCATTGTCCCGTGCGCAAAACGATTGAAAATGCTGTCTCGTTGCGCAGGTGAACGCGGAACCCCTTCATTGACAACCGATTCGCAACGATTGAGGAAAATGTCGCCCGCAGCAAACGCTAGTTCCCGTGCGCACGATAAGAATGCGTTCTGGCACGGGCCGTGCCTAAAGCCGAAGACATGGCCACAACTACGGAAAAACCCATCGTTAATCTTATCCGCCAGAACCTGCCGGTTTGCATTCTCGACGACGAAGCCGATCTGGCCGAAGCAACCGCGGCAAGATTGGAGCGGCTTGGTTTCCCTTCGGTAGGCACTACAGATCCAAACGTGGCACTGGCCCAGGTGCGCAGCGGGACATGCCGGGTGGTGCTGGCCGACATGAAGATGCCGGGTATCGACGGCTTTGCGTTCCTGGAAAAATCATTGCAACTCGATCCGAACATCGCCGTGATCTTGATCACCGGCTTTTACTCGGTGGATTCGGCAATCGAAGCGATCAAGCGCGGCGCGTACGACTTTCTCTGCAAGCCTTTGGAGCAGGGCCGGCTGGTACGGGCGCTCGATGAATTAGCTGAGGTTTCGACGCGGCGTTCGCAGGTGCGGGCACTCGATGAGCAGCTGCTATCGAATCTGGAATTCGAGGGGATCGTGGGACGCAGTCCGGCGATGTTGGAAATGCTGGATATGGCGCGCAAGGTTGCAAAACACTTCACGAATGTGCTCGTCAGCGGCCCAACCGGCTCGGGCAAGGAATTGGTGGCGCGGGCCCTTCATCGCATGAGCCCGGTCGCGGCGCAACGATTCGCGGTGTGCAATTGCTCAGCGATGGTGGACACACTGCTGGAAAGCCAGCTTTTCGGCCACATGCGCGGGTCGTTCACAGGAGCCACGGAAACGCGGCCGGGACTGTTCGAATATGCGGATGGAGGTACGGTATTTCTCGACGAAGTGGGCGAAACGTCGCTGGCCATGCAAGCGAAACTGTTGCGTGTTATCCAGAATCGGGAGATTCAACGGGTCGGCTCGCCGGAAGTGAAAAAAGTGGACGTGCGAATCATCGCGGCAACAAACCGCGACCTGCGCAATGAAGTCTTGAAAGGGCGCTTCCGCGAAGACCTCTTCTACCGGCTGAACTCGCTGGAAATCAAAGTACCAGGGCTCTCCGAGCGCAGGGAAGACATCCCGATTCTCGTGCGGTACTTCCTGAAGAAATACAGCGAAGCGTACGGCAAGACGTTCGGGGGCCTGACGCGCCGGGCGCAAATTGTGTTGCTGCATCATGACTGGCCAGGGAACGTGCGGGAACTGGAGAACGTGATATCCAGCGCCGCCATCACGGCGACGAGCGAATTTATCGACGTCGGCGACCTTCCCGAAAATCTGCGAAAACCCGCCGGGCACGGTGCGATTGGCGAGGAGATCTGGCGCCCGCTGCCGCTGGAAGAAATTGACCGCATCCATATCAAGAAAGTACTCGAAATGTGCTCGGGAAACCGTGTGCGCGCTTCACAGGTGCTTGGAATCGGCCGAACGAGCCTGTACCGTTTCTTAAAGCGCGAACAACAGCTCCCGACCGGCAATAGCCCCCACTGAGCGTCCGAGCACCGAAACGGCACAACTGTCTCGCTACGTTGCACGGCAATCCTCGGCACAACCATCGAATCGTGCTTTGTTTCCATCGACTTAGTGCGTTCCATCTGTGGCTATTCGATTGCCACATCTTATGGGGAGGGCCTGAAATGCGTAGCGCGGTGAATTGGGAAGAGCTGGGAATCGAGGCAAGCCAGGACCGGCGGAGCGAGACACGCCTTCCTTTGGCCGTGTCGGTCGAGGTGAGCGGCTTCGATCTCGCGGGAAGATTTTTCAGTGAACGGACGAAGACAGTGGACATCAGCGAGAGCGGATGTTCGTTTCATTTGAAAAATGACATCGCGCGCGGCAGCATCGTGGGCATCAGAATCAAATCAGAAGCAGAGGACGGATCTGCTCTGCGGCGGCCTCTTCTCTATCAAGTAGCCCGGAGTGAACACGTTCAAAGTGACTGGATCGTAGGCGCAGCGAAGCTGCAGCCGGAAAGCATTTGGCTCGCGTTTTTTCCGAAAACCGACCTCCCGCACGCACACTAACCGTAAATCAATTCGGCGCCACCAAGGATCCGCTACACGCGTCCGCAGGCAGAGCACCCACGCGCCGCAGTCTTCAATATTTTCTAGATAAGACTTACTTCATTCCGCTGCTGTAGGACGCGACACTTGTCGTTGGCACCCAAACCGTATTGTCGAGGCGAACGAGCATGCCAGTCTGCGCAGGCAGTTCGACATCCTTACCTCGCTTGGTGGCTACGTAAGCAGCGCTGCCGATCATACCAATGCCGAAGCCGCGGACCGCGTGGCTGAAGATCAAACCAACCACTGAACCGCCGCCCGTGCCGATCGCAGCGTCGAGAACGTAGCCCTTGACGTCGCGCTTTTCTTCAATCGCCACGCCTTCTACTTCCTTCAAGTCCTTGCGCGCTTTGCTGCCCTGGGCCGAGTCCTTGTAAATTCCAAGGAGGCTCATGCGCGCTGGGAGAATGCGGCTGTCAACTTCAATCGAGCTGAAGGTGAGGCTCATCGAAGCGCCGCCGCGGATCAACGCGAATCGCTTTGGCCCATCCACGCCGGTGACCGTGCCGTGAACCTTGGCACCGGCGGGAAGAATCAACTGGTTCCCGAGATAAACGGGCTCAGCAACAACGGCAATGAACGGATCGCCATTGCGAGCGACGCTGGTGCTCAACCCGTTGAGCAGGGTCAGCTTGACCTGTGTGCCCTGCATGAGCTCTGTCGTTTGCGCGTGAACTGCCGCCGGTGCCAGGAGAAGCGCCATCGACACGGCAGCGACCAACGAAAGTAGCCGCTTCATTCATCCCTCCATGCCCAAAGCTTTTGTGCCTTGAGCTGCCCCGTTTCGTGAGGATTTCCGCTGGCGCCGCGGGCGGGTGCGGAGGAAGAATCACCCGCGGATAAGATAACGGAGAAGGACAAGCCAATGCGCAGAAATCAAAGGCTGATGTTCCTAAGCACAACAGCCCAAAGCCGCGGGGGAAATCGCAGGAACCATGGCGAGCGCAGCTTTCGCGTGCAAGAACGGTATGCTAGACTCGCGGCAGCGAACGAAAAACGCGGCGCGAGAAGCGCAACGAAAAAATCGTTCGCCAATCGGTGGAACTTCGGGCTCTGTGCGACGATTCCCCGCAAACCCCGCCAGGCCCGGAAGGGAGCAACGGTAGCGGGCCAGTTTCGTGTGCCGCAGATCACCCGAAGTTCCTTCAACGCAGGGGACGAACCAAGGACACTCATGGCCTATCAAGTGATCGCGCGCAAGTGGCGGCCGCAAACCTTTCGTGAAGTTGTCGGCCAGCGCCACGTGACGCAGACGCTGGAGAATGCCATCAAGCAGAACCGACTGGCGCACGCATATATTTTTTGCGGGACGCGCGGCGTGGGAAAAACGACCACGGCGCGCATTCTGGCGAAGTGCCTCAACTGCGTCAACGGGCCTACCGCAGAGCCCTGCAACATATGCGACGCGTGCCGCGAAATCACTTCCGGCGGTTCACTCGACGTACTGGAAATCGACGCGGCATCGAATCGAGGCATCGATCAAGTGCGCGAGCTGCGCGAAATGGTGCGCTATGCTCCAGCCTCGGGTCGCTACAAAGTTGTGATTCTCGATGAAGCGCACCAGCTCACAGACGAAGCCTCGAATGCGCTGCTGAAGACGCTGGAAGAGCCACCCGATAAAGTTGTGTTCATTCTGGCGACGACGCGACCTGAGGATTTAGTCGATACGATTAAGTCGCGCGCACAGCTGTTTCAATTCCGTTCGCTCACCTTCCAGGAAATCGCCGATGCGCTTGAACATATCGTCAAGGAAGAAAAGCTGGAGATCGAGCCGGGAGCAATCGCGGTGCTGGCGAGGGCCGCGGAAGGAAGCCTCCGCGACGGACTTTCTCTGCTCGAACAGGCGATCTCGTATTCGGGCGACAAGATCACTGACGCGCAGGTGCGCGAGCTGCTGGGAGTTGTCGCCGAAGAAGTACTCGATGATCTGATGGCGGCTATCGCGGATCATTCGGCGGAAAAAGCCCTGACGCTTGTGCAGCGGCTCCACGCCGAAGGGCACAACCTGCAGCATTTCTGCCGCGAATCCATTCGGCACATGCGCAATCTCCTGGTCGCAAAAGTTTCAGGGGCGGATTCTTCCTTAATCGCCGCACCGGCCGATGAACGTCCGCGGCTAGCGGAACAGGCGGAGCGATTCGGCGAGGAAGACTTGACGCGCTTCTTCCAAATTCTGATCGCAACCGACGATGATCTGCGCCGCAAGCCCGATGCGCGCTTGCATCTCGAACTTGGGTTGCTGCGCCTCGTGAATGCGGCGCGACTGGCTCCGCTGGAAGAAGTGATTTCCGATTTGCGCGACGAAGCCCCGGCGCGTCCCGCGCCAGGCGCGACGCGACAATCCGGCGCAAGCGCGCCAAAGATGCAAGCCGCAGCGCCGAGAGCGGCAACGCCGATTCAGGCTACGACGGCACCGAACGCGACAGATCCTGGCGCGGAAAGGGCCGCGCCACAGCCTGCGTCGCCGCCGCGCATTGTCGCCAAGTCAGCGGAGGGCCAATTCAGCGGCCTCGCTGCAGCGCAGATGGAAGCAATTCAGTCGGCGCTGCAAAATCAGCAGAAATTTCTGTGGTCGATTGTCGGGCATGCGAGCCGCTGGGAGCTCAATGGCGGCGAAATGAATTTGTATTTTCCACCGGAGAGCCGCGCGCTGGCCGAAATGTTGCAGGCGCGGGACCCTATGGAGAAGTTGCGCACCGTGCTCAGCACCGTGATGGGCCAACCGCTTCGCGTTTGTGTTAAACTCGATTCTGGCCGAAGCGCAGCGCTGCGAGCATCGGAATTACGGGCGCGGTTCGAAGAGGATCCCATCGTTCGGGCGATGCTGGAGCGCTTCGGCGGAAGAATTTCAGAAGTGAAGCGGCGAAGCGAGGACTGAAATGGAAGTCAAAGCACTGCAACAAATGATGGCTCAATTGTGGCAGATGCAGGAAAGCCTGGAGCAGAGGCGCGGCCAGATCAACGTCGAGGCGACGGCGGGCGGCGGGATGGTGGCCGTGAAAATGAACGGCCAGAAGCAGCTTACGGAAGTGAAAATCGAGCCAGGCGTCTTTGCCAGCAAAGATCAGGAAATGCTGCAGGATTTGCTCCTTGCCGCGGTCAATGAAGCCTCGCGCCGCGTGGACGAAGAGCTCAGCAAGCAAGTGAAAGACATGACGGGAAGCCTTTCGGGACTCGGCGGTTTGCGGATACCGGGGCTTTTCTGAAGCGCGAAGAATTGCGCGCCTATCGCTTTACAAACGACCTCATCTCGCACGGAATTGTCATCGTAGAAATTCGCGCCTGAAACGGACTGCCGATGCCCGACTTCGCCCCATCGATCACGCGCCTTATCGACGAACTGAAACATTTGCCGGGAATCGGGCAGAAGACGGCGCAACGGCTGGCGTTTCATCTGCTGCGCGTGGACCGCGACCAGGCGCTGGCGCTCGCGGACGCGATCCGCGAAGCGAAGGAAAAAATCCGCGAATGCTCCGTGTGCAACAACATCACGGACACGGATCCCTGCTATTTCTGCACGAGCGCGACGCGAAACAAAAAGACGATCTGCGTGGTGGAAGAAGCGCCGAACATTTCCGCCGTCGAGAAAACGCGGGAGTACAACGGGATGTATCACGTGCTCGGAGGCGCGCTCTCGCCGCTGCAGGGCCGCGGGCCGGAGCAATTGAAGATCAAGAGTTTGATCGAGCGCCTGAAAGGCGGAACGGTGGAGGAGATCATCATCGCGACGAACCCCACGGCCGAAGGCGAGGCGACCGCCGTTTATCTTTCGAAGCTGATCAAGCCGCTAGGCGTGCGCGTCACGCGAATCGCCATGGGCATTCCGGTCGGCTCGGATTTGGAATACGCGGATGAAGTGACGATGCTCAAGGCGATGGAAGGCCGCCGTGAACTATAAATCGCAGACGCAAACCCTCCATCGCAGTCCCCTGCTTCGCCTCGTTCTTGCGTTTACTGTCCCGCCGATTCCAAGGCTGACGCCGCGGCATCGATCGCGTCGGCTTCCTTCTGCAAGACGCCAGCGACGACGCCAATTTCCTCCGTCGCCTGCTGCCAATTCTTCTGCTCGATCGCTTCGCGCACCGCGGGAATAGTCTTCACGCCGTAGCCGGTATAAATTCCCGGGGCATAGAGTTCGTGTTTGTACCACGGGCGGCCGGGCAGGCCGTCGGGACTGAGCAAATCGCGCTCGGTCTGGATAAGAGCACGATTGACGGATTCCAGCGACGCGTTCGCGGGAACCGAAGCGCCATTTTGCTGTTCTTTATTGAACGCGGCTTGATATCGCTGAGTGCTCTTATTCAAATTCGCCAGCGCGGTGTCCATGGCGGAGAAATCCAAACTGGGCGCCGGAGCCTGTGGCGAAGGGGGAACGTAAGTCTTCGTCGGATCAGCCGTGGCCGTGAAGACGCCTTCCTGGATCTCCTTATTCTGCTCGTCGATTTGATCACGCTCCGTCTGGTTCAGCTTCTTGAGCTCCGCCAAGAAACGTCCTATCGCATCGGTGAGGCCCGTGAAATCCATTGGCACGACGTCGGCATCCGCCAAACGCATTACGGTGGTGCCCGCCGTTTGCGAGAGGGTGCGGCCGTATTGCTCTGTGGGATCGTCGAAGTGCGAATACCAGTAGTAATCATCGTAAATCGAATGATAGATGCCACCACCAGCTTCGCCTCCGAATCCGAAATCGATCGAGGAGATGCCCGCATGGTCGATGAACGGCGAATAATCAGAACCAGAGCCGAGATCGCCGATGACGAGGTTCGCATCCGATTCCAGCTTCTGGCGATCCTTCGGGTTTTCAGCACGCAGGATACGCGCGAGCCGCAGGCGCCGTCCGACGGAAATGTTCTTCTCCGGATCCTGGATTCCGTCTGCAATGTTATTCACGAGCGTCTCGAGTGAATGCGAGCCCTCGGCTTGCAGATAACCGCGACCATTCGTGTCGGAGTTGATGTACGCGACGGCGTGGGCGGTTAGCTCGTCCATGTGTTCCTCGACCCATTCCGTCGAGCCGAGCAACGCCGGTTCTTCTCCATCCCATGAACAATAGATAACCGTGCGCTTGGGACGCCAGCCCTGCTTGTAAAGCTCGCCCATGGCGCGGGCTTCCTCGAGCAGCGCGACTTGACCGGCGATGGGATCCTCAGCGCCGTTCACCCATCCATCGTAGTGATTGCCGCGAATTACCCATTCATCGGGAAACACGGAGCCGGGAAGCTTGGCGATCACGTCGTGGATGGGTTTGATGTCCCAATTGAACGCGAGCTTCAGGTGAACCTTGGCAGGGCCGGGGCCAACGTGATATGTAATTGGCAAAGCGCCGCGCCAATTCTCCGGAGCGACGGGCCCGCCAAGAGCCGCGAGGAGTGGCTCGGCATCGCCGTAAGAAATCGGCTGGACGGGAATGCTCTCGATGGTTTTCGCGTCCTTGATCGCCAGACGCTTGGCATCTTTGGTCGCGCCAACGCCCGGCGTCAGCGGATCGCCCGGATAGATTTCCATTTTCATGACGCTGCCGCGCTGCACGCCTTGATCCGGACGCCATGGGCCCTTCGGATAAACGTCGCCCTGGTAGTAGCCATCGTCGCGCGGATCGGAATAAATCAGGCAGCCGATTGCGCCGTGCTCGGCGGCAAGCTTGGGCTTGATGCCGCGCCACGAATGGCCATAGCGCGTGATGACGATTTTACCTTTCACGGAAATGCCCATGCGTTCGAGCTGTTCATAATCTTCCGGCACGCCATAATTCACATAGACGAGCGGCGCGGTGACATCTCCGTCGGCGGAATAGGCGTTGTACGTCGGGAGTTGTTCGCTGTGCTGCGAAGAAGTCGGATCGCCAGGGACGGTCGGCTCTTGGAGCTTGGCGACATAATGCGTGGGCGCCAAGAGTTCGAGTTCGCGCTCTTTGGGCGTGGGAAACAGGACATAAAAAGTCTCGATGTGCGCGTCCCAGCCCCACTTCTTATATTGGGCGAGAATCCATTGGCTGTTTTGGGCGTCGTAGGGCGAGCCCACATGGTGCGGCCGCGCCGCGAGAAGCTGCATGTCCGCCTTCATGTTATCTGGCGATGGAATCGCCTGGAATTTCTGCTCCCAGCCTTGTTCGTTCGCGGGAGAATTGCCGAAGTAACCCGCGAGACTTGCCTGCTCCTCCTGCTGGCCGATGGTGACTAGGGGAAGGCAGAGAATCAATCCGATCAAGAACGCAAGACGACGCATTGGACCTCCTGAAGAAATGACAGTCGATTTAATAATTTCTAAGGCGTCACACCGCCATACGACGGGATGTGAGCGGGGGCAACGTTTTTGTAAACGATGCCGCCCTTCATGACAAATACGACCCGACGCATGGCCGTGATGTCCTCGAGGGGATTGCCCGCCACGGCTATGATGTCCGCCTGAAGGCCGGGGGCAATCGAGCCGATTTCATTCTGCAAGTTCAGCGATTCGGCCGCGAGCGAATTCGCGGAAATGAGCGCCGCCATTGGCTCCTGGCCGCCATCGCGCACACGGTCAATGATTTCCTCCGCATTGCGGCCATGCGCGCCGGCGACGGCGTCAGTGCCGAAAACAATTTTCAAGCCGGGAGTCTTCAGCGCGCGATGATAAAGATCGGCGTCGAGCGGCAGCGCCTGCTTCATCTGCTCGAATCCAGATTCGGTGTAATTGCCGATGCCAAGATAACGCTGCTCGTTGTCGAGATAGTTTTGGATGACCAAGCCGACCTGCGGATCGAAATAGGTGCCATGGTCCGCCATCAATTTCAGATCGTCATTTGTGGCAAACGTCCCATGCTCGACCTCCGTGCAGCCAGCGAGTGTGGCCATGCGCACCGAACCGCGATAGGCGTGGACGAGAGTGCGCAAGCCGCGCTTTTTCGCCTCGCCGCACGCTGCATCGAGCTGCTCTTGAGAAAGCGTCGGGCCGCCGCCATCGCGTATGCTCTGAGAGGCAAAAATCTTGATGAGGTCGGCACCGCCGTCGGCGACCTTGTCGACATAAGCGCGAATCTCGTCGGGCGTGCCTGTAGCTGGGCCACGTCCAAAAAGCGGCCGCAGGGCCGTCAGAATGCGCGGGCCGGGGATCTCGCCGCGGTTGATCATGTCGCGCAGAGGCTTGTCTTCCGGCGCGCCAACACTCTGCACCGTGGTAAAACCGCCCATCAGCGTCAACCATGCGTTTGATTCGTCGGCAAGCGTAGCTTGCTCAGGCGTCTCGGTTTTGTCTTCGGCACGACCGTTGGGGCCGAAATGATAGGTAATATGAACGTGGCAATCGATCAGACCGGGAAGAATCGTCAAACCGCCGAGGTCATAGGTTACTGGGCCCGCATTGGGGTCGATGCGGACGATTTTGCCGTTTTCGACGACGATGCGTGTGGTGCGCAGCACATGGCCGCCGCCGTCGAGCACAGTGCCGGCGGCGATGACGATCGGGGCTTCCTGCGCGAACGCGCACAATGCAAACGAGAGCGCACACGACAAAACGGCGAATCGAAAACAAGCTCTGGCCATACAATCACACCCCATAAGATGACCCGCGTGTAGCACGGCGGAAAGGCCAATGTCAATCGAGAAGACGTGGGGCAGTCGCGTCGCGTTGCAGGAAATCGCGGGCCTTGAACGCCGCGAAATGCCTGAAGCATAGCGAAGGTATGCGACGGCGTCGGGACCCGATGGTGATTGCTGGTATCGTTCTGCTGGCGATGCTGCAATGGCGGATTGGGCTAGGACTTTTCGAATAGACGGCCCTTGCGCCAGCGCCTCCAAAGGTGCCTTTTTCGCGCCATCCCCCTGGCCCCGCAGGCGTCCGGGGCGCATTCTACTGCTAACATTAGCCAGTTGCCTCCGAGGGGGAAGGTTGTAGTGTGACCGAGTCGAAACCATCCAACGACCCTGGTGTCCAGAAACGGCGGAGCACGCGAATCGCGCAGTCCGTGCCCATCACCGTGATTGGTGTGGATGCGCTCGGCCAGGCGTTCAAAGAGCGCACTTCGACCGTGTCGATCAACTGCCACGGGTGCAAGTACCAATCCAAGCACTACGTTCCAAAGACTTCTCAGGTCACGATCGAAATCCCGCGGGCGGATTCGGATGCACCACCGCGCATCGTTGACGCGCGTGTCGCCTGGGTACAGCGGCCCCGCACGGTGCGCGAGCTCTTCCAGATTGGCGTCGAGTTCAATATTCCGGGTAACGCGTGGGGTATTGCCTTTCCGCCTACCGACTGGTTCCCGCTGCCGAGCGAAGAGATTACTCTTGAAATCCCCTCTCCAATCGCCGCGGCGGAAGCGAAAGCCGAGCCCGAAGGGCGCAGCGCGAGTGAGCATCGTGCAGTTGAGCATCAGCCGTCCGCACAGGAATCTGCCGGGCATCGCGGAGCACATAAGGAACACCGCGCGGAGCCACCGGTCGCGCAGACGGAAACACCGGAGGAAACGCCGAGCGCGCCAGCCGTCGAGAGCAAAGTTCGAGTGCTGCCCACACCGACGCCTGCGCAGCAGGCGCAGGTTCAAGCGCAGGAATCGATGTCCATGGCGCGCCAGATGGCGCGGCTTCTGGCGGAAGCCAAACAACATTTGCGGCAGTCCATGCAGGGCGGCGCGGCGGAGGCAGTAGCCCAGGAAGTGCGAACGGCTCGCGAACAAGTTGAATCGCAGATTCGCACGACAGTGAACGAAGCCGTCCAGGAATCGGTCACGAAAGCCGCGGAAGCATCTGTTCAAGGCGCCGTCCAAAAGGCGGTGCACGGCTCGTTGCAGGAGCTGGTCGAACAGGCGACGCAACAGGTGGTGCAGAACGCGCTCGCCGCGTTCGAGCAAGCGAGGCAAGCCAGCACACCCAAGCCGGAAGAATTGGACGCGCGTGTACGTGCAGCGGTGGAGCGCGTCGTGGAAACGTCCGCGGCAAGGCTCGCCGAGCAGACGGTGCAGCAGAGCGTGCGGCAAACGGTCGAACAAGCCGTCAAGCAATCGGTGCAGCTCGCGGTCGAAAAAGCCTCGGGAAGTCTCGCGCCCGCACAGGCGTCCGCCACGGTGATCCCACCGACGGAGGAGATGCTGCGCCAATTGGATGAAGCTGCGCAAGCGCGCCTGGCAAATTGGCGTAAGGAACTTGAAGACGCCGCAGGGAAACTGCAAGCGCAAACGCTGGACCGCGTCAGCGCCGAATCCAGCGCCGTGGCGCGGAAATGGCGCGAGCACTTCGACGCCGCGCTGGCCGGCGCCTCAGAGAACATGAGCGCGCAACTGAGCCAGATTTCGCAGGCGGCGAGCGTGCGGGCCGAGGAGGAGATTTCAGCGCGAAGCGCGTCGCTTCAGAACGTGCTTAACGAAGCTGCCACCGAGGCTCAAAAAAATCTCGAAGGGCTGTGCGCGGGGCTGGAACTGGAACGCACGCGCGCCGAGGAAGCGGCCAGCAACGCCGGCGAGGCGGCCCGGCATGCCGAGGAGGTATCGGCACAAGTCGAGGCAATGTCACGGGCTTCCTATGACGCCGCGCGCCACCAGATGGACAGTTTGCTGGCTTCGCAGACGGAAAAGCTTAGCCAGCGCGTCGAGGAGGAGATTCAGAAGAAGGCAGGCGAACTCGAAAAACCGATCAACGACGTGGCCGATAACGCCATGCGCCGCCTGGCCGAGCAGATCGAACAACAGCTGGGACCACAACTCGAGCGGGCGCAGCAAACAGCCGAACAGCTCGCGAATGCGGGCCAGCGCGCGGAAGATGCATTGGGCCAATTCCGCACACAAATGCATGAAGTATCCGAACAGGCCCTGACAGCCTCTCTGGAGCGCATGCGCCACCAAACAGCGGAATTGCCCGCGGAATTCGAGAAATCCTGCCGCGCCGCGCTGGCGAAAATGGAAGAAGAGATTGAAGTCAAGAGCACGGAGACGACGCATACGACGTTCGAGGCGCTCTACAAGGCCTCCGAGTGGTATCAAAAGAAGGCGCAAACGAGCATGCAATCCGCGCTCGAAAAAATGCTCGACCAATCGACCGGCGGCATGCGCGACCGAGCGGCCGAATTGTCGCGCATGTTCGCCTCGGAGCTCGACCACTACAGCCGCAGCTACGTCGAGCATGCGCAGGGTCTGATCGAAGAGGGCGCGAAAGACGTCCGGGAGCGGACACGCGAACAGATCGAGGAAACCGCGAAAACGGCGACAGCCAGCGCCACCGATGAATTGCTGCGCATCACATCCGACAGCCTCGCGCGGTTCGAGGAAGCGGCAAGGGCTTCGTCGGATCGTACCCGCACGGAAATGCAAGAAGGCGCGAGCCAGACACTCAGCGAATTCGATTCCCGCCTGGAAGAGCGCATGGTACACGGGGCAAAAATCGCCCGCCAGCAGCTCGAAGAGCAATTGAAGCCGCTCGTCGACGCATTCTATGCGAAGCGCGAGGCGGAACAAAGAGCGTGGCTCGAACAGATGAAGGGCGCCGTCGAGCAATCCATCGAGCAGTACAAAGAGCGGCTCGAAAATACGTCGAATTCCTGGCTCCTTGCTTCAGCGACCACGCTTGGCCAGCACTCAAAGGGAGTGATCGAGACTTTGTCGAAGGCAGCCGAGGAACGCCTGCGCGATACTTGTTCGGATGTGTTCGCCGGTCTTGGCGAGACGCTGCGCGCGCGCCTGCTGGGAGTCTCTTCCGAGATTGGCACAAAGGAAAAGCCGCCGGAGAAGAAATAAAGGCCTGAATTTCGCGGTCCAGCTCGCCGATTCTCTTTCCAGCATTGAAATCTACATCCGGTATAATCCTCCGCATGGCTAACCGCGCCTATGCGAGCATCTGGGCAAGAAACTTTTCTGAGGAGACGATTGTCGAACGGTGGAGGGAATTCCTGGGTACGGTTCCCTTCTCCACAACGCGGCCGGGATTCACGGAGCTGGTCATTCGAGCAGTCGATGCCGCAGAGACGCCGATTCTCGAACTGGACTTGCGATCCGGCAATTACGACGCGGAGGTTCTGGCCGATCTGGCGCGCGAGCATGTGCACAGCGATTGCTGTTACGAAACCAGGGCGTTCTGGGATTTGTGGGTGTACGACGTGGCGCACGACCGCTGGGAGATGCAGCCGCAACCCCTGGCGATTTTTTGTCACGGCGAGGATTTCGACGAGGGCGTCTGGCAAGAGAGCGGGCATTTTCTGGTTGAGGCGGGCTTCGAACATTTTTTCACGGGCCACGCGGGATTGCTCGGATTTGAAGAAAGACAGCCTGCTGCCGCGGCGCATCCCGAAGAGGCGAATTTCGTTGCAGTGATGTCATTCCCGGAAAACCGGCGCGTATACCAGGAGAGGACGCGCGAGAATATTCGGAAACTCTTCGATTGGATGCGGCGCGTCGAGACAGTCATACCCGTGGAGCGCAGCCGGCTATGGTCCGAAGGGGAAGACAATTTTGAAGCGCGGATGGAAGAGATTCTGGCAGCTCGCTAGCGCGGCGACTTTGGCGCTCGGAACGATTGGGGTGAACGCGATTTCTGCAGTCCCGGCCGCGCCAGGCACAAAGCCACATCGCCACAATGAGTTGACTTTGGCGGGTCTGCGGCCGGGATCGTCCAAGGTCTTACCGGCAACGAAACTAGCAGGGTTCGGCGCTCCCCGCGCGACTCCCACAGGCTATTCTTGGTCGAACCGTTGCGAGGGCGGCGTTTTGGACGTCGAAATCGACAAGGATCGGGTCGCGCAGACTGTCACGGCTTCATTGCTCGGGTCGCGTTCGCCAGCTGATTGTGACGGCCAAGGTGGTGAACGCCTCCACGGGAGCCTGAGAACGGGCCGAGGCCTCGAGCTCGGCGATTTGTGCCGTCGCGCCGTTGGACTCTACGGTGAGCCGGAATCGCGCAGCCCTTCCGTGCGAGGTGCCAACAAGCTAGAATTGCTGTTTTACTCGTTCGATTGGGCGGGAGACAACGTGCCGCAATCGATGGAGGTTTCGTGCGACGCCACCAGACACCGCGTCGTCGAAATCACGCTTGCGTTTCCGACACTCTAAAGGAATCCTAAGGAGAGCGATGCGACGCTATTCCCTGCTGACTGTCCCGTGCGCGCTGCTGCTGCTCGCATCCTGCGGCGACAGTTCGCATCCAAGTTCCCAACAGGCCGCGCAGCCAGCGGCCCCGGCGTATCCGCCGGAAGTGGATCAAGTGGCGCAGAAACTTTTCGGTTCGGAAACGGAAGTGCTTGCTTATGGCGACCTGGCAAAAAATGGAAAGCAGGAGGCATTGATCGTGAACCGACTGAAAATCAAGCCGGAAACAATGTCTCCAGGAACGCTGATCACGCGAGCTGCGGTGATCGAAAAGACTGACGACGGGTGGACGGAAGAGTTTCTTTGCGATGAACACTTGAAGAACCCCAAGGGGTTTCTGGGAGGGCAGCCGCTGGCAACGGTGAGCGCATGGCGGCTGCAATATGAGCAGGATCCGCAAAAGGGGCTGGCGATGTACTTCACTCCGCTGCAGAAGCCGGCGGGCGGATACATCCAGACGTTTGGCGTGGAATGGAATCCGGCAGAGAAGCGCTACCAAATGCTGGATCGCAATTTCGACAAGTTTCTAATGGAAGTGCCGACGCTGGAACCGATCGACGACATGCCCCAAAGGTGAGCGAACTGAATTGAGCGCAGCAGCACAAACCATAAGCGCGGCGAAGAAGCCGCAGAAGAAGACCAGCGCGGCGGCCGAGTTGCGGCGACTGATCCCGTATCTCGGACCGTACAAGGGCACGACTGCCTTCGGATTGCTTACTCTGCTGATCATGGGGCTCATCGGCGCTTTGCCGCCGTTGATCGTCGGAATAATAACGGACTGCCTGACGCGCGCGCCGGAACCAATGCCAAATCTGACGGTGTCCTCGCACGTAGGTACGGTGACGCTGTGGCACACGATCCTGAAACCGATCCTTCATTTCTATCAGCCCGGCAGCCGGCACACGCTGGCGGTTCTTTGCCTGCTGCTCGTGGGCGCCGTGATTGTGAAGGGTATTTTTTCATTCGCCTCCCGTTGGATTTTGATTGGAATCTCGCGAGACATCGAATTCGACCTGCGAAACAACCTGCTGGCGAGGCTGCTCCGGCTGGAGCCCGAATACTACGTGCGCAATCGTACCGGCGAACTGATGTCGCGCTGCACGAATGATCTGAGCGCCGTGCGCATGGTGCTTGGTCCCGGGATCATGTATAGCGCGACGACGCTGGTCGGCATGGCTGTGGCCATTGCGGTGATGGTGAAAATATCGCCGCTCATGACTCTGGAAGTCCTGATCCCGGTTCCTTTCGTTTTTATCACGGTCAGATACTTCGGGACCGTGATTCACGAATTGCAAGCCAAGATTCAAGCCATGCTTGCGACGCTTTCCGCGAAAGCGCAGGAAAACCTGACTGGGATTCGCGTCGTGCGGGCCTATGGCCAGGAAGCGGCGGAAACGCGCTCGTTCGACGAAGCGAATCGCCAGTACGTCAGCCAAAACATCCGGATGATCCGCGCGTGGAGCATGTTTTTCCCCGCGCTGCAATTGATCATCGGGTTTTCGATCGTGTTCGTCCTGTGGGAAGGCAGCCGCATGGTGGTTCAGAACCGCATCTCATTGGGCGCTTTGACCGCCTTTTATACGTTCGTCGGCCAGCTTGTTTTTCCCATGGTTGCGCTCGGCTTCGTGACGAATATATTTCAGCGTGGCGCGGCCTCCATGGGCCGATTGAATTACATCCTGGATGCCACGCCGTCAATCAATGACGCCGAAGCCCAGTCCAAGGAACCGGAGCAAATCCAGGGTGAAATCGAATTCCGTAATCTGACGTTCACCTATCCAACCGTGCGGACGGGCAGCAGCGCGCAGCCTGCGACAGCGGAAAAGAACACCGACGTGAACGAACCTGTGCTGCGAAACATCCGCTTGACGATACCAGCCGGCTCGACCACGGCGATTGTCGGTCCGACCGGCAGCGGAAAATCCACTCTAGCGGCTCTTATCGCCCGTCTGTGGGAAGCCCCTCCGGGCACACTCCTCATCGATGGCAAACCGATACGCGAATGGCCGCTCACAACGCTGCGCGGGGAGATCGGATTTGTCCCGCAAGATGCCTTCCTGTTCAGCGAAACGATTCGGGAGAACATCGCGTTCGGAGTCGAGGTTGCGAAGCCCGATTCCGTTGAAGACGCCGCGCAGGTCGCCAGCATTTCCGGCGATATTTCCGATTTCCCCATGCGGTACGAAACAATCGTCGGCGAGCGCGGAATCACGCTTTCCGGCGGCCAGAAGCAGCGGACTGCATTGGCACGCGCACTAATTCGCGACCCGCGAATTCTGATCCTCGACGACGCCTTTTCGAGCGTGGACACGGACACGGAAGAGAAAATCCTGCAGGGGCTCGCGGACGTACTCCGCCAGCGCACCACGATTCTCATATCGCACCGCTGCTCGACCGTGCGCGATGCGGACCAGATCGTCGTCCTGCGCGACGGCCAAATCATCGAGAAAGGCACGCACGAAGAATTGATCGGCATCGGCGGCTATTACGCCGAGCTGTACCAAAAGCAATTGCTCGAAGAAGAACTGGCCAGAGAATGAGCGCGCATCACGAAGAAGAAAAACTCGGGCGCATTTACGACGCGCAACTGACACGGCGGCTGCTGCAATACCTCAAGCCGTACAAGTGGCGTGTATTCGTCGCTCTCGCGCTCACGGTGGTCGTGACCCCCTTACAACTCGCCGGCCCCAATCTCTTCAAACGGGCGATCGATTCATACATAACGCCGGCGCTGGGCCACAAAATATCGAGCGTGGCGGCGTTCCACGGAATTCTTTGGATTTCGCTGGCCTTCCTCGCGACGCTGATTCTCAGTTTCGTCTGCCAGTACGGGCAGGTGCGCATCATGCAGTCGGTGGGCCAGCAGACGATGTATGACCTGCGCAAGCAGATCTTCGGCCACCTGCAACGGCTGCCCATGGGTTTCTTCGATCGCACACCGGTGGGACGCCTGGTGACGCGCGTGACGACGGACGTGGACGCCCTGAATGATTTGTTCGCCGCAGGGGTCGTGGCCATGGTGAACGATTTCTGCTACCTCGTCGCCGCAATCGCCTGGATGCTGAAACTGAATTGGAGACTGGCCTTTGCAGCATTCGCCGTGCTGCCCTTGATGTTCGGCGTGACGTGGATTTTCCGCAACAGCGTGAGAGATGCGAACCGCCGGATTCGCACGGCGATCGCGCGAATCAATGCCTTCCTGCAGGAACACATCAGCGGGATGTCTGTGATTCAACTTTTTAACCGCGAGCGCAAGGCGCGCGAGCAGTTCGCGGAACTGAATCGGTCCTACAACGTCGCGTTCAAGGACCAGATCTGGGCGTTTGCCATCTTCTATCCAGCCATTGAACTGTTGTCTTCCACTGCGTATTCCCTGATTTTCTGGTTTGGCGGCCTGCGCGTGCTGCTTGGAGGAGTGAAGATCGGCGTGGTGACGGAGTTTTTCATGTATTCCCAGCGCTTCTTCACCCCGATTCAGGACTTGAGTGAGAAATTCAACATTCTGCAGTCAGCCATGGCGGCCTCCGAGCGCATTTTCAAGCTCGTTGACGAGCCGCTCACCGTCCAATCCGCGATAAGCCCGGTCGCGTTGGAAGCTCCCAAGGGCGAAATTGAATTTCGCAATGTCTGGTTCGCGTATCGCGGCGGTGAGAATCCGAAAGAAGAAGACTGGGTGCTCCGCGACGTGTCGTTTCGCGTCGCGCCTGGGCAAAATGTCGCCATCGTCGGCCACACCGGCGCCGGCAAAACCACGGTGATCCAATTACTCCTGCGCTTCTACGACATTCAACGTGGCGAAATCCTGCTTGATGGCGTAAATATCCGCGAACTCGATCTGCAAAATCTGCGGCGGCTATTCGGGATCGTGCTCCAGGACCCATTCCTCTTCAGCGGCACGATAGAAACGAACGTGCGGCTGGGCACCGAAACCATCGGCCGCGACAAGGTCGATTGGGCGTTGCGTGAAGTGGGCTTGGGGGGTTTTATCGATTCGCTGCCGCACGGCGTGGCGACCGAAGTCACCGAGCGCGGCGCGACGCTCTCCGTGGGCCAGCGGCAGCTCATCAGTTTCGCTCGCGCGTTAGCGCACGATCCGCGATTCCTGATTCTCGACGAGGCCACGTCCAGCGTCGATACACGAACCGAGATGCTGATCCGCGAAGCACTCGACCGACTGCTTTCTGGACGCACGGCGCTTGTCATCGCGCACAGGCTGAGCACGATTCAGCATGCCGATCGAATTCTCGTCTTCCATAAGAGCCGCCTGCGCGAAGAAGGCACGCATCAGGAGCTCCTCGCGCGCCGCGGGATTTATTACCGGCTTTATCAGCTCCAATATAAGGATCAGGAGCTGCGCATGGCGATGCCTGGCGAGCCTGCCGGTTCTCCGCTGCCTGCAAATGACTGAACTGCGCGTGCAGAGCAGCCGCGCGAGCCGCATCGACACTTCCCTCCCGGTGGATGAAATCCATGCTGGATACGGGTCACGGGAATGACGCCGCGCGAGATTCTCATCTCCGCCGGAGAAGCTTCCGGCGACATGTACGGCGCGCGTCTCGCGAAAGCGATTCAAAAGCGCACTGGCGTGCACATGTTCGGGATGGGCGGCCCGAAAATGCGGGAAGCGGGGGTCGAGCTGGTTGCCGACGCCGGGGATATCGCCGTCGTTGGAATCACGGAGGTATTTCACCGCCTTCCAGCCGTCTGGCGAGCGTGGCGAAAGCTCGAAGGTGAGGCCGTGCGCCGCAAACCGGCGCTCGCGATCACCGTCGACTCCCCAGGGTTCAATTTCGGCCTCGCGCGCCGACTAAAAAAGCGCGGCATTCGCAACGTCTACTTTATCAGCCCGCAGATCTGGGCCTGGAGGCCGGGGCGCATGCGCTGGATTCAGCGGCGATTTGAGCGCGTGCTCGTGATTTTTCCCTTTGAGGAAGTGCTCTATCGCAAGGCTGGCGTTCAGGCCGATTTCGTCGGCCATCCGCTAGTGGATTCGGTTCATGCGAGGATTACGCGCGGCCAGTTCGCGGAGCAACATGGATTCGATGCGGCCAAGCCAATTCTTGCGCTCCTGCCCGGGAGCCGGCCGAGCGAGATCCGCCGCAGCTTGCCCATCATCATGGAGGCCTGCGCACGTTTGCGAAACGACTATCGATTGCAGTTCGTTCTGACCGTTGCGCCGGGCCTGGATCAGAGGATTTTCGACGAGTATGCCCGGCCCGATGTGCCAGTAACGCGCGTCGAAGACGGCGTATACGACGCACTGGCTGCAGCCGACTGCGCGATCGTCTCAAGCGGCACGGCGACGGTGGAAGCGGCGCTGCTCGACTGTCCCATGGTGGTCGTTTACCGCTTATCCGGACTGACCGCGGCAATCGCGCGGCGAATGGTTCTGACGCCTTTTTTCGCCATGGTGAATCTAATTTCCGGGCGGCAGGTGGCGCCGGAACTGATCCAGGACAAATTCACGCCGGAAGCGCTCGTGGATGAGGTCCGCCGGCTGCTCGATTCGCCGCAAGCGTGCGCGGAGCAGAAGCGTGGGCTGGCCGACGTTCGGGCAAAGTTGGGCACGGGCGGTGCAATTGAGCGCGCTGCTGAAATCATCGCCGGGATGCTGTAACCTGAATCACACGGGCAACTAGAAAGCGCACTTACGCACTCTAACGAACGGACAATTATGAACAATCGAATCGCGGTGACCGAGCGTCGCATCGTCAAGGAACTTGCGCCCCTATTTGTGGTGTTCATCTGCTGCTTCATCTTCGTTGCTGGCCCGGCTGGCGCGCAGCAGCAACTCCCGAAATTCGATTTCGATGCCGTGCATTACGACGTACAAGCAACGCTCCATCCCGAACAGGAGAGCCTGACTGCGGAAGCGAAAGTCGAGTTGGTCGCGAAGTCGGCGTCGAGCACAATCCTTGTCGAACTACATCCGGACCTGCATATCGATTCTGTTACGCTGGCCAGCGACAACCGAAAGCTCGATTTCCAGCGCGATTCGTTCAATCCCATGGACGTGAAGGTATCGCTTCCGTCCAACGCGCAACCGGGGATGCACGTCACTGTGGATTTCGAGTACTCGGGCGCCTTTGCCAATGACGAAGACAGCCCGACGAAGGATGTGCGATTTGCCTGGATCGACAAAGACTCAGCGTATTTGCTGCTGCCCGCCCGCTGGTTTCCGCTGACCGATTACCCCTCAAACCGTTACACCGGGACTTTTCAGATCACCGCGCCGGATAATTTTGCCGTGACGGGCACGGGGCAATCTTCCACGCCCACCGAATTGGCCGCGGAGACCGCCGGGGAATCGGGCCGGACGCGTTATACATTCACTTGCAACGATCCGGGTCCGGTCGGGACATTCGTCGCGGGGAATCTGCAGCTCTCGCCGGTGCACGCGCAGGGGTTGTCGATTTCCGTTTTCGCACCCCCTTCCGCAAGTTCAACCGCCGGGCATCTGGGCGACGAACTGGCTGCCATGCTGCTGTACTATTCGAACGAATTTGATGCTTTGCCCTCTCCGAACATCGTTCTGGCGCAGTTGCCCGACGGCACGCTGGACGACTATTCCGCCCCGGGCCTGCTATTGCTGAGCGCCCACGAATGGAATGCCAGCCTCGACCAGTCCGCGCTGGCGCATGTTGTTGCCGAGCAATGGTGGGGCAATCAGGTTCTTCCCGCGTCTCCCTCCGACGTCTGGGTCACCGATGGATTGGCGCAATACGTTGCCGCGATGTACATCGAACATTCGGCGGGCGAATCTGGCTTCCGCAAAGAATTAACGACGTTTGCGGTCGGCTCGGTCATGTACGCGGACGCGTCTCCCATAGCGCAGGCGGGACAACTGCAGCGATACTCGCCGGAATACCAATCGGTCGTGGTGCAGAAAGGCGCCATGGTGTTTCACATGCTGCGGTCATCCATGGGCGACGCGCCCTTCGCTGCGCTGATTCACGATTTCTACATGCAGCACGTGGGAAAAACTGCCAGCATCGGCGATTTCGAAAAATTGACGCAGTCGAAACTGCCCGCCCCCGTCGCGGGCCAGCCGCACCTGAATCTGATTGCCTTTTTTTCGCAGTGGCTCGACTCGACCGGCATCCCTCAATTCAAGCTTGATTACATCGTTTACCGCACGCCCAAGGGATTCAAGGTGGTCGGGAAAATAACCCAGCCGATCGAGACCTTCAACATGCCCGTCGAAATTCGCGTCGACACGGAAGGAAATCCAGTGACGAAAGCCGTGCAGGTGATCGGGACTTCGAGCGAATTTACGATCGACACGTTTGGCCGGCCGAAGCCCGACGGCATCTCCGTGGATCCCGACGACGATATCCTGAAAAGCGGCCCGCAACTGCAAGTCCGCGCGCTCATCGCCAAAGGTGAAGGATTGGCCGAGCAGGGAAAATTTGCCGAGGCGATCGAGCAGTACCAGCAGGCTCTCAGTGTTCAATCGAATAATTCGCTCGCTGATTTCCGCGTCGGAGAGGCTTTTTTCTTCCAGAAAAATTACTCCTCGGCGGCGGACTCTTTCCGTAGCGCACTCGATGGCGACCTGGACCCGAGTTACCGCTGGGTCGAGGTTTGGAGCCACATCTACCTCGGCAAACTTTTCGATCTGACCGGATCGCGGGAAAGAGCCATCAACGAGTATCAAAAAGCCGAAGAACTAAAGGACAATACGGGCGGGGCACAGCAGGAAGCCGAGAAATACATGAAGTCGCCCTACACCAACCCGGACGCGCAGCCAGCCGCGCCCGCAAAGCAAGCGAAGCCGTAAGACTCAAACCAGCAGGGTTGCAGCGCTTTCATGATTCAGCGTGCGCCGCGAGGCTTGCTTTCTTGTCCTTCCACACATACTCGAACACCCTGAGCGCTTGCTCATCGAAGAGCACGAAATAAACTTTCTCGAGTGAAGTCGGGCCTTGAAGATGCCGCACCGTCTCCTCAAGCATGATTTCCGCGCATTCGCGCAGCGGAAAGCCGGCGATCCCCGTGCCAACCGCGGGAAAAGCAATGCTGGCCAATCGATGCTGCGCGGCAATCTTCAACGAATGCGCCGTCGAACTGCGCAGCGCACGAGCCGTCGTGCGCCCACCGAGTTCCATGCTGGCTGCGTGAATCACGTGGCGCGCTTTCAGTTTCCCGCCTGACGTAATCGCCGCTCCGCCAACCGGCACGGAGTCGATGTCGTCGCATTCGCGCTGAATCTGCTCACCGCCTTTGCGCCGGATCGCTCCTGCTACTCCTCCGCCCAACTGCAAATCATTGTTCGCAGCATTGACGATTGCATCCACGTCCATCCCCGTTAGGTCGCCCTGCAACAGGGAAATCATATTTTCGATATCTACCATCGAATGACCTCGCGCGCACCTTACGGCGGCCGCAGGTGCTCACGATTACGAGTTCGCACCTGCGTCTTTGTAATCGTATACCCCGCGGCCAGACTTGCGGCCCAGGCGGCCCGCCTTCACGTATTGCTCGAGCAACGGGCAGGGCCGATATTTTTCACCAAGCGTGCGATGCAAATGCTGCAAAATGCTCAGCCGCACGTCGAGGCCGACCAGGTCGACGAGCTCAAAGGGCCCCATCGGATGGTTCAGGCCCAGCTTCAACGCTTTGTCGATGTCCGCAGCGCTGGCAACGCCTTCCTGAAACATGAAAAACGCCTCGTTGCCGATCATCGCATTGATGCGGCTCGTCACGAACCCTGGAGACTCGCGCACAACCACAACTTCCTTGCTCATGCGCTTTCCCGCTTCGGCGCACGCTGCGACCACCGCGTCCGAGGTTTCCAGGCCACGAACAATTTCAAGCAATTTCATCTTTTGCACCGGATTGAAGAAATGCATGCCGATACAATTTTCAGGGCGAAACGTGATGGCAGCCATCTCCGTGATGGAAAGAGAAGACGTGTTACTCGCGAAGATCGCGCCCGGTTTGGCGAACTTGTCGAGGATCGTGAATATTTCCAGTTTGGTTTCCATTTCCTCCGGAACAGCTTCCACAATCAGATCCGCCTGGCGGCAGGCGTCCTGAATCGAACTCGACGTGCTGATGCGCGCGAGCGCCTGCTGTTTTTGGTCTTGTGTGGCCTTTCCGCGAGCGATCCCTTCATCAAATGCGCGTCCGATATATTCGAGCGCTTGCTCAAGCATCGACTGCGAAACATCTTCGAGAATCGTTTGATAGCCGGCCAGCGCGGAGCAGTAAGCGATCCCGCGTCCCATTGTTCCAGCGCCTATCACCAACACCGTTTTGATTTCCATTCCTTCTCCCATGAAAAACGACGTAATCAATCTGAATTCGGACGGCTCGCAAAGCTTCGTTATTCAAGCGCGCACAGGAAACAGCCGCGCGGCATTGTCATAAAGAATCTTGCGCTGTGCACCCGCGGAAATCGGCAAGGCGCAGAATTTTTCGATATTGCCGCGAATGCCAGGCACTCCCGGCCCCGGCCAATCCGTGCCCCACAAGACTTTGTCCGCAATTTCCTCGATGCGGGGAAAGTGTTCCATCAACCTCTGCGGCGGAATGCCGGAAACATCCATGTACATATTCGGATGGCGGCGAACCAGAAAGAACGCTTCATTCATCCATAGCGGGCGGCCGCCATGCGCCAAAATAATCACCATCTTCGGGAAATCCACGGCAACGTCATCGGCCAGCATCGGCTGAGCATACAGATTGCGCGCACCGGGAAAAATGGAGGTGCCCGTGTGAATCATCACCGGAATGCCGTTCGCCTGAGCCCGCTCATACATCGCCGCGAGCGGCCCGAGGCCGTCGCGATACGCATTTGGCGCAAATTCCTGATGCGAGGGATGCACTTTGAGGCCCCGGATGCCGATGTTTGCCAGACGATCCACTTCAGTGCCGGCGTCGCGAACATACTTCGGATGGACAGAGCCGAAAGCAAGTAATCGTCTCGGATCAACCGAACAATAATTCGCGATCCAGTCGTTCACTTCCTGAGGAAACCCGATTACTTCCGGGCTTACGTAATTGATCAGACCGGCCCGCTCAATTCCCATCTCGTCCAGAAATCCGAGAAATGCTTTCGGGTCGGCCGAATATTTCTGAACCTCCGGGTAATCTTTGCGCCCTTTTTGGATCAATGCCAGTGCGTGCGGCTTGAACATATGCAGCGGCTGGATGTGGATGTGAATGTCGATGACTGCCGCGCTGGATTCCAATGCCAAGCAAACCCTCCTTGTGACTCTACAGAGCAGCTATTCGATGCATCGGATTGGTTTTTCCGCCACGAGCAATTGGGCGAATCCACCGTTCAGCGAACCGAAATGATTTTCTTCAGCGCTTCTTCATCGTAGCCCAACACGAACCGCTTTCCGGCGATTACTATCGGGCGGCGGATCAGATTCGGTTCCGCGGCCATCATTTTCAGCGCTTCAGCCCGCGACGGCGGGTGCTCCTTCATTTTCTTCGCCCGATAGAGTTCGTTGCGCGAGTTCAGAAACAACCGGTAATCCCGATCGCCGATCAACGCGTCTAATTCTGCGGCGCTCAACCTCTCCTTGCCGAGATCGCGCAATTCCAGCTCGGCGCCTTGTGCGAGCAAGAGACCTCTTGCCTTCCGGCAAGACGTTCAAGTCGGCTTCTGCAGAAACTTGATTTTCGCTTTTGGCATTTATCCTGGCCTTTCAGTAACGCGGCACGTTCGGATCGATTTCACGTGACCACCGATCGATTCCGCCCGCCATGGAACGCGCGCTCGAGATTCCTTGCGCCCGCAGCCACGCGGCCGCGTCGAGGCTACGGCGACCGCTGTGGCAGAACACGATCACGTTTTCGGCGTTTTCGAAGACAGGCAGATTCGCCGCGATCTGCCCCAGCGGCATGAGTTGCGAACCGTCGATGCTGCAAAGCTGATGCTCCCACGGCTCGCGAACGTCCACGAATAACAATTTGTCGCCGCGATCCAGCGACTGCTTCACTTCGTTGGGCGCGACTTCAATGTTTGCGAACAGGTCATCCGTCATGGTTATCCCTTGTCCTTATAATTCCAGGTGTAACTTCAACTATGAAAATCAGCCGGCGCGGAGTGCGCGTGCCCTCGCGGCGCGAGCGATGCAACACGCTGCGCGCCGAGTTTCTCAAGATACGCCAGGCGATCCGGCACGCTCAGGATCCACTTCTCAAGCCAGCGCTCGAATCCTGCCAATTCGCGCGTTTCATCGTGATACTCGGCGAAAAACTTGTGGTCGCGCCCGTAGTACCCTTGCACTGGGGAAGGATGCGCGGCGCCCGGCTCGTGCACGACCGCTGAGACCAGAAATCCGGGCACTAGCGTGCGGTTCGGGTCGGACGCAATCACTTCAGGCGGCACAATTTCCTCCGCGACCACGATGACGCTTCGCGCCGCGCGCGCGCCATCCACCGTCACGCCGAGGCTGCCCCAGATGTGCGAATTCCCCTGCGCGTCCGCCCGCTGCACTTGAATAATCGCAACATCGGGACGAAGCGCTCGCACCGCAATGAGCTTTTCCTCGCTGACGGGCGAAGCGAATTCGCGCAAGTTGCCGTTCTTTTTCAACAGATCGCTGCCCAGCGTCGAGTAGGTCGGCATGAACGGCACGCCCAGCGCGCCCGCATGAAGCGCCAGCGCCAGAGTGAAGTTCGAGTAATCAACCACGTCAATTCGCCTGGGAATCGATCTCTCGACCGCGCGCCGGAAACAATAGCCGGTCCCCTCGGAGACATTACCGACCCATGCTGCCATCACTCGCTCGACGCATCCGGCGCCAATCAATTGGTCGAACAGGATGTCGGAAATCGGGCCCGCGAGGGTCAAGTCGCGGCGGCCCTGGCGAATCAGTTCATGTCCCGCCGAGAAAGGAATCATCGGCTCGAGCTGCGCGCCCATCAGCACGAGTGCGCCCGAGGGAACATGCCGAGCAATCGCTTCACGCATGGTCGTGATTTTCGAATCCGCTGCCATATGGTTTTTCAATGCCCGCGCCAGGCTGGATCGCGCTTTTCGAGAAACGCGCGAATGCCTTCCCGCGCGTCGTCGGTTTTCATCAATTCCCCCAGATAAAAATCCTCGACGGCTCTTAGGCTGCGGTCAAAATCGAATCCTGTCGTGCTCCATAATGTGCGCCGCGCCATGCCGAGAACTCGCGGGCTCAGCGCGCGCAGATCATTCAAAAGCGCTCCAACTGCGGCATCCAACGCGCCATCCGGCACCACGCGCGAGATCAATCCAAACTGCTGCGCTTCGCGGGCCGAAACCGTACGGCCGCTCAAAATCAAGTCCATCGCGATGCGCATCCCGGCGAGCTGCGGGAACGTGACCATCGCGACTGGCGGAAAACATCCCAGCTTGATCTCCGGCTGGCCGAACTTCGCCGATTCCTCGGCAATCGAAAAATCGCAAAAAGTCGCCAGTTCGAAACCGCCGCCGAGGCAATGGCCGTGCACCGCAGCAATGGTCACGACCGGACTGCTCCAGAGCTTGCGAAAGATCCCATGGAATGCCTGCAGCATTTCCGCGACCCGCTCCGGCTTGTGATCGCTGGCGTCCGCGCCCGCCGAGAATGCTTTGACGCCTGAGCCTTCAAAAATCAGAAAATCAATCTGCGGTGCAAGCTCATCAATTGCCGCGGTGATTTCATGCATCATCGCGATATTCATCACGTTGAGCGGCGGGCGATTCAGCAGGATCTGAGCAAGGCGGCCTTCTCTTTGCACGCGAATGTTTTTGTGGGTAATCATGCTAGCGGGTCCAGAACCCCTGTGGATCGAGTGCACGCATGGCGCGAAGCTCTCCGGCAGAAGGCCCGGCCGTTTCTTTCAGATGATCGGCGACGCGCAGCGTCCATGAGGTGTTCGCTAGCACTTCCTCGACCGGCACGCCCGGGTGAATCGAAGCAAGGTACGCTTCGCCATCGGGACCAAAACGAAGCACCCCGCGCGTGGTGATGATCGCCGACGGGCCCGACTGCTGCGGCAAGCCCTGTTCGCGCCTCCAGCGGTCGCCCGAGCCATGGCCCGGCGAAGTCACGTGGCCCACTCGCTCCACGAGCCGGTGCCGCTCGTGCGCAAGCAGCACAACCGTGCGTTGCGCAAGGCACGCGATATCGCATGCACCGCCGGAGCCCGGCAGGCGCACGGCTTCACTCGCGCGATGCCCCCACGTCGAATTCAGATTGCCGAACTGATCGACTTCCGCCGCTCCGAGGAAACCCACGTTGACCCGTCCCTGCTGCAAAAACGACATCACGTCGATCATTTGTCCGCAGAAGGTTGCACCCTGGATATTCGGCGGATCGCCCATCGTATACAACATCTCCGGCGATGGTGTCTCGCGAATTACGCCGTTCTCGTAGAGGCCCACCGCACGTGGCGCGTGCGTGCGCTTTGCAACCAAGAACGAAAGCAGGGGAAGCCGCATCCCGACAAATACCAACTCTTTGTCAGCGATTTCCCTCGCGGCAGCCGCAACCATCAATTCACCGGCCCTGTAACCTCGCGCGGCAATCTCGTTTTGTCCCGTGGGCGGCAATGCTATGCCATTAATCCCTTCGGCGAGGTCACTTCGCCTCGGTACACTGGGTTCGCCATCGTCATTCCCGGCTCAGGTCCCAATTCGATTCAGTACTCTGGCGAGTTGCTTGAAATAGCGCATCTTTACGCCACGGCCCTTCGCGTTCTTCGCGCTGGTGGAAGGCAAAACGAAAACAGCAGCTCCATATAGCTTTTCCTTTTGCAGCCCCAGCACACACCGCCGGCCGGCGAATTTTTCGTAGACCAGTTTGCCGTTGAACGCCACCAACTGCGGCCGGAATTCCTCGAGCTTCTTTGCCAGTAATACGCGGCCCTCGGCGAACTCCTCGCGCCCGATATCTTCAATCCCCTTCGACGGCTGCTTGACAAGGTCGGTAAGCCCGATTCCGAATTCCACCACGCGCCGGTCGTCATTGTACGTAAGCGGCTCAGGAATCACGCCTGAGTCGTACAGCAACGGCCAGAACTCATTCCCACGGCCCGCGTAATAGTGACCCACGCGCGCCGAGCGTTCTCCCGGATTGCATCCCACAATCACCAGCCTCATTCCCCGGCGAAGGTGATCAGGCAGCGTTCGCATCGTGTTCAGCAATCTCCGTCGTCAAACGGAACTCCTCGGATTCAGTCAAATTCATTTCACTGCAGCATTTCCCGCCAGGCCGCTTCACTTCCCTTTGAATTTAGGCTGGCGTTTCTCGACATATGCCTCAATGCCTTCCTTCGCGTCTTCGCTTGTAAAGAGCAACTGCTGCAGTTCGCGTTCGAGGCTCAGCGCTTCGCCAAATCCAACTTCAGCACCCGTCACGACAGCACGCTTGATCCGGCCCACGGCGCGCGAAGCCTTATTCGGAGGGCAAAATTGCCGAGCGTACGACATCACATCGTCCCAGAACGTTTCGCGTTCGTAGACATAATGGACCAGCCCAATTTCCAGCGCCTCCTCGAAGCTAAACGTGCGGCCCATCGCCATCATTTCAAACGCGCGCGCCCGGCCGATGATTCTCGCCAGCCGCTGCGTCCCGCCAGTGCCAGGAAGAACTCCCAGGTTCACTTCCGGCAAGCCAATCTTCCCGCCGTCTTTCTTCGCGATACGAATGTCGCAGGCCAGAGCAATCTCCAACCCGCCTCCAACGGTATGGCCATTGAGCGCCGCAATCACGATCTTCGGCGTCTGTTCCAGCCGGCACAACGTTTCATTGGCATGCAAGCAGAAATAGTATTTGAATTGCGGGTCAGCCTTCGCCAGCATTGGAATGCTCGCGCCAGCCGAGAAAAACTTTTCTCCCGCTCCCCGCAGCACCAGGGCATGAACGTTTTCGTCCATGCGCGCTCGCAAAATAATCTCGTCGAGCTGACGCATCATTTCGTAGGTGTACGTGTTCGCGGGCGCGTCGTCCAGCTCGACGATGGCGATGCCGTCGTCGACGCGATACTTTACAAGTTGCTTCCCATCCGCTCCCTGCTCAGGCGCCATTCAGGACTGTTCCTCTCTAAAATATAGGTCTCGGCGACTTTATCTACCAGCGAAAGGAACGTCAAGCGGCCTGGCACGAGGCTCAATCGACTGGGAATTGTGCGGCGGCGGCACCAAATGCTGCATCCTGCGCTCCTCTAAAGCGTCAAATAAGAGTAACTCCGGAGGATAGCACAGCGCAGGTTTGTGCTAGGCTCTAGCGGATCCTCCAATATGCCGTCCCACGGAAAAGATATGGAGCCTGCGAAGGCAAGAGCCATCGGTTCTCACACATATACTATCGATAACGAGTCTGTTTTTGTCGCCGCGGCGAGAGGCGGCGACATCAGCGCGTTCGAATCCCTGGTCACGCGCTATGAACGCAAGATTTTTCGTCTCGCGCAGCACATCACACAAAACACAGAAGATGCGCAGGATGTTACCCAGGAGGCGTTCCTCAAGGCCTTCGAGCATCTGGGGGAATTTCAGGGCAATTCGCGTTTCTACACCTGGCTGGTGCGCATTGCCGTGAACCAGGCGCTCATGAAGTTGCGCAAACGGCACAATAAGGATGTTTCGCTCGACGAGGAAATCAAAACCGAAGACAGCTTCATGCCTCGCGAGATTGAGGACTGGGGCCCGTCGCCGGAAGAGCGCTATACGCAGCGGGAGCTTGGCGAGATCCTCACGCGCGTCATCGGCGAACTTGATCCGCCCTTTCGAACCGTTTTCCAGTTGCGCGACATCGACGAGCTCTCGACTGAAGAGACAGCAGAAATCCTGGGAATTTCCGTACCCGCGGTCAAATCGCGCTTGCTCAGGTCTCGCCTGAAACTGCGTGAAAAATTGAATCGTTATTTTCGACGAGGTATGGCCCAATGAACTGCAAAAACGTGGTGCGAGAACTCTCCGATTATCTCGATGACGCGCTCGATTTGAATCTCAAGCAATCGCTCGAAGTGCATCTCGAGCACTGCGAGGACTGCCACTTGCTGGTGGACACGACCAAGAAGACCATCCAGATTTTCTGCAATTCGGAGCCGTTGCCGCTTTCAGAAGATGTCCGCACGCGCTTGCACGACGCGCTCTTGAAGCGCTTGCGCCGTCCGAAGAATTAAGAGGCCGTCCGTTCCCTCGCTCCCTCGTCATGCCAGAGCGCTACCTGTTTCCCCACTCCTCTCTCCAGCGCCGATTCGTACACTTTCCCAGCGGTAACGATGTCCTCGATCGCAATTCCGCTGGATTTGAACAGGGTGATTTGTTCCCGCGACGTACGCCCGGCCTCAAGTCCTGAAACTAAACCGGCAAGCTCTCTTACACTTTCCCAGCGGCTCGGCGTCCCTTCAAATGACTGAATCAGGTCTCCCGCTTCCACTTTTGACTGCTCGCGCGAATCCACAAAAATCACATCGGCGCGCCCGACCGCTGCCACATCAAGTTCGCGCTTCTGCGGAAAATTCGCGCCGATGGCGTTGATGTGAGTTCCCGCCTGGAGCCAGCGGCCCTCGACAACAGGATTCGAGGCAGTCGTAGAGGTGATCAATATCTCCGCCGCGCGAACGACGGCTTCCGCAGTGGCCGCCGATTCCACCGGAACGCCAAGCTTAGCCGTCATCTCACGCGCGAAACGTTCCCGCCGCCCCGGATCGCGCCCAAAGGAATGAACACGCTCGATTTCGCGAACGGCCACTACCGCTTCGAGCTGCGTTCGTGCCTGCAGTCCCGTGCCAATGATTCCAATCGTGCGCGCATCCTTGCGCGCGAGAAATTTCGTCGCCACTCCGCTCGCCGCGCCCGTGCGCATCTGCCCAAGATAATCCGCTTCGATAAGCGCCAGCAGCTCGCCCGTCTTGGCCTGAAAAAGTGGAACAAGAAATCGCAGCCCCTCGCGCGAACTCGTATAGATCTTCAGGCCTTCATACCCACCGGCGCCGTCGGCGGCAGCCATGTAATGCAGATATGAGAATCCCTCCAAATGCAGACGTTGTCGCGGATGAACCATTGCCGCGCCGTCCGAGAGACGCCGGAATGCCGCTTCGACCGCTTCGAGGGCCATCGGCATTGTCAGCAGCAATCGAACATCTGCTTCAGTAAGGAGTAAAGGCATGATCAATATCCTCTGGGATCGGCGGCCCGGCGAATTCAGGGCTCATTCAGCAACATTAATCTTGAACCGGAGGACGCGCGAGTCTGGCCGGTCGAGGACCAGCAGCTCACCTTTCGGCGTGAAGGCGATATCCGTCGGGGCGGTGTTTTCGCCCCATTCCGGATGCTGCGAAAAATCCACGGTCAGCTTCTGCTGGCCATCGAGCGTCCAGACACTCAGCAGTCTCTTGTCCAAGTCGGAGGCGGTTACGAAATTCTGAAATACCGCAAGCCCGTACGCCTTCGGCGCATCGCGCGTGGTTTTCGAATCGCTAAACGGGAAATCCCATGACGCCATGTAATGACCATCCGCGGAGAGCTTATCGATTTTCTGGTTTGCCGCATCGGCAACATATAAATTGCCATCCAGGCCGAGCCGTATGCGAAATGGCGCCCATTTTTTCACGGGCATGCCGAACGGCTTGCTCCAAGCTTCCAGCGTCCGGCCGCGCGGATTCATCAGCGCGATTCGGCCCGTTTCAAAATCGGCCAGGTAAAAATCGCCGCCCGATTCCATCGCGATGCTTGTCGGATCGCTGAAATCCCGCCGATAGCGAAAAAAAAGTGTGCGGAACACTTCTCCCTCGGGCGAATAGATGTGAATCTGCGCGTGTGAGACATCTACCAGGAAGATCGCCTGCCCCGAGTCCACCGCGATGTCCCAGTCGTTCTGAATGCCTGTGACGTCGAACACCAGCAACGGATGACCCAGGGAATCGAACTTCTCGACTTGCACCGGTTTTCCATCGTCCGCAATATAGACATTGCCCACCGCGTCAGTGCTCAGTGTCCTGGGATCCTGGAGCTGCCCTGGCTCATTTCCCGAGGTACCCCACTCCCCGAGATATTGAAATGCCGGCGGAGGCGCGCTCTGGGCCGCGGCCTGCGGACGAGAACAGGACACCACCGCACAAACGACGCAAGAGGACAAAACTACCGTGAGAATGCCGCTCGATACGTCACGGATCGATCGTGCCCAGCCGCGCGCTTTTTCCTTGATCTTCAAAATCCCCATCAGCGTTTTTGCTTTTTACCCGCCGCAGCGCGAACAATGCGCCGCACGGCCGTCAGCTGCATTTTGTATTCCCGAGTTTCCGCGCTATCGGCGCCCGCGTTCCGAAAACGAAAATACGCATCGCCGCCGGGAACTTGCGCGGGTGATGTCTGCACCGGCAAGCTTCCGCAGACACCGCCTTCCACAAATGCCGTCTCGTATCGCTGCCGGGGTTTGCTCCACGTATACACGCGCAGCAATGTGAAATCGCATGGGCGTCCATCACCGTCACGCGACCCAGTCACGAGGTACTCTGGCTTTACCGCCCCCGAGGAGTCCACGGCCCGGTTGAGCTCGTACCACGAAACGATCCTCATATTCTCCGAGCTTTCGTACCCTGCCAGCGGCTCCGGCAAATCAAGGTCGAGGAAGCGACCGAGTACCCAGCCGGAAACCTCCCCTGCGTTTTTCAACTGCGCGCGAACCAACCACCAATCTTCAGCGTTCCTGACCGGTACGGCACCGCTCCCCACAGGCTTTGGCGCCTCATAGGGCACCGTTTTTCGCTCCAGCAACAACATTGGCGCTTGCCCGAGCGCTTCCGCGACCACTGGCTCCTGGCGGCCCGGAAGCGTATGCAAATTGCTCGGCACACGAGTGAAGCCCCGCGCCTGAACCGGCATCAATTTCGTCGTTTCACTGAGCTGGGCCTCATCGCGCCACACAGCCGCATCCAGCAACGAGCTTGCTAGGACCCATCCGCGAACTTTCGCCGCCGTTTCAATCAGCTCCATGTCGCCGGCGCGCTGGTCAATCTCCACAGGCTCGCCATAGGCCAGCGTCGTTATCGGCGTCCGGACTTCCGCCGTACTGTTCCACACGGTCACTCCCCGCGAGCCCGCATAGGCCTCAGCCATCGGCAACTGCCGGTGGTCGCGGTATTCGCGAATGCTCACTGCAATCAGGGATCCCACAACCACAGCGATCAAGAAAGTGCGTCTCATTATGGCCTGTCTCCAAACGTGATCCCAATGCCTCGGGCCGTGCGAATCACATCGCCTTCCGGATCCACCATTCGCAAAGCTCCGATAGCTTCTTCCAGCTGTACGGACTGAATCTTCCCTGATTGCAGGCAAACCATGCGCCCGAATTCACCTCGCGCGACCAGGTCAACGGCATGCACGCCAAAGCGCGACGCCAGAATGCGATCGAACGGGCTCGGCGAGCCACCGCGCTGAACGTGCCCCAGCACTGTCACACGCACCTCACGATGAAGATACTCGCGGATTGCGAATCCGATGGCGTTCCCGACCTGTCCCCCTAATGGCTTTGGGAAAGGCTTCCCGAGCGCGTCCTGTTCCGGCAGAGTGACTCCTTCCGCAACAACAACGATACAAAACAACCGCCCCGCTTCTTCCCTCCGGCGAATCGCTTCGCAGACTGTCTCGATGGTGAACGGAATCTCCGGAATCAAAATCGCGTCGGCACCGCCGGCTATCCCGGAGTGCAGCGCGATCCATCCGGTCAAACGCCCCATTACTTCGACGACCATGACCCTGTGATGGCTCTCCGCGGTCGTATGCAGGCGATCGATCGCGTCAGTGGCCACGTGCAGCGCCGTGTCGAAGCCAAACGTCACCTCCGTGGCGCGAATGTCGTTGTCAATCGTCTTGGGAACCCCCACCACCTTCATTCCCATCTTCTCAAATTCATGGGCAATGTGCAGCGTGCCATCACCCCCGATGACGATCATCGCCTCGATTCCCATTTTCGATAGATTTTCCATGCAGCGCGCGGAAAAATCCGAAGTGAGTGTGCCCTCATCCGCCTCGATCGGATAAGCGAAAGGATTCCCGCGATTCGTTGTGCCCAGAATTGTTCCGCCGCGCGGCAGAATGCCGCGAATCTTGTCGAGAGTCAGATCGAAGGACTGCTCCGGCCAGATCAGCCCGTTGAATCCGTTCGTAATTCCAATCAGCCGCCAGCCGTAGCCGCGGATCGCCGTGCACGCCACCGCGCGGATCACGGCATTCAATCCCGGCGCGTCGCCGCCGCCGTTGCAGACTCCGATAGTGCGCTGGGCCGAGGACAATCAGGCTGCCTCTTCAATTCTCATGAAGCGTGATTCTACATCAGTGTATCAGATGCCGCCGGCACCGCAGTCGGCTTCGCGTTCGAACTGGACAACTTTCTGCTAGAATGTCGTGGCTTCTCGGAGATGTCGCGCCAGAAAAGGGCGGCCTCCAGCAAGGAGTATATCGATGCAGCGCCTCGAGAAATTAAAGCCCCTTGCCCTTCTGATTCTTCGAGTCGGGCTGGGAGTCATTTTCATGTACCACGGCTGGCCAAAGCTCGTCACGCACACCCATGAGGCGCTGCAAGAATTTCCGCACATGGGCTTCCCTTCCTACTTCGTCTACGTTGTGGGAATTGTGGAACTATTTGGCGGAGGCTTACTGATTCTCGGCCTGTTCACGCGAATTGCGGCGCTTCTGCTCGCCGGCGAAATGGCCATCGCTATTCTTCGCGTGCATCTGCCGCAGGGCGGCATCATGGCCGTGAGCAACTATCAGTTTCCACTCGCGTGCGGCGTCGGCGCGTTTGCGCTCGTGGCGCTGGGAGCAGGCGCAATCTCGATCGATCGCGCGATCTTCAAGAATAAAGCCTAGCCACGGATCTCCGCGGGCCAGGCGATCCAGCGCGGTTCAGCTCAGACGTGAGGAGTCTGGGTCGTGCTTGGGGCCGGCGCGGGCGCCACGGGCTGCACGAATACGGGTCCGAGCGGCATGATCAGCCACGCTGCCAGATAAACAAGTATGCCGGGGACAATTCCGGTGAACACGGTGATGAGCGCCCACACGAGCCGCACGATGGTCGAATCGGTGTCCAAATACTCACCCATGCCGCCACACACTCCCGCAATCTTGGAATCGAGGACGGAACGGTGCAGCCGCCGCGGCGCTACGCCCGCCTGTGCCGCGCGGGCCTGGCGCGTGCCGCAGAAATAGCAGTAGCTAGAATAATCCGCAATTTCCCTCTGACATTTCGGACAGAACATCGTTGCCTCCCATTCCACTTCCCAAGTCAACTTCCGGATCTCTCTACAATCAGGTACGGCCAAACCCTTGAAAAGGTTTCATACCCGCACATCTGCGCAATCAGAAGGCAACCAGCGCGCGCACGGCTTGAACGATGTCCTCTGTCTGAGGCAAAATCTCATCTTCGAGCTTCGGCTGATAGGCGCAAAACGTATCCGTGGCTGCCACGCGGCGCACCGGCGCATCGAGGTCTTCAAAAAGCTCGTCGGCAATGCGTGCGGCAATCTCCGCTCCGTAACCCCACGAAAGCGTGTCCTCGTACGCGACGATCACGCGATTCGTCTTCCGCACCGACGTCGCGATCGCCTGCCAATCATAGGGGCTCAACGTTCGCAAATCGATGATCTCCACATCGGTTCCCTGCCGCGCGAGCTCCGCCGCCGCCACTTCAGCGCGGTGAACCAAGGCTCCATAAGTAATGATGCTCAAGTCCTCGCCCTCGCGAACCACTCGCGCCTTGCCGAATGGAACCATGTAATCCGCGCCCGGGTAAGGCGAGCGATTGTAGGGCTGGCGGTACAGATGCTTGTGTTCGAGGAACATCACCGGGTCGTCGCATCGAATCGAAGTTCGCAGCAAACCGCAGAGATCAAGCGAAGTTGAGGGCATCACGACACGCAAGCCCGGCTGATGCGTAAACATCACTTCGCCGGACTGGCTGTGGTAGATCGCGCCGCCCGTCAGATACCCGCCGATCGCCACACGAATCACCGCCGGCGATTTGAACTTCCCCGCCGACCGCCATCGTGTCGTCGCCAGCTCGTTGCGGATTTGCATCATCGCCGGCCAGATGTAGTCAAAAAACTGAATTTCCGCCACGGGCTTCATGCCACGAGTCGCCATGCCAATCGAGCGCCCGACAATATTCGCTTCCGCAAGCGGCGAATTGAAGACGCGCTGCGCGCCGTAGCGCCGCTGCAAGCCCGCCGTCGCTTTGAAGACGCCGCCTTTGCCCTTGACCTTGCTCAGACTTTCCTCGCGGCTGCAATCGGCCACGTCCTCGCCGAAGACGACGATACGTTCGTCGCGTCCCATCTCGTCCATCAGCGTCGCAGAAACCATTTCGACCATCGTCAGCGCCGAACCCGTGTTGACGGGCGCGGCCGCAAACGCATCGCTCTTGGGATCCACGTCCGGCGAGTACACGAAATCGTAAATGGACTCCGCCGCCGGGACTTCCGCGGCAAGCGCGCGATCCGTGGCCTCGATGATCTCCTTTTCGACTCCGGCTTCGAGCGCTTCGAGCTCCTGCTCGTCGAGAATCCCCTCGCGCACGAGGAACAGGCCGAACTTCGGAATCGGGTCGCGATGCGCTTCCGTCTCGCGCTCTTCGGGCGTCTTGTAGAGCTTTTCATCGTCGGAGAGAGAATGCGAATAGGGGCGCGTCACATGCGCGTGAAGCAGCGCCGGCCCGCGCCGCTCCCGGCAATGTTTCACCGCGCGTTGCGTCGCGGCAAAGCTTTCCAGAGGGTCCGTCCCATCGTAATCCTCGATGTGCAAGCCTGGATGATTTGCCACCAGTCGCGAGATGCTTCCTCCCGGATGCTGGACTTCGCAGGGCACGGAAATCGCGTAGCCGTTGTCCTCCACCAGGAAAATGACGGGCAGCTTTCGCAGGCACGCCGTGTTGATCGCCTCCCAGAATTCCCCTTCGCTCGTCGCGCCTTCACCGCCTGAAACGCACACAACTTCGTCGCGATAGTGCCGCACTGCCTCCCCCAGCGGCGCCGCTTCCGCCTGTTTCAGGGCTTTCGGGAATCGATTGTAGTAGAGCGACGCTTCCGCGGCGCCAACCGCCTGCAGCCACTGCGTCCCCGTCGGCGAAGACCTGGAAACGATGTTGTACGCTTGATGGCCCCAATGCGACGGCATCTGCCGCCCGCCCGAGGCTGGATCGTCCTTCGCGCCAACGCCTTCGAGTAGCATCTCGTACGCGCTCACGCCCAACATCAGGCACAGCGCGCGGTCGCGATAATAAAGATAGAACCAGTCGTAGCCCGGCTTTAGGAGCAGGCCAACAGCGGCTGTCGCGGCCTCGTGGCCGGCACCGCTGATTTGAAAATAAATTTTGTTCTGGCGTTTGAGCTGAATTTCGCGGTCATCGAGCCGCCGCGACAAAAACATCGTGCGGTATAAACGAATCAGGGCGTCGCGGTCGAGGCCGTGATACTTCGCGGCGTCGAACTTTGCTGTTTTTGTCTTTGTTTGCAGGGCCATCCGCTTCCTTCCACCTCGCAAGTGCGAGGCCGCCGCACCGATTATATCAGAGCGAATTCCAGTCGGTTCAGGTCAAGGAATCGTAAATCTCGGACGTCTTCCCAAAGCCGTCCTCGTTCGCCCGAATCACTTCACTTTTCACGGATTTGAACGGGTCCTCGCCGGGAATTCGCTTGAGCCACGTCTGGAACAAATTCTTCTCGTGATTCGAGAAGTCCAGCCGCACAAATAGCCGCACACGCCCTTTGGTTTCTCCCTCGGACTTCCCGGCCCCGGCATTCTTTTTCTTGGCTTTGTCCTCGGGCGCGTAATCGGATTTCGTTTTCGACGCCTCTGCCTCGGAATCCGCGGTTTCTCTTTCGAACTTGAATTGAAGCTTATTGCCGAGGCGAAATCCCTGCTTCCATCCATCGATGCGATGGCGCGCTTGCTGCGCCGCCTCTTCATTTGTCCCGAAATCGAAAACAAGAAATGTTTGTGCCATGCCGCTATTCTAGCGCCAGCCGACGCCTCCGGCCACAATGAATCACCTTGAAGCGCCAGCGCTTAATCCTCCTCCACCACCGCCGCCATTTCTCTCAACATGTCGAGCAGCCGCTCGAACTCCTCCTGCAATCGTGTCACGGCTTCTTCCGACAGCGCTCCGTAGCCACGCAACTTCTTTGGGTCGGATTCCTCCAGGTTGACGATGCTGCTGGAGATCAGCGCGCGAATTCTCCGCCTCCGCGAGTTCATCGCCGGATCCAATTCGATCTCTGAATTCAGCCGGCGTATCTCCGCACGGATCCCTATGCTCATCTGCCGCAACTTCTCCCTTTGTCCGGAGGGAAGATCGTCACTCACATGTCGGAGGATTCCAGCCGATTCGTCCAGCGCCGTCTCGATCTCATCGCACATGCCTTCCAGCCCGCGCAGCAGCACGGAAACGACCCGCCGGTGATTCTCACCCAACTTAAGCATCGCTCATCGACCTTGCGGGGCACCCCCGCTTACTGCCTCCTAATGCTTGCCAGCGCGATAAAGAATCACGCGCACTTTTTCCAGTGTAATCAGCCCTCCCTCCACCATCTGGTCGAGCCGCGGCAGAATCTGCTCGATGCGCTCGGCATATTCCACCACTTCGATAACAATCGGCAAGTCCTGTGAAAGCCGCAGAATCTTGTCCGTGTGGTAGACGCTCGACCCGCCGTAGCCGCCGACACCCCTCAGCACCGTCACGCCCGAAAAGTTCTCGTGCCGCAGCGTCTCGACAATCGCCTGGTAGAGCGGCTTCCCGTGCCAGCGGTCCGATTCCCCGATGTGGATCCGCATCAGCGTGCGTTCGCCTTCGAATCGCTCGTGTGTCATAGAAGCCTCCTAAAGGGCATCGCCCAGCCGCATGCCCGCCAGCATGAAGGCCAGGCCCACCAGCACGCTCGCCGTAACGTAAATGAGCCCCTTCATCCACTCCCCATCTTCGAGCATGCGCACGCTTTCCCAGCTGAATGTCGAAAACGTCGTGAACGCTCCAAAAAATCCCGCCGTGATTGCGATGCGCCAGTCCGGTGAAATGGAGACGTGATTCAGGGCAAACTTGCCTGCCAGCCCCATAAAAAAACAGCCGAGTAAATTCACGCTTAATGTGCCGTACGGAAATCCTGAACCCGATCGGCCCTGTACAGCGCCTTCCAGCCCGTAACGTGCCAGCGTTCCTGCAATTCCAAACATGGCCAGCAAAAAGATCCGCACTCTCGCTCCGATTCTGCGCCACTGGCGCCCAACAAAAAACTCCTGGACGCCTCGCGGCAGCCAGGAGTCATCAGCTCTTTCGAGCGGTTCCGGCGAACTCCATCGCCCTCAATAAACTTTCATCAATTATTGTACGCGCTCGTCCCCACAGACGGAAGAACTCACTGCGAAAACGCCTCAAGAACGTCACGGAAGAACATCATTGCGCCAGCCGCGTCCCAGTGTTAGTCTTAGCGAACAAAAGGCGAAGGAGAGACACGTTGCCTCAATCTCTAGCTGTTCGTCCGTGCGCCACTCTCGACGTCATCCGCGAAGCACTCGGCGAGCTCGCCGCACGTGATCGCGCCGGAGAAGTTCTCACCGCCGTGCAGCACATCCCCGCCCGCGAAGCGCAGTACGCGGCAATACCATCTTGGATCGCCTCGGAGTTGGCTGCGGTCTACCACGCCAAAGGCGTCACGCAACTTTACACGCACCAGGCCGGAGCCATTGAGCACGTCCACGCGGGCAACAACGTCGTCGTTGTTACGCCTACAGCCTCTGGCAAGACGCTCTGCTACAACTTGCCCGTCCTGAATTCAATCCTCGAAAATGCTGACACTCGCGCCCTATACCTCTTCCCCACCAAAGCTCTCGCTCAGGATCAACTGGCCGAACTGCACGATCTCGCCACGCGCCTCGACGATCGCTTCGGTGTTTTCACTTACGACGGCGACACGCCCGGCGATGCACGCAAGGCCATTCGCGAGCGCGGCCACATCGTCCTCACGAATCCCGACATGCTCCACACCGGCATTCTTCCGCACCATACCAAGTGGATGCGTCTCTTTGAAAACCTCCGCTACATCGTGCTTGATGAGCTTCACACGTACCGCGGCGTTTTCGGCAGCCATCTCGCCAACGTTCTTCGCCGCCTGCGCCGTATCGCGCGCTTTTACGGCTCAAAACCCATCTTCATTTGCTCTTCCGCGACCATCGCGAATCCTGGAGAGCTTGCTTCGCGCCTCATCGAGGACAGCGTCGAAGTCGTCGACGAGAACGGCGCGCCCTCCGCCGAAAAAGTATTCGTCTTTTACAATCCACCCGTCGTCAATCGCAACCTCGGCATTCGCCGCAGCTACTTGAACGAGGCCACTCGCGTCGCCAAGGAATTGCTCGCCCGCAATCTCCAGACCATTGTTTTCGCCAATAGCCGCCTGCACACGGAAGTCATGCTCACATACCTGCGCCAGTCCTTTCCAGCCACGCCCGGCCGTTCCGAACCCGTTCGCGGCTATCGAGGCGGTTATTTGCCCGGCGCACGCCGCGATATCGAACGCGGTCTGCGCGACGGAAAAATTCGCGGCGTCGTTTCGACGAACGCACTCGAATTTGGCATCGACATCGGTTCGCTCGACGCCACGGTCCTCGCCGGCTATCCAGGATCCATCGCCTCCACGTGGCAGCGCGCCGGCCGCGCCGGCCGCCGCAGCGGAACATCGTGCGCCGTAATGGTCGCTTCCTCTTCTCCCCTCGACCAGTTCATCGTGCAGCATCCCGAATATTTCTTCGGCCGTTCGCCCGAGCACGCCTACATTCAACCCAACAATCTCGAGATCCTTGTGAATCATTTGAAGTGCGCCGCGTTCGAGTTGCCTCTCGATCCAGCCGAGCATTTTGGCGACGTCGATCTTGCGGCGCTCTGCGAGCGCCTTGCCGAAGCCGGCTTTCTCCACAAGAGCGGCGGAAACTGGCACTGGGTTCAGGAAGCGTATCCCGCCGACGCCGTCAGTCTGCGCTCCGTCACATCTGACAATTTTGTCATCATCGACATTACGGGCGATGAACGCGAGAACTCCGCTGGCCCGGAAGTCATCGGCGAAGTCGATTTTTCGAGCGCTCTCACCACCGTGCATCCCAAGGCCATCTACATCCACGAGGGCCAGCAATTTCACGTCGAGCGTCTCGACTTCGGCGAGCGCAAAGCCTACGTCAAACGCGTCAACGTTGACTACTTCACTGACGCGATCCGCTACACTCAGGTTCGCGTCCTCGAAATCGCGGATTCGCATCCATCCGCCGGCCCATCCGAGCACGCCCACGGCGACGTTCTTGTTCGCTCGCAAGTCGTCGGCTTCAAGAAAATCAAATTCTTCACGAATGAAAACGTCGGCGCCGGCAAACTCGAATTGCCAGAAAACGAAATACACACCACCGCATTTTGGATCACGCTTCGCCGCGAACTCATCGCGTCGCTTTCCTTCTCCATTTCCGACCGCCAGGGCGGTATGTTCGGCCTGCTCCACGCCCTTGAATCCGTCGCCACTCTGCTCCTCATGTGCGACCGGCGCGATCTTGGCGCCGCCATTGGCGAGCGCCCGCCAAATCCCGGAATCGATGCCGAATGGGAGCAAGTCTCCGAGACGGCTGTCGATCGCGCCGAAGCGAAGGAATTCTTCGAGCCGAATCTTTATCTTTACGACGCCTATCCCGGCGGCATCGGCTTCAGCGAGCCGCTCTATCGTGCTTCGAGTCTTCTTCTCCAGCGCACGTACGAACTGATCTCTGCGTGTCCATGCGAAAAGGGGTGTCCCTCGTGCGTCGGTCCGGTTGGCGAGCGCCACGAGCATGCGAAAGAAGCGGCGCTCGAAATCCTTCGACGGCTGAACGGTTAGGATCGAATTGGCCACCACGCACAAAGACAAATTCGCAAGCCTGAAAGCCCTCCGCCCTGCGCCCCGGCGTGGGCTTGCGCCGGCCGTAGATGATTGCGTCCGCACTACGGAACCGTCCGACAGCCTTGCTCTTCTTCTCGGCGCCACGCCCCAACGCAATCGCTTTGGTGAGCACTTGTCCATCCGCCGCTGGTATTCCGAGCCGTGCGCCTTGGAACCGGATCTCGATTCACTCCGGTTGCTCGCGCCAACCGCTCCTCCCGATGCTGTTGACGCTCAGCGCTGGCTTTTCCTCGACACGGAAACGACTGGACTTTCCGGCGGATCGGGCACGTACGCGTTCCTCGTCGGCATCGCCTGGTGGGACGATGCCGGTCTCGAAGTCGAGCAATTCTTCATGCGTGACCACTGCGAGGAACATTCCGTTCTGCTCGAGTTGCGTGAGCGAATGATCGAGCGTCCGATCCTCGTCACGTTCAACGGCAAGTCCTTCGACTGGCCTCTTCTCGAGACCCGTTTCCGCATGACGCGCTCCATCGCGCCGCATCCGCCTCTCGTCCATCTCGATCTTCTTCATCCCGCGCGCCAGCTTTGGCGGCTACGGGTTGGAAACGCGCGGCTCTCGCAGCTCGAAGAACACGTTCTCGGCTGTCGGCGCAACGGCGACATCATGTCGGAACTGATTCCTCAGATTTATTTCGATTTTCTGCGTGGTGGCGCTGCCGAGCCGCTCGTTCCCGTGATCCTGCACAATCAGATGGACCTTCGTGGGCTCGCCGCGCTGACTCGAAAGACCTTTTCCCTGCTGGCTTCGCCGGAATCCGAAGGATCGGACGCGTTTGAGCTTTATGGCGTCTCTCGCATCATCAGCCGCCGTGGCGACCGCACTCGTGCCCGCGAGCTTTTCGGCCGCACCCTCCACGCGGGCTTGCCGGCTGGACTTGAGAGCGCGGCGCGCTGCCAGCTTGCTCGCCTGGCCAAGCTCGATCGCGACTATCCTGCCGCTACATTACTATGGGAGGAATTGCGCCGCGAGAAGGGCGTGGGAATTCTGGAAACGGCGGAAGCCTGCATTGAGTTGGCGATTCACTTCGAGCATCGTGCTCGCGATCCTCTCCGCGCCGCGGAGATCATGCGCGAAGCCCTTGCACAACTTACAGCTGGAGCAAGAGAAAACGGGCCCGGGGCTGCTCGTTGTCGCAGGCTTCGCATTCGCGTCGAGCATCGCCTTGAACGCCTCGCTCGAAAGTGCCTTCAGTCCAAAGCGGATTTCGTGGCGTCAGCGCGTCCCGCGCGTATGGATTGAATGCTCCTCGGCGGCGCGGGTCCCGGAGCTGGCTTGCGCCACCTCTGCTGGCCAGCCAAGCTGTTGAGCGATTCGCTCAGCGACAGACCGATCCGCACCCTCAACGCTCAGACATTCGTCCTGCACGCACCGGAGAAACACATCGCCAGCCGCCATGAGTTCAGTCCCCTCCCTATCCGGTTTCTGTATCGCATGCTTCTTTTCCAGTGCGTTGCGATAGGCGCCGAAAAAAGGCGCCGTATCCTTCTCGCTGTCGATCGCAAGCAGCACGACAAGGATCGCCTGCTTCGTGTCCTTATTCTCAAAAAGGGCATAGCGATCGCCGTGCCACATGGGCGCAAACTTTCTCGCGTCGCCCGGGCCGATAAACTGCTTCAGCACTTCGCCGAGTGCGAATTCGCCAACCACATTTTCGTCCAGGCGGTCATACCCCTCCGGCATCGCCGTCTTCAAATGAGGCAGCGTCACCTCGCGCGGCTTCACGTTCTGGAAATACAGCTCCGGGTGAAGAATCTGCTGCGTTGAGACTGGTGGGTTCTCGAACACTTTCTTGAAGTCGGGCCACCCGGAATTCGATTTCAACACGGCCTGGCTGAATTCTGCGCCTTGCAAATACGGGAAAAGCAATTCGTCCCGGATAAACGCCGGCGCTTTCGCAAGATTTGGGTCTGTATCCATTTCACCCGCGATGCCAGACTCTATGAACGGCGCGATGTCCGGAATCTCACGCACGCTGCTGTGCAAATCGCTCAGCGTGTAATCCATCATCGAAGCCACCGCTGAACCTTCGACGACCGCCTCGCGCGCCAACGACGCATCGTCGTTCGCTTCGGCTGCCTTTTGCCACTTCTTCAAGTGAAAATACTCATCGTCGAGCGCGTGCGTCAGTTCGTGCGCCATCACCGGCTTTTGCTCCACGGGATCGATCCAATCCGCGATGTAGAATTCCTTCTTGTCGGGGTCATATAAGCCGGCAACTTGGTCCGTCAGCAAGTCCAACAGGAAGGAATCGAGGGGAAAATCTTTGGGAATCAAACCAAACGCCTCCAGAGTGCGCTGGTCTGCGTAGCGTTTCTTCGCCGATTCATCTTTCTTGTCTTCCGCGACCAGGTATTCCCGTATTTCAGCCTTTGTGCGCATGCTTTTCTTGATTGGTGTCTTGACGGGCAGCGCCAGGATCTTGCTCATCACTTGCAGCACTTGATCAGCCGCCGCGAAAAAATCCCCATTCGTTTGAGCTTCGGAATTCGCGGCCGGCTTGCCCGCCGGCAACGCACTCTGTGCCGCCGCGACACCCGCTGCCAAACATACACAGGCCAATAAACCCACCAAGCTCCGGATACGCATGACACCTCGCCCCCGATAGGATGTTACAAGGGGCTTAACCGTTTCCTCCGGGTCGCGATGAGATTTGTACGCTGCTGCCGTCTGTTGAGATGCGCGGTCAGCGGCCCCTGAGAATCCGGCGTTGGCGCGGCGGCAACGCCGGTCCATCCAGTGTATCCGGCAAATCGCGGGCGCAATCCTTGTTCCGATTTCTTAACACGTTGATGACTCTGTTATAATCGCGCGGCTTTGCCACCCTATGCGCGGGGTCCCATCGAGATGTTTCCTGGAAATTGCCTTCGTCAAGTGAGAGAGCGCCTCGGCTTGACTTACCGCGACGTTGAACATGCCAGTTATCAACTCGCCGATCGCCACGGCCGTCCGGAGTTCATCGTCCACATCAGCCGGCTGGCCGATTTCGAAAATGCAGGCGCCGTTCCAAGCCTTCACAAACTCTACAGCCTCTGCGCAATTTATCACCTTGATCCTGAAGAGGTCTGCAAGTGGTACGACGTTCCGCTGAGCGACGCCTTTACGAGCTGCGTTTCTCCTGTCGCCCCGCGGACTCACCTCGCCGCATCTCCCCGCGCCGTTCGGCTACCGATTCGTTTCGATCCAGCCTTTGACCCACGCCGGACAACTTACTTGACACGCATGGTCGAAAGTTGGGGCCGCTTCGAAGCTGCGCTCCTGGCCAATGCCAATGGGTACAATTACGGGTACATCGGACGGGATGATCACTGGATGGAGCCTCTCCTTCGCCCCGGCGCGCTGGTTCTCATCGACACGAATCGTCAGAAAATCGTGTCCGGGGGCTGGCGGAACGAGGCAGATCGCCCCATATACCTGATTGATGCGCGCACCGCTTACCGCTGCTGCTGGTGCTTACTCGAGAGAAATCGCCTCGTCTTGCAGCCTCATCCTCTTTCGTCATGTGCGCCGGAAAGTTATCGGTTTCCCGATGATGCCGATGTCGTGGGGCAGGTCGTGGGCGTTTCGATGCGCCTCATCTCCGGCTAGAGTGTTCTTCCGTGATCAGTCCCAGCAAGACGCTCAGATTCGAGCAAAACAGATCTCGTAAGTAATTTGGCACTCCTGTCGGAATCAACAGACGATAAAATTCATGTTCCTGCCAGCGCGCCGCGATCTCCTTTGGCGCTTCTCCAAACCCTTCCAAGCACTTCCGAAGTTCGTCCGCCTGATGCTCCAGGGGAGTCTCCAAGATCTTCTCGAAAAGTTCCTCATGGCACAGCCCGAGCGCCTGATTGACCGACGCTTCGGAATAGATTCTCTCCAATCCCTCGTGCCGGTAGCGACCTGTGGCGAAATCGCGCAGCGTCGCCACGTGCAAAAGACGGGGAAGGTCTCCCCAAATGCTCGCCAGTGTGGTCGAAGCGAAATCTTCAACCACGCGCCGGCTCTGTTGGAATTCGTCCAGCACTAGCGCACTCAACCTTGTTCTGTGTTCAGAACATTCCGCCGTTTTTGCGCGGCTACTGACCACCTCCCGCCATAAGCGCACTCAGGAGGTGGTTCATCATGAAACTTGCAGCAGCTTTGTTTTTCGTCTGTGTGTTGCTTCTCGCGATAGTAGTCCCCGTAACTTCTGGCGTCAATCCGCAACCAGCTCGCGCTGTAACACATCCGGCCATCTGGGCTGATGGTGGCACACCCGTCCCGCCCACCCTGCCGAATTCCTTGGCTGCATGATTTGACCTGAGCGCGCCGGGATGCCTCTTGGTAGACGTTACCGACATCGAACTGGTATATTGTCATCCTGGCGCGCATGGGTCTTTCACTTTTCGCATCGATTCACTGGGCCGTCAGTGCTGCGGTCGAAGCAGGGCTCTTCGGTCTGGCGCTCCGTCGCGGTCTTTTTCGCCGCCTTCCATTCTTCACCATCTACCTCGGTTTGTTGCTTGCCAATGAAGCCGTCTGTTGGTTGACGTATCGCCTGACTGGAATCACTTCAGCGACCTCCGCCAACGTTTACTGGATCATGCAAGCGGTTTTGATCTCCGCTCGCGCGGTGGCCGTCTACGATATTTGCCGTGCGCTCTTGTCTCCCTACAAAGGCATTTGGAAGTTTTGCCGTCTATTCTTGATGACCTCGGGCGTCGCCCTCACGATCGCTGCGGCAGCTTCTACGGGTAACAATCCGCACCACGTTATCGTCGCCAAGATTTTCACCGCTGAGCGCGGATTGGAATTAATGATTCTCAGCATTTTAATTTTCGGTCTCATTTTTTGCCGATATTACGGCGTCGAGATTGATGGATACGTTGCGCTGCTGATGTTTGGACTTGGCTTTTACTCGGCCGTCGAGTTTGCCAACAATACGTTCCTGCGACTTCAGATTTCATGGCAGCGCTTCCCGCTCTGGGAAGATTTGCGTCTTGTATCCTTTAATATCGCCACTATAATCTGGTTCGCGGCTTTGCTCAAACCGCTTCCCATCCAGCGGACGGCGCCTGTGCTCTTGGAGCCCGGCGAATATGAAACAATTGCTCCTCAGATGACCGCGAGACTTCACCAACTCAATTCGGCGTTGCTGGACATGTGGAAATGACGCTGCTTGCCGCCATCCTCGCTTCTTTTGTGATTCTCGCGGCCCTCGTATGGCTGCTTTTCACTCCTCAAGCAGCGCAATCGACTCCCGCAATCGAAGCGCTCGAGATCGAGAAGCTTCTGCCGCTGCATTGCCGTCACTTCCCCCAGATTAGCCAGATCCTGCGCGATGAAGATCGCCAGTTCATGATTCGCAATGCCCCAAAGCACATGGAGAAACAATGGCGCAAGCAGCGCCGCGGAATTCTGCGCGGATACCTCCGTGGCTTGGCTCAGGATTTCGTTCGGCTCGAACGACTCGCGCGTCTCGCCACTGCTCTTTCGCCGGAGCTGAAAGAGACGCGCCAATGGGAGTGGCTGCGCCTCGGTGTGCAGTTCCGCTTTCTTTACCGCATGCTTGCCATTCGCATTGCTCTCGGCAGCGTCACGCCGGATGAGCTCGTCCGGCTCACAAACCTCATCACTGGGCTTGCCGGCGAATTGGAGAAACGCATGTCTCAGATTGCCGGTCTCCTGCCTTCTCGTCTCGGGCCAAACATGGGCAACTGAAAAGGAACCTCCCCGGCCGGTAAAATCGGAAACCTCTCTCGCCGCACATGTCAGCGTAACTCCTACGCTCTATCGCTCGACAATACGACCTGGCGCCCTTCTCTTCATCGCTATAATGGCCACACGAGGAAATACGCGTTGGCCGGTGAAAAGATTCTCGTTTGCGACGACGAAGAAGCGATTCGCGAAGTTGTCTCCACGCTCCTGGAGGCTCAGGGTTATCGCTGCACGACTGTTCCTGACGGCATGCAGGCGATCCAGCAGGTCAATAAAGACTCGCACGATCTCGTGCTCAGTGACATCGTCATGCCTCAAATGGACGGCATGCGTTTGCTGCGCCAGGTCCGCGCCCACGATCTCGACGTTCCGGTCATCATGGTCACCGCGATGCACGACATTTCGATTGCTCTCGAGGCGATTCGCGCCGGCGCCTACGATTACATCCTCAAGCCATTCGAAAAGGACCAGCTCTACCATAGCGTCAGCCGCGCGCTCGAACATCGCCGCCTCGTCCTCGAAAATCGCTCCTACCAGCACAACCTCGAGCAACTCGTCGCCGAGCGCACTCAGCAGCTCTCCATGACCTTACGTGACCTCGAGCAGTCGTATGACTACACGCTCGAGGCGCTCGGCGGCGCTCTCGACGCCAAAGACGCCGAGACCGAAGGCCATTGCCAGCGCGTTACCGCCATCACCATCCTGATCGCCAAAATCATGAAGGTCGACCGCAACGAATTGCGCCAGATCGCCCGCGGCGCCTTTCTCCACGATATCGGCAAGATGGGCATTCCCGACCAGGTGCTTCGCAAACCCGGCCCTCTCACCGATGAGGAACGCCAGCTCATGAAGCGCCACTGCGAAATTGGCTACACCGTGCTCAGGAAAATTCCATTCTTGAAAGACCCCGCGCAAATCGTTCTCTCTCATCAGGAATGTTACGACGGCAGTGGTTACCCCAGCGGGTTGAAGGGCGAGGAAATCCCTTTGGGCGCAAGAATTTTCGCGGTTGCGGACACTCTCGACGCCATGACTTCCGATCGCCCTTATCGCAAGGCTCTGCCCTTGAGTGCCGCCCGCGCCGAAATAATCAAATTTTCCGGTACGCAGTTCGATCCTCGTGTCGTCGAGGCTTTCCTCTCCAAACCGGACGAGTACTGGGGCGAAGTTCGCAAGAACATCGGCGATCCCTTCAATTTCCTTCAAGCGGAAGAAAAATAAATTCCGCGTCGCCCATGTCCTTATGAATGAGAAAAGCTCCTCCACTGCCGGCGAGCAAATTCAACGCGTGTTCTGGTATCATACAGCCCGGTTCAAGATGCATCCTAATTCCAAGGAGACGGCGCATGAAGCGTATCGTTACGATGGCGGCGTCGCTGCTCCTGGCGCTTTCCGCGTTATCCTTTGTCCCGCGCGTACAAGCCCAGGACCAACAAGCCACCATCACGACAACGAACCTGAAAGTCGGCGACGTTGCTCCGGATTTCACTCTGCCTAGCGACCAGCACTCTGCTGTCGCGCTCAGCAGCTTCCGGGGCAAAAAGAACGTCATCCTCGCCTTCTACGTTCTCGCGTTCACCGGTGGTTGAAAACAGGAACTCCAGGCCTATCAGTCTGATTTGGCCAAAATTGAAGCAAGCGATTCGGTGATTTTTGGCATTAGCATAGACAGCCCTCCCGCCAATGCCGCTTTCGCAAAGGAAATCGGCGTCACATTCCCTCTGCTGAGCGACATGAACCGCAAGGTCCTCGCTGCTTATGGCATCGTGAGTTCCTTTGATATGGCCGGCGATAAGGTTGAATTCGCCCGGCGGACCACTTTCGTCATCGGCAAGGATGGCAAAATCGAGCACATCGATTTTGATACCACTGCGATCGATCCCACGAATGCCGTCACGATTTGTACCGGCCTTCACGCAAAACAAGGCCAATAGTCATTGAATCCGCTGCGCGGGAGCTCGCGTTTTCAGCTCTCGCGTGCGGCTTCAATTTAGATCCTTGCACTTCTCGCGCTTCCTCGCGCTCTCGGCGTCCTCGGACACACTTCATAGCTTCTCCGGAAACTCAAATTGCCGCGTCTCCCACCCCACAGGCACACACGCACCTCATTGAGCGCTGTCTTTCGTCTTTTCTTGGAGCGGCTTAATTCAATGGAAGGACAATTTCAGCGGCGTTGCCCGGCGCGAAGCGCTCAGCGGGAACTCTTACGGCCGATTCGCGATGCACGTTTCGCCGCCAGTATAGCGTGGCGTACAAGCTGGAAAAAATCAGCATTGGCGGAATCAAGAGGATCAGAATACCGTGACGCAACGCGGCCTCCGCTTGCGGGCCGGTCGCTGCCGCGTCGCTGTAGCAAAGCGCGCAGCCCTGGGCGAAGGTCGATGTCGCGCCGAGCAGAATGCCCGCCATTCCCGCGCTCGCCACCATCAGCCTTCCAATCGCCTTTCGCCAGTTCATCGGTTCATCCTTGACCTTAAGCGGATCTTGCGCCTTCGCCCGCGGCGCTCATTCCTACAATAGCACGGCTCAGTGCGGCAGCCCGCTCAATTGCGCAATTCGCAGGCTGTCTGGAAACACGAAAATCAAAATCATGATCAGGCAGAAAACCAGCGACGGCACGATGATCAGGAATAACCCAATCTTCTCGAACCGCAAGTGCATGAAGTACGCCACGATCAGCGCCGCTTTGATCAGCGAGAGGCCGATCAGCAGCGTCAACATGATGTGCGGCTCGAGCTTCAAGTATGCCAAGAGCGTTTCAATTCCCGTCAGAATCAACAGCCAGAACCACACCCACATGAATAATTTTTTCGATCCTGGCTCATGCGTCCCCGCCGCTGTTGCTTCGTGCGTGCTCATCGCGCGATATGCTCCTCAGCCTTTCAAATTGACGGACATCAAATATACCATCGGAAAAATGAACATCCACACCAGATCGACGAAGTGCCAGTAAAGCCCGCTCACTTCCACGTGATCGGCATTGAATTTCCGCCGGCCAAATCCAAATGCGATGATGCACAGGTAAATCACGCCGATCGAGACGTGTACCATGTGCAGCCCGGTCAATCCAAAGAACGTCCCGCCAAATAGCGGGTCGCCCGGCTGGCCATTGACCACGAAGTGATTCGACCACGGCGTCACGCCCTCCGCGAACAGGCGGAACCACTCCATCAAGTGCAGCACCACGAACGCGATTCCGCCAATCGCGGTCAGAATGATGTAAATCACGGCCTTGCGAATCTCGTCGCGATGTGCCGCGGCAACTGCCATCACCATCGTCAAGCTGCTCGACAGAAGAATGAAAGTCAGGAATGTTGCGTTTATGACCGCTGGTGAAAACTCGAACGGCCGCGGCCAGGTCGCGCTCGACAATCTCACGTACGCATACGCCAGAATCGCCGTCGAGAAAGTCAGCGAGTCCGAAAGCAGGAATAGCCACATTCCCAGCTTTTTCGTGTTCGTCGCAAACGGTGGCGCGCCGCCATCCCACGCCGTTCCCAACAAGGTATCCATCTCCAGTTCAGCCAAGTGTCACCGTCCCAGCAATAAAAGTAAGAAAAGAAAAATCCACAGGCCATCCATAAAGTGCCAGTAAAGCGCCGTAATCTCCGTCGCCGTCTCGAGCGTCAGCTTGTGCAATCTGAGCCAGCCGGTGTACAACAGTGCGATAATTCCTCCGAGCAAGTGCGCTCCGTGCGCTGCCGTCAACACGTAAAAAAAACTGCTGCTCGGATTCGTCGCCAGATAGAAACCCTGCGCCACCATTTGCCGCCAGGCAATCAACTGTCCCGCAAGGAAGAGCAACCCCAGAACTGTCGTCACCGCCCACCAGTGGTGAAATCCTTCCCGGTCACCGCGTTTGAAAAGCCGCCGCGCGTAAACAATCGTCGCGCTGCTCGCCAGCAGGATCACCGTGTTCAGCCACAAAATCCTCGGAATCTCAAACGCGCGCCAATCGCTCCCCAGCCCTTTCCGCACGATGAACGCGCTGACGAGCGCCATGAAAAACATCAAAATCGCGCCCATCGCAATCGTGATGCCGGTCACATACACGCGCTGGGGCAGGCCCGATCCGCCCCTTCCGCCACCGGAGGCTCCATCGCCGTCATCCGGGCCGCCACTCCCGGGCGGTTTCGGTCCCCCACCCGCGAGTATGATTTCCATCTCGTCCGTTGTTGTACTATGCGGCATTCTTGCCCCTCAAACTCGGTCAGGCCTTGGCCACTAGTTCAGGCGCCAAATCTTGCGGAACATAGTCGTCCTTCATTCCGGGAACGCTATACTCGTATGGGCCGCGATAGATCGTCGGATAGTGGCCCGCAAAATTGTCGTGCGGCACCGGCGTACTCACCGACCATTCCAGCGTCGTCCCGTGCCAGGGATTTCGCTCCGCCGGCCGCCCGTGCTTGATGCTCCAGAAGAAATTCCAGTAGAAGAGCAGTTGCGCGCTCGCCGTGAAGAACGCCGCCACGCTGATGAAGTAATGCACCGAATGCAGCGGAATCAGGTAGTTCACGGATTCGATGCTCGAATACCGCCGCGGATCGCCCGCATACCCCAGATAATGCATCGGCATGAATATGCAATAGACGCCGAGAAATGTGCACCAAAAATGAACCTTGCCCACCGTCTCGTTCATGTGCCGCCCAAACATTTTCGGGAACCAGTAATACGTCGCCGCGAACATGGCGAAGATCGCCGCTACGCCCATGATCAGGTGGAAATGGCCGATGACGTAATATGTGTCATGCAGATACAAATCCAGCGCCGGCTGCGCCAGGAAAATCCCTGACAATCCGCCGGTCACGAAAAGCGACACGAATCCGATCGCGAACAGCATCGCCGCCGTGAACTGGATTTTCCCGCCCCACAACGTCCCCAGCCAATTGAAAGTTTTGATCGCCGACGGCACCCCAATCACCAGCGTGATGATCGAAAACGTCAGCGCGGAATAGGGATTCATCCCGCTGATGAACATGTGATGGCCCCACACTGTGAAGCTCAAGAAGCCGATCGCGCTCAGCGAGTACACCATCGCTTTATAGCCGAACACGGGCTTTCGCGAGAACGTCGAAAGCACGTGCGAAATGATGCCCATGCCCGGCAGTATCGCGATGTAGACCTCAGGATGCCCGAAGAACCAGAACAGGTGCTGCCACAGCAGCGGCGATCCTCCTCCGTGATGCAGCAATACCCCGCTCACGTCCAGATTGGCCGGAATGAAAAAACTCGTCATCGCCAGCCGGTCCAGCAGCAGTAGGATGCACGCCGCAAGCAGTACGCCGAACGCCAGCAGCGCCAGGCTCGCCGTGATGAACCAACCCCACACCGTCAGCGGCATGCGCATCAGCGAGAGGCCCTTCGCACGCAAGTCAATCGTCGTGCCCAGAAAATTCAGCGCCGACATCAGCGACGCACCGCAGAACAGCGCGATGCTCACCACCCACAGCGTCTGCCCCATCCCCAGCCCCGGTCCCGCGACTTCCCCAACCGCGCTCAGCGGCGCATAAGAGGTCCATCCGCTGATCGATGCGCCGCCCGGCACGAATGCCGACGCCAGCAGCACGACCAGCGCCAAAAAAGTGATCCAGAATGACAGCATGTTGATCCGCGGAAACGCCATGTCTGGCGCGCCAATTTGTATGGGCAGAAAATAATTGCCGAATCCGCTCTGTGGCACCGTCGTCAGCACGAAAAACACCATCAGCGTTCCGTGCATCGTAATCACGCGCAAATAATCTTCCGGCGATACGACCCCGTTTGCGAAACCCCACAGATGTGCGTTCGGCCAGACCAGGTGAATTCGTACGATCAACGACAGAATCATTCCAATCGTCACCGCCGAGATCCCCAGCAAAATGTATTGCGTCCCAATGATTTTGTGATCGACGCTGAAGATGTAGTGCCGGATCCAGCCCTTGGGCGCCTCCGAGTGGTGAATCGGGCTTGCGTGCGCGCTCATCGATTCCTCCCACGGAGGCCTGGCCTCGATTTAAGAGTCCTGAATATGATTTTCATTGCGCGTTCTGTGCCTCCATCTTCTTTTCCCACTGATCAAAATCCGCTTGCGACATCACGTGCATGATGGCGTGCATGTGGTAATGCCCCAGCCCGCACAATTGATTGCATGTGATTTCATAATCCCCGATCTTCTCTGTGCGGAAATGAATCGGAATAATCAGTCCAGGAACGGCATCCTGCTTGATGCGCAATTCGCGGACAAAAAAACTGTGAATCACGTCCTGCGACCGAATCATCAGTTCAATCTGCTGGTCCACCGGAACATACAAGTCCGAAGCGACGATGTCGTCCTTTCCCGCTGGATCATTCGGATCCAATCCCAGAGGATTACCAACCGACGCGTCAATATCCGCCGGAATGATCTTGCCGAATTTGCCGTCCGGCCCAGGATAGCGGAAGGTCCATGTGAACTGCACTCCGGTCACTTCGACCTGCACCGCGCCCGGCTCGACTCCACCAAAGTGCACTTGCCCCCATGCATGCGTCGCCAGTGCGCCCAGCCCGACGAAAATCACCAGCGTCGCTGTCGTCCAAACCACCTCCAGCATATGGTTCCCGCGGACGAACCGCACCTTCTGCCCGTGGTCGCGGTACTTGAACACCATCCAGGCCAGTGTCAACTGAGCCAGGACGAACACGATTCCCGTAACCACCAACGTCAGGAAAAATTGCCGATCGATATCGTGGCCCACTGGCGTGATCGCCGGTGGGAACCACCATGTCTTTGCAATGTGGAAATAGAGCGTTGAACCAACGAGAAGTAAAATGACAAGTGCCATCAATACGGCGGGTGCTGCAGAACCTGCATTCGATTTTCGCGAACCCATTTCCTCCACTCCGAAAAGGTTGCGGCCTCAACGACAAACTTCTGGCCGCCGCTCCTCGCACACCATCAACACCACAGCAGCGTGACGCCTCGAATTCCCAAACGCCACATCATATACGGCACGCGCAAAAGATTTCAAGGATGATTCGCGGATTTGTTTCGATTTTTTTCGCTCGGTCTTTCTTGCGGGTTGGTGCATTTTGGTGCGGTCGAGTGGATTCGAACCACCACGGTATTGCTACCGTCAGCCCCTCAAGCTGATGCGTCTGCCAGTTCCGCCACGACCGCACTTTGTCTACACTCGGGATTTCAACAAACGGCGCCCTTACTTATGTGGTACCGGATTCTGCTGCTTCGGCGTTTGCACCGGCGGAGGCGCGGGACGGCTCGGCGCCGTCGGCATGGTCTGCTCCAAGATGGAGCTTCCCTGCTCCGTCGTCGGCGCCCTCTTCAGTGAAAGCGCCAGCGAACTCATCATAAAAACGATCGCGCACCACGTCGTCGCCTTAGTCAAAAACGTTGCTGCTCCCCGCGGACCGAATGCTGTTTGGCTCCCCGCTCCGCCGAACGCGCCCGCCAAGTCCGCGGCGTTTCCGCTTTGCAGCATGATTACGAAAATCAGCAACAGGCACACCATCACGTGTAGCATCACCAGCACAAAATTGAAATTCCAGCCCAGCCACACCAGCAGCACTGCTGCGAGCAATGCAAGCGCCCATTTTCCTGCGTTCGGCATTCCCTTACTCCTGTTACTCCTGCTTCACTTGGGCCCCGCGTCTAAATTCTTCGAGGAGGCCGTCTAATAATTCACAATTTCTGAAAAGGCACGCGGGTCAAGGCTCGCTCCGCCCACCAACGCGCCGTCGATGTCTTCCTGCGCCATCAAGCTACGGATGTTCCCCGGCTTCACGCTTCCGCCGTAGAGAATCCTGCACGCTGCTGCGCTGTCGCTGCCGAACCGCTTCGTGGCAAGCTGTCGGAGGAAGCCATGTGTTTCCCCGGCTATTTCTGGCGTCGCCGTTTGGCCCGTGCCAATCGCCCACACCGGCTCGTAAGCAATCAGAATACGCGAGAACCCCTCGGCGGTCAACGCTGCCATGCCGCCCGTGAATTGACGTTCCAGCACTTCGTCCGTCTTTCGCGCTTCCCGTTCCTGCAGGCTCTCTCCCACGCAGACGATCGGTTGTAATCCCGCCGCGATAGCCGCTTTCACCTTGCGATTCACGGTCTCGTCAGTCTCGCCGAAGTATCGCCGGCGCTCGGAGTGTCCCAGGATCACCCCGCGGCACCCGACTTCCACCAGCATCGGCATCGAAACTGCACCTGTGAACGCCCCTTCACGCTCCCAATGCGCGTCCTGCGCCGCGATCGTGATCGAACTTCCTCTGGCCGCTTCCACCGCGGCCGCAAGCGCTGTGAATGGCGGCACCACGACGATGTCGCACTGTTTCACGCCGGCAACGAGCGGCTTGAACGCCTCAAAGAACGCCCGCGTCTCCGCTTGCGTCTTGTACATCTTCCAGTTCCCTGCAATCACCGGTCGCCGCACCAAATCCCCTAGTACCGCGTCGTCAGTGCTTCGACGCCGGGTAGCTTTCGTCCGGCCAGGAACTCCAACGAAGCTCCGCCGCCCGTCGAAATGTGCGAAATTTTTTCAGCAACTCCAGCCTGCTCAACCGCCGCCACACTGTCCCCGCCGCCGACAATCGACGTGGCGCCCTTCGCCGTCGCTTCCGCAACTGCCTGCGCAATCGCCAATGTCCCGCGCGCATACGCCGGTTTCTCGAACATGCCCACCGGCCCATTCCACACGATCGTCTTCGCCGCAGCAATTTCCTTGCGGAATAAATCGATCGTCTTCGGCCCGATATCGAGCCCTATCCAATCCGCCGGCGTCCCTTCGACTCCGGTGATCTGTGTCTGCGCACCTTCTTCCAGTCCGCGCGCCAGCACCTGGTCGACCGGCAACACGATACGGAATCGCCGCTCGCGCGCTTCGCCCAGCAGCGTCAGTGCGAGGTCGGTCTTGTCCTCTTCCACCAGCGACTTCCCCGTCGTGTAACCCTTCGCGCGGAAAAACGTGTACGCCATCGCCCCGCCGATCAGCATCGTGTCGGCGATCTTCATCAAATTCTCGATCACTTCGATCTTGTCGGAAACTTTCGCGCCGCCCAGAATCGCCAGAAACGGCCGCTCCGGACTCGTCATCGCCTGCCCCAGATATTTCAGCTCCTGCTCCATCAAAAGCCCCGCCGCCGCTTGCTGCACAAATCGCGTAATGCCCACCACCGATGCGTGCGCCCGGTGCGCCGAGCCGAATGCGTCGAGGACAAAAACCCCGTCGCAAAGCGAAGCGAGCTGCCGCGAAAAATTCTCATCGTTCTTTTCTTCTTCGCCGTGGAACCGCACGTTTTCGAGCAGCATTACGTCGCCATCTTTTAATGCCTTGCTCCGCGAGAGCGGCCCCTCCCCCACGCAATCCGATGCGAAGACCACGGGCTTGCCCAGCAATTCCTTCAGCCGCTCCGCCACGGGCGCCAGGCTATATTTCGCTTCCGGCTTACCCTTGGGGCGTCCCAGATGCGAAGCCACTACCACGCGCGCGCCGCGCTCCATTGCCAGTCTCAGCGTTGGCAGCGTCGCGCGGATCCGCGTGTCGTCCGCAACTTTCCCGTCCGCCAGCGGCACATTGAAGTCCGCGCGCACAAACACGCGCTTCCCTTTCATATCCAAGTCGCGAATCGAGAGTTTGTTCATGTTGGTCGTGGCAGCCATCGCGGAAATTCAGGAAGCCTGCGGTTCACAGCCGTTCGGCGATCAGCTTGATCAAATCCACGCACCGCGACGAATAGCCCCATTCATTGTCATACCACGCCAGCACTTTCGCGCAGTTCGTTCCCACGACTCGCGTGTAACTCGCGTCCACGATCGCTGAATGCGGATTCCCCCGAAAATCGATCGACACTAAATCCTCTTCCGTATACTCGAGAATCCCCTTGAGCGCCCCCTCAGCCGCCGCGCGAAACGCCGCATTGATGCCTTCCGCCGTCGCCTGCTTCTCCGTCATCACCGTCAGGTCCACCACGCTCACATCCGGCGTCGGCACGCGCAACGCGTATCCGTCGAGTCTCCCTTTCAACGCCGGAATCACCAGGTGCAGCGCTTTCGCCGCGCCCGTCGACGTCGGAATCATCGACAGCGCCGCCGCGCGCGCCCGCCGCAAGTCCTTGTGCGGCGAGTCGAGCAGCTTCTGATCGTTCGTGTACGAATGAATCGTCGTCATCGTCCCTACGGCGATTCCAAACGTCTCGTGCAACACTTTCGCCACCGGAGCCAGGCAATTCGTCGTGCACGACGCGTTCGAAATCACGTGATGCTTCCCCGGATCATACGTCTTCTCATTCACGCCCAGCACCAGCGTGCAATCCGGATCCGTCGCCGGCGCGGTAATCAGCGTTTTTTTCACCGGCCCGCGGATATGCTTTCGCGCTTCCGGCCCTTTGTTGAACATGCCCGACGATTCCACCACGATTTCCGCGCCCGTCGACGGCCAGTCCACCTTGTCGAGTTCCTTCACTCGAAAAACACGAATGCTCCGGCCGTCCACTTCGATTGCCTCTTCCGAGGAAGTGACTTGATTCGGCAAGTTTCCCAGAATCGAATCGTATTTCAACAGGTGCGCCAGCGTTTTCGAGTCGGTGATGTCGTTCACCGCCACGACTTCCACTGCCTTGTCCCCGAGCGCTGCGCGAAATATATTTCGCCCGATTCGCCCGAAGCCATTGATCGCTACCTTGACTGCCATTCTCCCTCCGCGCGCAAAGATGTTCTGGATCCGGTCCTCTTCGATGAAACCACAGGCGGCGTTGCCCAGCGATGCTAGGTCGCCCCGCCTCAAAAGTCAACGCGCCTGCCTGTCCTCGCCCTGCATATCCTGCTTGCCCCGAGACTGCACGGTGACACGCAAAGGAACGTAGAAAGAGAAATGAGAAATGCCATGCTATAAACCCGCCGTTAATGAATGCTTCCCACCTACCGCTCGACGCGCCAGAAATGCCGAAGCTGAAATGTCTGCGCGCCGCGGACGTCCACGATTCCCCACAGCATCGAGCGATCGCATTCGGCGTGGTTACTGTCCAGCCCTGGCGGCGGTTCGGCAAAGCTTCGCGAGACGATGACAGCCTCCTCGGTGGCCGCGCGACGGACGGCTTGCGAGAGCCGGGAACGATAGGCCGGCTCTGCGCCGTCCAGAATGTTCGAGAGCGTGAAGCCGTCAAAGAACTGGGCAGGACATGATTCCAGCCACGACGCCGCATCTCCCGATACGAATCGAACCTTCGGCGCTCCGGGCCTGGGATTCTCGTTCGTTTCGCCGAGCAGCAATGCCCTAGCGTACGGATTCGTGGCGTTTGGATGCCGCGCGAAGCCTCTTTCCAGCCGTTTCCGAAGCACAACTCCAAATTTTGCCGGCAAAAAAGAAAGGAACTGCTGTGCATACATCGCGCGCAAAACCGGCGCGGACATCAGCGTGTCGAAACCGGCGTGGAAGCGCCATGTGTCGAGATGCTCCCTCCAGAAAACCACCTGTTCGGTGACATCCGAGAGAGAAAGAAACGCGCGCACAACTTTTGCCCGCCAGCCTATAAGCGGCATGAACGCGCGCATATAATTCATCGCCCGCTCGGCGTCGCCCGTCTCCGCCGGCCCGCCTTTGGCGCGCCGCTCCGCGTAGGCAAGTTGCGCTGGATTGATGTCGCAGGCCACGACTTCGTGCTCCTCGGCGAGCCGCAGCGCCGTGTCGCCCGCGGACGCGATGCAAAACACGCGTCTTCTCCCTCGGAACGCCGCGCGTTCAATCTCCACGTCTTCATACATCCGCCCAAAGAGCAGCCGCCGCGGGCCGTTCGACGAACCGAGGCGCCCCGCCTGCCACGCCGTTTCCAACTTCACAGCCCGCCTTTAGGAATCGCGCCGCACACCCACACCAGCACGAGGAACGCGATGTTCTTCACGACCATCCCCGCAGGCTCGTGGATGAAGCGCCGCGCCCACAGCAGCCCGTTCGCATTCAGCACCACGAGCAAAGCTGTCTGCGCAATCGCGCACACGCCCGGCGCAATTCCGGCCATCACCCACACTGCCAGTGCAACCTCCACCACCCCGAGCGCTTTGAGAAAAGGCGCTCCAAACCGCGGCCCCAGCCGCGGCACCGCCGTCACCACTTCCACTTGCGATTGCACTCGCCCGAGGATCTTGCACCACAGCCCCTCGTATAGCCAAACGGCCGCGACACTGGCCCGAATGACGACTAACGGCGGGAACTCGATTGCAAAACTGTGCACGCAAGACCTCCCGGAGGGGCGCACCGCGGTTTGAGCGATTCCGCGACGGCCGGGCGCAGGGCTGGATCTCGATGAAAAACTGCTGCGCTGACGCCGCGGAGAATGTGCCTGTGGAGCTGGCCCACCAGGAGCGCTTCCAGAGGACGCCACAGCCAGCGCGGACGCAAGCACGCCTCATAATTCGTCGTCAGCACCACGTCAGTCGCATGGCCACAAGTACAGATTCGGTACGAGCCCCCAAGCGTGAGAATGCAATCCTCGATCCCCAATCGCTGATCAACCACCTCGAACTCCAGCAAATGCGGCGCCTCAACTCTCGTGATGCCCTTGACCAAATCCCCTCCCTTATATACACAGCGCACTTTTGTCCCAATCCGCGTCTTGTCGCCTTCCGTCCGGATTGGGCGCGGCAACAGCACCCGAAGAAAAAATGGCGCGCGCCCGGGAACTTCCTCATAGAACATGATGCGATTCCAGACCGCTTCCGCGCTGGCGTCGAAGTGAACCCGCGTCGCAACCGACTCGCTCACCCCTTCGTGCGCGAACAGCCAACTCACCGGCCTATACCATCCTGCCCCATGTTTCCTCAGCCGCGCTGTCGCCCGCAATGATTCTGCCCTATGCATTTCGACGTTCCGGCCGCTGATCATTTCACTCACCCCGCTTTCACTTGTCGAAACGTCCGCGCAGACTGGCCGAGTCATCCCGGCCAGTCGGAATCATCGCGCTTAGCCCGCCAGATTCAGGGCGCATATAATCAATTGTCGTTTTTCGACTGTGGCTTGAGCGGCTGGCTTACTCGATTGCCGCCAGTTGCCGCTGCCCTGAATGTCGCTCGCAACTGCTAAGCGGATCCTACTTCCGGCTACGATCCCCTTTGCGACGCGACTCCTGCCAGCACTCTGGCGTTTATGGTCCCGGCGAACGCGCCTGCAAGCGCCCCAAGGAACGCCGGAACAACATAAATGCCACTCACCATCGCGGAACCGAACCAATGCCCGAGCACCGCAGGCCCCAGCCACGCGCCCAACCACGCCACGATCCATTGGCCCAGGCACCCGTCAATCCCCTGGAACAAGCGATAGCGGAAACCCCAGTGAATGATCGCACCCGCAATTCCACTGACAATCGTCACCACCACGAACGACGCAAACGACATTCCAATCAATGGCGCGTTCATAGAAACCTCCTCTGGAAGGTTAGACCATCGGGACTTACTTCACTTCAGGCAAGACTCTGAAAACCGGGATTTCTGTTTTCACCTACCGGCTGCGCTGACTTATACACCCGCGGCCTCGCCGAGTGAACCAATTTGTTTTTTCTCCGCGTTGTTACTCAGCTCGCGAAACTGACACACCGCTTGGGCTTACTCGCAGCCGGCCGGCGTTTCTTTCCAAGTCCCCGCTCGCATCCGTACTCGTGCCAGGTGGCTGGTGGCGGGGTGCTGACGGCAGGTCACTGGACGATGACTGCGGGGGCACGATCGAATGCGGCGCGGCGCGAAATTCAGCATCCGCTAGTTGTACGACTTCACGCGGATGACTTTATCTCCGGAGAAAGTCACGAAAACCACTTTCGCGGGCGGGTGGCCGTAAATCCAATCTTCCGTTTCATTCCCTCGCTCATCCCGCTCGCGCACCTTCTGATCCGGCCGCCCGAGCGCCGCGGTCACCATGTCGTGATTCATTCCCGTCAATGCAACATGATCTTTGATCGCTTGCTGAATTTTCGGCGGCAACGTCTCCACCCAGTTCACCGCCGATGAATGCTCGCTCGAAAATTGCAGAAACGGCGCGAGGTCGTGCTTCAATTCATCCGGGGTCAGATTCGGCACCGGCCCGCCAAAATCCAAAATAAGTTCCGCGCCGATCGCTTGCGAAGAGTTCCCGGGATAGGTAGTCGTCGACGTCGGCAGCGGCCCCGCGCTCACTTGCACATGCTGCCTCCAGTTGAATCTTGATTTCGTGCCGCCGTTGATGCTGATGACGATTTCTTTTCCGCGGAACTGAATGTTCGTGATTTGCACGTGATCACCGGGATTCGCCGCCGTGCCGCGCATCGCCGCGTAATGCAATTCCTTTACATCAACCGGCTTGTCAACCTTGTAACGGAATCCGTGCTTGTCCGCCGGCAGCGGCTGCACCACGCGCGCATATTCTCCGTCGACGTAGCGAATGATCGCGAAGCGCGATTGCATCTGGGGATTTTTTTGCTTCCCGCCGGAACTTTCGGCAATCGCCAGAAAAATATCCGGCGGCGACGCCAGCGTCGGCAAATTCAGATTCAGCGGCGACACTGGCTCCGGCCGCAGCGGATACACATGCGGCAAATCGTACGAAACCAAAAATAAAATCGCGGCCGCGAAGCTGGTCAAGCGAAACATGGAAGTATTCTAATTGTAATGCAGGAAGCCTCGCGCGAATACGGCGATCTGCCGAACCCTGGCCCCCGTTCCATTTGTACTGATCATTGTACTGAGAATCAAATCTGGTGCAATGGGATGCCGCGCCAGCACAGAATCCGCCGCGGTTCTAGTACAGACCAATCAGGCCAAATTGTCTCTTCGGAGGGCACTTCTTCGGTCGAGCTTGGCCTGATAGAGCAGGCCATTGAATTTTCGTGTTTTTCGCGATTTATTCGTTTTTTCTTTGCCTCGCGATTTACGGCACGGCGGCGCGGGACTTGATTTGCATTTTTTCGTTTTCGATTTTTTCTTCGCCGATTTGTTTCGCCACGATTTTCGTGACTCCGTTTTTTTCGGATTCGATTTTTTCGACCGCGACCTGCGGCTCGAAGCAGCGGCGGCAGCGCGCTTCGTACATTCCGCCGGCGCCAACAACGATCAATTCTTCCGACGCGACCAGGCGCTGCGTGTTAACGGCGGGATTTCCGCAGCGCGCGCAAATAGCAAGAAGCTTGGTGATTTCTTCGGCGGCGACCAGGAGACGGGGCATGGGCTCGAAGGGGCGTCCCATGAAATCGGTGTCGAGACCGGCGACGATGACGCGCTTGCCGAGGTCGGCGAGGCGCGTGCAGGATTCGAGAAGAGTCTCGCCGAGAAATTGCGCTTCGTCGATGCCGATGACTTCCGTGCGCGCCTCGACTTTCGTCAGAATATCGGCGCCAGTCGTGACAAGGTCCGAAGGAATTTCGAGGCCGGAATGCGAGACGATGCCGTTGGAGGAATAGCGCTTGTCGATGACGGGCTTGAAGATTTGCACGCGCTGACGGGCGATTTCGGCGCGGCGCAGGCGGCGGATGAGCTCTTCGCTCTTGCCGGAGAACATGGGGCCGACGATGACTTCGATCCAGCCCATGTTGCCCTTGACGATGTCCACGCTTCCCCTCCCTCTCCGAGATTAGGCTAACACAAATGGAAGAGGAAGTGGTCGGTATGAGCCGATATTTCGGGAGCGACGGGTCAGGAGTGACTGAAGAAGTATTTCCTACAACCCGAGACTCTTGCTGAGGTCGACGAGCTTATGGAACTCAGGGTCGTCGTGCAAGCAAGCGAGATCAGAATCATGGGCCGCCCAATTCCGGTTGCCGTATCCGACAGCAAAGGCTCTCTTGAGCGTCTCGAGCGCCTCTGCTTTTCTCCCAAGGACTCCGTAAGTGCATGCAGCATTGTATAGAGTGTTGGCATCACCGGGGCGAAGGGCGACAGCGGTCTGCAGGTGACGGATGCTCTCCTCCGCGTCTTGTCCGAAGTAGGCGAGGTTGGAAGAAAGCAAGATGCGCGCGCGAACATCTTCCGGCACCAATTCCAGTTGTTGTCGGAGAACCTTGGTCATGCGCTGCCGGACGCGCTCGGCTTCCTTCTTCCGTCCCAGCCGCTCCAAGGCGTGTTGATAGGGGATATAAACATTGTAGTCGTCCCCATTCGCTTCGATGGCCCGTTCCGCGAGTGCCGCAGCCTCTTCGTTACGACCGGAGCCAAAATAGGCACGGCCGAGGATGTTCCAGGATCCCTCGCAATCGGCCTTGCGTTCGATGGCGCGCCATGCCAGCAGCGCAGCTTCCTCGTATTTCTTTTGGGCGTACGAGAGCCGGGCGCGCGCCACCATCACTTCGGGGAGGTCGGGCGCCAACGCCGTGGCCCGGTCGCAGGCAGCCAGTCCACGGTCAATCCAAGTCGGGTTCTGGTCACGAATCTCAAAGATCAGCCCACACAAGTGAGCGATGCCTGCGTGTGCCAGAGCGAAATTCGGGTCCAACTGAATGGCCTGTTCGAACATCTGCAACGCGTAGTCCATGTTCTCGCGGCGCGTGTAACTTCGTCCGCGCAGATAAAAATCATATGCCTGCGGATTTTCCGTGGGCTTGTGCGCGATGATTTTTTCTTCCTGCGGCGTGAGCGTGATGCGCAGCGCCTGAGCGATGCTCCGCGCGATTTCCTCCTGGATAGCAAACACGTCTTCCAGTTGCCGGTCGTAACGCTCGGCCCAGACAGAATGCCTTGTCGAGGCCTCGACAAGCTGCGCGGTGATCCGCACTCGACTGCCGGCGCGGCGGATCGAGCCTTCGAGGACGTATGCGGCGCCCAACTGCTGGCCAACCTGCTGCGCAGTCACCGGCTTGTCGCGAAATGCGAGCATCTCCGACCGGGGGAAAATCTCCAGTTGCGCGATCTTCGAAATCTCTGTGACGATGTCTTCGGTAATTCCGTCGCGAAAATATTCATCCTCTTTCGCCCCGCTCTGGTTTTCGAAGTAGAGCACCGCGACTGATTTCTGCTTGACCGCAGCCGCATGCGTCGCCGAGCCCGAGTCATTCTTCTGAACAGCGGGGCGCCGACTCGATTCGATGTCGCGGCTCAAGCGCTTCAAGTCCGCGCGGAGTTCCGCCGCCGTCTGGCAACGCAGGTCCGGGTCCTTTTCGAGCGTCTTGCCAAGAATGTTTTCCATCGCCAGCGGCAAACGCGGGTTGAGTTCCTTTGCAGAGGGTGGCGCGGAATGCAGAATTCCATCGAAAATCACCGCCGAGGTAGCGCCAGAGAAAGGGACTGATCCGGTGGCCATCTCGTAAAGCACCACGCCGAGCGAAAACAAGTCCGAACGCGCATCGAGCTCTTCGCCGCGGGCCTGCTCAGGAGACATGTACGCAACCGTACCCATGGAGCTTCCCGGACTCGTCAGTTGCTCTTCATTGAGCACATGCGTTCTCGTGCGCATGGATGTGATATTCGCCGACTCTGCGGAAGGCCGCGTCGCTGGCATCAGCTTGGCCAAACCAAAATCCAAAATCTTGGCCTGCCCGCGCTCCACCAGAAAAATATTCGCAGGTTTGATGTCGCGGTGGACGATTCCCTTGGAGTGCGCCCCATCGAGCCCATTCGCGATCTGGATGCCGATCTCCAACAGATCTGAGATTTCGATGGGCTTACCGGCAATGCGATGCTTGAGCGTCTGGCCCTCGAGCAACTCCATGGCGATAAACGGCCGGCCTTCAAATTCTCCAATGTCGTGAATTGTGCAAATGTTCGGATGACTGAGCGAGGAGGCCGCGCGTGCTTCGCGGCGGAATCGCTCGATCGCCTGCGGATCATGGGAGATATCGTCGGGGAGGAATTTCAGCGCAACGTTCCGGCCGAGGCGCGTGTCTCTGGCTTTGTAGACAACGCCCATTCCTCCGCCGCCCAGCTTTTCCAAAACGGTGTAGTGGGAGATGGTGCTGCCAACAATGGCGGAGGTATCGGGCACGGGCAGCACATTGTACGACAGCCCCTCGATGCAGGCAAATGCGCGAGATATGCCTGAGCCACACGGCTAAGTCCTGATAAGTCGTGTTATCGGAGATCTGCCTCTTGATGCATGGTTATAGTGGATGCTGGATTATTGCGGTAGCTCGAATGCAGAAACCGCCTCAGGCAGCGCTTGTGGGGCGCGGCGAATGGGCCTCACTCCGGCCGGCGGAAAGCACATCTTCCAGAAATTGATTTCGGCGGACGCAAACTCAAAAGCGACATTTCTCTTGCAGTCACGCGCGAGCTTCGCGGACACGACTTTGCACTCCGCCTGCTGCCCGCTATTCACATTAATTAACATCAGCTTTTGCCCAACCATCACATCGGGCTCCAGCACCATCATCCCTCCGTACCCGCTCACGGAGAGCGTTCGCGCCTCGGCTTTGAATTTTCCGTCGCCTTCCGTCTCGCCTTGAACAACGAGGGGGACACACAAGGCTACTCGCGCGGTACGACGGCGTTCAATCCTGCGGAAATTCAGCGTTCCCATGGCGGCTCGTACCTCTTGATTCGAATGATTTGGCCCGGGATCCCAAGCGGCTGCGGATTTCGTCCGACTTCAATTTGCGGCGCAGGGATGGTGTGACACCGTATCTCAACGATGGAATCAATATGATCAATTTCAGGCGATGCACCAGGCAATCCCTCATTAGGTCGATATTAGATTTTGGCTACCGCGTTGGAAATAGAGGGGTAGTACCGAAACAGGGGTGCATCCACTAGTACTTTTGTCCCAGCACCATCCCCTTCGAAAAAGCGCTTAGCCAGATAGGCCCTCCGGGGCCCTGGAACAAGCTACGGGCTCTCAAACCAGCGGAAGGTCTGGGCGGTCTTTCGTAGACTCCCACTTTACTTCCGTGCAGGTAGGTTAGCCCTTTCGTGCCTTCCTTCCTGTGTCCCTTCATGCCTCAGGACAAGCAGGATAAACAGGGAGGGCAGGGCAAGCAGGGTCAGGATGTGCGTCGCCGCAATTGCCGAAGTCATGTTGCACAAGGTCCTTACCACCCAGCCGGCCAAGACGTTCCGACCAAGCCAAGCTCCGAGGGAGGGTTGAGGTCTTGCTCTAATCAGCAGTCCCTCAACCCCTTCAAAGCAATTCAGAGCTCCAGGGTTTTGCGCTCACTAATTGCTTTTGGCTTCCTGCGCATATCCGCCAATTTCGTGCAGTAGCCGCCGCGCCGAGACAGGAACAGCAACTTGGCCGTCAAGAATGTTGTGGCGATCGACGTCGTCGCCATACATGGCCTTGTCTCCACTCTTGTCGGCTTGCATCACAGCACCGTCCAGGCTCACGCCAGCAAAAACGCCTTTGGCACGGGAATAGGACAGAATTTCCGCGTTCAGTTTAAGGTCGGTATCAGCGGAGGCGGTCCGGCCCACCGGCCCGGCTGCCACAGAGGCGTCCGCTCCCAGCTTGAACTTGTCGCTGAGCAGGCTTTTCAAGGCGTGATCGTTCATGAAGAGCATCACGATATCGGTGGAAGAGCCCCCGATCTGATAACCCACGCTCCCGCCGTTAATCGCGACGAACATGGGAGCGCTCCAGCCATGCCCGGTGCGGCAGGTCGCCACTCCCCGGCCATAGTTGCCGCCGAAGATGAAAGCAAACTTCACGTCGCCAGGAATAATGGCTATGCATTTCGCCGAATCGAGAAGGCCGTTAGGAATACCCTGGTCCGGCGCGTTCATGATCTCGTGAAAAACCTGAGCGGCTTTGTGGATGCGAGCCACATCGTCGTCGCGATCCGACGCGACAGTCGTCAGAGCTACAAGAAGGCCCAGCGTTGTGACAATCAGAAGACGTTTCAACATTGTTTTTCCCCTCCAAGATTGAATTCACGAACGGAAACGCATCGCCACTTCTTTGATTTCATGTCTCGGTTCAATTTGCCATGTGTAAGTGATCAGCACGGATCAAGTCGATGGTTGTGGACGGCCTACCTTTTGGTCCTCGAACTAGGACTCATTCACCACTGCCATACACACTTCCGATTAGGACGTTTTGCCTTTGCAGCCGGAGTGTCCGCACGAACAATCGATGTCCGGCGTCTTTTCCATTGCTTCGCATTGCGTGCTGCAATACTTGCCTGACGTTGTCTTGCATGAACAAACGGGGTGCGCACACTTCTCAGCTTTCACAGTCGCCATTTGGTTTCTCCTCGTCTCGGATCGACTGCTGATGATCCTAGAAGCATCTTAGGCACTCGGGAGAAGCGCTTCTGTGCAATAAGGAACACATTTCGATTCTGGTTTACGTCGCGTTGGTTTGTGACCAGATTTTGACATGGAAACATTCTCTGGAGGACACGGTTGTGGTGGCTGGGCGGTGCCGGACACGTATGAAGCTTCCGTACACTGTTCGAGTTCAATGCTTCGGTATTTATTCTTCGCCGCCGACTACAAATCCCGCACTTGAAAATGCCAGATCCCGATAGCCAGCGCCACGACGAGGTACACTCCCGCGTACCCGATCATCATTCCACTGGGAATCGATACATTCGCAAAAGGAGAAAACGGAAGTGAGCCGGCCAGTGGCGTCTGCATCTCAAACGCCGCGCGCCGCCAAATCGCCTCGCTCGGCATGATCAAGCTCGAGACCACTCCGAGTGTAACGAGCCGCGCGCTTTCCGTGAATCCGCTCATTTGCTCGAGCCAGCCGCCCATGAACGCCAAGCCGTGCAGTCCGAGGACAATCACGCCGTTGGTCAAAGTGGAGAACCAAGTCCCGAACATGAACGTGACGGTCAAGGCCAGCAGGCACTCGAGATAAATCAGCAACCCGCCTTGAATCGAATTCGCCGGAGAGACGCCGCCCAACAAATAGCCCACGGCGATCGTCCCGCCGAAAATGATGGCTACATAAACACCCACCATCCCCGCGAAACCGACCCATTTCCCCATCAGTACCTGCCAGCGCGAAATCGACTTGGTCGCAATGGCGTGAATCGTGCCCGACGCGATTTCCCCTGAAATCGTGTCCACCGAGGTGAGAATCGTCATTACCACGGCCAGCAAGTCCACCGTGTAGAGTCCCACCATCTCCATGGCGCTCAGGATTTGGTAACGAATAAACGGAGGCGTGGACCGCATGCCGAAGTCTTCGATTTGATAGTGCAGGCCGATGGCAAAGATCGCGAGAAATCCCAGTCCGGCCGCCAGCGCCGTCCACAGAATCTTCTTGCGCGCCGCCTCGCGAAACGTAATGCATGCCATGACCCACCAGCCCATCAGAGTCCCCGGTCCTCGCCCATGATGCGGACGAACAAATCTTCCAGCGAGGCCCGTTCGGGGGTGAATTCGTAGATGTCCGCGCCCGAGGCGGCCAGATAGCGCAGCACTTCGGGAAGGACGTCGGTTGAATGCGCAACGAATGTCAGCCGGTCTCCCTCATAATCTACCGAAGTTCCCCACGCGACCAGCCCTCTCACGCATGCCAGCGTCAATTTCCTTGCTCGCGCCACCACGCGCACTTCGCTCTGCGCGAACTTCTGCAAATCCCGGCTGGCCACGACCTCGCCATCCTTCAGGAAAGCCACGTTGTCGCAGATCACTTCCACTTCGCTCAGCAAATGAGAATTTAGGAAGACAGTCGCGCCGCGTTCCCGCTGCGCGCGAATCACGTCGCGCACCAGCCGCCGTCCCATCGGGTCCAGCCCCGAAGTTGGCTCATCCAGAAACACGATCTCCGGTTCGTGGATCAGAGCCTGCGCCAGTCCGATGCGCTGCATCATACCCTTCGAAAAATCGCGGACGCGCTTGTCGAGATGCGGAGCGAGGCCCACCATCTCCAGCATCACCGGAACGCGCTCCCGCAGCCGCGCCGACGTCATCCCATTGAGCCGCCCGTGCAGTTCCAGCAGCTCCCCTGACGTAAGCCAGTCGTAAAATCGAAAATGCTCCGGCAGGAATCCGATTTTTCGCCGCACCTCCACGTCTCCTGCGCGTTCTCCCAGAACCTCCGCCTCGCCACTCGTCGGTTTCACCAGGCCCAGAAGCATCTTGATCGACGTGCTCTTCCCCGCGCCGTTCGGTCCCAAGAACCCGAAGATCGAGCCACGGCTCACCATCAGCGAAAGATCGCGCACCGCGGCCTTTCGCCCGTATACTTTGCGCAGATTTTTGGTTTCGATTGCGAAGCTCTTGCCGTTCTCCAGAAGGCTCTCCTCGTTTCACTGCAGCGAATTCGCCAACCCGACCGCCCCACCCGAATCTCCGAATCCCGTCAGCGTGTACACCATGCCATTTTTCACCCACGCCAGCGTGTACGTCGGCCCGCGCCTGCCCGCCATATTCAGCAGCGTCCCTTTCACTCCGTTGATCTCCACAGCCTGGTACGAGCGCATGAATCGCGGAATCGATACGCCCAGCGTCGATCTCCAATTCACGTTTTGCAGAAACTGCTGTGCCTGCGTGGGGGTCATCCCGGCAAGCTCTAATCCGATTTCCGCCAGGTGCTGCAAATCCAGCGTGGCGGGCGCGTTCACCACAGGGCTCGGCCCCTCGTCCAACACCACGCAGTCGCTGTATTCCGTCGATGTCGGAGTTGGCGTGGCCACGTTAGCCGTCGCGCTCGGCCTTCCGGGACAGGTCCCATATCGCACGATCATGCTGCGCGCCATGCGCACCTCTACGTGCGCTCCGTCGATTGATGGCGGGAGCGACAAATCCGACTTCCCCGCCTCTTTCAATATTTCCTGAAGCCGTGCCCGGTCCACGGTGAGGTCAAATGCGTGCGCGCCCCTCACTTCCATTTCCGGGGCATCCTTACGCCTGCCAAGCAATTGCACGGGAAACCCTGCCAGCTTGCTCGCTTCCGCCTCCGTCGCCACGGATTGCGTCGGCTCATTCAGCGTTATGTTCACTTTGTCGGAAATCATCTGCGAAAACATTTGCTGCAACGATGAGTTCGCATTCGGCCCGACGAAATTCGAGAGATCCACGTTGACGGCCTGAACCTTGCCCACCCGCAACGAGTTGAAGAATCGCCGCGTCAGATTCCGCCCGGGTGGGACGCTCAACCCCACGATCACGATGACAGCCACAATCGCCGCGATCCACGCGGGCCGCACCCCCTTCTTTGCTCCCTCGGTTGTCATCGCTCATCCTCCAGATCTTTCGCGCCTCCGCAGTCCGCCCTTCACTGCACGTACTCTAGTACGCGAAAAGTGTCCCGTACTCCCGGCGGACGGCGCCGCTTATTGCCCCATGGTGCCGCTGCGGGCATCACCCAAAAGCTACCTCTGCGTGGCGGGACATTCATCTGCGAATCTGCTGCGCTCCGCCCGCATGGATGCGCCTCCGTCCTCGCGATAGAGCCATCTTATTCCTCGCAGCTTGCACCGATCCTTAATCTATTATTAATTTCAATTTATCTTCGGTTTTTTCAAACTCCTGCGACCGTTCCGGGCCTGACCAGCGCGAGTCTCCGTATTCAAGAAGATTTGCGTCTTCCTGCCAGAATGCAGGCCCGGCATGGAACCCGTGGCACGCGATGCCCCCGAATTTCTCAAGTGCATCCTGCGGGTCGAAAACGCAAGCCGGCTTACGTGTTCATTTTGCCCATGGGCGTCCATTTAACAGAGTATTTAACTTCGAGTCATCGAACATTGATGTGCGGAGATTAAAAGTGCCTCTGCCCTGGCGTGGATGTCCGATTTCACTGCAGACCTACGGAGAAAGCCCGAATGCATGGCCGCGCACCTCCGGCAGGACAAGTGTGGGAGGCACACCAGGAAGGAGAACATCAATGTCAATTTCGGAATCGATACGTGCCGGCGTGCGGTGCGGATTTCTTGTTCTGGCGATCGTCTTTTATTTGATTGCGAATCCCGCGGTCGCACAAACCGACCGCGCCACATTGGAGGGCACGATAACTGACCCAAGCGGCGGGACGATTGCGAGTGCGAGCGTAACGGCCACCGAAGTTGATACTGGCATCAGCCAGCAGCGCAAGACCAACTCGCATGGTTACTTTCTCTTCCCTGGTCTGGCGGTCGGCCGGTACACGGTCACCATTTCCAGGAGCGGATTCAAGACGAACGTGCAGCAGAGTGTCATATTGCAGGTTGGCGAGACGCACACCCTCGACGTTGTTCTGAGCGTTGGGGCCGTGGAGGAAAAGGTGGTGGTCACAGCGGCGGGCCTCGCGAACCGCACCTCGGCGGGCGCGGCGACCGTCATTGGCACCAATCAAATTGCCAACCTTCCTGTCAACGGCCGAGACTGGTCTGGATTAACGCTACTCGCTCCGTTTGCGCAGGACGATGGTGGAGGGGACCAGCGCACCATTCGCTTCGCCGGCCGCGCGCGAGACGACAACAACTTCAGTATCGACGGCGTGGATGCTGGCGGCATCCAGGAACAGGCGCAGAAATCGCAGGTGCGCCTGCAGATCTCCGAAGATGCGGTTGAGGAATACCGCGTCAATAGCGCGTTGTACGACGTCGAGTACGGAACCCAAGCCGGCGGGCAAATCAATGTTGTCACGAAGTCAGGCACGAATGACTATCACGGCACACTCTTTGGTTACTTCAGAAATTCCATCTTCGACGCTCGTGACTTCAATGACATCAATCCCCAGACAAACGCCCCCACTCCCGTCTTGCCCTTCCGCATGGGCCAGTATGGTTTGACATTCGGGGGCCCCATTCAGAAGGACAAGACATTCTTCTTCATCAGCTACGAAGGGCTCCGTCAATTGCAACAGGACAGCTCCAACGGTCTCATCTTCGTGCCCAGCGCCAGTCTCATTCAAGACATCCTTGTCAACGGCAGGACGGTCACGCAGAACGGCAACACCACGACTTACGGTCCAACCCCGCAGATGTGCGCCATCCTCCAGGGATACCCTTGGCGCGCCTCAACTGGAACAGTGGGAGGTTGCTCACCAAAAAACGTTTTCCCGGATAGCATGTTCGCCAACTGCTCTCTCTTGGCAGGCAATCCCTGCGGCGTGCCAAACGACGGGGACGATTTCACATCGGACGTTGAAGAGTTCATTCATCCCATCCAGACCACCGTCCACGAAGACACTTGGCTGGTGCGCATTGACCACAAGTTTAGCGACAAAACGACGCTTTACGGCCGTGCACAGCGTGACATCAGCTTGGTCAACGCTCAGATCGGCGTTACCGGGGGGCTCGACAATGCCGCCACCCTCAACCACCCTGCCAATTATCTTCTCGCCTTACAGCACACTTTCTCGCCGAACGTTTTTAACGAGGCCAAGCTGTACATCAATCGCTCACCCTTTCACAATCCTGAAATCAGTACGCTTCTGTTCGGCGTGGGCAGCACGTATCTAAGCGGAATTCCCAACGAGTCGGCAGATATTGAAATCGGGACGACCTACGGCTTGGTAGACAACCTGACGTGGACTCACGGGCGCAACGCCTTTGCCATGGGCATGGAGTATCGCCGCGTGCGGCTGAACCAGGGCCAGACAGCCAACAACAACCTCGGTTTCGGCGACGACCTGAGTTTGATCTCTGGCACACTTTCCAGCATCAGCTTCGACGCGCCCTGGTGCTGTCATAGGCTTCGCCGCAACTTCTTCATGCCGTACTTTCAGGACGAGTATAAACTCACGCCGACCTTTACAGTGACCGCTGGACTTCGCTGGGAGGTCTATGGCGCCCCGACCGAGGCAACTAATCGCACCACCGTCTTTGACTTCAATGCATTTCATGGCGCCTGCCTCGGCTCCGGTTCAGGTAACACTCCCTTCCCCGCGCCCATCAACACTCCTCCCTGTCCCACGAATCCCTATCTTACCAATCCGGACTATCGTGACTTCGACCCGCGCATGAGCCTAGCGTGGGCTCCTTCCGCATTGCACGGCAAGACGGTTTTTCGTACCGGCTTCGGTCTCTATCACGGAGCAGCGCAAAATGACGACCTCAACGCCGGCCTCGAGAGTGACACCTTCCGCGTCTCCGTCGGCAATCCAGGTGTGGTTCAGCCTGCTTATGAACAAGAGATCCCCGATCTCTCCGCCTTTACGGGGACAGGCGGATTCAGCAAAGCCGGCGCGCATCCGCGCGGTTTGCAGCGCGAAGACCGGCGTAACCTTTATGCGGTAGAGTGGGGCGCAACCATCGAGCATGAGCTTCCCGCTAACCTCGTATTGTCAGCGTCATACATTGGGAGCCACGGTGTTCGCTTGTTTTCCCGCGGCGCCGTGAATCTTTGCACAATCCCAGTGACTTTCAACCCTGTCGACCAAGACTGCGTTCGTCCACTCGACCAGTATTATCCCGCTGGCAATCCATATGGCTCAGTCGATTACAAGAGCGACATCGGTTCCAGCTTCTATGATGGCCTGGAGATTTCCCTTGAACGCAAGCTGAACAATGGCCTCACGCTCGAAACCCGCTATACGTACGCACACTCCATCAATGATGGCTCGGTGGGAGGCGGCGAGTCCAATGCTCCGGAAAATGTCAACTGCCTGGCCTGCGACAAAGGGCCCAGCATCTTCGATATTCGCCACAATCTCGTCGGTGATGCAGTCTATGCACTCCCCTTTGGTCCGGGCGCGCGCTATTTGAACCGAGACGGAGCGATGGGGAAAATTGTCGGTGGTTGGGAACTCAGCAGTGTAGGAACTTACCACACTGGCCATCCGTTCACGGTCTTCATGAACCTGCCTAATACTATCGTCGATCCGATCAATCCCTCGGACCCTTTCAATGGTTTTTCGGATACCTATTTGCTCCCAGACGGCAACGATCAAACCACGGTGCGGCCTGACCTTGTTCCGGGCGTCCCCCTTACATTGCCCGGTGGCGGCCACAATGGTATTCCGCTCATCAATGCTGCTGCTTTCCAAGCCCCACCTGTGAATGCCAATGGCTTTTTCACTCGCTATGGCAACGAAGGGAATGGAGATATTCGGGCGCTTCCTTCCTGGCAAGTTGACTTGGCGTTAATGAAGGACACCCTGCTGACCGAGCGCTTCACTCTCGAGTTCGGTGTGCAGGCGTTCAACATCTTCAACCACACACAACTCGGCGACCCACACAATCTCAATCTGGACTACACTCCGGGCGCACCAAACAATCTCGTTCCTGAGCAGGGTTTCGGGATCATCAATACGACTGTCAATTTCAACAACAACAACGACAACGTGGCTTCGCCGAATACCGGCACTGGCCTGCCTCGCCAGCTCCAGTTCATGGTGCGCCTGAGGTTCTAGTGCCGTGCGCTTTTGCCGCGGCGTGAAGCATCGTTTTCACGCCACAGTTTTCTCACGCTGAATGCGATGATTTGCTCGTAGATTTCCTGCGATTCATCGAGTGACAGTTCGATTCAAGATGGGCGTGCAATTTCAGAGGAGGGATTCGACATTGAATTTCATTCGCAGACAATTCTTCGCAATTTGTTCTGCTACCGCGCTCCTCTCTTTTCCTGTGTTTGCCAGCCCTGGAAACCACCAGCAGGCATCCAAGGACGTTCAGCATCCCGTCGTCCTCGTTGCCGCGGGAGACATCGCCAACTGCAAGATGATTGCCGGAGCCCAGGCCACCGCAAAAATTATCGAATCCATTCCTTCCGCGACTGTCGCAGCTCTCGGCGATCTCGCGCTCTCCAATGGCACCGCCCAGGAGTTCGCCGATTGCTACGATAAGACTTGGGGGGCCTTCAAGTCCCGCACGCGACCCGCACCCGGCAACCATGAATTCCATTCCTCCGGCGCGACTCCGTACTTCGATTATTTCGGCGCCGCCGCGGGTGATCCCGCCAAGGGCTACTACAGCTACGAACTGGGCGCTTGGCACATCATTTCCATGAACGGCGAATGCAAAGACATCGGCGGATGCCAGGCTGGCTCCCCTGAAGAAAAATGGCTGCGCGCGGATCTCCACGCGCATCCCGCTGCGTGCACCCTCGCCTACTGGCACGAGCCATTATTCAGCTCCGGCGCTGCGCACGGGGACAATCCGAGTTACATCGATTTTTGGCGCGACTTATACCGGGCGCACGCGACCATTGTGCTCAATGGGCATGACCACGACTACGAGCGCTTCGCGCCGCAAACTCCAGATGGCGTCGCCGATCCGACCCATGGCATTCGCGAATTTGTCGTCGGCACAGGGGGGAACCACGAGCGCCTTTTTGCGGCCACGCCGCGGCCAAATAGCGAAGTGCGGAAGACCGGCACGTTTGGGGTCTTGAAGCTGACGCTCCATGCGCGCGGGTACGATTGGGAGTTCATCCCCGAAGCCGGAAAGACTTTTCACGATTCGGGGAGCGGGAGCTGCCATTGATTCACAGTTGCCTGATCCAGAACCTCTCGACGCCACTTATTTTCGCAGTGGTTTAGCTGCGTGACTGAAATTCAAGCAAAGTTCAACTTCATCAACGAACGCGCCCGAATAATGGCGTATTCGGAACTCAACGAGGGGCCCTCTCAGTTTCTGAGCGGGCGACAACCTATCCGGAACGCTCGTTCGCCACTCCCATAACGCGGTTTCAAGTCCGCAAGAGCCATATTTCCCTGGTGCCGACTTTAAACGAAGTCGTCGGCCTTCCATATGTGGCCATTGCCGAACACGTTTACGTGCTCATCTCCGAACCCGCACGAGTCTCTTCTCCTTCAAAGGTACTCAAAATCCTCGAACAGCAAGTCTCGCGACGGCTTCATCGCAAGCCGCATCGCCACCGCAGGGATCTTTCCGATTCGCGCGCTCCGGCGACCGCATGCTGCAATTCCGGTCGCGGCGATTCTCTGATTTCAATTATTGGAGCTGCAAAAACCGTGAGAAATGAAGACCGAGAAGCTCGCCTACATGCACCCGAATCTCCTCAAGCGTGGTCGACCGAAAAATCCGAAGGACTGGCCCACTCGTTGACGACGCTGGAAGTTTGCACTCACGCAAGTGCGAGCGTACAGAGAGATGCAGTGACCTTGCTTGAGAGTCAATCGTTCCCAAGTGACATGAATGTGGAGATGTGGTACGGGAAAAAACTCAACTACTTCAGCGAGTTAGTGGTCGGGGCGTGGAGATTCGAACTCCAGACCTCCTGCGCCCAAGGCAGTTGCAAAAAATCTATCTTGTTGGTCCGTCTAGCTTTGTTCTGCGTCATGGTACGCGGTTTTGGACCTAATTCGGCAGTAGTTGGACCCAAGTTGGACCCAACTTGTTTTTGCGCAACTAGGCAGACGGCAGGCAGGCGCGGAGTGAAAAAATCAGTTGTCTTCATATCGGAACGGATTCTATAGTGGCGCGTCTTCAAGACAGGAGCTTGGTGCAAAGCATGAAGATCACACCTTCACTGGTTGCCGTGATAGTAGTCGTGGCTCTAGTGTTGGTTGTCGTGATCAAGTTCCGGGGGCAAGGCGGAATTCTCCCGCCGCATGAATTTGCGTACGGCACAGCACTGCGAAATTCTGACGCGATCCCCGAGCGAATGGACCAGTTTCTTTCACTGGAGGCTTTGGACCCCAAACAGGTTCAAATCCAAACGTACGTCGGCAATAACAGCGCAAAGAACCTCAGTCCGTTGATCAGCTACATCTCATCTCAGCGGGGTCACGACTTTGGTGCCTTGGTAGCCGCGTTGAAAGAAGTAGATCAATTGCCAGACCAAAAAGAGAAAGCGATTCGGCTCGTCAGAACACTCCTCCCTTACAAGGAAGCTCTAAGGAACCAAGCGCAACAGGACTCAATCATCGTTTTTGTTTACTACGCCCTGAGACAGCCGTCGGAACTTTCCCCCGAAGCAAGGGGGAAGATCAGTAGCTTAGTGCGGCAACTTGACACGACGGCGCAGGCGGACAAGTTTGATTCTGGTACCTGTCCTAGCAACTACCTCAGAGGCAACATAAACGTCTATCCACTCGCCCTCGATAATACGTCCTGGCACGACACCGTTGAATTTAACTCTCCGAAAGACGCGCCAGTGTTGGAAATCAGATTCATGGGGCTTAAGGGCATATTCAGATATCTATTGAACGAAATGACGGCGAAGACCGGTGCCACATTCGTTCATGTGGATGGCGAGTCGCTCTAGCTCCCACTGTGGTCCCCTCTCTTTCGCTTTCCCTTGGTTTCATCGGCCTTGCGTTGGTTCCAGGCGTTGCGCCTATACCAGTGGCACTTCGTCACAGGGATTTCGCACATTCGAGAGCTTTCCCTGCTGTGAGCCTAACATGTAAGAACGCCGTTCACGACTGTCACACTAGACACGCTGGCGCAAGCGAATCAGAATAGCCGCTGTGATACTACTCAAGTTCCTTCCAGCGTTTGCGGTGTTGGCGCTGATCGTTGGCGTGGTCAGAGTTAGCTTGATGTTTCGCGCACAAGCCATGCGCGCTCTCGCGGTCAGGCGGGGTTTGCGTTACATAGGTCCCTCCGCTTTCAGATGGTGGGGGTGGCCCCCGGTGCCCAAGATCAGCCCTCCTGTTCTCCTTCCGTTTTCGCTAGCCTGGTGGCCGGCAAACAAAATTAGGCAAGTCTGGAATGTAATTGAGGGACAGCAAGAGGGAGTATCGGTTCTTATTTTCGACAGCTTTATCGGCGGAATGGGAAAAAGCGGTGTGTATCGCACTTTTTTCGCGTGCAAGACCGAACAGAGTCCCTTCGGAACAGATGCCTCGTCAGGTCGCGTAGTTCAGTCGCATGGGTGGACAATCCTTTACCGAAGCCCTCGGTTCCTTGAGGCTCCGTGGGCAACCTGGTCGATGAGCATACGGCGCCTCGAGGACCATCTGAATAAGTTGCGAGTGGGCTCGGGTGTGCGAGCCTAGCTGTGGAGAAACCGCCTTATCGCAACACAAGCGGCCGACTGCGAGTGTAGGGTCAGTGCGGCAGAACACTGAAACACACGCAGTGTTCTGGTCTAAAGATGCCGTTCGCGTTCTGCGACGCGCCGCCGGAGATCACGCGCGAGACTTATTTGCACGCGATCCCGGAAGAGCAGCGTCGCGCAGTAGAAAGCGTCGAGAGACTTGTATTTGGACCCAAATGGACCCAAGTTCGCGCCCGTCTCGTCCACGCTTCAGGACGCCAGTTGCATTATCAAATCGGACATTCCTCGAATAATATCGAGCCTTGATTTCGATGCCGATCAACGGTCACACGCCGGGTCAAGAAAACCTTCAAGATCGATTAAGGTCTGCTGAAGAAGAGTGCGGACGGCTTCGAGAAGAAAACGCACGTCTCCGCGCAATGCTCGGCATCCCGGCGTTAGACAAAGACCGAACTACTCTGCACCCCGAGCCGGCACCCGAAGATTCAACCAAGGTTACCGTCAGCCCTTCCACGGCGGAAGAGAAGATCGCATTGTTTCGGAACCTCTTTCGTGGGCGGGAGGACATTTATGCCGTCCGATGGGAAGGGAGGGGAGGGAAATCAGGATATTCGCCAGCCGGGGTCATGGACTGGCGTGCCATTCACGCGGCGAACCCGAAGGAACGCAAGCAGATTGCCCGTAAGACACGTATGCTTCTTCCCCTGACGAATGACGCAATTCGAAAACATCTCACCGGGAAGCAGACAATAGGCATCTACCCACTCCTGCCGGACGAAACGTGCTGGCTTCTTGCGGTCGATTTCGATAAGAAATCGTGGATGGCCGATGCCGCTGCGTTTCTTGAGACTTGCCGACGCTTCCAGGTGACACCGGCTATCGAGCGATCACGTTCGGGAAACGGCGCGCACATCTGGATGTTCTTTGATCGCGCAATATCTGCTGCCGATGCCAGAAGGCTTGGCTGTGCACTGCTGACACGGACTATGGAAAAGCGACATGAAATTGGCCTCGACTCATACGACCGTCTGTTCCCAAGTCAGGACACCATGCCCAAGGGCGGCTTCGGGAATTTAATTGCGTTGCCATTGCAAAAAGGTCCCAGAGAACAAGGCAATAGCGTGTTCTTGAATGAGCTTTTCGAACCGTACTCGGATCAGTGGAAATTCCTAGAGTCAGTCCAGAAGCTTCAGACCGACACGTTAGCCAGGTTGATCCACGAAATCGCACCCGAGGGGAACACGTTAGGAGTGCACCTCAGCTTGCCTGAGGAAGGCGACGGCGAGCCGCCGTGGTTATGGCGACCGTCACGGAGCAGGAATGAAGCAAGAATCACAGATTCGTTGCCAACGACTGTTCGGTTGATCACCAGCAACCTGGTTTATGTGGAAAAGAAGGGCCTTCCTTCCTCCATGCAGGATCGTCTGATTCGTATTGCCGCTTTTCAGAATCCTGAATTCTACAAAGCCCAGGCTATGCGGCTCTCGACCTATGGCAAACCGCGTGTCATATCTTGCAGCGAGAGCTTCACCGAACACATCGGCCTTCCGAGAGGATGCTTAGAAGAAGTGATCAGCTTATTGAAGGAGCATGGCGTCAGAACGGAGATTCAAGATGAACGAACCGCTGGACGACAAATTGATGTTTCCTTTCACGCAGAACTGCGGGTCGAACAACAGGACGCGGTCAAGAAGTTACTCGCTCATGACCAGGGGATACTGTCCGCGCCTACCGCCTTTGGAAAGACTGTGATCGGAGCGTGCCTTATTGCTCGGAGAGGTGTCAGCGCGCTGATTCTCGTGCATCGGCGTCAATTGATGGACCAGTGGCGCGAACGATTGGCAGCCTTCTTGGAATTGCCAATTACCAATATTGGGCAAGTCGGAGGAGGAAAAAGCAAGAGGACGGGTATTATCGATGTCGCCGTGATCCAAAGCTTACAGCGCAAAGGTTCGGTTCACGATTTTGTGGCCGAATACGGCCATGTCATTGTTGACGAATGCCACCATCTCTCGGCTTTCACGTTCGAACGTGTGCTTCGCGAGGTTAAAGCAAAGTATGTTCTCGGACTGACTGCCACGCCGACCCGAAAGGACGGACACCATCCCATCATTTACATGCAATGCGGGCCTATTCGCTTTCATCTCAGCCCCAAGAAAGCGGCTGAGTCTTCGCCGCTCGAACACAAGGTCGTACCGCGATTCACCGAATTTGGTTGGAATCGTTCAGAGAACGAAACCACAATCCACGATATTTATGGCGCGTTAGTCACGGACCATCAGAGAAACGACTTGATCGTCCAAGATTTGCAGCAAGCTTTGTCTAACGGGCGTTCCCCGCTTGTTTTGACGAGCCGGAAAGAGCATCTGGACTATCTTGCTGGACGCCTACGCGGTATATGCCAGCACGTGTTTGTTTTGAAGGGTGGTATGGGCGCGAAACAAAGAAAGCAAGTCGCGGAGTCCCTCGCACTTGTTTCCACTCACGAACCACGCATGATTCTGGCGACGGGAAGCTATCTCGGCGAAGGTTTCGATGATGCCCGTCTTGACACATTGTTTCTGGCGATGCCGGTTTCGTGGAGAGGAACACTCCAGCAGTACGTAGGCCGACTACATCGTCTCCACGAGAACAAGAAGGAGGTGCTTGTATACGACTACTCGGATGTGCTCGTACCCATGCTCGCTCGGATGTACAAGAAGCGGCTAGCTGGTTACTCCGCGCTTGGGTACGTCGTTACCAATGGCTTTACGGATTGAAGAAAGGGAATTTCAGAACTCAGCCCCACCTTCCCAGCGTCGAAAAACCTTCC